>NZ_JBYTEF010000001.1:372500-4530000 GCF_058792335.1 Bacillus sp. CPT56D-587-MTF | reverse complement strand
ATCCTGAAACCGTGTGCCTACAAATAGTCAGAGCCCGTTAACGGGTGATGGCGTGCCTTTTGTAGAATGAACCGGCGAGTTACGATCCCGTGCGAGGTTAAGCTGAAGAGGCGGAGCCGCAGCGAAAGCGAGTCTGAATAGGGCGTTTAGTACGTGGTCGTAGACCCGAAACCAGGTGATCTACCCATGTCCAGGGTGAAGTTCAGGTAACACTGAATGGAGGCCCGAACCCACGCACGTTGAAAAGTGCGGGGATGAGGTGTGGGTAGCGGAGAAATTCCAATCGAACCTGGAGATAGCTGGTTCTCCCCGAAATAGCTTTAGGGCTAGCCTTAAGTGTAAGAGTCTTGGAGGTAGAGCACTGATTGGACTAGGGGTCCTCATCGGATTACCGAATTCAGTCAAACTCCGAATGCCAATGACTTATCCTTAGGAGTCAGACTGCGAGTGATAAGATCCGTAGTCAAAAGGGAAACAGCCCAGACCGCCAGCTAAGGTCCCAAAGTGTGTATTAAGTGGAAAAGGATGTGGAGTTGCTTAGACAACTAGGATGTTGGCTTAGAAGCAGCCACCATTTAAAGAGTGCGTAATAGCTCACTAGTCGAGTGACTCTGCGCCGAAAATGTACCGGGGCTAAATACACCACCGAAGCTGCGGATTGATACCAATGGTATCAGTGGTAGGGGAGCGTTCTAAGGACAGTGAAGTCAGACCGGAAGGACTGGTGGAGTGCTTAGAAGTGAGAATGCCGGTATGAGTAGCGAAAGACGGGTGAGAATCCCGTCCACCGAATGCCTAAGGTTTCCTGAGGAAGGCTCGTCCGCTCAGGGTTAGTCAGGACCTAAGCCGAGGCCGACAGGCGTAGGCGATGGACAACAGGTTGATATTCCTGTACCACCTCTTTATCGTTTGAGCAATGGAGGGACGCAGAAGGATAGAAGAAGCGTGCGATTGGTTGTGCACGTCCAAGCAGTTAGGCTGATAAGTAGGCAAATCCGCTTATCGTAAAGGCTGAGCTGTGATGGGGAAGCTCCTTATGGAGCGAAGTCTTTGATTCCCCGCTGCCAAGAAAAGCTTCTAGCGAGATAAAAGGTGCCTGTACCGCAAACCGACACAGGTAGGCGAGGAGAGAATCCTAAGGTGTGCGAGAGAACTCTGGTTAAGGAACTCGGCAAAATGACCCCGTAACTTCGGGAGAAGGGGTGCTTTCTTAACGGAAAGCCGCAGTGAATAGGCCCAAGCGACTGTTTAGCAAAAACACAGCTCTCTGCGAAGCCGTAAGGCGAAGTATAGGGGGTGACACCTGCCCGGTGCTGGAAGGTTAAGGAGAGGGGTTAGCGTAAGCGAAGCTCTGAACTGAAGCCCCAGTAAACGGCGGCCGTAACTATAACGGTCCTAAGGTAGCGAAATTCCTTGTCGGGTAAGTTCCGACCCGCACGAAAGGTGTAACGATTTGGGCACTGTCTCAACCAGAGACTCGGTGAAATTATAGTACCTGTGAAGATGCAGGTTACCCGCGACAGGACGGAAAGACCCCGTGGAGCTTTACTGTAGCCTGATATTGAATTTTGGTACAGTTTGTACAGGATAGGCGGGAGCCATTGAAACCGGAGCGCTAGCTTCGGTGGAGGCGCTGGTGGGATACCGCCCTGACTGTATTGAAATTCTAACCTACGGGTCTTATCGACCCGGGAGACAGTGTCAGGTGGGCAGTTTGACTGGGGCGGTCGCCTCCTAAAGTGTAACGGAGGCGCCCAAAGGTTCCCTCAGAATGGTTGGAAATCATTCGTAGAGTGCAAAGGCATAAGGGAGCTTGACTGCGAGACCTACAAGTCGAGCAGGGACGAAAGTCGGGCTTAGTGATCCGGTGGTTCCGCATGGAAGGGCCATCGCTCAACGGATAAAAGCTACCCCGGGGATAACAGGCTTATCTCCCCCAAGAGTCCACATCGACGGGGAGGTTTGGCACCTCGATGTCGGCTCATCGCATCCTGGGGCTGTAGTCGGTCCCAAGGGTTGGGCTGTTCGCCCATTAAAGCGGTACGCGAGCTGGGTTCAGAACGTCGTGAGACAGTTCGGTCCCTATCCGTCGTGGGCGTAGGAAATTTGAGAGGAGCTGTCCTTAGTACGAGAGGACCGGGATGGACGCACCGCTGGTGTACCAGTTGTTCTGCCAAGGGCATAGCTGGGTAGCTATGTGCGGAAGGGATAAGTGCTGAAAGCATCTAAGCATGAAGCCCCCCTCAAGATGAGATTTCCCATAGCGTAAGCTAGTAAGATCCCTGAAAGATGATCAGGTTGATAGGTTCGAGGTGGAAGCATGGTGACATGTGGAGCTGACGAATACTAATAGATCGAGGACTTAACCATATAATATGTAGCAATGTTATCTAGTTTTGAAAGAATATAAAAAACTTGTTGACTTTCGAAAGTAAATGAGTTTTTTATATTCTTGTCTTAAATGAATACAGTCTGGTAATGATGGCAGAGAGGTCACACCCGTTCCCATACCGAACACGGAAGTTAAGCTCTCTAGCGCCGATGGTAGTTGGGACCTTGTCCCTGTGAGAGTAGGACGTTGCCAGGCAAATGGAGGATTAGCTCAGCTGGGAGAGCACCTGCCTTACAAGCAGGGGGTCGGCGGTTCGATCCCGTCATCCTCCACCATTTAGCCGACTTAGCTCAATTGGTAGAGCAACTGACTTGTAATCAGTAGGTTGGGGGTTCAAGTCCTCTAGTCGGCACCAGAAATCATGGCGGTTGTGGCGAAGTGGTTAACGCACCGGATTGTGGCTCCGGCATTCGTGGGTTCGATTCCCATCAGTCGCCCCATTTTTCTTAAATAAATTAATATGCGGGTGTGGCGGAATTGGCAGACGCACCAGACTTAGGATTTGGCGCCTTTGGCGTGGGGGTTCGACTCCCTTCACCCGCACTTTTAATTAAATAACTCATACATGTCTTGCGGAAGTAGTTCAGTGGTAGAATACAACCTTGCCAAGGTTGGGGTCGCGGGTTCGAATCCCGTCTTCCGCTCCAATTTTCAATATGACATGCCGGGGTGGCGGAACAGGCAGACGCACAGGACTTAAAATCCTGCGGTGGGTGACCACCGTGCGGGTTCGACCCCCGCCCTCGGCACCATATGCGCCCGTAGCTCAATTGGATAGAGCGTTTGACTACGGATCAAGAGGTTAGGGGTTCGACTCCTCTCGGGCGCGCTTTTATTAACGGGAAGTGGCTCAGCTTGGTAGAGCACCTGGTTTGGGACCAGGGGGTCGCAGGTTCAAATCCTGTCTTCCCGATATTCCTAAAAAACATGGGGCCTTAGCTCAGCTGGGAGAGCGCCTGCCTTGCACGCAGGAGGTCAGCGGTTCGATCCCGCTAGGCTCCACTTATATTAATATCATTTATGGCGGTGTAGCTCAGCTGGCTAGAGCGTACGGTTCATACCCGTGAGGTCGGGGGTTCGATCCCCTCCGCCGCTACCATAAAGGACCTTTAGCTCAGCTGGTTAGAGCAGACGGCTCATAACCGTCCGGTCGTAGGTTCGAGTCCTACAAGGTCCACCATTAGACGTATATATCTCGGAGGTATACCCAAGTTCGGCTGAAGGGATCGGTCTTGAAAACCGACAGGCGGCGAGAGTCGCGCGGGGGTTCGAATCCCTCTACCTCCTCCATTTTTTCTAAAGTAAATATTTTATCATCGCGGGGTGGAGCAGCACGGTAGCTCGTCGGGCTCATAACCCGAAGGTCGCAGGTTCAAATCCTGTCCCCGCAACCAAATGGTCCCGTGGTGTAGTGGTTAACATGCCTGCCTGTCACGCAGGAGATTGCCGGTTCGACCCCGGTCGGGACCGCCATTTTTACATAAAGGCTCGGTAGCTCAGTCGGTAGAGCAGAGGACTGAAAATCCTCGTGTCGGCGGTTCGATTCCGTCCCGAGCCACCATTTTGAAAACGCAAGCCGACTTAGCTCAATTGGTAGAGCAACTGACTTGTAATCAGTAGGTTGGGGGTTCAAGTCCTCTAGTCGGCACCACTTTCAAAATGAGCCATTAGCTCAGTTGGTAGAGCATCTGACTTTTAATCAGAGGGTCGAAGGTTCGAGTCCTTCATGGCTCACCATTTACAATTTAATGCGGGTGTAGTTTAGTGGTAAAACAAGAGCCTTCCAAGCTCTGGTCGAGAGTTCGATTCTCTTCACCCGCTTTTCAATTATGGGCCTATAGCTCAGCTGGTTAGAGCGCACGCCTGATAAGCGTGAGGTCGATGGTTCGAGTCCATTTAGGCCCACCATAATTGTTCCGCAGTAGCTCAGTGGTAGAGCTATCGGCTGTTAACCGATCGGTCGTAGGTTCGAGTCCTACCTGCGGAGCCATATTTATAGAGAAGTACCCAAGTGGCTCAAGGGGCTCCCCTGCTAAGGGAGTAGATCGCGAACGCGGTGCGAGGGTTCGAATCCCTTCTTCTCTGCCAGAACTGGCCCGTTGGTCAAGTGGTTAAGACACCGCCCTTTCACGGCGGTAACACGGGTTCGAATCCCGTACGGGTCATACTAAAAGAGATAGCATAATCTGCTATCTCTTTTTTGTTGTATAAAAATGGACTTTGGATAGTCTGCTTTTTTATGCAATAGAAGAAATATGAAGTATTCGCTGTTGCAGTTGGGTACATAGAGAGCCGTAAATACAATCATGTTAATTATTTGGACCTGTATGAATATGAAGGAATTAACTTCAACTTGAACTTTTACCCCAGCTGTATGGCTGTAGCCTCCTACACTTGGAGAAACCGATGAAAATGCATCTGGGAGCTACTGTGGAAAATAAATAATATATAGAAGAAGCTGCTTTCTCTCAATAGCTGTGATCTACTGAAGACAGCTTTTTTATGTTGTCAGTATTGTCGAGTTTTGTCGGTAAGTCGATATATTGCAAAAATCGCTGATATAATTTGAGTTACGATCGATAAATTTTAATAATCGCTGATATATTTGGAGTTACGGTCGATATATTCTAAAAATCGCTGGTATAATTTCACTTACCGACAAAAACCACAAGAAAATCCCTTTCACAATCTAAAGAAAACGCCTCCATTGAAATGGATTCCACACCTATTCCAATAACTTTACACTCTATGTGAAAAAGTTCACAAATAGGTCATAATTTGTGAAGTAATTCACAATAATACGTGCTACAATATGAATGTAAAGAAGTTAAACAACATTAAATTAGTATTTTAATTAATTACTTAAACAATCATAAAAAAATATACGTGAACAATAGAGAGGGGAAATTACCATGAAAAAAGGTATCAATCGTGTAGTATTAGTAGGAACAGGAGCTGTAGGTTGTAGTTACGCTTACTCAATGATCAACCAAGGTGTAGCTGAAGAATTCGTATTAGTAGATGTTAATGAAGCAAAAGCAGAAGGGGAAGCAATGGACTTAAGCCATGCGGTACCATTCTCTCCATCACCAACAAAAGTTTGGAGCGGTAGCTATGCAGATTGTAAAGATGCAGATTTAGTTGTTATCACTGCTGGGTTACCACAAAAGCCAGGTGAAACTCGTTTAGACTTAGTTGAGAAAAATACAAAGATCTTTAAACAAATCGTTCGAGGCATTATGGATAGCGGATTCGATGGAATCTTCTTAATCGCAACTAACCCAGTTGATATTTTAACTTACGTAACTTGGAAAGAATCTGGTTTACCGAAAGAGCGCGTAATCGGTTCTGGTACTACTTTAGACTCTGCTCGTTTCCGTTACATGTTAGGTGACTACTTAGATGTAGATCCACGTAACGTTCATGCTTACATCGTTGGTGAACACGGTGACACTGAACTTCCAGTATGGAGCCACGCTACTATCGGTGTACAAAAATTAGAAACAATCTTAGCTAACAACGAACAGTACAAACAAGAAGACTTAGACAAAATCTTCGAAAACGTACGTGATGCAGCTTACCATATCATCGAGCGTAAAGGTGCAACTTACTACGGAATCGGTATGTCACTACTTCGTGTAACTAAAGCAATCTTAAACAACGAGAACAGCGTATTAACTGTATCTGCATACCTTGAAGGTCAATACGGCGAGAAAGATGCTTACGTAGGTGTTCCAGCTGTAATTAACCGCGAAGGTGTACGTGAAATCGTAGAACTTGAGCTAAATGAAGATGAAAAAGCGAAGTTCGCTCATTCTGTAAAAGTATTAAAAGAAACAATGGCACCAGTACTATAATAATTGCTAAATAGTTCAGAGGTGGGAAACTGCTTCTTACCTCTGAACTTATATAATTTAATATAAATTCCTTTTCCGGTTTCCCTTGTATATCCCCAATATACCCCTTTTGCTGGATAAGGGTCGTTTATAGAAAAAGAGCACTCTATTTTACGTAGAGTGCTCTTTCAGAGTGTTGGGAAACCCTTTAGGGTTCCCAACACTCTGGAATCTTTTTTGATTTTAGCGAATAAAAACAACATAAAATAATAGAATTTTAAAAAATAGCCCTCCACCTGACCCTTTTTGGTCAGGTGGAGGGCTATTTTTTTCATGTTTTGACAAGCTGCGGTGAGATAAGCTTGCATTTGGACAGACTTCAGCCCTCGAAACCGGGCATAGCGGTAGCCATGTAGTTCTTTGGCGTCTGCAAAGCTTCGCTCTATAGTGGAACAGCGTACTTTATACAACCTTTTCCCTGTAGCTGTTAGCTTGTTTTTTCTAGCAATATCCTTATATTTCTCCCACACATGATGAGTGATAACTTTTTGTTTTTGTTTCTTTGAAAAGCACACCTCACGTAACGGACAAACAGCGCAGTCTTCTGGATTCGATTTGTATTGACGGTATCCTTCACGATCAGTTGTTACATATTCTAGAATACATCCCATCGGACAAGCGAAAACATTCATTTCTTCTACATATTTAAATTGGCTTTTCGGTACTTCTTTATTCCGTTTTCCAAATCGGCGATACCCCATCACCATAAATATATTCCGTTCTGATAGTTTCTTACAGATATATCCTGTAAAATAGCCAGCATCAAGGGCAACAGCTTCTACTTTGAAGTCGAATTTATCAATCTGAGCTTGGAGGCGTGCTAAATACGGCTCGGAATCTGCCATATTTCCAGCCGTTACATAGGTATCTGTAATAATATTGTACTTCGCATCAGTCGTACGATGATCCAAGAAATGAAAACCATTTGGTTTTCCATCTCTCATTAAAAATCCACTATCTGGATCCGTTGTACTTATACGAGTTTTTTTGGTAGGGGTATCACTTTCCTTTCTAGGTTTTAATTCTTTTTTCCATGTACCTCACGATCTTCGATTACCGCAGCTTCTAGCTCGTCTATATAAAACTTTGCTTTTTCTTTTTTATATTTATGTACAAATTTATTTTTATTGGCATTGGCCTTAATATGTGTAGAATCTGTCATCAGTGCACGTCCTCCTACCATCCGGTGCTCCGTCGCTTGTCTCACAATCTCATCAAAAATTTCTTCGAAAATATTTGTATGAATAAAACGAGTACGACGATTCCAACTGATTGTAGAGTGATCCGGAATAGTATCCGATAGAGAAAACCCTAAAAACCAACGGTAGGCAATATTCGTTTTAATTTCCTTTTCCAATTGACGCTCAGAACGAATACCGTAAAAATATCCAATAAACATCATCTTAAATAAAACAATAGGATGAATGGACGGGCGTCCATTGTTTTCACAGTAATAAGGGCGTAACTTCTCTTCAATAAAATCAAAACTAATTGTCGCTTCAATTGCACGAAGGAAATGATCTTGTGGAACCAACTCTTCTACAGAAACAGATACACGCTCATCACGATGATTTTTTAAAGCACCCATCATAAAAAATCTCTCCTTTTCCTCTTTTTTATCAGTGTTGACACATAAAAAGAGGTTCAGACACAAAAACAGGCTGTGGAGAAGACTTTCTCCACAGCCTGAAAGAGCACTCTATTTTACGTAGAGTGCTCTTTATTATTCCGCTATTTGCCGGGCAGTAAAACCTCAATTGATTAAAGTTTCACTTTATTATTTTTTAGGCGTTAATCCTAATTTCTTTAAAATATCTGCCAGTGTACCGCTTTTTGATTTTTCTACAGGTGTTTGTGATTTAGATGCATCTGGCCCTTTTTTCAAGAAGTTCTTTTCAACGAAGCGAATATCTTTTTCGTCGACAATACCATCTTTATTAAGATCTCCGTCTTTTACAGTTAGTCCTTTTTTACCATAGTTGCTAGCAATGATTTCAGCATCTTTAATATCGATTACTTTATCACCATTTACATCGCCGGCAAGGTTTTCGTCAGGTCTTGCATAATAATATTGGCCAAGCAACTTACCGTCTTTTTCAGTACCAAGTTTCGTTGTTAGGCGGCTTGTTAAATGTCCTGGCACCTCTACATATAAGTTATAGTCGCGTTTATTAACTGGAAGTCCATTTAGTTTGAAGTATCCGTATTTATCTAGTGAGCCTTCAAACTTATGACGGTAAGAATCAGTCGCATATACTTTTACGCCAAGCTTTGTATAATCGAACTTTTCATCTAAATATCCGCGTTCATTTAAGAATGCACCAGGTTTAATATTTCCTTCTATTAATGAGTTTAAGGACATAACTGAGAATGTTTGATCTTGAAGTACACGCATTCTATTTGGTTCTGATTCACCTTGTTTCCAGTAAACAAAAATTGGTGATTCTAATTGAGCGTTTGCTTCATAAAACTCATCATTTTCTACTTTGAACGTTACATCAATGAACGGGAAATCACCATCTAATCCAGCAAAATTTTTGTCATCGATAGCTCCGCCAACTGTAACAGAGCCTGCCTCTAGTTTCGGTTCATTTACTTTTGCGGTTACCCCTTTTTGGGAAAGTAGCTTTTCAAAAGCAGGATTAAATTTCGCATTTGCAAATTTGAAGTTCTTCTCTAGGAAGTTTACATTAAATTGCCCAGCAACAAATTGTTTTACGTGTTTCGCGTTTAGTGTTACTGTGAACTCGTCATTTTTATATAATTCTTTTTTATCGTAACTAGTTTTTGCATATTGAGCACCTTGCGGGATAAACCAGTAGTTATTTACCCCGTTTGGATAGTCAGGACCTGCAGTTGCATAATCGAAAATATATACGCCTGTGTTCATTGGACCTTCCGTTCTGAAGGAGTCAGGTGTAACGCCAACTTTAAAGTCGCCATTTGCATTAATCGGTAAAAACTTGTGCAAGTATGGAGAATAGTCATAGTACATAACGCCATTCGCTTCTTGCGTAATGTTTAATCCTTTTCCTTTTAAGTAATCAACGTTTGAATCGTATACATTTCCTTTAATCCATAGTGCTTTTTTGCCATCTTCTACTGTATAATTTTCTTCATTTAACTCGTAAATACCAGGTTTTAATCCAGTTAATTTCACTTCTGGTGGTGTATTATCAATTACAACATAATCACCTTTTACACGTGCTTTCCCAGCCTTATCATAACCGACAAACTCAATTGTGTAGTCTCCTTCTGGTAAGTTGATTTTCTCATTACCGATTGGTTTTGCAGGATCATTTGTAAAAGGATACACTTTTCCATTAAAGAATGAATCTAAGTAGTAATACACATCAGTTTTTAGGCCACTCGTGTTTAATGTTCCAATGAAGCCAAGAGCTTTATTTGTTTTGGAATCTTTTACGATAAGATCTAACGTTTCAAGTTCGCTGTTTAATTGGAATGCTCCGTGAACATACGATTCACCGTATGGATTGAATTTAGATGTATCAGTTGAAATTGCTTTTCTTGATAGTATTGCATTTTCAATACCAGGCTCTGATACACGAATAGAGAATGGGATTTGATATGTTTCTTCTTTATTTTTTGTGTTCGTAATATGAATGTACCCTTCATATCGGCCTTGTTTCACACCGGCTGGAACATTAATTTTTGCTTCAATTTCACCTGTTTTGCCAGCATCAAGAGTAATTGTTTCTGGAGCAGAGATTTTTACACCGTTTGCGACAGCATCGTTAATAGTAGACGATGCTGGTGTATAAGAAATTTCTGTTTTAAATTCTTTTTTCTCTTGTTTATTATGATTAGTTACTTTTATATTTCGTTTTTGTTCAAGAGCTTCACCGTCTTTTTGATAAAACTTACCGAATGCAATAGATCCAGTTTCTTCGGGTACTTCAATTACTTCATCATTTACAACAGTTTGTGTCGTATCTAATACTTTAAAGCTTGTTTCTGTACGAACGGCGTTGTAAGCATCTACTCGCCCAGCTCCAACTTCATATACGGAATATTTTTCTTTTAAATCATTAGCTGTGTTCATAAGAGACGCTTTTACATCGAACGGAGAGTAGTCTGGGTGTTCTTGTAAAATTAGAGCAGCAACGCCAGCGATATGAGGAGAAGCCATAGATGTTCCTTGCATACGCTCATAGGAAACAGCGTAGTTTTCACCCTCTTGCGGGTCGTTAATATATTCAGGAACTGTTGAAAGGATAGCGACACCAGGCGCTGTAATATCAGGCTTAATATCATCATTTGCTGTAACAGGACCGCGTGAGCTAAAGTCTGCAAGATGATCGCCTTCTGTTTGAATGTAATTAATTTCATCGAGAGTTAAGGAGGTGCTACCTTGTTCGATTTGAGCTTTTAGTTTTTCACCTTCTTCTTTCGTTAGGCGGAATGCTGGAATGTATTTTGTACTTTCGCCAACGTAGAAAGGAATTTCTCCATCCACATTGTTATAAATAATAACGGCTTTTGCACCTGCTTGTTTTGCATTAGCAATTTTTTCATCAAATGACAGTGTACCGCGTGCAACGAGAGCGATTTTTCCTTTTACATCTTTTTTACTAAACTCGTCAGGCGTACCAATTCCTACATATTCAATAGGTAAAGTTTGTCCCTTGAAATCTTCTATTTTATCAGTGAAGTTTTTGCCGAATAGAATTAGGTTAGGAAATTGTAATTGTCCAGCATGACCTGATAGTTTCGGTAAGGAAATAGAGCTATCACTTGCTCCAACCGTAATTGCAAATGGTGAAGCACCTGGTGATCCGAGTGTTGATGGATTTGGTCCAGAGTTACCAGCAGCAACGACTGTAACAACGCCTGAAAGCATTGCATTATTAACAGCGATAGATGTTGGATCGAGTGGATTGTTGCTATCATCACCTAACGATAAGTTAATAACGTTCATACCGTCAGAAATGGATTTATCAATTGCAGCGATAATACCTGAACTATCTCCACTTCCGTATGGACCGAGTACACGATAGTTATACAGTTCAATGTCAGGTGCAACACCTTTTACTGCTGAATCAGATTGGTTCTTCTTTTGGGCAGAAACGATACCTGCTACGTGAGTGCCGTGGGCTGTGTAGAAGGAAGAACCACGGTTATCAAATTCAGGAGCACCAGATTGTTGCCATTCTGAGTAAGTAGTTTCCATTGGATCTGCATCATTATTAATAAAGTCCCAACCCTTTACTGAGTTTAGGTCTACTTTGCTAGAGTCCTCACCAGGTTTCGCGCGATAGCCTTTATATACGTCTTTTAAGTCAGGATGATTGTAATCAATACCTGTATCTAATACACCAACTTTAATTCCTTTTCCGGTAATGCCCTCACTATGTAACTTATCTACTCCAATTTGCGGGATGCTATCTGTTAGTTTTTGAGGCGCTTTTTGCTCAGCTTGTTTTGGTAAATTTAATTTCACTTCGTAATCTTTCCAAATACGTTTTACAACGCCAATTCGTAACAATTCTTCTACTGTATTTGCTGGTAATGTCATCGCAACACCATTTATCGCATGCTTATAAGAACGTTTAATTTGTACAGAATGGAAGTTTCCTGATTTTACTGATGGGCTGAATTGATAAAGACGTTTTAGTCCTTTTTCGAATTCTTCATGTTCTTGATCAATACGTGCTTTTATATTTTCAGGAGCAGACTGTAATCCTTTTTCTTTTTGTTTTAATTCATTAATCTTTACTGGAGCAGTTTGAAATTCTACGATGATATTTACAGGCTCAGAACTACTCGTATTAATATCTGGTGAAATTGTAAAACCAGGGTTGGCATCTACCGTTTGTAATGCCAGGCGTTGTTCTTTAGAAAGCTTAGATAATATAGAATGAGCATTTGAAGATTCAATTTGGTTAATAGGACTTTCAGCAAGTACATTGAACGGAATAGCAGTTGAAAACAAAACGCCAGCTGTTACAATTCCGGTAACAAAACGATTTTTCTTTTTCATTTATAGGCCTCCGGTAATTTATATTTTTAAAAATTATTTCTCCACGCCAGCCGTTTGCTCAGTATGGAATGTCCAGTTTAGCTGCAGGGAATCACCTTGAAATTTATTTTGATCTTGGTCGTTATCTTCAAATGAGAAGAGGACGTGTAAGTAATCTGTTTCACCAGATTTAATACCATCTATTAAGTTATGACGTTCTAGGGACGTAGCGACATCTTCAGGTTTCATAGTTTTTAATTGTGATAGTTTTGTTTCCCACACAATCTCATGATCATCGTTTGGATTAGATGGCTGTCCATCATTTACTAGAAACTTGACGATAATGTGATCACCTAAATCTTCACCGTCATTATTTTGCTTTGCATCTGTAACTTCATATGATGTTTCAAGTGCTACTTTTGCGATATCCAATGTACCTTTATTTTCAAGCTTGAAGTTCCTTTCAATAAAATCACCTGGTTTTAAATCTTTCACATTAACGATTACACTTGGATTAATAGAAAGATCTAGTGTTCCAGCTTGAAATGAGTTACTTGATGTTTCTGAATCACTGAAATAGGCGAATACACCGCCGAATGTAAGGGATAAGCCAAGTGAAGCGGTGATAACTCCCATTCCTACTTTTTGTTTTAATGACATAAGAAAGCCTCCTAGTTAAATTTGTATAGCAACCGTTCGCAACAAGGATAAATAAGTAAACATAGTAGTCCGCTATGAATTGTAGTTACGAAAGAACAATGTTCTTTATTGAGAACAAGTATATGCTTATGAATTTCGCATTTCAATAAAATTGTGACAAAAAATATTGAGAAACATTTTTTTATGACAGATTATTTTGTTTTGATTTTGAGTGGAAAATAGCATGAAAAATAGGATAAACATAATAAAATAAAGGTTGAGAAAAAATAATTGATAAAAATATAGAAGGATAATAAAGCGTTTTCAATGAATATTCGTCAAAATTCGATATTTTACACGGAAATGTGAAGAAAAACTAACGTTTTTAAGAAAAAAACGAATATTTTTTATAAATTAACAAGGATATTGCAGTTTTTCGCAGAAATAGTTAAAGTATAAAAAATTCTGTCATCTAAGTGAGGTGAGCATATTGAGTGTAATAAATTGTGAAGAAGTGAAACGAGATGAGTTTCATACAGAAAAGTACTATGAAAGTTATAACATCTTTGGCGCACATGTTGTGACGGAAGATGAGATTCAAGGGGTACGATTTACAGTGTGGGCTCCTCATGCGAAAGCAATGAGTGTTGTTGGAGATTTTAATGAGTGGGATTATGAGCAACATAAAATGCTACAAGTGACAGAAGAAGGCATTTGGTCCTTGTTTATACCGCATATTGAAGAAGGAGAAATATATAAATATGCGATTGAAACGTTGGCTGGTGACGTCATTTTAAAGGCAGATCCGTATGCTGTATATGCAGAAGTAAGACCGAATACGGCATCTGTAGTTTTTGATATAAAGGGATATGAATGGAATGATAAAAACTGGACTCGTAAGAAAAAGAAAAAATCGATTTATAAAGAAGCGATGACAGTTTATGAATTGCATTTTGGTTCTTGGAAAAAGAAAGAAGATGGAACACTGTATTCTTACAGGGAAATGGTAGAAGAACTCATTCCATATGTGGTGGAACATCAATTTACACATATTGAAATTATGCCGCTTGTTGAGCATCCATATGATCGTTCTTGGGGATATCAAGGAACGGGATATTATGCAGCGACGAGTAGATTTGGTACACCGCATGATTTAATGTATTTTGTCGACGAATGTCATAAATATGGAATCGGTGTCATTTTAGATTGGGTGCCGGGGCATTTTTGTAAAGATGCTCACGGTTTATATTTGTTTGATGGCACACCGACCTATGAATATAAAGATAAAGATGTACAAGAAAATCCAGTATGGGGAACTGTCAATTTTGATTTAGGAAAGAGAGAGGTACGTAATTTCTTAATTTCAAATGCGTTATTTTGGATGAGATATTTCCATATTGATGGTTTCAGAGTAGATGCAGTTGCGAACATGTTGTACTGGAATAAAGAAGGACAAGAGCAAAGTAATGAGCATGCTGTTTCATTTTTAAGAGAGTTGAATGAAGCAGTGTTTGCAGAGGATGAAGATTTTCTTATGACGGCAGAAGATTCAACAGCTTGGCCACTTGTAACAACTCCAACGTATGAAGGTGGGCTTGGATTCAATTACAAATGGAACATGGGCTGGATGAATGACGTGCTGAAATATATGGAGTGTGCGCCTGAATATAGGAAACACATTCATGAGAAAATGACGTTTTCTTTGCTATATGCGTACTCTGAAAACTTCATATTACCGCTTTCTCATGATGAAGTCGTTCATGGGAAAAAGTCGTTATTAAATAAAATGCCAGGTGATTACTGGGATAAGTTTGCTCAGCTTCGTTTATTATATGGATATTTCTTTACTCACCCAGGAAAGAAATTACTTTTCATGGGAGGGGAATTCGGACAGTTTGATGAGTGGAAAGACCTTGAAGATTTAGATTGGAATTTACATGATTTTGAAATGCATCGTTATATGCATGATTACTTTAAAGAGCTCATAGCATTGTATAAGCGCTCAAAACCACTTTGGCAGCTGGATCATTCGCCTGAAGGTTTTCAGTGGATTGATGCTAATAATAACGAGCAAAGTATTTTCTCGTTTATCCGCCAAGGGGATAAACAAGAGGATGCGTTAGTTATCGTATGTAATTTTACGAAAGCTACATATGAAAACTATAAAGTAGGTGTACCAGATTTCGAGTATTATAACGAGATTTTAAACAGTGATGCACAGCAATATGGCGGTTCGGGGCAAGTGAATAAGAAACGTCTTAAGACGATTCTAGAACTGTACCATAATCAAGCAGCACATGTAGAGATTACAATTCCACCATTTGGCGTATCCATATTACGACCAGTGAAGACGAGAAAGGGGAGCAAAAAACAAGATGGCTCAAAAACAAAAGTGCGTAGCAATGTTACTAGCAGGGGGAAAAGGTAGTCGATTAAGTGCATTAACAAAAAATTTAGCCAAGCCAGCTGTTCCATTTGGTGGTAAATATCGCATTATTGATTTTACGCTAAGTAACTGCGCAAATTCTGGTATTGAAACGGTTGGGATTTTAACGCAATATCAACCACTAGAACTTCATAATTATATCGGAATCGGCAATGCATGGGATTTAGACCGAGTAAGCGGTGGAGTCACAGTATTACCTCCTTATGCGGAGTCTTCAGGTGTGAAGTGGTACACAGGTACGGCAAGTGCCATTTATCAAAACTTAAACTATTTAAGTCAATATGAACCAGAGTATGTTCTTATTTTATCAGGCGACCATATTTATAAAATGGATTACAGTAAGATGCTAGATTACCATATTGAGAAAGAATCGGACGTATCCATTTCTGTTATTGAAGTACCTTGGGATGAAGCGAGTCGCTTTGGCATTATGAATACAAATGAAGAAATGGAGATTGTTGAGTTTGAAGAGAAACCACAATTTCCAAGAAGTAATCTTGCATCAATGGGAATCTATATTTTTAATTGGTCAATTTTGAAAGAGTATTTAGAGATGGATGCAAGAAACCCTGAATCTAGTAACGATTTCGGAAAAGACGTACTTCCGCTTTTATTGGATGAAGGGAAGAAGTTAATGGCGTATCCGTTTGAAGGATATTGGAAAGATGTTGGAACGGTGAAGAGCTTATGGGAAGCGAATATGGATTTGCTTCGCGATGAAACATCACTGAATTTAAACGATCGTAATTGGCGTATTTACTCTGTCAATCCAAACGAACCGCCTCAATATATTGCTGAAAAGGCGAAAGTAGAAGAATCGCTTATTAACGAAGGATGCGTCATTGAAGGGGACGTGAAGCATTCTGTGTTATTCCAAGGAGTGACGGTGGAAGAAGGAAGTATGGTGATTGATTCTGTCGTTATGCCAGGGGCTAAGATTGGTAAAAATGTTGTGATTGAAAGAGCGATTGTTGGATCAGAAATGGTTATCGAAGATGGAACAATCATTCGTCCAGAAAAGAATGTTGACGATGTAGTATTAATTGCTGAAGGGAAATAGAAAAGGGGGATGAAATGAATGGGAGAAAAAATGTTAGGAATTATTAATGCAACGGGAAGTTTTCCTTCCTTAAAGAAAGTAACAGGGCATCGTTCACTAGCGGCGTTACCGTTTGGGGGCCGTTATCGACTCATTGATTTCATGCTTTCAAATATGGTGAATTCTAGTATTCATAGTGTGGCAGTTTTTACAAGCCATAAAAATCGTTCGTTAATGGACCATGTTGGTTCAGGAAAACAGTGGGATTTAGATAGAAAACGAGACGGACTATTTTTATTCCCGCCAAACTGCCAATGTGACCAAGATGAATTTGGGTCTTTTGCACACTTTAGAAGACATATTGATTATTTTCTAAGAAGCAGAGAAGAGTACGTTGTTATTACGAATAGCCATCTCGTAACAGCATTAAATTTTCAAGCGGTGTTAGAGCGACATATACATACGGCAGCTGATATTACAGAAGTTTGCCATGAAGGGGTTTCGCTTCAAACATACGTGTTAAAGAAACAATTATTGTTAGACTTATTTGAGTCATATAAAGGTGTGGAACAATACAGTTTATTTGATGTAGTGAGAGAAAAGCGCGGGAAATCATTACACATTGCTACATATGAACATACTGGATATGTAGCAATTATTGACTCGATTGAAAGTTACTATAAACATAGCTTAGAAATTTTGCAACCTGCTATTTGGAAGCAATTATTTAAGAAAGAAGCACCGATCTTTACGAAAGTAAAAGATGAGCCACCAACTCGTTATTTAAAGGGTGCAGTCGTGAAAAATACAATGATTGCAAATGGCAGTATTATTGAAGGGGAAGTCGAAAACAGTGTTGTTTCCCGTTCGGTTAAAATTGGAAAAGGTTCAATTATTCGTAACAGTATTATTATGCAAAAGAGCCAAATTGGAGATAACTGTATAATAGACGGTGTTATTATTGATAAAGACGTGAAAATTGGCGACGGTGTCGTATTAAAAGGAAGCGCCGATGAGCCGTATGTTGTAGAAAAAGGAAGCGTACAAAACAGTACGATTAATAGTTATTCCTAAAGAATCAGTGGGGGCTTTTTCCTCCACTGATTAAAGTTTTAATTTAAATGAAAACTCGAAGGGAGGAAGCTGCAAGAGGAGTAATAAAAACTTTTCGCGCAGTGGGACAACAAGTGAATATTTTATTTGCAGTATCAGAATGTGTACCGTTTGTGAAATCGGGAGGATTAGCTGATGTAGCGGGTGCGCTCCCAAAAGAGCTAAAAAAATTAGGAGTGGACGTTCGTATTATACTTCCGAATTATAGTCTCATTCCGCAAAAGTTAAGAGATGGATGTACGTTACATAAAGTAATTAACGTCCCTCTTGGGTGGAGAAATCAATATTGTGGAATTTTAAAAGGTGAGCAAGACGGAATTACGTATTACTTAATAGATAATGAATATTATTTTAAGAGAGATTCTCTGTATGGTCATTACGATGACGGAGAGCGTTTTTCTTATTTCTCAAAAGTGGTGTTAGAGTGTATTCCGCACCTTGATTTTGAAGTGGATGTTCTTCATAGCCACGATTGGCATACGGCTATGGTTAATTTCTTACTTCGTGAAAAGTATCAAGATAACCCGTTATATGAGCGTATTAAAACGGTATATACAATTCATAACTTGCAGTTCCAAGGAGTATTTCCTCCTGAAGTGATGTACGACTTGTTAGAGCTTGGTGATGAATATTTTCATAGTGAGCAGCTAGAGTTTTATGGAAACGTAAACTTTATGAAAGGCGGTATTATTGCTTCGGATCAAATTACAGCGGTGAGCCCGACGTATAAGGAAGAAATTCAATATGAATTTTTCGGTGAGAAGTTAGATGGATTACTGCGAAAATATAATGATAAGCTTAGCGGCATTGTAAATGGTATTGATACGAGCGTATATAATCCAGAAACGGATTCGTATATTAAGGCCCAGTATGATGCAGATTCATTATATGAAAAGAGTGAAAATAAACGCGCCTTGCAGCGTTATTTTGGTTTGCCAGAAAAAGAGGATACACCCATTATTTCAATGGTAACGAGATTAACGAAGCAAAAAGGTCTTGATTTAGTACGTACTGTATTCCGCGAAATAATGGAAGAAGATGTACAATGTATTATTTTAGGTTCAGGTGATTCGGAATATGAGCAATTCTTTGAGTGGATGGCATATGAGTATCCGGAGAAGGTAAAAGTTTATATCGGATTTAATGAAGAATTAGCTCACCAAGTGTATGCGGGAAGCGATTTGTTTTTAATGCCATCGCTGTTTGAACCGTGTGGACTTGGACAACTTATCGCATTAGCATACGGTACGATTCCAATTGTAAGAGAAACAGGTGGGTTAAACGACACGGTACATTCTTATGATGAAGAAACTGGAGAAGGAAATGGTTTCAGTTTCACGAATTTTAATGCACATGACATGCTGCATACGATTCATCGTGCAATTGAATTCTATCATGATAAACCAGTGTGGGAGCAGCTTGTAAAACAAGCGATGACTGAAGATTATAGCTGGGAGCAATCGGCTCTTGCTTATAAGGAATTGTATAAAAGTCTCATGGAATAACATGTAGGTGGTGAAAAAATGTTTACTCATGTTGAAAGTTTTAAATCAACTTTTCTAGAAAAGTTAGAGACGATGTATGGTAAAAGTTTTAAAGATTCTACAACTCGTGATCAATATAATACACTCGGCCATATGGTACGTGAGTATATGAATAGTCAATGGATTGCAACGAACGAGAGTTATCGATCCGGAGAGCAAAAGCAAATGTATTACTTGTCTATTGAGTTTTTGCTTGGACGTTTGCTTGGAAGTAACATCTTGAATTTAGGTATTCGAGATGTATGCGAGCAGGGGTTATCTGAACTAGGGATTTCGTTACAAGAGTTAGAAGAAGTGGAAGCAGATGCAGGCCTTGGTAATGGTGGGCTTGGACGCTTAGCAGCCTGTTTTCTCGATTCACTCGCATCTTTAAACTTACCAGGACACGGCTGTGGAATTCGTTATAAACATGGTTTGTTTGATCAGAAAATTGTTGATGGTTATCAAGTTGAATTTCCAGAACAGTGGCTTCTTCATGAAAACGTATGGGAAGTAAGAAGGTATGATCAAGCTGTAGAAGTAAGTTATTTCGGCAGTGTTGAACCGCTAGAAATTGACGGGCGTTTAGAGTTTAGGCATACAAATGCAGAAGTCATTATGGCCGTGCCATATGATGTGCCGGTAGTTGGCTATGAGACGAGTACTGTAAATACACTTAGACTTTGGAATGCTGAACCAGTTCCTTTCCCGCAAAACTGCAAAGATATTTTGAAATATAAGCGTGAAACAGAGGCTGTATCGGAGTTTTTATATCCAGATGATACGCATGATGAGGGAAAAATACTTCGTTTAAAACAACAGTATTTCCTCGTATCAGCAAGTTTGCAAAATATCGTTCGAATGCATAGAGAAAGATATGGTGACCTTCGTCAACTACATGAAAAAATTGCGATCCACATTAACGATACACATCCGGTTTTAGCAATTCCGGAACTGATGCGTATTTTACTAGACGAAGAAAAGTTAGCATGGGAAGAAGCTTGGCACATAACGACGCAGACGATTTCTTATACGAATCATACGACGTTATCAGAAGCGCTCGAAAAGTGGCCAATTCACATTTTTAAACCGTTATTACCGAGAATTTATATGATTATTGAAGAGATTAATGAACGTTTCTGTCATGAACTGTGGGAACAGTATCCGTATGAGTGGGATCGTATTGAAGCAATGGCGATTATTGCACATGACCTTGTGAAAATGGCTCATTTAGCGATTGTCGGTAGCCATAGCGTAAACGGTGTAGCAAAAATTCATACGGAAATATTAAAGCAGCGGGAAATGCGATTGTTTTATGAATTTTATCCAGATAAGTTTAATAATAAGACGAATGGAATTGCTCATAGGCGCTGGCTTATGAAAGCAAATCCACAGTTAACAAATCTCATTTCAGAGGCGATTGGAACGGAGTGGAAGAAAGAACCGATTAAGCTTCAAGAGCTACAATTAGTTCAATATGATGCGAGTTTCCAAGAGAAATTTGCAGAGGTAAAACAAGAGCGTAAAGAGATTTTAGCGGAGCGTATTCATAATACAATGGGGATTACCATTGATCCAAATTCTATTTTTGATGTGCAAGTGAAAAGATTACATGCTTATAAACGACAATTATTAAATGTTCTTCATATTTTATATTTGTATAACCGTTTGAAAGAGGATGCTAGTTTTACATTTTATCCGCGTACTTTTATTTTTGGAGCGAAAGCATCACCTGGCTATTATTACGCGAAAAAAATTATTAAATTAATAAATGAACTCGCAAGAAAAGTAAATAATGACCCGTATGTCAGTCAATATATGAAAGTTATCTTTCTAGAAAACTATCGAGTTTCTTTAGCTGAAGATATATTCCCAGCAGCGGATGTAAGTGAACAAATTTCAACGGCGAGTAAAGAAGCATCGGGAACAGGTAATATGAAATTTATGATGAATGGTGCGATTACACTCGGAACGCTAGACGGTGCTAACGTTGAAATAAAAGACCGGGTCGGTGAGGATAACTGTTTTATTTTCGGTTTAACGGCCGAAGAGGTTCTTCATTACTATCAAAATGGTGGGTATCGTGCAAGTGATTATTATCACCACAATAGGCACATTAAAAAAATAGTTGATCAATTAACAAATGGTTTCTTTGCACAATCGGGAGCTGAATTTGAAGCAATTTACGATTCTCTCGTTATTCAAAACGATGAATATTTCGTTCTGCGAGATTTTGGTCCGTATGCTGAAAGACAAGAAGCTGTTGGTAGAGCTTATGAGAACCGAACGAAGTGGCTAGAAATGTCTATTTTAAATATTGCACAGTCTGGTCATTTTGCGAGCGATCGAACGATTTTGCAGTACAGTAATGAAATTTGGGGTATCGGTAATGCAGTTAAACAGTTTTAAAGAGGTTGCTATATTGGGAGATATATTATCGATTTACCAACAAAATGGATATTAATAAATAAAACGAGCTTAATAAAATTAAGCTCGTTTTCAGAGTGTTGGGAAACCCTTTAGGGTTCCCAACACTCTGGAATCTTTTTTGATTTTAGCGAATAAAAACAACATAAAATAATAGAATTTTAAAAAATAGCCCTCCACCTGACCCTTTTTGGTCAGGTGGAGGGCTATTTTTTTCATGTTTTGACAAGCTGCGGTGAGATAAGCTTGCATTTGGACAGACTTCAGCCCTCGAAACCGGGCATAGCGGTAGCCATGTAGTTCTTTGGCGTCTGCAAAGCTTCGCTCTATAGTGGAACAGCGTACTTTATACAACCTTTTCCCTGTAGCTGTTAGCTTGTTTTTTCTAGCAATATCCTTATATTTCTCCCACACATGATGAGTGATAACTTTTTGTTTTTGTTTCTTTGAAAAGCACACCTCACGTAACGGACAAACAGCGCAGTCTTCTGGATTCGATTTGTATTGACGGTATCCTTCACGATCAGTTGTTACATATTCTAGAATACATCCCATCGGACAAGCGAAAACATTCATTTCTTCTACATATTTAAATTGGCTTTTCGGTACTTCTTTATTCCGTTTTCCAAATCGGCGATACCCCATCACCATAAATATATTCCGTTCTGATAGTTTCTTACAGATATATCCTGTAAAATAGCCAGCATCAAGGGCAACAGCTTCTACTTTGAAGTCGAATTTATCAATCTGAGCTTGGAGGCGTGCTAAATACGGCTCGGAATCTGCCATATTTCCAGCCGTTACATAGGTATCTGTAATAATATTGTACTTCGCATCAGTCGTACGATGATCCAAGAAATGAAAACCATTTGGTTTTCCATCTCTCATTAAAAATCCACTATCTGGATCCGTTGTACTTATACGAGTTTTTTTGGTAGGGGTATCACTTTCCTTTCTAGGTTTTAATTCTTTTTTCCATGTACCTCACGATCTTCGATTACCGCAGCTTCTAGCTCGTCTATATAAAACTTTGCTTTTTCTTTTTTATATTTATGTACAAATTTATTTTTATTGGCATTGGCCTTAATATGTGTAGAATCTGTCATCAGTGCACGTCCTCCTACCATCCGGTGCTCCGTCGCTTGTCTCACAATCTCATCAAAAATTTCTTCGAAAATATTTGTATGAATAAAACGAGTACGACGATTCCAACTGATTGTAGAGTGATCCGGAATAGTATCCGATAGAGAAAACCCTAAAAACCAACGGTAGGCAATATTCGTTTTAATTTCCTTTTCCAATTGACGCTCAGAACGAATACCGTAAAAATATCCAATAAACATCATCTTAAATAAAACAATAGGATGAATGGACGGGCGTCCATTGTTTTCACAGTAATAAGGGCGTAACTTCTCTTCAATAAAATCAAAACTAATTGTCGCTTCAATTGCACGAAGGAAATGATCTTGTGGAACCAACTCTTCTACAGAAACAGATACACGCTCATCACGATGATTTTTTAAAGCACCCATCATAAAAAATCTCTCCTTTTCCTCTTTTTTATCAGTGTTGACACATAAAAAGAGGTTCAGACACAAAAACAGGCTGTGGAGAAGACTTTCTCCACAGCCTGAAAACGAGCTTAATAAAATTAAGCTCGTTTTATTTATTTTGCTTAAGAAAGAAATGGAACAGTGGTATATATGATACCTGCCCCATCATACTCTCCTGTCGCAAAGTATGAAAATGTAAAGAAACCTGTAACCGTAAAAATTACAATAAGAAAAAGTGCGAAGATAAATTTTAACATGTAAGGTCCCCTCATCCAAAAATAACTTCATACATTATTATAGTATACGAATATTTTATTTCCAATTGTTTACTGGTTAAAAATGAGAAGTCAGACATGTTTTGTATGTTGTAATGGAATGATTATTTGTAATGGATTTTGTGTTTTTTGTAAATGTCATGTTGTGATGGACGTGTGCATACTCCCAATCATGATCATTAAAATTTATGTTTCGGGGAGGGAGAAGTGGGACGACATCGAACAAGTTGACGAAACGAAAGCTACTAGCTACTTGTAGTTTATAATAATTTCGAAAAGCGATATCTCCTACTTTTGGAGAAGCGAATGTATAAAGTCCATACTGTGCGAAGGCAGTATTTATACGTGCATCTAATATGTGTAATGTGGCAAGCGCGCCACCTAGACTATGCCCAGTAGCTAGCAGTTTTTTATGTGCTGGCAATGATACGAGCATATCCATAATAGAATCACGACAAGACTCATAAATAGAGAGAAAACCGTTATGGACATTTCCGCCATTTAAAGCATAAGGATAAGGTTTTTGATTGACGAGAGAATCAATAATCCAATCTGGATCTGTTTGAGTGCCTCTGAAGGCAACAATAATTGTATCCTCAGATTCTAATATAAATCCGAACCATTCTGTTGTTTGAATGGCCTTTCCTTGAAACCCTTGTACATATTGAAAACCATCTGGTATTTCGAAAATGCCATTTTGTTTATATTGTTCATACGTTAACTCACAACAAGAAGCTAACAGTATGGCAGTGTCTTTATCAAAGGATAAAGGAGTACGCATTAAGGAAGCCCTCCTTAAGAAAAAGTATAGTTTAATATATGCAGTGAGGAACTTGATTCATTCTTTTGGAGGTGGGGAATAGCTTGTATCGCTTATCTAAATCAGTGGAGGAAATTATAAGGTCAAAATAAAACAGTGCCTGATAAGGGCACTGTTTACTCTTTTTCATCTCAAGGAATCGGCTTTTTTAGTTATTCTTAATGAACTGACGCATGCGTTAGTTGCATAAGTAAGAGGTTTGAAAAAATAGCCTGTATATATTTGAACGATGAATAACTTACCTATTTTCTTGTGTTTGTTTACACTATATACAGAAAAATTTGAAAAACAAAACGTATTATTTATCTGTTTGTTTTTGCTTCTTTTTCAAATACTCCGTACGCAATTTTTCAAGTTGTTGCTTTTTATCAAATTTGGCAGGTTTCTGTTTTTCATGGAACTTTGCCACAGCTACCTGACTTTTGGAATCCAATTGATATTTTCCCACTTTGTTCACCTACTTTTCTTGTCTCTAAAGAGAATCTATTCAACAAATATAATATACCTTATTTTCCTGAAGTAAACCTTATTACTTTATTTTAACTGCTTTTTCTCGTTTGTAGACGTAAATTAAAACACCCTTTCACTGCATTACTGCAAGCAAGGGTGTTTTAATTTTATTATTTTATTAGTTGATGGCCATGCCTACATAAGGGCACAGTTTACTCTTTCCCATCTAATAAACGACCAAGTCCACCTAATACACTACCTTCGCCAGTACTTTGCGCTGCTGGGCTTGTAAGACGTGCTGCTAAGCGGCTAAGTGTTAAGGACTGAATCCAAACTGTTCCAGGACCTTCTAATGTTGCGAAGAATAAACCCTCGCCGCCAAATAGAGCTGTTTTTACTTTACCAACGAACTCGACATCATAGTTAATGTCTTTTGTCATAGCAACGAGACAACCTGTATCAATGCGAAGTTTCTCACCAGGTTTTAATTCACGTTTATATACAGTTCCACCTGCGTGCATGAAAGCAAGGCCATCACCTTCAAGTTTCTGCATGATGAAACCTTCACCACCGAAGAAACCAGTTCCTATTTTTTTCGTAAATTCAATTCCGATGGAAACACCTTTTGCGGCACAAAGAAAGGCATCTTTTTGACAAACTACTTTTCCTTGATACTCTGTTAAATCTACAGGAATAATTTTACCAGGATAAGGAGCAGCAAATGAGACGTGGCGCTTGCCGTGACCTGTATTTGTAAATACAGTCATAAACATACTTTCGCCTGTAACGAGACGTTTACCAGCGCCCATTAATTTTCCGAATAAACCTCCAGATGGGCCAGAACCATCACCGAAGATTGTTTCCATTTCTATGTAATCTTCCATCATCATCATTGCGCCAGCTTCTGCAATCACGCTCTCTTCTGGATCTAACTCAATTTCAACAAACTGCATATCATCGCCATATAACTTATACTCGATTTCGTGTGCTCTCATTTTTTTCACCTCGTATGTAATAGATACTTATATTGTACAGAATTTAATAGGATTAGAATACTTTAGTTTTGTTAATTTTCAAATAAAGTGGAACCAGCCAAAACTGATTATCAGCTCCCGCCAATCAAGCTGTCCACAAATGGCGGGATAATATATGAATATGGAAATTCAACATTATATTAAAATTATAAAAAAATGGTGGAATGAAAGTGTTCTCATTTGACGTTTTGGATATAGCGTGATATAGTGAAATCACTATTGAGCTACATAATGTGGTACGGAAATAAAGCACGTTGAATTAAAGGCTGTAAGCTTGTTATACATTCATGTCCTTTATATCCACCTTTTCATGTGGATTCATAGTTTCATTTTTATTTAGGAGGTACATGACATGCAAACAGGTAAAGTTAAATGGTTCAACAGCGAAAAAGGTTTCGGTTTCATCGAAGTTGAAGGTGGAGACGATGTATTCGTTCACTTCTCAGCTATCCAAGGTGACGGATTCAAAACTTTAGAAGAAGGTCAAGAAGTTTCTTTCGAAATCGTTGAAGGTAACCGTGGACCACAAGCTGCTAACGTTACAAAAAACTAATTAGCTAGCGATAAAAAGCATTCCGATTTTCGGAATGCTTTTTTTTATTCTTTGGAACTAGATTCATTTGAAGATAATTCACCTTTGAAGGTACGTTCTTCAAAATCATCAAGCATTTGTTCATATTCTTCATGCTCTTCTGTAGCGAAAACTTGTGGGTTTTTCCCGTACATATCCGTACCGATAAAGTTTTCAAAATCCTCCACGTAGCCTACGTTTTCTTCACTATTTACATACATGCCATTATAGTTTTTTGAATCTTGTCTTTCTAAATCAGACGGCGTTTCAGATGTTCCATAATTTGCGACATCTTGCCACGCATCTTCCGCATCGTACTCAACAGAATTGTCCTCATCATGCTTGTGGAAAGAAGGAGACAACACTTCTTCTTCAACTGGTCGTGTATTCATATTTAACTTATTTGTCGCGTGCTGGATGCATGTTGTAGCAGTCGGCATTGCTTCCAATCTTTCAAATGGAATCTCTTCGCCAGACACTTCGCAAATGCCGTACGTACCCGCTTCTATTTTTTGCAAGGCATGTTTCGTGTCCTCAAGCTGTTTATGCCAAAGTTCAATAAGCCCGAAGTCTTTTTCCCGTTCATATAGCTCTGTAGCCATATCACCTGGATGGTTGTCATAGCTAGACAGTTCTCCTACTGAGTCACGTTCAGAAGCACGATCTGTATTTTCATGAGTTTGTATCGTTTGCTCTAGTTCTTGTTTTTGTTTTTCTAAAATGGATTTAAATTGACCTACTTGTTGTGGAGTTAACATAGTCGTCCACCTTCCTACAATTCAGTTTCTTTACATAGTATGAGCGTTGAGAGTAGGAATTATGAGATGAATTTTAGATATGAAAAAGGAGCCGCATAAGCAGCTCCTTTTATAGAAAGTATCCAAGTAATAATCCGATTCCCATTAGGAAACCGAAGATTGTATTTGTTTTTGCTGTTGCAATCATCGCAGGTACCATTTCCATCGGAATGCTTTTGCCGATAAAGCCTTTCGTCGCTTTAAATGCTTTCGGCGCACTTAAAAATACGATAAGCATCCATGGTGATACGATGCCCACGATAATTAAAGCAATTGTCCAAATGTAGGAAACGATGAACATCGAAGCAAGTACACCAACCGCTCGCTCGCGTCCAACGAGAATTGCTAGCGTTTTACGACCGTTTTCTTTATCGCCATCCAAGTCACGAATATTATTGGCTAGTAAAATGGCACCAATTAAAATGGAGCTTGGAATAGATAGTAAAATGACTTCTGATGTTACAGTTCCAGTTTGAATAAAGAATGAAATCCCAATAATAATGACACCCATAAATAATCCGGCTGTCAACTCTCCAAATGGTGTATATGCAATTGGAAGTGGGCCACCTGTATAAAGGTAAGCAACGGCCATACAAACAAGACCGATTGCAGCAAGCCACCAGCTAGAATTTATACAAATATAAACACCTAATAGTATTGCGATGCCGAAAAATCCAAATGCTAAGTTAAGCACTGTTTTTGGCTGAATGCCATCGCGAACGATAGCGCCGCCGATACCAACTGAACCTTCGTGATCGAGTCCTCTTTTATAATCAAAGTATTCATTAAACATGTTTGTTGCTGCTTGAATGAGAAGACAAGCAAGAAGCATCATAAGGAAAAGAGGAAGATGTATTTGA
The DNA here is from genome assembly GCF_058792335.1 of Bacillus sp. CPT56D-587-MTF. Classification (NCBI taxonomy): domain Bacteria; kingdom Bacillati; phylum Bacillota; class Bacilli; order Caryophanales; family Bacillaceae; genus Bacillus; species Bacillus sp. CPT56D-587-MTF. Next base: position 4,502,185 of record NZ_JBYTEF010000001.1, on the reverse strand, counting down.
TTTATACCTCCGACCTGCATCGAATATGCTGTTCCGATGAAAACAGGTACGAAAGCGGCTGTTAATGTATGGGGACGTAGTAAACTCCACCAGATGCGCCAGCCTGTTTGCTTACTTGGCTTTGGCGCCGTAGGAGAGGAATTCGTTTTGACGTTCATTTCCATGTTGAATCCTCCTTTGGTCACATATTGTACACAACTAAGTGTAGAAAAAGCATCATTTAGTGTCAACGTTTATTTTCTAGGAAGAGAAGGTGAATTTCTCAGAAATGCTAAACGTTGACAGGCCTTTCGTTTGAGGTGTATCTTAAAATCAAGCGTAATTATGACTATTTTTCGCCCATAGGGGGGAGACAATTGTGATTCAAACGAAACAAAAAGGCTTGCAAGAAGTTCTTATTGCAGCTATCAAGCGTGCAACTAACGAAAAAACATTGGTTAGTTTTGTAAAACAAATAGACTGGGTGGATCCGCTTCTGTTCTATGCAGCAGGAAAAAGGATTTCATTCGAAAATAGATGTTATTTTGCAGACCCGGCTCAGCATGTAATATTTGCAGGAATTGGCTCTGTTTTCACTATAGCAAATTCTTCTCATAAGCGCTTTCAAACCGCTCGCGACGAGTGGGAGAAAGTAAAAGAGAATGCATTTGTCCAAAGAGATGAATATGAATTTGGAACGGGTCCGCTTTTATTTGGTGGTTTTTCATTTGATCCAGAAAAAGAGAAAACGGACCTATGGAAAGAATTTAAAGATACGACATTTTCACTACCAGCATTTTTATTAACTGTAAAAAATGAAAAAGCATGGTTAACGATGAATACATTTGTTTCAGCAACAGATTGTGCAGAAACTCTTTCTAACGAAATGATTTCTTTAGAAGAGAAGATTTTGGGAGAGAGTAAATGTGCGCTAAACGGATCGAAATTGACTGTTATTTCTAAAGTAGAAGTGGATCCGAAAGGCTGGATGAAAGCAATTGAAAAAGTACAAGATGAGATGAAGCAGGGTAACGTGCAGAAGGTTGTATTGGCGAGGGAACTAAAAGTAGAGATGAATCATTCGATTGATTCTGCTCTTGTTTTAGAAGCACTTCGCATTGGTCAACCGGATTGTTACGTATTTTCTTTTGATTATAAAGGAGCATGCTTCTTAGGAGCGACGCCTGAGAGATTAATTCGCAAAGAAGATGAGAAATTTACATCGATGTGTCTTGCGGGTTCAATCGGTCATGGTCATTCTATAGAAGAAAGTAAGCGAAATAGTAATGCGCTTCTTCATGATGAAAAGAATTTAGCTGAACATGGGTATGTTGTTAACATGATCCGCTCGGTACTAAATGAACATTGCGAATACGTTAATATTCCGGAAAGCCCAGGTTTATTAACAACGAAAAACTTAATTCACTTATATACGCCTGTAGAAGCAAAAGGCGATGCGAGTCTTTTAACAATGGTAGAAGAATTACATCCAACACCAGCTCTTGGCGGGACACCTCGTTTGGAAGCGATGAAACTGATCCGTGATGTTGAATTGTTAGACAGAGGGTTGTATGGTGCACCGATTGGCTGGATAGATGATGAAGGAAATGGTGAATTTGCGGTTGCGCTGCGCTGCGGATTATTAAACGGCGAGAAAGCATCCTTATTTGCCGGTTGTGGTATTGTAATTGATTCAATCCCGCAGCTTGAATATGAAGAAACAAGTTTGAAGTTTAGACCGATGCTTGGTGCTTTGGAGGAATTAATGAAATGAACAATCATATAGAAGCATTATCATATTATTTAGGCGCGTTCGTGGATGAACTGACGCGTCTAGATGTATGTGATGTTGTCATTAGTCCAGGCTCACGGTCAACGCCGATTGCTTTACTAATGGAACAACACGAAGGAATGAACACATATTTACATGTGGATGAAAGATCAGCAGGATTTTTCGCGCTCGGTATTGCGAAAGCAAAAAAACGCCCAGTAGCATTATTATGTACGTCAGGAACAGCAGCAGCGAACTATTATCCAGCTGTATGTGAAGCTTTTCATTCAAGGGTCCCACTTATCGTCTTAACAGCGGATAGACCGCATGAATTAAGGGATGTTGGTGCACCACAAGCAATGAATCAATTTAATTTATACGGTACTTTTGTGAAACAATTTACAGAGATGGCACTGCCAGAAGCAAGTGAAGCGATGTATCATTACGCTCGTATGACGACGCAGCGTATAGTAGCAAATGCTTGTTTAGCGCCGCAGGGTCCTGTTCATCTTAATTTTCCAGTTCGCGAGCCACTTATCCCTGATTTCTCACTAGAAAGCTTATGGGATAAAGGACGTAGTGAATATACAGGAGTAGTTCAGCAAGGAAACGCGGTGATGCCGAGTGAATATGTAGATTCTCTTGTAGGGCGCCTTTCACATATGGAAAAGGGGCTTATTATTTGTGGAGATGATAGTCATGCAGAAATTGCAATGTTTGCAACGCAACTAGCTGAAAAAACTGGCTATCCTATATTAGCAGACCCACTTTCTAATATTCGTAGCGGACACCACGATAAAACGATGGTAATTGACTGTTATGATACATTTTTACGAAATGAAAAGTTAAAAGAAACATGGAAACCGGACGTTTTAATTCGCTTTGGTGGTATGCCTGTTTCTAAATCATTAACGCAGTTCATAAAAAAACAAACAAAAGCAGTTCATATCGTTGTCGATGAATCAGGACAATGGAGAGATCCAGCTCTTGTTGCGACAGAAGTTGTGCAAGCAAGTGACATTGAATTCTGCAAGGCATTAATAGAAAAAATGCCAGTTATGAAAAAGAATGATTGGTCCCTAATGTGGCAACATATAAACGAAAAAACGAAGGAAACGCTTCGTGAAATGGAAACATATGAAACTGCATTTGAAGGAAAGGTTATTACAGATATTGTGCGCGTATTACCAGAAGACGCAACGTTATTTGCGAGCAATAGTATGCCAATTCGTGATACAGACTCATTCTTCTTCACATCGGATAAAAACATCCATGTGATGGCAAACCGTGGTGTAAATGGTATTGATGGAATCATTTCGACAGCTCTAGGAGCAAGCGTTATTTGCGACCCACTTGTATTAGTAATTGGTGATTTATCATTTTATCACGATTTAAATGGACTGTTAGCAGCGAAATTACATGAATTAAATATAACAATTGTCGTTGTAAATAATGATGGTGGGGGTATTTTCTCATTCTTACCACAGTATGAGAAAAAGGAACATTTTGAATCATTATTTGGAACACCAATTGGACTTGATTATGAGCATGTTGTCAAAATGTACGGCGGTTCATTTAGCCGTGTAAATGGTTGGGAGCAATTCCGAGAAGAAGTTCGAAAAGGAACGACGACAGAAGGTTTACACGTTGTGGAAATTTGTACGAATCGTGATGAGAACTTAACATTGCACCGTACATTATGGGCAAAAACGATGGACGTAATTACTACATCTTTACAAGGTGAATCAAAATGAAAGTAACGCTGCAAGGTGTATCGTATGAATATGAAGTAGTCGGAAGCGGGGAACCACTTCTACTTCTTCATGGTTTTACGGGAAGCATGGAAACGTGGCGTTCTTTTATCTCTTCATGGAGTGAGCAGTTTCAAGTTATTGTAGTTGATCTTGTTGGGCACGGAAAGACGGAGAGTCCTGAAGATGTTGCGCATTATGATATCCGAAATGTGGCATTGCAAATGAAAGAACTATTAGATTACCTTCATATTGAAAAAGCACATATACTTGGCTATTCAATGGGCGGTAGATTGGCGATTACGATGGCATGTCTATATCCAGATTATGTACACTCTCTTTTATTAGAAAATTGTACAGCTGGGTTCGAAAACGAAGCAGATAGAAAAGAACGTCGTGAAAAAGATGATCGACTTGCCGATAAAATTGAGCGAGAAGACATAGAAAGTTTTGTATCCATGTGGGAAAATATTCCGCTTTTTGAAACGCAAAAACGTTTAGCAAAAAACGTACAAGAAGCGGTGCGAAAAGAACGACTTGCTAACAACCCAAAAGGGCTCGCAAATAGCTTGCGGGGCATGGGAACGGGGGCTCAGCCTTCATGGTGGGATGAGCTGAAAAACTTAAAAATACCTGTTCTTTTAATGAACGGAGAGTATGATGAAAAGTTCTTTCGTATATTAAAAAATATTGAAAAATGCATGTCTGATGCGAAATTTGTCAAAATTCATGGTGCTGGCCATGCAATTCATGTGGAACAACCGGAAAAGTTTGATACAATAGTAAAGGGATTTCTAAAAACTATGCAGTGATACTTTTTTCAGCAAGAAGGAAGCCACGCTTATAGGTGAAATCAGAAATATACAAGGAGGTAGTTGTAATGGCTATTGAATGGGTAAAAGAAGGCAATTACGAAGATATTATTTATTCAACATACAATGGTATCGCAAAGATTTCGATTAACCGTCCTGAAGTACATAACGCATTCCGCCCAAAAACGGTAATGGAGTTAATCGACGCTTTTGCACAAGCTCGTGATGATGCAAATGTTGGCGTTATCATTTTAACAGGTGAAGGTGGACGTGCATTCTGTTCTGGCGGCGACCAAAAAGTTCGCGGTCATGGCGGATATGTAGGTGATGACCAAATCCCACGTCTAAACGTATTAGACTTACAACGTCTAATTCGCGCAATTCCTAAACCAGTTATCGCAATGGTAGCAGGTTATGCAATCGGTGGTGGACACGTACTTCATATCGTATGTGACTTAACAATCGCTGCAGACAACGCTGTATTCGGACAAACAGGTCCTAAAGTAGGAAGCTTTGACGGTGGATACGGAGCTGGTTACTTAGCTCGTATGGTAGGCCACAAGAAAGCTCGCGAAATTTGGTACCTATGCCGTCAATACAACGCTCAAGAAGCACTTGATATGGGCTTAGTAAACACTGTAGTACCATTAGAAGAGCTTGAAGCAGAAACAGTACAATGGGCACAAGAAATTTTAGCAAACAGCCCAATGGCACTTCGTTTCCTAAAAGCTGCATTCAACGCAGACACAGACGGTCTAGCTGGTATTCAACAACTAGCTGGAGATGCAACGTTATTGTACTACACAACTGACGAAGCAAAAGAAGGTCGCGACGCATTCAAAGAAAAACGCAGTCCGGACTTCGGTCAATTCCCTCGTTTCCCGTGATCAAACCAAAAGCGGAAGCGGCTTGCTTAGAACAAGAGGGCGTTGGAACTCCTGACGTAGAGGCGCTTTTTGCCTCGTAGGCTAAGGTTCTTTCGCACAGAAAGTGTTTTTTACTTTCTCGTGCGGAAGGTTCTTAGACGGAAGGGGCTAGGAGGCGTAGCTGGATAAGACCAAACCGGAAACAAAACAACTAAGAGACTTGATATCATATCAAGTCTCTTTCTTTCATGAAAGGAGAATGAATGATGGAGACGATGCCAAATTGGTTAATGCAACGTGCATTTTTAACACCAGATCGCACTGCAATTGAAATAGAGGAAGAGAAAGTTACTTTTATGGAGCTGCATGAAAAAGTAGTATCTGTTTGTGAACACCTCACGCATGTTGGAGTGGAGCGAGGGCAAAAGGTGGCTGTTCTGATGAAAAATAGTATGGAGATGATTACAGTTATTCACGCCCTATCTTATGTAGGTGCAGTAGCTGTGCTTTTAAATACGCGTCTTTCAAGAGAAGAGCTACTTTGGCAAATGGATGATGCTGAAGTTGTTTGTTTAGTAACGGATCAAGATTTTGATGCTAAAGATGTTCCTGTTTATTCATTAGCCGAAGTGATGAATGGACCAAAAGAGGAAGCCTCTATACAAGAAGAGTTTTCTTTAGAAGAAGCGATGACAATTATTTATACGTCTGGGACGACAGGCAAACCGAAAGGCGTTATTTTAACGTACGGCAATCATTGGGCAAGCGCAGTCGGTTCGTCGTTTAATTTAGGACTTCGTGATGATGATTGTTGGTTAGCCTGCATGCCGATGTTCCATGTTGGCGGGCTATCTCTTTTAATGAAAAACATTATGTATGGCATGCGTATTTTACTTGTTCCGAAATATGATGCTGATTTTATTCATAAAGCACTTCAAACGAGAGGAGTAACAATTATTTCTGTCGTTTCTAAAATGTTAACTGATTTATTAGAGCGACTTGGGGCAGAGACATATCCATCTTCTTTACGATGCATGTTACTTGGCGGAGGACCAGCGCCAAAACCACTATTAGAAGCATGTGTAGAAAAAGGAATTCCTGTATATCAAACGTACGGTATGACAGAAACATCTTCGCAAATTTGTACGTTATCCGCAGATTACATGTTAACGAAAGTAGGATCAGCTGGAAAACCACTATTTCAGTGCCAACTTCGTATTGAAAAAGATGGCGTAGTAGTACCGCCGTTAGTAGAAGGCGAGATCGTAGTAAAAGGACCGAACGTAACAGGCGGTTACTTTAACCGTGAAGATGCGACACGAGAGACTATTCAAAACGGATGGCTTCATACTGGCGACCTCGGTTATTTAGACGAAGAAGGGTTTTTATACGTATTAGATCGCCGCAGTGATTTAATTATTTCTGGCGGAGAGAATATATACCCAGCTCAAATTGAAGAAGTGTTACTCTCCCATCCGGCAGTAGCGGAAGCTGGCGTTGTCGGTATGTCTGACGACAAATGGGGACAAGTACCAGCTGCTTTTGTTGTGAAAAGCGGGGCGGTAACAGAAGAAGAAATTCTTCATTTTTGCGAGGAGAAATTAGCGAAATATAAAGTGCCGAAGAAAGCATGTTTCTTAGAGGAATTACCACGTAACGCTTCGAAAAAATTGTTAAGACGAGAGTTAAGACAATTAGTGGAGGAGATGTAGGTGGAAATAAAAAAAGCGACACTGTATATAACGGAAATGCCACTCGTAATCCCGTTTGCTACAAGCTACGGGACTTACGAAAAGCGTGAGAGTATCGTTATTGAATTAGAGGATACGGACGGGTACATTGGATTTGGGGAAGTCGTTGCATTCTCTGAACTGTGGTATACGGAAGAAACGGTGAAGACAGCGCTGCATGTACTGCAAGACTTTTTAATACCTGATTTATTAAAGGCTGAAATTTCTCATCCGAATGAGGTACCGGGTCTATTTCAACATATAAAAAGAAACCGAATGGCAAAAGCCGGAATAGAGGGGGCTGTTTGGGATTTATATGCGAAGCGTCAAAAGAAATCGCTAGCGACATTGCTTGGCGGAACGAAGTCTGAAATTGAAGTCGGCGTTGTAATTGGCCTTAATACGATTCCAGTTATGTTAAAACAAATCGAGAAGTACGCGGAAGAAGGATACGAGCGTTTTAAAGTGAAAATAAAGCCAGAGCATGATTACGAATTATTGAAAGAGATTCGTAAAGAGTTCCCAGGTATCCCGTTAATGGCTGATGCAAACTCAGCATATACATTAGGGGATACGGAGAGGCTAAAACGACTAGATGAATTCCAATTAATGATGATTGAACAACCGTTAGCGGATTACGATTTTCTTGATCACGCAGAATTGCAAAAGAAAATTGAAACGCCGATTTGTTTAGATGAAAGTATTCATAGTTTAGAAGATGCACGCGTTGCGATTACGCTTGGCAGCTGCCAAATTGTGAACATTAAACCAGGGCGAGTGGGCGGATTAACAGAATCAATCCAAATCCATAATTATTGTATGGAACATAACGTACCCGTTTGGTGCGGTGGTATGGTAGAGATGGGGATTTCACGAGCGCAAAATGTTGCTCTTGCGTCATTGCCTAACTTTACGATTCCAGGAGATATATCTGCTTCTAGTAGACATTGGGAGCAGGATATTATTTGGCCGGAAGTGATGCTTGAGGGCGGGAAAGTGATGGTGCCGCAAAGCGTTGATGCTGAGTATGAAGTAGATCGCGGAAGATTGGAAGAAATTACGAAGCAGCGGATTGTGTTTGAGCGGTAAATGGAAGTTTCATTAGGATGCCCGCAAATAGCGAGAGGATTTTGTCGTTCATTGTCGGTAAGTCGATATATTTCAATAATTGCTGATATAATTTGAGTTACGGTCGATATAATTGGAAAATCGCTGATATAATTTTATTTACCAAGGTTACTCTAACGAGTAGCCTTTTTGTATTGTACAAATTGGATAGACTAGTTTACAATCGAGCGTATAAAAATGGAATGAAAAAGGGGGAGTAAAATGAAGCGCATTTCAATTTTAATAGCGGATGATGAGGCAGAAATTGCTGATTTAATTGAGATACATTTAGAAAAAGAAGGGTACCACGTCGTGAAAGCAGCTGATGGAGAAGAGGCAATTCATATTATTGAAACGCAGCCAATCGACTTGGTAATTTTAGATATTATGATGCCGAAAATGGATGGGTATGAGGTGACGCGTCAAATTCGCACGAAACATCATATGCCGATTATTTTTTTAAGCGCGAAAACTTCGGACTTTGATAAGGTGACAGGTCTTGTACTAGGCGCGGATGATTATATGACGAAGCCTTTCACACCGATTGAATTAGTTGCACGTGTAAATGCACAACTGCGTAGGTTTTTTACGTTAAATCAACCGAAAGTAGCGGAGAGTAAATCAGCTTTAGAACTAGGCGGAGTCGTAATTAATCCCGAGCGTAGGACGGTTGATGTATATGGTGAGCAAATTGAATTAACGCCGAAAGAGTTTGATATTTTATATTTATTAGCGAGTCATCCGAAGAAAGTGTACAATGTAGAAAATATTTTTCAGCACGTATGGGCAGACGATTATTATGAAGGTGGAAATACAGTAATGGTACATATTCGTACGTTGCGGAAGAAACTTGGAGAAGATAAAAGAAAGGATAAATTAATAAAAACAGTGTGGGGAGTAGGTTATACTTTTAATGGCTAATATGATGAAAAGTTTTCGGTTTAAAATGATTGCCTTATTTGCGTTAAGTATGGTACTTGCAGCAACTGTAACTTATATAATTTATAAAGGATTGCAGCTGTATTATAAAACGATGGTTCGCTACGAAGAGCCTTTAGCACAATTTAGGTCAATGGTAAGGGAATTTGGAGACATTAATTTCTTTTTAATTTTCTTTATTCCGTTATCTATTATCTTTTTCTTCTTTTTGACAAAACCGTATTTAAAATACTTTGATGAAATTTCTAATGGGATTCATCATCTTGCGAACGGTAACTTTACGAATAAAGTTCAAGTTTCATCAAATGATGAGTTTGGAAATATCGCGCGTGAAATAAATGTTGCAAGTGAAAAGTTAAAAGAAGCTGTTGAAAGAGGAGACTTTGCTGAAAGTAGTAAAGATCAGCTTGTTGTGAATTTAGCTCATGATTTAAGAACACCATTAACATCCGTGTTAGGATATTTAGATTTAATTCTTAAAGATGAAAATTTAACAAAAGAACAAATTAAACATTTCTCCACAATTGCATATACAAAATCGCAAAGACTGGAAAGTTTAATTGATGAGCTATTTGAAATTACACGTATGAATTATGGCATGCTAAATCTGGATAAAAAGCCGATTGATATAAGTGAGTTGCTTATACAGTTAGAGGAGGAATTGTATCCGTTATTAGAAAAACATCATTTAGAAGCTAGATTGAATGTGGCTCCTCATTTACCGATGCACGGTGATGGAAAATTGTTAGCTAGAGTATTTGAAAACTTGTTAACAAATGCCGTTCGTTACGGCTATGATGGACAATTTGTTGATATGAATGGGTATGTTGATAATGGAGAAGTTGTCGTACAAATTATGAATTACGGAGATAGCATCCCGGAAGAAGATTTACCGTATCTTTTTGATATGTTCTATACAGGTGATAAAGCAAGAACTGAGAACCGTGGCGGGACAGGCCTTGGACTATTTATTGCGAAAAATATTGTCGAGCAACATAACGGTACGATTTCTGCTGAGAGCAATGTAGTTAGAACGATATTTGAAGTACGATTGCCAAAAGACGAGAATGTAACAATTTAATAAAAATTTAAACTTTACCCCACTTTTTATTTTAATAGTTTTTTCTATTCTATACGTAAGTTACGTTAAGGAGGAACTAGAAATGAAAAAGTGGGTATTTATTTCTTTTTTTATAGTATGCACAGTATGTGTAGGCGTTTATATATCACCGTTATTTCAAAAGGAAATCGACGTTAAAATTGTCGGGAAAGATGAGCTAGTAAAGGCGGCAAACACCGATGGGAAAGAGATTACGAAGGAACAAATTTATAAGGGCGATTTATTATTAGTTAACAGGGATTACCCAGTAAAAAAAGATAGTATTAGGTCTGATATTATAAATGTAAATCATAATAGTGAATTAGTGAGAGGCTATGTAATATTTGATAGAAATCTTCGTTTATCAAAGGATGTTGTGAAAAAGTTTTTGAACGTTGTCGATGCGGCTGGAAAAGAAAGTGTTAACCATTTTTTGATTAGTAGTGGCTATAGAGATTTCCAAGAGCAAAAACAGCTATATGAGAGAATGGGATCTGATTATGCACTTCCAGCAGGATACAGTGAACATAACTTAGGATTATCACTGGACATTGGGTCTACTCAAAAGAAAATGGAGAAAGCGCCTGAAGGAAAATGGATTGAAGAGAACGTATGGAAGCATGGCTTTGTATTACGTTATCCGAAAAATAAAAGTAACATTACAGGCATTCAATATGAGCCATGGCATATACGTTATGTAGGCTTACCTCATAGCGCAATTATGCAAAAAAAGAATTTCACACTAGAGGAATATTTAGAGTTTTTAAAAGAGGAAAAAGAGATTTCAACTGAAGTTGAAGGTAAGAAATATACTGTTTCTTATTATAAAGTTTCTGAGAATATGAAAGTGAACGTTCCAGCAAACAAGCAGTATGAAATTTCCGGGAACAATATGGATGGGGTTATTGTGACGGTTCAGGAATAGAGAAAAAAGCTGTGCCATTTGGGACAGCCTTTTCTTATATAAGAAAGGAAGTGACGTTTTTTGTCGGTAAATCGATATTCTTTGTCGAATCGTTAATATATTATAAGTTATGATAGATATAATTGAAAAATCGTTGATATATTGTAAGTTATGATAGATATATTCAAAAAATCGTTGATATAATTTCCTATACTATTAGCATTTTGGAGGAGCATCTTTTTATTCGCTTTTAAACATTATAACGTTATATTTACTTCTCCCTTTTTTTGTGTTACGCTAAACGTGTGAAAGAGATATAAAAATGAAACTTTAATGTAAGCGTATTCTTATGGCTTCTTATAGAAAAGGGTGGAAGTACAATGACAGAACGATTCGTACTACGTAATGTGAAACGTGTGAACGGGGAAGAGATTGACATTGTAATTGAAAATAATAAAATCGCACAGGTGACGAAAGCTGGTGCTGGCGAGGGTGGAAGGATTCTTGATTGCTCTGGTACTTACGTATCGAGTGGCTGGATTGATTTACACGTTCATGCTTTTCCAGAGTTTGATCCGTATGGCGATGAAGTGGATGAAATTGGCGTTAAGCAAGGGGTAACGACAATTGTTGATGCGGGTAGCTGCGGAGCTGATCGCATTGCAGATTTAGTAAAAAGTAGAGAACAGGCAAAGACAAATTTATTTGCCTTTTTAAATATTTCTCGCATCGGTTTGAAACGAATTGATGAATTATCCAATATGGAATGGATAGATAAAGAGAAAGTAATAGAAGTAGTAGAAAAGTATAAAGATGTAATCGTTGGGTTAAAGGCGAGAATGAGTAAAAGCGTCGTTTGTGATAGTGGAATTGAACCGCTGCATGTAGCGCGCTCTTTATCCCGTGAAACATCATTACCGATTATGGTACATATCGGTTCAGCGCCTCCTCGCATTGAGGAAGTTGTACCTCTTTTAGAAAAAGATGATGTTATTACACATTACTTAAACGGGAAAGAAAATAATTTATTTGATGAAGAAGGAAAACCGCTACCTGTGTTACTAGATGCAGTGAATCGCGGCGTACATTTAGATGTTGGTCATGGTAATGCTAGTTTTTCTTTTAAAGTAGCAGAGGCGGCGAAGCGTCACGGTATTGCCTTTCATACAATTAGTACAGATATTTACCGAAAGAATCGTATACACGGTCCAGTGTATAGTATGGCTCATGTTCTTTCGAAATTCCTTTACTTAGGTTATCCGCTAGAAGAAGTGATTGATGCGGTTACGAAAAATGCGGCAGAGTGGCTTAAGAAACCAGAGCTTGGCCGTATTCAAGAAGGAGATATTGCAAACTTAACTTTATTTACGGTTAAAGATGAGAAGGTTACGTTAATTGATTCAGAAGGGGATCAGCGCATTGCTGAAAGAAGGATTGATACGAAAGGGGTTGTAATTAATGGGTCATTCATTGAATGCTAAGTACGGATTAAAAAGAGTAATTAATGCGAGCGGTAGAATGAGTATTTTAGGTGTATCTGCTCCTACAGATACGGTAATGGATGCGATGAAACATGGTGGACAAAATTATGTGGAAATTGCTGATTTAGTAGATAAAGCAGGAGACCATATTGCGAGAATTCTAGATTCAGAGGCAGCGGTCGTTGTGAATTCAGCATCGAGCGGAATTGCGCTTTCTATCGCTGGTATCGTTACAGAAGGAAATCGCCGTAAAAGTGAAAGACTTCATCAAGAAGTAATCGCGAAAAACGAAGTGATTATGTTAAAAGGTCATAACGTTCAATACGGTGCTCCTGTTGAAACGATGATTTACTTAGGCGGCGGTAAACTTGTAGAAGTTGGCTATGCAAATGAAGGGAAAGCAGAGCATATTGAAGATGCAATTGGTGAAAATACAGCAGCGATTCTGTATGTGAAATCACATCATGCAGTGCAAAAAAATATGATTTCTGTTGAAGAAGCATGGGAAGTTGCGCAGCGAAATAAAGTACCGCTTATCGTGGATGCAGCAGCTGAAGAAGACATTCAAAAATATGTGAAGTATTCAGATCTTGCTATTTATAGCGGTTCAAAGGCAATTGAAGGACCTACTTCTGGTATTGTGGGCGGTAAAAGAAAGTATATTGAATGGCTGAAAGTGCAATTACATTGTATCGGAAGAAGCATGAAAGTTGGGAAAGAAACAACTTTTGGTTTACTTCAAGCACTTGATGAGTACGGAGTAAAAGAAGATAAGAGCGAGCAAGAAAAAGAATTGCTACAAGTACTTATGCCGCTAAAAGAATTAAATGGTGTAAATGTAACGATCGTTCAAGATGAAGCTGGAAGAGCAATCTTTAGAGCACGTATTCATATTAACGAAAAAGAGTTAAATAAATCGGCAAAAGACGTTGTGGCTGCATTACGCGACGGGGAAATTGCAATTTACACACGTGATTACGGAGTAAGACAAGGGTTCTTTGATATCGATCCACGTCCACTTCAAGGTGATGACATACATGTAATTGAAGAAAAAATGAGAGAAATTGTAGGGGGAAACTAAAATGACAAACATTCAAAAACGTTTTTATAAAGGCCGCGTAGCATTAAATGTATTGGCAAACAATATAGAAAATGCGAAAGATATTTTTGAAGCAGCAGAAGGTTATGTAGTAGTGGGAGTGTTATCAAAAGACTATCCAACAGTAGAAGAAGCTGTTACAGCTATGAAAGCATATGGAAAAGAAATTGATGACGCTGTATCAATCGGACTAGGCGCAGGAGATAATCGCCAAGCGGCAGTTGTGGCTGAAATTGCGAAGCATTATCCTGGTAGCCATATTAACCAAGTGTTTCCTTCAGTTGGAGCGACACGTGCAAATCTTGGCGAAAAAGATAGCTGGATTAATAGTTTAGTATCGCCAACAGGAAAAGTAGGTTACGTAAATATTTCTACTGGCCCAATTAGTGCGGCTGGAGAAGAAAAAGCAATCGTTCCAATTAAAACAGCGATTGCACTTGTACGTGATATGGGCGGAAATTCATTGAAGTACTTCCCGATGAAAGGGCTAGCCCATGAAGAAGAATATCGCGCAGTTGCGAAAGCTTGTGCGGAAGAAGGATTCGCATTAGAGCCAACAGGCGGAATTGATAAAGAAAACTTCGAAACAATTGTACGTATTGCGCTTGAGGCAAATGTAGAGCAAGTTATCCCGCACGTGTACTCTTCTATTATTGATAAAGAAACTGGTAACACGAAAGTAGAAGATGTGCGTGAATTATTAGCAGTCGTGAAGAAGCTAGTTGATCAATATGCGTAAGAAAATTGCAGCGTTCGGCGAAGTAATGATGCGCCTGCAAGTACCTGGATATGAATTGTTGTCGCAAGCTAACACGTTAAATTACTCATTTTCAGGTACAGGTGTGAACGTTGTAGCGGCACTTTCTCACTTAGGGCATGAAGGGCTTCTTATTTCAACTTTACCGGAAAATTCGGTTGGAGATGCAGCTGTATCTTACATTCAAAAGTTAGGAATTCAAACTTCTCTTGTTTCAAGAGGTGGTAAATATGTAGGTATGTATTTTTTAGAAAATGGATTCGGTGCACGTGCAAGCCGCGTTACGTATTCGAATCGACTAGAAAGTAGCTTCAATACGGCGTCTGAAGAGATATACCAATTTGAAGAAATTGCTAAGGAAATTGATATCGTTCATTTTTGCGGTATTACACTTGCGATGAATGATACGGTGCGCCATCATATGAAGTCTTTAGCGAGAGCAGTTAAAGAAAACGGAGGAACCGTCGTTTTTGATTGTAATTATCGTCCATCACTTTGGGGAGAAGACGGATATGAACAGGCAAAACCGCATTATGAAGAAATGCTGGGACTTGCTGATATCGTTATGATGAACGAAAAAGATGCAATGTTTGTTTTAGGAATAAAAACCGAAGAAACGGAGCGAGAGGCGCAACTTGTTGATCTTATTCCAAAGGTAGCTGAAACGTATCATATCGCTACAATCGCTGGTACTCATCGCTCTATTAACAGTGATAATACACATTCGCTTCGCGGGTTTATATGTAAAGATGGAACGTTCACTTTTGCAAAAACACTTACGTTTTCTGTATATGATAGAATAGGTGCTGGAGATGCTTATACGAGCGGAATTATTCATGGCGAGATAAAAGAGTTCGCACCAGAGAAAGCTGTTTCATTTGCGTCAGCAGCTGGAATGCTAGCACATACAATCGTCGGTGATACGCCAATGTCATCAGAGAAGGATATACTTCGGGCAATGACGGCATCAGTAGGTGATGTAGAAAGGTAGTGGGTGTAACGGTGAACGTAACGAGAAAAAAAGGACCATTATATTTGCAAATAAAAAATATTATTCGTGATCGAATATTGCATGGTGTATATGCGATTCATACGAATATCCCTTCCGAACCGCAGTTAGAAGAAGAGTTCAAAGTGAGTAAAATTACAGTGCGAAATGCGATTAAAGAACTCGCTCAAGAAGGATATTTGGAAAAGAAAAGCGGTAAAGGAACGAAAGTCATCCGCAATACTTCTGCGACAAAACTGTCAAAGGGTAAGAAATTTACTGAAGTGTTAGTGGAAGAAGGATATAAAGTACAGAAGAAATTGCTAAAAGCAGAAATTGTGCAGAATGAAGAAGGAACAGTGCCATTTCGATTATTCGGTAAGGAGAGTTTTCGTATTGAACGTTTATATACGTTAAATGATGCACCGTACATTCATTATACGCACTATTTCTCAGCAGGAATGGCAAGTTCAGATTTATCGGATTTTGACTTGCAATCGCTTTATGATTTAGTTGAAGACCGAGGTATTCATTTAGAAAACTTCAGAGATGAATTCGCTGTTGGACTCGCGCCTAGTTTCGTTGCAGAAGCGCTAGGTGAAAAAGAGGGGACAGCGCTATTAAAACGCATGCGTTATTCTTACGATGAAGTTGGCGAAGTAATTGAATATAGCGAAGGCTACTACAATACAGAAATGCAGCATTATGTAGTGAATTATGACGTATAAAAAAGAGGGGATTTTCCCTCTTTTTTTATAAAGTAAGGAGAATGGGAGATGGATATATACTTATTAATCGTCACGTTACTTGCAATTGCGATTGTTATTTTAGGGGTATCATGGTGGAAATGGCATGCATTTATTAGTTTAATAGTTGCGAGTTTGTTTTTAGCTATCATGTCTGGACTGAACTTAACGAAAATAGTGACTGCCTATGAAACTGGTGTTGGTAGTGTACTAGGGCATTTAGTTGGTATTTTAGCTCTCGGAACAATTTTAGGGAAAATGATGTCCGATTCAGGGGCCGGCATGCAAGTGGCAGATTTCTTTATTCGATTTTTCGGTGTAAAGAAACTACCTTGGGCTATGTTATTTGCAGGATTTGTTATAGGGATTCCAGTGTTTTTTGAAGTGGGGATCGTCATTTTATTACCACTTGTTATTTCCATTCGAAAAACGACGAAGCAAAATATATTATTAATTGCGTTACCTGTCATTGCAGGATTATCTATTGTTCACGGGCTCGTGCCTCCGCATCCAGGGGCGATGACAGCAATCGGTATTTATAACGCGAACTTAGGAAAGGTACTTTTATATTCATTAATTATCGCGTTACCAACAGCCATTATCGCAGGACCGATATTTGCAAAGTGGGTACATAAAAGGGTGATACCTGAAAATGAACCAGAGCTTATTCGGGTTACGACTGTCTCAACTGATTTGCCAAGTCGTAAAGTTTCATTCTTTATTATTTTACTACCAGTTGTATTGATGATTTTATCAGTAGTTGCACCATATATTTCATTACCGAAAAAATTGACTGAATTTTTCGTGTTTATAGGAAGTCCAGTAATCGCCTTACTTATTTCATGTTTCGCAGCATTTTATTTACTTGGTATCAAACAAGGTATTAATAAAAAGATGATTAAAAAATTAACAGATGAAAGTTTATTGCCTGTCGGTTCTATTATTTTAATAATTGGTGCAGGCGGTGGATTTAAACAAATATTAATTGAAAGCGGCGTTGGAACAGCTATTGCACAAATGGCAGAACATATTTCGTTATCACCAATCGTATTAGCTTTCATGGTAGCTGGTTTAATTCGAATTGCAACAGGTTCAGCTACAGTAGCATTAACGACAGCAGCAGGGATTGTTTCACCAGTTATTCAGCACATGTCTGGTGTGAATTTAGAGCTTCTCGTTATTGCAACCGGTGCAGGTTCATTAATGTTTTCTCACGTAAATGATGCAGGGTTCTGGCTTGTAAAAGAGTATTTAGGTTTGACGGTGAAGGAAACGTTTAAAACGTGGACGGTACTCGAGACATTGTTATCATTTATTGCATTTGGTTTTGCTCTTTTGTTGAATATGTTTCTTTAGGAGAGGAGATCAGATTTAAACGAATAAAACCTACAGAGGAAATGTAATTTCTCTGTAGGTTTTATTCGTTTTTTGTGCTTTCTATTACTTAATGGAACGGACATACTGATCTTCTCCATCGTCTTTGACAAAGACTCCTAGCTCATTCAAATCTTTGCGTAAATGCTTCTTTTTTTTAGAGTTTCCTTCTCGAAGGGCATTGCGTCTTTCATACAAAATAGTATTTATGCTTTTATTAAATCGCTCATCCTCTAATTTCCATAAGCTATACTCATGTTTATAAGAATCTTGTTCCACCCAGGGGAAGCCGTGCATTAAGAAAGTATCTTTAATTTTGCTTGGGGTAATGTCAGATGTTTCACGTAACCATTCTCGGTCTTCTTGATCAATGATAACCACTTGACGCTTATCTACAAAAACGGCTTTTACATTTAATCTGGTGATTTGTTTCTTTTGATCGTCCTTATTCACGTGAATGCTTTCCGAAGTAATGTTCATTTTTAAAGCTTCACTATAAATAATTAAAGAAAATAAAATTCCTGCAATAACACCAATTAGCATGAGGATAATAGGAAGCCAGAAGGGATTAATAAAATTTAAAAGTTCTATAATTTTTGAATCAGAAAAGAGAGGAATCTTTTTTATAATCTCTATTAATTTAGGTGAAAAATATCCAATAATTCCTAAAAGGATTGGGCTTACTATAGCAAGTAATTTTTCTAAAAAACCTAATCCAATGACAGATGCCTTTTTCATGTGTAGTTCATCCTTTCATATATATTTTTTTAATCAAGGCATGTTTTAAACAGTGAGTTTCTTCACCATTTTTATGAGCTCATCTGAGTAATTTTCTATGGATATAGATGAATTTGCCTTCAGCATTCTTTCTTCGATTGCTCCTAAAATAAATGAAGCTAATGTGTCGGTTTGGAAAGAATCGGAAAACACGCCATTTTGTTGACCAGTCTTCAAAATATCTAATAACATCGTTCTAAGAGCATCCTCCTCTTCGTCGTCTTCGATTCTGTAATAAGGAACGTTCTCTTCATTTCTTGCATTAAAGACAATCTCAATTAAGGCAATATTATTTTTGTAATGAGTTTCTTGATAAGCCAAATGCGCTTCAATAAAAGCCTCTAGTTTATTTATTTCAGATTGAGCTAATAGCACTCGATTACTAATAAATTCATGTTGCTTGGCAACTAAAAATTGTAATGTGCGATTCATAAGGTAAAGCTTATCATTAAAATGATAAGAAATAAGTCCGGTACTAATCTTAGCCTTTTTTGCTACCTTCGTTAAGCTTAAGTTGTTATATCCAACCTCTTCTAATGTATCAATACATGCAAGAATAATTTGTTCACGCCTAGCCTCTGCAATAAAAGAATCAGTCACGCTATTCAACTCCTAATTTATATGATTTGAATGTATAATCAAAAAATTGATTGGTCATTCAATTAAATATTAGTAAGAAATTAAGAGTATGTCAAATGTTTTATGCTTACATCTGGATAAGGCTCATTCGCTTTTTAATAAAGCCCAATTCCTAAAACAAGCCCGTTTTTAGGTAAGCCAAGCTTCTTATTCGCCCTGAAAACATAATATAAATGGAATCCCCTCATTTAGAGCAAGGTGAACTTGTTATGAATGATACTAAAGGAGGAATAGGGTAATGAGCGAAAAGTGTGAACACAGACATGATGATTGTAACCGCAGACATGGTTGCGGAGGCGGTTTTGCGCTTCTAATCGTATTGTTTATTTTATTAATTATCATCGGTGCTAGCTGCTTCGGCGGAGGCGGCGGTTGTGGTTATGGTGGTTACGGCGGTTATGCTGGCGGCTACGGCGGATATTGCTGCTAATTATTAAAAACTATTGAAAATAGCCTTGTGCATATTGCACAAGGCTATTTTATTCATATTTTTATATGCTGTGATAATTTATTAATGTAAAGAGAACGGATTAAGAAGAAGAAAATGATCTCGATAATCCCGAAAAAGGTGAGTACGATACATGTCTCTTTTAATAAGGAGAAAGAAAACATGCTTTGTAAAAACTTAACTGCAAATAATGTGTGAACACCAGCAACGACATAAGGAACGAAAAATAAAATTCCTAATTGAATCGTTGCAGAGCGAAACATTTCTGATTCAGTTAAGCCAAGCTTTGTAATCGTAATATACTTTTGTCTTTCAGTTGTTAAGTCATTATACATACGGAAATATAAAACACTAGCTGCTCCGATAAAGAAAATAAAGCCGAGAAATGCCCAAATAAAGAATTGAGCGACTGCATTTCCTTTACTATGAACGAGTTCATCCGTAGCTGTATAAATATAAAATGGTTTAATGAAATCTTCTTCATTTTTATGTGCTTCATACAAGGTTTCTGCATCATGATTTAAGCTTTTTAATATATTTTTTGTTGGGACAATTGCATTTTCCCAATTTTCCACGAAGTAGTTATAGACTGTAATTGTTTCAATATGAGGAATCATATTTTCAATTACTTCATCTTGCATCACAATTAAGTGAGGTAATGCAAAGGGAGGCTCAATTCCTCTATTAATAAAACCTTTAATTTGAAATTCCTTTTTATTAGAGCCAAGTGTAATCGTGTTCTGCTTCGCAAATGGGTTAGACACGAGATTTAATAACACTGGTGAATAGCGAGAAATATTATAAACTTGTGAAGAATCGAGAGTGATTTTTGGTCTGTTTAATTGCTGTGCTATTGCGTTATAATCACTCATTTTCATAATGGCAATTGATTCTTTTGAAGCTGTATCTTTTAAAACGGTAAATTTATATTTGTCATATTGAAAATTAGCATTTGTAAGTTCAGTTTCAATCGTAGTAATATGCTTTTGTTCAAATGCATTAACACCTTCTGATGTATAGGTGAATGGTATTGGATATCGTTCTAGTATGGGTGCTTTCGTATTATTGTTTGCAGCAAATAACCCGATAATAATTGTAAATGCAAGTGCAGATAGCATAGAAACAATAAAGAGTACATTAATATTACTGCGTGTACGAGAAACTAAATCTGAAATCCATAACATATTTATTTGTTTTAAATAAAACTTTCTTCGTTTCTTTAAAATATAGATAAAGAGAAGAAATGTTTGTGAAAAAAATAAATACGTCCCAACTACTACAAGCGGTAAAATAGATAGCATAATTAAGAATACAGATCCATTTTGTGCATTTTTTTCCGTTATGTAGCCTTGCGGATAACCAGCAATATAATAGCATAGTCCTAAACAAGTTAAAGCAAATAGTGAAATCAGTATAGATGGTTTTTTTTCGCTCTTCTCTTTGTTAACGCCCTTAATAAGCTTCGTTGTTTTTCGAGTACGAATAAACATTGGTGTAAATGTAGAAACGATTAAAAATAAGATGATAAACGTTACGGTTGTAACGATAATCGCTTCTGTTGGCCAATATAAATAGAGACCTTTCGCGTTTGTTAATTTCGAAGTGACTAATAAGAAAAAGTTAGAAAATACAAGTCCACCTTGAATGCCGATAAAGATAGACAATATCCCGATTATCATATTTTCAGTAAATAACAGTCTCTTTAATTGTCTCTGTGAGATACCGAGAATGGTGAGTATCCCGAATTGCTGCTTCCGTACATTTAAAAATGTTCCAATTGAATATAAGAGAAAGAAGAACGAGAACATAACAATCACAAGCTGTGCTGTACTAGCTAAGTTCATTAGAGGATCACGTTCTTGGAAACTTTGTACACTTTGTAACCGCGGGTGATACGCGTATACAGTAAATGAAAAGAAAACCATGATAGAAAACGCACTACTTACAAAGTAGGCGAAATATGCTTTCGAATTACGTGAGACATTTTTAAATGCGAATTGCCAAAATGTCATCCACGTCTTCCTCCTAATAATGCTAAAACATCTAATATTTCTTGATAAAATTTCTCACGGTACAATCCGCGGTGTAGTTCATTGTAAAGCTCTCCATCTTTAATGAAAATAACACGGTTACAATAACTTGCTGCAAACGGATCATGGGTAACCATTAAAATCGTTGCATCTTCTTCTTTATTTAATTTCGTAAATAGCTCCATTACGTCAATTGCCGCTTTTGAATCTAAGTTTCCTGTCGGTTCATCGGCAAGTAGAAGTGAAGGATGATGAATGACAGCACGTGCTACTGCGGTACGCTGTGCTTGTCCCCCGGAAACTTCAAAAATACGCTTGTCCAAAATATGATCAATTCCAAGCTTTTTTGAAATGTTATCAAGCTTTTCATCCATTTCTTTTAATGGAACATTATCTAATGTTAAAGGTAGTACGATATTTTCACCGATTGTTAGTGTATCTAGTAGGTTAAAGTTTTGGAAAACAAATCCTAACTCTTGGCGGCGGAAAATAGCTAACTTCTCTCTACGAAATGTGTGCGGTTTTTTTCCGTTAATCACGACATCACCAGAAGTCGGAGAATCGATTGTAGAGATAACGTTTAAAAATGTAGATTTCCCGCTACCAGATGGTCCCATAATGGCAACGAATTCACCTTTATCCACGTGTAAATTTATATTTTTTAAAGCAGTATGAGGGACTTTTCCCTCATATACTTTTGAGACGTTTTTTATGTGTAATACTTCTTCCATAGTAATCACCTTTCTACTTTTTAAAACTTAATGTGTTGTGATAATTTTTGCATATAAAAGGAACGAATTAAAAGGAAAAATAAAATTTCAACTGTTCCAAAAATCATAAGTACGACTGTAATTTCAGCGAAGAACGAGAGATGTAATATTTCTTGTAGCATCTTTGTCGCAAACATCGTATGGATTGATGCCATAATGTAAGGCACGAAGAAAAGAATCGCAAGCTGAATTGTCGCTGAACGTTTCATTTCAGTCTCAGTTAAGCCAATTTTCGTAATCGTTATATATTTTTCTTGCTCATTTGTTAAATCTGTATACATTCGGAAGTAAAGAACACTACCAGCACCGATAAAGAAAATAACACCTAAGAAAGTACCAATTAAGAAGAATGAGGCAACATTTAGTTTTTTCTTATATAGAGAATCGCTCGCTTCACTTGCATGGAAAGGTGGGTGCTCTGCTTGAATAGCTGCATTATCGTTATGGATTTTTGTTATAAACGATGAACCGATATTATGTGCTTTTTCCCAATCTGTAACTTTGAAGTTATATACACTCATTTGTTTGGAAACTGTGGATAAGGCTTCTACATTTTCATCAGATAGTATGAGTAATTGGTATATTAAGCTGTTTGGGAATGGGCTATAACTTTTATATTCTTTCACTTGTAGTTGTAAATTGTTTTGAGTAAGTGTAAGAGTATTTTTCTTTTCTTCATTGTGAAGTGTTCCAATAACTTGATCATCTAAGTCTTTCATAAGAATATAAGATTCATTCTTATTTACCGTGAGTTTTTCCAAATTTAATGCTTTAGCAAGTACATTATAGTCACTTTGTTTAATTGCGTAATAGAGCTGCGTGTTATCTTCAGCTGAAGATACCTCATATATATCCGTTTTAAATTTTGTATAAGTAAAGTGCCCTTCATTAAATTTCTGCTCTAACCAGTTTAAATGTTCATCAGCTAATGTATTTTCAGTATGCGATAAATACGTAAACGGGAAAGGGTTTTGTCTAATTGCATCAAACTTTGTAAATTTCCCAAAACCGTATAAGAATGTAATCATTGTAAAAGCGAGTGTTGATAGCATCGCTACAATAAAGAGCATGTTAATGTTTGTCCGAATGCGCGCTGCTAAATCCGAAATCCAAAGCATATTAATTCGTTTCATATAAAACGTTCTTCGCGTTTTTAAAATACGAATAAGTAAAAAACTAATTTGTGAAAAGAAAAAGTATGTTCCAGCTGCAATAAGCGATGGGATGACAAATATACTAGAGACGGCGTATAAAAGCCCAATGATGTCACCTAGCGACATAAAATACAACGGATTTGCGGCTAACGCATATCCACATATTAAACACGTCGCACCAAATAGAGAGATGAGCACGGATGCTTTTCTTTCTTTTTGTTGTGTTCCTTCTTTTAAAAGACGTACGGCTTTTCTCGTACGAATGAGCATCGGTGTAAAAGATGATACGAGAATGAAGAGCCCAAGAAAGATGATGATAGTTAAAACGATAGCACTTGTAGGCGGATATAAATATAAACCAGGTACGTGTGTAATTTTGGCGGTAACTAATAAAAAGAACTGTGAAAAGACAACTCCAAGTTGAATGCCAAAAAATATAGAAAGAGCACCAATTAACATATTTTCTATAAATATGAGTCGCTTTAATTGTTTTTGAGATATGCCAAGTACTGTTAAAATCCCGAACTGTTTTTTTCGTACTTTTAAAAAGGTCCCGATTGAATACAGTAAAAAGAAAAATGAAAAGAACACAATGACAACTTCTGAAATTGTCATTAATATGTTCAGAGAATAATTCACGTCTGTCATATGCAATTTAGGATGAAATAAATAAACTGCAAATGAGAAAAAGATTGCGATGGAGAACGCACTGCTTACAAAATAGGCGAAATAAGCTCTGGCGTTCCGCGTCACGTTTTTAAATGCAAACTGCCAAAATGTCATTCACCTGAACCTCCTGATAGGGTGAAGATGAGAAGAGCATAAGAAATACTCTTTTCATCAATTTTGTTTTAAATATTTTGTCCACTCGTGTATTGTGATAATTTTTGCATATAAAGTGAACGAATGAATATGAAAAACACGATTTCAACGAATCCAAAAATAATAAGAACGGCTGAAACCTCTTTGAACAGAGATAAACCAATTACATCTTGTAGCATTTTTGTTGCAAACATTGTATGAATGGATGCCATAATGTACGGAATGAAAAATAAAATACTAAGTTGAATGGTTGCAGATCGTTTCATCTCTGTATCTGTTACACCGATTTTAGAAATCGTTATATATTTCTCTTGTTCGTTCGTCAAATCCGTATACATTCTAAAGTAAAGAACGCTACCAGCTCCAATGAAGAAAATAACTCCTAAAAAGGTCCCAATTAGGAAAAATGCAGCACTGCCTGATGTTATTTTGTATAACGATCCTGCTGATTCAAAGGAACGAATAAGAGGTCCTTCATACTGGGATTTATTTCGATCTTTTTGCACTTTTTCTATAAAATTATCAGCAATTTCATATGTCTGTTCCCAGTTTTGAATTTTGTAATTGTATGCTGATATATGCTTTACGGTGCTAGGTAAGTTATTTACGATAACATCAGGCAAAACTATCGTTTGATATGAAAAGCCAGATGGAATTGCATTCACATGCTCATAGCCTTTCACTCGTAATTTCGTATTTGTACTAGAGAGTGTAATGTAATCTCTTTTGTAGCTTTGCTCAAATTCGTTGAATATGGTGTTATAAGATGTCCCTGTTAGCACATATGCTTCGTTATCATCCATAAATAGTTGTTTCATTCGTAAAGAATCTGCAAGTTTGTTATAGTCACTTTGCTTAATTGCGTATACGTCATTATAAATAGCTATATCTTTATCTTCTTTTAGTGGTGTTTCATATATATCAGCTTTTATTTTTTGATAGGGGAAATGCTCTTTTTGTAATTGTTGCTCAAGCCAATTTAAATGCTCTGTAACAAAAGGGTTCGCATCATAAGAAAAATAAGAAATTGGAAAAGGAGAAGTTCTATTCACCTCTAGCTTAATAAATTTCCCGAATCCATATAGAAACGTAATCATTGTGAAAGCAATTGTAGATAGCATCGCTACAATAAACAGCATATTAATATTCGTTCGAATACGGCTCGCTAAATCCGAAATCCAAAGCATATTAATCCGTTTCATATAAAACTTTCTTCTTTTCTTTAAAATATAAATAAGTAAGAAACTAATTTGAGAAAAGAAAAAATATGTTCCGATTGTAACGAGCGTTGGAATGACGAAAATACTTGAAACCATATATATAACACCGATTTGCGGGCTTACTGATACGAAATATTTAGGATTTCCAGCTAACGCATAACCACCAAATAAACAAATCGCACCAAATAATGAAACAAGTATGGATGGTTTTCTTTCTTTTTGTTTTCCACCATTTGTTTTTAAAAGGTGTACTGCTTTTTTTGTACGAATAAGCATTGGTGTGAATGCAGATACAATGATAAAAAGACTAAGGAAAACAATGGTTGTTAAAATAAACGCGTTAGTAGGCCCGTATAAATATATTCCTGGAACATGGGTAAGTTTGGCTGTTACTAATAAGAAAAATTGAGAAAAAACAACTCCAAACTGCATGCCGAAAAAGATAGATAAAATCCCGATTAACATATTCTCCATAAAAATAAGACGATGTAATTGTTTTCTCGATATTCCTAAAATGGTCAAAATACCAAATTGTTTTTTTCTAACTTTTAAAAAAGTACCAATGGAATATAGTAAAAAGAAGAAAGAGAAAAATACAATTACTACTTCTGAAAATATCATTAATCCTGAAATTTCAGAGGTCATGTCAAAGTTTTGTAATTTCGGATGGAATAAGTAAACAGCAAACGAAAAGAACACAGCAATGGAAAAGGAGCTACTTACAAAGTAAGCAAAATAAGCTCTTGAGTTGCGCGTGACGTTTTTAAATGCAAATTGCCAAAATGTCATAGATTATACCTCCGGCTAGAAGATATAGAAGTAGTTGTATTGCAAAAAATGTATGAGAGTGAGTTCTCATACATTTTGCTTGCATATGTTACGATCATGCTTCGGTCACCTTCTCCGTATGTTCTGCTTGATTATTTGCAGCGTTGTGGAAGATGATTTTAATCGTCGTTCCTTTACCAACTTCAGAATCTAGTTTGACAGAGTGACCTAAATAATCACAAATTTTACTTACAATATAAAGGCCCATACCAGTAGATTCTCCGAATGCGCGACCGTTTTTCCCAGTGTAAAATGGTTCAAATACTCTTCGAATATCTTCTTGTGGAATACCAACACCTTCATCGCGAACTTCTAAAATAATATCTTTTCCGTTTCGGTAAGCAGATAAGAATACTTTCTTTCCGCGTTCCCCAGAGTAACGAACAGCATTTGTCATTAACTGATAGATGATAAATTTTAGCCATTTCGCATCAGAAGCAACTTTTAAATCAGAATGGACTTCTAAAACAGGGAAGACACCATTACGAATGAATAGTTCTTTTAATCCGTTAATATTTTTTGTTACCGTATCTTTTAATGAAATCGTCTCGACATGGAAATCTTCATGGAAGTTATTTAACCTAGCCATGTATAAAGCCATATCAAGTCCTTGGTTTAGACGCTCTAATTCTTTTTTAAACTTTGGAATTAAATGCTCGTCTTCCATTTCTAGCACCATAAGCTGCATAACAGAAACAGGTGTCTTCATTTGATGTACCCAATGGTTAATGAATAATTGATGTTCTTGTTGTTTTACTTCATACGATTGTAGTTCTTTTTGGAATAGACGGTACTGCGTACGTACGAGTTCATTGACACCGTGAGGCATCGGAGCAGTTGCTCTTTCAATAAACGCATCTTCCATTTTTTCTGGTTGCTCACTTAATCTATGGTACATTCTACGATTGCGAACGTAACGATAAGCGAGGAAACAAATAAATAAGTATAAACTTAAAACGACGAAGTAAAATTTATTATTTTGAAATCCGTCTACTGCATCATAAAGAACGAAAATGATACCGAAGTTTAATACGTACAGTAGAAAAAATGCAAAATGATCACGTAAAAATAGCTTCATGCTTATTCACTCCAAGTTGCGTTAAAGCGATATCCAAGTCCACGTACTGTTTCAATAGAGTTCTCAATGCCAAGCTCATTAAACTTTTTACGAAGACGTGTAATGTTTACGTTTAATGTATTTTCCTCAACGAAACTTTCGTCATCCCAAAGCGCAGCTAATAAATCTTCACGGCTCGCTGTACGAGGGAATTTAGATAATAACATTTCTGCTAAAATTGCCTCTTTCTTCGTTAAAAGAACTTGTTCAGATCCAAAATGAATTTCTGGACGTTCAGGGAATAGTTTTAAACCTTCTACTTCAACGATACGTTCAGAAATATTTGGTGCATAATCACCGTAAATACGGCGTAATTGTCCTTTAATTTTTGCCATTACAACGTCGTAGTGGAATGGTTTTGTAATGTAATCATCCGCACCGCTTTCAATTGCCATAATTTGTTCCATCTCACCAGCACGCGCTGAAATGAAAATAATTGGACAAGTAGATTCATGACGAATTTGACGGCACCAGTAGAAACCATCGAATTTCGGTAAGTTTACATCAAGTAAAACAAGATGTGGTTTCACTGCGTTAAACGATTCCATAATATCATCGAAATTCTCCGCTACCACAGCCTCATAACCGTACTTCTGAATGTGAGATTGCAGTAATGATGAAATATTTGGATCGTCTTCAACGATTAAAATTTTATACATATGTATATTCCTCCTCAAAAAAACAATTGTAGCTATAGTGTATCATGTGTTTCAAGTCTTTTCATTATGTTGAAAGATAAGCTAGTAAACAGTATAGGTTAAAAGTGAGAAAAGTAAAAAGGGCGCTGGATGAAATTGACAAATAACAGTAATTGGTTTAATATTTAGATAAATATCTAAATGTCTAATTATCGAAAGGAAGAAAGACATTGAATCAAGCATTCAAAGCATTAGCAGATCCAACAAGGCGAAAAATTTTAGACTTATTAAAAGAAGGCGATCTAACCGCTGGTGAGATTGCTGAACATTTCAATATGACAAAACCAAGTATTTCACACCACTTAAATGCACTTAAAAATGCTGAACTTATTCAAGATGAAAAGAAAGGGCAATTCGTTATGTACTCTTTAAACACAACGGTCTTTCAAGATTTATTGACTTGGGTGTTTACATTTACGAATAAGGGGGAAGAGGGGAAATGAAAAAGCATCTTTTTGCAATCTTATTAATTGTTATAACTTGTTTAGCTTGGGCGTTTGCTTGGCCACATTTACCGGATACAATTGCAACGCATTGGAGCGGCGGTAAAGTAGATGGATATTCTTCTAAATTGTATGGAATGCTTTCTATGGTTGGAATTATGATTGTTTTATATATTTTTCTAAACGTGTTACCAAAGATTGATCCAAAGAAAGCGAACTACGAGAAGTTTTCTAAAGCTTTTATGATGATGAATAACGGGATACTACTGCTACTATTTGTAGGGAATATAGATATTATTACAAGTGGATTAGGATACAATTTATTCATTAATCGCGTGCCGGAATTATTAGTGGGTATTTTATTTATAGCCATCGGAAACTATTTACCACAATGTAAACCAAACTACTTTGTAGGTATAAAAACACCGTGGACATTAAGTAACGAAGAAGTGTGGAGAAAAACGCACCGTTTTAGCGGAAAGGTGTTTGTTGCATTGGGGATCATTATGATTTTAAGTGTTTTTGCACCAGTGGCGTGGAAATCTTTCGTAATGGTTGGAATTATTATTGGTGCAGTAGGATTAACGATGGGATATTCATATATTGCTTATAAAAAAGAACTAAAAATGTAAATAAAGCTGCTTTTCCTTTTAGGGAAGAGCAGCTTTCAGGCTGTGGAGAAAGTCTTCTCCACAGCCTGTTTTTGTGTCTGAACCTCTTTTTATGTGTCAACACTGATAAAAAAGAGGAAAAGGAGAGATTTTTTATGATGGGTGCTTTAAAAAATCATCGTGATGAGCGTGTATCTGTTTCTGTAGAAGAGTTGGTTCCACAAGAACATTTCCTTCGTGCAATTGAAGCGACAATTAGTTTTGATTTTATTGAAGAGAAGTTACGCCCTTATTACTGTGAAAACAATGGACGCCCGTCCATTCATCCTATTGTTTTATTTAAGATGATGTTTATTGGATATTTTTACGGTATTCGTTCTGAGCGTCAATTGGAAAAGGAAATTAAAACGAATATTGCCTACCGTTGGTTTTTAGGGTTTTCTCTATCGGATACTATTCCGGATCACTCTACAATCAGTTGGAATCGTCGTACTCGTTTTATTCATACAAATATTTTCGAAGAAATTTTTGATGAGATTGTGAGACAAGCGACGGAGCACCGGATGGTAGGAGGACGTGCACTGATGACAGATTCTACACATATTAAGGCCAATGCCAATAAAAATAAATTTGTACATAAATATAAAAAAGAAAAAGCAAAGTTTTATATAGACGAGCTAGAAGCTGCGGTAATCGAAGATCGTGAGGTACATGGAAAAAAGAATTAAAACCTAGAAAGGAAAGTGATACCCCTACCAAAAAAACTCGTATAAGTACAACGGATCCAGATAGTGGATTTTTAATGAGAGATGGAAAACCAAATGGTTTTCATTTCTTGGATCATCGTACGACTGATGCGAAGTACAATATTATTACAGATACCTATGTAACGGCTGGAAATATGGCAGATTCCGAGCCGTATTTAGCACGCCTCCAAGCTCAGATTGATAAATTCGACTTCAAAGTAGAAGCTGTTGCCCTTGATGCTGGCTATTTTACAGGATATATCTGTAAGAAACTATCAGAACGGAATATATTTATGGTGATGGGGTATCGCCGATTTGGAAAACGGAATAAAGAAGTACCGAAAAGCCAATTTAAATATGTAGAAGAAATGAATGTTTTCGCTTGTCCGATGGGATGTATTCTAGAATATGTAACAACTGATCGTGAAGGATACCGTCAATACAAATCGAATCCAGAAGACTGCGCTGTTTGTCCGTTACGTGAGGTGTGCTTTTCAAAGAAACAAAAACAAAAAGTTATCACTCATCATGTGTGGGAGAAATATAAGGATATTGCTAGAAAAAACAAGCTAACAGCTACAGGGAAAAGGTTGTATAAAGTACGCTGTTCCACTATAGAGCGAAGCTTTGCAGACGCCAAAGAACTACATGGCTACCGCTATGCCCGGTTTCGAGGGCTGAAGTCTGTCCAAATGCAAGCTTATCTCACCGCAGCTTGTCAAAACATGAAAAAAATAGCCCTCCACCTGACCAAAAAGGGTCAGGTGGAGGGCTATTTTTTAAAATTCTATTATTTTATGTTGTTTTTATTCGCTAAAATCAAAAAAGATTCCAGAGTGTTGGGAACCCTAAAGGGTTTCCCAACACTCTGAAAGCTGCTTTTCCTTTTAGGGAAGAGCAGCTTTGTTTTTTTTATCACTTCTTCAAAACCGGTATCCAAATTTCACTTTTAAAGTTTGGAGAAGATATATCTTTCTGTTCATTCCACAATATTTCCGGTCCTTCCGCTAGTTCATAGTTCGAAGAAGGGAACCATTCAGAATAAATACGCCCCCACACATTTTGTAATGCATCAGGAAATAGACCGACAGCTTCAAATATAGCCCATGTTGAAGCTGCGACTTCAAGTTGCGCGAATTGCTCTGGACAATCCTTTGTTGTGGCTACTCCAATATAGTGATCAAGTTCTCCTTTTTCCTCCATTCTTCCTTCAGAAAAATTAGTAGAAGCACTAATAATTCCAGTAGGTTCAATGTTCGAAAGGGATTTTAATGTTTGAATAGACTCTGGGTTTAAACTTTTCCACATAGAAGCAATTTCTTCATTTACACCGTTAAAAACGATTGGTACTCGTTTTGTAATACCTATAATTCGAAATGGCTCTTTTTCTTCAATTCGATAATTCATTTCATTTCCTCCTTGAATGGATAATTGGAAGGTCATTGGTGAATAAGCCTTCAAAGAATGGCTACTATTTCGGGCTTCTGAAGGTGTTATACCGTGCAAGTTTTGAAATGCACGAGCGAATGAATCTGGTGAGTTGTATCCATATTTTATAGCGATATCAATGACTTTTACATTGCTGTTTTTTAGTTCAAAGGCAGCGAGAGTAAGACGTCTACAGCGAATATAATCAGATAGTGATATACCTGCTAAAAACGAAAACATTCTTTTAAAGTGATACTCAGAACAAAGAGCTAGCCTCGCAACTTCTTTAAAATCAATTTCATTCGTAAGGTTATCTTCAATATAGCGCATTGCAGCATTCATATTTTTAAGTGAATCCATATTATGACCTCCTCTGTACATAGAATAGCAGGAACGAAATAGCTCCATCCGACATTTCGTGCACAACTTTGTAGGTGCATTTTTTACCTTACAAAATTGTAATGTTCCTGTAAGGAGAATGAATGGATGGTATGATATCCCAATGTTATAGTAACAAAGTACTTTAATTCATTACGTTAACTTTTTGATTTCTTTACTTATGTGCCTTACATAACTGTCATGTTTGTGTAAGAAACATCGATAGTGGCAAGAGTAGAGAGTGTATATAGTTGAAAATAGAGAATAGAAGAAATGAGGGATGTCGAGATGAAAACAGTATTAGAAGCAAAAAATATTGAAAAAGTATATGACACGGGTGGTAATAAATTTGCAGCGTTAAAAGGTATTAACTTACAAGTAAAAGAAGGTGAGTTCGTTGGAATTATGGGACCTTCTGGTTCTGGTAAGACGACTTTACTAAATGTTCTTTCTACAATTGATAATGCGACGAACGGTGAAATTTTAATTGATGGAAAAGATATTGTGAAAATGAATGATGATAAGTTAGCATTATTCCGCCGCGATCATTTAGGCTTCATTTTCCAAGATTATAACTTATTAGATACATTAACAGTGAAAGAGAATATTGCTTTACCACTTGCGTTATCAAAGGTGAAAGCGAGTGAGATTGATCGCCGCGTTCTTGAAATCTCAAAGAAATTTGGCATTGATCATATTTTAAGTCAGTTCCCATATCAAGTATCTGGTGGACAGAAGCAGCGCTGCGCAGCATCACGTGCAATCGTTACGAATCCAAGTATGATTTTCGGGGATGAGCCAACTGGAGCGCTTGATTCTAAATCTGCAACAGATTTACTTGAAAGTATGAAGTCATTAAATGAATATGATAACTCAACAATTTTAATGGTAACGCATGATGCATTTGCAGCAAGTTATTGTAAACGAGTTATTTTCATTAAAGATGGTGAACTATATAAAGAATTGCACCGCGGTGAATCGACGCGTAAACAGTTCTTCCAAAAAATTGTTGACGTAATGTCTTCTATTTCTGGAGGTATGGCTGATGACCTTATCTAGCATTGCCCTCCGCAACATACAGCGGAACTTTAAAGACTACTTTGTATATTTCGCATCTATGATTTTTAGTATCGTTATTTATTTTACATTTAAAGCACTGCAATATAATTCACAAATGGAAAAAGCAGCAGAAGCTTCTAAAAAGATTAGCGGAGCGTTCCAAGTTTCCAGTGTGATGCTTATCATTTTCGTAGCGGTGTTCATTATATATTCGAACGGATTCTTTACACGTAAACGTAAAAAAGAAGTTGGCTTATATTCGTTATTAGGTATTCGTAAAAGACAAATTGGTAAAATGCTCTTTTATGAAAATATGTTAATGGGATTAATGTCATTAGTAATCGGGATTGCGATTGGTAGTGTCCTTTCGAAATTATTCCTTGAGTTATTAGTAAATATGATGGGATTAAATTTAAATGTTCATTTTGAAGTACCGATGGCTGCTATTATTGATACAGCAATTATTTTCTTTGTGATTATTTTATATACATCACTTCAAGGATATCGTTTAATTTATCGCTTTAAGTTAATTGAACTTTTCCGTGCAGAACGTGAAGGAGAAGCAATGCCAAAAGGATCTGTCATCATGGCATTAATTTCAGTTTTCTTAATCGGTTCAGGTTATTTTTTAGCGCTAATGTACATGAAAGCAGTTATGTATGCAGACTTTATGGTCGTTGCATTATATATTTTATTAGCGACAGTAGCAGGGACTTATTTACTGTTCATGTTCTTCACAGTATTTGTATTGAAACGTGCAAGAAATAATAAGTCAGCATTTTATAATGGTATGAATATGGTAACGACATCGCAGTTACTATATCGTATTAAAGGAAATGCGAAATCATTGGCGACAATCGCTATTTTAAGTGCAGTTACATTAACAGCGGTTGGTACGTCAGTTACGATGTATTACAATACATTTACGCAATCAAAAGTTGCTGCGCCGTATAGTTATTCCTATGAGAAAAAAGATGCAGCATTAGATAAAAAAGTAAATGAAATACTTGCTGGAGAGAAGAATAATCACCCAGTCACATATGAATCAGAAGTTGAAATGATTCCTGTGAAAGGAACATTTAAAGGTGAAAGAGCTGATCAAGTTCTGAACACACACTATAATGTTACGAATCAGTACCAGCTTATTTCTCAATCAAGCTTTAATAAACATGTGAAACA
Organism: Bacillus sp. CPT56D-587-MTF; assembly: GCF_058792335.1. Lineage (NCBI taxonomy): Bacteria > Bacillati > Bacillota > Bacilli > Caryophanales > Bacillaceae > Bacillus > Bacillus sp. CPT56D-587-MTF. Next base: position 4,468,435 of record NZ_JBYTEF010000001.1, on the reverse strand, counting down.
TTTAGATGTAGAACCTGTAAATTTGAGTGCGAATGAAGCTTTCGTATATGATAGCTTATATATTGAGAAACTTGATTTTGGTCCTCTTTATACAGGAAATACAGCTGTATTCCCTGTTGGAAATGAGTCAAAAGAATTAAAAATTAAAGGTGTAAATAATAGAAGCCTTACAAATTTAAATGAACTATTTGTAATCGTTCCTGATAAAACATATGAGCAAGTGAAACAAGTAAACGAAACGCGTACTGTAAAAAATATTGATGTAAAAGGTGAGCGAAATAGTAAAGAGTTAACAGCAAAATTAGCAAGCATTATGCCAGCTGGAGAATCAGAAGTTTTAAAACCATTTAACGATTTCTATACAGGATTCCAAATGGGGCTTGAAACGACAGGCTTAATGATGTTTATTGGGTTATTCTTAGGATTAGTATTCCTATTAGCAACAGGCTCAATCATTTACTTTAAACAATTAACAGAAGCAAGTGCTGACCGTGATCGTTACATTGTCCTTCATAAAGTTGGTGTAACGAAGCAAGAAATGAAGAAAGCTATCGCAAAACAAGTAAGCTTTATCTTCGCTATTCCGTTAGTAATCGGTATTTTACACAGTTTATTTGCACTAAAAGGTTTATCAAATATATTACCATTTGAAATTATGATTCCTCTTCTCATTAGTATTGGAGTATACGGTGTCATCTATATTGGATATTACTTCTTAACGGTTCGTTCTTATTATAAGATCGTGAGTGCGAAGTAATAAGGGGCAGCTATCGCTACACGCGATAGCTGTTTTTTTTATTCTTCATAAAATCTTAAGAAACTTCCTCAATTTTTATTAAGAAACGATAGTTATACTTAGACACAAGTTAAAAACTATCGAACGAATGAGGAGAGGTTTACATGCAGCTCATTACATTTTTACATGAATTTATAAAGCATCCAAAACATACTGGTGCAATTGCGCCAAGTTCAAAAATATTAGCAAAGAAAATGGTCGATGTAATTGATTTTAATAAAGCGAAATGTATTGTAGAGTTAGGGCCTGGCACAGGGGTTTTTACGAAAGAGATTATGAAGAGAAAAAAGAAGGAAACGATATTTCTTCTTATTGAAATTAATGAAGTATTTTTCAAAGAATTAAAAAGAAAGTTTAAAGATGAGCAGAATGTCATTGTTGTACACGGTTCAGCTGAAAATATAAAGAAGTATATGGAGGAGCTCAATATAGAATGCATTGATTACGTTTTATCAGGGTTGCCTTTCACTTCTTTACCAGAAGAAGTTTCAAAGCGCATTTTAAATAATGCGATGGAAGCGATACATGAGAATGGTGAGTTCATTACATTTCAATATTCACTTGTGAAAAAAGGGTTTATACAGCATTTCTTCCCTGAAATTACACTAGAAAAAGTATGGCTCAATTTCCCGCCAGCCTACGTCTTTAGTTGCAAAAAAGAACTAAGGAGAGCATATGCATAATGGAATTACATGAATTATTATCTTATATTGAACAATACGGTTATTGGGCTTTATTTTTCTGTTTATGGTTAGGGATTATCGGTATGCCAATTCCAGATGAAATGATTGTTATGAGTGGTGGTTTCGTATCTTCAGTAGGTATATTAAGTGTTGTTCCTTCATTCGTATTAACATATTTAGGTGTTGTATCAGGGCTTTCTTTAGGATATATATTAGGGAAGGTTTTTGGAACGAAGGTACTCCATAAATTAGTGAAAAAGAAAAAAGCGAAGTATTTGATGAAATCACAAGAAATGGTTGATAAATACGGACAGTACGCGTTAGTTACAAGCTATTTCATACCAGTTGTAAGACATATCGTACCGTATTTAGTTGGAATGAATAACATGTCATTTAAGACGTATGCATTGTATTCTTATACGACAGGATTTGTTTGGACACTCGTTTATTTTGTGCTCGGTTCTTTATTTGGACAACATATTGAAAGGATTGTAGCAGCTGCGATAGAGTATGGTTTGTATTTTGGCGGGAGTATTGCATTGATTGTGAGTGTGTTTTATTTTTACAGACAAAAAAGAAATACAGTGATGAGTAAATAAAGGAGGCGGCAGCCTCCTTTTATTATTAATATGGCTTTATTTATCGAAGTGCTGATGCAAAGCCCTGTGACATTAAGAAAAAGTTAAGAAACCGCACGAGTTTTTATTAAGAAATGCTCTCTATACTTAGAAAGGTCTTATAGAAAAACATAATGAAAGGCGGAATATAGATGAAAAGATTTATTTTAGGATCATTACTTGTCATCATAGCAGGAGCGGCATATTTGTTAAATGGGAGTGCTACAGTAGATTCCATGAATCCGTTTCTTAAATTAGAATATCGTTATGCGGTAATTGATAACGATGGAAAAGATTTAGGTGGAAATAAAGGCCGTGCATACACAGTGAACACATATGATAAGGATGGAAACGAAAAAGAGATAACAATTGATGGAGTGGATACATTGCAAAAAGGTTCCTACTGGCATGTAATTACGAGAGGAAAGTCTGTGCACGATAAGGTACAAATAGAAGAAGAAATAATTCCTGATGGCGCGAAGGTGAAGTTAGGATTGTAAGTATAAACCCGGTTCTAGATGAGAGAATCGGGTTTGTTGTTTTATGGTAAAATGATAAAGGGGGAGGGCGAGAGGTATGCTACTCATTGTTAGCCTTATATTAATTGGGATTATGTGCAGTATGAGAATAGTATCCTTACATATGATAGAGCGACAAATGATAGAAGAGCGATATGTATATTGCCCAAAATGTGATGCGAAAATTAGAAAAGGGAATTCGGCTCCTTTTTGTTCGAAATGTAATTTAATATTTTAACTATATTAAATCCAAAATCACTTTATGTGGTTTTGGATTTTTCTTTTTAAGAAAATATTAAGAAACCCCGTCACTATTTGTTAAGAAAATGTATCTATACTGAATTCTGTTGCTTAAAGAGAACATCACGAATTATAACAGGAGGTACAAATAGATGAAAACAATGTTAGAAGCGAAAGGGATTTCGAAAATATATGATACAGGCGGGAATACGTTTGAAGCGTTGAAAGATATTCAACTGCAAGTGAAAGAAGGAGAGTTTGTCGGTATTATGGGACCGTCTGGTTCTGGTAAGACGACACTTTTGAATGTACTTTCTACTATTGATACGGCTTCAAAAGGTGAGATTTTAATTGATGGAAAAGATATTGTGAAGATGAATGATGATGAATTTGCACTTTTTCGCCGTAATCATTTAGGATTTATTTTTCAAGATTATAACTTATTAGATACGTTAACAGTGCGAGAAAATATTGCATTGCCACTTGCTTTATCAAAGGTGAAGGCGAGAGAAGTAGAATCTCGCGTTGAGGAGATTGCAAAGAAGTTTGGGATAGATCATATTTTAAATCAGTATCCGTATGAAGCTTCAGGCGGACAAAAACAACGCTGCGCGGCATCAAGAGCGATTGTAACAAATCCAAGTATGATTTTTGGAGATGAGCCAACTGGTGCGCTTGATTCGAAGTCAGCGACGGATTTATTAGAAAGTATGAAGACATTAAATGAAAAAGATCTTGTAACGATTTTAATGGTAACGCATGATGCGTTTGCGGCAAGTTATTGTAAACGAGTTGTATTTATTAAAGATGGAAAGTTATATAAAGAATTACATCGCAAAGAGATGACAAGAAAACAGTTCTTCCAACAAATTATTGATATGATGTCTTCAATCTCTGGGGGTGCGACAAATGAGCTTATCTAGCATCGCCCTTCGTAATATAAAACGAAATTTTAAAGATTATTTTATATACTTTGCTTCCATGATTTTTAGCATCGTCATTTATTTTACGTTTAAGGCGCTTCAATACAATTCACAAATAAGTGAAGCTGGAGATAACATCGGCCGAGGATTCCAGCTTGCGAGTGTAATGCTTATTATTTTCGTTGCAATATTTATTATATATTCGAATGATTTCTTTACACGAAAGCGTAAGAAAGAAATAGGTGTTTATTCTTTACTTGGTATTCGAAAAAAAGAAATAGGTAAAATGCTTTTTTATGAAAACATGTTAATGGGTTTATCATCGTTAGTAATCGGAATTGTAATAGGTAGTTTACTTTCAAAAGGATTCCTAAAGCTACTTTTAAATATGTTAGAGCTACATGTAAATGTTCATTTTGAAGTACCAGTTGGAGCGGTTATAGATACAACAGTTATTTTTTGTCTCATCATTTTATACACATCGTTTAAAGGATACCGCGTTATTTATCAATTTAAGTTAATCGAGCTATTCCGTGCAGATAACGAAGGCGAAGTCATGCCAAAAGGTTCGAAAATAATGGCTTTCATTTCTTTATTATTAATTGGATCAGGTTATTTCTTGTCAGTAACGGCTATAAAAAATGTGAGCGGTGATAACTTTATGCCCCTTGCATTTTACATTTTATTAGCGACAGTACTTGGAACGTATTTATTATTTATGTTCTTTACCGTTTTTGTATTAAAAAGAGTGCGAAATAAAAAATCCGCATTTTATAACGGAATGAAAATGGTTACGACGTCTCAGTTACTATACCGCATTAAAGGAAATGCAAAATCGTTAGCAACAATTGCCGTATTAAGCGCAGTAACGTTAACGGCGGTTGGAACTTCTGTAACGATGTATTACAACACATATATGCAGGCGAAGAAATATCATCCAGTTAGTTATTCTTATGAAAAGAAAGATATGGAATTAGATCGTAAAGTAAATGAGATTTTAAAAGAAGGACAGAATGAAGTCATTCATCAATATGAATTAGAGACGGTAAAAGTAGTAGGAGAATACAGTGATGGCACTTCATTACAATCAAGAACAACAGAACTTATCGCACAATCATCATTTAATACAATCGCAAAATATTTAAATGAAGAAACTTTAGGTTTAAAGAAGAACGAATTGTATGCATTTGATGGCATGTACAGTGAAGGTAAGAGAGATAGTGGCGTATATAAAAATCGAAAAGCTACCTTCCCAATTGAAGAAGTAGCACCAGTACAAGTGAAAGATGTACAAGCAAAAAACATTACAAACTTATATGAACTTCTAGTTGTCGTTCCGGATGAAGTGTATGAGCAAGCAAAGAAGACAATTGGCTCTCATACTGTGAAAAATATTGATGTGAAAGACGAAAGAAATAGTAAAGTATTAACGGAGAAATTAAAGAAAGTAATATCGGAAGAAGATGCAGAAGGAAGAGAGCAATTCAGTGACTTCTATACAATATTCCGCAGCGGTATTGAAACGTCAGGGTTAATGATGTTTAGTGGTATATTCTTAGGACTTGTATTTTTACTTGCAACAGGCTCTATTATTTATTTCAAACAATTAACAGAAGCACATGCAGATCGTGAACGTTACATCGTTCTTCGAAAACTCGGTGTCACGAAAACAGAAATGAAAAAAGCCATTGCGAAGCAAATGAGATTTATCTTCTTTATTCCTTTAGTAGTTGGTATATTACACACTTTATTTGCGCTCAAAGGATTAGCGACAGTTATTCCATATGAAATTGCAGTTCCGTTACTAATTAGCATCGGGGTGTATAGTGTTATTTATATTGGTTATTATTGCTTAACAGTTCGTTCTTATTTCAGGATTGTTAGTAAATGAAAATAAGGTATACAGTTTTTGAAAAAGCGAAAGAGAGCATAGTGAAAATTATGTTCTCTTTCGCTTTTTTTAGTTAAAATGAGGTGTGCATGAAAATGGTATTTAAATGGAGTGTTACATTTGGAAATTCTTATCATAGCAGGATGTTTATTAATTGGTATCACTTTAATCAGTTTCAGTATTTATCGATTTGTAAAAGAATTAAAAGAAAAAAATTCAAAGAGAGAGAAATGGAAAGTAGTAGCTGGAAATTTGATAGAGTTATTTAGTGATCCATTGCACGGAGCGCCATTCTATTTTTTAACTGGGGGTCTCTTTTTGGTAATCGGACTGTTATTTCTTTCTATGGGAATGGGCTGGCTTGAAATTGATTAAGGCGTATTAACAAAGATATTTCATAGTTGTATTGCGAAGAGGAGAGAGCAAATGCCGGTTATAAGAGATATACAATTGAGTTTTCTAAAAGTAAAAGAGCATACCAGAAACATAGAGGCATTACAGTTAACATCTACAAGCAACTACGATGAAGACATCTCTTTTGGTAAAGAGACGAGCAGTATTACTTCTTTATATTGTCGACATATGCCAAAGTTAAGAATGGATTATGAGAAAGGGATTTTGATTCATTGTGTGGATGATATTTCATTACTCGATGAGTGGGAGAAGAAATATAGAATTTTCCCTGAATATATGAATGTTTTTGTGGAGTATGAGAGTGTGAAGGGTTTTCCATATTTATCAGATAGAGAGAAAAAAGAATTAGCCCTTCAAATCGTTCATGTTGAAATGAAGCGTTTAGCTGTGAAATATGATTGGGATATAGAAGAGTTAGAAAAAGTGAAGAATAAGATACTAGAATTGAATTATAGAAACGAGTTCGTATATATAAAAAAGAGTAGTCCGAATAAAAAATACGTATGTAGTATAACATGTCAGCATGAAGTGGCTTATGCTGACGTGTACTTAGAAATAAGAGAGTATAGAACGAGGCGGTTAATCAAAAAGGAAAAGCTTATTAGAGAAGAAGATATGTATAAGATGTTTCATCATGTTAGTGAAGTGGCTTGGAAGTTAAATCATAAAGTGCTACTGATGAATGATAAAGGAAAAACTGTATGGATGTTAACCTTTTTAGAGAAAGATATCCCAGCTAATTTAGTTTGGAAGATTGAAAGAATAGATTGAAAATAGATGAGAATTGGAGTGCATATGATGGAGACACAAATCGTTATTGGAGTACCTGGTTTATGGAAAGATAGAACAGAATTAATACAAGAAGTTGTGAGTAAAAGTAACTATATATTAGCGGGAAATGTTATGCACCATAAGGAGAAAGAGATTGGCTTTGAAATTGATATATATGAACAAGACCCTTCTTTGAGAGAGGCTTTCTTCTATGCAGGTGGTGAGCGTTTTGATGAAGAATTGCTTCAGGAGTTGGAGAAGCATACTTATATAGTGTATGTTATTGCCAAAGTTGACGATAAAGAGAGATTACAAGAAGTAATTGATGTAGGAATGGAACTTTTAAATGCAGGGGGACTTGCTTTAAAAGTTGAAACAGCAGGTGTGGCTTATTCGAAAGAAGAATGGCAAGAGCTTGCAGAGAATAAGGAAATATTCCCGATGTATTCGCACCTTGTAACTTTAGTTGGAGATGAAGAGGACGGTTACTATTCATGTGGAATGCAAGCATTTAATCTACCAGACGTTGTTTTAGACGGAGGGATAGATCCGGAAGTAGCTGTAGATTTATTAAATGATTTTAACCTACATAATATATTGGAAAAACCTAATTTGAAAGATGGAGATACAATTAGTTTCACAGAAGATGCTCCAGTGTATCTTTTATCTCATTATATAGATAAGTGTTATGAACAAGAGGATCCATTTTATAATCCGTGTGGGGTATGGAAGTTAGAGAGTGCTTCGGCAAAGAAATCTATCTTTCAAAAATTGGGGAGTGTGCTAAAAGGATGGAAAAATACATAAAAGAACAGAGGAGTATATGTGATAAATATAAAGCGGAGTATGTAGAATCTCCGAATGACTTGAAATTAGGAATAGCGCAAAATGTGAAAGATGGTATCGCTCCGATTAATGGGTTACGAATGCCTATAGAAAACGGAACGACAGGTTGGTACATTTGGGCTGGTGAAGAAATGGGGACAGAAGAAGATTTCTTTCTTCCTTTACACGTTCAACATATTGATGAATGGGCACCTGAAATAAAGAAGTATTTAGGGTTACCACCTGGTTGGAGATTTTTAATTGCTGGAGATTACGAGGACGTGTGGTATGAGCCGAATTTGTTTGATGAAGATTTAGAAGAGGATGCAGATGAATGGGAAGAAAATATGCTACAAGAGTATGGATGGTACATGCATAGCATATTAGCAGAAGATATTGATGGCATCCATGCTAATTATCATACACATGGTCTAAGAGATAACTTTAATCATCAAGATTTACAAATAGCATTAAATATGGATCCTGAAGTCGCGCATAGTGTTTTTTGTACCATAATAGAAGAAATAAAGAGCGGAAAAAAGTTTGAACAAGGGATTGAGTATACGAATATTATTGAAGGATATCCCATTATTATGAAGTCTTTCGTAGAGATGGATCGAGAAGTTTTGAGGGTTTTATTACCTGATGAAAGAGGGATTCTTCCTACGAGGCCAGAGTGTGATGAATGTTATAAGACTCAATTGGATGATATTGAGGAGAGTTGATAAAAACGAGTGCTAGCACTCGTTTTTTTCTTTACACAACCGCAGGATTATAAATCATCGTAAAGTGTCCTGGTAATAATTCAATGTGACAAGGTGTATGAAGCGAACTTTCTCCATCTGTATCTACTTCTTTTTCTTCTTTCGTTTCAATATGAATGGATTTTGCTTTTACGTGGAAGATGTCATTTTCATTTGAATCCTCGAATAGTTTCTTTCCGATGTAATCTTTAAATGCTTGAATACCTGTTGATTTGACTACGAAAATATCAAGTGTTCCGTCATCACATTTTACGTTCGGAATAAAGGATGGAATACCACCAAGATATTCACCATTTCCAACCATGACAAGGACAGCTTCGTCTTCATATACTTGTCCGTCATAAGTAATTTTTACTGGGAATGTTTCAGCATTTTTTACAGTTCGAATTGTGCTTAAATAGTAACCGATTTTACCAAGCTTTGCTTTTTCATCTGCATCGATATTGTTTGATACTTCAGATACGAGACCAATCCCCCAGAAGTTTAAGAAATGTTGTCCATTTGCTTTTGCAACGTCAACTGGTTTTATATGTTCTTCTGTAATAAGTTTTGCCGCTTCTGCAATGTTTTGCGGAACGCCAAGTGTGCGAGAGAAGTCGTTGCAAGTTCCGCCTGGAATGATTGCAAGTGTAGGTCTAGTTTCAAGAGGTGCTAAGCCATTTGTGCATTCAAATACAGTGCCGTCACCACCAAAGACGATAATTAAATCTACTTTACTAGCAAACTCTTGGCAATATTTTGTTGCATCGCCTTGCTCTTTCGTATGAAGGATATGTAAGTCAGGAAAAGCTGCCGCAAGAGGTGGTACGATTTTCGTTAAGTTCGTATGTAAATCACCTTGTCCTGCTTTCGGATTTATGATGAGGAGTACTTTTTCAAATTTTGTCTTTGTCATTTTATTCTCTCCCTTTGTCTTTTACGAATCGTGATAGAAAATAAACTTCCATCAATGATTGATAGAAGTTTATTCTATTTATATTACTCCGTTACAACTGAAGCGATAAATGGTAAGTTACGATATTTTTCAGCACAGTCAATACCGTAGCCAACGATAAATTCGTCTGGAATTTGGAAGCCAACATATTCAGCTTTTAAATCCACTTTACGTCGCTCAGGTTTATCAAGTAACGTACAGAATTTCAATGCTTTCGGTTTATGCATAAAGAAGTGGTCTTTTAGGAAATGAAGTGTTAAACCAGAATCGATAATATCTTCTACAACAATTACGTTTTTCCCAGTAATGTTTACGTCGATATCTTTTAGTAGTTTCACTTTTCCTGTTGTTTCTGTTTGATTTCCGTAGCTAGATGCAGAAATAAAGTCAATTGTTACATCATTTTTGATGTGACGAATTAAATCAGCAGCGAATACGAAAGATCCTTTTAATACAGCGATTACTACGATTTCTTCTCCCTCAAAATCACGTTCGATTTGAAGTGCTAGTTCTTTTACTTTTTCTTGTAATTGTTCTTCAGAAATTAAAGTGTCTTTTATTTCAATATTCATTGTAATCCTCCTACAGTGTAAAACTTATGAACATTTCGACTGTAAAGGATAGAATAGAAAAAGTCAAAGGAGATAGTAATTTTTTACAAAGATAACGACAAAATCATCTGATGATATGATATACTAAGTATATTAAGAAAACGCTTCCATAAAGGGTGAATATGATGAAGAAGAAACAGTACACAAGTGCAACATTTATAAAAGCATTACTTTTAACAATTGTTCTTGGCCTGTTGGCTTACGTAATTGATGTACCTGCGATTCGTATTTCATTAATTGGAATGACTTTAGTGTTAGGAGCAATTTCGCACGGTATGATGTCGCAGCTAAAAGAAGCTGGACTTGATGATATGAGAGATCATATAGATAAAAAGTAAGAAACCTTCATTATATAGAGTGAAGGTTTTTTTGTTTCTTACAAAAATGTAAGGTAGTTGTAAGGCAAATCGATAGTTGCATAATAGCATTTTGGATAAACTATGGGTGTAAGGTAAAAGGCAAGCATATTTTAGGTAAATTAAGTTTTAGGCACTCTATATGTGAAAAAGGAGTAGGAGGGCATGGAGAAACGCTGGACGACCTTTTCTTTTTTAGCGACTAGTAACACCGTAATGCTAGATGGAAAAATGGATTTTTTGCACTTGTTTGATCGTGAAGATGATCATTCTTCTTCTAAATTTACAATGAAATGGAATAAATGGAGCGAGAGTTGTAGGTTTGAAGAAGAGGCCCCTAACGAAGAGCAAAAGATTATTTTAACAAACCCTATTAAAGCGTGGGTTGTTCAACGTCGTAAGTGTAACGTCAAAAATCACTTCAAGAAAACTGAGCCGAGACAATTAGTTATCGCTCCAGCCCGTTCTACTTCCAAATCACGCGAAAGTAACATGTAAATAATTGAGACACACACCCGAAAAAAACATCGTACATATTGCGATGTTTTTTTCTTTTTCTACAATGAAATCTTTAAATGAAATATATTTCATCTGCATCTTATATTTATATCTCTTACTTATTCTAGTAATACATCCGGTGCGAGTTGATGAGAATAAAATATAAGGAGAGAATGAAAATGAAAAAGAGACTATTACCAATTTGTGCAATGGCACTTTTAGCAGTAGGATATTCTTCAGTAGCGAGTGCAGATACTGGAACAGTAACAAAGGAAGAAGCACAAGTGCAACAAGATAAAGCTAAAAAAGAAGAAGCAATTAAGGAACAGCAAAAGAGTGATGAGGAGAAAAAGCAAGCAGCGCAAGTACAAGAAAAAAGTGATATGGCTAAAAAAGAGGAAGCAATAAAAGTTGAGAAAAAAAGTGAAGAAGAGAAAAAGAGAATAGCGCAAGAACAGTTAAAAAACGATATGGCAAAAAAAGAAGCAGCGATAAAAGCCGAGCAAAAGAATGAAGTAGCTAAAAAAGAAGTAGCAAAGCCAGTTGTACAAGGTGAAAAATTACCAAATACAGCATCAAATAATGTAGCAATGATGGGATTAAGTGCATGTCTTGTAGCGGTAGGTACATTATTTGGTTTGAATCGTCGCAATAAGATTAAAGCGTAAATAAAATATTTTCCTATAAAGAATGGGATAATTTCATATATTAAAAATGGTAGGTTACTCCTACCATTTTTGGCATGGAGGAATGAAGAATGAAGTTACTCAATTATATCGGTATCATATTGATGGCTATAGGGCTATTCATGGGATCCTATTATGCTGTGGAATGGTATAAAGGAAGAAGCTCTGCCGGGCAATTAACTGCAGAAGAAATAAAGAGTCTTAAAAATATACAAGATACTCAACTTTCTCGTGAAACACCTGTAACTTCTCAAGTGCCTTCTTCTCAAACAGAACATAAAGAAGGAGAAAAGGTAGCGATGTTAAACATACCAAAAATAAAGAAGAAGTTTTCTATATATTGGGGAGCGGATGATACGACTTTGAAAAAAGGAGTGGGTATGTTCGTTAGTGATTTAACGACAACTCCATCTGGAGGGGGACATACTGTACTAAGTGGACATCGAGATACTGTATTTACAGATTTAGGAGAGTTGAAAGAAAAGGATACCCTTGTTTTAGAGTATGATAATAAAACGTACACATATGAAATTCAAAAGACATGGATTACTCATGCGGATGATCGTACTGTTATTATAAAAAAAGAAGAACCGATATTAACACTGACAACTTGTTACCCATTTAATTATATAGGGAATGCACCAGATAGATATATTATCGAGGCGAAGTTAACTGGCAGTTATTCAAAGTGAAATTATAGTTTCTGAAAGCGGGAGGGGGATATATAAATTATGTCAAAAAATATTTTAATTGTTGAAGATGAAGACATATTACGTGAAATATTAAAAGATTATTTTTTAAGTGAGCAATATGTAGTGTTTGAAGCGAGGGACGGGAAAGAGGCTTTAGTTGTATTTGAAGAAGAAGAGGTTGATTTAGTTATTTTAGATATTATGTTGCCAGAACTCGATGGATGGTCTGTTTGCCGAAGAATTCGAAAGACGTCCGAGGTGCCTATTATTATGCTGACGGCGCGCGTAGATGAAGACGATACGTTACTTGGTTTTGAACTTGGGGCAGATGACTATGTGACGAAGCCGTATAGTCCGCCAATTTTATTAGCAAGAGCGAAAAGGTTATTAGAAAGCAGAAAAGTGACAAAGCAACTTTTAGAGAATGAAGATGATACATTATCAATCCACGGTATTCACGTTCATTTTCCGTCTCGCACTGTTACGGTAGATAGAACCGATATTAATTTAACGCATACAGAATTTGAAATATTAGCGTATTTCATGAAAAATCAAGGAATTGTTTTAACGCGAGAGCAACTCATTTCAAGAATTTGGGGATATGAATTTGCTGGCGATGATCGAACGGTGAATAGCCATATTCGTAATTTAAGAAATAAATTAGGAGAGAAAGCAAAGTATATTACAACTGTAGTACGAACTGGTTATAAATTTGAGGGGAATATATGAGAAAAGGGATTGTTCTAAAATTATTTACTCTTACAACAGCATTATGCATGTTAATTTTAGCGACGATATTTATTGGACAAACGATATTTTTTAAACAATATTATGCGAATCGAAAAGTGGAAGATATTAAAGTGAATTTAAATTCCTTTGAGAAGAACTATTTAAATCATGCAGGAAATGCAGAAGAAATTCAGAAACTAGAGCAAGACTTTTTAAGAGAAAATAATACGTGGATTACGACATTAGATAAGAACGGGAATTTAAAACATGCAGATGATTTTTATTTTGAGGTAACGATAGATCGTAGGCAACAAAAGAGCTTTGGACAACAAATATTTAAAATTCCTTTAGGCAATCTCGTCAATATAGAGGAGATTGATAATAAATTATCGGAGCATTTTTTAGGGCAAGAAATTTATTTTTCTGGAGTGAGAAAAGAAGATAGTTTTATTCCATTCTCTTTTTCTTTATCTAAGCAGAATTTAAGCGGATCTAATAAACCGTTAGAAAAAGCATTTAATGAGAAAATGAGTAAATTAAATGAGGAGAAAAAGAAAGCAGCTGTGGAACAACTTGGTAAGGAAAAGAAGCCGGCTGTTCGGGAGCAAGCTGCTCAAGAACCAGATGTTTACATAGGAGGGCGTGTTACGAAAGTACAGTTTCCAGATGTAAAAGGCCCCGTAAATCCAATTTATAAAAACACTTTATTTTTGGATAGTATAAAAGAATTTCAAACGGATGTGTTACTAAAAGAGAGTAATCAAATAGAGTATTCAACAAAGACAATGGACTACGAAAAGAATGATATAAAATATAAATTATTAATGAAACCAATAAAAGAAAAAGACGGATCGGTAACATATATTTATGCGATGGCTTCTTTACAGCCGGTAGATGAAGCTGTACAAATGGTGCAAGATTATTATATCTATATCATTGCATTTGTAGTCGTTCTTATTTTTTTAGCTTCGTTCTATTACTCAAAACAAATTGCAAAGCCATTATTGAAAATAAATGATACAACAAAGAAAATAGCGCATTTAGACTTCACAGAAAAAATACCGATTACTTCGAAAGATGAAATTGGAGATTTATCGAAAAATATTAATGTGCTATCAAATAAACTCCATTCGCATATTGGACAGTTAGAAGAAGATATTGAAAAGGAAAGAAAGTTAGAAAAGACGCGAAAAGAATTCATTTCTGGTGTTTCACATGAATTAAAAACACCGCTAAGTATTATGAAAAGCTGTATTTCTATTTTAAAAGATGGGGTAGCTGAACATAAAAAAGAGTATTATTTTCAGGCAATGGAGAGAGAAGTAGACAAAATGGATACGTTAATTTTGGATATGCTTGAGTTAGCTAAATTTGAATCTGGTACATATAAAATGAAAAAAGATTCGTTTTATATTGATACAGTAATTGAAGGTATATGTGAACATCTATCTGTGGAAATAGAGAAAAAAGAACTTCATATTCATAAAAATATAAGTTCATTTGAAGTGATTGCAAATCAAGGCCGGATTGAACAAGTCATCGTGAACTTCATTACGAATGCTATACGATATACACCAAATAAAGAGGATATTATTATTTCTACAATAGATGAGAAGAATCGTATAAAAGTGTGCATTGAAAATAAAGGTACTCATATTGAAGAAGAGCAATTAGATAAAATTTGGGATCGTTTTTATCGCGTGGATACAGCTCGTCAGCGTTCACAAGGTGGGACGGGGCTTGGGCTTGCTATTTCAAAGAATATTTTAGAACTACATGATGCTGAATATGGGGCAGAAAATACAGAAGATGGTGTATTATTTTATTTCTATTTACCGAAAAAAGCGTAGACAATATGATCTATGCTTTTTTAATTTATTTTCATATTATCTTTACCTAATCTTTATTTTTAATCAGTATAATTTGTTTAGAATATGAGGTTATGTAAGGAGTCGATGAACCGTGCATAGCAATTGGCTAAGTATAATGGTATTTATTTTCTTTTGCGCATTTATTGTATTTTTAATTGATATTACGATATGAAAAAAGAGCGCTCATTAAGCACCCTTTTTTTGTGTATTCATTTGATAAGCACTGATGCTTTTGAATAATCGTGGTGAAGTGATAAATAAAAATATAAGTAAAACGGTACATAAAATAAAAGAACCAAGCATTGTACTTCCATTTACGATTAATGAATATAACACAGCTGATTGACCTTTCGGCGCATATTGTTCCCAGAAAATAATGCCGGCAATAAAGTGGCAGAAATAGCGAGCAAAGCTACCGATAAATGTAGCAAGGATAATATAAGCAAGGACTTTCTTACCCTGATTTTGTTTTGATGAATGTTTGTCTTTACGGTTACCTAAATTTGATTGTTCTAAGCTATTTTCATTGGATGTTAAAAGTGCTTTTTGAATTGGACGATAGAATAAGCCAGCAAATCCGATAAAAGCAAAGGCAATGAAGTACTCAATGAATGCTTGAACAGGTGTTAAAATATAAGCATCTCCCACGACAATTTGTAATAGTCCCCAAACTAAACCGCCTAAGAAAGCTGATTTAAAGCCCCAGCGGTAAGCAATAATAAAAATAGGAATCATAGCGAATGAGATAGAACCGCCTGTTGGAAGTTTAAGTGATAATGGTAAAATATCGATAATCATGGCGAAGGCTGCAAGAATAGCAGATTCGATCATCGCTTGTAAATTGGTGTTACGCATGTTGTCTCCCCCTAAATCCAAGTTGTACAAAAAAGAATAGATATCATAGGAGGATACGAAATACGTAAATAAAAATGAGGTATGTATTTCGGACGTTTGCACAATCCCTGCGTTAGCATTAACTAACAGGTTCGAAGGGTCGGAACGAAGTGTTCCCTCTCAGCGGCATGGCTCCCCCAGTGATAACGAAATTCTTTATTTGTTATTGTTTATTGTAAGCGAAATGGATGAGAATGGCAAACGAATACAGTATGACAATAATTGAAATAGAATTGTAGCGAAATGTTAATAAATATGAAGCAAAAGGGTATAGTACAAGAGAAATAGGGTGTGGTATAATTTTTTTGAAAATAATTATCATTCTCTTCTGAGGGGGAAGGTTATGAGCTTAGTAGATATTAAAATTGGAGAGAAAGTGTTAGTAAAAAGTATTCAGTCTTTAGATCAGCTATTAAAGCGTAGACTAGCTGCTTTCGGTCTTGCTGAAGGAAGCGAACTTCGCCTGAAACAGAAAGCGATGTTCAAAGGTCCTTGTACATTGGAGTGTCGTGGACAGTTAATTAGTATTCGTCATTGTGACGCGAAAATGATAAAGGTGGAATTAGCGTGAATAAGGTAGCTTTGCTAGGGAATCCGAATACAGGGAAGACATCATTATTTAATGCACTTACTGGTTCTTATGAATACGTAGGAAACTGGAGCGGTGTAACAGTAGAAAAAAAGGTTGGTAAATTAAAAGATAGACAAGGAACATTAATTGATTTACCAGGTGTTTATGATTTAAATCCAGTTTCACGTGATGAAGGTGTTGTAACAAACTTTCTATTAACAGAAGAATTTAATCATATGTTAAATATCGTAGATTCCTCGCAGTTTGAAAGAAATATGCATTTAACGTTGCAGTTACTTGAATTTGGTAAGCCAGTCTCAATTGGTTTAAACATGGTTGATGTGGCGAAGCAAAGAGGAATTGTCATTGATGTAAAACGATTATCAGAGCTATTAGGTGTAACAGTCGTTCCTGTTGTTGCAAGAAGTGGAAAAGGCTGTGAAGAACTGCTTACGACTCTTAAAGAAAATGACAAAAAAGAGAAAAAGCCATTCCTTATTTCATATGGTGTACAAATGGATGAAGGAATTGGAGAAGTAATTGCTCTTTTAGAGACAGCGAATTACGAGCATCCGAGATGGTTAGCACTTCAATTTTTAAGCAATAACGAAGTAGTAGAAAAAGAAATGAAAGCATTACCAATTTATAAGGAACTCATAGCCATTCGATCTCGCTTAGAAGGAAGACTTGATTGTACGTTAGAAGAGCACATTTACAAAACTCGTGAAGCGTATATTGAAAAGTTAAAAACAAATGTTATGAAGCATGAGAAAGAAGGGAAAATTCCTTTTTCAGAAAAAATTGATAGATTAATTACACATAAAATTTTAGGACTTCCAATCTTTTTAGCAGTTATGTTTTTTATTTTTCAGGTTACGTTTACGTGGATTGGTACACCTTTATCGGATATGTTAGATGAGTTTTTTGGTGGCCAGCTTACGGATTGGGTGACGGCTGGACTTACAAGTATTGGAGCTTCTGATTTTATTCAAGCACTAGTTACAGAAGGTATTATTGCCGGTGTTGGTGCTGTATTAGTATTCGTACCACAAATCTTTGCACTATTCTTTTTTATTTCATTATTAGAAGACTCAGGGTATATGGCGCGAATTGCAGTTGTTATGGATAGAATTATGGAGTTTTTCGGCTTAAACGGAAAAGCTTTTATTCCGATGATTATCGGTTTTGGATGTAACGTTCCAGGTATCATGGCTGCGAGAACGATTGAACAGGAAAAAGAACGTTTACTTACCATTTTAGTAACACCATTTATGTCTTGTTCAGCACGATTACCTGTATATGCATTATTTGCGGGCGTATTTTTCCCGCATAGTCAGGCGACTGTTGTATTTTCTTTATATGTTGCAGGGATTGTTCTTGCGTTATTAGTTACAAAAATTATGTCTCTTACAATTTTGAAAGCGGAAAAGTCTATTTTCGTAATTGAATTACCGCCTTACCGTGTGCCACAAGCAAAAACATTATGGCTAAGCACGTGGGAGAAAGGAAAAGGATTTGTTCGTAAAGCTGGTACATTCATCTTTGGTGGTTCGGTTGTCATTTGGTTATTAAACTATGCAGGTCCATCAGGATTTGGCGTTGATATGGGAGACAGTTACTTAGCGATGATTGGTGGATTTATCGCACCACTATTTGCACCGCTCGGCTTCGGAACGTGGCAAGCTGCAGCATCCCTTTTAACAGGATTTTTAGCGAAGGAAGTTGTCGTTTCTACAATGGCAATTATTTATGCAGTTAAAGAAGATGTGCTTGGAAATGTAATGGGAGCACATTATACAGCATTATCAGCTTATGCATTTATGTTCTTTATTTTATTATATGTTCCGTGTTTAGCGACGGTAGCTGTTATTAAACGTGAAACAGGATCAGCGAAGTGGACGATTTTCTCAGTCGTTTATCCACTCGTAGTTGCTTATGTATTAACGCTCATTATATACCAAGTTGGATCCTTACTCGGATTCTAGAAGGAGATGTATTGTGATGATGGTCAATATTATAATTGGAGCTATCATTTTTGGTTATGCAGCATATACGTTAGTTAATTTTGTAAAGAGAAGTAAAAAAGGAAAATGCGCGGCATGTTCTTTAAATAAGTCATGTCAGTCGCAAACTTGTAGCCCGGATATGGAGCAAATTGCTCATAATAAATAGAAAAAAGCTTTGCGAATTTCGCAAAGCTTTTTTGTTTTACTTTTTAATTTTTACAAGTTGAGAAGCTTCTACGCCTTTGTAACCAGGGAATTCTTTACTTGGGTCTTTATCAAATTTTAATACACCTACAGATTTTTCATCACCTTTTACATTGCTGTAAGTTGCGTCATCGACAATCGCATACATATCTGTATATGCACGACCACTTCCGATAATTGTGTTGCCTTCATATTTTAATTTTGCCCCATCAAGTGCAGCATTTTCTACTTTTTCTTTTGCAAATAATACACCTTGTTCTGTTGTTACAGCTGGTAATTTATCAAGTGGTTTCGTGTTGTCTTTTTCATCAACTTTGCTAAGTAACTCTTTTTTCACTAGTTCTTCACCAGTTTTCTTATCCATTACAAGAACTTTTTTACCATCTAATGTTGTCATTTTCATTTTATAGAAGTCTTTTTCTTTCACTTCTTTTTTGTTTTTATCTGTAATTTGCTGAACTTGTTCTTCTGATCCGTACAGTACAAAGCCGTTCGCTTTCTCTCCTAATAAAGAACAACCTGATAATGCTCCAAGTGAAATTGCTGCTGCTAATCCGATTCCTACTAATTTTTTCATGATGATTTCTCCTTTTATATGTTTTATAGTAAATACAATTTTTGTATTAGTGCTTACATGTGAAGAAGCTTGTTTGTTGCTTCTGGTATTAGTGTATAAGAAATATCGGAATGCAACTATCGAGTTAGCTTACAGTAACATTACACTTATGTAATTTAGTGAAATTGCACAAAAGTAAGTTAATTTCAAAGAGGGATAATGAGAATATATTAGAAATACAATATTGTATATAGAATGTCATATTATAATGGATGTATTTTGGAAATAACATGTAAGGACATATTAGTTTTGTTATAATAAACACATAGGCTGTAAAATGAATATTCTTTACTGTAAAGGGAGATTTTTCAGTTTTCCAAGTAGTGAATTTGAAATATGAGGTATATCATAGGAGGAATTTAGATGTCTGTATTTAAACGATTAAGAGATTTAACAATGTCGAATGTGTATTCGTTAATTGAAAAAGCGGAAGATCCAGTTAAGATGACTGATCAATATTTACGCGATATGCAAGCCGATGTACAAGAGGCTGAGAAAAGTGTAGCAGCTCAAATCGCACTTGAGAAGAAATTCAAAATATTATTTGAAGAGCAAGAAGCACTTGTGAAAAAACGTGAAGAGCAGGCTCATATGGCTGTTCAAGCTAATAACTTAGATCTTGCGCGTCGTGCATTAGAAGAAAAACAAAATGCAGAGCAAAAAATGAATGAGTATAAAGCAAGCTACGAGCAAAATAAAGCTGCTGCTGATAACCTGCGCCTAAAGCTAGAAGAAATGCGTAAGCAATTAACAGAGCTGAAAAATAAACGTGAAACACTTGTAGCACGTGTAAATGCTGCGAAAGCACAGAAAAATATTAATCAGGCGATGTCTGGATTTGATTCAAATTCAGCAAAAGCTGGTTTAAGCCGTATGGAAGAGAAAGCCCTTCAATTAGAGGCTGAAGCGGAAGCAAGCGGTGAAGTTTATAAGAAAGAAAAATCATTAGATGATGAATTCGCAAGCTTAAACAAAAATTCTGCTGTTGACGATGAATTAGCTCGTATTATGAAGCAGTATGAGAAATAATATAGAATAAAGACAAATGAACCGACATGTCTAAATATATTCATGTCGGTTTTCTATTATATTTTAGAGGAGGTTTTGCAATGACATGGATGAATGTAGTTGCCATGCTTGTATGGACTGGAGCGAGTGCAGTACTTTTATTTGCAATTATGTGGGTTGATTCAATTTTTACAAAATACAATGATTTAAAAGAAATCAAAAATGGAAATACAGCTGTAACAACTCGTTTTATTATGAAATTATTTGCACAAGGGTACATTTTATCTCAATCGATAACGAAAGCAAATGATTTATGGCAAGCACTTCTTGCATCAGCAGTTTCTTTCGTTATTTTATTAGTGGTAGAAATGTTTATCGAATTCGTATTAAAGAAAATGTCTGGTCTTGATTTAGAAGAAGGTACGAAAGAAGGTAGCGTTGCACATGCGATGTTAGCCGGATCATTACATATTGTTGGTGCACTAATTTTAGGTGCTTGTTTATAAAGAGAAAAGGAGGGGTAGATCATGAGTTTATTTAAACGAATTAAAAATATAATGAAAAGCCCAGAGCCACCGAAGCCGGAAAAGAGTCTTTTAACGTTAGCTCCTGGCGATATGATTGAAGTTTCATTAGTTATGTATGAATTAATTGGGAAAACGAGTATGCATTCGCGTAAGGAAATTGTTTTGACATTGCAAGATGGAAAAGATATTCGTTATTTAAAAATTGAAGACCGAGAAAATACGTATTACAAATTATATACTCCAATTGATGGTCGCTTAGATTCAATTGATGAAATTCCGACGACAATTGAAATGGATGATACCGAGTATCATATGGAAGAACAATATAACGGACGTGTTGTTGTGATGGGAAAAACTCCATTCTCAGCTTCAGAAGAACAGTATATATGGGAATTCCAATCAGATAATCGAAAATTATTGCGTATTGAATGGCAAAATGGTCGCACAATGATGTATGAGGGAGAAGCAATCATTCCTGCTGATGTACAAATTATAAGAGCAACGTAAGGGGGCGTAATCATGTCAAACCGATTGTTTACCATGATTAAATCGTTTGTGATCCCTATACTTGCTATCGTTATATTACTTGTTGTTGCTGGTTATGCCTTATCAGGTTGTCAAGGCGGGCAGACAAAGTCGATTCAAGACCGTTATCCACTTGAATCTGTTGCCAAGGAAGGTAAACAAGAATCTTACGTGTATAGGGCCGCCAATCGGTCAGTTCCTGAAGTCGCAAAGGAACTCATTAATGAAAGAGAACCGCAGCAAGCGTCTAAAGAAGACGAAAATCAAATGTTCCTCGTTTATTCTGATAAGATTTATAACCTGCAAAAGGATAAAGAGAAACCATCTGATACGTTAATTGAAATAAGTAATAAAGAATTTGTCCGTCAAAATTACCAACC
This sequence comes from Bacillus sp. CPT56D-587-MTF, assembly GCF_058792335.1. Taxonomy (NCBI): domain Bacteria; kingdom Bacillati; phylum Bacillota; class Bacilli; order Caryophanales; family Bacillaceae; genus Bacillus; species Bacillus sp. CPT56D-587-MTF. Next base: position 4,446,885 of record NZ_JBYTEF010000001.1, on the reverse strand, counting down.
GTCCTTCTTGCAAGGATATATTATGGGTAGCATATTAAACGATATATTCGGCTCACGAAAATCATCATACGGTGATTATCGAGGATATAACGATAGACAAAATCATAAACCAGTTATTCCAGAGAGACCACCTACAAAAGAAGAAAAGAAAACCCCACCTCCAATTACGAAGGAAGGGAAAGGGTCTATCATTAAGCGAGGCGATAATGTAGATTCGAAACCATCAGTAGGTGATAAGGGAAGTATTACTGAAAAAGGAAGTAATACGACGCCCCCACCTTCTACTGGAAGCAAGGGTAAAATTACAAAAACACCAGGCGGTTCAAGCGGATCAGATGTGAAGCCAAAATCATCTATTAAAACGCCGCCAAGGAATACATCTCCTCCGAAAACGAGGGTCGGTGGTTCAGGAAAAATTACGAAGAGAAGATAGTGTAGAGACCGAAAAGTGGAATTTGCTTTTTGGTCTTTTTTTGTTATGGGAATTAATTCCTCTCATGTGGTACGATTTAGGCATAAGGGAGGAAGTAAAAATATATCAGCGATTATTGAAATATATCGACTTACCGACAAAAACTGACAACGATAGCAACTTAATAATAAAAAGAGGGTGTGCCAAAATTTTGGCACACCCTCTTTTTCATAACGATTAATGAATATCACGTTTCTTAAAGTTACCGCCTTTTACTTCTGCTACGTCATAAACTGTAATAAAGGCGTGTGGATCGATTTCATTAATAAGTTCTTTCATTTTACTTTCTTCTAAACGGTTAATTACACATGAAATTTCTTTAAACTTCTCTCTTGAATAACCACCGTATACTTCGTTATATGTTGCACTTCGGCCTAAACGATCGCGAATTGTTTCTACCATTAATTCAGGCTCTTTTGTAATAATTTTAAATGCTTTTGAACCACTTAAACCAACTTCAACGATATGAATCACTTTCGAAGCGATAAAGTAAGCAATTGCCGAAAGGATAGCTCCTTGCAGGCCGAATACCGTTGATACGAAAATAAATACGAACATGTTTAAGAATAAAATAAGGTCACTCGTTCCAAATGGTAACTTACGAGAAAGCAATACAGCAAGCATATCGATTCCATCTAATGCCCCACCGTTACGTAATGCTAGTCCCATACCAAAACCGATGATAATACCACCAACAACTGTAACTAATAATGTATCGCCTTCAATAATAGCTGGTATTCCGTGCATGACAACGGTACCTACTGCTAATGAAGCAATTCCGATAATAGAATAAATCGCAAAGCTTTTACCGATTTGCTTATACCCTAACCAAACGAAAGGAATGTTAATAACTGCGATTAGAGCTCCTAATGGCAATCCAAATAATCTTGAACTAACGATACTTAAACCAGTTACACCACCGTCTGATACGTTATTTGGAATTAATACTGCTTCTAATCCGTACGCTGTGATAAATGCCCCAATAATAATCATCAAAGCTTTTGAAGCAATTCTTAGCTTATTGGGCTTGTTTTTGATAATTTTCTCCATGTAATTTCCTCGTTTCAAACTAGTTTCTTATTTGTTACGTAATTCACACCTAAATTTTATTTTAACATTTAATTTGAAAAAATTCTCCTTTAATGGATGTATGCAGGGAATATTATCACCATATTATCTTTAAAATATTTTTGAAATCAGTATAAGAAATCCCATCCTTTCAAAGGATGGGATGCTATTAAGAAAATATAAAACTAAGTACTGATACGAATAAAGCGAAACCTAAAATAGTTCCACATATTTTCATATGGCGCTTGCGTCCCATTACGACAATCGCAACATATTCACGGATCATTGCGTTAGGCCAGTAATAAAATGCAGTTTTTGATCCGATTCCTTGGCTATTAAGACCGGCTTGTCTTGCATATATACCAGCACGGAAAAGGTGGAAATTATTCGTTGTAAAAATACTTTTATATTTACCTTCTGGTTTTAAAGAATCCATAATTTCTTTAGAGAACAGCATATTTTGATATGTGTTTACAGAGCGATTTTCCTGGACTGTATGTTCAAGAGGAATTCCTTTTTCAACAGCGTAACTTTGCATCGCTTCCGCTTCTGGAAGACCTTCATCTGGACCTTGTCCACCAGAAAAAATAATTGTTGGTGGTGTATTAACAGCGGCTTGTTTCCAATAGAAGTCAATCGCTTTATTAATGCGGCTTGCAAGTAAAGGTGGTACTTTATCATTAATTAAGCCGCTACCAAGAACGATGATGAAATCTTGATTACGTCTTGGTCTGTTGAATTGGTATAAAAAATATGCACTTAAGAAGTTAGATAAGTGTATAAAGAAATATATGCTTATAAGAGAAATAGCTGCAAAAATAGGCTCTAAATGCGATGAAACCAAACTTGCTGGATTTATAATAGGGAGTAACATAAAGAATAACATCCCTAAAGCAGCAAGGAGTGTTAAACAGTTAGTGAACCGTCGTCCTTCTCGCTTCATTAAAATTCTAGCATTAAGAAATAGCCCAAACATTAAAGCAACAATACCGAAAGGAAGCATAATGAGAAGTGCTAAAAAAGGTAAAAATATAATGTAGCGTAGGACATCACTATCTGAGTTCAATGATACAATCACACAAAAAAGAAGGAAAAAACAGATAAAGGCATTAAATAAAAAGCCGTTTATTATTTTTCGCGGATCTTTTAAATATGAGATAAGAAAAATAATAAATAATATAAGAGGAATAATTCCGAAATACATCATAAATATAGTACACCTCAACTTGTATAAGAATTTGACATACCTTTTATATTACATGATTTTATAAGTGAAAATGAAAGAAAAAGGATTTTGAATTTTCTCAATAAAATATATAGATACGTATGTTACAATATATTCAAAGCGATATATTAAAAGTAAAATGGTTGAAAAGGCACTCAGTAGAGTGCTTTTTCTTTTTGTATGCAATTGTGCATATTATATTTTTTTTCAAATGAAGAGGATTACAATATAAGTTGTAGACAGACTTTATAAAGCAGAATTTCATACAAACATTTCCCTCTACTTTTTGTATCTAACAATCGTATAACAATAAATAATTCTGTTTTATAGTGTCTGTTTTTGAAAGGTGTCTTTTTTGAAGGCACCTTTTTTTATTAGTATAGATAGTTTACACTGTTAGCATAGTGTAAACTATCTATACTAAACATTAGCAATCTTCCGTATAAATATTATCAATTTACTATATATTCCAGTGGTGTTAACCTACATATGAAAGGCTTTCTTTTTCAAAATATTACCCCTAATAAAATTTTGAAGAAGTCAACTGTCTCCAAACTTGTCTTTATGCTTAAAGAAAAAGCACTCAAATTGAGTGCTTTTTCTTATTGAAACATGCTATTTTTCTAGGCGATTTTCATAAAATAAAAGTAAAGAAATGAAAGTGGGTGACAAAATGCCGGCAGTTGTGGAAGGTGTTATTATTGAAAACTGCAATGGAACAATTAATGTAGGTGACAAATATAACGTACAGCCGATTGAAAAGACGAAGGCTTATAATGGATCGGGATCATCAAATACAGGAATGAAAGTACAAACGTTTAGCGGGATTAGTACAGCTGATGTATGGGATAATGATGCGAATGATCAGGGGATACAGTTTACTTTATAGTACAGTATGTAAAATTGCATAAAATGATGAAGTTGCCCTATGATACAATCTAGCTGTGAGCTGTTAATGATTCTTCTGTAGTATAGTTGTTAGATTAGAAATATAACATCTTATCGAAAATCATACGTATAAAAAAGACACTTCAAATGAAGTGTCTTTTTTTCAGGCTGTGGAGAAAGTCTTCTCCACAGCCTGTTTTTGTGTCTGAACCTCTTTTTATGTGTCAACACTGATAAAAAAGAGGAAAAGGAGAGATTTTTTATGATGGGTGCTTTAAAAAATCATCGTGATGAGCGTGTATCTGTTTCTGTAGAAGAGTTGGTTCCACAAGAACATTTCCTTCGTGCAATTGAAGCGACAATTAGTTTTGATTTTATTGAAGAGAAGTTACGCCCTTATTACTGTGAAAACAATGGACGCCCGTCCATTCATCCTATTGTTTTATTTAAGATGATGTTTATTGGATATTTTTACGGTATTCGTTCTGAGCGTCAATTGGAAAAGGAAATTAAAACGAATATTGCCTACCGTTGGTTTTTAGGGTTTTCTCTATCGGATACTATTCCGGATCACTCTACAATCAGTTGGAATCGTCGTACTCGTTTTATTCATACAAATATTTTCGAAGAAATTTTTGATGAGATTGTGAGACAAGCGACGGAGCACCGGATGGTAGGAGGACGTGCACTGATGACAGATTCTACACATATTAAGGCCAATGCCAATAAAAATAAATTTGTACATAAATATAAAAAAGAAAAAGCAAAGTTTTATATAGACGAGCTAGAAGCTGCGGTAATCGAAGATCGTGAGGTACATGGAAAAAAGAATTAAAACCTAGAAAGGAAAGTGATACCCCTACCAAAAAAACTCGTATAAGTACAACGGATCCAGATAGTGGATTTTTAATGAGAGATGGAAAACCAAATGGTTTTCATTTCTTGGATCATCGTACGACTGATGCGAAGTACAATATTATTACAGATACCTATGTAACGGCTGGAAATATGGCAGATTCCGAGCCGTATTTAGCACGCCTCCAAGCTCAGATTGATAAATTCGACTTCAAAGTAGAAGCTGTTGCCCTTGATGCTGGCTATTTTACAGGATATATCTGTAAGAAACTATCAGAACGGAATATATTTATGGTGATGGGGTATCGCCGATTTGGAAAACGGAATAAAGAAGTACCGAAAAGCCAATTTAAATATGTAGAAGAAATGAATGTTTTCGCTTGTCCGATGGGATGTATTCTAGAATATGTAACAACTGATCGTGAAGGATACCGTCAATACAAATCGAATCCAGAAGACTGCGCTGTTTGTCCGTTACGTGAGGTGTGCTTTTCAAAGAAACAAAAACAAAAAGTTATCACTCATCATGTGTGGGAGAAATATAAGGATATTGCTAGAAAAAACAAGCTAACAGCTACAGGGAAAAGGTTGTATAAAGTACGCTGTTCCACTATAGAGCGAAGCTTTGCAGACGCCAAAGAACTACATGGCTACCGCTATGCCCGGTTTCGAGGGCTGAAGTCTGTCCAAATGCAAGCTTATCTCACCGCAGCTTGTCAAAACATGAAAAAAATAGCCCTCCACCTGACCAAAAAGGGTCAGGTGGAGGGCTATTTTTTAAAATTCTATTATTTTATGTTGTTTTTATTCGCTAAAATCAAAAAAGATTCCAGAGTGTTGGGAACCCTAAAGGGTTTCCCAACACTCTGTAAAAAAGACACTTCAAATGAAGTGTCTTTTTTTACCTTAGTGATACCCTTTAGCAGAGTCTTTATGAATTTTATTTTTAAATATACTGTAGCTCCAAAGCTGATATCCAATAACGATTGGTACCATGACCATTGCAACGAAGAACATAATTTTTAAGTTTAATTGACTACCGGCTGCGTTGTATAACGTTGTACTGTATGCATCGTTAATACGAGATGGTAACATTCTTGGGAACATACCTGCAAAGCCAGTTGTCATAAACATTGCGATTGTTAGGCAAACGAATGTGAAGGCAAGGCCAATTTTATGTTTGTACACCATAATTAGTGCGAGTACACTCATTAGCATTGCAAGTACTGGAAGAATGAATAGTACCGGATATTCCGTAAAGTTTTGGAATAAGTTTGTTCGATTAGCAGTCGCTACATAGAAGATAGCTAAAATAATAGCAGCTGCCATTGAAAATGGCCTTGCGATTTTATAAGCACGATCAGATACTTCACCAGTCGTTTTAATCATGACCCAAAGGGCACCGGATACGACAAATATAGCAGTGAAGAACAACCCTCCTAAAATACCGTAATGGTTTAGTAAGCTAAGTAAATTTCCTTCATAGCCATTTTTTCCGATTTGTAGTCCGTAATACAAGTTAGCAAATGTAACACCGAATAAAAAGGCGATTAAGAAACTGCCAATTGCAAATGCCCATTTACAAGTTTTTTGCCAAATTGGTGAATCATCTTTATGCATGAATTCCAGTCCAGCGGCACGAGCAAATAGTGCAAGTAATACTAAGAATAACGGTGTATATAAATAACTAAACATATTAGCATATGTGACTGGGAAGGCAGCAAATGTTGCGCCACCAGCTGTAATTAACCATACTTCATTACCGCCCCAGAACGGGCCAATTGCTTCTTGTAATTGATTTCGTTCTTGTCGATCTTTCGTAACGAAAGGAAAAATCATTCCGTTACCAAGTGCATACCCGTCAAGAATGAAGTAAACTGTCCAAATCACGCCCCATAAACCGAACCAGATGATTGCAAGCATATCATGAGACATGAGCCACACCTCCCTCAGTAGCAGATTCTTCTAATGCGGCAGGTCCTTTTTTCGCGAACTTCAGCATTAAGTATACATCTGCGATTAAAAGTAAAGTGTAGAATAAAATTAAACTAATTAATGAGAACCAAATTTGCGGGACAGATATAGGCGATACAGATTCTGCTGTACGCATTAGTTTATATACTGTCCATGGTTGGCGACCTACTTCAGCGACAATCCATCCTGCGTTAATCGCAATATAAGGAAGTAAGACAGACCATATTGTAATTTTTAAATAACGTTTTGAGTTTTCTAGTTTTCCTTTTCGGTTTAAATAGAAGCCATACCAAGTTAATGCCATAAAGAACATACCGAGTGCAACCATTAAGCGGAAGCTATAATACACGAGGTTAACATTTGGACGTTCATCTTTCGGAATATCCTTTAAACCAACAATTTCGCCATCAAATGAGTTTGTATAGAAGAAGCTTCCGAGTTTTGGAATCGTAAGGAATTCAAAATTCTTCTCGTTTTTCACATCAGGAATTTGAACTATTGAGAAGCCTTGTCCTTTTCCGGTTTCCCAAACTGCTTCCATCGCAGCTCCTTTTGCGGGTTGATATTTAGCCGCTGATACACCAGATTGATGTCCCATAAACGGTGTAATTGTTGCGGCGAATAAGCCTAACATTAAGCCGAACTTAAATGATTTTTTGAAGAATTCAACTTCATTTTTACGTAATAAGTGATAGGCACTAATTGCCATAACGAAGAAAGCACCAACAATATAACAACCAACTACAGTATGGAAGAACATATTCCAAGCGTATGGATTCGTAACGAGTGCCCAGAAATCATTTAATTCAGCGCGGCCGTTACGTACTACGTAGCCAACAGGGTTTTGCATAAAGCCGTTTGCTGTAATAATCCAAAGGGCGGAAATATTTGTTCCAAGTGCAACCATCCACATGCAGAAGGCACGGAACTTTGGTGAAATTTTGTCTTTACCGAATAACCATATTCCCATGAAAGTAGATTCTAAGAAGAAGGCAACAAGTGCTTCGATTGCGAGAGGTGATCCGAAAATGTCTCCCATATATTTGGAGTACTCAGACCAGTTTGTTCCAAATTGGAATTCCATTGTAATCCCGGTTATAATCCCCATTACGAAGTTAATTGTAAATAATTTACCCCAGAAATTTGCCATTTTGCGGTATGTTGGATTCAATGTGCGGGCGTATTGAGTTTCCATACATGCTACTAAAATGACAAGTCCGATTGTCAAAGGTACAAATAAAAAGTGATAAAAAATAGTAATTGCAAATTGAAAACGACTCAGTAACAGAACGTCGGACATAATAAATATTCACTCCTTTTTTACATTATCTACAATCAGTTTATAGTGAAAATACGTTTAAAGTATGTGAAACTTGTTACAAAGCTGTGTGTATATTTTGAAAGAATTATGTCGATTATCTGAAAATATCTTATTTTTACTATAAAGCGATATCCTTTTTGAGTTTTTCATATTTTGGTACACTATTTATGTAGTGTAAATGAGAGAAAAGAGGGTTCCTTACTATGAAGTCATTAGAAGAGATTTTGCAGTACAATGAGAAATTTGTTGAAGAGAAAAAATACGAAGAGTATGAAACAGGAAAATTCCCGAATAAAAAAATGGTAATTATCTCTTGTATGGATACTCGTCTTGTTGAATTATTACCAAAAGCAATGAATATGCGTAACGGTGATGTGAAAATTATTAAGGTAGCAGGAGCTGTTATCTCACATCCATTCGGAAGTATTATGCGTAGTATTTTAGTTGCTGTATATGAACTTGGTGCTGATGAAGTTTGTGTAGTTGGTCACCACGATTGCGGTATGGCAAAAATTCAGGCAAGCAGTACAATTGAGAAGATGAAAGAGCGCGGTATAACAAATGAGAAATTAGATACACTCCGTTATTCTGGAATCGATTTAGAAAGATTCCTACAAGGGTTCTCTAGTGTAGAAGAAAGTGTAGAACATAGCGTATCGATACTTCGCAACCATCCGTTACTTCCAGAAGAAGTACCTGTTCATGGTCTTGTTATCGATCCTGAAACAGGAAAATTAGATTTAGTTGTGAATGGTTACGACAATTAAGAATTTACTTTGTCATCCTTTTTATCTGGGACAGGATCAAATCCTCCCGGGTGGAAAGGGTGACATTTTAATATACGCTTACAAGTAAGCCAAAAACCTTTGAGTGCACCATGTTTTTGAAACGCCTCTAATCCGTAATGAGAACAAGTCGGATAAAAACGGCATGTTGGTGGTGTCATCGGAGAAATGAATTTTTGATAAAAGCGTATAATCCCAATAAAAATCTGTTTCATAACGGTCTCCTTTTCAGCATATTCTTAAAGTATTATAGCACGACTGTACATAATACTTTACTAATGTACATTTCCGTTATATCATATTGGATATAACGGAATTAAATTAAAAGCGGGAGAGATGTTGTATGCCATCAGTAGAAAGCTTTGAATTAGATCATACGATTGTAAAGGCACCTTATGTAAGACATTGCGGAGTTCACAATGTAGGTAGTGACGGTATTGTAAATAAATTTGATATTCGTTTCTGCCAACCGAATAAACAAGCAATGAAACCAGATGTTATTCATACGTTAGAGCATTTATTAGCATTTAATTTACGTAAATATATTGATCGTTATCCGCATTTTGATATTATCGATATTTCACCGATGGGCTGCCAAACAGGATATTATCTTGTAGTAAGCGGAACACCGACAGTACGAGAAATCATTGATTTATTAGAACTAACATTAAAAGATGCGGTTCAAATTACAGAAATTCCAGCTGCAAATGAAACACAATGTGGTCAAGCGAAGCTTCACGACTTAGAAGGAGCGCAACGCTTAATGAACTTCTGGTTAAGCCAAGATAAAGATGAACTTGAGAAAGTGTTTGGATAAAAAGGAAAACTGCCTGTGAAAGGGCAGTTTTTTTATTGTACTAAGAGCGAACATACTCTTCTTTTTTATGAAAATATATTAGATACTCCAACATATAAAACAAAGGCAGAACCGAGAAAATAAACAAATGCTTTTGCTTTTTCCCGTTTCTTCATTTCATCAATTCCAAAAAGGATAAACATAATACTTAAAAGGATAAACACGTAAGGTAAAAGAATAGTGAAGTTTGCAAAGAAGCTAAATAGGGCGAGAGAAAGAGCGATAGTGGCGATTATAATTTGAATGTTTTTTAACATGGAATCCCCCTTAAGTAGAAAGAAATAGTTACTGAGAGAAAATAATTATAAATGCTAAATTGATCGAAATTTTATTCTACATGTAGCGAAAGAGTTTGATATTAAAAAGAAGAATATGAGACTAGAAACGAAAAAATACGGGATACTCATTAATTCCTAGAAGAATAAAGGAACAACTGAGAATAAATTGTACGTATGGGAGAAGTGAAAAATTATCGGTAAAATGGACATAAGTGCTTAGAGTGAGTAAGAGAAGCATGAAAAATGCTAAAAAAATCCGTAATATAGTTAGAGTTAGCATCGTATAGCCCCCTTTAGACCATTTACTAGAATATTTCTGTGAAACCAATAAATAAAGCAGCGGCTCCTGCTAGTAGAGCGAGCACACTACCTCCTGTTTGCTGTTTTAATATTTCCTCTAAACTTATGGTGAGGGCCATACCTCCTAAAAAGATGAACATATAAGGGATTATTTCTCTATTACCAGTAAAAAATCCATAGATTGCTATAGATAAGGCAATAAGTGATAAAGTAATCCGTCCCCATTTTAGCATAAAAGACCTCCTCTATTTTATGTAGGTAATAATGAGAACAATCCAAATGAAAGCACCGGCAATAATACAAATAAGTCCAGTTGCTGATTCCCTTTTCTTTATTTGTTCAAATGCGATGAGAAACATTAAAGCCCCTAATAGAAATTGTGAAAGAGGTAAAGAATTATTTTGACCTGTATATAATCCAATTGCCGACATAACGATTACAGTGAGTGCTACTATGATGCGAAGTATACGAAGCATATTAGGAATTCTCCTTATTCTTTTTTGTATAAGGATTGTCTTCTAGTTTATCGACGGAATGTTTATAAGCATAGCCTTTATTAATTGTCATGACGGAGAGTACGAGGATGATTAGGACGATGATAATACCGATAATTAATATTTTGAACATAAAATCCCTCCTTTTCTTTATTTTACATAATTTTGTAATTGATGAAAACAATAGAAAATAAAAGGATGAAAGAAGGGTGTTACATGGAGACGAAAAAAACATATTATATATCAATAGGAAACGGTCAAATTTCACAAGTGAAGACGGCGGATACGTATAATTTTGAGATTTCCGCAAATGATGAGGAAATTACGGAATTAAGAGAGCACTTTGATCAAGCATATGTAGAAGATTTAGGGTCATTTGTACGCTCCCACGTTCCATTTGTTGAGTATCATCACGATTCAAATAATGACCGATATGATGAACAACTACAAAAAGCATATAAAATGATTTACGATTTAGGAAATCATGAGACGAAAGAATTAGTCGCACAAATGGGAATAATCAATGGATTGTAATTGGATAATATTATGCAGAAAAGCGAGAATATGCTACAATTTGTGGTAGGAAAAACTTGTAACCATCAATAGGGGAGTAATGGCATGTACAAATTTAAAGATTATTACCACAACACTGTACAATTATCGTTTGAACGTTATCCATTTTCTCCTGAGCCAAAGCATGTTTGGGTTGTATGTCGGTACGGGGATCAATGGTTATTAACGCATCATTTACGTCGCGGTCTTGAATTTCCAGGTGGTAAAGTAGAACTAGGGGAAACACCGGAAGAAGCGGCAGTTCGAGAGGTTCATGAAGAAACCGGCGGCATAGTTTCTGATTTAACTTACTTAGGACAATACAAAGTATCTGGAAAAGACAAAATAATCATTAAAAACATTTATTTTGCAACAATTAGTGCGGTAGAAGAACATACGCATTACGAAGAAACGAAAGGGTCTGTTTTATTAAAAGACATTCCTGACAACATTAAAACGAATAGAAAATTTAGCTTTATAATGCGCGATGACGTATTAGCGCGTACGATGAAACATATAGAAGAAATCGGCTGTTTTACGAAGTAAAGTAGCCGGTTTCTTTTTTTTGTATGTAAGAATAAATGTAAACATATCTTTACATTATTTTGGGGATATTATACAATTTTGTAAAGATATATTTACATTTTAGGAGGGGGAAGATGGATAAAAGAAAAGAAACGACTGTTACTGTTTCGATGGTTAAATTAAACTTTTCTTTATTTTTTATAATAATTGCCTTGTCGTTTGGAATTGGTTATTTGCATATATTTCTTTCAGGTGGGGTTCAAGTCGAAGTTACATTATTAACGATGTTTCTTTTTATTATCGCAATGATGGTTCTCGTTTGTATTCATGAAGCGATACATTTAATTGGCTTTCGCTATATCGGAGGTGTTCCGTGGAGTGAACTAAAATGGGGCGTTAATTGGAAATTAGGTGTTGCATATGCTCATTCTAAACAGGCGGTTACAGTAAAGCAAATGAAGAAAGTGTTAATGCTTCCGTTTTTACCAACTGGAATTTTGCCAATTGTATTGGGATTAGCTATGAATCTGGAGCCACTCTCATTTTTAGGAATTCTACTAACAGCAGGGTGTATCGGCGACATTGTCTTATATCAAAAAGTTTCAAAGTTTCCAGATGATGCGCTAGTAAAAGATCATCCGAGTAAACCGCAGTTTACAGTATATGAATAATAAGAGGAGGCATTTTTGAACAACTGCCTCCTCTTATTATTTTTTGTCGGTAAATCAATATATTGTGAAAATTGTTGATATAATTTAATTACTATTATTGTATTTTTATCTCCACCTCCACCTCTAAAAACGAAAGCACCTCCAACAAATCATCTACGATACGTGAATGCTTAAAATCACCCCAAAACGAATCTTTTTTCCAAACACCAAGAATCCCTACTTGTTCAGAACCAAGCACATCGTTTTCTGGATGATCTCCAATATAAAGACATTCTTCTGCCTTCACATCTAGTCTTTGCAAAGCACGTTCGAAAATTTCAGGATGAGGTTTTTTAATTCCTTCAGCTTCTGAAACGAGAATGGTGTTTGTATACGTATGTATATGTAGTGCTCGAAGGTTGCTCATCTGAAATTTAGTAAAACCATTTGTAATAATACCAATTTTAATGTTTCGCTGTTTTAACTGTTGAAGTAGTTCATGCGTGTTTTTGAAAGGAATACAATGATGTTGGAAGTTTGTAATATAGTCGTGTAGTAGTTGCTCTTGCGTTAAAGTAGTAATGTTGTATTCGGAAAGGAGAGTAGCATATACTTTATCCTTCCACGTATAGCCATTATTATCGAGTTCAAGAAATCGAGAACAATACTCTGATTTCTCTATACTCATCAAATGTGAGGAGAAGCGATTATATTGCTCACAAATAAATTGTTCTAAAGATTGGCGTCGATCTAATAGTGTTCCATCTAAGTCGAATAAGATTGCACGAATCATGAGAAGCCTCCTTGCAGTTTTTATAATTAATTATCGCATATTCGTAAAAAAATGATTATGATATTTTGTAGAATGGAATAATGGGGGATTGTATGAAGAAATTGTATGGCAAGTTAGTGTGTTGTATTATAGCAAGCAGTTTAGTTGCAGGATGCGATAGTGCTATCGAGGTTACGGAAGAAAAAGAAATTTGTAAAACAGAAGAAGAGTGCACGCAAATAGGAGATAAAACATTACAAAAAGTATATAAAAAGATAGAGGAACTTTCAGAACTTGAAAAAGTAGAGGATTATGACATAGAAGAGTATGAAAGTATGAATATGAAAGAGGCGGAACAGAAAAAAGAAGAGGATGACAATTACTTCTTTTTAGCTTCTTATTATATCGATGATGATGAAATTGTAGATCCTTATTTTGAGAGATTGGATCGTAAGAGATTGAATAAAGTTTTTGCAGATGACGAAGTAGCAAAAGATGATTTGTTAAGTCAGCGACAAGATAGAGAGTATCATGAAACTTTATGGGACATGTATCGCACTCTCGTCCCAGTGAAATATCGTGAGAATATAACAGGATTTGGTCTAATAACGGATGGTTATGATGGCGTTGTTGCCCATGTCATGCCAAGTATAGATGACCCGAGAGATTGGGTGCTTAGTTTAGACGTGCTTGATTCTGGGGTGAATATAGATGAAGTGATGAAAACATTAATTCATGAAACGGCTCACCTATTAACGATTGGACATAAACAAGTACCAGTGGATAGAAAGTATTTAGAGGCGTTTGATGAAGAGAAAGACATTTCATCATATCGAAATAAATGTAAAACGGTGTTCGTGAAAAATGGATGTGTGAGAAAAAGTTCGTATATTAACCAATTTTATAATGAATTTTGGAAACCAATTGAGCAAGAGTGGACAGAAAAGAAAGTAGAAGAAAGTGAAGAGGCACAAATTGAATTTTATAAAGAAAAGCATGATGATTTTGTATCGCTATATGGAACAACAAATGTAACGGAAGATATCGCAGATACATTTACGGCGTTCATTTTACAAGATTCAAAAAAAGTGAAAGAAGGAACAGAGTTAAAATATAAGAAAATTGCTTTCTTCTATCAGTTCCCTGAGCTTGTAAAAATGAGAGCGGAAGTGCTGTCAGGATTATATGATGTTTCGAAAACGATAGAACAACAAAGTGGAGACTAATGTGAGTTATGCTTTCGATATAGTTTCGTTAAAGAAAAGCGTGAAGAATTTTTAATTCTTTGCGTTTTTTCTTATGTTGATAAAATTGAAAATTCTGTATTTTTATCAAAAAGAAGAAGGAACTGGAGGCACAAAAGAGAATTAGTATAAAAATGTCACAATTTAGACACAATTATAATGCGCGTGTTGTAGGGACTATAAGTTTACTCTCGAGGAGGTAATGAAACGTATGAAAACGATTCTTGCTGTTGCTGGTCTCATTTGGGTAATGTCTCACGGTTTTCCGATTTTTGAAGGGGAGCAAATTCGTAGTGCTTTGAATGAAAAGTTTAATGATTATCATGTGATAGATCGAAAAGATAATGTCGTTACAGTACGTGTGAAAGACTGTTTCCATACAGTTACGGTTGCGGATGGAAACATTACAAATGAAACGAAAATGTGTGATAAAAGGTAAAAGAAAGAAGCTGACTATAGCGCACTGTTTTGAGTCAGCTTCTTTTTCTTTTTCCAATTAGAATTTTTTCAAATGCCTCAACAAATACATACATAAGAGTTGCAAGAACACATGTGAGTAGTACGCTAAGTAAGACGAGTGTGAAGTTAAAGACTTGGAATCCGTAGCTAATTAAGTAGCCAAGTCCTTGTTTGGAAACGAGAAGTTCTCCGAAAATAACACCAACCCAGGATAAACCAACATTTACTTTTAACGTTGAGATAATTGCTGGAAAGGATGCAGGGAGAACGACTTGCTTATAACATTGCCATTTATTTGCGCCAAATGTATCCATCACTTTTATATAGTTAGAATCGACTTCTTGAAATGCACTGTAAATAACGAGAATGGTAATGATGATGGAAATGATTACTCCCATTGCGATAGAAGATGAAATGTTTGGACCGAAAATAACGATGATGATTGGACCGAGTGCAACTTTTGGCATTGCATTTAGGACGACGAGGTAAGGATCAAGTACGCGGGCTAGAAGTGGCATCCACCAAAGAAACGTGGCAATAATAGCACCGAGTACCGTTCCGAGAATGAAGCCTACTCCTGTTTCCAGCAATGTCGTCCATATGTGGACCCAAAGTGAACCGTCGATCCATTTCGTTAAGAAGAGATCCCAAATACTCGAAGGAGAGCTAAAGAGTAAAGGATCAATCCATTCTTTTTTGCTAGCTATTTCCCATAGTGCAAAGAAAAGAATAAGTAGTAAAAGCTGTAGTGAGCGAGCAATCCAAGCACGCCTGCGTTCTTTCTTTCGAAATTGTTCATGTAGTTGTTTTATATTATCCAAGTCGTTCCAGCTCCTTCCATATATCTTGAAAGAGGGCTGGGAAATCGTAGTGATGGCGTGCTTCTAACGGTGATAAAGAACGGATACTTTCCGGGACGATAAAGGTTTTCGCGATTTTTCCAGGATTCGCTTGAAGTAAATAAATACGATCACTCATCGCAATCGCCTCTTCAATATCGTGAGTAACAAGTAGTGATGTTTTCTTATATTTATTTAGTAAGTTGAAAACGAGTTCTTCTAGTTTTAATTTCGTTTGATAATCGAGTGCGGAGAATGGTTCATCTAGTAATAAAATTTTCGGATCAGTTGCTAACGTTCGAACGAGAGCAGCACGTTGACGCATACCGCCGGATAGTTCACGAGGATATTGTCTTTCTACCCCATGTAGACCGACTTGCTTTAAAAGATTTAAAGTATGTTCTTTCATTTGTTCATCATAAATCCTTCGAATATGAAGTCCAAGCATAATATTTTCTTCAATCGTTTTCCACGGGAATAAGTAATCTTGCTGCAACATATATCCCATAGATGATGTTTTCGTTGTAATTGGTTCACCATCTAAAAAGACAATACCATCAATTGGATCAAGTAACCCAGCAATGATTGAGAGGAGCGTTGTTTTACCGCAACCACTTGGGCCGAGTATAGAAATAAATTCGCCTTCTTCCACTTGTAAGCTCATATCTTCAAGAATAAGTTTGGCATTCTCTTTTGCAAAAAAGCAGTGAGAAACGTTACGTATTTGTAAAAAACTCATACACTTCGCCTCTATTTCTTAATAACGCTTTCGGCAATTTTTGTATTGACGAGCGCTTCATGTGGGACTTCTTTTTGTAATTCACCAGCGTCTTTCATAATCGTTTGGAGCTGTTTCCATTCTTCCGCATCTAGTAGTGGATTTGTCGCATAAGAATGTTGCTTTTTATACCGTTCAATTACTTTTGCTGTAATGTCTTTTGAAGTGTCTTTAAATAGCGGGGAAACAGCATCAGCAATCTCTTCTGGACTATGTGTATCAACCCATTGCTGTGCTTTATAGAGCGCACGTGTGAACTTTTCAGCAGCAGCTTTATCTTTCTTTAAGAAACTTTCTTTTGCCATGAATGTTGTATAAGGAACAGTACCAGATTCATTTCCGAATGAAGCGACGATATAACCTTTACCTTCTTTTTCGAATATGCTTGCAGTCGGTTCAAAGAGCTGGACAAACTCTCCTGTACCAGATGCAAAGGCATTTGCAATATTAGCAAATTCGATATTTTGAATTAAGTTCGTATCTTTACGAGGATCAATGCCATTTTTCTTTAAAACGTATTCCCCAACCATTTGCGGCATGCCGCCTTTACGCTGTCCTAAAAATGTAACACCTTTTACGTCATTCCAATTAAAAGAGTCTAGTTTTTTACGTGAAACTAAAAATGTCCCATCTGTTTGTGTAAGCTGTGCAAAGTTAATGACAGGGTCTTTCGCTCCTTGTTGATGAACGTAAATAGACGTTTCAGAACCGACGAGAGCAATATCAATTCCGCCAGATAATAGGGCGGTCATCGTTTTATCGCCACCAGCTGTTGTTTGTAGGTCAATATTTAGTCCTTCATCTTTAAAAAATCCTTTTTCAATCCCAACATATAATGGGGCATAGAAGAGAGAATGGGTAACTTCGCCGACGCGAATGTTTTGAGTTTGTTCTTTCGTACCTTCTTTTTTACTACTACAAGCAGCAAAAGTAAAAACAGCTAGTAACATGATGCAAAAAATCGCGATTAATTTTTTCACTATATAACACCTCCTAGAAGTCACTCTACAAGCATGATATGTAGGTAATCGCCCATATGTGAGTGTAGATAGCAGGAATTTTTTTGGTGGTAAAGAAGTACAAATATAAGGGGTGATAAAATGGAGTACGAATACGATGATAGCGTACATTTACATCTTGATTATTTCGGGACAGAATGTGATATGGAATCGATTGCTTATAAGAGAAAGAATGAAGACGTATGGGATGTGTATTTTAATTTTGGAGTATACGGTATTCAGAAAGACGATGTAGAGTTAGGTAGGTTTATGGATGAATATGCCGGTTATTACGTTTTTTCTGTACATGCTCGCGATCTTAGCTGGGAATTTGGAAGTGCCCAGTTTGAAGAGTGGGTTTTGAAAAATCGGATAGTAGAAAAAACGCTACAAAAATAGGAGGAATTTTGTGATTGGATTTCTCATCTTATTATTTATTTTTGTGGCCGGATTTTTTATTATGCAAATGCTTATTTACCGATTTGCAAAGAAAAACATCCATAAATATACAAAAATAAAATGGTTTCATATGTGGCTACATATGAATATGAAAAAAGGCCCGAGATTAGATTTTTTTGATTTTGTAGTTACAGTACTCGTATGTATCGTATGGAAAATATGGCTGCTTCCTTTTATATAATACACATGCTAACCATCTTCTCTTTTCGTTATAGTAATAGTTGTTAAAAACGTACAACGCTTGTTTATTAATTCTTTCGTATTTTCATGTGGAATCTTTAATAGCATTAAGGATTTCTAAAAAATAGTTATTATATCATAAAGTGGAGTGCTAAAATTAAGCTTTTCAAGAATGAGTAATTTGTATGCCACAATTTAACTATTGATTAAGGAAGTATTAAGGAAATATATTTATAGTAGAAGCAAGTTTGCAGACGAAATATAGGATATATGTTATTTTAATACAAATAGTTTTTTCGATGCGAGGTGAAATTAATACATAGAAAAGAGGGAATGAATTGAAGTATGGTTCTACACTTTTTCATCTTCCAAAAAGAAATATATTAATTTCTAGCATTATAAGTAGTATGGTGACTTTATTAGTAATAACTATACTGTTTATGATTTTAAAGGTTTTCAATTTAGACATGATGAAAGATCATTTAAATCAAAAGCTTGTTTTAAGTGTTATGATGATTTTCGTATGGGGCATAACGTTTTATATTACGCATTTCAATAAAAAAGAGATGTCTATACTTAGAGCATCCCTACGAGTGCATTTTATATTATTTTTGCTAGCTCATACAGTAGCGTTATTTTATATTGTCATGCAAGTTAATATGAGTTTCATAGAGGCAATGAATTGGATTTACTTTTATAATATGCAGTTTATATTAAGTTTTGTAGTAATTTATGCAATATATATTCTTGTATATAATTTAATAGGTAAGGTTTTTCTAAGTATGGTTTTAACGAGCTGTACGTTAGTCATTTTATGTATTGTGAATTATTTGAAGCTTATTTTCAGAGGTGATCCGTTATATCCTTCTGATTTTACACAAATTACGCATATGCAATCTGTTATACCGATGGTGATGGACTATTTTAGTTGGAGTTATATTTTTGTCATTATCTTAAGTATCGTAGCTTGTATTGTAGCAGGGATATATATGAGAAGGTATATTCAAAATGTAAAGATTCATCTAGGAATAAGAGCCTTATTAGTAGTAGGGTCTATTTTTGTTCTATATACGTATGGTAATTTTGCGAATACATTTATGAATAAAGTATTTCAAAAATCAGGTGTAGATTTTGTTTTGTGGAATCAAAATGAGAACTATGCTTCAAATGGTTTTGTACTTGGGTTTATTAGCAATTTAGATACAACAGTTATGGAAAAACCAAAAAATTATTCTAAAGAAAATATGCTTCAAATAGCAAACGATATAAAAAAACAATATAGTGGAAATATAGGGAGCCAAAAGAAAAAAGAGAAACCGAATATTATTTTTGTAATGAGTGAATCGTTTTGGGATCCGACGAAAGTAACTAACCTTTCTTTTAGTGAAGATCCTGTACCAAATTTACATCATTATATAGAAAACTTTCCTGGTGGACAAACTATTTCTCCTACATTTGGGGGAAATACGGCGAACGTTGAATTTGAGGCATTAACAAGTTATTCAATGAGTTTGTTAAAGCCAGGTTCTATACCATATCAGCAGGTTATTACAAATAAGAAAGAAATTCCATCAATCCCTACGGCGTTGAAAAAAGAAGGTTATTATACAAGTGCAATTCATTCATTTGGTCGCACATTCTTTAAACGTGACGATGTATATAAGGTGTTAGGATTTGATAAGTTTAATGCAGAGGACACGATGGAAAATGTGGATATTGATGGAGATTATATTAGTGATTTAGCGATGAGTAAAGAGATAATTGCTGAGTTAGAGGAACAAAAACAACCTACATTTATTCATGCAGTTACGATGCAAAATCATTTTCCATTTACAGAGGGCCGATTTGGTGAAAACCTAATAGAAATTAGCGGTCTAGAAAATGAAGATTCAAAGGGAGAATTAGAGACGTATACAGAAGGATTAAGACGTTCAGATGAGGCTCTTCAATATTTAATAGAGCAACTAGATAATTTAGATAGACCTACATTATTAGTATTCTTTGGAGATCATCTTCCATCATTAGGAACAAATAAATCTTTTTATAAAGAAAATGGGTATATAACGAATGAAAAAACACCGAATGAACGTTTAGCGATGGCGCAAACGCCGTTATTAATGTATGCAAACTTTGATATGCCAAATGATAATTTAGGTTTAGTAAGCCCAATTCATTTTTCTAATCTTATTTTTGATTATGCAGGATTAAATAAATCCTTATTTTATCAATTTTTATCGGAATTTTACAAGGAAATACCAGTGCTTAGAGATGAATTAAAAGTTGATAAAAATGGAGAAGTAATCAATGATTTAACAAAGAAACAAAAAGAAATGTTAGAGCAATATAAAATGCTCCAATATGATTTACTCGTCGGAAATCAATATAGTAAAGATATCCTCTTTAAATAAAAGAAACAAAAAGAACTTGTATAACGATACAAGTTCTTTTTTCATAGTATTTAACGGGGTAACCAGACAAGCTGGGTTTAGGGAGTATTACCTGTACATTTAGTATATATGAAAATGTAATCGTTTTATTTGTGTATTTGTGAGAAATATGTGAATTTTATATTTTGTGAAAAATCGATTGTATTAACTTTCGTTCTTGTATTGCAGTTGTTATGCATGTAAAAATTTTATCAGTTCTTTATTTAATTCATCCGCTTGATCGATTGGTGAACCATGACCACTATTTGTAAGAGCATGTAACTGAGAATTTTTAATTCGTTGTTGCGTAAGCTCAGCACTTTTGTAAGGAATTAGTTGGTCGTGAACGCCGTGGAAGATTTTTGTTGGGACGTTAATTTTATTTAAATCTTTCGTTACATCTTCATTTGCAGCTGCTTGTAAAATTTTTATAAGGGCATAAGAAGCGGACTGCATACCGAGATAAGAAAACCATTCAAGGGTTGCAGCCTCTAAGTTTCTATTAAAAAAGGATAAAGATACATCATTTAAAAATTTTGGTAAATTAGCATACATTTGATTAATGAGAGCATCTGCTTGTTCTTTCGGTACACCGTAAGGGGACTCTTGATTTTTAACGAAAGAGGGGGAGACAGCGTCAATTAATGCGAGCTTAGAAATGCGGCGTCCATTATAGCGAGACATATAGCGAATAGAAAGAGCACCACCAACTGAGAAACCGACTAATGTAGCGTTCTCTACTTGAAGTGCTTCCAGAACAATTGCGATATCATCGGCTAATCGATCATACGTGTAACCAGTCCATGGCTTATCAGATTGCCCATTCCCTCGTATATCCATGGCGATACAGCGAAAGCCATGCTCAGGTAAAACATTGAGTTGATATTGGTACATTTGATGATTTAAAGGCCATCCGTGAACGAAGAAAACAGTCTTACTACCTGGACCAGGATTAACGTCTTGCACAAAAATATGCACATCTTTCTCGACAGTAACAAACATAAATGTCCCCCTATTCTATGAATATACTCGATCCCAAAAGCGTTGTTTTGTCATAGCTTTAATAAATTTATTTGCTAGTCGCGTAGAGTCTTGTTCTATTAAAACACCAGGCTTTCCTTCGATATTTAAAGATTGAATAATAGAAGAGCCGTTTTGGAAGGAGCCAATCGGCTTAAAGTGATTATATGATTCTACGACAAATGAACTTGCGTTGTTAAGAAAATGATCATCCATCTTTCCGCCGATAAGAAGTAATCCATCATAAAAGAGTGGTGAGCCTGTTAAGAAAGTATCATTTACTTCCCACTGTCCATTTGGCGTTCCCTGCACTATGCCTAATCGTTCGGAAACGATCACTGGCAGTTAAAGAGTTTTCATCGTTTGAAATTTTAATACCTGTATTTGTTGTCATCTCCTTTCCTTCATTTTCACGCATGAAAGATTGGAGTTGTTCGGTCTTTTTATTTTTTTTGCCATCCATAAAAAACACCTCCCATAATATACGTATTATTGTTTATGTTTTTTATGCTTGTATATAGCATGAAGATATTGCATAGTTGGCATGATTTTCCTCAAATGTTCGATTTATCTTTGTTTGTCTATGAAAATCATTTATTATAATAAATGGTATTCTTCGAGATATTATTTTGAAGGGGTGTTGAAGTGAAAGAAAGTTTTCTATCATATAAAGAAGAAAGAAATGCAAAAATCCTTTTATGGGTGTTATATGTCATTGTTATTGTATATCAAATTTTCTATGCAATCGTATTAGAAGATAAATCAATAATGGATAAGGGATACAGCATAATATGGCAAGTTATTTGCGGAGTAGCAATACTGTGCGTGAATATATATTTAATGAAAAAAGAGAAGGCAAACCTTGTTAAATATGCATGGATATTTGCATACATAGGGATAGAACTCGCTAATATATTTTCGTATGTTTTTTATAATAAGGCGGCGTTTGATGCGACAAATATAATAGAAATTATTCTCATTTTCTTTGTACCTATATTTTTAAATAAAAAATTCTATGTGTTTTTACTTTCCTCTATTGTAGGAAAATATTTAATTTATTTATTTGTATTAGAGGAAGTAAAAGCATTTATGTTCCTTATTATGTATACACTTATGTTAATAGCTGCATATATCATTTTAAACCGATTTTTACAATATCTTTCAGCTGTAAAGGAAAGTATTGCGATTGCTAGTGAATCACAGAAATTAGCAGTAATCGGAAAAATGGCAGCGACGGTTGGACATGAAATTAAAAATCCACTTGCTTCATTAAAAGGATTTACGCAATTACAACGAGAGAAGCATGAAGAGGATCCTATTTATAAACGTATGATTTTTGAAATAGAAAATATGAATAATATGATAAGTGAGTTAATGGAAGTTGCTACATGCAAACCTTCTATTTATAAGAAACATGATGTAGGAAAAATTGTATTACAAGTAATAACAAGTCTTCTTGAAAAAATAGATGAATTAAACATTCAGTTTATTTCTAATGTGGAAGAAAAAACAATAGAAGTTGAATGTGATGAACGAAAAATAAGAGGAGTCTTTTTATATACGATAAAAAATGCTTTAGAGGCAATGGGACAAGGTGGTATATTACATTTACAATTAGAAAATAAAGGGAAAGAATATGTAATGATCAGTGTGATCGATAATGGTCATGGTATTAAGCAAGAAAACTTACCCCGTGTTACAGAGGCCTTTTATACAACGAAACAAGATAAAATTGGTCTGGGACTGACGGTAGCGAATCGAATTGTCGCCGAGCACCTTGGTGAGTTGCATATTTCAAGTGAAAAAGATACTGGAACGAGAATAGACATCATTCTCCCAAGGAAGTGTGGAAATACTGAAATCCAAGTGGAAGAAAAGCTAGGAGTTACCATATGAATAAAGGCTATATATTTAAAAATGAAGAAATAAAGGCGCTGAAAGCATTTTTAAGTTTATTTTTTATTATATTTTTTGTATATGATCTTGCCTATGAATTTATCGTACCATTAATCGGTGGAGAGCAAGAAGGTGTAGGAGAGTTTGAAGATGGTTTAGGTTTATGGCTTTACTTTTTGATGGTGGTATTGTTTTGCATTGGAATATACTTTATGAAATGGAAGAATGCTTTTGCGGTAAAGTATATTATTCTAATTGGCTATAATGTATTAGATTGTATCCATAACATTATGATTTATTATGGTAGCGATGCAGAATTTGACGGTGGAAATATAGTAGAAGGATTTTTTATTTTGTTTGCACCAATCTTTGTGAATAAAAGATATTTCTGGTTAGTTCCAGCGATACTTATCGGAAAGTATGCTCTTACAGGAATCATTATTCAATCTTCTCTCGTTTTAATCCCAATGGCATTATATAGCGTATTTACTATCATATGTTGGATTATATTTTTAAGGGTTCAGTCTTACGTTCGTACGCTTGAGATGATGGACAAAGAAATAAAACAGACAGAAAAACTAGCAGCTGTTGGAAAGATGGCAACGGTTATTGGTTATAAGATTAGAAGACCTTTAGCAAACTTAAAAAAACTTGTGAATAAACAAGCAGACAAGCATCCAGAGGATAAAATTTATAGTGATATTATGAAACAAGAAGTAGATCGGATTCATATAATTGCTACAGAACTTAGTGGATTTGAGAAATCTAAATCACTAGAATCAGAAACTCATAACATACAAGAAATTATTTCTTATGTTATTCGAGTTATGGAAAAGCCAGCTTTAAAACAAGGAGTTTACATACAAGGTATTTACAGTAAAGACTTACCATCAATTACATGTGATGAAAAACGATTAAAACAGGTCTTTTTTAATTTAATCAAAAATGCAATTGAAGCAATGTCAGTTGGCGGAACAATTACGATTAAAGTTACTGTAAAAGATGGAATCATCGTTCAAGTGAAAGATGAGGGATGCGGCATTCCGAAAGATAAAATTCCAAAATTAAATGAAGCCTTTTATACAACGAAAGAAACAGGAACTGGTCTAGGTTTAGTAGTTACAGAAAAAATTATTAAAGACCACAACGGTAAAATAAGTTTTGAAAGTGAAGTTGGGGTTGGAACGACGGTTGAAGTTATGTTACCACTGCATTAACTACAAAAAACATCACTTATTTGGAAGTGATGTTTTTTTATTTTATCTCGCTATTTGTGTATGGTAAAAATCTCATTTTATCGATAAAGAATGTATGATGTGTTTCTAGCATCAAAATGTTTTTTGAAAGTTTTCAATATGGATTTCCTAGAAAAAAATCAGATTATAAAAATTAATAGTTTTTTTCTAAAAAAACTATTTTCTTTTTTGGGTTTTAATGGTATATTCAAAACACGATAAATAAATACCTATATTTGGCACACTATTCGAAAGGATAGGTCGCAAAGCTAAGAGTCTAAGGTAATGAAAATTACTATGATAGTCTGGTTGCAGTTTGGATTTTCACACATGTTGTGATGTATGAAAATCGAAAAGGCAACCAGGCTTTTTATTTTCTAGGAATATACACTATGATTGTAAATTTAGCTAGAAAATAAATTTAATGTTCGAAATATTCAGTATATAGGAAGCGAGGGAGGGAAGTACATTGCAAAAACAAATAGGGAAATTTGGGCGTATACTTCTCGCTGGAGGAATATTATTTACACAAGTTGGTGTGCTAGACTACTCTGCAACGAAAGTTTATGCGGTTACAAACGACGAGCAAGGACGTTTTATCGTTCATATGGATAAACAAGAAATAAAAGTTGATGAAAATGTAGTATTAAAGATTACAAATACAAATAAACAAGATGCTAATATCGAGCTGAAATTATCTAATGAGCAGCTGTTTAATGAAGCAGAAACGAAAAAAATGAATGAAAACAATAAAGCGATTCAAAACATTTCAGTAACAGAAGATCACATTGTAAAAATTGAAAAGAATGAACAAAGTCATTCTATCGGTGACGTATATGTAGTCATTCAAATGAAAAAAGCTGGAGAGTACAAATTTGAACCGATGGTGAAGTTTGAAGGGAATGAAAAGAAAATTGAATCTCCTTCTCTGCATGTTGGAGAGAAAAAAGAGGCTTTACATGTAGCTATTTCTGATGAAAATCCAAAGGTTTCAGAGGAAGTTGTGAAAAAAGAAATCAGTGAAAAAGTGAAAGTATCGGAAGAAAATAAAAAACAAGAAATAAATGCTACTAATGCTGAAATTCCAAAAGAAACGAAGACTTTAGCGAAAGAAAAGGTTAATGAAGAACTCGTATCAAAGGAAAATGAATTAAAAGAGAGCAATAAGGTCAACGAAAATAATCAGGAATTACCTGCTATTCAAGCTGAGAAGGTATTAAAGAGCCAATCTCTACTAGCTGCTAGTCCTGTTACAAGTATTCTTAAATATCCAAATGTAAAGGTAATAAATAATAGAACAGGTGAAGGGCCTTCTATCTCGGGTAAATATGCTTTTAGATTTGTTTGGAGCCCACAAGTAACATATGAGGTAAAGGGTAGTAGCGATGACAGAACTGGTCAAAGTCAATATACATTTAGAAATTCAAATAGAGAACAGTACGTATTAGTAAAAAAAGCTGGTGAATATCAAGGGAAATGGATTGATGTCCGTATTAATATTCAATCTATGACAGCTTCATCTGTAGATGTTAAAACACCAATAACTAAAGGTGATGCAAAAAACTTTTTACAATTATATGGGAACGGAAGGGCAGGACAAACTTATAATGCTTCCTTTGAATTTTATGAGCACGGAACAAGTAAAAAAGTACCATTAACGGCAATGTGGAATTTTAAAAGGATAAATAGTTATAAAAATGTTACGTTGCGTAATGATGGTAGTCATTTAACGAATTTATACGTGTATGATACGAGTTCAATTAGGTATCAAGATAAAGGGAATAATAAAATAGAGTTTTCTGGAACAGCAGGCCCAGTAGCTACTCCAGAAGCAGATATGACAATTACATTTGATAATTTAACAGAATTACCGCTAGAAGTTAGATTAAATGCTTCAGGTGTTAATGTAGCATACGACCAATTAGCGATCACACAAATTGAAATTCCAGCTCCAAGTGTAATAGGAGATATTGTGGAAGATAATTCCCGTCAACTTTCTTATAAGGTATATCAAAATATGCCTGCTCAATCGAAAGATATTCACTATGCGAAATCTTTTGTATTAGAAAGTGAAGTGAATAAGGATTTTAGGTTCTGGTGCAACAATAGTGGAATGTGAAAAAAGAATAGAAGATTCCTAACGGAATGGAACTTTATGCTGTTAAACCAAAGAGTTCATTGATAAGATATATCTGCTTTTGGACAGACTTCTCCCCTTGGAGAGTTTGTCCTTTTTTGATCATATGCATAGCTTCTATTCCAGTAATCATTTTTATAGCTGTAGGGAATGATTTCAATCCTAGCATATTCCGAATCCGTTTTTTGATAAACCGATGATCTTGCTCAATGATATTGTTTAAGTATTTTTTTACACGAAGTGGTATACCGTGTGGTATACACTTTTCTTCCTTTAGTTCACGTACTGCAACAGGATAGGCTTTATCGCCATCAGCAGTTATCGAACGAGGTTTTGTGGCATGAACAGAAGCCAAGGCTTTCTTTAGAAAACGTTTGGCAGCCTTCGCATCTCTTTTACGACTTAAATAAAAATCAATCGTGTTTCCTTCAGAATCAATCGCGCGATATAAGTACATTTTCTCTCCTTTGATTTTGATGTATGTTTCATCCACACGCCAAGAATCATTGGTTGGTTTCAAATGTTTTCGAATACGCTCATTTAATTCTGGTCCATATTGATGCACCCATCGCATAATTGTTGTATGTACTAAGAATAATCCTCTTTCCTCCATCATTTCCACTAAATCACGAAGACTTAAGTTGTACCGCAGGTACCAACGTACGGTTAATACAATGATATCAGGCTGATACTGTTTCCATTTGAATATATTTTCTTTTTCCATACTGATCACACACCTTTTTTTAGTAATAGCACCAGTATTGCCAAGTTTGAAAGAGCATTTTCAAATCATTTCGCTTTTTTGCACCAGAACCCTGGATTTTACTGTGAATGATGTTTCCATTCAAGATGTGGAGAGTGGAGATGATGTAAGTAGCTTCTTTGATATTAGTAGGAAAAACAATAAAGTCACTGCAGTTGCGAAAGAAAATGCGCTAAAAACAGAAGAATTCAACGGGAAAATTTACGAGATGACAATTACAGGTTCTCCTGTAAAAGGTGCCGATGTAATGAAATATTACAAAGGTGGTTATCTTGAAATACCGGTGTCAGCTAAAAATTATTTAGATGGCGATAAGAATGGGCAAGATAGTAATCGAGATGGAATCGCAAAAATAAGGTATAAAGGTATTCCAATTGGGAAATCAGTCCCACAAAAAGTAGTGCAAGGAACAGATTTAACAAAAATGGATATTTCTAAATTTGTGACAGATTTATCTGTAGATACGAATTTGGATGTAGATAAACCAATATCAGTAGTGAAGTTAATCAATATTCCGGATACCAAAATAATAGGGAATCATACTGTAACGGTTGTAATTGAAACGAAGCAAGGTGTACAAGCGGAAATTCAAGTTCCAGTTACTGTTGTTGATGGAACTTTAAAGTTAGTAGACGTACCAAAAGAAATTACCTTTGGAGATTTAACAATTCCATCGAAAACAACGACATACGCACCGAAAGCGATCTCAAATCCTTTAAAGGTAACCGATGATCGTGTTAAAAAGCAAAAATGGAGTGTATATGTAAAGGAAATCACACCATTAACTTCAGCAAAAAATGACACATTGACAGGAGCATTGATTTACAAACGAAATGGAAAGGATACACCTTTAAGTACTTCTAGTATAGAAGCATTCTCGTATACTTCTAAAAACGACGAGGAGGTTTCACTAAATTGGAAGGAAAACGAGGGAATTCATTTACAAGTAAAACCAGGGCCGAATGTCAAAGCAAATACAAAATATTCCGGACAGCTAGAATGGACATTAACCGATGCTCCTCTCTAAAAATATATGAAATATATAAATTTTAGAAAGGAGAGAGTAATGAAAAAAATAGTTGGTATTATCGTTTCCACATTTATATGTGTGCCGTTTCTTATGGCAAATGTAGTAACGGCTACAAGTGCGAATTCAAAAGCAGGTATTACATTTTCGAATAGCTATACACCAAATACATCAACTGATCCGACAAAGATAAATCCAAAAAAAGAGACAGTTGATAAAAATAAAAATGGAGATAAATATTTACCGAAAACAGGAGGCCAGACACGGGACTTCAAACAATATATAGGATTGTTTTCTATTGTTTTATCTCTATATGTATTCAAAAGAATTAGGGGAAAGCAAGTGTATTCAAAATAAAAAATAGATGAAAACAGAGAAAAGGGGAAGGTACATATGAAACTAGCAAAATTAGCATTAATTGGTGCAGTATCATTAACATCAGTTGCAGCAGTAGGAACCTCAGCATTTGCGGAAGAAAAAGCAAATATGAAATCTAAAACAGATGTAATGTTTATTGAAGATACAAGCATAACAGATCCAAATAATCCAGAAAATCCAAATGAAAAAGTTACACCAGAGAACCCTGGTGACCATGAAAAAGGAACAAAAGGTCCATTAAGTATTAACTACGTTTCTAACTTACACTTCGGCGAGCAAGTTATCTCTGGTAATAATCAAACGTACTTTGCAAAATTGGACAAAGTGAAACAAGGGAGCAAAACAGTTGAAGTACCTAACTTCGTATCTGTAACAGATAACCGTGGTACAAATGCAGGATGGAAATTGAAAGTAAAGCAAAATGCACAATTTAAAAGTGGTAATAGTGAGTTAACAAATGCAGCTTTAAGCTTAAGTAACCCAGCTGTAAATTCTGTAACTGATGCACAATATGCACCTACCACATTTAAAAATAAAGTAACGTTAGCTCCAGGTGGAGATGCGGTGGAAATTGCTACTGCCGCAAAGAATAAAGGTATGGGTGATTGGACACTGCATTCGGTAAAGGAGCAGAACAAGGTAAACAGAGTGTGAGCTTATTCGTACCAGGTACGACAGCAAAAGAAAAAGGTGCGAAATATTCAGCTGAGCTAACTTGGACTTTAGAAGATACACCAAACTAAGGTTGTGTAAGATTGAAAATTAAGAATAAATGAATTTTAAAAAATAAAGGAGTATAAAACTATGAAACTAGCAAAATTAGCATTAATTGGAGCGGTAACATTATCATCAGTATCAGTAGGGACGTCTGCATTTGCAGCTGAGAAAGATGGCGGGAAATTAGATTCAAAAGCATTCATTAAATTCGAGAAAAATACAGATAAAATTGATGTTGTTAATCCAGAGAATCCAGATGAAACTGTAGATCCAGTTGATCCAGATAAAAAAGGTACAGATGGTCCACTAAGTATTGATTATGTATCTAACTTCAACTTTAAAACACAAAAAGCATCAGGGAATAACGAAATCTATTTTGCAGAATTAGATAAAGTAAAGAAAAAAGTAGACGGTTCTGTAATTGACGTGCCAAACTACGTTCAAGTAACAGATAACCGTGGTACAAATGCAGGATGGCATTTAACAGTAAAACAAAATGGTCAATTCAAAACTGCAGATGATAAAGCGTTGGATGGCGCGGCATTAACATTAAAAAATTCAGCTTTGAAATCAAATGCAGGTAGCGACGCACCAACAGCAGAGCAATCTATCACATTAAATCCAAGTGGTGCAGCATCTGATTTAATCGATGCAAAAGAAAACCAAGGTATGGGTACGTGGGTAAATACGTTCGGTAAAGATGCAACAGAAGCGAAACAAAGCGTAGAGTTATCTGTACCAGGTAAAACGAAAAAAGAACAAACACAATACACAACTTCACTAACTTGGGAGCTAACAGACGCTCCTATGTAGGTAAGAGGAATTTTAAGATAAAAGAGGAAAATGAGAAGAGATAAGGGAATGGCTTTAACCTTATCTCTTTCTTGTCTATAAAATGGATATGAAGGGGACTACATAAGAGATGGTAAAAAAACTATTTACTAGCTTACTATTAATTACATTCTTCATGATAAACGCTTTTTCAGTATATGCAGCTGAAATGAAATTTGCTGTGACAGCAGTTATACCAGAAAATCAAATTGATAAAAATCAAACGTACTTTGATTTGAAAATGCAACCTGGACAAAAGCAAACAATTCAAGTCCAAATGAAAAATGATACGAATAAAGAAGTTGTGGTAGAATCGTTTGCTAATACAGCAATTACGAATAGCAATGGTATTACAGATTATAGTACAGTAGAACCAAAAACGGATTCTACTTTGAAATATCCGTTTTCTAAAATTGCTAAAATGCCAAAAGAAACGAAAGTCCCAGCTAACAGCATAGTGACAGTTGATATAAACTTGGAAATGCCAAGTGAGTCGTTTGATGGTGTTATTCTAGGTGGTTTATACTTTAAAGAAAAAGAAGATGAGAATGCAAAGAAAAAAGATGAAGGTGTGCAAATTGAAAATAAATATGCATACGCAATTGGTGTTGTTTTAAAAGAAACAGATGCTGAAGTAAAACCAGACATGAAATTAAACGAAGTAAAGCCAACACAAATTAACGGGCGTAACGTCGTTACTGCAAATTTACAAAACGTAAAGCCAGCAATGTTAAAAAATTTAAGTGTTGATGCAAAGATATATAAAGAAAAAGGTACGGACGTTTTATTTGAAGCGAAAAAAGAAAATTTAAGAATGGCGCCAAACTCAAACTTTGATTACGCTATTAGCTGGGAAAACAAAGCATTTGATCCAGGAACGTACCGAGTAGAAGTGAAAGCTACTGATGGCGATCAAAAATGGGAATGGACGAAAAAATTTACAATTGAAGGCAAGACAGCTGATAAGTTAAATGATACAGCGGTAGAAGCGAAAAAAGACTACACACTATATTACATTATCGGCGGAGTACTACTGTTAATTATATTATTAGTTCTTGTGTTCTTCTTAGGTAGACGTTCTAAAAAAGAGGACGATAACGAAAAATAATATATTGATAGTGTAAAAAGAAAATAATGGATGTTTTACTATGAAAAATATATAATGGCTTTGTCTGTTATTTGTTGTAGTTCATTTATATTTCTATTTGTTGACCCGAATTTCGGGTCTTTTTTTATGAAATGAATTGCTATATATCGGTAATTAGAAAAATAGAATATACAGCACTTGCAGTAATTCCAGGGGTAATATAAAGGGATATAGCATCTCCTCTTGCAACTGGGTTTCCAGTTGTAATACTAGTCCAAGTTACAGTAGCGGGACCTACTGCCGGAGTAGGATTAAATACTTGAATTTGTCCTGCTCCGCTATCCGTTGGTTTAATGGAAAATACCATAGTTCCGGTAATTTTGTCAGTAGTAGTTAAGGTAATAGTAGATAGGATGTAGCTAGAAGAAGGGGGTGTGAGGTTTGTTGGGACATTTCTGCAAATATTAATCGTATAAATAGCAGCAGGTAAATTATTTATATTTATAGACGCAGAAAAGCCGACAATACTACCGGCTCCAGCAGTGACATATGGAATAACATTGGAGTCAATTCCAGGAGAACCCGCTATACGTTGAAAACCAGCATTTGTTCCTTGAAAAACAATACTTTTTGCTGAAGCACTATCGGCAGATCCCGTAGGTCCAGTAATGCCCGTAGGTCCAGTGTTCCCCGTAGGCCCAGTGATGCCGGTAGGCCCGGTACTACCGGTAGGTCCACTTTCTACTAATACGATATAATCTGGAGATATATTAGGAAACCCTTGAGGTGCATCTTTTTTTACAACATAGCCACTGCCCGTATAAGTGACAACTTGTCCTTTTTTATAGTTGGGAGCCGCTGCTAGACTAAAGGTGGTAGTACTTTGGAAACCAGCTCCGGAAGGTCCAGCATTACCCGTAGTTCCGGTGTTCCCCATGGGTCCGGTGTTCCCCGTGGGTCCAGTGTTCCCCGTGGGTCCAGTGTTCCCCGTGGGTCCGGTGTTCCCCGTAGTTCCGGTGTTCCCCGTAGTTCCGGTGTTCCCCGTAGTTCCGGTGTTCCCCGTGGGTCCGGTGTTCCCCGTGGGTCCAGTGTTCCCCGTGGGTCCAGTGTTCCCCGTGGGTCCAGTGTTCCCCGTAGTTCCGGTGTTCCCCGTGGGTCCAGTATTTCCGTTAGAACCGCTGTTGCGTCTGCCATCGCAACTAAAAAAATTACGTGGGTACATATATGTTCTCCTTTCTATATTTTCAAAATCTAGTTTTTAAAATAGAACTAATATATATATATTATGAATTCTATAATTTTGTGTGGCAGATCGTCTTTTGTGTCTAGATTTCAAAAGATAGCGGGAGGAGAATTAAGTAGTGTTAGAGCCACCATTTTTCCTGAGGAAGTAAAATAACATCCACATCAAAATTCTCTTTAAACCAATCATACATCAATGTCTCTTTCACTAAATATTCAGAGGCAGAGTGTGACACACCAATTAGAGACATATTCGTTTCTTTTACATAATCCATAATGAGCGAGTATTTATGTCTGCCGTAATCATTATCGATATGGCAATGGATTTCTCCTGTAATATATGCTTCAGCACCTTTTTCTTCTGCTTCCTTCATTAAAGATACGACATCGCCACATCCAGCGATAATTGCGATTTTTTTGATGGAATCATGTCGTTTACCTTCGAAGTCTGTGTAAGGAATCTGGAAGAGTTGTTTTAGATGTTTTTGGAGTGCTTCTGTTGATGTTTCATCTATTTCACAAATAAGGCCAACTGGTTCTTGTTCTGGACCTCCATATGCAAAGTCGTCCACTACAGTAGCGTTTAATGCTTTTGCAATTGAAATACTCGTTCCATGTGTTTGATGAAAATCCATTGGTACGTGACATGTATATTATAGAAAGTTGTTTTTCTTTTATTCCTTGCAAATATTTTTCAGGAATTGGTAAGAAACCGCGGCCTGA
This sequence comes from Bacillus sp. CPT56D-587-MTF, assembly GCF_058792335.1. NCBI lineage: Bacteria > Bacillati > Bacillota > Bacilli > Caryophanales > Bacillaceae > Bacillus > Bacillus sp. CPT56D-587-MTF. The sequence goes on along the minus strand of NZ_JBYTEF010000001.1, from coordinate 4,413,431 downwards.
TCTTCCAAGCGGATCACCGCACTCCATTACAAGGGGATGATGCATAAAGAGTAAATCACCGGGTGTGGATTGTGAAATGAATGTTTCAAGAACGTCATCTGTAGGGAATACAGCTAAAAATACTTTGTTTACATTTTCAGATCCGTGCATCATAAGGCCGTTAAATAAATCTACAAAATTTGCTTCGAAAAATTGTTGCCAAGGAAATTTGATAGGATCATATACGGCTGGGATAAATCGACTAAAGGCACTATCTTTTCCGTATTTTTCAATTTGGAATAAGTGATCGAGTGATTGCTCTATTTTTTTTAAGGCTGGCATGTTTGATAATCCTCCTTAAGATGATTCTTGCTTTATGAGTTGTTTGTATTCTTCGTAGCAAAATAAGAAGCGGATAGGAAACAAATAAAACCTAGAATCCAGCTAATAGAAGGAGAATAGGGAAGTACATGCTGTAATAGCATTCCGCTAGAAATGAAGAAACTACTAAATACACCTAATAACATGGGATATCGTTGTAGTTTGAACACAGATAGTAAACATCCTTTCTCCTGCATGAACTACTCATAAAAGCTCGATTGCTGAAACTTTATCACATACATTGTATATTAGTCTTAATTTTCTGTATATAACTTTTAAGAAAAATGGTGATACAATATATGAATGATAAGAGAAGAGAGGATGAAGATTAACATATGTACGTTACTGTAACAGAAGCAGCATATAAAAAGATTATGGATACGATTCCAAGTGAAGCGAAATATATAAAGTTATTTTATGATAATGAAGGTTGCGGTTGTGTTATGAGCGGAATCATCGATTTAGTAGCTGTAGCAGAGAAAGATGAGCGCGATGTGGATATTGAATCAAGCACAATGAATTTTATCGCTGATCGTACAAAGCTTGTATTTATGGACGATAAGTTAACGGTTGATTGGCATGAAGGTGGAGGAACTTTTCAGTTGAAGAGCCCAAGCCAGTTTTATAATCCAAATATGAAATTACACGTTCGAGTATAGTAAAGGTGAGTCCAAAATGTATTTTGGACTCACTTTTTTTATTTTATAAGTTGATATATTGAAAAAATCGCTGATATAAATGGAGTTGCACCGATATAATTTCATTTACCAAAACGTTTCATATAATAAAAAGATTTTTCACATAATGAAATGTACATGTGATTGAATTTTCTGTATAATCTTCTTTGCGGAGGGGATACGCATGAGAAGATGGGGAATTGAGTTATTAATTTTAAGTGTTGTTATTATTTGGGGGATTAACTATACAATTGCGAAGTATGGACTTTTAGAATTTACAGCAATTGAGTTTACTGCACTTCGTATGATGGCGGCGGCACCGCTTCTGTTACTCCTTACCTTTTGTATTGAAAAGTCGGTTTATATGGAGCGAACGGATATACCTAGATTAATTATCGTTAGCGTTGTAGGTATTGTACTGTATCAAACGTTATTTATGGAAACTGTCAAATATACATCCGCTACAAATGCCTCTTTACTCATTTCTATTTCACCTATTTTTACAACTGCATTTGCGATTTTCTTGAAACAAGAAAAGTTTTCTTCTCGAAAGTTAATCGGTTCTATGACTGCCTTTGTTGGTGTAGCCTTAGTTTTAGTAGCAGGACATTCACTTACTAGTTCTTTTTATGGCAATGGAATTGGACTTATTACATCAATATGCTGGGGGCTTTATCCTGTTTTAGCAGGACCATTAATTAAAAAATATTCAGCATTACGTGTTACTGCATGGTCTGCATTAGTGGGTGCGATTCCGCTATTATTGTTAAGTGGTCCACATGTGTTTGTCATGCCATTTCACATTACTCACGGAATGACACTATTTGCTTTACTATATTCTATTTTCTTTGTAACAGTATTTGGTCTAGTAATGTGGTATGTTGGTGTTCAAAAAATTGGGGCGTCACATACGATGGTATATATGTATATAACGCCGCTTGTAGCGGTTCTATTTGCAGCTGTCTGGGCAAATGAATATGTATCGTTTCAACAAATCATCGGTGGAATTATCATTTTTGTCGGTCTATGGTTTGTGAAATCGGAGAAAGTAAAAGTTCATTCTATTGCAGAGGAACCTATATCAAAATAGGAAAACAGATCACCTATGATCTGCTTTCCTATTTTTTTATTTTTGGTAAGAAGATGAGAAACAAGATAGCAGTAATAAGTGGAATTAAGTTTAAAAATGGAATACGGAAGAGTGTAATAAGAATAATACCTGGAAGAAGAACACCGAGGACAGCGTAAAAAATGCTATGATTTTTCGTGTACCAATACAATGAAAGTCCAATAAGTGCAGGGATAATGAGGTGAATGAGAGCCATTAAAAAATAAATCATTAGACGCCCCCTTTATTTGTGTGCTTATTACATCATATCCGTATGTTCATAGATTGATATCATTTTTTTCATAAATGGACGAAAAAAGTTTGAAAAACCGTCACAAAATATGAGAATATGATGTTTGAAATCTTGTATAATATTATTTTCTAAAAACATTTAAACAACATAAACATACTGTTTATGTTGTTTTTAATTTGAATTTGAAAGAAATTTTTTGTTGGATAGATAAGAACGAATGAAGAGAGGTACAGCATGATTAGTATGTCACTAAGATCATTTAAAATTCAATCGTATTATATACTAGGTATTCTTTTACTAGGCTGGATGATAACACCGTTTTCAGCACATTTTTTAGGTGCAGGAATTGGACTTATCGTAAGTATGTATTGCGTTTGGCTTTTAGGGAGAAGAATTGAGAAGCTTGGAGATAGTATCGTAAAGAAAACGAAAGCACCGACGCTTGGTATGTTTAATCGTTTTGCGGCTGCTATTTTGGGCGCTATTATTATGTACGAAATTGAGCACCATATGGTGATGTGGGCATTTGCAGTAGGGATTATGGGCGGTTATTTTTTAATCGTTGTGAACTTAGGTTACTATAGCATGAAAGATGAGAAAGAACTAACAAAGAGCTAAAGAGATAAAAGACTTCTTTTTAGATGGAATAGATGATCCAGTCACGAATAGAAGCGGTCAGGGCCTTTTTTAGCCCCATACGATGTGAAACCCGAGAGATGTAGTGAGTAGGGATATAATGTATATATTCGAAGCTGTAATTTTATAATCTAGGTCACAGATGAAGAGATTAGCGTTTCACTTTATATAAGATATAGAAAGAAGCTTACGTTTTCACGTAAGCTTCTTCAGAGTGTTGGGAAACCCTTTAGGGTTCCCAACACTCTGGAATCTTTTTTGATTTTAGCGAATAAAAACAACATAAAATAATAGAATTTTAAAAAATAGCCCTCCACCTGACCCTTTTTGGTCAGGTGGAGGGCTATTTTTTTCATGTTTTGACAAGCTGCGGTGAGATAAGCTTGCATTTGGACAGACTTCAGCCCTCGAAACCGGGCATAGCGGTAGCCATGTAGTTCTTTGGCGTCTGCAAAGCTTCGCTCTATAGTGGAACAGCGTACTTTATACAACCTTTTCCCTGTAGCTGTTAGCTTGTTTTTTCTAGCAATATCCTTATATTTCTCCCACACATGATGAGTGATAACTTTTTGTTTTTGTTTCTTTGAAAAGCACACCTCACGTAACGGACAAACAGCGCAGTCTTCTGGATTCGATTTGTATTGACGGTATCCTTCACGATCAGTTGTTACATATTCTAGAATACATCCCATCGGACAAGCGAAAACATTCATTTCTTCTACATATTTAAATTGGCTTTTCGGTACTTCTTTATTCCGTTTTCCAAATCGGCGATACCCCATCACCATAAATATATTCCGTTCTGATAGTTTCTTACAGATATATCCTGTAAAATAGCCAGCATCAAGGGCAACAGCTTCTACTTTGAAGTCGAATTTATCAATCTGAGCTTGGAGGCGTGCTAAATACGGCTCGGAATCTGCCATATTTCCAGCCGTTACATAGGTATCTGTAATAATATTGTACTTCGCATCAGTCGTACGATGATCCAAGAAATGAAAACCATTTGGTTTTCCATCTCTCATTAAAAATCCACTATCTGGATCCGTTGTACTTATACGAGTTTTTTTGGTAGGGGTATCACTTTCCTTTCTAGGTTTTAATTCTTTTTTCCATGTACCTCACGATCTTCGATTACCGCAGCTTCTAGCTCGTCTATATAAAACTTTGCTTTTTCTTTTTTATATTTATGTACAAATTTATTTTTATTGGCATTGGCCTTAATATGTGTAGAATCTGTCATCAGTGCACGTCCTCCTACCATCCGGTGCTCCGTCGCTTGTCTCACAATCTCATCAAAAATTTCTTCGAAAATATTTGTATGAATAAAACGAGTACGACGATTCCAACTGATTGTAGAGTGATCCGGAATAGTATCCGATAGAGAAAACCCTAAAAACCAACGGTAGGCAATATTCGTTTTAATTTCCTTTTCCAATTGACGCTCAGAACGAATACCGTAAAAATATCCAATAAACATCATCTTAAATAAAACAATAGGATGAATGGACGGGCGTCCATTGTTTTCACAGTAATAAGGGCGTAACTTCTCTTCAATAAAATCAAAACTAATTGTCGCTTCAATTGCACGAAGGAAATGTTCTTGTGGAACCAACTCTTCTACAGAAACAGATACACGCTCATCACGATGATTTTTTAAAGCACCCATCATAAAAAATCTCTCCTTTTCCTCTTTTTTATCAGTGTTGACACATAAAAAGAGGTTCAGACACAAAAACAGGCTGTGGAGAAGACTTTCTCCACAGCCTGAAGAAGCTTACGTTTTCACGTAAGCTTCTTTTTTATGTAAGTGTGTGTAACCGTTAAGCCGCATTGGGTTTTGTCGGTGAGTACGCGAAACTTTACGGTTACACGACACTTATTCATATGAGTAAAGGGTTATTCCAACAGAAAGTTTTAATTTAAGCGATTGGACCGCCTAAGTTAATAATGTCTTCAGATACGCTGTCGAACTTTTTGAAGTTAGCTTTGAATTCATTTGCAAGTTCGATTGCTTTTGCTTTGTAAGCAGCTTTATCAGCCCAAGTTTGTTCAGGCATTAACACTTCGTCAGGTACACCTGGTACGTGAAGTGGAACTTCAAGACCGAAGATGTCATGTTTAGCTGTTTCAGTTTTCGCAAGTTCACCGTTTAATGCTGCTTGAATCATTGCACGAGTGTAACCTAAGTTCATACGTTTACCAACGCCGTATTCGCCACCAGTCCAGCCAGTGTTTACTAAGAATACTTTCGCATCGTGTTTCTCGATTTTTTCACCAAGCATTTCAGCATAGCGAGATGCATCAAGTGGTAAGAATGGTGAACCGAAGCAAGTTGAGAATGTTGCTTGCGGAGATGTAACGCCGCGCTCTGTTCCTGCTAGTTTACTAGTGTAACCACTTAAGAAATGATACATAGCTTGCTCTTTTGATAACTTACTGATTGGAGGCAATACGCCAGATGCATCAGCAGTTAAGAAAATAATTGTATTTGGGTGTCCAGCAACACTTGGCAGTACGATATTGTCGATCGCATGCATAGGGTATGCAGCACGAGTATTTTCTGTTAAAGTAGTATCGTTGTAGTCGGCGATACGTGTTTGGTCATTAATGATAACGTTTTCTAAAACAGATCCAAATGTGATTGCATCGAAAATTTGTGGTTCTTTCTCGTGAGAAAGGTTTACACATTTCGCGTAGCAACCGCCTTCAATATTGAATACACCGTTATCAGACCAACCGTGCTCATCATCACCGATTAGTTTACGGTTTGGATCAGCAGATAATGTTGTTTTACCTGTTCCAGATAAACCGAAGAATAGTGCTACGTCGCCTTCTTCACCTACGTTTGCAGAGCAATGCATAGAAAGAATATCTTGTTCAGGTAATAAGAAGTTCATAATAGAGAAGATTGATTTTTTCATTTCTCCAGCGTATTCTGTACCACCAATTAGTACGATACGTTTTTCGAATGAAACCATAATGAATGCTTCAGAGTTTGTACCGTCAACAGCTGGATCAGCTTTGAAATTCGGTGCAGAAACAATTGTGAACTCTGATTCATGAGTTGTTAATTCTTCTTCAGTTGGACGAATGAATAATTGATGTACAAATAAATTGTGCCATGCATATTCGTTAATAACTTGAATTGGTAGGCGGTAATTGCGGTCAGCGCCTGCAAATCCTTTGAAGACGAATAACTCTTCTTTTTCTTTTAAGTATTCTAAAACTTTAGTATATAATTTATTAAAATGTTCTTCAGAAATCGGTTGGTTCACAGCTCCCCAAGCAATTTTGTCAGCAACCGATGCTTCTTTCACAATAAATTTATCTTTAGGAGAACGTCCTGTATATTTTCCAGTTGAAGCAGAAACGGCACCAGTCGAAGTTAATTTCCCTTCATTTCGCATTAATACTTTTTCCACTAATTGCGGAACACTTAGTTGAATCTGTGCATTGCTTCCGTTCAATAATTCGTGTAAACCAATTTGGACATTCACAGTACTCATATTTATATACCATCCTTTTCATTTAATGAAATATTTCTCGTAATCCCCAACAAGAGTATAACACAATTATATAAATAATGTATACTATTTATTTCTTTTTGTTTGTGTGAATGCATTATTTCCCTATTAATATTTCATTTCAGGCGTATTGAGAAAAACTTTCAGGAAAATGTGAATATTAATTGACAAATGAATATCATTTCTTTAGTATAGGTTGGGACGGATACTCTCTTATCCCGAGCTGGCGGAGGGACAGGCCCGATGAAGCCCAGCAACCTCACTTGTAGTGGTAAATACAGGTGAATAGGTGCTAAAACCTGTGCGAGGCTACAGGTCTCGAACGATAAGAGCGAAGGGCAAAAAGCAGTATGCAAGTAGCAAATTAAACCTTTCCTCTATGTAAAGTAGGAAAGGTTTTTCTGTATGCTTGTGTGGGAGAATAAATGTATGTCGCAGTTTGTGGCAAATTAAGGATGAGTTCCGTACAATATATACAATTACTGTAGGGAGGTTTACCACATGACAAAAAAACGTCATCTGTTCACATCTGAGTCTGTAACTGAAGGACATCCAGATAAAATTTGTGACCAAATTTCTGATTCAATTTTAGATGCGATCTTATCAAAAGACGCAAATGCACGTGTAGCTTGTGAAACAACTGTAACAACTGGTTTAGTATTGGTAGCGGGGGAAATTACGACTTCTACTTACGTAGATATTCCAAAAATCGTTCGTGAAACAATTCAAGGCATTGGTTACACACGCGCAAAATACGGATTCGATGCAGAAACTTGTGCAGTTTTAACATCTATCGATGAGCAATCTGCTGACATCGCTATGGGTGTTGACCAAGCGCTAGAAGCACGCGAAGGTCAAATGACTGACGCTGAGATTGAGGCAATTGGTGCAGGAGACCAAGGTTTAATGTTTGGTTTCGCATGTAATGAAACACAAGAGTTAATGCCACTTCCAATCTCGCTTGCTCACAAATTAGCTCGCCGTTTAACTGAAGTACGTAAAGATGATACATTATCATACTTACGTCCGGATGGAAAAACGCAAGTTACAGTTGAGTATGATGAAAATGGTAAACCAGTACGTGTTGATACTATCGTAATTTCTACACAACATCACCCAGATGTTACATGGGAAGAAATCGATCGCGACTTAAAAGAGCACGTAATTAAAGCTGTAGTACCAGCAGAATTAATGGATGGAGAAACGAAATTCTTCATTAACCCAACTGGCCGCTTCGTAATTGGTGGACCACAAGGTGATGCTGGTTTAACAGGACGTAAAATCATCGTTGATACTTACGGTGGATACGCTCGCCACGGTGGCGGTGCATTCTCTGGTAAAGATGCAACGAAAGTTGACCGTTCTGCAGCATATGCAGCTCGTTATGTTGCGAAAAACATCGTAGCAGCTGGTTTTGCTGAAAAAGCAGAAGTACAACTTGCATACGCAATCGGTGTAGCACAACCAGTATCAATTTCAGTTGATACATTCGGCACTGGTAAAGTATCTGAAGACGTACTAGTAGAGCTAGTTCGTAACAACTTCGATCTTCGCCCAGCTGGTATTATTAAAATGCTAGACTTACGTCGCCCAATTTACAAACAAACAGCAGCTTACGGCCACTTTGGACGTACTGATGTAGATCTATCATGGGAACGTACAGACAAAGCAGCAGCTTTAAAAGAGCAAGCTGGTCTATAATATATGAAAAAAAGCTTTGCGCGGTGAGCGCAAAGCTTTTTTTATTTATAATTACGTTGGAATAAAGCGAAGAGTTCAATGTCATGCCAATTGCCATTGCGGAATATAGCTTCTTTACAAGTTCCTTCATGTTGAAAACCGAGTGATTTATATAATTTAATTGCTCTATCGTTAAAAGAAAATACTCGTAAAGAAAGGCGATGTAAATTTAATTCTAAAAATGCATAATCCAATAATAAGGTGAAAGCTTCCTTCCCATAACCTTGCCCCCAGTAATCCTTGTTACCAATATCAATAATACATTCAGCGTTTCGATTATACGAATCAATATGAATTAAAGAAGTAATACCAATTGAAAGATGCGTAGATTTTTCTTCAATGATATAGCTCTTAGAGTCCGAAGAATGAATAAATTGCTGGCAAAGTTTTTCTGTGTCTTGAAGGGAATATTTATCAAGAGTGAGAGTAGTTGAACTCATAACGTCTATATCATTATGCCATTTATAATATGTTAGAATATCATCTTCGGAAAACTTTCGTAACTGGATACGGTTTGATTCAAACAATGTAAGTCCTCCTTTTGTATTTCCTTTTCACATGATTTACAAAGGATTGATTTCTTCTGGAACATATGTAATCAACCTTTCATTTGACGTGCTTTACCTGCGCAAAATGCACTGCTTAGTAAAAATAGCGTTGCGAATATAATACTTACTAATGTAGCGTATGGAATTGCGCCTTTTAGAGAAAAACCGACAGTGATGGAAGCGACGAATAAGAGGATGAATGTTGTTGTTAATTTTTTGTATAGTTCCATAATAGGTAGACCTCCGATTTATTTTTTAGTACAAGTTTTAAAATTGAATTCTATTATGTAGAAAATATAAAGAGTAGCTAAAGATGTGTAGTCTAGGAGTATAAGAAAGGGCACTTTCCTTTTTGTGGGTTAGTATACTTATATTGTATCATGGCGCATTATTGGCTTCATACATAATTGTGTAAAGATATGTATGATAAAATGAAGAAAAGTTTTTAAGAAAGGAAAGATAAAAAATGAGTGTAACTGAACATAAAAAACAAGCTCCAAAAGAAGTGCGTTGCAAGATTGTTACGATTTCCGATACACGTACGGAAGAAACAGATAAGAGCGGACAACTATTACATGAATTGTTAAAAGAAGCGGGACATAAAGTAACTTCTTATGAAATTGTAAAAGATGATAAAGAAAGTATTCAGCAAGCAGTGTTAGCTGGTTATCATAAGGAAGATGTAGATGTTGTATTAACAAATGGCGGTACTGGTATTACGAAACGCGATGTCACAATTGAAGCAGTATCAGCGTTATTAGATAAAGAAATTGTTGGATTTGGTGAGCTGTTCCGTATGATTAGTTATTTAGAAGATATCGGAAGCAGCGCAATGTTAAGTAGAGCGATTGGTGGTACAATTGGGCGCAAAGTAGTCTTCTCGATGCCAGGGTCTAGCGGAGCGGTTCGCCTTGCGATGAATAAATTAATTTTACCGGAATTAGGTCATATTACATTTGAGCTGCATCGCCAATGAGTAAGTATGCTGGAATTGTATTAGCAGGTGGTATGTCGAGTAGATTCGGTGAGCCGAAAGCGTTAGCAATTTGGAAGGAAACTACTTTTGTTGAGCATATTGTGAAAGTGATGGGAAATACTTTGCAAGACATTGTAGTAATTAGCCATACTGATATAAAAGAGCGAGTAGAGCAATTCGTACAAGTACCTGTTATAGAAGACATTCCGCACTATAAAGGGAATGGACCGCTGGCCGGCATTGTATCAGGAATGGAATACATAGAAGCAGATTGGTACGCTATTATGCCTTGCGATGCACCAAACGTGTCGCATGAATGGTTTACCATTTTACTAGAGCAAACGAACAATGAATATGATGCGGTTGTACCTATTATTAATGGAAGAAAACAACCGCTACTTGCGGCGTATCATAACCGCGTGAAAGAAAAGATTTATGCTTTACTTCAGGAAGAAAAAAGAAGTATGGGGCAGCTTTTATCACAATGTAATGTGAAGTATGTTTCTGGAGAAGATGTACAAGCGAATGCGGATTGGTTTATAAATGTAAATACGAAAGAAGAATATGTGCAGGCTCAAAAAGACCTTTCAAATGAATGAAAGGTTTTTTTGATATACAGAATTGGGGAACAATTGCTGTATAAAGGTATGTGAGTGAGTTGATTTTAAGGGGAATTCTTAAAATCATTATACAGTTAAAACACTGTATAACCATATATTAATTTTTATGGGTTTTTATTACAAGTCTGTTTAGTTATGTTTATTTTTGATATAATTAATATAGAAATAAAACAATGCTTAACCTTATGTATCATTTATTAAACTAAAATTTATGACCATGTAATAAACTCCCTTCGTTTTTTGAAGGGAGTTTTTCTATTTAAGCAAGCAACTCTGATGCGTTATGCTGAAGGACTTCTTCATATTGGTTAAGCAAGCCACGAAAGACCTCATCCCAGCTCTTTGATTTCGCAAAAGAGGAAGATTCTATTCCCATCTGCTCAAGTTTTTCTTCATTTTGTAATAAAAAATAAATGGATGATAGAAATGCATCTTCATTTTTAGGCGGACAAAGAACTCCCGTTTTTCCATCTGTAATAATATTTTTAACCCCGCCACTATTTGCACCAATAACAGGTGTACCGCATGCGAGTGATTCAAGTACGACATTTCCGAATGTTTCAGTAGCTGATGGAAACACCATTATGTTAGAACAAGCATATGCTTCAGCTAAATCCCCGCCTTGTAAATAGCCAGTAAAAGTGATATTTGTTTTCGGAACAGCTTCACGTAAACTTGTTGCTAGAGGACCGTCTCCTGCGATGAGCCAATGAATATCGTTTCGAGTATGTGCTGTTTTAACGATAAGATGTTGCAGCGTATCAATATCTTTTTCAGGAGCAATTCGTCCAACATAGGAAAGGACATACTTCGCTGTAATATTATATTTTTTTCGGAATAGGTCTGTATTGTAAGCTGGATGAAAGAGTGTGCAATCTACACCACGTCCCCATATAGAGAGGGTCTGAAAGCCTTTATTTTTTAATTGATGTAATGTTTCAAAGGAAGGTACAAAATTTTTTTGCATATGACTATGAAACCATTTTAAATAGTTCCAAAGCATATTGGAGAGGAATTCGATTTTGTAATAACGTAAATAGGCATCGAAATCAGTATGATAAGAACCGACAACTGGGATGTTTAACTTTTTTGCATAATACAATCCACAAAGTCCCATGTTGAAAGGTGTGGCAATGTGAATAATGTCAGGTTTAAAGGAAAGTAGTTCCCGTTTAATACGCGGAGTAGGAAAAGAAAAACGACATTCTGGATATAATATTGTTAACGGGATACTTCTCATCTTATTCACATTCGCTACAAAATTATCTTCAGCTGTATGCTGAGGGGCGAAAACAGAATAGGCGATCTGTTCTTTCTGAAAATATCGTGTTAATCGCTCTAACGTTTTCGCAACCCCGTTAACTTGTGGCGTAAAAGTATCGGTAAAAATGGCGACTCTCATCATATCACTCCTTTATGTGAAAAGTGGGATGAATTGATAAAAAGAGATGATGCCAGAGCAAGTGCCAAGGCACATACCGACGAATACATCTGACGGATAGTGAAGTCCTAAATAAATACGTGAAATACCGACGCATAATGCTAACGGTAATAGGAAAGCAAGTAAGCTTGGATTATAGCAAATAAATGGAATGAAGACAGAGAAAACGGCTGTTGTATGACCAGACGGGAAAGAGTGGTCTTTTAATGGATGGACTGGATATTTTGCATCCTGAATTGTTAAATAAGGACGTTTTCGTGGATACCATCTTTTTAATATTTGTACAGGAATATGGCTAATTGCTAAAGAAATAGCAGTTGCAATTGCTGCTTGATGTAAAGTACCTTTTGCAAAAATTAAAAAGAAAAGTGTGAGTGCGATGGAGAAAGTCGCGCCACCGATATGAGTAATATTGCTGAAAAAGATATTTAATGTTTTTTGATCAAAGTAGCGATTAATTCCTTTGAAAATGTAACATTCTATTTTATATAATCCACTGACCTTCATGAAAATTCTCCTCCCTCGTTTACATATATATGGAGATATTAGCTTTTATTTTAATAAGATTTTGTTGAGGGAGTAATAATGTTTTGTAAAGAAAAAGTTAGTTTTTATATAAAAAAAGCTGCCAATCTTATGGCAGCGGAAATTTACTTCTGTAATGATTTATAATATTGACCTTTTTCAACGTATTGCGTGCGAATACGCTCCATATCTTTACGGTCTTCTGCTGTTAATTCACGAATGACTTTCGCGGGACGACCGAAAGCTAACGTGTTTGGTGGAATTTTCTTTCCTTGTGAAACGAGGCTTCCAGCGCCGATAAAAGCTCCTTCGCCAATTTCAGCACCATCTAATATAATGGATCCCATTCCAATTAAAGCATCTTTTTTAATATGACAACTATGTAAAATAACTTGATGCCCAACTGTAACATCATCTTCTAAGATAAGAGGATACTGAGGGCTTTGGTGGAGTGTACATTGGTCTTGTACATTTACTCGGTCTCCAATGATCGTTGGTGACACATCACCACGGATGACTGTATTAAACCAAATACTTGATTCCTCGCCAACGTAAACATCGCCTGTAATCGTAACATAGTCAGCGATAAAAGCACTACTCGCAATTTTCGGTTTTTTTTCTTTGTAAGGATATATCATGTAAAGTCTTCCTTTCCTAGAGACTAGTTTTAGTGTATCAAATTATGAGAAAGAGTGAAATGGAGGAGAGCCGTATGTGGAATTATGAAGCGGAGGAAGCAAAGGCTGTCATTGTTATTGTGCACGGCGCAATGGAATATCACGGACGTTACGAAGCCGTTGCGGAAATGTGGAATCATATCGGCTACCACGTCGTGATGGGGGATCTTCCATCACATGGAACGACTTCAAGAAATAGAGGACATATTGATTCATTTGATGAATACATAGAGGAAGTTAAACTATGGGTGAAAGAAGCAAGAAAGTATAGGTTACCTATTTTTCTATTCGGTCATAGTATGGGTGGTCTTATTGTCATTCGTATGATGCAAGAAACGAAGAGAGAAGATGTAGAGGGTATTATTTTGAGTTCGCCTTGTTTAGGGGTAGTGACTGGACCCTCTGCTCCGCTTCAATTTGCTTCAAAAATATTAAATGTTGTGGCTCCAAAATTGCAATTTGCAACGAATCTTACGGTGGAAATGTCAACACGTAACCACGAAGTGAGAGATGCAATGGAGAATGATTCTTTGTTCTTGCGCAAAGTATCAGTACGTTGGTATAGTGAATTGATTAAGTCTATCGAAATTGCTCATAAAAAAATAGATGATTTTCCAGATGTTCCGCTCTTGCTAATGCAAGCTTGTGAGGATAAACTTGTAGATAAAACACGTGTCCGCACTTGGTTTGATAATGTTAAAATAAGTGATAAGGCTTTTAAAGAATGGCCGAATTGTTATCACGAGTTATTAAATGAGTATGAGCGTGATGAAATTTTGAGTTATATTCAGTCATTTACTGAAATGCATGTCAATAATATAGTAAAAACAAACAAATAAATCATTATTTGTACATTTAATAGAGGAGATGAAGGAAGAAGTGAACGTACCGAGTAATCCCATAACGCTCATGGCGAAAGTATACCGTGATGTGTTTCCGGTTGTACACCATGAGCTAGCGATGTGGAAAGAGCGTGCCTACCATATTCCGAATGATGAGCTTCATAGTCAGGCAATCGCAAGTATTGAGCATAAAACGTTTCATTGTGAGGGCGGTGGCATTTTAGCTCTGCTAGCAAATGAACACCGAGAAGAATGTATTCGTTTTATCGTAGCGTATCAAACGATCAGCGACTATTTAGATAATTTATGTGATCGCAGTACATCACTTGATCCAAATGATTTTGCCGCACTGCATGAATCGATGTTAATGGCATTATCACCTGAAGTAGAAGGTGGCGGTAATTATTATCGTTATCGTGATGATCAAGATGATGGTGGTTATTTAGATGAACTTGTTGAAACATGCCAAGATGTTTTAAAGAAAACGAAGCACTATGACAAAATTGCTCCTGTTCTTCATGAACTTGCTTGTTATTATTGTGATTTGCAAATTCATAAACACGTGAAATTAGAAGAAAGAGAGCCGCGCTTGAAAAATTGGTTTGAAGCACATAAAGAAAACTTACCTGAGATGAGTTGGTTTGAATTTTCAGCATGTGCCGGTTCTACACTTGGAATTTTCTGTCTTGTAGCATATGCATTTCATGATGAGTTACATGATGAAGATATTGCGAAAATTAGACAAGGGTACTTCCCTTACGTACAAGGACTTCATATTTTGCTTGATTATTTCATTGATCAAGAAGAAGACCGTATAGGCGGAGATTTGAATTTCTGTAGTTATTACGAAAACGAGCAAGCGATATTAGATCGGATGAAACACTTTGTAGAAGAAGCAGAGAAGAGCATTGGTGATTTGCCTCATGCGAAGTTTCATCGTCTCATAAGCCGAGGGTTACTTGGTATTTATTTATCAGATCAAAAAGTATCAGCACAAAAGAATATGCACAAAATGGCACGGCGCATTGTAAAGTACGGAGGCCTCACTTCACGATTCTTCTATTGGAACGGGAAGATGTACCGAAAGAAAACAGCGCAGTGATGAAGAAAACCACTCATGTAGAGTGGTTTTCTTTTCATTATGATCGTATTTTTGAAAATACATATATAAGAAGTTCAATCGCTAAAATAACTAAAACAGATAGTCCAAATAAAGGCATGACAGCGCCTAGTATTACCATCATGATAAAGAAAACGAATATACTTTTCTTATCTCTTTGTTTTGGAGGTGCTGCTAATTTTCCTTTCGGCTTTCTTGCTAACCACATTTTTATTCCGTAATAAATGAGAAGTAGTAGAGATAATGTCGTTAGTAAGCATAATATTTTATTTGGCCATCCGAATAAATGTCCTTCATGAAGCGGGATACCGTAAGTGAACCATTGTGCAAGTAATCCATAATCACGATAGTCCGTTTTTGAAATGAGCTCCCCGCTATATTGGTCAAAGTAAGCTGTTATCTCTTCATTTGGTGCAACATGCATACCTGTAATACCAGAACCGCTCGATTTCGAAACAGTGAATACACCTTTCGGATCAGCTGGTAGTGAAATAACATATGGCTTCTTTATTTCAATTCCTTTTTGTAATTCATCGACAGAAATTGCTTTCGGTTCATTTAAATTTGATTCAGGCGGAGCTTCTTTTCTTGTTGCCCACGGCAATTCTTTTACCTTTGATTCAGGTGGAGCCATGTACAATTTTGGATATCCGAGTGATTCATTTGACGATGCGATTTTATAAATTTGGTTCCCCATAAATCCTGACCATGGCAATCCAGATGCGACTAGCAGAAAGAGAGGAATTGTAAATATAATACCGATAATAGAATGACGTCTTTTTGCTTTTTCTCGCTTATTGGATGATGGTGTGTTTTTGAATTGTCGTATACTCATGTACAATCCGGTTACGATTAAAAAGATTGTCCAGCATGCCGCGAGTTCTACAGTATAGTTTACGACAGTGCCACCAACTAAAAGAGAACTATGTAATTCCCTCATTATATTAGCAAACGTTTCACTTGCGTTTTGATCCCCAACAATTTGATTATTACTATCTAAATACACATATTTTTGTTGCCCAGTATACTCATTTGCAATCGTAAGTCTCGTATTATAATCCCCATTAAACTCACTAATTTTCGCCACGCTATAATGTGGATATTTTTTCTCTGTTAAGGAAATAGAATCAGACATCGAAATAGATTCCGTTTGAGCGCTCTTCCCAAAATATAAATCTTTATAGATGAAATCCTCAACCTCTTCCCGAAATAAATACCCAATTCCGCTTAGTGACAATGTAATAAGAAGCGGCGTAATAAAAAGCCCAGCATAAAAATGCCAACGCCAAAAAATGTAATGAAGCGAACGATTTACTGTAACTACTCAGCTTCTTCAAATAAAAAAACAGGCCAAATACATGTTTCCGATTCGAAAACATGAAAAGAAAATACTCCAATCAGGGAAAGAATCTATGCCAAATAGAGAAATTCTCTTATGAAGTCGTGTTATTCCAAGGAACCGTTCTAGTTTCTATGACTTGGTTTATCGCTTGTAAGACCGATTGTTTTTGTTTTTTCATGGTACTCATAAAGCTTCGTATCTGACAAAAAGATTCTGCGCCTTTCTTACTTCGGAAAGTCCCAGACACTTTCTGTTTTACTTTCGTCATCCGAATATCCCGTTCTGCTTGATTGTTATCAAATGGAATGGCTGGATGTTCTAAAAACGCTAGAATTCTGTCAGAATACTTGACGAAGCGATTCCATAAATTTTGAGAAGGCGTCTGCTTTCCTTTCTTCTTTTGTTTCGTGGAAAGAATCTGTTGTTCTTTCAATATGGATTGATACATAATAAACAGATTCTTTTGCGTCGCTTTTGGCATGGTACCTTCGGATTGCTTTTTCATCGTCAACGCTTGCGTTAGAAATTTCTGCATCTGTTGTGCCCATTGTTCTCCAGTACTATCTATAATTCCTTGTAAATCTCGTAAGAGATGGGCATTACATAAAACGTGACGACAATCTGTATACGCATCATACGATTTCCAACCATCATGCATCGCAATTCCAGAAAAAGATGGCAAGATTTCTCCAGCATCCATTGCTTCTTTTCCACGTTTTTGATGAATATGTTGCAATGTCACCTCCGGTGTACTGGCAGTATGTAACCATTGTGTTTTGTTTTCTACACGCATACCAGTTTCATCAAAATGGACAACAGGAGACTGCAGAATCTTTTCCTTTACTTCTTTTATGAATGGCTGCAATTGAGAAGCGAAAGCCTGTGTATGATTTACCAGGGTTCCTTCGCTTATAGAATGTCCAAAACAATCCTGAAAGAATTCTTTTGTTCGCTTCAAAGAAATGCATTGATAATGCGTTAAATAGGGAATCAGTCTTTTTATATTTGGACCATATTGAACAGGACGAGATACTGTCGAAGGAAATTGGGCTTCTTGGATAGAATGGCAATGTGGGCATTCTTTCTGTTCTACTTTATGTTCTGTCACTTCGATCTGAATAGGTGGTAAGTCATACACTTGGCGAATGCGATACCCTTTTACAGGCTCGTGGTTCAAGGAAGTATGACAACAAGTACAATATGTAGGAGAATGTGTAATCGTATGATCTGGAGTCGCTGTCAAACCAAGAGTATGTCCCTTGTGGCCCAACTGGCCACCCGTTTGACGATGAGACGGTTTGCGCAAACTTTTTGTAACGGGCTTACCCAAACTATCTGTAGAAGGTGGCTTATGACTATTTTTGGAGTTTTTTTTTGAAGCATTTTCTAGTTCTTGTATACGTTTTTCTAACTTAGAAAATGTTTCTTCAAATAAAGAAATAACAGCTTCAGGTCCTTTTTTATATGTATCTAAAATAATTTTTCGATCGACCATAAGATTCACCTCCCCTGTTTGATATACTCAGTATTTACAAATGGGAGGCATATGAAACTAGTAAAATTTAAAAAAGACACCGAAAGGTGGCTGAGTAGTTACGATTTACTTTCATACTTTCAGTTCCCCTAACCTTCCCTATATGAATAACTACTTATTTAATATAGCGAGATTAAGTGTGATTACTTTGAAAGAATTGTGAAGAAAGTTAAAAGTTTTTAGGATGATTTTCATAAAACATAAAACACATTTCAAAAGGGATGTTTTCTATGTTTATGAAGATTTCTTTGTATTTGATAGATACATCCTAACAACCGCTTTCGCAAGACATTGAGAAGAATCAACAAAATTCTCACTCGCCACCACATTCAAATCGGTACATGCGATAATGGCGGTATCAACTTCCTCTCTCAATTGTAAAACGAGCGCATTCCACAATTCGTGAGCTTTTTCAATCTCTCCAGATTTAATACAAGTAATAATTTGATTAATCATTTCCTGCCATGTTTCATGATGAATGTATTCTATATTCCGCTTTGCAATCCCATCTTGGTAAATATCAGCTTGAACAGTTGCTTCCGTTGCGAGAAGAGCGACTCTTTTTGCAGTTTCAGGAATCGCTTGTAACGTTTCATCAACTATATGCAAAATAGGAATAGAAAGAGAGTCCTGTAATTCTTCAAAATAAAGATGCGCCGTATTGCACGGCATAGCGATAAAGCTTGCGCCAGTACTCTCGAGTTTTTGTGCCCCTTCAATAATCGCTTTTTTCATCGCTTCGTGATCAATAGGGCGATCCATATAAAACGGTGTTGGGCACGAGTAAATCATCATATGAGGAAAGTCCATATCATGCTTTGCTCCGTATATTGTTTGGCACTCTGCTACAACTGTATCGATGAATGGTCCAGTTGATTTTGGCCCCATTCCTGCTAGTATTCCGATCATTATTTCGTCTCCTTTAATATGTAATTAAAAACGCTTTTTGCGAACGATAAAAAGAAATAAGGTAAATAATAAAAATGAATATACGATAGCCCAAGCTGTGAGCCATAGTGTGTGAGTCAGTATATTATAGTTGTATTGTCCAAGCATGAGAAAGCTTTCGACAGGTGGTAAAAACCATAGTAACTCTTTTTTAAATTGGATAGAAGCAATCGTTATAAGTAATATGAATGTAAGGCTAAGCCAAGCAGTGCCTGCTTTTTGAATTATATTTCTAGTAAATAATGTTGCGATTGAAATTCCTAGTATAGAGAAAGACATGTGAGCGAGAAATCCGACTAGAAATAAAGAAACTGTTATTTTTTCATTAAACATTTGCAAAATAATTGGGTAGAGTACGGATATAAAAGATAACACAGTACAAATGAGAAGAGCTGTAATATATTTACCAACATATAGTGCGGAAATATTATTTGTGTGAGAAATAGTAATTTGCTCTTGTATAGGGTCTTCCGTATGAAAAATTGTGATTGTAATCCAGGCAGATAATAAATAAAGCGCGAGAGCTGTTTCTAAATATGTCGGTACAATAGGAGTCGGTTTATATGTATATACAAAAAGTAAGCTCACAAAGTACATCGCAATAGGAGGGACGTACTTATACGATTTTGTATAGTCGAGAAAATGGTAACGAATAAGCGCGAACATAATAAACCTTCTTTCGATTTAAAAATTAGGTTGTAGCAGTGTGATAGATGCTTTTTTATGTAATAAAAACTGAAGTATGTCATTTGTATATTCTTTTTCGATGTGCAATTGAATAAGGTTTTGATTTGAATTGTGTGCAACGTGTATAAAACCGGATTGTTTTTGTAGTTCTATCGCTGAAAATGTTTCGTGACATGTAAATAACACGGATATACCTTGTTGTTTTAATGAGAGTAAAATATGTTCTAATTCTTGCTGAGAGTTAGGATCGAGCCCAGAAAGCGGTTCGTCTAAAATTAATAAATGTACGTCCGTAAGTAACGCTTGCATAATGCCTGTTTTTTGTTTCATACCTTTTGAAAAGTTTCGTACAACGGAATGTCTTGCATGAAGTAAATGAAACCTTTCAAGAAGCAGCGGAATTTTATCTTTTACATATTTTGTTGATAAACCGTGAATGCGGCCGAGATGAAATAGATAATCCTCTAATGTAAAACGAATCCCTTCAGGAAAATGTTCAGGTACATAGCCGATTTGTATATGTTCTTTCCTTTGAATTGTCCCTGCCGTATGTGAAATAAAGCCTGCAATTATTTTGAGTAGAGTACTTTTTCCAGTCCCGTTCCCGCCAATAATGGCGAGTGCTTCTCCTTCTGGAATGGATAAATCAATGTTGTCTAGTATAAGTGATTTGCCATACTTCTTTTGAATTCCCCTTAGTTCTACTAACAAAGTTCTATCCTTCTTTCTTCAAATATAGTATATATCCATTATATAGGAGAATAACAAAAAGACGTGCAATGAGTGCACGTCTTTTTTTGTTATGTTTTGTCGAACAATCAATATATCCGAGAAATCGTTGATATATTGTAAGTTATGATAGATATATCGAAAAAATCGTTGATATATCCCGAGTTACGATAGATATAATTGAAAAATCGTTGATATATTGGGCAGTAAAACTCCCACCTTAAAATTCGCCTGGAGCAAAGAGGTTAGGTGGGAGATAAACTGCCCATAAATGCCCGATTGGTTCAACTAATAATCAGTGGGGATGCCCCCACTGATTAAAGTTTCACTTTATCGCTTCTCAATCGCCACAATAAATGGTGGGTTATTTTGCTGGTTAATGAAGCCGTAGCGCAGTACGTGTGCTTGTTTTTGGTATAATTCTTCGGCAAATTTGAGAACAGCGTCCCGTTCTACTTGTCCTTCTGGGTGTCCGTGGTAAATAACAAGGACGATGATACCTTCAGGTGCCATTACTTCTAATAATTGTTCGATCGCTGAGATTGTTGAGTTCGGTTTTGTAACGATATGCTTGTCTCCGCCTGGAAGGTAACCTAAGTTGAAAATTGCGCCTGTTACTTTTCCTTTTGCATCTTCTGGTAATATGGATAGAAGTGTATCGTGACTATCGTGAACTAAAACAGTACGTTCGAAAAGTTCTTTTTCTTTTAGACGAGTTGTTGAGCTTTCAATTGCCTCTTTTTGAATATCAAATCCAAATACTTTTCCGTTATCTCCAACGATTTCAGCTAGGAAGCAAGTGTCATGGCCGTTTCCTAAAGTTGCATCTACAGCGTAATCGCCTTCTTTTACTGCCGTTTGCAGAAGCGAGCGAGCAAACGGTAATACACGTTCTAATTTCATTTTTGTTTCTCCTCATTTGCATATTTTCCTTGCCAGCTTCCGCGGCGTACAAATTCTGCATCAATGGAATTTAATACTTCCCATTTATTTAAGCTCCACATTGGACCAATCATTAAATCAGGCGGACCGTCACCTGTGATACGGTGCACAATTACGTCTTCTGGAATCATTTCAAGTTGGTCAACAACGAGACTTACGTAATCCTCAAGAGAAAGGAACTCGAGTTGTCCTTTTTCATATTGCTTCACCATTGGCGTTCCTTTTAATAAGTGAAGTAAGTGGATTTTAATTCCTTGTACATCAAGCTTCGCTACTTCACGAGCTGTTTCCATCATCATGTCGTAATCTTCAAGTGGAAGGCCGTTAATAATATGAGAACAAACTTTAATGCCGTGCTTACGTAATTTATTTACACCTTCAACGTAAGAAGGATAATCGTGAGCACGATTAATAAGATTTGCAGTACGTTCATGGACGGTTTGTAGTCCGAGTTCAACCCAAAGGTAAGTGCGTTTATTTAAGTCCGCTAAATATTCAACGACATCGTCCGGTAAACAATCTGGACGAGTCGCAATAGAAAGACCGACAACGTCTTTTTCTGCTAGAAGCGGTTCGAATTTTTCTTTTAACACTTCAAGTGGTGCATGTGTATTTGTGTACGCCTGGAAATAAGCGATACATTTTCCATCTTTCCACTTTGAGCGCATTTTTTCTTTCATTTCATGATATTGCGTTATAACATCATCGCGGCGATCGCCAGCGAAGTCACCAGATCCAGCAGCACTGCAAAATGTACAACCGCCATAAGCAACTGTACCGTCACGGTTCGGGCAATCGAAGCCAGCATCTAATGAAACTTTAAAGATTTTTTCACCAAATTCATTTCGTAAATGATAATTCCATGTATGATAACGTTTATTGTCGTTTGTATATGGAAAAGGGTTTTGAACCTTCATTACTTTCCCTCCTAAGCCGAGTCAAAATGAAACAAAATCCATTATAACATACTCATAAGGTTCAGATGGAAGGGACACACTAAAGGGGAATTGAAGCAAGGAGGGACAATTATGGCAGAGCGTCAATCACTTGAATCTTATATTACACAAGCGGAACAAGCGGTGGAATATGCGAAAGAACAATTAGATCTTGGTATGAGACAAGAGCATTATAATACGATGGAGTATTCAGATGCGCAGTTACAATTAGAACAAGCGTATAACGATTTACAAACGATGCAACAACATGCGAATGATGAGCAACGTGAGCAGTTAAATAGAGCACGTATGGCAATTCGCCAATTGCAACATCAAATGATTATTACACCGCACTAATAAGGAGTGAATGTAATGGCGAAACGTTCAGATCAAAATAACCCAGAACAAAAAACGCAAAATGGGCATAACGCTGAGTTTTCGAATGAACTTGATCCGATTGTTCAAGTAAAACAGCGTAATAGTAAAAAAGGACAACCTCAAAAATCGAAACAATCAGAGTAGACCAGGTCGCAATATGACCTGGTTTTATTTTGCTATATGACAATAATGTAAGATTTATGTAAGGTTTGTCGATAGTTGTGAGCAGCTTTCTCCAGTAGAGTAAGAAAGGATTAAGTTTTATACAAGGAGTTGCTTTATGGGGAACAATATTATAAACAAGCGAATTGATGAGTTAGATTACATTCGTGGCTTTGCACTACTAGGGATTATTTTAGTAAATATTCTCGCACTACTTAACATTAAAATTCCAGATCCTAGCACAGTGGATGCTAGCTATCAAAGATTTTTATACTTATTTGTAGAAGGTCGTTTCTTCTCAATCTTCTCATTCTTATTTGGAGTGGGATTCTATATCTTTATTTCAAGAGCGATTGCGAAAGGGAAAAATGGCTATGTTTTATTTTTACGCCGCTTAGTTGCACTATTTATTTTTGGTTTAATTCATCAAATGTTTCAGCCTGGAGAAGCACTAGCGTTATACGCAATTTGCGGGTTAATCGTTTTACCGTTTTATAAAGCGAAAAAAGAAGTGAACCTAGTACTAGGACTTATTTTGACAATTGCCTTCAGTGTAATGGGAGTTAAAGAACTATTACCACTTGGTTTAATTTTATTAGGACTTGCTGCAGGACAATATCGTGTATTTGAAAATCTTTCAAAAAACATAAAGCAAGTCGCTATTTTTACAGGCATTATGTTTGTTTTAAGTGTCATAGCTGTATGGTATCAATATGGGCACGTTCCTGCTGATCCATTTGTAAATATGATACTTATGAATGAGGATGGAACAATGGACGCTGCAAGCCAATTTTTAAAAATTGGTGTTACAGTGGGACCAATTATTTCAGCTTTCTATGTCGGAGCATTAATTTTATTACTTCAATTAAAACCAGTTCAAACATTGTTAGCGCCACTGAAATACTACGGTCGTATGGCGTTAACGAATTATATTGGACAAACTGCAATGATTTTAATTGCCGGTAGCGTATTTAACTTTGCAGGAAACTTGACATACATGCAGACGTTATATGTATGTATCGCAATTTATGCAATTCAAATTGTGTTTAGTGTAATTTGGATGAAAATCTTTAAAATGGGTCCATTAGAATGGATTTGGCGAGTTGTTACGTATTGGACGGTAACACCTTTAAAGAAATAAAGAGAGAAGTGGGCTGTTCCTTTTTTGTGGAACAGCCCATTTTTATTTTCATCTTTTTCGGAAAGTTGATATTCCTTCGCGAATCGCCGATATATATTGGAAATCGCTAATAAAATTTCATTTATCAACGAACCTTACACACTTATCTTTTTTATATTACAAAAGTGTAAGGTAAATGTAATGTTAACAAATAGCAGTTCGCCTCTAAAAAGCGCAAAATAGGTAATGGAAAAACAAGCGTAGGAGGATATATATGACGAAACCAGTTGTAGACGTAAAAAACGTTCAAAAAGTGTACGGTAAAAAAGGTGAGAACCAATCACACGCGTTAAAAGGTGTGTCATTCTCAATTCAAGAGGGCGAGTTTGTTGGAATTATGGGACCATCTGGTTCTGGTAAAACGACATTATTAAATGTAATTTCAACATTAGATAAAGCAACGGGCGGCGTTGTTGAAATTGCGGGTACGGATATTACAAAAATGAAGCAAGGTGAGCTTTCTGATTTCCGTTCACAAAAATTAGGATTCATCTTCCAAGATTTTAATTTGTTAGAAAACTTATCTATTTATGAAAACATTGCACTTCCACTTTCCTTGCAAGGTGTTCCATCACGTAACATTGGACCAAAAGTCGAGAAAGTAGCGGATATGTTAGGGATTACAGAAATACTTCAAAAGTACCCATCTGAAGTATCTGGTGGGCAAAAGCAACGTTCGGCAGCAGCGCGTGCTTTAGTGCATGAGCCGGCAATTATTTTAGGGGACGAGCCAACAGGAGCGCTTGATTCTAAAAATGCAACGAGTTTACTTGATGCGATGACAAACTTAAATAAAGATCAAGGCGTATCTATTATGATGGTTACACATGATCCGTACAGTGCAAGTTACTGTCAGCGTATTTTATTCATTCAAGATGGTGAGCTATATAAAGAAATTCACCGCGGCGGTACACGTGAAGAGTTTTATAAAGAAATTTTAGATGTGCTTGCGGACTTAGGCACACAAAAAGCGTAAGAAAGGAGGTTCTAGAGCATGTTATTCAAACTTTCCATGTCAGGGCTAAAGAGTAAGCTAAAAGATTATATCGTCTTACTTGTTGGTCTTGTCATGTCGATCTCAATTTTTTATATGTTTCAAACGTTAGCACTAAATGAATCATTTCTTGAATCTAATTCAGTGATTAAATCAATCGGATTTGTATTCCAAGCAGGTTCATTTTTATTAGCAATCATAACGTTCTTCTATATTTTATATGCGAACTCTTTCTTACTATCTCTTCGTCAAAAAGAGTTTGGTATGTATATGATGTTAGGAGCAAAAAAGCATAAAGTTACATTACTTATGTTTATTGAGACAATTGTATTAGGCGCCGCGTCTCTTGCAATTGGAATTGCAGTTGGTGTAGGACTTGCAGAAGGTATCGGTCAATTATTAATGAAACAATTAGAATTTGCTGGTGAAGGCTATAAAGCATTTTACCTCCCATCTATGACTGTTACTTGCATCTTCTTCTTTGCATTATTTGTACTATCAGCAATTATGAACAGTATTAAATTATCACGTATTTCTGTATTGCAACTTGTACATGCAGATGCACAAACAGAACGTGTTGCAGTAAAAGGGAAAATGACAAGTTTAGTTGCCTTCCTTGCGGTTATTTTATTAGGAATTGGCTATGCATCAATGATTTATATGGAAAAATTAAGAGAGATGGGAATCCTTATTGCATTAATTACAACAACAGCTGGTACTTACATGTTATTTGGATCACTTCTTCCAGTTATTATTAAAAAGTTAAAAAGTAATAAAAAGCGTAGTGAAAAAGGACTTAACGCTTTTACATTTGCACAATTAAATTTCCGTATTAATAGCTTAACGAAAGTACTTGCAACAGTAGCGATGTTAGTTGCTCTTGGAGCTGGTGCAATTTCAGGGGGGATGGCGTTTAAAAATAACGTTATAAAAATGGTTGATGGTTTAGTAATCTATGATTCAGTAGTTCATAATCCGACAGCTGAAGAAAAGAAAATTTGTAACTACTCAGCCACCTTTCGGTGTCTTTTTTAAATTTTACTAGTTTCATATGCCTCCCATTTGTAAATACTGAGTATATCAAACAGGGGAGGTGAATCTTATGGTCGATCGAAAAATTATTTTAGATACATATAAAAAAGGACCTGAAGCTGTTATTTCTTTATTCGAAGAAACATTTTCTAAGTTAGAAAAACGTATACAAGAACTAGAAAATGCTTCAAAAAAAAACTCCAAAAATAGTCATAAGCCACCTTCTACAGATGGTTTGGGTAAGCCCGTTACAAAAAGTTTGCGCAAACCGTCTCATCGTCAAACGGGTGGCCAGTTGGGCCACAAGGGACATACTCTTGGTTTGACAGCGACTCCAGATCATACGATTACACATTCTCCTACATATTGTACTTGTTGTCATACTTCCTTGAACCACGAGCCTGTAAAAGGGTATCGCATTCGCCAAGTGTATGACTTACCACCTATTCAGATCGAAGTGACAGAACATAAAGTAGAACAGAAAGAATGCCCACATTGCCATTCTATCCAAGAAGCCCAATTTCCTTCGACAGTATCTCGTCCTGTTCAATATGGTCCAAATATAAAAAGACTGATTCCCTATTTAACGCATTATCAATGCATTTCTTTGAAGCGAACAAAAGAATTCTTTCAGGATTGTTTTGGACATTCTATAAGCGAAGGAACCCTGGTAAATCATACACAGGCTTTCGCTTCTCAATTGCAGCCATTCATAAAAGAAGTAAAGGAAAAGATTCTGCAGTCTCCTGTTGTCCATTTTGATGAAACTGGTATGCGTGTAGAAAACAAAACACAATGGTTACATACTGCCAGTACACCGGAGGTGACATTGCAACATATTCATCAAAAACGTGGAAAAGAAGCAATGGATGCTGGAGAAATCTTGCCATCTTTTTCTGGAATTGCGATGCATGATGGTTGGAAATCGTATGATGCGTATACAGATTGTCGTCACGTTTTATGTAATGCCCATCTCTTACGAGATTTACAAGGAATTATAGATAGTACTGGAGAACAATGGGCACAACAGATGCAGAAATTTCTAACGCAAGCGTTGACGATGAAAAAGCAATCCGAAGGTACCATGCCAAAAGCGACGCAAAAGAATCTGTTTATTATGTATCAATCCATATTGAAAGAACAACAGATTCTTTCCACGAAACAAAAGAAGAAAGGAAAGCAGACGCCTTCTCAAAATTTATGGAATCGCTTCGTCAAGTATTCTGACAGAATTCTAGCGTTTTTAGAACATCCAGCCATTCCATTTGATAACAATCAAGCAGAACGGGATATTCGGATGACGAAAGTAAAACAGAAAGTGTCTGGGACTTTCCGAAGTAAGAAAGGCGCAGAATCTTTTTGTCAGATACGAAGCTTTATGAGTACCATGAAAAAACAAAAACAATCGGTCTTACAAGCGATAAACCAAGTCATAGAAACTAGAACGGTTCCTTGGAATAACACGACTTCATAAGAGAATTTCTCTATTTGGCATAGATTCTTTCTCTGATTGGAGTATTTTCTTTTCATGTTTTCGAATCGGAAACATGTATTTGGCCTGTTTTTTTATTTGAAGAAGCTGAGTAGTTACGAAAATTTTAAACGGTATTACATTTAAAGAGAAAAGCGAATATCGTTACAAAGTAGATGATAAATACGTTTACTATGTAAAAGAAGATTTAGAGAAAAATCGTCCTTTAGTAAAAGATATGGAAAATATGAAGTCGATGAAGGATTTAGTAAATACGAAGAAGGCTTCACAGGAATTACCAGTAGGTGCAGTTTCTAGAGAAATGAATGAAAAAGATGCGAACGCTAAAGAACTTCCAGAAGAATGGGTAGATGCTTTTAGCACAATTCATCCATATTATATATACGAAGATCATGCAATTAAAATTGTAGATCAAAAAATGTACGATGGGATAAGTGGTAAAGAAGGTATAGCATTTATCGGAAAAGCAGATGATTTCTTAACATATACAAAAGAATGGAAAAAACTTGACGAGTTGCAATTAGATAAATATAAAAATGTAACAGCTGAAAGAATGAACAGTAAATATCAATCTTACGACATGTTCTATGGTGTTGCGAGCGGAACAGTGTTTATGGGCTTCTTCCTTGGAATTGCTTTCTTAGCAATGATGGCAAGTTGTTTAATGTTCAAAATTCTTTCTGGTGCATCAAAAGATATTACACGTTATCAAATGCTTCGTAAAATCGGGGTGCGCCGTGAATTATTAACAAAATCAATTTATAAAGAGTTATTCTTAGTATTCCTATTCCCAGCAATTGTAGGTATTGCTCACGTATTAGTTGGTATGAATATTTTCGGATTTATTTTACTTGATCCGTACTTCCGTATTTGGGTACCAATCGTAATTTTCGTAGTTATTTACACGATTTATTACCTTATTACAGTTCAATTGTATAAAGGAATTGTTCTTCCGAAAGAAGATTAATAATAAAAACCGAGCAAAAACGCTCGGTTTTTATTATTTTCAGAAAAAACGCTTTAATGTTACTGAAATGTATAATATAATGTAAGTAAGTAACGTAATATAAAAGTAGAAGTAGCTGTATAAGGAAAGGAGGAATCCAATCTGTAGAAAGAAGCTAAGCTTTTATCCCCACATTTTTTACCGCAACGTATTTATACAATCGTAAGTTTCCACATTGAAAGTTTTCAGAACCACCTGAGTATATTGTGAAAATAATGGATAACACATGGAAATCTCATAGCATGATAAGGTAAAATGGACAACATAATGAGAAAATTACCGTTCATAAGATGAGGAGAATACATGTATGGAAGTTGTAGAGGCATTAAAAGATATAAGCCAAATTGAGGCTATGAAAAAATATTTAAAAGAGCACTCCCAGCGAGATTATCTTTTATTTGTTATTGGAATTAACACAGGATTAAAAATTACAGAATTACTTAGCATGAAATTTGAAGATGTATTAAATGAAGATGGGACTGTTAAAGAGTTTTATACTCTTCCTGTGAAAGATGAAAAATTTAAACAAGATATTTATTTAAATACAAAAGTAAAAGAAGCGCTTTTAGATTACGTACAATCTATTGGCATTAAAAGAGAAAATTACGTATTTCAATCTAATAAAACGCCAAATTCAATTACGCGCCAACAAGCGTATCGTGTAATTCATAATGCTGCAGAAGCAGTTGGAGTTGTTGGTAAGATCGGAACGAATTCAATGCGAAAAACGTTCGGATTTCATGCGTACAAAAGAGGGATAGCGATTGCGCTGTTACAAAAACATTTTCATCACGCGACTCCATCAGAGACGCTAAAATATTTAGGTATTTCAAAGGATGAGACCTTTAAAACGGAGATTGATGTCGATTTATAAAAGCCGTAACTAAAAGAATTAGGAGGCGGAAAATATGAATATTAGAGAGAGTGAACTGCCGGGTATTGGATGTAAGTTTGAAGTGATTACAAAAGGTAATGAAAAGATGGTTATCGTTATTCATGATGATGGCCGAAGAGAAATGTACCATTTTGATGCTGATCATGAGGAGAGTATTTCAAGCGTCTCTCTTCGTGATTCCGAAGCGAGACAAATTGCAGCTATATTGGGCGGAATGGTATATAGACCACAAGCTTTAGATACGATTGAAATGGCCTTTGAAGGATTATCAATTGAGTGGTTTAAGGTGGAAAATAATGCACCAGTCGTACAAAAAACAATTGGTAGTTTACATGTCCGAAACACATATAACGTAACGATTATTGCCATTTTGAAAAAGAATATGAAGAAGTTCTTTAATCCAGGCCCAGATTCTATCATTGAAGCTGGCGATATGCTCGTACTATCAGGTGAAAGACATGAAGTAAAAAGAATTATTAATGAGTTGCTTTCAGTAGGAGGGGATTCATAATCGATGGATACTTTAATCTTTGAAGTTGGGACTGCGTTAGTATTAGTCGCTTTTGCAGCTATTCTCGCTGCAAAGTTAAAGTTCTCGATTATTCCGTTTCTCATTATACTCGGTATGCTAGTGGGGCCACATGCGCCAGATTTAGGGCTTATCGATTTAAGATTTATTGAAAGCGGAGAAGTTATTTCCTTCCTCGGCCGTGTTGGCGTTATATTCCTCTTATTCTATTTAGGCTTAGAATTCTCAATTAAAAAATTAATTAAATCAGGAAAATCAATTGCTTTTGGGGGAACTGTTCATATATCGCTTAATTTTATATTAGGTTTACTTTACGGATATATAATGGGTTTCCCCTTATTAGAAACATTAATTATTGCTGGGATTATAACAATTTCATCGAGTGCAATTGTTGCGAAAGTAATTGTTGATTTAAGAAGATCTGGTAATAAAGAGACGGAGCTAATTTTAGGAATCATTATGTTTGATGATATCTTTTTAGCCGTATATTTATCAGTCGTTTCAGGATTAGTACTCGGAGGGGCAACGTCACTTGTAGGAGCTCTTACATCTATTTTAATCGCAGTAGGGTATATGCTACTATTCTTTGTAGTTGCTAGAAAAGCTACACGATTTTTAAATAAAATGTTAGATATTTCGTCCAATGAAATTTTTATTATCGTAATATTCGCTATTTTGTTCTTTGTAGCAGGATTTTCAGAAACGATTCATGTCGCGGAGGCGATTGGAGCATTATTATTGGGGCTCGTCTTTTCTGAAACAGAGCATAGTGATCGAATTGAACAGCTCGTTGTTCCGTTTCGTGATTTCTTTGGAGCTATATTCTTTTTCAGCTTCGGTTTAAGTATAGACCCATTTTCACTTGGAGGAGCAGTGTGGTTGGCATTAGGAGCAGTTTTCATTACTCTTATCGGTAATTTTACTGCTGGAATGGTTGCGGGGCGTAAAGCTGGGTTATCGCATAAGGCTTCTACGAATATCGGTTTAACACTTGTATCACGCGGAGAATTTTCCATTATCGTCGCGAATATTGGAATTGCGGGCGGCTTAATGGCAACTATTAAACCATTCTCAGCTTTGTATGTTTTAATATTAGCATCGTTAGGACCTTTGTTAACGAAAGAATCTGGGAGAATATATTCCTTATTAGATAAAATATTTAAATGGAGCGCTAAAGAAAGTGCGAAGCGAGAAAAGGAAGTTGGATAGTATAAAGAGGCTGCATGAAGTTCATACAGCCTCTTTATACATTGTTACTGTTGTAATTTTTTGTCGGTAAGTCGATATATTTTAATAATCGCTGATATAATCCAAGAAGCAATCAGTATAATTTCATTTACCGTCGAACCATTATCTGAATTTCATCAACTATTAATCAGTTGCCTTCCTATTTAAAAACGACTACAATTTTACTGTTATATATATGAACGAAAAAAATAGAATAGGAGGGGAAACTATGCCAAGGAAAGTATGGCTATTAGTAGCTGGGATGATTATTAATGTCACGGGTGCTTCTTTTTTATGGCCTTTTAATACAATTTATTTGCATGATCACCTAGGAAAATCTTTATCTGTGGCCGGAATGGTATTAATGATCAATTCGCTTACTGGTGTAATCGGAAACTTGCTCGGCGGTGTTTTATTTGATAAATGGGGCGGTTATAAATCAACTTTAGTAGGGATTGTGATTACACTTGTATCGATTTTAGGTCTTGTGTTCTTCCACGGTTGGCCGTTATATGTTGTATGGCTAGCGTTAATCGGCTTCGGTTCTGGAATGGTCTTCCCATCGATGTATGCGATGGTTGGTACGGTTTGGCCAGAAGGCGGAAGACGGGCATTTAATGCGATGTACGTTGGACAAAATGTTGGTATTGCGATCGGAACAGCATGTGGTGGATTAGTTGCATCGTATCGTTTTGATTATATTTTCTTAGCGAATTTTATTTTATACTTTGTTTTCTTTTTAATTGCTTTTATTGGATTCCGCGGTATGGAAGACAAGAAAGAGCCAGGAGTGCAAAAAGAAGTCGAAACGAAAAAAGGGTGGTCACTTACACCTGGATTTAAAGCACTTCTTATCGTGTGTGTAGCATATGCTTTATGCTGGGTTACATACGTACAGTGGCAAGGAGCGATTGCAACACATATGCAAGAATTGAATATTAGCCTTCGTCACTATAGTTTACTATGGACGATAAACGGAGCGATGATTGTTTGTGCGCAACCACTTGTTAGTATGCTAATTCGTTGGATGAAGCGTTCTTTAAAACAACAAATTATGATTGGAATCTTCATTTTTGCGGCGTCATTCATTGTGTTAAGTCAAGCGCAGCAATTTACGATGTTCCTCGTTGCGATGGTAACATTAACAATTGGTGAGTTATTTGTATGGCCTGCGGTTCCAACGATTGCAAATATACTTGCACCAAAAGATAAATTAGGATTTTATCAAGGTGTCGTAAATAGTGCGGCGACTGTAGGGAAAATGTTCGGACCGGTCGTTGGCGGAGCAATTGTGGATTTATACAATATGGAAGTATTGTTTATAGCAATCATGGTAATGCTTGTAGTAGCGCTTATAGCAACGAGCATTTATGATAAACGAGTAAAAGTAGAAGAAACAGTTGAAGAAAAAATTGCAGTTTAGTTTGACGGAACATGTAACATGTTTTAGAATATATTTAAATAAAACAACCTTTAGAACAAGGGAGATAGCTCGGCTGTCTTAAGATGAATTCGTTAGTTATTAAGAGTAACGATTAACCGAGAAGTCCTCGCTTTAAGTAAGCTCTTAAGAGATACTAGGTGAAGGATAGTTCACTTAACTTATATGTGTAATAACAGTGAGAAGGAGTAGTAGTAATAGAAGCTGGTTTAGAGAGTTGACGGTCGGTGCAAGTCAATCCACGTTTCGTTATGAACTCGCCTTTGAGTTGCAGTTGTGAAACTAATAGTAGCAATTGCCGTTAATCCACGTTACGGATCTAAGCGAATGTATATTTGTACATTAATTTAGGGTGGTACCGCGGGAATCTATAACCTCTCGTCCCTTTCTAGGGATGAGAGGTTTTTTGTATTTTGGGCGGTGAAAATAAATAGAATTTCAAGGAGGGTATCTCATGAGCTTTAATCATCAAGAAATTGAGAAGAAGTGGCAAGGGTACTGGGAAGAGAATAAAACATTCCGTACGCCAGATGAGACAGAAAAACCAAAATTTTATGCACTAGATATGTTCCCATATCCATCAGGTGCAGGCTTACACGTAGGACATCCAGAAGGTTATACAGCGACAGATATTTTATCTCGTATGAAGCGTATGCAAGGATATAACGTTCTGCATCCAATGGGATGGGATGCATTTGGTCTTCCAGCAGAGCAATATGCACTTGATACTGGAAACAGCCCAGCTGAATTTACAGAGCATAATATTAATACGTTCCGTAACCAAATTAAATCATTAGGTTTCTCTTACGATTGGGACCGTGAAGTAAATACAACAGATCCAAACTACTATAAGTGGACGCAATGGATCTTCCTAAAACTATTTGAAAAAGGCTTAGCTTACGTTGATGAAGTACCTGTAAACTGGTGCCCAGCACTTGGTACAGTACTTGCAAACGAAGAAATCATTGACGGTAAGAGTGAGCGTGGTGGACATCCAGTTGAGCGTCGTCCGATGAGACAGTGGATGTTAAAAATTACAGCTTACGGAGATCGTCTATTAGAAGATCTAGATGAGCTTGATTGGCCTGAAAGCTTAAAAGATATGCAACGTAACTGGATCGGTCGTTCTGAAGGTGCAGAAGTACACTTCAACATCGATGGTACAGACGAGAAATTCACAGTTTTCACAACGCGCCCTGATACATTATTTGGTGCAACATACTGTGTACTAGCTCCAGAACATGCACTTGTTGCAGAAATTACAACAGCAGAACAAAAAGAAGCGGTAGAAGCTTACATTAACGCTGTAAAAATGAAGAGTGACCTAGAGCGTACAGAACTTGCGAAAGAGAAAACTGGTGTATTCACTGGTGCTTACGCAGTTAACCCAGTAAACGGTGAGAAATTACCAATCTGGATCGCTGACTATGTTCTTGCAACTTACGGAACAGGTGCTGTAATGGCAGTTCCAGCTCACGATGAGCGTGACTATGAATTCGCATCAGTATTTAATCTTCCAATGAAGGAAGTTGTAAAAGGCGGAGATATTACGAAAGAAGTGTACACAGGTGATGGTGCACACGTAAACTCAGCATTCCTTGATGGATTAAATAAAGAAGAAGCAATCGCAAAAATGATTGAATGGCTTGAAGCAACGAGCGCAGGAAATCAAAAAGTAACGTACCGTCTACGTGACTGGTTATTCAGCCGTCAACGTTACTGGGGTGAACCAATTCCAGTAATTCACTGGGAAGATGGTACAATGACAGCTGTGAAAGAAGAGGAATTACCATTAGTTCTTCCGAAAACAGAAAACATCCGTCCTTCAGGTACAGGTGAATCACCACTTGCTAACATTGACGAGTGGGTAAATGTTGTTGATCCTGAGACTGGTAAAAAAGGTCGTCGTGAAACGAACACAATGCCGCAATGGGCTGGTAGCTGCTGGTACTACCTACGTTACATCGATCCAAACAATAGCGAAGCACTTGTAGATCCTGAAAAAGTAAAACAATGGCTTCCAGTTGATATTTATATCGGTGGTGCAGAACATGCTGTACTTCACTTACTATATGCTCGTTTCTGGCATAAAGTATTATACGATATCGGTGTAGTTCCAACGAAAGAGCCATTCCAACAATTATTCAACCAAGGTATGATTCTAGGTGAAAACAACGAGAAAATGAGTAAATCAAAAGGTAACGTTGTAAATCCTGATGATATCGTAGCAAGCCACGGTGCAGATACACTTCGTCTATACGAAATGTTCATGGGGC
Organism: Bacillus sp. CPT56D-587-MTF; assembly: GCF_058792335.1. Classification (NCBI taxonomy): domain Bacteria; kingdom Bacillati; phylum Bacillota; class Bacilli; order Caryophanales; family Bacillaceae; genus Bacillus; species Bacillus sp. CPT56D-587-MTF. Next base: position 4,378,652 of record NZ_JBYTEF010000001.1, on the reverse strand, counting down.
CATTAGATGCTTCAATTGCTTGGTCTGAAAATGGTCTTGACGGAGCTCGTCGTTTCCTAGACCGCGTATGGCGTCTATTCGTTCAAGATAACGGTGAATTAAGTGAGAAAATTACTGACGCACCAAATAAAGAGCTTGAAAAAGCTTACCATCAAACAGTGAAGAAAGTAACAGAAGACTATGCAGAGCTTCGCTTCAACACAGCGATTTCTCAAATGATGGTATTCATCAACGATGCATACAAAGCTGAAACACTTCCAAGAGAATATGTAGAAGGTTTCGTAAAAATGATTGCACCAGTTGCACCTCATATCGGGGAAGAGCTATGGAGCAAACTTGGATACAATGAAACAATCACATATGCAAGCTGGCCAACATTTGATGAGTCTAAACTTGTAGAAGATGAAGTTGAAATTGTTGTTCAAGTTATGGGTAAAGTTCGCGCAAAACTAACAATGAGTAAAGACGCATCAAAAGAAGAAATGGAACAACTTGCACTTGAAGCAATTCAAGACCAAATTGAAGGGAAAACAGTTCGTAAAGTAATTGTTGTTCCTGGAAAACTTGTTAATGTTGTTGCAAATTAATTTATTCTAAATAAAAGCTCAGAGTATGTATACTCTGAGCTTTTTTGTGTAGAAAATAATCTCTGGATCACCCTAGTCTAAGTTTTCAATTATTCCAATACGTACAAATAAAAGAGCGGAATTCCAATACAGACAAACACCTATTTTTCTATAGGAAATATGATAAAAAAGGTAGGCTAAATTGAGTAGAAGAGGTGAAAGGAATGAAAGGGATGGACAATAATGCACCACATGGCTTTTTCGGAGGTGGATCGGATAGTTATGAACAAATGATGTTAATGGGAGGCGGACAACAAGGATATGGCGGAATTCCGAGCTGGATGGGTGGAACACCTGGAGGATTTTCCACATCAGTAGCTGGAGCACAAACTGGAATTCCAACATTAACAGGAGGATTTCCATCATCAGTAGCTGGAGTGCAAACAGGAATCCCAACATTTGTAGGCGGAGCAGCGGGAGGAGTACCAGTAGGCGTACCAACTACATTCCCATCTTTCGTTGGAGGAGTAGGTGGTTATCCACAAGGTTTTTACGGTCACCATGGCCACCACGACGGTCATCATGGACACCATCATCAAGGTCATCATGGCCATCATGGACATCATCACCACCAAGGCCACCATGGCCATCAAGGCCACCATCACCACCAAGGACACCATGGCCATCAAGGCCACCATCACCACCAAGGTCACCACGGTCATCATGGACATCATCAACAACAAGTACATCACCACGGCCACCATCATATACATCCACAGGCTGTCCTTTATCAAATTCATCAAGATCACCATGGTCACCACGGCCACCAAGGTCAACATGGTCATCATGGCCACCATCACCACCAAGGTCACCACGGTCATCATGGACATCATCAACAACAAGTACATCACCACGGCCACCACGGTCACCAAGGTCAACATGGTCATCAAGGTTACCAAGGCCAACAACACCAACAACACCAACAGTATCAATAACAACAATCTTCTCCTTGGACAGGTGGAATTGGAGCAGGAGGAGCGGGGGCAGCAGCAGGAGCGGCTAGCATTAGTGGAGCTGCAGGACATGCGGGACACGTGGGTCATTAATGATTGCCAGAAAAAAAGACATAATAAAAAACTGCTAGGAAATCCTAGCAGTTTTTTTCAGCTTCTTGGCGTTGACGTTCGATTTCAGCACGAAGTTGTGGTTCTGGTGCTTGCCAGCCTTCAGGTTTTAGAATTTTACCGTCACCTTCGCGGAATCGAGGTTTCCCGTCAGGGAATAGTTTTGCCATGTTTGCGTTATTTACAATTTCGAATCCTTTATCAGGACGTACGCCCATTTCGGCAAACGTGCCGAATGCAAAGTAAATAAGGTCAATCAGTGCATCATATTGATCTTCAACAGTCGTTGCTTCTAGAAATTCTTCTAGCTCTTCTTGCATAAAACTCGCACGGATTTTTGCACGTTCTTCTGTTAATTTTGTTGGAGTATTTGTCACAGGATGTCCGAATACTTCATGCATTTTCGCGACAAGTTCGTACCCTTTATCTAAACCTTTTTCGTTTGTCATGTTGTTTCATCCTTTCTTACGTTATGCCGAAGTTTATTGTAACATAAGGTGATTATGAAATGAAAAGAACATCTTATCGAAATAAGATGTTCGCTCGTTATTCTTCTTTTTTTATTAAAAGGGATGAAATAAGATCGATGCCAAAAATACCGACCAGTAACATTGGTATAACGACAAGCAAGTAACGTGTGAAGGAAACATTTTTTAAGTATGTATGAGCAAATAAAAAGACGCCGAGAAATAAAATACCATTTAAAATAGGCTTTACTAATTTTTTAGACATAAGCTCCCCCATAAATATCTTCTCTCTCTATTTGATAATAAAAAAACTCCTCTCTCCGTTGTATCATGCTAGAGAGAGGAGTTCAATCATTTCTCATTCAATGACACCAGAATTTGTAATATTTACGGTGTATTTTATATGAACCGGAACATCTTTATACATTTGTCTCCATTCTTCTAATTTGAATGGGCGATAATGTTGTTTATACTTTGCACCTAGCCCGAGAGGATCGACGCCTAAAGATTTAAGTTGCTTAATTAACTTAGTAGCTTGTTTATCTAATTGTTTTTGGATATCTTTTTCAATGTTTTGTGTGTTCTTGTTATTTTCTAAGTTAATTTGTTTTGATAGTTCTTGAATACGTGCATCAAGACGAACGTGAATGAAAAAAGAAGGCTTTCCGTTTTTAATTTTTATATCGTAAGTTGGAACAGAACGAATATTATTAATCATTACGTACGCAGAATCTGTTTTAAATTCATGTGAATCTAATTTATGTTTCTCTAATAGTCCTTTAAATATGAACATATCTTTTTCCGCAATTTTACCGATATATTTATCTTTTTTAAAAAGGCCAATTCCGGTAATTTTTATTTTATCACCATGCTTCTTTAGAATGGGAATATAGTAGTCTTTTCCTTCTTGATAATAGCGAAATGCTCCTATATGTAGATTATCCGCTGGTAAAGATCCGGTCTCCATGTTATGTTCTAGCAATTTTTTTATATAAATTGCAACGTTGTATGAAGTCGAATATTTGCCTTTTAAAAGTTCAGTACCATTCCCATCTAATAAAGCAGCATATAAAGCGTTCCCTATATTCACATCTCGAAGTAATGTATCGAATGAAGTAGACATTCCTGTTTTGGCAAGTCTTATTGTATATAGAGCGACACGCATTTGTCCGCTAGCAAATGGTTGAGAAGACTCTAAAGATGTGTCTGCTTTTACTTGTTTTACCGCATTTGCACTGCCTTCAAAAACTTGAACTTTATTTCCTTTTTTCTGAATGGGACAAACGAATGTCACTTTTACTTTATTATCTTTTGCGACATCAAAAACGCTTCCTTGAATAAGTTGTACATCATCGATAATATTTTTTTGTAAACATCCAGTTAGACTGAATAATGTTATACAAGAAATAAGTATTAATTTGCTTGTGCTTTTGATTTTTTCCATTTTCTTTTCACCCACACAATAATAAATAGAATTGGGATGTATACATAAATGAGCCAAAAACTAACTTTTGATACATTACTAATAAAGTTATTAATATCGTGTCTGTTTGTTAAAAGTTGCGAAACAATGAGAGTGATAAAGATAAAAGCAATTAAAACACCCCTTTGTTTTACACGGAATATTTCATGAGTTCCTCTCATTGACGCCCATAAAGGGAGGATAAAACTTGAAATAATAACGAGTGCATAAGCGGAAATTGCAAGATATTCGAGTCTTTCTATGAATGGCAATTGAATGACTTGGGTCATAGAAAGTTGGGGCCATATCGTTTTTAACAATTGTTTTTCACTAAAAAATGCAAAGGCTAAAAGGGTGCTAAATAGATATAGAAGATTTGAAAATAGTGCCCCGTATTGAGCAAATTTATGAGATTGCATAGGTTTTTTCACAAATGGATACACCATGAGGTAAATCTCAAAACCGGTCATACTGTAGATTGACAGTTGAGCGGATTTTAAAATGTCTGAAAAAGAATGTGTGAATATAGGTAGTAAATTATCCCAATGTGAATATTTCAAAACGAATAAGCTTAGAAATAAATATCCTAATGTACCACCAACAGAGATGACGCAAATACCGGTAATTACACGAAATCCAGAAGAAATAATGTAATAACTAACTAAGCATAAAAAGAGTGTTAACATAAAGGTGGAAGCGGTAGGAAACATCCATACTTGAATAATTTCAACGTATGTTCGAATGACCGAAATACTGACGATTAAAAAATAAGCCATAAAGATGATGCTAATGCCATTTCCTAGCCATTTTCCAAATGTTTGCCGATGTAAATCAACTAAATTCCCATTTGTTTCTTTTAATAAGACATACATCATCCATATAAGAATATGGATGAAAATTCCTGTGATTATAACCCCCATCCAGCCGTCGTATCCAGCAGCTTTTGCGATAATTCGAGCGAATCCAAGAACTCCAGCACCAAACTGTGCACCGTGAATTAAGAAGAAAACAAAGATAGGAGATATTTGATATTTTTCTTGAACTTTACTCATCAATGCACCTCGTTTCTTAATCATCAAAATCCGATCTATGTTTTGTTGAAATTCCTTTCGCAGCTTTTTTTACATGTTGTGGTCTTGCTTGCACATCTCTTGTATCAATCATTGTTAATGGAAAACGGATCCAAGAATCTTTAACTGATGGTTGCCTTGTCGGGTAAAACAAAGCGTACGGCTTACGTAAGGAAGTAAGTCTAAATAGATGAGTAAATAAAAAGATAAATCCAAGAGAAATACCGAACAATCCACCTATTTCTGCAAATATGAGAAACGGGAAGCGTAGTAATCGAACGGCATTACCCATTTTATAAATAGGTGTAATAAAGGAAGCGAGTGCTGATAGTGCAACGATAATTAATAAAATGTTACTCGTTAACCCAGCTTGTACAGATGCTTGCCCGATTACGATACCGCCTACAATACCAAGTGTTTGCCCGACTTTCATCGGTAACCTTGCGCCGGCTTCTCTTAATAAATCAATTGCAAGTTCTAAAAAGAGCGCTTCAATTAAAGGTGGGAATGGTACTTGTGCCCTTGATAAAATTAAAGTTTCAAGTAAATCACTTGGAATAAGTTCATAATGATAATTTAAAACTGCAACGTATAACGGTGTAGCGCAAATTGAAAATAGAACGGCAATTAATCTTAAAATCCTTGAAAATGTAGCGTACATCCAGGAGACGTTATAGTCTTCTGGTGAAATGAAAAAATCGAAATAGGATACAGGTGTTAGTAAAACACTTGGAGAACCATCAACGAAAATAGCGATTTTTCCATCAATTAGTGCTTTTGTAACTCTATCAGTGCGTTCTGTATTGATATAGAGAGGGAAAATCGATTTTTCACCCATCAATTCTTGTATATAAGCACTATCATTAATTTGATCATATTCAAGAGCGCGTAATGATTCCTCGAGAAAATCTACATTATCTTTTTCAGCGAGGTTGTCTAAATACATCATGACAACTTTTGTTTTGGAAAACTCGCCGATAATCATTTCTTTTGTTTGTAAATCTAAAACAGGAAGACGTTTTCGAACTAAATTAATGTTTGTATCAATATCTTCTACGAAACCTTCTTGCGGACCAATAACAGTTGATTCGTTTAAAGGAGGGGTTGGTGCACGATAATTATCAATTGCAATGTTTGCAAGCATACATTTTTGATCTTGCTGATTCAATTGAATAATCGCATGCCCCTTTAAAACCATATCCTCAATTTTTTGTAAGTCGTTCGTAATTGTAATGCCGCTCATTGGAATATGTTCTTTCAGCTCTTCTAGTGAAGCATTAGGTCGTTCCAAAAGAGTAGGCATTAAATATTTTTGTAATTTCTCTCCATCAAGCGAAGGACGATAGTAAGAAATCCAATAAGGCATCGTTTCATCGTCGGATGTATGATAATTCACAAAATCACTAGATTTTTTCAGCTTCTCTATTAAATTTTGTAAAGAATGGATACGGTCTTTTTCTGGTTTCGTAAAATCATAAATACTATTACCTTTAGAGTGCTGTTGCTTACTTTGAGAAGGTTCATCTTGCTTAGCGTTTTGTTGTTTATCTTGAGACGAATCACCTTGTTTAGCACCTTGTTGTTTATCTTGAGAGGAATCCTCTTGTTTAGTACTTTGTTGCTTATCTTGAGAGGAATCATCCTGCTTAGAGTTTTGTTGCTTATCCTGAGAAGAGTCATCTTGTTTAGAGTTTTGTTGCTTATCTTGAGAGGAATCATCCTGTTTAGAGTTTTGTTGCTTATCCTGAGAAGGTTCATCTTGTTTAGCGCTTTGTTGCTTATCCTGAGAGGAATCCTCTTGTTTAGGACTTTGTTGCTTATCCTGAGAAGAATCTTTTTGTTTAGGACTTTGTTGCTTATCCTGAGAGGAATCCTCTTGTTTAGGACTTTGTTGCTTATCTTGAGAGGAATCATCCTGTTTAGAGTTTTGTTGCTTATCCTGAGAGGAATCCTCTTGTTTAGGACTTTGTTGCTTATCCTGAGAAGAATCTTTTTGTTCGTGATTTTTACCTTTATTATGTTTCATACTTCTAGTCTGTTCTTTGTTATCATCCTCTTCATTGTTAGAATGCTGCTCCTGATTATCTGTTTCGTTTGCTTCTGGTTTATTTGATTTTTTTTTCTTACGTAACCAATTCCAAATCATGTGTATACCCTCTTTAATCTTGTAATATAGTGCTATTTTGTGGCTAATTTTGTATATTATTCATTTATTTATGAAAAGAAGAAGGAGATTAGTTTGCATGGAAAAAAATCTTTAGTAAGCAGTTCATACTATAACGGGAAGAGGGAGAATCTGTGCAAATTGTAAAAAAGGAGAAGTTTGTTTTAAAAGGGTTTACGTTTGAAAATGGCAGGGAAATTCCTGTTCAAATGGGATACGAGACATATGGTACGTTAAATAGAGAAAGGTCAAATGTGATTTTGGTTTGTCATTATTTTAGTGCAACAAGTCATGCGGCAGGAAAATATACAGTGCATGATGAGGAGTCTGGTTGGTGGGATGGGCTCATTGGACCTGGAAAAGCAATTGATACAAATAAGTATTTTGTTATATGTACAGATAATCTTTGTAATGTGCAGGTGAGAAATCCATATGTGATTACAACAGGACCGAAATCGATTAATCCAGAAACTGGAGAAGAATATGCTATGGATTTTCCGGTTTTTACATTTCTTGATGTAGCTCGTATGCAATATGAGTTAATAAAAGGTATGGGAATTTCAAGGTTAAACGCTGTAATTGGACCGTCGGCAGGGGGAATGATTGCACAACAATGGGCGGTTCACTATCCACATATGGTAGAGCGGATGATTGGCGTTATTACGAACCCACAAAATCCAATTATTACGTCAGTAAACGTAGCGCAAAATGCGATTGAAGCAATTCAACTGGATCCAAGTTGGAAAGGTGGAAAATATGGAGAAGAGCAGCCGATAAAGGGGCTTCATTTAGCAAATAGAATGATGTTTATGAACGCGTTTGATGAGCGTTTTTATGAAATGGCATTTCCTCGTAATAGTATAGAGATAGAACCTTATGAAAAGTTTTCTACACTAACATCATTTGAAAAAGAGATAAATAAAGCGACATATAGAAGTATAGAGTTAGTAGATGCAAATTCATGGATGTATACTGCAAAGGCAGTTTTATTGCATGATATTGCACATGGTTTTTCTTCATTAGAAGAATCTCTTTCTAACATAGAAGCGAATGTACTTATGATTCCATGTAAACAAGATTTGCTTCAGCCGTCTCGTTACAACTATAAAATGGTAGATATTTTGCAAAAACAAGGGAAGTATGCGGAATTGTATGAGATAGAAAGTATAAATGGGCATATGGCGGGAGCATTTGATATTCATTTATTTGAAAAGAAAGTTTATGAATTTTTAAATCGGAAAGTATCTAGTTTTGTTTAGAAGACAAATGATGGGGAAAAGGTGCAATGTTTGTAGTAGGCACCTTTTTTTACATGATTTGTAGACGGAAAATATATGTGGCAATTGCTATACCGAAGAATGCGATACTAAGCAATAGAAATAAGAATGACATTTCTTGGGGTGATTTTATTTTTTTAGTATTTTTCATACTAAGAGTAATAATTGCAGCGATTAAGAAAATGATGCCCATTATGAAAAGGGAAAGTGTCATTTTCATTGGCTCCTTTCATAAGACAAGTATATTGAGGATACAATGCAAGAGTTATGTTTGTAAAGAATAAGTTTTGCGAGAAAATTGAGAAATAGTTTTTCGATTCTTTGCGTTCTTTCTTTTGCGTGCTAAAATTGGTAGAGAATGTTTGTGAAAAAGAAACTAAAGGTTTTATTGTATATAAGGAGGAACTACATATGACAGAAGTTAAAACAATTACTACAGAAGAGGTACAAGAGCGTTTAGAAAATGGAGAAACGTTATTTTTAGTAGACGTAAGAGAAGATGAAGAAGTAGCGGCAGGAAAGATTCCAGAAGCTGTACATATTAAAATGGGCGATATCCCACATAAAGTAGATTTCTTTAATAAAGAGAATGAATATATCTTTATTTGTCGTTCAGGAATGCGCAGTGAAAATGTATGTCATTATTTAAATGAGCAAGGATTTAAAACAGTGAATATGGTTGGCGGTATGCTTCAATATGAAGGTGAAACGAAATAGTTAATAGTTAAAAACTTGAAACGAGTCTGTTTCAAGTTTTTTTCTTTTGCATACAGTATAAAAAGGAGGAGGGGTAAATGGGGATTAATTTGCGTAAAGTAAAAATTATGAATAATACAGGAGCTGTTAATGTCGGCGACTGTTATGATATCTCGCCTTTAGCTGTAGCAAAAGTATATGCAGGTGCTGGAGGGTCGAGTGCGGCTGTTTTTTTAAATGGGAAAAGACAGCCAGAAGCAGTCATTAGAACATCAGTGTTTCTTCCGCCGTTAGCAACAAGTACACGTACATTAGGTTCATAGAGGAAAGGTAGAGTGTAATTATGCCTGCTCATATAAAAGAATTTGTTATTGTGAATAACACTGGGAATATATTTACCGGTGATAATTTGAGTGATACTTCATTTACTGCTTCGAAATCATATAGTGGTTCAATGGGGTGCACTTGGGTTGATGTTGTTACAGTAATAGGGACGGAGACGAAGCTTTGTTTACAGCCAGGTGATTCGGTGACGACAACATATACAAGAGGCACTCCTGCTGGTACTGTAACAGGAACAAATATGGGGCAAAGTGTAAATACATCGGGTATAGCACAAGCTGTCCCTAATACAGATAATATGGATTCAATTGCAGGACTCCCTTAAGGAATTAAGGGAGTTTTTATTATTTAAAATAAAAATAGTCTTGGAAATTATTTTTGTAAATAGATTAAGAAGAGGCTTATTTATTATGAAAAAGACGGTTTGTAGGTGGTGAAAGTGTGAAGAATCGTGATAATAATCGGAAGCAAAATTCGTTAAGCTCTAATTTTAGAATTCCACCAGAACTTATTGGGCCTACTTTCCCCCCTGTTCCAACTGGATTTACAGGTATAGGGATTACTGGTCCAACCGGTCCACAAGGCCCAACAGGACCTCAAGGACCAAGAGGATTACAAGGTCCGATGGGGGAGATGGGCCCGACAGGACCTCAAGGTGTGCAAGGGATACAAGGATCAGTTGGTCCAATAGGTGCAACTGGACCAGAAGGACAGCAGGGGCCACAAGGATTGAGAGGACCACAAGGAGAAACTGGAGCGACAGGACCGGGGGGTGTGCAAGGGCTACAAGGTCCGATTGGTCCAACGGGAGCGACTGGGGCACAAGGTATACAAGGGATACAGGGATTACAGGGGCCAATTGGAGCGACGGGACCTGAGGGATCTCAAGGAATTCAAGGCGTCCAAGGGTTACCGGGTGCAACTGGTCCACAAGGAATACAAGGAGCACAAGGGATACAAGGAACACCAGGACCGAGTGGAAATACAGGTGCAACCGGAGCGACTGGAGCAACTGGTCAGGGGATAACAGGCCCGACTGGAATAACAGGCCCGACTGGAATAACAGGTCCAACTGGAATAACTGGACCATCTGGAGGACCTCCTGGTCCGACGGGGCCGACTGGTGCGACAGGTCCAGGTGGTGGACCGAGTGGAAGTACAGGTGCGACTGGAGCAACGGGGAATACTGGGGCTACAGGAAATACAGGGGTAACAGGAGCAACGGGAAGTACAGGTCCGACTGGAAGTACGGGAGCACAGGGCTTGCAAGGAATCCAAGGGATTCAAGGACCAATTGGGCCAACAGGTCCAGAAGGTTCGCAGGGTATTCAAGGTATTCCTGGTCCGACGGGAGTAACTGGTGAACAAGGAATACAAGGAGTTCAAGGTATTCAAGGGGCAACGGGAGCAACAGGAGATCAAGGTCCACAAGGTATACAGGGGGTTATAGGGCCACAAGGGGTAACAGGGGCCACAGGAGATCAAGGTCCACAAGGTATACAAGGAGTACCAGGGCCATCAGGAGAAACAGGGCCACAGGGAGTTCAAGGGATACAAGGTCCGATGGGTGATATAGGACCAACAGGTCCAGAAGGCCCAGAGGGACTGCAGGGCCCGCAAGGAATACAAGGTGTGCCAGGGCCAGTTGGAGCGACGGGTCCAGAGGGTCCACAGGGGATACAAGGCATTCAAGGACCGGTAGGAGCAACAGGCCCACAAGGCCCACAAGGAATTCAGGGAATACAAGGTGTGCAAGGGATAACGGGAGCAACAGGAGTACAAGGAGCAACTGGAATTCAAGGGATACAAGGGGAAATAGGAGCAACGGGTCCAGAGGGGCCACAAGGAGTGCAAGGTGCTCAAGGGGCGATTGGTCCAACCGGTCCGATGGGGCCACAAGGAGTGCAAGGAGTACAAGGAATTCAAGGAGCGACGGGTGCACAAGGAGTGCAAGGTCCACAAGGAATTCAAGGAATCCAAGGTCCGACGGGGGCAACAGGAGATATGGGAGCAACTGGGGCGACAGGGGAAGGCACTACAGGCCCAACAGGAGTAACTGGTCCAACAGGGGTAACAGGCCCGTCTGGAGGACCAGCAGGACCGACCGGCCCAACGGGGCCATCAGGTCCGGCGGGAGTAACTGGTCCATCAGGTGGACCACCTGGCCCGACAGGAGCAACCGGGGCGACAGGAGTAACAGGAGATACTGGGGCGACAGGCTCAACTGGAGTGACAGGAGCGACAGGAGAAACGGGAGCAACCGGAGTGACGGGTTTACAGGGTCCGCAAGGAATCCAAGGTGTGCAGGGAGAGATAGGTCCAACAGGGCCACAAGGTGTTCAAGGTCCCCAAGGAATTCAAGGAGTAACGGGGGCCACAGGAGATCAAGGTCCGCAAGGGATTCAAGGCCCACAAGGCGACATAGGTCCAACTGGCCCCCAAGGAATTCAAGGCCCACAAGGTTCTCAAGGAATCCAAGGAGCGACAGGGGGAACAGGAGCACAAGGCCCACAGGGAATCCAAGGTCCGCAAGGTGACATAGGTCCGACTGGGTCACAAGGTCCAACTGGAATCCAAGGGATACAAGGAGAGATAGGTCCAACCGGCCCAGAAGGCCCAGAGGGACTGCAGGGCCCGCAAGGAATACAAGGTGTTCAAGGGCCAGTTGGAGCAACGGGTCCAGAGGGTCCTCAGGGAATACAAGGCATTCAAGGAGTGCAAGGAGCAACCGGCCCACAAGGTCCACAAGGAATACAGGGAATACAAGGTGTGCAAGGGATAACGGGAGCAACTGGAGCACAAGGAGCAACTGGAATTCAAGGGATACAAGGGGAAATAGGAGCAACCGGTCCAGAGGGGCCCCAAGGAGTGCAAGGAATACAAGGGGCGATTGGTCCAACAGGTCCGATGGGCGCACAAGGAGTGCAGGGAATACAAGGGATTCAAGGAGCAACAGGTGCACAAGGAGTGCAAGGACCACAAGGAATTCAAGGAGTGCAAGGTCCGACGGGAGCAACAGGAGATACGGGGGCAACCGGAGCGACGGGAGAAGGAACTACCGGTCCAACAGGAGTAACCGGTCCAACAGGGGTGACTGGCCCGTCAGGAGGACCAGCAGGACCGACCGGCCCAACGGGGCCATCAGGTCCGGCAGGAGTGACAGGTCCATCAGGTGGACCACCTGGCCCGACAGGAGCAACAGGTGCGACAGGAGTAACAGGAGATACCGGGGCGACAGGCTCAACTGGAGTGACAGGAGCAACAGGAGCAACGGGAGCAACCGGAGTGACGGGTTTACAGGGCCCGCAAGGAATCCAAGGTGTTCAAGGAGAGATAGGTCCAACCGGTCCACAGGGTATTCAAGGTCCCCAAGGAATCCAAGGAGTAACGGGGGCAACCGGAGCACAAGGTCCCCAAGGAATTCAAGGCCCACAAGGCGACATAGGTCCAACCGGCTCCCAAGGAATTCAAGGTCCACAAGGTCCTCAAGGAATCCAAGGAGCGACAGGGGCAACCGGGGCACAAGGCCCACAGGGAATCCAAGGTCCGCAAGGAGAGATAGGTCCGACCGGCCCACAAGGCCCACAAGGAATTCAAGGCCCGCAAGGAATTCAAGGTCCAACGGGAGCTACAGGAGCAACTGGAGCGACAGGTCCACAAGGGATTCAAGGTCCCCAAGGAATTCAAGGCCCGCAAGGAATTCAAGGTCCAACGGGAGTTACAGGAGCAACAGGTCCACAAGGAATTCAAGGCCCGCAAGGAATTCAAGGTCCAACGGGAGCTACAGGAGCAACCGGAGCGACAGGTCCACAAGGGATTCAAGGTCCCCAAGGAATTCAAGGCCCGCAAGGAATCCAAGGTCCAACGGGGGCTACAGGAGCAACCGGTTCACAAGGTCCAACTGGAGATACAGGTCCAACCGGAGCTGGAGCCACTGGAGCGACCGGGGCGACTGGAGTTAGTACAACTGCAACGTATGCGTTTGCGAATAATACATCAGGAACCGCTATTTCCGTTTTATTAGGGGGTACGAACGTACCGTTACCGAACAATCAAAATATTGGACCAGGAATAACCGTTAGTGGTGGAAATACTGTATTTACAGTTGCGAATGCAGGAAACTATTATATAGCCTATACAATTAATTTAACGGCAGGTTTACTTGTAAGTTCTCGTATAACTGTAAATGGCAGTCCGCTTGCGGGAACGATAAATGCCCCGACAGTGGCTACTGGTTCATTTAGTGCAACAATAATCGCTAACTTGCCTGCTGGAGCCGCTGTTAGCTTACAGTTATTTGGAGTAGTTGCAGTAGCTACATTATCTACAGCAACGCCAGGGGCTACCCTAACTATTATTAGATTAAGTTAATAAGCAGAAAACCTTGAAACTTTTATGTTTCAAGGTTTTTTTATCTTTGTATTTGTAAGTAAACCTCGTTAACCAGGGGAGTGGATCCCCTCTAATTATTTAAAGTTTCACATTATTCTCTTGAGCAAAAACATCGCAGTTCGAAAATATATTATAATAGAATGAAAAGAAAGAAATTTGGCAGAAAGGGAGGGTGGCGATGCAGGAGATGGTTAAAGATTTTTTTGGACGCCCAATTCAAGATTTACGTATATCTGTCATTGATCGTTGCAATTTTAGATGTACATATTGTATGCCAGCGGAAATATTTGGGTCAGATTATGCTTTTTTGAAAGATGAGTTTTTACTAACTTTTGATGAAATTGAGCGTTTGGCAAAATTATTTGTTAACATTGGTGTACGAAAAATTAGAATTACTGGCGGTGAGCCACTACTTCGTAAAGATTTAACAAAACTTATTGCACGTCTTGTGAAAATTGATGGGCTAATAGATATAGGGTTAACGACAAATGCCGTACATTTAACGAAACAAGCGAAGGCATTAAAAGAAGCTGGATTACATAGAGTGAATGTTAGTTTAGATGCAATAGATGACGACATATTTAAGAATATTAATGGTCGAAATATTAATACGAAACCGGTAATTAAGGGAATTATAGCAGCTAAAGAGGCGGGGCTGGAAGTAAAGGTAAATATGGTTGTGAAAAAAGGGATGAACGATCATCAAGTACTTCCGATGGCTGCGTATTTTAAAGAGCAAGGAATCACGCTTCGGTTTATTGAGTTTATGGATGTTGGTAGTACAAATGGGTGGAATTTTGATCAAGTCGTTACAAAACGAGAATTGATTGAGATGATTCATAAGATGGATCCACTTGAGCCAGCTGAAGCGCATTACTTTGGTGAAGTTGCGAAGCGATATCGGTACGTTGGAACAAATGTTGAAGTTGGTTTTATTACATCTGTTTCTGAGTCATTTTGTGTCTCTTGTACGAGGGCGAGAATTTCGGCAGATGGAAAGTTTTATACGTGCTTATTTGCGACAGAGGGTTTGGATGTAAGAGAACTTCTTAGAGGAAATCTTTCGGATGAGGAGTTATTAAGTGTTATACAAGATGTATGGATGAATAGAAAAGATAGGTATTCGGATGAACGAACAGAAGAAAGTGCAAAAAATCGTCCGAAAATCGAAATGTCTTATATAGGAGGATAAGAAAGGGGGCTATCGCATGCAGGAGCGATATTCAAGACAAATATTATTTTCTGGTGTTGGAGAAGAAGGACAGAGAAAAATAAGAGAGAAGCATGTGCTTATTATTGGTGCTGGTGCTCTCGGTGCGGCAAATGCAGAAGCGATTGTTAGAGCAGGTGTTGGAAAAGTAACGATTGCTGACCGTGATTATGTAGAATGGAGTAATTTACAAAGACAACAACTATATACAGAAGAAGATGCAAAGCAGTATAAACCGAAGGCGATAGCGGCTGCAGAACATTTAAAAGCGATTAATTCTGAGGTGGAAATAAATCCGGTTGTGACGGATGTAACGGTGCAAGAAATGGAAGAATTAGTGAATGATGTAGATTTAATATTAGATGCGACAGATAATTTTGAAACGCGTCTTCTTATTAATGATATTTCACAAAAGTATAATATTCCGTGGATATATGGTGGGTGTGTCGGAAGCTACGGAGTAACGTATACAATTTTACCAGGGAAAACACCGTGTTTTCGCTGTTTAATGGAGCATCCAGCGAGCGGTGCAACATGTGACACAGCTGGTATTATACAACCGGCAGTACAATTAGTAGTTGCGCATCAAATTACGGAAGCGCTGAAAATATTAGTAGAAGACTTTGGTGCGCTTCGTGAAACGATGTTATCGTTTGATCTTTGGAATAATCAACAGATGGCATTTAAAGTGAATAGGCAGAAAAAAGATACTTGTTTATCTTGCGGAAGGTTACGTACATATCCGAGTTTAACATTTGAAGGACAAACGAAAACAGAAGTGTTATGTGGGCGGAATACAGTACAAATTCGCCCGGGTGTGCGGAAGAATTTTAATTTAGAAGAAATTAAAAAACGCTTACAAAGAAGCGTAGAGATAAAGGCGACACCTTATTTATTATCATTTCCGGTAGAAGAATATCGTTTTGTTTTATTTACAGATGGCAGGGCGTTCATTCATGGGACGAATGATATGAATGTAGCGAAAAGTTTATATGCAAGATATATAGGTTGAACCTAAAGGAAACCCTTTAGGCTC
The DNA here is from genome assembly GCF_058792335.1 of Bacillus sp. CPT56D-587-MTF. Lineage (NCBI taxonomy): Bacteria > Bacillati > Bacillota > Bacilli > Caryophanales > Bacillaceae > Bacillus > Bacillus sp. CPT56D-587-MTF. The sequence goes on along the minus strand of NZ_JBYTEF010000001.1, from coordinate 4,362,846 downwards.
AACGGAGAGAGGATTATGAATTTCTCGTATAATCTCCACTTTTTCCACCTGTTTTTTCAAGTAAGTACGTTTCACCGATAATCATACCTTTATCGACAGCTTTACACATATCATACACAGTAAGAGCGGTAGCGGAAGCAGCTGTTAAAGCTTCCATTTCAACACCGGTGCTACCTTCTGTTTTAACTTTTACTTCAATGAGTAAACGATATTGTTCTTCTGATTGTTTCCAATCGAAAGAAACGTCAACACCTTTTAATAATAAAGGGTGGCACATTGGGATAATATCAGAAGTACGTTTCGCAGCCATAATGCCTGCGATTTGCGCAACTGCTAATACGTCACCTTTCCCAATTTCATTGTGAGAGATTTTATCGTAAATTTCTTTCGTAACGACAATGCTAGAGCACGCAATTGCTGTTCGAACGGTTGCTTTTTTGTCGCTTATATCAACCATTTTTGCGCGTCCTTGGTCATTGAAATGTGTAAATGAAGACATGGAATTCCTCCTTGAAGTAATTTCTATTGAATATATAAAGTTTAATCGAGATAAAAAAAATTGCAAATATGAGGTGAGAAACGATGGTAGAAAAACGAATTCCAATTCAAGTTGCTGAGGCAGTAGAACGGGTAATGAAATATGCGAAGCATGGTGAAGTAGAAGAAATTTCTATTACGGAAAGTTACGGGAGAATTCTCGGGGAAGATGTTGTCTCAGATCATGACGTTCCTCATTTTGATCGTTCCCCTTACGATGGTTTCGCCATTCGAGCAGAAGATACGAAAGAAGCAACTCAAGAGAATCCAGTTGAATTTGAAGTAATAGGAGAAATCGGGGCGGGTTCCGTTTTTTTAGAGGAAGTAGGAGCTTTTGAAGCAATTCGCATTATGACAGGAGCAGCTATTCCAGAAGATTGCAATGCAGTCGTAATGCTAGAGCTGACAGAAGGGTTTGAGAAGAACGGGAAAACATATATGAAGTTAAAACGCCCTTTTAATAACGGTGACAATGTGTCGTTTAAAGGAGAAGATATAAAACAAAATCAAGTTCTCGTTAAGAAAGGTGTTGCAATTAATCCAGGTGTTGCGGCCTTACTAGCAACGTTTGGATATAGCACGGTGAAAGTTGTAAAACAGCCTGTTGTCGGTATTGTAACGACAGGAAGTGAATTATTAGAAGTACATGAGCCGTTAGAACCGGGGAAAATTAGAAATAGTAACTCGTATATGATCGCAGCTCAAATTATGAAAGCTGGCGGGAAAGTTCGTTATTATGGTCAACTCGCGGATGAGTTAGATGCATGTTTTACAGCTGTTCAATCAGCGATGGATGAGGTCGACATTTTAATTACAACAGGCGGTGTATCAGTAGGAGATTATGACTACTTACCAGCTATTTATGAAAGATTACAGGCAAATGTACTCTTTAATAAGATAGCCATGAGGCCCGGAAGTGTAACGACAGTAGCTGAAGTTGATGGAAAGTTACTCTTTGGTTTATCAGGAAATCCGTCTGCTTGTTATGTAGGCTTTGAATTATTTGTGCATCCAATTATAAAAACGTATTTGTATGCGAAGGAACCTCACGTATATAGAGCGGATGCTATTTTACAAAAAGATTTTCCGAAGCCAAATCCATTTACTCGTTTCGTAAGAGCGAACGTAACAATTGTGGATGGGGCGTTACAAGCGATGCCGGTTGGTTTAGATAAATCGAGTGCGGTATCTTCACTTGCAGATGCGAATGCTTTTATCGTGTTACCCGGAGGAACGAGAGGATTTGAGACCGGAATGAAAGTATCCGTATTATTGTTAGAGCACTCTGAGGGATGTGAGTGGCCATGGGCGGAGCCCCTTCAATCTTACAAATAGTAGGGTATCAAAATAGCGGAAAAACGACACTTGTAGAGAAAATTGTGCATGCATTAGCCGAAAGCGAAATGAAAGTTGCTACAATTAAACATCACGGGCACGGAGGTTTTCCAGAAGTAGCGCAAAAAGATAGCGAAAGACACCGTAAAGCTGGTGCTGTCGTAAGTAGTGTAGAAGGTGCTGGATTACTTTCACTTTCTTCACTAAGAAAGAAATGGTCCTTGCAAGAAATTATTCGCTTATATGAGTTTTTTAAAGTGGATACAATTTTAATAGAGGGCTATAAAAAAGAGAACTACCCGAAAGTAGTGTTACTTCGTTCTGCGGAAGATGCTGAGCTTTTACATAAAGTAGAAAATATAGTGGCGGTTATTACGTGGTATGATGTCCCAGTAAATATACGAGAAGAATATAAAGTATTTCATATAACAGAAGAAGAGTTGTACATAGACTGGTTTTTACAAACGGTTAGGAGTGCGAAATGACAAATACATATTATGAAGTAATTGATACAGAAATCTCGATTGAAGAGGTAACGAAGAAAGTAATTCGACGTGAATGCGGTGCTGTTACAACATTTATTGGAACGGTTAGAGAGTTTACGAAAGGGCGTCGTACATTATACTTAGAATATGTCGCTTATAAAACGATGGCAGAAAAGATGCTAGAGAAAATCGGATTAGAAGTGAAAGAGAAATGGCCAGGTACACACGTTGCGATTACACATCGCATCGGTACGTTGCAAATTTCTGATATAGCGGTTGTTGTTGCTGTTTCAACACCACACCGTAAAGCGGCTTATGAAGCGAACGAATATATTATGGAACGCATAAAACAAATTGTTCCGATTTGGAAAAAGGAGTTTTGGGAAGATGGTGACTCATGGATTGGTGATCAATTAGAAAAAACACCATATCCGGCGGGAGAGCCTGGGAAGGAGCTATAAGTATGATTCGAGTATTGTTATTTGCGCACTTGCAAGAAGAAGCAGGGACAAGTGAATTACAAATAGAGAAAGAAAATATTACGGTTGCACAGTTAAAAGATGTTGTTGCGAACGAATATAATGTACCAGTTTCAGAGCCAATTATGGTTGCGATTAATGAAGAATATGCAAATGAAGATGACAGGGTCCAATCTGGTGATGTTGTTGCACTAATCCCACCAGTGAGCGGTGGTTAATATTGGATTCATTAAAACGACTTTCCTATATAGGGAAAGTCGTTTTTTTATGGCAGTTTTGAGAACACTAATCTATAGAACAAGGAGGGAATTATGAAAAAAATATGTGTAGTTATGACAATGCTATGTGCGTCTTTTTTCTCTTCTCCAAGTGATTCTTTCGCGAAAGAATCAAGAGAACAGCTTTTAGAGAGTGCATTATCAAATAGGTACTATTCAGTTATTAGACAAGTGACAGAAGATCAATATGAATGTGCTTCAGTCATAAATATAAAGCGTCTCGGCAAGAAAGATGAATTTGTTCCTAGGTATGAAGTGAAGCTACAATTTCTTACATTTCAAGGAGCGCATAATCCCCCGAACGATAAAGTTACGCTTACTTTGGAAGACCATTTAGATCACGTAAAGATAAAGAAAGTGGAGCGAGAAAAGAATGTTTCTGACGCTATTGCAGAAAAAGTTTGTGAACGGGAAAAAGAAAAAATAAAAGCTCACTCTAATGACTTAGAGTGATAACCTATGCATTTAGTAAAGAAAGGTAATGAGTGATGGATATATTTTTAGCGATTTTACCAGCTATATTTTGGGGAAGTATTGTGCTATTTAACGTAAAACTGGGCGGGGGACCGTATAGTCAAACGCTCGGAACAACGTTTGGAGCACTTATTTTCTCAATTGTTGTTTATATTTTTATGAAGCCAGTATTAACACCTACCGTTATCGGAGTTGGAGTTGTGTCAGGTTTATTTTGGGCGCTTGGTCAGGCAAATCAATTGAAAAGTATTGATTTAATGGGTGTTTCGAGGACGATGCCAATTTCAACAGGACTTCAATTAGTCGCGACGACTTTATTTGGCGTTATCGTATTTCATGAATGGTCCACGACAATATCGGTCGTCCTTGGGATTTTAGCGCTCGTTTGTATTATTATCGGTGTTATTTTAACATCGCTTCAAAGTGAAGAAGAAAAGAATGCAGAGCAAGCAGCAAACTTTAAAAGAGGTATCGTAATTTTATTAATTTCAACAGTCGGCTATTTAGTTTACGTAGTAGTGATTAGACTATTTAACGTAGATGGTTGGTCAGCTTTGTTGCCACAAGCAGTTGGTATGGTGTTAGGTGGGATTTTGCTTACCTTTAAACATCATCCATTTAATAAATATGCAATCCGAAATATTATTCCAGGATTAATTTGGGCAGCTGGAAATATGTTTTTATTCATTTCGCAGCCGCGTGTTGGAGTCGCAACAAGTTTCTCGCTATCGCAAATGGGAATTATTATTTCCACGCTTGGTGGGATCCTTATATTAGGTGAAAAGAAAACGAAACGTCAATTAACGGGTATCGTTGTCGGTATTGTTTTTATTATCGCAGCCGGAATTATGTTAGGTATAGCCAAAAGTTAAAGGAGGTATGGAAATGTATAGTGATTTAGCAGGGAAAGTTGTCGTTATTACAGGATCAGCAACTGGTCTTGGAAGAGCGATGGGAGTGAGGTTTGCTAAGGAAAAAGCGAAAGTGGTTATTAATTATCGCTCACGAGAATCAGAAGCGAATGATGTGTTAGAAGAAATTAAAAAGGTAGGCGGCGAAGCGATTGCTGTAAAAGGTGATGTAACCGTCGAATCAGATGTTGTGAATCTCATTCAATCTGCTGTGAAAGAGTTTGGTACGCTTGACGTTATGATTAATAATGCAGGGATAGAAAACGCGGTACCGTCGCATGAAATGCCGCTTGAAGATTGGAATAGGGTAATTAATACAAATTTAACAGGTGCTTTTTTAGGAAGTCGTGAAGCGATTAAATATTTTGTAGAACATGATATTAAAGGTTCTGTCATTAATATGTCTAGTGTTCATGAGAAAATTCCGTGGCCACTATTTGTGCACTATGCAGCGAGTAAGGGGGGTATTAAACTGATGACAGAAACGTTAGCGCTAGAATATGCGCCAAAAGGTATTCGAGTAAATAATATTGGACCAGGTGCAATTAATACGCCGATTAATGCAGAAAAGTTTGCTGATCCTAAAAAACGTGCTGACGTAGAAAGTATGATACCGATGGGCTATATTGGAAACCCTGAAGAAATTGCAGCAGTAGCAACTTGGCTCGCTTCTTCAGAGGCGAGTTATGTAACGGGCATTACGCTATTTGCAGATGGTGGAATGACGTTATATCCATCGTTTCAAGCTGGGCGTGGGTAATATAAAAGGACGAAGAGATAAAACTCTTCGTCCTTTTTTTACAAAAAAAATAGCGGCCAGCTATTTTAAATTTAGTGATTAATTGTATCTTGAAGAAATTCTGTTGCTTGATGTTCAGTAACATTTTGTACGAGCGCGACTTCGCTAATCATCATTTTTCGTGCATTATCTAGCATTTGTTTTTCGCTCGCATTTAATGCTCTCTCTTTATTGCGGCGAAGTAAATCCCGAACAACTTCTGCACTATCTTGTAAATTGCCGTTTTTCATTTTTTCCATATTCATTGTATATCTTTGTTTCCATGAGAGTGATGGGTCTGACTCCCCGTTTTGAAATTCAAGAAGTATATCATCTAACGTACCTCGATCAACGATATAACGAATACCCGATTTTTTTAATTGATCCATCGGAAGCATTACTTGCATATCTTTACTAATGATGCGTATCACACAATATTGACGTGAAGTACCTAATATTTCTTTCTCTTCAATTGCTTCAATGATTCCTGCACCGTGCATTGGATAAACGATTTTATCACCAATTTGAAACAAATCATCCACCTCCATATGTGGTCACCACTTTTAATGATAGTATACGTATGTAAAAATGTCAATTTTATATAATAACATAATATTTATATTCGAGTCAATAAGGTAAAGTGCTTTTTTATGTTTTTTTTTGGGACCTTATTTATCGTGATTTTTTTAGAAAAATAGTACAGGTGAAGAAAGAAGGCATATCCACTTATTTTTAAGCATAAAATGTAAAAGCGCTAATACAATATACCTAAATCCGTTCTTTGCAAAGGAGGGAGAGAAGGTGGGGCGCACAATAAAAATTGATATTACAAATAAAGTTGTAGCTAAATTTAGACAAAATTATTTGGAATTATATACGAGTAAATTTATGATAGGTAAGTTTTATGTCTATACTGAAGATAAAGAATATGTGTTAGAAGACGGATATATATATGAGAATGGAAAGTTTTATCGCATCATAGATACGCACCGTGGCAATAATCAAGCGGTCGAGGGCTGCGATCTAGGACGGTGTTAACATGATTCGTGTGAAAGTATTTGATGAAAGTCACGAAAAAGACTTAGAAGACGCTGTGAATGTGTTTTTGAAAAAGATTGATGATAGCAACTTTGTAGATATTAAGTATCAAGTTGGTGTTTCTATTAACGACGATGAAAACCAAATTTATTGTTTTTCAGCAATGATCGTTTATAAAGCATAAAAAAGAGCTGGCTCACCCAGCTCTTTTTTATGTTTTATGTTGGGACAACATGTGTCGGTAATACGTTCATAATAGATTGGGTTGTGCCTAATTTCTTTGTCGTTAAAAGAGGCTCCCCTGTTTCATGGTTTTGGGCATCTTTACACATACCAAGGTGATAACGATCACCTAAAAATGGATCAATATAAAAACCGTTTTTGAATACTTTATCATTTGGATGTTTTTCATGGTGAATATCAGAGCAGTTAATGCAATAGAACATAGCGTTCAACCCCTTTTTATTTTGTTTGAAAAAAGTGAGTCGGTAGTCATTTCGCTCCTAAGGAAATGTTGAGGAGAAGAGAAATAACTACCTACTCAAATGGTGGGCATATTCCTTCTGATTTGTCATATCTCGCGTATTGTCCCTGAGGGAAGGAGGAGAGACGAAGTACGCATGATATAAGTAAGGCGCTTCTTTCAATATGAATGATGGAGTTTCATGTTGAGAGAAGTTTTTATTTTGTATTGCCTTTGTGAGTATATTATGAGGAAATGCTAAGAGGGTGTTTGTCCTGTTGAAAAAATGTTGAGAATTTCTCAACAGTAAAAGAATTAGCGTTGACATGAAACTAAAAGGTGTTATATTATCAAAGTATAACCAAAAGGTGTTATGTTGTAACGCCGAGTAAAGGAGAATGAAAATGGAACAACAAAATACATTAAATGATATTAAACAAACAATCGTTTTTAACGCGTCTATTCAAAAGGTATGGAGTGTAGTATCAACTGCAGAAGGGATTGCGTCATGGTTTATGCCAAATGATTTTGTATTAGAGGTAGGACATGAATTTCATGTGCAATCACCATTTGGGCCATCACCATGTAAAGTATTAGAAATTGATGAACCAAACCATTTATCTTTCTCATGGGATACAGATGGCTGGGTTGTTTCATTTGATTTGAAAGACTTAGGAGATAACAAAACAGAATTTACGTTAATTCACGGCGGCTGGAAACATCCTGATGAAATTCTTCCGAAAGCAAATGCGAAGAGCTCTATTATTCGCGATAGAATGAGCGGTGGTTGGGTAGCGATTGTAAATGAAAAACTGAAAAAGGTTGTCGAAGGCTAAGTGTCCTCGTCAGCAGCGAAATATGATGTATTTCAAGCAATTGCTGATCCAACCCGCCGAGAAGTAATACGGTTATTAAGTGACAAAGAGTTACCGATTTCCAAAATAACGGATCATTTTCCGATGAGTCGTACTGCGGTTGTAAAGCACCTTCATATTCTTTCAGAAGCGAATTTAGTAAGTGGAAGAAAAAGCGGAAGAGAGAAGATATATCGTTTGCATCCAGAACCATTAGAAGAATTACAACAATGGCTCTCGTATTATGAACGTTTTTGGGATAATAAATTATCCATGCTGAAACATATTGTGGAGAATGAAGAATAAAAAGGATGACCAAAATGGTCATCCTTTTATTGTTGCTCACTTGTTTGTGTAGCTGGCTTTAATAAGAGCCAAGCGATAATTAATGTAAATACTGCTAATACGAAAGTGCTCATATAAATGACGTGTACGCTTGATGCTAATGCAGATTGCGATTCGGTTACTACGTTTGCTGTAGTACCGCCGTGTCCCCCAGATACAAGATCAAGGTTTTTAATACCACGTGTGTGAATCATCGTATTGAAGATTGTACCGAATATTGCAGCACCTAACGTTTGACTAAATGTATTAATAAATGTGTTTAAACCAACAGCTGTTCCGCGTGTATGAGCTGGTACAGCTGCTTGAATTGTTACCATGTAAATCGGTGTCACAAGCCCCATTCCTAAGCCGAATAATCCGACTGCTACATAAATAAGGAACGATGGTGAATTTGTTGATAGTGTAAATAATAAGAACGTAGCGACTGATAAAATGCTAGCTCCAAGTAAAATGATTTGTTTCGTTTTTAATTTGCCTACTAAGTTACCAGAGAAAATAGCGCCAAATGTCCACATAACAGGAATTGGCATTAAAATAAGTCCAGCTTCTGTAGCGTTTTTCCCTAATACACCTTGGCTCCAAATTGGAAGGTACATTGTAATACTAATAATCATTGCGCCAGCAATAAGAGTTAATATATTTATCGTAGATAATGTACGGTTAGAGAAAAGTGCTAGCGGAATTAATGGTTCCGGAGATTTCTTCTCGATGAATAAGAAAATAATAAATGAAATAGCGGCAAAGATTAATAGGCCGATAATTGTCATGTCTCCCCAGTTTTGCTTACTGCTACCTGTTAATAATGCATATAGTAGAGCGATTGTACTTAATGAGAAGACTGTTGCACCAAGATAATCGATATGATGCTTAGCAGGTTTAATAGATTCTTTGTAGTAAATTGCAATCATTAAGCAAGCGATAATTCCGAATGGAACGTTTAGGAAGAAAATATAACGCCAAGAAAGGGAATCAACTAAAAATCCACCTACTAACGGTCCGATAACACCGGATACACCCCAAACGGCACTCATCCAACCTTGTGCTTTCGCGCGGTCTTTCGCTTCGCTATATAAGTCTCCAATAATCGTCATTGTGATTGGCATAACAGCACCAGCACCGATACCTTGAAGCGCGCGGAAGAAGATTAATTGTTCCATCGATGTAACGACTCCGCAAAGTGCAGAACCGACTAAAAAGATTGTAGCTCCGATCAGTAAAACTTTTTTACGGCCAAATAAATCAGCGAGCTTTCCGTATATTGGAGTCGAAACAGCTGTTGCAAGCATATAAATTGCATATACCCAACTAACAAGTTCGACGCCTGACAAATCACTCGTTATACGAGGGATTGCTGTACTAACAATCGTTCCTTCTACCGCAGAAAGAAACGTCATTAACATTAAAGACATCATGACTTTTTTTCTCATTTGTTTTCCCCTTACCCTTTTTTAAATATTCAACAATATAAAATATAAAGGTACTAAGGTATATAAAGCAACAAAAAAGCAATGGGAAGTTAAGTGGAGCCTATATTTGTCGTTTCTTGTCGGTAAGTCGATATATTTGGGAAATCGCCGATATAAGTTGCAGAATCGCTGATAAATTTGGAAAATAGCCGATATAAGTTGCGGAATCGCTGATATATTTGTGGAATCGCTCATATAATTTCATGTACCTATAAAAAAAAGAAACAGGAATCCCTGTTTCTTTTTTTAATACTGCATTTTCGCGTTTTCTCCAGCTGTCGTTCCGGCAATTCTACCAGTAACAAGGGCTGATGTAATATTATAGCCACCAGTATAACCATGAATATCAAGAACTTCTCCGCAGAAATATAAGCCGTTCGTAAATTTAGAAGACATTTCTTTCGGATTAATTTCTTTCACGGATACACCTCCGCCAGTAACGAATGCTTTTTCAATTGACTGCGTACCATTTACATTCACAGTAAACTCTTTAAAGTCTTTCACAAGTGCACGAATCTTTTCGTGAGAAACTTGTCCAGCTTGTTCGCTGCCGTCAATTTCATTTTTTTCTAATAAGAATAGGAAGTAACGTTCAGGAACATAACCTTTTAAAACGTTTTTAATTCCTTTTTTCGGATCTTCTTTCATTTGTTTCAGCATGCGCTGAAATAGTTGTTCACTATTTTCCTCTGGCAATGCATCAATACTCATTTGTATTGTATTCGTTTTAAACTTTTTCAGTGCTTTCACGACGAATTGGCTACAGCGAAGAGCAGCAGGTCCAGATAGGCCGAAATGAGTGAAGAGCATGTCCATTTTGTGAGAAATGATAGCTTTTCCTTTCGGATTTAATACACTTAAGTTTATATCACGTAAAGCAAGACCTTGTAATGAGCGGTCACGTATAAACGGCTCGTTTGAAAGGATAGGTACTTCTGTTGGGAATAATTCTGTGATTGTATGACCCGCTTTTTCAGCCCAAGCATATCCGTCTCCAGTAGATCCAGTTTGAGGAACTGATTTTCCGCCAACAGCGATAACGACGTGATTTGTTTCTAACACTTCGCCTGTTTGCAGTATAACTGCTTTTGTTTGACCATTTTCATATTCAATCGTTTCAACAGGCGTATTTGTACGAATTTTTACACCTAAGTCTTTTAATCGTGTTAAAAGTGCGTCTACAACAGATTGTGCTTTGTTTGACACAGGGAACATGCGACCGTGGTCTTCTTCTTTCAATTTAACACCGAGATTTTCGAAGAATGTAATAATATCTTCATTATTAAAAATAGAAAAAGCGCTGTATAAGAAGCGACCGTTTCCTGGTATATGTTTAACAATTTCATCAAGTGGTAGACGGTTCGTTACGTTACAGCGTCCGCCACCAGAAATTGCAAGTTTACGCCCAAGTTTATTTCCTTTATCAAGAAGTAAGACATTTGCGCCTTCTTCTGCAGCACCAATTGCAGCCATTAGCCCAGAAGGACCGCCGCCGATGACAATAACATCATAATGCATAATATATCGACCTCATTTTCTACATTTCCTGCCTAAAAGAATAGCATGTTTTCCCTTAAAAGAAAAATAGAGTGAAGTACTGCTTAATGAGAGAATTGTGGTACAATACAAAAGTTAGAGTTCAGCACTATCCTGCCATTTGTAGGCGATAAGACTAAAACCTCAAGATTTAGGAGAAGTAAATAGGGAGTCTGTTAGCCTGTAAATGCTCGAATGGTTCAACTAATAAGGAGTAGGAGAGAAGTCTCCAACTAATTATAGTTTCACTTTATGTAGATGTAGGAGGATTTTTGTATGTCCGATTCGAAATTTCTGCGCGGAACGCTTATTGTTACGCTAGGGACATTTTTAGTAAAGTTCTTAGGCATGATTTACGTCTTTCCGTTTCATGCATTAGTAGGAACAGAAGGCGGAACGCTCTATACATATGGATACATTCCATATACGATCTTTTTAAGTATCGCAACGGCAGGTGTGCCACTTGCTGTTTCAAAATTTGTTTCCAAATATAATGCGCTTGGCGATTATAAAACGAGCCGGAGAATGTTCCGCTCGGGAATGGTTATGATGATAGTAACAGGAGTTCTTTCGTTCCTAGTGCTGTACATGACGGCGCCATTGTTTGCAGAAGCGATGCTTGGTAAACAAAGTATACACAATAATGTAGGAGAAGTTACGACGATCATTCGTCTTGTAAGCTTCGCGCTTATTGTTGTACCAGCAGCGAGTTTAATTCGTGGTTATTTCCAAGGTCACCAGTCTATGGGACCAACTACCGTTTCACAAATTATTGAACAAATTATTCGTATCGTCTTTTTATTAGCAGGTAGTTTTATCGTTATTAAAGTACTTGGCGGTACAGTTGCAACAGCAGTTGGAGTAGCGACATTTGCTGCGTTCGTTTCAGCGGTTGGAGCACTCGGTGTGTTAATTTGGTACTGGCTAAAACGTAAAAAATATTTGGATCAATATTTAATTGAACAAACTGTACCAGAATCAACAGTAAGCACCGTTCAATTGTTTAAAGAGTTATTTGCATATGCGATTCCTTACGTTGTAATTGGGTTAACAATTCCTTTATATCAACAAATTGATACATTGACATTTAACTCAATTATGCAGGCGATTGGTCAAGGTGATATCGCAGAGCGAGCTCTCGGTATTTTCACAATGTGGACGCATAAGTTAATTATGATTCCTGTATCACTTGCAACAGCGTTTAGTTTAACGCTTGTACCAGCAATCACAAAATCATTTACTGAAAAACAATACCGCTATTTGAAATTACAAATTACACAAACATTCCAGGCAAATATGTTTTTAACATTGCCAGCAGTTGTCGGTATTTCTTCACTTGCATATCCAATTTATACTGCGTTTTACGATTCAGATCCACTAGGTGGACAAGTATTAATGTGGTATGCACCAGTTGCGTTGTTATTCGCTTTATTTACAGTAACAGCAGCAATCCTGCAAGGTATTAACCAGCAGAAGCATGCGATTATTGCGCTTATAATGGGCGTTATTTTGAAATTTGTATGTAACGTAATCTTTATTCGTTATTTCGGTACAGTAGGAGCAATTCTAGCGACAGCAGTTGGTTTCTTAGCTTCTGTTTGGTACACAAATCAACAAATTAAAAAATACGCACACTATTCATTCGGTGTTGTATATAAAAGAACATTCCAAATTGCAGTACTGACACTTATAATGGTCGTTGCTGTAAAACTATCACAATGGATTCTATCCTTCATGATTTCGCCTGATGGCCGTATTGGTGCTCTTATAACAGTTGCGATTTGTGCAGGTATTGGCGGTCTTGTTTACGGATTGTTAGCAATTCGCACAGGAGTACTTGAAAGAGTATTTGGTGGAGAAGCATTAGATAAAATTCAACGTAAACTTGGTAGTAGATTTAAAATAAAGTTGAAATCAAGAGGGGCGTAATTACGTCCCCTTTTCTATGATAAATAAAGAAGGTGAAAAACGTGAGATTAGATAAATTATTAGCAAATATGGGATATGGAAGTAGAAAAGAAGTAAAGAAATTATTGAAAGATGGCGTTGTGAAAATTGATGGAACGCCAGTAAAAGATGCGAAAGTTCATGTAAATGTAGAAGAGCAAGAAGTTATGATTCACGGTGAAGTTGTGGAATACAAAGAATTTGTTTACTTAATGATGCATAAACCACAAGGTGTTATTTCAGCGACGGAAGATGATAATCATGAAACAGTAATAGATTTATTAGAATTAGAAGATGCAATCTTTGATCCGTTCCCAGTTGGACGACTTGATATCGATACGGAAGGCTTCTTATTGATAACAAATGATGGGAAGTTATCACATCAATTATTATCTCCGAAAAAGCATGTGCCGAAAAAATATTATGCACACGTTGCAGGAGTAGTAACAGAAGAGGATGTAAAAGAATTTGCTAAAGGTGTTATTTTAGACGATGGCTATGAAACAAAGCCAGGTGCACTTACAATATTGAAAAGCGATGATATTTCTGAAATTGAGCTTGTGATTACGGAAGGGAAATTCCATCAAGTGAAGCGTATGTTTGAAGCGGTAGGAAAAAAAGTAGTCTACCTAAAGAGAACAGAGATGGGTCCGTTAGTATTAGATGAAGAACTAGAACTTGGACAATACCGAGAGCTAACAGATGAAGAAGTAGAAATGTTAAAAACATATCAAGTAGATACTGAAAAGTAGTACCTTTATAGGCGCAGAAAAGACCCCTTTCTAATTATTAGAAAGGGGTATGTATTTATTTACCATACAATTATTTTTCGTTATGAGGTCATTCTCACTTTCTTTCCTGTTGTTGTCCACTTACCGCGGCAAGGGCTATACACGAGTTCATTAAACTGCAACACATTTAGATCACGTTGTATCGTTCGCGGTGTGATCCCGAACTCATCTACAAGGTCTTTCGTCGTTACCGTTCCGTTTTCATTGATGTACATATAAATTGATTTAATGCGTGTTAGCATACGAGTAGTTGTAGGTTTCAAGAGAAAACCACTCCTCTACTAGTTTTTTTGACCCCATTCAGGAAAGAAGGTCGTTACTACCATTGTACTCTACATGATAAAATTCATGCTTTAATCTACTTAAATTTTACAGAAATTTAACAAATATTCATATAGAAAAATATTGGTAGTTGACATTGTATATATGGTCAGTCAACTAACACATAAAATTCTACGTAAAACGCCAAATTCCTGCAAATTTTTTTGAAAAAACAAAAGAAAAACTGTAACTACTCAGCCACCTTTCGGTGTCTTTTTTAAATTTTACTAGTTTCATATGCCTCCCATTTGTAAATACTGAGTATATCAAACAGGGGAGGTGAATCTTATGGTCGATCGAAAAATTATTTTAGATACATATAAAAAAGGACCTGAAGCTGTTATTTCTTTATTTGAAGAAACATTTTCTAAGTTAGAAAAACGTATACAAGAACTAGAAAATGCTTCAAAAAAAAACTCCAAAAATAGTCATAAGCCACCTTCTACAGATGGTTTGGGTAAGCCCGTTACAAAAAGTTTGCGCAAACCGTCTCATCGTCAAACGGGTGGCCAGTTGGGCCACAAGGGACATACTCTTGGTTTGACAGCGACTCCAGATCATACGATTACACATTCTCCTACATATTGTACTTGTTGTCATACTTCCTTGAACCACGAGCCTGTAAAAGGGTATCGCATTCGCCAAGTGTATGACTTACCACCTATTCAGATCGAAGTGACAGAACATAAAGTAGAACAGAAAGAATGCCCACATTGCCATTCTATCCAAGAAGCCCAATTTCCTTCGACAGTATCTCGTCCTGTTCAATATGGTCCAAATATAAAAAGACTGATTCCCTATTTAACGCATTATCAATGCATTTCTTTGAAGCGAACAAAAGAATTCTTTCAGGATTGTTTTGGACATTCTATAAGCGAAGGAACCCTGGTAAATCATACACAGGCTTTCGCTTCTCAATTGCAGCCATTCATAAAAGAAGTAAAGGAAAAGATTCTGCAGTCTCCTGTTGTCCATTTTGATGAAACTGGTATGCGTGTAGAAAACAAAACACAATGGTTACATACTGCCAGTACACCGGAGGTGACATTGCAACATATTCATCAAAAACGTGGAAAAGAAGCAATGGATGCTGGAGAAATCTTGCCATCTTTTTCTGGAATTGCGATGCATGATGGTTGGAAATCGTATGATGCGTATACAGATTGTCGTCACGTTTTATGTAATGCCCATCTCTTACGAGATTTACAAGGAATTATAGATAGTACTGGAGAACAATGGGCACAACAGATGCAGAAATTTCTAACGCAAGCGTTGACGATGAAAAAGCAATCCGAAGGTACCATGCCAAAAGCGACGCAAAAGAATCTGTTTATTATGTATCAATCCATATTGAAAGAACAACAGATTCTTTCCACGAAACAAAAGAAGAAAGGAAAGCAGACGCCTTCTCAAAATTTATGGAATCGCTTCGTCAAGTATTCTGACAGAATTCTAGCGTTTTTAGAACATCCAGCCATTCCATTTGATAACAATCAAGCAGAACGGGATATTCGGATGACGAAAGTAAAACAGAAAGTGTCTGGGACTTTCCGAAGTAAGAAAGGCGCAGAATCTTTTTGTCAGATACGAAGCTTTATGAGTACCATGAAAAAACAAAAACAATCGGTCTTACAAGCGATAAACCAAGTCATAGAAACTAGAACGGTTCCTTGGAATAACACGACTTCATAAGAGAATTTCTCTATTTGGCATAGATTCTTTCTCTGATTGGAGTATTTTCTTTTCATGTTTTCGAATCGGAAACATGTATTTGGCCTGTTTTTTTATTTGAAGAAGCTGAGTAGTTACGAAAAACTAATAAGAAATATCTGAAATATTACAATTGTTCGGTATTTAGTTTTCGTGTATGGCATAAGAGATTTCTGTTTGTTATGATGAAAGAAACAATATAGTGAAGGATGGATGCGTGATGTCAGCGATTAATTGGACAGAAGAAGTTGCAAAACGAAAAGATGATTTAATTCGTGATACACAACAATTTTTACAAATTAAAAGTGTATGGGAAGAAGAATCTGCGAAAGAGGGCGCACCATTCGGTGAAGGTGTAGAAAAAGCTCTATCTTTCATGTTACATAAAGGAGAAGCTGAAGGTTTTGCTTCTAAAAATTTAGAAGGATATGCAGGTCATCTTGAAATGGGACAAGGAGAAGAATTAGTAGGTATTCTTTGTCACGTTGACGTTGTACCAGAAGGAGATGGCTGGACGACTCCCGCATATAGTGCGGATATTCGCGATGGAAAGATTTTTGCACGTGGTGCAATTGACGATAAAGGCCCAACGATGGCAGCATATTATGCAATGAAAATTGTGAAAGAATTAGGCTTACCTCTTTCAAAACGTGTTCGTATGATTATAGGAACAGATGAGGAAAGCAATTGGAAATGTGTAGATCACTACTTTAAAAATGAAGAAATGCCAACAATTGGTTTTGCACCGGATGCAGACTTTCCAATTATTAATGCAGAAAAAGGAATTTCTGATATACAAGTTGTGCAAAATGGTAGTGAAGAGAAAAAAGGTACATATGAACTTGTTTCATTTGATTCAGGGCGCCGTTTAAATATGGTTCCTGATTTTGCAGAAGCAGTTATCACAGGAGAAGATGTAAATGCACTTACAGTAGCATATGAAGAGTATTTACAAACTGCTAAAAAAATAGGGGAATCGACTATAGAAGGAAATACAGTGACGTTGCAAATAGAAGGAATTTCAGCGCACGGATCTACTCCTGAAAAAGGAGAAAATGCAGGTTTATTATTAGCAAACTTCTTAACTACAGTTTCACTTGATGGAAAAGCAACTGCATTTGCGACATTTGCAACAGAAACATTTACTGGTGATATTTTTGGTGAAAAAGCTACTATTGCTTACAAAGATGAAATTAGCGGTCCGTTAACAGTGAATGTCGGTCGCATTTCTTATACGAAAGAAAACGGTGGTAACTTAGGGCTAAACGTACGTTACCCAGTTACAACTAACTTTGAAGAAACAATTGTGAAGTTGAAAGAATATGTTGGTACGCATGGTTTTGAAGTGGCTGACTATTCTAATTCTCGCCCACATCACGTCGATAAAGATCACGTATTAATCCGTACGTTACAACGTGTGTATGAAGAACAAACAGGTGAAAAAGCAGAACTATTAGCAATCGGCGGCGGTACTTATGCTCGTTCATTAAAAGCTGGTGTGGCATTTGGCCCGCTATTCCCTGGAAAAGAAGAACTTGCGCATCAAAAAGATGAGTATATCGAAATTGAAGACTTATTGAAAGCAACAGCAATTTACGCGCAAGCAATTCATGAATTAGCGAAGTAATGGATATATAAATAATGTCCGCTCTCTATTTTAGAGAGCGGCTTCTTTTTACCTGAATGAGATAAGAAAGAAAAGCAACAATAGAAAAGAAGGAGAAGATGTACATGGAACTGCATTATTTTGTCGCAATTACGTTACCGAATCATATAAAAGAAATGCTGTCTAACTATAAAGAGGATATGCAAGAGGAATTACAATTTCGTTCATGGGTACATAAAGAAGACTATCATATTACCCTTTCATTTTTAGGGAGTGCAACGGGGGAACAATTAGAGGGAATAAAGAATGGATTAAAAACAATTGCAGAAACAAAAGAACTATCGTTCACATTACAAGGTTTTTCAACGTTTGGTAGGGAAGATCAGCCTCGTATTTTTTGGGCGAAGGTAAGTGAGAATCACGATTTGTTTCAGTTGCAAAAGCAAATACATGCCATTTGTGAAGAAAATGGATTTTCTCTAGAAACACGCCCATATCACCCGCATATTACTGTTGCTCGTAAATGGATAGGAGAAGAAAAGTTTCGTTTAGAAAGTATAAAAGAAGTGCCTGAAATATCATTTCAAGCAGATACAATTACTTTATACGAATCCCACGTGAAAGAAACCCCGAAGTATAAATCGATTGCTGAAATAAAATTACAAAAATAGAATGTTGAAAACGTTTTTTATGCAGGTGAATATACTATAGAGAAGAATGGAGTTACTGTATAGAGTCTTGTTGATAAGAAAAGCCTTATCATTTGCAGCTCATTTTATCTCGCCTAATTGGTGAAGGCTAATAATAAGTGAGGATGGAGAAATTTTCTCGCTCATTAAAGTTTCACTTTATTTTAACTTTGAGAATGATGGTGATTTTTTTATGTTGAAAGTAAAACGTCCATTTGATGCCTATTTAGATGAAATGAATAAAATTACAATTTTGCTCCCACATGCGTATGGAACAAGTCGGACATTTCGTTTGCAAGAAGGAAGTAATGTGAAAGATTTACCGATTGCTCATACTATTGCGCTTCCAGATGCAACGAAGTATGAGTGCTTTATAGAAGAGCCGCTAGATGTGGGGAAGTATTATACAG
Source organism: Bacillus sp. CPT56D-587-MTF (assembly GCF_058792335.1). Classification (NCBI taxonomy): domain Bacteria; kingdom Bacillati; phylum Bacillota; class Bacilli; order Caryophanales; family Bacillaceae; genus Bacillus; species Bacillus sp. CPT56D-587-MTF. Next base: position 4,344,393 of record NZ_JBYTEF010000001.1, on the reverse strand, counting down.
TACGAGATGAACGGAATGAAGAAACTGATTTACAAATAGGTGCTGTTATTCGAACAAAAAGTTTCGATGAAAAGTATTATTACGAAGGTACAGATTTAGGTGCTGTTTATCAAAAAGAAGAAACGACATTTAAAGTATGGGCCCCAACTGCAAGGCTTGCGAAAGTAAGAATTTATAAGAGCGATAAAGAATATACCGATCATGAAATGTACAGGGGAGAAAACGGAGTTTGGATTCAAACATTACAAGGTGATTTAGACGGAGCACGCTATACATTTCTTGTTTGTATTAATTTAATATGGAACGAAGCTGTGGATCCTTATGCAAAGTCGGTGACGGTAAATGGAAAACATGGTGTTGTTATCAATTTAGAAAAAACGAATGTAACAAGACGAGAGGGATTACCAACATTACAATCAATGACAGATGCCATATTGTATGAACTGCATATTCGTGATGCGACTATACATCCAAATAGTGGAGTAATTCAAAAGGGAACATATAAAGGATTGATGGAAGAGGGAACAACAGGACGGAATGGGACATTAACAGGGTTGTCTCATATAAAAGATTTAGGTGTTACACATGTTGAACTATTACCTTTATATTGTTTCGGTGGTGTAGATGAGGCGAATCCTTCGTCCGCCTATAATTGGGGATATAATCCATTATATTACAATGCACCAACAGGATATTATGCTACAAACCCCTCTGATCCGTATAACAGGATAGTTGAGTGCAAACAACTAATTGAAACATTTCATGAACAAGGTATTAGGATGATTATAGATGTTGTCTATAATCATGTTTATGAAAGAGAGCTATCATCATTTGAAAAGCTTGTTCCAGGATACTATTTTCGTCATGGTGAAGATGGTATGCCTTCTAATGGGACGGGAGTCGGAAATGATATAGCGTCTGAACGGAAAATGATGAGGAAATTCATTGTAGAGTCTATTTTATATTGGCTTACTGAATACAATGTCGATGGATTCCGATTCGACTTAATGGGAATTTTAGATGTTGATACAATGAATATGATAGAAAAAGAAGTGCGAAACATAAAACGAGATGCTTTGTTATTAGGAGAAGGATGGGATTTACAAACACCGCTTCCTGCCAAAGAAAAAGCAACGTTAAATAATGCGAAGAAAATGCCACATATCGCGCAGTTTAATGATCAATTTCGTGATGGGATAAAAGGGAGTACATTTCATATAAATAAGTGTGGTTTTGCATTTGGTGGGCATGTAGACTGTAATCATTTGCAGTATATTGCAGCAGGAAGTCTTTTAAGTATGAAAGAAACAGGGCTGTTTCTAGAGCCAGCGCAAAGCATTAACTATGTAGAATGTCATGATAATATGACGATGTGGGATAAACTAGTGCGCAGTAATGAAGAATCAGAAACGATTTTGAAAAAACGTCACCTGTTAGCGAGCGCAATGGTTATTCTTTCACAAGGCATCCCTTTCTTACACGCAGGGCAAGAGTTTTATCGTACGAAGAAAGGAAATGAAAATAGTTATAATGCAAATGATGAGATCAATCAATTAGATTGGGATCAAAAAGAGAAAGAGATAGAGACCGTTAACTATATAAAAGGTTTAATTGCGATTCGTAAAGAGCATGGGGCATTCCGATTACAAAGCGCAGACCTTATAAAAAAACATATGACTTTTTTACAAACATCTACAGAAATACTTGCATATCACCTAGAGCATGTAGAAACGTTTGGGCCATGGAAAGAGATTATCGTCTTATTTAATAGCGGTTTAGAAGCTAAAACTGTGCAACTTCCGAAAGAAGCAACGTGGCATGTGTTAGTAAACGAAAACGAAGCGAAAATAGAGCCAATTTCTTCATTTAGAGGAAAGGAACTTAAGCTCGCTCCAATTAGCACGTATATATTGACGATAATGTGACAAATCGCTACTTGACGATGAGAATGTAATAAATGTAGAATTGACAAAGGTGACGATTTTGATAAGTTGTCATTCTATGACAGGTTTTGTAAAATAAAATAGAGGATTTTTGGCTTAGGCTAATTTTTCTTTTCATTTACAGTAAAATATATGAATCCACAACATGTGTAGAAATGTTGCGGTTTTTCTTTTCATAACTATAAAAGATAAGGATTTGTTAACGGGTAATGAATATGGAATGGTTGGAACAATTATTAGGAAAAGAGTGGAGTCTTGTACCGGCTGGTGGAGTAACGGGCGATGCATATATTGCGCAAAACGGACAACAGAAGTTATTTTTAAAGCGGAATACATCGCCCTTTTTAGCGGTATTGTCAGCAGAAGGAATTGTTCCAAAATTACTTTGGACAAGAAGGGTAACGAATGGTGATGTAATTTCTGCTCAAAAATGGCTTCCGGGACAGAAGCTAGAGCCAGAGGATATGAAACTAGAACGTGTTGCGAAACTGTTGAAGAAAATACACTCCTCTAAAGCGCTTGTACAGATGATTCAAAGACTTGGGAAGCAGCCGCTTCACGCACAAGAGTTATTACAACAACTGCAACTCGTTTTAAGAGGAGATATAAGGGATGATGAAACAATTCAGCAAGGCCTTCAATATTTAATGGATTCATTAAAAGCTATTGAATACAATGAATTCGTTGTATGCCATTGTGATGTAAATCATAACAACTGGCTATTGTCGGATGAAGATGAATTGTTTTTAATTGATTGGGATGGAGCTGTAATTGCTGACCCAGCTCTAGACCTCGGTATGTTATTATATTGGTACATTCCGCGCCAGGAATGGAGTGAGTGGCTCGGTTACTATGATATTGAAATGGATGAATCGCTGCTTAGGCGTATGAGATGGTATGTGATAGCACAAACGATTTTGTCTATTCAATGGCATACAACAAAAAAACAGCAAGCAGAAGCTGAATATTGGCATCAATATTTACAGCAACTACTTGCTTCAGAATGATACTTAAGAAAAATTGTCCATTCCAGCAATCCACTGAGTAAGTTGTTCTTGATTATTGGAAATATGGTTGTCCAAATTAGAGGAAGATTTACCCGATTGACTATAAGAATATACATCGTTTAGCATTGTTTTAGCGTCACTACTTATATTATCGTTTGCGAGTAACGATTGAATGAGGCGCTCTAATTGCTCGCATTCTGAAACTGTCCCGCAGCAATCACTTTGGTGGTTGACTAAAATATCTTTCAGCACTTCTAATTGATGTTGTTGATTAATTGGCATGAACGGATCATCCTTTCGATTGTTTTTCTCTTCAAATGTAAGAGAAAAAGCTGTTTCGTCATGGAATGTTTAATGCTGTATGTAGTTTTTATCAAAATGGTACATCTTATACTTGAAAGAAACGGACCGAGTGCTCGTACGTACTTGGTTTTTTGTTTGGTAGATTGATTAAAAAAGAAAGAAGGAATTATTCCTTTAAAATAGCTATGTAAAGAGAGGGAAACATCTATGCGTTTAAGACATAAACCGTATGCAATGGATCGAATTAATGAATATTCACATATCGTAATCGGAAACCCAGAGGAGCGCGCTGGTAGCTGGAAAGAAGTATTTGGAAACGAACAACCAATTCACATTGAAGTAGGTACAGGTCGTGGCCGCTTCATGTATGATATGGCGAAAGCGAATCCACATATTAATTATATTGGAATTGAAAAATTCACAAGTGTTGTTGTAGATGCACTTGATAAATTAATTGAAGAAGAATTACCAAACTTAAAGTTAATTAATAAAGATGCTGAAGATTTAACAGTTTTCTTTGCGAAAGGTGAAATTGATCGCGTTTATTTAAACTTCTCAGATCCATGGCCAAAGAAACGTCATACGAAGCGTCGTTTAACGTATAAAACATTTTTACGTAATTACGAAGAAGTGTTAGTAGAAGGCGGAGAAATTCATTTCAAAACAGATAACCAAGGTTTATTTGAATATTCTCTTATGAGTATGGCTGAGTATGGTATGTTACTAACGTACTTAAGCTTAGATCTTCATAACAGCGACTTTGAAGGTAACATCATGACTGAATACGAAGAGAAATTCTCTAGTAAAGGTCATCGTATTTACCGAGTTGAAGCAAAATATCGTACAGAGCCTATGCAGTAATGCGTAGGTTTTTTTACACCTAAAATAATCAGAATTTTATGTTAAGATTAATTAAAAAGGGGGATGTGTAATGGAACAGTTACAAATTGGAGATATAAAAGTAACGTGGTTAAAAGGCGGGAATACACATTTAGATGGAGGAGCAATGTTTGGAGTCGTGCCGAAAGTACTTTGGTCACGTAAATATAAACATAATGATACAAATCATATTTATTTACGAACAGATCCGTTACTTTTGCAAACAAAAGATGGAAATATGCTCATTGATTCCGGGATAGGAAACGGTAAGTTGAATGAGAAGATGAAACGCAATCAAGGTGTAACAGAAGAATCATCGGTTTATGAATCATTAGAAAAATTAGGATTAAAGCCTGAAGATATCGACTACGTCTTGATGACACATCTTCATTTTGATCATGCATCTGGTCTAACAAAATGGGAAGATGATCACCTTGTACCGGCATTTCCAAATGCGAAAGTTTACGTAAGTGAAACAGAATGGAATGAAATGAGGAATCCAAACATTAGATCACGTAATACATATTGGAAGGAAAATTGGGAGCCAATTGTAGATCAAGTTGTTACGTTCCAGCAAGAAATAGAAATTACAGATGAAATCAAGATGGCACATACGGGTGGGCATAGTGATGGACATGCAGTTATTGCTTTAGAAAGCCAAGGAGAAACGATGCTTCATTTAGCAGACCTATTGCCGACGCACGCGCATCAAAATGTATTATGGGTAATGTCATACGATGATTATCCGATGACCTCGATTGAAAATAAGCAAAAGTGGATGAAGTATGGTGCTGAAAAAGAGGCATGGTTTACGTTTTACCATGACGCATATTATCGAGCTGTGAAGTGGAATGAGGAAGGTCATATCGTAGAAAAAATAGAACGGAAAACGAGTATAGAAGCATAAAAATAGGAGGTTGTTCCATCATATTTATTGGAGCAGCTTCTTTTTTATTGTCGGGTTTTGTCGGTAAGTCGATATATTTAAAAAATCGCTGATATAATTTTAATCAATACCCGCAATTTCAAAAAAATAAGAGGTTCACCTAATGGGAACCCTCCGTTTTATGCTGCTATAACCTCTAAAACAGTACCTGTTTTAGCATCAACTAAAAATTCAAATCGTTCTTGTATATCATCTAACATTGTTGTAAGACCGCCGCGATAAACTTCATATGCGACATCATATTTTTCAAATGTCTCTGGAACCATATGTACCCAAGAGCCAGTAATTTCACCTTTATGACTTAATGCTTGTTTCACCATTTTCAATGCTTTTTCTGAAGAAATATGGGATTGTTCTTGTACTTTGTTTGCAACGAGATAACCAGCTGCGAACCCAACGCCAAGACCTGCTACTAAACCTTTCCAGCTCATATATTCACCTCAATTCTATAAAATAAAAATAGTGTACCGATAATAATTATAAAGCAAATACAGCTAAAAAAGAAGAAACTAGGGTGTGTCTAAAAACTGTTGTTCATTGTGTTAATCGAAAAATGGCAGCGATATACACAAAGGCTAAAAAAGAAGATGCCAGCTTATCATACCGTGTTGCGATTCTACGGAAATGCTTGATTTTATTGAAAAAACACTCCACTAAATGGCGTTCTTTATATAAATACCAATCCACATTCCAAGGAGCTTTCGCATTTGATCTGGGTGGAATGGTATAGGTTGCTTCATGATTGGTAATATAGTTACGAATCGTATGAGAACCATAGGCTTTGTCACCAAGAATATTGCTGCCCTTAATTGGTATTTCATCCAAAAGCTCGCAAACTGGAGTGCTATCAAAAATATTTCCGCCAGTCAAATGAAATAAAATGGGGTTGCCTAAACCATCAACAATTGTATGGATTTTGGTAGTTTTTCCACCGCGACTCATGCCAATATGCTGATGAAACTCATGATTTATGGCCTTTTTTTTGCACCAGCACTATGTTGATGCGCTTTGATACTGGTTGAATCTATGCTGAGATTTTCAAAATCCGGTTCAGCATTTAATTCTTGAAAAATGGTCAGTAGGACACCTTCATCACGCCATTTGCAGAAGCGAGCATACACGGTTTTCCATAAGCCGTAATGGTCCGGCAAATCACGCCAGGGAGCGCCGCTCCTAGCTATCCATAAAATAGCATTGAACATTTCACGATTACTTCTTTTAGGCGGACGACCAGTAGAATACGGTGGGAAAAAGTCTTTGATTTGTTCCCATTGTTCATTTGTAAGTTCGTAGCGGCGTGGCGTCATAGAAAATACCTCTCTCTAAATGGTTTGAGGTAATCCTACCATAGAAATAGTTTTTAGACACACCCTAGAAACATTTCGAAAATTTCGTTACAATAAAAGAGGTATTCTACTAAGGTTTGAAAGAAGGGGACTTCGTGAATAAAGAGACATTACAATTATTTCGTACGTTAACAGAATTACAAGGTGCATCAGGTTTTGAACATGATGTACGCCGTTTTATGAAACAAGAATTAAGCAAATATGCGGATGAAATTGTACAAGACGGTTTAGGTAGCGTATTTGGTCTGAAAAAAGGGGACGAAACTGGCCCACGTGTTCTTGTAGCAGGTCATATGGATGAAGTAGGTTTCATGGTTACGCAAATTACGAAAAACGGAATGCTTCGTTTTCAAACGTTAGGCGGCTGGTGGAGCCAAGTTTTATTAGCACAGCGTGTACAAGTTATGACGAAGAATGGTCCTGTTATTGGGGTTGTTGGTTCTATTCCTCCTCATTTATTAAGTGACGCGCAACGTGCAAAACCGATGGATATAAAAAATATGTTAATTGATATAGGTGCAGATAGTTATGAAGATGCGATTGAAATTGGTGTAAAACCAGGACAACAAATCGTGCCGATCTGCCCGTTTACACCGATGGCAAATGAGAAGAAAATTATGGCGAAAGCTTGGGACAACCGTTACGGATGTGGTCTTGCAATCGAATTGTTAAAAGAATTAAAAGACGAAACATTACCAAATACATTATATTCTGGTGCTACTGTACAAGAAGAAGTAGGTCTTCGCGGAGCGCAAACCGCTGCAAATATGATTCAACCAGACATTTTCTATGCGCTTGATGCAAGTCCAGCAAACGATGCATCTGGTGACAAAACACAGTTCGGTCAATTAGGAAAAGGTGCTCTTCTTCGTATTTACGATCGCACGATGGTAACACATAGAGGAATACGCGAATTCATTTTAGATACAGCAGAAACAAACAACATTCCGTACCAATACTTTATTTCACAAGGTGGTACAGATGCGGGCCGTGTACATACAAGTAACTCTGGTATCCCATCAGCAGTAATTGGTGTTTGTGCGCGCTACGTTCATACACATGCTTCAATTTTACATGTTGATGATTATGCAGCGGCGAAAGAATTAATTACGAAGCTTGTAAGAACAACAGATAAAACGACGTTAGAGACAATTAAGAATAACGCGTAGAGAGGAAGAAGGGCTGAAGAGGCCTTTCTTTTTTTGGCTTGAATAGATGACCCAGCGATGAGTGGGAGCGGTCAGTGCCTGATTGGTGCTCGAATGGTGTATTAAGACCCTGGATAGGAAAAGAGAGGAAGGCTGTTTTTGTTTTTGAAGACGGTAATGTTGTTAGAAAAAACCTTCTTTTTTTAGATTGAATAGATGACCCATCCATGAGTGGGAATGGTCAGTGCTTAATTGGTGTTCGAATGATGTATGAAGACCCCAAGTAGGAAGTGAGAGGAAGGCTGTTTTTGTTTTTGAAGACGGTAATGTTGCTAGAAAAAACCTTCTTTTTTAGGCTGAATAGATGACTTGGTGATATGTGGTAGTGGTTGATGCTTAATTCGTATCTGATAGGGATATTAGAATAGAATGATGAATTTTTATAGAGGTGAACGAAATGAAAGTAGTAGTAGGATCAAAGAATAAAACGAAGGTTGGCGCTGTGGAGAAGGTTTGGAAAGATGCTGAAATTACATCTCTTTCTGTTCCGTCAGGAGTATCAGCTCAGCCTTTCTCAGATGAAGAGACGATGCAAGGAGCGATTAATAGAGCGAAGCGAGCGCTAGAGGAAGGAGAAGCTCCAATTGGTATTGGGCTAGAAGGCGGCGTAATGAAAACGGAGCACGGTTTATTTATGTGTAACTGGGGCGCGCTAGCAACAATGGATGGGAAAGTATTTGTGGCCGGAGGAGCGCGTATTACGTTACCAGACGATTTTTTAGCACCTCTTGAAGATGGTAAGGAATTAAGCGAAGTGATGGAAGAGTTTGTGCAGCGAAAAGATATTCGTAGTCACGAAGGTGCTATCGGTATTTTTACAGATGATTATGTCGACCGCACGGAATTATTTGTACACGTTGTTAAGTTGTTAGTTGGGCAATATAAGTATGACAAAAAGCAAGCATAAACCTTGCACCGTGCGCGATGTATGGTAGTATAAAAGAAAGATTATAACATGAAAAATGCACCCGTTAGAGGAGGAAATATAGATGAAGTCATTAGAAAGCATGGAGCAATTCCAACAGTTAAAAAATGAAGAGAATGTAGTCTTTATGTTCTCAGCAGAATGGTGCCCAGACTGCCGCTTTGTAGATCCATTTATGCCAGAAGTAGAAGAGAAATATAGTGATTTCTCATTTTACTATGTAGATTGTGATGAGTTTATTGATCTATGTGTAAAATTAGACGTATTTGGCATTCCGAGCTTTGTAGCGTACAATAAAGGTGAAGAAACTGGTCGCTATGTAAACAAAGATCGTAAAACACAAGAACAAATCGAAGAGTTCATTGAAGGTTTAAAATAAGGCAATTTGCCAATTGAATTGTAAAACAACCTCTACCTTCGCGGGGGAGGTTATTTTTTTGGAAGGGAGGAAAAAAGAGATGAAGATGACAAGTAAAAAGATGAAAGATGAGTTAATAAAGAAATTATCTCGCCCAGAATGGGACTTTCAGTATGATAGTGAGAAAGAAGTTTTACGTATTGAACAAAAAGACTCCAAAAAAGGTATTAACGTATCGCTTCCAGGAGTTGTGGCAAAATGGGAAGTGAACAAGGAAAAGGCAATTGAAGAAGTTGCTTATTACGTACAAGAAGCGCTAATTGCGATGCATAAAGAAGAAAATAGCGGAGCGAAAATTTTACCTGTTATTCGCTCTACTTCTTTCCCGAAACAAGCAGAAGAAGGAAATCCGTTTATTATGACGGATCATACGGCGGAAACACGTATTTACTACGCGCTAGATTCGAATAAAACGTATCGACTAATTGATGAGCGTCTATTACAAAAATTAGAACTTACAGAACAGCAAGTGCGTGAAATGGCATTATTCAACGCACGCTCATTAGGTTATGAATTTAAACAAGACACAGTAGCGGGTAATACATTCTACTTTTTAAACACAAATGATGGGTATGACGCGACTCGTATTTTAAACGAATCGTTACTACAATCGATGCGTGAAAAGATTTCTGGTGACATGGTTGTTGCTGTTCCTCACCAAGATGTATTAATTATTGCTGATATCGTCAACGAAATCGGTTATGATATTATTGCACAAATGACAATGAAATTTTTTGCCGAAGGGCATGTTCCGATTACATCACTTTCATTCGTATATGAAGATGGAGAATTTGAACCAATCTTTATTTTAGCGAAAAATCGGAAGAAGACAGATGGAAAAGAGAAAGGATGAACGAAGTGAACGTTTTTTACAACCTTGAAGGAATTGGTGACACTTTAATTGTTGCCTTACAAGATATTACTTTAGAGAACCGTACTTTTGATCGCAAAGGAGATGTTGCACGCGTATATGATCGTGAAAGCAATGTAACAGCAGGATTCAACATCTTTAATGCATCTTCTTACTTAGAAGTAAAAGAAACAGGCAACCTTACATTAACGAAAGAGCTTGTAGAGAAAATCAACGAAATTTTAGCGAAGAATGGCTTTGAAGAAACAGTAGAAGCAGATCTTTCTCCGAAATTTGTTGTAGGCTATGTAGCTGAAAAAGAAAAGCATCCAAATGCTGACAAGCTAAACATCTGTAAAGTAGAAATCGGTACAGAAACATTACAAATCGTATGTGGTGCACCAAACGTTGATGCAGGACAAAAAGTTGTCGTTGCAAAAATTGGTGCTGTAATGCCAAGTGGTATGTTAATTAAACCAGCAGAACTTCGCGGTGTTCCTTCTTCTGGAATGATCTGCTCTGCACGTGAATTAGAGCTTCCAGATGCTCCACAAGAAAAAGGTATTCTTGTATTAGAAGATAGCTTTGAAGTTGGACAAGAGTTTAAATTTTAATTGATATAAGAAAAGAGAGGTTGTCCTTTTGGGCAGCCTCTCTTTTTGTTTTGTCATTTTTTGTTGGTAAGTCGATATTCCGTGTCGAATCGTTGATATATGTAGAGTTACGATAGATATATTTGAAAAATCGTTGATATATGTAGAGTTACGATAGATATATTTGAAAAATCGTTGATATATGTAGAGTTACGATAGATATATTTGAAAAATCGTTGATATATGTAGAGTTACGATAGATATATTTGAAAAATCGTTGATATATGTAGAGTTACGATAGATATATTTGAAAAATTGTTGATATATTGAGAGTTTTGACAGATATATTCAAAAAATCATTCATATTATAAGGATGTCACCTTTTTCACAAAATCTATATTGTATTTTATAAACAATCTAGTTAAAATTTAGAAAAATAGAAGGGGATAGACTTATGAAACAACAACCAAAAATCGCAGAACTTCTGAAACGAATTGAAACTTCAAAACAGCAAGATATTGAGCTAGGTACTTATGAAATATATGTGTTTAGTGAAAGTGAATTAGAAAAAGGACAAATCGGTTACCGATACGATAAACATAAAAATTCATTAATAAGTGAAGAAAACGGAAAGTGGCAAGAAGGATGGATTACAATTGGATATGAAACGGATATGGGCAATCCAGTTTTCGTAAATATAGATGATGACGCTTATCCGGTTTATACTGCAGAACGTGGTACAGAAAAATGGCAGCCAGTTTATATTGGAAATATGGATGAGATTATAGGGCAATTATAAGAAAAATTTTGAATCCGGTGCAAAGTGATGGGAGAGAAGTATGAAGTATATAAAAATAATGAGCATGATTGCATTCATTGGAATATATATGGCCGGTTGTTCACAAGAGCAGCCGAAAAAAGAAACTAAATCTTCTATACAAGAGAAAAACAAAGATACCAAAGAAGACGCACCGGTAGAAAAACAGCAAGAACAAGAAATAAACGAAGAATTGCAAGCAATTCAAACGAATGAGCAAGTAGAACATAAGCAAGAGGAAGTATCATCTGAGGAAAAGAAAGAAGAAACTACGCCAGTACAGCCAGCAGAGCAACCGGTGCAAAATAATGAACAAAAAGTAGAGAGTAATGAAAAACAAGGAAAGTTTCTCGTTGTTATTGATCCGGGACACCAACAAAAAGCAAATTTAAATTTAGAGCCGATTGGGCCAGGAGCAACGACGCAAAAATATAAAGTGACAGATGGTACAACTGGTGTTGTGACGAAAAAAAGAGAGGCTGTTCTTGTATTAGAAATGGCTTTCGTATTAAAAGAAAAGTTAGAAGCAAAGGGAATGCAAGTATTGATGACGAGAACGTCACAAGATGTTGATATAAGCAATAAAGAACGTGCGACATTGGCGAATGATCATAAGGCGAATTTATTTTTACGTCTTCATGCAGATGGTTCTGAAAATCCGAATCAAAGTGGATTCGCTGTATTGACGCCGGCAGAAGGAAGTCCGTATACGAAAGAGATTTATGCGGAAAGTCTTCAAATCTCTCAAACGATAGTAAAAAAAATGAGAGAAAATCAGCAAGTGAAAGTAAATGGAATTAAATTCAGGGATGACCTTTCGGGATTCAATTGGTCCAAAGTACCTGGCGTACTATTAGAACTTGGGTTTATGTCAAACTATGAAGAAGATAAAAAATTATCTGACCCGCAGTATGTAAATTCTTTATTGCAAAGTGTAACGGATAGTGTAGATGAATATCGGAAGAGTAAAGCTTAAACGCAGTCTTACATGTAAGACTGCGTTTTCAGGCTGTGGAGAAAGTCTTCTCCACAGCCTGTTTTTGTGTCTGAACCTCTTTTTATGTGTCAACACTGATAAAAAAGAGGAAAAGGAGAGATTTTTTATGATGGGTGCTTTAAAAAATCATCGTGATGAGCGTGTATCTGTTTCTGTAGAAGAGTTGGTTCCACAAGATCATTTCCTTCGTGCAATTGAAGCGACAATTAGTTTTGATTTTATTGAAGAGAAGTTACGCCCTTATTACTGTGAAAACAATGGACGCCCGTCCATTCATCCTATTGTTTTATTTAAGATGATGTTTATTGGATATTTTTACGGTATTCGTTCTGAGCGTCAATTGGAAAAGGAAATTAAAACGAATATTGCCTACCGTTGGTTTTTAGGGTTTTCTCTATCGGATACTATTCCGGATCACTCTACAATCAGTTGGAATCGTCGTACTCGTTTTATTCATACAAATATTTTCGAAGAAATTTTTGATGAGATTGTGAGACAAGCGACGGAGCACCGGATGGTAGGAGGACGTGCACTGATGACAGATTCTACACATATTAAGGCCAATGCCAATAAAAATAAATTTGTACATAAATATAAAAAAGAAAAAGCAAAGTTTTATATAGACGAGCTAGAAGCTGCGGTAATCGAAGATCGTGAGGTACATGGAAAAAAGAATTAAAACCTAGAAAGGAAAGTGATACCCCTACCAAAAAAACTCGTATAAGTACAACGGATCCAGATAGTGGATTTTTAATGAGAGATGGAAAACCAAATGGTTTTCATTTCTTGGATCATCGTACGACTGATGCGAAGTACAATATTATTACAGATACCTATGTAACGGCTGGAAATATGGCAGATTCCGAGCCGTATTTAGCACGCCTCCAAGCTCAGATTGATAAATTCGACTTCAAAGTAGAAGCTGTTGCCCTTGATGCTGGCTATTTTACAGGATATATCTGTAAGAAACTATCAGAACGGAATATATTTATGGTGATGGGGTATCGCCGATTTGGAAAACGGAATAAAGAAGTACCGAAAAGCCAATTTAAATATGTAGAAGAAATGAATGTTTTCGCTTGTCCGATGGGATGTATTCTAGAATATGTAACAACTGATCGTGAAGGATACCGTCAATACAAATCGAATCCAGAAGACTGCGCTGTTTGTCCGTTACGTGAGGTGTGCTTTTCAAAGAAACAAAAACAAAAAGTTATCACTCATCATGTGTGGGAGAAATATAAGGATATTGCTAGAAAAAACAAGCTAACAGCTACAGGGAAAAGGTTGTATAAAGTACGCTGTTCCACTATAGAGCGAAGCTTTGCAGACGCCAAAGAACTACATGGCTACCGCTATGCCCGGTTTCGAGGGCTGAAGTCTGTCCAAATGCAAGCTTATCTCACCGCAGCTTGTCAAAACATGAAAAAAATAGCCCTCCACCTGACCAAAAAGGGTCAGGTGGAGGGCTATTTTTTAAAATTCTATTATTTTATGTTGTTTTTATTCGCTAAAATCAAAAAAGATTCCAGAGTGTTGGGAACCCTAAAGGGTTTCCCAACACTCTGTAAACGCAGTCTTACATGTAAGACTGCGTTTTTCCATATGAAAACACTCGTAAATTAGAATATTGTGGATAAATATGACATGCTTAATTTTACCTGCACTTTTTGCCGAATGCTGATACAATAAAGGATGTTACTATTTAGTAGAAAGAGTGGTAAGCATGTTAGATTGGATGAAAAAGCTGTTTAACAAAGAGGAAGAACAAACAGCGATGAATAAAGAAGTACCAAAGCAAATTGAAAGTCAGCCGAAAATTCCTCGTGTAAACCACTACACTGAAGCAAGAGAAGCACAAATGGCAAGTAGGAATGCAGGTAAATGCCGTTTTCCTTTAGTACCGGATAATGGGTTCGATGAAGAGGATGAAAGCGAAGTAAATCGCTTTGAAGAACAACCTGTTCAAGGAGTAGCATATGAAGAACCGACTGCCCAAAGAGGAATAAAGGTGGAAAGAAGCAGACGACCGTATGTGGAAAAGGTTGTTTCTACATATGAAGAACCGGAAGTGCAATATGAACCGGTGCGGGAGTCTGTCGTTAAAAAGGCATCTGCACCTTCGCAAGAGAGTAACCGTAGACCATTTCGTCCAACAGAAATGATTTCGCCAATTTATGGATATAATCGTCCTTCAGTAGAGAAAAAGGTTGAAAAGCAGGAGGAAGTAAAAGAAAGAGAAGATCTTGAAATATCTGTAGAGGGTAAATCAGTCGTTGATGCATGGTTAGAGAAAAAAGGATATAAATTATCTGATTTCTCAGAAGGACAAGTACCAACTTCTTCTAGTCATAGAGCTGCTAACCAGCAAGGAGAGCAACAATCTGAAGAGAATAAAAAGGAAGAAAAGTCAGTAGTTGATCAATGGCTAGAGAAAAACGGTTATGAAATTGAACGCCAAGTGCCTTTAGTAGAAGAAAAAGAAGTGATTCAAGAAATGAGTACACCGCAGGAAGTTTCAGCGGATGAATTACTTCATAAAACAGTAGCTGAGCAGATGGAAAGTGCTAAGCTAGAAAAAGATGTAGTGGTGTTAAACGAAAACAATCTACAAGAAGAATTAGTAGCTTCTAAAGTAGAGCACGAGGATACAATATTATCAGAAGAAATTAAACGTAATACAGAAATAAAACAACCTACTATTGAAGTAGAAAAGCAAGCTCCAGAAGAATCAGTGATTGTCAAAGCAGAAGAAAAACTTGAAGAAACAATCATTGTGGAAATACCAGAAGAAGTGTCAAAAGTAGAAGTAATTGCAGAAACGGAAGAGTTTGAAGAAGTAGTTATGGAAATAGAGGCACCTGAAGAAGTGGAAGTAATTACAGAAACAGAAGAGTCAGAAGAAGCTGAAGTAATTGCGGAAGCAGAAGAGTCAGAAGAAGTGGAAGTAATTGCAGAAGCGGAAGAGTCAGAAGAAGTAGAAGTAATTACAGAAACAGAAGAGCTAGAAGAAGCTGAAGTAATTGCGGAAGCAGAAGAGTCAGAAGAAGTGGAAGTAATTGCAGAAGCGGAAGAGTCAGAAGAAGTAGAAGTAATTACAGAAACAGAAGAGCTAGAAGAAGTAGAAGTAATTGCGGAAACAGAAGAGCTAGAAGAAGTGGAAGTAATTACAGAAACAGAAGAGTCAGAAGAAGTGGAAGTAATTGCAGAAACGGAAGAGTCAGAAGAAGTGGAAGTAATTGCGGAAGCAGAAGAGTCAGAAGAAGCTGAAGTAATTGCAGAAACAGAAGAGTCAGAAGAAGTGGAAGTAATTGCGGAAGCAGAAGAGTCAGAAGAAGCTGAAGTAATTGCGAAAGCAGAAGAGTTAGAAGAAGTGGAAGTAATTGCGGAAGCAGAAGAAGTAGAAGTGATTGCAGAAACAGAAGAGTCAGAAGAAGTGGAAGTAATTGCGGAAGCAGAAGAAACAGAAGTGATTGCAGAAACAAAAGCGCCTGTAGTAGAGACATTTGTAGCACTTGAGGAAATTCAGCAAGAAGATGAAGCAATTGAACAAAAGAGTGAATTCATACATGTTGCTGAGGCTGATGAACAAACGAAGAAAGATGTTCAAAGCTTTGCGAATGTTTTAATTGCAGAAACAGAGGAAAATAGACGAGTTGTAGAAGAAGCACAGGTCGCAGAAGAGCAACGAGTTGTAGAAGAAGCGCCAGTCGTAGAAGAGCAACGAGTTGTAGAAGAAACACCAATCGCAGAAGAGCAACCAGTTGTACAAAAAGAAGAACCAAAACGTGAGAAAAAACGCCATGTACCATTTAATGTTGTTATGTTGAAACAAGATAGAACACGATTAATGGAAAGACATGCAGCTAGAGCAAATGCAATGCAGCCTTCTGCTAATGTACGAGTAGAGAATAAGCCAGTACAACAAGAGGCAGCAGAACCACAAGTGGAAGAACGCCCAGTGCAGCAAGTAGTAGCAGAACCACAAGTGGAAGAACGCCCAGTGCAGCAAGTAGTAGCAGAACCACAAGTGGAAGAACGCCCAGTGCAGCAAGTAGTAGCAGAACCACAAGTGGAAGAAAACCCAATGCAGCAGGTGGTAGTAGAACCACAAGTGGAAGAACGTCCAGTGCAGCAGGTGGTAGTAGAACCACAAGTGGAAGAGCGCCCAGTGCAGCAGGTGGTAGTAGAACCACAAGTGGAAGAGCGCCCAGTGCAGCAGGTGGTAGTAGAACCACAAGTGGAAGAGCAACCAATGCAGCAAGTAGTGGAAGAGCAAGTACAAAAGCCAATTTCAAGTACGGAAGTACAAGAGAAAGCATATGTTGTAAATCAAAGAGAGAACGATATGCGAAATGTATTGCATACACCACCGACATATACTGTTCCACCATTAGCGCTGTTGTCGATTCCACAGCAATCAGCGTTAGATAATACAGAATGGTTAGAGGAGCAGAAAGAATTATTAGATACAACGTTTAATAATTTTCACGTTGGCGCACATGTTATTAATGTATCGCAAGGGCCAGCGGTAACTCGTTTTGAAGTACAGCCAGACCCAGGTGTGAAAGTAAATAAAATTACAAACTTAAGTGATGATATTAAGTTAAGTTTAGCTGCGAAAGATATTCGTATTGAAGCGCCGATTCCAGGGAAGAGTGCAATTGGAATTGAAGTTCCAAATAAAGAAAGCAAGCCAGTATTTCTTCGCGAAATTTTAAGAAGTCCTGTATTCACAAAGAGTGAATCACCGCTTACTGTTGCGCTTGGACTTGATATTTCAGGGGACCCAATTGTAACGGATATTCGAAAAATGCCGCACGGACTTATTGCGGGTGCAACGGGTTCAGGTAAAAGTGTGTGTATTAACGCGATTTTAACGAGTATTTTATATAAAGCGAAACCACATGAAGTGAAGTTAATGTTAATTGATCCGAAGATGGTTGAGCTTGCACCATACAATTCTGTTCCGCATCTTGTAGCACCTGTTATTACGGATGTAAAAGCAGCGACAGCTGCATTAAAATGGGCAGTTGAGGAAATGGAACGCCGTTATGAATTGTTTGCACACGCAGGTGCTCGTGATTTAACTCGCTACAATACGATTGTAAGTGAGCGAGAAATTCCAGGAGAGACATTACCTTATATCGTTATTGTCATTGACGAGTTAGCCGATTTAATGATGGTAGCACCTGGTGATGTTGAGGAAGCGATTTGTCGTATTGCGCAAAAAGCACGTGCTTGTGGTATTCATTTATTAGTAGCGACGCAGCGTCCATCTGTAGATGTTATTACAGGTTTAATTAAGTCAAACATTCCAACGCGTATTGCGTTTACTGTATCATCTCAAGTTGATTCGCGTACGATTATTGATATTGGGGGCGCGGAGAAATTACTTGGCCGTGGTGATATGTTATTCTTAGGGAACGGTACATCTAAACCAGTTCGTGTACAAGGTGTATACGTATCGGATGATGAGATTGAAAAAACAGTTGATCATGTGAAAAAGCAAATGAAGCCGAATTACTTATTTAAGCAAGAGGATTTATTAGCGAAAACAGAACAAGCTGAGTCGGAAGACGAATTGTTCCTTGATGCATGTCAATTTGTTGTAGAACAAGGGGGAGCGTCCACATCTTCTGTACAGCGAAAATTCCGCATCGGTTATAATCGCGCGGCACGTCTCATTGAAGAGATGGAATCGCAAGGAATTATTTCTGAAGGTAGAGGAACGAAACCGAGAGATGTCCTTATTTCTGAGGATGAATTTGCCGCTATGCAGGAAACAAATGTATAGTAAACGGTTTTGCTGTATACTAAGAGAAAATGTTGGATAGTAAAGTAGGGAGTAAAGCGACATGAAAGAAATTGAATTAAAATTAAAAGGTGAAATAAATAGACTAACAAATAAAACATTTAAATTTGACGAACGTGTTGGAGAAGGTTGGTTCTCTGCCGTTTACTTTTTAAAGACTAGAGAAATCATCGAAGAATTTCGCCCGAAAAGTGTTGTAACGATGCAATTTTTCCAAAAGGAAAATGCAGTTCTTTGCGGAACGGATGAAGTAATTGCATTGCTACAAACATTCGCTAAAAATCCTGAGGAACTTGAAATTAACTCTTTAAAAGATGGCGATAAAATTAGTCCATTTGAAACAGTGTTAACAATTCATGGTCCTTATGAAAATTTCGGATTTTTAGAAGGTGTCATTGATGGGATTTTAGCTCGTCGTACATCGGTTGCGACAAACGTATATAACGTTGTCCAAGCTGCGCGTAGCGTAGATAAAGAAAAACCAGTTATTTTCATGGGAGATCGTGATGATCATTATACACAACAAGCTGGTGACGGTTATGCAGCATACATCGGAGGTATGAGCGCACAAGCGACGCATGCGATGAATGAATGGTGGGGCAAAAGTGGTATGGGGACGATGCCTCACGCATTAATTCAAATGTTTAATGGTGATGTTGTGGAAGCGGCAAAAGCATATCATAAGAAATTCCCAGAAGATGAATTAGTTGTATTAATTGATTACAACAATGATGTCATTACAGATGCACTTCGCGTAGCGCGTGAATTTGGATCAACATTAAAAGGTGTACGTGTAGATACGTCCCGCACGATGATTGATCAATACTTTATTCGCCATCCAGAAGTACTTGGAACATTCGATCCACGTGGTGTAAACCCATCGCTTGTATTCGCACTTCGTAAAGCACTTGATGAAGAAGGATTCCAGCATGTAGACATCGTTGTAACTGGTGGATTTGATGAGAAGCGTATTCGTGAATTTGAAGCTCAAAACGTACCTGTTGACATATACGGGGTAGGAAGTAGCTTATTAAAAATGAATATTGGCTTTACTGGTGATAATGTAGAACTAAATGGGAAACCAGAAGCAAAAGCTGGTCGTAAATATCGTCCAAACCCACGTTTAGAGCGTGTTCAATTAGAAAAAAGAGAAGAGATGTAAAAGAGAGAAAAACTGATAGGTGATTGACCCTATCAGTTTTTCTGTTATCATAGTATAGCGGCTTCTTTTTTGCTATAATGGACTTATTATGGACATATAAAGAAGTACGTACGAGTTTATCCTGATAAGTGAAGGGAAAGAATAACTTCACTACATCAAAAATGTATGATGATTACCAAAATAAGAAAAGATTCATATACTGTCTTATAGATAGGCCGTTGTATTAGTTCGAAATGTTGGAGGTTCTTTAAGATGACAGTTTACCATTTTGTAGGAATTAAAGGAACAGGAATGAGTTCATTAGCGCAAATTCTTCATGATATGAAGCATACTGTTCAAGGGTCTGATTATGAAAAGCGTTTCTTTACACAAACAGCGTTGGAAAAGCGTAGTATCTCGATCCTTCCTTTTGATAAGAATAATGTAGAAGAAGGACAAGTGATTATTGCAGGAAATGCATTTCCTGATACGCATGAAGAAATCGTAGCAGCAAAAGAATTAAACATCCCAGTCCATCGTTACCATCATTTCTTAGGTGACCTGATGAGCCAATACACAAGTGTTGCTGTAACTGGTGCACACGGAAAAACATCAACAACAGGTTTGTTAGCCCATGTAATGCAAGGTGCACACCCAACATCTTACCTTATTGGAGATGGAACAGGGCATGGGGTAGAAAATAGTAAGTATTTTGTATTTGAAGCTTGTGAGTATCGTCGTCATTTCTTGTCTTATAATCCAGACTATGCAATTATGACGAATATTGATTTTGATCATCCAGATTATTTTGCAGACATCAATGATGTATTCAGTGCATTCCAAGAGATGGCATTGCAAGTGAAAAAAGGCATTATTGCATGTGGAGATGATGAAGAACTTCAAAAAATTCAAGCGAAAGTACCTGTTATTTTCTATGGATTTGGAGAAGATAATGATTTCCAAGCACGCAACATTCAAAAGAGAACAGATGGTACGATATTTGATGTATTCGTTCGTAACACGTACTATGATACGTTCAAAATTACAGGATACGGCAATCACAGCGTATTAAATGCGTTAGCAGTAATCGCGCTTTGTCATTATGAAAATGTTGATGTAGAAGCAGTAAAACATCAATTAACAACTTTTGAAGGCGTAAAACGTCGCTTTAATGAAAAGCCGATGGGAGAGCAAGTAATCATCGATGACTACGCACACCATCCGACAGAGATTAATGCAACGATTGAAGCTGCTCGTCAAAAACATCCAGAGCGTGAAATTGTCGCTGTATTCCAGCCACATACATTCTCACGTACAGAAAAGTTCTTAGATGAGTTCGCAGAAAGCCTAAGCAAAGCTGACCAAGTATACTTATGTGATATTTTCGGATCAGCACGTGAAAACAAAGGTGAATTAACAATCGAAGATCTGCAAAAGCGTATTGACGGTGCAGAATTAATTACAGATACAACAACGGATGTATTAAAGAAACATAAAAACGGCGTTCTAATTTTCATGGGCGCAGGTGACATCCAAAAATTCGAAGCGGCTTACGTAAAAGAAGTTCAAGTTGCAGAGAAATAATAGAAAAGACGCATAGCTTGGCTGTGCGTCTTTTTTATGTTGTCGTGGTTGTGCATTAATGTTGAAACGTCGATATATATGGAGTTGTGTTCGATATGTTTCAAAAATCGTTGATATATTGGTACGCGTTTTGAAATATAAATGTTAGAATAATAAGAAAACTAAAAAGGGGACTAAAAAACATGTTCACACTCCGAGTAGATGACGAAATCGAACTACAATTACTAGAAAAACAGTAACTACTCAGCCACCTTTCGGTGTCTTTTTTAAATTTTACTAGTTTCATATGCCTCCCATTTGTAAATACTGAGTATATCAAACAGGGGAGGTGAATCTTATGGTCGATCGAAAAATTATTTTAGATACATATAAAAAAGGACCTGAAGCTGTTATTTCTTTATTTGAAGAAACATTTTCTAAGTTAGAAAAACGTATACAAGAACTAGAAAATGCTTCAAAAAAAAACTCCAAAAATAGTCATAAGCCACCTTCTACAGATGGTTTGGGTAAGCCCGTTACAAAAAGTTTGCGCAAACCGTCTCATCGTCAAACGGGTGGCCAGTTGGGCCACAAGGGACATACTCTTGGTTTGACAGCGACTCCAGATCATACGATTACACATTCTCCTACATATTGTACTTGTTGTCATACTTCCTTGAACCACGAGCCTGTAAAAGGGTATCGCATTCGCCAAGTGTATGACTTACCACCTATTCAGATCGAAGTGACAGAACATAAAGTAGAACAGAAAGAATGCCCACATTGCCATTCTATCCAAGAAGCCCAATTTCCTTCGACAGTATCTCGTCCTGTTCAATATGGTCCAAATATAAAAAGACTGATTCCCTATTTAACGCATTATCAATGCATTTCTTTGAAGCGAACAAAAGAATTCTTTCAGGATTGTTTTGGACATTCTATAAGCGAAGGAACCCTGGTAAATCATACACAGGCTTTCGCTTCTCAATTGCAGCCATTCATAAAAGAAGTAAAGGAAAAGATTCTGCAGTCTCCTGTTGTCCATTTTGATGAAACTGGTATGCGTGTAGAAAACAAAACACAATGGTTACATACTGCCAGTACACCGGAGGTGACATTGCAACATATTCATCAAAAACGTGGAAAAGAAGCAATGGATGCTGGAGAAATCTTGCCATCTTTTTCTGGAATTGCGATGCATGATGGTTGGAAATCGTATGATGCGTATACAGATTGTCGTCACGTTTTATGTAATGCCCATCTCTTACGAGATTTACAAGGAATTATAGATAGTACTGGAGAACAATGGGCACAACAGATGCAGAAATTTCTAACGCAAGCGTTGACGATGAAAAAGCAATCCGAAGGTACCATGCCAAAAGCGACGCAAAAGAATCTGTTTATTATGTATCAATCCATATTGAAAGAACAACAGATTCTTTCCACGAAACAAAAGAAGAAAGGAAAGCAGACGCCTTCTCAAAATTTATGGAATCGCTTCGTCAAGTATTCTGACAGAATTCTAGGGTTTTTAGAACATCCAGCCATTCCATTTGATAACAATCAAGCAGAACGGGATATTCGGATGACGAAAGTAAAACAGAAAGTGTCTGGGACTTTCCGAAGTAAGAAAGGCGCAGAATCTTTTTGTCAGATACGAAGCTTTATGAGTACCATGAAAAAACAAAAACAATCGGTCTTACAAGCGATAAACCAAGTCATAGAAACTAGAACGGTTCCTTGGAATAACACGACTTCATAAGAGAATTTCTCTATTTGGCATAGATTCTTTCTCTGATTGGAGTATTTTCTTTTCATGTTTTCGAATCGGAAACATGTATTTGGCCTGTTTTTTTATTTGAAGAAGCTGAGTAGTTACGAAAAACATCATAAAGAGGAATTATATCAATTATTAGATCAAAACCGTAATCATTTACGGAAATGGCTCCCTTGGGTAGGTGGGACAAAATCTGCTGATGCTTATGATGAAATTTTTCCGATGTGGTTAAAGAAGTTTGCAGAGGGAGACGGTTTTGAAAGTGGTATACGTTACAAAGGAAAGCTCGTTGGGATGGTAGGCATTCATCCAGTGAGCTGGGGGAAGAAAGCGACGAGTCTTGGGTATTATCTTGCAGAAGATGCTGGCGGGAAAGGTATTATGACGCGTAGCGTAAAGGCTGTACTTCACTATGCATTTGAAAATTTAAAGCTGAATAAAATTGAAATTCGGTGCGGTGTTGGAAATGCGAAAAGCCGCGCAATTCCAGAACGTTTAGGATTTAAGTTAGATGGTATTTTACGAGATGAAGAATGGCTATATGATCATTTTCATGATATCGCTGTATATAGTTTACTAGCTTCAGAATGGAAAGAGATTCGATGAACGAGAAGATTCATATTGTTCCGTATGAAAGTAAATTTCAAGACGAAGTAGTAAATCTTATCGTTCATATTCAGCAAAAAGAGTACAATGTCCCCATTGCGAAAGAAGAGCAGCCAGACCTGCTTGAAATAGAAACATTTTATCAAAGGAATCATGGAAACTTTTGGGTAGCAAATTATGATGGTAAAGTAGTTGGAACAGTAGCTTTATTAGATATTGGGAATCATCAAGTAGCGTTAAGAAAAATGTTCGTAAAAAAAGAATTTCGCGGAAAAGAGTGGGGTGCATCACATAAGTTGCTCCAAACAGCAATTTCATGGGCTGAGAATAAAAAGCTGAAAGATATTTACTTAGGAACGACAGTGAAATTTTTAGCGGCGCATCGCTTTTATGAAAAGAATGGTTTTCAAAGTGTGAGTATAGACGAGTTGCCGAAAAACTTTCCGGTGCTACAGGTAGATAAGAAATTTTATAGGTACATTGTGTAAAAGGTCATTTAGAAATGGCCTTTTTCTATGAACTAAAATGGAAATAGTGGTATAATTTGGATTAGGGGGGTGTAGGTATGAACTTTCCAATTCAAAGAAGTAAGTCAGTAGTCATTTTCGTTTGCCTTACGTTAGTTTTTATGTTTATATATCCAATTGTCATGCTTTTCACTAATAAAGCGCATTGGATGTCAGCGTTGATTGGGATGGGTTTATGCTTCATTGTAAATGTACCACTCGTTTGGGAAGTATTTATTAAAAAACATAAAGTAGAAAATGGCGTATTAAAGTACGGTATTTTAAATGATGATATTGTATTAAAAGATGTGAGAATTATACGTCAGGTCGGAAAGTCTCTTGAAATTACGACGAATGCATATAAAGTACATATGGTTGCGATGCCGCAAGATATGAATGAATTTTTGGCGCTTATCGAAAAAGAAAATCCACATGTGAAAATAGAAATGGTGGGTAAGAAATGAAATATGTAAAACCTTTGTTTTGCTTAGAAATATTACTGGTGCTTGCTATTTGCACTAGAGTATATATGAAATGGGATTTGCCCTTATATATACCAATATTAATAAGTACTATTGCAGTGGCGCTTTTATATTATTTTCATTTTCAGCAAACAAAAAGTGAGAAAAGTAGCACTATGTAGTTAGGGGGATTAGAAATGAAAAAAGCCCTTATGTTATTTTTACTTCTGTTAACTGCATCCTTTCTTTTAATAGGGTGTAGTGCGAAGAAGGAAAAGGCTGATATGAACTTAGAAAAGGCACAAAAAGTTGAAATTGAATCACTTACTGATTCAAGTGAGAAAAAAGTAATTACCGATAAGAAAAAAATTGAAAAGCTGTTTGAAGTCATGAAAATGGATAAGTGGAAAATGCAATCGGCTCCTTTAGATACTCCGCAAGGGAAAACATTTACAATGTATCAAGAGGATACACCGAAATTATTGGATTCGAGTAAAGATAAAAAAGAGTTACATGAAATTGGTACGATGACAGTATATAAAGATGTCCCTTATGTCGAAGTTGAAATGAAAAATAAGAAAATGAGTTTTAAAGTGCCAGAAGATGTGGCGAAAGAGTTATTAAAGTATTAATAAAAAAAACGCTCGGAAACATCCCGAGCGTTTTTTTTATTATTTTAAGTTCTCTGGATTTAAAGCTTCTAATTCAGCTACAACGAAGCGTCCGTCTTTACGGATGAGTACGTCGTCGAAGTAAATTTCGCCGCCGCCGTATTCAGGGCGTTGGATACATACTAAATCCCAGTGAATGTTCGAGTTGTTACCGTTCCATGCATCGTCGTAAGCTTGTCCAGGAGTGAAGTGGAAGCTGCCATCGATTTTTT
Source organism: Bacillus sp. CPT56D-587-MTF (assembly GCF_058792335.1). Taxonomy (NCBI): domain Bacteria; kingdom Bacillati; phylum Bacillota; class Bacilli; order Caryophanales; family Bacillaceae; genus Bacillus; species Bacillus sp. CPT56D-587-MTF. Next base: position 4,319,409 of record NZ_JBYTEF010000001.1, on the reverse strand, counting down.
CATCGAATAGGATGTCTCCCATTGGATGTAAGATGTATGGGTTTACGCCGATTGCGAACTCACCAACGTAGCGTGCGCCTTCGTCTGTATCGAAGATTTTGTTAATGCGTTCTGAATCGTTTGCAGTTGCTTCAACGATTTGGCCGTTCTCGAACTTAAGTTGTACATTTTCAAATGTATAACCGTTGTAAGGAGATGGTGTGTTGTAAGAAACTGTACCGTTAACAGAATCACGAACTGGTGCAGAGTATACTTCACCGTCTGGAATGTTTAAATGACCGGAGCATTTAATTGCTGGAATGTCTTTAATAGAGAATGTTAAGTCAGTTCCAGGACCAGTTAAACGAACTTTATCTGTTTTATTCATTAATGTAACAAGGCTGTCCATCGCCTTATCCATTTTACCGTAGTCTAAGTTACATACTTCAAAGTAGAAGTCTTCGAAAGCTTCTGTACTCATTTTAGCAAGCTGTGCCATAGAAGCATTTGGGTAGCGAAGAACAACCCAGCGTGTTTTTGGAACGCGAATGTCTCTATGAACTTTTTTACCAACTGTTTGGCCATGAACTTTCATACGCTCACTTGGAACGTCAGCTTGTTCATTAATATTATCGCCAGAGCGAAGGCCGATATAAGCGTCCATGTCTTTCATTACGCTTGCTTCATATGCAGCGATTTGTTCGAAATGTTCTTCAGTAGCACCCATTAATAAAGAGCGATCTACTTGATGATCTTTTAAAGAGACGAATGGGAAACCACCAGCTGCATATGCTTCTTTTACAAGTGCAGTTACAAGTTCTTTTTGTAAGCCAAAGTTTTCAATTAATACTTTTTCACCTTTTTGTAAGCGGATAGAGTAGTTAATTAAATTGTATGCTAACTTTTCAATACGTGGATCTTTCATATGTAAAGCCTCCCTACTAATTATGTATCCTCTCCTATTGTAACCTACTTAGTGGAATTTGTTGAATGATTTATGTTACAGTTAACGAATAAGTATGAAAATTCTAATGATGAGATAGGGATTAGAATGAAACGGAAAATGATTGTATAATAGGGGAAAGTATGAAAAAGATAAAGGAAGTGATGAAATGCAAGTTCTTTTATATGTAAGTGCGGCTATTATCGCGGTTGCTTTCGCAGTATTAGTAGTGTATGTATGTAGAACGTTGTTATCGGTTCAGAAGACGTTAGAAAACGTTGCAAGCACGTTAGAAGGTTTAGAAAAACAAATGCAAGGAATTAGCGTAGAGACAGAGCAATTATTACATAAAACGAATGCGTTAGCTGATGATATTCAACAGAAGTCACAGTCATTAAATAAAGTGGTAGCGGGTGTAGATGGGATTGGAACGACAATCCAATCTTTAAATACGAAGCTTCGTAATGTATCAGACTCTGTAACGGACGAAATTGAAAATAACGCTGATAAAGTAGCGCAAGTTGTACAGTGGAGCAGTGCGGCGATTGAAGTATACAATCATTACCGTGCGTCGAGACAAGAGAAGAAGGTTGAAAAAGAAGAGCGTAAATTAGAAAGAATTGAGAAAAAAGCTGAAAAGAAAGAGAAACGCTCTAGATTTCGTATGAGAGGTGAATCGTGATGAATATGACAAAACTTGAAACAATTGAAGAGCTTGAAGTCTTAGTAGAAAAGAACGAGCCGTATGTTCTTTTTAAACACAGTACGACATGCCCAATTAGTCACGGTGCATACACAGAATTTCAAGCGTATTGCAGCGAAGAAAGAGAAGTGCCAGCGTATTACTTATACGTACAAGATGCGAGAGATGTGTCAAATCGTGTTGCAGAACAATACAGTATTAGACATGAATCACCGCAAGTGTTATACATAAAAGATGGGATGGTAGTATGGAATACATCTCATTGGAATATTAAAAAAGATGCTTTAGAAGAGAATATAAAGTAAAAAGAAGCAAGCTAAAGGTGCTTGCTTCTTTTTTTTTGTTTTTGTTGAAATATATTTAGTGGTACACTATTAATAGTTCAAACTAAATAACTAGATTGTTGAAAGTAGGTTTTAAGTAATGAAGAAAATGGCATTATCCTTCGCAGTCGTAAGTTTATTACTGGGAGCTTGTAGTAACAATAGTAATACGATTAGTAAGAAGGATGAAGTTATACAAAAAGATACAAAAGAAAAAAGTATGATTCCGAGAACTGCTGTTTCTAAAGATTATTATAGAACTGTTATTCCTTTAAAAGAACAAAAGGTTATTAATACAGCTAATATAAAAACAAATTCTAAATTAGATTTAGCAGAGTATGAAAATGGTTTAATAAATATTGCAACGCAGCAATTTGATACAGAGAGTCACGTACTGCAATTAAACCAGTATATTCCAGAGAAACAAATTGATGAACTAGTTGCGAAAGTAGAAGCGCCAGTTTTGACAAATATTATAGAACAAGATTATTTCGGAAAACAGAATTCAAATGAATTAAGTTTATCTGGTGTTATGATTGGCTTAGCTATGTCTTCAAGTGTATCGAATGAAGAGGCTATGTCTAAAGGGACTGAAGTTGCTAAACAACTTATTGAAGCTATTAACAAAAATGATAAATATAACAAATCTCCAATTACGTTTGCTATCTTTAAGCAAGAAAGTACAAGTTCTTTAAAAAATGGTACGTATATTGCTAGTGCTACTGTTCAAAAGAATGATACGAACCTTGGAAATTGGAGTACGATCGATGAAAAGTCGTATTCATATCCTTCTGATGAATTTACACAAGCACATGGAGAAGATAATACAAAAATAAATAACTTTGCTAAGGAAATAAAAGGTTTTTCTAATGGAGATTTTATTCCAGTCAACGCTAAAGTTTCTTATAAGAAAGATCAAATGGATACATTAAATATGAATATTGTTATTAAATATAACGGTAAAACAGAATTAATGGCTCTTACCCAATTGGCTGCTCAAGGCATGTTAGACAAATTGCCTAAAGATGCGAAAGTACAATTACAGATCAAGTCCGAGAGTAAAATTGAGGCCGTTATTATAAAAGAGAAAAACAGTGATAAACCGTTTGTTTCCTTCTTGTAAAAAAAGACAGTATGTAAACTGTCTTTTTTTTATTTTAAATGAAAATATATAATGTTTTTTGATAGTAATTCCTTGCTGTATATCGTGTGACAATCGTATATGTATCAGCTATAATAAATTATCTTAAAAAAGTAACATATAGGAATTTGAAAGAGGTGGCTTTCTTATGGCATCACAACAATTAGGTCGTTTACGTTCTGAAATTGATCAACTTAATTTACAAATATTAGAGTTACTAAACGAAAGAGGTCGTCTCGTACAAGAAGTTGGTAATTTAAAAGAAGTACAAGGTGTGAAACGTTTTGATCCTGTACGTGAAAGAAATATGCTGGATTTAATTGCAGAGAATAATAATGGTCCATTTGAAACTTCGACTTTACAACATATTTTCAAACAAATTTTTCAAGCTGGTTTAGAATTACAAGAAGACGATCATCGTAAAGCATTACTTGTTTCTCGTAAGAAAAAAATAGAAGATACGATTGTTGAAATTAATGGTGAAAAAATTGGTGACGGAAATCAGCATTTTATTATGGGACCGTGTGCAGTGGAAAGTTATGAACAAGTACGTCAAGTTGCTGAAGCAATGAAAGGGCAAGGTCTGAAATTAATGCGTGGTGGTGCGTTTGGTTCTGGTGCAAAAAATTAGGTTAATTGCAAGTAATCTTCTAATTTTGGACATACTGATACGATTACTCTACAAAAGGGATGTGATCAGTATGAAAAAGGACAATTTGTTTAAATGGAAGCATTACCAACCAGATATAATTTTATTAACTGTACGTTGGTACCTACGGTACAATCTAAGTTTTCGAGATTTGGTGGAAATGATGGAAGAAAGAGGATTATCTTTAGCTCATACAACGATTATGCGCTGGGTCCATCAATACGGACCGGAACTGGATCAACGGATCCGACGTCATCTTAAACAAACAAATGATTCATGGCGAGTGGATGAAACGTATATAAAAGTAAAAGGGCAATGGATGTATTTATACCGTGCGGTTGATTCTGAAGGAAATACGATTGACTTCTATCTCAGTAAAACTAGAAATCATAAGGCTGCAAAGCGATTCTTTAAAAAGGCTTTGCAGTCTTTTCATGTCTCAAAACCTCGTACAATCACAATTGATAAAAATCCTGCTTATCCAGTTGCCATCACTAAATTAAAGAGCGAGAAAAAAGTGCCGTTAGGCACTCAAATTCGGCAGATAAAATATCTAAATAACGTAGTGGAGCAAGACCATCGATTCATTAAAAAACGTGTACGCTCTATGTTAGGGTTTAAATCTTTTGGCACCGCTACATGTATACTTGCAGGAGTAGAAGCCATGCATATGATAAAAAAAGAACAGGTTGATTTACGGGATCAGTCTGTTCAAAATCAAAAAGAATTTATTCATCAATTATTTGGATTAACAGCGTAAAGAATGATTCCAATAGGAATCCTCATTATTTCTTGGGAACGTATCCTTTCTTTGCACCAGAACCGGCTGAAGTACATCCAGATCCAGCTGTAGCTTTATCTGATGCAGCGCAACAAATGAATATACCGCAGTTCAATGATTTTATGAATGAATTAAAATCATTTGGAAGTAAATTATAAAAACTTTTAATGAGCTGTTCCAAAAAGGCATTTTGGAACAGCTTTCTCCTATTGTATAGCGACTGTCATTGTCGATTTTTGTTGGTAAGTTGATATATTTAAAAAATCGCTGATATAATTAGAGTTGCGGTCGATATATTTGGAAAATCGCTGATATATTTCGAGTTACAGTCGATATATTCGAAAAATCGCCGATATAAATTTCATTTACTATCGTACTGCTTAAAATAAGATTTCTACTAAGGAAACATCTATTTTTTTACAAAAAATGCCCTTTTTTCATAAAAAATACGAAAATACGAGAAAAGAAGCGAATTTTTTCGAAACTTTTGCGGGAAAATATTGTATGAGCCTGCGTTTTTATCGTATCATTAGTAAAAGGAAGAACTCGGGACGATTGGTGGCATCTGCAAATAGAGTTGATGTCTTTTTTTCATTCAAGTAACCGATACATAAAAATAGATAACAAAAATAGAAGGAGTGTGCGATGAGATGAACGTAACAATATATGATGTAGCGCGTGAAGCGAACGTTTCAATGGCTACCGTATCACGCGTTGTGAACGGTAACCCAAATGTAAAGCCTACAACAAGAAAGAAAGTATTAGAAGCAATTGATCGTTTAGGATACCGCCCAAATGCGGTAGCACGTGGACTAGCAAGTAAGAAGACAACTACAGTAGGTGTTATTATTCCTGATATCTCAAATACGTTTTATGCAGAACTAGCTCGTGGAATTGAAGATATCGCAACAATGTACAAATATAACATCATTTTAAGTAACTCTGACCAAAACAAAGAGAAAGAGTTCCATTTATTAAATACGATGCTTGGAAAACAAGTGGACGGAATTGTTTTCATGGGTGAAGATATTACAGATATTCACATTGAAGAATTTAAAAAATCTCCAGTACCAATTGTATTAGCAGCATCATTTGATGAGCAAAATGAAACGCCATCAGTAAATATTGATTATACACAAGCAGCTTATGATGCAATGAAGCACTTTATCGAGCAAGGACATAAACGTATCGGTTTCGTCTCTGGTCCTTTCATTGATAAAGCGGGAAGCGCGAAGAAGTTACAAGGTTATAAAAAAGCTTTAGAAGAAGCAGGTATTTCATATGATGAAAATCTTGTAATCGATGGAGATTACACATATGACTCAGGTATCGAAGCATTCGAAAAGCTTTGGAGCAATGATGAAAAGCCAACAGCAATCTTCGTATCTTCTGATGAAATGGCACTAGGTGTAATCCATGCAGCACAAGACGCTGGATTAAACGTACCAACTGACGTAGAAGTACTTGGTTTCGATAATACACGCCTTGCATTAATGGTTCGTCCGCAGCTTTCAACAGTTGTTCAACCGATGTATGATATCGGTGCAGTAGCAATGCGTCTATTAACAAAGTATATGAACAAAGAAAAAGTGGAAGATCACACTGTTATCTTACCTCACCGTATCCAATTTAGAGATTCAACGAAGTAAGTATAAAAAAGCTCACAGCGATTGCTGTGAGCTTTTATTCGTATTCAGGATAGTATTTTTGTACGACTGCATTTACCATTTCGTCTTTCTTAACGTGTAAAAATCTTGCATACAATTCTTTTCCGGTTTCAAATGGGGTATCGTCTAATTCAAACACATGCAATAGTTTTCGAAACGTCCATGTTATTTGCTGGCCGTACTTATTATCGTACGTATGCTCAGACTGTATAGCGATTTGTTCGCCTAGTGCATGAGCTTTTTCCAAACTGTTTGCTTTAACAAGAATAATACTTTCTTCAAAAAGTGTATCGTGATTCTCTTCATAATACTCATCAATTTTCGTAGAATCAGTCTCACCAGAATGAACAGACTCAAATAATAATTTTACAGCGTACAGATTATGCTGCATGTTTCACTTTATAAATAATACTTGCGACAAGCGAAGCAGGTATTGTAAATACGTTACTTTGATAATGGTAATGTACTTGGGATTCTTCATAAGACATGTTGTCATATAGTTCGTTTTGTGAGACACTCATTTTTTTCTGTTTTTCTTTGAGCATTTTAATGTAGTTGTACTGTATTGGGACGAGAATGATAAAATAAGCTAATACGATTAGTGAAATCCAAATCATTATGAACACTCCCTTATAAAGAATATTTCTATATAACAATTATATCAATAAAAAGAAAAAATAACCATTTTTTTGTTGGAGCTAATTTTCTTCTAAAAATGCAAACAGTTCCTTTTGGTTTTTTAAATTGTGATTAATACATGTTCGAGCAACATATTTCAATCCTTGTAATAATGCATCTACGTGAAAAGTATCATAATGAATTATATTTCCCTCTACCATCGTTTCGTCTTTTTGTAAGTTAATTGATATTTTTAGTACAGTTATATTACTTTGTAAATTTACAACTTCGATGTAAAAAAACTGTTTGTCTAAGTCAATCGTAACATAATCGAATCGTTCGGATAGCTCTAATTTATATGTAGTAGTATATTCCAAATGAAAGCCTCCTTATTGTATAAGTGTATGTTATAATGCCTTCGCTATAGATGGGGCTATTCCTTGTTATATGTCACATAAGTGCAAATTTAACTATTATAGGGCAATGTCATGTATAATAGAAAGAAAAGGCTTGTGAGGGGGGAAAAGAGATGATCGTTCTTTGGATAATTACGCTTTGTATGACTGCTATTTTTGCATATATGACGTTAAAACAAAATGGTTTAAAGCGATTTGTTCCAGGAAGTATTCTTGCAGGAATTGCCCTTATCACGTATGTAATTTCTATTTTTATTGAAAGTGTATCAGTAGATATGAGCACAAGTTTAATGTTTATTGGTATTACACTATTTGCAGGTAGCATTATGGTACTTATGGTTGCTGGTATTATTTTATTTATTCATATGAATTCGGAAACGTTATAGCATATAGAAAAGGCATGTCCCGAGGGGACATGCCTTTTTATCCGTTCAATTATGCTCTATCTTTAGAAGAGTTTTGCTGTTTTAGTAAGTCGCGAATTTCGCCAAGAAGTTCTTCTTCTTTTGTTGGTTCTGGAATTTCTTCCTCTTTTTCTTCTTCTTTTTTAGATGTTAGTTTGTTGAAAACTTTAACAAACATAAAGATAGAAGCTGCGATAATTAAGAAGTCAAAAATTGTTTGGATGAAGTTACCATACATAACAGCAGATTTACCGTATCCAAAGTGTAAACTTGTAAAGTCAACGCCACCTAATACCATACCAAGTAATGGTGTGATGATATCTTTTACTAAAGAACTAACGATTTTACCGAATGCAGCACCGATTACAACCCCGACAGCTAAATCAACGACATTCCCTTTGAAAGCGAATTTTTTAAACTCGTTCCACATGTGTTAATCCCATCCTTTCCACGATTCATTATGAAATTTATAATTCCTATCAACATATTCTATAGAAATTTACGAGAGAAATAAAGAGGGAATGGGAATGAAAGTAAATTCTGAAAAATGTATCCGTTTTAATTTTTGTTTACATCATCTAGTAAAGATTGTAGCATTTGTTGCGTTTTTAATCCTTCTAATCCATCTACAACAGGCTTTGTATCGCCTTGTACACACTTAATAAAATGATGAACAGCATCTTCAAAACCACGTTGTTTTAACGTCGTATCCCATGATGGGGAACCACTTTGTGAAACTGAGTTTTCCTGTTCAATTTCAAATGTATTCATATTTTTTACGCGAATGATTTTCCCTGGCGTTACAAGTTCAATTTGTTCTAAATTTGTACCGGCATGGCGATGCATTGCAGTAGAAAGTAACAGTCCACTTGGAGTTGTATATGTATGATGTCCGTAAAGAAGTTCATTCTTTTCATTGATTTGCATCATATTGTGAACGGCGTTAAGGTCATCATTAGCTAACCAGCGAGCGGTATCTACAATGTGTAAATAATCATCTAACATAGTGAAGTCGTACGTATATGGCCCGACTTTATTTGTACGATGCTTTTCAATTCGAATCCATGAAATATCATTAGCCTGTTCTTTGGCAGCGACATACATAGGAACGAATCTGCGATTAAATCCGACCATTAATTTTCGGTTATACTTCTCGCTTAACTCGACTAGTTGCTCAGCTTGTTCCACTGTAGCTGCTAGCGGTTTATCAACATAAACGTCGATCCCTTTTTTTAGAAGTTCAGAAACGATTTCATAATGCGATGCAGTTGAACTATGAACGAAGATTGCATCGCATTCCGAAGCTAACATTTCAATAGAATGAAAGTCTTGAATTCGGTATTGCTGGCAAACTTGTTTTCTTTTCTCTGCGTTAGGTGTAAACGCCCCTACAAAATTCCAATCAGTTTCTTTTGTAAGTGTTGGAAGATAGGCCTTTTGCGCAATACTTCCAAGTCCAATCATCCCAATTTTAGGTTTGTTCATGTTTATTCCCACCCTATTAATATTAATGTAACGGCTTAAATGTAGCATAGGGTGGGGGAGGAAGGCAAAAATTAGCTTTTTACTTACGGCCTTCTAACAAAATCTTCTCTATCTCCTCAAAGTGATGAGCGCGAGCATGCTCTAGCGGGGTAACACCATCATTGTCTGGAATATTTACATCTGCACCGTGCTCAATAAGAAGGCGAATGACTTGTTGCTGTGTTTCGTTTCCGTTACTTAGTACGATGGCTTCCATTAAAGCTGTCCATCCCAGGTTATTTACATGATTTACATCAATATTTGTTCGAGTGAGGAGTTCTTTTATGACGTCAATATAGCCATGTTCTGAAGCTGGGATAAGAGCTGTTCCGCCGTAACGATTTGTAATCGTAGGATCTGCACCAGCATCAATTGTTAGTTTTAAAATGTCTAAGTAACCTTCCGCACCGGCGTATAGAAAGGGATTATTTTTCATGTCATCTTGAATATTTACGTCAGCACCGGCTTTGATAAGCGCCTTTGCGGTTTTTACATCATTTTTGTATGTAGCAATCATAAGCGGAGTGCGTCCTTGACTATCCGTCGCATTTATATTTGCGCCTTGTTTTAGTAAAGATATAACAGTATTCGTTTCATTTTTTTCAGTAGCTGCTAGTAGTGCAGTCTCCATGTTTGTCATCTCCTTTTTTACTTCTTGTTCTTGCGAGCATCCTTGTAAAAAAATTACGCAACATATCATATTGAATGTTTTTTTGAACATGGAATTTCAACCTCCTAATTTCAACTGTAAAATAGGAACATTAAATTTTTATAAACTGACGCTAAAATTACTATAAAATCGCTTGAGTAATTGAACATATATTTTTATGCTTATAAATAATAAGGTTTGATAAAGTGAAACTTTAATCAGTGGGGGTTTTGTTCATCCCCCACTGATTATTAGTTGAACCAATCGGGCTTTTATGGGCAGTTGATCCCCCACTTAACTTCTTTGCTTTCTCTGAATTTTGAGGTCGGGATTTTACTGCCCGTTAATGCGGGGTAAAGTGAGGATTTAAGATATGTCTATTAAAACAAGGTTTTTATTTTCTTATATTGCTGTTATCCTCGTTTCCATTACGCTTATATTAGTCGCGGGATTTTTAATCGTTTTTTCGATAACAGGTGACTTGGAAGCAGTGAAAAATTTCTATAAAAGTTCTTACATTCAAAAGCCGCTTACACCAGAAGAAGAGAATGCCTATCTTGAGTTGAAGTCAGCAGCTAAACAGCATCAATCTCAATTGTTAGATGAGTCGTTTGTCTCAGCAATAGAAAAAGAGGGTGTGAAAATAGTAGTAAGAAAAGGAGAAACACTTTCATATGCTTCAAACGTATTTGAAAGTGTATCTTTAAAAGAAGCCCTTCCGAAATTTGAATCAGCAAATATTAATAGTCGTGGTACAACGGAACTAGGCGATACATTTTATCGATATGTAAAGTTTGATTTTTATTTTCCTCAGGAAGAAGAGGGAAGTATATTTGTATTAAAAAAGCAAAGTTCATTTGTAGATCTTACACAAAAATTATTTCCAATCTTATTCGTAGCGCTCTTACTACTAGCCATTTTACTCATTGGATTATTAAGTTACCTCGTTTCAAGAAGTGTAATAAAACCAATTTTTGTATTGAAAGGCGCAACGGAGAAAATTAAAGAAGGAAATTTAGATTTTCAAATACCAGTTACATCACACGATGAAATAGGGCAATTAAATCAAGGATTTGAGGAAATGAGGAAGAGATTAAAAGAATCGATAGAGATGCAAACGCAGTATGAAGAAAATCGAAAAGAGCTTATTTCAAACATCTCTCATGATTTAAAAACACCGATTACATCAATTATCGGATATGTAGAAGGAATAAAGGACGGAGTAGCAAATACGCCAGAAAAAATGGATAAGTATTTAACAACTATCCATACGAAAGCAAGACATATGGATACACTTATTGATGAATTATTTTTATTCTCAAAGCTCGATTTGAATCGAGTTCCCTTTCAGTTTGAAACGGTTGAATTGAATACGTTTATGCAAGAGTTAATCGAAGAGATGCAAATGGATTTAAGTAAAGAAGGTATAGAAGTTAACTTGCAATTACATACATCACCACTATATGTAACGGCTGATTGCGAAAAGATAAATAGAGCTATATCAAATTTAATTCATAATAGTGTGAAATACATGGATAAAGAAGAGAAGAAAATTACTGTAACAGTATCGAGTAATAATAATAAAGTTATTGTGAAAGTGATGGACAATGGATCAGGTATAGAATCTGATACGCTACCTTATATCTTTGAACGTTTTTATCGTGCAGAACAATCGCGGAATTCTAGCACAGGTGGAAGTGGACTTGGTTTAGCAATAGCGAAGCAAATTGTTGAAGAACATGGCGGGAAAATTTGGGCGGAAAGCGAGCTTGGTAAAGGCACAAGCATTTTCTTCTCATTGGAAAAAGTAGAGGAATGTGGTGAGTAAATTGAAAAGAATTTTACTAATAGAAGATGAAGTAAGTATTGCAGAATTACAGCGAGATTATTTAGAAATTAATGATTTCCAAGTTGATGTAGAGCATTCAGGAGAAATAGGTTTACAAACAGCCTTGCAAGAAGACTATGATTTAATTATTTTAGATATTATGCTTCCGAAAATGAACGGATTCGAAATTTGTAAACAAATACGTGCTGTAAAAGATATTCCGATTCTACTTGTTTCAGCAAAAAAAGAAGATATAGATAAAATTCGCGGACTCGGATTAGGAGCGGATGATTATATAACGAAACCGTTTAGTCCGAGTGAATTAGTCGCAAGAGTAAAAGCGCATATTGCCCGTTATGAAAGATTATTAGGAAATGTAAGTAAGCAACGTGATACGTTATATATTCACGGAATTTCTATCGATCAACGAGCGAGAAAAGTTTTTATAAACAATGAAGAAGTGGCATTTACAACGAAGGAATTTGATTTATTAACATTCTTTGTAACACATCCAAACCAAGTATTAAATAAAGAACAGTTATTTGAACGCATTTGGGGACTAGACTCAGCTGGTGATTTAGCTACTGTTGTTGTTCACATTAGAAAACTACGTGAAAAAATTGAAAGAGATCCTGCTCACCCGCAATATATTGAAACAGTATGGGGAGCTGGTTATCGTTTTAACGTGTAATATACCTGCCGAGTAATTGGCAGGTTTTTTGTATGTTATTCGAATGAAAAGGAAGAAATAGGTAATTTGTGTTAAAATGTAAAGAGAAACAAAACAGAGGAGAGCATAGGGAGCGAGCTATATGTTGGGGGATATATTAAAAGATAATAAATCAAATAAGACTTTAAAGATTGGAACTAATATCGTACTTATCTTATTGATTATTGGTGCAATACAAATGGTAACTACTCAGCTACCTTTTGGTGTTTTTTTAAATTTTACTAGTTTCATATGCCTCCTATTTGTAAATACTGAGTATATCAAACGAGGGAGGTGAATAGGATGGTCGATCGAAAAATCATTTTAGATGCATATAAAAAAGGACCTGAAGCTGTTATTTCTTTATTTGAAGAAACATTTTCTAAGTTAGAAAAACGGATACTCGAACTAGAAAATGCTTCAAAAAAAAACTCTACAAATAGTCATAAACCACCTTCTACAGATGGTTTGCGTAAGCCTGTTACAAAAAGTTTACGCAAATCGTCTCATCGTCAAACTGGTGGCCAGTTGGGCCACAAAGGACATACTCTTGGTTTGACAGCGACTCCAGACCATACAATTACGTATTCTCCTACATATTGTACTTGTTGTAACACGTCCTTACACCAAGAACCTGTAAAAGGATACCGCATTCGCCAAGTGTATGATTTACCACCTATCCAGATAGAAGTGACGGAACATAAAGTGTCACAAAAAGAATGCCCACATTGCCATGCCATCCAAGGAGCCCTGTTTCCTTCTACCGTCTCTCGTCCTGTCCAATATGGTCCAAATATAAAAAGACTGGTTCCTTATTTAACACATTATCAGTGTCTTTCTTTGAAACGCACAAAAGAATTCTTTCAAGATTGTTTTGGACATTCGATTAGTGAAGGAACTTTGATAAATCATACAAACAGTTTTTCGGCTCAATTACAGCCCTTTCTCCAAGAAGTAAAAGACAAGATTCTTCAGTCTCCTGTTGTCCATTTTGATGAAACCGGTATGCGAGTAGAAAATAAAACACAATGGTTACATACTGCTAGTACACCGGAGGTGACATTGCAACATATTCATCAAAAACGCGGAAAGGAAGCAATGAATGCGGGAGAAATTTTACCGTCTTTTTCTGGAATTGCAATGCATGATGGTTGGAAATCGTATGATGCGTATACAGATTGTCGTCATGTATTATGTAATGCCCATCTCTTGCGAGATTTGCAAGGAATTATAGATAGTACCGGACAAAAATGGGCACAACAGATGCAGAAATTTCTAACGCAGGCTTTCACGCTGAAAAAGCAATACAAAGGAAGTCTGCCAAAATCGGAGCAACAGAATCTATTTATCGTTTATCAATCCATATTGAAAGAACAACCAGTCTTTTCTGCAGAATTAAAAAAGAAAAGAAAGCAGACGCCTGCTCAAAATTTATGGAATCGCTTCGTCAAATATGCTGACAGAATTTTAGCATTCTTAGAACATCCAGACATTCCATTTGATAACAATCAAGCGGAACGGGATATCCGAATGACGAAAGTAAAACAGAAAGTGTCTGGAACTTTCCGAAGTAAAAAAGGCGCAGAATCTTTTTGTCAGATACGAAGCTTTATGAGTACCATGAAAAAACAAAAACAATCTGTCTTACAAGCGATAGGCCAGGTTATAGAAACCGGAACGATTCCTTGGAATCGCATGACTTTATAAGAGAATTTCTCTATTTGATCTAGATTCTTTTTCTTATTGAAGTATTTTCTTTTTCATGTTTTCGAATGGAAAACATGTATTTGGTATGCCCTTTTTCCTAACTAAGCTGAGTAGTTACTACAAATGTTTTATGATGAAGATTCTACGAATGATCATTTCGATTGGTTCTTTTTTGCGATCTTTTGGGTAATTAAAAGCATTTCTAGCTCTAAGGTAAGTTTAAAAGATAGAGATAAAAAGTCGGTATTACTTGATGTGGGTTTAGTTGTTATTTCTTTTGTTTTTTTAGTTGTTTTTAGTGTGAAATATTTCATTTGAAAAAAGCTCATAGTCGTATAGAGGCTATGAGCTTTTTGTCAGTGTTTAGGTTTTCTTAATAATAATGGTAATAACGATTTATAAAATGTTTGAGTAGTAGAAGTAAACTGAGCAGCTTCTTCTAAAAAAGGATAATGGTTGCTGTTTTCGAATGGAATGAAGATAGAATTACGTATCCCATCATGTATCTCGATAGAATATTGAATTGGGCACTGTACATCATATCTTCCGCATATAATAAGTGTCTTTGTTTGGATGGAAGGTAAATTCTCTCTTAAATCAAATGAAGGATATTCATTGGCGAAAGCATTCATCCGGCTAATGGACATTGTTTTATTGATTGGTTTACAAAAATAAGAGTTGTAGTTTTCTGGTTTATACAATGATAATTTTGTTCTCTTAGTAGATAGTTCTTTCCGTTCTTCATTTGTAAGGTGAGGGCTTTTTAAGTTTTCGATGAGTTTTTGCATATAATGAAACTGTGGATGTGCTGGGTGATAAATGCAGAATGGTGTTTCGGTATAGTTACTTGCTGCAGCTCCTGCTACGACTAATGATTGTAAGGAATGTGGATATGTAATTGCATATAAAAGTCCAAGCATACCACCTGTTGAATGGCCAGCGAAATGCCATGTTGGAAGTTGTAATGCTTCTCGTATGGCTTCCAAGTCGTGGATTGTTTCAATCATGCTTAATTCTTTTTCTGAATTGGCTTTTAACGAGTTACCAGCGTCTCGTAAATTAATGAGAAATACACGATGCGTAGCAGTAAAAACATCCGCAAAGGAATCACCAGTTTCATTAAATTGTGAATAGTGATGTGTAATACAAAGCGATTCGCCATCTCCTTTTGTAAAGAGTTCAAATGTACCACGTTTCGTGTGGATCATTTGTCGTTTCCACATAATATCACTACCTTTTCTCATAAAAGTTGGGCCAGGCTGTTATGAAATGAAAATATATCGGCGCATCTCGAAATACATTAGCGATTATTAAAATATATCGACTTACCGACAGAAAACGACAATAATAGCAAGCTTTAAATAAAAGGAGGCTATTCAAAAACGAGCCTCCTTTTCGTTTAGTATAAAGATTTTGTCATATTATTCCGAATAATTTCAAGGGATTTCGCTACAGTTAATGCGTTTTTTTCTTCAATTTCTGGTTTACGGGGGATAGGTTTATACATGTTGTCTGGATCTTCCCATGTGAGGGGAAGTTCTGTTTCTGCTTGTCCTTTCCAAGCTTCAATCCATTCTGGAGGGAGATAACCTGAGATGTTTTGGATGTTGTTCATTTCGAGCCAAATGAGTGCCCAAGCTCTTGGAACGACGCGCCAGTGATCATAGCCACCGCCACCGACAGCGATCCAGCGACCGTCGCAATATTCATTAGCAATTTCACGAGCGAGCTTCGGTATTTCGCGGTAAATATTCATTGTCGCACAAAGATGCGTAAGTGGGTCATAATAATGTGCGTCAGCACCATTTTGCGTTAAAATAATATCCGGTTTAAAGTACGCTGCAACTTCTTTTACAACAGTTCGATATGATTTTAAGAACGATTCATCTTCTGTAAAAGCATCGAGTGGAACGTTAAAAGAATAACTATAGCCATTACCTTGTCCGCGTTCATTTACAGCGCCAGTTCCAGGAAATAAATAGCGACCAGTTTCATGTAGTGAAATGGTGCATACGTTAGGGTCATCATAAAACGACCACTGTACGCCATCACCGTGATGAGCATCTGTATCAATATATAAGACGCGTAAACCGTATTTCTTTTGAATATATTTCATTGCGATAGAACTGTCGTTATAAATACAAAAGCCAGATGCTTTGCCGCGAAAGCCGTGATGTAAGCCGCCGCCCAAATTAAGTGCGTGTTTTACTTTTCCGGAAAGAACAGCATCGACAGCTGTTAATGTACCACCAACGAGCAATGCGCTTGCTTCGTGCATATTTGGGAACATCGGTGTATCTTCTGTTCCGAGTCCATATGTCATTGCAATTGATTTTTCTAACTTTCCTTCTCCAGCACGTTTTACCGCATTTATGTACTCCTCTGTATGAACGTAGGCGATTTCTTCATCTGTAGCCGTCCGTGGTGAGATGATTTGAGAGGGAGAGATGAAACCGCCCTTTTGTAATAAATCATACGTAAGTGTGACGCGCAGTTGGTTAAAAGGATGATCAGGGCTAAATGAATAGCCCCGGAAGTCATCCGAATAAATAAACGCGCTACTCATGCCTGCATCCCCATGATGTTTGGCCATAATACGCGGTAGCCTTCTGCTTCAAGTGCATCAATCACTTTTAGAGGATTCATCGTTTGAATGCGGAAAACGAGTACTTTATCATTCTCATCTTTTGCTGGATAGACGAGAACGCTCACGATATTTATTTGTAAATCACTAAAAATAGCAACGACTTTTCCAAGAATACCAGGTTCGTTTTTTACTTGAATTTCAATTTGCGAACTTGGTTGATGTGCTCCTGTTAATTTTACTAACGTGTGTAATACTGTAGATTCAGAAATGATTCCAACTAACTTCCCGGCCTTTGTAACAGGAAGACAGCCAATTTTATTTTCAAAAAATAAAGTAGCAATTTCCTCAACGAAATCGAGAGGATGGCAAGTCATAACAGGATGTTTCATAATAAGTTCGAGCGGTTGCTGTAGCATATCGAGTGAAACTTGTTCATCTAGAATAGACGGACTTGCATCCCTTACATCCCGATCAGAAATAATGCCTACGACGTGATTATTTTGATCGACAATTGGAATGTGCCGAATGCCTTTCGTGCGTATCGTTCGGATTGCTGTTTCGATTGTATCGTTTGGATGTAATGTAACTACATTTTGATTCATAATTTCTTCTACAATCATTCCAGTTGCCCCCTTTATTAATACATAAAACGATTGTGAAAACGTAGACGATCAAAAGCTTGAATAGAATCCGTATCAACGCGTTTACCGATGCGGACCATTAAACAGTTGGCAGGATGTGAACAAATTTCAGGATCGTCTGTAGCCATCCATTGTAACCCGCCAGCATTCATCATCTTCTCCATTACTTTTCGGTATTCCCACACATTCAATCCTGTTTGTTTCAAATCCCAGTGCCAATAATATTCAGTCGTCAATATAATGTAATCTTCCATATAATCGTCCATCATAGAAACCTCTAGTAAGTTCTTTCCGACAGAACTCCCGCGGAAGGCTGGGACTACTTCAATTGCCCCAAGCTCAATTAAGTTTTCCATTTTTCCTTCTGACCATCGTTCAAGTGGATCAGGATACAAGTATGTAACATATCCAACAATTGTTTGGTCATGTCTAGCAATAATGAGACGAGCTTCTGGTAATTTAGAAATTTCGACAATTGCTTTATATTGTTGCTCGGCAGGACGAAACGCAATTAAGTCTGGATGAAACTCATACATTTCTAAGTTATGTGTAGAGACAGGACCTTCAATAATTAAAGTGCCTTTCGCTGTTTTTAAGTTTCTAGCATTATATATTTTTTTATGAATCAATGTATTGCTCACCACCTTGAGGGTTTGTGAATCTATTAATATCGTACTTTATAATATATGCGATGTGAATCGAAATTTGTCATTAAAAATTTGTCTAAAAATCAACAAATATACTGAAAATTTTAAATAATGTCATTATAATAGATAATAGAATACATAGGAGGGGGATGTAAAGTATGAAAGTAGAAACGCTTCCTGTCATTAAAGGAGAAAATAATTTGCCGAATTATGATGAGGCATACGCGAATTTTAACTGGGAAGAGGTTAATAAAAACTTTACTTGGAATGAAACAGGCCGAGTAAATATGGCGTATGAGGCAATTGATAAGCATGCGAAATCCGATCGAAAGAATAAAGTAGCTCTTTATTATCAAGATGGATCGCGAAAAGAGAAATATACATTTAAGGAAATGAAGGATTTTTCTAATAAAGCAGGAAACGTCCTTAAGAATTATGGCGATGTAGAAAAAGGCGATCGCGTTTTTATTTTTATGCCACGTTCTCCAGAGTTATATTTCGCACTTTTAGGTGCAGTGAAATTAGGAGCAATTGTTGGACCGCTATTTGAAGCATTTATGGAAGGCGCAGTTCGCGATCGCTTAGAAGATAGCGAAGCAAAGGTGTTAATTACAACGCCTGAATTATTAGAGCGCGTACCATTAAATGATTTACCGGCTTTAAAAACAGTTTTCCTTGTTGGAGATAATGTAGAAGAAGGCGGTAAAACGGTAGCGTTCAATCCGTTATTTGAACAAGCTTCAAAAGAATTACATATTGAATGGTTAGGCCGTGAAGACGGTTTGATTCTACATTACACGTCTGGTTCTACTGGTAAGCCAAAAGGTGTGCTTCATGCGCAAAACGCAATGGTTCAGCACTATCAAACGGCGAAGTGGGTATTAGATTTAAAAGAAGACGATGTATATTGGTGTACTGCTGACCCGGGCTGGGTAACTGGAACAGCTTACGGTATTTTCGCACCGTGGTTAGTTGGAGCGTCAAATGTTATTTTAGGTGGACGCTTTAGTCCGGAAGCTTGGTATGAAGCACTGCAAGATTACGGTGTGACGGTTTGGTACAGCGCACCAACAGCATTCCGTATGTTAATGGGAGCTGGACAAGACGCAATTAAAAAATATGACTTATCACAAGTTCGTCACGTATTAAGCGTTGGTGAGCCGTTAAATCCAGAAGTAATTCGCTGGGGTATGAATGCATTTGGACTTCGTATTCATGATACGTGGTGGATGACAGAAACAGGTGGACAAGTAATTTGTAACTACCCTTGTATGGAAATCCGTCCAGGTTCAATGGGTAAACCAATTCCAGGTGTGAAAGCAGCGATTGTTGATAATGAAGGAAATGAAGTGCCTCCTTACACAATGGGTAACTTAGCAATTGCGAAAGGTTGGCCATCTATGATGCGCGGGATCTGGAATAACCAGCAAAAATATGAATCTTATTTCATGCCGGGAGATTGGTACGTATCAGGTGACTCTGCCTATATGGATGAAGATGGATACTTCTGGTTCCAAGGACGTATCGACGATGTAATTATGACGTCAGGTGAGCGCGTTGGTCCGTTTGAAGTAGAAAGTAAATTAATCGAGCATGCTGCTGTTGCAGAAGCTGGTGTAATTGGTATTCCTGATCCGGTGCGCGGCGAAATTATTAAAGCATTTATCGCACTTCGAGCAGGATACGAACCATCTGATGAATTAAAAGAAGAAATTCGTCAATTTGTAAAGAAAGGCCTAGCAGCTCATGCAGCGCCACGACAAATTGAATTTAGAGATAAATTACCGAAAACGAGAAGTGGTAAAATTATGCGCCGCGTATTAAAAGCGTGGGAGCTGAATTTACCAACAGGTGACTTATCAACGATGGAAGATTAAGAGGGAAAGGTCTGAACGAAAAATGTTCAGGCCTTTCTTTTTTATGATATCATGAACTTGTATATATAAGTTAAAGGGGATAGTATGATGAAAACAGAAAAGGAAAAGATGATACTAGGAGAAATGTACATACCGGCTGATCCAGTTTTAGTACAAGAAAGAGAGCAAGCACGTATATTAACGAGAAAATTAAATGATACGCCAGAAGAACAATTGAAAGAGCGTAGCGAAATCGTAAAAGAATTATTTGGAACGACAGGAGATAATATTCATCTTGAATCTTCTTTTAGATGTGATTACGGCTATAACATTCATGTCGGTGAAAATTTTTACGCGAACTTTGACTGTACGATTTTAGACGTATGCCCGGTAACAATCGGAGTGAACTGTATGTTAGCTCCAGGTGTTCACATTTATACAGCAACGCACCCGCTTGATCCAGTAGAGCGTATAAGCGGATCAGAATACGGAAAACCAGTTACAATTGGCGATAACGTATGGATTGGCGGAAGAGCAATTATTAATCCAGGTGTAACAATTGGAGACAATGCGGTGATCGCATCTGGTGCTGTCGTAACGAAAGATGTGCCTAATAATGTAGTAGTTGGCGGGAATCCTGCAAAGATTATAAAAAAACTAAAATAATATTTGAACGAAGTGCCTTCCTCGTCTGTATACAGTTATAAAAGAATAGATGAGGGAGGCTTTTATATGTCTAATAAATTACTTCTTGCGACGTTGTAAAGGATTGACAAGAAGGGAAACCTGACCTCTATTTGACACGCCTATATAAATGATGGTATAAAGAAAAGTATATGAATAATTGAGCGTGGAAAGGGAGAAGTAGTGATCATTTCCCTGTTTTAGAGAGCTGATGGCCGGTGAAAATCAGCACATAGATGATCGCGAATTACGCCCCTAGAGCATCTTTTTTCGATTGAATTGTATTCAAAAGGGAAAAGACGGTGCTAAGCCGTTATGTAAATAAGGTGGTAGGCTTTTTTTTGCTTGCAACTAGGGTGGTAACGCGATAATCAAAATCGTCCCTTATTTGAAGGGGCGATTTTTTTATGTTTTCAACCTTCACGCCAGTAATGAACTTAAAGGAGAGTATGTAGGATATGGGTATTTTACAAGATCTTGAATTTCGCGGTCTAATTAATCAGCAAACAGATGCTGAGGGCCTTGAGCAATTATTAGAAAAAGAAAGCGTTAAATTATACTGTGGTTTCGACCCGACAGCAGATAGCTTACACATTGGTCATATGTTACCAGTATTAATGTTACGTCGTTTCCAATTAGCTGGTCACCAACCAATCGCACTTGTTGGCGGTGGTACTGGTATGATCGGTGATCCAAGTGGTAAAAAAGCAGAGCGTACATTAAATACGAAAGATACAGTTGCTTACTACACAGAAAGCATTAAAAACCAACTTTCAAACTTCTTAGAGTTTGAAAACGTGGACAACCCAGCAACGATGGCTAACAACTACGACTGGCTTGGTAGCTTAGATGTAATTTCATTCTTACGCGATATCGGTAAAAACTTCGGTTTAAACTATATGTTAGCAAAAGATACAGTAGCATCTCGTTTAGAAACTGGTATTTCATTCACTGAGTTCAGTTACATGATTTTACAATCATACGACTTCTTAAACTTATACCAACAACATAATTGCCGTCTACAAATCGGTGGTAGTGACCAATGGGGTAACATTACAGCTGGTCTTGAATTAATCCGTAAATCAGAAGAAGATGCGAAAGCATTCGGTTTAACAATTCCACTTGTTACTAAATCTGACGGTACGAAGTTTGGTAAAACAGAAGGCGGCGCAATTTGGTTAGACCCAGAGAAAACAACTCCTTATGAATTCTACCAATTCTGGATTAACACAGATGACCGTGATGTTGTTAAATACTTAAAATACTTCACATTCTTATCTCATGAAGAAATTCTTGAGCTTGAAAAGCAAGTAGCTGAAGCGCCAGAAAAACGTGCAGCACAAAAAGCATTAGGTGCAGAAATGACAAAACTTGTTCACGGCGAAGAAGCATTAGAACAAGCGATTAAAATTTCAGCTGCATTATTCAGCGGTTCTGTAGCAGAACTAACTGCAAGCGAAATCGAACAAGGATTCAAAGACGTACCATCTGTAGAACGTACTGCAGAAGATACAGTATTAATCGACTTACTTGTAGAAAGCAAAATCTCTCCATCAAAACGTCAAGCACGTGAAGATGTAACGAACGGCGCAATCTACGTAAACGGTGAGCGTACACAAGCATTAGACTACGTTGTAACAGAAAACGACCGCATCGAAGGTAAATTCACAATCATTCGCCGCGGTAAGAAGAAATATTTCTTAATTCGTTACTAATAAATAAAAAGCTTTGAGGAAATTCCTCAAAGCTTTTTTGTTTTAATCTCCTTTTCGAGTTCATACGGAAATCACATGTAAGCGGTATGATAAACGTATAACAATTAGAAAGGAGTGGTAAAACGAAATGTCACTAGAAGCTTTGATTATTTTTTCTTTGCTAAACGCGGGTCAACTTGCAGAGAATTCGAAGGTTGATATACATAAAGAGCAGAAAGATGCTTATGTATATGTTCAAAAAGAGGAAAATAAATAACTTTAATATATATAAATAAAAGCTACTCGAAGTAACTGTTTTGGTGTCTTCGGTAGCTTTTTAAATTATGAATAAATAGGAATTAATTTTCGCTTAAAATCTTCGTACATTTCAAAGGCAATTTTCATGATTTCTTTGAGTTCATCGTAACTGTGGAAGCATGGACGAAGTATTTTTTCTGTATCATTGGATAATACGTCTACAAACATAGCCCAAGATGTTCCAGTTCTAACTTCACCAGTGTGCCATGCCTCCCAAATAAATTCAACGAGTCCATATTTCAAGCTAATATTGAACCTGAAAGTATAGATATCTTTGTTTTTTACTTCTCCTACTCTAAAAAAGTTTTCTTTTTTCATAAAACGAGCTTTATAGCCAAGAGACTCAAATACTTCAATTGCTTTTTCATTTTCATAGTTTTCAAATGTATTTTCTCTATCAGAAAATTTTTCTGATAAGGCTTTATATCTCTTAATAAAATCAATTTTTGTAAGACTGGCTTGTATTTCAGGTTTTAATGAATACGCCAAAAATTACTCCTCCCTAATTTTTAGTATTAGATCAAATAAAGCAGTATACATTTTAGATACATGAAGAAATCCGTCTTTTGTGAGTCGGATTTTTCTTATTTTAATTCTATTCAAATATTATAATTGTTAATTAAAATGTAGTTATTTTTAGAAAGATTTTGCAGTTAGCTATTTAAAAGTGTAAGTATATCTCCTTTAAATATAGCAGCTATTTCCGCTTCCTCTAATGAATCTCCCCATCTAAAAACTATATCATCTTTTGGGCAGAGATGAATGGAAAGGTTAAAATAATCTATTTCATCTTTCCATTTGTTATATTCATTAAATGCTTTTTTGAAGATTTTTCTAACATTTTCTTCCGCAATTATATCATTATTTTTACTTGCAATGATTGTAAATCTTTTAGGATTACTAGAAACTATTTCAATGGCATCTGGAAGTTTCTCAAGACAAAACTCTGCAATACTTGAGTAGAAAGTTGTTCCTCCAGTTTCCATTTCAACTTCTGGACCCTTATTAAATCCCTCAAGTTTCCATTTGGTTTGAAGAGCTTTCCATACCTTTCGGTATTTTTCAATTTTAGAGTTTTTGTCTTTGATTTCAATAGCTGCAAGCAAGTAGAATTTGTAGACATTAGTCAAATCATGTTTCATAAATACTTGCTTGATTTCAGTGCCACATACTTCTTTGAATTGTTTTTTTTCATCTGAGCTAAATAACATGGAGCCATTAACACTGAATAAACTTAAATTTGGTAAATTCCCGACTCTTTTGATTGCTTCATCCTTACTAAACCATTTGTAGTATGAGAATGCATCTTCTTCTACTTCATTCCAACACTTCATTTTACCACCTCAATTTTAATAGTCATAATGATTCCCATGTATATCATTGAAATGTGATCCTCTATTTTGAGATGGATCATCTGGATAAGTATGACCGCCTGAATGCTCTCTTATAATCTTACCATCTTTGAAATGATAGTCTCTTCCAGGAATAGGGTTCCCTCTTTTATCTACAGCTGGTGTCACCTTAGTTGGCTGTTCATTAACAGGAATACCGCTTGCTCTCTTAGCTTCGTTGAAAGCTCCACCTCTCTTAGCTCCTTTAGGAGTAAAATTTGGCGGTCTTTGTCCTTTCTCTGCTTTTACATAGTCTTTGTAGTTAGGTTTTACTGTCTGCATAACTCTTTCGCCAGACTTACCAAAAGAATACTGAAACCTTTGCAAAGTATCGATACTATTTTGAACGGTATTATACCATACAAATGCACCATGTGTAGCAACACCTGCTCCAGCGGTTGTAAGAGCTAAATCAGCTGGGATAACAATTGGTGATGCTGCCCCGAAAGTTACTCCTTCTAACAATACGGTTCCAACATTTGATCCTGTTACAATAGCTATACCGCCCAAAATTTCAAAAATAGATCCTACCCCTGATACAAAATTCCCCACAAGATTTCCGACTTGAAAGGTTGTTTTGTTTTCTAATTCATTGCCCATTGGTAATTCTACGCCTGTAAAGTTTTCAGCAGCTGAATTACAAATTCCTTGGAAGAATTCCCAAGCGCCAATAGCTGTTTTTTGGTACCATGGTCTATTAGCTTCTTGTTCCTGCAAAGCCATTTTTTCTTCAATTTCTTTTTTTATTTCGGCTTCTTGAACTCTTTCCTCTGCAATTTTTTGAATAGAGGCTATCCATTCCATATTCAACCTTTGTGTACTAAATGTACCACTGACGGGACTAAAACCTTTTCCGCTTTGTACTTCAGCTAAACCTGTCGTGATACTAGCGGCTAATTGAATCGCTGTATTATAGTTATCACTAGATGTTTGATTAAATTCATATAGGTGCTCTAGCTTTTCTTGAAGTTTACGCCTCATGTCAGCAAATAGATTTACTATAGCAGCCATGCCCGAGATAGGCATAGCTTGATTGATTGCTTCCGTACTTGCTATCATTCGGTCAATTTCTCGAATTTGTTCTAATATCTCCTGTTCGATAACATCTGTAGAAGCGACCTGTGATTGAAAGTCTCTTGGAAAAGCATCATTTTGACGGATTAATTCTTCGCATAAGTAAATGATTCCTTGTGCTAACGGACGAAAGGTTTGTAAGAAATATGCTTTTGCACTGCTATATGTTTGTCCTTGTAGAACAGTATCCAATGCAAAAGCATCAATAGAATGAATAATTTGTTCCATACCTTGAATAGTAGTGGTACAGAAAGAGTTCATACTTTCTGTTTGAGCTTGTACTTCACCGAGATACATATTTAAAGACATGAACTTTCCCTCCTCTTACAAGAAAATAATACCAATTTAAGGAAGGGGATGTAAATGTAATATTCTGATAATTCTGCGGTTAAAGAGATACTTGTTCATTAAGTTTTTTTAATCTTATTCAGATGCTCGGGTGATGAAGAGGTTTTTAAGTTGAATGTAAATAGAAAAAGGGAAGGTATAGATTATGTACAAATAAATACGTTGTAAAAATCATGTTAACAAAAGGAGAGTACAGCAAAGAAAAATGAGTTGTGGGGTAGAATGTAGTGTTTTTTTAGTGTTAGAAGAAGGGGGGAGGTTTTTATTAATGTGGATAAAAAATGGATGAAATTCTAGAGAGAGGGTTAAGTTTTATTTTGTTACATTGTTTTGTTTTTATACATATAATCGGCTATATTCAATAAAAAAAGCCCAGGCCCCTTGATAAACAAGGTTCCTAAGGCTTTTAATAATACTCTTTGCAGAGTACCGAGATTAACGAGAGTAGAACTCTACGATTAATGCTTCGTTGATTTCAGCTGGTAACTCAGAACGCTCAGCGTGACGAGTGTAAGTAGCTTCTAATTTGTCAGCATCGAAAGTTAAGTATTCTGGTACGAAGTTGTTAACTTCGATCGCTTCTTTAACAACAACAAGGTTGTTAGATTTTTCGCGAACGCTGATAGTTTGACCAGGTTTTACACGGTAAGATGGGATATCTACGCGAGCGCCATCAACCATGATGTGACCGTGGTTTACTAATTGGCGAGCTGCACGACGAGTGCGAGCTAAGCCCATACGGTAAACTAAGTTGTCAAGACGAGCTTCAAGAAGGATCATGAAGTTTTCGCCGTGCTTACCAGGCATTTTACCTGCTTGGTCAAATGTGCGACGGAATTGACGCTCAGTCATGCCGTACATGTGACGAAGTTTTTGTTTCTCTTGTAATTGTAAACCGTATTCTGAAAGTTTCTTACGTTGGTTAGGACCGTGAGGACCTGGTGCGTAAGGGCGTTTTTCTAATTCTTTTCCTGTGCCGCTTAGAGAGATTCCAAGACGACGAGACAGTTTCCAAGCTGGACCTGTATAACGAGCCATAGTTGACTCCTCCTTTAAAAATGTTTTTATTTACGTAAAATAAAAACAGACGTAATCGATATTTACGGGCATTTTGTTTTCATGTACCTTCGCTCCAGCAGCAGGGAGTTACGAGATACACCTCCGTAGAGGAACAAAATACAAACGATAAACTCACATTACAAGGCTGCCTTTTTATTTTACACAAACGCTATTATATCTTTTACCCAGAGTTTCGTCAAGCGAGTACGTTTTTGTTTTATGCATATAAATTTTGGAAATTAATATAAGAAGGA
This sequence comes from Bacillus sp. CPT56D-587-MTF, assembly GCF_058792335.1. Classification (NCBI taxonomy): domain Bacteria; kingdom Bacillati; phylum Bacillota; class Bacilli; order Caryophanales; family Bacillaceae; genus Bacillus; species Bacillus sp. CPT56D-587-MTF. The sequence goes on along the minus strand of NZ_JBYTEF010000001.1, from coordinate 4,292,815 downwards.
ATTTAAAACAATATAGAAGAAGAGATAGAAACACAAATAAAACGCTTACATAAAATGAAGGAAAACGTTCATCAAATTTTTATGGATGAATATGCGGCAATAAAAACATAAGGGGGATGTTTTTATGAAAAAGAAGCATATGGAGACAGCGTTAATTCATCACGGTTATAAACCTGAGGAACATAAAGGAAGTTTAACACCACCTTTATTTCAAACTTCTACATTTACATTTGAGACTGCGCAGCAAGGAGAGGCGAGTTTTGCGGGAGTGGATCCATCTTATATTTACTCACGGCTTGGAAATCCAACTGTGAAATTATTTGAAGAACGTATGGCGGTGTTAGAAGGAGGAGAAGAGGCACTTGCCTTCGGATCTGGTATGGCAGCTATTTCAGCGACTTTAATCGGTTTTTTAAAGGCTGGAGATCATATTATTTGTTCAAATGGATTATACGGATGCACGTACGGTTTTTTAGAAGTGTTAGAAGAAAAATTTATGATTACGCATTCGTTTTGTGATATGGAGACAGAGGTTGATATTGAAAATAAAATTCGCCCAAATACAAAGCTTATTTTCGTTGAAACACCGATTAATCCGACAATGAAATTAATTGATTTAAAACAAGTGATTCGGGTTGCAAAGCGAAATGGCTTACTTGTTATTGTTGATAATACATTTTGTTCACCTTATTTACAAAGGCCGCTTGAGCTTGGCTGTGACGCTGTTGTGCATAGTGCGACAAAATATATTGGTGGTCACGGTGACGTTGTAGCAGGCGTAACAATTTGTAAAACGAAAGCATTAGCTGAAAAGATTCGCCCGATGCGAAAGGATATCGGTGGTATTATGGCACCGTTTGATGCGTGGTTATTATTACGCGGGTTAAAGACGTTAGCAGTAAGAATGGATCGTCATTGTGATAATGCAGAAAAAATTGTATCGTTCCTAAGAAAACATGATGCGGTAGAAGGTGTTTGGTATCCAGAAGGGGAGTTAGCATCTCGTCAAATGAAACGCGGGGGCGGTGTTATTTCTTTTTCAGTAAAAGGCGGAAAAGAAGAGACGCAAGCGTTTATTAATGATCTTCACTTTATTACAATTGCGGTGAGTTTAGGAGATACAGAAACGTTAATTCAGCATCCAGCAACGATGACGCACGCTGCGATTCCAGCTGAACTAAGAAAAGAAATGGGCATTTTCGATAATTTAATACGCTTATCAGTCGGTTTAGAATCGTGGGAGGATATCGTTTCTGATTTAGAGCAGGCATTAAAGAAAATATCTACTGTAAATCAATGAAAAAAGAGTGAGCTATCGGTTTTGTACAGGGCGTACTAAATCGATAACTCGCTCTTTTCTTTTTACATATGTTTTAGGAGTGTTTCCACAAACTTTTCTAAATAGCGCTGATCTACTTCATCAAAACGATTCTTTTCAGGACTATCAATGTCAAGTACACCAATGACAGCTCCTTCTTTCACAATCGGTACAACGATTTCTGAATTAGAAGCACTATCGCAAGCGATGTGACCTGGGAATTGGTGAACGTCTGCTACAAGCTGTGTTGTTTTCGTTTCAGCTGCTACGCCGCAAACGCCTCGTCCAAATGGAATGCGTACGCAAGCAGGCATTCCTTGGAACGGTCCAAGGACAAGCTGATTTCCTTCTGTTACGTAAAAGCCAACCCAATTAACGCGATCTAAAAATTGGTTTAATAATGCGGACGCATTTGATAAGTTTGCGACTACGTTTGATTCGCCAGTTAATAACGCATCCAGTTGTTTAATTACTGTCTCATATTGCTGCACGCGAGATCCTGCATAACTTTCTTTAGTAAACATGGAAACAGCTCCTTTTTTATCGAGATGTGTAAAATATTAGCAAAATACGATGTATTTCACATGACTTTGTCGATAGAAAATTAAAGGAATTTGTCTTAAAAGTCAAGAAATTTAAACTATAGCTGTTCAGTGAGGGGAAGTGAGCGCATGAAGCAGACGAAACAAAAAGTAATTGATGCGGCAATATCGTTGTTTAATACGAAAGGTTATGATGGAACGTCGGTGCGAGACATTGCAAAGCGAGCGGATGTGAATGTAGCGAATATTTCATATTATTTTGCTGGGAAGCAAGGTTTATTAGAACAGCTTATTACTGATTTTTTAGAAGGATATATTCATGTGATTGAAATGTCGTTTGAACAGAGAGAGTATTTGTCGGCTAAAGATGTAATGGTGCAAATGGTGCGCGGGATTTTACGATATCAATTTGAAAATAGAGAACTAACACGTTTCTTCTACCGAGAGCTTTCGCTTGATACGACATTAATTCGTGAAGTGATGACCGTTTATTTTTCTAAAGAAAGATATTATATAGAACAAATGATTAGACAAGGACAAATGAAACAAGAATTTCAGAAAGTATCATTTACAATGTTTATGACGCAATTAAAAGGTATGATAAGTATGCCGTTTTTATATCCACAATATATATCAGAAGTACTCCATTCTTTCCCGTCTGAGACATTTTTCATAGAAATGTATACGAAAGAGATTGAGCAATGGATGGAACAAGCATTATGTAAAGCGAATATGTACCATGAATGGCCAAGAGCTGTTCATATGTGAAGAATCCCCACCTAACGAACTGAGGTGGGGATTTTTATGTTTACTTTTCTTTGCCATAAATTGTTACATAATAGCGCGATAATTGTTAATGCAGCCCCAGCGATTTCAATTTTATCGACTGTATAACCTCGAAAGATAGAACCAATGAGTGCAAGGATAGGAACTAAATTCATAAATAATATGCCGTTAATAGATGAAATATAGCGATTTCCCATATTCCAGCAAAATACAGCGATAACGCCTGCGATAATCGACATATAAAAGAGCTCAAAACGAACGCTCACAACTGTACGCAGTGACGGCATAGTAACTATATTTGTGTACGTTAAGAAAGTAACAATAACGATGAGTGAAATGGAGCCAAATAAACAAGTTAATGTCGTGTACCTAAGTGGTGACCAAGATTGAAAACGAGCACCCCCGTTTGTATAAATGACCCAGCAAGTAACGCCGCATAGCATCAATATATTTGTTGATAAGTGGCTTGCAGCTCCAAATAGTAATTCAATATTTCCTTTTGAAATGACAAGCATAACGCCAAGTAATGCAACGAACATACAAAGGAATGTATAGTTTTGTGGGCGGCGATTTTGGGTTATCCATTGCAGTGATAAGGCAATCAGTGGCATAAGGGATTGAATCATAGCTGCATGGATTGCTCCGGAAGGTCCGGCAAGTTGCTGTCCGTAGAAAACGAGAAAACCATACCCCGCGAAACCGACTGTCCCGTAAAAGAATAGAGAAAGTGTTCTTTTTTCTAAGCGGAGTGAAGTCTTTCCTTCAGTAATTAATAGCAAAATAAGAAAAATAATAGCTGCTGATCCATAGCGAATCGTTGTGAAGAAGAATGGATCGATAAATTGCAGAGCATTTGCCATTACAGGAAACATAAATCCCCAGGCAGTGACAGCGAGTAAGCATAGAAAGGATCCGAGTAGCATTTGTTTTTTGTTCAAGAGTATCTTTCCCCTTTACATTTCGTTATAGTAAGTTGATGAAATAAGTATAAAGAGTAATTGTTTATAGGAGGAAATATCGATTTCTTATAACGGTTATAACTTTTTGTTAGAGGTGTGTACGATGGATTTGGAGGCAGTACGATCGTTTATTGAAGTGAAGCATACGCGAAGTTTATCAAAGGCAAGTAAGATTTTACATATATCGCAACCAGCGCTTAGTAAACAAATTCAAAAGTTAGAAGCGGATTTAGAGGTTACGTTACTTAAGCGTTCTGCGCAAGGAGTAGAGTTAACGGAGGCAGGAGAGTTATTTATAAAAAGAATGTTACCGATTTTGGAGCAAATAAATGAAGTGAAAACAGAAATGAGGGGGTATCAAGAGAACCGGAAGTTTTCAATTGGTATACTACCGAGTTTAGCGGAGCATTACATATCAGAATGTAAAGATATATTAGGTGATGAGTTCGAAGTGGAATGGCAAATCGGGCATACGGAAGTATTAAGAGATTTATTTAAAGCGCGGGAGATTGACGCGATGTTCATCGATTCAGTAGTAGAAGGTGCTACGTATATAAAAGAAGTGCAACAAGAGAAAATTGTTTGTGCCGTTTCAAATAATCATCCGTACAAAGAGAAGATAGTCATTCAAATAGAAGAGCTACACAATGAAAAATTAATTGTATATCCAGAAATATGTGATGTAAGGAAAATGATTATGAACATGTTTCATGAAATAGGTGTAAAACCAACTATAGCTGTGGAAACATCTTACGCAGAACCGATGCTTGCAATGGTAAAAGCTGGCCTTGGTATCACGTTACTTCCAGAAAGGGCAGTGGAGCAGTCTGTAAGGCAAGGAAATGTACATGTAATTTCTGTTGAACCACCACTCATGCGGAAAATTTATTTCGTATCCCATACGAAAGATTGTTTGTTATTACAATCATTTGAGGATAGGTAGTGAGGTAGGCGGAATATTGAGAAAGATTACAATCACATTGAAAGAAACATGAAATTTTAAAAAAAACTAGGTCAAAAACAAACCATTACATGGTATGATTAGTACATTGTTAGTTGTTAAATATAGGGGAATTCCCTTTTTATACATAATGCCTTCCATTTCATAAACGGAACGGACAAAAAAAGAGATATAACTAGGAGGCTTTTTTGCATGGATTCTATCCTGACGATCGTTATCATTGTAGTAAGCTCTATTCTAGTGCTGCTCATGATAGAGCTTGTGATAAGAAATCGTTCATATAAAGATATTGAAGCACTGGAGCAGTGGAAACAAGAGATAAAAGATAAACCTGTGGCAGATGAACTAAAACGGGTAAAAGATTTAAACATGACGGGTCAAACAGAAGAACTGTTTGGTAAATGGCGTGAAGAATGGGATGAAATTGTATCAACAACCCTTCCGAAAGCTGACAAAGATTTAGCGCAAGCGCGAAAATTCGCCTCGCAATTCTCCTTCCGAAAAGCAAAGCATGCGATGAACGAATCCATAAGTGGTTTAGATGACGCTGATAATCGTATTACTGACATTTTAAATGAATTACAGCAATTGTTAGAAAGCCATGAGAAAAATAGCTCGGAAATTGAAGGGTTACGTGATACATATCGTAGTATGAAAAAGAGTGTTCTTGCTCATAGACATATGTATGGAGCAGCAGAGCAGAAAATCGAAGAGATGCTAGACGCTGAATCTGAGAAATTTAAAACCTTTGAAGAAGCAACAAACAATGGCGACTATTTAAAAGCGAGAGAAATTGTTATTAGTTTGGAAGAAGGTTTAGCAGATTTAGAAATCATTATTCACCAAATTCCAGATTTATTGGTAGAGTGTCAAGCGACGTTACCAGTTCAGCTGGAAGATTTATTACACGGACATAATGATATGGTAAGACAAGGTTATGTATTAGATTATTTGGAAGTCCCTAAAGAAGTTCGCGATATGACGAAACAACTACAAACATGTTTAATGGATATACAGGAGCTTCATATAACAGAAGCGGCTGAAAAAGTAGAAAATTTAAAAACACGTTTAGATGGCTTCTACGATCAATTGGAACAAGAAGTACATGCGAGACATTATGTGGAGCAAAAAACACTTTCTGTTTACGATGACTTAGAAGAAATGCGTATCGAAACGATTGAAACGAAAACAGAAACACAACTTGTGAAACAAAGCTATCAGTTACAAGATAAAGACATTGAGTCTCAAAAAGTAATTGAAAAGCAAATGCACATTTTAACGAAACGTTTTGAAATGCTACAATTACGCGTTGCAGAACAAGATATTGCCTTCTCTATTATTCGTGAGGAACTAGAAGAGGTTTATGAGCAATGTGAAACGTTAAAAGTACTTCATGCAGAATATAAAGAAATGCTGCAAGCGATGCGCAAAGAAGAATTTGAAGCACGTGAGAAGTTACAAGAAATGCGAAATACTATTTTCGAAACGAAACGCTTTATGCAAAAGTCGAATTTGCCAGGTCTTCCAGAGAGTATTATGGAAGATTTAAAAAGAGGGCAAATGGCAATGCAAGCTGTATATGAACAATTAGAAGTGAAGCCGTTAAATATGAACGCTGTAAATAGCAGTTTAGAAGAAGCATACACAACTGTGAACGGTGTGGCTGAAATGACAGAAGAGTTAATTGGACAAGCATATTTAGTGGAAAAATTAATTCAGTACGGTAACCGTTACCGTAGTCATGATGAAAACCTAGCAGAAAGTTTAAATTATGCTGAGAAATTATTCCGTGAATATCAATATGATGCAGCTTTAGAACAAGCGGCTTCAGTATTAGAGCAACTTGAACCTGGCGTTGTTCAAAAAATAGCTGAATATGTAGACAATGAACAAACCCTTTCATAAAAGGGTTTGTTTTCAGAGTGTTGGGAAACCCTTTAGGGTTCCCAACACTCTGGAATCTTTTTTGATTTTAGCGAATAAAAACAACATAAAATAATAGAATTTTAAAAAATAGCCCTCCACCTGACCCTTTTTGGTCAGGTGGAGGGCTATTTTTTTCATGTTTTGACAAGCTGCGGTGAGATAAGCTTGCATTTGGACAGACTTCAGCCCTCGAAACCGGGCATAGCGGTAGCCATGTAGTTCTTTGGCGTCTGCAAAGCTTCGCTCTATAGTGGAACAGCGTACTTTATACAACCTTTTCCCTGTAGCTGTTGCTTGTTTTTTCTAGCAATATCCTTATATTTCTCCCACACATGATGAGTGATAACTTTTTGTTTTTGTTTCTTTGAAAAGCACACCTCACGTAACGGACAAACAGCGCAGTCTTCTGGATTCGATTTGTATTGACGGTATCCTTCACGATCAGTTGTTACATATTCTAGAATACATCCCATCGGACAAGCGAAAACATTCATTTCTTCTACATATTTAAATTGGCTTTTCGGTACTTCTTTATTCCGTTTTCCAAATCGGCGATACCCCATCACCATAAATATATTCCGTTCTGATAGTTTCTTACAGATATATCCTGTAAAATAGCCAGCATCAAGGGCAACAGCTTCTACTTTGAAGTCGAATTTATCAATCTGAGCTTGGAGGCGTGCTAAATACGGCTCGGAATCTGCCATATTTCCAGCCGTTACATAGGTATCTGTAATAATATTGTACTTCGCATCAGTCGTACGATGATCCAAGAAATGAAAACCATTTGGTTTTCCATCTCTCATTAAAAATCCACTATCTGGATCCGTTGTACTTATACGAGTTTTTTTGGTAGGGGTATCACTTTCCTTTCTAGGTTTTAATTCTTTTTTCCATGTACCTCACGATCTTCGATTACCGCAGCTTCTAGCTCGTCTATATAAAACTTTGCTTTTTCTTTTTTATATTTATGTACAAATTTATTTTTATTGGCATTGGCCTTAATATGTGTAGAATCTGTCATCAGTGCACGTCCTCCTACCATCCGGTGCTCCGTCGCTTGTCTCACAATCTCATCAAAAATTTCTTCGAAAATATTTGTATGAATAAAACGAGTACGACGATTCCAACTGATTGTAGAGTGATCCGGAATAGTATCCGATAGAGAAAACCCTAAAAACCAACGGTAGGCAATATTCGTTTTAATTTCCTTTTCCAATTGACGCTCAGAACGAATACCGTAAAAATATCCAATAAACATCATCTTAAATAAAACAATAGGATGAATGGACGGGCGTCCATTGTTTTCACAGTAATAAGGGCGTAACTTCTCTTCAATAAAATCAAAACTAATTGTCGCTTCAATTGCACGAAGGAAATGATCTTGTGGAACCAACTCTTCTACAGAAACAGATACACGCTCATCACGATGATTTTTTAAAGCACCCATCATAAAAAATCTCTCCTTTTCCTCTTTTTTATCAGTGTTGACACATAAAAAGAGGTTCAGACACAAAAACAGGCTGTGGAGAAGACTTTCTCCACAGCCTGTGAACAAACCCTTTCATAAAAGGGTTTGTTTTTTTGTGTAATTTTGCAGACGATGTTGCTATAATGAATAGCGGAATACAGCAAGGTTATTCGTTTCAAAATAAAGTGAAACTGTAATCAGTAGGAGGATTCATCCCCATTGATTACTAGCCTTCACCAATCGGGCATTTACGGACAGCCCGACTCCTACCTAACTTCTTTGCTCTAACTGGATTTTGAGGTGAGAGTCTTATTGCCTGTTCATGCGGGATAAAGTGAAACTGTAATAGGAGGGCATCCTCGACAATTATTAGCCTTCACCAATCGAGATAAAACGGAACCTTTGCGTAGTCTTAGCGTAATGACACGTATTTATGATATGATTATACGATGTGATAGCGCTGAAAGGGGAAGAACGATGATCTATTTTGATAATAGTGCGACGACGAAGCCATATCCAGAAGCTCTTCAATCGTACGTGACGGTTGCTGGGAAATATTTTGGTAATCCTTCTTCTATTCATTCGCTTGGAGGAGAGGCAGAGCGTCTATTAACACAATCAAGAACGATTGCAGCGCAGCTTCTTCGTGTTAAACCTTCTGAAATTATTTTCACATCAGGTGGAACAGAAGGGAATAACCTTGCGATTAAAGGGATAGCGATGAGGAATCGTTCGCGCGGCAAACATATCATTACAACAAATATTGAACACGCGTCTGTGTTTGAGGCATATAAGCAATTAGAAGAACTCGGGTTTGATGTAACATATTTACCGGTTAACGAGCATGGTGTTGTGTCGGTAGAAGATGTGAAACGAGCACTTCGTGAAGATACGATTCTTGTGTCAATTATTCATGTGAACAACGAAACTGGAGCAATTCAGCCCGTTGCTGAAATTGGAACGTTATTATCGAATCATCCGAAAATAAGATTCCATGTAGATCATGTACAAGGGATAGGGAAAGTACCGCTTGATTTATATGCGTCTCATATTGATCTTTGCTCAATATCTGGACATAAATTCCACAGTGTAAAAGGAACGGGTCTTCTATATGTACGCGATGGCGTAAGATTAGATCCGATTTTATCAGGTGGTCAACAAGAGCTTAAGTATCGCTCTGGTACAGAGAATTTACCTGGCATTGTAGCGATGGTGAAAGCACTTCGCATGACAATGGAACAAGTGAAAGAAAAGGTAGCTCATTTGCAAAGTTTACAAGCAGAGCTTGTTCGTTTCTTTAAAGAGATGGAAGATGTAACGATTAACACGTCGCTTGCATATGCAGCACCGCACATTTTAAATGTATCATTTGTTGGTTTAAAACCAGAAGTAGTCGTTCATGCTTTAGAAGAACACGGTGTATATGTGTCAACGAAATCTGCTTGTTCTTCAAAAGCAAATGAAGTGAGCAGAGTGTTAGTGTCAATGGGAGTACCGCATGCAGCAGCTGCAAGCGCTATTCGTATTAGTTTGGCACCAGAAAACACAATGGAAGAAGTAAAACAATTTGAAGGTATTGTAAAAGAGACGATGCCAAAATTATATGAAGTGATGAGGTAAAGAAATTATGTTGAAATATGAATATATTTTAGTGCGTTACGGAGAAATGACGACAAAAGGTAAGAACCGTTCTAAGTTTGTAAGCACATTAAAAGATAACGTGAAGTTCAAACTGAAAAAATTCCCAAATATTAAAATCGATGCAACACATGATCGTATGTACATCCAGTTAAATGGTGAAGATCATGAAGCAGTCTCTGAAAGATTGAAGGATGTATTCGGTATTCATAAATTTAACTTAGCGATGAAAGTACCATCAGAATTAGAAGACATTAAAGAAGGTGCATTAGCAGCTTTCTTACAAGTAAAAGGTGATGTGAAAACATTTAAAATTACTGTACACCGTTCTTATAAGCATTTCCCAATGAGAACGATGGAATTATTACCTGAGATTGGCGGACACATTCTAGAAAATACAGAAGATATTACAGTAGATGTTCATAATCCAGATGTAAATGTACGTGTAGAGATCCGCAGTGGCTATAGCTATATCATGTGCGATGAGCGTATGGGAGCTGGCGGTTTACCAGTTGGCGTTGGCGGAAAAGTAATGGTACTTCTTTCTAGTGGTATTGATAGCCCAGTAGCAGCTTACTTAACGATGAAACGCGGCGTATCTGTGGAAGCAGTTCACTTCCATAGTCCACCTTTCACAAGTGAGCGTGCAAAACAAAAAGTAATCGATTTAGCGCAAGAGTTAACGAAGTATTGTAAACGAGTAACGCTTCACCTTGTTCCGTTTACAGAAGTGCAAAAAACGATTAATAAAGAAATCCCATCTAGCTATTCAATGACGGTTATGCGCCGTATGATGATGCGTATTACAGAACGTATTGCTGAGGAGCGTAACGCACTTGCAATTACGACTGGTGAAAGTCTTGGACAAGTAGCAAGCCAAACGTTAGATAGTATGCATACGATTAACGAAGTAACAAACTACCCAGTTATTCGTCCGCTTATTACGATGGATAAATTAGAGATTATTAAAATCGCTGAAGAAATCGGCACGTATGATATTTCAATTCGTCCATATGAAGATTGCTGTACTGTATTCACACCAGCAAGCCCAGCGACGAAGCCGAAACGTGAAAAAGCAAATCGTTTTGAAGCGAAATACGATTTCACACCATTGATCGATGAAGCTGTAGCGAACAAAGAAACAATGGTGTTACAAACGGTAGAAGTAGTGGCGGAAGAAGAAAAATTTGAAGAACTTTTCTAAAACCATAAATTACCATATCTAAAACGTGTATGAAGTCATGTTATTTATCACACTCTATACTCACAAGGAGGTGATATAACATGTCACGTAGCACAAATAAATTAGCGGTTCCTGGTGCTGAATCAGCATTAGACCAAATGAAATACGAAATCGCTCAAGAGTTTGGTGTTCAACTTGGAGCTGATGCAACAGCTCGCGCTAACGGTTCTGTTGGTGGTGAAATCACTAAACGTCTAGTTTCACTAGCTGAGCAACAATTAGGCGGTTACCAAAAATAATCCCATATGATGGCTTAGAAAGAGCGGGTTCTCCCGCTCTTTCTTTTTTTGTGTTGTGTCGCTATTTGTCGGTAAGTCGATGTAATTTCGTTTACTAATTCGACAGAACTGAAAAATTTGTCAAAAGAAGAGGGTTCAAAATTAACAGAAAATTCTTTATTATATAAAGGAGGCATAAAGAAAAGGGAGGATATTTTATGAAGCGAGAAGAATTGTTGGCGCCACCGTCTTATAATTTAGTTTCTGAAATAGAGAAATATACAGGTGATAAAGGGAAGTTAGCTTTAATTTGGCAAGATGATAAAGGGAATCGAAGGGAAGTTACATACGCTGAATTAATGCAAGGTGCGAATAAAATTGGAAACGCTTTTATAAAAAGTGGTTTGCAAAAAGGGGACAAGCTTCTCATTATGATGCCGCGTTTAATTGAAGCGTACATGACGTATATTGCTGCTATTAAAGCAGGATTTGTCGTAATTCCAAGCTCGGAAATGTTACGTAAAAAAGATATAGAATATCGAATTGGACATGGAGAAGTAAAAGCGATAGTAAGCTATGAGCCGTATATTAGGCAGTTTGATGATATAGAAGCGATGGAATCTCTTCGAAAATTTGTCCTGAGCGAGCAGTCAGTAGATGGATGGGTTAATTTAAAAACAGCGTTAGAAACAGAGAGTGACATGTTAGAAATGGCGAAGACAGATAAAGAAGATATGGTCTTTTTATCTTACACGTCAGGAACGACAGGAAATCCAAAAGGTGTCGTTCATACACATGCGTGGGCATACGCTCATTTACGTACGAGCGCTCCAAATTGGCTCGGAATTGAAGAGAATGATATTGTATGGGCAACAGCTAGTCCAGGCTGGCAAAAGTGGATTTGGAGCCCGTTTTTAGCAACTTTAGGATCAGGGGCAACAGGGTTTGTATATCACGGTAAGTTTGAACCGAAAACGTACCTAAACTTATTAGACGATAATAAGGTGAATGTACTTTGTTGTACACCGACTGAGTATAGATTAATGGCAAAGGTAGAAGATTTAAGCCAGTACAATTTAGAGGCATTACATAGCGCTGTATCCGCAGGAGAACCGTTAAATAGAGAAGTCATTGAAACGTTCAAAAAGCACTTTCATATTACAGTGAGAGACGGCTATGGGCAAACGGAAAATACATTACTTGTTGGTGTAATGAAAGGGATGGATATTAGACCAGGATCAATGGGGAAACCAACGCCAGGTAACCACGTCGATATCGTAAATGAGGAAGGTACTCCAGTTAAAGTAGGCGAAGTTGGTGATATTGCAGTTCACATTGAAACGCCGGCCCTCTTTAAACAATATTACAAAGACGATGAACGTACAGCGATGCAATTCCGCGGTGATTATTATATTACAGGTGATAAAGCGAAGAAAGATGAAGACGGCTACTTCTGGTTTGAAGGGCGCGGCGATGATATCATTATTAGCTCTGGTTATACAATCGGGCCGTTTGAAGTAGAGGATGCACTTGTAAAACATCCTTATGTAAGAGAATGTGCAGTTGTCGCAAGTCCTGATGAAATTCGTGGAAGTGTCGTGAAGGCATTTATCGTATTAAGAGAGAATATAGAAAAGAACGAAGAAACATTAATTCCAACACTCCAACAACACGTCAAAGAACTCACTGCACCATATAAATACCCTCGCAAAATTGAATTTGTAGATGAACTACCAAAAACGATTTCTGGAAAAATTCGCCGTATTGAACTTAGAAAACAAGAGATGGAGATTCCGTCAAAATAATTTTGAAAACAGTGAAGTAAATAGTTGAATGAAATGTAAAACAATGATAAAATAAAAACGAACACAAGTTCGATTTTATAAATTTAAAAAAGAGGTGTCCGTATGATTTTAGGTATTAATCCGTACTTAGTTTTAGATGGTAGTGGGCAAGAAGCTGTACAGTTTTATAAAGAGGCTTTAGATGCAAAAGTAGAAGTTATGCAAACTTTTGGTGACATGCCTGAAAATCCAGAATACCCGATTCCAGCTGAAGCGAAAGAGCGCGTTTTACACGCTACTTTAAAAATTGGTAATACGGATCTTATGATTTCTGATACATTCCCAGGTCAAGGGCATGCAATCGGATCTCAAGTAACAATCGCAATTCAAATTAGTAATGCAGAAAAAGCAAAAGAAGTATTCGATAAGTTACAAGAAGGTGGAGAAGTTATCATGCCACTTCAAGAAACATTCTGGAGCCCAGCATACGGACAAGTAAAAGATAAATTTAATATTGAATGGCAAGTTACAACATCTACTACTGAACAAAAGTAATTTTTAGAAAAGCACCATGTTTTGAAATGGTGCTTTTTTTTATACAATAAAAAATAAAGGAGATGGGATATATGGGAGAAATTTGGTATGGCGGCACCATTTACACAATGAGAGAAGAAAATGAAAAAGTAGAAGCTGTTGACATTGAAAACGGTACGATCGTTGATATTGGAAGTAAAGAAGAGTTAGAAAACCAATATGCCGCGGTTACATTGCACGATTTAAAAGGCAAAACGATGATTCCAGGTCTCGTTGATAGCCACATGCACCTTATTGGGCATGGGGAGAGATTGCTTCGTTTAGATTTATCAAATTGCACATCTTATGGCGAAGTGCTTACTCTTGTTCAGAAGCGAGTGGAAGAAGCTCCAAAGGGCTCTTGGATTATTGGAGAAGGATGGAATGAAAATAACTTTACAGATACGAAAGATGTTCACGCGCGTGATTTAGATGAAATTTCGAAAGAACATCCCATTTTACTAAAGAGAGTTTGTCGTCACGTTACATGGGTGAATGCATACATACTGCAAGAAGCGAATATAACAGAAAAGGCAGAAGATCCAAAAGGCGGGAAAATTGGTAGGGATTCATCAAATAAGTTAACAGGGCTTTTATATGAACAAGGGCAAGAATTAATTAAACATGTTCAGCCAGAAATTGATGAAGCTTATTTACAAAGAGCTCTGCAAACAGCGATTAAAGATTGCTGGAAATACGGACTTGTTGGCGGGCATACGGAAGATTTAAATTATTATGGTGGTTTTAGAAAAACATATAATGCGTTTTCTCACGTTATAAAAGAAATGCCATTTAAAGCCCATTTGCTCGTTCACCATGAAGTAGCACATGAACGAAAAGAATATGAAAATGAACATTGTATTGAATTTGGAGCAATGAAAATTTTCTCTGACGGTTCTTTTGGCGGAAGAACAGCATTATTAAGTGAACCGTATGAAGATGCGAAGGAAACAAATGGAGTTGCGATTTTCTCACGTGAAGAACTTGCGGAATTAGTAAAGAAAGCACGAGATCTACATATGCCAGTTGCGATTCATACTATCGGTGACTTAGCGCTTGAATATGTCATTGATGCACTCGAATTATATCCACCAGCAGAAGGGGTGCGTGACCGCATTATTCATTGTCAGCTTGCTCGTGAAGAGTTGATAGAAAGAATGAAAAACTTGCAAGCCATTATCGATATACAGCCAGTCTTTCTTTCATCAGATTTTCCGTCAGTCATTGAAAAACTAGGCGAGCACCGTCTTCGTTATGCGTACGCTTGGAAGACGTTACTGGAGGCAGGATTACACTGCAACGGTGGCTCAGATGCTCCTATTGAACAAGTGAATCCGTTTCTAGGCATATATAGCGCTGTTACACGTAGAAGTTTTATTGACGGTATATGCTATATGCCTGAGGAAAGATTAACGATTTATGAGGCTGTTTCTTTATTTACAACAGGAAGTGCCTATGCAATCGGAAAAGAAGCGAAGCGAGGGCAAATTGCAAAAGGATATGAAGCAGATTTTACAATATTAGACCGCAATATTTTTGAAATTGAGGCAGAAGAAATAAAAGAAGTACAAGCAGAAATGACCGTAATAGATGGCCAAGTTGTCTATAGAAAAGATGCGTAAAAATATATGAGCGGTTTTCGGAATATATCGAATTACCGACAAAAACTGACAAGAATAACGGCCGGATAGTAAGAGAGTATTGTTCGCGTCAATCGGGGGAAATAAATAACCGCAGAATTATGGAATTTCATAATTCTGCGGTTATTTTAATCTTATAAAAACGTTCTCTGTACTTTTTCCCAGAAAGAATTGTTTTTTAATTTAACTGTTTTAATTTGTTTATCGCTTAAGCGTACAACAGCTTTTTCCACTTGTTTAATGCTAAGCGCTTCGTTATCCATGCCGATAACAGGATAATCGTTACCGTCTGGTCTTAGTTTTAAAGTTAATGTACGTTCGTGATTTAAAATGAAAGGTGAACCGAGCGTACGGTAAGTGTTGTTGTTTAAAGATGCTAGTTCGCTTACTTGGAAACATGGGATAAGCGGGTCAACAACTGCACCATGCAATGATTTATTGTAAGCAGTACTTCCTGTTGGGGTAGAAACCACTAAACCGTCCCCTCTAAATGTTTCGAAATATAAATCATCAACATGAACATCTACAACGAATGTTTTAATAATGCTAGAACGTAATGAGAACTCATTTAAACAATGGAAAGATGTACTGCCATCTACATCTACTTGAATTGTTGGATATTTTCGCACTTCAATTTCATTTTTTGTAATTTCTTGAAGGGCTGTATCAACGTGATCAATATGGAAATCGCAGTAGAAAGAAATTTCATCTTTCGTAGAAATCCCTGCGTATAAGCAATCTTCTCTAAAACCAGTTTTACGAACGGCTTGTAAGAAGGTTGCATCATCTCCAACACTGACGATAGCGTTTGCATTTTTTGGATGATCTAATATGGTAAATCCATTCTCTTCTAAAATACGATAGATTGGTTTCATTTTTTCAACGAGCGTTGCTTTGTCATCACCATAAAAGAAAAATAAATTGCGACGATCTGCCATTATGTATCCCTCCACTGCAGTTAAATTTTCTGTTTTTCGTGCTACATATCATTAGAGTCCGTTCCCTGATGATATGTTCAAATAATATATTTCGATATAAATTGTCAAAATACCTTTTTATTTTTAGAAAAATTTTTATATTCAATCTTATAAAACTCTGTTTAACGATGAATAAACTTGTCGATAATGGGTACGGAGTGAAAGGATGATACGTATGAAGTGGCTCGTAATTGGAATAATAATTCTTCTTCTTTTTATTTTGTTTATACTATTGTCGAAAATAAAGCTTAAGGTGACATTTTTATATTCAGAAATGGAAAAGCAATGTTTGCTTCAAGTGAAAATATGGATGATTCGATATACATTTGATGTGTTGGAAAGAATTGAAAAACAGCAGAAAAAGACAGGACAGAAAATCGAAAAAGCTGAAGAGGACGGCGGACTCGATAATAAAATTATGGCGCAACTTGACAGCATTGGTGAACTGATAAAAAAGCTTCAAGAAGTTCATACTATTGTTAAAGATTTTCTCAAACGAGTGAAAATCAATGGTTGGAAATGGCATACACAAATTGGAGCAGGCGATGCAGCTAGTACTGGAATTGTCACTGGATATGCATGGGGGACAAAAGGTATGGCTGCTGGAGTTGTCGGACAATATATGCATATTGTCGACGTACCAGAATTTGAAATTACCCCAGTTTTTCAAGGGAAAGGATTTGCATCAAGATGCGAGTTAACAGCATCTTTTCGTATATTCCGCGCTATAAAAACTGGCGTCAAATTACTCGTATTTATGAGAAGACAAAGATCTGGTATGACAGAAAAATCTGTTCAAGCATAGGGGGGATATAGAATGGACCATCCAATTCAAGGTTTAATGACAACAGCAATGCAGCATTTAAAACAAATGACTGATGTAAATACAATTGTTGGTGACCCAATTAAAGCGGCAGATGGAAGCGTAATTCTTACAGTTTCGAAAGTAAGTTTCGGATTTGCTGCTGGTGGAAGTGAATTTGGTAAAGTAGAACATTCAGGCCGTCATCCATTTGGCGGGGGAAGTGGTGGAGGAGTTTCTATTAATCCTGTTGCCTTTCTTGTTATAAATGGAGATGGTGTGAAAGTATTGCACTTAGATAAACAAACACACGTCATCGATAAAATAATTGAATTAGCGCCACAAGCTGTTGATAAAGTGAAAGAAATGATGGATAAACGAAAAGAAGATGATCCTGAATTTCAAATTTAACGAATAAAGAAGCTAATCAATAGGTTAGCTTCTTTAATTTTTTTGTAAATAAAGCGATTTTATTTGCATTATCGATAGGGACAAACTATCATTTACATTGTACATATTTTGTTTAAATAAGGGAGGATTTTCAAGTGGCAAACGTAACTTTTAAAGGTAATCCAATGACTTTAGTTGGAACAGAAGTTAAAGTTGGCGATCAAGCGCCAAACTTCCAAGTATTAGCAAACGACTTATCTCCAGTAAGTTTAGAAACATACAAAGGTGAAGTGAAATTAATTAGTGTTGTACCTTCAATCGACACAGGTGTGTGTGATGCACAAACTCGTCGTTTTAACCAAGATGCAGCAGGTATTGAAAACGCGAAAGTATTAACAATCAGCGCTGATTTACCATTCGCTCAAAAACGCTGGTGTGCAGCAAACGGTTTAGAAAATGTTGTAACACTTTCTGACCACCGCGATCTTTCATTCGGTGAAGCTTACGGCTTAGTAATGAAAGAGCTTCGTTTACTTGCTCGTGCAGTATTCGTAGTAGATAGCAATGACAAAGTAGTTTACGTAGAATACGTAAGCGAAGGTACAAGCCATCCAAACTATGAAGCAGCATTAGAAGCAGCTAAATCTGCGAAGTAATGTGAAGAGAATGACCTCTTATAAAGAGGTCGTTTTTTCTCATATATTGCTCTGTAACAGCATCGATATATGAGAAAAAACGTTATATCATATATAACTAAAGGGGAGCTCTTTACAGGAGGTCGCTTTTTCTTTTTGGAAAAAATCACTTTGTGGTATGATATAAGTTATGTGTAAAAAAGAGAAGGAGGAATGTACGTGAGTCAGACAGTAGAAACATTATTTTCTATTTTTGATTCTTCTGCGGTAGTTTTACGTAAAGAATTAGATGTAACATATTTAGAGGCGCTTGTAGAGACAGGTGATAACTTGTTTGAGGGAGCGATTTTACAAGAGGAATTATCCGAATCAGCAATTGAAAGGCTGATTCGTGAATATAGTACGTTTAATGAAGAAACATATAAAGGTGAAGAAATTCGTAAAGCATTTCAGTTAGCCATCTTAAAAGGAATGAAAGAAGGCGTACAAGCGAATCACGAAATGACACCTGATGCAGTTGGAATGTTCATGAGTTACTTATTCCATAAATTTATGCAAGGTCAAAACGAGATCACAGTTTTAGATCCTGCAATTGGAACAGGTAACTTAATGACTACAGTGTTTAATAGCGCCAAAGAAGGACTAACAATGAGTGGATTTGGTGTAGAAGTGGATGAAGTGCTAATTAAACTTGCTTTAGTAAATGCAAATTTACAAAAGCATGCAATCGAATTCTTCCATCAAGATGGACTAGCACCACTTTATATCGATCCAGTTGATGCAGTCGTTTCAGACTTACCGGTTGGTTATTATCCAAACGAAATCGGTGCAAGTGAATATAAATTAAAAGCAGATGAAGGAATGTCGTATGCCCATCACTTATTTATTGAACAAAGTGTGAAACATACGAAAGAGGGCGGTTACTTATTCTTCTTAGTACCAAACTTCATTTTTGAAAGTGACCAAGCACCAAAATTACATGCATTTATTAAAGAAACATGCTTTATTCAAGGGTTATTACAGCTTCCTGTTTCCATGTTTAAAAACGAGAAAAATGCAAAAAGTATATTTGTTCTCCAAAAGAAAGGCGCTAATGTAACAATGCCAAAACAGGCGTTATTAGTGGAGTTGCCTAAATTCTCTAACATGAAGGCGATGGAAGACATTATGGATCAATTAAATACTTGGTTTGCAACACATAAATAAAGCTGGGTATATGTAACAGCATTAGTGATTCATGTAGTACAGTTTTATATAATATGTCATATTTTTAAATATATACAAGATTTAACTGAATTTTTTTGAAATCTGTAATATATATTTTTTCTTGGTGTTACAATTTTTTCACTTGAAATATATGTCGGACGATGTTTAAATTAAAATCGTGAGTATAAAATTTGCTAATGATGAAACGTTTTCATATTTGGTGAATTTGATCAGATAAAATCGAGCGGTTTGTGGAAACATCCACACAACTACCAAGAGAAAAAGGGGCGAAAGACTAGATGTCAAAAATCATCGCGATTAACGCAGGAAGCTCTTCCTTAAAATTCCAATTATTTGAAATGCCAAGTGAAACAGTATTAACAAAAGGTTTAGTAGAACGTATCGGTTTAGAAGATAGTATCTTCACTATTACTGTAGATGGCGAAAAACAAAAAGAAATTACAAACATTCCAGATCACGCAGTAGCAGTTAATATGCTTCTTAAAAAGTTAACTGAAAACGGAATCGTTAAATCTCTAGATGAGATTGGCGGTATCGGTCACCGTGTTGTTCACGGCGGCGAAAAATTTGCTGACTCTGTTTTAATTACTGATGAAGTATTAGCTGATATCGAAGAATTAAGCGATTTAGCACCACTTCATAACCCAGCAAACGTTGTTGGTATTAAAGCATTCCAAGAAGTATTACCAAACGTACCAGCAGTAGCAGTATTCGATACAGCATTCCACCAAACAATGCCGGAATCTGCATTCCTATACAGCTTACCATATGAGTACTATGAAAAATTCGGCATCCGTAAATACGGTTTCCACGGAACTTCTCATAAATATGTAACTGAGCGTGCGGCTGAATTATTAGGTCGTCCAATTGAAAGCTTAAGCTTACTTTCTTGTCACTTAGGTAACGGTGCAAGTATCGCAGCAGTAGAAGGCGGTAAATCTATCGATACTTCTATGGGCTTCACACCACTTGCTGGTGTAACAATGGGTACACGTTCTGGTAACCTTGACCCTGCATTAATTCCATACATCATGGAAAAAACAGGCCAAACAGTAGAAGAAGTAGTTAACGTATTAAACAAGAAGAGTGGTATGTTAGGTCTTACTGGTTACTCTAGTGACCTACGTGACATCATTGCGAAAGAAGAAGAAGGCGACCACCGTGCGAAAGTAGCACTTGATGTATTCGTAAGCCGTATCCACAAATACATCGGTTCTTACACTGCTCGTATGAAAGGTGTAGACGCAATCATCTTCACAGCTGGTGTAGGTGAAAACAGTGCGATTATTCGTGAGCGTGTATTAGAAGGCCTTGAGTACATGGGCGTATACTTCGATGCAAAACGTAATAACGTATTCGGTGAAGAAGCATTCATCAGCTTCCCACACTCTCCAGTAAAAATTATCGTAATTCCAACTGACGAAGAAGTTATGATTGCTCGTGACGTACTACGTCTTGGAGATATTGGTTAATATATGAAAAGAAAGACGAGATCCTATAGGATTTCGTCTTTTTTCTTTTGGATGTATTTTAAAACTCCATCTGGATATAATATTTTTTCTTTCTGAATGAATGCCGTAATAGGAATCCATTTCGCATACGCTACTGTTTCTTCATCTTGTATATTTAATATTTTCATTTCATATAGTGACGTGTCTAATAAACGCAAAGAATATAGTTGAATGATTTCATGACCAATGTCTCCATCGAGATGAAAGACATTTTCTAAACACCCTAAATAATTGGTGATTTCTATCTCCGTATGAAGCTCTTCTTTAAACTCCCGAATAACAGTATGTGCTGATTTTTCGCCAAGTTCAATTGAACCGCCAAGAGGACGATAATATATTTCGCCTTCTGTATAATATTCTTGTACGAGAAGGCGATCTTGATGTACAGCAAGACCGAAAGCTTTTGCACGTGGATACATATAGAATCACTCCTTATTTGTTTTGTATAAGGACGATTATAATCTATGGTGTGATAAAAGTATCGTGTATTTAAGTGTGCGGTCTAACTGTAATTCCATCAAATAAGTCTTGCCAAAATGCTTCATTGTATTGGTATACATCCATAATAGGACATTTCATGGTTCTGGTGCAAAAAAGCGAAATGATTTGAAAATGCTCTTTCAAACTTGGCAATACTGGTGCTATTACTAAAAAAAGGTGTGTGATCAGTATGGAAAAAGAAAATATATTCAAATGGAAACAGTATCAGCCTGATATCATTGTATTAACCGTACGTTGGTACCTGCGGTACAACTTAAGTCTTCGTGATTTAGTGGAAATGATGGAGGAAAGAGGATTATTCTTAGTACATACAACAATTATGCGATGGGTGCATCAATATGGACCAGAATTAAATGAGCGTATTCGAAAACATTTGAAACCAACCAATGATTCTTGGCGTGTGGATGAAACATACATCAAAATCAAAGGAGAGAAAATGTACTTATATCGCGCGATTGATTCTGAAGGAAACACGATTGATTTTTATTTAAGTCGTAAAAGAGATGCGAAGGCTGCCAAACGTTTTCTAAAGAAAGCCTTGGCTTCTGTTCATGCCACAAAACCTCGTTCGATAACTGCTGATGGCGATAAAGCCTATCCTGTTGCAGTACGTGAACTAAAGGAAGAAAAGTGTATACCACACGGTATACCACTTCGTGTAAAAAAATACTTAAACAATATCATTGAGCAAGATCATCGGTTTATCAAAAAACGGATTCGGAATATGCTAGGATTGAAATCATTCCCTACAGCTATAAAAATGATTACTGGAATAGAAGCTATGCATATGATCAAAAAAGGACAAACTCTCCAAGGGGAGAAGTCTGTCCAAAAGCAGATATATCTTATCAATGAACTCTTTGGTTTAACAGCATAAAGTTCCATTCCGTTAGGAATCTTCTATTCTTTTTTCACATTCCACTATTGTTGCACCAGAACCTTCAAAAATGGTATGTGAATAAAGATAGACAAGCATATTTGCAAAGAATAAGCAGAAATATGTTACAATAGAAAAAAATCGAACGAGGTGGTTGTTACGATGCGATCGAAGCGAGAACAAGCCATTTTAGACAATATAAAAGAATGGGAAGCGCAATTAGTTGAGCAAGAAGCGACCGATTTTCAAAAAGTGTTTGATAAATGGTTACATGCTACAGTTGCGAAATTACCTGAGAAAAAGCGAAAAGAATTCTTCACGAAAGCAGATGGATGGCTCTTTCATTTGCATGCATTTATTCAAAGTTCACAAGCACAGTTAGATGCACGTAATCGGATTTTAGGAACATCAAGGTTATTTGATGAATCGATTGAACAGCTTGAAGATTTGAAAGCATTATCTATTGATCAATTAACATACATAGCAGAGCAGCAAACAGCACGTCATCGTCTATATTCATTTGTACAAGGCGGGGCAACAGGTGCTGGAGGTTTATTATTATTAACGGCGGATTTTCCGGTTATGATCGCGTTAAATGTGAAGGCAGTCCAACTTATTGCAACATCATTTGGACATGATGTGAACAAGCCGTATGAAATGATGCTTGCGTTAAAGGTGTTTCATGCGTCATTACTACCAGGAAGACTTCAGCAATATGCATGGTACAATTTATTGCAAGAGCTGGAGCAAGAAGATTCGTTCTTTTACGAAGGAGACGAAGCAGTGCTACAAACAGCTTCTACTGAGGTTGTGTTAAAACAAATTTTGAAGACATTTTCGATTTATGCTCTTCGTCGTAAATTATTCCAAGGTATACCGGTAATTGGAATGGCAATTGGATCTACAGTGAATTATCGTTTAACAAGAAACGTTACTGAATTTGCAAATAGATTTTATCAAGTGCGCCATATAGTCGAGAAAGAAAAAAGAGCATAAAAAAAGCGAGAGGCCGAAGCCTTTCGCTTTTTTAATTCGTTGCATGTTTTTTGGACATTGGAACAGATACTGGCTGCTTTTCTGCTGTTTTTTCTGTTTTTGGATAATAAATTAAATCCAATGTTTTTGCTTGTACGGCAATCGAAAGAATAGTAAAAGCAATTTCTGTCCAATTTAAATAATATAATGAAAGCGCAAGAACAATCGCGTCAAAGACGAAGAAAATTTGCCCAATTGTAAAACGAGTTCGTTTACTTAATACAATTGTTAAAATATCGTCTCCACCGGTTGCACCGCCAAATCGTAATATAAAACCGAGTCCAATACCAGCTAACGCACCGCCAACTACTGCAGCTATAAATAAGTTATTTGATAAATCTACCGTAAATGGAGAATAATTTTCCATAAAGGAATAAAATACTCCGAATGAAATTGAACCTAGGAATGAATAACCAACCATTTTTCTACCTAAAAATGAAGCGCACAGTAAAATAATTGGGATATCCATTAATACAGTTGAAATAGATGGTGAAATATCATAAAAGTTTTGAATGAATAGTGCAATTCCTACAAATCCACCTTCTGTTAAGTGGTTTTGGAAGTGAATGTGATATAGCGCTGCTGCTAAAATAAATGAACTGATTAAAACCATAAAAATTTCTTTAATAATTTGCCGACTTTGGATGTTCCTCATCGTTATTCCTTCTTTCCGTAGTTAGTAGTCCTTTTTGTGTTGTAAACTAACTACGAGCTCACATGTAGCTTTCAGTTAGTTTACGAAAAAACTAACTACGCTATATGTCGCTGAAGAAATAACGAATAATCCTCTCGTCCATCAATTCTCCCTACCTTCGTTTTAGTTTAAGTCTTAAAACGACTAAACAAAACGTGGAGTAGGATTCGTCATTTAGCAATCCTGCTCTTCTTTGTTTTGTTTAGTTAGTAACAATTAAGTCCTAAACAAAACGCTATGTGTAAGAAGAGTCTTTTTTTTGCCAAATTATCCTTCGGGCAATCATAATTTCCCCACTCTCGTATTTTTTTCGCTAGACTAAAGTATCTGAGCTGAAAAATACGCTACGTGTATGATTCGTCAATACGATGCCACATGCTCCTTCGAGCGATCATGATATCAAAATCCCTTCCTTCAAGATTTATACTATTATATCATACTTTTAAAAAATGTATGCGGATGGAAACCGACAATAAACGGAGGGAATCTACAAAAAATGTTATGTTTAAATATTTTTGTAGAAAAGCCTAAGTTATTTCGGAGGATTGGACAGTTTATAACGGTTTGTCCAATAAGTAAGAAAAAAAGGGTTTTATTCCGTTGTGTTCTTTTCATCACTTTTATCTTTAAAAAACGCATCCCAACTAATCACACTTAAAAAAGTTAAAGTGATAATAACGAAAGCACGCATAATTTTTAAACCTCCTTTTGTACATAGTATATGAATCATTCGATTCAGAATGTGTCATTTTTTTACAAGTCTTAACTATTATGAGAGTATATTAATATAGATAGATGAAGGGGAGAGTGAAGGTATGCTAAAAGACATGTTCAAAAGAAAAGAATTAATATGCATTTCATGTCAGAAAAAAATTCAATATGAAGAAGAGCTTGTTGCTTTTGTAAAGTTGCCGAAAGAAGTATATTAGTTGGTCCATTCGATGTATGTTTGGCGAAAACAGCACAAGAAATATATTGTAAATCATGTTATGACAAAAAAAGCATGACCCAAAGTTATTGAGGGGCATGCTTTTTTCATTGGTGTGCTTTCCCCTCAGATACATTTTGAGTGAGTCGATACCAAAGCCAAAGGTCATTAATGATGGAAGCAAGATTGGCAATTTCTGAATTTAGTTTACAAGAAACTTCGAAGTCTTCTTCGTTATTTAAATAATGTTGTTTTGTATTAATATAGTGCTCAAGTTCTTTTATACGATCAGGAATTTTCCCGCGAACTTGTTCCCATTTTAGTAAAATAGCATGTTGCATTTTTTCGGGGATTTCTTCCCAGTCTTCTTGTAAATGTGGAATTTCAATTCCTAGATGTTCATCGTATAAGAAATACTTTTCCATAAGTTCACCCCCGTTTTCCTGCTTATATTGTACATAAAAACAGAAAGAAGTTCGACGAAATTGTTTGAAAAAATTTGAAAATGACTCTTGATACATTTTGTGAAAGGTGGTAAAGTGTGAATTATTATAAAAGAAAATGAATATTTATTCTTTGGGGGGATGCAAAATGGAGAAGAAAAAAGTTGTATTAGCATATTCCGGAGGTCTTGATACTTCCGTTGCAATTAAATGGTTACAAGAGAAGAATTATGATATTATCGCGCTTTGTTTAGACTTAGGGGAAGGTAAAGACTTAGCATTTGTAAAAGAAAAGGCACTTTCAGTAGGTGCAATTAAATCATATATGATTGATGTTCAAGAAGAATTTGCAAACGAATATGCATTGATGGCGATGCAAGCACACACATTATACGAAGGGAAATACCCTCTTGTCTCTGCATTATCTCGTCCGCTTATTGCGAAGAAATTAGTAGAAATCGCAGAACAAGAAGGCGCAACTGCAGTTGCACACGGATGTACAGGGAAAGGAAATGATCAAGTTCGTTTTGAAGTTTCTATTCAAGCATTAAATCCTTACTTAGAAGTGATTGCACCTGTACGTGAATGGAAGTGGTCACGTGAAGAAGAAATTGCCTATGCAAAAGAAAACGATGTACCAATTCCGATTAATTTAGATAGCCCGTTTTCAATCGATCAAAACTTATGGGGACGCAGCAACGAATGTGGAATTTTAGAAGATCCATGGGCAGCGCCGCCAGAAGATGCATATGAGATGACATTGGCATTAGAAGATACACCGAATAAACCAGAGTTTGTAGAAATCGGATTTGAAGCAGGCGTACCGACTACTTTAAATGGCACTGCATATTCACTTGCAGAATTAATTAAAACGTTAAATGCGCTTGCTGGAAAACACGGCGTTGGACGTATTGATCACGTAGAAAATCGTCTTGTCGGTATTAAATCTCGTGAAGTATACGAATGCCCAGCAGCAATGACGTTAATCACTGCGCATAAAGAGTTGGAAGATTTAACACACGTAAAAGAAGTAGCACATTTTAAACCAGTGATTGAACAGAAAATAACAGAACTTATTTATAATGGTTTATGGTTCTCACCTTTAAAACAAGCGCTTCATGCATTTTTACAAGAAACGCAAAAGAATGTAACAGGTACAGTGCGTGTGAAATTATTTAAAGGTCATGCGATTGTAGAAGGACGTAAATCTGAATACTCTTTATACGATGAAAAATTAGCAACATATACTGCTCAAGATGAATTTAATCATGATGCAGCAGTTGGATTCATTTCATTATTCGGTTTACCGACGAAAGTATACAGCCAAGTGAATCAAAAGAAGGTGGAAGCGTGAGCAAACTTTGGGGCGGACGTTTTACAGAAGAAGCGGAAGCATGGGTTGAAGAGTTCGGAGCATCCATCTCCTTCGATCAACAATTAGTAAATCAAGATATAAAAGGAAGTATTGCGCACGTCACGATGCTAGCAAAGCAGGGCATCGTGACGAAAGAAGAAGCAGAGAAAATAAAGATAGGTCTTCAATATTTATTGAAAGAAGCAAAAGAGAATAAGCTACAATTTTCAGTAGAAGCAGAAGATATTCATTTAAACATCGAAAAAATGTTAATTGAACAAATTGGCGAAGTAGGAGGAAAACTTCACACTGGCCGAAGTCGTAATGATCAAGTAGCGACAGATATGCATTTGTATTTAAAAGAAAAGGTAGAACATATTATAAAAGCTACAAAACAATTGCAAACTGTTCTTGTTCAACAAGCAGAAAATAATATTGAAACCATTATGCCGGGCTATACGCACTTGCAGCGTGCCCAGCCGATTTCATTTGCTCATCATATTCTCGCTTACTTTTGGATGTTAGAGCGTGATGTGAATCGTTATGAAGATTCGTTAAAACGTATTAACATTTCGCCATTAGGAGCAGGAGCGTTAGCTGGAACGACATTCCCCATTGACCGAGAGTATAGTGCGGAGCTTCTTGGATTTAATGGAATCTATGAAAATAGTTTAGATGCAGTAAGCGATCGTGATTTCATACTGGAGTTCCTAAGTAACTCCTCTATGCTTATGATGCACTTATCACGCTTTTGCGAAGAACTTATTTTATGGAGTAGCCAAGAGTTTCAATTTATTGAAATGAGCGATCAATATGCAACGGGAAGCAGCATTATGCCGCAAAAGAAAAACCCGGATATGGCGGAACTAATCCGTGGTAAAACAGGCAGAGTATACGGTAATTTATTCAGTTTACTCACAGTAATGAAAGGATTACCGCTCGCTTACAATAAAGACTTACAAGAAGATAAAGAAGGAATGTTTGATACAGTTAAAACAGTAGAAGGATGCCTTCATATTATGGCGGGCATGCTTGAAACGATGACTGTAAACAAAGAAAAAATGGGGCAAGCTGTGACGCAAGATTTCTCCAACGCAACAGAAATTGCTGACTATTTAGCGAACAAAGGACTACCATTCCGTCAAGCTCATGAAATTGTTGGAAAGTTAGTGCTATATTGCACACAAAAAGGAATTTATTTATTAGATGTCTCTCTTGAAACATATAAAGAAATGAGCTCCTTATTTGAAGAAGATTTGTATGAAGTGCTGTCACCATATGCAGCTGTAAAGCGTCGTAACAGTGCTGGCGGGACTGGGTTTGAACAAATCAAAAACGCTTTGGAGAAGGCGAAGGGGTTAACGAAAGAAGTTATTAAGAATTGAGTTGGGAAGTACGCCAGTCTAGTAAAGTCTGGCGTACTTTATTTTTTACTAGCATTTAAGTTACAATGTAGTAAAAAATAACAATTTAGGGGAAGTCTATGAAAAAAATAGTGTTGATCATTGTACTGTTAATTAGCTTAATTGCAAATGCTAAAGTGTTTCTTTTGGACAAATATATGTATGTTGGTGAAAAAGAAAAGCGAGAAGAAGCGGTTATCGCAACGATGTGGCATTTACAAGATAAAGGATATAAAGAAAGTGATATTTTATATATAAAACCGGCCTTTTATAGCAAAATGGATTCTTATGGTATGAATGTACAGTTTAAAGATGAACCAAATGAATCATATACATATAGAGTTTTAAAAGATGCGAAAACAAATAAACTAACTGTACACCAAGATAGCAATGAGTCTGGTGGTATGGGCGGGAAACATCAAGAGCTTAAATAAAGAAAGAAAACGACTGATGGCATTCGCCTGCAGTCGTTTTCTTTTAATCATACTTATGTCGATCTTCCGTAATTCGAATATACTCAATATCCATCAAATCACGAAGTAATGCACCATTACTTAGTTCAACGCCGTGCTTCTCTTTAAAATGAGTGCGAATCGTATCTAGCATTTCAATTTCTTTGCCGTTCACATCTAAAATAATGCGTTCAGAATCATCCATATAGCATCCTCCTTTTTTACACATATATATTTTGTCCGTCTATTTCTAAAAAATGTATGTTAACGTAATGTTAGGAAATAAGAAAGGGATGGAAAATGAGACGTATTTATTTTATAGGGCTAATTTTGTACACATTCATTGTATTACATGTTGCATTCCCAAATATCTTTTCATTTGAGGATTTAGAAACAGTACACGTTGCGATATTTATTTTTGCTCTATTTGTAGTAGATTGCTTTATTTCTATATGGCTTTCGAAAAGAAAAGATATACAAGGCAAAAAAGAAATGGAACGGAAAAAGAGAAAACGTTCCTTTTGGATGATGACATACTGTTTGTCTTTAGTGCTTACTGCTGCTTTTTTTAGTGAACATATTCCATTAGAAAGAGTAAATATTGGATTTGGAGCATTCGTATTCGCATACTATTTTTTTATGCACTTTCTTCCTTATATGAAAGAAAAGCGAGGAGAAGAGGAAAATCCGCTTGTAGAAGAAGCGAAAGAACAAGAGCATAAGAGAATAGAAGGGGATATAAAGAAACTTGGAGAACAAAAGTGGTATTTAAAATCAAAAATCATATACGTTCTTTGCTTTATTACGCCGCCAATTGGTTATTTGTATGTTTTCTTATTTCGTAAAAAAATGACAGAAGGTGCAAGGCGAACGTACTTAACGGTTGCGACGATTATGATGGCATTATGGTCTTTGAAGTTTCTTCCGCCTTATGTGTTGGCAATTACCGTTGTTGTCGTAGCATGTCTTTTGTTTATAGTGAAGTTTATAAAATGAAAAACACCAAGCCTATGTGGACTTGGTGTTTTATCTATAAATTAAAGCTCACCTTGCTCTTCATCACCACGAACAACAAGGACATCGCATTTCGCATAGCGAATAATATGTTCAGAGACGCTACCAATTAGGAAACGCTCAACAGCATTTAAACCAGTCGCACCACACATAATTAAATCTACTTTATGGTTTGGAGCGATTTCTTTTGAAATTTTTGATTTAGGATTACCGAATTCTAATACAGTTTCAATTTTTTCAAGACCAGCTTCAAGCGCAGTTTTTTTGTAGTCTTCTAATAGGTCTTCTGCAAATAGATTTGCACGTTCCGCAATTGCACGGCTATAAGCTTCTACTGCTGAGTATGCTTTTACATCAACGATATGAGCAATTGTTAATGTTGCAATGTTGCGCTTTGCGACTTGAATTGCTTTTTTAAAGGCTTTTTCTGCTTCTTTAGAACCATCCACTGCGATTAAAATATTTGTATATGTATTATTCATAGTAAATTCCTCCCAATCTGTTTTATAACTGTTTACAACTTAATTATAAAACAAATTTTGGTAACGTGCTTGCCAGAAACGTTACAGAATTTTGAAAACTCTGTTTCAATTCATTTTAGTTGTAATTGGAGCGAGAACTTGTTACATATGAAGTATAGCAATTTAAAAGGGGGCAGTTTTGTGAGACATGCGCTCATTACAGCCGGTACGAAAGGTTTAGGAAAGCAAGTAACAGAAAAGTTATTGGCTAAAGGCTATTCAGTAACAGTAACGTACCATAGCGATATCACGGCTATGGAAACGATGAAAGAAACATATAAAGATGTGGAAGAGCGTCTACAATTCGTGCAAGCGGATGTCACGAAAAAGGAAGATTTACATAAAATAGTAGAAGAAGCGATGAGCCGTTTTGGCAAAATTGACTTTTTAATTAATAATGCTGGTCCATATGTATTTGAACGAAAAAAGTTAGTTGATTATGAAGAAGATGAATGGAATGAAATGATTCAGGGAAATTTAACAGCGGTATTTCATTTATTAAAACTTGTCGTTCCGGTCATGAGAAAACAGAACTTTGGCCGTATTATTAATTACGGATTTCAAGGGGCGGATAGTGCACCGGGATGGATTTATCGTTCAGCTTTTGCCGCAGCGAAAGTAGGACTTGTTTCATTAACGAAAACAGTTGCTTATGAAGAAGCGGAGTATGGTATCACTGCGAACATGGTATGTCCTGGTGATATTATTGGCGATATGAAAGAGGCAACTATTCAAGAAGCACGTCAGCTGAAAGAGCATAACACACCGATTGGTAGATCTGGAACAGGTGAAGATATTGCAAGAACCATTTCGTTTTTATGTGAGGACGATTCCGATATGATTACCGGTACAATTATTGAAGTGACTGGTGCAGTGGATGTTATTCATAGACATCGATAGAATAAAAT
Source organism: Bacillus sp. CPT56D-587-MTF (assembly GCF_058792335.1). NCBI lineage: Bacteria > Bacillati > Bacillota > Bacilli > Caryophanales > Bacillaceae > Bacillus > Bacillus sp. CPT56D-587-MTF. The sequence continues at coordinate 4,262,084 of NZ_JBYTEF010000001.1, read as the reverse complement.
AAGATGAAGTTTCGAATAATTGGACAGTTTATCCATTGTGCTGAGAGGTGCGGATAATACTGTCCTTTAATATAAAATTAAATCTATCGGAAAACTCGTGTTATTTTTTTGTCAAATATTGAGATATTATGTTAAAATATAAGAGCGTAGAAAGCGCTTTAAAAAATGATTCAGGGGTCATTTCATAACTCAAGGGGGAACTAATCATGCGTATCGGTATTCCAACAGAAATTAAAAACAATGAAAACCGTGTGGCAATGACGCCAGCGGGAGCAGTACATTTAGTACAAAATGGTCACGAAGTTTTTGTTCAAAAAGGAGCAGGTTTAGGATCTGGCTTTACAGATGAAGAATACGTACAAGCTGGTGCGAAACTTGTAGAAACTGCTGAAGAAGCATGGAATCAAGATATGGTTATGAAGGTAAAAGAGCCAGTAGCAAGTGAATACGGCTATTTCCGTGAAGGCTTAATCTTATTCACATACTTACACTTAGCTCCAGAACCAGAATTAACGAAAGCATTAATCGATAACAAAGTTGCATCAATCGCATACGAAACAGTACAATTAGACAATCGTTCTTTACCATTACTTGCACCTATGAGTGAAGTGGCTGGTCGTATGTCTGCACAAATCGGTGCACAATTCCTTGAGAAAAACAAAGGCGGTAAAGGTATTTTACTTGCAGGCGTTCCAGGGGTAAAACGCGGCAAAGTAACAATCATTGGCGGTGGTCAAGCTGGTACAAACGCAGCTAAGATTGCAGTAGGTTTAGGTGCAGATGTAACAATCATTGACTTAAGTGCAGAACGTCTTCGTCAATTAGATGATATTTTCGGTAACCAAGTAAAAACATTAATGTCTAATCCATACAACATTGCAGAAGCTGTTAAAGAATCTGACCTTGTTATTGGAGCAGTATTAATTCCGGGTGCAAAAGCGCCAAAACTTGTAACTGAAGAAATGATTCAATCAATGGAACCAGGTTCTGTCGTTGTAGATATCGCGATTGACCAAGGTGGTATTTTCGAAACAACTGATCGTATTACAACTCATGACAACCCAACTTACGAAAAACATGGCGTTGTTCATTATGCAGTTGCTAATATGCCAGGTGCAGTTCCACGTACGTCAACTCTTGCGTTAACAAACGTAACAGTACCATATGCAGTACAAATTGCTAACAAGGGCTACAAAGAAGCTTGCTTAGGCAACACTGCATTACTAAAAGGTATTAACACATTAGATGGATATGTAACATTCGAAGCAGTTGCAGAAGCTCACGGCTTACAATACGCTGATGCGAAAGAGCTACTTGAAAAAGCTCCTGCTTTATCATAATAGAAATACATTTGAGACCTTCCTTTATGAGGAGGGTCTTTTTTATATGGGGAAATAACATGTGAATAATTGTTATTTATTGGTGTAAATCATTTTTTATTATGATAATTTAGAATTATATAATAAAAAGAGGGGATTCAATGGGGAGTAAAAAGAGGAAGAAAAAGCAAGCAAAGAGACAAAAGTACATAAAGAAAAAACAGGAGCAGAACATACCTTTTTCACAAAAAGTAGTCATTACAATAGAGAAAACATTTCGGTATATTTGTATGTTCTTGTATGTGATTTTTTGTGTGTTTTTATGTGGGATGGTTAAATGTTTGGGGATAACCCCTAATGTTATTGAAGGTATTTTTGGCGTTATGCTTGTTATGGTAGAAGGAATCTTATTCTTTATATTATTTGATAAGGTTTGGCCTAGTCATGAAAGTAAAAAAGATAGAAAAAGAAGCAAAAAATCTTCATACGCTTCAAGCTCATCAAGTGGATTCGGTGACTACAGTAGCAATGACTGTAGTAGCTCAAGTGATGGTGGAGGAGATTGCGGAGGAGGTGGAGATTAAGTTAGTTTTTTAGAAGAACGACTAATGAAAGGATGGGATGAAAGATGGAGACTGTGAACTTAATAGAATTAACAAAGGATATTAAAGATCAACATAAAAACTTCGTCGTTTCAAATATAAACAGTCATTGCTTACGAATCGCTGTATTTACTGGTGAATATGATTGGCACTATCATTCTAATTCGGATGAATTATTTATTGTGTTAGAGGGAGAATTACTTATTGATTTTGAAGATGGAGAAACAGCGGTTTTAAAGCCAAATGATTCAATCTTAATTCCAGCATGTAAGATTCATAGAACGAGAGCATTAAAGAGAACTGTAAATCTTTGTTTTGAACATATAGAGGCGGATACGATTAAAGTGGAGCAATTATGAAAAAATTATCCGTAGCCGAGTATAGAAAAATCCTTCCGATTTTAGAAAGTCATACAAAAACGACGACGTTTGCTTATGCGGTATGTGATCAAGTGATAGATGGTGAGGTTTTTGCAAACGAGAAATTAACAGCAGGACTAATTCGTACAGCTAACGGTATTTATTATTTATTTGGTGATACTGATGATCAAAATTATAACGAAGATTTATTTTCTTTTATAAAAAAGGCTATTGAAAAAACAGAGAAGAGATTTACATTGTTCTCTTCGAGTAACGAGTGGGAAATGATGATAGAAGAACGTTTTAGTCATGTACTTCGAAACATTCCGCGAATGAAATTTCAAAGCGTAACCTTTGAAGAGAGAAAACGAGATTGTAACAAAAATACATATGAAGTGAAGCGTATTGATAGAAGAGATATAGAACGAAGCAGTGAATTTACAGAGGAGTACTACAAAGAATATTGGGGATCAAAAGAAACGTTTTTAAACGGTGGTTTTGGATTTTGTATAGAACTAGAAGGAATGATTGTAGCGGAATGTGTTTCAATATTTAGTGGGAACGGATGTGCTGAAATTGATATTGTGACGCATAAAGCATATCAAGGGAAAGGATTAGCCCAAGCTGTTGCAGCAAGGTTTATTGAACATTGCATACAAAATGATATTATACCGTGCTGGGATTGTTATGTAGACAATATTCCTTCGCAAAAATTAGCTAGTAAATTAAGTTTTTATCATCCAATAGAATATAGATTGTTTGTACGTAAGAAAACGGGGGAATAAAAATGAATGTGGAGTTAACGAGATTTAAAGTGAAACAAGATAAAAGTCATCGTGTAGATGAATGGATGCAGCTTCTGAATGACAATATGAAAGAAGTACTTTTGACATTAAACGACGAAAAGATGTACGTTGAGACAATTTTCCGGGAAATAAGAGATGGAGAAGAGTACTTATATTGGTATTCTGTGCAAGGAGAAGGTGGGGCTCTTGTCGAAAATCCTCATTATGAAATTGATAAAAAGCACTTGGAATTTTGGTATGAGTGTATTGATGAAGAAGCACCCTCTGTTGATATGAAAACAGAAGTCGTTATGATTCAAGATGTTGTGAAGGACGCGATGAAATAATAGAATAGTATTTCAGAGAAGCGCATCAAAATGGATGTGCTTTTTATTATGAAACAATTTATAAAAGCTGCATTTGGATGTCTTTAAGTGAAAATAAAGAGGGATACTGAGAATATTTTAGGATAAACTATAAAGTGAAACTTTAATCAGTGTGGGGTTCATCCCCCATCTAACTTCTTGCTTCCGCTGAATTTTGATGTGAGGTCTTACTGCCCGTTAATGCGGGATAAAGAAATAAAAAACACCAAACCAAAAGACCTACCAATATACGGTGTAGTCGTAACAGGCAAAACAGAGGATTTACAAAGTTTACAAGGAGCACCATATATTAAGGCTGCTGTAAGAGGTGTAACAGTTGAGAAATATTGATTACAAGCAATTAATGTGAATAATCAGAAAATTTATGTTATAATATGGGAAAAGGAGGTTTATATGAGGCAAATACATGGAGCAATTTATATTTACATAACAATGTTTTTCGTGGCGGTATCCTATGGATTGGGGCACGTGTATTCGCATCCTATACTAACTTTTTTAAGCGGAGCATGTATGGCGTTTGCGCTTCTTGTCCACCTTTTCTCAGTTTGGATCGTGAAATTTCAATTAAATATTAGTGAAATAGAAGAAGGCACTTTTTGAGTGGCCTTCTTTTTTTAATAATATTTTGGAAGTTCTTGTAGCAATTTTTCAATTTCGCATTCTGTTTCTTCACATATAGAAAGCTTGCGCAGTCTGAAAAATAAGCTGCGTAAGAAAGATTTTATATTTCCGTATAGAAACTCGTATGATTCAATATGTAATGTTTGTTTTTGAACGGGTAATTGAGCTACTAAATCACGAAGGGCTAATATGAGTGCTTCTTCCTTTAAGCCATTTTGTAGCATTGCGACAATCGGATAAACGATACGTTCATCTTCTTCATATTTGTAATAGATGGAATGAACACAAACTTTGTTTAATAAAGTTTGTAATATTTCTTCGTAATATAAAGTTTCCAGTTTAGGACTATTCACAAGCGCCTCAAATGTATCAGAAGCATGAGCGATACTATGTGCCCAGCCGTGTTTTTGCACATATCCCCGGAAATCATGTTCGTTGTTCATATATAGAATTAGTTGATCTTTTACATTTGAAATATCAGTCTGTGATAAGAAATTATGATTTGTATCAGCATCAATAATGAGGGCAATTAATAATGTTGTAAATGCTCGGGTAAATACCGCATCTTCATCATCTGAATGAATCTTATACAATAAATATTTTTCACCGATGCTTTCTAATAATAGTTTCTGTAATTGTGTGTGTGAAAGATATTCCTTCTTGATGAGATGAAAAAAAGTAGAGTAGATGAGTTTGTCCCTTAAATAGCTATCAGTATCGCCAATTTGCTCAAGCATATTGGAACTTAAAGAATCAATGTTAAGTGTGTTATCCAGTATGTAATTATTATTACGAATTTCTTCTAACTGTTGTTGTAACATATAAACCCCCTATTTTAGAAAATTCTGTATTTTAATAGTATAATAGAAGGAAGAAATAGACAATAAATAAGTGCATTTGAATGGAGGGGCATGATGAAGAGAGCGTTATTCTTTTTCATTAGTATTTTCTTTTTAGGAAGCTGCTCGATTTGGTATTTTACTTTTTCTAGCGAGAGCAAAAGTTGGACTGGACAATATAAAGGGCATATTAAGGATGACAGTGAAGATGGAATGTTTACGTTTCAATATAAGGGTGGGGATGGAAAGACAGAATTTAAAAACTTAGAGATTGCTGTTAATGGAGCCTTTAGTACAATGACACAAACGTCAGAAGTTCATAGAGGAGCAAAGGTTGAAATGAAGTCTTCTTGTGTAAGTTGCGCGCCTATCTCTAAAGATGAACCTATAGAAGTTGTGATTAAATGGGATGATAAGTATGAGGAGAAGATGGTGTTAAATTTGAAATAGCCTAGAGTAAGGAGTTAAAAATGAATAGGCATATGAAAATTGTTATGTTTTTAAGTGTATTTCTAGTCGTATTATCAGCGTGTGATACAAAACAAGTAGAGCAAGTAACGGTAAAAGAAGTACCTAAAGAAGGGTATATCATATTAAGAAATGACACGATGTTTTTTGCCGATGATAAAACGGTTGAAACAAAAGTAGAGTTGCAACATTATATAGAACAACAAATGAATAAAGAGCATCCAGCACATATAGTCTTGAGCTTTAAGGACAAAGACGCATATAAACAGTTAAAAACAGGGGATAAAATAAAAGTATGGTTTTCTCAAATACTTGAAAGTTATCCAGCAAAAATGATTGTAGAGAAATTTGAAATAGTAGGGAAATAGAAAAAGGCAGCACTCCCGCTGCCTTTTTCTATTATTTTACAAATTGTAACTCTTTCGGGAATTTCGTTAAAATTTCTGATCCGTCTTTTGTGATGTAAATATCATCTTCAATACGAACGCCACCTACGTTTGGTACGTAAATACCAGGTTCGATTGTGAAGACCATACCGTCTTTTAATGGAGACTCGTTACCAGCTTTTACATCTGGATATTCGTGTACGCTAATTCCAAGTCCATGACCAAGTCGGTGTGGGAAGAAGTCTCCGTAACCTGCATCTGCAATAACAGAACGAGCAGCGTTGTCGATTGCGCCAAGTGTAACACCTGGTTTACATGCTTCAACTGCTTGTAGTTGTCCAGCAAGTACAGTGTTGTAAATACGAGTTTGTTCTTCAGAAATCTCGCCGAATGCCACTGTACGTGTAATATCAGAGCAATAACCGTCAATGATTACGCCTAAATCAAATAGTACGAAATCACCGCGTTTCATTTTGTTTGCGCCAGGAATACCGTGTGGAAGAGCTGAGTTCGCACCTGCTAATACCATCGTATCAAATGACATTTTATGTATGCCTTTTGTTTTTAATTCGTGTTCAATAATTGCTAATACTTCTAGTTCACTACGATCTTCTTTAATTGCATTTACACCAACTTCAACAGCATAGTCCGCCATTTTAGCTGCTTCGCGTAAAATAGAAAGTTCTTTTTCATCTTTAATTAAACGAAGTTCGCGAACTTTCTCCTCAGCTGATTTGAAAGCTGCATTTGGGAATAATTTCGTTAATTCTTCGTAGCGCTCTACGTTTAAATGTTCTTTTTCAATTGCAACTGCATTTGCATTGATGCCGCGGTCTTTAATTGCTTTTGCAATCATATCCCATGGTCTGTCAGTATCAGTAAATCCGATAATTTCATGTGCCCAGCCAGCGTTACGTGCTTGACCTTCTTCCATTTTAGGGCAAATTAAAATAGGTTCTTTTTCTTGGAATACAAACATACCAAGTAATCTTTCGTGTGGTTCACAGTGGAAGTTTGTCATGTAGAAGACGTTTGGTGTAGAAGTTAAGAACGCAGCTTCTACGTTTTTTTCTTTTAGCCATTGCATTAAATTTTCTAATCTAGCATTCATCGATTGGCACCCCCGAGATATTTAATTACAAATATAACTTTAACTCGGAAGAAAGCGTTATGACAAGTAAATAGATGTTAGAAAAGACAGGGAATTGAAAAATCATGTAGAATACAAAGTGAGAATGTGAACAGGGGAGGAATGTAATAATGAAAGTATCTTATCATGGACATTCAGTTGTGAAAATTGAGGCGAATGAAAAAGTTATTTTAATTGACCCGTTTTTAACAGGTAATCCGAAAACAGATTTAAAAGCTGAAGATGTAAAAGTGGATGCAATTCTTTTATCGCATGGACACGGTGATCATGTTGGAGATACAGTAGAACTTGCGAAGAAAAATAATGCAGTTGTTGTAGCGCCATTTGAACTAGCAACATTTTTAAGTTGGCAAGGTGTAAATACACACCCGATGCATATTGGTGGTTCACATGAATTTGACTTCGGAAAAGTGAAGTTTACACAAGCATTCCACGGCTCTAGTTATATTGATGAAGAAAATAAGACGATTACATATACAGGTATGCCAGCAGGTATTTTATTTACAGCAGAAGAGAAAACTGTATACCACGCAGGAGATACTGCACTATTCTCTGATATGAAGTTAATTGGGGAATTAAATAAAGTTGATCTAGCATTTTTACCAATTGGTGATAATTTCACAATGGGACCAGAAGATGCTGTACTAGCGGCAAAATGGATTAATGCGAAAACTGTTGTACCGATGCATTACAATACGTTCCCAGTTATTGAACAAGATCCATATCAATTTGTAGAAAAGCTACAAAATTGTACAGGGAAAGTATTAGAAGCTGGAGAAAGTATTACACTATAGAAAAGAAACCCTTCATTTGAAAAGAAAAGTGAAGGGTTTTTTACGTGTGTAGGACAGCTTTTAATGCTTGTATTTGTTTTGGTGATTCTTCTCTTTTGGTACGTGGTTGTTCAGGTGTTTCATTCAATTCCATTGCAACTTTTTTCCCATCTACGAAAGCTAAAAATACAGCACCTACAACCTCTAAAAGTTTTTTCATCATGTGTTCGCTCCTTTGTTTTATTTCTTGTCTTAATTGTATAGGCAATTAAGTGGGCGAACTATCGAATGAGATGACAATAGCATTACATTGTTGTAATAGAATGACTGGTGGAATGTAAGCGTCATTTTGTTATAAAAAAAATAGTACAGGTATGCAAAGAGAGAGTGTAACAGTTTTGAAAATATAGTATACTGAAAGTACAACACATGAAGAATTTAGGGAAAAGAAAGTATGGTGAAACCATTTGGCTACCAAGCATAACCAAATTTTAGAACATATTAATAGCCTGCCAGTAGGCCATAAAATTTCTGTAAGACAAATTGCGAAAGATTTGAGTGTAAGTGAAGGGACCGCTTACCGTGCAATTAAAGATGCAGAAAATAAAGGATATGTTAGTACAATTGAACGTGTCGGAACAATTCGAATTGAACAAAAGAAGAAAGAGAATATCGAAAAACTGACATATGCAGAAGTCGTTAACATTGTCGACGGTCAAGTACTTGGAGGCAGAGAAGGACTACATAAAACATTAAATAAATTCGTAATCGGAGCTATGAAATTAGAAGCGATGATGCGCTATACAGAAGCTGGGAATTTACTCATTATTGGTAACCGTACCAATGCACATGAATTAGCGCTAGAAACTGGAGCGGCTGTATTAATTACGGGCGGATTTGATACGGAAGATCATGTGAAGAAATTAGCAGACGAATTAAAGCTGCCGATCATTTCAAGTAGCTACGATACATTTACGGTCGCAACGTTAATTAATCGTGCAATTTATGACCAACTTATTAAGAAAGAAATTGTACTCGTTGAAGATATTTTAACGCCAATTGAAGAAACGTTATATTTAAAGCCGAGTGATACAGTACAGCAATGGCATGCATATAACGAAGAGACAATGCACGGAAGATATCCAATTGTCGATGAAAGTAACAAAGTACTAGGAATCGTAACTTCAAAAGATATGATCGGAGTAGCGAAAGAAACACCAATTGATAAAGTAATGACAAAACACCCAATTACAGTGAACGGTAAAATGTCTGTCGCAGCTGCGGCACGTATGATGGTGTGGGAAGGAATTGAATTACTTCCTGTCGTTGAGGAAGGAAACAAACTGCAAGGTATTATTAGCCGTCAAGATGTACTTCAGGCACTGCAAATGATTCAACGTCAGCCACAAGTTGGAGAAACCATTGATGATATTGTAACGAATCAATTTATGACACCAAAAGAAGCGAAGAATGAGCATCTATATCAATTTTCGGTGACGCCGCAAATGACGAACTCAATCGGGACGTTATCGTACGGTGTATTTGCAACAATTGTGACAGAAGCGACAAATCGCGTCATTCGTGCGCAAAAGAAAAGTGATTTAATTGTTGAAAACTTAACGATTTATTTCGTAAAGCCGGTTCAAATTGATAATGTTGTATCTGTTCATCCGAAAGTATTAGAAATTGGACGTAAATTTGGTAAGGTCGATGTAGAGGTGCATCATGAAGGTAATGTTGTTGGAAAAGCATTACTTATGGTTCAGTTAATCGATAAATAAAAAGATGGAACAAATCGTTTTGATTTGTTCCATCTTTTTTTGTTGTTTTAAATTTGAAAGGTATGATTTTAGATGGGAGTTTTGGTGAAATATGTATGGGATGGAGTGGAAAAGTAATGTGAGAAAAGACGGAATAATAATTCAATTTAGTTGTATATTGTGTTATGATTATATTGTAAGAAAATGGAATTGTGAGAGGTGGTATACATTATGTCGTCAGCCGTACTCTTTTTTGGTAGTATCGCACTATTTTACTTTCTTGTAATGATACCGATTCAATATTTATATTTACAAGGTTTACATGAAAAAAAGGAAAAGACAGGATTATCTCAGCGAGAGCTATATGAAAAAATGTCTTTTGGAGAAGAACAATTACATTTTCACGTACAAGGGAACCCATTTAATATACCATCTGCGTTTGTTGCGTATATGATTTTGAAAGTTAAGGGACGTAAAAAAGCATCACAATATTGATGCTTTTTTACGTTGCTTCATAGACTTCAGCTTCTTTAACTGCTAATGGCAAGAAACGTTTGTATTGGCGAAACCCGTTAAATACACTTGCACTACCAAATAGAACGAATAAAACACCAACGATAATACGAGCGGTTGAAAGTTCTAAAAAGAATTGGTTTATCCCGAAAAATAAAACGAATGAACCGAGTGCCATTGCGGATTTTCCTGAGAGCCAACCTTTCTCCATTGGGCGGTTTGTACGAAAGTATTTTGTTTTGTAAAAGAGGTACAACATAAATGAGACGATAATACAGAAGACTAATACTGGCATAATGAACACTCCCATCGCTTTGTGAAAGATAATAGAAAAGAAAAAGAAATATCTAAACTTTCTAACTTTTATTATAAAGCAATTGTTCGCATGTATGAAATACTTTCCGTTATAATGGAGGATAAAGTGAAGAAGTTGATTAAAAAGGAGATTATACATATGCATGAGCAAATTTTAGGAGCAATTAAAGAGTTTGATACAATTATTATTCATCGCCACGTGCGTCCGGATCCAGATGCGTTAGGTTCACAGGGTGGTCTTGGTACAATTCTACAAGAATCGTTTCCAGAGAAAAATATTTATACGGTTGGGTACAATGAGCCGTCACTAGCATACTTACGAGTAATGGATGATATTGAAGATAGTGTATACGAAAATGCGCTTGTTATTGTTTGTGATACTGCGAATCAAGAACGTGTTGACGATCAACGCTATACAAAAGGGAAGATGTTAATTAAAATTGATCATCATCCAAATGAAGATCCATATGGAGATATTACGTGGGTAGATACGACAGCGAGTTCTACAAGTGAAATGATTTATGAGTTTTATAACTATGGAAAAGATAAAGGATTAAAAATAACAAAAGAAGCAGCCCGCCTTATTTTAGCAGGAATTGTTGGAGATACAGGTCGTTTCTTATTCCCGAATACGACAGCAAAAACACTTCGTTACGTAAGTGAGCTTGTTGACATGGGTGTGAAATTCACAGATTTATACAATGAGATGTATAAGACAAAAGAAAAAATTGCTCGTTTAAACGGTTATATTTTACAAAACTTTACGATGGTAGAAGAAGGAGCAGCTTACATTAAATTAACGAAAGAAGTATTAGAAGAGTTTGATGTACTTCCTTCTGAAGCATCTGGTGTTGTTGGAGCGCTTGGCAATATTGATGGATTAAAGGCGTGGGTTCTATTTTTAGAGGAAGACGACGTAATTCGTGTTCGTCTTCGTTCAAAAGGACCAGTTATAAACAAATTAGCAATGCAATATAACGGCGGGGGGCATCCGATGGCTTCTGGTGCGAAGGCATCTTCTTGGGAAGAAGCGGATCGTCTTTTTGCTGATTTACGTGAGATTTGTAAATAAGAGACTATATGTTAGAACGAAAAGAAGGAGCGGCGCTAAAGCCCTCCTTCTTTATTTTTCTTTCTCTATAGTAATGCTAATTTCAAGCACTGTATCAAAAGATATTGTATCGACTTTAAAACGGTATAGCCGATCGTAATGTTTGTACGTTTTATTTTCGATTACCTTTTTAAGTAGGTCTTTATTTTTTGCGATACTTTGAATGTTTTTCGTTAAAAGATGTTGGAGGTCATTATGGATAGATGTAGTCATATTTTCGAGTGTGAGATTGTCTAAATCGTATTTTTCTCGATTGATAAGTTTTATTTTAATCTCTTGAATGGTTAAGAGCCGTTTATTTTCAGTGTTCAATTTTTCTTGATCTTCGAGAAGGACGTGGAGCTTTGCTTCTTGTTTTTCTATAATTTCTCTTTGTTCTGCTATTTTACTAGCTTGTTCTTCTTGAAAAACACCGTATATGTACAAAAAAATAAACCAGCTCAACACGCCTCCAACAGCAGCCCCAGCTAATACTAAGTACCATCTTTTTGCTGTATTGGCACTTGGTACTCTCATACATGTTCCTGCGTTAGCCATTTAATAATAATGAGACCTGTTTGCATACCACCAGTTGCGAAAAAAATAAGGAGAATTTGCTTTACGATATCTTTCATATCTCCGCCAAAGAAACTTCTTTCAAAGCTATAAAAGGTATCGAATGTTCCGCCGATTGCTGCAACGAGTGCCCAAATTCTTAAATTTTGGGCGAATTGATTAATGTAAGTTAGAGCTGGTTTTCCGATAAGAAACGCACCAAATCCACCAATTAATGAACCGCCAAGTATAACCCCAAAGGCAATAAAATAACTAATAATAAGCAGAGAGAAAAAAGTATGTTCTCTTACATCCATCGTCATTCCCCTTTCTTCTTCATATATATGGACAAAGTATAAGAAGTATGTTTTGATTTCCGCTTTCCTCATCACCTATAATAAAAGTAGTCAAATAGGTAAAGAGAGGGTACAACAGTGAAGTTTGTGCATTTACAATGTCAAACCGTTTTTAGTTTATTAAAAAGTGCTTGTAGAATTGATGAGCTTGTAGTCAGGGCGAAAGAACTCGGTTTTTCATCGCTGGCTATTACGGATGAAAATGTTATGTATGGCGTTATTCCGTTTTATAAAGCATGTAAGAAACATGGTATACAGCCCGTTATTGGATTAACCGCTTCTATTTTTAGTGAAGAAGAAGAAAGGTCTTATCCGCTTGTATTACTTGCTGAGAATGAAATAGGCTACCAAAATTTATTAAAGATTTCTAGCAGTATTATGACAAAGTCCAAAGAAGGTATTCCTAAGAAGTGGCTTGCGCATTATGCGAAAGGATTAATTGCAATTTCACCAGGTAAAGATGGCGAAATTGAGCAATTATTACTAGAAGACAATGAGAGTCAGGCTGAAGAAGTAGCTCGCACGTATCAAAATATGTTTGGCCATTTTTATATGAGTTTGCAGCATCATGCGATTCAAGATGAGTTGCTTTTACAAGAGAAACTACCTGAATTTATTAGTAGGGTTAATATTCCAGTCGTTGCAACAAACGATGTGCGCTATATCAATCAAAGTGACGCGCTTGTTCACGAATGTTTACTATCTGTTGAAAGTGGAACGAAAATGACTGATCCAGATAGGCCGAGGCTGAAAACAGATCAGTATTATTTAAAGTCATCGGATGAAATGGAAGCACTATTTTCCCATGCGCCGGAAGCAATCCAAAATACAATAAAAATTGCAGAGCGTTGCCAAGTAGAAATACCGTTCCATGTAAATCAACTTCCGAAGTTTCCTGTTCCGTCTAATGAAACGAGTGATATATACTTGCGTCGTGTTTGTGAAGAAGGTTTGCGGAAACGATATGGTGAACCGAAAGAAGTGCATATAAAGCGTTTGGATCATGAATTAAATGTTATTTCTCGTATGGGATTTAGTGATTATTTCCTCATCGTATGGGATTTTATGAAGTATGCACATGAAAATCATATTCTAACAGGACCAGGTCGTGGATCGGCAGCTGGTTCACTCGTTTCATACGTATTAGAAATTACAGATATTGATCCAATTGAATACGATCTATTATTTGAAAGGTTTTTAAATCCTGAACGTGTGACGCTTCCCGATATTGATATTGATTTTCCAGACGTAAGACGTGATGAGATGATTCGCTATGTGAAAGATAAATACGGTCAGCTCCGTGTTGCGCAAATTGTAACGTTTGGTACGCTTGCAGCAAAAGCGGCAATTAGAGACATTGCCCGCGTAATGGGGCTTCCGCCGCGAGATATTGATATATTTTCAAAACTTATTCCATCAAAGCTTGGTATAACGTTAAAAGATGCATATGAAGAATCACAATCACTTCGTGAGTTTATACAAGGGAATCTTCTGCATGAGCGTGTATTTGAAATCGCAAAACGTGTAGAAGGTTTACCACGTCATACGTCTATTCATGCGGCTGGTGTTATTATGAGTCAAGAACCGCTAACAGGAAGTGTAGCAATTCAAGAAGGACATAACGATGTTTATGTTACGCAATATCCAGCCGATGCGCTAGAAGAACTTGGTTTGCTTAAGATGGACTTTTTAGGATTACGTAATTTAACGTTACTTGAAAATATTATAAAATTTATCGCGAACAAAACAGGGAAAGAAATCGATATAAGAAACTTACCTCTTCAAGACGAAAAGACGTTCCAATTATTAGGGAGAGGGGATACAACAGGTGTATTCCAGCTTGAGTCGGGTGGTATGCGAAATGTACTTCGCGGGTTAAAACCGAATGAGTTTGAAGATATCGTAGCTGTTAACTCGTTATACAGACCAGGACCGATGGAACAGATACCGACTTTTATTGAATCGAAACATGGAAAAAGAAAAATTGAATATTTACATCCGGATTTAAAGCCAATTTTAGAAAGAACATACGGCGTCATTGTATACCAAGAACAAATTATGCAAATTGCATCGAAGTTAGCTGGTTTTTCGCTCGGAGAAGCAGATTTACTGCGCCGTGCGGTGAGTAAAAAAAATCGTGATATTTTAGATCAGGAACGTAAGCATTTCGTCCAAGGATGTTTGCGAAATGGTTATGATGAGACATCCGCAGAGAAAATTTATGATTTAATTGTAAGATTTGCGAATTACGGTTTTAACCGAAGTCACGCTGTAGCTTACAGTATGATCGGATATCAGCTTGCCTATTTGAAAGCGAATTATACGCTGGAATTTATGACGGCATTATTATCAAGCGCAATTGGAAATGAAGATAAGATTGTACAGTATATACGAGAAACGAAGCGGAAAGGTTTTCACGTTTTGCCACCGTCTCTTCAGAGGAGTGGCTACAACTTCCAAATAGAAGGGAATGCGATACGTTACAGTTTACTTTCGATCCGAAATATTGGAATGGCTACAGTGACGGCATTATTAGAAGAACGAGAGGAAAAAATGTTCGAAGATTTATTTGAATTTTGTCTTCGTATGCCGTCAAAGTTCGTAACGGAGCGTAATTTAGAAGCTTTCGTCTGGTCGGGATGTTTTGACGATTTTGGTGTTTCGAGAACGAATTTATGGAAAAGTATTAAAGGGGCGTTAGAGTACGCGAATCTCGCACGTGATTTAGGAGATGCTGTTCCAAAATCAAAATATGTACAAGGAGAAGAGTTATCTTTTATTGAACAACTAAATAAAGAGAAGGAAGCGCTTGGCTTTTATTTATCAAGTTATCCGACAGCGCAATATGTGAAGTTAGCGAAAGAATTAGAAATTCCATCTCTCGCTCAGGCGATGCGACACAAGAAAAAAGTACAAAGAGCTATTGTGTATATAACAAGTGTGAGAGTGATTCGTACGAAAAAGTTTCAAAAGATGGCATTTATTACATTCTGTGATCAAAATGATGAAATGGAAGCGGTCCTCTTCCCGGAAACGTATATACATTTCTCGGATAAGTTGCAAGAAGGAGCAATTGTTTTAGTTGACGGTACGATTGAGCTAAGAAATCATAAGCTGCAATGGATTGTAAATGGACTATATCCGCTAGAGGAAATGGATGTTTATGAAGAAAAGAAAGACGCATCTGTTTACGTGAAATTGCCGTCTCAGTATGAGAAAAAGCTTTTAAATCAGGTTACGAAAATATTGTTCGACTATTCAGGTTTTGCGAAAGTACTAATTTATTATGAAAAGGAACATAAAATGGTACAATTATCTCGGAGTTTATCGATTCATCCAAGTGAAGAATGTTTAGGAGCACTTCGTGAAATTGTCGGGGAAGAAAATGTAGTTGTGAAAATATAATGGACAATTTCCCTACACTTCGATTATTATAGTAGTAGTGTTCGTGGTCAGACCACTTGGAGAAATTGATATCAGCAAGAATAATTTGAGGAGAGTGGATAGTTTGTCAACACTTCGTGAAGAAGCACTTCACATGCATAAAGTGCATCAAGGAAAATTAGAAACTGTATCAAAAGTAAAAGTAGAAAATGCAAAAGATTTAAGTCTTGCATATTCTCCAGGGGTTGCAGAACCTTGTAAAGAAATTTATGACGATAAAAGTAAGGTATATGAATATACGATGAAGGGAAATATGGTAGCAGTTGTGACAGATGGAACAGCTGTACTTGGTCTTGGTAACATTGGACCTGAAGCATCTCTTCCAGTAATGGAAGGTAAAGCTGTATTATTCAAGAGCTTTGCTGGTGTAGATGCATTCCCAATTGCCTTAAATACAAACGATGTAGATAAAATTGTTGAAACTGTAAAATTAATGGAGCCAACTTTTGGCGGCGTTAACTTAGAAGATATCGCAGCACCAAACTGCTTCATTATTGAAGAGCGTTTGAAAAAAGAAACAAATATTCCTATCTTCCATGATGATCAACACGGAACAGCTATTGTAACAGTAGCAGGTCTTGTAAATGCACTGAAATTAGTTGGAAAGAAAATGTCTGACATTAAAGTTGTCGCAAATGGCGCAGGTGCAGCAGGTATTGCAATTATTAAACTTTTATATCGCTATGGTGTACGCGACATTATTATGTGTGACCGTAAAGGCGCAATCTATGATGGTCGTCCTACAGGTATGAATCCGGTGAAGGATGAAGTTGCAAAATATACAAATAAGAATCGTATAGAAGGTTCTTTAGCTGATGTTGTACAAGGTGCGGACGTATTCATTGGTGTATCTGCAGAAGGTGCATTAACAGAAGAGATGGTTCGTACAATGAATGACGATGCGATTATTTTTGCAATGGCGAATCCAGTTCCAGAAATTATGCCAGAATTGGCAAAAGCAGCGGGCGCAGCTGTTGTTGGAACAGGTCGTTCTGACTTCCCGAACCAAGTAAATAATGTACTGGCGTTCCCTGGTATTTTCCGCGGTGCACTTGACGTACATGCGACACAAATTAACGAAGAAATGAAGATGGCAGCTGTACAGGCTATTGCTGAGCTTGTAGCAGAAGATGAGTTAAATGCAGACTATATCATTCCGGCACCATTTGACGCGCGTGTAGCGCCTCAAGTAGCGGCTTACGTTGCAAAAGCAGCAATGGAGACAGGAGTAGCTCGCCGTCAAGTAGATCCAAATGAGATCGCTGAAAAAACAAAACAATTAGCGCTGATTGGTAAAGAATAAGCGAGGAATTTCCATTGACATCATCAAATACAAAAGTATATCTCGAAATTGTAAAAAAAATCCGTTCCATTATGGAAGAGGATGGTTTGGTGGCGGGGGATCGTTTGCCGTCTGAGCGTGAGTTAAGTTCACGCTTAAACGTAGGACGTTCCTCTGTAAGAGAAGCATTGCGTGCTTTAGAACTGGTAGGATTGATTGAAACGAGACGTGGTGAAGGGACGTTTATTCGAAACTTTTATGATAACGGTCTTGTACAATTAATTGCTCCGTTCTTATTGCAAGATGAGAAAACAATTCGTGATTTATTACAAACGAAACGATTACTTGAGAAAGATATGATTCGAATTGTATGTAATTTACCGAAAGAAACGTTTTCTAAAGTACTAAGTAGATTACACCAAGTACTTGAAGGAAATGAAAGCTCGGTCCCAACGCTTCATCAAACGTTCTTTAAAACACTTATTGAACAAGTCGATAATTATTTACTATATCGCATTTGGATGATCGTAAATGATTACGTAGCAACTCTTTCTTGTAAAGTTTCAAGAGATTCTATCGATATGTATAGAAAGCTTTATGCTACTTTGGAAGAAAAACAAGAAAATGATGCACTAAAAATTTACGATGAATTAGTAGAGAATATACAGTTTCACTCGTAATGTATAAAATTTGTCGAAATGACCATGACACGTTATGACAAACATTCTACCGCTTAGCGGTTAAAGTTAAACGTAAAGAGTGAGGTTATTAGACAGATTGAGAAGATAAGGCTAACATCAAACTTTGGTGTTAGCCCCATTTTCTTCTTACGCTAACCTTAGCTCTCAACGAAGGGGGTCAAATTGTGCTAAGAGATTTATTCGTGAAAAAGAAAAAGTACGCTGCAATACCTTCAGAACAAGTACGAAAAGATGTACCAGATGGCGTTATGACAAAATGTCCGGAATGTAAAAAAATCATGTATACGAAAGAACTTCTAAAAAATTTAAAAGTATGTGTGAATTGTGGATATCATCATCCTATGAATGCATGGGAACGTCTTGATAGTATATTGGACGAAGGGTCATTCCGTGAGTATGACAAAGAAATGGTTTCATTAAATCCACTCGAGTTTCCAGGTTATGAAGAGAAACTAGAGAGCGATCGTAAGAAGACTGAATTGAACGAAGCGGTTGTAACTGGTGAAGGAACAATTGATGACATGCTTGTTGTTGTTGCAGTAATGGATTCTCGTTTTCGAATGGGGAGCATGGGCTCTGTAGTAGGAGAAAAAATCGCCCGTGCGGTTGAAAAGGCGTACGACTTACAAGTTCCATTTATTATCTTTACTGCTTCGGGTGGTGCCCGTATGCAAGAAGGTATATTAAGTTTAATGCAAATGGCAAAAACAAGCGTAGCTTTGAAAAAGCATAGTAATGCAGGAGGATTATTTATTTCTGTTATGACTCACCCAACGACGGGCGGGGTTTCAGCGAGTTTCGCTTCACTTGGTGATTATAATCTTGCAGAACCAGGTGCACTTATCGGATTTGCTGGTAGACGTGTAATTGAACAAACGGTGCGGGAGAAACTACCAGAAGATTTCCAAACGGCAGAATTCTTACTAGATCATGGTCAATTAGATGCGGTGGTGCATCGTGATGATATGAGAGAATCACTTCGCAAGATTTTAGAAGTTCATCAAGGAGGGGAAATGGCTGTATGGCAGAGCTAGAATTTGAAAAACCAGTTGTTGAGCTAAGAAATAAGATTCGTGAACTGAAAGACTATACGAAAAACAGCCAGATGGACTTCAGTGAGGAGATTCGTATTTTGGAAGAAAAGCTAGAAAATTTAGAGGAAGATATATACGGCAATCTGAAAGTATGGGACCGTGTTCAAATTGCTCGTCATGCAGAACGACCGACAACGCTCGATTATATTGAGCACTTATTTACTGATTTTTTCGAATGTCATGGAGATCGTCTATTTGGCGATGATGCAGCGATTGTCGGCGGCATTGCGAAATATAAAGGGATGCCTGTAACTGTAATTGGGCATCAGCGCGGAAAAGATACGAAAGAAAATATTCGCCGTAACTTTGGAATGCCTCATCCAGAAGGATATCGAAAAGCATTACGTTTAATGAAGCAGGCGGAAAAGTTCAATCGTCCTATTATTTGTTTTATTGATACGAAAGGAGCTTATCCTGGTAAAGCTGCTGAAGAACGTGGTCAAAGTGAAGCTATCGCCCGCAATTTATTTGAAATGGCAGGTTTAACGGTACCTGTTATTTGTATCGTTATCGGCGAAGGTGGTAGTGGTGGTGCGCTAGGCCTTGGAGTTGGAGATTACATTCATATGCTAGAAAATTCCACTTATTCTGTTATTACACCAGAGGGTGCAGCGGCAATTCTTTGGAAAGATGCAGGAAAAGCAAAGGAAGCTGCAGAGGCAATGAAAATTACAGCAGCAGATTTGAAAGAATTAGGTGTGATTGACGAAATTATTCCAGAAGCAAGAGGCGGAGCTCACCGTAATATTTTGAAACAGTCAGAAAATATAGACTTAATGATTCGAAAAACTTTTGAACAATTAAACGGAATTTCGAAAGATGAATTAATCGAAAAACGTTATGAAAAATATATGAAAATTGGGCAAGTTTCGTTTTCAAACGCTTCCATTTGGATAAAATAAGAAAAGCGTGCGTTCCACTTCGCGAATGCACGTTTTTATTATGAAAAGACACATCTTCTCCATTGTATTTTTATATTTTTTCGTGTTATTTTATTATAAGGCAAATAATCTTTATGAGGTGAGTACAAATGAAACGTATTGGTGTATTAACAAGTGGTGGAGATTCACCTGGTATGAATGCTGCCATTCGTGCAGTTGTTCGTAAAGCGATTTTCCATGATATTGAAGTATATGGTATTTACCATGGATACGCTGGATTAATTTCTGGTCACATTGAAAAATTAGAACTTGGTTCTGTTGGCGATATTATCCACCGCGGTGGTACAAAATTATATACAGCAAGATGTCCTGAGTTTAAAGATCCAGAAGTACGACTAAAAGGTATCGAGCAATTAAAGAAACACGGTATCGAAGGACTTGTTGTTATTGGTGGAGATGGTTCTTACCAAGGCGCTAAAAAATTAACTGAACAAGGATTCCCATGTGTTGGTGTACCAGGTACAATCGACAATGATATCCCTGGAACAGACTTCACAATTGGTTTCGATACAGCTTTAAACACTGTTATTGATGCAATTGATAAAATTCGTGACACAGCTACATCTCATGAACGTACATATGTTATCGAAGTAATGGGACGTCACGCTGGTGATATCGCATTATGGGCTGGTTTAGCTGATGGTGCGGAAACGATCTTAATTCCAGAAGAAGAGTATGACATGGATGATGTTATCGCTCGTCTGAAGCGTGGTAGTGAACGTGGTAAAAAACACAGTATTATCGTTGTAGCTGAAGGTGTTGGAAGTGCAATTGACATCGGTAAGCACATTGAAGAAGCAACAAACTTTGATACTCGTGTAACTGTATTAGGTCACGTACAACGTGGTGGATCACCAAGTGCACAAGACCGTGTATTAGCAAGTCGTCTTGGCGCAAGAGCAGTTGAATTATTAATTGCTGGTAAAGGCGGACGTTGTGTAGGTATTCAAGATAACAAACTTGTTGATCATGACATTATCGAAGCGTTAGCTCAAAAGCATACAATCGATAAAGACATGTATCAATTATCTAAAGAATTATCCATCTAATCGGCGTAATGTCAGATATTTGGGAACGGTTTCATAATTTTCGGAGGTGCAATATGCGTAAAACTAAAATTGTATGTACTATAGGTCCTGCTAGTGAAAGTATTGAAAAATTAGAGCAATTAATCGAAGCAGGTATGAACGTTGCTCGTTTAAACTTCTCTCATGGTAGCCATGAAGAGCACGGAGCTCGTATTAAAAACATTCGTGAAGCTTCAAAGAAAACTGGTAAAACAGTTGGTATCTTACTTGATACAAAAGGTCCAGAAATCCGTACTCACGACTTCGTAGACGGACAAGCTGAGCTTGTAACAGGTGCAGAAGTAGTTCTTTCTACTGAGCAAGTATTAGGTACTGCAGAGAAGTTCTCTGTATCTTATGCTGGTCTTTATGACGATGTAGACCCAGGTTCTCGTATTCTAATCGATGACGGTCTTATCGAACTAGAAGTAATCGAAAAAGCTGATGGAAACATCCGTACAAAAGTTCTTAACAGCGGAACTGTAAAAAATAAAAAAGGTGTTAACGTACCAAACGTAAGCATTAAGCTTCCTGGTATCACTGAAAAAGACGTAAAAGATATCATCTTCGGTATCGAGCAAAAAGTTGATTTCATTGCAGCTTCATTCGTACGTAAAGCGTCTGACGTATTAGAAATCCGTGAATTATTAGAAGAGCATAACGCTCAATACATCCAAATCGTACCAAAAATCGAAAACCAAGAAGGTATCGACAACATCGATTCAATCTTAGAAGTTTCTGACGGTTTAATGGTAGCTCGTGGTGACATGGGTGTAGAAATTCCGCCAGAAGAAGTACCGTTAGTACAAAAACGTCTAATTAAAAAATGTAACGTGTTAGGTAAACCAGTTATTACTGCAACACAAATGTTAGATTCTATGCAACGTAACCCACGTCCAACTCGTGCGGAAGCAAGTGACGTAGCTAACGCAATCTTCGATGGTACAGATGCAATCATGCTTTCAGGTGAAACAGCTGCTGGACAATACCCAGTAGAAGCAGTAACAATGATGGCTAACATTGCGGTACGTGTTGAAAAATCATTACAATATGAAGATATGTTCAAAAAACGTATTAAAGAGTTCACTCCAACAATTACAGATGCAATTAGCCAATCTGTTGCACATACAGCACTTGCTCTTGATGTAGCTGCAATCGTAGCTCCAACAGAAAGTGGATATACTGCGAAAATGATCTCTAAATACCGTCCAAAATCTCCAATCGTAGCTGTAACATCTGACGAGCAAGTAGGACGTCGTCTTGCACTTGTTTGGGGTGTACAAGCATTTATGGCTGAGAAGCGCGCAGCTTCAACTGACGAAATGTTAGATACAGCAATTCAAACAGGTATGGATGCAGGCCTAATCGGACTTGGAGATACTGTAGTGATTACTGCTGGTGTTCCAGTTGCTGAAACTGGTACAACAAACTTAATGAAAATCCACGTTGTTGGTGAAGAAATTGCTAAAGGACAAGGAATCGGTCGTAAAGCTGCAAAAGGTAAAGTAGTTGTAGCAAAAACAGCTGCTGAAGCTGTAGCGAACGTAAACGAAGGTGATATCCTTGTTACAACAAGCACTGATAAAGATATGATTCCTGCAATCGAAAAAGCTGCAGCTTTAGTTGTAGAAGAAGGTGGCTTAACAAGCCATGCAGCTGTTGTAGGTGTATCAATCGGTATTCCTGTTATCGTTGGTGTAAACGGCGTAACAGCAACTTTAAAAAATGGCCAAGAAGTAACAGTTGATGCAGCACGCGGAATTGTTTATAATGGACATGCGGAAGTGCTATAAGTAATACGGAGAGAAGGGTCGGAGTCCTTCTCTTTTTTTTTACACAAAAACGAGATAAAATTAGCTTAAAGCGCCTAGAATTGCTTTTAAAAGCTGTTTGTTATGGGTTTTAATATGAAAGGGTATCTATATTTCATATGATGTATATAGGCATTGTGAGGGCGTTAAAAGTGAGATGTGAGAGAGGTGTAGAACTATGAAGTGGTTACTATTCTTGTTTATTTTAATACCGGCGATTGAGATTACGGTCTTAATTGGATCAAGTCATGTAATAGGTTTATGGTCTACGTTCGCTATGATTGTATTTACAGGTGTTGTAGGTGTGTATTTGGCGAAAAGACAAGGGTTTAAAGTGCTTGGAGAGATTCAATCTAAGTTGAATAGAGGGGAAATGCCAGGTGAGGCGGTACTAGATGGTATTTTTGTATTTGTAGGAGGTATTCTCTTAGTGCTTCCTGGGTATGTGACAGATATGCTAGGGTTTATCTGCGTGATCCCTATTACGAGAGCTTTATTGAAGCCGCTTGTTATGAAGTGGATGGAATGGAAATTTAGAAAGAATTCTACTATTATTATTCAGAAATAGCACTTAGATTGTAGAAATCTAAGTGCTATTTTTTTGTCTTGTAAAAGGAGAGGAACTTGCTGATTGAAGCTTTGTTTTACCGCGCTATTTGTGGGGGGGAATTTCTATCTCAAAGCTGGGCTGCTCGTAAGTGTCTGATGTGGGGCGAATGATGAGTGGGGATGAACAAAACGTTCGCTTATTATATTTGCTATATAATTTTCGTTTGAACTCTTGTGTGTACTTCGATTAAACTTGTGATTTTTTAGTGCTATTAATTTAGATGAATAAGATGGAGGGAAACACTGCTAAATTAAAGTTTTGCTTTCTTATATAGAGGAACGATTGGTGTAAAAAATTCATATAAAAAGGCGGAGATTGTTAGTTGAAGTCTTATTTTATGCTATTTTGTATATTTATTCATTTACATAAAAAGTAATAAATGTAAATAATAATTATAAAATAAATAGAATAAATATGTAAAAATACCACGGAATATGCGTTTTTTATGCAAAAAAACAAGAGAATTATCTTTTTTGAGTGCAATTCTCTTGTTTTATGTAATAAGTATGAAAAATAAGTACAAGGAATAATCAGTGGGAATTTCCCACTGATTACAGGTAAGTTTTTTGTTGTGTATGAATTAGAAACTATTATTTTGAAGGTGAACCTTTAATATATTTCCACAAGTCATGGAAGACATTAGCTTTGTGTAATGTATTAAGTAGTACTAAGGTGACTGGGCCGATGATTAATCCTAAAAAGCCAAAAAGTTTAAAGCCGACAAATAGAGCGACGAGTGTTGCTAATGGATCGAGACCGATGTTAGATGAAAGTACTTTCGGCTCCATAATTTGTCTTTGGACAATCACGACGATGTATAAAATGAGAAGACCAATGGCGAATGCGGTATCGCCAGTGAAAAATACGTATATAACCCATGGAACAAAGACTGCGCCTGTTCCTAAATATGGTAGTAAATCTACAACCCCTGTAATAATCGCGATAGTAATGGCGTATGGTACGCGTAATATTAAAAGCCCGATTAGTACAATGACAGTTGTCATAGATACGAGTGTAAGTTGTGCTTTCACAAAACCAAACAAAGCTTTTCTTAAGTCGACAAAAATAGTTTTTCCATAGCCATGTACACGATTCGGTAGCAATTTTCTTGCTTTCTGAGCAAGACGGTGCCAATCGTAACTAATGAAGAAAGTGGCTAATAAAATGAATACAAGGACAGTTAAAGTTGTTGGCAGTGCACTAATGAAATTCGTTAACCCGCTTATAATGGCGGTTAAAAGTTCTTTCATTTGTGTTGTCGCTTCTGTTCCTAAGTTTTGAATGTTTTGTGTAATTGTATAGCGCTGTGGTTCTCCAAGATGATTAAATTTAGAGATTAAATCATCGTAGAGAGGCATAATATGATTAAGTGCAAATTGCTGAGCGAATGTAACGATATCTGGAAACTTTACTGTAACAAGTTGTAGTAAGTATGTTGTGGCAGATATTGCTTCAGTCACAAGATATGTAACAAGTCCAACGATAGCTCCAAATACGAGAATTAAGCTAACGAGTACTGCTAGTGCGCGAGGAAATTGTAGTTTTTGATTAAGGAAATTGACGACAGGATTAATCAAATAAGCAAATGCAAAAGCGATAATAAAAGGATAGATAAGCCCTGACATGTATAGTAATACATAGAACCCAGCTACCGTTGCTACAATGATAAATATGAGTCGCAATATCATATATAGTAAGTTTCGGTTCAAAGATGTATACCTCCCATTCCAATTTGGATTATCCTAATTCGTTCAACTTATAACGAGTGTGCCCCACTGATTAAAGTTTCACTTTATGTTATAGTGGAATGATGGATTTTTCCTGCTTTTTCAGTATGTGAGTGACTGTGAAAGCTTGGTGTTGATGCTTCTACTATATGGTAAAAACTTCATTGTCTCTTCTTTTTATTTTACCTGTTTCTAATTAGAAAAGAAAGAAGAGACGTCTGTTTTTTAAAATGTATACACGCTTAAATTTTTATGGTGAAAGTCTCAATTTATCATTTTAAAATACATAAAAAATGAAGTGATTCATGTTGAATAGGCATCGATATATCATGTATAACGATAGGTTTAAAGGTATTTTTGTTTGGAAATGAGTTCATTATTTTCAGAAAGGAAGTGCAAACATGATTAGTCAGTCAACGTTATTTTTATTCATACTACTTATTATAGGACTTATTGCGAAAAACCAATCGCTTACTGTGGCTATTGGTGTGTTATTTTTATTGAAGTTTACGTTTTTAGGAGATAAGGTCTTTCCTTATTTACAAACGAAAGGAATTAACCTAGGTGTAACGGTCATTACAATAGCGGTGCTCGTACCGATTGCGACGGGGGAAATAGGTTTTAAACAACTTGGAGAAGCGGCAAAATCTTATTATGCGTGGATTGCTTTAGCTTCAGGTGTAGCGGTCGCTTTGTTAGCGAAAGGCGGCGTACAATTGTTGACAACGGATCCCCACATTACAACTGCGCTTGTTTTTGGGACAATTATAGCGGTTGCGCTATTTAATGGGGTTGCTGTTGGTCCGTTAATTGGGGCTGGAATTGCCTATGCGGTTATGAGTATTATACAAATGTTTAAATAAGGAATTTTATAGTAATATAAAATTTTTGAATTCTTTCTGTTCACAAAAGTCAGATAATTGTTTATAATAGGATTAGAAACTTTGAAAAGTTACATAACAGCAGAGACTTTACACCAGATAAAATAAAAACAACATAAAACAATTTTATAATGATATTGTTTTATGTTGTTTTTATCATAAAACTCTTCGGAATGTATTTTCCTCACTAACTTGTTGTTTTGAGCGTGAGGATTCGGGGAGACATTCACGCTCATGCTTTCCATGTAAACAATGGACAATAAGAGGGGAACATCGCAACAAATTTGCATGATCGTGCATTTTGCTTGCCTAAAGAGTGAACGGGCGTTCATAATTCATAAGGGGAGCAAATAGATATAAGGAGCAAGGTTGGGAGAATTTTCAGGAAAAGGAGAGAATGTCATGACTGTTATTCGAGGTTTAGAAGGGGTAGTAGCAACAACATCATCTGTGAGCTCTATTATTGATGATACATTAACTTATGTTGGGTATAATATTGATGATTTAGCTGAGAATGCTACGTTTGAAGAAGTAGTGTACTTATTATGGCACCGCAAGCTTCCTAATGAAAAAGAACTAGCAGAATTTAATGAAATTGTATCAGAATACTATAAAGTTCCAGGTGAGATTTTAACATATTTGAAACAAGTAGATTTAAAAATTGCACATCCGATGTCTGTTTTACGAACTGCAATTTCCATGCTATCATTATACGATGAGAGCGCTGAAATTATGGACGAAAAGTCCAATTATTTGAAAGCGGTTAAATTACAGGCGCAAGTAGGAACTTTAGTTGCTGCTTACGCGAGAATCCGTAAAGGTTTAGATATTGTTGAGCCAAGAAAGGATTTATCATTAGCTGCAAACTTCTTGTACATGTTAAATGATCGCGAGCCAAATGAAGTTGAAATTGAAGCTTTTGATAAGGCGCTTGTACTTCATGCAGATCATGAGTTAAACGCTTCTACATTTACTGCACGTGTTTGCGTAGCTACACTTTCAGATGTATATTCTGGTATTACAGCAGCAATCGGTGCATTAAAAGGTCCTCTTCACGGTGGGGCAAATGAAAATGTAATGAAGATGTTAACTGAGATTGGTGAAGAAGAAAATGTAGAGTCATATATTCATAATGCTCTTCAAAATAAAGTGAAAATCATGGGCTTTGGCCACCGTGTGTATGAGCAGGGTGATCCACGTGCAAAACACTTACGTGAAATGTCTAAGAGATTATGCGTGCTTTTAGGAGAAGAGAAATGGTATAATATGTCTATCAAAATTGAAGACATTGTAACAAAAGAAAAAGGTCTTCCACCAAATGTTGATTTCTATTCAGCTTCTGTATACCATTGTTTAGGAATTGACCATGACTTATTTACACCTATTTTTGCAATTAGCCGTATGTCAGGCTGGTTAGCTCATATTCTAGAACAATATGAAAACAACCGTTTAATTCGTCCGCGTGCTGATTATAATGGACCAACGCATCAAGTGTATGTTCCAATTGCACAACGATAAGCGAATAACACTATTTTGATAGTGAAAATACGCTTTCAAAAGTCTGATTTTTTCGGAAAGATGTAATGATTAGAATATTTTAATTTGACTAACGGTTTGAACTGAGGGGTTATTCCCTCAGTTTCATACATATGAAATTTCAAACATGGGGGTTATCACATTGACGACAGGTGAAAAAATTACTGTAACTAATGGTGTTATGAATGTACCAAACAATCCGATTATTCCATTTATCGAGGGAGATGGAATTGGTCCTGATATTTGGGCAGCTGCATCTCGCGTACTAGAAGCAGCAGTTGAAAAAGCTTATGATGGTGAGAAGAAAATCGTTTGGAAAGAAGTGCTTGCAGGGGAAAAAGCATTCAACCAAACAGGCGAGTGGTTACCAGAAGAAACTTTAAACTTAATTCGTGAATATTTAATCGCGATTAAAGGTCCACTTACAACTCCAGTTGGCGGTGGTATTCGTTCTCTAAACGTAGCACTTCGTCAAGAATTAGATTTATATGTATGTCTACGTCCAGTTCGTTATTTTGAAGGTGTTCCTTCACCTGTAAAACGTCCGGAAGATACTGATATGGTTATTTTCCGTGAAAATACAGAAGACATTTATGCTGGAATTGAATATGCGCAAGGATCTCCAGAAGCAGAAAAAGTTCTTGCTTTCTTAAAAGAAGCAATGGGTGTTAATAAAATCCGCTTCCCAGAAACATCTGGTATTGGTATTAAGCCAATTTCAGAAGAAGGGACAAAGCGTCTTGTTCGTGCTGCAATTCAATATGCAATTAACGAAAAACGCTCTTCTGTTACATTAGTTCATAAAGGAAACATTATGAAATTTACAGAAGGTGCTTTCAAAAACTGGGGTTACGAAGTAGCGGAACAAGAATTCGGCGACAAAGTATTTACTTGGGCTGAATACGATCGTATCGTTGAAAAAGATGGTAAAGATGCAGCGAATAAAGCGATGGCAGACGCTGAAGTGGCTGGAAAAATCATCGTAAAAGATTCTATTGCAGACATCTTCTTACAACAAATTTTAACTCGTCCACGTGAGTTCGATGTTGTTGCAACAATGAACTTAAATGGTGACTATATCTCTGATGCACTTGCTGCACAAGTAGGTGGAATTGGTATTGCACCTGGTGCAAACATTAACTATGTGACTGGACATGCTATCTTTGAAGCTACACACGGTACAGCTCCAAAATATGCAGGTTTAGATAAAGTAAATCCATCTTCTGTTCTTCTTTCAGGTGTATTATTATTAGAACACTTAGGATGGAACGAAGCTGCGAAATTAGTAACTGCTTCTGTTGAGAAAACAATTGCTTCAAAAGTAGTAACTTATGATTTCGCACGCTTAATGGAAGGTGCAACAGAAGTGAAATGTTCTGAGTTCGCTAATGAACTTATTAAAAACATGGATGTAGCGATAATCAAAAACGCATAATTAAAGCGGGGGGTAAATTATGACAATCAAACGCAAGAAGGTTTCAGTCATCGGTGCAGGATTTACAGGAGCAACAACGGCATTCTTATTAGCACAAAAAGAACTTGCAGATGTTGTATTAGTGGACATTCCACAACTGGAAAATCCAACAAAAGGGAAAGCGTTAGATATGTTAGAAGCGAGCCCAGTACAAGGTTTTGATGCTAACATTATTGGAACATCTGATTACGCAGATACTGCTGATTCTGACGTTGTCGTTATTACAGCAGGTATTGCACGTAAGCCTGGTATGAGCCGTGATGACTTAGTAGCAACAAACTCTAAAATTATGAAAAGTATTACGCGCGACATTGCAAAATATTCACCAAATGCAATTATTGTTGTGTTAACAAATCCAGTTGATGCAATGACATATTCTGTATTTAAAGAAGCAGGATTCCCGAAAGAGCGTGTAATCGGCCAATCGGGTGTATTAGATACAGCTCGTTTCCGTACATTCATCGCACAAGAATTAAATCTTTCTGTAAAAGACATTACAGGATTTGTTCTTGGCGGACACGGTGACGACATGGTACCTCTTGTGCGTTATTCTTATGCAGGCGGTATTCCGTTAGAAACGTTAATTCCGAAAGAGCGTTTAGAAGCAATCGTAGAACGTACACGTAAAGGTGGCGGTGAGATTATAGGCTTATTAGGAAACGGTAGTGCATATTACGCACCAGCAGCTTCTTTAGTTGAAATGACAGAAGCAATCTTAAAAGATCAACGCCGTATATTACCAGCTATTGCGTACCTTGAAGGTGAGTATGGTTATAGTGACCTTTACTTAGGGGTACCAGTAATTCTAGGTGGTAACGGAATTGAAAAAATTATTGAATTAGAACTTCTTGCAGATGAAAAAGAAGCGTTAGATCGCTCTGTAGAATCTGTACGTAATGTAATGAAAGTTCTTGTTTAATAATTGAATAGTAGTGAAAAAGATTCGGGATTCCGAATCTTTTTCTACTATTTACCGAATTGTTTTTTTGAAATAATATGAAAACGCTATCATTTGTAATATCCTATAATGAAACTGTAGATTTATACTATACATTGCCCTCATCATAGTAAATTTCGGATAAGGTATCGCTTTTAGTAGGATAATAAGGTGAAAAAATCGGAGGGGGTTGTAACATGTTAAAGAAAAAAGTTCAAATTGGTCGTAAAATGGATGAAATTACAGTAGGAGAGAAATTATCTATCACTGAAAAAATTGAGGATAAAGATTTGTTATTGTACTTAGGGTTAACGAATGATGCCAATCCATTATATATTCAGCATGATTACGCATCCCAAACTCCGTATGAAAAGCCGATTGTACCAAGCATTATGCTAACGGGAATGATTACAACGGCGGTTACGAAATATTTACCGGGTCCAGGAAGTCATATTACGAGAAAGGACCTTACATTCGTGAAACATGTTCACCATTATGAAACGTTACAAATCCACTTTGAAGTTGTGGCTGTTTCTGAGGAGGAACATACAATTGATATGCTTGTATCTGCTCATGATGAAAAAGGAGAAACTGTTGTGAAAGGTTCATTAACAGTAACGCCACCTTTTAAATCAGTTTCTATTATGGAAAAAGCATTAGATAATTTTTAAAAAGATGAAAATATGAATAGCGCTAGCATACCTTTAATAAGGATGCTAGCGCTATTTTTAGTTGAAGAACCCTTCTTTGAACCCTTCAGCAAATTCTGAGCACCCCGTTTTAATCGTATCCCAGCTCGGAGCGTTAAAAGCAAGGATACATGTGACTGCTAAAGATAGAATGGATAGTATTAGTCGCATAATAGACCTCTTTATATTATTAATTTATATATTAAGATTAATAATATAATTATCGGTAATTGAAGTCAATTAAAGGAGTGGTTTTTTAGGTGAGGTGGAAAAGAGAAGACGTGATCTTTGAAACGGTAAGAGAAGCTGAAGTGTGGGCAGACGGGGTTGCGAATGAAATGTACGGGAGAGTATTTGATGGATATGAAACACCAGATTATAAAATAGCGTATGCTCTTTCGTTTTTCCTAGCACAAAATCAAGATTTTATAGTTCATACGGAAGTGAGCTTTAAAGAAGAGAGAGCAATCTATAAAGTTTGGCAAAATCCTGTGTAGTTGCAGGTGAATCGTAATTACTTCTATTTTCTCAATTCTACACAAACGATATCCATGAATAGACAATTATATTGAGAGGGACCTTGTTTTCTAGTATGATGAGAATAACGGGGAAAATACTAGGATGAAGAAGGTTTCAAGTCTATAACTTGGAGGAAAAGAATGAACAATCGTATTTTAGTAGTTGATGATGAGGAATTTATCTTAACTTTAATCGAATTTAATTTACAACAAGCTGGGTTTGAAGTTATAACAGCGATGGATGGAGAAATGGCGCTTCAAAAAGCGACAACAGAACGCCCAGATTTAATTATATTAGATTTAATGCTTCCGAAAATGGATGGTATGGAAGTGTGTAAAGAATTACGATTGCAGCGCGTTATGACGCCAATTTTAATGTTAACGGCAAAAGATGATGAGTTTGATAAGGTGCTAGGCCTTGAACTTGGGGCGGATGATTATATGACAAAGCCATTTAGTCCAAGAGAAGTTGTTGCTCGTGTGAAGGCGATTTTGCGTCGTACGAAATTACAACAAGAAGAACAAGTTGCAGAAGCGCCAGATGAAGATAGCATCACAATTGCAGAACTTAAAATTTTACCGGAATTTTATGAGGCTTATTTCCAAGGAAGAAAGCTTGAATTAACACCAAAAGAATTTGAACTACTTGTGTATCTTGCGAAAAATAAAAGTCGCGTGTTGACACGTGATCAATTACTAAGTGCTGTATGGAATTACGATTTTGCTGGTGATACACGAATTGTTGATGTTCATATTAGCCATTTGCGCGATAAAATTGAACAAAATACGAAAAAACCGACGTACATTAAAACGATACGTGGTTTAGGATATAAATTAGAGGAGCCAAAAGGGAATGAATAAATTTCGTTCCAGGCTTCTTTTTACATTTGTTTCTCTTATTGTATTTATTTTAGTTGGACTAGGTTTATTACTAGAAACTGTGTTTGAAAACTACTATATAGATCATGCTAAAGAGAGAATGGTAAAAGAGACAGAGTATGTTGCGACGTTAGCAGAAGAGCAAGGTTTTGATAATGTCTTAAAAAACCCATACATATTTGAAAAGTTAGAAGAAAAAATACCAGCTTCTATCGTATTTTTGGATGAAAAAAAGAAAGTTCAATATAGAAAAGGACAAGAATTGGCATTTAGTCCAGAGACGATTAAAGAACTTTCTTCGGAAGTGGCAAAACAACGAAGTAAAGTGATTACGAAAGAAACGGATCGAAAGAATGAATTTTATCATGCGGTGTTCGTTCAAGATGTAGAAGGAAAACAAGGATACATTTTGGTGAAAAGTATAATTGATCCTTTAAGAGACGTACATCAAAAAACGTGGGGATTATTAATTATCGGATTTGTCATTGCTTGTCTCGTAGTTGTATTTTTAGGTATGAAAATTACAGGGCAATATATTAGGCCAATTGAATCGGTTACGAAAGTTGCAATTGAATTGGCAAAGGGCAATTATAAAGCACGTGCATACGAAAGTCATTCGGATGAAACTGGAATGCTGAGTAAAGCGATTAATATTTTAGCTCGAAATTTACAAGAGATGACACTTGAACAAGAAATGCAGCAAGATCGTCTGCATACGTTAATTGAAAATATGGGAAGCGGAATGATTTTAATTGATAGCCGAGGATATATAAACCTTGTAAACCGCTCTTATAAGGAAACTTTCCACGTAACAGATGAAGAATATTTAGATCGCTTATATTATGAATCGTTTCATCATACAGAAATTATTGAGCTTGTAGAAGAAATCTTTATGACAGAAGTGAAAGTGCGTAAACAAATGTTATTGCCACTTGGAATTGAACGGAAGCATTTCGAAGTATATGGAGCGCCGATTATCGGGACAAACCATGAATGGAAAGGGATTGTTCTCGTATTCCATGACATAACAGAGTTAAAGAAATTAGAACAAATGAGAAAAGACTTTTTAGCGAATGTTTCTCATGAATTAAAGACACCGATTACTTCTATTAAAGGTTTTTCAGAAACACTCTTAGACGGAGCGATGGATAATAAAAAATTCTGCGAACATTTCTTGCACATTATTTTAAAAGAAAGTGAGCGCATGCAAGGATTAATTGAAGATTTATTAGATTTGTCGAAGATCGAACAACAAGGATTTAAATTAAATATGGGAACCGTTGATATGAAGGGGCTGCTTGAAGATATTCATATGGTACTTGATAATAAAGCAGGAGAAAAAGAAATCTCTTTACAAGTTAATGTATTAAAACGTGCCTCTGTTATTGGAGATCCGAGTCGTTTGAAACAAATCTTTATTAATTTAATTAATAACGCAATCGTATATACACCGGCTGGAGGCGTTGTTTCAGTAGAGTTAGCGGAAGATAAATATAATGCTTATATAAAAGTATCGGATACTGGAATTGGTATTAGTAAAGAGGAAATTCCGCGTATTTTTGAACGTTTCTACCGGGTGGATAAAGCAAGAAGTAGAAATACTGGTGGTACCGGCCTTGGATTGTCGATCGTAAAGCATTTAGTTGAGGCGCATCAAGGTACGATTACAGTAGATAGTGAAGTTGGAGAAGGGACAACGTTTACAGTTGTTTTACCGAAATCAGCAACTGAAAAATAGGATGAAGGATGTTTACAATATATTAACAATGGCTTAATTAAATATTAATAAAGCTCTGTTAATATAATACATGAAAACCCCTTCATCCAAGGAGTAATTTTGGACGAGAATAGTTAAGCTGTTCTCGTCACTTCCCTTTATGCCAATATAAGTCTGTTTTATATATGAAAGAAAATAGCCGTTATTTTTCTTCTCTCTATTAGTCATGTTAATATAGAGAGAGGAAAGGAACGGTTTTTTTCTGTGAAAAAAATCATTTCAAATTTGTATGGGGAGGTTTCAATTTTGGAAAAAAAGGTCGTATTAGTAGATGGTAATAATATCGCGTATCGTGCTTTCTTTGCACTACCGCTTTTAAATAACGACAAAGGTATACATACGAACGCAATTTACGGTTTTACAATGATGTTAATGAGAATATTAGAGGAAGAAAAGCCAACTCATATGTTAGTGGCGTTTGATGCAGGCAAAACAACGTTCCGTCATAAAACGTATAGTGAGTATAAAGGAGGACGTCAAAAGACTCCACCTGAATTATCAGAGCAGTTCCCGTTTATTCGTGAGATGCTGGATGCGTTCAATGTACCGCGTTATGAATTAGAAAATTATGAAGCGGATGACATCATGGGAACGTTAGCGAAAGAAGCGAGTGAGCAAGGGGCGAGTGTAAAAGTTATTTCAGGAGATAAAGATTTACTTCAACTTGTTTCTGATAACACGCTTGTATGTATTCCGCGAAAAGGGATTACAGAAGTGGATGAATATACGAAAGAAGCTTTATTTGAAAAATACAGCTTATCACCAAAGCAAATTATCGATATGAAAGGTTTAATGGGAGACCAATCAGATAATATTCCGGGTGTACCAGGAGTTGGTGAAAAAACGGCGATTAAATTGTTAACACAGTTTGGAACGGTTGAAGAAGTGTATGAAAATCTAGATCAAGTAAGTGGGAAGAAATTAAAAGAAAAACTGGAAGAAAATAAAGAACAAGCTCTTATGAGTAAGGATCTTGCAACTATTATTACAGATGCGCCGATTACAGTTCATGTGGATGATATGGCGTATAAAGGATATGAAGCAAGTGATGTCATTCCAATGTTCGAGAGTTTAGGATTTACATCTCTTTTAAATAAATTAGGCGTTACGCCAGAAGAAACAGCTCCAGCTGAATTAGATGATATTACATTTGATATTGTGGAAGAAGTTACAGAAGAAATGCTTCAGCAAGATAGTGCGCTTATCGTTGAAGTACAAGAAGATAACTATCATAAAGCAGACATTCAAGGTTTCGGTATTCAAAATGAAAATGGATGTTACTTTATTCAGACAGACATTGCTCTTAAGTCAGATGCTTTTAAAGAGTGGCTTGCAGATGGAGAGATGAGAAAGCATACATTTGATGCGAAGCGTGCAATCGTTGCACTGAAATGGAATGGGATAGATATGCAAGGGATTGACTTTGATCTATTAATCGCTGCTTATTTACTTGACCCGGCTGATACAGATAAAGATTTCCGTACTGTAGCGAAAATGAAAGAAACGCATGCTGTGAAATCAGATGAAGAAGTTTACGGAAAAGGTGCGAAACGTGCTGTTCCAGAGTTAAAGGTAGTCGCGGAGCATGTGGCTCGTAAAGTGCATGTATTATATGATGTAAAGCAAACATTCGTTGAAGAGTTAAAGAAGAATGAGCAATATGAACTGTTTACAGAGTTAGAATTGCCGCTTGCACGTGTATTAGCTGATATGGAAGTAAAGGGTGTAAAAGTTGATACAGAGCGTCTTCGTAATATGGGAGAAGAACTTGCGGGTAGATTAAAGGAAATGGAACAGGAAATCTATAAGCTTGCGGGAACAGAGTTTAATATTAATTCACCGAAGCAGCTTGGTGTTATTCTGTTTGAGAACTTAAACTTACCGGTTATTAAAAAGACGAAAACAGGTTATTCTACGTCAGCTGATGTACTAGATAAGCTTATGAATCACCATGAAATTATTCCAAATATTTTACATTATCGTCAATTAGGGAAACTAAATTCAACTTACATTGAAGGTTTACTGAAAGTTGTACATGAAGATTCATCTAAAATTCATACTCGCTTTAATCAAGTGTTAACGCAAACAGGTCGATTAAGTTCAACGGATCCGAACTTGCAAAATATCCCGATTCGATTAGAAGAAGGAAGAAAGATTCGTCAGGCATTTGTTCCATCAGAAGAAGGATGGATTATGTATGCGGCTGATTATTCACAAATCGAACTGCGTGTATTAGCTCATATTGCAAATGATAAAGGGCTAGTTGAAGCGTTCCAACATGACATGGATATTCATACGAAAACAGCTATGGATGTATTTGGCGTTGAAAAAGATGAAGTAACTTCAAATATGAGACGACAAGCGAAAGCTGTTA
The DNA here is from genome assembly GCF_058792335.1 of Bacillus sp. CPT56D-587-MTF. Classification (NCBI taxonomy): domain Bacteria; kingdom Bacillati; phylum Bacillota; class Bacilli; order Caryophanales; family Bacillaceae; genus Bacillus; species Bacillus sp. CPT56D-587-MTF. The sequence goes on along the minus strand of NZ_JBYTEF010000001.1, from coordinate 4,226,065 downwards.
ACTTCGGAATTGTGTATGGTATTAGTGATTATGGTCTTTCACAAAACTTAGGAATTACAAGAAAAGCAGCAGCGGAATTTATTGAAAAGTATTTAGAAAGTTTCCCTGGTGTACAAGAATACATGGAGGACATCGTAAAAGATGCGAAACAAAAAGGATATGTAGCTACATTATTAAATCGTCGCCGTTATATTCCAGAAATTACGAGTCGTAATTTTAACTTGCGTAGCTTCGCTGAGCGTACAGCGATGAATACACCAATTCAAGGTACTGCAGCAGATATTATTAAAAAAGCGATGATTATTATGGCAGATCGTTTAGAAGAAGAAGGATTACAAGCGCGTCTTCTTCTGCAAGTACACGATGAATTAATATTTGAAGCACCAAAAGAAGAAATCGAAAAATTAGAGCAGCTTGTACCTGAAGTAATGGAACATGCGATTGAACTTGCAGTTCCGCTGAAAGTTGATTATTCTTACGGTCCAACTTGGTACGACGCAAAATAAGGAAGTGATGAAATGCCTGAATTACCAGAGGTTGAAAACGTCAGACGGACACTTGAAAATCTTGTAACAGGAAAAACGATTGAAGATGTTATTGTTACTTATCCAAAAATAGTGAAACGACCGGATGATGCAGAAATCTTTAAAGAAATGCTAAAAGGCGAGAAGATTGAAAATATAAAGCGAAGAGGAAAGTTTTTGCTTTTATATGTAACGAATTATGTCATTGTTTCACATTTGCGTATGGAAGGTAAGTTTTTATTACATCAAGAGGATGAGCCGATTGATAAACATACGCACGTCCGTTTCTTATTTACAGATGGAACGGAATTACATTATAAAGATGTGAGAAAGTTTGGTACGATGCATCTCTTTAAGAAAGGTGAAGAAATGAACCAAATGCCTCTTGCTGACTTAGGTCCGGAGCCATTTGATGCTGAAATGACACCGCAGTATTTACAAGAAAGATTACAAAAGACAAATCGTAAAATAAAAGTTGTGCTACTGGACCAGCGTCTTTTAGTAGGGCTTGGAAATATATATGTAGATGAAGTTTTATTCCGTTCTCAAATCCATCCAGAACGAGAAGCTTCGTCTTTAACAGTAGAAGAAATTGAGCGAATTTATGAGGCTACCGTTACAACGCTAGGCGAAGCAGTAAAGCGTGGCGGAAGTACAATTCGGACGTATATCAACTCACAAGGGCAAATTGGTTCGTTCCAAGAACTCCTAAATGTATATGGGAAAAAAGGAGAGCCGTGCGTAACTTGTGGTACGATATTAGAAAAAACAGTTGTTGGCGGGCGAGGAACGCATTACTGCCCAATTTGTCAGCCTAGAATATAGAAAAGAGATAACATCGGATAGGCATTTGTCATATACATACAGCAGAGCTATGTATAAGGGAGGAGCTTACCGATGTACCTTTATTTATCTCTTATTTTATTAGCTTTTACATTAAGCTTAGATAGCTGTAGTGTAGGGCTAACATATGGTTTAAGAAGCGTAAGAATTCCACTAAGATCAATTATAATTATCGGAATGTGTTCAGCGGCTGTTATGCTTGTTTCAATGGGAATTGGACATATGATCGCGAAAGTATTTTCACCTGTTATCGTAACGCGTATCGGTGGGCTTGTTCTTATTGGAATAGGGATTTGGGTATTATATCAATTTTTTCGAAGTGAGAGAAAAGAAGAACCGAAGCAAGAGGAGAAGGTCTGGAAATTAGAGATTGCCTCGCTAGGCCTAGTGATTCAAATTTTACGGAAACCGACTGTTGCAGATTTTGATAAATCAGGCACCATTTCTGCAGGAGAAGCATTACTTCTTGGTATAGCTCTTTCTGTAGATTCATTTGGTGCCGGAATTGGTGCATCTTTATTAGGGTATGCACCCGCTATGATGGCGATATTAGTTGCAGTTATGAGTTCTTTGTTTTTATTTATTGGAATGAAACTTGGAACGGTTTTATCAAATATGAAGTGGTTACAAAAATTTACATTCCTGCCTGGAGTATTACTCATCATTATTGGAATTTGGAAAATGTAAGTATGGGCGTGGAACATTAGTTTCGCGCCTTTTATTATGAGGAGGATTATTATGACAGTAGTAATTGGATTAACGGGAGGCATTGCAAGCGGAAAAAGTACAGTGTCTCAAATGTTTCGTGAACTGAGCATACCAGTTATTGATGCAGATATTATCGCAAGAGAAGTTGTAGAGCGAGGAAAACCAGCATATAACAAAATAGTAGAAGTATTTGGAACGGAAGTGTTACAAGAGGATGGAGAACTAGATCGTCCAAAACTAGGAAGTGTCGTTTTCTATAATGAAGAAAAACGATTGCAGTTAAATAAAATTGTTCATCCTGCAGTGCGTGAGGAAATGAATAGGCAAAAGGAAATGTACATAAAAGAAGGTATGCAAGCGGTTGTGTTAGATATTCCTCTCTTATTTGAAAGCAAATTAACAAGTCTCGTTGACCGCATTTTAGTTGTAGCGGTTAAGCCGCATACGCAATTAGAACGTTTAATGAAACGAAATAACTTTTTAGAAGAAGAAGCAACAGCTCGTATTCAATCTCAAATGCCGTTAGAAGAAAAAGTGAAAAATGCAGATGAAGTGATAAATAATGATGGCACAATTATGGGAACGAAAACACAATTGCAGGTAATTTTAAAAAAGTGGAACATTATTGACTAAAAAATTGTGAAATTAATGAAAATGCTTAGTGACATATCCCCTTTTTGTGTTATACTATTATTGGGATTGGAGATAAATAGTATAACGCATTCAAGGGGGATAACATATTATGACTCGTGTGGCAATTAATGGATTTGGACGTATTGGGAGAATGGTATTTCGTCAAGCAATAAAAGAAAGCGCATTCGAAATTGTAGCAATCAATGCAAGCTATCCATCTGAAACGTTAGCACACTTAATTAAATATGATACAGTTCATGGCAAGTTTGACGGAACAGTAGAAGCATTTGAAGATCACTTATTAGTTGATGGAAAAATGATTCGCCTTTTAAACAACCGCGATCCAAAGGAATTGCCTTGGACAGATTTAGGTGTTGAAGTTGTAATTGAAGCAACTGGTAAATTTAATTCGAAAGAAAAAGCAATTCTTCACGTTGAAGCTGGAGCGAAAAAAGTTATTTTAACAGCGCCTGGTAAAAATGAAGATGTAACAATTGTAGTTGGTGTGAACGAAGACCAATTAGATATTACAAAACATACTGTTATTTCAAATGCATCTTGTACAACAAATTGTTTAGCGCCTGTTGTGAAGGTGTTAGATGAGCAGTTTGGAATTGAAAACGGTTTAATGACGACAGTTCACGCTTATACAAATGACCAAAAAAATATTGATAACCCACATAAAGATTTAAGAAGAGCACGTGCTTGCGGACAATCAATCATTCCGACAACGACAGGTGCTGCGAAAGCGCTAGCAAAAGTTCTTCCACATTTAAACGGAAAACTTCATGGTATGGCACTTCGTGTACCAACACCAAACGTGTCTCTTGTTGATTTAGTAGTAGATGTAAAACGCGATGTGACAGTTGAAGCTATTAACGATGCATTCAAAACTGTTGCAAACGGTGCGTTAAAAGGTATTGTAGAATTCAGCGAAGAGCCTTTAGTATCTATCGACTTTAATACAAATACACACTCAGCTATTATCGATGGTTTATCTACAATGGTAATGGGTGATCGTAAAGTGAAAGTACTTGCTTGGTATGATAACGAGTGGGGTTACTCTCGTCGTGTTGTAGATCTTGTAACGTTAGTTGTTGAAGAGTTAGCGAAACAAGAAAATGTGCAACACATTTAAGTGAATAAGGGAGGAGAGGGCAAGGCGATATTTGCCCTCTTTTTTTAATTTTTTCTGAAAAGGAAAAAAATTATATAAGTATATTTTAAAAAGTGGACATACCACGAAACGTTGTGATTACTGCATTTGTGAATCGTTTATTTTTTTAGGGAAAAGTAAAGAGGAAAATATGACAGAAAATCGAAAAAACTGTTGTTGCAAAATGAAAATAAACAAAGTATACTAACACTCGTAAACTTAAGAGCTGAGGTACGTAGTCACTACTTAAAGGGTTAGGACCTCTCTGGACTAACTTTCCCCCGTGGTAGTGGAGCAAGCCAAATTGCAAATTAGTTTTCAATTCGAACAGTTAGAATAAATTTACAAGGGGGAACTGTAGAATGGATACTATGGATACGATGGGTCGTCACGTGATCGCTGAACTTTGGGATTGCGATTTCGACAAGCTTAATGACATGCCGTATATTGAACAATTATTTGTGGATGCAGCACTAAGAGCTGGTGCTGAAGTGCGTGAGGTTGCTTTCCATAAATTTGCACCACAAGGTGTAAGTGGAGTAGTAATTATCTCAGAATCACATTTAACAATTCATAGCTTTCCGGAGCACGGTTACGCAAGTATTGATGTTTATACTTGTGGGGATCGTATTGATCCAAATGTTGCTGCAGAATATATTGCAGAAGGTTTAAACGCGAAAACGCGTGAGAGCATCGAGCTTCCTCGAGGCACTGGTAGCTTCGAAATTAAGCAGAGAGAAACAAAAGCTCTTTAAAAAAGAACATAATTGATTTAAAATGTAAAGAGGTGTATAATGCACCTCTTTTTTAGTTTATAAAAAAGGGAAAATATAACGTACTCGTTAGTTGAATAAATTGGATTCTTGCAAATGAGGTAGTGCCCTATATACCATCTTATTTTTAAGGATGAGATGATAAAGTGATGCGCTGGAACTTAAAGTGGTAAGAGAGTTAGAATGAGTTATATAATATTGTATATATATTTTAGGTGAAGTGAGTAGAGAAAAATAAAGAGTATAGTGTAAAGGAGTGAATGAATTGCGTTGTCCATCCTGTTCTCATAATGGTACAAGAGTGTTAGATTCGCGTCCGGTAGACGAGGGGCGCTCTATTCGAAGAAGGAGAGAGTGTGAAAGCTGCTTAAGTCGCTTTACGACCTTTGAAAGGGTAGAAGAGTCACCTCTTATCGTTGTAAAAAAAGAAGGCACACGAGAAGAGTTTAATAAAGAAAAGATTTTACGCGGTTTAATTAAAGCGTGTGAAAAAAGACCAGTATCTTTAAGACAATTAGAAGAAGTAACACAAAGCGTGGAACGTGAACTGCGTAATTTAGGTATATCAGAAGTGAAAAGTGATATGATTGGTGAAATTGTTATGGAAGAACTTCGCGATATTGATGATGTTGCTTACGTACGTTTTGCTTCTGTATATCGTCAATTTAAAGATTTAAATGTATTTATTGAAGAATTAAAAGATATACTGCAAAAAGAAAGAGAGTAGAAGTTGTATTTTATTCTCTTTACATACCGTAAGTAATAGGATAAGAGAGCTAGAAGCGCAAGCTAATAGCTCTTTTTCACTAAGAATTTATATAATGAAGATAGAACGAATGAAGTAGAGGATAGATTGGATGAGAGAAAGGAAAAGCAAGAATGGAAAAACAGTCATGGATGGAGCTATTGCCGATTGATCGTTATAAAGTAAGTGCGAAAGGACTACTGCACAATTACGACCGAAAAGTGTTAACGATGTTGTATCAGCCGTTAATAGGTAGTAGAGCTTTTAGCTTATACATGACACTATGGGGAGAGCTTGAGCAAGATCGTGTATTTGGAAAAGAGAATACGCATCATTCCCTTATGGTGACTATGCAAATGCAACTTCCTGAAGTATATGAGGAACGAGTAAAGTTAGAGGCAATTGGGCTTTTGAAGGTATATATTAAGAAAGAAAAAGATATTCGAATGTTCATATATGAGTTGCAACCACCTTTATCTCCGAAGCAGTTTTTTGATGATATTGTTTTAAGTATCTTTTTATACAATCGATTGAGCAGGACAAAATATAATCAAGTAAAGCAATATTTCTTAGAAGAAGAATTTGATTTTGCTTCTTATGAAAATGTTACGCGTTCTTTCAATGATGTGTTTGGTTCGTTTAATCCAGGACAACTTGAGCATGCGCAAGAAGACCTTCGTATTCCAAAAACGACAACTATGCCAAGTAACGAGAAGGGAGACGCTCCGAAAGTTTGGAATGATTTCTTTGATTTCTCTTTATTTGTAGATGGATTGTCCGCTCTTGTTCCTAAAAAGGCGATTACAGATCAAGTGAGAGACTGCGTTATAACACTTGCTTACGTGTATGGTGTAGATGTGTTATCGATGCAAAATATCGTTCTTGGTGCAGTGACAGAGATGCAAACAATTGATATGGAAAGGCTTAGAAAAGGAGCGCGCGATTGGTATCAATTTGAAAATGGTCAAGCATTACCGGTATTAAGTGAAAGAGTACAGCCTCATGCTGCACGTACGATGAAAGAGAAAGAGCCTTCATCGCAAGAGGAGATGCTAATAAAGCAGCTAGAGGAAATCTCACCAAAACAACTATTGAAAGAGATTTCTGGTGGTGCAGAGGCAACGAAAGCGGACTTGCAGATCGTTGAAGATGTCATGATTAATCAAAAATTGACACCAGGAGTTGTGAATGTACTTATTTATTACGTTATGCTACGCTCAGATATGAAACTTGCGAAAACGTATGTCGAGAAGATTGCTGGGCATTGGGCACGTAAAAAGGTCGGTACAGTAGCGGACGCGATGGCGTTAGCGAAAGAAGAGAACCGTCAATATCAAGAGTGGGCTGAGACGAAGAAAAAAGGCCGTACGGCGAAGAAAACGGTGCGGAAAGAAATGGTGCCAGATTGGCTTAAGGAAGAAGAGCCGAAAGAACAAGAGAAAGAAACAGTGAAGAAAGATGTAAGTGTAGAAAAAGATGCAAGTACGCTAGAAGATGAACGAAAACGACTAGAAGAAGTGTTAAAAAAATATAAGCGTGATTAATAGAAGAGAATGAACGCTCTTTGAGGTGAGAAAATGGAGCATATTCAAAATTCATTTGCAAAATTAATGGAAAATGAAAACTTTAAAAATAGATATGAAGTATTAAAGGCAGAAGTAATGGCGCATCCGCGTGTGAAAGAATTTATAGATGAACATAAGGGTGAAGTAACGACTTCTATGATTGAGCGCAGTCTTGTGAAGTTATATGAATATATTGGACAAAGTGTAGGTTGCGTGGATTGTCCGGATTTAGGCTCATGTAAAAATATGCTACAAGGGTACGAGCCAAAGCTTGTTATTCAAGGGAAGATGATTGATATTCAATACGATCGCTGCGTTAGAAAAGTAGCGCATGACGAGAGAAAGAAATATGAAAAACTTGTTCAAAGTGTATATATGCCAACGGATATTTTACAGGCAACTATGGAAAACTTAGATCCTTCTGATTTAAATGCACGTATCGATGCGATTGGTGCAGCGAATGAATTTTTAAGTACATATGAACCAGGTAAAAAAGCACAAGGTTTATATTTGTACGGTAAATTTGGTGTAGGAAAAACGTATTTGTTAGGAGCAATAGCGAACGAGCTTGCTCGAAAGAAAATAAGTTCGATGCTCGTATACTTCCCGGAATTTTTACGTGAAATTAAAAGTTCAATTCAAGATAATTCGATTGGTGAGAAGATTGATGCGGTTAAACGCGTACAAGTTTTAATGTTAGATGATATCGGGGCAGAAGCGATGTCAAGCTTTGTCCGTGACGATGTACTCGGTGCAATCTTACAATTCCGTATGTTAGAAAACTTACCGACGTTCTTTACGTCTAATTTTGATTTTAAACAACTGGAACACCATTTAACGTATACGCAGCGTGGCGAGGCTGAAGAAATGAAGGCAGCACGTATTATGGAACGAATTAAATATTTAGCGAAACCAATTCCGATTGGTGGGAAAAACCGTCGTCATAAGTAAAAGAGCAAGCTGAGAAGCTTGCTCTTTTGTATTATAGTGATATTTTCTTTTCAAATATGAGGTCGAAATATTCAGGTTGTCCAGAACTGCCAAACGTAGGGGCAACAATCTGTACGAACCTCCAGCCATCTCTAGCATGTTCTTGAATAATTTCTTGGTAGTCTTCAGCTGGTTTTGAGCGAGTGAACCCCCAATGTAATTCGACTTTTACGAATTTATATTCAAACATTCAGATACCCCCTTTTATTGATAAGTAAAGTATACAATAAAAATTCATAGTAGCTTGTATCATTTTTTTCTCCCTCCCTTAATATATATAAAATTAGCAAGCCATATTGAGTGGATTTTCTAACGATAGGAAATGTGATTCTACTAAGAGTGAAATTCACGCGGGACGGACTCTTATAGGATTTGTAACGTATAGATACAGTCCTTTAGAGCGGGGATAAAAGGGGGGACAAAAGTGATTGAAATTTGCTTCGAAGAAAAAAATGATGCTATGCACGTATATAGACAATTGCTGAAAAGAGCGGAAGTGTTATATAAGGAAACGAGTGTGTATTTACAGGAACAAAAAGTGGTGATTCACATACCAGTACGTGAATCGAATTATATTGAAAAAATCTTATTGCCAGTAATGGTGTATTTCATTGTGAATGTGAAACAAAATGAGTGGATTTATACGATTTTAAAAGAAAAGTTTTTTTATGAAGAACAAGAAGAGTGTCATCAAATATTGCACATGGCACATGAGATTTTAAAGGGAAGAAGAAAAGGTGTAGCTCAGGATTTAACGCGTAACGCATTTGAGTCATATATTAAGTCTTCTTTAAATAATTGGCTTTGTGATCCGCTCTCATTCTCGTTTTCATCATATATCCGTTTTCGTCTTCGTACATATAGGGAAATGGTGGCTAAACTTGCGGAAGTGGCAATTGATGAATATAAGATGGAGCAAGAATACCAAATGTTCATTGAGACGCTTCGGCAACAAGTAAGTAGCCGTAAATCACGTTTGTCTTGCGTGCATCTTATTTTTGATGAAAGCTTTATCTTTTATGATGATAAAGGTAGACGTTTAAAACAGGAGAAGTTGGTCCAATATATAGATGAGGAATTATTAAAGCAAAATGATGTATATATTGATACGAAAGTAATTGCGCCGCTTCTTTCTATTTCGCCTAAAAAGATTTATTTATATACGAAAGAACAAGACCATAATATGATTATTACTTTGCGAAATGTGTTCCAAGAACGGGTCCAATTACATGGATTACATGATTTTGAGCGCAATGTGAAAAATTTAAAAAATAAAGGTAACGCCCTTGATTTTCTAAGTTTTTGAGCATATAATTACCTACATAAATGAAATATATTGAAATGTCATGATGAGGACATGAGTAGTTTTCTACGATTTTCAGAGAGGGAAGCCTTAGGGTGCGAGCTTCCTAGTACGGGATTATTACTTACCACCTCTAAACTTTAGCAGTGAACGGTTTTTCTAGTAATTGCTAACGGACAACACCGTTATGTTGAACTTGAGCAATTAACAATTATGTTAATTGGAACAAGGGTGGAACCACGAATTCAACACTCGTCCCTTTTTACGGGATGAGTGTTTTTTATTTTGAGAAAAAGAGGAGTGACCAGTGATGGCAGATGTAGTTAAAATTACTTTCCCTGATGGAGCTGTGAAGGAGTTTCCAAAAGGCGTAACAACTGAAGAAATCGCAGCTTCTATTAGCCCAGGCTTAAAGAAAAAAGCTGTAGCTGGAAAATTAAACGATGAGATGATCGATCTTGTTACACCAATCGAAGAAGATGGTGCAGTTTCTATCATTACATTAGATTCTGAAGATGGCCTATATATTTTACGCCATTCAACAGCCCACCTTTTAGCACAAGCGTTAAAACGTTTATATAAAGATGTTAAGGTTGAGCTCGGCATTGGTCCAGTAATTGAAAATGGCTTCTACTACGATATTGATATGGAAGAAGCAATTACAGTTGAAGACTTCAAGAAAATCGAAAAAGAAATGCAAAAAATCGTGAACGAGAACTTAGAAATCGTTCGTCATGAAGTACCACGTGCAGAAGCAATTCGTCGCTTTGAAGAAATCGGCGATGAGTTAAAATTAGATTTAATTAACGATCTTCCAGAAGATGCAGTTATTTCAATCTATGAGCAAGGCGAATTCTTCGACCTTTGTCGTGGTGTTCACCTTCCATCTACAGGGAAAATTAAAGTGTTTAAATTATTAAGCGTTGCAGGTGCTTACTGGCGCGGCGATAGCAATAATAAAATGCTACAACGTATTTACGGTACTGCATTCGTTAAAAAAGCGGAATTAGATGAGCACTTACGTATGCTTGAAGAAGCGAAAGAGCGCGATCACCGTAAATTAGGTAAAGAATTAAAACTATTTACTAATAGCCAAAAAGTAGGACAAGGTTTACCACTTTGGTTACCAAAGGGTGCAACAATTCGTCGTATTATCGAGCGTTATATCGTTGATAAAGAAGCAAGCTTAGGCTATGATCACGTATATACTCCAGTACTAGGAAGCAGAGAGCTTTATGAAACTTCTGGTCACTGGAACCACTACCGTGATGGCATGTTCCCATCAATGGAAATGGATAACGAAGAATTAGTTCTTCGTCCAATGAACTGTCCTCATCATATGATGGTTTATAAAAATGATATTCACAGCTACCGTGAATTACCAATCCGTATTGCGGAACTTGGAACAATGCACCGTTATGAAATGTCAGGTGCGTTATCTGGATTACAACGTGTACGCGGAATGACTTTAAACGATGCGCATATTTTCGTTCGTCCAGATCAAATTAAAGAAGAGTTAAAACGTGTTGTAAACTTAACTCTAGAAGTGTACAAAGATTTCGGTTTAGAGAACTACTCATTCCGTCTATCTTACCGCGACCCAGCAGATACTAAAAAGTATTATGCGGATGATGAGATGTGGGAAAAAGCACAAGGTATGTTAAAAGAAGCTATGGATGAAATGGGTCTTGATTACTATGAAGCTGAAGGTGAAGCGGCATTCTACGGTCCAAAACTTGACGTTCAAGTTCGTACTGCTCTTGGAAAAGACGAAACACTTTCAACTGTACAATTAGACTTCTTGCTTCCAGAACGCTTTGAATTATCATACGTTGGTGAAGACGGTAAACAACATCGTCCAGTTGTAATTCACCGTGGTGTTGTATCAACTATGGAACGTTTTGTAGCCTTCTTAATTGAAGAATACAAAGGTGCATTCCCAACATGGTTAGCTCCAGTTCAAGTACAAGTAATTCCAGTTTCTCCGCAAGTACATTTAGACTATGCGAAGAAAGTACAAGACGAATTGCGTCGTGCTGGTATCCGTGTTGAATTAGACACTCGTGAAGAGAAGATCGGTTACAAAATCCGTGAAGCACAAATGCAAAAAATTCCGTACATGCTTGTAGTAGGTGACAATGAAGTAACTGAAAACGGCGTAAACGTACGTAAATATGGTGAACAAAAATCAGAAACAATCGCATTAGATGCTTTTGTTGACATGATTAAAGTAGAAGGAAAACGATAAGAAAAAGCCGCGGTATACCGCGGCTTTTTTATGTAATATACTTGAGAAAAATTAGAAAAAATAACCATGTAACACTTATCATAAAAAAGTATTGCAAGTATGTTAGTTGTTTGTTACAATATTTCTTGTTGTTAGTAAAACACATCGCGTCTTCTTGACAGACGTCATGTCCTATGATAAACTCATCAAGGATAATAGAATATTGTTTTGTGGAACAAGTAGAAGCACCCGCTTCTCACCTGATGGACGCATTCGCAGTTAACAGGTAAATGTATTTCTTACTTAAGATTTTACAAGTGTGGGTGTCGTATGCCCGCACTTTTTTTGTTCGGGTTCTATGACTACAAAATATGTTCTGAGAAAACCTTGGAGGTGGCTTACTATTAGCAAGGATATGATGATTAACGAGCAAATTCGTGCACGTGAAGTACGTTTAGTTGGCGCAAATGGCGATCAACTTGGAATCAAGTCTCGTAATGACGCTTTAGACTTAGCTGCAAATCTTAATCTTGATTTAGTATTAGTTGCTCCAAATGCGAAACCGCCAGTATGCCGCATTATGGACTACGGTAAATTCCGCTTTGAGCAACAGAAGAAAGAAAAAGAGCAGCGCAAAAATCAAAAAGTAATTAGCATGAAAGAAGTTCGTTTAAGTCCAACAATTGATGAACACGACTTTAACACAAAACTTCGTAATGCTATCAAGTTTTTAGAGAAAGGCGACAAGGTTAAAGCATCAATTCGCTTTAAAGGACGTGCCATTACTCATAAAGAAATCGGTCAACGTGTTTTAGATCGCTTCTCAGAAGCTTGTGCTGAAGTTAGCACAGTTGAATCTAAGCCTAAAATGGAAGGACGCAGTATGTTCTTAGTTTTAGCACCGAAAAACGATAAGTAATAGATAGAGGAGGAAATACCTATGCCTAAACAAAAAACTCATCGCGGCGCTGCAAAGCGTTTCAAAAAGACTGGATCAGGTAAACTGAAACGTTCTCACGCTTACACAAGCCATTTATTCGCTAACAAATCTACAAAAGCTAAACGTAAACTACGTAAAGCTGGTGTAGTAAGCGCTGGTGACTTCAAACGCATTCGTCAAATGCTTGACAACTTAAAATAAGTTCGGCTGATATATAGAACAATTAGGAGGTAATATTATGCCAAGAGTAAAAGGTGGTACAGTTACTCGTCAACGTCGTAAAAAAGTAATTAAATTAGCAAAAGGTTACTACGGTTCAAAAAATACATTATTCAAGGTTGCTAACCAACAGGTTATGAAATCTCTAATGTATGCATTCCGTGACCGCCGTCAAAAGAAACGTGACTTCCGTAAATTATGGATTACACGTATCAACGCAGCAGCTCGTATGAATGGTCTTTCTTACAGCCGCTTAATGCACGGTCTTAAAAATGCTGGCATCGAAGTTAACCGCAAGATGCTTGCTGACTTAGCTGTTCATGACGAAAAAGCTTTCGCTGAATTAGCAACAGTTGCAAAAAACAACATTAACTAATTAATTAGTTGAAACCTTAGAAGAATTTTCTTCTAAGGTTTTTTTATTTGTATTCAAATAGAAGTTAGAAGTGAAAGAAATTCTAAAGATTAACGGCTATGTTGTTATCAATATGACAAAATCAATATAAAAGTTATAGCAGTATAGAAGAATATACATATGAAGTCAGGAGAATACTCCTGGCTTTTTTCAATTCTGCTCGTTTGGAAAGAAGAGTATCTTTCCTAGCTGAAACGACACTGCTATAATGGAAAGATGATATGGAACTTTCATCAGATGAACAATTTAAGAGCGATGACTGAAACGTATTTGTAAATTAAGGACAAGCTATTTTATAAAGAGTTAGATAGCTGACTTATTCATAAGAACTGAAACATAATAATGAACTTTGAGATGAAACAACATTGTTGCGTAAAATGCGATGTTGGAGGAGGACAATAGAATGGACTTACTACAACTATTTAAATTACAAAAAGAATTAGATGACCGTATTGCAAAAGAACATGACTTACAACCGAAAAAATTGTTAAAAGAAAAAATGTTAGCTCTTCTTGTAGAAATTGGAGAACTTGCAAATGAAACACGTTGTTTTAAATATTGGAGCAACAAACCAGCATCAGAACGTGAAGTAATATTAGAAGAATACGTAGATGGTTTGCATTTTATTTTATCAATCGGAATTGATTTAGGTATTGATAAAAACTTCCTATTCTATAAATGTGCACAGACGAATAAAACACAAGTGGAAATTTTCTTAGACACATATGCGAAAGTAATTCGTTTTACAGATCAACCATCTATTACAAACTATATTGAATTATTTACGAGCTATCTTCGACTTGGACAAGCACTTGAATTTGAACAAGAAGAGATTGAAAAAGCATATTTAGATAAAAATGAAGTAAATCATCAGCGTCAAACACAAGGATACTAATTTAATTTTTGAATATTTCAATTTAATTATTGTATAATGAATTGACTGAAGAAAAAGGAGGGTGTTGGCAATGACAAAATTAGACGCGACATTGACAATGCTAAAAGAATTAACAGATGCACGTGGTATTGCTGGTAATGAGCGTGAACCACGTGAAGTAATGAAGAAATATATTGAGCCGTTTGCGGACGAACTTTCTACTGATAATTTAGGGAGTTTAGTTGCGAAAAAAGTAGGGGAAGAAAACGGCCCGAAAATTATGGTTGCAGGTCATTTAGATGAAGTTGGATTTATGATTACACAAATCGATGACAAAGGTTTCCTTCGCTTCCAAACGGTTGGTGGCTGGTGGTCACAAGTTATGCTTGCGCAACGCGTGACGATTGTAACGCGTAAAGGAGATGTAACAGGTGTAATTGGTTCAAAACCACCGCACATTTTACCTCCAGAAGCTCGTAAAAAGCCAGTTGAAATTAAAGACATGTTCATCGATATCGGTGCTTCTAGCCAAGAAGAAGCGATGGAGTGGGGCGTACGACCAGGAGATCAAGTTGTACCTTACTTTGAATTCCAAGTGATGAAGAATGAAAAAATGTTACTTGCAAAAGCATGGGATAACCGAATCGGTTGTGCAATTGCAATTGACGTATTAAAACAATTAAAAGATGAAAAGCATCCAAACGTTGTATATGGCGTTGGAACTGTACAAGAAGAAGTTGGTCTTCGTGGCGCAAAAACATCTGCGAATTATATTAAACCAGATATCGCGTTCGCAGTAGATGTTGGTATCGCTGGAGATACACCGGGTGTAACGTCAAAAGAAGCACAAAGTAAAATGGGCGATGGACCACAAATCATTTTATATGATGCTTCTGTTATTGGACATACAGGTTTACGTGATTTCGTAGTTGATGTTGCTGATGAATTACAAATCCCGTATCAATATGATTCAGTAGCAGGCGGAGGAACGGATGCGGGTGCGATTCACATTGCTGTAAATGGTATTCCTTCTATGGCAATTACAATTGCAACGCGCTATATCCATTCTCATGCGGCAATGTTACATCGTGATGATTATGAAAATGCAGTGAAGTTAATTGTAGAAGTTATTAAACGTCTTGATAAAGAGGCTGTACATAACATTACATTTAATTAATAGAAAAAGCGAAGGAGCTTCTCCTTCGCTTTTTTATGTTTTAAAAAGGCCTTTCTAATCCTGCAGCAGTATGAGCCCCTAAAATAATTAAACGAGTTAATTGCATCGCCATAAAATGCGGGGTATATATCATTCCTCTTTTTAACCATGACATAATCATTCCGATGTGAGCCCCTGTCACATAACTAATCAAAATATCACGAGGAACCATAAGATCTTCATCATCTGGTTGTGAAATAGACAAGCTTAATGTTAAATGCACTTGTATTGTTTTCATCATTTTATAAGAGTAGTTTCCGGCAGCTTTATCCCCAAGCATAACGTTATAAAAGTTTACATTTTCTGCGATATGTTCGAATAAAGCCAAAAATGTAGGATGAGGTGAATCAAATGTAAGTTGAAAATCTTCTTTATTTCTATTTTTCGGTTTAATTACTTCTGCTAGCTTCTCTAACATTTCTTCAATGCTTTTGTCTAATAGGTCATATTTATCATGGTAATGGCTATAAAATGTAGCGCGGTTTACAGGAGCGCGTTCTGCGATATGTTGCACAGTTACATTTTCAAAGCCTTTTTCGCCTACTAAAGCGACAAAAGCATCCTGAATGAGTTGTCTCGTTCGCTTTACACGTGGATCATTTGTATTTTTAATAGACATTTTCCTTCTCCTCGTTTAATTTTCTATACTTAAACAACATATTGGTATTATATTGTTGTTTAAGCAACATTTCATACGTAAATTGTCGGTTGTAGATTCAAAATAATTATTTATAATTATAAACGATAGTCCTTCAGAAATCAGCACCGCTCGCAGGTAGATAAATTTCGATTTACGCTGCAGATGGTGTGATTTTTTTGTTAAAAGGTTAATATAATTAACAATTAAACAATCTAAACAATAAGGACATAAATAGTTTAGAAAAAAATTATATGCGATATAAGGAGAGGAATGCAATGAATCAGTTTCGAAGAATGGTAATTATCAACATTATCACATTAATTGTACTAGTTGGCGGCGGTATTGGCGGTTATTACTATTACAATCAAACGGAAAATTACTTAAAAACAGACAATGCAAAGATTGATGGAAAGGTAATTCCGGTTGCTTCACCAGTAGCAGGTAAACTAACTGACTGGAAAGCTGAAGTAGGAAAAAATTATAATGAGAACGATAAATTAGGTACTGTTACTGTAGCGGCAGCTAATGGAGAACAAACAGTAGATGTAACAATTCCACAAAATGCAACAGTTGTACAATCAAACGCGACAACAAATGCTTTCGTTGGAGCGGGTAGCCCGATTGCTTATGCATTTGATATGAACAATTTATGGGTAACAGCAAACATTGAAGAAACAGATGTTGATGATGTTCAAAAAGGTCAAGATGTAGATGTGTATGTAGATGCATACCCAGATACAACGTTAACAGGAAAAGTAGAACAAGTTGGCTTAACAACAGCGAATACATTCTCTATGTTGCCATCAAGCAACGCAACAGCGAACTATACGAAAGTAACACAAGTAGTACCAGTTAAAATTTCTTTAGATCATAGCAAATCAGTAAATATTGTTCCTGGCATGAATGTGACAGTTCGTATTCATAAGTAAGGGGGAGATGAGATGTCCTCAATTGTAATTGCAGGATATGCACTATTTTGTATAATCGTCTTCTTCCTTGTAAATCGTCTTTTACGAAAGAAAAAAACGAAAATGGGAGAAGAACAAGTCCCAGCCGTAAGTAAAATAGAAGTAAGTAAAGTTGAAACAGAAGAGAAAGAAATTGAACGAAAGCAAGAATCGGAAATTTCTAATGTAGTTGAGTTAGAAACAGGAAAGCAAGAAGAAGTAAAACAAGAAAAAGAAGTGCCGAAAAAACAAATGTCTATGCCTGTAGAGAATGTGAACGTAAAAGCAGTTGTAGCTGTATTAATTCTAGGCATGTTCGTTTCTATTTTAAACCAAACAATCATTAATGTTGCATTACCTCCGTTAATGAATGAATTTAATGTATCAACTTCAACAGCACAATGGTTAATTACAGGCTTCATGCTTGTAAATGGTATTTTAGTACCGATTAGTGCCTTTTTAGTTTCACGATTTACGTATCGTAAATTATTCGTAGCAGCAATGTTATTCTTCACGGTAGGATCTATCATTTGTGCTACTTCAGGAAACTTTACAATGATGATGACAGGTCGCGTAATTCAAGCAGTTGGTGCGGGTATTTTAATGCCGGTTGGTATGAATATCTTCATGACGTTATTCCCGCCTCATAAACGCGGAGCGGCGATGGGATTACTAGGTGTAGCGATGATTTTAGCACCAGCTATCGGACCAACTGTAACAGGTTGGGTGATTGAAAACTATAGCTGGAACTTAATGTTCTATGCGATGTTTATTATTGGTTTAATTATTACGTTCCTATCTTTAAAATTCTTTACACTAGCTCAGCCGGTGTCTAAAACGAAATTAGATATATTCGGTGTGGTTAGTTCAAGTATTGGACTAGGAAGCTTATTGTACGGATTTAGTGAAGCAGGAAATAATAGTTGGACTAGTGCAGAAGTCATTATTTCACTTGTTATCGGTGTAATTGGTTTAGCGTTATTTATTTGGAGAGAGTTAACAACGGACAATAAAATGCTTGATTTACAAGTATTTAAATATCCAGTATTTACTTTTACTTTAGTAATTAATGCAATCGTTACGATGGCATTATTCGGAGGTATGTTATTGCTTCCAGTATATCTGCAAAACATTCGTGGCTTTACGCCAATTGAATCTGGTTTACTACTTCTTCCAGGATCATTAATTATGGGGATCATGGGACCAGTAGCGGGTAAATTATTCGATAAATATGGTATTCGTCCATTAGCGATAATTGGATTGGCAATTACGACGTATGCGACATATGAATTTACAAAATTATCGATGGATACACCGTATAGCGTTATTATGACGGATTATATTATACGTTCAATTGGTATGTCATTCATTATGATGCCAATTATGACAGCTGGTATGAACGCGCTGCCGATGAAATTAATTTCTCACGGTACAGCAACGCAAAATACGTCAAGACAAGTAGCTGGTTCAATTGGAACAGCGATTTTAATTACACTTATGACGCAACAAACAACTGCCCACGTAGCAGATTACGGCAACATGTTAACAACATCAAACCCAATTTTAGTTGATAAAGTACACGGCATGGGTCAAAGCTTAGCGGCCTTAGCTGGATCAGCTCAAGCAGGAGACGCGATGAGCACACAACTATTATATGGACAAATTTCAAAGCTATCTGCAATTAACGGTATTAACGATGCCTTCTTAATCGCAACGATACTAGCAGGTATCGCTTGGGTGTTATCGTTCTTCTTACAATCAGGCAATAAACCAAATAGAAAAGCAGGGAATTAATTTCCCTGCTTTTTTCAGAGTGTTGGGAAACCTTTTAGGGTTCCCAACACTCTGGAATCTTTTTTGATTTTAGCGAATAAAAACAACATAAAATAATAGAATTTTAAAAAATAGCCCTCCACCTGACCCTTTTTGGTCAGGTGGAGGGCTATTTTTTTCATGTTTTGACAAGCTGCGGTGAGATAAGCTTGCATTTGGACAGACTTCAGCCCTCGAAACCGGGCATAGCGGTAGCCATGTAGTTCTTTGGCGTCTGCAAAGCTTCGCTCTATAGTGGAACAGCGTACTTTATACAACCTTTTCCCTGTAGCTGTTAGCTTGTTTTTTCTAGCAATATCCTTATATTTCTCCCACACATGATGAGTGATAACTTTTTGTTTTTGTTTCTTTGAAAAGCACACCTCACGTAACGGACAAACAGCGCAGTCTTCTGGATTCGATTTGTATTGACGGTATCCTTCACGATCAGTTGTTACATATTCTAGAATACATCCCATCGGACAAGCGAAAACATTCATTTCTTCTACATATTTAAATTGGCTTTTCGGTACTTCTTTATTCCGTTTTCCAAATCGGCGATACCCCATCACCATAAATATATTCCGTTCTGATAGTTTCTTACAGATATATCCTGTAAAATAGCCAGCATCAAGGGCAACAGCTTCTACTTTGAAGTCGAATTTATCAATCTGAGCTTGGAGGCGTGCTAAATACGGCTCGGAATCTGCCATATTTCCAGCCGTTACATAGGTATCTGTAATAATATTGTACTTCGCATCAGTCGTACGATGATCCAAGAAATGAAAACCATTTGGTTTTCCATCTCTCATTAAAAATCCACTATCTGGATCCGTTGTACTTATACGAGTTTTTTTGGTAGGGGTATCACTTTCCTTTCTAGGTTTTAATTCTTTTTTCCATGTACCTCACGATCTTCGATTACCGCAGCTTCTAGCTCGTCTATATAAAACTTTGCTTTTTCTTTTTTATATTTATGTACAAATTTATTTTTATTGGCATTGGCCTTAATATGTGTAGAATCTGTCATCAGTGCACGTCCTCCTACCATCCGGTGCTCCGTCGCTTGTCTCACAATCTCATCAAAAATTTCTTCGAAAATATTTGTATGAATAAAACGAGTACGACGATTCCAACTGATTGTAGAGTGATCCGGAATAGTATCCGATAGAGAAAACCCTAAAAACCAACGGTAGGCAATATTCGTTTTAATTTCCTTTTCCAATTGACGCTCAGAACGAATACCGTAAAAATATCCAATAAACATCATCTTAAATAAAACAATAGGATGAATGGACGGGCGTCCATTGTTTTCACAGTAATAAGGGCGTAACTTCTCTTCAATAAAATCAAAACTAATTGTCGCTTCAATTGCACGAAGGAAATGATCTTGTGGAACCAACTCTTCTACAGAAACAGATACACGCTCATCACGATGATTTTTTAAAGCACCCATCATAAAAAATCTCTCCTTTTCCTCTTTTTTATCAGTGTTGACACATAAAAAGAGGTTCAGACACAAAAACAGGCTGTGGAGAAGACTTTCTCCACAGCCTGAGAAAAGCAGGGAATTAATTTCCCTGCTTTTTTGTTTTCTTATACAAGGATTCAATTAGATATAGAATGAATCACCTGCAGACATGAGAACCCAGAAAATAACCCCCAGTAGTCCCGCAATAAAAATAATAAATCCTATGTTGTGTATACTTTTACATTGTGCTTGTAATCCATTTATCCTCGCTAATAAGACAATTAAAGAAATTAAAATTAGTATAAAGAAGTTGTTATAAAAAGAGTAAAGAGAGGTATCATCATGATACCTCTCTTTATCCTAAGAATGCTAACATATTATTGATAATATGAAATAACATAGCTGGAATAATGGATTTTGTTTTCAGGCGTAATATTTAAATATTACATATAAAGGTGTATTTTCCATAAAATAATAAAAGAGGTATCACCCTGTAGTGATGCCTCTTTCTCATTGATAACTATGTTCTGTCTTGTTATTCAATTTTGCTTGCTCTATTTGCAATTCACGCTCTACCAATCGATCTAATTGCTGAATTGCTTTAAGTGCTTTTTCATAAGAAATTGTTCGATAATGATGCGCTCCGCCCGGTTCTTCATCTGCTTCGTCTGCCCATTTAATAATATTTTGAAGAGATGTTCTTTCAATTTCTTGTTCCACTAAGAAAGAATCTGTATGAAGAAGAATTGCAATAGAAATTTCTTTTGCTAGTTTTGGATGTTCTCCTAATCTAATAAGTAATTTATGTGCTCTTTCAGCGCCTTTAATTGCATGGATATCATTCTTTTTATATAAGTCATAATCCCATTCGCCGCCTGTGTACCACGTATGATGTCCGATATCATGAAGGAAGCCAGCTTTTGTGGCAGCATCGACTGAGGCGTGATGCTTTTTGGCTAGGTGAAACGCATGGTAAGCGACAGCGATCGCGTGGACCATTCCAGAACGGTTTACGTATTTTTGTGTAATGTGGTGTTTAAAAATTTGTTCAAGCGTAATACGGTGCATAAAACATTCACTCCTTTTATCTTATGGTGTATATGAAGAAAAATCGATCGGTTTAAATGTATTTTGAACATTGTACTCCATCATAGTTCGTTAGTAAAGTAGAAATGTTTAGGAGAAGAAAAAATTTTTCTGCAAAAAAATCACCTTAGCTTATGCAAAGGTGATTTTCAAATTGCTTATTTTTTTAATCCTTGCTCTAGTGTTTCTAACATTTCGTGCTTTTCATTTTCATCAGCGTTTTTCCAAATGACTTCAAATAAAACGCCAAGACCTGGAAGCATTTTTTCTTCACCGCTTTGAATTGCATCGACGATTGTTTCTTGTAATTGATCTTGTGAATTTCCAGATACATTCGCTAATACGGCACCACGTAAATTAAAACTCATTGCTTTCACCTCTTCTTCAGAATTGAAACTGACGTTAGTTTTTGTTCTTTTTTATGTAAATATGTATGAAAAATAGGCTATAATGATAAGACAAGAAGAGAGGGAAATACATATTATGAAAAACATTGATTCAGTACAAAATCCGCGTGTAAAGCAGTGGAAAAAGCTGCAAACGAAAAAAGAACGCGATAAAAAAGGTTTATTTTTTGTAGAAGGATTCCACTTAGTCGAGGAAGCTTTGAAGACAGGAATTGTAACAGAACTTATCGTTTCAGATCAGACAGACCTTCCGAAAGATTGGACAGTTAATGATGTGGAAATGTACATCGTACCTGAGGCGATTGTAAAAATACTTCGTGAAACAGAAACGACGCAAGGTGTATTTGCTGTTTGTGAGAAGCATGAGAAAGAAGTAGCTCTTACTGATGGGAAATTCCTTTTATTAGATGGCCTGCAAGACCCAGGTAATTTAGGAACAATTATTCGTACAGCTGATGCAGCTGGTATTCACGCCGTTGTGCTTGGAGAAGGTTGTGTTGATGTTTACAATAGTAAAGTACTCCGCTCTACACAAGGCTCTATTTTCCACTTACCAATTGTAAAAGGGAACTTAGAAGAATGGGTAGACAAGTTAAAAGAAAATAACGTTCCTGTATATGGAACAGCTCTTGAAAATGGAGTTCCGTATGGTGAAGTAACGCCGGCTGGCAGTTTTGCATTAATTGTAGGAAATGAAGGAAATGGCGTACGCCAAGAAATTCTTGCAAAAACGGATCAAAACTTGTATATTCCGATTTACGGCGGGGCAGAATCATTAAATGTTGCGGTTGCAGCAGGGATTTTAACGTATTATTTGCAAAGCCCGGTTGCGAACAAATAAAAAACTTCTTATAATAAGTTGAAGTACATTATATTAAAAGTTAAATAACGAAAAACGTTGATAGAGAAGAGTAGCTTACAAAATCGCCATATAGGGAGAGAATGTCGTAGACTGAAAGCATTCTTATGGTAGACGAAAGTGAATTCACCTCTGGAGTTGACGCCAGGACCATGTATATGTAAAGGCGTTCCGGTCAGAATTGATCGTTATAACTAATGAGTGGGCAGACATGTTCTGTCAATTTAGGGTGGTACCGCGAATTTACCTCGTCCCTTTTTGGGAGCGAGGTTTTTTTATTTTTAAAATTAGGAGGGTTCCAAAATGGAAGCACGTTTAAAAGAGCTAAAGCAAAAAGCGTTAGAGCTTATTGAAGAAGCGAAAGAGCTGAAAGGCTTAAACGACGTACGCGTAGCGTATTTAGGAAAAAAAGGTCCAATTACAGAAGTATTACGCGGCATGGGAAAATTATCAGCAGAAGAGCGTCCACGTATGGGAGCATTAGTAAATGAAGTACGTGAAGCGATTCAAACGCGTCTAGACGACAAAATTAGTAACTTAGAAAAAGCAGTAATTGAAGCGAAATTAGCTACTGAAACAATTGATGTTACATTGCCAGGTCGTCCTGTTGAAACAGGTTGTCACCATCCGTTAACGGCTGTTGTTGAGCAAATTGAAGATGTATTCATCGGTATGGGTTATGAAGTAGCTGAAGGAACAGAAGTAGAAAAAGACTACTACAACTTCGAAGCACTAAACTTACCGAAAGATCATCCAGCGCGTGATATGCAAGATACATTCTACATCACAGAAGAAACGTTACTACGTACACATACATCTTCTGTGCAAGCACGTACGATGGAAAATAATAAAGAAAAAGGCCCAATTAAAATTATTTGTCCTGGTAAAGTGTATCGCCGTGATGACGACGATGCGACGCATTCACATCAGTTCATGCAAATTGAAGGTCTTGTAATTGATAAAAACATTCGTATGAGTGACTTAAAAGGTACACTGCAAGTATTCGTGAAAAAGATGTTCGGTGAAGATCGTGAAATCCGTCTTCGTCCAAGTTTCTTCCCATTCACAGAGCCATCTGTAGAGATGGATATTTCTTGTATGATGTGTCATGGCAAAGGCTGCGGCACTTGTAAAGGAACTGGCTGGATTGAAATTCTAGGCGCAGGTATGGTTCACCCGAACGTACTTGAAATGGCTGGTTATGATTCAAAAGAATATCAAGGTTTCGCATTCGGTATGGGCGCAGAGCGTATCGCAATGTTGAAATACGGAGTAGATGACATTCGTCATTTCTATACAAATGATGTACGTTTCTTACAACAATTCAAACGAGCGTAAGGGAAGGAGAGGATAAGTATGTTCGTATCATATCGTTGGTTACAAGAGTATGTAGATATTAAAGATGTAACAGCACAAGAACTAGCAGACAAAATCACGAAAAGTGGTATTGAAGTAGAAGGCGTTGAAGTATTAAATAAAGGTGTAAAAGGTGTTGTAGTTGGTCACGTATTAGAATGTGAAAAACACCCAGAAGCTGATAAATTAAGCAAATGCTTAATCGATATCGGTGAAGAAGAGCCAGTTCAAATTATTTGTGGAGCTGCTAACATTGCAAAAGGTTTAAAAGTACCAGTTGCAAAAGTTGGAGCTGTACTTCCTGGTAACTTCAAAATCAAAAAAGCAAAACTACGCGGTGAAGCTTCTCACGGTATGGTTTGTGCTCTTCAAGAGCTTGGTATTGATGGAAAGTTAGTTTCAAAAGAATACGCAGATGGTATCTTCATCTTCCCAAGTGACGCTGAAGTTGGTGCAGATGCACTTGAAATTTTAAACTTACACGATGAAGTACTTGAGCTTGGCTTAACACCAAACCGTGCAGATTGCTTAAACATGTTAGGTGTTGCTTACGAAGTAGCTGCTATTTATGGCCGCGAAGTAAAACTTCCAGCTATCGACTTACAAGAAACAGCAGAAAAAACTTCTGATTATATTTCTGTAAGTGTAGAAGCGAAAGAAGAAAACCCATTATACATTGCAAAAATGGTTAAAAACGTAAAGATTGGTCCATCACCAATGTGGATGCAAACTCGTCTTATGGCAGCTGGCATTCGTCCAATTAGCAACGTAGTTGATATTACAAACTACATTTTAATGGAATACGGTCAACCGTTACATGCATTCGATTACGATAAATTAGGTTCAAAAGAAATCGTTGTTCGTCTTGCAAAAGAAGGCGAAAAAATTGAAACGTTAGATGATCAAGAGCGTACATTACAAAGCCACCACCTTGTAATTACAAACGGCACGAAAGCTTTAGCTGTTGCTGGTGTAATGGGCGGGGCGGATTCTGAAGTTACAAATGAGACAGTAAACGTTCTAATTGAGTCTGCATACTTTGCAGGTCAAACAGTACGTCGTACATCAAAAGACTTAGGTCTTCGTAGTGAATCAAGTGCACGTTTCGAAAAAGGAATCGACCCAACACGTACATTTGAAGCAATTCAACACGCAGCTGCTTTAATGGCGAAATATGCTGGCGGTGAAGCACTTGAAGGTGTAGTAGAAGCTGACAACTTACAAGTACAAGAGCGTACAGTATCTGTTACTGCTGAAAAAGTAAACCGTGTATTAGGTACAAATATTTCTGCGAGTGAAATGGGTACAATGTTCACAAACTTGAAATTCCCATTCACAGAAGTAGAAGGAACATTCCATGTAAATGTACCAGCACGTCGTCCTGATATTACAATTTCAGAAGACTTAGTAGAAGAAGTAGGCCGTCTATACGGTTATGACCACATTCCAGTTACATTACCTTCTGGAACGATGACTCGTGGTAAATTAACATCAGCACAAACGAAACGTCGTAAAGTACGCCGCTTCTTAGAGGGTGCTGGTTTATATGAAGCAATCACATATTCATTAACAAGCGCTGATAAAGCGAAACAATATATGGTTGAGCCAAACGAAAAGGCGCCTGTAGGTCTTGCACTTCCAATGAGTGAAGAACGTAGCCAACTTCGTTTAAGCTTAGTACCGCAATTACTAGAAGCAGTTTCATACAATGTCGCTCGTAAAAATGACAGCGTTGCTTTATACGAAGTAGGTTCTATCTTCTTACCGACAGAAGAAGGAGAACTTCCGAAAGAAGAACAACATCTTGCAGGTGTTATGACAGGTCTTGCTCTTCACCATGCATGGCAAGGTGAGAAGAAAGTAGTGGACTTCTTCGTTGTGAAAGGTGTACTAGAAGGACTATTCGACGTACTTGGCGTTGCAAACCAAATCACATATGCACCAGCAAAACGTGAAGGTATGCACCCAGGCCGTACAGCTGACATCGTATTAGATGGCGAAGTAATTGGTTTCATCGGTCAATTGCACCCAGAAGCAGAAAAACAATTAGATGTGAAAAATACATTCGTATTTGAATTATCTCTTGTAAAAGTATTCGGTGCAGACGCTGAAGAAACTTACTACGCAGCAATTCCACGTTTCCCATCTATGACACGTGACATGGCTGTTGTAGTAACAAAAGAAACAAAAGCTGGTGAAATGAAGCAAGTCATTGCTGAAGCTGGCGGAGAACTTCTGAAAGACGTAACACTATTCGACTTATACGAAGGTGAAAAAATGGAAGAAGGCAAGAAATCACTTGCATTCTCTATGACTTACTTCGATGCAGAACGTACATTAACAGACGAAGAAGTAACAGAAGCACATAACCGTGTACTAACAACGGTAGAAGAGAAATTCGGTGCGGAGTTACGTAAGTAATTAGAAAATTGCCGGATATATTCCGGCAATTTTTTTATTGGGTTAGTTGTCGGACACTGTCGGTAAGTCGATATATTACAAAAATCGCTCATATATTTTCCGACACCTTGCATCTTTCTCTCGAATGTAGTACATTAATTTTAGTTTAACAAAATGAAAGACGATGATAAGGAAAAGTAGTATATACTATAATCCAAAGCGAGTCAGGGACGGTGAGAGCCTGATGAGGCGGTATATGTGAAGAACACCTTGGAGTTGCTAACCGAAATTGAATCTTGTATTCAAGAGTAGACTTAGACGGGAATCCGGCCTGTTACAAACCGGGAAGTATGTATTACATACGAGTTAAAGTTGGTCTTTATGACAAATTGGGTGGTACCGCGAAGTTTAACCTTTCGTCCCTTTATGGATGAAAGGTTTTTTTGTATTTAAATATATGAGCAAAGGAGAATTTCACTATGGAAAACACATTAGTAAAAAGTCTGTATAGAGATACAGAAAAGTATGCAGATCAAACAGTACAAGTATCAGGGTGGATTCGTAACTTACGTGATTCAAAAGCATTTGGTTTCATCGAATTAAATGACGGTAGCTTCTTCAAAAGCGTTCAAATCGTTTTCGATACAGAATTAGAGAACTTTAAAGAAATTGCAAAACTTCCACTTAGCTCTTCAGTTAAAGTAGAAGGTAAAGTAATTGCAACGCCTGGAGCGAAGCAACCATTTGAAATTAAAGCAGAAAAAATTGATATCGAGGGCTTATCAGATTCTGATTACCCACTTCAAAAGAAACGTCATACGTTTGAATATTTACGTACAATCGCTCACTTACGTCCAAGAACAAATGCATTCTCTGCAACGTTCCGCGTACGTTCTATCGCAGCATTTGCGATTCACCAATTCTTCCAAGAGCGTGGATTCGTACATGTTCACACACCAATCATCACTGGTAGTGATACAGAAGGTGCTGGCGAAATGTTCCGCGTAACAACGCAAGATTTAAATAACCTACCAAAAGGTGAAGACGGAAAAGTTGATGAGTCAAAAGACTTCTTCGGTAAAGAAACAAACTTAACAGTAAGTGGACAGCTGAACGCTGAAGCTTATGCATTAGCATTCCGTGATGTATACACATTCGGACCTACATTCCGTGCAGAAAACTCAAACACAACTCGCCACGCTGCTGAGTTCTGGATGGTTGAGCCTGAGATTGCATTCGCGGAACTAGGGGATGTAATGAACCTTACAGAAGATATGCTGAAATATGCAATGAAATACGTATTAGAGCATGCACCAGAAGAAATGGAATTCTTCAACAGCTTCGTTGATAAAACAGTTCTTGAGCGCATGAACAACGTAATTAACTCAGACTTCGGTCGCATCACTTATACAGAAGCAATTAAAGTACTTCAAGAATCAGGTGCTGACTTCAAATACCCAGTAGAATGGGGAATTGACTTACAAACAGAGCACGAAAGATACTTATCAGAAGAAATCTTCAAACGCCCTGTATTCGTAACTGACTATCCGAAAGACATTAAAGCATTCTACATGCGTTTGAATGAAGACGGTAAAACAGTAGCTGCTACTGACCTTCTAGTTCCTGGCATCGGCGAATTAATCGGCGGAAGTCAACGTGAAGAAAGAATGGACGTTTTAGTAGACAGAATTAAAGAATTAGGTATGAACGAAGAGGACTACTGGTGGTACTTAGAACTTAGAAAATACGGCGGTACAAAACACGCTGGATTCGGTCTAGGTTTCGAGCGCTTCCTAATGTACATCACTGGCATGGCTAACATCCGTGACGTAATTCCATTCCCAAGAACTCCAGGTTCTTCTGAATTCTAAAATATGAAAAAAGCGAGAGGATTTCCTCTCGCTTTTTATTTTGTATAGTTTATTCTCCTGTAGCAAAAAGTAACGCGAAGGGGTGAATATAAATGAGTAAAAAAGTGAAAAAAGATCATTCAAGGTCAAGCCTTGGTTCTCCAGAAGTAGAAGGACAAGGAACGACGACACATGAAACAGGTTCACATAAAGTACCTTCATCAAATAAGAAGCAGAAACGAAGCTAACATAAAAAAGGAGAGTCTTGGCGACTCTCCTTTTTTCATGTATTACATCTTCTTATCGTTAATTTCTTTTGTAATCTTATTTATGTCTTTGCCTAATCGATCTAAATAGAAAAACCACAGTAAACTCATGAACACGTAATAGATGGTCATCACGCCAAGATTATCAGATATATTTTCGAATGTGGATTTAGTAGTGAAAAAAGCTCCTCAAATGGTAGAAATAGTGAAGTAAGAAAGTGGGCCTACGAGGTGTACGAAAACATATAATAGCTTTTTAACTTTTACAGCGTTCATATGAAAAACCTCCTTTTTCTAATCATACATTCAAGTTCCTCACAGAAGTGTTGTAGTTTTGCTGGATTATGTATTAACGAGCGAGCATCGTGTTTCCCGATAAATCTTCGAATCCGAAAGTTTAATAAGAAAGAGCGACCATAACGCTCTATTAAATCGTTGAACGCTCGTTGTTCACTTAGTAGCTGAATGTTTTCCCTAATTTCAAACTGTCTTTCGTGTGGATCGCCTAGTAAAATATTTAGAATCATTTGTAGAAGTAGCAATGGGGATCCCCTCCTATGTTAGAATAATCTGTATATTATAATTGTAACAAAACTATAAGGACAATAGTAGGGTGAAACAAAAAACAGGAGTTTGTAGGCTCCTGTTTTTGTCGATACTATTTTAATAAGCGAAGCGCCTTCTCCGTATTAGCGAAATGCAGTTTCACAAACTCAGGTAATCGTTCTTTACCAAGCTTTTGAATTAATTTAGCAGCAGCGATATCAACTTGTTTACCAGCACCTTTTGGAAGTGGCATACCAGCTTTTTTACTTAGTTCGTCAAACTGTTTTACGAATGAGTAGCGAGCTAAAATGGAAGCGGCGGCAACAGCTAAATGAACACTTTCACCTTTCGTAGCGAAGTAAACATTTTCACGCTGTACCTGTTTTTGTTTTGCTAAATATTTATAGTATGTATCAGGTTGTGTGAATTGATCGATTAAGACGCCTTCAGGTTTTGTAGGTGCCATTTTAGCTAATAAGTTTGTAATAGCTTTATTGTGTAGTAAAGCTTTTAACTTACCTTGGTTGTTTCCTTTATCAAATAGCTCGTTATATTTTTCGTTATGAAGGACAAGAGAGCTATAAGGAACAACGTGTAGAAGTTGTTTCGCAATGGCAGTAATTTGTTCGTCATTTAAGTTTTTAGAGTCTTTTACACCAAGTTCTTTTAGTAGTGGAATTTGCTTCGCATCCACATATACAGCAACGACTGTCATCGGCCCGAAGAAATCACCAGTACCCACTTCATCTGACCCTACGATAGACATTGTACCGATGGAAGCAGGCGGTGCATAACGGTGTGAATCGACAGATTTTTTTACAGCTGTTTTTGGAGTTTGGAAGACAGTTTGCCAACGGGCAGCTTCTGCTTCAGCGCGGCCTCCTTGGAACATTACTTTTCCAGATTTATACGCTGTAATCGTGCAAGATGGTACCTTTGCCATGAAGATCCCGCCTTGCGGAGTTTTCGGGCTAAGCGAATGTTTATATTGTTGTTTCATGTCTTCAATTACTGTAGAATTTGTTTGAATTACGATAGAATTTGACATAATGGTCGCCCCTTTTTTTATATTGTTATTTTTATCATATCGGATTGTTCTTTCTGTTTCCATATTATGAAGGTTCATGGTATGATAAACTTTAGGATTCTGTACGTGATTGGAGGCCGGTGAGTTGTCACAACAAAAGGGAAAGAAAAGTCGAATTAATGTAGAAATCTATGGTCAGCAATATTCAGTTGTTGGCGATGAAAGTACAAGTCATATCCGCATGGTAGCAGCGATTGTGGATGATAAAATGCGCGAACTCAATGCCAAGAATCCTTCGCTTGACACGAGTAGACTAGCGGTATTGACGGCGGTAAACGTCATACACGATTACATAAAATTAAAAGAAGAACATGAGAAATTGAAAGAAAGTATGACAAAAAAAGGAATGGAATAACATGATTGATATTATTATCATTTTACTGCTTGTTATGGGATTTTTCCTCGGCTTACGCAGAGGGTTTATTCTGCAACTTGTAAAGTTAACAAGCTTTATTATCGCATACCTTGTTGCATACTGGTACTGTAAAGATTTAGCGCCAGCACTTGCGAAATTTATTCCGTATCCATTTGATAAAAACGTATCTGTTCCAGAATGGATTGATGCAAATAATATTGAGACAGTATTTTATCAAGCGCTTGCGTTTATCATATTGTTTATTATCACTAAAATTGCACTTTCATTACTTGGTAATTTGTTAAATATGTTTGCAGAAATACCGGTTTTAAAGCAAGTAAATGCGTTTGCGGGGGCAATCCTCGGATTTTTAGAAGTATATATTATTTTGTTTGTCTTAATTATCATTGGAAACATTCTTCCGATTGAACAAGTACAAACACCATTACAAAAATCATCAATTAGCAAAATAATTGTAGACGATACACCGATTCTATCTGAAAAGGTGAAGGAACTATGGCAGACAGGTAGCAGAGTATAACTTCTCTTTTTTCGGAAAGAGAAGTTTTTTTCTATGAAAGAAAGGCGGGGCAATGATGAAAGTAAATAAAAAACAAGTGATCAAATTATTAGAGACAATCGGGCTTTTTATGGAATTAAAGGGCGCGAATCCATTTAAAATATCTGCATTTCGTAAAGCGGCAGCAGCATTAGAAAGTGACGATCGTAGTCTTTCTGAAATTGAAGATTTCACAAAGATTCCAGGAATCGGAAAAGGAACAGCAGCCGTTATACAAGAATATATAGAATCGGGAACATCTGAAGTATTACAAGAACTTGAAAAAGAAGTACCAAGTAGCTTATTGCCGTTATTAAAATTACCAGGTCTTGGTGGTAAAAAGGTGGCTAAGTTATATAAAGAGCTAGGCGTTATTGATATGGAGACGTTAAAAGCTGCTTGTGAGGAAAATAAAGTACAAGCTTTAGCTGGTTTCGGTAAGAAGACAGAAGAGAAAATATTAGAAGCAATCGATCAAGTAGGCTCTCGTCCAGAGCGTTTACCAATTGCGATGGTATTGCCTATTGCCGGGGAAATAGAGGAGAAATTGTCGAATATTGCTGAAGTAATTCGTTTCTCTCGCGCTGGTAGTTTGCGCCGTGTTCGTGAAACAGTGAAAGATTTAGATTTTATCATTGCAACGACAGAACCAGCAGCGGTACGTGAGCATTTACTACAATTTGATAATATGATTGAAGTAATAGCAAGTGGAGATACGAAAGTTTCTGTCCGTCTTCAATATGAATATGATATTTCAATTGATTTCCGTTTAGTAAAACCAGAAGAGTTTATTACAACTCTTCACCATTTCACAGGATCAAAAGATCATAACGTAAAAATGCGTCAAATCGCAAAAGATAAAGGCGAGAAAATTAGTGAGTACGGTGTAGAGAACTTGGAAACAGGTGAAGTGAAAACATTTGAGACTGAAGAAGACTTCTTTGCTCATTTCGGTTTGCCATTTATTCCGCCAGAAGTGCGTGAAGATGGAAAAGAAATTGAATTAATTAAAGAGTATCCGAACTTAATTCAGTTTTCCGATATACAAGGTGATTTACATATGCATACAACTTGGAGTGACGGTGCTTTTTCTATTGAAGAAATGGTACAAGCGTGCCGTGCTCGTGGATATAAGTTTATGGCGATTACTGATCACTCGCAATACTTAAAAGTGGCGAACGGTTTAACGAAAGAGCGTCTTCGTGAGCAAGCGAAAGAAATTGAACGTATGAATGAAAAGTATCCAGACATTACAATTTTACGCGGAATTGAAATGGACATTTTACCAGATGCCTCGCTTGATTTTGATGATGAAGTATTAGCAGAATTAGATTATGTCATTGGAGCGATTCACTCTAGCTTCTCACAAGACCGTGAAACGATTATGAAGCGTCTACGTACTGCACTTGAGAATAAACATGTCACAATGATTGCCCATCCTACAGGACGTCTTCTCGGGCGTCGTGAGGGTTATGATGTAGATACAGATTTATTAATTGAACTAGCAAAAGAGACAAATACAGTTTTAGAATTAAATGCGAATCCGAACCGTCTAGATTTAAGCGCGAAATTATTAAAACAAGCACAAGATGCTGGTGTGAAAGTAGCGATTAATACGGATGCTCATACGCTTGAAATGTTAGAAGATATGGAAACAGGTGTAGCAGCAGCACGTAAAGGTTGGATTCAAAAAGATAACGTGATTAACACGTGGGATATTGAACGTTTATTAGACTATATTAAACGTAATAAGTAATACAAGGGGGACCTGCAACATGTTAGAAAGAACGTTGCGTGTATTAGAATACAATAAAGTAAAAGAACAATTACTTGAACATACAGCATCTTCACTTGGTCGTGACAAAGTGAAGCATTTAGTGCCGAGCACTGATTTTGAAGAAATTGTAGAAATGCAAGATACAACGGATGAAGCAGCGAAAGTTATTCGTTTAAAAGGTAGTGCACCATTAGGTGGTATTACGGATATTCGCTCAAATGTGAAGCGTGCAAAAATTGGGAGTATGTTAAGTCCAAATGAATTACTTGATATTGCAAATACGATGTATGGTAGTCGTAATATGAAACGCTTCATTGAAGATATGGCTGATAACGGTGTCGAGCTTCCGATTTTAGAAACTCACGTCGCTCAAATTGTATCTTTATATGATTTAGAAAAGAAAATTACAAATTGCATCGGTGACGGCGGTGAAGTAGTCGATAGCGCAAGTGATAAATTGCGTGGTATTCGTACTCAAATTCGTACTGCGGAAAGTCGTATTCGTGAAAAGTTAGAAAATATGACGCGCTCTTCAAACGCGCAAAAGATGCTGTCTGATTCGATTGTAACGATTCGTAACGAACGTTACGTAATCCCAGTAAAACAAGAATATCGCGGCGTATATGGTGGTATTGTTCACGATCAATCGGCTTCTGGACAAACGTTATTTATTGAGCCACAAGTCATTGTAGAATTAAATAATGCACTGCAAGAAGCACGTGTGAAAGAAAAACAAGAAATCGAACGCATCTTATTAATGTTAACAGAAGAAGTGGCAGTAGAAGCGGATATCGTTTTATCAAACGTAGAAGTAGTTGCAAATCTTGATTTCATCTTTGCGAAAGCTTTTTATGCGAAGCGAATTAAAGCAACGAAACCAATCGTAAATAACGAGCGTTATATGGATTTAAGACAAGCTCGACATCCGCTAATCGATCCAGAAATAATCGTGCCAAATAACATTATGTTAGGGAAAGATTTCACGACAATTGTTATTACAGGACCGAATACAGGTGGTAAAACAGTTACGCTGAAAACAGTTGGTATTTGTGTGTTAATGGCGCAATCTGGCCTTCACATTCCAGTAATGGATGAGTCAGAGATTTGTGTATTCAAAAATATCTTTGCTGATATCGGTGATGAGCAATCGATTGAACAGAGTTTAAGTACGTTCTCCTCACATATGGTGAACATCGTTGATATTTTAGAAAAAGCTGATTTTGAAAGTTTAGTTTTATTCGATGAATTAGGTGCTGGAACAGACCCGCAAGAAGGGGCTGCACTTGCCATTTCAATTTTAGATGAAGTATGTAATCGCGGTGCTCGCGTTGTTGCAACGACGCATTATCCAGAATTAAAAGCATACGGATATAACCGTGAACAAGTTATTAATGCGAGTGTTGAGTTTGATGTGAACACGTTAAGCCCAACGTATAAATTATTAATCGGTGTACCAGGACGTAGTAATGCCTTTGAAATTTCGAAACGTCTTGGATTATCTGATCGCGTCATTGACCAAGCACGTAACCACATTAGTACAGATACGAATAAAATTGAAAATATGATTGCGAAGTTAGAAGAAAGCCAGAAGAACGCAGAGCGTGACTGGAACGAAGCAGAAGCGCTTCGCAAACAATCTGAGAAACTTCATCGTGAGTTGCAACGTCAAATTATTGAATTTAACGAAGATCGCGACGAACGATTATTAAAAGCGCAAAAAGAAGGGGAAGAAAAAGTCGAAGCTGCGAAGAAAGAAGCAGAAGGTATTATTCAAGAACTTCGTCAATTGCGTAAAGCACAGCTTGCAAATGTGAAAGACCACGAGCTAATTGAAGCGAAGAGTCGTCTAGAAGGCGCAGCGCCAGAGCTTGTTAAGAAACAAAAAGTAAATGTGAAAAACACTGCACCGAAACAACAGTTACGTGCAGGTGATGAAGTGAAAGTATTAACGTTCGGTCAAAAAGGTCAACTACTTGAAAAAGTGAGCGATACAGAGTGGAGCGTACAAATCGGTATTCTGAAGATGAAAGTGAAAGAATCTAATATGGAATACATTAACACACCGAAGCAAACAGAGAAAAAAGCAGTTGCAACGGTAAAAGGTAGAGACTATCATGTTTCATTAGAACTTGACCTTCGTGGTGAACGATTTGAAAATGCAATGGCGCGCGTTGAGAAATACTTAGACGATGCCCAGCTTGCAAGCTATCCTCGCGTATCAATCATTCACGGTAAAGGGACAGGAGCACTTCGCCAAGGTGTACAAGATTACTTGAAGAAGCATCGCGGTGTAAAAACCTTCCGTTACGGTGACATGGGCGAGGGAGGCCTAGGCGTAACAGTTGTCGAATTAAAATAGAAAACAACGAAACAAAGGGGAAACCATTATATGTTTATGGACAAACTTGCAAAAGTATTGTTAGCTTGTTGTGGAATATTTTTGGTGATTGGGGTTATTTATTTAGTTGTTTTTGCGAAGTGAAAAAGCGTCAATCGTGGCAGAATGATATTGCCATAGATTGACGCTTTTAATATATGTGAAAAGGAATAGAACATGAAAATCAACCAATACATAAGCGAAGCAAAATCATGCTCAAGACGTGAAACAGACCGCCTTATTAAAGCTGGACGCGTGGCTATTAACGGCGAAATATGTACGCACGGTGCACTCGTAAGCGATGGTGATAGGGTAACGATTGATGGGCAAGTTATTGTAAAAGAAGAGAAAGAAAAAGTGTATATCG
This sequence comes from Bacillus sp. CPT56D-587-MTF, assembly GCF_058792335.1. NCBI lineage: Bacteria > Bacillati > Bacillota > Bacilli > Caryophanales > Bacillaceae > Bacillus > Bacillus sp. CPT56D-587-MTF. The sequence continues at coordinate 4,190,772 of NZ_JBYTEF010000001.1, read as the reverse complement.
CATTTCATAAACCAGTCGGAATTACTTGTACAGCAGCCGATCATATTGAAGATAATATTATTGATTATATCAATTACCCAGAGCGAATTTTTCCAATTGGGCGATTAGATAAAGCATCGGAAGGACTTATCTTATTAACGAATGACGGCGGCATTGCGAATCAAATTTTACACGGTGATCATGAGCACGAGAAAGAATATGTTGTCACAGTCGATAAACCTTTTACGGACTGGTTTATTGATGAGATGTCCCGCGGTGTAAAGATTAAAGATGGAATGACGAAGCCGTGCAAAGTGACAAGAGTCGATCAATCAACATTTCGTATCGTTTTAACGCAAGGAATGAACAGGCAAATTCGTAGAATGAGTCGAGCTTTCGGATTTACTGTAATAAAGCTAAAGCGAGTACGCATTATGAATATAGAGCTAAATGAGCTTGAAGTTGGAAAGTGGCGGAGCGTTACAGCTGAAGAGTTAGAAATTTTAATAGGGCAGTTATAGGGAGGGAAAATTTTCTCCCTATATTTTTTTGTCAGAAAAAATAAAACTATTGATTTTTTAAAAAATAGCCCATATAATAAAAAACAACAAGTTTCGACAAGATATTTTATAAAAGTAATGATGAGGACATGAGTTGTATTTTACGATTCTCAGAGAGGGAAGCCTTAGGCTGTGAGCTTCCTAATACGAAAAGACAAGCTTACCACCTCTAAACTTCAAGAGTGAACTGCATACATGATGCATTGTAATTCTTGGCGGATAAAACCGTTATCAATTTACACGAGCTATAAAATGAGCTTATTTCGTTATAAATTCATTTTATTAGAATAAGGGTGGAACCACGATTTCAACACTCGTCCCTTTGTTAGGGACGGGTGTTTTTTGCGTTCTTTTACGGGGAAGTATGCTTGAAAGAGGATATGTGACGGATTTTAGTTCAGAATATTTTGTTAATTTATTATTTTAGGAGGTTAGTAGAAATGAAATCATCTTTAAAGTTTTCAGAGATGTTTGCAATAAGTTTAATGTTATTTGCACTATTTTTCGGTGCAGGTAATATGATTTTTCCACCAGCGTTAGGACAAGGCGCTGGAACGGACGTATGGATCGCGCTGTTTGGTTTTATCGTAACAGGCGTTGGACTACCTTTATTAGGAGTAATTGTTATAGCTTTAAAGGGAGATATTAATGAGCTAGCAGGACGTGTACATCCTATATTTGCACTTGTTTTTATCACTGCAATTTATTTATGTTTAGGCGTATTCGTAAGTGTGCCGCGTACAGGAACAGTAGCTTATGAGATGAGTGTTGCACCGTTTTTACCAAGTGAGATAGCTGGTCAGTCATATCCACTTGTTATCTTTACATTTATTTTCTTTGCAGTCACTTTCTATTTAGCTTTAAATCCTTCGAAATTAGTGGGTCGTATTGGTAAAGTGCTAACTCCAATACTATTAGCTGTTATTGCAATTATCGTAGGTAAAGCACTTATTACACCAATTGGAGAATTTGGTGCACCGACAGAAGCGTATAGTGCTCCTCTCTTTAAAGGATTTATTGATGGATATTTAACTTTAGATGGACTTGCAGCACTGGTATTCGGAAATGTTGTAATTCATGCGTTAAAAGAAAAAGGCATTACAAATAAAAACAGTATTGCAAAAGTAACAATCTTTGCAGGATTTATTGCAGCGCTTGGTCTACTACTTGTGTATTTAGCACTTGCTTATCTTGGAGCTTCTAGTGTGTCACTTGGAATGGGCGCAAACGGAGGAATTATTTTAACAAATGTCGTGAATCATTTATTTGGTAGCTACGGAACTTTATTACTAGGGATCGCAATTACAGCAGCATGTTTAACAACTTCTGTAGGTATTGTTGCAGCTTGTGGTGATTACTTCTCTTCTTTATTACCAAAGCTTTCTTATCAAAAAGTCGTTTTCATTTTCTGTGTATTAGCATTTATGGTAGCAAACCTTGGGTTAACTCAGTTAAATGCATTAGCATTACCAATCTTAATCGCAATTTATCCAATTGGAATCGTACTTATCGTATTATCACTTGTTGAAAACTACGTTCGTCTTCCATTAGCGATGTATGTGGGCGGGATTGTAGGAGCATTTGCAATAAGTTTCTTTGATGGGTTACACAATGCAAACCTTCAAATTGCAGCGCTAGCACCTATTTTAGATAAGATTCCATTATATAGTGTAGGAATTGGTTGGTTAGTTCCAGGCATAATCGGTATAGGATTTGGTTATATAGTTTCTAAGTTTCAAAAGCAGGAAATTGCTGTAGAAAAATAGAGAAAAGAGGCTTTCTATAATAGAAAGTCTCTTTTTTTGTAAAAAAAGCCGCATATAGAGAAATTTAGATATTAAAAATTTTATACGTAATATAGTTGACAAAAAATTTATGAGTAGGCTAAGATTGACTTAGTTGTGGAAATATTGGAAGGGAAGTGAGGGAAACGGGGTTTCTATAACTATAGTGTTGTTATGGGAAGAGGTGAAAGAAGAGGAGAAGAGAAAGTTTATTTTTTTTGACTTACATTGAGAATGATAATCAATAAATGCGTTTTATAATTTTTTCTCAGTTTCTATGCCTTCGTATAAGGAATAGGGTGAGATATTATTTTTAATATTAAATGAGAATGATAATCAATAATGCTTATGTTACATAAAAGAATGCTAATTAAATAATAGGTAGAAGAGATTATTTTTTTTATCAATTGAGAATAATTATCATTTTCGGAAAAAGTGAAATGAAAGATAACCAAGGAGGAAACAAAAAAAATGAAAAAGGTTTCTGTATTACCCGCTTTTATTATAACGTTCGTATGTATGCTAGCTTTTCTTGTAATGCCATACGGGAATGCTTCAGCAAAACTAGCTGATGGTACTTACGATATTAATTACGTAATTCAAAAAGCGGAAAATGATTCAGCTTCAATGGCAAATGACTATTTTGAAAAGCCGGCAAAATTAATAGTGGAAAACGGTGAGATGAGAGTACAAGTTCCGATGAATCATAGTGCTTGGATTACAGAATTTAAAGCACCAGAGAACGGAAATTTTGTTGATGCGAAAGTTGTTAATAAAGATGAATCGGCAGATAAAAGAACAGTAGAGTTTAAAGTAGATGATTTATCCAAACCGGCAGCTGTAAAAATTCATGTTGTTGTACCAAGTGCAAACTATGACCACCACTACACAATTCGTTTTGCTTTTGATGCAAATGTAAAAGCTGTAGGTGGCGATAATGGCGTAGCTGCTACAACAAAAAATAATGATCAAGCGAAAACAGATACACAAGTAAAAGAAGAGAAAACAAAAGTAGAGAGTAAGGAAACAGCTAAAGAAGTGAATAAAGAAACAAAAAATGAAAATGGAAAAGCTGAAAAAACAGATAACCCAAAAACAGGCGATGAAGCACGTATTGGATTGTTTGCAGTGTTAATTCTTATTTCAGGTGCTTTCTTAATTCGTAAAGTGAAATTGAGTAAATAAATCTTTTGAAGGGTGATGAATATATGTTTAAACAATTTAAAATGATTATTGCCGTATTTGCTGTTTTATTTACATTTATCGCAACACTAGGTTTACAAGATGCAAAGGCTGCTACAAAACTAGCTGATGGAAAATATAATATTGCTTTTACTGTATGGAAAGGCGATAAAGATGAATCGTCTAGAATGAATAGTTATTTTGAAAGCCCAGCAACATTAACAGTTAAAAATGGAAAACAATATGTTTCATTTAAAGTGAAAGATAGTGCTTCTATTAAAAGTTTCCAAGTAGAAAAAGATGGTCAATTTGTAGAAACAACCGTGTTAAGTGAAAACAAAAAAGATAATACTAGAGTTGTAGAATTTGAAGTTGCTGACTTGTCAAAAAAACTAAATGGCAAGGTGAAAATTAATATTCCAATTATTAATTATAATGCTTCGTATGATATTCGCTTTGTATTTGATGGGAACAGTATTAAATAATTTTCAAAAGGGAGAGTCGTTCCATTGAACAGGTATACAAAAATTATTGTTGCTATGTTTTTAATGATATTTACATTCGTATCAACATTACAACCACTTGCAGTTCAAGCAGCTACCAAGTTGGCTGACGGTGAATATTCAATTGGCTTCAAAGTTTTAAAAGATACATCAGATGAAGAATCGATGATGAATCAATATTCAGTAAGTCCGGGAACTTTAAAAGTGAAGGATGGGAAAAAGAAAATATCCTTTACATTAACAAATAGTTCATGGATTACGAAATTTGAAACAGAAAAAGCAGGTAAGCTAGTTGCGACAAATGTAATTAGTGAAGATAAAGAAAAAGATACAAGAGTAGTAGAATTTGATGTAGAAGATGTAGAGAAGGTATTAAATGCAAAAGTAAAAGTAGATATTGATTTTTTAAATTATCATCATGAGTACGACGTTCGTATTGCATTTGATCAAAATAGCATTACACCAATTCATGTAGAAAAACCAAATGAAAAAGAGGACCCAGCTAATAAGCCAGATCCAAATGAAACTACCGATCCAGGTCAGAAGCCCGACCAAAAGCCTGACCCAGATCAACAACCAAATTCTAACACAATTACAGATGGTGCGTACAGCATTCCATTTAAAGTGTTAAAAGATCAAACAGATGAAGAATCTAAGATGAATAGTTACATGGTAAATCCAGGAGTATTAAAAGTAGAAAACGGTAAGAAAAAAGCAATTGTAACACTAAAAAGTAGCTCATTAATTAAAAATTTCCAAACGGAAAAAGATGGCGCATTTGTTGATGCAAAAGTAGTGAGTGAGGATAAGGAAAAAGATACAAGAGTAGTAGAGTTTGAAGTAAACGATTTATCTAAAAAACTAAATACAAAAGTATTTATCGAAATGGCATCAAGAAATTATAAGCAAATGCATGATGTACAACTTTTATTTGAACAAGATAAACTTGAACAAATTAAAAATGAAGAGAAAAAACCAGAAGTAGAAAAACCGGAAGCAGAAAAACCGGAAGCAGAAAAACCGGAAGCAGAAAAACCGGAAGCAGAAAAACCGGAAGCAGAAAAACCGGAAGCAGAAAAACCGGAAGCAGAAAAACCAGAAGTAGAAAAACCAGATGAAAATAAAAAACCAGATGCTGAAACAATTAAAGATGGTGAATACAGCATCAATTTTAAGGCATTAAAAGATCAAACAGACGAAATTTCAATGATGAACACATATACAAAAAGTCCAGGTGTGCTAAAAGTAAAAGATGGTAAGAAGTATGTATCATTTACGTTAACGAACAGTTCTTGGATTACAAAATTTGAATTTGAGAAAAATAGTTCGTTTGTTGATGCAAATGTAATAAGTGAAGATAAAAAAAATGATACACGCGTAGTGGAAGTAGAAGTACCAGATTTATCGAAAAAGTTAAATGCAAAAGTAAAAGTAGATATCGATTCAATGAATTATCACCATTTTTACGATATTCAATTTGCATTTGATAAAGGTAGCATTAAGTCGTTAGATAACCAAGGTGAAAACAACAACCAAGGTGAAAACAACAACCAAGGTGAAAACAACAACCAAGGTGGAAACAACAACCAAGGTGGAAACAACAACCAAGGTGAAAACAACAACCAAGGTGGAAACAACAACCAAGGTGGAAACAACAACCAAGGTGGAAATGATAACCAAGATAATAACACAACAATTGATCCAAAAGCTCTTAAAGATGGTGAATACAGAATTGGCTTTAAAGTGTTAAAAGATCAAACAGATGAAATCTCAATGATGAACACATACACAAAAAGCCCAGGTGTATTAAAAGTAAAAGATGGTAAGAAATACGTATCGTTTACATTAACAAATAGTACATGGATTACGAAATTTGAATTTAAGAAAAATGGTTCTTTCGTTAATGCAAAAGTGTTAAGTGAAAATAAAGAACAAAATACAAGAGTAGTAGAAGTAGAAGTAGAAGTAAACGATTTGTCTAAAAAATTAAATGCAAAAGTAAAAGTAGATATTGATTCAATGAATTATCACCATTTCTATGATGTTCAATTTGTATTTGATCAAGACAGTATTAAAGCCTTAGGGAACCAAGGCGGAAACGACAACCAAGGCGGAAACGACAACCAAGGCGGAAACGACAACCAAGGCGGAAACAACAACCAAGGTGGAAATAATAACCCGAAAGTAATAGTTGATCCGAAAAATTTAGTAGATGGCCAATATGATATTACATTTAAAGTATTAAAAGATAAAACAGATGAGATTTCAAAGATGAATGACTATGTTGTAAATCCAGCGAAATTAATCGTAAAAGATGGTAAAAAATATATTGAGATGACGCTGAAAAATAGTGCGTGGATTACGAAATTCCAAACGGAAAACAATGAACTATTCGCTGATGCGAAAGTAGTAAGCGAAGATAAAAATGTAAATACGCGAGTAGTACAGTTTGAAGTAGAAAATCTATTTAAAAAATTAAACGCAAAAGTAAAGGTAGACATCGATGAGATGAACTACCATCATTTCTACGATGTGCAAATTCAATTTGATACAAATAATATCGGCGCGTTAGGAACTCTTAAAGAGGAACCGAAAAATGAACCGAAAAATCCAGTGATTACACCGAAAGTAGATAATGTAAAAACAGTAGGTACTCCTGATTTTAACCGAAATGCAGATGGTCAGAAGAAAAAAGAAGATACAAAAAATGATTCGAAAAAAGAGAAAAACTCAAAAACTGCAGATACAGCACAACTTGGTTTATATATGGTGTTACTGCTAGGTTCACTTGCTTTACTAGTTCGTAAATATAGAGCAGGTAGATTGTAATTTTTGGAGTCTTGATGCATATTCGCGTGCATCAAGACTTGTTTCATATTGTATGGAAAGGAGTGGTGATTGAGAGTGAAGAAAATTGCAAGTGTACTAATGGCTATCATTTTGTTAATGAGTATAGCTGGGTGCTCATCACCAAAAAAAGAAACAGCAAAGCAGGTAAAGAGTGAGAGTAAAGAGCGCGTTGTTGCAACAACAGTGGCTGTTACTGAAATTATGGATGCGTTAGAAGTAGATTTAGTTGGCGTTCCAACAAGCTCTAAAACTTTACCGAAGCGATATAAAGGTTTACCTGAAGTTGGGAATCCAATGAGTCCAGATATGGAAAAGGTAAAGTCATTAAAGCCTTCAGAAGTGTTATCTGTGACAACACTTGAATATGAATTAAAGCCAGTTTTTGATGGTGTGGGTATGAAAGCAAACTTTTTAGATTTAACGAGTTTGAAAAATATGCAAAGTTCTATTAGCGATTTAGGTAAGAAATATGGGCGTAAAAAACAGGCCGAAGCAGTAGTAACTAAATTAGATAAAAAGGTTGCTAGCATTCAAAAAGAAGTAAAAGGAAAGAAAGAACCGACAGTGCTTATTTTATTAGGTGTGCCGGGAAGTTATTTAGTAGCAACAGAGCATTCTTATATTGGAGATTTAGTGAAACAACTAGGTGGTAAAAATATTGTGCAAGGTGAACAAGTAGAATATTTAGCTTCTAATACAGAGTATTTAAAGAAAGCTGATCCAGATATTATTTTACGAGCAGCTCATGGTATGCCTGATGAAGTTGTAAAAATGTTTGATAAAGAATTTAAAACAAATGATATTTGGAAACACTTTGCTGCGGTTAAAAATAACCGTGTTTACGATTTAGAAGAGCGTTTATTTGGAACGACAGGCAATTTAGCAGCAATTGAAGCGTTAGATGAATTGAAAAAAATGATGTATCCGTGATGCATTTTAATATAAAGGAAGAGTAGAATGAATAAAAAAACTTGGAGTTTCCTCATTGTTACTGTATTGCTTATTGTTATGACATCATTGTCAGCGATGAAAGGGAGTTTAGAAGTAGGTATTGTTGAACTTGTACAAGGGATATTTACAGGTGGAAATGAAGATGTTGAAGTCATTAAAGATTTACGTTTCCCGCGTATTATTATTGCGTTGTTCACTGGAGCGGCTCTCGCTGTTTCAGGTGTGCTTTTTCAAGCCGTTATGAAAAATCCACTCGCCGATGCTGGGGTAATCGGTATATCTTCAGGAGCAAGTTTTATGACACTCGTTATTATTACGTTGTTTCCGCAATTCTTTTTCTGGACACCCGTATTCGCCTTTTTAGGTGGTGCGCTTGCATGTTATCTCGTTTATTCGTTTTCATGGAAATCAGGATTAAGCCCGCTTCGCATTATTTTAATTGGTATTGCCATTAATGCAATGTTTACTGGATTAAATGAATCATTCGTTACGATTTGTGGGTATTTTATTAAGAGTATTAAGCAAACGACGACTTCTAATATAACAATGAAGACGTGGGGCGATGTAGAAATAATGGTGACTTATGGAACGATTGGTCTTATTCTTGCTCTGTTCGTAGGAGCTTGGTGTAACTTATTATCGCTACAAGATAAGACTGCGAAAAATTTAGGCTTGCACGTGACGAGAGTTCGTCTTATTATTTCTGCCATTGCAGTACTCTTAGCGGCAGTATCAACAGCGATTGCAGGTGTTATTGCTTTTGTAGGATTACTAGTTCCGCATATTTCAAGACAATTAGTCGGTTCAGACCATAAAGTATTAATTCCATTTTCTGCGCTTGCAGGGGCGTTATTAATTTTGACGGCAGATACAATTGGAAGGTTAATTGTGCCACCTAACGAAATTCCAGCAGCAACAATTATGGCGGTTATTGGTGGTCCATTCTTAATATTTTTGCTTAGAAAGAGTGATAAAGTTCATGGAAATTAAAAATGTAACCTTTTCATACGATAACGTAACAAATCGTTTAAAGTCTGTTAGTAGTGAAATAGAAATTGGGAAAATTACAACAATCATTGGACCGAATGGATGTGGGAAATCAACATTACTTAGTGTCATGTCTAGAAACCACGCTCCTAGCAGTGGAGAAGTAATACTTGATGGGAAAGCGATTGGTGAATATAAACTGAAAGAGTTTGCTAGAAAGCTAGCAGTTGTCCATCAACAAAATGAGGCTCCAGCAGATATTACAGTGGAAAAGCTAATAAGCTTCGGGCGTATGCCATATAAAAATATATTCTCTCCGCAAACAGATGAAGATAGAGAAGCGATTGAGCGTGCACTAGTATGTACGAATTTACAAAGTAAGCGTGATAAGCCAATTTATGCTTTATCTGGTGGAGAGAGGCAGCGAGTTTGGATCGCGATGACATTAGCTCAAAATACACCAATGCTCTTCTTAGATGAGCCGACCACATATTTAGATATTTACTATCAGTTAGAAATATTAGAGTTAGTGAAAGAGTTAAATGAAGTGCATGGACTAACGATTGTAATGGTATTACATGATATTAATCAAGCCATTCGTTATAGCGACCATATTATCGTTATGAAAGATGGAGAAATTATTACGAAAGGTATTCCTAATGATGTAATAACAGAAGAAATGGTTAAAGCAATATATGGTGTAGATGTCATTGTAAAGCAGGATGAAGATACCGGATTGTACATGGTACCTATGGGAATCTAAAGGCTGAGCATAATCCGTTTTGAGGTGATAATTTGAATAGTAAGAAAGGACGGAAAAAGAATTCTTTTTTTCAACGCATACTTACAATTGTGTTTTTAGGAATCTTTTTCTATTCAATGTATGAGTTGGGCGGGATTTTCATGGATTATTATGAAAATCGTAAAGTAATGGCTGAGGCACAACATATTTATAAAAGAAGTCCAATGGAAGAAAAATCAGAAAATGGAGAGGTACGTAAACAGTTTCAGGATCTCCAGAAAATTAATCCAGAGATAGTCGGATGGATTACGATGGATGATACACAAATTAATTATCCAATCGTTCAAGCAAAAGATAATGATTACTATTTATTTCGTAATTATAAAGGTGAAGATATGAGAGCGGGAAGCATTTTTATGGACCATCGTAATGATGTGAAATCTCAAAATCGAAATACGATTTTATATGGCCATCGTATGAAAGATGGTTCTATGTTTGGTAGTTTAAAAAAAATGTTGGATGAAGACTTTTTTATGTCTCATCGTAAATTATATTACGATACATTATTTGAAGGATACGACGTTGAAGTTTTTTCAGTATACACGACAACAACGGACTTTTATTACATTGAAACGGATTTTGGAAATGATGCAGCATATGCATCGTTCTTAAAGGAAATTCAAGAAAAATCACTGTACAAAACGGATACGGAATTGATGGCTAATGATGAAATCGTAACACTTTCTACTTGTGATTATGCTCTTGATCCAGAGGCTGGAAGGCTAGTTGTACACGCAAAATTAGTAAAAAGAAATTAAAGAAAAAAGTATAGAATATGAGAAGTGATAGATAACGCTTCTCATATTCTATACTTTAAAAAAGGACTGTTCTTACTGTGCTGCAGCCATTGGCATACGTACAACTTTTACATCATAGTAAGCAATTTTATTATCAAGAATATATTCTGGCATTCCGCCTTGATGTGAGTGAGCATCTTTAAATGCAGCGCTCTTTGTCCAACCTTGGAAATCTTCTTTTGCATTCCAGCGAGTGCTAATTGTTACTTCATCATAATCAACTGTATTTTGTGTTAAAAGAACTTCTAGACCTAAAAAGCCTGGCATCGTTTCAACTTTACCTACTTTATTAAAACGCTCAATTAATTTATGCCCATTTCCCTTTGTAATTTTAGCTGTATTTGTAACAATAATCATGTTTATTCCTCCTATAAATGTAGCTATATTTTCAAGAACTCATATACATCAAATGATAATGAAAATCATTATCATTGTCAATGGTAAATGTGAAATATATAAGTTTTTTTCTATTATTTTGGACAGTGAGATGTTCATTTCAAAACGTAGTAAATATGTGGCGGTTAAGTGCGAGAATGAGCTAGTTGTACTAGCAAAGCAATAATATGGTATAGTGAAACGAGGCTGTTTTTTCAGTCTCGTTTTTCAAATGCTTCCTGTAGAGAAAGCATGCAAATGGAAAGGAAGTTATTATATGCGATTAGAAGTAACTGTAAAAATAAAACCGAAATTTATAAAAGAAATTAAAAGTGGATATCCGCTTATTTTAAAAGATGCGATTCAAAATTTAAATGATGTTCGTGAAGAAGGAACAATCATCAAAGTAGTAGATGAGAAGAACAACTTTGTCGGAAAAGGTTATTATGGAAAGCAAAATAAAGGATACGGCTGGATTTTAACGAGAAAAGAGAGTGAACAAATTAATCAATCTTTCTTTGAAAGTAAAATCAAATCTGCCCTACATAAACGAAAGCAATTTTATAAATCAAGTGATACGACAGCATTCCGTGTGGTGAATGGTGAAGGTGATGGTCTTGGAGGATTAATTATCGATTATTATGATGGCTACTACGTAGTAAGTTGGTATAGTGAAGGGATTTACACTTTCAGAGATGAGATTATAGCCGCTCTTCAAAAAGTAGCAAACTTTAAAGGTATTTATGAGAAAAAGCGTTTTGATACGAAAGGGAAATATATTGAGGGTGATGATTTCGTAGCAGGAGAGCGCGGCGAGTTCCCACTTATCGTAAAAGAGAACGGTGTGAACTTTGCGGTTTATTTAAATGATGGGGCAATGGTTGGTGTATTTTTAGATCAACGTAACGTTCGAAAACAAATTCGTGATAAATATGCAAAGGGAAGAACAGTGTTAAATATGTTCTCTTATACAGGTGCTTTCTCTGTATTTGCAGCGCTTGGCGGAGCAAGTAAAACGACGAGTGTTGATCTTGCAAATCGTAGTTTAAGTAAAACGATTGAGCAGTTTAGTGTAAATGAAGTTGATTATGAAGCACAAGATATTATTGTAGAAGATGTATTTCTTTACTTCAAATATGCAGCTAAGAAAAAGATGAAATTTGATATGGTCGTACTTGATCCTCCAAGCTTCGCCCGCTCAAAAAAATATACATTTAGTGCAGCAAAAGATTATAAAAATTTATTAAAAGAAACAATTGCTATTACAGAAAATAACGGTATTATCGTTGCTTCTACAAATTGTAGCGCATTCGATATGAAAAAGTTTAAAGGCTTTATCGATACAGCCTTTAAAGAAATGAATGGCAAATATAAAATATTAGAAGAACATTCTTTACCAGAAGATTTCCGTACCATTGATCAATTTAAAGAAGGAGACTACTTAAAAGTAGTTTTCATCGAGAAAATTAAAGGTTAATAAAGAAAAGGAGCTCGAGTTTACTTGAGCTCCTTTTCTTATTGAACGATATTTTGTACTCTACCGACTTGTCCGTCCTGCAATCGCACTTTAATGCCATGCGGATGGGAAGGGGAGTTTGTTAAAATATCTTTTACAATTCCACGTGTTAATTTGCCTGTTCGTTGATCTTGTTTTAATACAATATCAACTTCAAGACCGGGCGCGATATTAGAACGTTTTTGTCCGTTCATTTACACACCTGTACGTCTACGTTGGTTGTTTGTTTTCTTTGTTTGTTGGTTTTGTAATTTTTTCGTTTCTTGGCTTTGATTTTTTGTATTTTGACCATTTCCATTTCCTTGCTTTTTCTTAGCAAGTTGTTCGCGCATTAAATCAGCTAAGCTTACTTTTTTGTTTTCTGACATGATAAGTCTCCTTTATATAAAGTTAATTATGAACAATCGTAGTGAATTTCATCATATCATTGTTAAGGAAGGAAGGGAAGTTGGTTTGAAAATTCATATAATTGTTTCCAGTCTGTAGTAGTTACGATACAATTGGATTGTTAACGTTTGTAAAAAGGGGATAGACATATGTCACATCATATTTTATTAGTTGAAGATGATATCTCAATTCAAGAGATGGTGGAAAAGTATTTAATAAAAGGGGGTTTTCAAGTAACAATTGCGTCTGATGGAGAGGAAGGCGTGAACACATATTTAAAAGGTTCATTTGATTTGATTATCCTTGACATTATGATGCCAAAGCTAGATGGCTTAGAAGTTGTACGAATCATTCGAGAAAAAAGTGCTGTTCCGATTTTAATGATGTCGGCAAAAGATACAGATGTTGATAAAGCTGTTGGATTAGGACTTGGAGCAGATGATTACATTTGTAAGCCGTTTTCTATGATTGAATTAGCTGCACGTGTAAAAGCGGGTATTCGGAGGTCTACGAAATATTCGGCTACAGAAACAACAGAAAAGATGATTCAAATTGGTGATTTAACAATTGATCCAATTAATTTTACAGTTGAAAAAAACGGGAAGTCTCTCAAACTTACTTTAAAAGAATTTGAGATTTTAAAGCTATTCGTAAAGAACCAAAATCGTGTATTTACGAAAGCTCAAATATATACGTTAGTTTGGAATGAAGAGTATTACGGTGACGATAACGTTATTAATGTTCATATGAGAAGATTGCGTGAGAAAATCGAAAGTGATCCATCTAATCCAGAATATATTAAAACGTTATGGGGCATCGGCTATAAGTTGGAAGTGATGTAATATGGTCAATTTGTTAATAGGTATTATTTTTATATTGTTATGTGTTATTTATATGCAATATAGAATGAGAAAAAATAGTAGTGAAAATTTACGATACACATATGAAAAGTTAGAAAGTATTGTAAATGACAAAACAGGCGAGACGTTACTCGTTATGACAGATGATCTAGAATTGCAAAAATTATTAGTGGCAATTAATCAATTATTAGATGCAAAACAGAAAACGAATGCAGATCATGCAAAAGTAGAAATTTCGATGAGAAAAATGCTTTCAAATATTTCGCATGACTTGAAAACACCACTAACAGTCATTCTTGGATATACAGAAATGTTAAATAAGGATAAAACGATAAATAAAGAAGAACAACAAATATTACTTGAAAAAGTGCATACGAAAACACTAGAAGTGATGGAGTTAATTCATAAGTTTTTTGACTTGGCAAAATTAGAATCTGGTGACAAAGCAATTGAAATGACAAAAGTAAATATGAATGAAGTATGCCGCGAGAAGATTTTATCATTTTATGATTTAGTGACGACGAAAGGTTTTCAGGTTCATATTGATATACCAGAAAGAAATATATACGCACTTGGAAATGTAGAAGTATTAGGTAGGGTATTGAATAATTTAATATCAAATGCAATTACATATGGAGACGATGGAAAGGCACTCGGTATGACGTTAAGAGATGATGACACGGGCGTGTATATAGATGTATGGGATAAAGGAAAAGGGATTGATGAATCTCATATTGATAAAGTGTTTGAGCGTATGTACACACTTGAAGATTCAAGAAATAGATTGTACCAAGGAAGTGGTCTCGGATTAACGATTACGAAACGGCTTGTGGAAGCGATGGACGGGAAAATCCATCTTTCTAGTAAACCGTATGAAAAAACAATTTTTACAATTGTATTAACAAAGATACAGTTTTAGCTTGTAGAGCAGTAGATTCTACAAGCTTTTTTTCAGCGTAAGGAATTTGTAAGAAACGGGTAAGAAAAAAGAGATTTCCGTTGTCTATTATAGAAATATAGAGTATTGCGAAAGGGGAAAGTAACATGACATATATATTAAAAACAAATCAGTTAACGAAAGTGTTTAAAGGGAAAGAAGTTATTTCCGGTGTTAACATGCATGTGAAAAAAGGAGAAATTTACGGTTTTTTAGGACCAAACGGTGCTGGTAAAACAACGATTATGAAAATGATTACAAATTTAATAAAACCGACGAGTGGTGATATTGAAATCTTCGGTGAGAAATTAACAGATACATCTTATGAAGTATTAAAAAGAATGGGGACAATTATTGAATACCCAATCTTTTATGATAAATTAACGGCGAAAGAAAACTTAGACCTACATTGTGAATATATGGGCTACTACGATAAAAATGCAATTGACCATGCTTTACATTTAGTGAAACTACAAGGGATAGATAATAAAAAAGTAAAAGATTTTTCATTAGGAATGAAACAACGACTCGGTATTGCAAGAGCAATCGTGACAAAGCCAGAATTGCTCATTTTAGATGAACCCATTAACGGTTTAGATCCAATTGGTATTAAAGAGTTACGAGACTTATTTAAAATGCTCTGCAAAGAATATGGCATTACATTATTAGTTTCTAGTCATATTTTAGGTGAGATGGAACTAATGGCGGATACAATTGGTGTGATTCAAAATGGAAAACTAATAAAAGAAGTTTCAATGAAGAGTATTAACGGAAAACAAACAGAGTATATTGAAATCACTGTTCCTGATGTGAAACGTGCAACTTATATTTTAGAAGATAAACTTGGTATAAAAAACTACAAAATAATGAGTGGAAACATGATTCGGGTTTATGATACGTTAGCGTCTCAGCAGGCCATTTCAAAAGCACTTATTATGAACGATGTGGAAATTGAAAGTATTAATAAGAAACATAGTTCCTTAGAAGAATATTTCGTAACTACTCAGCTTCTTCAAATAAAAAAACAGGCCAAATACATGTTTCCGATTCGAAAACATGAAAAGAAAATACTCCAATCAGAGAAAGAATCTATGCCAAATAGAGAAATTCTCTTATGAAGTCGTGTTATTCCAAGGAACCGTTCTAGTTTCTATGACTTGGTTTATCGCTTGTAAGACCGATTGTTTTTGTTTTTTCATGGTACTCATAAAGCTTCGTATCTGACAAAAAGATTCTGCGCCTTTCTTACTTCGGAAAGTCCCAGACACTTTCTGTTTTACTTTCGTCATCCGAATATCCCGTTCTGCTTGATTGTTATCAAATGGAATGGCTGGATGTTCTAAAAACGCTAGAATTCTGTCAGAATACTTGACGAAGCGATTCCATAAATTTTGAGAAGGCGTCTGCTTTCCTTTCTTCTTTTGTTTCGTGGAAAGAATCTGTTGTTCTTTCAATATGGATTGATACATAATAAACAGATTCTTTTGCGTCGCTTTTGGCATGGTACCTTCGGATTGCTTTTTCATCGTCAACGCTTGCGTTAGAAATTTCTGCATCTGTTGTGCCCATTGTTCTCCAGTACTATCTATAATTCCTTGTAAATCTCGTAAGAGATGGGCATTACATAAAACGTGACGACAATCTGTATACGCATCATACGATTTCCAACCATCATGCATCGCAATTCCAGAAAAAGATGGCAAGATTTCTCCAGCATCCATTGCTTCTTTTCCACGTTTTTGATGAATATGTTGCAATGTCACCTCCGGTGTACTGGCAGTATGTAACCATTGTGTTTTGTTTTCTACACGCATACCAGTTTCATCAAAATGGACAACAGGAGACTGCAGAATCTTTTCCTTTACTTCTTTTATGAATGGCTGCAATTGAGAAGCGAAAGCCTGTGTATGATTTACCAGGGTTCCTTCGCTTATAGAATGTCCAAAACAATCCTGAAAGAATTCTTTTGTTCGCTTCAAAGAAATGCATTGATAATGCGTTAAATAGGGAATCAGTCTTTTTATATTTGGACCATATTGAACAGGACGAGATACTGTCGAAGGAAATTGGGCTTCTTGGATAGAATGGCAATGTGGGCATTCTTTCTGTTCTACTTTATGTTCTGTCACTTCGATCTGAATAGGTGGTAAGTCATACACTTGGCGAATGCGATACCCTTTTACAGGCTCGTGGTTCAAGGAAGTATGACAACAAGTACAATATGTAGGAGAATGTGTAATCGTATGATCTGGAGTCGCTGTCAAACCAAGAGTATGTCCCTTGTGGCCCAACTGGCCACCCGTTTGACGATGAGACGGTTTGCGCAAACTTTTTGTAACGGGCTTACCCAAACCATCTGTAGAAGGTGGCTTATGACTATTTTTGGAGTTTTTTTTTGAAGCATTTTCTAGTTCTTGTATACGTTTTTCTAACTTAGAAAATGTTTCTTCAAATAAAGAAATAACAGCTTCAGGTCCTTTTTTATATGTATCTAAAATAATTTTTCGATCGACCATAAGATTCACCTCCCCTGTTTGATATACTCAGTATTTACAAATGGGAGGCATATGAAACTAGTAAAATTTAAAAAAGACACCGAAAGGTGGCTGAGTAGTTACAATATTTCTTAAATGTAATGGATGGAGAAGGTATTCATGCTTAATGGACTGTGGCTGAACCTGGTAAGTGGATTTATCGTAATGCTAAGCTTCGTTACTGCTGGAATTAGAATGTTAGCAGCGTAGAGACAGGTATATAAAGAATGGAGGCGTAATTTATATGTTTAAATTAATGAAGCTCGAATGGAAGAAACATAAATTATCTAGTTACTTTAAAGGGGTAGCAATTTGTATTATAGCAATTTTCGCTGCAGTAAGCCTTATGGCGTGGGGATCTAAGGTAGAGGATGATTTGATGTTCTCTAGCTATATGGAATACATGTCTTTAGCAAATATTCTTATTAGAATTACATTTATTATTTTTGCATCGGTTATTTTATCACGTTTAGTGATCGATGAATACAAGAACAAAACAATACAGCTACTATTTATGTATCCACTGCAAAGGAAAATGCTAATGAGTGCGAAATTAACAATTGTTTTTTGTTTTTTGTTTTTGTTTTGTGAGCACGATTATCGCTACTTTCATTATTAGTTTGCTCATATTCTGTATGAATCCAATAATGGGACTACTTGAAACGCCTGTTACGATGGGGGAAATAATAGCTATCGTTCCAGCTACTATTATAAGTGCATTTATGATATCTGGTATTAGTTTAATTCCTTTATTTTTTGGAATGAGAAAGAAATCAACACCGACAACGATTACTTCTGCAGTAATAATTGGGATGATGATGAACAGTAACGTTGGTCCTGGAAATGGTCAAGTAAGTATGTTTGATTTTATAGCTATCCCAATCGTGCTCTGTTTATTAGGAATTTTCATTAGCTATCTATCGTTTCGTAAAATTGACAAGATAGATGTGGCGTGAAGCAAGCTTAAAACAAAAACGAACTGGGGTATGAATAGTGAAAAAAATGATAGTAATTGCAATATTATTCATTACAATTGCTAGTGTAGTTTTTGGTATTAAGGTATTTCAGGGGAAAGATTTTAAGAAAGAAAAGTCTTTTGATATAAATAATATAAAAGCAATAGAAGTAGACAATGAAAATTGGAATCTTGAGTTTAAAAGTACAGACGCTAATAAAATAGTAATTTCTGCTCAAGGTGAACAAGCAGATAAAGAGATAGATCCTGTCAAAATAGAAAATGATGAAAATAAAATTATGGTTAAGCAAAAACAAGAGGCGAACAAATTTTTTAATGGTTTTACGTTTAGGAAGAAGGATAGTATATGTATAGCTATTCCGAAGAAAGAAATAGATAAAATTGTATTAAATAATAAATCAGGTGATGTGAAAATAAGAGATATAGTAGTAAAAAGTATCGTGACGAAAGGCAAATCTGGGGATGGAATGATTGTAGGACTAACAGCCGAGAAAGGTGAATTCATATCGCAAAGTGGAGAGTTAGTTGTAAAAGATAGTTCAGTACAAGAATTAAATATAAAGTCTACGACTGGTGATAACTATATCACAAATGTAAGTAACTCAAATATGAACATCACTTCAACATCTGGGGAAGTATTGCTGAAAGATATGATAGAAGGAAAATCATTATTTATAGAAACAAAATCAGGGGATATTGGCGTACGGTATAAAGGTGTCCCGGCATCATTGAAGCTTATGGCTAAAAGTAATTCGGCTGACGTAATAGTAGATTTAAAAGGACTTAAGAAAGATAAAAGTACAGAAAAAATAAAAGTAGGAACGATTGGTGATGCAAAAAACAAAGTGGAGATTTTAAGTAAGACAGGGGTCATTTATATTGATTAAGTCTTAGGAGGAGGGAGGACTATCATGCTACGTCTTATGAAGCTAGAACTGAAGAAAATTAAACTTGGCTGGTACGTGAAGAGAGCAGTAATTGCAAATCTTGCTATACTGGCATTATTGATTTTTGTTAGCATCGTTTCTCAAATAGGGGGAGATCCAGAAATAAGAGATCCGCAGGCCATTTTGTTAATGGCTAGTTCAATAGTGAGAGCAACATTTATTATTTTTGGTGCTGTACTAATAGCTAAGTTAATAATTGATGAATATAAAAACAAAACAATATTATTGATGTTTTCTTATCCAATTAATCGAAAGAAAATAATGATTAGTAAGTTGGCTATTACAGCAATATTAACATTCATAACAGTTATTTTATCTAATATTTTTGTAGTGGGGATTTTCATTGGAATAGATAGTTATTTTTCGATTCTTCCTAATTCATTCGCAGTAGATCAATTGATTCAAGAAGGGATAAATCTCGTTCCTTTAGCCATTGCCACTGCGGGAATAAGCTTAATTCCTCTATACTTCGGAATGCGTAAACGTTCAGTGCCAACTACTATTGTTTCGTCTATTATCGTTGTGCTAATCGCAATTAATAACCCACCAATATTTCCTATAGCGACCTTTCTTCCTCTTCAATTCGCATTTGCAGTGATTGGTGTGGCGATTGCTTATTATGGAATTAAAAATATTGAGAGGGAAGATGCAATATAAAGTTTCACATGAAACAAGTTACAGAAAAAGACAAGATGTGTAAACACCTTGTCTTTTTCTGTTGTTACATTTTAGGAGCTTCCATTCCAGCCGTAGCCCATTCTTCTTTTGCGGGACCATATACGCCAGGAACTGTTAAGCCGGCTTGTCGCATTAAAACCGTCATTTGCCCGCGGTGATGATTTTGATGATTAATAAGTGTCATTAAAAATATAGAATTCGGCATAGGGCGACCAAAGAAGTCATTAATAGTTGCTAAATCTTTATCAGTCCATTCGCTTTGAAGTGCTTCAACAAAAGCCGCGTTCACTTTACGGTACTCATCTGCAATTGTTTTTGCAGAAGTAGGAACAGGATAATCTTTCGTTTCGCCTTCAAACTTTAGCCCTGTGCCAGATAGTATAACAGGAATTGCCGTCACGATATGCCAAGCGACTCTTCCTAACGTCCAATGTCCAGGTGCAATTTCTTGTGATAAAGATGCATCGGTTAATGAATCAAGCATTTTCTGAGTAGACTCTGCTTCGTATGTCCATGATTGTAAAAAGCCTTCAATCGTTTGGTACATTATTGTTATCCCCCTCTACTTATGTTCATAGATTAAGTTCGAGAAGAAATGACAAGTTCCCTTTATGTTTTAATGATGCTGTTTAAAATTTTATATATAAATTTTATGATACTATTGAGTGTATATAGAATTATATTAATTTAGGGGGATATTATGAAAAGATTGATTTTAGGAATCATAATTTTATTTTTAATGGTAGGATGTAGCAACGAAACTTATAAAAAAGCAATGGATCAAGGGAAATTGGCGTTAGCGAGTAAAGAATATGACACGGCAGTAGCATCATTTGAGCTAGCATTAGAAGAGAAAAAGGATGATAAAGAAGCAAAGGTATTAAAAGACCAAACTACTAAGATGATAAGTTCGATAAAAGAGAAATCGAGTGGAAATATAGAACAAGCAATAGGTTTGTTTCAAGAAGTAGAAAAGATGAAAGATGGTTCCGCAATCCTTCAAAGTCAAGCGAAAGAACAAAAAGATTCGCTCATAGAGCATAAAGAGTTAAAAGGTCAATATATAGGTCAATTGGAAAAGGCAGAGAAGTTAAAGAATGATAAAAAGTATGAAGAGGCTAAAGGGATAGTAAATAAAATTGTTAACGATACTGGCCAAAATCAACAATTTATTTCGGAAAAACAACGGGCCGAAGAGCTGAATAAGCAAATCGATGGCTTACTAACTCAACAAGCAGAAGTTAAGAAAAAAGAGGAAGAGTTAAAAAATGAAAAGAAAAAAGAGACTGATATTGGAAAGTTAAAAGGGTCTTGGATGTCATCAGAAAGTACAGACAGGCCAGTTGGGTTGGAAATAGAATCTATTAATAGTGAGAAAACAGGCGGAGAATTTATGGAACATAATATTTTTGGGAAAGGGACTACTATAGGAGACTTTCG
The DNA here is from genome assembly GCF_058792335.1 of Bacillus sp. CPT56D-587-MTF. Classification (NCBI taxonomy): domain Bacteria; kingdom Bacillati; phylum Bacillota; class Bacilli; order Caryophanales; family Bacillaceae; genus Bacillus; species Bacillus sp. CPT56D-587-MTF. The sequence continues at coordinate 4,169,727 of NZ_JBYTEF010000001.1, read as the reverse complement.
AATATTAAGTGTGGACCAAGGGATTATTTCCATAGAGCTTGTATTTTTAATGGGAGAAAGAAAACAGAAGGTTGATTTGAAAATTGAGGAGAACACATTAACTGTATATCATGAGTTTATGGGGAGTACTGAATCTGTGAAATTAGTGAGATCAGAGTAATTTATCCGGCTATTCGTCGGACAGTAAAACTTCCACCTCAAGATTCGGCTGGAGCAAAGAAGTTAGGTGGGAGATTCACTGCTCATAAAAGCCCGATTGGTGTGGGCTAATAATTAGCGGGGATGAAGAAAACCCCCACTAAAGAAAGTTAATTAAAAAGGAGGCTTCTAACAAGAAGCCTCCTTTTTAATTAACTTTCTTCCCACTCTTCCTCATCAACCATAAGAAATAAGGTGCTCCAAGTACAGCGACGACAAGACCAGAAGGAATTTCTTTCGGATATGCAATTGTTCGGCCGAGTAAGTCAGCAATGGAAAGAAGAATTGCTCCAAACAGTGCTGAGCAAACGAATAGTCTTTGATGGTTCATACCAACAACAATTCTTGCTAAGTGAGGTGCGACAAGGCCTAAAAAGGCAATTGTACCGACAGCAGCGATATTTACTGATGCAAGTAGTGTCGCTAGCACAATTAGAGCAAGACGTGTTTTATTTACTGGTTGCCCAAGTCCAGTTGCTAAATCGTCTCCCAGTACGAGAACGTCAAGTTGTTTTATTAAGAAAAAGATAATGAATACAAGAATTAGAGATGGATATAGAATGATATTTTCTAAGTGATTCCACCCTCTTGCATACGTACTGCCAGATAACCATGTTAAAGCAGCGGCAACATTCAAATTGGCTCTAACGATAAAGATTTGAATAATTGCTGAGCCAAGCGCAGAAATACCAATCCCTATTAAAGCGAGAGCTGTTGGACTAAATCCTGATTTCCAAGAGAAGAAGAGGACAATTCCAACTGCAAGTAGTCCGCCAATAAATGCACCAATTGGTAGGAAGAAACCAGGAAGTGCAGGGAAGACATACATAATCGTTAAAGCACCGACACCAGCTCCCGATGAAATACCAATAATAGAAGGATCGGCAAGTGGGTTTCGTAATATACTTTGGAAAACAAGCCCACTTATTGCAAGGCATGCGCCAGCAATAGCAGCAACGAGCATTCTTGGTAAACGAAGATTCATCATCATATTTTTGTCAAATTGTGTTAATTGACCTGATATAACATTAGTAATGCTTTCGATATAAGCGTTACTACCGATTGTAACACCAAGAGCAATCGTCACAATACAAAGTGTGATAGATATAATGATTACCTTTTTATAAGAGTAATAGCGGGAACTAGCTCCAGCTGCATTCGCACCGTTATCATTCATATATTGTTTCGATTTCATCATTCGATACACTAAGTAAATAAGCCAAGGAGATCCAATCATTGCTGTGACTGCCCCAACAGGAAGTTCTGCACCGGTTGGATCTATTAATCTACCGACAACATCTGCTCCAAGCAATAATACTGCCCCCCATAAGAAAGAAGAGAGAAGAAGAGTAAAGTGTTGACGGTATCCGATAAGGCGCATTAAATGAGGTGCAACTAAGCCGACAAAGCCAATTGGTCCAACAACAGTAACAATTACTGCTGTTAAAAAGATTGCAGCAATGAAGGCGATAAGACGTGTTACTGCTGTTTTTTCACCAAGAGAAATAGCAACATCATCACCAAGTAAGAGAATGTTGAGTTTACGAGACATAAATAGTAAAACTAGGAAAGAAATAATGATAAATGGAAAAGCAAATTGAACGCCATCCCAGTTATTTTGAATAAGAGAGCCAGCTCCCCATAAAAATAAACCAGCTGTTTCATTTTCATAGAAAAGCTGCATCGTTCCGGTAAAGGCAGAGAGCATTAATGTAACGACCATACCAGCTAATGCCATTCTAAGTGGGGTTCCCTTTTTTCCACCAGAAATACGGTATACAAATAAAGCAGTAATAGCACCACCGATAAATGTGAACAGAAGAGAATTAATTTGTAAATCTTTCGGTAAGAAAATTGTAGCCGCTACTAGAAAGAAATATGCGCCAGAGTGAATACCCATTGTACTGGATTCAGCAAGTGGATTTTTCGTTAACGTTTGTAAAATAACCCCTGATGCAGCAAGAGCGCCTCCAGCTAAAATGGCAATTACAGCTCTAGGTAATCGAAGCATGATTAAAGTTTGATGTTCTAGCGATTGGTTCGGTGAGATAAGAGCATCAATAATCATACTATAGGAAATGTTTGCTTGACCTTGTCCGATATGAATAAAGAAAAGGAGGAGCAAGAGAGCTGCTCCTCCTCCGAATACAAGACTTGCTCGAAGTGTATGTTGTAAGCTATTCATTGTGTAATCACTTCTTCGCTGTCATTACATCTGCTACTTGTGTTGCTAAAGATGTTGCAGACTCAGGACCACCGAAAATCCAAGTGTCGCCTTTTAATTTATACATTTTGTTTTCTTTTTTGAACTTTAATTCTTCCCAAGCAGGGTTGCCTTTTAGTTGCGTGTCAAAAATGTTATCTTCATCCGCTACAATGTAAATGAAGTTTGAATCTTGTACACTTTGTAATGATTCTACAGTTGTTTGTTTAAAACCATCTGGCTCAGATTTTCCTGCTTCAAAAGTATTTGTTAGACCTAATTTTTTTGTAACTTGTAAAGCTAAAGAATTGTCAGTTAAGATACGGAATGTTGGTACGTTTTTAGCAGTAAATGCTTGTGCCATTGCGATGTTTTTATCTTTTAAGTCTGCTTTCTCAATTTTTGCTTTTGCATCAGCGAATGCTTTATCCATATCAGCTAATACTTTTTTACCTTCTTCTTCTTTTCCAACTGCTTTTGCAATTTGTTTAAATGTTTCTGTCATTTCAGCAAAGTGATCGTTATTGCTTGTTGATGGATCAAACATAACTGTTGGTGCAATTTGCTCTAATTCATTTTTAATTGCTTTACCACGGAATGAAGCTGTAATAATTAAGTCTGGTTTTAAACGGCTAATTTCTTCTAAGTTTGGTTGTTGACGTGTCCCTACATCTACAACATCTTTACTCGGTTTTGTTTTTGTATTTACCCATTTATTATAATTCTTAATGTCTGCCATCCCTACTGGCTGAACACCAAGTGCTAATAAGTCTTCAGAATATACCCACTCAAGTACAACTACTTTTTTTGCTGGTTTATCTAACTTCGTTTCCCCTTCAGCGTGTTTAATTGTTATAGCTTGATTTTTATTGTCCGCTTTTGTTTCTTTTTTCTCCTCTTTTTGCTGTCCGCATCCAACAGCGAATAGAAGAACTACTATGAAAATACTGAGAATTTTCTTCATCTTCTGCCCCCAAATTAAGTGTTTTTTGTAACTAGTACCATAAGTGAAAATGGTTATCAATTACAACATCCAAATCATACTATGAGGATATTTTAAGTGTCAATATATTTTTAAAATTTTGACGAAAAATAACGAACTATACGGATTTTTATATATTATAGTCACTATTTATGAAGAATAAGCCTCTTTACTAAAAATATTGGCGAATGTGGAAAGTTTAAATGGAAAAGTGGCTGTGTACGATAGTGTAATGTGTATTGTTAATAGTCTGTGGAGATAAGGCGAAAGTACAAGCAAAAGGAGAGTGAATCGCATGTAATAATTACTAGAATGTATGGAGGAAATCTGTGTTTTATCCCCAACTAGGCAAAGTATTTCTTTGTTATTTAGATAGGTGTTTTTTAAGTCGGTGATTGCGCTAAAAAGATCGAATGTAAAGGAAGTGATCAACATGTCTTCATGGAGCAATAACATAAATGGATATTGTGGGTGTAATAATCAAAATGGTGTACATGTTGATTCATGCTGTTTTAGTTGCGATGGGACAGTTCCTAAGGTTGGTCCGACAGGGGCAACGGGAGCAACGGGTCCAACGGGAGCAACGGGTCCAACGGGAGCGACAGGCCCAACAGGAGCGACAGGTTCAACAGGGGCAACGGGTCCAACGGGAGCGACGGGTCCAACGGGAGCGACAGGCCCAACAGGAGCAACAGGCGATACAGGTCCAACAGGAGCAACAGGCACAAGTATAACGGCAACATACGCATTTGCAAATAATACGTCGGGTACAGCAATATCGGTACTACTAGGTGGAACAAATGTCCCACTTCCAAACAATCAGAATATCGGTCCAGGTATTACAGTGTCTGGGGGGAACACAGTATTTACGGCTGCAAATGCAGGGAATTATTATATTTCATATTCAATTAATATAACGGCTGCATTATTAGTTAGTTCACGAATTACAATTAATGGGGCACCGCTTGCTGGGACTATTAATTCTCCTGCATTAGCAACGACATCATTTAGTGCGACAATTATTACGACTCTTGCGGCGGGGAGTGCAATTAGTTTGCAATTATTTGGTTTGTTAGCTGTTGCGACATTATCAACAACTACCCCAGGAGCGGTATTAACAATTATAAGATTAAGTTAATGACAAACTCTCTTACTCTTTTAAGATTAAGAGAGTTTCTACATATAATAAGAAGTTAATGAAGTAAAGCATAGTTATATAAAAGTCAGAATATTATGATTGTAACGCTATGGTGACTATAATATAATGAAAATAACCATCATGAATGAACATTCATTTATTTTTTATGTATTTGAAGGGGGAATGAAGGTGGAAAAACCATGGTTGAAAAGTTATCCAGAGGAAATTCCGAGTACGGTTTCTTATGATATTCAGCCGCTTCATAGATATGTAGAACAGATGGCTTCTCGCTACCCAGAAAAGAAAGCGCTTCACTTTTTAGGGAAGGATATTACGTTTTCGGACTTCCATGATAAGGTGAAGCGGTTTGCAAATTATCTTCAAAAGCTCGGTGTGGAAAAGGGTGATCGAGTTGCTATTATGTTGCCGAATTGTCCGCAAGCTGTAATTGGTTATTACGGTACATTACTTGCGGGAGGTATCGTAGTACAAACCAATCCACTGTATACAGAAAGGGAATTAGAATATCAGCTTCATGACTCGGGAGCAAAAGTAATTCTTTGTCTCGATTTAGTGTTTCCAAGAGTAACGAATGTTCAATCTGCTACAAAAATTGAGCATATTATCGTAACTCGTATTGCAGACTTTTTACCATTCCCTAAAAATCTATTGTATCCATTTGTGCAGAAAAAACAGTCGAATTTAGTTGTGAAAGTATCAGAGAGTGAAACGATTCATCTTTGGAATTCAGTAGAAAAAGAAGTGAATACGAATGTTGAGGTGCCTTGTGATCCTGAAAATGATCTAGCTCTTTTACAGTACACAGGAGGAACAACCGGATTTCCGAAAGGAGTTATGTTAACGCATAAAAACCTCGTCTCTAACACGTTAATGGGAGTTCAATGGTTATATAATTGCAAAGAAGGAGAAGAAGTCGTTCTTGGGGTTCTTCCATTTTTCCATGTTTATGGTATGACAGCTGTTATGAATTTAAGTATTATGCAAGGATACAAAATGGTCCTTATTCCAAAGTTTGATATGAAAATGGTTTTTGAAGCGATTAAGAAGCATAAAGTGACATTGTTTCCGGGGGCACCAACTATTTATATCGCTCTTTTAAATAGTCCGCTTTTAAAAGAATACGATATTTCTTCTATTCGTGCTTGTATTAGTGGATCAGCACCACTGCCAGTAGAAGTACAGGAAAAGTTCGAAAAAGTTACAGGTGGTAAACTAGTAGAGGGATATGGTTTAACAGAATCCTCTCCGGTTACACATAGTAATTTTTTATGGGAAAAGCGAGTGCCAGGTAGCATCGGAGTTCCGTGGCCAGATACAGAAGCAATCATTATGTCGCTTGAAACTGGTGAGGCATTACCGCCAGGAGAAATAGGTGAAATTGTAGTGAAAGGTCCTCAAATTATGAAAGGATATTGGAATAAGCCAGAGGAAACAGCGGCTGTATTGCAAGATGGCTGGCTCCATACAGGTGATGTTGGCTACATGGATGAAGATGGATTCTTCTATGTAAAAGATCGCAAGAAAGATATGATTGTCGCGAGTGGATTTAATGTGTATCCTCGAGAAGTTGAAGAAGTATTATATGAGCATGAAAAAGTGCAAGAAGTAGTGACAATTGGAGTTCCAGATCCGTACCGAGGAGAGACAGTTAAAGCATTTGTTGTGTTAAAAGAAGGTACGGAGTGCTCTGAGGAAGAATTAAATCAGTTTGCACGTAAATATTTAGCGGCTTATAAAGTGCCGAAAGTATATGAGTTTAGAGATGAATTGCCAAAAACGACAGTAGGGAAAATTTTACGCCGTGTTCTAATAGATGAAGAGAAGAGAAAGAATGAGGATGAGCAAACGGGCTAAGGCCCTTTCTTTTTGAAAAAATAGGATTGACACTTTTCTAAATAGTCAGTATTATAAGAATATGAATGACTATTCATTCAGTCATCTTCTTGAAGGGGACAGTAAAGTGAAGAAAAATAGACCGAAATACAATCAAATTATTGATGCGGCAGTCATTGTGATTGCGGAGAATGGGTACCACCAAGCGCAAGTTTCTAAAATCGCAAAGCAAGCTGGGGTAGCTGATGGCACGATTTATTTATATTTTAAAAATAAAGAAGATATATTAATATCCTTATTCCAAGAGAAGATGGGAGAATTTGTCGAAACAATTCGTCAAAAAACAGCAGGAATTGAAAGCGCTGTATCGAAGTTATTCATGTTGGTAGAAACGCACTTCTTGCTGTTGTCGCAAAATGATCCGCTTGCTATCGTTACGCAATTAGAGCTAAGGCAGTCCAATCAAGACTTGCGCCTTAAAATAAATGAAGTATTAAAAGGCTACTTACAAGTTATGGATGAGATTTTAGAGACTGGTATAAAACAAGGTGAATTTCAAGCAGATTTAAATGTTCGCGTGGCAAGACAAATGATCTTTGGAACAGTAGATGAAGTTGTGACCAATTGGGTAATGAGCGATCATAAGTATGATCTGGTCGCACTTTCAAAAACGGTACACGGGCTACTTATTGCAGCTTGTGGTTATCGTCAATAATGGGAGGGATCATGTTGAAATTCCTATCTGTAAGAGTTGAAGATCATATCGCGGTGGCGACGTTAAATCACGCACCAGCGAATGCGATGTCTTCACAAGTTATGCATGACGTTACTGAATTAATTGATCAAGTGGAAAAGGATGATAACATTCGTGTTGTTGTTATTCACGGTGAAGGACGTTTCTTCTCAGCAGGAGCAGATATTAAAGAATTTACATCTGTTACTGAAGCGAAGCAAGCAACAGAATTAGCACAGCTTGGACAAGTTACGTTTGAGCGTGTTGAAAAATGTTCAAAACCAGTTATTGCGGCAATTCATGGAGCGGCACTGGGCGGCGGCCTTGAGTTTGCTATGTCTTGCCACATGCGCTTTGCAACTGAAAGTGCAAAACTTGGTTTACCTGAATTAACACTTGGATTAATTCCTGGCTTTGCTGGTACACAGCGCTTACCACGTTATGTTGGGAAAGCGAAAGCTTGTGAAATGATGTTAACAAGTACACCAATTACTGGTGCAGAAGCATTAAAGTGGGGACTTGTTAACGGATTGTTCTCTGAAGAATCTCTTTTAGATGATACGCTTAAAGTTGCAAAACAAATTGCTGGAAAAAGTCCAGCAACAACTCGTGCTGTACTAGAGTTATTGCAAACGACAAAATCGTCTCATTACTATGAAGGTGTACAACGTGAATCACAAATTTTTGGTGAAGTATTTACGAGTGAAGATGGAAGAGAAGGTGTAGCCGCATTTTTAGAAAAGCGTAAACCTTCATTTAGTGGCAGGTAGTTCAATTATTTTTTTAATATAAATTAACAGAAAATTAAAATTGATAGAATCTTTCTGAAAAACAAGGGGGTAAATGGAATGAACATCTACGTACTCATGAAACGAACATTTGATACAGAAGAAAAAATCGTAATTAAAAACGGTGCAATTTACGATGGCGAAGCGGAATTCATCATCAACCCTTACGATGAATATGCAATTGAAGAAGCAATTCAAGTAAGAGACGCACAAGGTGGAGAAGTTACAGTTGTAACAGTCGGTGGCGAAGATAGTGAGAAAGAACTTCGTACTGCATTAGCAATGGGCTGTGATAAAGCGGTATTAATTAATATTGAAGATGATGTAGAAAATGGTGACCAGTTCACGACAGCAAAAGTACTTGCTGAGTATTTAAAAGATAAAGATGCAGATTTAATTTTAGGCGGAAACGTTGCAATTGATGGTGCATCTGGACAAGTAGGGCCACGCGTAGCTGAAGCGTTAAATATTCCATATGTAACGACAATTACAAAACTTGAAATTGACGGTACAAATGTGAAGATTGAGCGTGATGTTGAAGGTGATACAGAAGTGATTGCAACTTCATTACCAGTTTTAGTAACAGCACAGCAAGGTTTAAATGAACCGCGTTATCCATCGCTTCCAGGTATTATGAAAGCGAAGAAAAAGCCGCTAGAAGAATTAGAATTAGATGATTTAGATTTAGAAGAAGATGATGTGGAAGCAAAGACAAAAACAATTGAAATCTATTTGCCTCCTAAGAAAGATGCAGGAAAAGTGTTACAAGGCGAGCTGCAAGATCAAGTAAAAGAACTTGTATCGTTGCTCCATACAGAAGCGAAAGTAATCTAATAAAATACGAAATTATATATGCAGGAGGGAAAATCTATGGCTCGTAAAGTATTAGTAATGGGTGAAGTTCGTGATGGATCGCTACGTAACGTTTCTTTTGAAGCGGTAGCAGCAGCAAAAACAATTGCAGAAGGCGGTGAAGTAGTAGGTCTTCTAATTGGAGACAGCGTTGCCTCTTTTGCAAATGAATTGATTCATTACGGTGCAAATCGCGTTGTGACAGTTGAAAATGATAAATTAAAATCATATACATCTGATGGTTATGCACAAGCGTTTTTAGCTGTACATGCTGAAGAAAATCCAGAAGGTATCGTTTTTGGACATACAGCACTTGGTAAAGATTTATCACCAAAATTAGCAGCGAAGCTTGAAGCTGGTTTAGTTTCTGACGTAACTGCTTTAGAGGTTGAAGGTGGAAATGTTATCTTCACTCGTCCAATTTACTCTGGTAAAGCATTCGAGAAGAAGATTGTAACAGACGGCATCTTATTTGCGACAGTGCGTCCAAATAACATTGCAACTCTGGAAAAAGATGAGTCTCGAAGCGGTGACGTATCTTCTATTACAGTTGATGTGAAAGATTTACGTACAATCATTCAAGATGTTGTCCGTAAAACAGCAGAAGGTGTGGATCTTTCTGAAGCAAAAGTTATTATCGCTGGCGGACGTGGTGTGAAGAGTGAAGAAGGCTTTAAGCCATTAAAAGAGTTAGCAGACGTACTAGGCGGCGCTGTTGGGGCATCTCGTGGTGCTTGTGACGCTGAATACTGTGATTACTCATTACAAATTGGTCAAACTGGTAAAGTTGTTACGCCAGACTTATACATTGCATGTGGTATTTCTGGTGCGATTCAGCATTTAGCAGGTATGTCTAACTCAAAAATAATCGTTGCGATTAATAAAGATCCAGAAGCAAGTATCTTTAAAGTAGCTGACTATGGTATTGTCGGTGACTTATTCGAAGTTGTACCTCTTTTAACAGAAGAGTTTAAAAAGTTAAAAGTACATTCATGATTTAAGTACCCTTGAGTTCCAAGTGAAGTACCCCTATATATAGAAAAAGGTGAGAGATCCCCTGTCTCTCATCTTTTTAGTATTTAATCCGTATTTTTATATAGTATAAAGGAACATTTTTTTGTTACAATACATAACGATACATATTATTCGCCACGTATATAAGTTAATGATATACTCTTGGTAGAATATACTTGAAGGAGGAAATAAAATGGCAATTGTAAACGCAAATGACCAAAGCTTCGCAGCAGAAACTAGCGAAGGTGTTGTATTATTAGATTTCTGGGCACCTTGGTGTGGACCTTGTAAAATGATCGCTCCTGTATTAGAGGAAATTGATGCAGAACTAGGCGAAAAAGTAAAAGTAGTAAAAGTAGACGTTGATGAAAACCAAGAAACTGCTCGTCAATTCGAAGTAATGAGCATTCCAGCTCTTTTCGTATTAAAAGACGGTAAAGTAGTTGATCAAGCGTTAGGTTACAAACCGAAAGAAGCGTTAGTAGAATTAGTTTCTAAACACTTCTAAAATAAAAAAAGCTACCATTTGGTAGCTTTTTTTCAGAGTGTTGGGAAACCCTTTAGGGTTCCCAACACTCTGGAATCTTTTTTGATTTTAGCGAATAAAAACAACATAAAATAATAGAATTTTAAAAAATAGCCCTCCACCTGACCCTTTTTGGTCAGGTGGAGGGCTATTTTTTTCATGTTTTGACAAGCTGCGGTGAGATAAGCTTGCATTTGGACAGACTTCAGCCCTCGAAACCGGGCATAGCGGTAGCCATGTAGTTCTTTGGCGTCTGCAAAGCTTCGCTCTATAGTGGAACAGCGTACTTTATACAACCTTTTCCCTGTAGCTGTTAGCTTGTTTTTTCTAGCAATATCCTTATATTTCTCCCACACATGATGAGTGATAACTTTTTGTTTTTGTTTCTTTGAAAAGCACACCTCACGTAACGGACAAACAGCGCAGTCTTCTGGATTCGATTTGTATTGACGGTATCCTTCACGATCAGTTGTTACATATTCTAGAATACATCCCATCGGACAAGCGAAAACATTCATTTCTTCTACATATTTAAATTGGCTTTTCGGTACTTCTTTATTCCGTTTTCCAAATCGGCGATACCCCATCACCATAAATATATTCCGTTCTGATAGTTTCTTACAGATATATCCTGTAAAATAGCCAGCATCAAGGGCAACAGCTTCTACTTTGAAGTCGAATTTATCAATCTGAGCTTGGAGGCGTGCTAAATACGGCTCGGAATCTGCCATATTTCCAGCCGTTACATAGGTATCTGTAATAATATTGTACTTCGCATCAGTCGTACGATGATCCAAGAAATGAAAACCATTTGGTTTTCCATCTCTCATTAAAAATCCACTATCTGGATCCGTTGTACTTATACGAGTTTTTTTGGTAGGGGTATCACTTTCCTTTCTAGGTTTTAATTCTTTTTTCCATGTACCTCACGATCTTCGATTACCGCAGCTTCTAGCTCGTCTATATAAAACTTTGCTTTTTCTTTTTTATATTTATGTACAAATTTATTTTTATTGGCATTGGCCTTAATATGTGTAGAATCTGTCATCAGTGCACGTCCTCCTACCATCCGGTGCTCCGTCGCTTGTCTCACAATCTCATCAAAAATTTCTTCGAAAATATTTGTATGAATAAAACGAGTACGACGATTCCAACTGATTGTAGAGTGATCCGGAATAGTATCCGATAGAGAAAACCCTAAAAACCAACGGTAGGCAATATTCGTTTTAATTTCCTTTTCCAATTGACGCTCAGAACGAATACCGTAAAAATATCCAATAAACATCATCTTAAATAAAACAATAGGATGAATGGACGGGCGTCCATTGTTTTCACAGTAATAAGGGCGTAACTTCTCTTCAATAAAATCAAAACTAATTGTCGCTTCAATTGCACGAAGGAAATGATCTTGTGGAACCAACTCTTCTACAGAAACAGATACACGCTCATCACGATGATTTTTTAAAGCACCCATCATAAAAAATCTCTCCTTTTCCTCTTTTTTATCAGTGTTGACACATAAAAAGAGGTTCAGACACAAAAACAGGCTGTGGAGAAGACTTTCTCCACAGCCTGAAAAAAAGCTACCATTTGGTAGCTTTTTTTATTTTCTTTTTTACAGTCTTTCCGTTACAATAAAAGAACGTATGTTGGGTGTTTGGGCATAGTATGTTTTCAAGGGAAAATAAAAATGCTAAGTATGTAGAAATGGAGGGAGACGAGTGCACGAACATTTGAAAGAGAAGTTGGCTATTTTACCAGATCAACCTGGTTGTTATTTGATGAAAGATAAGCAAGGAACGGTTATATATGTCGGAAAGGCAAAAGTGCTTAAAAATCGTGTGCGCTCGTACTTTACTGGTTCACATGATGGGAAAACACTGCGGCTTGTAGGAGAAATTGTTGATTTTGAATATATTGTAACCTCTTCGAATTTAGAAGCACTTATTTTAGAGTTAAATCTAATTAAAAAATATGATCCGAAATATAATATTCAATTAAAAGATGATAAAACATATCCTTTTATTAAAATTACGGCGGAGAAGCAACCGCGCTTACTCATTACTCGAAACGTAAAAAAGGATAAAGGGAAATATTTTGGTCCTTATCCAAATGCACAATCTGCTCATGAAACGAAAAAACTGCTAGATCGTATGTATCCACTTCGGAAATGCACGAATATGCCAGATAAAGTTTGTTTGTATTATCATATGGGTCAATGTTTAGCGCCTTGTGTGAAAGAAGTGACGGAAGAACAAAATAAAGAAATCGTAGATGAAATTATTAAGTTTTTAAATGGTGGACATAAAGAAGTTCGTTCAGAACTAGAAATAAAAATGTATGAGGCCTCAGAGAAACTAGAGTTTGAACGTGCAAAAGAGTTGCGTGATCAAATTGCTCATATTGATGCGATTATGGAAAAACAAAAGATGATTATGAGTGACTTAGTGGATCGTGATGTGTTTGGATATGCAGTGGATAAAGGATGGATGTGTGTTCAAGTTTTCTTCGTTCGAAAAGGAAAGCTAATTGAACGTGATGTTTCTATGTTTCCAATTTACGATGAACCAGAAGAGGGTTTTTTAACGTTTATCGGCCAATTTTATGAAAACAGTAGTCATTTTAAGCCGAAGGAAATTGTCGTTCCAGGAAGTATAGACTCGGAATTAGTAGAGCGCTTTTTAGAAGTGGAAGCGACGCAGCCGAAACGTGGTAAGAAAAAAGACCTTGTAGAATTGGCAAATAAAAATGCGAAGATTGCTCTTGAAGAGAAGTTTTACTTAATTGAACGTGATGAAGAACGAACGATTAAAGCGGTAGATCATTTAGGGAAGCAGCTTGGGATTGAAACGCCGTATCGTATTGAAGCGTTTGATAACTCAAATATTCAAGGAACAAATCCCGTTTCTGCAATGATTGCTTTTATCGATGGGAAACCGGCGAAGAAAGAGTATCGAAAATATAAAATTAAAACGGTTCAAGGGCCAGATGATTATGAGTCTATGAGAGAAGTTGTGAGGCGCCGTTATACAAGGGCGCTTAAAGAAAATTCACCTTTACCTGATTTGATTATTATTGATGGAGGAAAAGGCCATCTAGCGGCTGCAAGTGATATTTTAGAGAATGAGCTCGGATTATATATTCCGATGGCAGGTCTTGTAAAAGATGATAAACATAAAACCTCCCATTTAATTATTGGGGATCCACCGGAACCTGTGATGCTTGAGAGAAATAGCCAAGAATTTTATTTATTGCAGCGTATTCAAGATGAGGTGCATCGATTTGCGATTACATTCCATCGTCAATTACATGGGAAATCTGTCATTCAATCAGCATTGGATGATATTCCAGGAATCGGTGATAAACGGAAAAAGGTATTGTTAAAACATTTTGGTTCATTAAAGAAGATGAAAGAAGCTTCTATAGAGGAATTTGTCGAAGCGGGTATGCCGAAAAATGTCGCGGAGACGATTTATACGTATTTAACAGATAAGAAGACGTTGTAGTTTACAACGTCTTCTGTTTTTTGGTATAATTTCTGAAGATTTAAAATAAACTCATCTGAATGAAAATACAAAAAAGTCAACTAAACTGATATGTCTAGTTGACTGTAGGTAATGCTTACACTTCAATGAGATCTTTTATATCCCATTTTACAAGAAATGTAATAGAGTCAGAACGTTTTTTCTTTTCTTCGTATGACTCTGCAACGACGTTCCGTTGCTTTTGGATTTGTTCAGCGATGAATCCGGCTTCTAGTTGATAAGAAGAATGTCGTTTTTGTTTTTGACGTTCTGCGATGAGTGTGCCTTTAAGTTGGAACTGCATTTCACGACGCTTATGTTCAACAATGCTTAAAGTGCCCCAGCCAGCCTTTTCAAAGAACTGAATGACTTCTTCAATTGTTTCTAGCGGATATTTTCTTGCAAGGTTTCTACCAGACCAGTATAAAATACCATCTAAATCGTTGCCGATTAAATCAGGTAGTAATTCTTCACGTAGCAATTCATAAGCGAAGGCGTTCAATGAAACATCTTCTAAAGATGTTGTATCGATTGTATTTTTACTCACAATATTCCCCTCTTTCTATAGGGATTATTATATAACATTTCACATTTATAAAAACAGATTTTTCTTTAGGAAAATCTGAATATATAAGAAGAAAAAAAGAATTGGCAAATTATATGCAAATTATGTATACGTTTTCTTGACGCTTCGACAAAAATAGGAGTAAAATGAACTTGGTATCAAATTATGCTGAAATATTTCGAATAATTTTTTCAGTTTTTCTTATGCCAATAGTGAAAAAACATTATTGTCATAAACTAATCTGAAAACAGCAGTCAAACATTCAAGGGGGGTAATGGGGACATGAAAGGCCGCGAGTATACGTTTCGTAAGTGGCACTCATTAATGGGGGTCATCCCGGTTGGTGTCTTTTTGACGCAACATTTAATTGTAAACAACTTTGCAACACGAGGAGCAGAGGCTTTTAACAAAGCTGCAGGCTTTATGGAGCTCCTTCCATTCCGGTATGCGCTAGAAATTTTCATCATCTTTTTACCGATACTGTACCATGCAATATATGGCTTATATATTGCATTTACAGCTAAGAACAATGCGGTTTCTTACGGTTATTTCCGTAACTGGATGTTCGTCTTCCAAAGAATTTCAGGTATCGTTACGCTGATCTTCATTTCTTGGCACGTCTGGGAAACTCGTATTCAAGCAATGTTAGGTAAAGAGGTAAACTATGATATGATGGCAGATATTTTAAACAATCCAGCTATGTTTGCATTCTACTTAGTTGGTGTTGTTTCAACAATTTTCCACTTTGCAAATGGACTATGGACATTCTGCATCAGCTGGGGAATTACAGTATCTCCACGTTCACAAAGAATCTCTACTTATGTAACATTAGCTATTTTCTTAGGTTTATCTTATGTAGGTGTGAGTGCATTATTAGCGTTCATCGATCCACAGCTAGCAAACCAGTAAGGAGTGGGAGAGCATGAAAGGGAAACTTATAGTAGTCGGCGGTGGCTTGGCTGGCTTAATGGCAACGATTAAAGCGGCAGAAGCAGGAGTAAATGTTGAACTGTTTTCTTTAGTACCAGTAAAACGTTCACATTCTGTATGTGCTCAGGGCGGAATTAACGGTGCCGTAAATACGAAAGGTGAAGGGGATTCTCCATGGATCCACTTTGACGATACAATTTATGGTGGGGACTTCTTAGCGAACCAACCACCAGTTAAAGCAATGTGTGAAGCAGCACCTGGTATCATTCATTTAATGGACCGTATGGGTGTTATGTTCAACCGTACGGAAGAAGGACTTCTTGATTTCCGTCGATTTGGTGGAACGCAACATCACCGTACAGCATTTGCTGGTGCAACAACTGGACAGCAATTACTTTACGCATTAGATGAGCAAGTACGTCGTCACGAAGTAGCAGGACTTGTAACGAAATATGAAGGTTGGGATTTCTTACGAGCTGTTGTTGATGATGAAGGTGTGTGCCGAGGAATCGTTGCACAAGACTTACAAACTATGGAGATTAGAAGTTTCGGAGCAGATGCCGTGATTATGGCAACAGGGGGCCCTGGTATCATTTTCGGAAAATCAACAAACTCCATTATCAATACAGGTACAGCAGCTTCTGCTGTATATCAACAAGGCGCATATTATGCAAACGGTGAGTTCATTCAAATTCACCCAACGGCAATTCCTGGAGACGATAAATTACGTCTTATGAGTGAATCTGCACGTGGTGAAGGTGGACGTGTTTGGACATATAAAGATGGTAAACCATGGTACTTCTTAGAAGAAAAATATCCGGCTTACGGAAACCTTGTACCTCGTGACATCGCAACGCGTGAAATCTTTGATGTTTGCGTAGAGCAAAAACTAGGTATTAACGGTGAAAACATGGTTTACTTAGATCTTTCTCATAAAGATCCAAAAGAACTAGATATTAAACTAGGTGGAATTATTGAAATCTATGAGAAATTTACAGGGGATGATCCTCGTAAACTACCGATGAAAATCTTCCCAGCTGTTCACTATTCAATGGGCGGACTATGGGTTGATTATAAACAGATGACAAACATTCCAGGTTTATTTGCAGCAGGTGAGTGTGATTATTCTATGCACGGTGGTAACCGTCTTGGTGCGAACTCACTATTATCAGCAATTTATGGTGGTATGGTAGCAGGACCAAACGCAATTGAGTATATGAAAGGTCTTTCTAAATCATCTGATGCTGTTTCATCTACTGTATATGAGCAAAATGAATTAATCGAAACAGAGAAATTTAACAATATTTTAACGATGGATGGTAACGAAAATGCGTATGTTCTTCATAAAGAGCTTGGAGAATGGATGACAGATAACGTTACAGTAGTTCGTGAAAATAAAAAATTATTAGAAACAGATGCGAAAATTGAAGAATTAATGGCTCGTTACAAACGTATTAACATTAACGATACAGCAAGATGGAGTAACCAAGGTGCTTCATTTACACGCCAACTTGCAAATATGTTTGAGTTAGCACGTGTTATTACAATTGGCGCATATAACCGTAATGAGAGCCGTGGGGCGCATTACAAACCTGAATTCCCAAATCGTGATGATGCAAACTTCTTAAAAACTACGATGGCAAAATTTGAGGGAGAAGGAAATGCACCAGCATTCCATTACGAGGACGTTGATATTTCGTTAATTAAACCGCGTAAACGTGATTATTCTTCAAAACACGATGTAGCTGCTAAGGGTGAAGAGAAGGGGGATAAACAACATGTCTGAGAAAACAATCCGCCTCATCATTACGAGACAAGACGGGCCAGATGCGCAAGCGTTTGACCAAGAGTTTGAAATTCCATATCGTCCGAATATGAATATTATCTCAGCACTTATGGAAATCCGTCGTAATCCTGTTGATTCAAAAGGGAACCAAACAACTCCGATTGCCTGGGATATGAACTGCTTAGAGGAAGTATGTGGTGCATGTTCGATGGTGATTAACGGAAAACCACGTCAATCATGTACGGCACTTATCGATCAATTAGAGCAACCAATTCGCTTAAAACCGATGAAGACATTCCCGGTTGTACGTGACTTACAAGTTGATCGTAGTCGCATGTTTAATGCTCTAAAACGCGTTAAAGCGTGGATTCCAATTGATGGTACGTATGACCTAGGTCCAGGACCAAGAATGCCTGAGAAAAAGCGTCAATGGGCTTATGAGCTTTCAAAATGTATGACATGTGGTGTTTGCTTAGAATCATGTCCAAACGTAAACAGTAAGTCTGACTTTATTGGACCAGCACCGTTATCACAAGCTCGCTTATTCAACTCACATCCAACGGGTGAAATGCATAAAGCAGATCGCTTACGTGCAATTATGGGAGATGGAGGACTAGCAAACTGTGGTAACTCTCAAAACTGTGTGCAATCATGTCCGAAGGGTATTCCTTTAACAACTTCAATTGCGGCATTAAACCGTGATACAACAATTCAATCGTTCAAAGATTTCTTTGGTAGCGATAATAACTATTAATAAATATTGCCTCTTCATATCGAAGAGGCAATATTTATAACTGTATTTTTCTGTTTATTCTGTTTATTTAAAGGTGAAAAGGAGAGATAACAATGAAGAGGATTTCTTATATTGAAGACTTTGAGCAATGGGAAAGTGGTTTTTCGTTTTACAACCCTGTAAAGGTTCGTTTTGGTGAAGTAGATATGTTTGGACATGTAAATAATGTCGTTGCTTTCACTTATTTTGAAGAAGCTCGTATTGCGTTGTTTAAAGAACTTGGATTTATGCAAGAGTGGACACATGCATCATCAGAAACGATGATCGTTGTTGCGGATTTACAATGTAATTTTATTAAGCAAATATATTTTGATGAACAGCTGAAGGTGTATGTAAAGGCAGGATCGGTCGGGAATTCTTCTTTAGATTTACATTATATGGTGAAAAATGCAGCAGGAGAGGTTTGTTTAGTAGGTCGCGGAATGATGGTTCAAGCTTCGAAAAAAACAGGAAGAGGCGAACCATGGCCTGAAGAATGGAAGAAGAAATTACTACAATAATAGAGTGAAAGAAAAATAAGAGAGCAATTTGCTCTCTTATTTTTTGTCTTCCATCGCTTCTTCTAATGTTAAGTGATGTTTATATAGGTATGTAGCGTATGGATTACCAACGTAGCGTAAGTGCCATGGTTCATAGGCATATTCTGTTGTATCTGTTTTATCTTCTAAGTAACGAATGACAAAGCCGAATTCATGAGCATGTTCCGCGACCCATTTTCCTTCTGCTGTCTCTCCGAAGATAGGCTCTAATTGAAATTTAGCTGATTTTGAACTAATATCCATTGCTAAACCCGTTTGGTGTTCACTTGTACCAGGAATTGCGCTTACCGAATTAGCTTCGGCTTTTCCTTGACGTCTAACGTATGTATCATGCAACGATTTTTGGCGTTTGTATGAACGATAACCAGATACAGCTGTAAAATCAAGCCCTTCTTTTTTCGCAGCTTTGAACATGTTTTCAAGTGCCTCGGCAGCATCTTTGCGCAGCAATGTTTTTTCTTTATCTTTTGGACTAATAAATGGTACATTTGGTCTCGTTAAGTCTTCAGGAATGTATCCATCTGGTAGTTTTCGATGTTTATTAATTAAGACAAGATTAGATTTTGGATTTGTTACAACTGAAAAGTCATTGTCTATTTTCTTTGCATTATGATCAGCTTTTGGAAAAGCAGGAATCTCTTCTTTTTTATGGTTATTATGCTTTTGACTTTCGACAGCTTTTGCTTCATTATGTAGTGGTGTTTTAGAACCAAAGTAAGCGAAAGATGTGATCCCGATTACAATAGTAGTGGCAGAAATAATTATTATCTTTTTCATGATGCCTTGTAATCACAGTCCCTTCTTCATAAAATGTGTATTGTTTTTTTATTATAAATCTAGTTTGTTGGAAAAGGAATATAAGAGTCATAACGTAATAGAAATGCAAAGAAAATGTCAGAAAATGTGTGAATTTGTAGTATTTTTTTATATAATTCATTTCTTATCTTTCATGATTTGCATTTTTTATGTAATATATATACATAAGAAGATGTAGCGATTATCGAGAATAAAGAACTTCTTGTATAGACTAGGAGTGAATGGGAATGGATTTTGCAACAATTATTGGACTTATTTTAGGATTTGTAGCAGTGGTAGTAGGGATGGTCGTCAAGGGCGCTGACGTAACAGCCTTATTAAATCCTGCCGCAGCATTAATTATTTTTATCGGTACATTTGCTGCAGTATGTATTGCATTTCCGATGAATCAACTAAAAAGGGTTCCAAAACTATTTAAAGTTCTTTTTGGTTCAAATAAAAAGGATTTAAGTTATGAACAGTTGCTAGAATTATTTGTTCATTGGACATCTGAAAGTAGAAAATACGGTATTTTGTCTTTAGAGCAACAATTAGACAAAATTCAAGATGAATTTCTTTTGCGCGGTATGAAATTTGTGATTGATGGCGTATCCGCAGAAGATTTAGAGCAGATTTTGGAATCTGAATTAGAAGCAATTGAAGAAAGACATGCAAAGGGAGCTGCTATTTTTTCACAAGCTGGTACGTATGCACCGACATTAGGAGTTTTAGGTGCTGTTATCGGTCTTGTAGCTGCGCTTGGTAACTTAACTGATATTGAAAAGTTAGGTCATGCTATTTCGGGTGCGTTTATTGCAACGATTTTTGGTATTTTTTCAGGTTATGTATTATGGCATCCATTTGCAAATAAGTTAAAGCAAAAATCTTCAGCTGAAATTGAGAAAAAACGTTTAATCATTGATTGTTTATTAATGTTACAAGAAGGTACATATCCGTTTATTATGAAGAACCGCATTTTAGGTGCACTTTCTGCAACTGAGCGTAAAAAGCTAGAAAAAGGAGCAGAAAAAAATGCGGAGTAAGAAAAATAGAAGAGGCAAAAAGAAAAAACATGATGAGTATATCGATGAAACGTGGTTAATCCCATATTCTGATATGTTAACGTTGTTATTTGCATTGTTTATCGTTTTATTCGCAATGAGTAGTATAGATGCTGCGAAGTTTAAACAGATGGCAGTTGCTTTTCGAAGTGAATTAGCTGGGGGAACAGGTAACAAAGAATTTTTAAGTGATCAAAAGCCAAATGATGAAAAAGAATTATCAGCAAGTAGCCTTGAGGCAGAACAAGCAAAAAAACAAGAAGAAGCTAGAGCTAAAGAAAAAAAAGAGATGGATGAATTGAAAGCATTACAAAAAAAGATTGATCAATATATTAATGAAAAACAATTATCTTCTTCTTTTCAAACTAAATTAACTGAAAAGGGATTAATGGTGACAATATTAGAAAATATACTGTTTGATTCGGGGAAAGCAGATGTGAAATTAGAATCTTTAGGGATTGCAAAAGAGATGTCTAGCTTACTTGTTTCAGCGTCACCTCGTGAAATTACAGTATCGGGTCATACGGATAATGTCCCTATTGCCAATGCGCAGTTTGCGTCGAATTGGGAATTAAGTACGCAGCGGGCAGTTAATTTTATGCAAGTATTACTGCAAAATAAAGAATTACAACCAGAAAAATTTAGTGCGATTGGATACGGAGAATACCGTTCAATTGCTCCAAACGATACACAAGAAGGAAAGGCAAAGAATAGACGTGTGGAAGTATTTATCTTGCCTTTAACAGAGAAAGTAAAATAAAAGAGGATGGCGAATGCCATCCTCTTTTCAGAGTGTTGGGAAACCCTTTAGGGTTCCCAACACTCTGGAATCTTTTTTGATTTTAGCGAATAAAAACAACATAAAATAATAGAATTTTAAAAAATAGCCCTCCACCTGACCCTTTTTGGTCAGGTGGAGGGCTATTTTTTTCATGTTTTGACAAGCTGCGGTGAGATAAGCTTGCATTTGGACAGACTTCAGCCCTCGAAACCGGGCATAGCGGTAGCCATGTAGTTCTTTGGCGTCTGCAAAGCTTCGCTCTATAGTGGAACAGCGTACTTTATACAACCTTTTCCCTGTAGCTGTTAGCTTGTTTTTTCTAGCAATATCCTTATATTTCTCCCACACATGATGAGTGATAACTTTTTGTTTTTGTTTCTTTGAAAAGCACACCTCACGTAACGGACAAACAGCGCAGTCTTCTGGATTCGATTTGTATTGACGGTATCCTTCACGATCAGTTGTTACATATTCTAGAATACATCCCATCGGACAAGCGAAAACATTCATTTCTTCTACATATTTAAATTGGCTTTTCGGTACTTCTTTATTCCGTTTTCCAAATCGGCGATACCCCATCACCATAAATATATTCCGTTCTGATAGTTTCTTACAGATATATCCTGTAAAATAGCCAGCATCAAGGGCAACAGCTTCTACTTTGAAGTCGAATTTATCAATCTGAGCTTGGAGGCGTGCTAAATACGGCTCGGAATCTGCCATATTTCCAGCCGTTACATAGGTATCTGTAATAATATTGTACTTCGCATCAGTCGTACGATGATCCAAGAAATGAAAACCATTTGGTTTTCCATCTCTCATTAAAAATCCACTATCTGGATCCGTTGTACTTATACGAGTTTTTTTGGTAGGGGTATCACTTTCCTTTCTAGGTTTTAATTCTTTTTTCCATGTACCTCACGATCTTCGATTACCGCAGCTTCTAGCTCGTCTATATAAAACTTTGCTTTTTCTTTTTTATATTTATGTACAAATTTATTTTTATTGGCATTGGCCTTAATATGTGTAGAATCTGTCATCAGTGCACGTCCTCCTACCATCCGGTGCTCCGTCGCTTGTCTCACAATCTCATCAAAAATTTCTTCGAAAATATTTGTATGAATAAAACGAGTACGACGATTCCAACTGATTGTAGAGTGATCCGGAATAGTATCCGATAGAGAAAACCCTAAAAACCAACGGTAGGCAATATTCGTTTTAATTTCCTTTTCCAATTGACGCTCAGAACGAATACCGTAAAAATATCCAATAAACATCATCTTAAATAAAACAATAGGATGAATGGACGGGCGTCCATTGTTTTCACAGTAATAAGGGCGTAACTTCTCTTCAATAAAATCAAAACTAATTGTCGCTTCAATTGCACGAAGGAAATGATCTTGTGGAACCAACTCTTCTACAGAAACAGATACACGCTCATCACGATGATTTTTTAAAGCACCCATCATAAAAAATCTCTCCTTTTCCTCTTTTTTATCAGTGTTGACACATAAAAAGAGGTTCAGACACAAAAACAGGCTGTGGAGAAGACTTTCTCCACAGCCTGAAAAGAGGATGGCGAATGCCATCCTCTTTTATTTTACATCAAATGATTTTAAGTTGTCGCGACGGATTTTATCTTTTTCTGCATCTGATTTTTTGAAATCATAATCATATAAAGCGCCTTCCCAATCGCCATACATTGGATTCGGGAAAATAATGAATTTCTCACCAAATTGTGCTTTTGAATCTGCTACTGTTTGGTTACGATCTTTTACAGATTTTCCATCAAAACCTGTGAAATCAGATAAGTTATCACCGAAGAATAAGACAATATCATGGGTTTGAGAAACGAGTTCACGGCGTTTTTCTTTTCCTTTTTCTTTCGGATCTTGTAGTAATATATGTTCTTTCGTTGCTTGAGGAGCACCTACACGCTCAAGATTTTTAATTGTTGCATCTAGTTGATTCGTTTTACGATTTGAGATGTAGTAAATATCTACACCTTTAGACTCTGTATATTTTAAGAAATCAATTGCGCCTGGAAGGGCTTCAGCCTCAGCTTTGTTAATCCAATCATCCCATTTGTAAGGATAGCCTTTGCCTGTTTTTACGCTCATTGCCTGATGAGGACTGTTATCTAAAACAGTTTCGTCTAAATCAAGCACGATAGCAGGTTTTTTCTCTGTCCCTTTTGCAAGAATTGCATCAAGCTTTAATTGACCAATGTTGTACCCTTGGTAGTAAAGTGCTTTCGTTTCACCGGCTGTTTGATACCATAAATCAGCCATTAATTGTTGTTCTGTTAATTTTACTTTCTCTTCTTTCGCCACTGTTTTCTCTGGTGTTCCTGAACATGCTACAAGTGATGTAGATAGAACCGCTACAGATAATAAAGTGGTAATGCCCCTCTTCATCTTCATATGTATCCTCCTTTTCATATGTATCCTCCTTGATGTTAGAAAATCATTTTATATTATATATTAAAATATAATATTTTTATATGAACATTTGCATATTGTCTTTTGTATATATAGTAGTATGTCCTATATTAGAAAGATGAGCAAAATAATAATAGCTGTTTTGACAAGTTTTATTGTCGTAATGACAATTATAATTGACAAAAAGAACTTTGTTATTTACAATTTTAACTAAATAGAACAAATGATGGATTCATGACGATGTTTACATATAAGAGGATGAAGCGTGGTGCTATATTTTGTCTTGAATAAACATAGTCTTTGAAAGAGAGTACGAATGATACTAAAGGGGAGGCTTTATACTTGAGTTTACAAATTCAAAACTTAACGAAACAATTTGGGGAATCAAAAGCAGTTAACGGTTTGCAAATTTCGTTACCAAAAGGTGAAGTACTAGGGTTACTTGGACGAAATGGTGCAGGGAAAACAACAACAATCAAAATGCTTCTCGGATTATTAACGCCTAATGAAGGTTCGATTACATGGGATGGAAAAGCATTTGGAAATAGTGGTGTAACAATTGGGTATTTACCAGAAGAAAGAGGTTTATATACAAAAAGTAGAGTAATAGATCAGCTGCGATATTTTGGTAGATTAGAAGGAATGTCGAAGAAAGAAGTGGATCACGCTATTGATCACTGGTTAGAGCGTTTAGCGATACCAGAATATAAATTTAAAACGGCTGGAGAGCTTTCAAAAGGGAATCAGCAAAAAATCCAATTAATTGCTGCTCTTCTTCATAATCCGGAACTTCTCATTCTAGATGAACCATTCAGCGGCCTTGATCCAGTTAATGCTGGGATGTTAGCTAGTATTATTGAAGAACAAGTACAGAGCGGAAAGACGATTATTTTATCAAGTCATCGTATGGAACAAGTAGAGGCTTTTTGCCAACATGTATGTATTTTGAAAAAAGGTGAAGCAGTCGTAAAAGGACAGCTAAGTGATATTAAGAAAGAATACGGTTTCCGTAATTTAACGATTGAAGATACAGTAGAGAATGAAAAGGGATTAGAAGCTATACATGTATCGTATGAAAAACAACAAGGCCTTCTTTATGTGAAAGTACAAGACGATGCGGAAGCTCTCAAGATTTTGCAACAGTTGCAAGAGCAAGGTGTTAGCTTACGACAATTCAAAATGTTAGAGCCGACGTTAAACGAAATCTTTGTAGAGAGGGCGAAATAACGATGCGTAAATTTTCTCACGTATTTTCATTTTATTTTAGGGAAGCGTTTTTATCTAAGAAATCATTAATTACGAGTGCGATTTTATTTTTAGTTGTGTTTGGGATTTTTGCATTTAATCATTTTACTTCAGGCGATGATAAAAATAAGGATAAAGATAAAATTGCAGTTGTAGTAGAGAGTTCCACATATAAAGTACAAAAAGATGAGCTAAATAAGCTATTGCCATCAGCAAAAATAACAATTGGTTCAAAGGATGATTTTGATAAACTGCATAAGCAAGTAGAAGAAGGCGATTTAGATGGTCTATTCCATGTGACGGAAAAGGGTGGGGCTCCATCGATTACATATATGTATAATGGATTTCCAAGCCAAGCAACTTCTGCAATTATGGCAGGATATTTAAAGCAACAATATACGATGGTGACGATTGCCAAAAATAATGTTTCACCAGAAATTGCACAGCAATTACAAACAGAAATTCAAGTAAAGCAAGAAGCGATAAAAGATCGTACATCTTCTTTCGGAATTGCCTATTTCTTTACATTTGCTTTATATATGTTTATTGTAGCGTTCGGAAATACAATCGCAATGAATATTGCATCTGAAAAGGCGTCACGTGTAATGGAAGTAATGCTTCCGAAAGTGAAGCCTCTTACGATGATGTATGCGAAAATTTTAGCGGTTGTTTCAACGGCGTTATTGCAACTTGTCGTATTGGCGTGTGGTTATCTTATTCCATATTTGTTAGGTTGGGTCGATTTAGAAAGTGCCTCACTATTTGGTATTCCAATTGACTTTACGAAATTAGATGCAAAAGTTATCAGCATGTTTCTTGTTTATTTCATTACGGGATATTTACTTTATGCGATGATGTATGCTGCTGCTGGAGCTGTCGTATCTAAGACGGAGGATTTACAAGCTGTATCTTTCCCGGTAATGATTTTAATTATGGCTGCATTCTTTATTAGTATTAAATCATTAAGTGATCCGAATAGTACTATCGTTGTTGTAAGTTCTTACGTTCCATTTTTTACACCGATGGTTACCTTCTCACGTATTGTAGCTGGTGAAGCAGGTATGCTAGAAATTACGATAACATTAGCAGTCTTATTGGCGACAATTGCAGTATTAAATGCTGTTACAAGCCGCATTTACGTAAACGGCGTAATGAATTACTCAGATAAAGTGAAATTTAAAGATTTAGCGAAATTTATAAAGCGTCAATAATGAGAGAAAAGCATGATTTCCTATTGAAATCATGCTTTTTCTTTATGTATAAATTAAAAATAGTATATAATAATAAGAGTCGTCTTTTAATAGAATGAATAAAAAGGAGGGTGTGCAGATGGGGATTAGTAGTCGTTTTACAGTAGGTGTTCATATGCTGACATTACTTGCGATAGATCGAAACTCTCGCTGTACCTCTGAATGGATTGCCGGTAGTGTGAATACAAATCCAGTTGTGATTCGTCGCATTACAGGAATGTTGAAGAGAGCAGGACTTGTTGATGTACAAGCTGGTAAAGGTGGTACGACACTTGCTCGAGATTTAGAAGAAATTACATTACTTGATGTATATAAAGCAGTGGAAGTTGTAGAAGAAGGACAACTATTTTCCTTCCATGAAAATCCCAACATTGAATGTCCAGTAGGAGCTAATATTCAATCAGTATTAGAAATTATTTTAATGCAAGCGCAAGAAGCGATGGAAAACGTACTTGCAAATGTAACGGTAGATCAATTAGTTACAAATTTAAAGTCTAAAATGAAAGAATAAAAAAAGCGAGCTTCCTCATAATGAGGGCTCGCATTTTTTTATTCAGAAATATTGAAAATTCTATTTTTCAGTATTTAAAATGAATTTACCTACGATAGCTGCGAAGATACCACCAAGAATTGGTGCTACGATGAATACCCATAGTTGAGAAAGTGCTTCTCCACCAACAAATAAAGCTGGTGCGATACTACGAGCTGGGTTAACAGATGTTCCAGTTAACGGAATTCCTAATAAGTGAATTAAAACTAATGTGAAACCAATTACTAGTCCAGCTAAAGAAGAACTTCCTTTTTTACCTGTTACAGCAACGATAACTAAAATAAATACGAAAGTTAAAATGAACTCAACTAAAAATGCTCCAGATAAACCAAGAGTTCCGAAACCATTTTGTCCTAAATTATCTAAAGGTGTTTTAGCAGATTTTAAAATTGTTACTAACGTTGCAGTTCCTAATAAACCACCTAAAATTTGAGCTAATACATAATAACAAAGTTCCATAGCGTTCATTCGTTTGTTGATGAACATAGCTACTGATACTGCTGGGTTAATGTGACATCCAGAAATTGTTCCGATGCTATATGCCATAGCTACAATAGATAAGCCGAAAGCCATAGCGATTCCTAATGTTCCAATTCCTTCAATTCCGCCGCCAGTGACAGCTACTCCAGTTCCGAATAATACAAGTACAAATGTACCAATAAATTCAGCGATTGCTTTTTTTAACATAATTTACCTCCTATTAATGCGCATGAAACGTATTATAACATAAGTTTTAGTATAAACAGCCAATGAAATACTATTCTGATAAGGCGAAATAGGGGGACAATAAAAAAGAGTATGGTTCATCTCTATAGAACCATACCCTTTTTTTATGCCGATTTTTTCTGTTTAACGACTGGAACAGAACGGTTTAAAATACTATTTGCAACCATTCCTAACATGATAATAATCATTCCGATGAGAGAAAGTCCTCCAGGGAGTGAACCATTTAAGAAAATGATTTCTCCAAGTACGGTAAAGACCATCGTTCCAGCTTGTGTTGCTTCAACGGCTCCAAGTAGAGCGAGGTTATCTTTTGCTAAGTCAGTAGCAAAGAAAAATGTCATCGTTGCAATAACGCCGGAACATAATGCTAACAAAAATCCTTGAAGCATTTGGTTGGATGTTGGAATGCCAGTAGTAGAAAATCCGTATATACCAAGCAAGATTGTTATAGGAAGACTTCCAATTGCCATTCCTAATACACGTTGGAACGTATCAAGGCGTCCACCAACAAGCTCCATCATTTTTCGGTTACCGAACGGATATAAGAAAGCGGCTAATACGACAGGTAAAAAACCTGAAATGAACTGAGTCATTGTAATATGGCCTGCGGCAGTTGCTTGCATACAAATTACACCAAGTAAAATAAATAATGCAACATATAAGCTACGAAGTGGAATTTTTCCGCGTACAAGTTTCGTACCTGATTTTGTTTCTATTTTTACGAAAAATAGTGGTGATAGTAGTAAACCAGCTAAAATCGTAACTTGCCAAGTTCCAGCAACGAGCCAAGCTGGAGAAAAGACAGCTGAGAAACTTAATAAAGAATAAAAACCAATACCGGCAACAGAACCCCATCCGATCCATGCCAATGGATGTTTTTTTAACTCTTCCCATAATCCCCTAAAGTTTTTGCGAAATAAAACGATAAGGAATAAAATAGGAAGAGCAAATAAAAAACGGAAGGAAGCTGTCCAAGCCCAGCTCGTTCCAGATACATTCATTGCTCTATTAATAATAAAGGTTGCAGAAAAAAAGGCCGATGATAAAAGACCTAATAAAATTGCGCGCATGAAGTATAGCACTCCTTTCGAAAATAAATAATTATGTATAGTATGATATACTTTTAATTGTTAAAAGTAAACTATTTTATACTTTGAGGTGGTTTTATATATGAAAGAAAATGAAGATATGCAAACGAAAGAAGTCATTCAACAAGTTGGACAGTTATTGAGACAAATTCGAAATGAACAGAAATTAAGTTTAGAAGAATTAGCCCATAAAACAGGAGTTAGTAAATTAACATTAGGAAAGATAGAAAGAGGGGAAACAAATCCGACACTAGCTGTCATTTGGAAAATAACGAAAGGGTTATCAATTCCTTTATCCAGATTAATGGTTGCTGGAGAACCTGTAGCTGTTGCGCGCTGTGGAGAAGGATTTGCAGTAGATGAAGGACAAGCGTGGCATTTAGAAACGATGTTCCGTTATACGAAAGAAACAGGGATGGAAATGCACCGTGCTTGTTTACGATCAAATAGTATATATGAGCCAGAAGCTCATCATGAAGGTGCGATTGAGCTTGTAACGGTAATGAAAGGGAAAGTGTCTATTCAAGTGGAGAATGATGTATACGAATTAAATGAGTTTGATTCCATTCAATTTGAAGCGAATAAGAAGCATATTTATAAAAATGAAGAAGAAGAAGTGGCGGTATTACATTTAACGATGAAATATTCTTCATGAAAAAATCACCTATAGGATTCTATAGGTGATTTGCTCTTCTTAAGTATGTGAAATGATGCCATTAGTACGAACGTGGCATAAGTAATAAACAAATGAAATAAACTAAAAATCCTGTCCCAAAACATAAAACAGCAATAACCCAAATGATACGAATAAGAGTAGAGCTAATATCAAAATATTCTCCTAAACCACCACATATACCAAATAGCATTTTATCAGTTTCGGATTTATATAACTTTTTTGACATATTCCAATCACCTCCTTTTTATATCAAACTGCATACTTTTATTCTATATGGAAATTTATGAGAAGACTATGGGGTTGTATTACATTTTTTTTGTGAGAAGCGATCGTATTAATTGTCTTAATTTTCAGTGGATATTAAACTTGTAGTTATGAGGTGATTTTTAATAAAGGGTGGGGAAATAGAGATGACAGTATATTGGTTGACTAACGTAATGCTTGAATCAGGGTATACATATGAAGAAGAGAGAATTTCACAAACAGAAACAGAATTATGCAGTTTACTTATTGAAGATGGTCGAATTAAAAAAATTATAAAAGGGATTGTTCAAGAGGAAGATATAGTAACTTTTGATGCTAAGAACTTATTAATGTTGCCAGCTTTCAAAGAGATGCACATTCACATTGATAAAACATATTATAGTGGCCCATGGAAAGCTTGTATGCCAGCAGAAAGTATTTTTACACGTTTTAATGAAGAAGAAAAAATTTTACCGAAGCAATTAGCGACTGCTCAAAATAGAGCGGAAAATATGCTAGAGTTACTACTGCAAAATGGTGCAACGAATATTAGAACGCATTGTAATGTTGATCCAATTATTGGGCTTGGTAATTTGGAGGCGACGTTAGCGGCATTAGAAACATATAAAAATCGAGTATCTAGTAGAATTGTTGCGTTTCCGCAACATGGATTATTGCGCAGTAATTCTGTGCAACTCGTGAAAGATGCGATGCGTATGGGTGCCCATCTAGTCGGAGGAGTAGATCCAGCTACAGTGGATAATGACATTGAAAAGTCATTACATACAATTATGGATATCGCAGTCGAATTTAATGCGGATGTTGATATTCATTTGCACGATGCGAATAATCTTGGAACGTTTACGATGAAGAGATTGGCAAGTTTAACAGAAGAAGCAGGATGGCAAGGCCGTGTAACGATTAGTCATGCACTTGGACTTGGTGGTGTTACTGATAAAGAGGCTGAAGAAGTGGCAGAAAGACTCGCAAATGTAAATATTGATATTACTTCAACAGTGCCAATTGGTAAACAAGTAATCCCAATTCCGTTATTAGATAAAAAAGGTGTTAAGGTTTCATTAGGCAATGATAGCATTACAGATCATTGGTCACCGTTTGGAACAGGTGATATGCTTCAAAAGGCGAATCGATTAGCAGAGCGTTTTGGGTGGAGTGACGAAAGGTCTTTAGGAAAAGCACTCCGCTTTATTACAGGAGGAAAAGAAACGTTAAATAAGGAAGGGAAGCGAGTATGGCCGAATGTAGGGGATGAAGCGAGCTTTGTTTTGACGAATGCGACATGCGCTGCTGAAGCAGTAGCGCGTCAAACAGAAAAACGTTTAGTCGTGTATAAAGGAAATATTGTTGTTGGAAGTTTAAATGAGGTGGAATTAAATAATCTTGTGTAGAAGAATCGTTTAAATATTTTGAGGAGGGTTCTAATGGTGAGTATAGAACTCTTCTTTTTTATTCTTACAATATATTTTTATAGGAAAGCTAGAAGGGATGAAAAAATTGGACAATCAACATAACCAAAATCATATTATGGGAACTTTGCAATGGTTTATATTTTTATTAGCAAATTCAATCGCACTACCAATTGTCGTTGGCGGATTATTTCATCTTACGACGGAAGAAATATTTTATTTAATGCAGCGTACGTTTTTTGTAGTTGGTATATCTTCTTTTTTACAAGGATGGCTTGGGCATAGACTACCAATTGCGGATGGGCCGGCTGGATCTTGGGTTGGTGTATTTACCGTACTTGCTTATGCAACGGCCGGACAAGATCAATTACATAGTACACTGCAAATTTTAGAATTAGGAATGATAATCTCCGGTATTATTTTAATAGGATTAGGAGTAACTGGTTTTATAGGACGTATTTTAGTAACTACTCAGCTTCTTCAAATAAAAAAACAGGCCAAATACATGTTTCCGATTCGAAAACATGAAAAGAAAATACTCCAATCAGAGAAAGAATCTATGCCAAATAGAGAAATTCTCTTATGAAGTCGTGTTATTCCAAGGAACCGTTCTAGTTTCTATGACTTGGTTTATCGCTTGTAAGACCGATTGTTTTTGTTTTTTCATGGTACTCATAAAGCTTCGTATCTGACAAAAAGATTCTGCGCCTTTCTTACTTCGGAAAGTCCCAGACACTTTCTGTTTTACTTTCGTCATCCGAATATCCCGTTCTGCTTGATTGTTATCAAATGGAATGGCTGGATGTTCTAAAAACGCTAGAATTCTGTCAGAATACTTGACGAAGCGATTCCATAAATTTTGAGAAGGCGTCTGCTTTCCTTTCTTCTTTTGTTTCGTGGAAAGAATCTGTTGTTCTTTCAATATGGATTGATACATAATAAACAGATTCTTTTGCGTCGCTTTTGGCATGGTACCTTCGGATTGCTTTTTCATCGTCAACGCTTGCGTTAGAAATTTCTGCATCTGTTGTGCCCATTGTTCTCCAGTACTATCTATAATTCCTTGTAAATCTCGTAAGAGATGGGCATTACATAAAACGTGACGACAATCTGTATACGCATCATACGATTTCCAACCATCATGCATCGCAATTCCAGAAAAAGATGGCAAGATTTCTCCAGCATCCATTGCTTCTTTTCCACGTTTTTGATGAATATGTTGCAATGTCACCTCCGGTGTACTGGCAGTATGTAACCATTGTGTTTTGTTTTCTACACGCATACCAGTTTCATCAAAATGGACAACAGGAGACTGCAGAATCTTTTCCTTTACTTCTTTTATGAATGGCTGCAATTGAGAAGCGAAAGCCTGTGTATGATTTACCAGGGTTCCTTCGCTTATAGAATGTCCAAAACAATCCTGAAAGAATTCTTTTGTTCGCTTCAAAGAAATGCATTGATAATGCGTTAAATAGGGAATCAGTCTTTTTATATTTGGACCATATTGAACAGGACGAGATACTGTCGAAGGAAATTGGGCTTCTTGGATAGAATGGCAATGTGGGCATTCTTTCTGTTCTACTTTATGTTCTGTCACTTCGATCTGAATAGGTGGTAAGTCATACACTTGGCGAATGCGATACCCTTTTACAGGCTCGTGGTTCAAGGAAGTATGACAACAAGTACAATATGTAGGAGAATGTGTAATCGTATGATCTGGAGTCGCTGTCAAACCAAGAGTATGTCCCTTGTGGCCCAACTGGCCACCCGTTTGACGATGAGACGGTTTGCGCAAACTTTTTGTAACGGGCTTACCCAAACCATCTGTAGAAGGTGGCTTATGACTATTTTTGGAGTTTTTTTTTGAAGCATTTTCTAGTTCTTGTATACGTTTTTCTAACTTAGAAAATGTTTCTTCAAATAAAGAAATAACAGCTTCAGGTCCTTTTTTATATGTATCTAAAATAATTTTTCGATCGACCATAAGATTCACCTCCCCTGTTTGATATACTCAGTATTTACAAATGGGAGGCATATGAAACTAGTAAAATTTAAAAAAGACACCGAAAGGTGGCTGAGTAGTTACGTATTTTATTTTTATTTACGCCGCTTGTGACAGGGACGTTTTTACTTTTATTATGTTTACAATTAAGTGGTGTATTTTTAAAAGGAATGTTAGGAATTACAGCTACTATTTCTCAAATCGACGGATTTACAGCAATGATCGCGTTTAGTATATTTCTGTTCGTTATTATACTATCTAATTTTGGAAAAGGCTTTGTCAAAAGTTATGCAGTTTTAATAGGATTAATTAGTGGGTGGATTATTTTTCTCATTGCAGGAAAAGTGACAATCCCATCTCAAGTAACTCATTTTGTGCAACTTCCACATATATTTGCTTGGGGACTTCCAAAATGGAATACAGGTATGGCTGTATCAAGTTTTGTTATGGTATGTATTTTAGTTTCGAATACGGTGGCAGCTATTATAGCAATTAATCAAGCAACTATTCATAAAGCGACTATTGAACAAAAACAGTTGAAAGATGGAACATGGGTTGGGGGGATTTCGCATATCATCTCTTCTGTATTTTCAACTGTAGGTGTCGTTCCGTTACCAGCAACGGCAGGATTTATACGTTTAACAAAACAAAAATATATCCGATCGTTCTTAATGGCATGTGCGTTACTAGTCGTAATGTCTCTTTTTCCAAGTATTATTCGTTACTTAGCATCTTTACCATCAGCTGTCGCATCGGCTGTTTTAATGGCTTCGTTCGTACAGTTAATTGGAATTGGATTTAATAATATAAAACAAGTGCCGATGAGTGAAAGGAATGTAACGATTTTAGGCGTTGCAGTATTATTTGGCAGCGGCGTTATGTTTTTACCGTCTGGAGCACTCCAATCCTTGCCGTCTGTTATGCAATATATATTCGGTAATGGCTTATTTGTAGGTACGGTTGTAAGTATATTGCTAGAACAAATATGGCGCGTTGGAAAGTAAGTGGATAAAAAGAGTGTACGCACTGTATAAAAGTCTAAAATAACATAGGAAATAAAGCCCATTTTCATTCACCACCTGCACATTTCGTTCATACAATATCTTGACTAAATAAACACCCAACTTACACATACACAGCTCTGGCTTAAGCAAGGAGGGTTATACCAGTTGAAGGAAAAAGCGTATCAATCTAAACCTTTACTCACAAAGAGAGAGAGAGAAGTATTTGAATTGCTGGTTCAAGATAAAACAACGAAGGAAATTGCAGGTGAACTTTTTATAAGTGAAAAGACAGTTCGCAACCACATCTCAAACGCAATGCAAAAGCTAGGGGTTAAAGGACGTTCACAAGCAGTTGTGGAGCTTCTTCGTATGGGAGAGCTCGAATTATAAGAAAGCAGCCGACTTTTATATAAAAGTCGGCTATTTTTTTGTTTGCTTCACTTGCTATATGAATGATAAAAACGTTTCATACATAAATAGGTAATAAGGAGGGGATATGTTGAAAAGGATACTGTTAGTTTCAACAAGTGCTCATGATATGAATGGACACCCGACTGGTTTGTGGCTTGAAGAGCTCGCAGCTCCTTATCATGTATTAAAAAAGGCTAAGTTTGATGTTGATATTGTGTCAATAAAAGGCGGGAGAGTACCTATAGATAGAGTGTCTATTCCGAATGGTATACCTCGCGAATTCAAGCATGTAGCTTCTTTATTGCAAAATACGAGGCCGATTTCAAATGTTCATTTTTCGGATTATGATGCGGTTTTATTTGGTGGTGGGCACGGGGCGATTGTAGATTTTCCAGGTAATCCATATGTAGCAAATTTGATTGAGAATATGTATAACAATAACCGGATTGTAGCGGCTGTTTGTCACGGAGTAAGCTCTTTAGTCGGTGTGAAAAATAAGGATGGCTCGTTTTTTGTTGCGGGTAAGCGTATAACAGGTTATACAAACGATGAAGAAAGAGCTGTACATTTAGAAAAGCGCGTTCCGTTTTTGCTAGAAAGTAAGTTGAAAGAAGAAGGAGCTTTGTTTTATGTAGCCCCCAATTTTACGCCGCATGTAGTAGTAGATGGTCATTTAATTACAGGACAAAATCCACAGTCTAGCGTGGAAATAGGTAAGGCTATAAAAAGGGCTGTAAATAAATTATAGAAAAAGTACCCGCTACTAATAAAGGTAATGGGTATTTTTATCCCTCTATTTGCCGGGCAGTAGGCCCCCGATTGGTGAGGGCTAATAATCAGTGGGGATGAAAGCCCCCCACTGATTAAAGTTTCACTGTATTCTAAAATTCCCGCCTCGAAATTGGTTTGTAACCGTCCAGTTGGTAATAATTGATTATAGTTTTTTATGTATAGTATATGAAAATGTAATAAACTAAAAAGGCATAGTGAGTATAATAACTTCATTTATAATCATTCGTGAATTTGCTATACTATTTTGTATGGACAAAAGGGGAGGCTCTTTTAAATGAGAAAAGTCGCATGTGCAAATACTTATATTAATAAAATAAAGCCCATTATTAGAAAGACAAGTTTTAGCCAATTGAAAATAGATGAAATTGCGAAATATATGGATATTAGTAAAGCTACTTTATATAAACGTTTTTCTTCGAAAGATGAAATTATTGAGGCGGTAGTAGAGGATTTCATGAACTATCTACTCGAAGGTGATGCGGATAATCAAGATGAAAGTATGTCATTTACAGAACGTTTCCAAAAGACGTTTATCCATTCTTTAAAATGTGTGACATATATTTCGGATGTTTTTTTGCAAGATTTGAAAGAAGCATATCCGCATTTGTCGGATCAATTAGTCGCTGCCCAACAAAATCGTAACCATAATTTGCAAATGTTTTTTGAAGCGGGTATGGAACAAGGTTATTTTAATAAAATGAATGCACAATTATTTATGGTACAAGATGATGTGATGTTAAGACGTATTATAGATCATTCTTTTTGTATTCAGTACGATATTACGTTAAAGAAAGCGATACTTGATTTTTATCAATTAAAGAAGTATCAACTTTTTAAACCAGAGTATATAGAAGCAATTGATGATTCTGAAATTGAAAAAGAAGTTATTGCTATTTTGCAAATGATTTCGTAAAAAAGCAGATCTCCCTTAATAGAGGAGAATCTGCTTTTTTAGTACATATTATTTTTGCAACTGTTTTAATACTAATTCGGCTACTAGACCACCTGAAGCTGGGTTTTGACCAGTGATAACACGATTATCTTCTAGAGCATAAGCTTCCCACGGTTGCGCGGCTTTTTCGTAAAGTCCTCCATTTTTAATGAGTTCATCTTCTGTTAAAAATGGAACGAATTGATCTAATTCAGCTAATTTTTCTTCTTCATTTGAAAAGCCTGTTACCTTCTTACCGCTAATTAAACGATCCCCATTGCTTAATGTAATATGAAATAAACCAGCAGCTCCATGACAAACCGAAGAAACAATTCCGCCGTTTTCATAAATATTGCGGCTAATATTTTGAAGTTCTTTATTTTCTGGGAAGTCCCAAATAACCCCGTGGCCACCTGCGTAATAAATAACAGCGTAGTCTTCTGGATTCACTTCACTTGGTTTCATTGTAGAACCGAGGCGATTCATAAACTCTTTCTTTTGATACCATTCCCAATCGATACTCTCCGCCATTGCTAAACTATGTGGATCAATTGGTGTATAACCGCCTTGTGGACTGACGTAATCAACTTCGTAACCCGCTTCTTCAACTTTTTTTACGAAATGTACAGCTTCACCAAGCCAAAGTCCGGTAGCCCTATTTAAATTTGGGTATTTTTCTACGCTTGTTAATACAACTAACATTTTTCTCTTCATCATAATCCTCCTATAATGTCTCTTCTATATAAAAGTTCAGTATGCGTTTCATTTTATTAAGTTAAAAAATGTAAATTTGAATAATCATGCCAGTCCTCCTTATATCGGCTTCGAAATTAGTGTATAATAACTTTTGAACAAAGTAAACTAAAAAGACTTAATTAGTTTACTTTGTATATTTTCCGTTGACAAACTGTAATGCTGAAACTATGATAGTTCCATGAATATCGAACAACATACGTGTTTCGTTTCGAATTCAATTTATCGCGCGATAAATTAGCAACTTTTACACATTTAATGAAGTTGTTTAGTGGTGATACAACATTTAAATAAGTTCATTTTTTTATCTATAGTTTGATAGTTTTAAAATTGCAATCAGGAGAGTGTTACACATGGGGAAAGATATAAGAAACCATTCGAAATGGTTTGTTTTTACATTATGTTTTATTGTTTTGTTAGGACCGATGAACGCTGTGTTATTTAATGTAGCGCTAGAGGATATTGCCAATGATTTATCAATTAGTCAATCGAAAGTAAGCTGGGTTGTAGTAGGGTATTCCTTAGTTGTCGGTATTGGTTCGATAATATATGGAAAGCTGGCTGATCGTTACAGTGTAAAAAGACTATTAATTATTTCTATTATCATATTTGTAGCTGGTTCTATTGTTGGATTTGTGAAGCAATCTTATGAAATTATCATTTTCGCAAGGTTAGTGCAGGCGAGCGGCGGAGCAGCGTTTATTGCGCTTAGTATGATTGCGGTGGCGAAATTAGTTGCTCCAGCTAAAAAACCAGGTGCGTTAGCAATGATTAGTTCTTCTATTGCATTAGCGGTTGGTATTGGACCTTTAGTAGGTGGGGCAATTACAAATACGTTAGGGTGGCCGTATTTATTTTTATTTATGGTTATTTCAATGATTGGTATTTTCTTACTCGTAAAATTTATGCCAGAAGAGGCGCGACATACAGATGAAGTGTTTCGCTTTGATTTCATTGGAGCAGTTTTATTATTTGTATTGATTACGACCATTTTATTAGGAGTTAATATTAATAGTTGGCTTTTTGTGTTATCTGTTGTTTTTCTATTTTTATTTAAGGCTCATATGAAGAGAACGGAGTCGCCGTTTATTGATATTGAGTTATTTACAAATAAACCATTACTTCGTTTAATAGCGGTCGGATTTATCATTAATGTGGCGTTATGTGCTAGTTTATTATTATTACCATTACTGTTAGGAAGAGGACATGGATTGTCTCCATTCGTTATTGGAATTGTATTGTTTATTGCATCTCTCTTTGGTATTGTATCTAGTTTTATTACCGGAAAGATTATTCCTTCGTTTGGGAATGTGAAGATGATGTATGTAGCTTCTGTAGTTATGATCATTGGCTTTTTAATTTTAGGGATTATTCCGGACGGGAACTTACTCTTTATTTTATTTGCGGTTATTTTAACATTTATGAGTTATTCGGCAATTCAAGTATCATTAAACACATTTATCCCGAAAACATTAAATCCAGCTAAAGTTGGAGTCGGTCTTGGTTTATATAATTTAATTAACTTTTTCGGTATGGCATTTGGACCAGCTGTAGCGAGCAAAATTATGGAATCTACAAATAGTTATCGATTAAATTTTATTTTGATCGTCATTTTAATTGCTGCTCATTTCTTCTTATTGATGGGAATGTCTTCTTTTCAAAAAAAGATGGAGCAATGAATATGCACTTTATATAGAAGAAACCGACTTTCTTATAGAAGGTCGGTTTTTTTTCTATCTTGCAAATTACGAAAAAAAGGAGCAAAATAAAAAAGGTCCTAGTCTATACATGGGAAAATGAAAATTTTCATACAGAAGCATTTGAAGTGAGCGAACTTAAAGTGTGTAAAATATAATGATAAACATAAAAGATGATGAATGAGAAAACGGGTGATGAAGTTGAATAGAGCAATCGGTGTTATCGATTCAGGAGTTGGCGGTTTAACAGTAGCGAAGGAATTAATTCGTCAGTTGCCGAAAGAGCGTATCATATATTTAGGAGATACAGCACGTTGTCCTTATGGTCCACGTTCTCGAGAAGAAGTACGTCAATTTACGTGGGAAATGACAGAGCATTTACTAGACTTAAATATTAAAATGTTAGTTATTGCGTGTAATACAGCAACTGCAGTTGTATTAGAAGAGATGCAAAAACAATTACCAATTCCAGTAGTAGGAGTTATTCACCCAGGATCACGTACAGCTTTAAAAGTGACAAACACGTATCACGTTGGGATTATTGGAACGATTGGAACGGTGAAAAGTGGTGCATACGAAGAGGCGTTAAAGTCTATTAATAACCGTGTTATGGTAGAAAGTTTAGCTTGTCCACCTTTCGTTGAACTTGTAGAGAGTGGGAATTTCGAAAGTGAAATGGCGTATGAAGTTGTAAGAGAAACGCTGCAACCACTGAAAAGTACCGATATTGATACACTTATATTAGGGTGTACACATTATCCGATTTTAGGACCTGTTATTAAAAAAGTAATGGGAGATAAAGTGCAACTAATTAGTTCTGGTGATGAAACAGCACGTGAAGTAAGTACAATCTTATATCATAGTAAAATGTTGAATGAAGGAGAAGAACAAAGCGATCATCTCTTCTTAACAACAGGAAAAATAGGCTTGTTTAAAGAAATTGCATCAAAATGGTTCGGTCAACCGATTGAAAATGTGAAGCATATTCATTTAGAAAAAGAATAATAGTAGAATTTATATAAGTGAGCTCCTGAGAAATCAGGAGTTTTTGTTTTATCTTGCTATTTGCTGGGGAGTAAGACCCCTACTGATTAAAGTTTCAATTTATAAGAGGCGCAGCTTGTTCTAAAACGTGAAACAGCTCGTATACATAATAGTACAAACTTAGATTTTAGGGGGGAATGGCATGCCTAAATCCACTTTTAAATGGGTTGTTGGTGCTACTGTGAGCGCTGTTTTACTAACAGGGTGTGGCTTTATAAATCAAGAGAAAGCAACTGAACAAATTGATCCGCCAAAACAAGTTACGTATACAGAGGGTGGGAAGAAAGAAGTAGCTAAAAAAGATAAGCAAGGGCAAATGGTAAACAGAGAACTATACCTTGTTGATAAAAATGGTTATGTTGTACCACAAACGTTAGCTATACCTACTCCGAAAGCAAATGAGACTGTGAAGCAAACGTTAGAATACCTTGTGAAAGATGGACCGGTAACGAATTTATTACCGAATGGGTTTCGTGCAGTCATTCCGGCGAATACAACGATGACTTTAGATTTGAAAAAGGACGGAACGGCAGTTATTGATTTCTCTAAAGAAATGAAAAACTATGCGAAAGAAGAAGAGCGTCAAATCGTTGAATCTATAGCTTGGACGTTGACGCAATTTACAGAGATAAAACAAGTGCAGTTCCAAATAAATGGTGAGAAATTGGCAAAGATGCCGGTTGGTGGTACACCGCTTGGTGAAGGAGTGAGCCGTGCAAATGGTATTAACTTCGATGATGAACAAGTAGCAGATGTAACAAATACAAAACCAGTCACACTGTATTTTATGGCGCAAAATAATAATAAACAGCAATACTACGTACCAGTCACACGCCGCGTTGCGGAAGGTAAAGAAAATGACTATGCAGCAATTATAGATGAACTTGTAAAAGGTCCGATCCATCAATCGCTCCTGAATGATTTTAATCCAGGCGTTAAGCTTATTACGAATCCGAAATTACAAGACGGAAATCTTACATTAAACTTTAATGAAAATATATTTGTAAACCCAGATAAAAATATGATCTCAAATTACGTATTGAAGTCGTTAGTTTTATCTTTAACAGAAAAGAAAGGTGTGAAAAATATTTCTATTGAAGTGAATGGAAAAGCAAATCTTATAGATGAAAAGGGCGGAAAGTTAATAAAACCTGTAGATCGTCCAGAAAACGTGAATACAGGTAGTTTTTAATCTTGAATAATTTGATATACTTAAGTAAGAAAGGAGAATTGCTTTTTGGGTTCTCCTTCTTTTATTGTATACATATCATACATTTAAATTTGGCTATACTAATGAGTAGTAATTAAGAGGAGGTTATTTTTATGCGAGTAGATGGTAGAGAGAAAACAGAATTACGCCATATACATATTCATACGAATTATTTAAAACATCCAGAGGGATCTGTATTAATTGAAGTTGGGGATACAAAGGTGATTTGCTCAGCAACAATTGAAGAGCGTGTACCACCGTTTATGCGTGGAGAAGGAAAAGGATGGGTAACAGCTGAATACGCGATGATTCCGCGTGCAACAGAACAACGTACGATTAGGGAGTCAAGCAAAGGGAAAGTAACAGGGCGTACAATGGAAATCCAGCGCTTAATTGGACGAGCATTACGTGCGGTAGTTGATTTAGAAGCGCTTGGCGAGAGAACAGTTTGGATTGACTGTGATGTCATCCAAGCAGATGGTGGAACGAGAACAGCTTCTATTACAGGTGCATACGTAGCGATGGTATTAGCGTTTGAGAATTTATTACAAGCAGAAAAAGTATCTAAAATTCCAGTAAAAGATTATTTAGCAGCAACGTCAGTAGGAATTGTTGAAGAGCAAGGTGTTGTTTTAGATTTAAACTATGCAGAAGATTCTAAAGCAGACGTTGATATGAATGTAATTATGACTGGAAAAGGTCAGTTTGTTGAAGTGCAAGGAACTGGAGAAGAAGCGACGTTTAGTAGAGCGCAGTTAAATGAATTACTTGATGCAGCAGAACAAGGCATTTTCCAACTGATTGATATGCAAAAAGAAGCGTTAGGTGACATCGTATCTCATATAGAGTAGAGGTGGAAAGTATGAAACAAGTTGTTGTAGCGACAAAAAATATGGGGAAAGTACGTGAATTTGCTGAGTTATTTGAGCGATTTGATTTAGAAGTGAAATCATTACACGATTTTCCTCATATTGAAGAAGTCGAAGAAACTGGTGAAACATTTGAAGAAAATGCGATCTTAAAAGCGGATAGTTTGAGTAGACAGTTGAATGCAATTGTAATTGCGGATGATTCAGGTCTTATTGTAGATGCGTTAAACGGGAAACCAGGCGTGTATTCAGCTCGTTTTGCTGGAGAGCCAAAAGATGATCAAGCGAATATTGATAAAGTTTTACAAGAATTAAATGAAATACCGTTTGATAAGCGTAAAGCTCGCTTCTACTGTGCATTAGCAGTAGCTTTCCCTGAAGGTGATAAAAAGCCTGTCATTGTAAACGGGACATGTGAAGGATTTATTTTAGAACAACGCCGCGGAGAAAATGGCTTTGGATACGATCCGATCTTTTATGTGGAAGAATACAAAAAAGCAATGGCGGAATTAAGTTCAGATGAAAAAAATGCTATTAGTCACCGCGGACGTGCTCTTCGTAAGCTAGAAGAAAAAATCCCTGAATGGTTTTTAGGAGAATAAGGGAGAGAGATTGATGAAAGCTTTAATCGTAAGCGATAGTCATAGCTCTGTGAAGGAATTACAGCAGTTAAAAGAGAAGTATGAAGGGAAAGTAGATATCATGATTCATTGCGGTGATTCAGAGCTAACGCCTGCTCATGAAGAGCTGCAAGGTTTCCATGTTGTAAAAGGAAATTGTGATTATGCTAACTTTCAAGATGAAATTGTAACTGATGTAGATGGAATTCGCTTCTTAGTTGTACATGGGCATCGACATAATGTAAAAATGACATTACAAACGCTAGCGTACCATGCTGAAGAAGTGGGAGCGCAAGTTGCATGCTTCGGACATTCTCACGTATTAGGTGCGGAATTAATCGAGGGCGTTTTATTTATTAATCCAGGCAGTATTTTATTACCACGTCAGCGTGTAGAAAAGACATTTGCTTTATTAGAAATGGATGAAAATCAAATGGAAGTTCGTTTTGAAACGTTAGACGGACAACTAGTTGAACAGGCAGTTTTTAAAAGAGGATAAGAAAATTTATCCTCTTTTAAAAAAGGTGTTGACTTTATGTGTGGTTATACATATAATAAATATTGTCGATAGGGCAACGGCGCTAACGAAGAAAAGAAAGTAACATATGCGGGTGTAGTTTAGTGGTAAAACAAGAGCCTTCCAAGCTCTGGTCGAGAGTTCGATTCTCTTCACCCGCTCCATGTCCCAGTAGCTCAGCCGGATAGAGCATACGCCTTCTAAGCGTACGGTCGGGAGTTCGAATCTCTCCTGGGACGCTAAAAAAACCTTGTTATCAAAAGATAACAAGGTTTTTTGTTTGTCTAAAATTTGATGTTTGGGTTATAAGTGTAGTTCATGCTTAATATTTGCGACCTTTCCTTTGATATTAAGCAGTTGCATATGTACTTTTTTTCTTAAATAAAAAGAGCGCCATTTATGCGCCCTATTCATCTTATTTAATTTAAAGAATTAATAGGTTTATGATGGAACTCAAATCCATATCCAGATTCTCTTAATTGTTTACTTGCAATATTATAAAATTCTTTACCATTCTAGTACGGTTGAGCAGCAGTTATCGGAACTTATCCCCGGCAGTGTGTTACAATTAATAGAAGCGGAAAATGAGAATCTCCAATTGACTGGACCTGTGATTGGTTAGATGGTTTAAGAAGGTCGTATAAAAAAGGGAGATGGCGCAAAGATGGCGAGATCAAATGAGAATGATTTAACGGAGAAATTGGCAGAAGGCCACCGAAAATATGGTGATGGCAATTTTACAGTACAGAACATCGGTGATGAAACTAACCCGAATTGGACTGTCGTAAAAAATGTGAGGAAGGGATCGGCAGGCATTCGCGAAGGAGAAGATATATTAAGACTGCGATCAAAATATATAAAATAGTACGGAAATGGGCGGAGCGGGAGTTCGAATCTCTCCTGGGACGCTAAGAAAACCTTGTTATCTTTTGATAACAAGGTTTTTTGTGTATTTGAAATTAGTTGTTAATAAACTTCTCAAATACAAAACCATAATCTTTCACATTATATTGTTTCTTCGTATCAACAAGCCAGTTAAAGGCAATCTCGTTCATTTCTTTAAATTGCTCTGCTAAATTTACTTGTGCGTTTGAAATGCGGCTAAAGGCATTAGATGCCATATCTAAACTTTTATGTGCATATTGTAATGTAATATCGTTGTCGTATGAAATTTCTTCGATTTTAAGTAAAGCCTTATATAAATCTTTTAATTCTTCAATATGTTTTTTATGAACATCAATTGAGTAATGTTCATCGCCCATTTGAAACTTAATTTCTACATCTAAATCAATCGTTCCTGCAGTTTCGAGTGCTACGTTTTTAATTTGATATTTACTATAACGAAAGCGGCGTAGTGTACGTTTTTTACTTGTTGCGCTTGTACCGTCTAAGTGAATTAACCCTTTGTTTGTGAAGCAATATTCATCGGATTTCGATTTAATTAGAAAGTAAATTTTCTCTCCATCTTCATGCATTACATAATCATCGGCATCGACCTTATCATAGTCTTTAGGTGTAATAACAGAACCTACATCGCTTAGTCCTAATACATCTGCGGCCATTTTTTTAAACATATATAATCCCCCTTGTAAATTAAATTCTTAATTGTATAAAAATATATTAACATGATTTTCATCCTTTGTTTTCTTGTAATACGAAAATATCTGAAGGTAAGTTAAGAAAAGTAATGAATAATTATTTTGATCCTAAATTATTTAGTAAATCTATTAGTTTAAGATTAGATTCTCCGAAAAATAACCAAGAGAAAAAAGTTAATTTTGCAAGTGATTATAGAGAAATTCCGTGAAAGCACCTCAAGCTATGTGAGGTGTTTTTCTATCCTCTTTTGAAATCTTACAATTCTGTAAGGTAACTGTAAGGTAGTTCGATGGTAACAAATTGCTAATCTTTTATAATGAAGATAACAACGATAAAACGAGGAGGCAGAAATGATGAAAGGATTAGTTGTAACGGGCTTAACGGTTGCTTTTGGATTTGTAGCATATGAGAAATTAACGTATGTAGTTGATGTTGTGAAACATTTGATTGCTTAGAGAAAACAGCCATGAGAGGGAAAGGGAATGAGTGAATGAATGGAATGGTTATTTGGAATTATAGGTACTTGTAGTGTAGTGTTATTGTTCTTTGTCCCAAGTGGTATACTTAGTTCGACAACAAGTTTGTTCTTCTTAAGTTTGTTTGCTTGTACGATGCTTATTATTATGTTTTTAATGAAGCGAAGTAAACCAATCTTCTATTTTAGCATGATTGTTATGGCAATTATTGTTCTCCAAATTATTACCCTTGTAATATACCCCACAATTAT
The DNA here is from genome assembly GCF_058792335.1 of Bacillus sp. CPT56D-587-MTF. NCBI lineage: Bacteria > Bacillati > Bacillota > Bacilli > Caryophanales > Bacillaceae > Bacillus > Bacillus sp. CPT56D-587-MTF. Next base: position 4,124,843 of record NZ_JBYTEF010000001.1, on the reverse strand, counting down.
AAAAGCTTTCCATTAATGATGAATCCTCTGCGCTTGTTGCTGGGGATTTTTATTTGTACAATTTTAATTTTTAGTAGAGATTTATTCGTATTGGAATGTAAAAATTAAATATTTTTATATTTCAAACAAATAGTTTTGGGATGTTGTGTTCTCATTACGCATTTGATATATTTACTTTGAACATAATTAAAATCAAGAAAAAGAGGCGGACGTATGGATAAAAAAGAAAATACGGTCGTATTGTTTCCACAACTATCAGAGCGCTATATTGATGAAGGTTTTTTAGCGCTGAAAGAGCGGAAGTTCGAAGATGCATTGCGCTGCTTTGAAATATTACGTCAGTATAATGCGGAAACGGAACAAACGGAATTAGCTTCAGTTATTTGTTTACTCGAATTAAAACGTATGGAAGAAGCGAAAGACAAATGTGAACAGTTGCTTAAAACAGGAGTTGTCTTATTTGGTGATATTCTTGAAACGTACGTGACTATTTTAGTTCAAACAAATGATTATGAAGGTGTTATTGAAACTGTTGAAAAGGTTTTACAAACGAAAGATATAATGCCTGATCAAAAGGAAAAATTAGCGCAACTTGCTTTATTTGCAGAAGGTATGCTCAATGAGGGAGATGCATCGCTAGTCGATTCAAATTTTGAGTTGGATGAGTTTACTAATGAAATTTTTGGAGAAAACTTTGGACAGAAGCTAAGAGCGATTCAGCGACTTTCGTTAAAAGACTTAGATCTTGCATTACCTGTTTTAAAGAAATTTTTAATAGAAGAAGAGCAACACCCCTATTTGAAAACTTCTATTTTGTATAAAATGATAGAAAGTCAGGTAGAAGAGGAAATAGAGGTAGAAAAGTTTGGGAATACGATTAAGGTAATTCCAGCATTTACAGGTCATAATGAGGAGCAATCCAATAACATTATACATAAATTATCAAGTCGATTAGAGCAAAATTATCCCGATATATTTGAAGCAATGGTTACATATTGGAAAGAATTGCAAATTAGCGTTTTCCCATTTGCTCTATTAATGGATAAAGAAGAGATTTGGTCAGCTGTTTTAGAGAGAATTGGAAGAAAGCGTTTCGGATTGGCTATTGATGAAGAAGAGCTTATGGCAGCATACAATATCGAATTGGAAGAGTTTCATATTGCCTATCAATGGTTATTACGTGTTGAAAGAGAAGGATATTTGCCCGTATAATTATGAAAAAGAATCGTTCAGTTCTTGAAACGAGCATATTCTATGTTATAATGTAAGGGTTGCAAAAGGCAGAAAACTGCCTGTTTGTAAGAGAAGAGAAGTGTAATTCTCTTACTTAATATGTTTCATATTATTCTCGAACAAAATATACCGTAGTTGTCTTCTGGGCAATTAGTAGATTGGAACATTATATCTGAAAGCTTTTGCTAGAGGATTATTTGTGTATTTGTTATTTCAAAAAAGAGATAATGAAGATCTTAATCTATAGAGGTATGTGCATACATTATTATAGTTGGAGGGAAAGAATAAATGTCTACAAAATGGGAAAAATTAGAAGGTAACGTTGGCGTTTTAACAATCGAAGTTGATGCTAAAGAAGTAAACAACTCTATCGACGCTGCGTTCAAAAAAGTAGTAAAAACAATTAACGTACCAGGTTTCCGTAAAGGAAAAATGCCTCGTCCATTATTCGAACAACGCTTTGGTATTGAATCTTTATACCAAGATGCTTTAGATATCATTTTACCAAAAGCATACGGTGAAGCGATTGAAGAAGCTGGTATCTTCCCAGTTGATCATCCTGAAATCGACATCGAGAAGTTCGAAAAAAATGCTAACCTTATCTTCACTGCAAAAGTTACAGTGAAACCTGAAGTTAAATTAGGTGAGTACAAAGGTTTAGCAGTAGAAAAAGTTGAAACAACTGTAACTGACGAAGATGTAGAGAACGAATTAAAATCTTTACAAGAACGTCAAGCTGAACTAGTTGTTAAAGAAGAAGGAACTGTTGAAAACGGTGATACAGCTGTAATCGACTTCGAAGGTTTCGTTGATGGCGAAGCATTTGAAGGCGGAAAAGGCGAAAACTACTCTCTAGCAATCGGTTCTGGTACATTCATCCCAGGTTTCGAAGAGCAAGTAATCGGTCTTAAATCTGGTGAGTCTAAAGACGTTGAAGTATCATTCCCAGAAGAGTACCATGCTGCTGAATTAGCTGGCAAACCAGCAACATTCAAAGTAACAATTCACGAAATCAAAACAAAAGAACTTCCTGAGTTAAACGACGAGTTCGCTAAAGAAGCAGACGAAGCGGTTGCAACTCTTGATGAATTAAAAGCAAAACTTCGCACAAACTTAGAAGAAGGCAAAAAGCACGAAGCTGAGCACAAAGTACGTGACGAAGTAGTAGAATTAGCTGCTGCTAACGCTGAAATCGAAATTCCAGAAGCTATGATCAACACTGAGTTAGATCGTATGGTTCGTGAATTCGAGCAACGTTTAAGCCAACAAGGTATGAACCTTGAGCTTTACTACCAATTCACAGGTACTGATGCTGACAAATTAAAAGAGCAAATGAAAGAAGATGCACAAAAACGTGTAAGAATCAATCTTGTTCTTGAAGCTATCATTGAAGCTGAAAACATCGAAGTTACTGAAGAAGAAGTAACTGCAGAAGTTGAAAAAATGGCTGAAATGTACGGTATGCCAGTAGACGCTATCAAGCAAGCTCTTGGAAGCGTAGACGCTTTAGCTGAAGATCTTAAAGTGCGTAAAGCTGTAGACTTCTTAGTAGAAAACGCTGCATAATAAAATAACAAGGCACGATTAAAATCGTGCCTTGTTTTATAAATATAGAAATATATTTATAAAACTTTTCGATGGAGAAGGAAAAGTTCCTTTACAAGTCGAATATACATATTTCAAAAGTTTTAAAAATTTTTTATTTGTACATAACTAGTCATATTATTTGTATTTCTCGCCACGTAGTGACATAATATGTATTTACATACGATACATTTATCGTGTACATACGAAGGCAAGAGGTTAGCACTTTGTAAGGGGTGTGAAAATATGTTTAAATTTAATGATGAAAAAGGGCAATTAAAATGTTCTTTCTGTGGTAAAACACAAACGCAAGTTCGAAAGTTAGTGGCAGGTCCAGGTGTTTACATTTGTGACGAGTGTATCGAACTTTGTACTGAAATTGTACAAGAGGAGCTTGCGAAGGACGAAGAAGTAGAATTCAAAGATGTACCGAAACCGGTAGAAATTCGTGAAATCTTAGATGAGTATGTCATCGGGCAAGATAGCGCGAAAAAAGCACTAGCGGTAGCGGTATATAACCATTACAAACGCATTAATTCTAACAGCAAAATTGATGATGTAGAATTAGCGAAGAGTAATATCGCACTTATCGGGCCAACAGGTAGTGGTAAAACATTACTGGCACAAACTTTAGCGCGTATTTTAAATGTTCCATTTGCAATCGCGGACGCAACATCTTTAACAGAAGCTGGATATGTTGGGGAAGATGTAGAAAATATCTTACTAAAATTAATTCAAGCAGCTGATTATGATGTAGAGAAAGCGGAAAAAGGAATTATTTATATTGATGAGATTGATAAAGTGGCACGTAAGTCCGAAAATCCATCAATTACACGTGATGTATCTGGTGAAGGTGTGCAGCAGGCACTTCTGAAAATTTTAGAAGGTACTGTAGCAAGCGTTCCACCTCAAGGTGGTCGTAAGCATCCGCACCAAGAGTTTATTCAAATTGATACAACGAACATCTTATTCATTTGTGGTGGAGCGTTTGATGGCATTGAGCCGATTATTAAACGTCGCCTTGGTGAAAAAGTAATTGGATTTGGTTCTGAGAAGAAAAATGCTGATGTGAATGAGAAGCATGTTTTATCTCACGTATTACCAGAGGATCTTTTAAGATTTGGTTTAATTCCAGAGTTTATCGGTCGTCTTCCAGTTATTGCGAACCTAGAGCCACTTGATGAAGATGCTCTTGTTGATATTTTAACGAAACCGAAAAATGCACTTGTTAAGCAATTCCAAAAATTATTGGAGCTTGACGATGTTGAGTTAGAGTTTGAAGAAGGTGCACTAATCGAAATTGCGAAAAAAGCAATTGAACGTAAAACGGGTGCTCGTGGACTTCGTTCTATTATTGAAGGCTTAATGCTTGATGTAATGTTCGAACTTCCATCTCGTAAAGATATCGAGAAGTGTATTCTTACAAAAGAAACAGTAGCTGATAATGAGCCGCCAAAATTGGTGTTACAAGACGGTACTGTACTTGATACAAAAACATCTGCATAATGCGAAAGGGAAACAGCAATTTTTATAATTGCTGTTTTTCTTTATGTTTAGCTACGTTCCTCCGCGGAAATACTAAGAGATAAAATATTGCGGGAGGAAATAAATAATGAGCTGGACAAATATATTTTTAGTTGTTCAACTTGTTTTTGGTGTAATTGTCGGATTGTATTTCTGGCATTTACTTCGAAATCAACGAACACAAAAAGTTTCAATTGATCGAGAATCGAAAAAAGAATTAGAACAGCTTCGTAAAATGCGTGAGATTTCTTTAACAGAGCCGCTAGCAGAAAAGGTGCGTCCTACAACCTTTTTAGATATTGTAGGGCAAGAGGACGGAATTAAGTCGTTAAAAGCGGCTCTTTGTGGTCCGAATCCGCAACATGTAATCATATATGGCCCGCCAGGTGTTGGGAAAACAGCGGCAGCACGTCTTGTATTAGAAGAAGCGAAACGAAATCCTAAATCTCCATTTCGTACGAATGCAACATTTATTGAACTTGATGCGACAACAGCTCGGTTTGATGAACGTGGTATCGCAGACCCTTTAATAGGTTCGGTGCATGATCCGATTTATCAAGGTGCTGGGGCGATGGGGCAAGCAGGTATTCCGCAACCGAAAAAAGGTGCTGTAACAGATGCACATGGTGGTATTTTGTTTATTGATGAGATTGGCGAGCTCCATCCGATTCAAATGAACAAAATGTTAAAGGTGTTAGAAGATCGAAAAGTATTTTTAGAAAGTGCGTACTATAGTGAAGAAAATACGATGATCCCAACATATATACATGATATTTTCCAAAAAGGCTTACCGGCAGATTTTCGCTTAGTTGGAGCAACGACACGTTCGCCAGAGGAAATTCCTCCTGCTATTCGGTCACGTTGCTTAGAAGTATTTTTCCGTGAATTAGATACGGAAGAAATTCAAAAAGTAGCGAAAAATGCCGCGGAAAAAGTGGAAATGCAAATAGGTGAAAATGGTATTGAAATGATCGGGATGTATGCAAGGAATGGACGAGAAGCGATTAATCTCGTGCAAATCTCTGCTGGTATGGCGATAAATGAAGAACGTTCTTTCATTAAGGATGAAGATATAGAGTGGGTTGTTCACTCAAGTCAGCTTACACCGAAATATGAAAAGCGCATTTATCCGATTCCAAGGATTGGTCTTGTAAATGGTCTTGCTGTATACGGACCAAATACAGGTGCGTTATTAGAAATTGAAGTAACAGCAATCAAGGCGAAAGATAAAGGATCGGTAAATGTTACCGGAATTGTGGAAGAAGAAAGTATTGGTAGTCAAACGAAATCGATTCGTCGTAAAAGTATGGCGAAAGGCTCTGTTGATAATGTATTAACAGTACTTCGTTCTTTAGATGTGTTGCCAGAAGGATATGATATACATATTAATTTTCCAGGTGGTATCCCGATTGATGGCCCTTCTGCAGGAATCGCTATGGCAACAGGTGTATATTCTGCGGTACACCGCACATATGTAAATAATGAAGTAGCGATGACAGGGGAAATAAGTATACACGGAGAAGTAAAGCCTATTGGTGGCGTATACGCAAAAATAAAAGCTGCGAAAAAAGCGGGAGCTAAGAAAGTCATTATTCCTGCTGAAAATATGCAACCATTTTTGTATACGATCAAGGGAATTGAAATTATTCCTGTCCGTAAGTTAAAAGAAGTATTTGAGTTAACGTTTATGCAAGAAAATATGCATAGAGAGCTAGATGTACATACTAAGGTAGACGAAACTGATGCACAATCTATGTAAAAATAAACAATAATAAAATTTGCCAGACTTCGTTTAAGTTTGTATGCTTAATCGGAGTCTTTTTTCTTTTCGTGAGGTAGAAAAACAAGCTATTTACAATTGCGCGGAATCTCAGCAATTGCATCTAGGTGTATTGTAATATAAAATAGTTGAACAGGAGTTTAATTTATTATGGAGGTGCTATGTCTAGTATGAATACGAACGAAAGAATCGTGCCCCTCCTACCATTAAGAGGCGTTCTCGTATATCCAACGATGGTTTTGCATCTTGATGTAGGACGTGATAAATCGATACAAGCACTAGAGCAGGCGGCAATGGATGAAAATATCATCTTTTTAGCAATGCAAAAAGAAATGAATATCGATGATCCGAAAGAAGATGACATATATAGTGTAGGTACGGTGGCGAAAGTGAAGCAAATGTTAAAATTGCCGAACGGTACGCTTCGTGTCCTTGTGGAAGGTTTACATAGAGCAGAAGTAATAGAGTTTATCGAAGAAGAAAATGTAGTACAAGTGTCGATTAAAACGGTAACTGAAGAAGTAGAAAATGATTTAGAAGAGAAAGCTCTTATGCGTACGTTACTGGAGCATTTCGAACAATATATTAAAGTTTCGAAAAAAGTTTCAAATGAAACATTTGCAACGGTAGCTGATGTGGAAGAACCAGGGAGATTAGCTGATCTAATTGCTTCTCACTTGCCGATTAAAACGAAGCAGAAACAAGAGATTCTAGAGATTGTATCTGTAAAAGAACGATTACAAACACTTATTTCAATTATTCAAGATGAACAAGAGTTACTTAGCCTAGAAAAGAAAATTGGGCAAAAAGTGAAACGTTCCATGGAGCGCACGCAAAAAGAATATTTCTTACGTGAGCAAATGAAGGCGATTCAAACTGAACTTGGCGACAAAGAAGGCAAGGGCGGAGAAGTAGAAGAACTTCGTGAGAAAATTGAACAGTCAGGAATGCCGGAAGAAACAATGAAGGCTGCGCTGAAAGAATTAGATCGTTATGAAAAGTTACCAGCAAGTTCTGCGGAGAGTGGTGTTATTCGCAATTATATTGATTGGTTATTAGCGCTTCCGTGGACAGAGGCAACAGAAGATATAATTGATCTTGCTCATTCGGAAGAGATTTTAAATAACGATCATTACGGTCTTGAAAAAGTGAAAGAGCGTGTACTTGAATATTTAGCTGTACAGAAGTTAACGAATTCATTAAAAGGACCTATCCTTTGTTTAGTAGGCCCTCCTGGGGTCGGCAAAACTTCGTTAGCGCGTTCAATTGCAACATCATTGAATCGTAACTTCGTCCGTGTATCTCTTGGTGGTGTGCGTGATGAATCTGAAATTCGTGGTCACCGCCGTACATATGTTGGAGCAATGCCAGGACGCATTATTCAAGGTATGAAAAAGGCGAAAACAGTTAATCCAGTCTTCTTATTAGATGAGATTGATAAAATGTCTAACGATTTCCGTGGAGATCCATCAGCGGCATTACTTGAAGTATTAGATCCAGAACAAAACCATAACTTCAGTGATCATTACATTGAAGAACCATATGATCTATCAAAAGTTATGTTTGTAGCAACTGCTAATACACTTTCAAGTATTCCAGGTCCATTACTTGACCGTATGGAAATCATTTCGATTGCTGGCTATACAGAACTTGAAAAAGTACACATTGCTCGTGAGCATTTATTGCCGAAACAATTAAAAGAACATGGCTTACGAAAAGGTAATTTACAAGTGCGTGATGAAGCGCTGCTTGAGATTATTCGTTATTATACACGTGAGGCTGGTGTTCGTACGCTAGAGCGCCAAATTGCAAAAGTTTGCCGTAAAGTAGCGAAGATTATCGTTACAGCAGAACGTAAACGTATCGTTGTGACAGAGAAAAAGATTGTTGATTTACTTGGTAAACACATATTCCGTTATGGGCAAGCTGAAAAAACAGACCAAGTTGGTATGGCAACAGGTCTAGCTTACACAGCAGCAGGCGGCGATACACTCGCCATTGAAGTTTCTGTAGCGCCAGGAAAAGGGAAACTAATTTTAACAGGGAAACTTGGGGATGTTATGAAAGAATCAGCACAAGCTGCGTTTAGTTATATACGTTCTCGTGCAGAAGAGCTTCAGATCGATCCGAATTTCCATGAGAAAAATGATATTCATATTCACGTTCCAGAAGGAGCAGTTCCAAAAGACGGACCGTCAGCAGGTATTACGATGGCAACGGCACTTATTTCTGCGCTAACAGGTATTCCTGTAAGTAAAGAAGTCGGTATGACAGGTGAAATTACACTTCGTGGTCGTGTATTACCAATTGGTGGTTTAAAAGAAAAAACATTAAGTGCTCACCGCGCAGGCTTAACAAAAATTATTTTGCCAGCAGAAAACGAGAAAGATTTAGATGATATTCCAGAGAGCGTAAAAGAAAACCTTACGTTTGTGCTTGCATCTCATTTAGATGAAGTATTGGAGCACGCATTAGTAGGAGTGAAACAATGAAAGTAACAAAAGCAGATATTGTAATTAGTGCTGTTAAACCAGAACAATATCCAGACAGTGATTTACCAGAAATTGCATTAGCAGGTCGTTCAAATGTGGGGAAGTCTTCCTTTATTAATAAAATTTTAAATCGTAAAAAGTTAGTACGTATTTCTTCTAAACCAGGAAAAACGCAAACGCTGAACTTTTTCTTAATCAATGAGATGATGCACTTTGTTGACGTTCCAGGTTATGGATATGCGAAAGTATCTAAATCGGAGCGCGCTGCATGGGGGAAAATGATTGAAACGTACTTTACAACGCGTGAACAATTAGACGCAGCTGTATTAGTAGTTGATTTACGTCACCAACCAACAAGTGATGACGTGATGATGTATGATTTCTTAAAGCATTATGAAATCCCAACAATTATTATTGCGACGAAAGCCGATAAAATTCCGAAAGGGAAATGGCAAAAGCATTTAAAAGTTGTAAAAGAAACGCTTGCTGTTGAAATTGGCGATGAAATTGTTCTATTCTCTTCTGAAACAGGACTTGGAAAAGAAGAAGCGTGGAAAGCAATTCATAAATTTACAAAAACAAAAAACGCGTGACGAATGTCGCGCGTTTTTGTTTTGCTAAATTTTTTAGCGTACGTTTAATGTAACTTCAATATTTCCTCGTGTTGCTTTCGAGTAAGGACATACACCGTGAGCCGCTTCTACAAGTTCTTGTGCTTCGCTATGTGAAACGCCAGCCACATGTACATCAAGTACAGCAGATAGGCCGAAACCACCATCTGTATCTTTTCCGATAGAAACGTGAGCAGTTACTTCTGTACTTTCTACTTTCACACGTTTTGTACGAATGACAAGTTGTAATGCACTATCGAAACAAGCTGCATAACCAGCTGCAAATAGTTGTTCTGGATTTGTTGCTTCTCCGCCTGCACCACCTAGTGCTTTCGGCATTTTTACATCAAGATTTAATATGCCATCATCTGAAACTACTTTCCCATTTCTTCCACCTGTTGCTGTTACTGAAGCAGTATATAATTTATCCATATTTATTCCCCTCCATCATTAATTGTTTTCATTGTGTCAATCAGTTTATTTAGTTGAATTAATAAAGAGCGATATTCTTGCTCTGTAATTCCTAAGTTTGTAGCCATCGTTGTCGGTAATGAACAAGCCTTTTCCTTTAAATCTTTGCCCTGTTCTGTTAATTCAATACAAACTTTTCGCTCGTCTTCTTTGGAACGAACACGTTTTACAAGTTTTAATGATTCCATACGTTTTAACATAGGTGTTAACGTACCAGAATCTAAAAATAGACGTTCTCCAATTTCTTTTACTGTTAGTCCATCTTGCTCCCATAGTACGAGTAAAGTAATGTACTGGGGATACGTAATACCCATTTCTTCTAAATAAGGTCGATAAAAACGAGTAACCTCTCTAGAGCAGGCGTAAATAGAAAAACAAAGTTGGTTATCTAGATGCAAAGAGTCTTCTGTCATAAATAACTCCCTTCTAATTAAGTTGTTCACAATTTAATTTTGTAAAACTAATATAACGAAAAAGAAGTGCAATGTCAAATACATTTTATTGAGAAAGTCTTTGTTACATTTTGGAACAATCATACATATTTTCCTTCATGATGAAAGAAGATAGGGAAGATGATGTTATAATTTATATGGAATAGTTTCCATCACTTGATTATGAGGGCTTTTTTTGGTAACGTACAAATAGAGTTATTAATTTATAATCATTATAAAGTAGAAATTTTTTTATTAGTGTTACTGAATCTCCTTTATTACATACGGAGAATAATTAAAAAATAATCGGTTGTTCACACGATTGTCAGATTCATAAGAGGAAAGTTGTATTATGATAGTAGATAAAGTGATAAAACGGGTGAAGGGGGACATGCTGCGTGCATATTCTTGTTGTTAGTGTAAATTATCGAACAGCCCCTGTAGAATTTCGTGAGAAACTCACATTTCAGGCAGTAGAACTAGAGCGAGCGATGACTACATTACAAAATCAAAAGAGCGTGTTAGAGAATGTCATTGTGTCAACTTGTAATCGCACTGAGATTTATGCTGTTGTCGATCAATTACACACGGGACGGTATTATATTAAGAAATTTTTAGCTGATTGGTTTCAGCTTGAAATAGAAGAAGTCGCGCCATATTTAACTATTTTTGAACAAGATGGCGCAATAGATCATTTATTCCGCGTAACGTGCGGTTTAGATTCAATGGTAGTCGGAGAAACGCAGATTTTAGGTCAAATAAAAGATAGCTTTTTAGAAGCGCAACAAGTTAAAGCAACAGGCACAATTTTTAATGAATTGTTTAAGCAAGTCATTACATTAGCAAAACGTGCCCACTCAGAAACAACAATCGGGGAAAGTGCAATGTCTGTTAGTTATGCTGCTGTTGAGCTTGGAAAGAAAATATTTGGCGAGTTAACAGATTGTCATGTGCTTATTCTTGGTGCTGGTAAAATGGGCGAACTTGCACTACAAAACTTATATGGAAGTGGTGCTCGTAAAGTAACAGTTATGAATAGGACGCTTTCGAAAGCAGAAGTAATGGCTGAGAAATATATGGGACATGCAAAATCGTTAAGCGAATTACAATGTGCATTATTAGAAGCAGATATTTTAATTAGTTCAACTGGTGCATCTGAGTATGTCATTACGAAAGAGATGATGACAAAGGTGGAGAAAATGCGCTCTGGTCGTCCATTATTTATGGTTGACATTGCAGTGCCGCGTGATATTGATCCAGCGATTGATGAGCTAGAAGGTTCTTTCTTGTATGATATTGATGATTTACAAGGAGTAGTGGAGGCAAACCGTGCTGAGCGTTTGAAAGAGGCAGAGAAAATTCAATTTATGATTGAAGAGGAAATTGTTCTATTTAAAACGTGGTTAAGTACACTTGGTGTTGTTCCATTAATATCAGCTCTTCGTGATAAGGCACTTGCAATCCAAAGTGAAACGATGGTAAGCCTAGAGCGAAAAATACCAAACCTTAGTGATCGTGAGAAAAAAGTTATTAGTAAGCATACGAAAAGTATTATTAATCAATTATTAAAAGACCCAATTTTAGTAGCGAAAGAAATAGCTGCTGAAGAGGGAGCGAGCGAAAAATTAGCGTTATTTGCAAAGATTTTTGATTTAGAAACGGAAGAAGTAGAGAGTCGTGCGGAAGAAGTAGAACATAAAAGAGTGTGGACACCATCCGTTCCATCTTTATAATTTGGAAGGATGATCGGATGAGTTTTTTTAATAACAGTATTATTTATCATATTGCAATTATTTTATATGCTTGTAGCATTAGTTTATATTTTATAGATTATTTCCAAAGTAACCGAAAGGCGAACCGATTTGCTTTTTGGTTACTTGCGATTGTATGGGTCCTGCAGTCTATTTTTATGTTGCTTAGAGCTACAGATTCAGAAACGAATCCTATTTTAACTTTATTATCAGGGATTTATTTTTATGTTTGGTTATTGATTACGATGTCGTTAGTTATTAATCGATTTATGAGAATTGACTTTTTAGTCTTTTTTACAAATGTTGTAGCATTTGGCGTAAGCGCTTTTTCTATTTTTACACCGCTCGGAAAGATGTCGCCAGTACTTGCGGAACAATTAGTTTCAGAACTTGTATACGTGCATGTCGGTATGGCAATTATTTCTTACGCAACGTTTACTGTATCGTTCATTTTTTCTATTATGTATTTATTGCAATATCGCCTATTAAAAAAGAAAAAATGGAATGCGAGATTAAGAAGGTTAGGGAATTTACCGAAGCTAGAATCTATGTCTTACGGATTAAATTTATTTTCTGTTCCATTTTTCTTACTAGCAATTTTATTAGGATGTATATGGGGATATACAAAATTGGATAATTTCCATTGGTATGATACGAAAGTAATCGGATCTTTTGTCGTTCTATTTGTGTATTGCACAGGTTTATATTTACGAGCGGCAGATGTGTTGCAAGGTAAGAAAATTGTACAGTGGAATATCGGATCGTTTCTCGTAATGCTAGTAAACATTTTTCTATTAAGCAGTTTGTCCAATTTCCACTTTTGGTATTTATAATGAGGAGAGAGAATTATGCGCAAAATTATTGTAGGATCACGAAAGAGTAAACTAGCATTAACGCAAACAAACTGGTTTATTGATCAGTTAAAAGCCCTAGGTCTACCATATGAATTTGAAGTGAAAGAAATTGTCACAAAAGGTGATGTTATTTTAGATGTTACTCTTTCAAAAGTAGGCGGAAAAGGCTTGTTTGTGAAAGAGATTGAACATGCGCTACTTACGAAAGAAATCGATATGGCTGTACATAGTATGAAAGATATGCCGGCCGTACTTCCAGAAGGTTTAATGATTGGCTGTACACCAAAGCGTGTTGACCCTCGTGATGCTTTTATCTCAAAAAATGGAGCATCGTTTAAAGAGTTAGCGGAAGGTGCTATTTTAGGTACGAGTAGTTTAAGACGTAGTGCACAGCTACTCGCTGCGAGACCAGATTTACAAGTGAAGTGGATTCGCGGGAATATCGATACACGTTTACGTAAATTAAAAGAAGAAGATTACGATGCGATTATTTTAGCGACAGCTGGATTACAAAGAATGGGCTGGGATAATGATGTTATTACAGAACATTTAGATGATACGTTATGTGTACCTGCTGTAGGACAAGGTGCATTAGCGATTGAGTGTCGTGAGGATGATAAGGATTTATTGCAGTTGTTAGCGCATATTAATGATACGATAACAGAAAGAACAGTGGCAGCGGAGCGAGTATTTCTTCATAAACTTGAAGGTGGATGCCAAGTTCCAATTGCTGGATATGCAACCCTTACAGAAAACGATGCAATCGAATTAACAGCTCTTGTCGGCTCTATGGATGGCTCTGTTTTATTAAAAGAGACAGTAGTGGGTACTAACCCTGAGGAAGTAGGGTTAGAGGCCGCGGACCGTTTAATTAAACAAGGCGCCAAAGAACTCATTCTTGCTGCAAATAAGGAGCAACAATAAATATGAACGCTCTCGCTGGAAAAACGGTATTGATTACACGTGCCCAGCATCAAGCGAAACAAATGAGTGTAGCAGTGAAAGAAAAGAGCGGAATTCCAGTGGAAATTCCGCTTTTGCGTATGGAAGGTATGTCTCATAGGCAAATTCAACATATTGAAGAGCAGCTACATTCATACGACTGGGTTATTTTTACGAGCAGAAATGGTGTAGCTTTTTTTCTAGATAGTCTAAAAAAGAAACTACCGTTAACCATTAGAATCGCTGCGGTAGGTGTGAAAACAAAATTAGAGTTAGAAAAAAGGGGCTATCAAGTTCATTTTGTTCCGACTTCATTTGTTGCAGAAGCATTTGCAGAAGAGTTTCTAAAAGAATTAAGTGGAAACGAACGTATTTTATTTCCGAAAGGGAATTTAGCAAGAGAGGTAATTCCGGTTGCACTTCGGGAAATTGGTGTTTCTCTAGATGAGCTAATCGTATACGGTACGAAAGTGAATATAGAAAAAAAGCAAGAACTTATAGCAGCATTGAAGTTAGGGAAAGTAGACATTATTACATTTACGAGCCCTTCAACTGTTACTAGTTTTGTTCGTTTACTTGAGGGTACAAACTGGAGAGAATGGACAAAAAAATGTACAATTGCTTGTATAGGACCTATTACGGAAAAAGAGGCAAGTCTTTATTTTCCGTCTGTTATTGTGCCGAAAGAGTACACTGTAGAAGCATTACTACAATATGTTTGTGAATCTATAAAATGAAAGAATGGGGATAGAAATCTATGAACTCTTTACAATTTAATCGTCATCGTCGTTTAAGACAAAGCGGGGGCATGCGTGCACTTGTGCGTGAAACGTTTTTACATACGGAAGATTTTATTTACCCTATTTTTGTATTAGAAGGTGAAAATGTTCGTAATGAAGTTCCTTCTATGCCGGGCGTATATCAAATGTCTTTAGATTTATTGCAAGCTGAAATGCAAGAAGTTGTTGATTTAGGTATTCGTTCTGTTATTGTATTTGGTTTACCTGCTGAAAAGGATGAAGTTGGATCATCAGCATATTGTGATCATGGAATTGTACAACGTGCTATTCAGCAAATTAAAGGTGATTTCCCTGAGCTAGTAGTAGTTGCAGATACATGTTTATGTCAATTTACAAGCCATGGTCATTGCGGTGTAATTGAAGATGGGATTATTTTAAATGACGAGTCTCTTGCAGTTCTTGCGAAAACAGCTGTAAGTCAAGCGAAAGCAGGAGCGGATATTATTGCGCCATCAAACATGATGGACGGCTTCGTAACAGCAATTCGTCATGCATTAGACGAAAATGGTTTTGGACACGTGCCAGTTATGTCGTACGCTGTGAAATATTCATCAGCATTTTATGGACCATTCCGTGATGCTGCGCACGGTGCACCGCAATTTGGTGACCGTAAAACATATCAAATGGATCCGTCAAACCGTATGGAAGCATTCCGTGAAGCAGAATCAGATGTAATGGAAGGTGCAGATTTCTTAATCGTAAAACCAGCTCTTTCTTACTTAGATATCGTTCGTGATGTGAAAAATAACTTTAATTTACCAGTTGTCGCTTATAATGTAAGTGGTGAATATTCGATGATTAAAGCGGCAGCGGAAAATGGTTGGATTAATGAAAAAGAAGTTGTTCTTGAAAAATTAATTAGTATGAAACGTGCAGGGGCAGATTTAATTATTACGTATCATGCAAAAGATGCAGCAAGATGGTTACAAGAAGGAGGCGCTAAATAATGAAAAAGTTTGATAAGTCAATTGCAGCGTTTGAAGAGGCGCAAGACTTAATGCCTGGTGGCGTAAATAGCCCGGTTCGTGCCTTTAAGTCTGTTGGGATGAATCCGTTGTTTATGGAGCGTGGAAAAGGCTCTAAAGTATATGATATCGATGGGAATGAATACATCGACTACGTATTATCATGGGGTCCTTTAATTCATGGTCATGCAAATGATCGTGTTGTAGAAGCGTTAAAATCTGTTGCTGAAAGAGGTACAAGCTTCGGTGCACCAACAGAAATTGAAAATAAATTAGCAAAACTTGTTATTGAGCGCGTGCCATCAATTGAGATTGTGCGTATGGTTAACTCTGGAACGGAAGCAACAATGAGTGCACTACGTTTAGCTCGTGGTTATACAGGTCGTAATAAAATCTTGAAATTTATTGGTTGTTACCACGGTCATGGTGATTCGTTATTAATTAAAGCTGGTTCTGGTGTGGCGACTTTAGGTTTACCAGATAGTCCTGGTGTACCAGAAGGTGTAGCGAAAAATACGATTACAGTAGCTTATAACGATTTAGAAAGCGTAAAATACGCGTTTGAACAATTCGGTGATGATATTGCTTGTGTAATTGTAGAACCAGTAGCAGGAAATATGGGGGTTGTTCCTCCGCAGCCTGGATTTTTAGAAGGTCTTCGTGAAGTAACAGAACAAAACGGTGCATTGCTTATTTTTGATGAAGTAATGACAGGGTTCCGAGTAGCTTATAATTGTGGCCAAGGTTATTATGGCGTAACGCCTGATTTAACATGCCTAGGTAAAGTAATCGGTGGTGGTTTACCGGTAGGAGCATACGGTGGTAAAGCGGAAATTATGCGCCAAGTTGCGCCAAGCGGACCGATTTACCAAGCTGGTACTTTATCAGGTAATCCACTTGCAATGGCGGCAGGTTATGAAACGTTAGTACAGTTAACGCCAGAATCATATGTAGAATTTGAGCGTAAAGCTGAAATGTTAGAAGCTGGATTACGTAAAGCAGCTGAAAAACATGGCATTCCGCATCATATTAACCGTGCAGGCTCTATGATTGGTATTTTCTTTACAGATGAACCCGTTATTAATTACGATGCAGCAAAATCTTCAAACTTAGAATTCTTTGCGGCTTACTATCGTGAAATGGTAGAACAAGGTGTATTCTTACCACCATCTCAATTCGAAGGTTTATTCTTATCGACAGCACATAGTGATGCAGATATTGAAGCGACGATTGCAGCAGCTGAAATTGCAATGTCAAAATTAAAATAATGTATTAGAGAAAAATCGCTCTCGATAAGGGGGGCGATTTTTTTTATTCATAAAGTAAGCTTCCCACACATAAATCTGTAATGACATATAGTTTGGGAGGGGGAAAAGAAGTGGCTACAGATCATTCGTTACGATTTTCATTAAAAGAATCTGTTTGGTTCCAAAAGGGACAGGAAGTCGAAGAACTTTTGTCAATTTCGTTAGATCCAGACGTTGAGATAGAAGAGCTTGATCATGAAGTAATCGTGAGAGGGCAATTAGATTTAACGGGAGAGTATGTTGCACGAAAAGATGATTCGGCGTATTCATTAAGAGAACTATCGCCAGCAAAGTCAATTGATTATGTAGAAACAAGGGAAGATGGGGTTAATGAACTTGTTCATTCCTTTCCGCTTGAAATATCAATTCCGAGAAATCGAGTGAAAGTAATTGAAGAGCTATATGTATCAATTGAGGAATTTGATTATGAATTAAAGGAAAATGGTTGCTTACAATTATTAGCGGATATATCTATTAGCGGTTTGTGTGATGAAGAGAGAAACGAGGATGAAGCTGAAGAGGAAGAAACGGTGTATGCCGAGTTAGAAGAAGATTCAGCGCAAGAGGACGAAAATAGACCGGCGCCGCATGTAGAAGAACCAGCATATAAGGAATCAGATGAGTGGGAAGATTACGCATTTGAACCGTTCCAATTAGAGGAAAGAAAAGAGCAGGAATTAGAAGAAGAGAAGATAGAGGAACATGAATTTGTGGAGCGTGAAGAGGGGCAAGAAACAACGCCGCAATTTGAACTGTTCGGACGAAAAGATTTCAAGAAAGAAAAAGCGAAAAAGCAGGAAGAACAAGAAGAAGAGTACTCACAGCGAGATGAAAATGCGCTTTATTTAACAAAATTATTTACGAAAGAACCGGAAGAAGAATTTACAAAGTTAAGAATGTATTTCGTGCAAGAAGGGGATACAATTGAATCTATTGCAGACCGTTATGAAACGTCTGTACAAAATTTATACCGTGTCAATCAAACAGAAGATATATTTTTAAATACGGGGCAAATTATTTATATTCCCGTTTCAAGGGTAAAGGCGAAATAAGGAAGTGAGTGTTTTCACTCACTTCCTTTCTTAGAGGCTATGTTTTGAATAGAAAGGGTTATTCGTATGGATATTGAGTTGCGAAATCACTATGAACCTATCGTGAGGCAATATAGATTAGATACGCAGCATATGGAAGAGCACGGAAATGTAATGAAAATTTATACGAATCAAGGTCCATATGCACTCAAGAAAATAGAAGGCAGAAAGTTAGAGCGGAATAACTTTCTGCATCATATTCAATATTTGAAGGAGAAAGGTTTTTCAAATTATGTACCTATATATCATGCGACGGATGGAAGTTATATTTTAAGTGACGGGACGTATAATTATTATTTAATGCCTTGGTTAGAACGTGCAGAAGGAAACGGTGAGGACAATGATCAATACCATAAAATGTTTCAGACACTTGGAACGTTGCATCAAAAAACTGTGAAGGAAGAAACGTATACGGAAGAAGATTTAGAAAAACATTATACAAGTATATCCGATCGTTGGGAAAATGATGGTGAGATGTTAGAAGAGTTTCTCGTAGAATCTGAATCAAAATGGTATATGTCCCCGTTTGAATTGCAATATTGTACGTACTATCATCATGTAATGAGAGCGCGTGAATTTGCAACGAAGCAATTAAATGAGTGGAACGATGCGATGAAAGAAAAGGAGAAAACGCGTATTACTTTTGTGCATGGTAATGTGTCACTGAATCATTTTTTATTTGACTATGAACGGAATGGCTATTTTATTAGTTTAGAAAAATCGAAGTTTGCAACGCCTGTGCAAGATATAGTAGGTTTTTATTCACGGTCTTTAAACACATATCCAATCGCAAGAAGTGATCGGTTTGAATGGTTTCAAATGTATCAAAAAAATTTCCCTTTTACGAAAGAAGAGCAACTACTTATGTTTGCGTATATGACGTATCCATCGCAATTTATTCGGCAAATCCAGTCTTATAAGAAAAGAAGAGATAATCGTAACGAGGAAAATGAACTGCGCGGAGTAAAGAGTTTGCAACAATCGCATTGGCTCGTTAGCAATATAGAATATTTCCTGTCACAATTACAAGCTGCCCAGCAAGGGAACGGATAAAGTAAACATTCCCCGCTGATGATTAGCCTTCACTAATTGGGCGTTTACGGGCACCAGGGCTCCCATCTAACTTCTTTGCTTCAGCTGAGTTTTGAGGTGGAGGTCTTACTGCCCACAAATAGCGGGGTAAAGAAGAGAAGTAGAGGATTCTACTTATCTTCTTTTTGGCACCAAAAGCTGTAGTTTTAAATTTATCTTGACGAATAAGGTTTCGTTTTTTACACTATTGTATATAATAATTAACAATCATATAAATGCCTTGAAGGGGAAGAGTATAACATGAAACGTCTTCAGAGAGGAGAATCATTAGCTGGGAGATTCTCTAGATAGTTATGTTAGAAGGTAGCCCTGGAGCATCTTTTCTGAACGGAATAGTTCTTATTAGGAAAAGACGGATTTGTCCGTTATCAAATTAAGAGTATAAGCAAATTATGAATTTGTTTGTAAATAAAGGTGGTACCGCGATGTCCCTCGTCCTTTTTGGATGAGGGACATTTTTTATTTTAAGGAGGGAAAATAATGTCAAACACGGAAAAGAATTTACCAACTAAATATGATCATATGTCCGTTGAAGAAGGCCTTTATCAATGGTGGCTTGAAGGCAAATATTTTGAAGCAACAGGAGACGAGAAGAAACAACCGTATACAATTGTAATTCCACCTCCAAACGTAACTGGTAAGTTACACTTAGGTCATGCTTGGGATACAACTCTTCAAGATATTTTAACTCGTACGAAGCGTATGCAAGGATACGATGTACTATGGCTTCCAGGAATGGACCATGCTGGTATCGCAACACAAGCGAAAGTAGAAGGAAAACTTCGTGAAGAAGGTATTTCACGTTACGATCTTGGCCGTGAAAAATTCCTTGAAAAAGCTTGGGAGTGGAAAGAAGAGTACGCTTCTCACATTCGTCAACAATGGGGGAAAGTTGGTTTAGGACTAGACTATTCTCGTGAACGCTTCACATTAGACAAAGGTTTATCAGATGCGGTTAATAAAGTATTCGTTCAATTATACGAAAAAGGCTTAATTTACCGTGGTGAATATATCATCAACTGGGATCCAGCAACACGTACAGCTCTTTCTGATATTGAAGTAATTCATAAAGAAGTTCAAGGTGCATTCTACCATATGAACTATCCGTTAACAGATGGTTCTGGTCACATTCGTCTTGCTACTACTCGTCCAGAAACGATGCTTGGTGATACAGCAGTAGCAGTTCATCCGGAAGACGATCGTTACAAACATTTAATCGGAAAAACAGTTACACTTCCAATCGTAGGCCGTGAGATTCCGATTATTGCTGATGAGTACGTAGAAAAAGATTTCGGAACGGGCGTTGTAAAAATTACGCCAGCTCATGACCCGAATGACTTTGAAGTAGGTAACCGTCATGACTTACCACGCATCTTAGTAATGAACGAAGATGGATCGATGAACGAAAAAGCTGGTAAGTATAACGGTATGGATCGTTTCGAATGCCGTAAAGAATTAGTAAAAGACTTACAAGAAGCTGGCGTATTAGTAGAAATCGAGCCACATATGCATTCAGTAGGTCATAGTGAGCGTAGCGGTGCGGTTGTTGAGCCTTATTTATCAACACAGTGGTTCGTAAAAATGGCTCCACTTGCTGAAAAAGCAGTAGCGCTTCAACAAAAAGAAGAAGAAAAAGTAACGTTCGTACCAGAGCGTTTTGAAAACACATATTTACGTTGGATGGAAAATATTCATGACTGGTGTATTTCTCGTCAATTATGGTGGGGACACCGTATTCCAGCTTGGTACCATAAAGAAACTGGTGAAGTATACGTAGGTACAGAAGCACCAGCAGATATTGAAAACTGGAATCAAGATAACGATGTACTTGATACATGGTTCAGTTCAGCATTATGGCCATTCTCCACACTTGGTTGGCCAAATGAAGATTCAGCAGACTTCAAACGTTACTATTCAACAGATGCACTAGTAACGGGTTATGATATCATCTTCTTCTGGGTATCTCGTATGATTTTCCAAGGTTTAGAGTTTACAGGCGAGCGTCCATTTAAAGATGTATTAATTCACGGTTTAGTTCGTGACGAGCAAGGTCGTAAAATGAGTAAATCTCTTGGTAACGGTATTGATCCAATGGATGTTATCGAGAAGTACGGTGCAGATGCAATGCGTTTCTTCTTATCAACAGGAAGTGCACCAGGTCAAGATTTACGTTTCAGCATGGAAAAAGTAGAATCTACTTGGAACTTCATTAATAAAATTTGGAACGCATCACGTTTCGTATTAATGAACATGGATGATATGAAGTATGAAGAAATCGATTTAACTGGTGAAAAATCAGTTGCGGATAAGTGGATCTTAACTCGCTTAAACGAAACAATCGAAAGCGTAACACGTAACATGGATAAATATGAGTTCGGTGAAGCTGGTCGTTCATTATACAACTTCATTTGGGACGATTTCTGTGATTGGTATATTGAAATGGCGAAACTTCCACTATACGGTGAAGATGAAGCAGCTAAGAAAACAACTCGTTCTATTTTAGCTTACGTATTAGATCAAACAATGCGTCTATTACACCCATTCATGCCATTCGTAACAGAGAAAATTTGGCAACATTTACCGCATGAAGGCGAGTCTATTACAGTAGCTGCGTGGCCAACAGTTCGCGAAGATTTACAAGATACGGAGGCTGCGGCAGAAATGCACCTTCTAGTTGATATCATTCGCTCTGTTCGTAACATCCGTGCAGAAGTAAATACGCCAATGAGCAAAAAAGTTCAAATGCAAATTAAAGCAAAAGATGAGGCTGTACTTGCTCAACTTACGAAAAACAGCTCTTACATTGAGCGTTTCTGTAACCCAAGCGAATTAACAATTCAAACGGACTTACAAGCGCCAGAAAAAGCAATGACTGCAATCGTATCAGGTGCAGAGTTATTCTTACCGTTAGCTGATCTTATCAATCTTGATGAAGAGAGAGCTCGTCTTGAGAAAGAACTTGAGAAGTTCGATAAAGAAGTAGAACGTGTACAGAAGAAACTTTCTAACCAAGGTTTCGTAGCGAAAGCTCCTGCAGCGGTTATTGAAGGAGAGCGTGCGAAAGAGCAAGATTACCTAGAAAAACGCGAAGCAGTTCGTCAACGTCTAGCAGATCTTGAAAAGTAAAAATATTTTTAGAGACTCACTATATTGGTGAGTCTCTTTTCTTTGCGTATAATAGAACTATGAAAGTTGTCTTTTGAAAGGGGAAAAGCATACGTGATACATACATACGAAGAAGCGATAGGGTGGATTCATAGCCGATTGAAATTTGGTATTAAACCAGGATTAGAAAGAATGAATTGGATGCTAGAAGAGCTCGGAAATCCAGAGCGTCATATAAAATGTGTTCATCTTGCTGGTACAAATGGAAAAGGTTCAACGTTAACATATATGCGTTACATGTTAGAAGGCGCGAAATATAAGGTAGGAACGTTTACCTCTCCTTACATCGAATCATTTAATGAACGCATTAGTGTGAATGGAACACCAATTGCAGACGAAGAGATTACTGAACTTGTAAAGCTGGTAAAACTAGTCGTGGAAAAACTAGATGAAACGGATTTAGGGGAAGCGACAGAGTTTGAAATTATTACTGTTATGGCGATTTGCTATTTCGGCAAATTCAATTTCTGTGATGTTGTTTTATTTGAAACAGGGCTTGGTGGACGTTTTGATTCTACCAATGTTATACACCCTGTTCTCACGATTATTACGAATATCGGTCACGATCATATGCATATTTTAGGAAATACACTAGGAGAAATTGCATATGAAAAGGCGGGGATTATTAAGTCTGGCGTGCCGGTAATTACTGGTGTACAAGATGAAGAAGCTTTGCAAGTCATTCAAAATGTTGCAAAGGAAAATCATGCAAACTTATACGAGATGGGCAACCATTTTACAGCATTACATAAACAGTCTAGTGAAGATGGAGAACAGTTCGATTTCACTTGTCCTTTCGCCTCTTTTGAAGATGTGCGAATCACAATGAAAGGCAGCCACCAAGTAGGAAACGCAGCACTTGCGCTTATGGCAGTCATGTATGTAAAAACATACTTATCATTTTTAATTGAGGAAGAAGAAATAAGAACTGGATTACAGGAAGCGTATTGGGTGGGGCGCTTTGAAAAACTGCAAAGTAATCCAGATATTATTATAGATGGTGCTCATAATCCAGAAGGTATCGAAAGCCTTGTGAAAACAGTAGAAGCGCATTACAAAGATAAAAATGTAATAGTGTTATTTACTGCCCTTGGTGATAAACAATTACATAACATGGTAGGCCAATTAGAAACCATTGCAGATGAAATTATTTTTACAACATTCGCCTTTGATCGTGCTATTTCTGCTGATAAGCTTGCATCATATTCACAGAAAGAATCAAAATTAGTTTTTGAAAATTGGAAAGAGGCAATTGATACAAAAGTTGAAATGATAGCAGAAAATGATGTTTTTATCATAACAGGTTCTCTTTATTTCATTTCTGAAGTACGAAAATATATTTGCGAGAAAAACTAGATAGTCTTTGCTATCTAGTTTTTTTGTTCTACAAATGAAGTCAAATGCATACATATAAGATAAATATATAGGGTTATTTGGCGAATTCCTCTGACAAATATCTCGTTTTTTTATGAAATGAATATGATATGATGCGGACAACGATAAGAGGTGAGGTGTGAGTGTATGGACAAGCAATCACGAACGATCTCAGTGAAAGTGAATGGAACAGAAGCGAAGTATGAGGAAAAAAAGAAAGATGAATTTGAATGGATGGTAGTAGAAAGTGAACGACCGAAAAATGTTGTTCCGTTTCAAAAAGCGAAATCAATGTCTGTGGAAAAATACCGAAAGAAGTGGAGTAATACATTAATTGTAATCGTTGCAACTGCAATCATTATCGGTACGGCGTTTGGAATGGGGATGCTTCATTTACTTACTGGACAAGGAACGACAGGAGGAAGTGAAGTGACAGCTTCAAGGCCGACTGGAAATGGAGAATCAAAGGTGGGTGGAACGGCAGAACAAACACCAGCACCGAAAGAAGAAAAACAAAAAGCACAAGCAGGAACTTCATTGGATCCAATGAAATTATTTTTTGTTCAAGGGGGGCTTTATTCTTCTGAAGAAAAGGGACAGGCAGCTCTTGAAGAATGGAAAGGCAATGGGGGCATTGGTGCTTTGAGACCGAGCGGTGATAAGTATGCAATAGTTGTTGGTATTGCTAGCGATGAACAGTCTATAAATCAATTAATGACTAAGTATAAAAATGATGGTGTCTCCGTTTTAAAAAAGAACTGGGATATAACAGATAAAGCATTGCTGAAAGATGATAAAGAAGTAGGAACATTTTTAACAAAAGTGCAGCCATTATACACTCATTTAGCAAAATATGCTTCTAGCGTACAAGTTGGTGGAAAAAGCAGCGCAAAAGATATAGAAGTAATTGAAAAAGAATGGAAAAAGGTTGAAAAAGAAGGGAAAAGTATGAAACAAGAAGAAGCAAAGAAACTGTATATGTATACGTCGGTAGCTGTACAAACAGTAAAAGATGGGAAGATGGATAAGGAATCTTTGGCGAAATTAAATCAAGTTATTATTGATGGTTTACTCTCGTATGAAAAAATTGTTTCGTAGAAAGTGAAATGATAGGATAATAAAATGAGTAAGAAAGAAGTACATGTACTTCTTTCTTTTCTTTTGAATTTAGAGCAAAGTGCTTTCTCTATGACAGGAATATAATCGTATGCAATAAAGAAGTGTTATTTTAGTTAGAGAAATTAATATTTCTTTCATTTGTGGGCAAACTATTCCTTTGATACGATTAATATAAATTGTTCTGCTTCATGTGAGAAAGGAAGGAGAAAATATGAGAAAAATAATTTTAGCTTCAGGGTCACCTCGGAGGAAGGAATTGCTTGAGTTAGCTAGTGTGCCATTTGAAATCGTTGTAAGTGAAGTAGAGGAAACAATTGGTGCATATTCATCGCCTTCTGATATTGTAATGTCGCTTGCCTTGCAAAAAGCATCAGCGGTGGCAGAAAATAATAGTGATCACATTGTGTTAGGTGCAGATACAATTGTTACATATGAGTCGCGTATTCTTGGTAAGCCTTCTAATGAGGATGAGGCGAAAGAGATGTTGCAATTACTATCAGGGAAAACACATGAAGTGTATACAGGTGTTGCAATTATAGCAAAAGAAAAAACGGTTACTTTTTATGAGCGTACAGAAGTTACATTTTGGGAGTTAACAGAAGAGGAAATTGATACATACGTCGCGTCGAAAGAACCTTTTGATAAAGCCGGTAGTTATGGGATTCAAGGTAAAGGATCTATTTTCGTTCAAAATATTCAAGGGGACTACTATAGTGTAGTTGGCTTACCAATTGCACGTCTCGTTCGGGAATTAAAACAATTTGATATTGATGTAACCCATGCGTAAAATTGCATGGGGTTTTCTTTGAGAGAACAAATAAAGGGGTGGAGAGATGAACGGTATTCGTGATGTTGTAAGAGAAGAACAGCCACGGGAGCGTTTATTGTTAGAAGGTGCTGGAAGTTTATCAAATCGAGAGCTTCTCGCAGTGTTACTCAGAACAGGTTCTAAAGAAGAAACAGTTTTAAAGTTGTCAGATAAAATTTTACATCAATTTGATGGCTTACGTATGTTGAAAGATGCAACATTAGAAGAGCTAATTAGTATACATGGTATTGGGATTTCAAAGGCATCGCAACTTATGGCAGCCTTTGAACTAGGCAGAAGAATGGTACGTTTAGAATATCAAAATAGATATAGTATTCGAAGTCCAGAAGATTGTGCGAAATACATGATGGAAGAAATGCGTTTTTTACAACAAGAGCATTTTGTTTGTGTAAATGTAACATAAACACTAATAAAATTCTATATCTAATACTTCTGTAACTCCGTCTTTTTTATCAATTTTGATATTCTCTATAAACATACTCATAAATTGTTTCTTTTCATCAGGAGATAGATGAAACCAATTCTTTTTGATATTATTCACTTTTTCTTTTATCACATCTACATCTATCTCTTGATGGTTATTCACCTCTAAAGTTTGTAACTTTTTTTTAGCAGAATTCAATATTATTTTTGTTTCATTCATCCGTTCTGTAAATTCATCGTCTGTCATTAAGTCGTTTGACCAAGCCTTTTGGTATTTTTCTCTTTGTTTTTCCACTTTTTTAACTTGTTTTTTTAGTATTTCTAATTCGTTATTTTCATTATTTATTTTAGGTACTTGTTCAAATTGTAAATTTGAAATGTAATTCATTAATGCAGATTCTACCTTTCTTTCACTAGTAGCAAAAGGTTTAGTTGTATGTTTATTCAGTGCGCACGACTGGCATCGATATTGATTACACTCCACATGTTGCTCATCTTTTTTTCTGTAATATCTGGATCGTTCACTACTTAAACGATTCCCACAATTAGGGCATATTAATTTCATTTGATATATAAAAATTGAATGTGTTTGTCTCTTTTTAATGTTTTGTCTGCTAGATAATATTTTTTGTAATTGTATAAACCGCTCCTTAGTAAGGATTCCTTCATGTGCACCTTCAATTATTTCGTTAGACCACTTTATAGCCCCGTACATGGCGTTATTAGAAAGAATATCTAATATGGTACGTATATGCCATTTGTAGCCCCTTATAGGCTTAACATAGCTGTCTAGATAGATGGCGAGCTGTCTGATAGAGTAACCTTCTTCGATTTTTCTTACCATATCTAAAACCACTTTACTCTCAATCTCATTTATTACAAGTTTGTTATGTTTATTTTTATTGAATCCAAAAGGAGCTTTTGCTGAATATTCTCCTTGTCTAGCTTTTTCTAATTGCCCCATTCGTACACGTTCACCTAAATTTTCTCGTTCCCATTGAGCAAGTGCAGCAACAATTGTAATGAACATTCGTCCCATTGCTGTAGAAGTATCATACACCTCTGTTGCAGATTTAAAAGCACAGTTATATTTATCAAATGTATCAAGTAACTTGTACAAATCCATAACAGAACGAGTTAAACGATCTAAACGATAAACAAGAACAGTAGTGATTAAGCCTTGCTGAATATGATTTAATAAAATACTTAATTGTGGTCGATTGGTATCCTTTGCTGATACACCTTCATCCACATAAAACTTAAAATTATCCCAGTCTTGTGCTACACAATATGCTTTTAATTTCTCGCGTTGAGCTGAGATAGAAAAACCATCTCGTGCTTGTTCCTCTGTACTTACTCTTATATAAATCCCAACAGTCACTATTATCTCTCCTTTTAAAAAATAGGACAGCTGTACGGGCTGTCCATTAAATTCCTAGCGCTAAGGATTTAATTACTTTTTGTATTAGTCTAATGAAACGAAGTACATTACTACTTTACCGTGTATTTTTATATTCGTGGCATCTTCGTAAGATACTGTGTAATCAAAGAAACAATTATCATAAGAATCTGGTCGGAATATTAAACGTTTATTATCCTTGTCATTAAAGAAACGCTTTACACAATAATCACAACCGTTACTAAAAACAACCATGTCATTATCATAAAGTTCTTCTAATGTCACTTCTTTTACGGCAATTAAAGAAGAATGAGGTATGACTTTATTCATTGAATCACCATTAACACGAGTCATAAAAATATCTTCTCTACCTGCCCATTTCCCCATTAATGAATCAGGAATACGTATAGTTTCCAAATCCATTTCTGTCATTCCGTCAACTTGTATAGGTAAACCAGCTGAAATTGAAGTTGGGAAATAAGTGTAATCAGATTCATTTACTAAAGAAATAATTTGATTATTAGTCTTATACACCTCATTTGTAGACGGAAACAGATCATTAATTGATATATCTAATGCTTGTGCAATTGCGAATAGCACATCTTGTTCGGGTTCATTTGTGCCATTTTCATAAGATGAAATTGTATTATGTTTTTTTCCTATTTGTAAACCTAATTCTTTTTGTGTCATTTTCTTTAGTTTCCTAAAGTTTTTAATTTGTTGACCAACATATTTAGAAACATCTTGTTTCATGAAGTTACACCTCTTTTCTTATTTCATTATATCATATTTCATGAAGTTTTAAACTAGAAATTTCATATAACAAGAAAATAAATAATAAATTTCATAAAATATGAAAATAATTGTTGAATTATGTCATAACTTCATGTAATATGAAGTTGTCGAAAGTGAGGTGGATTATTTTGCAAGACAAACTAGTATCATTGCGTATGTATAATAGGTTAACACAACAAGATATGGCTAATTTAATAGGAACTGATAAAAGAACATATGTTAATAAAGAGCATGGAGTTACTCAATTTAAAGCCAATGAAATGTTCTTGATCGCTCAAAAGTTAGGCAAAGGTATTGAAGAAATTTTTTTACCGACAAACTTCATGAAACATGAAGTTTCGGAGACGGATGGTGCTATTAATGGAACGAACTGTATTGGATAATCCACCAAGTGAAGAAACAAAGTTAAGAATGGTGGAATTTTTCATGAAAACATCTATCCCTCGTATTTTAGAAGAAGAACGTAAAGAAAAACTAGATAAGGAAGGTGACTAATCATGAAAAACGGTAAAAATCCGACAAAAAAGGAAAAAATGCATATCGAATCATACAATTTAAATCCTGAACATTGGTTAATCTTTAAAAAAGTAAGTAACGAATTACATTTATTACATCGTTATACAAATACAACTAAAGTAATTCCAAAAGTATATTAATTAGGAGGAACGTAGCATGGCTAAATTAACAGCAGCAAACGAACATGCATTAGTATTTGAAAACAACGGAAAAGTAGTAACAGATAGTTTAATGATTGCTGAAATGTTTGAAAAGACACATGACAATGTATTGAAAGATATTAGAAAACAAATTGAATATGCGGGCCCTGAATTTTCACTCGTAAATTTTCACGAGTCAAATTATGAAAATGAGCGTGGGCGAAAATACCTTAAGTACAAGTTAACAGAAGAAGCTTTCACGCTGGTTGCAATGAGTTACAACACAAAAGAAGCTGTTCAAATGAAAATTAAGTTTATTGAAGAGTTTAAACGAATGAAACAACACATACAAAATCAGCAACAACTTCCTAAAGATCCGATGAGTATTCTGAAACTCACATTTAATGTTTTAGAAGGTCAAAAACAAGAAATTCAAGATATTAAATCAGATGTGAAGGATTTAAGAGAAAACGCTCCTTTATATGCTATCGAATGTGATGAAGTATCAAAGGTTGTAAGAAAGTTAGGTGTTCTTCTATTAGGTGGTAAGGAATCTAATGCTTATAGGGATGTTAGCCTTAGAAAAAAAGTGTATAGCGATATTTATAGTCAATTACATAGAGAGTTTGGAATTAGTAGTTATAAAGCTATTAAACGTCATCATTTAGATAGAGCGATTCAAATCATTAATGAAGAATATTCACTTCCAATTATTTTAGAAGAAGAAATTACAGCTACAAATGCACAAATAAATATGGCGGAAGTTCAGTAGGAGGAGCAATCATGCAACAACAAATTTTAGTAATTGTTACGAGTTTATCCAGTACACCAAATGTTTTTGGATACAAAACAAAGGATGCCGCAAAAGAAGGAGTTCAAAAGTTGATTAAAAAAGGAACGAGTCCTAATTCAATTATTGTAGCTCAAGAACTACCTATGAACATCGATATTCAAGTGGATGTTGAATTTTAATAAGAAAGGTTTAGGTGAGCAAAGTAATGGAAGTCATGATTGATTTAAATACATTTGCTGATGGAGCACTTGCTGAAAGATTTCATCAAGAGTTTGAGCGTGTAATGGAAAATATGGCGGATTTAAATACTGATCCGAAAAAAGCAAGAAAGATTGTTTTAACACTTTCGTTTGCTGGTGATAAAAAACGCGATGTATGGAATTGTCAGGTTCAAGCCACTTCGAAACTAGCACCAACAGAAGCGGTAGAGTCTAAGATTCTATTAGATATGGATCAAAACGGAAACCTAGTTGGTCAAGAGCTAGCTTCTGGAATCCAAGGACAGTTTTATATGGATCTACAGGGTGATGTGAAAACAGATGTTGGACAACCTGTAGAAGAAGTAGAACAAAATCAGGCTGCTGATAAGCAAACAGTAGTAATCGATTATTTGAAAACTAAATCTAATTAAGTAAAGGGGAAATAAAAAATGACTATGACAAGAGAAGCAATTGAAAAGGTATTAGAGATTGGAACAATTGAAACACACAAAATCGGTGAACAGACATATTCAACACAACGATTACATCTTGTGCAAGAACCAACACCAGCGGAAATTATTGTTCGTAGTTTATCTGGTTTAGTAGGTTATGTGAAATCAGAGTTTGACACAACTGAACCTGTAATGATTCATATTGTAAACCCAACAACGGTGAGTTGCTTTACTGCTGTTAATGGGGATAAGGCTAGAAGTACTTATATCCAAGCACAAGCATCTATTCCACGTTTTAATTTTGGAAGCTTTTATGACAGAGAAGAATTTAATATTGCATTGCAATCAGGTTTTGTACAAAACAATCATCGAGACATTGTTTTACAGGTAGTAGGTACTGTCGTAGAAAATGATGTAAAGGAAATTGGAGATGATGGTGTATCACAAGCTGTAACGGTGAAAACAGGAGTTGCTAGTAGAGGGAATGCGAAAGTACCTAATCCAGTGCAATTAAGCCCATATCGAACGTTTGTTGAAGTAGAACAACCAGAAAGTAAGTTTGTGTTTAGAATGCGTGAAGGTGCTCGTTGTGGTTTGTTTGAAGCAGACGGTGGGGCTTGGAAATTAGAAGCAATGAATAACATTAAAGAGTACCTAAATAAAGCATTATCGCAAGAAGTGGAATCTAAAAAGGTGTTTATCTTAGCCTAATGGACATTATAACGGTAGAAAGTACAACGAATGTCTGTATCTTTGGATTAGGGATTGCGATACTTGCGTATGGAGTTTATAAAGGCGGTACTTTCATTGAACGAAAGTTTGATGAAAGTGATCGTTTAGAAAGGGAGCGTTTAAACAATGGGAACCGAAAACAGAGTTCTTCCAGAACATTTGATGATGGCATCAGAATTAGAAAAAGAGCGTAAGGAATGTATACAGAACAGACAACTTTTATATAAACAAATGGAGCAAGCCAATAGAAACGGCGACAAAATTGCTTATGTTGAACTTCATGATTTATATCAAAAGCAAAATAGCAGAGATTTAGAAATTTCAAAGGAGTTATCAGCTATGTACTTCAAAAAAATAAAAAATGATTCTTCTAAAGAAAGAAAAAAGGTTTTAGAAGTAGCAGATCGTTTGGAAGAAGTGGGAGGAAGAAAAGAAGTTGTCGATAGTATTCGACGTAATTCATAAAAAAGAACCCGCTGCAACGGGTCCTATTAGAAAAAATATTACTTTATAAGTATAGCATTAAATATAGTTCTTGAGAATTTATGAGGTGGCTTTTATGGGAATTATCCGAGTGAAAAAAGACAGCAATTATTCTGTCATAAATAATACCGGTTTAAAGGATGAAAGGTTGTCTTGGAAGGCAAAAGGGATTTTAGCTTATGCACTTACATTACCTGATAATTGGACTTTTCATATAAGTGAGTTATCTCAACACGCTAAGGACGGGGAAGACTCGTTACGTTCAGGGTTTAAAGAGTTAAAAGCGCTAGGATATATAAAGCGTTATCCTGTTCGTGATGAAAAGAGCAAGAAGATAACAAATTGGGAAACTGAAATTTATGAAACACCAGATACGGGGAAGCCACATGAGGAAGAGCCACTTATGGAAATTCCACATGTGGAAAAACCACTTGTGGGAAACCTACATGTGGAAAATCCGACACTACTAAATACTAATATACTAAGTACTAATAAATTAAATACTAATATACAAAATACTAATTATTATCATGATGATAATAAAGAATCGAAATCACATGTATTAGTCGATGAAGAATTTAATGTCAGTTATAACTTTTTAAAAGGTGAAGGAATTCCGTTAAGTGAAATTGCTATTACGGAATTAGGAGAGTTTTGTGATTCGTTTGGTAGCGAGTTAATTAAACATGCTGCTCACAAAGCCATTGATGAAAATAAACCAAAATGGAATTATATTAAGGCTATTTTGAAAAGCTGGGAAAAGCAAAAAGTAAAAACATTAGATGATGTTGCTGCATTAGATAGACGCTTTGAAATGAGTAAGAACAAGCGATTGAATGGTTCGGGACCAGGTCGTTCAAATAGAAAAGAAATTGTTCCAGAATGGTTACGTGAAGATGTTGAGCCAACTAAAAAAGAAATCGAAAAGCAAAACTCGCAATCTATTGATGAAGAGCGTGAGAAATTGCAAGAAGTGCTAAACAAATATAAATCATAGGAGCGATTCACATGCTAAATCCATTTGAAGATGTAATTGGAGAAGAGTGTTACGGATGCGAAAATCCTTTTCCTGAGTCTGATATGAGTAAAATATATATTTCTGGTTTGGAGAGGACTTTATGTAAGCAGTGTAGAGAGCAGCTTGAACAGAAAGTAAAAGTGTTAGATTTTCGTGTCATTCATGATGTTCTAAAGGAATTAATAAAAGGATTCGGTCGCGAAAAAGTACGTTATTTTGATTTAGTAAATGCAAAAAGGTACGTGATTGACAAAGAAGTAGCTCTAACGATTGAAAAACGAGGTGGCAAGTTCAATCAAGAACCATTAGGTGAATTTGTTTACTTATCTACCGAAGAGTTAATCGTAGTCATCGAATTTTTAATGAGAAAAATGAATCCTAATCTATGGATGAATGCTGTGATAGGAAACGTGTTAGAGCAACAAATGATTATTACACTTTCACCGATAGAAGGTGAGTTAAATGACTGAACAAATCACAATAGATCATGATTTTATTTATGAGCCACTTATAGATACATACATGGTGGATATTGTTACAGAATCAGGATTCAAATTAGAATTTTGTGAAGCTGAAACGAAGGAAGAAGCGGCATTAAAAATCCGTGGAAAATATCGTAAAAACTATAGTTTTAAGATTCGTAGTATTGAAGTTTCTAATAGATCGTTAAAAGAAATTCAGGAACTGAACTAACAATTGAATAGGAGAAGATATTTATGTGGAATCCATATGATTATTATATAACTCCAGAAGAATATGCCATCGCAGAAAAGAATGGAATAAGACGAAAATCATTAGATTATAGAGTGCGAAGAGGATGTTGGGATAAAGAAAAAGCAATCACAATACCTACTCAAAAAGAGCCATCAGAATGGACGAAAATTAAAAATATTAGTTTAAAGAATGGAATCAGTAGGCAAACATTTTCCGCTAGGAGAAAAAGAGGATGGAGTTTAGTTGATGCTATAACAATCCCACCACTTACTCAGGATGAAATAATAGCAAGAGCGAAAGAGAAGAATCCTCAAAAGGCGCCTACTTTTACTGAAGAACAGGTGAAACGTGCTGAGGAGAATGGAATAAGTTATAAAACTTTATATGATCGTGTGAAGAGATATAAATGGGATTTAGAAGAGGCAATTTCAACACCAATTTTGTCAGCATCTGAGCGTGGAAGAAAGGGAAAAGAAAGATCTTATTGGTCCAAGATAGTTATTCCATCGAGAGAAGAACGAATGAAGCACAGGAAGTTAACTTATATAGCAAATTAGTTTGAATTCATAAATCTTTAATTAAGGAGAGATAGGAAATGAATTTACAAATTGATGAAAAGAAAGTAACTGCTGGTCAATGGGTTGTATGCGAATTGAAGGATAACAAACTTATTACACAAGTGAAACGAGTGATTAAAGATACATTTAACAACAAAGTAGAGTTATGGGGAACATGGGGATGTGAAGGAGCGATACATGGTGATTGGGACTACAATCATGCAAATAAATGTAGATATGCAACAGTAGAAGAGATCAACAAAGAAAGTTTAAGACGTGTATTTTCTCAAAAGGGACGTAAGCCGAATGAGTATCGTTCTGGTGATGTTGTAACTGATGATGTGTATGTATCTCGTGTTTTACACGTAATAGCCGATAGAGCGACTGTACAAATTATGAACTCGCATCAAATATATGAGGTTGTGATAGAGAATTTAGAAATTCTATTCTTTGCTGAAGATATGGCTGGTTAAATCATGGGATTTGTGGTTTCAATATTCTGTATATTGATAGTTATGATCGCTTTTAGATTGGTAGATAAGTTTAACAAAAGAAAACGTTCAGATAAATAAATTTCAAGAGTAGGAGAGAAATCACATGAAAAATCGATTTATAGATTTAACGGAACTATTCCAAATGCAAAGGGTTTTAGATAAGGATATCATAGCGAATCATAAAGAAAATTATGATCGCTATGACATGCTGTATAACAAGGTTTATGCACTGAAAAATGAAGTGAATGAAGCCTGGAATGCAACAAATTCTTTTAAAATGTGGTCCGCAAAATTTGAACAACCTAAAGATACATTTTTAGAAGAAATGGTTGATATTTTGCATTTTTGGTTGTCGGTTGCTATGGACTTTAAAATCAAAAATCTACTTCGAACAATTTATATTACAGAAACTAAAATAAACGGTTTTAATAAAGCGTTCTTCCATATGGATAAGAATGCAAATCATCTTATTGGAAAAGCCGAATACAAAGACTCTATTGGCGCAAAAAGACCATTAATAATGATGATGGATTTATTCTATAAAATTATTGAATTTGCAGGTTTTACATGGGATGACGTTGTGAGAATGTATAAAGAAAAAAATCAGGAAAACTTTAATCGTCTTGTTAGCGGATATTAAGACCAAATTTGAATTTTGTAGAAAAGTAGGTGAAAAAATGAAGACCATACCTTACGAACTGAAACAAAAATTAAGACAGTTTGATAAGTATAATAGCAAGGCGAAAGATTTACATCCTGAAATAATAACGATGATAGATGAATACGAAGTTCCTTATGACAATCTTGTAGCCAATGGAGATGGAACAGAACCACAAACAGAAGCTTTAGCTTATATAAATAATGCTGAAGGCAACATTGAAGAGAACATTAAGGAGATGGAAGAAGTGTTCTTATATTTTGTCAATAAAAACAAATAAATTTTAACCAAAGCGTTAATTTATTATAAAAAATGGGTGACTCAGCAATTGTGTCAGCCGAGTCACCCAATACTATTGATCTAGATAATAATCTTTTTCTATATATAGTTATAGTGAGTTCTAAGAGGTTAACTCCAAACCGCAGTTAAAGGACAAAGAAATTTATTTTAGAAAGTATTAGATTTAACTATGTTAATGCTACAACAGCAAGAGTCAAGCCCAACGTATTTAATGTATTAGAATATGGTCCTACATTAACAGTAAGAGTACTTGTTATACCTGAAGGTGTAGTGAAAATAGCGGGTGCTGATACAGAAGTGAATCCTGCAGTATATCCCAGAGAAGTACCAGATCCAATGATTGGATTATTATTCAGATACATAGTGATACCTGCCGAATTACCTCCTGGTTGAATGATAACTTGCACTTCATAGATTGCTAAATAGGTTCTTCCACCTTCAAGTAAAACAGTTGTTGGTGGTGTAAACGAGATTGCCGTACCATTAGAATTTACCACGGTATCTAGTGGAATCGCGGAATTTACAGAAACTATTGATGGGGTAGTTTGAACAACATTTAAACTGTTAGCCGTGGGGGATGGACAAGTGCAAGGTTTGTGAATGTTAGAGTTGTTATCATTTTGGAAATTCACAAATAATCAAGCTCCTTTGCGTAAAAAAATTTTTTATCCTATATAAAATGTAGCTTTTTTGTATCTAAGTTATTTTTAATAAATTTTTAAAGATAAATCGAATATTGTTGGTCAGTCGACTCATAAAAGTATTCGATACTCTGGGATTTCAAAGTGCGTCTGATAAATATATATGAATGTTTTTTTTAGGACATTACTGTAAGTTAGGAAAACATAAATCTGGAAATAAAACTTGATATTCCGGGTTTAACCGAAGATCAGTAGTTGAGGTTGTAAAGTGTATATAATTTTTTTCTAATTTATCTAGTGTTGCCAGATGATGAGTACCTAAGCCATGCTGGATGCTATGTTTAGAAAGAGTAGGCCC
Source organism: Bacillus sp. CPT56D-587-MTF (assembly GCF_058792335.1). NCBI lineage: Bacteria > Bacillati > Bacillota > Bacilli > Caryophanales > Bacillaceae > Bacillus > Bacillus sp. CPT56D-587-MTF. Next base: position 4,088,755 of record NZ_JBYTEF010000001.1, on the reverse strand, counting down.
AATTTGTAATTTTCGGTTTTTCATAGCAGTATTCCAGGGACTGTAAAAGAATTTTAAAATGAAAGCAGGATACATGTAAACGATAAATGGATGAGGTGACCAATGTCGAGGAACGCTCCTTTTTTAACATTATAAAGATATATCTCTCATTTGGTTTGTCAATAGTATCATATGTAACGACAGGAATAAATATGAACAATAAAAATCAGAGTACTCTTGTGGAGTGCTCTGATTACATAGGATGCTTACTATATAAAAAAGGAACGTGTTAATTGCAGTGTATGTAGCAACATGATGTAATATGAAAACAGCGTAGTATATAATTTGTAAAATAAAAAAGTACTCCAGGGTGATGGTCTGGAGTACTTTCCTGTGGAGAAGAAATTTTGTATAACACTAAAAGAGTAATTTAATGTATGTAGAAATTATCTCATATATGTTTAAAATATAAAAAGGCACCTTCCCTAGTTGAAGGTGCCTCATGTGGTGATTCTCTAGATGTATAAATAGTATACCCAGTATTAGTGAAGGATAGAACTTATTATTAACTGATAAATGTACATGTTAAATGTTTTTTTACAAAAGAATAGTTTTATCAAAAAATAAATATCAGTTAATTTTTTAATGCTAGTACTCATATATTGACTGTTGTATCGGTAACTGGTAATCTAAAAATACACCATTTCTTATTTTATATTTATGGTAAGTATCCGTAAATTAACCTGAAAAATCCCCTTTTGCAATTATATGCAGAAGGGGATTTTTATTTTTATGAAATTTTAAATTTACTTTTAGATAATGCCTTTAATATCGGATTTATAACTCTACTTATTAAACGGAAGCCCCTAAATATAGACTGAATAACCTTCAATGATTGTCCCCCCCTTAAATTAGTTAGATTATACCCGTTTAAACATATTTCTGTAAATAATACCTATCCACCCGAATGTATGTAATATTCTGTTAATTGTTCAGAAAATAGAAACGGAAATATGTTAATCCTTTTTTTGTAATTTTCTGTTATCATTAAATGAAGATATATAAAGGAGGAGGGATTTTATGTTTACTTCTACTAGGAGCGAGAAGATTACACAACTATTAAATGAGTGGTATGCAGAAATCAGATCAAGAAACATTGATAATGCACACCGTATGAAAGAACAGATTGATAGCATGATTCAACAGTTAAAAAATGAAGAAAAAGAATCATTACAAGATCAAAAATTACTACTTTACTATTCCCTATTAGATTTTAGGTACAATTATTTGATAGATAATTTAGGTGTATCTAAAGATAGTTTTGATACAATTGAATCATTTGATATGCCTACTGATAACTTCCTAACATATTATTATCATTTCTTTAAAGCAATTCATGCTGATGCAATCGGAAATCATATTTTGGCAAAAGATCATTATTATAAAGCAGAATCTTTACTTCAATATATCCCTGACGAACTAGAAAAAGCTGAATTCTACTATAAATTAGGGTATTCCTACTATGACAACCAACAAGCTCTTCAAGCTATCAAAGAAGTAACGAAAGCAAAAGATATGTTTTTAAAACATGAAGGTTATGAAGCGAACGTGGCATTTTGCGATAATATGCTAGGGTTATCTTGTATAAATCTAAAAGAATGGTCGCTAGCTGAAGAGCACTTTGCAGCTGCAATGGATCGCTTCCAAAAAATCGGGGAAGAGAAATTTATTATTATGGCTCGACATAACTTAGGGTGGATGTATTCTAATCAAAATCTATCTACGTTAGCTCTTCGTTATCTTTCGGAAGTTGTTGAAAAATCGCCAAATCATTATAAGGCTATATATGTCAAAGCAAAAGAACATTACAAATTAAAAGAATACGAAAGCGCTACTGAGCTTATTGAAAAAGGGTATGCAATTTGTAATGATTTACAAATTGAGGGATACCAACATCATTTCGCAATTTTAAAAGCGTTGAATGACAATGCTTCTGCCGAAGAATTAGAAGAGGTTGTTCTTAAAGGGATTTCTTATTTTGAAAGAGAAGAATTATATGAGTACCTTCAGGAATATGAGGAAAAGCTAGCAATCAAGTTTTATGAAGAAAAGCAACATACTAAAGCAAGTCAATATTTTTATGCAAGCTCACAATCAAGACAAAAATCTTTTGATAAGGGGGCGTTAAAATGAAGAAAATAACGATTAGGGTACTAGGAATTATGGCAGCGTTTACGCTAGTAATTGGTATATACAGTCCTACCGAGAAAGATCACAGTCATGTTCATACATTAATGGAACATGGCGATGGTGGTGGTTGATTTTATATTTCTCAATAAACACCACAACTAAATATGATAAAATAGCAATGGATCAGATTTTCCTGATACATTTTTCAAGTCAGATGATGTTATTAAAATTAAAGTGGTTTCAAGTCGAAGAAGGGCACTCATTAAGAGTGCCTTTTCTTTTTAGTAATTTATTCATCTTCTTCGTCTTCAAAAGCACGTAAGCTATTAAGCAATTCTGTAAAAGAGGAACAAACAGGGTAAATTGCTTCTTCCATCTCTTCTTCCTCGTGGTCCCAAAATACAACGGTTGGAGCTTCGGGATTATTTCGGTAATCAAAGCATAGAAGGTTACCAAACGGGTCTCTAGCAAAAGGGTATACTTTATCAACTAATCTATCTTTTATACCTTCATAGTTTTGGACAATCGAATATTTATCTTCTATATGAAGAGTTAAGAGGTCACTGAATACATTTTCATCTTGTCCTGGTACATCAAATACTTTTGGGTTAGGGTATCCCCCGTCATATTTCTTCACGCACGCAACAAAATCGTTAGGTAATTTAATATTAAAATATTGTTCTACCTTTTGGATTTCTTCGTCTGTAACTGGTGTTTTACTCATAAAGGACCATGTAATATTGTTCATTTTTGCCACTCCTTATTTATCGCTATCTTTTCCCCAAATTCTATACCCACCTGTATGGCCAGTATCGTGATGTATCTGATAATCTACAAGTTGCATTCTACCAGTATCTTGATGGTGATGCCACGTGTAATGCTTTGGTGTTTCACCTTGTTTAAACATTTGAATTTCTTCTTTCGTAAATTTTGAAGCTAAATCAGGGTCTTTTATTATTTGTTCGTATAATGCTTTACTACATTTTCTAAAATGTGTTGTTCTAGATTTTTTGAAGTCTGCCTCTTTTAGGATTACCTCACCCTTAGATTTAAAAATAGGGAACCCATCTGCATCATATGGAATACCTGTAACAGGATGTTTGTCTCCTGCCAACTCACCTTTTCTTAATCTTATTGTCTTAGGACCATTTGGACCTTCATAAGTATATGGAGCTGCTTTCTGCAAATACTGTTGGATACTTCCAACTCCTGCATATGAGAAAGAAATTCCAGGTATGAATTCATAGTTATTTAATATATGCAATGCATTTCTGTATGCAGAGGAGTTTGTTAGAAGAGATTTTCCTTTTGTAAGACTTGTAACAGCTGCTACTTTTCCTACTTGTCCAAATTTATCCAGACCCTTGCTGCCAATAAAACCTGTGAGTAGCGAGGTGACTGCATAAGCTGCATAATGTTCTCTACTTTCCATATCCCCATTCCAAAATTCATTCATGAATGAATCTGATAAAGCATTCCATGCAGCAGGAAGTGTTTCTTCATAGTTTACAATCGCATCCCGCATATTCAACCAAGTCTCTTTATCTCCCAAAGCAACAAATCCGTCCCATGCGTCTACAACGCCATCTACTACCCCAGTGGAAATACCAGTCCAGGCATCGTTCAAATCCTTTTTATTTCTATCCCAAAAGGATTGTTCTGATTGTGGTGGGATTTTGCCACACATTGCACCTTCTTCAATTGAATTATCAGCCTGACGCTTCCTATCTTCTGTAATCGATTGAATTGAATTCGCCCACTCCATATTTAATCCTTGTGTACTAAATGTGCCACTTGCTGGACTGAAACCTTTCCCACTTTGGACTTCAGCAAGACCCGTCGCAATGCTAGCGGCTAATTGAATTGCTGTATTATAGTTATCGCTAGATGTTTGATTAAATTCATATAGGTGTTCTAATTTTTCTTGCAGTTTACGCCTCATGACAGCAAAAAGATTTACCATAGCGTCCATGCCCGAGATTGGCATAGCTTGATTGAGTGCTTCCGTACTTGCTATCATTCGATCAATTTCTCGAATTTGTTCTAATATTTCTTGTTCAATAACATCTGTTGAAGCTACCTGTGATTGAAATTGACTTGGAAAGGCATCGTTCTGACGGATTAATTCTTCACATAAGTAAATGATTCCTTGTGCTAAAGGGCGAAAAGTTTCTGCAAAAAACGCTTTTGCACTATCGTAAGTTTGCCCTTGTAGAACGGTATCACTTGTAAAAGCATCAATCGATTGAATAACTTGTTCCATACCTTGAATGGTAGCGGTACATACAGCATTCATACTTTGTGTTTGGTTATGTACTTCCCCTAAATACATGTTTAAACTCAAAAATCTCCCCCCTTTTTTAATAAGTAAATCATACCAATTTTACGTAATAACTGTAAATGTTGGTTTCTGATTCATTGACAAAACAGAACTATTGTTCTAATATTTATTTACGAACAAATGTTCTTTTGGGAGGTCATCTTATGAATTATTTACTTACATGCTCGTTTAATCAAAAAATACCAATTGAATTAATTTATTTAAACGGTTCAGGAGATTTCTCTCAAAGAACTGTTATTGTTAGAAAGATATATGAAAATCGTATATTGGTTTATTGCATGAAAAAACAACAAGTTAGAACGTTGAAATTAGCCAATATACTATCAGTTGATAAAGTAAGAAATAACTATCAATACGCTTAAAACGTTTAATGAGGTGATATTACATGTCAACAGCAATTCCGAAACCACCAAAGAAGAAGAGTACTTCAAAAAAGGAACCTAGACCATACATGGATGAATTCGAGCAACAAGAAGCTGCTGAACTAATACAATTGGCAGTACAGGATGATATAGAATTAGTGTTTACAGTGTATCGAAAATATAAAGAACCAGATATCATTCAAGGGAAAATTGTTAAACTTGAACAACAAATGGGTAGAATTGTAGTGAGTAATGGCCCGAATATAATACATAAAATTCAATTCATGGATATTTTGAAAATTGAAACGCCTAGTTAATTTAGCTAGGTGTTTTTTATATGGCCATAAATTCTTTATCAAAGTAGAACTTGTCCATTAAGTTGTTTACAATTCCGTTGAAATAAGCGAATTTACCCTTGTTCATTTTTGTTCCCGCTTTAATTTTCATAACAAATTCTTTGATAGCTTGTAAGCCAATAGTAAGTTCCTGGTCTTTAGTAAATGCTTTATCACCTGTTGTATGGTTAACGATTTTATTACACTGTCTTACGACCTTCCACAGTTCTTGAATTGTTTTAGATTCACTGTAAAAAGAGCCAACTAAAGAAATAAAACGCTCTGGTACCCAATGAGCAACAAAGTCAGTTTGTTCCATATTCTCTTCTGGAGTATTGCTATTCTCATTACTATTACGTTTGTTTATATCTTCTATATTTTGTTTTAAGGAAACAGGTTTTGTTTTAATGGTAGGACACTTTGTAGGACTTTCACCTTGTGTCTTGTTGGACACTTCTTCCGCAATAGGTTGAATAATAATAGCGTTAGAAGTTTGAAGCATATCTTTTTTACGTTTCATTGCCACCTGTTTAATCATCTCTAGATCCACAAGCTTCTTCATTAAACGTTGTACAGTTTTATATGAAACTTCCATCATGTGAGCAATTGAATTTTTACATAGGAAACTAACACCTACATATTTGCAGCTGTAGCGCTTTAAAATTTCAAGTAATGCAATTAGTTTAGATTTTACGTCTGTACGCTTAATAGACATACGGATAATGTCTCTATATGTACGTATAGTTTTGTTCAATTCTTCTAATTCTATAAATGGTGATAAGTTACGGAATGATTCTTCACTTGCTATAACATCTATGCATTTCTTTTCCATATTATAAGTCTCCTTCTAGGAAACAAAAAAGCAACGTCACCAATAATTTGGTAAACGTTGCTTAATAGACCCTGCATGATGTACAATAACTTATGAGAGTATAGCAAGTGTTTACCTGGTCAGCTCAGGTGAACGGTATAAGAGTGTTGGTAGCACTACTTATACACGCTGTGCTCTTTTGTTTTGTAATTTTTCGTATTTACGTGAACTTTATATGTTTATATTTAAATACAAAAAATCAAGTTATACATAGGCAAACGATCTTTATTGGAAGTTTAAACACGTCAATTGTACACCCGAGGGAAGTTTTTAAAGAAGCCTTCCGTCGTGCAGCAGCCTCTATCATATGTCTTCATAACCATCCCTCAGGAGATCCCACGCCGAGCCGTGAAGATATTGCAGTAACAAAACGCTTAGTAGAATGCGGCCAGATTATCGGAATTGAAGTGCTTGATCATATTATAATAGGTGACCATAAATTCGTGAGTTTAAAGGAAAAAGGTCATATTTAAGACTATGCTTTTTACTTATTTTGTTTTATAATGTGATTTATGAGTTTTTTGTAGAAATTTATCTACAAAAAGGATAAAGATATAAAAAACGTACTGTTTTTATAATATAAAGTAAGAAAAAATGAGTCCGTGAAAACAAGAAAGGAAGATAAATAATATGTTTGGATTTGGTGGATTTACTCGCGATCTTGGAATAGACTTAGGAACTGCGAACACGCTTGTATATGTAAAAGGAAAAGGTGTAGTTTTACGTGAACCTTCAGTAGTTGCGTTACAAACTGATACGAAACAAATCGTTGCTGTAGGTAGCGATGCAAAACAAATGATTGGTCGTACACCAGGGAACGTTGTGGCACTTCGCCCGATGAAAGACGGTGTAATTGCTGATTATGAAACAACTGCAACAATGATGAAATATTACATTCAACAAGCTCAAAAATCAAACGGTTTCTTCTCACGTAAGCCGTATGTAATGGTATGTGTACCATCTGGTATTACAGCTGTAGAAAGACGTGCAGTAATCGATGCGACTCGTCAAGCGGGTGCTCGTGATGCTTATCCTATCGAAGAGCCATTTGCAGCAGCAATTGGTGCAAACTTACCTGTTTGGGAACCAACTGGTAGTATGGTTGTTGATATCGGTGGCGGTACAACAGAAGTTGCAATTATTTCTCTAGGTGGTATTGTAACAAGCCAGTCAGTCCGTGTTGCTGGTGATGATATGGACGATTCAATCATTCAGTACATTAAGAAAAGCTATAACTTAATGATCGGTGAAAGAACAGCTGAAGCATTAAAATTAGAAATTGGTTCTGCAGGCGAGCCAGAAGGTATCGAGCCTATGGAAATTCGCGGTCGTGATTTAGTAAGTGGTTTACCAAAAACAGTACTAATTCAGCCAGAAGAAATTGCAGATGCATTAAAAGATACAGTAGATGCGATTGTAGAATCAGTTAAAAATACGTTAGAAAAAACTCCACCTGAATTAGCGGCTGATATTATGGACCGCGGTATCGTATTAACAGGTGGCGGGGCATTACTACGTAATTTAGATAAAGTAATTAGTGAAGAAACGAAAATGCCAGTTCTTGTTGCAGAAGATCCATTAGATTGCGTAGCAATTGGAACAGGTAAAGCATTAGACAATATCGATCTTTTCAAAACTGCTGCTCGATAATATTGCAAAATAAAAATCAGTGAAATTAAGAGGGTGTGAACGTGCCACAGTTTTTCTTAAACAAAAGATTAATTGTTTTGTTGGTTAGTATTATTCTTCTCGTGGCATTGATTGGAATCTCATTGAAAGAACGGAACAGTTTAACATGGCCAGAGCAGTTTGTTAAAGATACTGTCGGTGTTGTAGAACGTGTATTCCAAAAGCCAGCGAAATACGTAGCTGGATTCTTCGAAAATGTAGAGGATGTAAAGCGCACGTATGAAGAGAATAAAGAATTAAAAGCAAAATTAGATAATTATGCAGGTCTATCAGGGAAAGTAAAACAATTAGAAGATGATAACAAGAAGTTACAAGAGCTAACTGGTAAAAAAGAGTTAAATAGCGGGTATACTGAAATTCCAGCTACTGTTGTTTCTCGTAATCCAGATAAATGGTACGATTTAATTGGAATTGATAAAGGGGCACAGCAAGGAATTAAAAAAGATATGGCTGTAGTAACTTCACAAGGGTTAGTTGGAAGAGTGAAAAGTGTATCTCAGTTTACATCATCAGTAGAATTACTAAGTTCTATGAGCCGAACAAATCGCGTTTCTGCTATTGTACAAGGGCAAGAGAAAATCTTTGGATTGATTGAAGGTTATGACAAAGAAAAGCAATTACTTCTTTTCACAAAGATTGGCTCTGATGCACCGGTAGAGAAAGATCAACTAGTTGTAACATCTGGACTGGGTGATATTTTCCCGAAAGGTCTTGTAATTGGAAAAATCGTTGAAGTTCAGCCGGATGCATATGGCTTAACAAAAACAGCTTATGTAAAACCTGCCGCTGATTTAAATGACGTAGAGCATATTACGGTTGCTAAACGTGCAACACCTTCAGCGCCATTAGAATAGGAGGAGAAGAAGAGATGATGAAGATATTAAAAAGAGCAGCTCTTCCTCTTTTGCTCCTTTTTGTGTTTCTATTTGAAAATATGTTTGCTACTGTTGTTCCAACGGATGTATTTTGGAAAGACAGCATAGCAGCACCGCATTTCTTTATAATCGTCTTATGTTTTATTACAGTGTATTATAGTCCGGTCCAAGGGATTTATTACGGACTATTATTTGGCTTCTTATTTGATACCGTATACACAGAACTTGTCGGGATATATATTTTTGCTTATCCGATTTTAGCTTATTTAGTATATAGTGTGATGAAAGTACTACAATTGAATTTATTTATTGTTGTTTCTATCATATTAGCTAGCGTTGTAGCACTAGAGTATTATGTGTATGGATTCTTAACTTTATTAGGACGTACTCATATGCCAGCGTATGTCTTTTTCACAGATCGTCTCCTTTCTACTTTATTGTTAAATGCTATTTTCTTATTGATAGTTTGTTTCCCACTGAGACGATATATAGTGCGTCTTTCAAAAGCGATTGAAGAAAAAGAAAAAAGGATTTTCTAATTTTATGTCGAATTGAATCGGTGGGGTGAACTTTAGTGGAAGAAAAAAAGCAACAAAATGTAACGATAAAAGGGACAAAAGATGGGATAACGCTTCATTTAGATGATTGTTGTTCATTCTCAGAATTATTGATGGAATTAGACGAAAAACTTTCTACACATTACTACGATGGTGATGGGCGCTCTTTAATTGAAGTGCATGTGAAAGTAGGAAATCGTTATTTAACAGAAGTCCAACAAGAAGAGATTCGTACGTTAATTCGTAATAAAAAGAATCTTGTTGTGGATTCAATTGAAAGTGATGTTATCACTAAAGCAGAAGCAATAGCTTGGAAAGAAGAAACAGAAATTGTCCCTATTTCCAAAATTGTTCGCTCTGGACAAGTTTTACATGTAAAAGGAAATTTGTTGTTAATTGGAGATGTTAATCCAGGCGGAACGGTTATCGCTGGGGGGAATATTTTTGTCGTAGGATCATTAAGAGGAATTGCACATGCTGGGTATTATGGGGATTCGGATGCTGTAATCGCTGCATCTGTTATGAACCCGATGCAACTTCGAATTAGTGATGTGGCAATGCGGGCTCCGGAAGAGAAAGAAGACGGAGCGGAGGCGGCAGAATGTGCGTATATTAATGAGAACAATCACATTGTTGTCGATCGCCTGCAACTTCTCACTCATCTTAGACCTAATTTAACAAAGTTAGAAAGGGGAATTGTATAGCTGTGGGAGAGGCAATAGTAATTACATCTGGAAAAGGCGGAGTAGGTAAAACTACTACATCTGCGAACATTGGTACGGCCCTAGCGTTATCTGGAAAGAAAGTGTGCTTAATTGACACAGATATCGGTCTTCGAAATTTAGACGTAGTAATGGGGCTGGAAAATCGTATTGTATTTGATCTTGTTGATGTCGTTGAAGGGCGTTGCCGTTTACCTCAGGCTCTTATTAAAGACAAACGTTTTGATGATCTTTATTTATTACCTGCAGCACAAACGAGTGATAAATCAGCGGTAACACCTGAACAAATGGATGAATTAATACAAGTATTACGTCAAGATTATGATTACATATTAATCGATTGTCCTGCGGGGATTGAGCAGGGATTTAAAAATGCGGTAGCTGGTGCGGATAAAGCAATCGTTGTTACGACTCCAGAAGTATCCTCAATGCGCGATGCGGATCGTATTATTGGGCTTTTAGAAAAAGAGGATATTGAACCACCCAAACTTGTTATTAACCGTGTACGTAGTCATATGCTTCATGAACAGGATATGTTAGATGTTGATGAAATTGTACGTACATTGTCAATCGAGCTTCTTGGTGTTGTCGAAGATGACGATGAAGTTATTCGAGCTACAAATACAGGTGAACCTGTGGCGTTGCAACCAAGCGGAAAAGCAGCGTTGGCTTATCGTAATATTGCAAGACGCTTGTTAGGTGAGAATGTACCATTACAAGCATTTGAACAAGAAAAGGTATCGGTATTTGCAAAGGTGAAAAACTTCTTTGGAATCCGTTAAGAGCACTTCGCACATATGCGAGGTGCTTTCTTTTTTCTTCACACGAATATCTTTCTTTCTTAGCTCATACATATGTACAAACTGTATACAACTGTTTCTAATGAAATTAGCTTAACGAAAGAAAGGAGACAGTATGAAGAATAGACGCGTAGAAGAAATTAAAAAGCGGATTGCAAAAAGGAAGGCCGAGCAAGAAAGGATGGAGGAAGAGCAGTATTTTAACGGAGGGAATTTTGATAGTGAAGCAGTATTTATTGAAGATGGAGAAAAGGAAATGCATCCTTTATTTCGAAAGGAAGTCTTTTTCTTCAAAGTTTTATTATCAGCAATATTAGTTCTTTCGGTTGCTATTTTATATAAGAATGCTCCTTCTTCATTCAATGGAGCTAAAGCTGTTACAGAAAAAGTGATGAAAGAGGAATTTCAGTTTGCTACTGTAGCGAAATGGTACGAAAAGCAATTTGGAAAACCGCTTGTATTCTATTCGCCGAACGAGAAAAAAGAAGGAAGTATTCAGCAAAAAGATTATGCAATTCCTGCTTCTGGAAAGGTAATGCAAGGGTTTCAAAAAAATGGCCAAGGTGTATTTGTCCAAACAGCTACAAATGCAAAAGTGGAGTCAGTAAATGAAGGGTTAGTTGTTTTTGCAGGCAAGAAAGAGGAACTTGGAAATACAGTTCAAATTCAACATGCAGATGGTACGGAGTCATGGTATGCAAACTTAAACGATATGTCAGTGAAATTATATGATTACGTTTCAAAGAAACAAAAAATTGGAACGGTGAGTAATGATACAAATGATAAAAATGGAAAGTTTTATTTCGCGATAAAAAAGAATGAGAAATTTATTGATCCGATCCAGGTGATATCATTTGATTAAATATAGGGACGTTTTAACGAAAATTTCCGTGCATCCATTATTTTGGGTTATTATTGTCATTGGTATTTTTACTGCGCGTTTTAAAGAGTTACTACTGTTATTTTGTATTGTTCTTATTCATGAACTTGGGCATGCTTTTGCAGCAGCACACTATAATTGGCGTATAAAAAGAATTCAGCTTTTGCCGTTTGGTGGCGTTGCCGAGCTTGAGGAACATGGTAATAAGTCATTGAAAGAGGAACTTGTTGTCGTAATTGCAGGACCGATTCAACATGTTTGGATGATGCTGGTAGGTTATATGTTGTTCAAAGCTGGTTGGCTGAATGCAGATTTATATTATTTCTTCATGTGGAATAATATAATTATTTTAGCATTCAATTTACTTCCTATTTGGCCGTTAGATGGCGGGAAAGTATTGTTTAATGTATTATCATATCGTTTCCCTTATTTACAAGCACATGAAAAGATGATGCAATTGTCATGTGTTTTTTTTAGTGTAATATTAGGATGGCAGTTACTTTGGAATAGTAACAATATTATGATGTGGGTACTACTCATATTTTTAGCAGTGTCATTATATCAAGAGTGGAAACAAAGACGGTATGCATTTATGCGTTTTTTATTAGAACGTTATTATGGAAACAAAAGAGGAATCGAAAAGATTGCACCTATTGAAGTGCAAACGGAAGATCGTTTATATACGATCTTCACAAAATTTCGTAGAGGATATAAGCATTCTATTATCGTCCGTGGAAAATATAAAGAGCATTACACATTGGATGAAAATGAATTGCTCTATGCATATTTTACTGAAAAACGAACAACTTCATCAGTTGAAGAATTAATCGGTTAGTGTTGACGATAGCACTAACCTTTTATTATTGTAAAAGCAAAGAAGATTATAAAGTGAGGAAATAATTTTGAAAACGTTATATGTGAATTACGCTGGTTCGGAAAAGCGCGTTGCAATTGAAGAGAAGAAAAAGATTGTTGAGTTTTTATGGAAACGTAATGAAGAGCAAGAGATTGTTGGGCATATTTATGTTGGACGTGTCGTAAGAACAATTGCTGGAATGAATGCAGCTTTTGTAAACATCGGTTTAGAAAAACATGCTTACCTTTCATACGATGATGTACCATCTTCTTATCGTATACATGAAGGGCAAGCGATACTCGTACAAGTTGTGAAAGAGGCAATTGATACGAAAGGGCCTAAATTGACAGCGAATATAGAATTTACCGGGAAATATGTCGTTTATATGCCGTTTGATGAGATGCGCGCTGTTTCTCGAAAAATAAAAAATAATAAAAGAAGACAACAGTTACTCCAAATTGAAATAGAGGGAACGGGGGGGTACATTTTCCGTTCTGCTTCTGAAAAAGGAGCAATTGAAGAAATACAAGCTGAAATGCAAGGATTACAACAGTTGTATGAAGAGTTAAAAAGAAAAGAGGGTCAAGGAAAGGTGCCGTTATTACTTCATCGACCGGCGACCTTTTTAGATCGTGTATTTCAAGAGAACCCAATTGAAACAATTGAAAAAGTAGTTGTAGATACAAGAAGTATAGTAAAGGAATTAGAAGACAAAGTTGGAAAAGAAAAAGTATCTTTTTATAATGAAAAGTCTTCGATGTTTAACCATTTTGGAATAGAGCGTGAGATTGAGAAAGCACTCCAAAAAATTGTTTGGCTTCCAAATGGTGCTTATTTAATTGTAGAACAAATGGAGACGATGACTGTAATTGATGTGAATACGGGCAAGTTTACGGGAAAACAAAATTTACAAGATACAGTACTTCGCACAAATGAGCTAGCCGCTGAAGAAATTGCACGCCAATTAAGACTTCGTGATATTGGTGGTATGATATTAATTGATTTTATTAATATGAAAAAAAGAGAAGATAAAGAAAAGGTAAGAGAATGTCTCATAGCTGCTATGCAAGATGACCGAACATATACAAGGGTGCTCGGCTTTACGGAGCTAGGGATTTTGGAAATGACACGTAAACGTAAAAAGCATTCTTTACGGGACGTATTATTAAAAGAGTGTGTACCTTGCAAAGCGACGGGTTATGTGATGTCGCATGAAACAATTGCGTATGAGTTAGAGAGAGAACTAATCACATATGGCAATATAGAAGATGAAGCAGTATTAATCGCTGCGCCTAAAGAACTGCAAAAACAGTTTTTGCAAAAAGGATTACAAAAAAATGTTCCATTTGAAATTTATTTCAAAGATGATATTATCGAAAAGTATGCTATCGTTCGTTTTGGAAGTAAAAAAGAAATTGTAGAACGGAAAAAATAGTTAGCAGAACATTTATTGACAACCGTCTATGATTCATGATAACATCTTTATGTTATAGTTTATAGCACCTAAACGGCTATATGCTACAACCGCACAAGACAGGTTCCCTAAAGGCATTTATGTCTACCTCGTTTTTGGCGAGTCTTAGTAATTAAGAGGAGGTGCAAGTATGTACGCAATTATCGAAACAGGTGGAAAACAAATTAAAGTTGAAGCTGGTCAAGCAATCTACATTGAAAAATTAGATGTTGAAGCTGGTGAAACTGTTACTTTTGACAAAGTTCTTTTCGTTGGTGGCGAAAACGTTAAAGTTGGTAGCCCAGTTGTAGAAGGTGCAACAGTTACTGCGAAAGTTGAAAAACAAGGTCGCGCTAAGAAAATCATCGTTTTCAAATACAAAGCGAAAAAGAACAATCGTAAGAAACAAGGTCATCGTCAACCTTACACTAAGCTAGTTGTTGAAGCTATCAACGCTTAATTCTGGTTAACATGATTAAAATTACGATAAGTCGCACGAAATTAGGAAGTATCCAATCATTTAAAATGACTGGACATGCCGATTATGCGCCACATGGACAAGACCTTGTCTGTGCTGGAACTACAGCGGTTGTGTTTGGTTCTATAAATGCAGTGGAAGAACTTTGTAATGTGCAAGCAACTATTGAACTCGGAAGTGATGGCGGATTCTTAACGTATGAATTGCCTAATGATTTAGACGTTCATGCAGCAGAAAAAGCACAAACGCTTTTAGAAGGATTAGTTGTTTCGCTTAAGACGATCGAACTTGATTACGGAAAGTATATCCGTTTAATAGAAAAAGTGCAGGAGGTGTAACGTATGTTAAGATTAGATCTTCAGTTTTTCGCATCTAAGAAAGGTGTAGGTAGTACAAAGAACGGTCGTGACTCTCAGTCAAAACGTCTTGGTGCTAAACGCGCAGATGGTCAAACGGTTACAGGTGGTTCAATTCTTTACCGTCAACGCGGTACAAAAATTTATCCAGGTGTTAACGTTGGTCGTGGTGGCGATGACACTTTATACGCGAAAGTTGACGGCGTAGTACGCTTTGAGCGTCTTGGTCGTGACCGCAAACAAGTGAGCGTATATCCTGTTGCTCAAGAAGCATAAGAACTCACGGAAAACTCTAACCTGAGTGCAGGTTAGAGTTTTTCTATATTAAGGGGTATCTAAATGAATGAAAAATGGACAATTATAGATGCATTGCGCCATTCAAGACATGATTGGCTCAATCGTATGCAGATGGTGAAAGGAAACCTTTCCCTTGGAAAAGTGGAAGAAATTCATAGTCTCATCGATCGTTTTGTCCAAGAAGCGAGACAAGAATCCAATCTGATGGGGCTATCAATGCCTTTATTTTCAGAGTGGATTTTAACATATAATTGGAAACAGCAGCCGTGCTTATTGGAGTACGAAGTATTAGGGAAATTACATAACTTATCTCACTTAGATGAGACTGTATGTACATGGACGAATCAATTTTTCTCGATGCTTCAGCATAGTTTAGACGTATATGTTGAAAATTATGTTTGTATCACAATTGAATGTGACGCGGATAATGCTCGTTTCTTTTTTGATTTTCGTGGTAAGCTAACGAGTGTAGAAGAACTACAGAATTGGCTTGCGACCCAAAACAATAAATGGTATTCCATTTCTTATACAGTGCGAGACGAAGAAGTCTCAGTTATATTACAACCAATTGAAAAAAGTGTGGTGAAATAATGTTTGTAGATCAGGTCAAGATATATGTAAAAGGCGGCGACGGTGGTAATGGTATGGTTGCGTATCGTCGTGAGAAGTATGTACCAAAAGGTGGCCCAGCAGGTGGCGACGGAGGTAAAGGTGCAGATGTTGTTTTCGTAGTTGAGGAAGGCTTACGTACATTAATGGACTTCCGCTACCAACGTCATTTCAAAGCTGATCGCGGTCAGCACGGAATGAGTAAAGGTCAGCACGGACGTAAATCTGAAGATTTACTTGTAAAGGTTCCGCCAGGAACAGTAGTAAAAGATGAAAAAACTGGTCAAATTCTTGCCGATTTAGTAACGCATGGACAAACTGCTGTAATTGCAAAAGGTGGCCGTGGTGGCCGTGGTAACTCACGTTTCGCAACAGCTACGAACCCAGCGCCAGAAATCGCTGAGAACGGGGAACCAGGTCAAGAGCGTGATGTTATTCTAGAACTTAAAGTACTAGCAGACGTTGGACTTGTTGGATTCCCAAGTGTAGGTAAATCTACATTATTATCTGTTGTATCATCAGCGCGTCCGAAAATTGCAGAGTATCACTTCACAACAATCGTTCCGAATCTTGGTGTTGTTGAAACTGGTGATAACCGCAGCTTCGTTATGGCTGACCTTCCAGGACTAATTGAAGGCGCACATGCTGGCGTCGGACTTGGACACCAATTCTTACGTCATATTGAGCGTACACGTGTAATCGTGCATGTTATTGATATGTCTGGTTTAGAAGGCCGTGATCCATATGAAGATTACGTAACGATTAATAATGAATTGAAAGAATACAATCTTCGCTTAACTGAGCGTCCGCAAGTTGTTGTTGCAAACAAAATGGATATGCCAGATGCAGAAGAAAACTTACAAGCATTTAAAGAGAAAGTGGGAGACGAAGTAAAAATCTTCCCAATCTCAGCTGTAACAAGACAAGGTGTTCGTGACTTACTGTTTGAAGTAGCGAACTTAATAGAAACAACACCAGAATTCCCAATACATGAAGTTGCGGATGAGTCTGATACAAGTGTAATGTACAAATTTGATACTGAAGGTGTTAAATTTGAAATTACACGTGAAAGTGATGGCACGTTTGTTATCTCTGGTTACGATATCGAGAAAACATTCAAGATGACAGACTTCTCACGTGATGAATCTGTACGTCGTTTCGCTCGTCAAATGCGCGGAATGGGTATTGATGAAGCGCTTCGTGCACGTGGTGCAAAAGACGGAGATATTGTAAAAATTCTTGAATATGAATTTGAATTTATCGATTAAGACTGCCGAAATACGGCAGTCTTTTTTTATATCGTAAAAATCGGATTTATATAGGAAAAAATCCCCACTAATTAAATTTTCAATTTATAATAAAAAGGGAGTGGTTTTTAGAAGAATTTTTTATGGGGAGAAAACGAACATGTATAAAATATTAATTGTAGAAGATGATGAGAAAATCGCGGGAATATTAGAAGAGCATTTAGAAAGATATGGCTATCAATCATTTAGAGCAAGTGATTTACGTCAAATAAAAGATGAGTTTGTAAAAGTGAATCCTCATCTCGTGTTACTTGATATTAATTTACCGTACTTTGACGGTTTTTATTGGTGTCGTCAAATTCGTACTGTATCGAATGCGCCAATTATTTTTGTTTCTGCAAGAACAGGAGAAATGGACCAAGTAATGGCGATTGAAAATGGCGGCGATGATTATATTACGAAGCCATTCCATTTAGATATCGTAATGGCAAAGGTGAAGAGTGCGCTTCGCCGTGGTTACGGAGAGTATGCTTCTGCTGCTGAGAGTGATTGTTTAGGTGTAAATGGACTGTTGTTATTCCCGTCTCAGCATATTGTTGAGTGGCAAGGACAACAAACTGAACTGACAAAAAATGAGTTTTACTTATTAGAGTGTTTAATGAAACAGGTGAATCAATATGTAACGCGCGAAGAACTGTTAGAAGCTCTATGGGATGAAGTAGCATTTGTGGATGATAATACATTAACCGTAAATGTAAAACGTGTAAGGAAGAAACTAGAGGAGTTAGGCATTAAAAATGCAATTGTAACGAAACGTGGATATGGTTATGCGCTTCTTACGGAGTGGGGCGAAGGGCATGAAGGTTAAAAATTACCTCATGGACCGCTTTTCTTTAATTCTTTCTTATATTGTTAGCCTTTGTTTATTTGGGCTCGTTTTACAGTTGCAAAGTCTTTTAGAAAAGCGATCCATTGATTGGAGTACGTGGTTATATGGACTTTTATTAGGAACAGTTGTGTTTACTGTATACCTCATTTACGATTACCGAAAACGGAGTGTGTTTTTAAAGAGGATCGAAAAGTATGTTACTGGTGGAAATACATTACATGACTCTTTACTTATTGATGAATCTTATACATCAGAGCAAGAAATGGTCGTTGAATCTTTTACGTTATTAAGACAGCAATATATGAATGAAGTTCATAAACAGCATGCGAAAGAGCAACAGCAAATGATATTTATGAACCAATGGATTCACCAAATGAAAACACCAGTATCTGTTATTGAATTATTGCTGCAAAAGTTTGGCAAAGAGCATCGTGAGGCAAGAGCAACAGTTGAAAGTATTCGTGAAGAAAATAACCGTATACTAAATGGTTTAGATTTAGCGTTACATATGGCAAGACTAGAGCAGTTTGCGAAAGATTATAAGGTAGAAGTAGTAAATGTTATAGATGTCGTGCGAGGTATTATTAATGAAAATCGGAAATCCTTCATTCAATCGTCTGTATTTCCGAAAGTGATGTTTGAAGAAGATACTTGTATGGTTGCCTCTGATAGAAAATGGCTAAGTATTGCTATAGGTCAAATCGTTGTAAACGCAATTAAGTATACGAAAATTTCAGCGGCAGAGAAGAAAGAAATTCAATTTCAAATTGAAGAGAAAGACCAAAAGGTGTTATTACATATTAAGGACAATGGAATCGGTATTCCAGAGCAAGATGTAAAGCGTATATTTGATCCATTCTTTACGGGGGTAAATGGCCGTAAAACGAGAGAAGCGACTGGAATGGGTTTATATATTACGAAGGAAATTTGCGATAATTTACATCATGGAATGTATGTTCAATCGGCTGAAGGAGAAGGGACAACATTCACGTTCCAATTTGCAAAAGATGAAGAATATCATACATTGATGAGAAAAATGACAAAACTGTAAGATAACAAAACGTTTTGTAAGGGAAATCACTCGTTTCTTTTTCTTATTTTTCTTATAGTAAATGTAAGAAGAAAACACGTAGGGGGATTAGAAATGAGTGTTCTTGAAGTAAAAGGATTAACGAAGGTGTACCAATCAAAAGGTTCAGTAGCGACGACTGCTTTAAACGATATAAATTTTAAAATAGAAGAAGGCGAATTTGTAGGGATTATGGGTCCTTCAGGAAGCGGGAAAACGACGCTTTTAAATTTATTAGCAACAATTGATAAGCAAACTTCAGGTCATGTGCTTGTAAATGGTGAAGAAATTAATCAAATGCGTGCTGCAAAATTAGCGGAGTTTCGCCGTACACATTTAGGGTTCATCTTTCAAGATTTTAATTTACTTGATACGCTATCGATTAAAGAAAATATTATTTTACCTCTTGTAATGGCGAAGAAATCTGTAAATGAAATCGATGCGAAAGTACTGGAAATTGCGAAGTTTTTAAACATCGAAGAAATTTTAAATAAAAAAGTATACGAAGTATCTGGGGGACAACAACAACGTGCAGCAGCAGCGAGAGCAATCATTCATGAACCGACGTTAATTTTAGCAGATGAGCCAACTGGAAACTTAGGCTCGAAGTCAGCGAAATCGCTAATGGGCGCTCTGCAAGATTTACACGAGCAAAAGAAAGTAACGATTGCAATGGTTACGCACGATCCAGTAGCGGCTAGTTATTGTGAACGTATCCTTTTCATACGCGATGGGGAATTTTTCTCGGAAATACATAAAGGAAGAACGAAACAAGCCTTTTTCCAAGAAATTCTGGACGTACTTGCGATGCTAGGAGGAGAATATCATGAACTTTCGCCAGCTCGCGCTTAATAACGTAAAAGGAAATTGGCGTAACTATAAAGCGTTTCTTATAAGTAGTTGTTTATCGATTGTCGTATTTTTCATGTATGCTTCTTTTATTTATCATCCAGATGTCGTAAGCGGTAATATTAGTATGAGAAAGATGATCACAAAAGGATTAGAATCGATGAATTATATTGTGGTCATCTTCTCGGCACTCTTTATTTTATATGCAAATTCAACGTTTTTACGAGCAAGAAAAAAAGAGTTTGGTCTACTAACATTAATAGGCGGAACGAAATCGCAGCTCGGCCGAATGATTATATTAGAGCAACTGATGTTAGGTAGTATTGCAATTGTAATTGGTATTGGGGTTGGAATGCTTTGTTCAAAATTATTTTTCCAAGCGTTAAGCGTATTATTGAAAATAGATAAGACACTTCCACTTGTTTGGAATAGTAAAGCAGTTCTTATTACAGCTGGCGTATACTTTATCCTATTTTTAATCCTATCATTGTTTAGCGTTTGGACGGTAGGACGCTTGCAAATTATTGACTTATTAAGAGAAGCTAGAAAGCAAAAAGTAGAGCCGTTTGCATTTACATGGTTATGTGTAGTTGGTATAGGATGTATTATTGTTGCATATGTACTTAGCTTCCAAGTAACGTTTCTGAATTTCCTCATCCTCTTTTTACCGGTGGTAGGACTGACAATTGGCGGAACGTATTTATTATTTACACAAGGTAGTACAGTTGTATTAAAAGCATTACAAAAAAGAAAGCAATCTTTCTATACGTATCCAAATATGTTTGTTCTTAGCAATCTTATTTATAAAATGAAAGATAATGCTCGTTTTCTATTTGTAATTTCTATTATTACGGCGGTAGTATCTTCAGCAGTAGGTACACTGTACGTATATTTTGAAAATATGAGTGCGAAAACGGTAGAACTTACACCACATGCTATTTCATATGAGGAAAAGGGGTTAAATACGCATAATCTTATTAATGAAGAAAAGGTACAGGAGCTTGTGAAGAGACACGGGTTTGAAGATGCGCGAAAAGTAACCTACGTTAAACTACCGGCAACACAGAAAATAACGTTGTTTAATAGTGAACATGAAGTACCGATGACGATTATTTCAGAAAAAGAATATAATGCAGAAGTGCGCAAACAAAAGAGAGAGCAACCTACAGAAGTTCATAATGCACCAGGTAGTGCAACGATGGTTATGGTTGATATGTCAAATGAACTGATGAAGATAGATCGTACGAAACCGTATGAATTTACAATTAACGGGCAAAAGCAGTCTGTTCAATTAAATAATCCAACGCAGTATTCTGTTTTTAATGATAGTGAATATCTTATTGTAAATGATCAAGATTTTGAGAAATATGCAAAACTCGTACCAGATGAAGAAAAGACGAAATATTACGGTTATTATATCGAGGATTGGAAAAATACAGAAAATCTTGTATTAGATTTGAAAAATGAAATTGCACCAGAAAAGCAAGGAGAATTGAGAAATTCAGTGTTTGCGTATAAGGATATAAGAGAAGGTGGAGCAATTACAATGTTCATCGGTTTCTTCGTAGCGGTACTGTTCTTCTTCTTCGCTTGTAGTATGACATACTTTAAATGGTTTAACGATAAAGAACAAGATCGTATTCAATTTAAATCGTTAAAGAGAATCGGTATGACAGATAAAGACATTCGCAAAATTGCGATTCGACAAATGGGAGTTATCTTCTTTATCCCAATTTTAATCGGTTCCATTCATAGTGGAGTTGCTCTTCATACGTTAGGGAAAATGCTTTATATTGATTTATGGAAATCAGGTGCGCTTGTAATTGGAGCATACATTTTAGCTTCTGCCATTTACTTTATGATCGCGCAAAGAGGATATTTAAAACACGTAAAAAGCTAGGGGAACCTCTAGCTTTTTGCCTATGTAGTAAGTTACAGGAGGACGATAGATGAACATTTGGCAACTAGCGCTGCAAAATATAAAAGGAAATTGGCGTAATTATAAAGTGTTTTTCTTAAGTAGTTGTTTTGCAATATTTGCTTCTTACGCATATATGTCTGTCATTGTGCATCCGTATATGCAAGAGACGATGTGGTATCAAAACGTACGTTGGGGACTTATCATATGTAATGTTATAATCATTTCTTTTTTCGTCATATTTATTTTGTACTCTACTTCTATTTTCATAGAAGCACGTAAGAAAGAATTAGGGTTATATATGTTAATGGGAGCAACGAAATCTAACGTAATAGGAATGATTATGACCGAACAAATTTTAATCGGGGTCTTCGCGAATATTTTCGGTATTGTGCTCGGTATGATATTTTTAAAACTCTTTTTTATGGTATTTAGTATGTTACTGAGGCTTCCGAAAGAACTCCCTGTGATATTTGACGTAAGGGCGATTGGTGTAACATTTATTACATATATGGTCGTTTTTATTTTGTTATCTTTTATAAGTGCTTTACGTATATGGAATATAAAAATCATTCGGTTATTGAAAGAATTTCGAACAGATAAAAAAGAGAAGAAAACATCAAAGTGGCTTTGTTTATTCGGTTTTGCTTGTTTAGTGGGCGGGTATGCGTTGGCGCTACAAGTGACGATGACTACGATAGCAATATACTTTTTCCCTGTGTCTATACTTGTCTTTTTTGGAACGTACTTTTCTTTTACACATGGAGCTACCCAAGTGTTAGAAATGATAAAGCGAAATAAAAAGATTATGTATACATATCCGTATTTATTTATAGTGAATCAATTGTCACATCGAATGAAGGAAAATAGTCGCTTTTTCTTTCTGATGTCTATGGCAACGACGTTTGTAGTTACAGCAACAGGTACGGTGTTCTTATATTTTTCTAGCATGCAAGATATGTGGCGAACTGGAGGGGTACACTCGTTTTCGTACATAGAAAAAGGTATTTCTACTCATGAAGTCTTTGAGGAAGGTGCGGTTGAAAAATTACTGCATCACTATGAGTATGATGATTTTCAATATATGAGTTTTGTTGGAGTTTATGCATCCTTTCAGTCTAATAAGGGAGAAACAACAATAGTACCGCTTATAAAAGAAAGTGAATATAACCAAGAAGCAAGGAAACAAAGACAGAAAACGTATCGTCCTAAAAAAGGTACAGTGACACTCGTTTATTATAATAAATACAATAATTCGAATGTATATAATCAAAAAGAGATTCAATTGCAAGTAATGAATCAACCATATCAATTCGTATTTAACGGTCAGAAAGAAGGGGTTCAATTTAACCATCACCCTTCGTACATTAATGGTCTGTTCTTCGTTATGAATGATGAAGATTTTGACAGTATAGCAAATCAGGTTCCTGATTCTGAAAAAATGATATATAGAGGCTACACATTATCAAATATCGAAAAGACGAAGAAATTAAATGAAGATTTACGGAGACATATAAAACAAGATAATAATAATGCATTTCGAAGCAATATGGAGTTGTATGTAAATATGAAAGAAGTCGGCGATATTACTCTATTTGTAGGCTCATTTATTAGTATATTATTCTTTCTCACTTCATGTAGTATCGTGTATTTTAAATGGTTCCATAATATTGCATCGGACCGAAAGCAGTATGGTGCACTCTCTAAACTTGGAATGACGAAGGAAGAAGTATGGAAAATTTCTCGTTGGCAATTATGTATGCTATTTTTTGCGCCAATTATAGTAGGGAGTATGCATAGTGCAGTTGCATTATATACGTTTCATAATACGCTTTTTATGGATGGATCATTAAGAAAAGTAGGTTTGTTCATTCTGTTTTATATCGCAGCATGTATCATTTATTTCTTCTTCGCTCAAAGAGAGTATAAGAAACATTTAGACTAGCGAATGCTAGTCTTTTTTAAATATTCGAAATTTACATAGAAGAATATAAAAAAGTATGGTATAACAGTAAGAAAACGAAAAAGAGGGGAAAAGACGATGATTCGAGTAGGATATTTAGGACCAGAAGCAACATTTACAAATATGGCGGTGAGTCGTTTTTTTCCGGAAGCAGAGCATGTACCGTATCGAACGATTCCAGATTGTATAGATGCAGCTGCAAATGAAAATGTAGACTTCGCAGTTGTACCGTTAGAAAATGCAATAGAAGGTTCAGTGAATATAACGGTTGATTACCTTGTACATGAGCAGCCGCTTTCCATTGTAGGAGAAATTACAGTACCAATTCAGCAGCATTTACTTGTACATCCGCAGTATGCAGAAGTGTGGGAAGAAGTATATGCAGTGCATTCTCATCCGCATGCCATTGCACAGTGCCATAAATTTTTAAATGAAGAATTAAAAGGAGTAACTGTTCGAGATATGACATCTACAAGTGCTGCTGCACAATATGTGAAAGAACATCCTGAAGAGAAAATTGCCGCTATTGCAAATGAAGCGGCTGCAGAAAAATACGGATTAACAATTGTGAGACGTAGTATTCATACGCATAAAAATAATCATACACGTTTCTTAGTACTCCATAAGAAAAAGAAAGCAGTACTCCCGAATAACGGAGAGAACCGCGGAGAGAAAACGACGCTTATGATAACGTTACCTGCAGATTATGCAGGTGCCCTATATCAAGTGTTATCAGCTTTCGCATGGAGAAAATTAAACTTATCAAAAATCGAATCGCGTCCGATGAAAACAGGTCTTGGAAATTACTTTTTCTTAATCGATGTCGATAAAGCATACGATGACGTATTATTGCCAGGCGTAACGATGGAACTTGAAGCACTCGGTTTTTCTGTTACTGTGCTGGGGAGTTATTCTTCTTATTGGTTGTAAGATGTAGATGGAATGTTGGTGTTTGTCTAATCGTCAATATCATTTCATTGCCTAATATATTTTTTAATAGATTAATAAAATCCCACCTGCAGAAGGTGGGTTCTTTATTTTAACTTCGCAAGACGATCTTCTAATTGACCACGCCAAATATCAGCTAGTTCTGGAACAGCAAGAATCTTCTCGATGCCATCTTTATCTTTTCTATTATGAAAATAAATTTCGTTAGAGAATAAAACAGAAACATTGCTTGATGGACGTTCTAGTAATGTAATTTTTGAATCTTTACGTACAGTACCTTCTTGAAGAACGCGGCATAGGTAGCCAGTAAATCCAGTTGCTACAATACGCGGCAGTATGCCAGGGATGCCAAGACGTTTTGAAATTGTGCTACAAGGTACGCGAGCTTGCGTTACTTGAATGATTGCTTCGCCTAGTTGATATGTATCTCCGATGCATACGTCATGCTCTAACATATTTGTTACGGTAATGTTTTCGCCAAATGCGGAAGCTGGAAGTGTTGTTTGAAATTCTTTTTCCCATAGTGCGTAATGCTCGTGTGAGTACACACAAACTGCGCGATCAGGTCCACCGTGGTGTTTTAAATCTGCTACATCATCACCAAGGAAGCCATCTTTTGATAGGAAAGCTTCTTCGGTAAGTTCTTTACATATACCGGTAATCATTTCTTTATCTTCGCCATATTTCATTTGTTTCGGTTTGCCAATGCTAAAGTGAACGAGTTCAATTCCCATATTTGATCTCCTTTACGATTGATTACAATATTATAGCATTAAAAAAGCACAGAGAATGATAAAAACTCTGTGCTTTACATTAATAAACGAGAAATCCTGCTTTATCTAACGCCTCACAAGCAGCATCTAATTTTTCTTTAGAATCTGCCTCGATTGTATGTAAGTGAATACCATCTGTTAGTTGTGAAAGATAGGAAGCATTTGTGTTTTCGATTTTTTGTAAATATTGCTCTACATCAAAGCGATTGCTTACCATAATGGAGGCTGTTAAGTCACCGTATACAGGATGCTCAACTTTTACGTCTTTAATCGTAACGCCATGGTCAACAAGCATTGTAAGTTCCTGACGTACTTCTGCTGGTTTATGTTGGCATACGATTACGCGTTCAAAAGTTTGTTGTTTCTCTTGTGGCTTTAAATATAAATAGCCTTGAGCAGTTGCAATAATTGGTTCGTTTCGTGCTTTAAGCAAGGAAATATCTTGCACGATAACTTGTCTACTTACGTTCGTCTTTTTCGATAGTTCATTCCCCGATAACGGTTCATTTGCAGCAAGAAGCCACTGGAGGATAAGTTGTCGTCTTTCTTCACCTAAAATCTTTTTTTGTTCATTTTGTTTCATTATGATTTAACACCTCTATAAAATTGATTTCCAATTGTGTGTAGTGCATGAATAGTAGTATCAATTTGATCTTTCGTTGTTTGTTGTCCGAAAGAGAAGCGGACATATTGTTTTGCCTCTTCATACGTTTTTCCAATTGCAAGCATAGTTTTCGAAGGTTCTTGTTTGCCGACTTGGCAAGCACTTCCGGTGGAAATGGCGATACCATGGCGATTACATTCTAGCATAGTATATTGACCTTCTATTCCTTTTATTGTAACCCCAACAATATGTGGTAAACAAGAAGTAGAATGACCTTCTACTGTAATTTCTAGTGGAAGTGTTTGTATTTGCTCTAAAAAGTAGGATCGTAACTCTTTAAAACGTAAACTTTCTTCCCATTGAGTTTTTAATATATTTTCAGCAGCTGTTAAAAAAGATGCGATGCCGGGAACGTTCACTGTACCTGGGCGAAATCCTTTTTCGTGAGAAGTTCCTGGAAATACTTGTTCCCAGCGAGTTTGCGGATTTATGTAGCAAGCGCCGACACCTTTTGGTCCGTATATTTTATGTGCTGAAACAGAAAGACTATCAACCCCCATCTCAAAAACATGGATAGGCAGTTTACCAAACGTTTGCACACAATCCGTATGAAATAAAACATTATATTTTTTTAAAAGTGCCCCGATTTCTGTAATGTTTTGAACGGTTCCGATTTCAGAGTTTCCATGCTGTATACTTGCTAGCACAGTATCTTCCGTAATAGCTGCCTCTAAATCTACTAAACAAATGAGTCCATTTTTATCAACAGGAATTTCAGTGATCGTATAGCCTTTTGATTTTAGAGATTGAAAATAACTTCGAATGGATGCATGTTCCATAGGTGTCGTAATAATATGCTTCTTATTTCGGGCATTTAGAAGTGATTGGATCGCAAGATAGTTCGATTCCGATCCACCACTTGTGAAAAATACTCCTTGTTCTTTTCCTCCAATCATTTCCGCAAATGTTTTTCGGCAAACTTGTAATAAAGAAGAAGCCGTTCCTCCAATATCATGTAAACTTTGTTCATTTCCGAAGTATTGCGATGCTGCTTTCATATATGTTTGTAACGCTTCCTCGCTCATAGGTGTAGTAGCTGCATAGTCAAGATATATCATCATGTAAGTTCCTCTCTCTAGTAAGAGTTACATTTCTTTTACTTTTTAAATGGTAGTGAAAATAAGAATTAAAAAAAACTCTTGTCATTATTTTAAAACTATGTAAATATAGGTGTCAAGACAGTTGAAAAGTGTAAAGTAGGAGGCAACAATTATGCCAAGCGCAGATGTCTTAATTATTGGAAGTGGCGTTGCGGCACTTCGTGTTGCAAAAGAGATTTGTCACGAAAAGAATGTGATTATTATCACAAAGGAGACGAAACGTAATAATAATACACATTTAGCTCAAGGTGGAATTGCCGCAGCGGTAGCTACATACGACAATCCTAATGATCATTTTGAAGATACGCTAGTAGCAGGGTGTCATTATAACAATGAAGAAGTGGTCCGTTATTTAGTCGAGGAAGGACCGAAAGAAATTAATAACCTTATTGAAAATGGAATGAAATTTGATGGAGATGAAACAGGTCCTCATCTTGGAAAAGAAGGAGCGCATCGAAAACGTCGTATTTTACATGCAGGTGGCGATGCAACAGGAAAGAATTTATTAGAGCATCTTATTCAAGAAGTAGCTCCATACGTTACGGTAGTGGAACAGGAAATGGTGCTCGATTTTATTATAGAAAAAGATAAATGTGTTGGGGCTTTAACTCGCAACAATAAAGGAGAATTGAAACGTTACAATGCAGATTATACGGTGTTAGCTTCAGGCGGTATTGGCGGTTTATACGCCTTTACTTCTAATGATGAGACGATTACAGGCGATGGACTTGCAATGGTGTACCGTGCAGGCGGAGAGCTTGTAGATTTAGAGTTTATACAATTTCATCCGACGATGTTATACGCGGGTGGGCGTTGTTCTGGTCTTGTGTCCGAAGCTGTTCGCGGAGAAGGAGCTGTCCTTGTAAATGGAAAAGGGCAGCGTTTTATGATGGATATACATTCCGAACAGGATTTAGCGCCTCGTGATGTAGTCGCAAGGGCTATTCATGAACAGCTACTTGCGGGTGAAAAAGTGTACTTAAACATCGAAATGATTCAAAACTTTGAACAACGCTTTCCGACCGTGTCATCGATATGTAAAACAAATGGAGTCGATATAAATAAAAAACTTATTCCAGTCGTGCCTGGTACTCATTTTCACATGGGCGGCGTGAAAACGAACTGTGATGGAGAGACGTCTATTCCGAACTTATACGCAGTCGGTGAAGTAGCTTGTAACGGGGTTCATGGTGCAAATAGATTAGCGAGTAATTCATTATTAGAAGGTCTTGTGTTTGGAAAAAGAATCGGACGACACATTTTATCTAGAGAGACAAAAGAAAAGGTGAACATGCTAGCCGAAAAGGAAGCAAAGTTTATCATTCTGAATCATTTACCGACGAAAGAAGAAATACAAAAATGCATGATGAAATATGTTGGGATTGTGCGAACAGAGCAAAGTTTATCTTATGCGAAGAGATGGCTTAGTAAGTATGGTGTTCGAAATATGATATTACAACATGATGTTCTTACGAATGAAGAGATAACGCTTATTAATATGTTAACGGTTTGTGAGCTTATAGTTGTGTCAGCCTTGCAAAGAGAAGAAAGTATTGGCGGGCATTACCGGAGTGATTATCCAGATAGAAATATAGGAAAGAAAGAGATTGTTCGAGTAAAGAGAAAACGACAACTTGTGTAATGAGG
The DNA here is from genome assembly GCF_058792335.1 of Bacillus sp. CPT56D-587-MTF. Taxonomy (NCBI): domain Bacteria; kingdom Bacillati; phylum Bacillota; class Bacilli; order Caryophanales; family Bacillaceae; genus Bacillus; species Bacillus sp. CPT56D-587-MTF. The sequence goes on along the minus strand of NZ_JBYTEF010000001.1, from coordinate 4,060,038 downwards.
GGAAGAGGGGCTTTATGAACACGATAAAAGTTAAAGAAGCATTAAATCGATTTTTTTTAGAAGATATAGGGGAAAGAGATGTAACATCTCAGCTTATTTTTCCAGATAACTTGCTTTCGAAAGGAACGTTTCTTGCGAAGGATACAGGGGTCTTTGCAGGACGTTTAGTAATTGAATCAGGATTTAAATTAATTGATGAGAGAATTGAAGTAGAGCTTCATAAAAAAGATGGGGACCTTGTAGAAAAAGGCGAAATCATTGCAACTGTGCAAGGTCCAATTGCATCGTTATTAACAGCAGAGCGCGTTATATTAAATGTTATTCAGCGTATGAGCGGAATAGCGACGATGACGCGTAAAGCGGTTCTTGCTTTAGATAGCAGTCATACTCGCATTTGTGATACGCGAAAAACGATGCCAGGACTACGTATGTTTGATAAGCATGCAGTCGTGTGCGGCGGTGGATTTAATCATCGCTTCGGTTTATATGATGGTGTCATGATTAAAGACAATCATATTGTGTTTGCTGGTTCTATTACAAAAGCTGTTACATCAGTGAAAGAGAAGTTAGGACATATGGTGAAAGTAGAAGTAGAAACAGAAACTGAGGAACAGGTGAGAGAGGCTGTTGCTGCTGGTGCTGATATTATTATGTTCGATAATCGTACGCCAGATGAAATCCGGGAGTTTTCAAAAATTGTACCAAGTGCTATCGTTACAGAAGCTTCAGGGGGCATCACAATTGAAGATTTACCGAAATACGGAAAAACAGGGGTAGATTATATTTCACTTGGAGCGTTAACACATTCAGTGAAAGCACTTGATATTAGTTTCAATATTGAAGGATAAGGAAAGTGGCTTAGAGGGGAGAAACGTATATGAGTATTTTAGAACAAGTACAGCCAATTGAAACGATGTTACCAGAGCGTTATTACACGATGTCAACGGAAGATATGGAAAAGCGTGTTCGTGAAATTAAAGAGAAAATGGGGAAAATGTTATTCATTCCAGGGCATCATTATCAAAAAGATGAAGTGGTACAATTTTCAGATGCAGCAGGAGATTCACTTCAGCTTGCACAAGTTGCAGCGAGCAATAAAGACGCAAAATATATTGTGTTTTGCGGGGTGCACTTTATGGCGGAAACAGCAGATATGTTAACGACAGATGATCAAGTTGTCATCTTACCAGATATGCGTGCAGGTTGTTCGATGGCGGATATGGCAGATATTGAACAAACAGAAAGAGCATGGAAAGAGCTCACGAAATTATTTGGAGATACGATGATTCCGTTAACATATGTGAACTCTACAGCTGCAATTAAAGCGTTTTGTGGTCGTAACGGAGGAGCAACAGTAACATCTTCTAATGCAAAGCAAATGGTATCTTGGGCGTTTACTCAAAAAGAACGTCTTGTCTTTTTACCAGACCAACATTTAGGGAGAAATACAGCGTACGATTTAGGTATCCCGTTAGATAAAATGGCAGTATGGGACCCACACACAGATTCATTAGAGTACGATGGGGATATAGAAGAAATTCAAGTGATTTTATGGAAAGGGCATTGTTCTGTTCATCAAAATTTTACAGTGAAGAACATTGAGAGCGTACGAAAAAATCATCCTGATATGAATATTATTGTACATCCAGAATGTTGCTATGAAGTTGTAGCTGCTTCAGATTATGCAGGCTCAACGAAATATATTATTGATATGATTGAATCAGCGCCATCTGGTAGCAAATGGGCGATTGGTACAGAAATGAATTTAGTGAACCGAATTATTCAGCAACATCCAGATAAAGAAATTGTTTCACTTAATCCATTTATGTGTCCGTGCTTAACGATGAACCGAATTGATCTGCCTCACTTGTTATGGACACTTGAAACGATAGAAAGAGGAGAAGAAATTAACGTTATTAGCGTAGATAAACAAGTAACGACAGAAGCGGTTCTTGCATTAAATCGTATGTTAGAGCGTGTGTAAAGCAACGGTATTCCCGTTGCTTTTTTTCATACATATAATCATAACGAGAACGAAATGGGCATACATTGTTTTGAAGAAATCATTGTGGTTCTTTATGCTTATTCCGCTTCGAATGATATTGAAAATCGAAGAAGTGATAAAAGTGAAAAGAAGTTAATGTTATTTAGAAAGAGTTACTTCATGAGATTTGTTACTTATAGATAAGTTATACAGGAGGGGGAAAATTTGAAAATTCATATCGTGCAAAAAGGGGATACTCTTTGGAAAATTGCGAAAAAGTACGGAGTGGATTTTGACACGTTGAAAAAAACAAATACACAATTTAGTAATCCAGATTTAATTATGCCAGGTATGAAAATTAAAGTGCCATCCAAGAGTGTTCACATGAAACAACAGGCTGGAGCAGGTTCAGCGCCTCCAAAGCAATACGTAAAAGAAGTGCAGCAAAAAGAATTTGCAGCAACACCAACTCCGCTTGGAATAGAAGATGAAGAAGAAGTTACGTATCAATCAGCACCAATTACACAGCAGCCAGCTATGCAACAAACACAAAAAGAAGTGCAAGTAAAACCGCAGAAGGAGATGCAGGTAAAGCCGCAAAAAGAAGTACAGGTGAAACCACAGAAGGAGATGCAGGTAAAGCCACAAAAAGAAGTACAGGTGAAACCGCAAAAAGAGGTGCAAAAAGAACAGCCAATTCAAAAAGAAAAACCGTCTGTTATTCAAAAACCACCTGTGATAGAAAAACAAAAACCGGCGGAAAAAGAAAACACGAAGTTTTCGGTAAATGTATTACCGCAGCCGCCACAACCACCAATAAAACCGAAAAAAGAATATAAAATTTCAGATGTAATAAAAAAAGGAAGCGAGTTAATTGCTCCTCAAATTAGTAAAATGAAACCTAACAATATCATTTCTCCGCAAACGAAAAAAAACAATATAGTATCGCCGCAAGTGAAGAAAGAAAATGTAGGAAATATAGTATCGCCGCAAGTGAAGAAAGAAAATGTAGGAAATATAGTATCGCCGCAAGTGAAAAAAGAAAATGTAGGAAATATAGTATCGCCGCAAGTGAAAAAAGAAAATGTAGGGAATATAGTGTCACCGCAAGTGAAAAAAGAAAATGTAGGGAATATAGTGTCACCGCAAGTGAAAAAAGAAAACGTAGGGAATATAGTATCGCCAAATGTATCGAAAGAAAATGTAGTGATTCCACAAGTCATACCGCCAAATATTCAAATGCCAATCATGGATAACAACCAGCCACCGAATATAATGCCAATCATGGATAACAGCCAGCCACCGAATATAATGCCAATCATGGATAACAACCAGCCACCGAATATAATGCCAATTATGGATAACAACCAGCCGCCGAATATAATGCCGATTATGGATAACAATCAAATGCCGAATATGATGCCGATTATGGATAACAATCAAATGCCGAATATGATGCCGATTATGGATAACAATCAAATGCCGAATATGATGCCGATTATGGATAACAATCAAATGCCGAATATGATGCCGATTATGGATAACAATCAAATGCCGAATATGATGCCGATTATGGATAACAATCAAATGCCGAATATAATGCCGATTATGGATAACAATCAAATGCCGAATATGATGCCGATTATGGATAACAATCAACCACCCAATATGATGCCCTATCAAATGCCGTATCAACAGCCCATGATGCCGCCGAATCCGTATTATCAACAACCAAATCCATATCAAATGCCATATCAGCAAGGAGCGCCGTTTGGACCGCAATATACGTCTATGCCCAACCAGAATATGATGCCAATGGATAATAATATGCCGCCGCTTGTGCAGGGTGAGGAAGATTGTGGATGCGGAGGAGAAAGTAGACTATATAGTCCACAACCAGGCGGTCCGCAATATGCGAATCCTTTATATTACCAACCAACTCAGTCTGCATATGCACCACAGCCAGGAACGATGTATTATCAACCAGATCCACCGAATGTATTTGGAGAGCCCGTTTCAGAAGAAGAGGACGAAGAAGAAGTTTAAAAAGGCGGGAGTATTCCCGCCTTTTTTACAGAGTGTTGGGAAACCCTTTAGGGTTCCCAACACTCTGGAATCTTTTTTGATTTTAGCGAATAAAAACAACATAAAATAATAGAATTTTAAAAAATAGCCCTCCACCTGACCCTTTTTGGTCAGGTGGAGGGCTATTTTTTTCATGTTTTGACAAGCTGCGGTGAGATAAGCTTGCATTTGGACAGACTTCAGCCCTCGAAACCGGGCATAGCGGTAGCCATGTAGTTCTTTGGCGTCTGCAAAGCTTCGCTCTATAGTGGAACAGCGTACTTTATACAACCTTTTCCCTGTAGCTGTTAGCTTGTTTTTTCTAGCAATATCCTTATATTTCTCCCACACATGATGAGTGATAACTTTTTGTTTTTGTTTCTTTGAAAAGCACACCTCACGTAACGGACAAACAGCGCAGTCTTCTGGATTCGATTTGTATTGACGGTATCCTTCACGATCAGTTGTTACATATTCTAGAATACATCCCATCGGACAAGCGAAAACATTCATTTCTTCTACATATTTAAATTGGCTTTTCGGTACTTCTTTATTCCGTTTTCCAAATCGGCGATACCCCATCACCATAAATATATTCCGTTCTGATAGTTTCTTACAGATATATCCTGTAAAATAGCCAGCATCAAGGGCAACAGCTTCTACTTTGAAGTCGAATTTATCAATCTGAGCTTGGAGGCGTGCTAAATACGGCTCGGAATCTGCCATATTTCCAGCCGTTACATAGGTATCTGTAATAATATTGTACTTCGCATCAGTCGTACGATGATCCAAGAAATGAAAACCATTTGGTTTTCCATCTCTCATTAAAAATCCACTATCTGGATCCGTTGTACTTATACGAGTTTTTTTGGTAGGGGTATCACTTTCCTTTCTAGGTTTTAATTCTTTTTTCCATGTACCTCACGATCTTCGATTACCGCAGCTTCTAGCTCGTCTATATAAAACTTTGCTTTTTCTTTTTTATATTTATGTACAAATTTATTTTTATTGGCATTGGCCTTAATATGTGTAGAATCTGTCATCAGTGCACGTCCTCCTACCATCCGGTGCTCCGTCGCTTGTCTCACAATCTCATCAAAAATTTCTTCGAAAATATTTGTATGAATAAAACGAGTACGACGATTCCAACTGATTGTAGAGTGATCCGGAATAGTATCCGATAGAGAAAACCCTAAAAACCAACGGTAGGCAATATTCGTTTTAATTTCCTTTTCCAATTGACGCTCAGAACGAATACCGTAAAAATATCCAATAAACATCATCTTAAATAAAACAATAGGATGAATGGACGGGCGTCCATTGTTTTCACAGTAATAAGGGCGTAACTTCTCTTCAATAAAATCAAAACTAATTGTCGCTTCAATTGCACGAAGGAAATGATCTTGTGGAACCAACTCTTCTACAGAAACAGATACACGCTCATCACGATGATTTTTTAAAGCACCCATCATAAAAAATCTCTCCTTTTCCTCTTTTTTATCAGTGTTGACACATAAAAAGAGGTTCAGACACAAAAACAGGCTGTGGAGAAGACTTTCTCCACAGCCTGTTAATTAAGAAAATGAAGTTTTTTTATGAAGTGCTAGAAAATTCCCAGTGAAATATTAACAGTGTAAAAACCTTCTCGGTTACTCATCATAAGAGGGAGCTTTTCAGTAGAGAAGCTCATTCTAACAGAGGGGGTTTTTGTATTGAATACGAAAGTAAAAGTGATTGCTGCTTCTTTGTTAGTTACCAGTGCATTAGCTGCATGTGGTACACCGAAAGATAACAATGCAATGGATGGACGTAACTACAATTACGAGCGTACATCTTATAATGATACACACCAGTATCGTGATAATGTGACACGTAATGATCGTTATACAGATTATGTAACATATAGAAATGGTCGTAACGATACAGGATACAATTATTATCGAGATGTAAATTACAATGGACAAATTGCTAATCCGCATCCAACTCGTAATATTACAATGAACAATTCATACATTAACAATGATGGTAAAACAGCTGAAAGAATAACAAATCGTGTGAAACGTATGAATAACGTAGACCGTGTGTCTACAGTTGTATATGGAAACGATGTAGCGATTGCGGTAAAACCACGTAACACAGTGACAAATGAAACGGCGATGGCTAACGAAATTCGTCAAGCTGTTGCAAATGAAGTTGGAAACAGAAACGTATATGTTTCTGTAAGAAATGATATGTTTACTCGTGTCGATGCAATGAGTACGCGTCTACGTAACGGTACAGTTACAAACGATTTTAATCGTGACATAGTGAATATGTTCCGAGACATTCGTTACGGTTTAACTGGTACAGTGCGATAACAAAACAAAAGAGGAAGGGATAGCCCTTCCTCTTTATTCATCGTTGTCTTGTAAGCGACGTTTTTTAATAAAATAACTAACGGAATAAGAAACTAAAAAGCATATGAAAAGAATACTACCTGTTGAAATAGCTTCAAATAGAGGTCTTTCTGGACTGAAAGTAATATAAATAATAGCCGTAACGATTCCTACAATAAGGGAGTGGAAGACAAGTTTGTAATAAGGAGTTAACTGTATTTCCTTTTCGCCTTCTTCTACATCGATTGAAACACTTAACTGTAAATAAGCAAGTAAAATACTTGTAAACATAAATAATAGCCACAATGGAGATTTCGTAATTTGATCAATGCCTTCAGTGAAACCGATATAGCCTAAAATTCCAACTACGCCAATGTATTGAAAAAGAAAGACAATACGTATGTTTTTTAACATTTGAAGAATGAGGCGTTCATCCTTTATTTTTTTCATAATATTCATCCCCTGCTTATTATGATTTCGCTGTCACATTAATTGTAACATATATATTGCAATTATCAATTTATAATTTACATAAAATAATTTGGATGAAAGAGGAAATAAAATATTTTTATAAACATGTTGCACTTATACTTTATTAATGTTATATTAGCAAAGCGATGAGCTAATTTACGTAAGACGAGAGATATGCTTAAGTGCTAAACACGCGAATGTGGTCGCCTGGTCTCTCGCCGTAAACGCATCAAGACGCCTGCTTTGCAGGCGTCTTTCATTTTATATAAAAGTAAATGATACATGCAGATGAGGTAAACCCTTATCTGCATTTTTTATTTTTCGAAAGAAATGTAATATGGATAAAACCCCCATTTCCGGAAAAACTACTAATGAAAGTATGATCTTGCCTAAAAGAGGTGAACGGAAATGAAATGGATACTGATTGCGATGCAAGCTTTCGTTATGATGTTTTGTTTCGTTTATGGAACGAATGTGAAGGCGGAAGGGCCAGTACCAGAAGTAACGAAAAAAGAACCTGAGGTTACAATTTTATTAGAGCGTATGTATGTTGATGGCGAAGTAAGCGAAGAAATACTTACAGAAAAAGTGACGGATTTAGAAAAGTTTTTACAGCAGTATAAAGAATGGCAGCTCGTTGATCGTGATGATGTACAAATTGTATTGCAAAAGAAAGTTGATGATATTTCTCCGTTATTGAAAACGAGCGGGTATTTTGGTGTTTCAGAGGAAGGGATATTACAAATTTTCAAAGGTGTACCGAAAAGTGATAATGCGATCCATTCTTTCTTTCAAATTGATATGAAAAAGCTTGAGAGCTATGAACGTGCGAAATTGAAACGTGGCATTCGTATTAAATCAAAAGAAGGTTTTGTGAAGACGATTGAAAAAATGAAGCAATACGCAGTTCAAAGTAAGAAAAAAAGCAGCTCATGGTGAGCTGCTTTTTTTTCTTATTTGTTTTTAGCTAAAATTTCTTTTGCGATTTCATCAATTAGCATATCTTTTCCGATTGGATTGAATGCTTTCGTATTGAAGACTTCATTTGATACTTCATATACGTGATTATTTTTAACTGCTTTATTGTCTTTCCAAACGGCACTGTTTTTGTAGTCTTCGTAAACTTTATCAGCTTCGCCGCCGAAGTTTACAATAAACATTTGGTCAGGCTGGAATGCAACTAGACCTTCTAGTGATACTTGCGCCATCGTTTGTTTTAAATCCGTACCTTTTGTTGCTGGAAGTTTTAAGTCATTAAAGATGATGTCACCGTATCCGAAGCTACCGTATACACGGAAGTTTTGTGGTGTAACTGCAACGAACATAAAGTTCTCATCTTTTGTTTTCTCTTTAATTTTTTTAGATAAAGAGTCTGCTTTCTTCTCTTCGTCAAATAGCTTACCTACTTCTTTAAACTTACCACGCCAGTCTTCTAAGTTTGTTTCTAGAACAACTGTAGGTGCAACCTTTTCTAGTTGATCATAAATTTTTAATTGACGGTTGTTTAAAATAATTAAGTCTGGTTTTAAAGCAGTAACAGCTTCTAAATCAACTTTAGGTGCCCAGTACCAACCTACTGCTTTTACTCCATCTAACTTGTCTGTTAAGTGATTTTGGATTTTATCTTTATATGTATTTGCTGTACCAACAGGTTTGTGTCCAAGAAGTAATAGTTCTTCTGTTGATTCAGATAAGTCAACAATTCTCTTTGGATTTACTGGAATTGTAGCTTCACCTTTAGCATGTTTTACAACTTTTGTTTTCGGTTGTTCTTTTGCCTTCGATTCTTCTTTTTGAGAAGAACAGCCAACGATAGAAAGAACAACGAGCATAATAGTAAATAAAATAAATAGCTTACGTTTCATCCTGATGTAACCCCTTTAATTAGTATTGATAATCATTATCAACTTCTGTATATTAAGGTGCTTTAACCTTTCTGTCAATGGAAAATAACAGAAGTTTCAAGTGGAGAACATTTGTTGGGGCAGTCTCGCTTTTCTATCATTAAATATGTTAAAATGGAATACATGATTTAAGAGGGAGAGATCGTATTTTGTTTGAATATGTTACAGGTTACGTGGAGTATGTAGGGCCGGAATATGTCGTAATTGATCATAATGGAATTGGTTATCAAATTTTCACACCAAATCCGTATGTATTTCAAAGAAGTAAGCAAGAAATCCGTGTCTATACATATCATTATGTGAGAGAAGATATTATGGCACTTTACGGGTTTAAAACACGTGAAGAGCGTTTATTATTTACAAAGTTGTTAGGCGTGTCTGGCATTGGGCCAAAAGGAGCTCTTGCAATTTTAGCTTCTGGTCAAACAGGACAGGTCGTTCAAGCGATTGAGCATGAAGATGAGAAGTTTTTAGTGAAATTCCCAGGCGTCGGAAAGAAAACAGCACGCCAAATGATTTTAGATTTAAAAGGAAAACTAGCAGATGTCGTACCAGATGCATTTGTTGATTTATTCTCAGACACAGAACGTTTTGATGAGAAGAAAGGTTCATCAGCTGAGCTTGATGAGGCACTGGAAGCTCTCCGCGCACTTGGATACGCAGAACGCGAAGTTTCTCGTGTTGTACCAGAGTTATTAAAAGAATCATTAACGACGGATCAGTATATTAAAAAGGCACTTAGTCTTTTACTAAATGGTAAGAGGTGAGTATAATGGACGAACGTCTCCTTTCAGGGGAATCTGCATATGAAGATGCGGATTTAGAATATTCATTACGGCCACAGACGCTCCGTCAGTATATTGGCCAAGATAAAGCAAAACATAATTTAGAAGTATTTATTGAAGCGGCGAAAATGCGTGAAGAAACGTTAGATCACGTGCTTTTATATGGACCACCAGGTCTTGGTAAAACGACGCTTGCGAATATTATTGCCAATGAGATGGGCGTTAATGTTAGAACAACTTCAGGTCCCGCAATTGAAAGACCAGGAGATTTAGCTGCTGTATTAACAGCGCTTCAGCCAGGGGATGTATTATTTATTGATGAAATTCATCGTTTGCATAGATCAATTGAAGAAGTATTGTATCCTGCGATGGAAGACTTTTGCCTTGATATTGTAATTGGAAAAGGGCCTTCAGCACGTTCTGTACGCCTAGATTTACCGCCATTTACATTAGTTGGAGCAACAACACGTGCTGGAGCATTATCGGCACCGCTTCGTGACCGCTTCGGTGTACTTTCAAGGTTAGAGTACTACACAGTAGATCAGCTTTCTGCGATTGTTGAACGTACAGCAGAAGTATTTGAAGTTGAAATCGATTCGTTAGCTGCATTAGAAATTGCAAGACGTGCTCGTGGTACACCTCGTATTGCGAATCGTCTTTTAAGACGTGTACGTGATTTCGCGCAAGTTCGTGGTAACGGAACGGTTACGATGGAAATTACACAAATGGCATTAGAATTGCTGCAAGTAGATAAATTAGGTCTAGATCATATTGATCATAAATTACTGCTTGGTATTATTGAGAAATTCCGTGGCGGTCCAGTTGGATTAGAAACGGTTTCAGCAACAATTGGAGAAGAATCTCATACGATTGAAGATGTGTATGAGCCGTATTTATTACAAATTGGCTTTTTACAACGAACGCCAAGGGGCCGAATTGTAACGCCGCTTGCGTATGAACATTTCGGAATGGAGATACCAAAAGTATGACGGAGATGCCAAAGCTGCTTATTACAGCCGGGATCTTACTCATCGTTGTTGGATTAGCTTGGAAGTTCATTGGAAGGCTTCCAGGCGATATTTTTGTGAAAAAAGGAAACGTTACCTTTTATTTTCCTATCATTACATGTATTGTGTTAAGTATTGTATTATCTTTTATTATGTATATAATAAATCGATTTAAATAAGAAATAGGTGGATATAGCTATGGATATAAATCTGTTTGATTTTCATTTACCAGAAGAACTTATTGCACAAGTCCCGTTAGAAGATCGTGAAACATCAAGATTAATGGTGTTAGACCGTGAAACAGGTGATATTGAGCATAAACATTTTACGGATATTCTTTCTTACTTACATGAGGGGGATTGCTTAGTTTTAAATGAAACGAAAGTTATGCCTGCTCGTTTGCACGGTGTGAAAGAAGATACAGGCGCGCACATTGAAGTACTTCTTTTAAAACAAGAAGAAGGTGATAAGTGGGAAACGCTTGTAAAGCCAGCGAAACGTGTAAAAGAAGGAACTGTTATTTCTTTTGGCGAAGGGAAATTAAAAGCAACTTGCACAGGAACTGCAGATCAAGGTGGACGCCAGCTTGAATTTTCATATGATGGCATCTTCTATGAAATTTTAGATGAACTTGGGGAAATGCCGCTTCCTCCATATATTAAAGAGACGCTGGAAGATCGCGATCGCTATCAAACAGTATATGCGAAAGAAATCGGTTCAGCAGCAGCGCCGACTGCGGGACTTCACTTTACAGAAGAGTTACTTGAGAAGTTAAAGCAAAAAGGCGTTCAGTTAGCATTCATTACACTTCACGTAGGACTTGGAACATTTAGACCAGTTTCTGCAGACACGATTGAAGAACACCATATGCACGCAGAATATTATCATATGTCTGAAGAGACAGCGGCATTATTAAATCGTGTGAAAGAGAATGGTGGACGTATTATTACTGTAGGTACGACATCAACTCGTACGTTAGAAACAATTGCAACAGATCATGACGGTAAGCTCTGCGCCGCTTCTGGATGGACAGATATTTTCATGTATCCGGGATATGAATTTAAAGCAATTGATGGTTTAATTACAAACTTCCATTTACCGAAATCAACATTAATTATGCTTGTAAGTGCATTTGCAAATAGAGATAATGTACTTCATGCTTATAATGAAGCAGTAAAAGAAAAATATCGTTTCTTTAGCTTCGGTGATGCAATGTTCGTTGCATCTCACGCTAAAATGAGAAACAAATAAAAGGAGTAAGTTATGACAGCAATTCGTTATGAATTTATTAAGACATGTAAACAAACGGGTGCCCGTTTAGGTCGTGTGCATACGCCGCACGGTTCATTTGATACACCAACATTTATGCCAGTTGGTACACTTGCAACAGTTAAGACAATGTCACCAGAAGAATTAAAAGCAATGGATTCTGGTATTATTTTAAGTAATACGTATCATTTATGGCTACGTCCAGGTCATGAAATTATTCGTGAAGCAGGCGGCTTGCATAAATTTATGAACTGGGATCGTGCAATCTTAACAGACTCTGGTGGTTTCCAAGTATTCAGTTTAAGTGACTTCCGTCGTATTGAAGAGGAAGGCGTTCACTTCCGTAATCACTTAAATGGAGATAAATTATTCTTATCACCAGAAAAAGCGATGGAAATCCAAAATGCATTAGGTTCAGATATTATGATGGCATTTGATGAGTGTCCACCATTCCCAGCTACTTTTGAATATATGAAGAAATCTGTAGAGCGTACGAGCCGCTGGGCAGAACGTTGCTTAAAAGCGCATGAACGTCCGCAAGATCAAGGTTTATTCGGTATTGTACAGGGCGGGGAGTACGAAGAGCTTCGTCGTCAAAGTGCGAAAGATCTTGTTTCAATGGACTTCCCTGGTTACGCTGTAGGTGGTTTATCTGTTGGTGAACCGAAAGATATTATGAACCGTGTTCTTGAGTTTACAACACCACTTCTTCCAGATAATAAGCCTCGTTACTTAATGGGTGTAGGTTCTCCTGACTCGTTAATCGATGGCGCAATTCGTGGTATTGATATGTTTGACTGTGTACTTCCAACTCGTATCGCTCGAAATGGTACATGTATGACAAGTGAAGGTCGCCTTGTTGTAAAAAATGCGAAATTCGCAAGAGACTTCGGTCCGCTTGATCCAAACTGTGATTGCTACACATGTAAAAACTACTCACGTGCGTACATTCGTCACTTAATGAAATGTGATGAAACGTTCGGAATTCGTTTAACGTCTTATCACAACCTTCATTTTCTGTTAAACTTAATGGAGCAGGTGAGACAAGCTATTCGTGAAGACCGTCTTGGCGATTTCCGCGAAGAGTTCTTTGAACAGTATGGCTTTAATAAACCGAATGCTAAAAACTTCTAATACATAATTTAAAAGGAGGAACAAAAGATGAATGCAGGTATGATGAATATCGTTATGATCGTTGCGATGTTTGCGATTTTCTATTTCTTATTAATTCGCCCGCAACAAAAACGTCAAAAAGCAGTTGCTCAAATGCAAAGTGAGTTAGCAAAAGGTGATGCTATCGTAACAATCGGTGGTTTACACGGTACAATCGAATCAGTAGATGAGACAAAAATCGTTATTAAATCTGGTGGTTCACACTTAACTTTCGATCGCAATGCGATTCGTGAAGTTGTGAAAAACTAATGTGGAAGGCCCTGCATGAAATGTGCAGGGCCTTTTTTAGTTACTTTGCTTTGACATATTTACACCGAAAATACCACCGAGTGTACTCGCCCCCATTAATGCTAATTGATATAGTAATTGTGAGTTCGATAAGGTTTGAGAAAAGCCTAAATAGTTAACTAGAAAGACGAGTATAGTGAACGTGAGCCCTGTTGTGAAACCTACTAGCCAACCTTTTCCTTGAGCCTTTTTGCCGGCAGTAAATCCAGACATAAGCATAGATAAAAGAGCGAGTATAAAAATAGTAACGGTTAATGTCCCTTCATTTATATTCGTAAACTTTAATAAAAGAGCCATAATCATACTAGTAATAGATGCGAGAATTAGTAGCGTAACAATACCGAAGCCAATTGCAGTTGATAATTTTTTCGTTCCATCCATTTATGCATTTCCCCTTTTTAATACAAGCATATTTTCCTTTTGCTCAAGTTAGACTAGTTTCTTTTTTATAGGGGAGTCTATACGTAAAAAAGGAGATGTAGAAATGGAATGGATATCGGTAATTGGACGGACAATGCTTTTGTATATCATCATCTTAATTATTTTTCGTCTTATGGGTAAACGTGAGATAGGAGAGCTAAGTGTATTAGATTTAGTCGTATTTATTATGCTTGGAGAAATGGCTGTAGTAGCAATTGAAAATACCGATAAATCACTTTTGCATCAATTAGTTCCGATGACTTTTCTTATGTGCATACAAATCATTTTGTCAGTCATTTCATTAAAGTTTCAACGATTTCGGCATTTAATAGAAGGTGAACCAGCAATTATTATTAATGCAGGAAAGATTGATGAAAAAAAGATGAGAAACCAACGATATAATATTGATGATTTAATGATGCAATTAAGGGAACAAGGAGTTGGAGATATTCGGGATGTAGAATATGCTATTTTGGAACCGTCTGGGAAGTTATCTGTCTTTCAAAAACAAAAAAATAAACAAGATACATTGCAGTTTACGCTTCCTCTTATTATTGATGGAGAAATTCAATCTAGTCATTTACAAATGATTGAGCATACAGATGAATGGCTTATTGAGAAATTAAAAAACTTAGGTTATAACGATATAACACAAATTTTATACTGTAGTTTTCAAAATGGACAATTTTTTGTTGATGTAAAAGAAAATTAGAGACTTATCCTTTGGAAGAGTAAGGATGATTAGTATAACTAATAATCAGTGGAGATTACCCCACTGTTTAAAGTTTCACCTTATTTCAAAAATGAAAGCTTACGAATGATAGGGAGACGACTTAACTCTTCTTTTCGAATGAGTTTGAAAGTGAAGAGAAGTACGATATAAACAATTGTTGTTAAAGTGATTTCCCATAATGTTTGTATGCCAAGGGAATGAGAGAAAATAATATATTTATGAAGATAAAAACCGAAGGCGCCTGCGATACCGATGGCAAGTCCGCCGAAAATATAGTCTTTTGCGTAAATGGTAAATGTAATCTTTTTTAAAACAGTAGCGTAGTGAAGAAATGTTACTGTTACAATATTTGCAGCAATAGCAAGTGCAACCCCCATCATTTGAAACTCTGGCCTTGATGCTAGTACAAAAATAACGATTAATTTCACGATGGCACCAATAAATGTATTCATCATTGCGGCTCTTGCTAAGTTTAAAGCTTGCAAAACAGAGGTAAGTGGACTTTGGAAATAATGAAATAAAAAGCAAGGCGCAAGAAGTTGAATGAATGCTGTTGCGCTGTCTGATCCATACATAAGAGTTAAAACGGGAGAAGCGAATACGTATAATATAACGACAGACCATCCGCCGGTAATTAATGAAATTCGAAGTGCTTGTTGTAAACGGTGCTCTACTAATTTATGTTGTCTTTTTGCCATTGCTTCACTAATAGAAGGAACGAGCGCTGTAGAGAGAGCGTATGTAATAAAGGCAGGTAGTGATAGGAGCGGGAATGCATAACCGTTTAATATACCGTATTGCTGGGTTGCAACAGAAGCAGCGACACCAGCGATTGCTAAGCTTTGCATAACGACAATAGGTTCAAAAAAATATGAAACGGAGCCGATTAAACGACTTCCTGTAGTTGGAAGGGCAATATCCATCAGAGAATAAAATGTCCCTTTGCTTTCCTTTACAGTAGTGAAAAATCCAGAGCGTATTGATAAATGTTTTTCTCGCTGAAATAACGTGAGTAAAAATAATAAGGATGCAACTTCACCGAGAACAGCTGATAACATAGCGCCGGCTGCAGCATATTCTATGCCGTAAGGTAAAAATAATTGAATGCATATAGCGATAATGGTAATGCGGACGACTTGTTCTAGAACTTGCGCATAAGCGCTAGGTTTCATATTTTGTTTCCCTTGAAAGTAACCACGCAACACAGAAGAAACAGCAATAACAGGAACAACGGGCAAAATGGCCATTAATGGATAGTAGGTTCTTTCGTCGGTTAATAATGTTTTTGCTAAAATAGGTGTGAGGAACATAATTCCGATTGTTAAAATGATACTAATAACGGATGTAACAGCTAGTGATACGGTTAATATTTTTTTAACTCTTTGTTTATCGTTCACAGCTTCCGCTTCTGCTACAAATTTTGCGATTGCGACAGGAAGACCAATTTGTGTCAATGTAATTGCTAAAATGAATGTAGGAACGGCCATCATATAAAGACCAACGCCTTCTTCTCCTAAAATACGTGCCATTACTATGCGGTTGATAAAGCCGAGTATTTTTGTAATAAAGCCGGCTATCATTAAAATAAATGCGCCTTTTAAAAAGCTTTGTCTCGTCATGTTCTTCTCCTACCTTCTCAAAATCAATGGAATGATTTACAATAATTTATATGCACGTACGAGACAAGAATGACAAGCATTTAAGAGAGTGAAGTATGATAGTGCTCTTGAAAGTAGTTATTGCTGTCCATTAGAGCGGGATTAAAGCGACTTTTTCGTGCTGAAATAAGAAGGAGATGTTTATAGATGTTAGATAGAGAGGCTTTGGTAGAATCATACCGCGGACAGTTACAAGTCGTTTTAGAAAGTAAAGTAGAAGAGTTTCAAATGTTCGGTTACGACCGAGTGACAGATGATGACATTTGGAAGTTTCTTAAAGTGAAAAAGTGGAAGAAGATAGACAGCGATGTTAGATTGTATGAATTAGTTAATGACGTATTAACAGTAACAGCTAATGAATATATGACATATTTAACTGTTGAAGCTTACCAAGCGCCACTTTGGTCATTTGATGAGTACGAAAATAAATAACCGACTGCAATTGGTTTGTTCTTCCTTTTGCAGTATAATGATATGTATTGATAAAGAGGAAATAATTATGTCTAAGATTATATATAAAGGAGGTAGTGAAGAGGAAAATAAATGATGGAAGTGTAGGTAGTGTAAAAGCTTACCTATAGAGCTAGTGATGAACTAGCAAAAATTATAGAAAGGAAGTCTACTAACTAGGCGTATGCACACGTATAGCAGTGAATCGTAAGAGATTTATTGAAAGTGTTAGTAGCAGAAAGAGGGTACATATGGCAAAGCGTGGTACGAGAATTGCCGCCTTTTTCCTCATCGTCTTATTAATCGGTGGAGTAATTGGTGCGGCAGGAAAAGACATAGCAAAAGGAATTAGTCTAGGACTAGACCTTCGCGGTGGTTTTGAAATTCTGTATGAAGTAAAACCAGCCAAAAAAGGTGATAAAATCGATCGAGATGTACTTGTAAGTACAGTAGGTGCTCTTGAAAATCGTGTCAATGTTCTCGGTGTAAGTGAGCCGAACATTCAAATCGAAGGGCAAGATCGAATTCGTGTACAGCTTGCTGGTGTACAAGATCAGCAAAAAGCACGTGAAATGTTATCAACACAAGCGAAATTAACATTCCGTGATGTGGATGATAACCTTCTTATGGATGGAACGGATTTAAAAGGCGGCGGAGCGAAGCAAACATTTGATGAGCAAGGCCGTGCGAGCGTAGGTCTTACACTAAAAAGTGCTGAAAAATTCCGTGAAGTAACTGAAAAAATTTCTAAAATGCCACCACCAACGAATTTAATGGTAATTTGGCTTGACTTTGAAGAAGGAAAAGATTCGTATAAAGCAGAATCTGCAAAACCGAATCCGAAATTCTTATCAGCAGCAACAGTAAACCAAGTATTTAACCAAGCTGAAGTATCTATCGTAGGTGGAAACTTCACAGTTGAAAGTGCGAAACAACTTTCATCTTTATTAAATGCAGGTGCACTTCCTGTTGATTTAAAAGAAATGTATTCAACATCTGTTGGAGCGAAATTTGGTCAACAAGCGTTAGAGCAAACGATTTTCGCTAGTGCGATTGGTATCGCTCTTATTTTCTTATTTATGCTTGTATTCTACCGTTTACCAGGACTTGTAGCGGTTATTATGTTAGGTTTATACATTTTCGTTACATTACTTGTCTTTAACTGGATGCATGCAGTTCTTACGTTGCCAGGTATTGCAGCGTTAGTGCTCGGAGTAGGTATCGCAGTTGATGCGAATATTATTACGTACGAGAGACTGAAAGAAGAGCTGAAAATCGGTAAGTCAATGATGTCGGCATTCCGTGCTGGTAACCATCGTTCATTAGCAACAATTCTAGATGCAAACGTTACGACTCTTGCAGCAGCTGGTGTGTTATTCGTTTATGGTAATAGCTCTGTAAAAGGATTTGCAACAAGTTTAATCGTAAGTATTTTAGTTGGTTTTATTACGAACGTATTCGGTACTCGTTTCTTACTAGGTCTACTTGTAAAGAGCCGTTACTTTGATAAAAAACCAGGATATTTTGGTGTGAAACAAAAGGATATTATTCCATTAACAAAAGGTGTAGTACATCCGCCAACAAGATTTGATCGTATTAATTTCGTAAATATCGGTCATAAATTCCTTATCTTCTCGATTGTAGTTGTAATTGCGGGTGCAATTATCTTACCAATTTTCAAATTGAATCTTGGTATTGACTTTGCGAGTGGTACACGTATCGACTTGCAATCAAAACAAGCCGTTACTGTGTCTGATGTTCATAAAGATTTTAAAGAATTGAACATTGATGTGAAGGAAGAAAATATTGTACCGACTGGAGATGACAATAAAGGTTTCGCAGTTCGTACATTAGGTGTTTTATCAAAAGATGAAATTGCGAAAACAAAAACATTCTTCCACGATAAATATGGTACAGATCCAAACGTAAGTACAGTTTCACCGACAATCGGTAAAGAAATTGCACGAAATGCATTTATCGCAGTACTGATTGCTTCTGCGGTTATCATTTTATACGTAAGTATTCGTTTCCGATTTACGTATGCGTTATCTGCAGTACTTGCATTATTACATGACGCATTCGTTATGATTGTTATGTTTAGTATTTTCCAACTAGAGGTAGACTTAACGTTTATTGCTGCAGTACTAACAATCATCGGTTATTCTATTAATGACTCGATTGTTACATTTGATAGAAACCGTGAATTATACAAACAGAAAAAACGAGTGCGCGATATAAAAGATCTAGAAGAAATCGTAAATGCAAGTATTCGCCAAACGCTTGGTCGCTCGATTAACACCGTATTAACAGTGTTATTCCCAGTAATTGCACTGCTTATCTTCGGTAGTGAGTCACTACGTAACTTCTCGTTTGCGCTACTTGTTGGATTAATTGTAGGTACGTACTCTTCTGTTTTCGTTGCCTCTCAAATTTGGTTAATGCTTGAAAACCGTCGTTTGAAAAAGGGAAGAAACAAGAAGAAGGTTGAGAAAGTAGAATCTGAACCGCAAGTATAGAAAAGATGATGTCTCTTTATGAGGCATCTCTTTTTTCGTTTGTGGATACAATAAGATAGCAACTTTTTAACAGAAAGAAGATGGAAGAAAGTGGTGGTGTTATCGCTGTTTTTGTTAAAATAAAAAGATAGGTTAAGAAAAGAAGGGATTTTAATTATGGAAAAAGATGAACGTTTTAAACAGGCCGAGTTTGGTGCTATTGCCGGGATCGTTGGTAATATTATATTAGCGATTGTAA
This sequence comes from Bacillus sp. CPT56D-587-MTF, assembly GCF_058792335.1. Lineage (NCBI taxonomy): Bacteria > Bacillati > Bacillota > Bacilli > Caryophanales > Bacillaceae > Bacillus > Bacillus sp. CPT56D-587-MTF. The sequence continues at coordinate 4,040,703 of NZ_JBYTEF010000001.1, read as the reverse complement.
AGGCGGTAATTGGTTATATTGGGAACAGTAAAGCGCTATTAGCGGATGCCGTGCATTCTGCATCAGATGTAATAGGTTCGCTAGCTGTACTTTTTGGATTGCGAGCGGCAAAGCAGCCACCTGATGAGGATCATCCGTATGGTCATGGTAAAGCGGAATCGATTTCAGCGATTATTGTTGCGGTATTATTATTTATTGTGGGACTTGAAATCGCGATTTCGTCTATAAAAGCTTTTTCGCAAGAACTAGAACCGCCGAAAGGAATTACGATATTTGCTGTTGTTCTTTCAATCGTCGTGAAAGAAGGAATGTTTCAATATAAATTCCGATTAGGGAAAAGAGTAAACAGTGATGCAATTATTGCAAATGCATATGAGCACCGTTCGGATGTATTTTCTTCAATTGCAGCTTTAATCGGTATTTGTGCAGCTATAATAGGTGGTAAGCTTGGTATAGACTGGCTTGTATACGCTGATCCAATTGCGGGATTAGTTGTTTCACTTCTTGTTGTAAAAATGGCATGGAGCATTGGAGCGGAAGCAATTCATGCAACGCTTGACCATGTTCTTCATGAGGAGGATGTTATTCCGCTTAGAGAAGCAGTTCTTCAAGTAGATGGTGTGAAAAAAATTGGTTCTTTATATGCACGGGAGCATGGTCATTATGTTATTGTCGATATTAAAGTGTCCGTAGATCCATACATTACTGTAGAAGAAGGACACCGTATTGGAAAACATGTGAAAGAAATACTTATGAAACAAGATAATGTACAAAATGTATTCGTACATATAAATCCGTATTCTCCAAATTAAACATCATTAACATTTTAGTATATAGATATTGCATCGTAGTTTGCATTATATTGTCACCCCTTAATCTGTCTTGTATAATGAACAGGTTAAGGGGTGATTTCGTGTTACAACCGAAGACGCGTTGGAAAGAAAAAGAATATAATGACGAGCGAGTGAGTGAATTAGCAAGTAAATTACAGTTATCGCCACTTGTCGTTTCGTTATTCCTCGGTAGAGGACTCGATACAGAAGATAAGATTTTAGATTTTTTAAATACAGAAAATCAAGAATTTCATGATCCATTTTTATTAGAAGGAATGGATAGAACGGTAGAACGTGTAAATAAGGCGATTCAAAATGGAGAGCAAATATTAATATTTGGTGATTACGATGCGGACGGAGTAAGTAGTACGACAGTTTTATATCTTGCTCTTCAAGAATTAGGTGCAGAAGTAGAATTTTACATTCCAAATCGTTTTACAGAAGGGTATGGACCGAACGAAGAAGCATTTCGTTGGGCGCATAGCGCAGGGTTCTCGCTAATTATTACTGTCGATACTGGTATTGCAGCGGTACATGAAGCGAATGTAGCGAAAGAGCTTGGAATAGATCTAATTATTACAGATCACCATGAGCCACCGCCAGAATTGCCAGAAGCACTTGCGATTATACATCCGAAATTAGATGGCGGTGTATATCCGTTTCACTATTTAGCTGGTGTAGGTGTTGCGTTTAAAGTTGCGCATGCACTATTAGGCCGTGTACCAGAACATTTATTAGAGATCGCAGTAATTGGTACAGTAGCCGATTTAGTATCACTTCATGGTGAAAATAGGTTGCTAGTGAAACGCGGTTTAAAACATATGCGTATGACGAGAAATATTGGTTTGAAGGCATTGTTTAAAGTTGCTAACGTTTCGCAAAGTGAAATTACCGAAGAGAGTATTGGTTTCTCAATTGCACCTCGTATTAATGCGGTTGGGCGTTTAGAAGATGCTGCGCCGGCTGTACACCTTTTATTATCAGATGATCCAGAGGAAGCGAAAGAGCTAGCTGAAGAAATTGATGAGCTGAACAAACTGCGAAAAGATATTGTAAAGCAAATTACAGAAGAGGCTATCGCTGAAGTGGAAAATAACTTCCCACCAGAAGAAAATAAAGTATTAGTACTTGCGAAAGAAGGCTGGAACCCAGGGGTAATTGGAATTGTTGCTTCGAAATTAGTTGAACGTTTTTATCGTCCGACGATTGTATTAAGCATTGATCCTATAAAAGAAACAGCAAAAGGCTCAGCACGTAGTATTGCAGGATTTGATTTGTTTGCAAATTTATCAGATTGTAGAGAGTTATTACCACACTTCGGAGGGCATCCGATGGCAGCGGGAATGACGCTACATATGAATGATGTAGATGAATTACGTCGCCGCTTAAATGAACAAGCAGATGCGATTTTAACAGAAGAAGATTTTATTCCAATTACAGCAGTTGATGTTTTTTGTAAAGTAGAGGATGTAACGCTAGCGGCAATTGAAGATATGCAAAAACTAGCCCCGTTTGGTGTTGGAAATCCGAAACCACGTATTGCAGTAAAAGATGCAGAGTTAGAAAGCATTCGCGCAATCGGATCAGATGGCTCTCATTTAAAAATGGCTCTTCGTGATGGACAAGCAACACTGGATACAATTGGATTTGGCTTTGGTGCATATGCGAAAGAAATCTCTCCAGTTGCAAAAGTATCTGTAATAGGAGAAGCGTCTATTAATGAATGGAATAACTTTAAGAAGCCACAACTAATGGTACAAGATATTGCTGTAGAGGCGTGGCAATTATTTGATTGGCGTAGTATGCGTAATGCAGAAGCAAATTTAGCAGAACTTCCGAAAGAAAAAATAACAATGGTGTATTTTTCTGAAGAGGTATTGAATAAATTTTCTTTAGAGAGCTATAAAGAAAAGCTCATGCATGCTTCAGAAGTAACGCATTTAGATGATCAATATATCGTGTTACTTGATTTACCAAAAGGAACAGATGAATTACGTGAGCTATTTAAGGTAGGATTCCCAGCGCGAATTTATACGCTATTTTATCAAGAGAATAACCACTTATTTAGTACAGTTCCGACGAGAGAACACTTTAAATGGTACTATTCTTTCTTAAGCCAAAAAACACCATTTTCTTTAAGACAATATGGAGAACAACTATGTCGTCATAAAGGTTGGTCAAAAGATACAGTAAATTTCATGACACAGGTGTTTTTTGAGTTAGAATTTGTTACAATAAAAGATGGCGTCATTTTTATGGCAGACAAAAAACAAAAGCGTGATTTAATTGAATCGAACACATATCGTGAGAAAATGAACCACTTACAATTAGAAAAAGAATTGGTTTATAGCACATATCAGCAACTATATACATGGTTTGAAACGATTCGTAATCATAAAGAAGTAGAACAGTTAGGGTAAAGGATTTGTATTTACAAACCTTTTAGATCTGAGGAGGATTCAGAAATATGGATTTCAAGCAACATATCGCAATTGTACCGGATTATCCGAAAGAAGGTATTGTGTTTAAAGACATTACACCTTTAATGAATGACGGTAAAGCATACAAAGCAGCAACAGATGCAATCGTTGAGTACGCAAAAGAAAGAGATATCGATGTTGTAGTAGGACCAGAAGCTCGTGGTTTCATTATCGGTTGCCCAGTTTCTTATGCGTTAGAAGTAGGATTTGCGCCAGTTCGTAAATTAGGAAAATTACCACGTGAAGTAATTACAGTTGACTACGGTAAAGAATATGGTAAAGACGTTTTAACAATCCATAAAGATGCAATTAAGCCAGGTCAACGCGTATTAATTACAGATGATCTATTAGCTACAGGTGGAACAATCGAAGCGACAATTAAGTTAGTTGAAGAGCTAGGCGGAGTTGTAGCAGGAATTGCATTCTTAGTAGAACTTACTTACTTAGATGGTCGTAAAATGTTAGATGGTTACGATGTATTAGTATTAGAAAAATACTAATCACTATATAGGTAAAACTACGGTGATAAAAAGTACCCGTGAATCTCTTGGAGAGGAGCGGGTACTTTTGTATAATTGAACAAAAAATTATGGTGAAATGTCAGTAAAATCTTTTCCTTTTCACAATTCACAATCATTGGGTTATAATGATAGAATATAATTTATTCTATTAAATAAAGATAAAGTCAATTTTCAATAAAAGGTGATTCGATGGCAAATGAGCAGGTACTAACAGCTGAACAGGTACTCGAGAAAGCAAGTCAATATTTAGCGGATGAAGATATTGAGCTAGTGGCACGTGCCTATGAATATGCACGTGATGCGCATAGCGAACAATATAGAAAATCGGGTGAACCGTATATTATTCATCCGATTCAAGTTGCAGGTATTTTAGTTGATTTACACATGGATCCAGCTACGGTATCAGCAGGTTTCTTACATGATGTAGTGGAAGATACAGAGATTACGTTAGAAGATATTGAACGGGAATTTAACAAAGAAATTGCTATGCTTGTTGATGGCGTTACAAAGCTTGGGAAGATCAAATATAAATCTCACGAACAACAACAAGCAGAAAACCATCGCAAAATGTTTATTGCAATGGCTCAAGATATTCGAGTTATTTTAATTAAACTAGCTGATCGTCTTCATAACATGCGTACATTGAAACATTTGCCTCAAGAGAAGCAGCGTCGCATAGCGAATGAAACGTTAGAAATCTTTGCACCTTTGGCACATAGACTCGGAATTAGTACTATTAAATGGGAGCTAGAGGATACGTCACTTCGCTATTTAAATCCACAACAATATTATCGTATTGTAAATTTAATGAAGCGTAAACGTGCAGAACGTGAAGAATATTTAGACGAAGTAATGACTGGTATTCGTGAGAAATTAAAAGAAGTTGCAATTCAACCTGAGATTTCTGGAAGACCGAAACATATTTACAGTATTTATCGTAAAATGGCACTGCAAAATAAGCAGTTCAATGAAATTTACGATTTATTAGCTGTACGTGTCGTTGTAAATAGTATTAAAGATTGTTATGCTGTGCTTGGAATTATTCATACGTGCTGGAAGCCGATGCCAGGTCGTTTTAAAGATTATATTGCAATGCCAAAAGCAAATCTATATCAATCTCTTCATACGACTGTAATTGGACCGAAAGGTGATCCACTTGAAGTGCAAATTCGTACGAAAGAAATGCACGAAATTGCAGAATTCGGGATCGCGGCACACTGGGCATACAAAGAAGGAAAAACAGCAGAAACAACAGGTACATTAGAGAAGAAACTCACATGGTTCCGTCAAATATTAGAATGGCAAAATGAAGCTTCTAATGCAGAAGAATTTATGGAGTCATTAAAAATTGATTTATTCTCTGACATGGTATTCGTCTTTACACCGAAAGGCGATGTAATGGAATTACCACTTGGATCTGTTCCGATTGATTTCGCGTATCGTGTCCATTCGGAAATTGGGAATAAAACAATTGGTGCAAAAGTAAACGGGAAAATGGTGACGCTGGATTATAAATTAAAAACAGGCGACATCATTGAAATTTTAACGTCGAAACATTCATATGGCCCAAGCCAGGATTGGGTAAAACTTGCTCAAACATCTCATGCGAAAAATAAAATTCGTCAATTCTTTAAGAAACAACGTAGAGACGAAAATATTGAAAAAGGCCGTGAACTTGTTGAAAAGGAAGTACGTGGTCTAGAGTATGAGATGAAAGAAGTATTGGCGCCGGATAACTTAAAACGCGTCGCTGAGAAATTTAACTTTGCAAATGAAGAAGATATGTTTGCAGCAGTTGGATATAGCGGAATTACAGCTTCGCAAATTGTTACGCGACTAACGGACAAGTTCCGCAAACAACGCGAAGAAGAAGAAATTGTTGAAGTTAAAGAAGTCCGTAAACCGATGAAAATTCGAAAATGGGATTCTGGTGTAAAGGTAAGCGGTGCTGATAATTTATTAATCCGTTTATCGAAATGCTGTAACCCAGTTCCGGGCGATGATATCGTTGGGTATATTACGAAAGGCCGAGGTGTATCAATTCACCGCCGTGATTGTGTAAATGTTCATACAGAAGAAGCTGTAGAACGATTATTAGAGGTAGAGTGGGAAGGTAGCCCTGAAAAAGAAATTGAGTATAACGTTGATATTGAAATTTCAGGTTACGATCGCCGCGGTTTATTAAATGAAGTACTGCAAGCTGTTACAGAGACGAAAACATACATTTCAGCTGTTTCTGGTAGAAGTGACCGTAATAAGATGGCAACAATTAATATGTCAATCTCGATTCGTAACTTACAACACTTGAAAAAAGTAGTAGAACGCATTAAACGCGTTCCAGAAATTTATGCAGTACGACGCATGATGCATTAATAGGGAGTGTAGAAAGATGAGAGTTGTTTTACAACGATCAAAGAAAGCGTCTGTCACAGTAGACGGTGAGATCGTAGGACAAATTCCGTTCGGTTTAACATTACTAGTTGGCATTACGCACGAAGATACAGAAAAAGATGCAACTTACATTGCGGAAAAAATTGCAAACTTACGTATTTTTGAAGATGAGAGCGGAAAGATGAATCATTCTGTACTTGATGTAGAAGGACAAGTTCTATCTATTTCGCAATTCACATTATACGGAGATTGCCGCAAGGGCAGACGTCCAAACTTTATGGATGCTGCGAAACCTGATTATGCAGAGCGTTTATACGATTTCTTTAATGAAGAAGTTCGTAAACAAGGATTACATGTGGAAACAGGGAAGTTTGGAGCAATGATGGACGTTTCTTTAATCAATGATGGTCCGGTGACCTTAATTGTAGAAAGTAAATAGTGTTCATAAAAAAGAGAGGATTATATAATCCTCTCTTTTTTCAGGCTGTGGAGAAAGTCTTCTCCACAGCCTGTTTTTGTGTCTGAACCTCTTTTTATGTGTCAACACTGATAAAAAAGAGGAAAAGGAGAGATTTTTTATGATGGGTGCTTTAAAAAATCATCGTGATGAGCGTGTATCTGTTTCTGTAGAAGAGTTGGTTCCACAAGATCATTTCCTTCGTGCAATTGAAGCGACAATTAGTTTTGATTTTATTGAAGAGAAGTTACGCCCTTATTACTGTGAAAACAATGGACGCCCGTCCATTCATCCTATTGTTTTATTTAAGATGATGTTTATTGGATATTTTTACGGTATTCGTTCTGAGCGTCAATTGGAAAAGGAAATTAAAACGAATATTGCCTACCGTTGGTTTTTAGGGTTTTCTCTATCGGATACTATTCCGGATCACTCTACAATCAGTTGGAATCGTCGTACTCGTTTTATTCATACAAATATTTTCGAAGAAATTTTTGATGAGATTGTGAGACAAGCGACGGAGCACCGGATGGTAGGAGGACGTGCACTGATGACAGATTCTACACATATTAAGGCCAATGCCAATAAAAATAAATTTGTACATAAATATAAAAAAGAAAAAGCAAAGTTTTATATAGACGAGCTAGAAGCTGCGGTAATCGAAGATCGTGAGGTACATGGAAAAAAGAATTAAAACCTAGAAAGGAAAGTGATACCCCTACCAAAAAAACTCGTATAAGTACAACGGATCCAGATAGTGGATTTTTAATGAGAGATGGAAAACCAAATGGTTTTCATTTCTTGGATCATCGTACGACTGATGCGAAGTACAATATTATTACAGATACCTATGTAACGGCTGGAAATATGGCAGATTCCGAGCCGTATTTAGCACGCCTCCAAGCTCAGATTGATAAATTCGACTTCAAAGTAGAAGCTGTTGCCCTTGATGCTGGCTATTTTACAGGATATATCTGTAAGAAACTATCAGAACGGAATATATTTATGGTGATGGGGTATCGCCGATTTGGAAAACGGAATAAAGAAGTACCGAAAAGCCAATTTAAATATGTAGAAGAAATGAATGTTTTCGCTTGTCCGATGGGATGTATTCTAGAATATGTAACAACTGATCGTGAAGGATACCGTCAATACAAATCGAATCCAGAAGACTGCGCTGTTTGTCCGTTACGTGAGGTGTGCTTTTCAAAGAAACAAAAACAAAAAGTTATCACTCATCATGTGTGGGAGAAATATAAGGATATTGCTAGAAAAAACAAGCTAACAGCTACAGGGAAAAGGTTGTATAAAGTACGCTGTTCCACTATAGAGCGAAGCTTTGCAGACGCCAAAGAACTACATGGCTACCGCTATGCCCGGTTTCGAGGGCTGAAGTCTGTCCAAATGCAAGCTTATCTCACCGCAGCTTGTCAAAACATGAAAAAAATAGCCCTCCACCTGACCAAAAAGGGTCAGGTGGAGGGCTATTTTTTAAAATTCTATTATTTTATGTTGTTTTTATTCGCTAAAATCAAAAAAGATTCCAGAGTGTTGGGAACCCTAAAGGGTTTCCCAACACTCTGAAAAAAGAGAGGATTATATAATCCTCTCTTTTTTATACATTGTTGTATGTTTTGTTCATTTATTTGGAATCAATAGCAGTTTCGGTTATGTATAACTCTCTCATCAATATGGAACAATAAAAAGTAAAACATCCATATTGAATGTGAGGGATATACGTATGCGTATGAATGAAAAAGGGCATTCTGTTACAAATGGTGCAAATCAACTGTTTAACGTGAATTTTCATGATTTTATTTCAAAAGAGCAAAACAATACTTCAATGGAGCTTGCTTCGGAGTTTGGGATTTCTCTTCAAGATGTAAAGCGTTTAAAGAAGCAGATTGAACGTTCTTAGAGCACTTGACAATCCTACTTAACAAACGTATAGTAATTTTATATTTACATATGAATATAACCGTTGATAGAGAAGAGTAAATGAGACACACATGGAAAGAGAAGGAATGTCTTAGGCTGAAAACATTTCTGCATGATGACTGATTGAATGACACTCTAGAGGTTTCAACTTGAACGGCATATATGCTTAGTAGGGATGAACGCATATTTAAGCGTTATTAAAAAAGTGGAAGCATACGTGCTTCAATTAGGGTGGCACCACGGGTATAATACTCTCGTCCCTACTGTTTAAACAGTAGAGGCGGGAGTTTTTTTATTTTTATTAAGATTAAAACAATTTGAGGAGGAACTGAATATGTCTATTCAAATCCCACGCGGAACGCAAGATATTCTTCCAGGCACTGTTGAGTTATGGCAGTATATCGAAGGGCAAGCACGCGAAATTTGCCGTCGTTACAATTATAAAGAAATTCGTACACCAATTTTTGAACACACTGAGCTATTTTTACGCGGTGTTGGTGATACGACAGATATCGTACAAAAAGAAATGTACTCATTCCAAGATCGTGGAGAGCGTAGCTTAACATTACGTCCAGAAGGTACTGCACCTGTTGTACGTTCTTACGTTGAAAATAAAATGTTTGGTGATGCGACACAACCAACGAAATTATACTATATCGGTCAAATGTTCCGTTATGAAAGACCACAAGCAGGTCGCTATCGTCAATTCGTACAATTCGGTATCGAAGCAATCGGCAGTAATGACCCTGCAATTGATGCAGAAGTAATTGCACTTGCTGTTGAATTTTACCGCGGCATGGGCTTAAAAAATATTAAAGTTGTATTAAACAGTTTAGGTGACGCAGCGAGTCGTCAAGCACACCGTGATGCATTAATCGCACACTTTGAGCCACGTATCGGCGAATTCTGTTCTGACTGTCAATCTCGCTTAGAAAAGAACCCACTTCGAATTTTAGACTGTAAGAAAGACCGTAACCATGAATTAATGGGAACAGCACCATCTATTACAGAATACTTAAACGAAGATTCAGCAGTATACTATGACAAAGTTCAAGAACTATTAACGATGATGGATGTTCCATTTGAAAAAGATCCGAACTTAGTGCGTGGTTTAGACTACTATCAACACACTGTTTTTGAAATTATGAGTGAGGCAGAAGGTTTCGGTGCGATCACTACATTAAGCGGTGGTGGCCGTTATAACGGACTTGTACAAGAAATCGGTGGACCAGAAATGCCAGGTATCGGTTTTGCAATGAGTATTGAACGTTTAATTATGGCGCTAAAAGCTGAAAACATTGAATTACCACTTGAACATAGCATTGATTGTTACGTTGTAGCGCTTGGCGAAAAAGCGAAAGACCATGCTGCAAAAGTTGCGTTCGATCTTCGTAAAGCTGGATTGTCAGTTGAAAAAGATTATTTAGATCGCAAAATGAAAGCGCAATTTAAATCAGCAGATCGTCTAAAGGCGAAATTTGTAGCTGTATTAGGAGAAGATGAGCTAGATAAAGGCATCATTAACTTAAAAGATATGGCAACAGGTGAACAAGAAGAAGTAGCGTTAGATGTATTTGCTTCATACGTAGCAGAGAAATTAATATAGGGGGAACTTACAGTGGCTGAAAGAACACATGCATGTGGAAAAGTAACAGTAGAAGCTGTTGGACAAACAGTTCAATTAAAAGGTTGGGTACAAAAACGCCGTGACTTAGGTGGATTAATCTTTATCGATTTACGTGACCGTACAGGTATCGTACAAGTTGTATTTAACCCAGAAACATCAAAAGAAGCGTTAGAAGTAGCAGAAACAATTCGTAGCGAATACGTATTACACGTAGAAGGTACAGTTGTTGAACGTGGTGAAGGCGCAATTAATGACAATATGGCAACTGGTCGTATTGAAGTACAAGCAACAAAAGTAAATGTACTAAATGCAGCGAAAACAACGCCAATTATCATTGCTGATGATACAGATGCATCAGAAGATGTGCGTTTAAAATATCGTTATTTAGACTTACGTCGTCCTGTAATGTTCAACACATTCAAAATGCGTCACGATGTAACAAAAACAATTCGTAACTTCTTAGATACAGAAGAGTTCTTAGAAGTAGAAACACCAATTTTAACGAAAAGCACGCCAGAAGGAGCTCGTGACTATTTAGTGCCAAGTCGTGTACATGATGGTGAATTCTATGCATTACCACAGTCACCACAGTTATTTAAACAGCTTCTTATGGTCGGCGGATTTGAGCGTTACTATCAAGTAGCACGTTGTTTCCGTGATGAAGATTTACGTGCGGATCGTCAACCAGAATTCACGCAAATCGATATCGAAGCTTCATTCTTAACACAAGATGAAATTTTAGATATGATGGAGCGTATGATGACGAAAGTTATGAAGGATGCAAAAGGTGTAGAAGTGAGTGCACCATTCCCTCGTATGAAATATGCTGATGCAATGGCTCGCTACGGTTCTGATAAGCCAGATACACGCTTTGAAATGGAACTAACAGACTTATCTGAGTTTGCAGCAGATTGTGGCTTTAAAGTGTTTACAAGTGCTGTAGAAAGCGGCGGACAAGTAAAAGCAATTAATGCAAAAGGTGCTGCAAGTAAATATTCTCGTAAAGACATCGATGCATTAACTGAATTCGTGAAAGTATACGGTGCAAAAGGTCTAGCTTGGCTTAAAGTTGAAGAAGACGGCCTAAAAGGACCGATTGCGAAATTCTTCGGTGAAGAAGATGCAAATGTGTTAATGAGCACATTAGAAGCTACTGCTGGCGACTTATTACTATTCGTAGCAGATAAGAAGAGCGTTGTTGCAGATAGCTTAGGCGCACTTCGTTTACGTCTAGGTAAAGAGCTTGAGTTAATTGATGAAAGTAAATTTAACTTCCTATGGGTAACTGATTGGCCACTACTTGAGTACGATGAAGATGCAGATCGTTACTTCGCAGCTCACCACCCATTCACAATGCCATTCCGTGAAGACGTTGAGTTACTAGAAACAGCACCAGAAAAAGCACGTGCACAAGCATATGACCTTGTATTAAACGGTTATGAGCTTGGTGGTGGATCACTTCGTATTTACGAGCGTGACGTACAAGAAAAAATGTTCAAAGCACTTGGATTCTCACAAGAAGAAGCGCAAGAGCAATTCGGATTCTTATTAGAAGCATTCGAATACGGTACACCACCACACGGCGGAATCGCATTAGGTTTAGATCGTCTTGTTATGTTACTTGCAGGCCGTACGAACCTTCGTGATACAATTGCATTCCCGAAAACAGCAAGCGCAAGCTGCTTATTAACAGAAGCTCCAAGCCCAGTTGCAGAATCGCAACTTGAAGAACTGAACTTAAAATTAAGCTTGAAAGAAGAGAAGTAAGAATAGGGTCTAGATGGTTATACTATAACCGTCTAGACTTTTTTTGAGAGGTTGTTTAAAAAGTCCGGTTTAGATAACTGTCGCATCTCATCGTTGCTTCGCCAGTCCGGTGCTCGAGTAGTGTTTCTACACTGCGCTCCTCCTGGCTTCAGCGCCTCGATCTGCTCGGTTCTCTAAATCCTCCTTTTTAAACCTGTATTGAAAGGAAGTTTAAAAAGTCTGGTTCAGATAACTGTCGCATCTCATCGTTGCTTCGCCAGTCCGGTGCTCGAGTAGTGTTTCTACACTGCGCTCCTCCTGGCTTCAGCGCCTCGATCTGCTCGGTTCTCTAAATCCTCTTTTTTAAACGTGTATTTAGGAAGAAATAAAATTCTGGTCTATGTTTTCATTCTCGAAATATGTATTTTTAGGAATTCTATAACTTTTTCTATACAAATAGTCGGAAAAACGCTAGAATACATGGTAGACCATTTTTGTAATAGGAGTGTAGAGCTGAATGTTACATCAATTTTCACGTAATGAATTAGCCTTCGGTAAAGAAGGACTTGAAATATTAAAAAATAGTACAGTCGGTATTTTAGGAATTGGCGGCGTAGGCTCTTTTGCAGCTGAAGCGTTAGCACGTTCTGGCGTTGGACGTCTTGTATTAGTTGATAAAGACGTTGTAGATATTACAAACGTAAACCGTCAAATTCACGCTTTAGTATCTACTGTAGGACGTTCAAAAGTAGAATTAATGAAAGAGCGTATCGCAGACATTAACCCAGAGTGTGAAGTAATTGGACTTGAAATGTTTTATACAGATGAAACATATGAAGAGTTCTTTAAGCACGGTTTAGATTTCGTAGTGGATGCATCTGATACGATTACGTTCAAAATCCATTTAATTAAACAATGTTTACGTCGTAAAATTAAAATTATCTCAAGTATGGGTGCAGCGAATAAAATGGATCCAACTCGTTTCCGTATTGCGGACATTTCTAAAACACATACAGATCCAATTGCGAAAGTCATTCGTACGAAGCTTCGTAAAGAGGGTATTAAAAAAGGTGTAAAAGTTGTCTTCTCTGACGAAAACCCAATCGTAATTCGTGAAGAGGTACGTAAAGAAATCGTACCAGACGAAAATGCAAAAATTCGTAAAGCGAAATTACCGCCTTCATCAAATGCATTCGTACCATCTGTGGCAGGCTTAATTATGGCAAGTCACGTTGTACGTGAACGCATTAAAAACGTAGAAGTGAAACGTGTAGGGCAAGAATAAAAGAAAAGCATATATCCATTTTGGATATATGCTTTTCAGGCTGTGGAGAAAGTCTTCTCCACAGCCTGTTTTTGTGTCTGAACCTCTTTTTATGTGTCAACACTGATAAAAAAGAGGAAAAGGAGAGATTTTTTATGATGGGTGCTTTAAAAAATCATCGTGATGAGCGTGTATCTGTTTCTGTAGAAGAGTTGGTTCCACAAGATCATTTCCTTCGTGCAATTGAAGCGACAATTAGTTTTGATTTTATTGAAGAGAAGTTACGCCCTTATTACTGTGAAAACAATGGACGCCCGTCCATTCATCCTATTGTTTTATTTAAGATGATGTTTATTGGATATTTTTACGGTATTCGTTCTGAGCGTCAATTGGAAAAGGAAATTAAAACGAATATTGCCTACCGTTGGTTTTTAGGGTTTTCTCTATCGGATACTATTCCGGATCACTCTACAATCAGTTGGAATCGTCGTACTCGTTTTATTCATACAAATATTTTCGAAGAAATTTTTGATGAGATTGTGAGACAAGCGACGGAGCACCGGATGGTAGGAGGACGTGCACTGATGACAGATTCTACACATATTAAGGCCAATGCCAATAAAAATAAATTTGTACATAAATATAAAAAAGAAAAAGCAAAGTTTTATATAGACGAGCTAGAAGCTGCGGTAATCGAAGATCGTGAGGTACATGGAAAAAAGAATTAAAACCTAGAAAGGAAAGTGATACCCCTACCAAAAAAACTCGTATAAGTACAACGGATCCAGATAGTGGATTTTTAATGAGAGATGGAAAACCAAATGGTTTTCATTTCTTGGATCATCGTACGACTGATGCGAAGTACAATATTATTACAGATACCTATGTAACGGCTGGAAATATGGCAGATTCCGAGCCGTATTTAGCACGCCTCCAAGCTCAGATTGATAAATTCGACTTCAAAGTAGAAGCTGTTGCCCTTGATGCTGGCTATTTTACAGGATATATCTGTAAGAAACTATCAGAACGGAATATATTTATGGTGATGGGGTATCGCCGATTTGGAAAACGGAATAAAGAAGTACCGAAAAGCCAATTTAAATATGTAGAAGAAATGAATGTTTTCGCTTGTCCGATGGGATGTATTCTAGAATATGTAACAACTGATCGTGAAGGATACCGTCAATACAAATCGAATCCAGAAGACTGCGCTGTTTGTCCGTTACGTGAGGTGTGCTTTTCAAAGAAACAAAAACAAAAAGTTATCACTCATCATGTGTGGGAGAAATATAAGGATATTGCTAGAAAAAACAAGCTAACAGCTACAGGGAAAAGGTTGTATAAAGTACGCTGTTCCACTATAGAGCGAAGCTTTGCAGACGCCAAAGAACTACATGGCTACCGCTATGCCCGGTTTCGAGGGCTGAAGTCTGTCCAAATGCAAGCTTATCTCACCGCAGCTTGTCAAAACATGAAAAAAATAGCCCTCCACCTGACCAAAAAGGGTCAGGTGGAGGGCTATTTTTTAAAATTCTATTATTTTATGTTGTTTTTATTCGCTAAAATCAAAAAAGATTCCAGAGTGTTGGGAACCCTAAAGGGTTTCCCAACACTCTGAAAAGCATATATCCATTTTGGATATATGCTTTTTTATATGTATTAAAGAAATATGAATATTTGCATCACTACTAGTTCAAATGTAAGTAAGGTTAGTAAGCAATAATCATATTTATCTGATTTATAGGCGGATGTCTTTTTTAGACTGTTAATGGTGAAAAGAGCTAAAGTTAGGACGAGAAGGCCAAGAGTTATTTTGAAGATTATTAATGAAATAGCAACCATCTCCCTTTAAAGGTATATGTTTATAATAACATTTTAGTAAAAAATATCTAATCTGTTTTAGGAGTTTCCTTGTATGACAAGGAGGAATGTTATTGTCAATCTTTGTCGTTAAATCGATATCCTTTATTGAATCGTTGATATATTGTAAGTTGTGATAGATATATTTGAAAAATCGTTGATATATTGCAAGTTGTGATAGATATATTTGAAAAATCGTTGATATATTGCAAGTTGTGATAGATATATTCGAAAAACCGTTAATATAATTTCATTTACCGATATCTATATATGGTTCACCGAAAACAAACAGGGATGTCACTCAGTTAAAAAAGTGACATCCCTGTTTTTAATTCTCTGCAGAATAAATAATATCTAAATTCCCATTTTGATCGGTTTTGAAAATCGGGGCAATTTGCTCTTCTTGCTCTTCGACTGAAACAAGTTTTCGAGCACGATCCATAATTCGAACAAGCATCGCGTAATCTTCTTCGATTGCTTGTTGTTTTTTTGTGAGTACCGCTAATTTCGTTTCAAGTTCATGATTCGTTTTTTGCAGAGAGGTGAGTTGAGCTTGTAATACATCATTTTCAGTTTGCAACTTTGCAAGTGAAGGATTGTTATGTTCTAAATTTTGTAAAAATGAAATGACATTTTGCATTGTAAGATCTTGTTTACTTGGCGTAATATCTTCTGAAAAATCGGCGTCAATTACGAGTTGTTTCGTTTTCGTGAACCGATTTTTTTCTATATTAGCTTCAGAACGTTTTAATTCTTTACGTTGTTTTTTTGCAAGCTGCACCGCATCTTCGTAATTCGGTCTTACTTCAGCATTCCATCTAAAGCCGCAAGCTGCTGAAGTCCGGTTCAACGCATCGCCAACTTCATCAAATGCTTTTATTTGTGTACTTCCGCTGCGAATATGTCGTAAAACAGTTTCTGCTAAAAGGAGATCATCTTCTTTTGTCCATGCATCTTGACGTGTTTTCATAAGCGAAGCCTCCATAATGGTGACGTTTTCGTTTATGTTACCCTTTATTTTTCGTTTTATTCGAAGTTTGTAATCTTTCATAAACAGTAGAAAGTGCTTGCTCAAATTTTCCTGTCGTTTTCGGTTTATAATATTGCTTGCTTTTTATTTTATCAGGTAAGTATTGTTGCCTTACCCAGCCGTTTGGATGGTCGTGCGGATATAAATATCCAATGCCTCTTCCAAGTGATTCTGCGCCTTTGTAATGACTATCTTTTAAATGGCTTGGAATGTCACCTGTTTGACCGTTGCGTAAATCGTGTAATGCAGCATCAAGTGCTTTATAAGCTGAATTTGATTTTGGTGATAAGCATAGCTCGATAACGGCATTTGCAAGTGGGATGCGTGCTTCTGGGAATCCAACTCGTTCAGCTGATTCAATTGCAGCTAGTGTACGTGGTCCAGCTTGTGGGCTAGCAAGTCCAATATCTTCATAAGCCATAATAAGAAGGCGTCTGCCAATGCTTTGTAAATCACCTGCTTCAATAAGGCGTGCTAAATAATGGAGTGCTGCATTTACATCACTTCCGCGCACTGATTTTTGAAATGCTGATAATACATCATAATGAGCATCGCCGCCTTTGTCGTGGACGAAGCTCTTCTTTTGTAAGCATTCTTCTGCAATCTCGAGTGTGATTTCAGCCGCTTGATCGTCTGTAGTAAAGCTAGATAATACAGCAAGCTCAAGTGCGTTATAAGCGGAACGCATATCACCACCAGAGGCGTTTGCAAAGTGATGTAGTGCTTCATCTGTTACCGTTACTGCATATTCTCCAAGCCCTTTTTCTTTATCTTCTAAAGCTCTTTTTAACCCAATTAAAATATCTTCTTCTGTTAGTGCGTGTAATTCGAAAATTTGACACCTGCTTCGAATAGCGGAGTTTATTGCATGGAATGGATTACTTGTCGTAGCACCAATTAAAGTAAGAAGTCCGCTTTCTAAGTGAGGTAATAGAAAGTCTTGCTTTGCTTTATCTAGACGGTGAACTTCATCTAAAATTAAAACGAGGTGTCGATGCATCTTCGCTTCTTGTACGACAACTTCCATATCTTTTTTATTGTGAGTAACAGCGTTCAATAGACGAAACGGGGTACCGGTACTTCCTGCAATTGCACTGGCAATGGATGTTTTTCCTGTACCTGGAGGACCGTATAAAATCATAGATTGAAAATGATTGGCTTGGACCATTCGCCATAAAATCTTTCCTTCACCAACTAAATGTTGTTGCCCAATAATTTCTTGAATATTTGTAGGGCGCATTCGATGTGCGAGTGGTTGTTTCATTTGGACCGTCTCCCTTAATATATAATCTCGTTCTATCGTATCATTTTTTTCTACGGAATTTGAAATAGGATGCTGTTTTATGGGAAAAATGAAGGTTAATATTTTCATTTTTCTTTCAATTGTAATAATTTCCGAGTTTTTCAATGTGATTTTATGTTATCATTTTGATACACAAGTTGAAATTTCTTATAATACTATATTATGCTATAATTTCATAGGATTTTAAATTGTGTTCTTTTTATAAATAAGATATAACCAATAGAAGTGAAAATTTGAAAAGAGGTGCAAAATAGATGAAGATTTCAACAAAAGGCCGCTATGGCTTAACAATTATGATTGATCTTGCAAAAAAGTTTGGTGAAGGTCCGATTTCATTAAAATCAATTGCGCAGGCGCATGACTTATCCGAGCATTACTTAGAGCAATTAATTTCACCACTTCGTAACGCTCGTCTTGTAAAGAGTACGCGCGGGGCATACGGCGGATATGTATTATCTGATCAACCGGCTAACATTACAGCTGGGGATGTAATCCGTGTATTAGAGGGACCGATTAGTGTTGTAGAAATGATAGAAGAAGAAGAGCCAGCACAGCGCCAGTTATGGATGCGTGTTCGTGATGCGGTGCAAGAAGTGTTAGATAGTACAACGTTAGAAGATTTAGTACGTTATGAGGAAGAAAATCACGGGGGCTATATGTTTTACATTTAATTCCTTGTGAAACGATTTGGAAAGAAGGAGATTTAATGGAACGCATTTACTTAGATCATGCTGCGACATCTCCGACTCACCCAGAAGTGGTCGAAAAGATGATTCCATATATGACAGAAATATTCGGGAACCCGTCTAGTATTCACTTTTATGGACGTCAAACTCGCCATGTAGTAGATGAGGCGAGACGAGTGTGTGCACGCAGCATTCATGCGAATCCGAATGAAATTATATTTACGAGCGGTGGTACAGAAGCTGATAATTTAGCGCTTATCGGTGTAGCACGTGCGAACCGTCATAAAGGTAACCACATAATAACGACGCAAATTGAACATCATGCGATTTTGCATACGTGCGAATTGTTAGAGCGTGAAGGGTTTGAAGTGACATATTTACCTGTCGATGAAACAGGGCTTATTCAAGTTTCTGACATACAAAAGGCATTAACAGAAGAGACGATTCTTGTATCTGTTATGTTTGGGAATAATGAAGTAGGGACAATGCAACCAATTGTGGAAATAGGAAAGTTGCTAAAAGATCATCAAGCTTATTTCCATACAGATGCGGTACAAGCTTACGGTTTAGTAGAAATTAATGTGAAAGAGTTTGGAATTGATTTATTATCAATTTCAGCTCATAAAATTAATGGGCCAAAAGGTGTAGGGTTCTTATACGCTGGTGCAAATGTGAAATTTGAACCGTTATTAATAGGCGGAGAGCAAGAAAGAAAACGCCGTGCTGGTACGGAAAATGTGCCTAGTATTGCTGGGCTTCAGCATGCAATTCTTATAGCTGAAAAAACTCGTGAGCAAAAAAATGCCCAATATGAAGAGTTTAAAGATATAATGGTATCTGTCTTCAAAAATGAAGGCATTACTTTCGAGGTAAACGGAAACTTAGAACATCGCTTACCGCATGTACTTAATGTAAGTTTTACAGGAATGAACATTGAACCATTTCTTGTGAACTTAGACCTTGCTGGCATTGCAGTATCAAGCGGTTCTGCTTGTACAGCTGGTTCGATTGATCCATCACATGTATTAGTAGCGATGTTTGGAAAAGACTCCGATCAAATACGTTCATCCGTACGCTTTAGTTTTGGACTTGGAAATACGAAAGAGCAAATTGAAAAAGCGGCGTACGAAACAGTGAAAATCGTGAAGCGATTAACACAAAATTAGCATGGGAGGTGACATGATGAACAAACTACCTCACGAAACACGCGTTGTCATCGGAATGTCCGGTGGCGTCGATTCATCTGTAGCAGCACTTTTATTAAAAGAGCAAGGTTATGATGTAATCGGAATTTTTATGAAAAACTGGGATGATACAGATGAGAATGGTGTCTGCACAGCAACAGAAGATTACAATGATGTAATTGAAGTGTGTAACCAAATTGGTATTCCGTATTATGCAGTAAACTTTGAAAAACAATACTGGGATAAAGTATTTACGTACTTCTTAGATGAGTATCGAGCTGGTCGTACACCAAACCCAGATGTAATGTGTAATAAAGAAATTAAATTTAAAGCATTTTTAGAGCATGCAATTGCGCTTGGTGCGGATTATGTGGCAACAGGCCATTATGCACGCGTTGCTTATATGGACGGCGAATATAAAATGCTTCGCGGCGTTGATGACAATAAAGATCAAACATATTTCTTAAATCAATTAAGCCAAGAGCAATTATCAAAAACAATGTTCCCGTTAGGTGAATTAAAGAAACCGCAAATTCGTGAAATGGCGAAAGAAGCTGGCTTAGCGACAGCGGCGAAAAAAGATAGTACAGGTATTTGCTTCATTGGTGAGCGTAACTTTAAAGATTTTTTAAGTAACTACTTACCGGCACAACCAGGTGTAATGCAAACATTATCTGGTGAAGTGAAAGGGAAGCATGACGGTTTAATGTATTATACAATTGGACAACGTCATGGCCTTGGAATTGGTGGTAATGGTGATCCATGGTTTGCTGTTGGGAAAAATCTAAAAGAAAACATTTTATATGTTGATCAAGGATTCCATAACGAACTTCTATATGGTGATGAAGTTATTGCTACGAATGTAGGATGGGTAAGTAACAAAGAAAAAGAAACAGAATTTAAGTGCACGGCGAAATTCCGTTATCGTCAAGAAGACAATAAAGTAACGGTTCAAATCGTTGATGAAAATACAGTTCGTATTCTTTGTGATGAGCCAATTCGTGCAATTACACCAGGACAAGCAGTCGTTTTCTATGATGGAGATGAGTGCTTAGGCGGTGCTACAATTGATGAAGTATACCGTAGTGGTAAGAAATTGGATTATTTAGGATAAACGAGAAGCCTCTGCCGATTAGCGGTTAGAGGTTTCTTTTACATAAAGCGAATTTTCGTTCGCTTGGAAAATACATTCTTTGTTATAATTTGTTGTAGAGGTGAAGGACATGTCAAACAAACTTGAAACAGGTATTCAATATATGCAAGAAGGAAACTGGGAAGAAGCAGCTAAAAATTTTACAGAAGCAATCGAAGAAAATCCGAAAGATGCGCTTGGATACATTAATTTTGCAAATTTATTAGACGTATTAGGTGATAGCGAGCGAGCGATTTTATTTTATAAACGCGCACTAGAGTTAGATGATAAATCTGCAGCTGCCTATTATGGTTTAGGAAATGTATATTATGGCCAAGAGCAATTTACTGAGGCGAAAGCTGTATTTGAACAAGCAATGCAAGCTGGATTACAATCAGCTGATGTAACATTTATGTTAGGTATCACACATGTACAGCTTGGAAATGATCGTCTTGCACTACCATTCTTACAAAGAGCAACAGAATTAGATGAAAACGATGTAGAAGCTGTATTCCAGTGCGGACTTTGCTTCGCGCGATTAGAACATGTTCAAGAGGCGAAATCTTATTTTGAAAAGGTATTAGAAATGGATGAAGAGCATGCAGATGCGCATTACAATTTAGGTGTTGCGTACGTATTTGAGGAAAATAATGAGAAGGCTCTCGCTTTATTTAAGAAAGCAACTGAAATTCAGCCAGATCACTTTTTAGCGGGTAATGGCGTTCGTTTATTAGAGCAAGAAGCTGAATAAGATAAAAATATAGTTTAATGGGTAGTTATCCCTCATCTAAAAAGGTGGGGGATGTACTGCTCATTAAAGTGAAAATATCGGAAAGGAGAGGAAAGATGGGAAATCAACATGCAATGGATTTGTTTGAGGAAGAGAAAAAGTTTATAAAAGCGCAAGTTCTTCATACCATTTTCCACAACGAAGAAAACCTCTATTCCGTTGTCAGTATGAAAGTCATTGAAACGAATGAAACGTATGACGAAAAGAAAGTAATGATAAACGGTCATTTTCCCCGCATGCATGAAGATGAAGTGTTTACATTGACAGGTCATTTTAAGGACCATCCAAAGTATGGAAAACAATATATGGTTGAAACATTTAAAAAAGAATTGCCGCAAACAAAAGCAGGTATGGTGCAATATTTAGCGAGTGATTTATTTAAAGGGATAGGAAAACGTACAGCTGAAAAAATTGTGGACCATCTCGGAGAACATGCTATTTCTAAAATTATGGATGACCCTGAGGCGTTAAATGGTGTTGTTAATAAACAAAAGGCTCAGGAAATATATGAGACAATTGTTGAACATCAAGGATTAGAGAAAGTAATGAGCTTTTTAAATGGCTACGGTTTTGGAACGAAACTTTCTATTAAGATTTACCAGCAATATAAAGAGATGACATTAGAAGTGATTCGTAATAATCCGTATCAACTTATTGAAGAAGTGGACGGGATTGGTTTTGGAAGAGCGGATGATATAGGGCGTGCGTTAGGGATATCGGGTAATCATGACGACCGTGTACGAGCGGGATGTTTTTACACATTAGAGAATGTCTCATTACAACTTGGTCATGTTTATATGAGGAAAGATCAACTTGTAAGAGAAACGATGTCACTTTTAAACAATCAAGAAGGAAGAGTGACTGAGGAAGATATTATAGGTTGTATTGAAACGATGCAAAGTGAAGGGAAAGTCATCATAGAAGAAGAACGAGTGTATTTAGCGACGTTATTCTACTCTGAAAAAGGTGTTGTAAAGTCTATTCGCAGGCTTATGAATCAAGAAGAAACACCTTCATTTCCAGAAGCGGAAGTGTTAAAAACGTTAGGTGAAATTGAAGAACAACTGAACGTACAATATGCACCGTTTCAGCAAGAAGCAATTCAAACGGCACTTCATAAACCGATGATGTTATTGACAGGTGGACCAGGAACAGGGAAAACAACAGTTATTAAAGGGATTGTTGAAATGTATGCGTCACTTCACGGATTATCGTTAAATCCGAATGAATACAGTGATGATAATCCATTTCCAATACTATTAACAGCTCCAACAGGAAGAGCAGCGAAGCGGATGAGTGAATCGACAGGACTTCCAGCTTGCACAATTCACCGTTTACTTGGTTGGACGCCAGAAGGATCTTTCCAGCGTAATGAAACGGATCCTGTCCAAGGTAAGCTCCTTATTATCGATGAATTTTCAATGGTTGATATTTGGCTTGCAAATCAGCTATTTAAGTCGTTGCCGACGAATATTCAAGTTATCGTTGTAGGTGATGAAGATCAGTTGCCATCTGTAGGACCTGGACAAGTATTAAAAGATTTATTAAATGCAGGCGCAGTTCCGACAGTGAAGCTTACTGAAATTTATCGTCAAGCGGAAGGCTCATCAGTGATTCAACTTGCCCATGCGATAAAAAATGGAACTCTACCACCAGATTTAGCGCAAAACAAAAAAGATCGTTCGTTTATCAGCTGTACAGGGGCTCAAATTGTTGAGGTTGTGAAAAAAGTTTGCGAAAATGCTAAAACAAAAGGCTTTAGTGCAAGGGATGTTCAAGTATTAGCACCGATGTACCGCGGGCCTGCTGGTATTAATGTATTAAACGAAGCGCTGCAACAAGTATTTAATCCGAAGAGGGAAAAGAGTAAAGAAATTGCTTACGGTGATGTTGTGTACCGAAGAGGTGATAAAGTACTGCAACTCGTGAATCAGCCGGAGAGCCAAGTGTTTAATGGTGATATTGGGGAAATTGTTTCGGTGTTTTATGCAAAAGAAAACGTTGAGCAACAAGATATGATTATCGTTTCATTTGATGGAATTGAGGTAACGTATACGAAGCCCGATTTAAATCAAATTACGCATGCATATTGTTGTTCCATTCATAAATCACAAGGTAGTGAATTTCCGATTGTTATTATGCCAATCGTGAAAAGTTACAACCGTATGTTACGTCGTAATTTAATTTACACGGGTATTACAAGAAGTAAGAAGTTCCTTATTATTTGCGGGGAGGAAGCAGCTTTCCAATCTGGTGTAAATCGCCTTGATGATGCAATGCGTCAAACAACTTTAGCTAGTCGCTTGCAAGAATCACAAGGAGAAGTACAGATGGTCACAGTTAATGGCGAGGAAATGGACGTGGAAAACATTTCACCGTATGATTTCATGTAACAAGGTGAAATTATATAGTGAAACTTTCAAACGCATAGCGTTGAAAGGCTCCAGTAATGTATAAATGAATGCAGTTTGGACATAATGGCGAATAGAATCTGGGAGACTGTAAGGAGATGAAAGCCATATGTTCATTTGTCCAAATTGCAAAGGGAAAGACATTGGAAAAATAGGTGTCAACCAATTTTATTGCTGGAATTGTTATATCGAATTATCGGTTTCAAAGGGGAAAATCCATACACATCAAGTTGAGGAAGACGGTTCATTAAGCTCTCTTGATGATTTATTTGATGAGAATGAAAGAACGATCGGATAACGAAAAGGGGGATTTACTTTGAATCTACGCAATTCATTAATCGCATTAGGTGTTGGAGCTGCAGCATATCAATATGCTCGTAAACAAGATGTATTTTCAAAACGCAATATGAAAAAAGCACGTAAGATGATTAAGTCTTACTTATAATCATTTCGATAAATTGAAAAACTCCCTTGTAGACAAGGGAGTTTTTTTATGCACCCATATGCAAATAAAAAAGTCCGATCTCTGAGAAAAGATAAGATAGACCGTAGCAGCCAACGCCAAGTATTCCATACTGCCATAATTGCTTCGCTTTTTCTTTACGTGAGGAATGAATAAAGAACCCCTTCCAAATACCGAACCCGATACAAATCCATTCAAGAATCATAAAAAGTGCTGATAATCCAAGCATAAACAAAACCATAATTAGCCCTCCTGATTATATTAATTCATGCTGTATTCTCAGGGGTGGTTGTCCTTGTTATGTTATTTATATGTACGTCTTTAAAAAACAGTATGGTCCGTATGAAAAGATTTTAAAAGTTTCGCACATAACCTACCCCATTTATTTTCAAAATAAAGGTGGAGGAGGTTTTTCATGTGAAGAATCTTAAAATCATTTGGATATATCGTTTAGGATTATTGTTACTTGTTTTTCTTTGTCTGCTCGTCTTTTTAAAAATTAAGCCGCTATGGGCACCGATTATTTTTGTATTTAAAGTAGCAATCACGCCGTTTCTTATCGCGTGTTTTATTGCGTATTTATTGCACCCTTTAATTGAAAAAATTCATAAGGAAGGGATGCCCCGTACACTTGCCATTTTGCTCATTTATATCCTTTTCTTTGGCGGAATTGGTTATGGGATTTATAAAGGAACACCAGTTGTTATTAAACAGTTACAAGAGATTAATGAACAATTTCCCCAGTTTACAAAGATGTACGATTCGTGGATGGATGGCGTTACAGAACAAACAGCGAATTTCCCTTCGTTCATTCATGAAAAGGTGAAGCAACTTTTTGTGGGTGTGGAAACGAAGATTCAAGCGCTTTTAAATAAAGTGATGAGTACAGCTCGTGGTGTACTCGATTCATTGCTCATTATTTTCTTAATACCGTTTATTGTATTTTACATATTAAAAGATTATGGTGAGTTTTATCATATCTTTTGGAAACTAGTCCCAAGTAAATGGCGAGGTACGGGGCAAATGCTTGCGAAAGAAATTGATAAGTCACTTGGAAGCTATATTCGAGGACAGTTATTTGTTTGTTTAGTATTAGGGGGAGTATCAGCTCTTTCTTTTTGGTTTATCGGTATGAAATATCCATTATTGCTTGGCATTATTATTGGGGTAACGGATATAATCCCATACTTCGGTCCTATTTTAGGAGCGATCCCGACGTTAATGATTGCAGCAACAGTATCAACGAGTTTACTTATTAAGGCGGGGATCACGATTGCGATTTTGCAATTTGTGGAGAGTAACATTTTATCGCCTTACATCGTTGGTAAGTCACTTCGTATGCATCCCGTTATTATTATGCTTGCCTTACTAGTTGGGGGAGAGGTAGCTGGGATTGTAGGATTGCTAATATCGGTTCCGATTTTAGCAGTTATTCGCACTGTCATTGTTCATGTGAGACCGCTCTTGAAAAAAGAAGATGTGTAAGTATAGAAGCCCTCTATGTAAGAAATAGAGGGCTAATCATATATTTATTTAGAAAGTTGCTCGTGTATTTTTTGAATGAGGGAGCTCACATCATTTGTTTGAATATGTTTTATTTTTTTCCATTCGTTATCATACATAAATATAATTTGATTGTTGAAAAGACGCTTTTGTTCTTTTAGATTAGAAATTTTTGCGAAAGAGTACTCTTCAAATATTGGATTCTTACTTACATCTGGCCCATAAAAGAATAGTCTTTTGTTCGTTAAAATTAGCAATCCTGGCCTTGCGACGGAACGATAAATAAATATGTCTAATGAACATGCTGCGTAAAATAATATCGTTTCGTCAGTCGCTAATATGTTTTTAGCTTTGCTAAGTAAGGTTGTCATTGTAATCGCTCCTTTATTTTATTAACAATAATTTAATTATAGCAAAAAAAGTAATATTTAGAAATTTTTATAAATCATTCTTATAAGGAGATTCCGATTTGTTAATAAACGCATAATATATGAAAAGGCTGTTAAGAATGAATAGTAGAATACCTATGATAAATAAGCAATTAATACAATATAAATGATTATCTACATTGACAAACTTAAGAGAATTCTATTATATTTAGTCATATAATACATTAAATCAATGACGGAACAAGTACGTTACAGTCCATTTATAGAGAGAAGCTTCCATATGGCTGAAAGAAGCTTTAAATGAAGGGTAACAGAAAGCTAATCCTGAGAGCAGCTAATCACTGCCGTCTTGCCACGTTACGGCACCATGAGGTGATGAATTGATTGTTATTGTAATCAATTCATAATTAGGGTGGTATCGCGAGTTAACT
This sequence comes from Bacillus sp. CPT56D-587-MTF, assembly GCF_058792335.1. Lineage (NCBI taxonomy): Bacteria > Bacillati > Bacillota > Bacilli > Caryophanales > Bacillaceae > Bacillus > Bacillus sp. CPT56D-587-MTF. Next base: position 4,014,264 of record NZ_JBYTEF010000001.1, on the reverse strand, counting down.
CTCGTCCCTTTTATAGGGACGGGAGTTTTTTATATTTAAGGAGGAAAATACAATGAAACAACTAACAGGCGCACAAATTCGTCAAATGTTTTTAGACTTTTTCCAAGAAAAAGGACATGCAGTAGAACCTAGTGCATCACTAGTTCCACATGAAGATCCATCTCTTCTATGGATTAATAGTGGTGTAGCTACATTAAAAAAATATTTTGATGGACGTGTAATCCCACAAAATCCACGTATTACAAATGCTCAAAAATCAATTCGTACAAACGATATTGAAAACGTAGGGAAAACAGCTCGTCACCATACATTCTTTGAAATGTTAGGAAACTTCTCAATTGGTGATTACTTCAAAGAAGAAGCAATTACATGGGCTTGGGAATTCTTAACGAGCGACAAATGGATCGGATTCGATAAAGAATTACTATCAGTTACAATCCATCCAGAAGATGAAGAAGCATTCACAATTTGGAATGAGAAAATGGGCGTTCCAAAAGAGCGTATTATCCGCTTAGAAGAAAACTTCTGGGATATCGGTGAAGGGCCAAGTGGACCGAATACAGAGATTTTCTATGACCGCGGAGAAGCTTACGGTAATGACTTTAGTGACCCAGAATTATATCCAGGCGGAGAAAACGAGCGTTACTTAGAAGTATGGAACCTTGTATTCTCTCAATTTAACCATAATCCAGACGGTTCATATACACCACTTCCTAAGAAAAACATTGATACAGGGATGGGTCTAGAGCGTATGACATCTATCGTTCAAGATGTACCTACGAACTTTGATACAGACCTATTCATGCCGATGATTGGTGCAACAGAAACAATTTCTGGTGAAAAATATCGTAATGGCGATTTAGAAAAAGATATGGCATTCAAAGTAATTGCTGACCATATCCGTACAGTAACATTCGCTGTTGGTGACGGTGCTCTTCCATCTAACGAAGGCCGTGGTTATGTATTACGTCGTTTATTACGCCGCGCTGTTCGTTATTCGAAGAAATTAAACATCAACCGTCCATTTATGTTTGAATTAGTACCGGTTGTTGGAGAAGTAATGAAAGACTTCTATCCAGAAGTACTTGAAAAGAAAGATTTCATTGCGAAAGTTGTGAAGAACGAAGAAGAGCGTTTCCATGAAACACTTCATGATGGTGAAGCGATTTTAGCTGAAGTAATTGCAAAAGCAAAAGAAGAAAAAACAACTGTTATTTCTGGAGTAGATGCGTTCCGTCTATATGACACATACGGTTTCCCAATTGAATTAACAGAAGAATATGCAGAAGAAGCTGGCATGACAGTTGATCATGAAGGTTTTGAAAATGAAATGGAAAAACAACGTGAGCGTGCACGTGCTGCTCGTCAAGACGTTGATTCCATGCAAGTTCAAGGTGGTGTCCTTGGAGAAATTAAAGTAGCGAGCGAATTCGTTGGTTACGGTACAGTTGCAACAGAAAGTAACGTTGTTGCACTTGTGAAAAACGGCGAATACACAGACAGCTTACAAGCTGGTGAAGAAGGACAGTTAATTCTTGATGTAACACCATTCTATGCTGAGAGTGGTGGACAAATTGCAGACCGTGGTTACCTTCTTGCAGATGGTGTGAAAGTTCTTGTAAAAGACGTACAAAAAGCACCAAACGGCCAAAACTTGCATAAAGTTGTTGTTGAAGAAGGTACATTAACGAAAGATGCGGCTGTAAAAGCTATTATCGATACGAAAAACCGTAGTAGCGTTGTAAAAAATCATACAGCAACTCACTTACTACACCAAGCATTAAAAGACGTACTTGGAACACACGTTAACCAAGCAGGTTCTCTTGTAACTTCTGAACGTCTACGTTTTGACTTCTCTCATTTCGGTCAAGTACAAGCTGACGAATTAGAAAAAATTGAGCGTATGGTAAACGAAAAAATTTGGGAAAGTATTGATGTTGAGATTTCTCAAAAAGCAATCGAAGAAGCGAAAGAAATGGGCGCAATGGCATTATTCGGTGAAAAATACGGAGATGTTGTACGCGTTGTACAAGTTGGCGATTACAGCTTAGAGCTTTGTGGTGGTTGTCACGTTGATAATACAGCTTCTATCGGTATTTTCAAAATCGTTGCTGAGTCTGGTATTGGTGCAGGAACTCGTCGTATTGAAGCAGTAACTGGTAAGTCTGCATACGAATTAATGAACGATCAAGTAGGTTTATTAAAAGAAGCAGCAGGAAAAATGAAAACAAATCCGAAAGATATTTTAACAAGAGTTGATGGTCTATTTGCTGAAGTGAAACAACTGCAAAAAGAAAATGAATCTCTTGCTGCGAAATTAAGCAATATCGAAGCTGGAAACTTAACTGATTCTGTAATGACAGTTGATGGTGTGAATGTATTAGCAGCGAAAGTAAATGTTGCAGATATGAACAACTTACGTACGATGATGGATGATCTGAAAAATAAATTAGAATCAGCAGTTGTTGTATTAGCGTCTGTTAATGACGATAAAGTAAACATCCTAGCAGGTGTAACGAAAGACTTAATTAGCCAAGGTTACCATGCTGGTAAACTTGTGAAAGAAGTAGCTTCTCGTTGCGGCGGTGGCGGTGGTGGCCGTCCTGATATGGCACAAGCAGGCGGTAAAAACCCAGCTCAAGTCGAAGAAGCTTTAGCATTTGTACAAGAGTACGTTAAATCTGTTTCAAAATAAAGAGATAGTAGTGTACAATGGTAGGGAGAGGAGAAGTTCTTCTCCCTATACTTACTATATAAGTGAGGTGCTTGAAATGGACGGTTTTGATAAAACAATGAAGTTTAGCATTCAAGATGAAAAACAGAGTGTCCATGTAAATGATGTACTTTTAACTGTGTATGATGCACTTCAAGAAAAAGGCTATAATCCGATTAACCAAATCGTCGGTTATTTATTAAGTGGAGACCCAGCATACATACCTCGCCATAAAGATGCACGTAGCATCATTCGCAAGCTTGAACGTGATGAGTTAATTGAAGAGCTTGTGAAGTCTTACTTGAAACATCATCGTGAGGAGTAGTTTATGCGGATATTAGGTTTAGATGTAGGTACAAAAACAGTCGGAGTTGCAATTAGCGACGAGATGGGCTGGACAGCACAAGGATTAGAAACAATTAAGATTAACGAAGAACGAGGTCACTTTGGTTTTGATCGTATTTCTGAGTTAGTAAAGCAGTACAATGTGGACAAAATAGTAGTAGGTTTACCTAAAAATATGAATGGTACAATTGGCCCACGTGGTGAAGCGTGCCAACAATTTGCAGAAAACCTACGAGAGCTGTTACAATTAGACGTTGTAATGTGGGACGAGCGTTTGTCAACGATGGCAGCGGAACGTCTACTCATTTCAGCTGATGTAAGTCGTAAGAAGCGAAAACAAGTAATCGATAAGATGGCTGCAGTCGTAATCTTACAAGGATTTTTAGATAGAAAATAAGAGGTGACCAAAATGGAAGAACGTCAAATTACAATTGTAGACGAAAAAGGTAACGAACATTTATGTGAAATTATTTTCACTTTTGATGCTGACAAATTTGGTAAAAAATCATACGTAATCTTCTCTCCAATCGGTGAAGTAGATGAAGATGGAGACCCAATTTATGATGCAATGGCTTATGAGCAAAATGAAGAAGAGGGCGGAGTTTTACTTCCAATCGAATCAGAAGAAGAGTGGGAAATGGTACAAGAAACGTTTAACACTATTGCTGATGAGCAAGAAGCTGAATAATAAGTACTGAAAAGATGGACGACATACAGTCCATCTTTTTTTGTATTTATATGTAAAATGAAAGATTTTTTGTCGAAACTGTGTAAGTCTTTGTAGTATAATGAGACGGATTGTAGAAAAATAAAGTATCAATTAAAAAAGATAAGTGAATTTGTTGCGTTTTTACATCGTGCTGTATAGAAAGGTGTACATACGGTCTACAATTAAGTAAGGAGGAAATGTTTTGATAGAGAATCAAGTGAAAAAGAAGCGTAGACGCATCTTTTTATTTTCGATTATTGCATTGCTTTTAGTTTGTGGTTCAGTCTATGCGTATATTTCATCTGCATTAGGACCAGTTGATAGCGGGAATAAAAAAGAGATTGAAGTAGAAATTCCGAAAGGATCATCTACAAGTAAAATTGGAGAAATTTTAGAAGAAAAAGGCGCTGTAAAAAACGGTACAGTTTTTAGTTTTTATACAAAGGCTAAATCGAAAAGTTTACAAGCAGGTACATATTTATTAAATCCTTCAATGAATGCTGAAGATGTGATCGAACAAATGTCATCTGGCAACGTGCATCGTCCAGCTCTTTATAAAGTGACGATTAAAGAAGGGGCGCAAGTAACTGAAATTGCAGAAACGATTGCGACAGAACTAAAGTGGAATAAAGATGATGTTACGCGTCAATTAAACGATAAAGCATTTATTCAAAAAATGCAGCAAAAGTATCCGAAGTTATTAACGGATAAAATCTTTGATAGTAATATTAAATACCCATTAGAAGGTTATTTATATCCTGCAACGTATTCGTTTTATAAGAAAGATACGACGTTAGAAGAAATTGTAATTCCAATGCTTGAGAAAACAAATGCAATCATTGTTCAAAATGAGGCGAAAATGAAAGCGAAGAATTGGGATGTTCATCAGCTTTTAACATTATCTTCACTTATTGAAGAAGAGGCAACTGGTTTTACAGATCGTCAAAAGATCTCTAGTGTCTTTTATAATCGTTTAACAAAAGGTATGCCACTTCAAACGGATCCAACGGTATTATATGCACTTGGAAAGCATAAACAACGTGTATTATACGAAGATTTAAAGGTCAACTCACCGTATAATACGTATGTTGTAAAAGGATTGCCGGTAGGGCCGATCGCAAACTCTGGTAAACATTCAGTGGAAGCTGCGTTAGAACCTGCGCAAACAGATTATTATTATTTCTTAGCTGCACCAAGTGGTGAAGTGTATTATGCGAAAACATTAGAAGAGCATAATGCATTAAAGCAAAAATACATTACGAAAAAACAGTGAAATGGGGAGGGATAGCGAAAAAAGTCGCACATCCCTCTTTTTTGTGGTAAAATATATCGGGTTAAAAACTGGCAGAAGAATCGTTTTTAATATCAAAACGGGACGTACAAGCTAAGGGTAAAGCTGGCTTGTATTTTTATTGCATTCTATGTGTGAAAAGACGTCATAGAGGCACTTCTCCATGTAAATAAGGAGGACCATTTATGGAGGATGCAGTTAACGAGTACCTATTATCATTTATTGATCCGAAAGATAAATTAATTCTTGAAATGGAAGAATATGCAACAGAAAATCATGTGCCGATTATGGATCGACTTGGAATGGAATTTATGCTGCAATTTTTACGTTTAATTGGACCGAAAAGCATTTTAGAACTTGGAACAGCAATCGGTTATTCTAGTATTCGTATGATGCAAGCTATTCCAAATTCACGTATTGTGACAGTTGAGCGCAATCGTGAGAGATATGAAAAAGCACTTGAATATATAGAACGTTCCCCAGTAACAGATCGTATTTCAGTTATTTACGGTGATGCGTTAGAGACAGGTGAACAAGTAAAAGAACACGGGACATTTGACGTTATTTTTATTGATGCAGCAAAAGGACAGTATCGTCGCTTTTTTGACTTATATGAACCGTTATTAAATCCTGGTGGAGTAATTATTTCAGATAATGTTATGTACCACGGTCTTGTAACGACAAAAGAGAAAATTGAAAACAGACGTACACGTGGTTTAATCCGTCGTATTAAGACGTACAATGAGTGGCTTATGAATCATGAAGGATATGATACAACGATTTTCCCAATTGGTGATGGAGTAGCTGTTAGTAAAAAGAGAGGGTGACCAAGGTATGAAGAAACCTGAATTGTTAGTAACGCCAAGAGCGGTGGCGGATATCGAACCTCTTGCGAAAGCAGGAGCAGATGCGGTAATGATCGGTGAGCAAAAGTTTGGTTTACGTTTAGCAGGGGAGTTTTCACGTGAAGATGTAAAACAAACTGTGAAGATTGCACATGAAAATGGTGTGAAAGTATACGTAGCCATGAACGCTATGTTCCACAACGATAAAGTAGAAGAATTAACAGATTACGTTTCATTTTTAAACGAAGTAAATGTAGATGCAATTGTTTTCGGAGATCCAGCGGTATTAATGGCTGTTCGCGAAGTAGCACCAAATATGCAGTTGCACTGGAATACAGAAACGACAGCAACAAACTGGTTCACTTGTAACTACTGGGGACAAAGAGGAGCGAAGCGCGCTGTATTAGCTCGTGAGCTGAGCTTAGATGAAATTGTTGATTTAAAAGAAAATGCTGAAGTGGAACTAGAAGTACAAATTCACGGTATGACTTGTATGTTCCAATCGAAGCGTTCATTAGTAGGAAACTACTTTGAGTATCAAGGACGTAATCTTGACATTGAAAAGAAAAAATATGAAGAGAATATGTTCTTATATGACCCAGAGCGTAACAATAAATATCCAATTTATGAAGATGAAAATGGTACTCACATTATGAGTCCGAACGATATTTGTTTCATCGATGAATTAGAGGAACTAATCGAAGCTGAAGTTGATAGCTTAAAAATCGACGGTGTACTAAAAAGCTCTGAATACATTATTGAAGTAACGAAGAAATATCGTCAAGCGATTGATTTATGCGTAGAAGATCGTGATGCATATTATGACGTGAAAGATGATCTATATAAAGAAATAGAAGAAATGCAACCAGTAAATCGTCCGTTAGATACAGGATTCTTCTTTAAAGAAACGGTTTACTAAACGAGGAGGGTGTAGGAAATGACTGTACAAGAAATTTCACGAGTGATCGATGGCAAACGTGTTATTGTGAAGAAACCTGAACTGTTAATCCCTGCGGGTAACTTAGAAAAATTAAAAGTAGCTATCCATTACGGGGCAGATGCTGTATATTTAGGTGGACAAGAATTTGGTCTTCGTTCGAATGCAGGTAACTTTACGCTAGAAGAAATGGCAGAAGGCGTTGAGTTTGCAAAGAAGTATGGAGCAAAAATATACGTAACAACAAATATCTTTGCACATAATGAAAATATGGACGGGCTAGAGGAATATTTAAAAGGGATTGAAAAAGCTGGCGTAACGGGAATTATCGTTGCTGATCCGCTTATCATTGAGACTTGTAAACGCGTAGCGCCTTCTGTTGAGGTGCATTTAAGCACACAGCAATCACTATCCAACTGGAAAGCAGCACAGTATTGGAAAGAAGAAGGTTTACATCGTCTTGTATTAGCTCGTGAAGCAAGCTATGAAGAAATGAAAGAAATTAAAGAAAAAGTGGATATTGAAATTGAAGCATTCGTACATGGTGCAATGTGTATCGCATATTCAGGAAGATGCACATTAAGTAACCATATGACAGCGCGTGATTCTAATCGTGGTGGTTGTTGCCAATCTTGCCGCTGGGATTATGATTTAGTTCAAACAGTATCACAACATAAAGATGCAAAAGAGCTTCCTCTATTCCAAGAAGGAGATGCTCACTTTGCGATGAGTCCAAAAGATTTAAATTTAATTTTATCAATTCCGAAAATGATTGAAATCGGAATCGATAGCTTAAAGGTAGAAGGACGTATGAAATCAATCCATTACGTAGCGACTGTAGCAACTGTATATCGTAAAGTAATTGATGCTTATTGTGCGGATCCAGATAACTTTGAGTTTAAACAAGAATGGTTAGATGAGCTTGATAAATGTGCAAATCGTGATACAGCTCCTGCATTCTTTGAAGGGGTTCCAGGACATCAAGAGCAAATGTTTGGAAATCATAGTAAGAAAACAACGTATGATTTTGCTGGTTTAGTGTTAGATTATAATGAAGAAACGGGCATCGTAACGATTGAGCAACGTAATCATTTCAAACCAGGACATGAAGTGGAGTTCTTTGGACCAGAAATAGAAAACTTTACGCAAACGGTGGAGAAAATTTGGGATGAGGATGGAAACGAATTAGATGCAGCGAGACATCCGTTGCAAATCGTGAAATTCAAAGTGGATCAACGAGTGTATGTGAATAATATGATGCGCAAAAGCATACTTCAATAAGAAAGAGTGATAGTCGAATGGGGACGAATAAGCCTGTTGTAATTGGAATTGCTGGTGGTTCGGGATCAGGTAAAACGAGTGTAACGAAAGCGATTTTTGACCATTTTAAAGGTCATTCTATTTTAATCTTAGAGCAAGATTATTATTACAAAGATCAAAGCCATTTACCAATGGAAGAGCGTTTAAAAACAAATTATGATCATCCGCTTGCGTTTGATAATGATCTGTTAATTGAACATTTGCAGCAGTTGCTTGCATATGAGCAAATTGATAAGCCTGTATATGACTATACATTGCATACGCGTTCAGAAGAAATTATTCCAGTTGAGCCGAAAGATGTAATTATTTTAGAAGGAATTCTTATTTTAGAAGACCCACGTCTTTGCGAGTTAATGGACATTAAATTATTCGTTGATACGGATGCTGACCTTCGTATTCTGCGTCGCATGCAGCGTGATATTAAAGAGCGCGGTCGTACGATGGATTCAGTTATTGATCAGTACGTAAATGTTGTACGTCCAATGCACAATCAATTTATTGAGCCTTCTAAGAAATTTGCGGATATTATTATCCCTGAAGGTGGACAAAACCACGTTGCAATTGATATTATGGTGACAAAAATTGCAACAATTCTTGAACAAAAAGTAAATTTGTAATAGCATAGTAAAAGATATACGGTAGGAAGGGATTTTTTCCCTTCCTATCGAATACAATGAAACATGCAACCTCATCTATATATAGGTGAGGGCATATTTATATCAACTTTCCATACATATCTTCTTTATATAAAGAAGAATTGGAAATACGGGGTTGTATGTGACAACTCCGCTAGTGCAAGGGTACTAGAAACCTCCGCTAACAATGGAAGCGGAGGAGTTTTCATATGGAACTCCTCTTTTTTTCGGGGGATTGGTATATAAAAGGAGTGGAAAATATGTCAACAGAAAAAACATACCCTATGACGCAAGAGGGTAAGCAAAAACTAGAGAACGAACTTGAGCAATTAAAAACAGTAAGACGTAAAGAAGTAGTAGAACGTATTAAAATCGCACGTAGCTTCGGGGACCTTTCTGAGAACTCTGAGTACGATGCAGCGAAAGATGAGCAAGCGTTCGTAGAAGGACGTATTACACAATTAGAAAATATGATTCGTAACGCAGTTATCATTAAAGATACTGGCGAAGTATCTACTGTTGTTACATTAGGTAAAACAGTAACATTTAAAGAATTACCAAATGGAGATGAAGAAGCGTACACAATCGTAGGTAGCGCGGAAGCTGACCCATTTGAAGGAAGAATTTCTAACGATTCTCCAATCGCAAAAAGCTTATTAGGTAAGCAAATTGGTGAGAAAGTAACAATCCAAACACCAGGCGGAGAAATGCAAGTAGAGATTGTCTCTGTAAAATAAAAAAAAGATTCTCCTATCGGGAGAATCTTTTTTTTCAGAGTGTTGGGAAACCCTTTAGGGTTCCCAACACTCTGGAATCTTTTTTGATTTTAGCGAATAAAAACAACATAAAATAATAGAATTTTAAAAAATAGCCCTCCACCTGACCCTTTTTGGTCAGGTGGAGGGCTATTTTTTTCATGTTTTGACAAGCTGCGGTGAGATAAGCTTGCATTTGGACAGACTTCAGCCCTCGAAACCGGGCATAGCGGTAGCCATGTAGTTCTTTGGCGTCTGCAAAGCTTCGCTCTATAGTGGAACAGCGTACTTTATACAACCTTTTCCCTGTAGCTGTTAGCTTGTTTTTTCTAGCAATATCCTTATATTTCTCCCACACATGATGAGTGATAACTTTTTGTTTTTGTTTCTTTGAAAAGCACACCTCACGTAACGGACAAACAGCGCAGTCTTCTGGATTCGATTTGTATTGACGGTATCCTTCACGATCAGTTGTTACATATTCTAGAATACATCCCATCGGACAAGCGAAACATTCATTTCTTCTACATATTTAAATTGGCTTTTCGGTACTTCTTTATTCCGTTTTCCAAATCGGCGATACCCCATCACCATAAATATATTCCGTTCTGATAGTTTCTTACAGATATATCCTGTAAAATAGCCAGCATCAAGGGCAACAGCTTCTACTTTGAAGTCGAATTTATCAATCTGAGCTTGGAGGCGTGCTAAATACGGCTCGGAATCTGCCATATTTCCAGCCGTTACATAGGTATCTGTAATAATATTGTACTTCGCATCAGTCGTACGATGATCCAAGAAATGAAAACCATTTGGTTTTCCATCTCTCATTAAAAATCCACTATCTGGATCCGTTGTACTTATACGAGTTTTTTTGGTAGGGGTATCACTTTCCTTTCTAGGTTTTAATTCTTTTTTCCATGTACCTCACGATCTTCGATTACCGCAGCTTCTAGCTCGTCTATATAAAACTTTGCTTTTTCTTTTTTATATTTATGTACAAATTTATTTTTATTGGCATTGGCCTTAATATGTGTAGAATCTGTCATCAGTGCACGTCCTCCTACCATCCGGTGCTCCGTCGCTTGTCTCACAATCTCATCAAAAATTTCTTCGAAAATATTTGTATGAATAAAACGAGTACGACGATTCCAACTGATTGTAGAGTGATCCGGAATAGTATCCGATAGAGAAAACCCTAAAAACCAACGGTAGGCAATATTCGTTTTAATTTCCTTTTCCAATTGACGCTCAGAACGAATACCGTAAAAATATCCAATAAACATCATCTTAAATAAAACAATAGGATGAATGGACGGGCGTCCATTGTTTTCACAGTAATAAGGGCGTAACTTCTCTTCAATAAAATCAAAACTAATTGTCGCTTCAATTGCACGAAGGAAATGATCTTGTGGAACCAACTCTTCTACAGAAACAGATACACGCTCATCACGATGATTTTTTAAAGCACCCATCATAAAAAATCTCTCCTTTTCCTCTTTTTTATCAGTGTTGACACATAAAAAGAGGTTCAGACACAAAAACAGGCTGTGGAGAAGACTTTCTCCACAGCCTGAAAAAAAAGATTCTCCTATCGGGAGAATCTTTTTTTTATCCCGCTATTTGCCAGGCAGTAAGACCACTATCTCAAACTTCAGCGGAAGTAAAGAAGTTAGGTGGGCGTCGGACTGCTCGTAAACGCCCGCTTGGTGAGGGCTAATTAAAGTTTCACTTTATCTGTAGAATAGAAAAAATTGTGTAAACCTTAGAGTGATTCGACAAAAAATGTCAAAAAAACATTTTAAACTTTGATATCATAATTGGAGAATATAGGTTTCAAAAGGGAAAAGGGGCTAATTATGAAACATAAAATCTTTACAGGATTGGTTTGTAGTATCTCTATATTAGGACTTGCTGCCTGCGGAACGAAAGAGGAAACTACATCATCAAAGGGAGAAAAAGTGAAGCAAGAAGAAAAACAGGATATTAAAGCAACTGAGAGTTCAAAAGCCTTAGCAAATCCACAAGATAAAAAGGAATTCAATGATTTTGATGTAGCGTATCAATTAGCTATTGTGATGAAAATATTTCAAGATGTAACGATTAAGTACGATTATGCGATTGGGAATCCAGATTATTTATTGCGAGATTCGATGGATCAAAAAACAATAGATGATATGAAGAATATGTTACAAGAACAGGCGAAAAATAATGATAAAATTTTAAAAGATGAAGTGAATCAAGCATATACATATTTAAAACAATCGAAAGTAAGTAATAAAGATGACGTTCAAAAAATAATAGATGCACAAAATAATTATTTACATATTGTAGATAAGATGATTACTTGTATTGATTCTGTAACAGTTGAGAATGCAAAAGAAAAAAGAAATGAAATGGATAATTTCAGTAAGGACTATTTAAAAGTAGCGGCTAATGTAACAACTACTGTAATTGAAGTTGCTAAAAACACTGGAGTGAATGAAACTGAATTTAAATCGCTTCTTACGAAATTTTTAGAGAAGCCAAAAAAACAATAATAGCTTTATATAATATCTATTTTTGTTTTGGAGCTTGTATAAATAAAATAGTACCTCGTCTAAACTACAATAGACGAGGTGTTTTTTATGAAAATAAAACGGAGAATTACAATTGTTTTAATTTGTTTTATGAGCGTTATGTTTTTATTGCTTTGTCGTTTAATCCAAATTCAAATTATAGATACAGAATCATTTACTGATCGCAAAATAAATTTAATTGAAAAAAGTGTTACGCAACGCACACAATCCATTACAGTAGACGATGGACGTGGGCAGTTTATAGATCGTAATGGTAAAGAAATAGGTGAGGAAAAATATCCTGTTTTAATTATTTTTCCATTTTTACAAATAAAAAATGACATGTTAGAGAAAATCGCGCATATCATTGGTGTGTCGAGACAAGAGATTAGAAGACAAATGAAAAATAACAAAAATGCATTTACCCTACAAGGAGAAACTGCTCCATTTCGAGTGACACGAGAGCAGATGGAGAAGGTAAATGAATTACATGTATTAGGTATTGTAGCAGCTGAAGTGCGATTAAAACAAACTGGAGAGATAAGTCATTTAATTGGTGATGTAGGGGAGAACGAAAGGGAATTTCAAAAGCGATATGGAGAATTGAAAAAAATTTCAAAACAAACGCCGATAGGTATTTCAGGATTACAGCAATCATTTGATGAATTTCTATTGACTGATGGAGAGGCAAAAGTATTATATCAAGTAGATCGGCAAGGAGAACCAATTTTCGGAAAGCAAGCGAAATACACTTCACCAGGAAATCCATTTTATCCAGTTAGGATTCAAACTACTTTACATAAAGAGTTGCAGCAAAAAGCAGAAGAAGTGATTGAAGCAAACGAAATAAAGAAGGGGGGATTAGTATTACTTGATGTAAAGACAAATGAAATATTAGCGATGGTTAGTAAGCCGTCTTTACAAGTAAGGGATGAGAATTTATATAAAACTACACTTGAAAATCAAATGTTAACGCCACATTTTCCAGGCTCTGTTTTTAAAACAGTAGTTGCAGCTGCAGTCATTGATCAAAAAGTAAATTTGTTTAATCGGACATTTAACTGTAATAAAGATTTATATGGTGAAAACGACCCGCAAGTTAGGATGGGTACGCTTAACTTTAAAGAGAGCTTTGCTAGGAGCTGTAACAGGACATTTTCCGAGTTAGGTAACGAGCTATTACAAAAGGATAGGACGGTGTTAGAAACATACGTAGCAGCTCTAGGAGCAAATGAAAAGGTTGGATGGAAAGGTTCTGTATTTCATACACCTCATTTTGAGCAAATGCCAGAAGAGAAAGGCACTACTATTTGGGGGAATGAAGAAAATAAAAGTAATAAAAAAGCGGTAGAACAAACAGCGATTGGACAGAAAGATGTACGTATATCACCTCTAGCAATTGCAAATATGATGGCGACGATTGCGAGGAATGGAGAAAAGATGGAAGTGAAAGCTGTTGAAAAAATAGTATATAAAAATGGAGCGGATTTTTTTACATTTGAGAGCCATACGTTAAATGGAAAACAGCTTTCGTATGAAACAGTGAAAACATTACAAGAGTTATTAAGAGGCGTTGTAACAAGGGAGAAAGGAACAGGAACAGCATTCCGTTCGTTGCCACTAAGTGTTGCTGGAAAATCCGGGACAGCGCAAACAGGGAAAGGGACGAGGGTGAATCGCTGGTTTGCAGGTTATTTTCCGTATGAGAATCCAAGATATGCTTTAGTTGTTGTTGATCTAGAGACTGATAGCAAAGTGAATAAAGTTACACCTACTTTTAAAGATATGGTGGGAGCAATCTATCAATTGGAGAATGAAAAGTAATCTTGCAATTTATAGTGAAATGTCTTCATTTCATGAAAATATCATTGTAAATGTTCAACCTTTCTAGATTTAATGTTACAATAGCAATTAGGAAAAACTGCATGGAGGTTTGGAGAATGGCAGGAGGATCAAGATTCCAACAGAAACAACAAAAACGTCGTCAAAACGGTGTTTTAAATATTGCAAGCGCTATTGTATTACTATTAGTAGCTATTGTAGCATATCAATTGTTCGTTCCTAGTACGAAAGAGCAAGCATCTTCTACTGATAAGAAAGTCTCTCAACAAACAACAAAGAATGAGAAAGCTGGAAAATCAGAAGATAAAGAATCTGCTAAGAAAAAAGAAAAAGAACAAGAGCAAGCAGAAGCTAAGAAAAAAGCTGAAGAAGAGAAGCTAAAGGCTGAAGAAGAAGCGAAAGCTAACGAGAAAGTATCAGCTGAAAAAACTGTATCTAAGGCAAAAGAGGCTTACACAAAACCTTCTTGGAAAGCTGTAGGAACAGAACAAGGTTCATCACCGGCGATGACGTTTAAACAAGGGTCATCAGATTGGAATGAGATGCAAAGTGCAATTGCTGCAGGTGTTGAGATACCGAAAGAGCAATTAGTATTCCATTTTGTTGGAAGAGACAAAACTGGAAAGAGCAAAGCTTATGGTGATGTTCAAGATAAGCAAAGTGGGAAAAGATATTACGTAAATATTGATTGGGTAGACAATGAGGGCTGGAAACCAGTACTTGTTCAAACTCTAAACTAAAAAAGAGAAGCTCCTTAGGAGCTTCTCTTTTTTCAGAGTGTTGGGAAACCCTTTAGGGTTCCCAACACTCTGGAATCTTTTTTGATTTTAGCGAATAAAAACAACATAAAATAATAGAATTTTAAAAAATAGCCCTCCACCTGACCCTTTTTGGTCAGGTGGAGGGCTATTTTTTTCATGTTTTGACAAGCTGCGGTGAGATAAGCTTGCATTTGGACAGACTTCAGCCCTCGAAACCGGGCATAGCGGTAGCCATGTAGTTCTTTGGCGTCTGCAAAGCTTCGCTCTATAGTGGAACAGCGTACTTTATACAACCTTTTCCCTGTAGCTGTTAGCTTGTTTTTTCTAGCAATATCCTTATATTTCTCCCACACATGATGAGTGATAACTTTTTGTTTTTGTTTCTTTGAAAAGCACACCTCACGTAACGGACAAACAGCGCAGTCTTCTGGATTCGATTTGTATTGACGGTATCCTTCACGATCAGTTGTTACATATTCTAGAATACATCCCATCGGACAAGCGAAAACATTCATTTCTTCTACATATTTAAATTGGCTTTTCGGTACTTCTTTATTCCGTTTTCCAAATCGGCGATACCCCATCACCATAAATATATTCCGTTCTGATAGTTTCTTACAGATATATCCTGTAAAATAGCCAGCATCAAGGGCAACAGCTTCTACTTTGAAGTCGAATTTATCAATCTGAGCTTGGAGGCGTGCTAAATACGGCTCGGAATCTGCCATATTTCCAGCCGTTACATAGGTATCTGTAATAATATTGTACTTCGCATCAGTCGTACGATGATCCAAGAAATGAAAACCATTTGGTTTTCCATCTCTCATTAAAAATCCACTATCTGGATCCGTTGTACTTATACGAGTTTTTTTGGTAGGGGTATCACTTTCCTTTCTAGGTTTTAATTCTTTTTTCCATGTACCTCACGATCTTCGATTACCGCAGCTTCTAGCTCGTCTATATAAAACTTTGCTTTTTCTTTTTTATATTTATGTACAAATTTATTTTTATTGGCATTGGCCTTAATATGTGTAGAATCTGTCATCAGTGCACGTCCTCCTACCATCCGGTGCTCCGTCGCTTGTCTCACAATCTCATCAAAAATTTCTTCGAAAATATTTGTATGAATAAAACGAGTACGACGATTCCAACTGATTGTAGAGTGATCCGGAATAGTATCCGATAGAGAAAACCCTAAAAACCAACGGTAGGCAATATTCGTTTTAATTTCCTTTTCCAATTGACGCTCAGAACGAATACCGTAAAAATATCCAATAAACATCATCTTAAATAAAACAATAGGATGAATGGACGGGCGTCCATTGTTTTCACAGTAATAAGGGCGTAACTTCTCTTCAATAAAATCAAAACTAATTGTCGCTTCAATTGCACGAAGGAAATGATCTTGTGGAACCAACTCTTCTACAGAAACAGATACACGCTCATCACGATGATTTTTTAAAGCACCCATCATAAAAAATCTCTCCTTTTCCTCTTTTTTATCAGTGTTGACACATAAAAAGAGGTTCAGACACAAAAACAGGCTGTGGAGAAGACTTTCTCCACAGCCTGAAAAAAGAGAAGCTCCTTAGGAGCTTCTCTTTTTTGTTAACGCAATTTCTTTAATTTAAAATGAACAACCGCGCTATAATACGGTCTTTTGCTTTCAGGATCCATAACCATTTGATGAGAGATGTGATGAACTTCAAGCATAAGTGCTTTATTATTATCAATTTGTTCACTAATTTTTCGTTCTAAAGAAGCTAAGTCTCCCGCTTCAAAAAACTCTACTTTATCTTCTAACATTTCAAAGGTAAATGACATGAAGACGGCCCCTCTCCTATGTAATCAACTATAGTGTAACAAAGAAAAGAAGGAAATACCATGTACATTTCAATTGACATTTTTAGAAAGAGGGAATATCATACTGATAAAACCGATAAGAAAAAGGGGAATTTTTATGGGTACAGAATTTAATGGTTTATTTGATGAGTGGGCTCATACGTACGACTCATTTGTACAAGGCGAAGATATACAATATAAAGAAGTTTTCGCTCATTATGAGGACATTCTAGAGGATGTAGTTAACAAGTCATTTGGTAATGTATTAGAATTTGGTGTCGGTACAGGTAATTTAACAAATAAATTATTACTTGCTGGCCGCACAGTTTACGGTATAGAACCGTCGCGTGAAATGCGCATGATTGCAAAAGAGAAATTGCCAAAAGAATTTTCAATTACAGAGGGTGATTTTCTTTCGTTTGAAGTTCCAAATTCAATTGATACCATTGTAAGCACCTATGCATTTCATCATTTAACAGATGATGAAAAAAATGTAGCGATTGCGAAGTATAGTCAATTGCTAAACAAAGGTGGTAAAATAGTGTTTGCTGATACGATATTTGCAGATCAAGATGCATATGATAAAACTGTTGAAACAGCAAAAGAAAGAGGTTTCCATCAGTTAGCAAACGATTTGCAAACGGAATACTATACACGTATTCCAGTTATGCAGACTATTTTTGAAAACAATGGCTTCCATGTAACTTTCACGAGATTAAATCATTTCGTTTGGGTAATGGAGGCAACTAAGCAATAGAAAGAGGGATTAGATTGAGAATTGCTGTAATTGGAGCAATGGAAGAAGAAGTACGTATTTTACGTGACAAATTAGAACAAGCAGAAACAGAAACGGTTGCTGGTTGTGAATTTACGAAAGGGCTATTAGCAGGGCATGAAGTAATCTTGTTAAAGTCTGGTATTGGTAAAGTAAACGCAGCGATGTCAACGACAATTTTATTAGAAAAATATAAGCCTGAAAAAGTAATTAATACTGGTTCAGCTGGTGGATTCCATCATTCTCTAAACGTTGGTGATGTAGTTATTTCCACTGAAGTTCGTCACCATGACGTAGATGTAACAGCATTTAACTATGAATATGGTCAAGTACCAGGAATGCCGCCTGGATTTAAAGCTGATGAGGCGTTAGTTGCATTAGCTGAGAAATGTATGCAGGCTGAAGAAAATATTCAAGTTGTAAAAGGTATGATTGCAACAGGTGATTCATTTATGAGTGATCCGAATCGCGTTGCAGCCATCCGTGATAAATTTGAAAATCTTTATGCGGTAGAAATGGAAGCAGCAGCTGTTGCACAAGTATGCCACCAATATGAAATTCCGTTTGTTATCATTCGCGCACTTTCTGATATTGCTGGTAAAGAATCAAATGTTTCATTTGATCAGTTTTTAGATCAAGCAGCTCTTCATTCTACAAACTTTATCGTAAAAGTGTTAGAAGAGTTAAAGTAATGTAACAAAAAGGCAACTGTCTCATATAAAGAAAATACATACAGTTGCCTTTTCTTTATTGGCAAACAAGGGGGAGAACACGATGAATGTATATCGTGGAGTTCATGAGTTAATTGGTCATACACCAATTGTAGAAATTACTCGTTTTTCACTTCCAATAGGGGTCCGTTTATTTGCAAAGCTTGAATTTTATAATCCAGGCGGAAGCGTTAAGGATCGTTTAGGAAGAGAATTAATCGAAGATGCGCTAGAAAAAGGGCTTGTTACCCAGGGTGGAACAATTATTGAACCGACTGCTGGGAATACTGGTATTGGACTGGCACTTGCAGCATTAGAACATGATTTACGTGTTATTGTTTGTGTACCAGAGAAATTTAGTATTGAAAAACAAGAATTAATGAAAGCACTAGGTGCAACTGTCGTGCATACACCGACTGAGCAAGGAATGACCGGTGCAATTGCTAAAGCAAAAGAGTTAGTAAATGAAATACCGAATTCATACTCTCCAAGTCAGTTCGCAAATGAGGCAAATCCTCGTGCATATTTTAAAACATTAGGACCTGAACTGTGGGACGCATTGAATGGAGAGATTAACATATTTGTTGCTGGAGCAGGAACTGGCGGTACGTTTATGGGGACTGCATCTTACTTGAAAGAAAAAAATATAGATATTAAAACAGTTATCGTAGAGCCAGAAGGATCTATTTTAAATGGTGGTAAGGCTGGTTCACATGAGACCGAAGGAATTGGACTGGAATTTATCCCCCCATTTTTGAAGACATCTTATTTTGATGAAATTCATACGATTTCTGATCGAAATGCATTTTTACGAGTGAAAGAATTAGCGCAAAAAGAAGGACTTCTCGTTGGAAGCTCTTCAGGAGCAGCATTTCATGCGAGCTTACTTGAGGCAGAGAAGGCAGCACCAGGTACAAATATTGTAACCATTTTTCCAGATAGCAGTGAGCGCTATTTAAGTAAAGACATATACAAAGGATGGGAATAAAAAATGAGAGCAAAGACAAAGTTAATTCATGGTATTCGCATAGGAGAACCTTCAACTGGATCTGTAAACGTACCGATTTATCAAACAAGTACGTAC
This sequence comes from Bacillus sp. CPT56D-587-MTF, assembly GCF_058792335.1. Lineage (NCBI taxonomy): Bacteria > Bacillati > Bacillota > Bacilli > Caryophanales > Bacillaceae > Bacillus > Bacillus sp. CPT56D-587-MTF. The sequence continues at coordinate 3,995,142 of NZ_JBYTEF010000001.1, read as the reverse complement.
AAACAAGAAGCAGTTGGTAAGCATCAAGGATATGAATATTCACGTACAGGTAACCCAACACGTGCAGCTTTAGAAGAAATGATTGCTGTATTAGAAAATGGGCATGCTGGATTTGCATTTGGTTCAGGAATGGCTGCTATTACAGCGACAATTATGTTGTTCTCAAAAGGTGACCACGTTATTTTAACAGATGATGTGTATGGCGGAACATACCGCGTTATTACGAAAGTATTAAACCGTTTCGGTATTGAGCATACATTTGTAGATACAACAAACTTAGAGGAAGTTGAAGAAGCGATTCGTCCAAATACGAAAGCAATTTATGTAGAAACACCAACGAACCCACTACTAAAAATTACTGATATTAAGAAAATATCTACTCTTGCTAAAGAGAAAGACTTATTAACAATTATTGATAACACATTCATGACGCCATATTGGCAGTCGCCGATTTCTTTAGGAGCAGATATTGTGCTTCATAGTGCAACGAAATATTTAGGAGGTCATAGTGACGTAGTTGCAGGTCTAGTAGTTGTAAATAGCCCACAACTAGCAGAAGATCTTCACTTTGTACAAAACTCAACAGGAGGTATTCTTGGGCCACAAGACAGCTTCTTACTACTTCGTGGTTTAAAAACGTTAGGAATTCGTATGGAAGAACATGAAACGAATTCACGCGCTATTGCTGAGTTCTTAAATAATCATCCAAAAGTAAATAAAGTATATTACCCAGGTCTTGAATCACATCAAAACCACGAATTAGCAACAGAACAAGCAAATGGATTTGGTGCTATTATCTCATTTGATGTAGATAGTGAAGAGACATTAAATAAAGTACTTGAGAAATTGCAGTACTTTACACTTGCTGAAAGTTTAGGAGCAGTAGAAAGTTTAATTTCTATTCCATCTCAAATGACACATGCATCAATCCCAGCTGATCGCCGCGAAGAATTAGGAATTACAGATACATTAATTCGTATTTCTGTCGGTATTGAAGATGGTGAAGATTTAATTGAAGATTTAGCACAAGCGCTAGCATAATAAAAAAACGCACTGCTCTATATTAGCAGTGCGTTTTTTTATTACATTATTTTGTGAAACATTTCACAAAATAGACATACACAAACGAAATGATTTCATGTATATTGAATTCAGGAAATGTTACTCACGAACAAACTTGTGAAACATTTCACAAACAATGAAATTCATGTAGGAAAGCATCTCTATTTTTTTATGTTAATTGGGACTTATTTTGACCTATAGGGACATATAAGGACCGTGATAGTAGAATAGGAGGAAATTTACATGGTAGTCAAAGAGAAAGTTGTAAATGAAATGCAGGAAGTAAAAAAGATGATTGATACGCTAGTAAATAATGGTCAACAAGCTTTACAAGCATTAGAAAGTTTTACACAAGAGGAAATTGACAACATTGTTCATGAAATGGCATTAGCAGGTGTTGATCAACATATGCCGCTAGCAAAATTAGCAGTTGAAGAAACTGGCCGTGGTGTATATGAAGACAAATGCATTAAAAATATTTTTGCCACTGAATATATTTGGCATAGTATAAAGCAGGATAAAACGGTAGGAATTATTCACGAAGATTCTCATGAAGAAATAATAGAAATCGCGGAACCTGTCGGTGTAGTAGCTGGGGTAACGCCAGTAACGAATCCAACGTCGACAACAATGTTTAAAGCGTTAATTGCGATAAAAACAAGAAATCCAATTATTTTCGCGTTTCATCCTTCCGCACAAAAATGTTCTGTGGCAGCGGCGAAAACAGTATATGATGCAGCGATGAAAGCTGGTGCACCAAAACACTGTATTCAATGGATTGAAGGACCGTCTGTTGAAGCGACGAAACAATTAATGAACCATGATGGTGTAGCACTCGTTCTAGCAACTGGAGGCGCTGGTATGGTGAAATCAGCTTACTCTACTGGAAAACCAGCGTTAGGCGTTGGGCCTGGTAATGTACCGTGTTATATAGAAAAATCAGCACATGTAAAACGAGCTGTTAATGATTTAATTTTATCGAAAACATTTGATAACGGTATGATTTGTGCATCGGAACAAGCAATCATTGTCGATAAAGAAATCTATGATGATGTTAAAACAGAAATGATTGAAAACAATTGTTACTTTGTAACAGAAGAAGAAAGAAAAAAATTAGAAAAGCTTGTTATAAATGAAAATACATGTGCAGTAAATAGTGATATTGTAGGGAAATCAGCACAGTATATTGCCGATTTAGTTGGGATTACTGTTCCTGAACATACAAAAATGCTTGTAGCTGAAATTCAAGGTATCGGAGCAGCATATCCGTTATCTCGTGAGAAACTGAGTCCAGTATTAGCTTGTGTGAAGGCGAATTCATTAGAAGAAGGATTTACATATTGCGAAGAAATGTTGAACCTAGGTGGTTTAGGACATTCAGCAGTTATCCATTCTACAAATAAAGATGTGCAAAAGCAATTTGGGTTACGTATGAAAGCTTGCCGTCTCATTGTAAATGCACCTTCATCACAAGGTGGAATAGGGGATATATATAATGGATTTATTCCATCACTTACACTTGGTTGTGGTTCATACGGAAAGAATTCAGTTTCCCAAAATGTAACAGCCACTCATTTATTAAATATAAAAAGGCTGGCAAATAGAAAAAAGAATATGCAGTGGTTCAAATTGCCACCAAAAATTTATTTTGAAAAACATGCTACAGCTTATTTAGCAAATATGCCTAACATTTCACGTGCATTTATTGTAACGGACCCTGGAATGGTTGAACATGGCTATGTCGATACAGTCGCGCACTATTTAAACAAGCATGCAAATGATGTGAAAGTTGAAGTTTTCTTTGAGGTCGAACCAGATCCATCAGATGAAACTGTTTTTAAAGGTGCGGAAATGATGAGAAGCTTTAAGCCAGATGTAATTATCGCACTTGGTGGTGGTTCAGCTATGGATGCAGCAAAAGGAATGTGGTTATTCTATGAGCATCCAGAAACGACATTCTATGGCATTAAACAGAAGTTTTTAGATATAAGAAAACGTACATGTAAATATCCGGAATTAGGAAATAAGGCGCAGTTTGTTGCGATTCCAACGACATCAGGAACGGGATCAGAAGTGACACCATTTGCGGTTATTACAGATAAGAAAAATAATATAAAGTATCCGCTTGCAGATTATGAATTAACACCAGATGTAGCAATTGTTGATCCGCAATTTGTAATGACAGTACCACCACATGTAACAGCAGATACTGGTATGGATGTTTTAACACATGCAATTGAGGCGTATGTGTCTGTTATGGCAAATGACTATACAGATGGATTAGCATTAAAAGCTATTGATCTCGTATTCAAATATTTACCGAGAGCATATAAAGATGGAAATGATGAAGAAGCAAGAGAAAAAATGCATAACGCTTCTGCAATTGCAGGTATGGCATTTGCAAATGCTTTCCTCGGTATTAATCACAGCTTAGCACATAAAATTGGACCAGAATTCCATATTCCGCACGGACGCGCAAATGCCATTCTAATGCCGCATGTAGTCCGCTATAATGCTATTAAGCCAAGAAAACACGCATTGTTCTCAAAATATGAGCACTTTGTGGCAGATGAAAGATATGCACATATAGCGAGAATGCTCGGGCTTCCAGCAAGCTCGGCAGCAGAAGGGGTGGAATCACTCGTCAAAGCAATTATTGAGCTTGGAAAAAGCTTAAATATTAATATGAGTATTGCAGGACAAGGAGTAGATAAAGAGCAATTTGAAGAGGTTGTTGGAGTATTAGCAGAAAGAGCTTTTGAAGATCAATGTACAACTGCTAATCCAAAGTTGCCGCTTATTTCAGAACTGAAAGAAATTTATATGGAAGCATATAAAGGTGAATAATGATTAAAAAAGAGCCGCAGTAAAGCGGCTCTTTTTTTATTGGAAAACATCTCCCAGAATGCCTGTATTTACTGGTCTTTCAGTTTCATAGAATATGATACAGTGAAATGGAGGAGTGAGAATATAATGAAAGAATTAAAAGGAAAAATAGAAGACTATACTCGGTTCGGACAAATTCTTCTCGCTGTAAGTACATTGTTAATGGTTGGCTTGTTGATTCCGAATGGAGCAAAAGAGACAATCCAATTTTTTGTTATGATGGGGAGCATCGTTATATTTTTAAGTTTATCGTTCTTTTTCTTTCAGCGTGTGAAAGTGATGCGTGACCAGCTAGAGGAAAATGAATGTGAATAATATTGTTAACTAGAGGGCGGCGAAAAGAAAAAATCTTTTTGTCACGCTTTTTGTTTTTTGTAGAAAAATGTATGCGTTTCATGTTGACAATGATAATCCTTATCAATTAAAGTAGAATAGTAGTTAATGATTATCATTATCAATTAGAGGTGAAGGAATGAAAAAATCTATTACGCTATTTACAGCGATTTTATCTATTTTTTTCTTGTTAATAGGTTGCAGTGCCAAAGGGGACGAAAAAGCGTCTGCAACCAAAACAGAAAAAGGAAAAGAGAAAATCGAAATTACCGACCTATCAGGAAGAAAGGTAACATTCGATAAAGTGCCAGAAAGTTTTGCAACATTAAGTATGGGGGACATGGATATTATTCATGCTTTAGGTGGAAAAATAGTAGGTCGCCCGGATACGAAATTAACTCTTCCAGAGGAGTTAAACAAAGCACAAGTAATTGGGAATGCACATCAACCGAATTTTGAGCAAATTGCTAGTTTAAAGCCCGATGTACTTGTTGCTAACAATGGATTCCAAAAGAATGTGCCAACGGTTGAAGGACAAGGAACGCAAGTTATCATTTCTTCTGCGAATTCTGTACAAGATATTCAAAAGAATATTGAATTATATGGAACGGTAATGAAGAAAGAAGATAAAGCAAAAGAAATTAATCAAAAAATGAATGATCAAATGAAGAAATATGAGAAAAAGAGCGATGTGAAAGCATTGCTAGTGTATGGCGCACCAGGTACTTATTTAGCGGCATTACCAACATCTTTATCAGGTGATATTTTAGAAAAAACAGGCGGAAAAAATATTGCTTCTGATTTTCCAGAAACGAAAGAATATCCGCAATATGCACAGCTAAGTGTAGAACGTATTATTGAGGCGAATCCAGATGTGATTTATTTAATTACACACGGAGATCCAAAAAGTGTGAAAAAAGCATTCGAAGGCGAAATGATGAAAAATGAAGCGTGGAAAAATTTAGAGGCAGTAAAACAAAACCGCGTAGTTATTTTGCCACCTGATTTATTTGGATCTAATCCTGGTACAAAAGTTACAGAAGCAATGGACTTTATGTATAAAAGTATACAAGATGTAAGGAAATGATACGTATGGAAAGTAGTGAAGTAGTAAGAGAAACGGAACATCCTTTTGCGAAAAAAAGATGGATAATAGCAGTTACTTTAGTTATATTAACAATCCTAGGTCTCTTGTACGGTCTTTTCGCAGGAAGTTTATCCTTTTCTATACGAGATATTTTAACAGGTATACAAGAGGAAGGTTCGACAGTTCATCGAATTGTATGGGATCTTCGCATACCGAGAGTGCTTATTGGGTTTATAGTAGGAACATGTTTAGCTGCATCTGGTACACTGCTACAAGGGGTTATGAGAAACCCTCTTGCAGATCCTGGTATTATCGGAGTTTCATCTGGAGCAGGCTTTGTAGCAATTGTCATCATGATTTTATTCCCACAGCATCTAGCTTTTTTACCACTAGGGGCGTTTTTAGGAGCTTTCATAACAGCGATGGTTATTTATGCTTTATCATGGCAAAAAGGGGCACCACCTTCAAGGATCGTCTTAGTAGGGGTGTCGATCAATGCATTAATTGGTGCAGCAACGTCAGCATTAATGTTATTACATAGTGACAAAGTACAATCGGTGTTACCGTGGTTAGCGGGCGGTATTGGTGGTGTAAGTTGGGCACATTTAAACATGATTATTTATTATGCAATATTCGCCATTATATTAGCTTTCTTTGGTATTAAGCATATTCGAGTGTTAATGCTTGGAGATGAAATGGCAAAGTTATTAGGACATAATGTGGAAAAAAGTCGGTTTTATTTAATCGTAGTAAGTACATTATTAGCTGGAATTGCAGTAAGTGTGTCTGGTCTTATTGGATTTGTCGGTCTTGTCGTACCACATATGCTACGTTTATTAGTTGGAAATGATTATAGATATTTGCTACCTTTATCATGCCTTGGCGGCGGGGTATTACTTGTTTTTGCGGATGCAATAGCTCGAAGTTGGTTTGACCCAATCGAATTGCCTGTTGGTATTTTACTGTCCTTCTTAGGTGGTCCGTTCTTCTTATATTTAATTCATAGAGGAGGAAAACAAAGTGATTTCCGTTAACAAAGTGTTTTACGCACACTCTGAAAGATTTCAAATGCAAAATATGAATGTACATATTAAGGTTGGAGAAATCGTTAGTTTAATTGGTCCGAATGGATCGGGAAAATCTACTTTGCTTCGTTTAATAGCAAGGCTACTGAAACAAAGCGAAGGGGACATCATTTTAGATGGGAAAAATATTCATATGATGAAGAGTGCTGATGTAGCGAAGCAATTAGCAATGTTACCACAAATGCATGATCATCAATTAGACTTAACAGTGAAAGAACTAATTGAGTTCGGAAGAGGTCCACATAAATCATGGAGTAGCCGCTTAAATAAAGAAGATGAAGAAATTGTTGATTGGGCATTGTCTGTTACAAATCTTGAAGGGTATGAATATCGTCTTTTACATTCTTTATCAGGAGGGGAACGGCAACGTGCTTGGATTGCGATGACGCTAGCGCAACGTACAAATGTCTTATTATTGGATGAACCAACAACTTTTTTAGATATCGTTCACCAGTTGGAAGTAATGGAACTTGTGAAACGATTAAATGAGGAGTTTGGAATGACAATTATAATGGTTTTACATGACATTAACCAAGCTGCTCAATATAGTGATCGTTTACTTGTATTAAAGCGAGGAAAGATTCAGTATGATGGTATACCAGAAGAAGTACTATGCCATGAAATGTTTCAACATGTATTTGGCATAGATGTAGATATTTTTCAGGGAAGTGACAAGCCTTTTTTTACACCGAAACGAATTTCTAAAAGGGGAGAAGAGCGATGCAAACAGAAGAGCGTATTACCACTGAATTAGTAAGAGAATTTGTTATGGCAGCTCACGGGGATTTAGAGAAAGTACAAGAGCTATTGGTTGAATCACCAAGCTTACTTCACGCTTCTTATAATTGGGGTGGATCAGATTGGGAAAGTGCGTTAGGCGCATCGGCACATGTAGGTCGTAAAGATATTGCTCTTTATTTACTAGAAAAGGGTGCTCGGATGGATATTTTTGCAGCAGCTATGCTTGGTGAATTAGAAGTTGTACAAGCTATTTTAGTAGCTCAACCAGAAGCATTGCGTGCATCTGGCCCTCATGGTATTTCTCTTCTTCAACATGCACGAATGGGTGGAGAGAAATCTAAGCGTGTATATGATTATTTAGCAATACTATCTTAATGAACGAAGGAAGTTCTTATGTGCGGTAAACTTTTCACTTGAAACAATTGGAAAGTTTACCGTCCGTTAGAACGGGATAAGTATCTAGTATATTTGAAAATCCTACACCCCCCTCAATTGTAGTTTTCTTTATGCTAGTTATGATATGGATGCAGTGGACAATATTTGTCTACTGCTTTTTTTAGTTATTGAGAATGAATATTCTGTATTTTATTGTTGGTTCATTTATCCCACTATTTTCCAGTCAGTAAGACTCCCGCCTAAAAATTCGGCTAAAGCAAAGAAGTTAGACGGGAGATACACTGCCCGTAAACGCCTGGTTGGTGAAGGCTAATAATCAGTGGGGATGAACAAAATTTCCCACTGATTAAAGTTTCACTTTATAATAAATAGTAACATTTCGTATACACACAAAACGTGATCGTGAAATGAAGAAAAAATTAGTGGAAAGGAGTGCCAGCATGTTTCATACAGAACGTTTACAAATTCGCAAATATACAATGGATGATTTACAGTTCTACGCTTCACTGTGGGGGAACGAGAAGGTAATGCGTTATATTGGAAATGGGACGTTAAAAACATATATGCAGTGTAAAAAAAGTCTGGAGGAATGGGTGATTCCTAGCTATAAAAACGGTCTCGGTTTATTTGTATTGATTGAAAAGGAAACGGGAACAAGAATTGGTCATGCAGGGCTGGTAAAGCAGAAGATAGATGGAAAAGAGGAAATTGAAATTGGTTATTGGTTACTTCCTCAGTATTGGGGAAAAGGGTATGCAAAAGAAGCGGCGGCAGCATTTCGTGACTATGGTTTCCAAGCATTACGAATGAATAAATTAATTTCTCTTATTAATCCGAATCATCCCGCCTCAATATTTGTTGCTAGAAAAACCGGGCTCAGCTATGAGAAAACAACGTCATTTCATGGAATCGATGTTCTAGTTTATTCTATTAAGCGTGTTGGATGAAAAAATTACTTTTTTAAAGGTAAATTGCATTTTTTGAAGAATGGTATATGAAAATAAAGGGAGGGGTTACATGTACATTTATCATAATGGACTTATTATTCGTGAGGGAACGAGTAGCGTACCAGCATATGCAATTAAAGCTTTGTTTGAAGATGCTGGTTGGAGTAATGATAATATCCCTTCTTGGCAAATTGAAAAATTTACGATAGCATTCGAAAATTCAACATGGGCTTTCACAATTTGGGATGAGGAAGAGATGGTTGCGATGGTTAGAGTCATTTCTGATGGAATTATGATTGCGAACATAGTAAATTTAGTTGTGAAGTGTGAATATAGAGGGAAGGGATTAGGTAAGAAGCTTGTAGCTCTTTGCCTGCAAAAACTTCCCCACGGTGATTGGTTTGCGCATACATCAGCGAACAATTTTGATTTTTATAGAAGTTGTGGATTTGAAGTTAGAGAGCTATCGAGAAATGGAACATGTGCGTATTATGGATACCAAGTCGCGAAAAGAGATGGTCACCGATAAATGAATGGAAAGTAAAAAAGTATAGCGAGGTAATTTTGAGACTTTTGATAATAGAGAATGGATTGAGGCTCGTTTTATGATAAAATAAAAGAAAATTCTGTTTATTATTAGGGGGATAAAAATGAGTGTAAAAGCTGGGGATGTATTTAAATATGAAAGAAGATTTACTGAGGAAGAAGTTTTTGAATTTGCAAATATTACCGGTGATAAAGGTAGACACCATGTGGAATACGATGAAAATGGAAGATTAATGGTTCATGGTTTATTGACTGCTAGCATTGGGACGAAAGTGGGAGAAGAGTTACATTACATAGCAAGAGAATTAGTAAGTGAGTTTATTAGACCAGTTTTCACAGGAGATACGATCACTTGTGAACTAACTTTAACAAATGTTGAGCAAATGGAAGGCTATAAAAAAGTTTCAATCGAGTCAGTTTATCGCAATCAGCATGAAAAGACTGTACTAGTTGGGACAAGTTATGGAATTATAAGGGGATAAAAAAGAAGCCTGTTTAACAGGCTTCTTTTTTTTCAGAGTGTTGGGAAACCCTTTAGGGTTCCCAACACTCTGGAATCTTTTTTGATTTTAGCGAATAAAAACAACATAAAATAATAGAATTTTAAAAAATAGCCCTCCACCTGACCCTTTTTGGTCAGGTGGAGGGCTATTTTTTTCATGTTTTGACAAGCTGCGGTGAGATAAGCTTGCATTTGGACAGACTTCAGCCCTCGAAACCGGGCATAGCGGTAGCCATGTAGTTCTTTGGCGTCTGCAAAGCTTCGCTCTATAGTGGAACAGCGTACTTTATACAACCTTTTCCCTGTAGCTGTTAGCTTGTTTTTTCTAGCAATATCCTTATATTTCTCCCACACATGATGAGTGATAACTTTTTGTTTTTGTTTCTTTGAAAAGCACACCTCACGTAACGGACAAACAGCGCAGTCTTCTGGATTCGATTTGTATTGACGGTATCCTTCACGATCAGTTGTTACATATTCTAGAATACATCCCATCGGACAAGCGAAAACATTCATTTCTTCTACATATTTAAATTGGCTTTTCGGTACTTCTTTATTCCGTTTTCCAAATCGGCGATACCCCATCACCATAAATATATTCCGTTCTGATAGTTTCTTACAGATATATCCTGTAAAATAGCCAGCATCAAGGGCAACAGCTTCTACTTTGAAGTCGAATTTATCAATCTGAGCTTGGAGGCGTGCTAAATACGGCTCGGAATCTGCCATATTTCCAGCCGTTACATAGGTATCTGTAATAATATTGTACTTCGCATCAGTCGTACGATGATCCAAGAAATGAAAACCATTTGGTTTTCCATCTCTCATTAAAAATCCACTATCTGGATCCGTTGTACTTATACGAGTTTTTTTGGTAGGGGTATCACTTTCCTTTCTAGGTTTTAATTCTTTTTTCCATGTACCTCACGATCTTCGATTACCGCAGCTTCTAGCTCGTCTATATAAAACTTTGCTTTTTCTTTTTTATATTTATGTACAAATTTATTTTTATTGGCATTGGCCTTAATATGTGTAGAATCTGTCATCAGTGCACGTCCTCCTACCATCCGGTGCTCCGTCGCTTGTCTCACAATCTCATCAAAAATTTCTTCGAAAATATTTGTATGAATAAAACGAGTACGACGATTCCAACTGATTGTAGAGTGATCCGGAATAGTATCCGATAGAGAAAACCCTAAAAACCAACGGTAGGCAATATTCGTTTTAATTTCCTTTTCCAATTGACGCTCAGAACGAATACCGTAAAAATATCCAATAAACATCATCTTAAATAAAACAATAGGATGAATGGACGGGCGTCCATTGTTTTCACAGTAATAAGGGCGTAACTTCTCTTCAATAAAATCAAAACTAATTGTCGCTTCAATTGCACGAAGGAAATGATCTTGTGGAACCAACTCTTCTACAGAAACAGATACACGCTCATCACGATGATTTTTTAAAGCACCCATCATAAAAAATCTCTCCTTTTCCTCTTTTTTATCAGTGTTGACACATAAAAAGAGGTTCAGACACAAAAACAGGCTGTGGAGAAGACTTTCTCCACAGCCTGATAAAAAAGAAGCCTGTTTAACAGGCTTCTTTTTTTTATTATTTAATAAACACGTTTTCGATTTTCCGCATAACTAGAGATGAGTAATAATGCAGTTTCTTCTCCTATATTACGAACAATATGAGAAACGCATGCATTCCATGAGAAAGAATCACCTTCTTCTACAATTGCAATATCTTCACCGTGCTGAACTTCTAGTTTTCCGCGTAATACAAGGTGACATTCTTCCCCTTCATGGGCATTTGGTGAGTTTTCTTTCGGGAATCCAGTAGGGATTTCTACTAAAGATAGGCGAAGGCCCCCTTGCTCCGCAACATGTTCAATTCTTTGCTCATCTTTGCCGTATACACTGTATTTCCGTTCTTCTTTTTTGACAATTTTTAATCGATCTTTTTGCTCTAACAATAAATAGGGAAGGGGAACGTTTAAAAAATTGGAGATCGTTTCTAAAGTTGAGATAGATGGTGATGTTTTATTATTTTCAACCTGACTCATAAATCCTTTAGAAAGACCTGTTCCCTCGCAAATTTGTGCAATTGTTATGCCTCTACGTTGACGAATTTCACGTATTGCAGAACCAATATTCATAAAATCAAGCTCCTTTTTGTAAACAACTATTTGTATCATAGCAAAAAAAATATATTTTTTCCCAGTGAAAATGAATTGACGAATAAAAAAAATTAGTGCATGTTTTGTAATGTAAATAAAAGTTTTGTATAAGAAAACTATAAAGGAGAGAATGAAATGAATCAACATATTGGTAACTTAATTATTCGTATCGTGTTAGGGGTAACATTCTTCATGCACGGTTTAACAAAATTCCAATCAGGAATTGACAATATTGCAGGATGGTTTACAAGTATTGGTTTACCAGGAGGACTTGCATACGGTGTAGCAACGTTTGAATTAGTTGGAGGTCTATTATTAATTCTAGGTTTAGGTGTAAGATATATTGGATTATTATTTGCACTTGTTATGGTTGGAGCAATCGTAAAAGTGAAATGGTCAGCTGGTTTATTGGGAGATGGAAAAAATCCTGGTTTCGAATTAGAACTTGCATTATTAGCAATGGGTGCATACTTATTTGTTGCAAAAGCTGATGGTTTTGTAGATAATTTCTTAAAAGAAAAAATGTCAAAAAAGAACTAATTTAAATGGGGGGGCTAACAAGATGAGTTTTCAACTTCATCCCGATACAACACTTGATGTTGTTCATTTATACGTATCTAATGTAAAGAAATCACTAGAGTTTTATACGGAAGTACTAAGTATGAAGGTGCTAAGAGAAGAAGAAGCAGTCGTTACATTTGGGAATGAAAATGATGAACCACTTCTTATCATTGAAGAAAAGAAAGAAGCTTTTCCGAAGCAAAGAGGAAGAACAGGGTTATATCATTATGCAATTTTATTACCAAGTAGACAGGATTTAGCGAATGTTCTTCGTCATCTTGTAGAGATGGTATATCCACTACATGGCGGAGCCGATCATTACTTTAGTGAAGCTCTTTATTTAGCTGATCCAGATGGAAACGGGATTGAAATTTATCATGATCGACAAAAAGAAGTTTGGCGTGATGAGAATGGAGAACTCCCATTTGTTAGTAACCCGTTAGCTGGTGAAGAATTATTACAGCAAGGAAGTACATGGAATGGCTTTCCAGCTGGTACTGTGATGGGGCATATTCATTTTCATGTAGCTGATTTAGAGGAAGCGAAACGTTTCTATGTTGATGGTCTTGGTTTTGAAGTAACGATTCCAGCTCGTAATGGAGCATTGTTCGTATCTGCAGGTGGTTATCATCATCATATCGGTTTAAATACATGGCAAGGTGAAGGGGTACCACCGCAAATGCCAGGTTCTGTTGGTTTGAAATATTTCACAGTTGTACTAGCGAATGAAAAACAAAAAGAGCAAGTATGTGAAAGCTTAAAAAATATTGGCAAGATTGCTACGTACAAAGATGGAATATTACAAGTCGAGGATCCATTTGGACATTGTATCCTTTTCAGGCTGTGGAGAAAGTCTTCTCCACAGCCTGTTTTTGTGTCTGAACCTCTTTTTATGTGTCAACACTGATAAAAAAGAGGAAAAGGAGAGATTTTTTATGATGGGTGCTTTAAAAAATCATCGTGATGAGCGTGTATCTGTTTCTGTAGAAGAGTTGGTTCCACAAGATCATTTCCTTCGTGCAATTGAAGCGACAATTAGTTTTGATTTTATTGAAGAGAAGTTACGCCCTTATTACTGTGAAAACAATGGACGCCCGTCCATTCATCCTATTGTTTTATTTAAGATGATGTTTATTGGATATTTTTACGGTATTCGTTCTGAGCGTCAATTGGAAAAGGAAATTAAAACGAATATTGCCTACCGTTGGTTTTTAGGGTTTTCTCTATCGGATACTATTCCGGATCACTCTACAATCAGTTGGAATCGTCGTACTCGTTTTATTCATACAAATATTTTCGAAGAAATTTTTGATGAGATTGTGAGACAAGCGACGGAGCACCGGATGGTAGGAGGACGTGCACTGATGACAGATTCTACACATATTAAGGCCAATGCCAATAAAAATAAATTTGTACATAAATATAAAAAAGAAAAAGCAAAGTTTTATATAGACGAGCTAGAAGCTGCGGTAATCGAAGATCGTGAGGTACATGGAAAAAAGAATTAAAACCTAGAAAGGAAAGTGATACCCCTACCAAAAAAACTCGTATAAGTACAACGGATCCAGATAGTGGATTTTTAATGAGAGATGGAAAACCAAATGGTTTTCATTTCTTGGATCATCGTACGACTGATGCGAAGTACAATATTATTACAGATACCTATGTAACGGCTGGAAATATGGCAGATTCCGAGCCGTATTTAGCACGCCTCCAAGCTCAGATTGATAAATTCGACTTCAAAGTAGAAGCTGTTGCCCTTGATGCTGGCTATTTTACAGGATATATCTGTAAGAAACTATCAGAACGGAATATATTTATGGTGATGGGGTATCGCCGATTTGGAAAACGGAATAAAGAAGTACCGAAAAGCCAATTTAAATATGTAGAAGAAATGAATGTTTTCGCTTGTCCGATGGGATGTATTCTAGAATATGTAACAACTGATCGTGAAGGATACCGTCAATACAAATCGAATCCAGAAGACTGCGCTGTTTGTCCGTTACGTGAGGTGTGCTTTTCAAAGAAACAAAAACAAAAAGTTATCACTCATCATGTGTGGGAGAAATATAAGGATATTGCTAGAAAAAACAAGCTAACAGCTACAGGGAAAAGGTTGTATAAAGTACGCTGTTCCACTATAGAGCGAAGCTTTGCAGACGCCAAAGAACTACATGGCTACCGCTATGCCCGGTTTCGAGGGCTGAAGTCTGTCCAAATGCAAGCTTATCTCACCGCAGCTTGTCAAAACATGAAAAAAATAGCCCTCCACCTGACCAAAAAGGGTCAGGTGGAGGGCTATTTTTTAAAATTCTATTATTTTATGTTGTTTTTATTCGCTAAAATCAAAAAAGATTCCAGAGTGTTGGGAACCCTAAAGGGTTTCCCAACACTCTGAAAAGGAGAAGCCTAAAAAGGCTTCTCCTTTTATTTTCTTATAATTGCTTTTTCGTTTTGTAAAAATAGTTCATCAAATTGTTTTGCAAGCTCAAAATCTAGTTTCGTTAAACCTTTTGCATTCCAAGATGACAAAGTAATAATAACTGCTTTATACTGGATAAGGATAAATGGATGGTGATTATGTTCTTCTGATAGTTTGGCGGCTTCAGAGACAAATTCGACTCCTTTTAAGTAGTCGGAAAACATATATTTTCGTTCAATCCATTTCTCATCTTTTACCATCCATTTATCTACCTTCAATAATTCTTCGTGAACTTGTTCTTCAGTTAATCTTAGCATCATTTTTCACATCCTTTACTGGAAGTAACGCAAGACCATTGTTAATAAGGCGTGTTACAGCTTCGTCAGTTGTGAAAGTAGAAAGTTGATGTAGTAATGCTGCCGATGTTTCATGCCCTTTGTTATGCTCTAAAAGTAACTCTAATACTTCAAGGCGCAGCAACCATTCTTTCGCATAAAATTTATTTAATACTTCTTGAATTGCTACTAATTGATCGATATGCGCGTCGTGTAAAATCCCCTCACTTCGAATATCTCGAACTGTTTGATACATACGTTCAAGTTCATTCAGTACAAGTGGAGCAGGAATTTCGTGAACTTCTTCATCCATTGGGAAAAATGCTGCGGCATCTGCGGCACCTGGGAATACTGAAGTGATTTGTGAGCCAACAGCCATATCAAATGCGCCCCATGAAGCATCAAATAAAACGCGGGCGTTATAAGTAACTGTGCAATCGATAAAGGAAATAAGAGCAATTTTCTTATCGTTTTTTACAATATCTGTTACTGTTCCTTTTACATGAATACCACTTGCAAAAGTAAACTCAGCGATAGTTCCAATTGTAATTCCTAATGATTGTAGTTGTTCGTCTGTACAATTTTCTAATGCAATATTTTCAGTGAGTAATCCAATCGGTGTTCCAAATCCGTCACTGTGTACAGAAGTAGAATGATTTGCTAACTGTTTATTATGAAGCGCTAATGCCGTTGGCGAATTTGTTCGCATGTAAATTAATTCCCCTGCATCGTTTTCAATTGTCTCGCTAAATGTACCTGTAATTTGTAATCCACTATTTAGCTCAGCTGTTGCATAGTTCTCAGAGCGAATTGCTTTTTCTAAACCTTCTTTTCCACCTGTTTTAAAGGCCATTGTTTTAGAAAATGTTTCAAGCGCATCTGTTAATTCTTCAAAGGATTCACAAACAAATAGTTGTGGTTGCATTTTTGTTACGTCATAAGTTGTCCCTATACATGCTTCGATAGAAAATGGAACCTTTTCTACAGCGTCTGTTAAGCAATGTTTGCTTTCGCCAACAGAAGAAAGGAGACCAGCACCATATATCTTTGGATCATCTATATTTCCAATCAATCCATATTCTACTGTCCACCAGAAAAGACGTGAAATTTGTTCAGCTTCTGATAAACCAGAAACTAAGTTTTGTTTTTCAATTACAGCATTTTCAGCAGCCTTAACTTCATCAGGAGTAGAAGTAGGGCTTTCTTTCACTATCGTTAATGTACGAACAGCTTCAAATGCATCATGTTCTTCTTTTGTAGAGAAAGCTTTTGCACCAATTTGCCCAAAACGTTTCACATATTTTGCATATGTAGGATCAAGTAAAATCGGTGCGTGTCCTGCGGCTTCGTGTACGATATCTGGAGCTGGTGTGTACTCGATATTTTCTACTTTCCGAATATCTGTTGCGATCGGTAGTAATCCGTGTCCTTGAAAATCGAAGAATGCTACGCCGGGAATAAGTCCGTCAATCGTTACAGCGCCCCAGCCACTTGGTGCCAAACACTCATTCATTTCTTCTACTTTTGGAATTGCATCTATATTAATACCAGATGATTGTAGTCCGTTCACATAGGCTGGATGAGCAACGTCTTTTAAGAAGCTATGATTTTGTCTCATAATGTAACGCCACACAGCGTGATTCACCGGTGTGTATTGATCATAATGTTGTGTGGATACGAATGGTTTTAAATGCGATGGAATTTCTGTTTTCTTTGTCATTTAGACATCCTCCTTTTTTTCTATAAAATTGAATATCGATCTCGTATAGCTTGTATCACCTCCCTTCATTATTTGTAAGCGCTTATAAAATTTTATCATAAGATTCGGAATTATTTAACATCTGTTTCTGTGAGAAATAGAAAAAGCCCCTATCGGAAAATCCGATAGGGGCGAAAGAATCGCGGTACCACCCTATTTGTAAGTGAAAATATACTTACATCTCAATTAATGATAACGGAAAAATTCCGTCTTTTCCTTCATGCATAAAAGCACTACGAAAAAGAAGCTCCAGAATTGTAATTCATACTTATATATGTGCTAATTTCCACCGACCATTAGCTCTCTGTAACAGGGATATAAGATACTACTGCGATTCTTTCAACGCGTATATATGAAATTGTGTAATAGGATGGACGCAAAAAAGTCCCTATCGGAAAATCCGATAGGGACGATAAAAATCGCGGTACCACCCTATTTGTAAACAACTAATTGTTTACCACTCACTTTACGATAACGGAAAGATCCGTCTTTCTCTTCATGCATAAAAAGCATTACGGGAAAGAAGCTCCAGAATTGTAATTCACGCTTGTATATGTACTGATTCGCACCAACCATCAGTTCTCTGAGACAGTGATATAAGTCGCTACTAGTATTCCTTCAAAGCCGATATATAATTCGTTCAACTAAACTATGTTTTGTATTATAAAACTATATTAAAAAAATTGTCAACAAAAATTTTTTATCTCGTGTTAATGAGCAGTAAAATTCCTACCTCAAAATTCGGTTGGAGCAAAGAAGTGAGATGGGAGATTAACTGCCCGTAACTCCCGATTGGTGAAGGGTAATAATCAGTGGGGATGAACGAAATCTCTACTGATTAAAGTTTCACTTTATTTCACTTCTAAATTAACAGTTAAATTAGAGGTATTGCCAGCTGCATCAGTTGCTACAATGTGAATAGTATTTTTTCCTTCTTGTAATTGAGTACGATCGAAATAAATGTCATAGCTTTTCTCCCAAGGGTTCAGGAATGCCTGGTCCCATACACCATTTCCGTTAATTTCATATTGCATTCTCACTGGAATACCAGGTGCTATCCAACCAGATTCTGACATCCAATCTAGTAGAATATCATCAACTTTTCCTCTAATTACGAGATTTTCTTGGTCAACTTCGTATGTTAACTTAGGTGCAGTTCGATCAAGAAATACAGCAGCTGTTTGTTTTGTTTCTCCGCCAGAATTAGAAGCAACTGCTTCGATTTGATATAGCCCGTCAGCTAAAGGAGTTCCATCGGTTGTTGTACCATTCCATTTGAAAGGTTTGTATCCAGGAGTTGCATTTTTAGCTTGATGGATAATCCCTTGATACGTTACACGTTCTTTCGTAACTAAATTTGCATGCAATGTTACATCATCCACAGGCGCAACTAAATAGTAGTTGATGAGATTATCATCTAGTACTTGGTCGCCATTTGGGCTAAAAGTAGAATTAATAATTTCAAGTCCATCGATACGTTTATAATCTTTAGGATCGATACTAAATGTGAATGGAATTCGAATTTCTTCTTTTGCCCCTTGTTCTTTTACATATACATTTCCAGTATACACACCTTGTGGTAGTGAGCTATCTACAGTGATAGTAAATGGTTTTTCGGTACTACTATTCGGTTGAATGCTAATCGATGAAGGGACAGAAGCTTTTACTTTTGTGTTTGTGTTTGTGTTTGCATCTAGTAACTCCACACGAGTTGAAAAACTTTTCTTTTTACTAGAAAGGTTTTGTAATGTAACATTTTGCGTCAGTTTTACTTTTCCGCTATTTGGCTTAATAAGACCAAAGCTGACATTGTTAGGTTTTACTAATACATTTGTTTGAGCTGCTTTCGGAATGTTAATTAAACCTGATCCTTGTGCCATAACAGGGTATGTATTTTCATTGACATCATGTAATGTTTTTGCATTGTTAGCAAGAGCCGCTTTCAATTGTTCTGTCGTCCAATCAGGATGCATTTGACGCAAGAGGGCAACCGCTCCAGCTACTTGCGGAGCAGCCATACTTGTTCCGTTATGCGATTCATAGCCGCCTCGCGGTACTGTACTAGTAATTTGTACTCCAGGTGCAACAACATCAGGCTTTATTAGCCAACTTCCTTGTGATGGTCCTCTTGAACTAAAGTTACCGATAAGTTCTGTTTGCTTTGGTTGTCCAATTTTTATATTTTTCTTTCGTTTTGTAATTAAAGTTTTTAATTCTTCCCCATTTGTATTTGATAATTGCATTACTGGGACAGCTAGATGTTCACGTGAAAAATATTCCGGCATCATATTAATTTCTTTTTCGCTAGAGATTAATAACACACCAAGTGCACCAGCTTGCTTCGCTTGTTCTGCTTTTACTAATGTACTAGAAGTACCTTGTAAAATAAGTGCGAATTTCCCTTTCACATCTTGTTTTGCATAATCACTTGGATTGCCATAACCAACATATACAAGAGGAGAATCATTTCCTATTGGAAAATCGGATTTTGATAATGGTAACCCTTGATATGTTTTGCTGGAACCAGTTACTTGGAATGTTGGAAACGGGATAGAAACCGTAGATGCTCCAACAGAAATGACACTACTTGCGTTACCGGGAGCATCAACAGACCAAGGTTTTGGTCCGTCATTTCCATTTGAAACGACAGCAGTAACACCAAGTTTCGCTGCCCGTTCTAACGTTAATGTTACAGGCTGATCAGGTACATTTAAATCCTGCCCAAGGGAGAGGTTTAACACATCCGCACCATCTTGAATTGCTCGCTCAATTCCTTGGATAATATCATCTGTTGTACCAGTTCCACCGTCATTCATTACACGATAGGCTAGAATAGAAGCGTTTGGAGCAACGCCTTTAATTTTTCCGTTACCCGCAATAATTCCAGCTACATGAGTACCATGTACGTTACCATCCATTGGATCGTTATCTTCATCAACCGTGTCATATCCACCGATATAATTTGCCTTTAGGTCAGGGTGTGTATAGTCTACGCCAGAGTCGATAATGGCTACTTTCATGCCTTTTCCATCAAGCGGTTTGCCAAATGGATCTTTTAAATTCCACGCTTCAGGTGCACCAATTGTCGGTCCACCGATATTTGGTGCTTCTTCGTTAGTAGCACTTTTTGATGTTTCATGCAATTTATATGTTAAGTTCGGATAGACTGCTTTTACTTCAGGTAAAGAGGCAAGAGAGGTAATTTGATCTCCAGGAATTGAAATAGAGAATCCGGAAAATAACGTATTATACACTTCTTTAATTTTTGCACCAGGTGCTTTTTCTTTTATTTTCTTAGTCGTATCTTCTTGTGCTTTTTTGAGCTCAGCATGATAAGACTGTGCATTACTATTTTGTAAATCTGGAGCATGCTGAATATTACTTTGAGCAGCGAGAGGTGCATGTTGTAATTCTACAATTACTGATATTTCTTTTGTTGTTTTCGTTTCAACATTTTGAGCGATTTTATGTTCTCACCACTGTTCAATCGTTGTTTTTAATTGTGGACTAAATTGCTTCTCCTTTTGTAGTGATTCAGCATGAGCACTTAAAGCTCCAAAACTAGAAAAGACAAGCGCCATGCTTAATAGTGTAGATGTAGTTTTTTTCATTGATACTCCCCCTAATAAAAAGTGCCAATATTCAGAAATAAAATCTTGCATTTTAGTTAGAAATTATACATATAAATGTTGGCTAAACTATACTTTCGACATAATTCATACCAATCCTCTATGGATTGAAAATTTCTTGGGAAATTTTTTCTGATTATGTCGAATCGATATTTTTCACATATTGTAGGGATAAAGTGAGGAATGCTATGAGGGAAATGGAGTGATGGTATGAAAAGGCTAATAGTACGTAGTAGTGTAGTGTTGTTTATGTTTTTATGTTCTATCACTATTACTAGTGCAGAAAATAATAGTGTGAAAGTTGCTTTTATTCGTCATCATAATCTTTGGATTAAAGTTGATGGGAAAGAAATACAGATTACAAAAGGAGAGTACATAACAGGGCCGAAGTGGTCATATGATGGGGAGTGGCTAGCGTATGTAAAAGGGAAGAAACAAAGTATTCTTGAGTTATATCGGTTGAAAGATGGAAAGAAAGTTACGCCGTTTCACTCAGAAGCATCGAATTATCAATGGTCACCAACAGAAAATATAATTGCATTTATATTTACAGGTACATTACATACATTTGATGTAGAAAAAAAGAATACAGATTTTGAAAATGTATCGGCAGGTGTAGGAGATTATGCATGGTATCCTGATGGAAAGAAGTTTTTTGTATCCTCTGAAGCACACTTACTTCCAACAGGATGGACAGGGGCTCAGCTATATGAAGTGCAAAAAGATGCACATATGAATCCTCACAAAATGAAGCATTTGTATGCATTACCAAATGAACATGATGATTTCCTAGCATTAGTTGCAAGTGGCTTTCAGTGGTCGCCAGATCAAAAGTGGATTTCATTTTTAGCAGTACCGACAGCTTCATGGTCAGCTGATAGCAATACGCTTTGCTTAGTTCGTGCAGATGGTAGTCGTTTTGAAAAGGTAGATCAAATGTTATTAAACACACAATGGTTCAAATGGGCGCCAGCCAACAATATATTGGCCTATATTGAAGGAAGCGGGAGAGTTGCATTAGAGAATAAACATTTGAAAGTGAAAGAATTGCCAGCACTTCAGCAGAACACATTTACACCGAAAGGATATGTCGATTGGGATTTTACATGGAAGAATGATAACGTAATTATCGTTTCACGAGCAAAAGAGGCGGGAATAGAAACTCCACCAGAAAAAAGACCACTACCATCTTTATATGAGATCGATAGTACAAGCGACGAACAACATCGAATCACAAAGCTACCTCATAGGCAAGGAGATTATCATCCGCTCTTCATGAATAAGAGTAATCAATTAATATGGATACGTTCAGACCGTAAGAAAGCGGATGTATGGCTTGCTCATAAGGATGGAAAGCATGAAATGAAGTGGATTGAAAATATAGATGTACCAGAATGGTATTATGAGAAATGGAATTGGGGAAATGTTATCTCGGTAAAAGAAGAATAAAGAACTGCCTAAAAGATTGTTTTAGGCAGTTTTTTACTGTTATTTATGTGTTTTATTTGGCTTTTTTTTCGCTGGGTTTCCGTTCCCTTGGCGCTTTCTATTTTGTTCATCTTTTGCTTGTTTTTCATGTAGTGTATCTAAAAATTCATTCGAGTTACTCATGTTTATATCTCTCCTTTCATTTTGTCATGATTACTATAACCATTTAGGAGGATAATCATGAGTTAGAAGTTAGGCACTTAATTTTCTTCGATAATGTAAGTAAAATATTCCATACATAACAAATAGCATGAGTAAAACTTGTAACTCTACATTTTCTTTTAAAATAGCTGCGATAGTGTCTGGTAAGTACGGTGATTTATCGTTTGTGCTTAAACCTAACCATTTATTTAAGAGGCTAATGGTACAAAACATAAAAACACCGGACCAGCTTGCCGTAATTGCTTTTTGCTTAATTTTTGTTTCACGTTCATCATCTGTAATCCAAGGATTAGCAGTTTTATCACTACTAAAGAAGCCGTTTATATATCCCCATACAATCATTCCAATAAAGACAATTATCCATTTCATATATGTAATTCTCCTTTCTGTGTAAAAAGTTTTTTACATATAATATTGTAATATTTTACAAAGTTTCATGTCAAATGTTTTTTACATATTGGTTTTCATATAGCAGGAATAAAGTATGAGATAGGGAAGAAATATGTAAGAGGATTTCATAATGAGAGGAGGAAGGGGATGAAAATTGTCTTTGTTCGGCACGGGGAAGGAGAACATACAAGGGATTTGCCATCAAGTTTAAAAGTGCTTCATCCGCCATTGACGGATGAAGGAAGGAATCAGGCTAAATTACTTCAATGCAATGTGCCATTACAAGAGGCGGATATATTAATTGCTAGTCCTACACTTAGAACTTTGCAAACGGCGACAATATGGAGTGCGAAAGTTGCTTGTCAAAAAATCGTTCATCCATATGTATCTCCGCGTATTTTTCCTTATCGAGAAGAAGCGAGAACATTACCGTGCGATTATATAGTAGATCAGGGAATGATAACAAAGTTATTTCCGCATTTTTCGATAGAGAAAAGCTCAAATAATCAGTTATGGAAGGAAGGTATAAACACTATTTCAGAGAATAGTTTTCAGCAAATAGTAGATAAATTTCTTCTTTGGTGTTATGAACTGGGTGCGGAAAGAATTTGCATTGTATCTCACGATGGAACAATTACAGCATATAGGCAATATTTACAGAAAGTCGTTTTAACTAGATCAGATTTTTTGAAAGAAACGGGCATATATGAAATGGATTTATCCCATAAAATTCTGATTGATAAGGGCTGATTATAGGATGGGGGTTGTATGTTGAATGTTGCACTAGTAGTTGGTTTTAATTCGGATTTAGAGGCGCAATCAATCCGAGCATCTCTTGAATATTTTGGTGCAAGGGTTGTGACATATTGGATTGGTAGACCGAAAGATTTTGTGGAAGTTCTTTCTGGAAAGAACTTATTTAACGATATTAATTATATTATTTTTTGCTTTCATGGTGAAGAAGGGAAGTTTGTCATGGAAGAGTTAGGCGAAGAAGTATATGAACAAGATGAACCGAGAGGGTATTTTGGTACAGAAGAAATTTATAAATATGCAAAATTGCATAATACACATATTGTAAATAGCGGGTGCACGTTAGGGGAGCAAAATCTAGCAAAGTCTTTTTGTAACTACTCAGCTTCTTCAAATAAAAAAACAGGCCAAATACATGTTTCCGATTCGAAAACATGAAAAGAAAATACTCCAATCAGAGAAAGAATCTATGCCAAATAGAGAAATTCTCTTATGAAGTCGTGTTATTCCAAGGAACCGTTCTAGTTTCTATGACTTGGTTTATCGCTTGTAAGACCGATTGTTTTTGTTTTTTCATGGTACTCATAAAGCTTCGTATCTGACAAAAAGATTCTGCGCCTTTCTTACTTCGGAAAGTCCCAGACACTTTCTGTTTTACTTTCGTCATCCGAATATCCCGTTCTGCTTGATTGTTATCAAATGGAATGGCTGGATGTTCTAAAAACGCTAGAATTCTGTCAGAATACTTGACGAAGCGATTCCATAAATTTTGAGAAGGCGTCTGCTTTCCTTTCTTCTTTTGTTTCGTGGAAAGAATCTGTTGTTCTTTCAATATGGATTGATACATAATAAACAGATTCTTTTGCGTCGCTTTTGGCATGGTACCTTCGGATTGCTTTTTCATCGTCAACGCTTGCGTTAGAAATTTCTGCATCTGTTGTGCCCATTGTTCTCCAGTACTATCTATAATTCCTTGTAAATCTCGTAAGAGATGGGCATTACATAAAACGTGACGACAATCTGTATACGCATCATACGATTTCCAACCATCATGCATCGCAATTCCAGAAAAAGATGGCAAGATTTCTCCAGCATCCATTGCTTCTTTTCCACGTTTTTGATGAATATGTTGCAATGTCACCTCCGGTGTACTGGCAGTATGTAACCATTGTGTTTTGTTTTCTACACGCATACCAGTTTCATCAAAATGGACAACAGGAGACTGCAGAATCTTTTCCTTTACTTCTTTTATGAATGGCTGCAATTGAGAAGCGAAAGCCTGTGTATGATTTACCAGGGTTCCTTCGCTTATAGAATGTCCAAAACAATCCTGAAAGAATTCTTTTGTTCGCTTCAAAGAAATGCATTGATAATGCGTTAAATAGGGAATCAGTCTTTTTATATTTGGACCATATTGAACAGGACGAGATACTGTCGAAGGAAATTGGGCTTCTTGGATAGAATGGCAATGTGGGCATTCTTTCTGTTCTACTTTATGTTCTGTCACTTCGATCTGAATAGGTGGTAAGTCATACACTTGGCGAATGCGATACCCTTTTACAGGCTCGTGGTTCAAGGAAGTATGACAACAAGTACAATATGTAGGAGAATGTGTAATCGTATGATCTGGAGTCGCTGTCAAACCAAGAGTATGTCCCTTGTGGCCCAACTGGCCACCCGTTTGACGATGAGACGGTTTGCGCAAACTTTTTGTAACGGGCTTACCCAAACCATCTGTAGAAGGTGGCTTATGACTATTTTTGGAGTTTTTTTTTGAAGCATTTTCTAGTTCTTGTATACGTTTTTCTAACTTAGAAAATGTTTCTTCAAATAAAGAAATAACAGCTTCAGGTCCTTTTTTATATGTATCTAAAATAATTTTTCGATCGACCATAAGATTCACCTCCCCTGTTTGATATACTCAGTATTTACAAATGGGAGGCATATGAAACTAGTAAAATTTAAAAAAGACACCGAAAGGTGGCTGAGTAGTTACGTCTTTTTTACATAGTGGTGCGAAATCATATATTGGATCGATTGATTATGTAGATGGAAATGCAGCACTTATGTTTACTATACGCTTATTTTATGGGGTTATTAACCATGGGAAAACGTTAGAAGAAGCCTTTCAAGAAGCGAGTTTAATTGATGAGGAGACACATACATTTCGATTCTATAATTAGTGTGAAACACGTTTATTCTATATTCGAATAAACGTGTTTCACATTTAACTCACATTTTTTTACATTTTTTTCAATGAAAATGGTTATCACTTGTGGTATGATATGTTCAAGTTTTTACAGGTAATAAAAGTTACTATATAAACGTTAGTTTTTAATGTTTCATACGCATGTCACAGATTATTCATAATTAACGTTTAAAAAATAAGTAACTAATGTTATTATATTATCTGTAACTAACTTAATTACAACTTTAGGAGGAAGATATGGTTATTCAATTTTTAAGAGAAAACAAAGCAGTTTCTTTTGCATTAGCAGTAATTCGAGTATATCTTGGTTACACATGGTTAATGGCTGGAATCGGTAAACTACAAGGAAAAGGATTCGATGCAACAGGTTATTTGCAAGGGGCAATTGAAAAATCTAAAGGTGCACAACCGGCTGTTCAATCTTGGTGGGCATCATTCTTACAAGAATTTGCAATTCCAAATGTAGATTTGTTTAATACACTTGTAACATGGGGAGAAATTTTAGTCGGAATTGGTTTAATTGTAGGCTGTTTAACAAAAACAGCGGTCTTTTTTGGTCTTGTAATGAACTTTTCCTATATGTTTAGTGGGTCAATTGGTGTGAACCCTGAGATGGTTATCTTATCTATGTTTGTTCTTGTTTCCGGTATGAACGCTGGGAAATTTGGAATGGATGGCTTCGTTATCCCGAAAGTATTAGGATCAAAAACTCCAAAACGCCAAAAGCAAGCTGCTTAATATATGAAAACGGGTATCTCATTTTGAGATACCCGTTTATGTTATTTTTCAACTTTAATCGGATTGTTCTTAAAGAAATCTTTTACATACCCGACAAATTCTTGTGGTTCTTGGCGAAATGGTGCATGATAACCTTTTTCAATAATATGTAAAGTGCTATTTTTTAAGAATTGATGATACGTTTCTCCTTCTTTCCAGGAAACGCTACTATCATTTCTGCCCCATATAATTAAAGTTGGCTGTTTTATTTCATTTGCATTAATTTTAAGACGTCTAGGCCATAATTTCATTTTATTATAATGCTCTTCATCATTACGTTTGAATTTCACTTTGCTTTCATCATAATCTGTAATAGAAGAAACGGCATTTAAATCAGTCGACAATTGTGGTTTTGGTGAGCCTTGTTTATTAACGAATGTATGAGGGCCACCTGTAGCATCAGTTAAAATAAGGTGAGAAACTGCTTCAGGATATAAATATGTTAAATTTAGAGAAATTTCTCCCCCCATGGAATGCCCCAGTATTGCGAATGAATCATACCCTAGTTTTTTCATTAATTTATAATACAAATTTGCATGAGTTGGAAAAGAATAATAAAAATCCATTGGCTTAGATGAGCGCCCGAATCCTAAAGCATCTACAGAAATAATTGTATGATCTTTTGCTAAATCGGAGTAAATCTTTTGAAAACCATCTGATGACCCTCCAAAGCCATGAATCATAAGTAAAGGTGGTTTTTCATTACCAATCTTTTTAAAGTAAATGGTTTGACCATCTATTTCTACCATTTTTTCCTCGGTAGCTAGTTTCGCTGTAATTGTATTTTTAACTTGTTCTACTGGCTTTTCTGCTGCACTACATCCTACTAATAGTGTAAGAGTAAGACAACCTACCATAAAATAGCTAAATCGCTTCAATTAGGTGTCTCCTTTCTAACATAACGCTGTATCTATCATAGCAAATAGCATATTACGA
The DNA here is from genome assembly GCF_058792335.1 of Bacillus sp. CPT56D-587-MTF. Classification (NCBI taxonomy): domain Bacteria; kingdom Bacillati; phylum Bacillota; class Bacilli; order Caryophanales; family Bacillaceae; genus Bacillus; species Bacillus sp. CPT56D-587-MTF. The sequence goes on along the minus strand of NZ_JBYTEF010000001.1, from coordinate 3,967,954 downwards.
TTTCCAGGAAGTTGGCTACCATTTTTTATCATAAGAGGTGAAAGGAGCGTTTCTTGGAAATTTTCTGTTTGAAGAAATTGACGAAATGTAAATTGTGAGTGTGGAACATCAATTCGTACTATACCATTCCAACATTCACATATCTTTTTTAATAATTGGATAGCATCTTCTTCTTGCTTGGCGATAAGTGGATTGATACATAATATATTGCCCTTTTGTATGCATAATGAAAAAGCTTCTATACAGTTATTTCTTTCAATTTTAAAAGAGTATACGGCCCTTGGTAATAGCAAAGAGTAAAGTAGAGAACGATTCATACCAGTTGCAATTTGATCCAGAGAAGTAAGAGATATAAGGTCCTCTTCTTGTACTTGTTGTAAGTGAGAAGGATACGTCTTAATAGTCTGCTTTTCAAAACGATGAATCGTTGTTGCTGTTTGAAATCCACATGATGTGTATAGAGGTTCGCCAGCTTTTGTCGCAATAAGTGCAATGGGTTGTTTTGGATGAATTTGTTCCAAGCAATGATTTAGCAACATGCGCCCTAATCCGCGTCCTTGAAAATTAGGGTGAACGATTAACATACCAATGGAAGCGAAGTTACTTGGAAAGGGAAATACTCCTCCAGTCGCAATGAGTTTGTTTTCATGAATGTAACCTACAAGTGTGCCGATAGAAAGATACATTTCGAATTGTTTTTTCATAAAAATTTCATCGTGTAACCATCCAACAGATTTGCAAAGATTAAGTAATTCAAAAATAAAAGACTCATTTAGCTTTACTATTTTCATAAAGGCTCACCGCATTTCTATTTATTTTCATAAAAATAGAGTCAAAATGTAAAAAAAGAGATTTACGTTAAATGAAATCCAACTTGTTTATATTTAAATTGTAAAGGGCGGGATGATTGATACAAAAAGACAAAGTTATACAAATTATAACTGATATTTACATAAGTTAACAAAAAATTTACATACAGCTAATTTTCTCTTAATAGTCTTCCATTAAATTTGATAGTGGGAAATGAATAACCTAATTAGGGGGACAAGACAGTGAAAAAGTTTGTGAAAAAAGCATGGCCATTTGCAGTTGTGGCATCATTAGCAGTTACTTCGGTAGCAACATGGAATTTTACTCGTTCTAGTGAGGTTAATGCAGATGAGAACGGAAGCAATGCAAAGATTAAAAATGTTATCGTATTAATTGGGGATGGTATGGGCCCTTCATATATGACGGCTCACCGTTATATGAAAGATAATCCAAAAACCTTTGAAATGGAATCTACAGAATTTGATAAGCATCTTGTAGGAACACAAAAAACATACCCAGAAGATGAACATGAAAATATTACAGACTCTGCATCGGCAGCAACAGCTATGTCAGCAGGGATTAAAACATATAATGCTGCAATTGCAGTTGATAATGATAAAGCGGAAGTGAAAACAGTTCTTGAGCAAGCGAAAGAAAAAGGGAAATCAACGGGACTCGTTGCAACTTCTGAAATTACACATGCAACACCAGCTGCTTTCGGTGCGCATGACATTAGCCGTAAAAATATGGACGCAATTGCAAATGATTATTTTGATGAGAAAATTAAAGGGAAGCATAAAGTAGATGTTATGCTTGGCGGCGGCGTAAAGAACTTTGTTAGAAAAGATCGTAATCTTACAGAAGAGTTCAAGAAATCTGGTTATAGCTATGTAACGGATCGAGATCAATTGTTAAATGATAAAAATGATCAAATTCTTGGTTTATTTGCACCAGGTGGATTAGATAAAATGATTGACCGTAATGAGAAAACACCTTCATTAGAAGAAATGACTAATGCAGCAATTGAGCGTTTGAACAAAAATAAAAATGGTTTCTTCTTAATGGTGGAAGGAAGTCAAATCGACTGGACATGATAATGATATTGTTGGTGCAATGAGTGAAATGGAAGACTTCGAAAAAGCTTTCAAAGCAGCGATTGAGTTTGCGAAAAAAGATAAAAATACGTTAGTTGTTGCAACGGCAGATCACGCTACTGGTGGATTATCTTTAGGTGCCAATGGCGAGTATAACTTTAAAGTAGATCCAATTAAAGCTGCAAAGCGTACACCAGACTTTATGGCAAATGAGATTGCAAAAGGTGCAAATGTAGAAGAAACATTGAAAAAGTATATTGATTTACAATTAACTCCAGAAGAAATTCAAGCTGTAAATGATATAGCTCCTTCAAAAGATGTAACAAAGATTGATAATGCAATTGAAGATATTTTCAATAAGCGCTCGGTTACAGGCTGGACAACGGGTGGACATACAGGGGAAGATGTGAACGTATATGCATTTGGTCCAGGTAAATACTTGTTCTCTGGCGTTCAAGAGAATACAAATATAGCGAAACGTGTCTTTGATATTGTTGGCGGCGGCGATCCGAATAAAGGAAGACGCTAATTAAGAGCGAAAGTGAGGCGAAATGCCTCACTTTTCTTTTTAGGAGTTGGGAATATGAAAAATTTATTTAGGAAATTAAGATTCCTTTTAGTATTTGTAGTATTACTAGTTGGATGTCAACAAGAAGAGAATAATGTAGAACAAAAATCTACTACTAAAAAAACTGAGGAAAAGGTACAAATAACAAAAGAAGAAGAGAGATCTATTCAAGATGTTATTCATACATTTGTGCGAACGACGAATGAAAAAAATCTTGCAGAACATATGGAGTTATTTTCAAAGAAGATGCCTAGTGCTGAAGACTTAAAAACACAAAAAGAAGCCGCATTTCAAAAGGGAAATAAGAAAATTGAATTGGAACATATAGATATGAAAGTTAGTAAAGTAGGGTATGTTATTGTTGAAACGAAAGAAAAGGAAGTAGACGACAGTATCACTCTTCAAAAAAAAGTACAGTATGCCCTTGGAAAAGAAGAGGATAAATGGAAGATTGAAGAGGTTCGAACAATAGAGAAAAAATAACGTGAAACTTTAATAAGTGTAGGAGTCGTACTTCCCAAAATGGTAGAAAAAAGGTTCTCATTGGCGAGAACCTTTTTTTATAGTGGTAGCATAATTTGATTTGAGCATGCCTCAATATCATCAATATCTTGACGGATTGTGGCCATTTTATTATCAAGATCTTCAGCTTTCATTGCTGCATCATGTAGTTCATCTTTTAAATACTCCGGTATTTTCCCTTCATATTTATAATAAAGTTTGTGTTCTAAACTTGCCCAAAAGTCCATTGCTAGTGTACGTAACTGAATTTCTGCAAATACATCTTTTGTACCAGAATTTAGTGATAAAGGGTATTTAATAATCATGTGTAAACTTTTATATCCGTTTCGTTTTGGGTTAGCGATATAATCTTTTACTTCTATGACTTCCATATCTTCGCGTTTTTGAATGACTTCTTTCAAATGATAGATATCTTCTACGAAGCAACATGTAATACGAATACCAATAATATCTTGTAAATGTGTTTGAGCGTTTTCAACTGTTGGTAATAAGCTTTTGCGCTCTAGTTTTTTAATAATACTTTCAGGTTGTTTTAGTCTTGTTTTTATATGTTCAAACGGGTTGTAATCCTCTAGAAATTGAGCTTCCCGGTTCATAATTTCAAATTTAGTTTTTAACTCTTCTAAAGCAAATGTATATGGTAATACAAAAGCTTTCCAGTAGTTAACTGTTGATTGATTATATTCCATTTATATACACACCTTTTCCTATTTGCAAGTGAGGTCGTTATTATACTAAATACCAAATCATATAAGCGCAAGCAGCAAATGATGAGATCATAAAGCGATATTTAGTTTTCATACTTTCAACTCCTTTCGAGTAAGATTTTATATAAATAAACGTGATTGTTAATAAGTTCACTATGTACAGTTTCTATAGTAATAGATTCGTGTGAATTTCGTATGAACTAATTGTTTCAGCTTTTTGTCTTTTTTGCTGTTAATCATAATTATTATTCGGATTTAAAGTGTTTTTATTTGATTTATCTATTTGTATAAATTAATGTATATTTGAATTTATAGTTATTGAGGAGGATATATGGTGAACTTTGAAGAATTAGCAATTGCTAGACGTTCTGCAATGAAATTTATACAAGGTATAGAAATCCCTAATGAGGATTTTAAAAAAATATTTGAGTTAACTAAGCTTTCTCCATCTTGCTATAATTTGCAGCACACACATTATGTTGTAATTCGTGATCAAGAGCGAAAAGAAAGATTAAAAGAATTAGCTTTCGGTCAATATAAAGTATCGAGTGCATCAGCGGTAGTGCTCGTTTGTGGTGATAAAAAAGCATACCAAAATGTTGAAAATATTTACTTCGGTATGAAAGTTTTAAAAATGATTGATGAATGTGAATATGAAGATACAATTAGGCAAACGAAAGGTTTATATGAAGGAAAAGGAGAGCGTTTCATGGAGGATGAAGCGATTAGAAATGCTTCGTTAAGCGCGATGACTTTTATGTACGCAGCTAAATATTATGGCTATGATACATGTCCAATGATTGGTTTCGATGAAAAAGCAGTACAAAGTGAATTAAATATGCCGGAGCATATAGTACCTGTTTTAATGATTACGATCGGAAAAAGTGATATGACTAAAACTCGCCCACGAGGATATCGAAAGCCGATTAGTGAATTTGTTACATACGAATCGTTTTAATAACGTGAAACTTTTAATTAGTGGGGGTCTTACTGCCCGTTAATGCGGGAGAAAATTGATTTAACTATAAAAACAAGGGGATTCTAAATGGAATCTTCTTGTTTTTGCAATTGACAAATAGAATGAAGTTTTATAATATATAAATCGTAATCATTACGTTTTAGTTGCGATCTTTGAAAGAAAGGAGAATTAAATATGCGTGTAAATATTACATTAGCTTGTACGGAGTGCGGCGATCGTAATTACATTTCTAAGAAAAATAAACGAAACAATCCAGAACGCATCGAACTAAAAAAATATTGTCCACGATTAAAGCGAGTAACGTTACATCGTGAGACGAAGTAAAAGACTAGAGATATCTCTAGTCTTTTCAGGCTGTGGAGAAAGTCTTCTCCACAGCCTGTTTTTGTGTCTGAACCTCTTTTTATGTGTCAACACTGATAAAAAAGAGGAAAAGGAGAGATTTTTTATGATGGGTGCTTTAAAAAATCATCGTGATGAGCGTGTATCTGTTTCTGTAGAAGAGTTGGTTCCACAAGATCATTTCCTTCGTGCAATTGAAGCGACAATTAGTTTTGATTTTATTGAAGAGAAGTTACGCCCTTATTACTGTGAAAACAATGGACGCCCGTCCATTCATCCTATTGTTTTATTTAAGATGATGTTTATTGGATATTTTTACGGTATTCGTTCTGAGCGTCAATTGGAAAAGGAAATTAAAACGAATATTGCCTACCGTTGGTTTTTAGGGTTTTCTCTATCGGATACTATTCCGGATCACTCTACAATCAGTTGGAATCGTCGTACTCGTTTTATTCATACAAATATTTTCGAAGAAATTTTTGATGAGATTGTGAGACAAGCGACGGAGCACCGGATGGTAGGAGGACGTGCACTGATGACAGATTCTACACATATTAAGGCCAATGCCAATAAAAATAAATTTGTACATAAATATAAAAAAGAAAAAGCAAAGTTTTATATAGACGAGCTAGAAGCTGCGGTAATCGAAGATCGTGAGGTACATGGAAAAAAGAATTAAAACCTAGAAAGGAAAGTGATACCCCTACCAAAAAAACTCGTATAAGTACAACGGATCCAGATAGTGGATTTTTAATGAGAGATGGAAAACCAAATGGTTTTCATTTCTTGGATCATCGTACGACTGATGCGAAGTACAATATTATTACAGATACCTATGTAACGGCTGGAAATATGGCAGATTCCGAGCCGTATTTAGCACGCCTCCAAGCTCAGATTGATAAATTCGACTTCAAAGTAGAAGCTGTTGCCCTTGATGCTGGCTATTTTACAGGATATATCTGTAAGAAACTATCAGAACGGAATATATTTATGGTGATGGGGTATCGCCGATTTGGAAAACGGAATAAAGAAGTACCGAAAAGCCAATTTAAATATGTAGAAGAAATGAATGTTTTCGCTTGTCCGATGGGATGTATTCTAGAATATGTAACAACTGATCGTGAAGGATACCGTCAATACAAATCGAATCCAGAAGACTGCGCTGTTTGTCCGTTACGTGAGGTGTGCTTTTCAAAGAAACAAAAACAAAAAGTTATCACTCATCATGTGTGGGAGAAATATAAGGATATTGCTAGAAAAAACAAGCTAACAGCTACAGGGAAAAGGTTGTATAAAGTACGCTGTTCCACTATAGAGCGAAGCTTTGCAGACGCCAAAGAACTACATGGCTACCGCTATGCCCGGTTTCGAGGGCTGAAGTCTGTCCAAATGCAAGCTTATCTCACCGCAGCTTGTCAAAACATGAAAAAAATAGCCCTCCACCTGACCAAAAAGGGTCAGGTGGAGGGCTATTTTTTAAAATTCTATTATTTTATGTTGTTTTTATTCGCTAAAATCAAAAAAGATTCCAGAGTGTTGGGAACCCTAAAGGGTTTCCCAACACTCTGAAAAGACTAGAGATATCTCTAGTCTTTTTTTTATAGTTCCTTGGTTTTGTTTGTTATAATTACCTTAAAATGTAATAAAGGGAGCGGTATGATGAATCAAAAAGATAAGGAAAGAAAAGAGCGAGTGGCTCATATTATTAACATTCCAGATGAATATAGTCTTGTTGTAGATGATCAAGAAGGGGTTGATGACCCGTATCATCTATTATGGTGGGAGCATAAAGAGGATCAGGAGAGAACGATACAAATTACATTGAATAGACATACTGGTAATTTAATTGAATTTAGGATAGATGATGGAAATTATTTTTCGAGTGATAAGGAAGTTATAGAGGAGAATAGGGTAAGAGAGATTGCAAATGTATTTATAAAAAAACATGTGGAAGAAGGATTAGAGTTTTATACATATGTAACTATCCAGGATGATTGGCGTGGCTGGAAAGAAATAAATTATATGCAAGAAGTAAATGGATATCCATTACCGGATACAGGATGTGTGGTGCAAGTGCATCCTTCAGGGAATGTTGTGAATTTTCATTATAACGGACGAGAAAGCATAAAAGAAAAGCCGTTATGGCCAAGTGAGATTGTTGAGGAGAATATCGTTTTAGACAACTTAAAGGCCAAACAAGATATGAGGCTTGTATTTGTAGATTTAACACATTCTTTATGTAAATATGAAAATGGAGAAGAAGTAAAAGGGTACCACCTTGTGTATGTACCAGAACCTAGTCATGTATTTATTGATGCAAGTACAGGTAAAGATTTATTTGGACGAGATCATTATAAATTACCGCCAACAGTGGCTGTTAGAAAATAAAAAAAGGGTAGCCAACAAGATGATGTATTCGATTTATTTGACTGGGATAAAGAAAGTTTTACAAAAGTAGTTGAGACGGAAAATGATGATGAAATAAGGATGAAATTTGTTCCGAAAGAGGAATTACAAAAACAGAAAGAAGAAAAGAATCCATATTTAATGAATGAATTCTTTAACAAGCATTTACCGATGTTGAAATATAATAATTTAGTTAGCGTTACAATTGATAAATTAACCAATGAATTAACTGGTTTTATAAAACTGACAGATGATAAAGAAGTAAAGCAAATACTGTCTAGAGAGGAATGTTTACAAAAAGCACTTCAATTTTTAGAACGAGTTATTCCAGATATCAAACAATATCTGCGTCTTTGGGAGGAACGGGAAGCAGAAGAAGATGGGATTGAAAGATTTATCTTTTCTGTATATATAAATGATATTCGGGCAGAGTATAACCAATTTATGATCAACATCAATGCAGAAAATGGTGCTGTTATGCACTACTCGGGGGAGTCTAGCAACTTTATAAAAAAATTACTTACATATGAAACAACACCAAAAGTAACAAAAGAAAAAGCGTTAGAAATATACAGAGCGGCTATCCGAGTTAAATTAGAATGGTTTGTAGATCATGATGCAGAGGAAACGAAATACAAACTACTGTACAAACAAACGACAGATGAAAAATATAAAGAACCTTTTGATTGTAGTCGGGAAATTCGTTATATTGATGCCCAAACTGGGAGAAAGATTTGGAGTAAGTAAAATAAAAAGAGTTATTTTCTTTGAAAAATAACTCTTTTTATTTTTATAATTTGCCTGTTCGCTTTTCAAAAGTAAATGTGATAGGAAGATTGGAATGAGAACTATCACTTTTAAATATTACTTTCCATTCTTTAGTATGGGCTTTAATTTCAAAATTAAGAAGATTTATCGCTCTACGTTTATCTATTTCTAAAAACTTATTATGAATTTCTGGTTCTTGCTGTAAATTAAGAGCCTTTAGTGTGACTGTAAATGTGAAAAAATTCTGCCCTTCATATACTATTTTTGATATTTTTGTTTTTTGTGTATTTAACAGCACATAAAAACGGTCTGATGGATTTAATTGTACAGAGTCATCAGTAATTTCATTCTCGCTATTATGAAGTTCAACTAAGAAAGATGTACTATGGGAAGAATCTTTTTTGCTTGTAATCTGTAATTCAGTAGGAATCATCGGTATTTCATAAAAGTCATTCCTTATTATGTTATTGTAATCCTCTGAAAATTTACGGACTTCTTTTGGAAAAGAGTCTTCTTGTGTACTTAAAAAAGTTTTATGTTGCTTTGGAATTTTTTTACTAAAATTTAATGTTTCTTTAAAGTAATAATTGGATCCAGTTAAAAATAAAAAACTACAAATTAATAAAAAAATTCGATACAGATTTTGAAAATGAAAGAACAATAGTATACATGTAATAATTCCAATTACATAGAAAATAAAGATAAGTAATTCTAGTTTTGAGTGAAACGAGAAACCATAGTTATGAAAAAATTTTATTCCAGTTATAATTTGAGCTCCAAAAAATAAAGAAATTCCAAATTGAAAAAATAATAAATCAGGCCCTCTTTTAATAACAAAAGTAATGAACGAAATGAAAAGTAAAAATACTCCTAAATAAATTGTTACATTTAATAATCGTTCTAATGTAATCATGAATAATGTCCCCTTTAATAGCATATTCATATATAAATAACAATTTTATATAATTATAATATAACAATAAATTATTTTAAATGTTGGAAGTGTTGAGTTTTATAAATAAACTGTACAGACACAAACAACCTCACGCCCACATACACATAATAAAGACCACTATTTTGGCGGAGGTGAAAGGTTTGAGTCTATTCGCCGCAATTGGATATATGGTTCGAGAAGTGTTTGTCTTTGTTTCTTATGTGAAGAATAATGCGTTCCCGCAGCCGTTATCATCAGATGATGAGAGAAAGTACTTAGAGTTAATGGAGCAAGGTGATGCTCAAGCGAGAAATCTTTTAATTGAACATAATTTACGGCTTGTAGCTCATATCGTTAAAAAATTTGAGAACACAGGAGAAGATGCAGAAGATTTAATTTCAATTGGTACGATCGGGCTCATTAAAGCGATCGAGAGCTATTCTGCTGGAAAGGGAACGAAGCTTGCGACGTATGCAGCACGCTGTATTGAAAATGAAATTTTGATGCATTTACGTGTACTAAAGAAAACGAAAAAAGATGTTTCACTTCATGATCCGATCGGGCAAGATAAAGAGGGCAATGAAATATCGCTTATTGATATATTAAAATCAGAGTCTGAAGATGTAATTGATATGATTCAGCTTAGTATGGAGTTAGAAAAAATTAAAGAGTATATCGATATTTTAGACGAAAGAGAAAAAGAAGTGATTGTGAAACGTTTTGGACTTGGGCTAGATAAGGAGAAAACACAGCGGGAAATCGCTAAGGCGCTTGGTATTTCTAGAAGCTACGTATCACGGATTGAAAAGCGTGCTTTAATGAAAATGTTCCACGAGTTTGTAAGGGCAGAGAAAGAGAAAAAAGCGAAAGAGTAAAGTGTATTAGAAGCAGCCATATTTAAAATGGGCTGCTTTTCTTATTGTAAATAAGAAAAGAAAACGCGTTATGCTAAGAAGAAATACATGTTCACTGTTGAAAATGACGGATTCTATCTGTAATATTAGAAGGTGCTAAATAATTTAAGAATAATACCATACTTAGTTTTCTGTATGTATAATAAGGCTGCTTTATATGATATGTGGGAATAAGAACCAATTTTACATATGATATAGAAAGAAAAGAAGGGAAAACTAAAGTTATAGACTGATTAGGGGGTTTCGCAATTTGCGACGTACATTATATCGACTTATGATAGAACTTACAAATGGTCGCTTTACTTCTTATATATTACGTAAATTTGCACAATCTCGTTTGAGCTCTATCATTATTCCATCGTATGCGAAAGTTTTTCAAATTAATCAAGATGAGATGGAAAAGGGTTTGAAGGAATATAGAACATTGCATGAATTATTTACGCGTAAGCTAAAAGAAGGAAAGCGTAGTATTGATACAGATGCATCGAGTATCGTTAGTCCTGTTGATGGTGTTTTTGCAGATCAAGGTCCTATTGAGGATACAAAAACATTTGATATTAAAGGAAAGCGCTATTCAATTGTGGATATGCTAGGTAATGAAGAACGTGCAACGCGATATGCAGGCGGTACATATATGGTAATTTATTTGAGTCCAAGTCATTATCATCGCATTCATAGTCCGCTTTCTGGTTCTGTGACTGAAAGATTTGTACTCGGTAGAAAATCATATCCGGTAAATGCAGCTGGTATGGAATACGGGAAAGAACCACTGTCAAAAAATTATCGTTCTGTTACAGAAGTAAGCAGTGATGGCGAGCATATGGCTCTTGTAAAAGTAGGTGCCATGTTTGTTAATAGTATTGAGCTTTTGCATGAGAGAGACACTGTTCAAAAAGGTGAAGAAATGGCATACTTTACATTTGGTTCAACAGTTGTGTTATTGTTTGAAAAAGATATGATAGAAGTAGTGCAGGAATTAAAGAGTGGACAAGAGCTTCGTCTTGGTCAAAAAATAGCTACTCGCTTAGCTCATAAATAAAGAAAAGCTTTTATAACCGTAAGTAAGAGTTATGGGCAAAGATACTTAATGATGAAATCCCCTAGATGGGAGTACTTGTTTATTCGAGAGCCATCGTAGGATGGCTCTTTTTACAGGGCATCCAATAAATTATCCTTTAACTGTTTAATTGGTAAGGGCTGATTAAACTTTCACTTTATATGTAATCAAGATGATTTGACAAGCTTGTCCTCTAATGAGCGTCTAATGATTTCTTGTTTTATAAGTAAAATGAAGTCGGGATTTAATTTTAGTTCTTTTGCTTTATAATAAGACTCAGTGAGTAACTCAGTGGATAACTGTTCCATATGTTTTGTTTTCAAGGTGAGTCACCTCCTAATAATATAAGGATTGATTCGTTGATGCATTTAATGTACCAAAAAAATATGACAGTCACAAACGAGTGGTTATCCACATACCTAGGTGGATAAAGTGTGTATAGTTTGTTAGTAAATTCCAAATTAACTGAAAAATTAATGTGGAAAATGTGTACAATTTTATCCACAGGTTATATATCGAAAAATGTTGTCGAAAAATTTTATGAAAAATCCTCAAAGAGGTGAAAGAAATTGAAACTATTTTTACCAAATGAATATGTGAAAAATGTATATCATGTTCAACCAGAAGATTTAAAAAAACGTGGGATTAAAGGCGTTATTACTGACTTAGATAACACTTTAATTGAATGGGATCGTCCCAATGCAACACCGCAACTTGAAAAATGGTTCTTGGAAATGAAAGAGCAAGGCATTCAAGTAACGGTCGTTTCAAATAATAATGAGCAACGTGTAAAAGATTTTGCTGATCCATTAGGTATTCCATTTATTCATAGTGCACGTAAACCATTTGTTCGCGCATTTAAACGTGCGATACAAGAGATGCGTTTGCAGCCAGATGAAGTTGTAGTAATTGGAGATCAGTTACTGACGGACGTGCTTGGTGGCAACCGAGTAGGCCTTCATACAATTTTAGTTGTACCGGTAGCACAAACGGACGGATTAGTAACGCGCTTTAATCGAAAAATTGAACGAAGAATTATGAAAAATATGAAGAAAAAAGGTTTAATTAACTGGGAGGAATAAAGTTTGACTGAAACAATTAAATGTATTGGTTGCGGTGTAGAAATTCAAACAGAAAATAAAAACGAAGTGGGGTATGCTCCTGCCTCATCTTTAGAGAAAGAACAAGTTATTTGTCAACGTTGTTTTCGCTTGAAGCATTACAATGAAATTCAAGATGTATCGTTAACAGATGATGACTTCCTACGCATTTTAAATGGAATTGGAAAATCAGATGCATTAGTAGTCAAAATTGTAGATATTTTTGATTTTAATGGTAGCTGGTTACCTGGCTTACATCGTTTCGTAGGGAATAATAAAGTATTACTTGTTGGAAATAAAGCTGATTTAATTCCAAAGTCAGTAAAACATGATAAAGTAAAACATTGGATGCGCTATAGTGCAAAGCAGCTAGGATTAAAACCAGAAGATGTCTTTTTAATTAGTGCAGCGAAGGGACAAGGAATCGCTGAACTAGCAGATGCTATTGAGTATTATCGCGGCGGCAAAGATGTTTATGTTGTTGGATGTACGAATGTAGGGAAATCGACATTTATTAATCGTATGATTAAAGAATTTAGTGATGAGACTGAAAATGTAATTACAACATCTCATTTCCCAGGAACAACACTTGATTTAATTGATATTCCATTGGACGAAGAGTCTTCTTTATATGATACGCCAGGTATTATTAACCACCACCAAATGGCTCATTATGTTGGAAAGCAAAGCTTAAAGCTTATTACACCAACAAAAGAAATTAAGCCGATGGTATTCCAATTAAATGAAGAACAAACGTTATTCTTTAGTGGATTGGCACGTTTTGATTATGTAAGTGGTGGTCGTCGTGCATTTACTTGTCACTTCTCGAATCGCTTAACAATCCATCGTACAAAGCTTGAGAAAGCAGATGAATTATATAAAAATCATGCCGGGGATTTACTAAGCCCACCAACGCCAGAAGAATTAGCAAATATGCCTGAGCTAGTGAAATACGAATTTAATATTCGTGAACCTAAAACGGATGTTGTATTCTCTGGATTAGGATGGGTTACTGTGAACGAACCAGGAGCAAAAATTGTTGCACACGTACCAAAAGGAGTAAGTGTTTCACTACGTAAATCTTTAATTTAATATGGAGAGGGATTTATGAAACAATTATATGGTGTAATCGGAAATCCAATTGGACATTCATTATCACCCGTTATGCATAACGATGCATTTGAACACTTGAATATGGATGCCCATTATCATGCGTTCCTTGTTGAAGAGGAATTGCTAGGGGAAGCAGTAAGAGGTTTAAAAGCATTAGGTATTTCAGGATTTAATGTAACAACTCCGCACAAGGTTGCTATTATGGAGTATTTGGATGAGATTGACCCATTGGCAAGGAAAATCGGTGCAGTAAATACAGTGGTTCATAAGGATGGAAGATTAATTGGCTATAACACAGACGGGATTGGTTTTGTTCGAGCGCTGCAGTCAATTAGTAATGAACCACTTCAAGGGAAACGTATTTTGTTACTTGGTTCAGGTGGTGCTAGCCGAGCTATTTATTTTTCTCTTGCTGATGTAGGTGTAAAAGAGATTGATGTAGCCAATCGTACAGTAGATAAGGCAAAGGAACTTATTGCTGCACGTACGGCCGATGTTAATTCTGTTGCTTTGTCGTTAGAAAAAGCGACAGAAGAACAAGGAAATTATGATATTATCATTCAGACGACAACGATAGGTATGCATCCACACGTAGAACATACGCCATTACAAATTTGTTCGTTAAAAAAAGGAACGATTGTATCAGATATAATTTATAATCCATTTGAAACGAAAATTTTATGTGAGGCAAAAGAGCAAGGTGCAATCATTCAAAATGGTATTGATATGTTTGTTTATCAAGGAGCACTTGCATTTGAAATGTGGACAGGACGCACGCCAAATATCGAGAGAATGAAACAATTAGTTATAGAAAAGCTTGGAGGCTAACATATATGTTAACAGGAAAACAAAAAAGATTTTTACGTGCACAAGCACATCATTTAACACCAATTTTTCAAGTAGGAAAAGGCGGAGTAAATGAAAATATGATTAAACAAATCGCAGATACTTTAGAAGCTCGCGAGTTATTTAAAGTAAGTGTATTACAAAACTGTGAATTTGATCGCCGTGAGGTTGCGGAAGAACTTTCAAAAGGTGCACGTGCTGAAATCGTTCAAGTAATTGGAAGCACAATCGTTTTATACAAAGAATCAAGAGAAAATAAACAAATTAAGCTTCCTCGATAAAAAGACTAGCATGCGCTATTTTTATCGTTTATGCGTAATGATGTAGAGAGCGAAACCAATTGAACTTTTATTAATAGCAACTCTCTTCATTCCTAACCGAGGAGAGTTGCTGTATGTAAAAGGAAGGGGCGTTTCTTTTGAGAAAAATTGGCATCATTGGCGGTACATTTGATCCGCCTCACTATGGACATTTGCTAATTGCAAATGAAGTATATCACGCTTTGAACTTGGAAGAAGTATGGTTCTTGCCAAACCAGATTCCGCCACATAAACAAGGGCGGAATATTACAAGTGTAGAAAGTCGTTTACATATGTTAGAGCTCGCGACTGAGGCAGAAGAGCACTTTTCTATTTGTTTAGAAGAGCTAAGTAGGAAGGGCCCATCTTATACGTATGACACTATGTTACAATTGACGAAGAAGTATCCGGATGTGCAGTTTCACTTTATTATTGGTGGGGATATGGTTGAGTATTTACCGAAGTGGTATAACATTGAAGCTTTATTTAATCTTGTAACGTTTGTTGGAGTTGCAAGACCTGGGTATACATTGCATACACCATATAAGATTACTACAGTGGAAATTCCGGAATTTGCAGTTTCTTCATCCTTATTACGTGAGAGATATAAGGAGAAGAAAACGTGTAAATATTTACTTCCCGAAAAAGTACAGGTATATATCGAGAGGAATGGGTTGTATGAATCGTGAGAATGCACTGCATATTGTCAAACAACAAATGCATGAAAAACGTTATATACACACAATTGGTGTAATGGAGACAGCGATTGAGCTTGCTAAGTTATACGGTGTGGACGAAAAAAAAGCAGAGATGGCAGCTATATTCCATGATTATGCGAAATGTAGAGCAATTTCAGAGATGGAAGAGATTATTAAACGTGAAGATTTGCCGAAAGATTTACTTTGCTATAACAAAGAGTTATGGCATGCACCTGTTGGGGCATACTTAGTAGAAAAAGAAGTAGGCATTACGGATTCTGAAATTTTGCAAGCTATTACATATCATACAAGTGGTCATGAGAATATGACGATGTTAGATAAAGTGATTTATGTAGCTGATTACATTGAACCTGGGCGAAAGTTTCCAGGAGTGGAAGAGGCTCGTAAACTCGCATATACGGATATAAATCAAGCTTTATTATTTGCGTTAAAGAGAACAATTCAATTTTTAATGGAAAAAGATCAGACGATTTATCCATTAACATTCCAAACATACAATGCAGTTATCAAGGAGGAAATGAGTAAATGAACGATAAAGATTTATTAGTATTAGCGGCAAAAGCAGCTGATGATAAGAGAGCAGAAGATATGGTTGTCCTAAATATGCAAGGTATTTCACCAATTGCAGATTATTTCATTATTTGTCACGGGAATTCAGACAAACAAGTGCAAGCAATTGCACGTGAAATTAAATCAAAAGCACATGAGTTCCAAATCGACGTACAACGTATGGAAGGGTTTGACGAAGCACGTTGGGTATTAGTTGATCTTGGAGATGTAGTTGCTCATGTATTCCATAAAGATGAGCGTAATCACTATAATTTAGAGCGTCTATGGGGCGATGTGCCACGTGAAGATATTACAGAAGAGTTAGGCCAATGAAATACGAACAATTTGCATTGTTGTACGACGAACTAATGAATGATGTCCCTTATGATAAATGGGTGGAATTTACAGAGGAAAGTTTACAGCAGGCAGATATGAAAGAGGCAAAAATTCTTGATGTAGCATGCGGTACAGGTAATGTAACCCTGCCGCTTGTGCAAAAGGGTTACGATTTAATAGGTGTCGATCTTTCAGAAGAAATGTTAACAGTCGCTCAGCAAAAACTAGGAGGAGAGGGATACTTTATTCCTTTTTATCAACAAGACATGCGAGAGCTTGATGTTCCAGGTGAGTTTGATTGTGTAACCATCTTTTGTGATTCATTAAATTATGTATTGCAAGAAGATGGAGTACAAGAAACATTTAGAAGAGTATTTCATCATTTACGTCAAGATGGTTTGTTTTTATTTGATGTACATTCTTTATATAAAATACATCATGTATTTCAAAATGAAACGTATACAGTGAATGGAGAAGAAATATCTCTTATTTGGAATTGCTTCCCTGGTGAAGAATCAAATAGTGTAGAGCATGATTTAACATTCTTTGTTCAAGATCCGGAAGAAGATGTGTACCATCGGTTGGACGAATGTCACGTGCAACGTGCATATCAAGTGGAAGAGTTAACGAAATGGCTTGAAGAAGCAGGTTTTACAGTGCTTCGTGTAACAGGTGATTTTGAGCGACTTGAAGTTACAGAACAAACAGAGCGTATTTTCTTCATGGCGAAGAAAAACGGATAAAACAAAAGCAACCGAGAAGGTTGCTTTTGTTTTATAAAGAAGATGTATTTTTAGTTCTAGCATAATCTGAAGATTGTATGCGTAAAGTGTGGGAATAGTAGTTGAAGTGAAAATGTATTGTAAAAAAGTAAGTATTTATAAAAAGGATTTGGAATGAAAATGACGTATTTATTATGTGTGTTTATTGAATTGCTGATCAACGCATTCTAAATCTTCATCAAATTTTTCATGTGTTCGCTCGATTAACTTATGGAACATATCTCCAACGTGCTCTTCTAAAACCCGAATGCCCTCCCCAGTAACGCCGCCTTTCACGCAAACCTTTTCTTGTAAGGTAGGTAATGTGAAGATTTCTTTTTCAAGTAATTTCCCCATCCCCACGACCATTTCACTTACTAAAGTAGTAGCCTCTTCGTGTGTAATATTTGTTTTATCTACAGCAGCGTTAATGAAGCATTGTAGTAAATAACTAAAGAAAGCAGGACCGCAACTTGCTATATCAGATGAAACGCGCGTTATATCTTCTTCTATTACAAGAGGTGTAGAAATGTTTTTGAATAGACGAAGTAGTTTTTGTTGCCATTCTTCAGAGCAATTATCTCCAAATGTAAATAGTGAGGCGCCAGAGAGCGCGCGATTTGTGATACTTGGAATGATACGCGCGACGTGGCAAGGTACGAGAGTCTCTAATTGTGATGGAGATATTGGACTTGTAATAGAAACTAAGCACGTTTCATCAGAAAAATGTTCAGCGTATTTTTTTAGGATAGGGTATATATCTATCGGCTTGACACAAATAAAAATAAGTTGTGATTGTTCGATTACTTCCGGGATTGTTTTTGCTATATGAACAGAAGGGTATTTTTCTTTTATATGATATGCTTTTGCAGGCGTCCGATTAATGATTGTAAGGCACGAAGGTTTGACAGCACGGGTTTCTAAAAATGCATCGATTAGTATATTCCCCATGTTTCCTGTCCCTATAATTCCTATGTTCAAAGTTTCATCCCTCCTTCGTAACAGCTTTCTCCTAAACAATATGAATGATGTTATAAATTTATGATTAGAGGTGTAAAATGATGTGGGATTTTCCGAAAAAGTGGTTAGGTTTAGTAGCTATTATTGGAACTTTACTTTTTCTTGTTTTTTGGAAAACGAATCAGAGTGTAGAACGAATGCCTATTACAATGAATGTACAAGAGAAGGAGATCGAAAAAAAGGGTAAACCGAAAATATCGGATACAAAGGAACAGAAAAGAACAATTATAATTGATGTGAAAGGAGCGGTTAGTAAAGAAGGGGTATATGAAATGAAGGAAGGAGATCGCGTAAAGGATGCGGTTCAAAAGGCTGGTGGTTTTTTATCAGAAGTAGATATGAAAAAAGTGAATTTAGCACAAATTGTACAAGATCAAATGCTTCTTTATATACCGAGTAAAAATGAATCAGAACAAGGGGTGCTTACTTCTTCTAAGGAAGATGGCAAGATTCGAATAAATACAGCGGCGAAAGAACAACTAGAAAAAATTACAGGGATTGGCTCTCGAAAGGCAGAAAGTATTTTGAAATATCGAGAAGAACATGGTCCGTTTCAGAAAATAGAAGATTTATTAGAGATTGATGGGATTGGTGCGAAGTCTCTTGAAAAGATAAAAGATCAAATTATTATTCCGTAAAAGATTGACGAAGTTTTTCTTCTTTCGCTACACTACAAGTAGACAAAAAAGTAGGTGAAAAATATGGAACGAATTTCATGGGATCAATATTTTATGACGCAAAGCCATCTACTATCTTTGCGTAGTACATGTACAAGGCTTGCGGTAGGAGCGACAATCGTTCGCGATAAACGAATTATTGCTGGTGGATATAATGGTTCAATTAAAGGTGGCGTACATTGTATAGATGATGGTTGTTACGTAATCGATAATCATTGTGTTCGGACAATTCATGCCGAAATGAATGCTTTATTACAATGTGCCAAGTTTGGTGCGAAAACAGAGGAAGCAGAAATTTACGTTACGCATTTCCCTTGTTTACAATGTTGTAAGGCAATTATTCAAAGTGGTATTACAGCGGTTTATTATGCGCAGGATTATAAAAATCATCCATACGCCATAGAGTTATTTGAACAAGCGAATGTAACAGTGAAACACGTTCCGCTAGAATATGATATTGCTGCATTAGAGGATCAAAAACGTTATACAGAGTTGAAAGAATTATTTGTGTCTTTAGAAAAAGATAATTTATCAATGGAAGAATTACAGCATGTATTCACGAAAGCAAAAATGATGCTATAAGGAGTGAGTATAAGTTGCAAGAACAATGGGGGTATGTTGCAATCTCGTTTATAATAGGGATTGCAATTGCCTTTTCCTCGTCACTTTTATTGATAGTTTTTTGCCTCTTTTTAAATGTTTTCTTCTGTTTATATCGCACTTCGCGTAAAACCTTCATTTTTTGTATTGTAGCGTGCTTTAGTAGCGTTATATACACTTCCTATGTTCAAGTATGGAATAAGCCTCTAGGGAAGCCCTATGCAGTTACAAGAGGGGTTATACAAAACACACCGCTTGTTAATGGGGATCGCCTATCTTTTCAATTTGAAGATCAGAATAAAAATATAGTGCAGTTAAGTTATAGAATAAAATCAGCTTTGGAAAAGAAAAAAATGCAACAATTATACGCAGGGATATCATGTGTATTCGAGGGTGAGAGGAAAGAACCGGAAACAGCTCGGAATTTTCATGGTTTTAATTACCGTGATTATTTATACAAGCAACATATTCATTTCACATTTGAGGCTACATATATTTCTGAATGCTATAAAACATCATTGTCGCTCACGCAATGGATTCTTCTTTTAAGGCAACAAGCAATCTCGAAAGTTACAGAAATGTTTCCAGAGCAATCAGGTGCTTTTATGAATGCATTACTCTTTGGTGATAGACAACAAATGACGTTTGAAGTGGAAGAGCAATATCAACAATTTGGCCTTGTACATTTGTTAGCAATTTCAGGTTCACACATTGTATTGTTGATGGTGATAGTATATTTTATTTTGCTAAGAAGCGGTGCGACGAGGGAGGTAGCAACAATTTGCCTTATCATTTGTATTCCTTTGTATATGGTTTTAGCAGGGGCTTCACCCTCTGTTATAAGAGCTTCTATAACAGGGGTTTTGATGTTGATTGCTTTTATGTGCTCGATTCGTTTATCTAGTTTAGATGCTTTAAGTGTAACAGCTATATGTATGCTTATATATGACCCTTATCTTGTTTTTAATATTGGATTTCAGTTTTCTTTTGTAGGTAGCTTCGCTTTACTTTTGTCTGCTCCGTTATTGTTAGGGAGTAGCAACGGAGTAATCCGAAATTCTATTTATATTTCTATCATTTCACAGCTCGTTAGTACTCCGATTTTGTTATATCACTTTGGTTATTTTTCTCCATATAGCATTCTCCTCAATCTCTTATACGTTCCGTTTTTATCTATCATTGTATTACCATGTAGCATTATTATTTTACTGTGTATGCCAATTGTCCCGTTTCTCGCAAAAGGATTTGCGGATGTATTATCAATAGGCTTGAGTATGTCTAATGATTTTCTAAGTTATTGTGAAAGTTTACCATTTACCCAGCTTATCTTCGGGGAAACGCCCTTCAATCTTGTAGCTGTATATTGCGCGAGTATTGTCAGTATATTGATGGTTTGGGAAAGAAGAGCGCCGAAAAAAATGGTTTGTATAGTTGCGAGTGTATTTATTTTTATTAGCACATGTCATTATGTATATCCATATTTTAGGGGAAGTGGAAGTGTAACATTTATTGATGTTGGACAAGGTGATGCAATATTAATTCGCCTTCCGTATGATAAAGGGATTTATCTTATTGATACAGGTGGAACGCTTCGTGTGAATAAGGAAGAATGGCAACAAAAAAAGCATGAATTTTCTGTTGGGAATGATGTTTTAATACCCTTTTTACAAAAAGAAGGTATTAAAACAATTGATAAATTAATCGTAACGCATGGAGATGCAGATCATATAGGTGCTGCGCAAGAATTATTATCACATATACCTGTAAAAGAAGTGGTATTTGGCCGAAAGGGAAAAGATGCAGTATTAGAAAAAGTAGTCAAGAAACAGGCATTAGAAAAGGAAATGAAAATAACTGAAGTGGGGGAAGGGGCGAGTTGGAGTGTAAATGAAGCGGAATTTTTCGTTTTAGCTCCAAAAGGAAAAGAAAAAAGCGAAAATAACGCTTCAATTGTAATATGGGCAAAATTTGGAGGGTTGAAGTGGCTATTTACAGGCGATTTGGAAGAAGAAGGGGAAAAGATTTTAGTAGAGGCATATCCAGATTTACAAGTGGATGTTTTAAAAGTTGCTCATCATGGGAGTAATACGTCATCTATAGAGCCTTTTTTGAACGTCATACAGCCTCGTGTAGCGATTATATCTGTTGGTAAGCAGAATAGGTATGGACACCCGCATAAAGAAGTGATAGAGCGTTTTGAGAAGATGGGGAGTGCGATATGGCGCACGGACAAGCAAGGTGCTATTTCCTATGTTTTTAAAGGGGAAAATGGAACCTTTAAAAGTAAAATCACATATGATAAAACACATAATAGATGAAAAAGAGAAGACTGCCATGAAGTGGCAGTCTTTAAGAACCGATAAATTTAATAACAGTTGCAATGATGAAAAGTGTTGCGAAAAAACCAAATGAGACGATAAATCCTACCCCTGAATCAATAGCGTCATTGCGTTTACTTTGAACGTTTTGTTCAAAATCATTCATTTAGAATCCCTCCCCAACATTCCACTTTAGTATAAAATATTGTCAGAAAAAAATCTACAATTTCCATATGAAGAGAAAACGAGCTTTTTTGCTACTTTTAAATCATGAAGTAATGTGAGTTTTTCGTTTCCAAGCATGTTAACAGTTGGCACTTATACTCAAATTTTTATTGCGAATAATAAAGGGAAGGTGATTACCGCACACCAATAAGAAACCCGGGGCTTATTGCGTGGCGTTTAATATAAATAAAGGGACGGGTTATAAAGCCTGTTCCTTTGTACTTGTAAAACAAAAGCTAGGGCATTAGTATAAATATATATTGCCAAGTTAGGGAGTAGGAAAAAGTATGAGTGATATACATAAAAAAATTAAAAAGAAACAGTTTGCTCCGTTATATTTACTATATGGAACGGAAGCTTTTTTTATAAATGAAACGATAAAGCTTATTACGACAGAAGCACTTGAAGAAGATCGAGAGTTTAATGTTGTGACATACGATTTAGAAGAAGCGTATTTAGAAGATGTGGTTGAGGATGCGCGTACGCTTCCTTTCTTCGGAGAACGGAAAGTACTGTTAATAAAATCACCGCTATTTTTGACTTCTCAAAAAGAAAAGTTAGAGCAAAATATAAAAATTTTAGAAGAATACATTGGTGAACCTTCTCCATTTTCTATTCTTGTTTTTGTTGCGCCTTACGAAAAACTTGATGAGCGAAAAAAAATTACAAAACTATTAAAGAAAACAGCAGATGTAGTAGAAGCAAATGCGATGCAAATACAGGATGTTCAGAAGTGGATTGTTGCTCGTGCAGATGAAGTGCATGTGCATATTGATAACGCGGCTGTTAGTTTGTTGCTAGAGCTTGTGGGAAGTAATGTAACAATGTTGGCGAAGGAAATGGACAAGTTAACGTTATACGTCGGTATGGGCGGAGAGATTACGACGAAACTTGTTGCAGAGCTTGTACCAAAATCCGTTGAGCAAAATGTATTCGCTTTGACAGAAAAAGTGGTGAAAAAAGATATTGCAGGTGCAATGCAAATTTTGGATGGATTATTTACGCAGCAGGAAGAGCCGATTAAATTGCTTGCGTTATTAGTGAGTCAATTCCGCTTGTTGTATCAAGTGAAAGAGCTACAGCAACGTGGTTATGGACAAAATCAAATTGCGTCTCATATTGGTGTACATCCGTATCGCGTGAAGTTGGCAATGAATCAAACGAAGTTTTTCTCTTTTGAAGAATTAAAAAAAGTGATTATAGAATTAGCGGAAGCTGATTATAGTATGAAGGCGGGAAAGATGGATAAGAAACTTGTGCTCGAGTTTTTCTTAATGCGATTAAATCATATGTGATGACACAAAAAAACGATCCAAATGGATCGTTTTTTAAACGCCTTACGCGTTTACTTGTTTCGCTAAGCGAGATTTTTGACGAGCTGCAGCGTTTTGGTGGATAAGACCTTTACGAGCTGCTTTGTCAAGTTTTTTAGAAGCAGTTTTGAAAGCTTCTTTAGCATTTTCAAGATCGTTATTAGTAACTAAAGCTTCTACAGTTTTAACAGCAGAACGCATGTCAGACTTGATAGAAGCGTTATGTGCACGACGCTCTTCGCTAAGTTTAGCGCGTTTGATAGCAGATTTGATGTTTGCCATACTTTTCACCTCCCTGGTGCAATCGAATGACTCGATTCTTACATAGAACAAGTGATATTCTATCAAACGGTGAAGAGAATTGCAATAGTATATCCATGAAATTTCACGTAAAGGAAAGAATGACCTTATATAACTTTGGGAAATCTAACGATATTTACTATGAATTACGGAGGAGATACGATGAAAGAACCATTAGATTTAAGTAAATATAGCATTAGAACTGACCTTGCTGTAGAAGCCCATCAAATGTTGCAAGAAAGCCAAGAGGAACAAAAAGGGATACAGGGAGTTATTGTAAAAGAGAGAGAAGAAGAGGGGACTATAATTACAAAAGTAACAATTGATGAAGCTGCCTCTGAAGCGATGGGTAAAAAGCCTGGAAATTATTTAACGCTTGAAGTTCAAGGTATACGTCAGCAAGATACAGAACTTCAACAAAAAGTGGAGCGTATTTTTGCAAAAGAATTTTCTAATTTCTTAGAAGAGGTTGGCGTTACAAAAGAAGCAAGCTGTTTAATTGTAGGTCTTGGGAATTGGAATGTAACACCAGATGCTCTTGGACCGATAGTTGTAGAAAATGTATTAGTAACGAGACATTTGTTTCAATTACAGCCTGAAAGTGTAGAAGAAGGGTTTAGGCCTGTTAGTGCAATTCGGCCGGGGGTAATGGGAATTACAGGGATCGAAACGAGCGATGTTATTTATGGGATTATTGAGAAGACGAACCCGGACTTTGTAATTGCGATTGACGCATTAGCTGCCCGTTCTATTGAACGAGTAAATAGCACGATACAAATTTCTGATACTGGAATTCATCCCGGATCGGGGGTTGGGAATAAACGTAAAGAACTAAGTAAAGACACATTAGGTATCCCTGTAATCGCGATTGGTGTTCCGACTGTGGTCGATGCTGTTTCGATTACAAGTGATACGATTGATTTTATTTTGAAACATTTCGGCCGAGAGATGAAAGAAGGAAATAAACCTTCACGCTCTTTGTTACCAGCGGGATTTTCATTTGGAGAAAAGAAAAAATTAACGGAAGAAGATATGCCGGATGAAAAGAGCAGAAATATGTTTTTAGGTGCTGTTGGTACGTTAGAAGAAGAAGAAAAAAGAAGGCTGATTTATGAAGTGCTATCTCCTCTTGGTCATAATTTAATGGTAACCCCAAAAGAAGTAGATACTTTTATTGAGGATATGGCGAATGTAATAGCGAGTGGTTTAAATGCGGCGCTGCATCATCAAATTGATCAAGATAATACGGGAGCATATACACATTGAGGGGAACAGATGATTATCGTTTGAGTCGCTTTACGCTTTTGTGTATATGTAGTGTGGCTTTATGTTTACTTATGATGATAGCAGGAGTGGCACTTGCTAATCATGGTTTGAAAAGTATGAAAGGCTATCAGCAACTGTCATATGAACAAATAGCTCATATGACAGGGACAGAAAGTACAGGTGCTGAATCAGAAATTTTGGGTAGCTCGTTTTCGGCCTCAGAAAAACAACAACAGTTAGAACGTTTAAGAAGTTTTAATGTTGTAGAAGGAATTGGGATGGCAGTAGCTAGTGTAGCTTATGAAATGACGAAGTTCGGAACGGATATCGTTGTTGGGAAAATAAAAGGAATTTTTAGCTAAGAGTAACATGGGAGGCGGTTGTTTTACTGGTTTGTAAGACAGCCGTTTTAAAATTTGAAAAGGGTTTGTCTCTTATGGTTTATTCGCATAAGATATAGATAGAATGATTTGTATCGTAAGCAGCACGAGTTTTCATTGAATCTTTGTTGCTCTATTGATATAATCAGTGCTAGTGTATATTGGCGAGACTATTAGGAGTTGAGAACATAGATGAATAAAGAAGAAAGAGCAAAAAGACAGTCCAAAATTCGTAATTTCTCTATTATTGCTCATATTGACCACGGAAAATCAACGTTAGCAGACCGTATTTTAGAGAAAACAAACGCGTTAACACAACGTGAAATGAAAGCTCAGTTGCTTGACTCTATGGATTTAGAGCGTGAGCGTGGTATTACAATCAAATTAAACGCAGTACAATTAAACTATAAAGCAAAAGATGGTGAAGAGTATATTCTTCATTTAATTGATACACCAGGACACGTCGACTTTACGTACGAAGTATCTCGTAGTTTAGCGGCTTGTGAAGGCGCGATTCTTGTAGTAGATGCAGCGCAAGGTATTGAAGCGCAAACGTTAGCAAACGTATACTTAGCGCTTGATAATAATTTGGAAATTTTACCAGTTATTAATAAAATCGACTTACCGAGTGCGGATCCAGAACGTGTACGTCAAGAGGTAGAAGATGTAATTGGTTTAGATGCATCAGAAGCGGTACTTGCTTCTGCGAAAGCTGGAATTGGTATTGAAGAAATTTTAGAACAAATTGTTGAAAAAGTACCAGCTCCGTCGGGTGATTCAGAAGAGCCATTACAATGTATGATTTTCGACTCTTTATATGATCCGTACCGCGGTGTAATTGCTTATATCCGTGTTGTAAATGGAACAGTAAAAGTTGGCGATAAAGTACGTATGATGGCAACGGGTAAAGAATTTGAAGTAACAGAAGTAGGTGTATTTACACCGAAAACTACGCAACGTGACGAGTTAACAGTAGGTGATGTAGGTTTCTTAGCAGCATCGATTAAAAATGTTGGTGACACACGTGTTGGTGATACGATTACACATGCGAAACGTCCAGCTGCAGAGCCGTTAGCAGGTTACCGTAAGTTAAACCCGATGGTATTCTGTGGTCTGTATCCAATTGACTCTGCTCGTTATAACGATTTACGTGATGCATTAGAAAAATTAGAGTTAAACGATTCTGCTCTTGAGTTTGAACCAGAAACATCTCAAGCGCTAGGATTTGGTTTCCGTTGTGGTTTCTTAGGGCTTCTTCACATGGAAATCATTCAAGAACGTATTGAACGTGAATTTAAGATTGACTTAATTACAACAGCGCCAAGCGTTATTTATAAAGTTTATTTAACTAACGGTGAAGATGTTATTGTTGATAACCCATCTAATATGCCAGATCCACAGTCTATCGATCGTGTAGAAGAGCCGTTTGTGAAGGCTTCAATTATGGTTCCGAATGACTATGTTGGAGCTGTAATGGAGATTTGCCAAGGTAAACGTGGAACGTTTATTGATATGCAATATTTAGATGAAACGCGTGTTACATTAACATATGAAATCCCGTTATCAGAAATCGTATATGACTTCTTCGATCAATTGAAATCAAATACGAAAGGGTATGCATCATTTGACTACGAGTTAATTGGCTATAAGCCATCTAAACTTGTGAAAATGGATATTCTTTTAAATAATGAACAAGTGGATGCTTTATCATTTATCGTACACCGTGATTCAGCGTATGACCGTGGTAAAGTAATCGTAGAGAAATTAAAAGAATTAATTCCGAGACAACAGTTCGAAGTGCCAATTCAGGCGACTATCGGAAATAAAGTTGTAGCACGTTCTACAATTAAAGCGATGCGTAAAAACGTACTTGCAAAATGTTACGGCGGTGACATTTCTCGTAAGCGTAAACTTCTTGATAAGCAAAAAGAAGGTAAAAAACGTATGAAGTCTGTTGGCTCTGTAGAAGTACCGCAAGAGGCATTCATGGCTGTACTGAAAATGGATGACAACTAATATTTGAAATAAAAAAGAAGTCGTTTGTGCGGCTTCTTTTTTCTGTATAATTACTTTTTAGACATCTGAGCAGCTCTCATTTACAATAATGAGAGAGCTTTTTAGTTCATATAGAGTTAGGAGATTGTTAATGTCCGAAAATATTCGAAAAGATATTCAAGATAAAATACAAAATGGTAATTTTAATTGTGAAAAGGAATTGACGCTTTCTATTATTAGTGGAAAGTGGAAAGTTGTGATACTGTGGCATCTTGGTGTGGAAGGGCCGCATCGTTTCAGTGAATTACAACGGTTATTCCCAAGCATTTCTCATAAAGTTTTGTCGAACCAATTAAAAGAGTTAATGGAAGATGGGATTGTTGATCGGACAGTATATCCCGAAATTCCTCCTCGCGTTGAGTATTATATGACGGAACTAGGCATGTCACTTTTACCGATCGTTGAAATGATGTATGATTGGGGAAAAATGCGAATGGAACAAATTCGTAATACGTTAGAGAAGTAGAGAACCCTCCGGAGTGCGGAGGTTTTCTTTTTAGAAAGGTAGGAGTTATATTTGGTACAAGCTGCATACATTCATATTCCGTTTTGTCAGCACATTTGTCACTATTGTGATTTTAATAAAGTGTTTATTGAACGCCAACCGGTTGATCAATATTTAGATTATTTAGAGAAGGGAATAATAAATACGGTTCAAAAAGTTCCATTTGATAGTATGAAAACGATTTTTGTGGGTGGGGGAACTCCGACAGCGTTAAATATGGAACAGACAAAAAAATTACTCGAGATTATTAATCGTCATTTGCGTCCGTTCGCCCCGAATTGTGAATTAACATTTGAAGCGAATCCAGGAGATTTACCGAAAGAGAAGCTAAATGTACTGCTAGAAGGTGGAGTAAATCGAATTAGTTTTGGTGTGCAAACGTTCCGTGATGAACTTCTTGAGAAGATCGGGCGCAAGCATACGAGGGAAGATGCATTCCTCGCGATTCGAGAGGCACAGGAAGTAGGCTTTAAAAATATTAATGTAGATATTATTTATGCTTTGCCAGGACAGACGATAGAAGATGTAAAAGAAACATTAGATATTGCTTTTACGCTTGGTGTACAACATTTCTCGGCATATTCATTAATTGTGGAGCCAAAAACAGTGTTTTATAACTTAATGAACAAAGGAAAATTACGTCTTCCGGGTGAAGACCATGAAGCGAAAATGTATGAAATAGTAATGGATGAAATGGAGAAACACGGTTATAACCAGTATGAAATTAGTAATTTCTCAAAAGGTGACAATAAAAGTAGACATAATCTCACATACTGGAATAATGAAGAGTATTATGGATTTGGAGCTGGAGCTCATAGTTATGTGAACGGAGAACGTATTCAAAATGTTGGTCCTCTGAAGCAATATTTTAATAAAATTGATGAAACAGGATTTCCGTATTTAGATGTTCACAAAGTGACGGAGAAAGAAAGAATGGAAGAAGAGCTGTTCTTAGGGCTTCGAAAAACAAAAGGTGTTTCTAAAACGGCGTTCCGCAATAAATTTAATGTAGAGATGGATCAAGTTTTCGCGAAGCAGTTACAAAGCAACCAAGAGCAGGGATTGCTTGAAGAGGAAGATGGACATGTGCGTTTAACGCGAAAAGGAAAATTATTAGGGAATGAAGTATTCCAATCATTTTTGATTGACTAATTAAATGTTCCATAGGCGTGAAAAAGTTTCATTATTTCGTGACGTTTCCGTTGACAATTGAATGTCAATTTTGGTAAGTTATTAATAGATTTAGCACTCAAAGACAAAGAGTGCTAACAGAGGTGATGATGAGATGCTTACGGAACGTCAGCTCTTAATTTTACAAACAATTATTGATGACTTTATTGGATCAGCGCAGCCCGTTGGGTCTAGAACGTTGGCTAAAAAAGATGAAATCACATTTAGTTCAGCTACTATTCGAAATGAAATGGCGGACTTAGAAGAATTAGGCTTTATTGAAAAAACGCACAGTTCTTCTGGACGTGTTCCTTCTGAGAAAGGCTACCGATTTTATGTAGACCATCTTTTAGCGCCGCAAAACTTACCGAACGCTGAAATTGTACAAATTAAAGATTTATTTGCTGAAAGAATTTTTGAAGCGGAAAAAATTGCACAGCAATCTGCTCAAATTTTATCAGAACTTACGAATTATACGGCAATTGTTCTTGGACCGAAGTTAAGTACAAATAAACTTAAAAATGTACAAATTGTGCCGCTTGATCGTCAAACTGCAGTCGCTATTATTGTAACCGATACAGGGCATGTACAAAGTAAAACGATTACCGTTCCGGAATCTGTTGATTTATCAGATTTAGAAAAAATGGTTAATATTTTAAATGAAAAGCTATCTGGCGTACCGATGGAAGAACTTCATAATAAAATCTTTAAGGAAATTGTTACAGTTTTACGTGGGTATGTTCATAATTACGATAGTGCAATAAAAATGTTGGATGGTACATTTCAAGTTCCGTTATCGGAAAAGATATACTTTGGAGGAAAAGCAAATATGCTTTCGCAGCCAGAGTTCCATGACATTCAAAAGGTTAGATCTTTACTTACCATGATTGATAATGAAGCCGAATTTTATGACATTTTGCGTCATAAACAAGTCGGGATTCAAGTGAAAATTGGTAGGGAAAACTCTTCGACGGCTATGGAGGATTGTAGTTTAATTTCTGCAACATATTCGATCGGCGAAGAGCAACTTGGAACAATTGCTATTTTAGGTCCTACGAGAATGCAATATTCTCGTGTAATTAGTTTGTTACAGTTATTTACGAGACAATTTACTGATGGGCTTAAAAAGTAAATGAGAGTAATACATTCGCTCAAGTGATGAAATTTTCATTGCTGTGTGTAATATATAATGCTTAGGTAATCATGCTATGCATGATACCTAATACCTTTTAAGACCAACTATGAAAAGTCAACTGTAAATTAAAGTGAAAATATGGGTATTCAATTTAAAAAGCATAGGAAATAAGCCTTTATCGAAAGGCTGAAAAAATAGAGAGTGGTATATAACTTATTCTATATGTGGTGGAATTTCATATGGTTTATTACTTTTTAAAATGGCATAAATAATGTAACACAATTTCCTAGCTACTGCGCCAATACAAACATAATAATGCTTTCCTTGTGCTTTCTTTTTTTTATAAAACGCTTGTAACACTGGGTCACATCGATAGGCGGATATGGCAGCTTGAAATAAGGCACGTCGTAAGTGTGAAGAGCCACGTTTAGACATGCTACCTTTTGATGCTTCATATTGCCCAGATTGTGAAATGGAAGCATCAATTCCTGCATAGGCAACAAGCTTAGCTGGTTTATCAAAACGATGAATATTACCAATTTCACTTAGAATTGTGGCACCTAAAATGGGGCCAATCCCAGGTATGGTTGTGATAGGGGTGTCCAGTTCAACTAAATACTCTCCCATCTGGTGTTCACAATGCTTAATTTGCTCTTCAATAAATTTGATTTGTTCGAGTAACATTTTTAATTGAAATGAAAAAGCATCTTTACAAAATCTTACACCAAAGGACTGGGACGCGATTTGTAGGAGTTGTTTCGCCTTATTTTCGCCAATTCTTTTCCGACTAGCTTTTTCCATAAGTTCAGTTAGTTGTTCAATTGAGACATTTTCAAAATCGCTGGGAGTGGTATATTCCATTAAAATTTCGGAGGATGTTTTTCCAAAAATATCAGAGAATACCGTATGGTATTCCGGAAATGTTTGATCTAATACCACAATGGCTTTTCGTTTTAAATCACTCACGCTATGTACAAGCGAATATCTGAAACGACTTAGTTGTTTTAATGCCAGCATTGTTTCATCAGCTAAAGCGGTTTCTGTAAATCTTCCAAAGCGAATTACGTCTGCAATTAAGGTTGCATCAATGGAATCTGTTTTACGCTTTCGAATTTCTGTTCCCTTTCTCCAAGCATTGGTTTGAAGAGGATTTAATACAATGACTGAAAACCCTTTTTCTAAAAGAAACGAATAGAGGGCTAGCCAATAGTGTCCGGTTGCCTCCATTCCAATTAATACATCGGTAGGGTTATCCACGTATTGATGTATCCAGGCTAAAAGTTTATTTCCACCATCCGTATGATTTTGAAACGAAATGGGTCTAGTTAGTGCTTTTCCTGTTTGATCAATGATGGAAGCATAGTGTTTAAATTTGGCAATATCAATTCCGACATAGTACATGAGGTTCACTCCTTATTTTATAGCTATAAGATAGTTGTACATCCTCTAATCTAATAAGCGTTACTGCCTTGTTAGAGATACGAAGAATGACCAACGGTCAGCAACATCCAACTCATTCGTAAACTACTTATTAGATAGAGGTACCAGTCTCCAAGACGAATACAACGATTCAGGGAGGTGAACGGCAACACTCTATCTACAAGTAAGAGTATCTTACAATAGTTAAAATACCCTTGGGTTTATAGGTAAATCCCTTTCCTAAAAACCTAACTTAAACATACAAGGAGGTGAATATTGTGGAAGAGCGTAACGAACAAGTGGTAGAAGAAGTAAAAGAAGCGCAAGTTGAAGAAGCTGTCACGCCAGAAAACAGTGAAGAAACTGTAGAAGAAAAAAGTGAGGCTGCTCTTTTACAAGAAAAAGTAGATGAGTTACAAGCGAAACTAACGGAAACGGAAGGTCGCACATTACGTCTACAAGCTGATTTTGAAAATTATAAGCGCCGTGTCCAAATGGATAAACAGGCTGCTGAAAAATATAGAGCACAAAGTCTAGTTTCAGACATCTTGCCAGCTCTTGATAATTTTGAAAGAGCAATGCAAGTGGAAGCGACTGATGAGCAAACGAAATCATTGTTACAAGGTATGGAGATGGTGCATCGTCAATTGTTAGAAGCGCTGACTAAAGAAGGTGTGGAAGTGATTGAAGCTGTTGGTAAACAGTTTGATCCTAATGAACACCAAGCTATTATGCAAGTGGAAGATAGTGAATTTGAATCAAACGCGGTTGTGGAAGAATTCCAAAAAGGTTATAAATTAAAAGACCGTGTGATTCGCCCATCAATGGTAAAAGTAAATCAATAATTTACATAAAACTAGGAGGATTCGCCATGAGTAAAATTATCGGTATTGACTTAGGTACAACAAACTCTTGTGTAGCTGTTATGGAAGGTGGAGAACCAAAGGTTATCCCAAATCCAGAAGGGAACCGTACAACACCTTCTGTTGTAGCTTTCAAAAATGAAGAACGTCAAGTTGGGGAAGTTGCAAAGCGCCAAGCAATTACAAACCCAAATACAATCATGTCTGTTAAACGTCATATGGGTACAGACTACAAAGTAGAAGTTGAAGGTAAAGATTATACACCTCAAGAAATTTCTGCAATCATTTTACAAAATTTAAAAGCTTCTGCTGAAGCATACTTAGGTGAAACAGTAACGAAAGCTGTTATTACAGTACCTGCATACTTCAACGATGCAGAGCGTCAAGCAACGAAAGATGCTGGTCGTATCGCTGGTTTAGAAGTTGAGCGTATCATTAACGAGCCAACAGCAGCAGCACTTGCTTACGGTTTAGAAAAACAAGACGAAGAACAAAAAATCTTAGTATATGACTTAGGTGGCGGTACATTTGACGTATCTATCCTTGAGTTAGCAGACGGCACATTCGAAGTTATTTCAACTGCTGGTGACAACCGTCTTGGTGGCGATGACTTTGACCAAGTTATCATCGATCACTTAGTAGCTGAGTTCAAAAAAGAAAATAACATTGATTTAAGCCAAGATAAAATGGCGCTTCAACGCTTGAAAGATGCAGCTGAAAAAGCGAAAAAAGATCTTTCTGGTGTAACACAAACTCAAATTTCATTACCATTCATTAGTGCTGGAGCTGCTGGTCCATTACACTTAGAATTAACGTTAACAAGAGCGAAATTCGAAGAGCTTTCAGCAGGTCTTGTTGAAAGAACATTAGAGCCAACTCGTCGTGCATTAAAAGACGCTGGTATTGCTCCAAGCGAATTAGATAAAGTTATTCTTGTTGGTGGATCTACTCGTATCCCAGCTGTACAAGAAGCTATTAAACGTGAAACTGGTAAAGAGCCATATAAAGGTGTAAACCCTGATGAAGTTGTAGCATTAGGTGCTGCAGTTCAAGGTGGCGTACTTACTGGTGATGTAGAAGGCGTTCTATTATTAGACGTAACTCCACTTTCTTTAGGTATTGAAACTATGGGTGGCGTGTTCACGAAATTAATCGAGCGTAACACTACAATTCCAACAAGTAAGTCACAAGTATTCTCGACAGCTGCTGATAATCAACCAGCAGTAGACATTCACGTATTACAAGGTGAGCGTCCGATGTCAGCTGACAACAAAACGTTAGGTCGTTTCCAATTAACTGACCTTCCACCAGCACCACGTGGTATTCCACAAATCGAAGTAACATTCGATATTGATGCGAACGGTATCGTTAACGTACGTGCGAAAGACTTAGGAACAAGCAAAGAGCAAGCTATTACAATCCAATCTTCTTCAGGTCTTTCTGATGAAGAAGTAGAACGTATGGTACAAGAAGCGG
The DNA here is from genome assembly GCF_058792335.1 of Bacillus sp. CPT56D-587-MTF. Taxonomy (NCBI): domain Bacteria; kingdom Bacillati; phylum Bacillota; class Bacilli; order Caryophanales; family Bacillaceae; genus Bacillus; species Bacillus sp. CPT56D-587-MTF. The sequence continues at coordinate 3,934,408 of NZ_JBYTEF010000001.1, read as the reverse complement.
AAGCAAATGCTGACGCTGACCAAAAACGTAAGGAAGAAGTTGAACTTCGTAATGAAGCTGACCAACTTGTATTCCAAACAGACAAAGTTGTAAAAGATTTAGAAGGTAAAGTAGATGCAGCTGAAGTTGCAAAAGCAACAGAAGCGAAAGAAGCATTACAAGCTGCAATCGAGAAAAACGAGCTTGAAGAAATTCGTGCGAAAAAAGATGCTTTACAAGAAATCGTACAACAATTAACTGTTAAATTATACGAGCAAGCTCAGGCAGCTGCTGGTCAAGCAGAAGGTGCACAAGACGCTGGCGCGAAGAAAGACAATGTAGTTGACGCTGAGTTTGAAGAAGTAAAAGAAGACAAGTAATTCAACTGTAAACATAATAAGTAAGATGACAAAAAGTCAAAGTCAAGCGTGCCTTGACTTTGGCTTTTTTCACGAATGAGAAGCGATGTGTGAGGATCTTAAGTTTTTCGCTTTGCATACTGTAAGTGAGGAAACTTTGTTGCAAAGCACTTTCTTTCGGTGTTAAAATTACGTTTATGTGAAAGATTCGGGGGTTGTAAATTTATGAGTAAACGAGACTATTATGAGGTCCTTGGACTTAGCAAGGGCGCTTCAACAGATGAAATAAAAAAAGCGTATCGTCGTTTGGCTAAAAAATACCATCCAGACGTAAGTAAAGAAGAAAATGCAATTGAAAAGTTTAAAGAAGTACAAGAAGCATACGAAGTGTTAAGTGATGATCAAAAGCGTGCGCAGTACGATCAATTTGGTCATGCTGGTGCAAATCAAGGATTCGGTGGATTTGGCGGCGGAGGAGACTTCGGTGGTGGCTTCGGTTTTGAAGATATATTTAGTTCTTTCTTTGGCGGTGGCGGCGGCAGACGTCGTGATCCAAATGCTCCGCGCCAAGGCGCTGACTTACAATATCAAGTCACTTTAGATTTTGAAGAAGCTATTTTTGGTAAGGAATTAAATGTAGAAATTCCAGTAGAAGATCCATGTGATACTTGTAAAGGTAGTGGAGCAAAACCAGGAACTTCAAAAGAAACATGTAAACATTGTTCAGGTTCTGGTCAAGTGAGTGTTGAACAAAACACACCGTTTGGTCGTATCGTAAACCGTCAAGCTTGTGGTCATTGTTCAGGAACTGGACAAATTATTAAAGAAAAATGTACGACATGTCACGGTTCAGGTAAAGTTCGTAAACGTAAAAAAATTAATGTTAAAATTCCAGCGGGTATTGATAATGGTCAACAAATTCGTGTGTCTGGAAAAGGTGAAGCCGGCGTAAATGGCGGACCAGCAGGAGACTTATATGTTGTTGTTCATGTAAGAAATCATGAATTCTTCGAGCGTGAAGGAGACCACATTATTTGCGAAATGCCATTAACATTTGCACAAATGGCACTTGGTGCTGAAGTGGAAGTCCCTACTGTTCATGGTAAAGTGAAGCTGAAAATCCCAGCAGGAACACAAACTGGAACAGAGTTCCGCTTAAAAGGAAAAGGTGCTCCGAACGTACGTGGATACGGTCAAGGAGATCAATATGTAGTCGTTCGTGTTGTTGTACCGACGAAATTGACTTCACAGCAAAAAGATTTATTACGTGAATTTGCAGGACAAGAAGAGCAGGATGATAGTTTATTCGGAAAGCTTAAACGTGCTTTCAAAGGGGAATAATGGAAATAAAAAATGGAGTTGGTAAATTGTGAAATGGTCAGAAATTAGTATTCATACAACAGAAGAAGCAGTAGAAGCTGTCTCTCATATTTTACATGAAGCTGGTGCTAGCGGAGTTGCGATTGAGGATCCAGCGGAGTTAACGAAAGAGCGCGAGCAACAATATGGTGAAATTTATGCATTGAATCCAGATGAATATCCGGCGGAAGGTGTATTAATAAAAGCATATTTCCCGCAAACCGATTCTTTACATGAAACGATTGCAGGTGTAAAATCATCTATTGATGTGCTTCCATCTTACGACATCGAAATTGGTACTGGAAATATTACCGTTAACGAAGTCAATGAAGAAGATTGGGCTACTGCTTGGAAAAAATATTACCATCCAGTACAAATTTCTGATACATTCACAATCGTACCGACTTGGGAAGAATATACACCATCTTCTCCTGATGAAAAAATCATTGAATTAGACCCGGGTATGGCGTTTGGTACAGGAACTCATCCAACAACAACGATGTGTATCCGTGCTTTAGAAAAAACAGTACAGCCAGGTGACGCTATTATTGATGTAGGAACAGGTTCTGGTGTACTTAGTATTGCAGCAGCAAAATTAGGTGCGTCTTCTGTTCAAGCGTATGATTTAGATCCGGTTGCGGTTGAAAGTGCAGAAATGAATGTACGTTTAAATAAAACAGATGATATTGTGTCTGTTGGACAAAATAGTCTTTTAGAAGGTATTGAAGGTCCTGTTGATTTAATCGTAGCTAACTTATTAGCAGAAATTATTCTAGTATTCCCTGAAGATGCAGCAAGAGTTGTGAAGTCAGGTGGATTATTTATTACATCGGGCATTATTGCTGCGAAGGAAAAAGTAATTTCTGAGGCGCTAGAAAAAGCTGGATTTACAATTGAAGAAGTGTTACGAATGGAAGATTGGGTAGCAATTATTGCACGAAATGCGTAATATAGATTTTAGTCTATAATGAAAAGGGGAGTCTCTCACTATAAGGTGAGGGACTTGCCGTTTGTTATATGAAAAATGATAACGTTTCGTTCTTTTCGTAAGTGTTGACTTACGAAAGGAACGAAACTCTACTAAGGTGATTATATGCAACGTTATTTTGTAGAAGAGAAATATGTAAATGAGACAAGTATTCGCATTGTAGGTGATGACGTACATCATATCGCAAGAGTGATGCGTATGTCAGCTGGTGATCATATTTATTGCTGTGTAAATGGAAAAACAGCAGTATGTTCAATTGATGAAATTACCAGTGAATTTATTAATACGGCTATTGTAGAATGGGTAGAGGCGTCAAGTGAACTTCCTGTTTTCGTGACGATTGCAAGTGGACTGCCAAAAGGAGACAAGCTAGAGTTAATTTTTCAAAAAGGAACTGAGCTTGGGGCAGCTGCATTCTTACCATTTCAAGCATCTCGCTCTATCGTAAAATGGGATGCGAAAAAAGCTGATAAAAAAGTTGAGCGTTTAAGAAAAATTGTGAAAGAAGCTGCGGAACAATCACATAGAAGTGAAATTCCAGAAGTACATGCTCCAGCATCATTTAAGCAATTGCTTTCAATGAGTGGTGAGTATGATGCTTGTCTTGTTGCTTACGAAGAGGAAGCAAAACAAGGCGAGAAATCTAATTTTGCGAAAGCTTTAACGACAATGAAACCAGGTCAAAAGCTATTGATTGTATTTGGCCCAGAAGGCGGTTTAGCTGAGGAAGAGATTACAGCGCTTCGTGAACATAAATTTGTACCATGTAGTTTAGGACCAAGAATTTTAAGAACAGAAACGGCGCCGTTATACGCGTTAAGTGCTGCTTCGTATCATTTTGAATTGATGGGGTGATGATCAATGTCAACTGTTGCGTTCCATACGTTAGGTTGTAAAGTAAACCACTATGAAACAGAAGCCATTTGGCAATTGTTTAAACAAGGTGGTTATGAAAGAACAGAATATGAAAAGAAAGCTGATGTATATGTTATTAACACATGTACAGTAACGAATACTGGGGACAAAAAAAGCCGTCAAGTAATCAGACGTGCTGTGCGTCAAAATCCAGATGCAGTTATTTGTGTAACGGGATGTTATGCACAAACATCTCCAGCTGAAATTATGGCGATCCCGGGTGTGGATATTGTAGTTGGTACACAGGATCGTGAAAAGATGTTAGGTTACATCGAAGAATTCCGTAAAGAGCGTCAGCCAATTAATGCTGTCCGCAATATTATGAAAACACGTGTGTACGAAGAACTTGATGTACCTTATTTCACGGATCGTACACGTGCGTCTTTAAAAATACAAGAGGGTTGCAATAACTTCTGTACATTCTGTATCATTCCTTGGGCGCGCGGTTTAATGCGTTCTCGTGATGGAAAAGAAGTTATTAAACAAGCGCAACAATTAGTGGATGCAGGCTATAAAGAAATCGTATTAACGGGTATTCATACAGGTGGATACGGCGAAGACATAAAAGATTATAACTTAGCTGGATTACTTCGTGATATGGAAGCGGAAGTAGGCGGATTAAAACGTCTTCGTATTTCTTCTATTGAAGCGAGTCAAATTTCAGATGAAGTAATTGAAGTGTTAGATAAATCTGAAGTAGTTGTACGCCACTTGCATATTCCGTTGCAATCTGGCTCTAATACTGTATTAAAACGTATGCGTCGTAAATATACGATGGAATTCTTCCAAGAGCGTTTAGATCGTTTGAAAGAAGCGTTACCAGGCCTTGCGATTACATCTGACGTAATCGTTGGTTTCCCAGGTGAAACAGAAGAAGAATTCATGGAAACATACAATTTCATTAAAGAGAACCGCTTCTCTGAGTTACATGTGTTCCCTTACTCAAAACGTACAGGAACACCTGCAGCGCGCATGGAAGATCAAGTTCCTGAAGATGTGAAGAACGATCGTGTTCATCGTTTAATTGAGCTATCTAATCAATTAGCGAAAGAGTACGCATCAGCGTTTGAAGGTGAAGTGCTTGAAATCATTCCGGAAGAGCAATTTAAAGAGGGCGACCGTGAAGGGTTATATGTAGGTTATACAGATAACTACTTGAAAATTGTATTTGAAGGATCAGAAGAATTAATTGGTAAGCTAGTGAAAGTGAAAATTACGAAAGCTGGTTATCCATATAACGAAGCGCAATTTGTTCGTGTTCTTGAAGATGATGTGAAAAAAGAATCAGCTAGCGCATAAAAAGAGCGTGCAACCGGAAACGGTTTGCATGCTTTCTTTATTTGAAGCGGTTAAGTAATAGAAGGTGGGGAGGCGTTTCATGCATCCCTGTATGAAAAAAGATGAAATGATAAAAATATAGTTGTCTTCATCAGTGAAGGATACTAGTTATTTGCATAACTTTTGAAAAGGAAATGCTTCTATTCTTCTTTTATTCTGCCAAATAGTTGACCTGAAGTGATAAAATGTATTATAATCGTAAAAGACATGCTGAAGAAGTGTTTCTTTTTGCATGCTGAAGTTAGTATGTAAGTGTGATGTTTCGGAGGGAGGGAAAGAGAATGTCAAAAACAGTCGTTCGTAAAAACGAGTCTTTGGAGGATGCACTTCGCCGTTTTAAAAGATCGGTTTCTAAAACTGGTACACTTGCTGAAGCAAGAAAGCGCGAGTTTTATGAAAAACCAAGTGTAAAACGTAAGAAGAAATCTGAAGCGGCAAGAAAGCGTAAATTCTAAGAGAGGGTGTAAGTTATGAGTCTTCTCGGTCGTTTAAACGATGATATGAAACAAGCGATGAAGAATAAACAAAAAGAAAAATTAACCGTTATTCGTATGGTTAAGGCTGCTTTACAAAATGAAGGTATTAAACTGCAACATACTCTTACTGAAGAAGAGGAAATAACAGTTTTAGCTCGTGAAGTAAAACAGTATAAGGACTCCCTCCTTGAATTTAAAAAAGCTGGTCGTGAAGACCTTGTTAATAAACTGCAAAGTGAAATTCAGATTTTAAGCGCATATTTGCCAGAGCAATTAACTGAAGAAGAACTAGTTGATGTAATCAAGCAAGTTATTTCTGAAGTTGGTGCGACTTCTAAAGCAGATATGGGTAAGGTGATGACTGCTGTTATGCCGAAAGTAAAAGGTAAAACAGACGGATCACTTGTGAATAAGCTGGTTATCCAGCTATTAGCATAAAAAAACGTCTCATTTCGTATGAGACGTTTTTTTATTGTTCTTATTAAGGAGAAACGCTATATTGCTTAAAAAGCGTTTCTGTAAGTGATAGAAACCCCTCTAGTTAAAGTTTCAATTTATTATTTCCTTGTATAATTCCGATTCTACACCTATTCTTACTTCCTTGACTAAAACTTCTTTCGCGAATAAAAGCTAAGTACCGAGCCTTCTGAAACTCAGATTGAAGTTTTATAGCTTGCTCTTCAGCATAATCCTCAAAGGTAACGAAAGAGATTCTAACTATTTTAGATTTTGCATCAGTTGCATAAAATGGCTGGATATTACTGTCGGTAACTTGTTTTATAACATTCAAAACTTCTTGACCAAAGCCGATTTCCTTTCGTATTTCCTCATTTATTAATTCATTTTTTAATGAACCCTAATATTTTTTGAAATTCATATAACAACCATCTATAAAATATTCTTACTTACAACGTAACATTCAGAGTGAAGAAATTTTCTTTTTTTTTGATTTTATCCCGCATTAACGGGTAGCCCGATTGGTGAGGATTGATTATAGTTTTACTTTATCTCAGTTGTCCAATAAATGACAACTACTTATTCTATGGTCAGTATGTCACGTCCAGAACGAATTGTAACAGGTTTTTTCAAGTTTCCCACTTCTCGCTAGGCTCAATTTCTTAATGTAACTTGTACTGATATCCTGTAGGGGCGCATATTCTTGTATTAATACTTCTATTATTAAAGGTAACATCCTCTGATCCATCATTGTCCTGACAAATATGATTTCATATAGCGACTGTTTTAATTAACATGATATGAACTCTTGCAGAATATAGTTATGTTAGTGAAGTCGTTATAACACGATAGGCACTTGTGAAGAAATACATATATATGGGATGAGAGGGGGTCTTTCGAGATGAAGAAATTAGAACAAATGAAAAATTGGTTGACAAAACAAGTAGACCTACCAGTGGATGTATTAATGGATCTACCTCGGATTACTCTTGTTGGGCAAATACATATTTATATAGAAAATCATCGGGGGTTATTAGTGTTTTCAGATAAAGAAGTGCGATTGCTTTTAAAACACGGTCAATTATTAATTAAAGGACAATCCTTTGTTATTAAAACGATTCTTCCAGAAGAGCTTTTACTCGAGGGGATAATTGAGCAAGTAACATTTTTAGAAAATGAAAAAAAAGGTGATTGAAGTGAAACTTCCATTTGTGAAGTTTTTCTTCTTTATCCTGTAAAAGTTCCGTTGATAGAGACTGATTACAGTTTTACTCTGTTTTATTTTAGTACGAGCTATTTTAATGCTTCAAATAAAAAGTAGTATATCTACTTTTAGAAAGGTAGTGAAGGTGGTAAATGAAAAATAAATGGTTTATAAAGTGGCTTGGATATGTAAAAGTGCGAATTGAAGGTAGAGGAGCGGAACGGTTTGTTAATGAATGTGTACGGAGGAATTTATTAGTTTGGGATGTTAAAAAGATAGCTGATGAAACGTTAGTTTTTTGTATGTTGTTACGCGATGTGAAAAAAATAAAACCAATTTATAGAAAAAATGAATGTAAATTATATTTTATTGGACGTTATGGTTTTCCTTTTTGGAATAAACGTTTAATTAAAAACAGTGGATTTTTAATTGGTTTTTTAATTTTCTTTTTTGGTGTGATTGCAATGTCAAATATGGTTTGGAAAATTGAAATTACAGGAGCTAAACCTGAAACAGAATATATATTGATGAAAGAATTGGATAAAATGGGTATTAAAAAAGGGAAGCTACAATTTCAAATGCCGAATGTAGAAGATGTACAACGCCATTTGACAGATAATATTAATGCCATTACTTGGGCGGGACTAGAAGTAAGGGGAACGACTTATCATTTTAAAATTGTTGAAAAAAACGAACCGAAGAAAGAAAAGGAACAAAGGCCGCAAAATTTAGTAGCAAAAAAAGAAGCGATTATTACAAAAACGTTTGTAGAAGTTGGAAAGCCGGTTGTACTGAAAAATGATCATGTAGAAAAAGGACAGATTCTCGTATCGGGAATATATGGTAATGAGGAAAGTCCGACGATTGTTTCAGCGAAAGGTATTGTATATGGCGAAACGTGGTATACATCTAAGGTGGATGTCCCGTTAAAGACGCAATTCCAAGTGTATACTGGTAATGTATACAATGAACATTTTCTTAAATTCGGGGATACGAAAATAAAAATATGGGGATTTCAGCATGATAAGTATAAACGCTCTCGTACTGAAAGTGTAAAGCATGATGTGAAATTATTTGGTTTTACACTGCCGATTGCATATGAAAAAGATGTTGTGAGAGAAGAGGAAGAAGCGAATCGAGAATATACAGAAAAGCAAGCGCTGAAAGTAGCGAAGGAGATGGCCGAAAAAGAACTAAAGAAAAAATTGGATGAACATGCTATGATTGTAAGTGATAAGATTTTGAGTAAAGAGGTTGAGGCGGATCAACTAAAAGTTACATTGCATTATACTGTGGTTGAAAATATTGCAGAGCCACAACCAATATCCGAATCCGATATTCAAGGAGACTGAGTAATGGCAGAACAATTAGTAGAAATGAACCAACAATTGGAAAATGCTAACGAAGCAATCGCTCTTTTTGGAGTTAATGATGCGCATTTAAAAGTAATTGAACGAGAACTGAATGTATCGATCGTAACTAGAGGAGAAACTGTTCATGTATCTGGGGCAGTTGAAACGGTGGCACTCGTAGAAAAAATCTTACAGCAATTACTTGTTGTAATTCGTAAAAGTATATCAATTTCAGAGAGAGATGTTGCGTATGCGATTCAGCTTGCACAACAAGGGAAAATTGCTCAATTTGAAGAGTTATATGAGGAAGAAATTTTCAAGACTGCAAAAGGTAAATCCATTCGTGTAAAAACAATGGGGCAAAGAAGATATATTCATGCGATGAAGAAGAATGATATTGTCTTTGGGATAGGGCCTGCAGGAACTGGAAAAACATATTTAGCTGTAGTAATGGCTGTGAGGGCTTTAAAACAAGGATATGTAAAGAAAATTATTTTAACAAGACCTGCTGTAGAAGCTGGAGAAAATTTAGGTTTTTTACCAGGGGATTTGAAAGAGAAGGTAGATCCATACTTACGCCCGTTATATGATGCTTTACATGATATTCTTGGACAAGAATATACGCAGCGTATGATGGAGCGAGGAGTAATTGAAATAGCTCCGCTTGCTTATATGAGGGGGCGTACGCTTGATGATTCATTTGTTATTTTAGATGAGGCTCAAAATACAACGGGTGCTCAAATAAAAATGTTTTTAACAAGATTAGGTTTTAGTTCTAAAATGGTTATTACAGGGGACCCTTCACAAGTAGACTTGCCAAAAGGGGTAAAATCAGGGCTATCTATAGCTGCTAATATTTTATCTGGTGTATCAGGTCTGTCATTTATTACATTAGAACAAACGGACGTTGTGAGACATCCATTGGTGCAACGTATTATTGAGGCATATGATAAAATGGAATGATCCTATTTGTCAGGATCATTTCTTTTTGTATGATAAGGTTGGCGAACGTCATATTTTTTACTATCATGAAAGATAAGGAAAATAAACTATTGGTACTAGTGTATAAAATATTGCCTCAAAGTATCGTTTGGTAGAAGAAATGAAAGCTATAAATAGTTTCACTTTATTTCTGGAGAGGAGAAGGTATTGAAATCATGTCAAGATCTCAAGAAATTTCTAAGTGGTTTCGTAATTTACAACATTCGAAAAAACTAAGTTGGATTTCTTACGTTGTGTTAGGAGCAGTGCTGTTTTTTGCGCTTATGAATAATGTAAAACCAGAACAATTAGATGTTAATATGTATTCTATTGCGAAAAAGACAATCCATTCTCCTATAAAAATCGAAGATAAAGTTACAACGGATAAAAAGAAAAAAGAAGCCGCTACAAAAGTTGAAGATCAATATACATATAAAAGTGAGTATAAACAAAACAAAGTTGATATTGTGAATGACGTCTTTGCTAAAGTGGATGAAGTGGTGCAAGAGATTAAAGCTGTTGGACCGGATGATCAAAAAAAGATGACTGATGCTGAGAAAGTGGACAAGTTAAAAAAGAAACTACCCGCTGACTTAACGAAAGAGTTATCTGATTCAAACTTACTGAATTTGATTAATGCAGATCCGAGCCAATTAGTATTAGCGAAAGATGCTGCGGTCACAGCGATTAATAGTATCATGACTGAGCATATTAAAATGGACGAATTGAAAGATGCGAAAGAACGATATGTAAGTGAGATGAATAGTGTTAATGTTGATAATGGTTTAAAAGAATCAATTAAGGCGCTAGGAAGATATGCAATTTCAGCTAACTATTTTTATGACCCAATCTTAACGAAAGAGAAGAGAAAAGCAGAGGAAGATTTAGTTCCACCTGTTTATATTCTTCAAGGACAAGTTCTTGTTAGAGAAGGTGAAACAATTTCAAGTGATGTGTATAATCAGTTGAAATTAGTTGGTTTGTTAGAAAAAGGGAACGGTTTTCAACCTTATGTTGGATTAGCGGTACTCATTGGTGTGTTACTATACTTTATGCATAAACAATTTGAATTATTTTTAAAGAGAAAAAGAGAAGATAGACCGTATGTTTTAGCGTATATTACAATTTTGTCTATCACAATCGTCTTAATGAAAATCATTAGTTTGTTTCAAAAACTTGAATACGCAGGGATTGCATATGTTGTCCCAGTTGCGATGGGAACAATACTTGTAAAACTAATGATTGGTGATCGATTTGTCTTTTTAACGAGTATGATTTTTTCTGTATGCGGAAGTATTATGTTTAATGAAGGAGTAACGAGTACATTAAATTATAGTGTAGGGATTTACGTATTGTTAAGTTCGTTATCGGTTAGTATTTTCTTGCGAGAAAAAAATCGTCGTACAATGATTTTACAAGCTGGTATACTCGTTTCTGTATTAAATGTAGTCGTATTGGCGGCGCTTTTATTATTACGTAATGGGAATTTTTCGCCTCTTGAAATTGGTACGCAATTATTAATGGCTTCACTTTCAGGGATTATATCATCCGTTTTGGCTATGGGGATTTTACCATATTTAGAAAGTGGACTTGGAATCGTATCAAGTATGAAGCTTATGGAACTATCAAGTCCAAATCATCCGCTTTTACGCAGAATTTTGTTAGAAGCGCCAGGGACATATCATCATAGTGTAATGGTAGCGAATCTTTCTGAGGCTGCTTGTGAAGCAGTTGGGGCAAATGGTGTATTAGCGCGTGTAGGGGCATATTATCATGATGTAGGAAAAACAGTACAACCGCAATTCTTTATTGAAAACCAAATGGGAATTAAAAACCCGCATGATAAATTAGATCCTGTAACGAGTAAAGATATTATAATTGCTCACGTAACGGATGGAGTAAGAATGCTCGAAGAATATCATATTCCACAAGAAATTATTGATATCGCTGGGCAACATCACGGTACAACGTTACTGAAATATTTTTATTATAAAGCTATTAAAGAAGATAAAGAAAAATATACAGAAGAGATGTTCCGTTATCCAGGTTCAAAAGCAACTTCGAAAGAATCGGCAATTGTTGGTATTGCTGATAGTGTAGAAGCTGCGGTACGTTCTATGAATCACCCAACGCCAGAACAAATTAATAATTTGGTGCAAAGTATTATTAAAGATCGACTGCAAGACGGTCAATTTAGTGAATGTGATTTGACGTTTAAGGAACTACAAATCGTTGGAAAAACGTTGTGTGAAACGTTAAATGGTATTTTCCATTCGCGTATTACATATCCGGAACCTCCGGAAGAAAAGGAGAAAGAATGAATTTGTTAATTGATTTTATTGATGAAACAGAAGAAGTAAAAGAAGAGTATATGAGTTTAATTCGTGAAGTGTTAGAAAAAGCAGCTCAAATGGAAAATATCGAGGATGGTGCGGAGGTATCGGTGACATTTGTAGATAATGAGCGCATTAGAGAAATTAATCGTGATTACCGAGATAAAGATCAACCTACAGATGTAATATCCTTTGCCATGGAAGAGATGGGAGAAGGAGAAATGGAGATTGTTGGTGCAGAGATGCCGCGCATGTTAGGGGATCTTATTATCTCTATTCCAAGGGCGAAAGAGCAAGCTGAAGAGTACGGACATTCTTTCGATCGTGAACTTGGATTTTTGGCGTTACATGGCTTTTTACATTTACTTGGTTATGATCACATGACAGAAGAAGATGAAAAAGAAATGTTCGGAAGACAAAAAGAAATTTTAGAAGCTTTTGGATTAGGACGATGAAAAAAGGAAAACTTATAGATAGTTTTGGATATGCTATAGCTGGTATATTCTTTTGTTTTCGTCATGAACGAAATATGAAAATCCATTATTTAGCCGCAGTCATTGTTATATGCTGCGGCTTTTATTTCCATATTACGAAAATAGAGTGGATGATATTACTTATTGTAATAGGGAGTGTAATGAGTTTAGAGATGGTAAATACGGCTGTGGAAAAAACGGTAGATTTAGCGACTGCCGATATTCATCCGTTTGCAAAAATTGCAAAGGATGTTGCGGCAGGAGCGGTTTTATTGTTTGCAATTATAGCTGTTATAATTGGTGCTATTATCTTTTTACCGTATATGGTATAGTTGCATTCCGAAGCTTTTATTAAGCTTTGGAAGTGCCGTAAGGGCCTTTAATGAGAGAGTGTATCTCTTCATAGCTGTGAACAGGAAGGATGCGGGAATATGAATAGTAAACAATTAATTCTAGAAGCAATCGAAGCGCGTAAACAAGCGTACGTACCATATTCTAAATTTCAAGTAGGTGCAGCATTATTAACGCGCGATGGAAAAGTGTATCGTGGATGTAATGTTGAGAATGCATCATATGGCTTATGTAATTGTGCTGAAAGAACAGCTTTATTTAAGGCGGTTTCTGAAGGGGATAACGAATTTGTAGCCATTGCGGTTGTAGCAGATACAAAGCGTCCAGTACCTCCTTGTGGAGCATGTCGACAAGTTATGGTAGAATTATGTAAACAGGATACGAAAGTATACTTATCAAACTTACATGGTGATGTTCAAGAGACGACAGTCGGAGAATTGTTACCAGGAGCATTTTTAGCGGAGGATTTACATGAATAGAAAAGGTTATAAATCAGGTTTTGTCTCTATTATTGGCAGACCGAATGTTGGAAAATCTACATTTTTAAACCGTATTATCGGCCAGAAAATTGCTATTATGAGTGATAAGCCACAAACGACTCGTAATAAAATTCAAGGTGTATATACAGAAAATGATGCACAAGTTATTTTCATTGATACACCAGGAATACATAAACCTAAACATAAATTAGGCGACTTCATGGTAAAGATGGCGCAAACGACATTAAAAGAAGTTGATATTGTTCTGTTTATGGTTAATGCAGTTGAAGGATTTGGCCGTGGTGAGGAATTCATCATTGAGAAATTAAAAGAAACGAAACAACCAGTATTTTTAGTCATTAATAAAATTGACCAACTTCATCCAGAGCAATTACTAGAGTTAATTGATCAATATCGTAAACTACATGAATTTGCAGAGATTGTACCAATTTCTGCGTTAGACGGTAATAATGTGGACGCTTTAATTGGAACAATTAAAAAGTATTTACCAGAAGGACCACAATACTATCCAGAGAATCAAGTAACGGATCATCCGGAGAGATTTATTATTGCAGAGCTTATTCGTGAGAAAGTACTACATTTAACACGTGAAGAAGTGCCGCATTCTGTGGCTGTTGTTATCGATGCGATTCAAAAGCGTGAGGGCGGGGCAGTTTATATAAATGCAACGATTGTTGTTGAACGTGCATCACAAAAAGGAATCATCATCGGAAAACAAGGAAAAATGTTAAAAGAAGTTGGTAAGCGAGCTCGTTTTGATATTGAAGCGCTACTTGGTTCTAAAGTATTTTTAGAAGTATGGGTAAAAGTGCAAAAAGATTGGCGTAATAAAATGTCTCAGCTTCGTGACCTAGGTTTCCGCGAGGATGAGTACTAAAATAGAGTAAAGTTGTAATCAGTGGATGGTTGGTTCATCCACTGATTATTGGTTTTTATGAACTTTGATAAATTAGGAAAAATTTTTCTCACATGAAAATGGACAAAATGGGTCAATTTAATAACAACAAAGGAAATTGGTTTATAGGCTACGCTTATTGAGAAAGGTGGATTCTTATGCTAGATTTTACCTGGAAGTTTTTCTCCAAAACAGGAAGCATTGAAACGTACTTGCTTTTGAAAGAAATGGAAAAAGACGTAAACGATGAGATGGATCAACATGAAGAGGAGCTAGCGCATCTAGACTCTCCAATTTCTTGACCCGTTTTGTTCAAACCTTGGATGGTGACGAACATGTTTCAAAAAGTTGAGGGCATCGTTATCCGTACGACAGATTACGGAGAAACGAACAAAATTGTTACAATATTCTCAAGAGAACTTGGTAAGGTAAGTGCAATGGCAAGAGGGGCAAAAAAACCGAAAAGCCGATTAGCATCTGTGTCGCAATTAATGACACATGGCCATTTTCTAATTCAAATGGGATCTGGGCTTGGAACATTGCAACAAGGCGAGATTATTTCAACTATGAAAGAAATTCGCGAGGATATATTTTTAACTGCTTATGCATCATTTATTGTTGAGTTAACTGATAAAGCAACAGAAGATAAAAAACATAATCCGTATTTATTTGAAATGTTATATCAAACGTTGCATTATATGTGTGAGGGTGTTGATCCAGAAGTATTATCATTAATTTATCAAACGAAAATGCTTCCGGTATTAGGGATGCGCCCGTACTTTGATACATGTGCGATTTGTCATCAAGAAACAGACTTTGTCGCCTTCTCCGTCAGGGAAGGCGGTTTTCTGTGCTCACGTCATGCAGAGCAAGACCCATATCGTATACCGGTAGGAGAAGCTGTTCATAAATTATTACGTCTTTTCTTCCATTTCGATTTACATAGGCTCGGAAATGTATCGGTAAAGGATAGCACAAAAAAACAAATGCGTTTAGTATTGAATACATATTATGATGAATATTGCGGAATTTATTTGAAATCAAGACGTTTTTTAGAACAACTTGATAAGTTTCAAATATAATTTTGGGCCGTATACGGTCCTTTTTACATACTTTCTTTTTCGAATAGCATATTTAGTATATAATATTTAAGAGATAGTATAACTTTTTTCGTTGTGCATTAAAGGTGGTGATTATCATAGAGCTGAATAAACGGCAAGAACATATCATTCAGATTGTAAAAGATCACGGTCCTATTACAGGGGAATCAATTGCAGCGCAATTGGGTCTAACACGTGCGACGCTAAGACCAGACTTAGCAATTTTAACGATGGCTGGTTATTTAGAAGCACGTCCACGCGTAGGTTATTTTTATACGGGTAAAACTGGGGGGCAGCTATTATCTGAAGCTGTTAAGAAAATTAAAGTACAAGATTATCAATCTAGACCGGTTGTAATTGATAAAAATGTTTCCGTATACGATGCAATTTGTACGATGTTTTTAGAGGACGTTGGTACATTGTTCGTTGTAGATCGGATGACTCTATTAGTTGGTGTTGTGTCTCGTAAAGATTTATTAAGAGCGAGCTTAGGAAAGCAGGATTTAACCTCTCTTCCGGTTAATATTATCATGACAAGGATGCCAAACATTGCGATGTGTCGTAGAGAGGATTCTTTATATGATATTGCGATGGAATTAATAGAAAGACAGATTGATGCAATGCCAGTTGTAAAAGATACGAAACAAGGTTTAGAAGTGATTGGGCGAATTACAAAAACAAATATTACACGTGCGTTTGTAAATTTAGTAAATAACGAATAAGTGTAATTTGTTTAAAGTGAGGTAATGTAATGGATAATAAAATCGTATATGTCGTATCTGACTCTGTAGGGGAAACGGCTGATTTGGTTGTTCGAGCAGCAATGGGGCAATTCCCATTTGCTCCTGATATTAGACGTGTACCGTATGTAGAAGATACAGGGACATTAAAAGAAGTGATTTCGATTGCTAAGAGTAATCAAGCACTTATATGTTTTACGTTAGTTAAGCCTGATATGCGCCAGTATTTAGTAACAGAGGCTGCAAAAGAAGGGGTAGAGGCATACGATATTATCGGCCCTCTTATTGATCAAATTGAAGAAATTACGGGGCAAGTGCCGAGATATGAGCCAGGTGTTGTCCGTAGGTTAGATGAAGAATACTTTAAAAAGATTGAAGCGATTGAGTTTGCTGTGAAGTATGATGACGGCAGAGATGCACGAGGTATTTTAAAAGCAGATATCGTGTTGATTGGTGTTTCGCGTACATCAAAAACACCACTTTCCCAATATTTAGCTCATAACAAACGCTTGAAAGTTGCGAATGTACCACTCGTGCCAGAAGTTGACCCACCTGAAGAACTATATCAAGTGGCAAAAGAAAAATGTTTCGGTTTGAAAATTACGCCAGATAAGTTAAATCATATTCGAAAAGAACGATTAAAATCACTTGGATTAAGTGATGGAGCAACATATGCAAATATTAATCGTATTCAAGAAGAAATTGATCATTTTGAGGAAGTAATTAGTAAAATAAATTGCCAAGTAATCGATGTATCGAATAAAGCGATTGAAGAAACAGCAAATATTATTGTGAATGCAGTGCAAAACCAAAAAATGTTTTAGCACATTTACCAAAGGTGAATGTGCTTTTTTCGCTCGTGTGAAATATGATACCTATGGATTTTGTAATAGATTGTAGTGTAATGGTTATACTTATACTCCTTTGTCTTTTAGTATATTCAAGGTGTGAGTTTGTCATCCTGAAATGTAAGATGAAAAAATAAAGGGATATGTAGCGTAGTTGAAGAAAATATATTATAATAAAAAATTGTGATAAAAACCTATATTTTACGTTTAGACTTTAATTTTTCAGAATAAACTAGGGATAGGATTTACGAAAAAGACATGTAATTACGTTAAATCGACAAAATCTATACAAGAAAACGCACATTATGGAAGGATTCACAGAAGGGATGTAGAATACAGAAATATGCAAAACATCAACAACATATTAGTTGGTGTAGATGTATATCCCGTGAAGGCTGAAATTGTGCAAGTTGGAGCGGAATTTCATGTCGGAATTTTGTTTGTCGCATCATATGCTCATCCTTTAAGGAAATAGCAAGGCAATTGGATCATTGTAGATACTGAACAAAATGGAGTTGATTGTTATATGGATCAACATGAAAAAGTTACAGATCTCAAGATCAAACAGTATATGTGGCTTGCTACTCTTCTTGGAAAAAGGTGTATATGTATTGTTTCTAAGAGATACATTTGTAACAGATGAGCAAATGTATACAATTTTATATAGCAAGTATGTATATGCGATTTATGCAGATAAAGGACCTATAGGAAAGATTCAAAATCGTTTATACAATGTAATCGGCAACACTTTCTAACAAGTTTAGAAAAATATTGTCGAATTATAAAGGAATTTTTTAATTTATATCGAATACAAAATACGACACGGAGATGGAGTTATGGGGAACAGAATTCCCGAAGAAGTTGTTGAACAGATTCGGACATCATCCGATATTGTAGAAGTCATTGGTGAATACGTTCAACTTAGAAAACAGGGGCGTAACTATTTCGGCCTTTGTCCATTTCATGGTGAGAATTCTCCTTCATTCTCTGTTTCATCTGATAAGCAAATTTTTCATTGCTTCGGATGTGGAGAAGGTGGAAATGTATTTTCCTTTCTAATGAAAATGGAAGGACTGGCTTTTACCGAGGCTGTTCAAAAGCTAGGCGAAAGAAATGGAATTGCGGTTGCAGAGTACACATCAGGACAAGGACAACAAGAAGACATATCTGATGACACTGTCATCATGCAACAAGCTCATGAATTATTGAAAAAGTATTATCATCATTTATTAGTAAATACGGAAGAGGGAAATGAAGCACTTTCATATTTATTAAACCGTGGTATTACGAAAGAGATGATTGAGAAGTTTGAAATTGGTTATGCATCACCTGCTTGGGATGCGGCGACGAAAATTTTACAAAAAAGAGGTTTATCGCTGTCTAGTATGGAACAAGCTGGCCTTCTAATAAGAAGTGAGAAGGATGGTAGTCATTACGATCGCTTCCGTGGAAGAGTTATGTTCCCGATCTATACGTTACAAGGTAAGGTGATAGCGTTTAGTGGAAGGGCGTTAGGGGATGACACTCCGAAATATTTAAATAGCCCTGAAACACCGATTTTTCACAAAAGTAAATTGTTGTATAACTTCCACCAAGCAAGACCGTTTATTAGAAAGCGTGGGCAAGTGGTTCTTTTTGAAGGATATGCCGATGTACTAGCTGCGGTAAAAAGTGGTGTGGAAGAAGCTGTTGCGACAATGGGAACAGCTTTAACTGAAGAACAAGCAAAACTTCTGCGACGTAACGTTGAAACTGTTGTTCTTTGCTATGATGGTGATAAAGCAGGGCGAGAAGCGACGATGAAAGCAGGGCAATTATTGCTAAAAGTTGGTTGCCAAGTGAAAGTCACATCCTTGCCAGATAAGCTTGATCCTGATGAATATGTGCAACAATATGGGACTACCGCTTTTGAAAATCTTGTGAAATCAAGTGTGAGTTTTGTTGGTTTTAAAATAAATTATTTGCGTTTAGGGAAAAATTTGCAAGATGAGTCTGGCAAAGAAGAATATGTGAAAAGTGTTTTAAAAGAGTTATCGTTGTTACAAGATGCGATGCAGGCAGAGTCATATTTGAAGTCATTATCGCAAGAATTTTCGTATTCAATGGAAACACTTTTGAATCAATTGCACCAATATCGCAAAGAACAAAAGGTACAGCAAAAACAAATAAAGCAGGTTGCTAAACCGTCTCAAGTCGTTCAAACAAAACCGAAGTTAACAGGTTTTGAAAGAGCGGAAAGAGAAATTATTTACCATATGTTGCAAAGTGCAGAAGTAGCTGTTCGTATGGAATCCCATATAGAAGATTTTCATACAGAAGAACATAAAGGGATTTTATATGAACTATACGCATATTATGAAAAGGGAAATGAACCTTCAGTCGGAACATTTTTAAGTTGGCTCTCTGATGAAAAGTTGAAAAATATTATCACTGATATTTCGACGGATGAATTTATTAATCCAGAATACACAGAAGAAGTGTTACAAGGCCATTTGGAGACGCTTAGGCGGCATCAGGAAAAACTTGAAAAGATGGAGATCATCTTTAAAGTGAAACAAATGGAAAAAACAGATCCTGTAGAGGCTGCTAAATATTATGTAGCATATTTACAAAATCAAAAAGCGAGAAAATAGCTTTTTTGATAAAGTTTTAGTATAATGAATGTTTGTATCTCGCGTAAGGAGGGGAACAGATGGCTGACAAACCAGCTCGTTCTAAACAAATTGAAACTGAAATGACCCTTGAGCAAGTGAAAGAACAACTCACTGAGCTCGGAAAAAAACGTGGCGTTCTTACATATGAAGAGATTGCAGAACGCATGAATGGATTTGAAATTGAATCCGATCAAATGGATGAATACTATGAATATTTAGGTGAACAAGGCATTGACTTAGTTGGTGATAATGACAACGAAGAAGGCCCTAATAATCGCCAAATTTCAAAAACAGAAGAAGAGTTTGACCTCAATGATTTAAGTGTACCACCAGGGGTTAAAATCAACGATCCTGTTCGTATGTATTTAAAAGAAATTGGTCGTGTAGACTTACTATCTGCAGAAGAAGAAATTCGACTTGCAACGCGTATTGAAGAAGGCGATGAAGAAGCAAAACGTCGTCTTGCAGAAGCAAACTTACGTCTTGTAGTAAGTATTGCAAAGCGCTATGTAGGCCGTGGTATGCTTTTCTTAGACTTAATTCAAGAAGGTAATATGGGTCTAATTAAAGCTGTTGAAAAGTTCGATTATCGTAAAGGTTTCAAATTTAGTACGTATGCAACTTGGTGGATTCGCCAAGCTATTACACGTGCCATTGCAGACCAAGCGCGAACAATTCGTATTCCAGTCCATATGGTTGAAACGATTAACAAGTTAATTCGTGTACAACGCCAATTATTACAAGATTTAGGTCGTGAACCGTCTCCTGAAGAGATTGGTGAAGAAATGGATCTTGCTCCAGAAAAAGTACGTGAAATCTTAAAAATTGCACAGGAGCCAGTTTCTCTTGAAACACCAATTGGTGAAGAAGATGACTCTCATTTAGGTGACTTTATTGAAGACCAAGAAGCAACATCGCCTGCGGACCATGCAGCCTATGAATTGCTAAAAGAACAATTAGAAGATGTGTTAGATACGCTAACAGATCGTGAAGAAAATGTTCTACGTCTTCGTTTCGGTTTAGATGATGGACGAACTCGTACGCTTGAAGAAGTTGGGAAAGTATTTGGCGTAACGAGAGAGCGTATCCGTCAAATTGAAGCAAAAGCACTTCGCAAATTAAGACATCCAAGCCGTAGTAAGCGTCTTAAGGATTTCTTAGAATAGGTTATTTTTTAAGTTTACTTCACCATTGTGAAGTAAACTTTTTTATTTTGTTAATTTTTGTTAAAATTTAGCTATCGGCAACGATTACAATTTCTTGTAATTTATTTTACAGAATTGTCTTTTGATTTGCAAATGCTCATTTTTCGATTTTTCGATTAATTTTGTTTATTTTATACAAAAATATATGTAGAAAAGCGAAAAATATGATGAGAAACGTTAATAATTATCGAAATAATAAGCGATATGACAATAAAAAACAATAAACTGAATTTATGGAATATTTTTAACAAGTGGTAGTTTACTCTTTTCTGATAGAGCGTTTTCAAGTACAATGGAAATGACTGAATCATCTAACTATTTAGGGGTATAGAGGGGGGAGAAGAGATATGAAACGTAATCCGCTGATTCCGTTCGCTCTTATTGCAGCATTGGGTATTATCGTTATGTTTGTATTTTCATTTCAGGGGCTAAATAAATCTAAAGAGTTAGCTGATGCAAAAAATGGCGGGAAGCCAGCACAAACGGCATCAAAACCAGAAGATATTGTGAAGCAAAGCTGTACGAGCTGCCATGGTGATCAGTTACAAGGGGCAGTTGGACCTAACTTGCAAAAAATTGGTGGGAAACTTTCAAAGGATGAAATTAAAGAAATTCTTTCGAAAGGAAAAGGCAATATGCCTGCCAATATAGTTCCAGCTGATCAAGCCGCTAAAGTAGCTGATTGGTTATCGAAGAAAAAATAAAGTTCCGTATGACAAGCCTTTTGCTTATGCAAAGGGCTTGTTTTTCTATATTTTCTAAAATACGATGAATGATAGAGCAGTGAATTGTTGTTATGGGCTTGCAACAACTACTATAAATTCATTATCATGGAGACAGACTGACAAGAGAAGGAGTAATGGAAATACATGAATGAAGTAAAGCTTTCAAAACGATTAGAAGAAGTTGTACGTGAAATACCAGTAGGATCTACAGTCGCTGATATTGGATCGGATCATGCGTATTTACCGTGTTATACAATTATAAATAATATTGCTACAAAAGCAGTTGCAGGAGAGGTTGTAGATGGACCATTTCGCTCTGCGCAAGCAACTGTAGCTGAAAGTGGTTTACAAGATAAAGTAGATGTGCGTAAAGGGAATGGATTAGCTGTTATCGCACCAGGAGAAGTAGATGTAATTACGGTTGCCGGAATGGGCGGAGCGTTAATTCGTGACATTTTAGAAAGTGGTAAAGAAAAATTAGAAGGTGTAACACGTTTAATTTTACAGCCTAATATTGCAGCGCATCATATTCGTGAATGGTTTATTGAGAATGGTTGGGAGCTTATCCATGAAAAAATCGTAAAAGAAGATGGGAAAATTTACGAAATTTTAGTAGGGGAGCGAGGAAATGTTGCAGCGCCTTACTCTGAAAATAAACAAGCTGAATTGTTTATGGGACCATTTTTAATAACAGAAAAAAGTGAAGCCTTCGTTGAAAAATGGGAAGGAGAATTAAAAAACTTCCAAAATATTTTAAAACAGTTAGAACGTGCGGCTGATTCTGAAGAAACAAAGGCGAAGCGTGGGGAAGTAGAAGCGAAAATGAAAATGATAGGGGAGGTTTTATCATGAGTAAAATTCCAAATGGCCATGAAATTATTTCTTTATTTGAAAGTATGTATCCGAAGCATTTGGCGATGGAAGGAGATAAGATTGGACTGCAGATTGGAGCGCTTAATAAACCCGTGCGGCACGTATTGATTGCGTTAGATGTAACGGAAGAAGTTGTGGATGAAGCAATTCAATTAGGGGCAAATGTCATTATTGCTCATCATCCTTTAATTTTTAACCCGTTAAAAGCGATTCATACAGATAAGGCGTATGGGAAAATTATTGAAAAGTGTATTAAAAATGATATTGCAATCTATGCAGCGCATACAAATGTGGATGTTGCTAAGGGCGGGGTAAATGATTTACTTGCTGAGGCGTTAGGATTGCAAAATACAGAAGTTTTGGCACCGACATATGCAGAAGAAATGAAAAAAGTTGTTGTGTTTGTGCCAGTCACTCATGCAGAAGAAGTAAGGAATGCATTAGGAGACGCAGGTGCTGGTCATATCGGCAATTATAGCCACTGTACGTTTAGTAGCGAGGGTACAGGCACATTTGTACCTCAAGAGGGGACAAATCCTTATATCGGGGAAACTGGACAGTTAGAACGTGTAAAAGAAGTGCGAATCGAAACGATTATTCCAGTTTCATTACAGCGGAAAGTGATTAAAGCAATGGTAACGGCGCACCCTTATGAAGAAGTAGCATACGATGTGTATCCGCTTGATAATAAAGGTGAAACGTTAGGCCTAGGAAAAATAGGATACTTACAAGAAGAAATGACGCTTGGTCAATTTGCAGAACATGTGAAACAATCATTAGACGTGAAGGGCGCAAGAGTTGTCGGTAAGTTAGACGATAAAGTGCGTAAAGTAGCTGTACTTGGTGGAGATGGTAATAAATATATAAACCAAGCGAAATTTAAAGGAGCAGATGTATATGTAACTGGTGACATGTACTATCATGTTGCTCATGATGCGATGATGCTCGGTTTAAATATAGTTGACCCAGGACATAATGTTGAAAAAGTAATGAAACAAGGTGTACAAAAGCAATTACAAGAAAAAGTGGATGCAAAGAAACTCAATGTACACATTCATGCTTCGCAGTTACATACAGATCCATTTATATTTGTATAAGAAAAATAAAAACCGTTGCTCATGCAAGCAACGGTTTTTATTATTGTTCTTTTTTCACTTTCACGCGAGGTAATATTTTTTGTAACGGTACTTTTCGAACTCTTTCCCATGTAGCGGGATTCATTGGGTTATATTGCTCTAAGAAAGCGATAACTTCTTTCGTAATTGGCGTTGGAGTAGAAGCACCTGCTGTAACAGCTACGTTTTCTACACCTTGTAGCCACTCTAATTGAATTTCGCTTACATCAGCAACTCGATATGCTTTTGTACCCGCGATTTCTTGTGATACTTGTGCTAAGCGATTTGAATTGTTACTTTTCGGATCACCAACAACAATTGTTAAGTCTGCAACATCAGCTTGTTTAGCGACAGCTTCTTGGCGAACTTGAGTTGCTAAACAAATTTCTTTATGGAATTCTGCTGTTGGGAATTTTTTTTGAATGTCCTCCATTAAATGTTGAACATCCCATTGACTCATCGTTGTTTGATTTGTTACTAAAATTTTATCTGTTGGGATTTCTAATGTTTTTAAATCATCGGCTCTTTCGATAAGGTGAACGATGTCAGGTGCAATACCAACTGCGCCTTCTGGCTCTGGATGATTTTTTTTACCGATATAAATGACATGATACCCTTCCGCTTTCTTAGCTTCGATAAGGTCATGCGTCTTGGTAACATCTGGGCAAGTAGCATCGATTGTTGTTAAACCTTTTTCTTTTGCGCGTTGTTTAACTTCTGGAGAAACACCGTGTGCAGTGAAAATAACAGTACCAGAATCAATTTTATCTAAAATTTCTAAGCGACTTGGACCGTCTAATGTGATGATTCCATCTTCTTCAAAAGCGTCTGTAACATGTTTATTGTGAACAATCATACCTAAAATATAAATGGGTCTCGGCAATGATTTATCTAATGCGGCGTTACGTGCAATTACCATTGCATCGACAACACCGTAGCAATAACCACGAGGGGAAATTTTAACAATTTTCATATGAGTAATCCTCTCCTTCTAAACAAGGGATACTTTTGTGCATAGTCTTTTACATTATAAAGGAGGAGTGGATAGAAAACAAAGGATTGTTACACATATAGTTTTGGTTTTGTTGCTGTTTGTTGAACTGGTTCTTTCGGTAACTCTTTTTCTATTACAGGTTCAATCACTATTTTCTTTCGTTTTCGTTTCTTTTTTTGAGGTGCAGGAGGCGGACTTTCTACTTCAACTGGCTCTGTTACATTTTCCGTTTGATTTTCTTCCGTGCTTTTTCCAGAGGTGAGGATTTTAACAATGCTTGGTAGACTACGCATAATAGGACCGTACTGTTCGACGACAGGACCTACAGATTGAACGACTTGGGATACTTTTTCGATGTTATTTATCATATTAGTTGGATTTGAAATTAAGTTCGAAAAAAAACTGCCGATGCCACTGCTTGCTGTTGCCGCAGCTGTAGTTGTGCCCCCGCGCGTTTCAGTTGATTCATACATTTGAGGCGGTATCATTTGCTCAGGATATTGCTGCATGTATGGTTGATATTGTGGATGTTGCTGCGGATATTGTTGTTGGTATTGCTGCGGATAATGCTGTTGATATTGGGGCGGTGGTGGTTGCTGATGCATCATCGGTTGCCCTTCCATTTGTCGGTAAGGTGGAACCATTTGCATAAAAGGCTCGGTTGGATCGTGTTTTTTAAAAAGCTTAGCAAGAAAACCTTTCTTTTTTTGTGCCATTGGTGGTAGTTGTGGAATTGGATATGGTGTATAAGGTTGCTGCCCTGGATTCGGATACATTTGCCTTGTAGGGGATTTCGGAAACATGTGAGAAATCCTCCTTTCTTCAGTTAGGTATATACACATACAATATGCAATAAAAGGGAAGAAGGTTAGTTTTTGAAGTGAAAACCTAAACTAAAGATGGATTTTACTTGTAGATTTCGATATAATGTAGACTTGACTGATTTGTGCGCGCAGTAGAAATTTTAGAAAGAAGGTGTAACTTATGACACAACAAACTTTTACACAGTATGATTTTAAACCATTTTTAATAGATGCAGTTCGTGAACTACGCTTTACAGAGCCGACAGGAATTCAGCAGAAAATTTTCCCAGTCGTGAAAAAAGGTGTAAGTGTAATTGGACAATCCCAAACAGGTTCTGGGAAAACACATGCATACTTACTTCCTACATTAAACAGAATTAATGCAAGTCGTGAAGAAGTACAACTTGTTATTACAGCGCCTACTCGTGAGTTAGCACAACAAATTTACGAAGAAATCGTGAAATTAACAAAGTTTTGTGCGGAAGACCAAATGATTACAGCACGTTGTTTAATTGGTGGAACTGATAAACAACGTTCAATTGAGAAATTGAAAAAACAACCTCATATCGTAGTTGGGACACCAGGACGTATTAAAGACTTAGTTGAAGAACAAGCATTATTTGTTCATAAAGCAAATACGATTATTGTCGATGAAGCAGACTTAATGCTTGATATGGGATTCATTCATGATGTAGACAAAATTGCAGCACGCATGCCTAAAAACTTGCAAATGTTAGTTTTCTCTGCAACAATTCCTCAAAAACTAAAACCGTTTCTGAAGAAATATATGGAGAATCCAGAGCATATTCATATCAATCCAAAACAAGTTGCAGCTGGAAACATTGAACACTATTTAGTGCCTTCTAAACATCGTAATAAAATTGATTTAGTGCATAAAATGCTACTTCAATTTAAACCGTATTTAGCAGTTGTTTTCACGAATACGAAAAAGATGGCAGACCAAGTTGCTGATGGATTAATGGAACGTGGCTTAAAAGTTGGACGAATTCATGGGGATTTATCACCACGTGATCGTAAAAAAATGATGAAACAAATTCGTGACCTTGAATTCCAATATATTGTTGCGACTGATTTAGCAGCACGTGGTATTGATATTGAAGGGATTAGCCATGTTATTAACTATGAGCTACCATCAGATTTAGATTTCTTCGTTCACCGCGTTGGAAGAACAGCACGTGCGGGGCATTCTGGTATTGCAGTGACGATTTATGATCCAGCAAACGAAGAAGCGTTAGATAGCTTAGAAAAACAACGTCATATCGAGTTTAAACATGTAGATTTACGTGGAGATGAGTGGGCAGATTTAGGTGAGCGTCGTCGTCGTAAGAGCCGTAAAAAACCAAATGACGAACTTGATGTTATGGCAACGAAAGTTATTAAAAAACCGAAAAAAGTAAAACCAAACTATAAACGTAAACTTGCAACAGAACGTGACAAAGTGAAGAGAAAATATAGCAATAAAAAAAGATAAGGGGTTTCCCTTATCTTTTTTTAATCCCGCTAATTTAAATGAAGAGTATAGTCTGTCTAAATAGTCATATGAATTTGTGTAGTGCGTCTTTTGTGAACAAACAATTCACTACATATTTCTACAAATTATGCTATCATTATATCTATTGTATATTGAAGAGGTGATTGTATGTTAAAGATTGGATCTCATGTTTCTATGAGTGGTAAGAAAATGTTATTAGCAGCAAGTGAAGAGGCTGTTTCATACGGTGCAACAACGTTTATGATTTATACAGGTGCACCGCAAAATACACGAAGAAAACCAATTGAAGAATTGAACATAGAAGCAGGAAGAAAACATATGGAGCTGAACGGAATTGAGGAAATTATCGTCCATGCGCCGTATATTATTAATGTTGGGAATACGACGAAGCCAGAAACATTCCAATTAGGCGTAGACTTTCTTCGCATGGAAATTGAAAGAACATCGGCATTAGGTGTAGCGAAACAAATTGTTCTTCACCCAGGAGCGCACGTTGGTGCTGGAGCAGATGCTGGTATTCAACAAATTATTAAAGGGCTTAATGAAGTGTTAACGCCAGAACAGACGGTTAACATTGCGTTAGAGACGATGGCAGGAAAAGGAACAGAATGCGGTCGTAGCTTTGAAGAAATTGCAAAGATTATTGATGGTGTAAAATATAATGAAAAGCTATCCGTATGCTTTGATACGTGTCATACGCACGATGCAGGATATGATATTGTAAATGACTTTGACGGCGTATTAAACGAATTTGATAAGATCGTTGGTATAGATCGTTTACAAGTACTTCATATTAATGATAGTAAAAATGTACGCGGAGCAGGAAAAGACCGTCATGAAAACATTGGATTTGGTCACATTGGGTATAAAGCATTGCATCACATTGTACATCATCCACAGTTAATGCATGTACCAAAAATTCTTGAAACACCGTATGTAGGGGAAGATAAAAAAGATAAGAAGCCCCCATATAAATTGGAAATCGAAATGCTGAAAAACGGCACTTTTGATGAAGGGCTTCTTGAAAAAATTAAAGCGCAATAAGGAGGGGAAATCCCCTCCTTATTTTAGTAGTTGCTGAAATAATGTATTTACTTGTTGGGCAGTGGCAGGGGAAGTTACTTTTGCGATCTGTTTTAAGAGCTCTAGTCGCTCGTTGTTATCGTAAATATTAATATTTTTACCCTTCATAAGTAAAACGATTTGGTCAGCTTGTGCGGCTGTAATAGGAACTTCGTATTCTTTGCTATATTTTAATAACTCTTTTGTAGAAATATGATTTAATTTTTTATTAACAATTTGTTTAATGAGGTTCATCTTATTATCCTCCTTCACGCGTTCTTCTATCGAAATATATGAGCATGTAGCTTGTACATATTCGTATGGAGTTTCTTTTTTCATGAGGAAAAGAAGCGTATGTTATAATATAAGGACGAAACTACAGAAAAAGAGTACAGGGAGGGCTTATGGAGCAAAAGCAACATCGAAAAGAAAGTATTATTCATCTCATTTATCGTTTAGTTATGATTATTTTTGGAGCAGCATGCGCGGCGGTGGCGATTGAACTATTTTTAATGCCAAATAAAATTATTGATGGTGGAATTATTGGTATTTCTCTTATATTAGATTATCTTACTCCTAACATTTGGTGGTTAAGTTTTTCTACTTTAGTCGTTGTTCTCAATATCCCATTTATGTATTCCGGTTATAAGCAAATTGGAAAAACATTTATGTTATCTTCGACATTTGGTATTGTAGCGTTAGCTTTCATTGAGTCAACGTTACATGCGGTGCCACCATTTACAACAGAACCTATTTTAGCGACAGTGTTTGGTGGGCTTATTTTAGGTCTTGGTGTAGGACTTGTAATTCGTCATGGTGGGTCGTTAGATGGAACTGAAATTATGGGGATTTTATTAACGAAGAAACTACCGTTCTCTGTTGGTGAATTCGTAATGTTTGTGAACTTATTTATTTTTGCATGGGCAGCATTTGTGTTTGGTGTGGAACAAGCGATGTATTCTGTTATGACGTACTATATCGCATTTAAAACAATCGATACAGTAATTCAAGGGCTAGATGAAACGAAGGCGGTTTTAATTGTATCTGATCAATATGAGGAAGTATCAAACGCGATTTTGCATCGTCTTGGCCGTGGAACGACAAAGCTTGTAGCGAAAGGTGGTTACACGGATAAAGAAAAAGAAGTTATTTATGCAGTTGTAACGCGTCTAGAAGTGACGAAATTAAAGTCAATTGTGCATGAAATTGATGAAAATGCATTTGTTACGATTATGAGCACGCAAGAGACAAATGGTGGTAAGTTTAAATCGGCTATTCACTAAAAAGTTTATAGGAATATTTTTTGAAAGCAGAGAATTTTTCTCTGCTTTTTGTTATAATAGTAAGGTTTCTTGAAAAAATAGATATATTTTAGGCAGATTGGTTTACAACTATAATAAGCTGTACTATAATTCAAATAGATATAAATCGGAATCATTCTGAATTAAAATAGGTGAGATGCTATGAATAATATATTAGAAATTGAAGGTTTAACATTCCGATATGAAGATCGGAATGTGTTAGAAAATATTAATTTGCAAGTTCCGAAGGGAGCTTTTTTAGGTTTAGTGGGACCGAATGGTTCAGGTAAATCAACTTTACTTAAGTGTTTATTAGGCGTTTTAAAGCCAAAAGAAGGAAGCATACGCGTGTTTGGCGTTGATAGTAAGAAGTTTAAGGAATGGAACAAAGTTGGTTATGTATCCCAAAAGGCAAATAGTTTCAATTCTGGTTTTCCAGCAACTGTTTCTGAAGTTGTCTCAATGGGACTTGTTTCGAAAAAAGGGCTTTTTCGCTTTTTTACAAAAGAGGATAAAAAAAAGGTAGAAAAAGCAATTGCTGATGTAGGGATGAGTGAGTTTCAAGGTCGTAACATTGGAGAGCTTTCTGGTGGACAGCAACAGCGTGTATTTATTGCTCGTGCGCTCGTTAGTGATCCTGAATTGCTTATTTTGGACGAGCCTACTGTTGGAATCGATGTGAAAAATGTGGAAAGTTTTTACGAAATATTAGAGGATTTAAACAAAAGGCTCGGGATCACATTAATTCTTGTTACTCATGATATGGGAGCTGTTACTGAAAAAGTAACACATGTTGCATGCCTAAACCAACATCTACATTTCCATGGAAATGTAGAGAAGTTCCGAGAGTTAGAAGATGCAGAAATGTCCGTCTTATATGGACATCATGTTCATCGTTTAGAACACGAACATGAGCATCACGGGAGGATATAATGATACAAGATTTTTTACAATATGACTTTTTACGTAATTCTTTATACGCAGGTATTTTAATTGGACTTGTTGCACCGCTAATTGGTGTGTTTGTTGTTATTCGTCGTTTATCTCTTATTGCGGATGCATTAAGTCACGTGACGTTATCGGGTATTGCAGCAAGTTTATTACTTGAAAAAACCATTTTTACAGGTGGATTTTTAAACCCCTTATATATGGGGATGATTTTCTCGATTGGTGGAGCGCTACTAATCGAAAAGTTACGAACTGTATATAAGCACTATCAAGAATTAGCAATTCCAATTATCCTTTCGGCAGGGATGGGGGTTGGAGTTATTTTCATTTCACTTGCAAATGGATTTAACACAGACTTATTTAGTTATTTATTTGGTAGTGTCAGTGCTGTAACAAGTACAGATTTAATTATTATTGGGATTGTAGCAATTGTTGTTGTTGCGACAATTATTTTATTATATAAAGAGCTGTTTCTATTATCATTTGATGAGGAATACGCAGTATCAACTGGTTTAAGAGCGAAATGGATTCACTTTATTTTCATTATATTAGTTGCTCTTGTCATTGCAGTATCAATGCGTGTAGTGGGGGTTCTTCTCGTATCATCATTAATGACATTACCAGTTGCAGCAAGTATTCGTATTGCTAAAGGATTTAAACAAACAATTTTCTTTTCCATTTTATTTGGTGAAATTGCAGTAATTGGTGGAATGTTTGCTTCGTATCAACTTGATCTAGCGCCAGGTGGTACAATTGTTATGATAGCAGTTCTTATTTTAATCGGTGCGATTTTATGGAAGAAGAAAAAAACTGCATAAAGTAGGGATAGGTATGAATCTAACAGAAGCTTTACGCCTAATGAAAGAAAAAGGATATAAACATACTGGAAAAAGAGAAGAGATGCTCAGATTATTTGCAGCACATAATCGTTATTTAACTGCGAAAGACGTTTTAGAACATATGAAAGACGATTATCCAGGGCTTAGTTTTGATACGATTTATCGTAACTTAACAGTTTTTGCTGAGATTGGTGTTTTAGAACAAACGGAATTAAATGGCGAAAAACATTTTCGTTTTACTTGTTCTATTATGGAACATCATCATCATTTTATTTGTTTGGATTGTGGGGGGACGAAAGAGATTACTTCCTGCCCAATGGATTTTATGAATAAAGATTTTACTGGTTATGAAGTAACGGGTCATAAGTTTGAAATATATGGTCGTTGTCCAAAATGTGCAAAGTAAAAGCTCGTCGGTTATGTAACTGACGAGCTTTTTTACGTAGAAAAGAAGGTTGCCCACAAATATTGTGGCAACCTTCTTTTTATTGTTCTTGTGTCTCTTTTTCTTTTTCTCGTTCAGCAGCCATTTCAGCAGCAATTACGTCGATTTCTTTTTTCAGTTCTTCTACCATTGTTTCTTCTGGTACTTTACGAACGACTTGCCCTTTACGGAATAATAATCCCTCTCCACGTGCACCGGCAATACCGATATCAGCTTCACGAGCTTCACCAGGGCCATTTACAGCGCAACCAAGTACTGCAACTTTAATTGGTACTTGAAGTGTAGAAATGTATTCTTCCACTTCGTTAGCAATGCTAATTAAATCGATTTCAATACGACCACAAGTTGGACAAGAGATAAGTGTTGCTGCATTAGACGCAAGACCGAATGATTTTAATAATTCGCGAGCAACTTTTACTTCTTCAACTGGATCAGCACTTAATGAAATACGTAGTGTATTTCCGATGCCTTTATTTAAGATTGCTCCAAGACCAGCAGCACTTTTTACAGTTCCGGCAAACAATGTTCCAGATTCTGTAATACCTAAATGTAATGGATAATCAAAAGCACGAGCAGCTTTCTCGTATGCCTCGATTGCTAAGTTAACATCAGAGGCTTTCATAGATACGATAATATCGTGGAAATCTAAGTCCTCTAAAATTTTAATATGATGTAGCGCGCTCTCAACCATACCATCTGCAGTTGGGTACCCGTACTTTTCTAAAATGTGTCGCTCCAATGAACCAGCGTTTACACCGATACGGATTGGAATACCGCGCTCTTTTGCTGCATTTACAACAGCTTCTACTTTATGGCGACGACCAATATTACCTGGATTGATACGTACTTTATCGATGCCACCTTCAATTGCTTTTAAAGCAAGGCGATAATCAAAATGAATATCAGCAACAAGTGGAATGTTGATTTGTTTTTTTATATCAGCAATAGCATCTGCTGCGCGTTCATCTGGAACGGCAACGCGGACGACTTGACAGCCGGCTTCTTCTAAACGCTTGATTTCAGCAACTGTTGCTTCAACATCATGTGTTTTTGTTGTTGTCATACTTTGTATAATTAATTCATTATTACCGCCGATTGTTAAATTACCGACTTTAACTGGACGTGTTTTTGTACGATGAGTCATTTCATTCACGAATAGATCGCTCTCCTTATAAAAGAAGTTTCTTATTTAGTCCCTCATATCAATGATAGTATACGTGATATAGGGCTATAGAAACCGAAGTACTCGGTTTCACTTTTACTATTGTATCAGCGCCTTTATGTAATTGACAAGGATTAAGTGATAGCTTATTGATATAACGGGAATTTATAAGACTTTCCAATTTGTATTTTTGTAGCAGATGTACTTTTGTTTAATTGTTTAAAGTCGTCAATGACTTTTTCTATGGAAGGAATTTTTTTCTTGTTAATTTGTTCTGTAATAGAAAGAACTGTCTCACCAGTTTTTACTTCAATTGTTTTATAAGATACATCCGTTTCTTTTTCTGTTTTGTTCGCTTTATTTTGTTGACTGTCTGTGTTTTCTTTTTTAATTGTTTGAGCAGCAGTTGTTTTTTTATATGAACTTAACATCGGTAAAGTACCGATTTTTATATCGTAATAAAATATATAACCGAGAACAAGCACGAATAGGAATATACCTAATCTCTTCATATTCTTCACTCCTTTGCTAGGAATATATGCTTGTCCAAAAAAAAAATGCCTATTTAGGCATTTTTTATTTTTCTTTCGGTTTGGGTACCTCTTTAATCGTTAAGTATAGAACGATTAAAACAACAGCGATATAAATGAACGTTGCTCCAGGTACGACGATTTTGAATAAATCCATAATCATGAAGAAAATGGTTGGGATCGTGTAGCTGTATGCAGTTAGTGTCCAAACTTGTTTATAGGATAGTTTACGTTGACCGCTCATAGCAGAACCGATGAACGCAAGTAAAGTCACGCCTACAAAAGTGATGAATAATTGGAATAGGTACACTAAGAATCCAATAACAAATAATAAAATTGGATAAATATTATCGAATAAAGAAATAAATTCTTGTAGATCTTTTTTCTCAAGAGATGCACCTAACAAATCGTTATAAGAATACGTTTGTGTTTGACCATTTCCCATAGAGACTACTTTATCTTTTAAAACAAATAAACCTGTTTTATTTTGATATTTTTCTAGGTCTGTTGAATTTGGATCAAATACGAAAAGTGTATTTCCTTCTTCTTTTTCAATAGGTTGATCAATATCGGCTTTTAGTTCGCCATTTTCGATTTTAAAATCAGGTAAATCTTTATCGATGACTTGATTTACCATGCCAACACCATCCTGGATAAAACTACCGTACAAAAAAGTTCTTGGAATAGTAGTAATTAAGCAAAGTAGCATAATATACAAAATGGTTTTACCGATTTTTTGAAAACGGAATAGCGCCATATCTTTAGGCGAGTATATGCTTTTTACGAATTGGGTAAATATGGACATAGATTCACTTCCTTTATGTATGTATAAAATCATTGTAACGTAGGAATCTAGAGAATCTCAAGATATATTATATTTACATATAGTGGAGATAACTAAATTTCTTTTATTAACTTTCTTCTTTTAAATAAGAAAAATACAATTGACACTTTTCTTTTCTATATGGTAAATTTATCTTACATTTCTTAAAGAGCATATCCGATAGGAATTCCTCTATTTGATATGTTGTTACATACATAATTGTGGACCCTTAGCTCAGCTGGTTAGAGCAGACGGCTCATAACCGTCCGGTCGTAGGTTCGAGTCCTACAGGGTCCATATCCATTTCGCATGTTTATTATGTTAGCAGGAAGCTTCCTTGTAGAAGGAAGCTTTTTTTACGGAATATATGAGCATTTTAATTGAAAAGAAGTGGGAATTTTGCTACTTTAATGATAGCAAGACAATGTGATTTATTTGTTTGCACCCTATGGCAATTAGGGTAGAATGAAGTTGTATGTCACTTAAGTGGCAATACATAAACTGGGAGGAATATAACAATGGCAAAACACGAATTACCAAATTTACCTTATGCGTATGATGCTTTAGAGCCTCACTTTGACAAAGAAACAATGAACATCCATCATACAAAACATCACAACACGTACATTACAAACTTAAACGCTGCTTTAGAAGGTCATGCAGAATTAGCTGACAAAAGCGTAGAAGAATTAGTTGCAAACTTAAACGAAGTACCAGAAGCAATCCGTACAGCAGTACGTAACAATGGTGGCGGACATGCTAACCATACATTCTTCTGGACAATCCTATCTCCAAACGGCGGAGGACAACCTGTAGGTGAACTTGCAACTGCAATTGAAGCAAAATTCGGTAGCTTCGATGCATTCAAAGAAGAATTCGCAAAAGCTGGCGCAACTCGCTTCGGTTCTGGTTGGGCTTGGTTAGTAGTAAACAATGGTGAGTTAGAAGTAACAAGCACTCCAAACCAAGATTCTCCTTTAACTGAAGGTAAAACTCCAGTTATCGGTTTAGATGTTTGGGAGCATGCTTACTACTTAAACTACCAAAACCGTCGTCCAGACTACATCGGCGCATTCTGGAACGTTGTAGATTGGAACGCTGCTGAAAAACGTTACCAAGAAGCAAAATAATCGTAATAAATATAGAAAAAGCTAGGGGAGAGCTCCTAGCTTTTTTCTATGCTTTCCTTTTACATAATTGGGCTTGTCTTTGGAAGACTAGAACATGAAGTAAAGGAGAGTTGTGTATGAAATGGAAACATATAATTGGTGACGTTGAAGTGAATCGGGATTTAGTGTTATTGCTCCTTATAGGAGGTTTATACACGCTCGCAATTTCTTTATCGAATACGTTTGTAAATATTTATTTATGGAAACAAACACAAAATTATGTGAATCTTGGCTTGTATAATTTAGCCAGCGTGGTATTACAGCCTCTCACATTTCTTGTAGGGGGGAAATTAGCGAAACGTATCGATCGCTCGATTTTATTACGAATAGGAGTAGGGACGCTCGCAATTTTTTTTATTGTTGTCTTAATAGCAGGGAAAAGTGCTTCTCAGTATATTTTATTAATGGGGGCTCTTTTAGGAGTAGGATACGGTTTTTACTGGTTGGCTTTTAACTTATTGACATTTGAAATTACAGAACCAGAAACAAGAGATTTCTTTAATGGGTTTCTTGGACTTCTTACATCCTTCTCTGGAATGATTGGACCAATAGCAGCAGGATATACAATTTCACGTATGGAGAAATGGAGTGGCTATACTGTTATATTCTTTCTTTCATTAGTTCTATTTGCAATTGCTGTCGTCTTAAGCTTCTTTTTATCTAAAAGAGAATGTGAAGGGCGTTATGAAATCGTGCAAGTATTGAAAGAACGACGGATTGATAAAAATTGGGGAAAGATTACACGAGCTCATTTTTTCCAAGGATTGAGAGAAGGAACGTTTATTTTTGTCATTTCAGTATATGTTTATTTAGCAACTAATAGTGAGTTTGCATTAGGGAAATACAGTTTAGTGAACTCTGCTGTATCCTTTGTATGTTACTACTTAGTTGCTCGTATGTTAAAGAAGGAGTGGCGAAAAAAAGCAATTTTACTTGGAGGCATTATTTTATATGCTGTCGTCTTTTTAGTTATTTTCAATGTTACATACACGAAATTACTTATTTATGCGGCATGTATTGCAATTGCATATCCTATATTACTTGTTCCGTACGGATCAATGACATATGACGTAATTGGTAGAGCGAAAAATGCGAGAGAATGGCGTGTGGAATATGTCGTTGTTCGGGAGCTATGGTTAAACGCCGGAAGAATCTGTTCCATTTTAAGTTTTTTATGTGCTGTACTATTCTTTCCACCTGAAAAAAGTTTACCTTACTTATTATGTATTTTAGGTGCTGGACATTTTCTTATTTATTTTGCAGTTAAAAATGTCAAATATGATGAGGGAAATGCGAGTAAAGCAAGTGTTGTAACGCAAGGGAACGCGCAAAACCAAACTGAACCAGAAGGTTAACTTCTCGTTTGTTTTATGCTAGAATAGAAAAAGATGTAAGACAGCAGTGAGGACACCTGTATGAAGGTGTCCCTTTCACATTACATAGCTGTTGGTAGAGGGGGTTTGTATGAGCAAGAAACAGAAGCAAAATAAGAAAAAGACCCACGTTCCTTTTCGGTTAAACGTGCTGTTTTTCTGCGTGTTTTTAATGTTCTCCGCGGTTATTGTAAGGCTCGGATATGTACAAATTGTTCGTGGTGAAGAATATAAGAATGAAGTGGAGAAGAAAGAAAACTCAACGATAAGTAATCCTGTACCGCGTGGGAAAATATTTGACCGTTATGGGCGAGCTGTAGTAGATAATGTAGCCATTCGTACTATTACATTTACAAAAATGAAAGGATCAACTGCAGAAGATCGCTTAGAAACAGCGAAAAAGCTAGCAGATTTGATTGAAGTACCGACAGATAAATTAACGGATCGCGATAAAAAGGATTATTGGCTTGCTATGCATAAAGAGGAAGCTAAAGAAAAAATTACGAATAAAGATCGTCAAGAGTTTAAAGATAAAAAAATTGATGATAAAGAATTAGACGAGCGTCAGCGAAGTCGTGTAACAGAAGAAGAGATTAATCAATTATCCGCAAAAGATCTAGAAATACTAGCGATTAAAAGTAAGATGGACGGCGGATATGCAATGACACCTCAAGTTATTAAAAAGGATGCTACAGAAAAGGAATATTCGATTATTAGTGAAAACCTAGCAGCATTACCAGGTGTAGATACGAATGTTGATTGGGATCGAAAATATACGTACGATGATTTATTCCGAAGTGTACTTGGTGGGGTGTCGACATCTGATGAAGGCTTACCTAGAGAAAGACTAGATTACTATCTTGTTCGTGATTATAATCGAAATGACCGAGTAGGAAAAAGTTATCTTGAGCAACAGTATGAAGATAGCCTACACGGTACGAAAGCAGAAGTTAGAAATGTTACAGATAAAAACGGTAATATTTTAGAAACGATTAATGTATCAAAAGGACAAAGTGGTAATGACCTGAACTTAACAATTGATATGGAATTACAAAAGCGCGTGGAAGATATTCTTGCGAAGAATTTAATGAGGTTTAAAGGAAGCGAACCTCTTTTAGATCGCGCATTCGTTGTAATGATGAACCCAAAAAATGGCGAAGTTTTATCTATGGCGGGGAAACAATTAGTTAACGAAGATGGTCAAACGAAAGTAAATGACTTTGCATTAGGTACCATGACAAGTTCTTATCCGATGGGATCAACTGTAAAAGGTGCAACAGTACTTACTGGATATCAAACTGGTGCGATTCAACCAGGATCGGTGCAATTGGATGAACCAATTAAATTAAAAGGTACACCTACGAAGTCGTCTTGGAAAACGATGGGATACATTAATGACCTTACAGCTTTAAAAATGTCTTCTAACGTTTATATGTTTAAAACAGCGATGAATATCGCCGGTGTTCCATATGTGAGAGGTGGTACGTTAGATATACCTCAAAAAGCATTTGATACGATGCGTTATTATTTCGGACAGTTTGGACTTGGTGTAAAAACAGGAATTGATTTACCGAATGAATCTGCTGGTCAGATGGGTAGAAGTAGTCAACCAGGTTTCTTACTAGATTTATCAATTGGACAGTATGATACGTATACACCGCTTCAATTAGCGCAATATATTTCGACGATTGCCAATGGCGGATATCGTATGCAACCACAAGTTGTAAAAGAAATTCGTCAACCGGCAGTGAAACCGGATGAAGTTGGGAAAGTTGTTCAATCTATGGAACCGAAAGTATTAAATCGTGTTGATATGCCAGAATCGCAAATTAAACGTGTTCAAGAAGGATTTAGACAAGTTTATAATGATTCAGGTGGTACAGCTACAAAATACTTTACAGGTGCAAAATATAAAGCGGCAGGGAAGACAGGTACCGCGCAAACTGTGTATGGCGGAGATAAAGAGATTGGTAGAAAGGCAAACGGTGAACGTGTGGAAACATATAACTTAACATTAGTAGGTTATGCGCCACTTGAAGATCCAGAAGTAGCATTCTCTGTTGTCGTTCCGTGGGTACATGATGATAAGACTGGTATTAATGGATATATTGGTCGTGAAATTATGGACGCTTACTTTGATTTAAAAAACAAAGAAGTAAATGGTGAAGCTCCAAAAGATGATAAAGACAATAAAAATAAAGAGCAAGATGATGAATAAAAAAGTTGTAAAAAAGCACACTATCTGAAAAGATAGTGTGCTTTTTTTTATGGTTTATGCATATCGTGTAATAAATGTGGACAAGTATACAACATTGAAAAAAACGCGGCCGTATAAATGATACTTGTATATGGTGGGATAGGGGATAAATATTTTATAGGGAAATCATCAGAGGAAATGAATAGCTACTACTGAATTGAAATTGTACCGTATGTTGATTTATGTGGAACTTTACAAAACTTTTACAAACAATTAAAACCGAATTAATAGTTTAGCAGTATTCTTATATCTGTAATCCTGTTATTTTCGGTTACTTCTAGGAGGAAGAACACGTGAAATGGATGCGTACACCGATTAAAGTTTTCGTATTATCAATATGGTTCCTCTGTTTTGAAATGTCTACTGCATTTGCTTTAAATGATACGGGAGAAGTGAGAGTTGATGGATCCTCAACGGTTTTTCCTATTATAGAAGCAGTAGCGGAGGAATATACAAAGGTGCATCCAGACGTGAAAATTTCCATCAGTATTTCTGGAACTGGGGGAGGATTTAATCGTTTCAGTAAAGGAGAAGTAGATATAAATAATGCTTCGAGAGTAATGAAACAAGTCGAGAAAAATGAAATGAAGAAAAACTCTATTCAGTTCACACCTTTTGAGGTTGCTAACGACGGTCTTACGATTGTTGTGAATCGCCATAATACATGGGTAGACGATATGTCAGTAGACGAGTTACGGCTACTTTGGAGTGAAGATGGAAGAGAGAAGCGATGGTCACAAATTCATTCAACATGGCCACGTGAACAAGTGAAGTTTTATGCACCAGGCGTAGACTCTGGTACGTATGATTATTTTCAAAATGTCATCTTACAAAATCATCGCATTGTAAAAAAAGTCTCTTTGTCTGAAGATGATCAAGTTATTATGCAAGGGGTAATGAATGATAAACATGCCATTGCTTTTGTAGGATATGCTTATTATATGGCTAATCGAGATAAGGTGAAAGCAATAAAAGTAAATGGTGTATTTCCGACGAAAGAGACCATTCAATCAGGTAAGTATGAGCCGTTATCTAGGCCGCTACTTACTTATGTGAATAATGCATCTATCCGAAATAAAATGAATGTAGCAAACTATGTTGAGTATATGATTCAGCATGTCGGTAACCTTGCTGAAGAGGTCGGATATGTAAAATTAAGAAAAGAAAAATACAATGAACAGCTGCGTATGTTAACAGAAATAAAAAGGTAATGTCAGGGTGGAAAGGGGTTTTCATCTTTGGCTCATAATGACAAAAGTCAAATTACATTTTCTGTACAACATTTGATTGAAAGAAATACAAAACAAAGAAAAAAAACGCAGCGAATCAATCGAATAGTACCTTTATTACTAAAAATAATTGCTAGTGTTTCTATTGTGACGACACTCGGCATTGTTTTTACGCTCTCTAATGAAACAATCATGTTTTTTCAAAAAATATCATTATACTCCTTTTTGACGGAGAAAGAATGGTTACCATTTTTTGAAGACCCTAAATTCGGTATATTACCACTTATATGTGGAACGTTCCTTGTAACAGCAATTGCTATGTTTGTAGCAATTCCTATCGGTTTAGCGTGTGCCGTATTTTTAAGCGAATATGCTTCAAATAGTGCACGGAAAATATTAAAGCCGATGTTAGAGCTATTAGCAGGTATCCCAACAATTGTATATGGTTTTTTTGCATTAACAGTTGTTACACCGCTTTTACAAAGGATTATACCAGATTTACAGTTTTTTAATGCGATTAGTCCAGGAATCGTTATCGGATTTATGATGATGCCTACAATTGCATCTCTATCTGAAGATGCGATGAGAGCTGTGGCGAAAGGGACGAAAGAAGCTTCATTAGCACTCGGAGCGACGCGGTTTGAAATGGTAAAACAAGTGGTGTTTCCGTCCGCTTTTACAGGGATTATGGCAGCAATTATATTAGCAGCTTCTCGTGCGATTGGTGAAACGATGATCGTTGTAATTGCAGCAGGATCCACACCAAATGTATCGCTTGATCCGACACATTCTATTCAAACGTTAACAGCCTATATTGTGCAAGTAAGTTTAGGTGATGCTCCGCATGGAACGATTACGTATTACAGCATGTATGCTGTAGGTGCAACATTATTTTTGTTTACCTTTATTATGAACATCATTTCGCAGTCAATTATGCGCCGTTTTAGGAGGATGACATAATATGCGAATGTTGAATCATAAAAAAATACAAAAAAATATGGCATCACGCTTTTTAAAAGATCGAATTTACAAATTGTTATTTTATATAGCAATTTTATTTTCAATCGTAATTTTGTTTTTGTTACTGTTTCAAATTGTTGAAAAAGGTATAAGTTATCTTTCAATAGATTTCTTTACAAATTTCGCTTCACGTAATCCGAAAGAAGCTGGTATTGCTGCAGCTTTGTCAGGGACAATATTATTTATGAGTATTGTTATACCTGTTTCTTTTATATTTGGAGTTGGAACAGCACTTTATTTAGAGCAATATGCGAAGGAATCTATATTTAAAAAAATAATAGAGATTAATAATCAAACGTTAGCAGGAGTACCATCCGTTGTATTTGGATTGCTTGGTTTAACTATTTTTGTATATGCTCTTCATTTAGGAGAGAGTATAGTTGCAGCAGCATTGACGATGAGTCTACTCGTTTTACCAACAGTTGTTGTGGCGAGTCAAGAAGCAATTCGATCAGTACCAAGTGTTTTATTAGAGGGTTCTTACGGATTAGGTGCTACGAAGTGGCAAAC
The DNA here is from genome assembly GCF_058792335.1 of Bacillus sp. CPT56D-587-MTF. Taxonomy (NCBI): domain Bacteria; kingdom Bacillati; phylum Bacillota; class Bacilli; order Caryophanales; family Bacillaceae; genus Bacillus; species Bacillus sp. CPT56D-587-MTF. The sequence goes on along the minus strand of NZ_JBYTEF010000001.1, from coordinate 3,893,211 downwards.
GATGTATCAAATTGTATTGCCATATGCTTTCCCAGGGATTATAACGGGCTGTACGTTAGCGATATCAAGAGCAATTGGAGAGGCTGCACCACTATTAGTTATTGGGGCACTTGCGTTTGCAAATTATGTTCCATTTAGTATGTTTGATAGATTTACAGTTCTACCAATTCAAATTTTTAATTGGATGAGTAGGCCACAAGAAGAATTTCAGTATGTAGCAGCAGCTGGGATGATTGTTTTGTTAGGTTTGTTGCTATTTATCAATATATTTGTTTTATGGTTACGAAATCGAAAATAAATTGGAAGTGGATGAAAGGGGAATTCAAATGGTAGCAACAGTAGTAAATGTACAGGTGAAAAACGAAGAGAAAATCGAGACTGCGCCAAAGAAGGTAGTATTTGATACGAAAAACTTAAATTTATGGTACGGGGAAGACCATGCTTTAAAAGATATTAATTTAAGTATTCATGAGAATGAAGTTACAGCCATTATCGGTCCAAGTGGCTGTGGTAAATCAACGTACTTAAAAACATTAAATCGCATGGTAGAGTTAGTACCGATCGTTCGAACTACAGGTGTAATTGAGTATAGAGAACGCAATATATTTGATAAATCATATCCAGTTGAAGAATTAAGAACGCATGTAGGAATGGTGTTCCAAAAGCCAAATCCATTTCCAAAATCTATTTATGAGAATGTAACATACGGTCCAAAAATCCATGGTATTCGTGACAAAAAGACATTAGATGAAATTGTTGAAAAAAGTTTACGTGGAGCAGCGATTTGGGATGAGTTAAAAGATCGTTTGCACGATAATGCATACGGTTTATCTGGTGGACAGCAACAGCGTCTATGCATCGCACGCTGCTTAGCTATTGAGCCAGACGTTATTTTAATGGATGAGCCAACATCGGCATTAGACCCAATTTCAACATTAAAAGTAGAAGAATTAATTCAAGAGCTAAAGAAAGATTTTAGTATTGTTATCGTAACGCATAATATGCAACAAGCAGCGCGTATTTCAGACAAAACAGCTTTCTTCTTAAGCGGGGAAGTTGTGGAGTATACAGATACAAACAAATTATTTACGACTCCTTCAGATAAGCGTACAGAAGATTATATTACAGGTCGCTTTGGTTGATATCGTTTCAAAGCTAAGAGCAAATGCCCTCTTAACAGAGGGCATTTCTTATTTTATCTTACTGTTAATAAAGAAGTAATACTTCTCCTTATCTTAAGTTTTATTATAAGCGTAAGAGGCTATGTAGGAGATTTACCCCGCTATTTGCGGGCAGTAAGACCCCCACCTTAAAATTTAGCGAAAGCAAAGAAGTTAGGGAGGGGATCTTGCTGCCTATCAAATCCCGATTGATGAGGGTTGATTAAAGTTTCACTTTTATATAATGGCACATAATATTGAGGGGGAAGAAAAATGGTAAGAGAACAGTTTCAAGGTGATTTAAAAGCGTTACAGCAAAAGGTGATTGAGCTTGGAGAATTAGCAAATGCGGCTTTATTGATTGCTATGGAAGGTCTGCATACAAGAGATGTAGAGAAAGCGTTAGAGGTCATTGATGGTGATTACCGCATGGATAATTTAGAAGAGGAAATAAACGATCTTGCGCTTATGCTCATTACGAAGCAGCAACCTGTAGCAAGTGACTTAAGAAGGATTTTTATTTCAATTAAAACAGCGACAGATTTAGAGCGCATTGCAGATCATGCTGTTAATATTGCAAAGGCTACAATTCGTCTTGGGGAAAAAGAAGTGGCTGTTAGTTTGCACAACCTAGATGAAATGTTTGCGGTTGCAAATGAGATGTTGCATTTAGCGTTAGAAGCATATGAACAAGAAAATTTAACTTTTGCGAAACAAATTGCTGAAATGGATGATTCCGTTGATGAAATATATGGAAAAGCAATTCGTGAGTTTATATCTTCAGTTCCGGAACAACCAGAAGCAATTACGCAAATTACACAATTATCATTTGTCGCGAGATATATTGAGCGTGTAGCAGATCATATTACAAATATTGCTGAAAATGTCTTTTATTTAGTAAAAGGAAAGCATTATTTATTGAATGAGTAGGAATGAAAGTAGGTGATGAGAAATCACCTGCTTTTTTTAGTCAAAACATGACAAAAAAAGCTCGTTGTTTCCTTTAGTTTATGATGATAAGATGTATCATAATGTAATGGAAAAATTAGTATATATGTTTGTCGTTAATAAGTATTATTTACCAATTTATAGTAAGCGCTTTCTTGTTGTTTGAAATGTACGTTTTTATAGGTTAGAAATTTAATTATATAGTCTTCTCAATGAGGATGTGTTTAACTAATCAAGTTTATGCTGCTAGTTCATGTGGGATAGGGAATATACATATGGTATATGGAGTTACTGAACATTATATAAGTGGAGGCTGAAGTATATGAAGGGGGTTATTTTAGCTGGAGGAAAAGGAAGGCGCCTTAGACCATTAACATGTAATACTCCAAAGCCGATGTTACCATTATTAGAAAAACCAGTTTTAGAATATAATATTGAGTTATTACGCCAGCATGGTATTCGTGAAATTGCAATTACTGTTCAATATATGAGTACGACCATTAAGCAATATTTTGGTGACGGTAGTAAATGGGGAGTTAACTTGTATTATTTTGAAGACTCTCCTCCGCTTGGCACAGCAGGGAGTATTAAACAAGCAGAACAATTTTTAGATGAAACATTTGTTGTGATAAGCGGGGATGCATTAACTGACTTTCAATTATCAGAAGGAATTAGGTTTCATGAACAAAAGAAAAGAATGGTAACAATGTTTGTGAAAGAAGTAGAAAATCCACTCTCATTTGGATTGGTTGTAATGAATAAAGACCAGGAGGTTACACGATATATAGAAAAGCCGGGCTGGAATGAGGTAGTATCTAATGTTGTGAATACAGGCATATATATTATGGAGCCAGAAGTCTTTTCTTACATACCGCCTAGGCAATTTTTTGATTTCAGTCATGATGTGTTTCCGTTATTGGCAAACAAAAATGTGTTATTCGCATATTTGTCAGAAGGTTATTGGTTAGATATCGGCACATTTAATCAATATCGACAAGCACAATTTGATTTGTTAACGAAAAAGTTACAAGTACCTATTCCTTATACAGAAGTATTACCGATGGTATGGATGGGGGAAGGGGTGACGATTGGTAAAGGGACGAAAATTCATGGCCCCTCTTTTATTGGAGAAGGAGCAAAGATTGGTACAGGAGCTGTAATTGAGCCATATTCTATTATTGGGAAAAATAGTATCGTTTCAAATTATTCTCATCTTCAAAAAAGTATTGTTTTTGCAAATGCCCACATTGGGAAGTATTGTGAACTATTAGAAACGACAATAGGAGAGCGTACAATAGTTGAAGATGATGTTACACTGTTTCAAAAAAGTGTTGTAGCGGATCACTGTCACATCGGAAGAAGTACGGTAATTAAGCAAAAAGGAAAACTATGGCCTTATAAGGCGATTGATAGTCATTCGATAGTAGGAGCGGCTGGTATTCAAGAGAGTGAAATGAGTGCAGGGTGGTTACAAAAAAGCCGCATTGTAGGAAGAGGGAATGTTGAAATTACTCCCCAGTTTATCGTGAAGATTGCGATGGCGTATGGTTCTCTTTTTAAAAAAGGAGAAAGTATATTAATTGGAAGTCAAGAAAATATAGAAACAACCTCTTATAAAAATTTATTTTTACATGCTATTCATGGTATAGGGATTCATACGATGGAATGTAAAGAAATGAACGAGTCACTTTTTCAATATAGTGTTCATCATTTGCAATGTGCAGGTGGGGTTTTCATTCAAGTGGAGAATGAGAATGAGATTGTTATAAAGTTGTATGGTCAAGCTGGCATGCCGTTAACGTATAAGCAGCAAAAAGAGATAGAACAAGTATATATGTCCGAATTGTTTTATTACGTGCATGAGAAAGAGATGGGGCGAAATAAGCTCGTTCATGTTTCTATGAATGAGTATATAGAAGTTATATTGGGGCATATTGATATCGAGAAAATACAGATGCAGAAGTTTCATCTTCTTATTAATAAGAGAAATGATACGTTGCAACATTTACTTATGCTCTTTCTACAAAGACTTGGTTGTACAGTTACATGGATTTATGCAAGCGAACAAAAAGATCATGTGAAAGCTTTGATGAAATCAAGTAAAGCGAATATGGCTCTTATGTTTTCTGAGCAAGGAAATCATTTCGAGTTATACGATAAATATAGTAATATTTACCAAGGTACAGATTTGGAAGAGGTAGATATTCCAGATTTCTTACTCGAATCGACAGGAAATATTTACCCAATGTCTTTGAAGTTAGGAGAATGTTATCTTCTATTTTATACGCAGGATGAAAGAAAGTCGTTTCAAGTAAGGTGGAAGCGAGATATTTTATATCGGATTGGAAAATTATTCGAGCTAATAGCATTGCAAGGAAAAACGTTTCTCAGCATAGTAGAGCAATCACCTCCGCTCTATTTACTTTATGATGAAGTGGTATGTTCATGGAATGAAAAAGGGGGAATTATGAGGAAATTATTGGATGATATAGAAAGGAAGGGAGAAGGTATATTTGAAGGAGTACAGTTCAAATATACTGAAAAAGAGTGGTCTTATATCGTTTCTGACACAAAACAACCAAAATTTTTGGTGTATTCACATGCTAGAAACCTAGTAATAGCAAGGGAAAATATGAAAAATCTTATAGAAAAAATTAGACAATATCAAAAGGTGTAGAATTTTTATTTTAAAAGTGGTATTATAGTATAGTCTGATTTAAGTTATTAGTACTGGAGGGAAATAAGAATGCGTGTGAATATTACTCTAGCATGTACAGAATGCGGAGATCGTAACTATATCTCAAAGAAAAATAAACGTAACAACGCTGAGCGTATCGAGCTTAAAAAGTATTGCAAGCGTGACAAGAAGTCTACGTTACACCGTGAAACAAAGTAAGCAGTAGGAATATTTTCCTACTGTTTCTTTTTTTATTCGATTCCTATGTTAAAAGTGATACACTATCAGTATAGAGTAAAGTGTCACTGTAAGGGGGAGAATGTGTGAAAGCAGAGAAAGTACGTTTGCGTAAACAAATAATAGAACACATGAATTCTTTATCAGAAGAACAGTATACAACTTTATCAGAACAGATTGCATTTTCGTTGTATGCGCAAAAAGAGTGGGTTGAAGCTAAAACAATTGGAATTACTCTTTCAATGGAAAATGAAGTGAATACATATCCTATTATCGAAAAAGCTTGGGAAGAAGGAAAGAAAGTTGTAGTTCCTAAGTGTAATAAAGGAACAAGAACGATGTCCTTCCGGCAAATTAATAATTTTGATCAATTAGAAACGGTGTATATGAATTTACGTGAACCGATTCCCGGGCTTACGGAAGAAGTGAATATGGATGAAATTGATCTTCAAATTGTCCCAGGCGTAGCTTATACAGAACGAGGAGAGCGAATTGGGTACGGCGGTGGCTATTATGATCGTTATCTCGTGCATTATAAAGGGAAAACGCTGTCATTAGCGTATGATTTTCAAATGGTAAAACACATTCCGGTAGAGCCATTTGATAAAAACATAGAAAAAATTATTACAGAAAAAGGAACACTGCTTACAAATAAGCTTGTATAGACAAATAAAAATTGACGAGACTTTTTCTTCTTGATTATAATAAAATATGTGAACGTTTTCTTATTATAATTTTTTATAGTAAGTGAGCATAGAGGGTGATGAAATGGTATCTATTTATGATATTCAGCAATTGCTAAAGAAATTTGGTACGATTATTTATACGGGAGATCGAATTGCAGATTTACAATTAATGCAAGATGAATTGCGTGAATTAAATCAATCACAGCTAATCGATCCACAAGACTATCAAACAGCTTTATTTTTATTGAAGCAAGAAATTCAAAAAGAGCTAAATAAGAATTAGATAAAGGTAGGTAAGCAACATGGAAGAGAAATGGTTAGTTGGTGTTGACCTTGGTGGTACAACGATTAAATTAGCATTTATTAATGTGTACGGTGAAATTTTACATAAGTGGGAAATCCCTACGAATACAGGTGAGCAAGGAAAACATATTACACTTGATGTTGCGAAAGCAATTGATAAAAAGCTAGAAGAATTAGGCGAATTGAAGAGCAAATTAATTGGTATTGGTATGGGAGCTCCTGGTCCTGTACATGTGGCGTCTGGAATGATTTATGAAGCGGTTAATTTAGGATGGAAAAACTATCCGCTAAAAGATTTATTAGAAGTAGAAACAGGATTACCTGTTGTTATTGATAATGATGCAAACTTAGCAGCGCTTGGTGAAATGTGGAAAGGTGCTGGTGAAGGTGCAAAAGATTTAATCTGTATGACACTTGGTACGGGCGTTGGTGGTGGTGTAATCGCCAATGGTGAGATTGTACACGGCGTGAGTGGTGCTGCTGGTGAGATTGGACATATTACAGTCGTTACAGAAAATGCTTTCCCATGTAATTGCGGGAAGTCTGGTTGCTTAGAAACAGTAGCATCTGCGACAGGTATTGTACGTGTTGCTATGCAAAAAATACAAGAGACTAATAAAGAGAGCATGTTGCGCTCTATGTTAGCTGAAGAAGGACGTATTACATCAAAAGATGTCTTTGAAGCACTTGGACAAGGTGATGAATTAGCAGGTGAAGTAGTAGAAAAAGTAGCTTCTTATTTAGGATTAGCTGTAGCGAACCTTTCTAGTACATTGAACCCAGAGAAAATTGTTATTGGTGGAGGCGTGTCTAAAGCTGGAGATGCGCTATTAGAGCCAATTCAACGCTATTTCGAGCAATACGCTTTCTCACGTGCTGTAAAGAGCACGAAGTTAGCTATTGCAACACTTGGTAATGATGCAGGTGTTATCGGAGGAGCTTGGCTTGTAAAAAAGCACAAATACGAAGCGAAGATGATATAAGTTGTGAAATATGAAAAGAGGAAGGGGGAACCCTTCCTCTTTTTGTGTAAAATCTCGATGAAGAATAAAGTGTAAACGAATTAAGCTGCTGGTGGATACCCGTTATATAGAACAGTCATGATCGTAAACCATCCGAAAACGAGTACAGTTGCAATTGCAAAGCCGCTCGCGAAAAAGTTTTTTTCACGAAGTGTTCTAAGCGTAGCAAATACAGCTAACAGAGTGACAAGTGTAAAAATAATAACAAGGCCCATACAATATCCTCCTCTGTCTACCCATTTCTTATTATGAGTTTTTGGAATATTTACTCTTTTATATTGTACATGTTTTAAAAATGATTGTCGAGATAGCATCCTTTCTTTTCCTCAGAGAAAGAAATGTTGTATCATTAAAAGTAAGTTTAATAACTGGAGGAGATTTTCATATGAAATGGATACAAATGCCGTTAGGCCCATTACAAACAAATGCTTATATTTTAATGAACGATCAAAAAGAGTGCATTATCTTTGACCCTGGTCATGAAGGTGAAAAGCTCGTTACATATTTACAAGAAGAACAATTAAAACCATTGGCTGTTTTATTAACACATGCTCACTTTGATCATATCGGTGCTGTTGATGCCGTAAGAGACGCTTTTTATATTCCTGTGTACGTACATAAAGAAGAAGCAGATTGGTTAGGAGATGCAACTGTAAACGGCTCTCAAATTTTTATGATGAACCGCAGTATTACAGCAAAACCAGCGGATCATATTATTGATGCAGAAGGTACATTAACAATTGGATTATTTAATTTTGAAATTTTTGAGACACCAGGACATTCTCCAGGAAGTATTTCTTATTATAGTAAAGAAGCGAATGCTGTATTTTCAGGAGATGTATTGTTCCAAATGAGCATTGGAAGAACAGATTTGCCTGGTGGAAGTTTTGCTGAATTAATTGGAAGTATTGAAGAGAAATTATTTGTATTACCAGATGAAACAGCGGTGTTATGTGGACATGGTCCAGAAACAAGCATTGGCTTTGAAAAAGAAAATAATCCGTTTTTACAATAAGGAGTCATTATGGGAATGGAGCTCATTTTAAGAGAATGGATGGGGAAAGAAAAGGATTATTCAATTTCATATAGTACGTATATGAACCTTGTATTGTATACGGAGGGTCATGGATATTATATGAAAGAACGTGAAAAGATTGGAAGACAAGGGGATTTTTTTACAAGTAGCAATGTATCCTCTGTTTTTGCAAAAACTTTTGCTAAACTTTTTATTCGTCTTGTTGAAAATGGTGAAGTTGCTTCGAATATTTGTGAGGTTGGTGGGGGAACAGGGAAGTTTGCCTATGATGTTTTACAAGAATGGAAGCAATTATCTCCAAACACCTTTATTAATTTAAACTATTCAATGATTGAAGTGAGCCCTTTTCATAGGAAATTACAGCAGGAGCAACTTGGCTCATTTTCTAATGTATCGTACTATACCTCCTATAGTGAAATGGGAGATTCTTTCGAGGGAATTCTTTTTTCGAATGAGTTGTTTGATGCATTTCCTGTTGAAGTAATTGAGAAAAGAAATGGTATATTGTATGAAGTACGTATTACATATACAGAGGAAGGAAACCTTTCAGAAGTATGTAGGCCGTTAAATAAAAGAATTGGTCGCTATTTATTGAAATATAATATTCATATTGCTGAAGGGCAACGTTTTGAAGTACCAATAGTTATGGAGGAGTATATAAAAGAAATTTCGAAATGGTTTCAAAAAGGTATATGTATTACAGTTGATTACGGATACACAAAAGAAGAATGGATGCATCCAGCACACCGCGAAGGAAGTTTGCGAGGATATTATCAGCATAAGCTAATGCGTAACCCACTAGCGCATCCAGGTGAAATGGATCTTACTACTCATGTTCATTGGGACGAGCTAAAGGAGATGTTTAGTATGCAAGGAATGAGTGCAGTATGGCATAAGAAACAATCTGAGTTCTTGTTAGCTGCAGGGATATTAGAACAGCTTACGAGCCATCAAGATACGAATCCTTTTTCTGAAACGCAAAAACAAAATCGAGCAGTTCGTTCTATGATTTTAAATGGAGGAGTAGGGAGTTCGTTTGATGTTGTTATACATACAAAAGATATGCAACATTTACATTTGGATCGGTATGTAACAATATAAAAAACAAGACACAGTATATACTGTGTCTTGTTTTTTAATCAGAGTGTTGGGAAACCCTTTAGGGTTCCCAACACTCTGGAATCTTTTTTGATTTTAGCGAATAAAAACAACATAAAATAATAGAATTTTAAAAAATAGCCCTCCACCTGACCCTTTTTGGTCAGGTGGAGGGCTATTTTTTTCATGTTTTGACAAGCTGCGGTGAGATAAGCTTGCATTTGGACAGACTTCAGCCCTCGAAACCGGGCATAGCGGTAGCCATGTAGTTCTTTGGCGTCTGCAAAGCTTCGCTCTATAGTGGAACAGCGTACTTTATACAACCTTTTCCCTGTAGCTGTTAGCTTGTTTTTTCTAGCAATATCCTTATATTTCTCCCACACATGATGAGTGATAACTTTTTGTTTTTGTTTCTTTGAAAAGCACACCTCACGTAACGGACAAACAGCGCAGTCTTCTGGATTCGATTTGTATTGACGGTATCCTTCACGATCAGTTGTTACATATTCTAGAATACATCCCATCGGACAAGCGAAAACATTCATTTCTTCTACATATTTAAATTGGCTTTTCGGTACTTCTTTATTCCGTTTTCCAAATCGGCGATACCCCATCACCATAAATATATTCCGTTCTGATAGTTTCTTACAGATATATCCTGTAAAATAGCCAGCATCAAGGGCAACAGCTTCTACTTTGAAGTCGAATTTATCAATCTGAGCTTGGAGGCGTGCTAAATACGGCTCGGAATCTGCCATATTTCCAGCCGTTACATAGGTATCTGTAATAATATTGTACTTCGCATCAGTCGTACGATGATCCAAGAAATGAAAACCATTTGGTTTTCCATCTCTCATTAAAAATCCACTATCTGGATCCGTTGTACTTATACGAGTTTTTTTGGTAGGGGTATCACTTTCCTTTCTAGGTTTTAATTCTTTTTTCCATGTACCTCACGATCTTCGATTACCGCAGCTTCTAGCTCGTCTATATAAAACTTTGCTTTTTCTTTTTTATATTTATGTACAAATTTATTTTTATTGGCATTGGCCTTAATATGTGTAGAATCTGTCATCAGTGCACGTCCTCCTACCATCCGGTGCTCCGTCGCTTGTCTCACAATCTCATCAAAAATTTCTTCGAAAATATTTGTATGAATAAAACGAGTACGACGATTCCAACTGATTGTAGAGTGATCCGGAATAGTATCCGATAGAGAAAACCCTAAAAACCAACGGTAGGCAATATTCGTTTTAATTTCCTTTTCCAATTGACGCTCAGAACGAATACCGTAAAAATATCCAATAAACATCATCTTAAATAAAACAATAGGATGAATGGACGGGCGTCCATTGTTTTCACAGTAATAAGGGCGTAACTTCTCTTCAATAAAATCAAAACTAATTGTCGCTTCAATTGCACGAAGGAAATGATCTTGTGGAACCAACTCTTCTACAGAAACAGATACACGCTCATCACGATGATTTTTTAAAGCACCCATCATAAAAAATCTCTCCTTTTCCTCTTTTTTATCAGTGTTGACACATAAAAAGAGGTTCAGACACAAAAACAGGCTGTGGAGAAGACTTTCTCCACAGCCTGTATAAAAAACAAGACACAGTATATACTGTGTCTTGTTTTTTAATACGACTTATGTAGTATTATATATTTCCTCTCATGATATATATTTATATTAAAGATATGAGATAAAAAATATAGAATACGTTCTTTTTCTTCGATTATTAGTCCCTAACCTAATAATACGCGAACGAGTTGAATGATTGTTTCATTCTCTACTTTGTAATAAATTTCCAATCCTTTTCTTTCACTAGAAACGATTTTAGCGCTTTTTAATTTTGCTAAATGCTGTGAAATTGTAGATTGTGGCATGTTTAAGCCAGTATACATTGTAGAAACGTTGCTTGGACCGCGCTCGATTAATCCTTTTACGATACATAAACGAACAGGATGAGCTAGCACTTTTAATAATTCTGCATTACTTTCATATAGTTCTAATTCTTTTTGAAAGGTTTCTAACATGTTCTTTTCCACCTCCGTGTGAGCTATTATACCATACTATACATACCAAAAATTTAAAGAAAAGAAAATAGTTGTTGCAGAAAAAAAGTCCTAAAGTAAAGAAATTGTAAGAAAAGAGACCCGGATGTAAATAAAATAGGTAAATTAGCATGTTTTTGTAAAATGACATTTTTGGGTGAAAATTTCGATGCGTTTTAAAAATTGAAAGATATAGATATATTTGTAACACAATTTTATCATGATTTTCTTATTCTTTCAAATGAATATACTAAATTTTTAAAATAATATGACAAAGGAATTATAATGATATATATAGAATATAAAACAGGTTAAAAGAAAAGAAGCTGAATGTCATTCGCTTCTTTATGGTGATAATGAAATATTTGATTACGGCTGATAAATCTTAGGATGATCAAGTCATTAGTCATTTATTCTAAAATTCATCTTTTAGCAACGTTAAAAATCTGTGATTCCATATGTTCTCATAAAAATCAATTGTCTCTTTTGCGGACATAAAAGGATTATTCAACGTAGAGGTTGTTTTCTGTCCCATAAAGTTTTCGTATCCTAGTCCGTGGGCAAACTTAATCGTTGCATCCATACAGTACTCTGTTTGGGCGCCACAAAATTCAATGCGATTTACAGATAATTGATCTAAAATTTCTTTTAAGTTTGTTTTATAAAATGAATTTGCATGTGTTTTTCTTACAAAAAAATCTTGTTCTTGAACATCTAGATCGGTATGAATAGCCCAAAGTTCTTTCTCGGGTACTAAATCATCATCACAATGTTGAACAAAAAGGATTGGTTTATTTAATTTTCTATATGAAGAAATTCTTTTATTTACTTTTTTTAGTAAGTTCTGTAAATCAAATAAATGCTCCTCGCTATAACATACGCCATTTTGTAAATCGATAACGATTAAAATATCTGCACAAGTATCCATTATTTTCACCCCTTTTTATTTCTTAATATATCAATTAATCCATTATTTAGAAATAGATGATATACTTTTATTTTTTATGGACTATAAGAAAAGAAGAAATTCAAATGAATATAGCTAAACCGCATAAAAAGAAGATATGAAAACCTAATCTCATATCTTCTTTTTCTCTATGCATTTACAGGTTCTTCTACATAAGAAAGGGCATTTTCAAAATCGGATATTAAATCGTTAACATTTTCAAGACCGACTGATAACCGAAGTAATGAATTAGAGATTCCTCTTTTATCACGAGCTTCTTGCGACAGTGCTGCATGTGACATTTTTGCTGGATAAGAAAGAATTGACTCTACAGCTCCTAAACTAACTGCAAAAACAGGCAATTTTACTTTTGATAAAAATTTGCGGAGTGCATCTTCTGACTGCAAAGTAAACGATAAGACCGCTCCAGCTGATGTTGCTTGAGATTGTTGAATATCAAATCCGAGATGAGTTTGTAATCCCGGATAATAGACATTTTTTACTTTAGAGTGCTCTTGTAAATAATGTGCGATTTTATTGGCATTTTTAGCTGAATGTTCGAGGCGTACATGCAATGTTTTTAGACCGCGAAGTACGAGAGAACAATCTTGAGGTCCTAAAATAGCACCGAATGCATTTTGTAAAAATCCAAGCTTTTGAGCGAGTTCTGAATCTTTTACTACTGCTAATCCGGCAGTAACATCACTATGACCAGCAATAAATTTTGTAGCACTATGAAGAACGACATCAGCTCCAAGTTCAAGTGGTTTTTGGAATAGTGGTGTCAAAAATGTATTATCAACAAAAGTAAGAGCCCCAATAGATTTTGCGAGTTTAGAAACCTCGCGAATATCTGTCACTTTTAAAAGTGGGTTAGAAGGTGTTTCTACATAAAAGAGCTTTGTATTTGGTTTAATGTTTTGTTTTATTTCTTCTAAATTGGTCATATCAACAAATGTATGTGAAACACCGTAACGGGAGAGTACCTCAGTTATCACTCGGTAAGTGCCTCCGTACACATCTTCTGAAATGAGTACGTGATCACCTTGTGAAAGAAGGAGGAATGCAGTGGAAATCGCTGCAATGCCTGATGCAAAGGCGAATCCTTTTGTTCCGCCTTCTAATAAAGCAATGATATCTTCAAGAGCTTCACGAGTTGGATTTCCTGACCTGCTATAGTCATATTTTCCGAACGTATCTACATCAAACTGGTGAAAAGTTGATGTGTTATAAATAGGAACGTTCACAGCGCCTGTTTGCGAGTCGTGTTTATATTGGTTGTGTAGTAAGAGTGTATCTATAGAATAGCTCATATTCTTACACCTTCTTTTACGAGTTTAATTGCTTGCTTTAAGTCTTGAATTAAATCGTTACTATTTTCAATGCCAACTGAGAATCGAAGAAGACGATTGCATACGCCGTTTGCTGTTCTAATTTCTTCAGGAATATCAGCATGTGTTTGCGTTGCTGGATAAGTCATTAAACTTTCTACACCACCAAGACTTTCGGCAAATGTAATTAAGGATAAAGATTGTAAGAATGGATTAATCCAAGCTTCATCTTTAAGGCGGAATGAGATCATGCCGCCTCTTCCTGGATAAAATACATCTGTCACCCCGTCTTCATCATTTAAATACGCAACAACTGCTTTCGCATTTTCTTCATGTTGCCTCATGCGAAGCGCTAACGTTTTCATACCGCGAATTAATAACCATGAGTCAAATGGGCTTAAAACTGCACCTGATGCATTATGATAATGAGCGATTTCCTCGCAAAGTTCCTTTCCTTTTGCAACGACAAGCCCGCTTAGTACATCGTTATGTCCCCCTAAATATTTCGTTGCGCTATGAAGTACAATGTCAGCACCTTCTGTTAATGGTTGCTGTATATAAGGTGTGTAGAAAGTGTTGTCTACAATAAGGAGTAGTCCGTTCCTTTTCGCTACAGTTGCGACAGCAGCAATATCAGTAACTTGCATTAATGGATTAGTTGGAGTTTCTATGAAAATAGCCTTCGTTTCAGTTGTGATAGCTTGCTCAATTTGTTTAATAGACTGTGTATTTACGTATCTACATCGAACATTCCACTTTTTTTCATGCTCAGAAAATAATCGATACGTTCCCCCGTATAAATCTTCAGATACAATAAGTTCGTCTCCAGAGCGGAATAGAGAAAGGACGAGGAGAACAGCCGCCATCCCTGAACTACAGGCATAACCTTGTTCGCCATATTCTAAGTCTGCGATCGCCTGTTCTAAAAGACCTCGAGTTGGATTGCCAGTTCGTGAATAGTCAAAGCCAGTAGATTTACCAATTCCTTCGTGACGATAAGCGGTTGAGAAATAAACTGGTGGATTAACCGTTCCGGTTGTAGTTTCACTGCGATTTCCGATTTGTGCTAGTTTTGTTTCGATTGTTGACATATGAAAATTCCTCCTTTTTAAATTGAAACATTAAGTGAATATAAAATAAAAAAAGCCTTCTAAGAAGAAGGCTTTCGGTTTGAATAGAGTCTTCTTCTCATCTGTCAAATCTTTCACAATTTGCTGGAATTAGCACCTTATTAACAAAATGTTAATGGTTGCTGAGGCGTCACAGGGCCAGTCCCTCTACCTCTCTAGATAAGAATGTTCGTATGAAATTTTTATTATGTTTTTAACTTTACAATAAAATATAACTGAATTGCAACTTTATTTTAAATAATTTTTATTTTTCCGCAAGTGTCATTGACTTTTACTTTTGTGCATGCTAAATTTATTAAAAAATTAACAAACATTGTTAAAAGGGGAACGCATTTCCTTTTAGCTACATAAATAAAATAATAAAGACAACTCTTATTGAGAGCGGTGGAGGGAAAGGCCCTGTGAAACCCGGCAACCTTCAAACGAAATGTTTGAAACGGTGCTAATACCTGCAAAACGAATGTTTTGCATAATAAGAGGAGGAACGATTATGTCCCCCTCTTCAAAGTGAAGAGGGGGTTTTTATATTGATAGAAATGAGGGAGAGTCGTGAAATTACTAGATTTATTATCAAAAGGAATTGTAATAGGTGATGGTGCGGTTGGGACGTTATTGCATTCACATGGTTTGCAAAGTAGCTTTGAAGAATTGAATGTATCTGATCCAGACTTAATTATATCGATTCATAAACAATATGTAGCTGCTGGAGCAGATGTAATTCAAACGAATACGTATGGAGCAAATGAGGCGAAATTACGTATGTATGGTTTAGAAAATCAAGTTACAGAAATTAATAGAGCGGCAGTAAAACTGGCGAAAGCATCTGTGACAGATAAAAATGCAATTTTAGGAACAATTGGTGGTATGAAACATATCGGAGCTGTTACAACGACTGATATGGAAAGAGAGTTTATGTTACTTGAACAGGCAGGGGCTTTACTAGAAGAACAGGTTGATGGATTACTATTAGAAACTTTTTACGATGAATTTGAATTACTTCATGCCGTTAAAGTATTGCGTAAGCAAACGAATATTCCAATTGTTGCGCAATTAGCGTTACATGAAGCAGGTACGACTCAAAATGGAAATGATGTCAATGAAATATTAAAGCAACTTATAGATTACGGTGCAAATGTTGTTGGATTGAATTGTCAACTAGGGCCGCTTCATATGACGGAAGCTTTCAAAATGATATCGATTCCTCAAAATGGCTATTTATCAGCATACCCAAATGCAGGCCTCCCGAATTATGTGGATGGACGTTACGTATATGAGGGAAGCCCAGCTTATTTTGAAGCGATGACACCGAGATTTATTGAGCAAGGTATTCGGTTATTGGGTGGTTGTTGTGGTACGACTCCAGAACATATTCAAAGTATGAAGCGCGCTGTTGCGAATATTACCCCTGTAATAGAAAAAGACACGATTCAAAGGCCGAAAGTCGTTCATACGCATGAGAAACGTTCGAAGGCTCACGTCACTCTAGCAGAGAAAGCGAAAAAACAAACGACAGTTGTAGTGGAATTAGATCCACCGAAAACGTTAGATACACAGCGTTTTTTTGAAGGAGCAAGAGCGTTAAAAAGAGCGGGAGCAGATGCTATTACTCTAGCAGATAATTCATTAGCATCGCCTCGTGTTTCTAATATGGCGATGGGTGCGTTATTAACGAAGCATGATATCCCAGTATTGACGCATTTAACGTGTAGAGATCATAACGTCATTGGACTACAATCTCATTTGTTAGGTTTATCGGCGTTAGGGATGGAAGAAGTGTTAGCTTTAACTGGTGATCCAGCGCGCGTTGGTGATTTTCCCGGTGCCACTTCTGTATATGATTTATCCTCTATTGAGCTTATTAAAATGATTAAAGAAATGAACGATGGACGTTCAATTTTAGGGAAATCAATTGGACCGGCGACAAGGTTTTCTGTAGGCGGCGCATTTAATCCTCACGTGAGGCACTTAAAAGCAGCGGTTAAGCGAATGGAACGAAAAATAGATGCTGGAGCGGAGTATTTTTTAACTCAGCCAATTTACGATATCAAGTTAATTGAAGAAGTGTATGAAGCGACAAAGCATTTGGAACAACCTATTTTTATTGGAATTATGCCGTTAGTAAGTAAGCGGAATGCAGATTTTCTTCATTTTGAGGTGCCGGGTATTACTCTTCCTGAAGAAATAAGAGAGAGAATGGATGGACATGAAACGAAAGAGGCAGCAATTGAGGAAGGGATCCGCATTTCACAAGAATTGGTCGACGCAGCGATGAAATATTTTAATGGTATTTATCTTACTACACCATTTTTAAAGTATGAAATTACAGAACATCTTGTTAAATATGTAAGAGAAAAGCAAGAAGTGAAAGAAGGTATTAATTGATGAAGTGTATAGAAGAAAAATTAAAAAATAGCATTTTAATATTAGATGGTGCAATGGGGACAATGATTCAGCAAGAGGATTTAACTGCTGAAGATTTCGGAGGAGAAGAGTACGAGGGCTGTAATGAATATTTAGTGGAAACAAGACCAGACGTTATTTTAAAGATTCATAAAGCTTATATTGAAGCTGGAGCGGATATTATTGAAACAAATACATTTGGGGCAACGAATATTGTACTAAGTGATTATGATCTGTCTCATTTAGATGAAAAACTAAATGAAAAGGCAGCACTTTTGGCGAAGCAAGCTGTTAAAGAAAGCGGGAAGGAAGTATATGTTGCGGGAGCGATGGGACCAACAACGAAAGCAATTAGTGTTACAGGTGGTGTGACTTTTGAAGAATTGATTGAGGCTTATACAAGGCAGGCACGAGGATTATTAAAAGGAGCAGTTGATGTATTACTCGTTGAGACGAGTCAAGATATGCGTAACGTGAAAGCAGCTTATATTGGAATTCAAGCCGCTTTTGAAGAACTGAAAAAAACGGTTCCTATTATGATTTCAGGAACGATTGAGCCAATGGGAACGACTCTGGCTGGGCAAACAATTGAAGCTTTTTATTTATCAGTAGAACATATGAAACCATTATCTGTTGGGTTAAACTGTGCGACTGGTCCGGAGTTTATGAGGGACCATATTCGTTCACTATCTGATTTATCGGAGTGTTACATTTCTTGTTATCCAAATGCAGGTCTTCCTGATGAAGATGGACATTACCATGAATCTCCATCTTCTCTTGCTGAAAAGGTGAAGCGATTTGCTGAAGAAGGATGGGTTAATATTATTGGTGGTTGTTGTGGCACGACACCAGAACATATAAAAGCAATGAAATCCGCGCTAGCATCTCTTAGGCCTCGTGACCATCATGAGAGAGAAGGACATGGAATTAGTGGATTAGAAGCACTGCAATATGATGAGTCTATGAGACCGTTATTTGTAGGTGAAAGAACGAATGTTATTGGGTCACGTAAATTTAAACGCTTAGTAGCAGAAGGGAAATTTGAAGAGGCTGCTGAAGTGGCAAGAGCGCAAGTGAAGAAAAATGCTCATATTATTGACATTTGTATGGCAGATCCTGATCGCGATGAAATAGAAGATATGGAAAACTTCTTAGCAGAAGTTACGAAAGTTTTAAAAGTACCGATTATGATTGATTCAACAGATGAAAATGTGATGGAGCGAGCTCTTACTTATATTCAAGGAAAAGCTGTTATTAATTCAATTAATTTAGAAGATGGAGAAGAACGATTTAAAAAAGTGACACCGCTTCTTCAAAAGTATGGTGCCGCTATAGTTGTAGGAACAATTGATGAAGACGGTATGGCGGTTAGTGCGGAACGAAAGATAGAAATTGCGAAAAGAAGCTATGAATTACTTACAAAGAAGTATGGGATACGCCCGTCAGATATTATTTTTGATGCACTTGTGTTTCCAGTAGGGACAGGTGATGAAGAATATATTGGCTCAGCGGCAGCGACTATAGAAGGAATTCGCCTTATTAAAGAAGCGTTACCAGAGTGTTTAACGATTTTAGGTGTAAGTAACATATCATTTGGTTTACCACCGGCTGGACGTGAAGTATTAAATTCAGTCTTTTTATATCATGCTACGAAAGCAGGATTAGATTACGCGATTGTGAATACGGAAAAATTAGAACGCTATGCGTCGATTCCAGAGGAAGAAAAACGCCTTGCAGATGCATTACTGTTTGAAACGACGAAAGAGACGTTAGAAGAATTTACAAACTTTTACCGAGTTGCTAAAAAGAAAGATGTCGTTGTGCAAGAAACGTTAACGCTTGATGAAAGACTAGCAAATTATATTGTAGAAGGTACGAAACAAGGATTACACGAGGATTTAAGTCTTGCACTTGAAGAAGGAAGAAAACCTCTTGATATTATTAACGGTCCGCTTATGACAGGGATGGACGAGGTAGGACGACTATTTAATAATAATGAACTTATTGTTGCTGAAGTATTGCAAAGTGCCGAAAGTATGAAAGCCGCTGTAAGCTATTTAGAGCCACATATGGAATCTAGTGATAGTGCGAAAAAAGGGAAAGTATTGTTAGCAACTGTAAAAGGTGACGTGCATGATATTGGGAAAAATCTCGTTGAAATTATTTTAGCGAATAACGGATATGAGATTATTAATTTAGGAATTAATGTACGTTCGGATCGAATTGTTCAAGAAGTACAAGAAAAGAAGCCGGACATTATAGGCCTTTCAGGTTTATTAGTAAAATCAGCGCAACAAATGGTAACGACTGCTGAAGATTTAAAAGCGGCAAATATTGATGTGCCCATTGTTGTAGGTGGTGCAGCGTTAACGAGAAAGTTTACAGATAATCGGATTTCACCATCATATAAAGGACTCGTTTGTTATGCGAGTGATGCGATGACGGGGCTCGATATTATTAATAAGCTTCAAAAAGAAGAAGAGCGTGAGAAGATGAAGCAGGATAAAAAAGAACGTCATCTTCATATCGTAAAAAAAGAGGAGAAGAAAGTAGAAATTCCAGCAGTAATTGAGCCATTACCAAAATCAGAGGTTATGGTGCCTGATTCAACAAAACGAATTGTATTACGAGATGTTCCAGCCCTTCATCTCGCACCATTTCTGAATAGACAAATGCTACTTGGGCATCACCTTGGATTAAAAGGAAATGTGAAGAAGCTTTTGAAAGAGGGAGATAAGAGAGCACATGAATTAAATGATTTAATAGATGAATTATTGCAGGAAGGACAATCTTGGTTAAAGCCGAAAGCAGTGTATCAATTTTTCCCAGCGCAAAGTGACGGACAAAACATTGTAATATATGATCCAGAAGATCATACGCGTGTTATAGAGCGTTTCACATTCCCTAGACAAGGAAAGGCTCCCTATCGTACTTTAGGTGATTATTTGCGCCCAATAGGAGATGAGATGGACTATGTTGCTTTCTTATCTGTTACGGTTGGGGAAGGAGTTCGGGATATTGCTGAAGAGTGGAAGGCGAAAGGTGATTACCTACGTAGTCATGCCATTCAATCGTTAGCGCTTGAATTAGCGGAAGGACTTGCTGAAAAAACACATATGCTCATTCGTGACCGCTGGGGCATTCCGGACTCACCTGAACTGACGATGGAAGAACGTTTCCGTACGAAATATAGAGGAATACGAGTGTCATTTGGTTATCCGGCGTGTCCAGAACTTGCAGATCAAGAAAAGCTATTTCGCTTAATTCATCCAGAGGAAATAGGTATTTCATTAACAGAAGGATTCATGATGGAGCCAGAAGCGTCCGTAACGGCTATGGTATTTTCTCACCCTGAGGCAAGATATTTTAGTGTATTATAGTCTAGAAGGGGGAGACGTATGAAGAAAATAGTCTTTACAGGTGGCGGTTCGGCAGGACATGTAACACCTAATTTAGCCATTATCCCATATTTACAGGAAGACAACTGGGATATCTCTTATATTGGTTCTCACCAAGGTATTGAGAAAACGATTATAGAAAAGGAAGGCATTCCCTACTATAGTATTTCGAGTGGAAAGCTACGTCGTTATTTTGATTTAAAAAATATAAAAGATCCTTTTCTTGTAATGAAGGGTGTTATGGATGCGTATGTAAGAATTCGAAAACTAAAACCAGATGTGATTTTTTCAAAAGGCGGTTTCGTATCTGTACCAGTCGTAATTGGCGGATGGCTAAATAGAGTACCAGTTTTATTACATGAATCTGATATGACGCCAGGACTAGCAAATAAAATTGCGCTTCGTTTTGCTTCGAAAATATTTGTTACATTTGAAGAAGCAGCGAAACATTTACCGAAAGAAAAAGTAATATATACGGGGTCTCCTGTACGTGAAGAAGTGCTGAAGGGAAATCGTGAAAAAGGTTTAGCGTTTTTAGGTTTTTCACGTAAAAAGCCAGTTATTACGATTATGGGAGGCAGCTTGGGCGCGAAAAAAATTAATGATACGGCTCGAGAAGCATTACCAGAACTTCTTAAAAAGTATCAAATTGTTCACCTTTGCGGAAAAGGTAACCTTGATGAAAGTTTACAAAATAAAGAAGGATATAGACAATTTGAATATGTACATGGAGAACTGCCAGATATATTAGCGGTAACAGATTTTGTTATTTCACGCGCGGGCTCCAACGCAATTTTTGAATTTTTAACATTACAAAAGCCGATGGTTTTAATTCCATTATCGAAATTTGCAAGCCGTGGAGATCAAATATTAAATGCAGAGTCCTTTGAAAGACAAGGATATGCCTCCGTATTATATGAAGAAGATGTAAATGTAAAATCTCTTATAAAGTATGTCGAAGAATTAAATCAAAATAATGAGAAGTATAAAATAGCACTAAAAAAATATAATGGAAAAGAAGCAATTAAAACAATCATTCAAAATATTTCAGAGGCATGATGAAATAATCATGCCTCTTTTAGTAGGGTGAAAGATTCCAAGAATTGATATTTTTATGTTACAATAAAGTGAAACTTTAATCAGTTGGGTGCATCCCACATCTAACTTCTTTACTGTTACTGAATTTTGAGGAGGGAGTCTTACTGCCCTCAAATAGCGGGATAACAAATGGGTTAATAGGGAAATTCCAATTAATGAGGCGTGAAAATACGAATGGATTAGGAGTGACTGTGTTGGAGCTAAGTCTCTATGAAAATACTGCACTTATTATATGCTTTGTGTTGTACGTTGGTAGTGTTATTGTTTATATTTCAAGGAAATTTTCGCAAGAAAGAGAGCTTGAAAAGTCGGAGATAACAGCTGAACTAGAAATGTTAGCTGATGAAAGTTATAAAAAACAAAAAATAAAAGAAGACCATGAAGCATCCCATCATTTAAACGCAAATAAGTTTTAAAGATGGGGATTTTTTTTGAAGTTGTTCTTTATTGTAGCTATAACAAATAACGCTAAAAAGGAGTTTCCCCATACATAATGAAGGAGTGTATATAAATGAATTTTTATATCGCCTCAGGTTTCCAAAATAAACATCTTGTACGTTCCGTAGCAAATGAACTGAAACATGCAGGATGGCACCATACATATGATTGGACCAAAAACGAAAAAGCAGCAAATGAAGAACAATTAAGAGAAATTGGTCAGGCAGAACAAAATGCTGTAAAAGAAGCGGATGTATTTTTACTTATATTAGATGGCGGAAATGGGAGCCATACAGAGTTTGGAATGGCGATTGCACTAGAGAAAACGATATATGTATATCATGCAGGAAGCCCGCTCCAAACAACGTTCTATCACTTGCCAGAAATAAATATTTTTGAAGGAGATGTAGCTGAGTTTGCATCTTATGTTATGAATCATATGAAATAATAGTAACTACCTAAAAGGTTATAAAAGTGATCTTTTGGGTACAGTGATGATAAGAAACGTATATAAAGGAGTACATAATATGAAATTAGAAAATGGATGGGAAACGAGCTTTTTAGAAGTCGTACAAAATAGTGAATTTAAGAAAGAGGCACTTCTTAGTCAATTGCTTTGTCAGGATAGTGAAGAAGTAGAAGAGCTTGTGGATGATTACGGCTACGAAGAACTTGTTGAACGTGAACATGATGATGAGTTAGCTGAAATCTTAGGAGAAGAACTTTTTAGTGAGATGGAACGCCAAGTATTCTTATCTTCAAACCCAGAAGAAAAATTGATTTCATTCGTCAATGGATTAGGTTTTCATGTGTTAGATTGGATCGTTCTTCTTGAAACAGAATTTGGCATTGATAGTGCAAACTTTACATCAGATGCTGTGAAAGTGTTAGAAAAGCGTTTCAGACAGTTTCCATACATAGAGGACAAGACAATTTTTGATATGACATTTGGAGAATCGATGGATGTATTAGAATCTGTTACAGGATTACAACTAAAGGAAAAGATGAACGTATAATGAAAAAAGAACGTGATTGGATCACGTTCTTTTTTCACATAATAATAATTTTATCATCTAGTTTTGTCTGCCCGGTAAGAAGTGCGTTTAAATATTCCACTTTTCTTATACAAGCTTGTATATGTCTTTCAATCTCTTGTAACTCTGCTTGGTGATGCGTTTCAATTGGATGAATTTGTACGTTGAATTTTTCAAATTGACTACTATATGTTATTTCTGCATAGCCGCTCATAATATCGGTTTCGTTATGAAATAAAAATTGCTTCGTTTTGTCACAGAATGATACATCCTGAAAGCCATATACTTTTAATGCTTCAATTACTTTTTTAATCATTTTTGTATTCATTTTTTAACCCTCTTTACGAAGTTCTACTTATATATTATAACATAAAAAATTACATAGAAAGCGCTTCCAAGTGTATTTTATTATAAACTTTACGTTTCAATCACAAAAATGAAACAAAGAAAAAATAATTGTAAAGAAGGAAGGACTCTTTTATTGTTTCGTCATATATATAGAGAAATAGTGCAATGAAAGGAAATTTTCCGAGGTGGAGATCGTATTTCCAATTTGAGCGCAGTAAAAGAGGTGAGAATTTTGAACTTTGATATTGTAGGACAAAAAGCATATATAAAAGATGGACCGCATCGGAACCGAATTGGAATTGTAAAGAAAAATGAGACAAAATTAGCATCGCAGTTTGCTATTGTAATTGGAGAACAAGTCATTGATGTAGAGCTAAAGGATATCGTGTTAGTTGGAGTAGACGTAGGACAATTTCATAAATGGTGCGAACAAAATGGTTATTTGTGAAAAGGACGGGCTGTGAGATAATGAAATATATTTGAGGAAAGAGGATATGTTATTGTATTCTCTTTTTCTATGTTTAAGGAGGCGAAAATGAAATATAAAGAACAGGAGTTTACGTTGGAGTTAAAAGAGAACATTCAATGTATGGAGAAGGAAATAGAGCGAATATCACTTAAACTGCATAAAGAGTATTCACGTTTATACATAGAAAAACACATGGAATTAGATATGGGATTTGCAAGAGAAAAAGAGAATCCCTTTGAGGTGGGTTATTATTCATCAGTTGCTATAGCTATATTAGATGAAGAAAAAGAGCTGATTGGATTTCATAATATTCCAATTTGGAAATGTGAAAGAATCTTTTTAGGAATGCCAATTCAATCAAACATTTTGGGGAGTAAGAAAGTAGGAGAACTCGCTGATGAATCTTGTTATGAGATTGAGGAAGAGTTAAAAGAGCAACTAGAAGAATACTTAGAGTGATAATTCTCAAGATAAAATCTATAAAGAGGGGACGGAATAAAAAAGACGCTAACAATTGTATGTTAGCGTCTTTTTTCATTATGAAGCAATTTCACCAGTTTTTGTATCATCTTGATTGTACGTATCTTGATCTAATTCACCAAGCCATTTACTTGAAATAAGACCTGCTGTCATAGAGCCACTTACGTTAAGAGCTGTACGCCCCATATCGATTAATGGCTCAACCGAGATAACTAGAGCAACAATACCGATTGGTAAGTTCATTGTAGATAGTACGATTAAAGCTGCGAATGTTGCGCCGCCACCAACTCCGGCAACACCGAATGAGCTAATAGCAACAACAGCGATTAAAGTTAAAATAAATTGTGGTTGTAATGGATCAATTCCTACAGTTGGAGCGACCATCATTGCAAGCATTGCTGGATAAATACCTGCGCAACCGTTTTGTCCGATAGATACCCCAAATGAAGCTGCGAAGTTTGCAATTCCTTCGGAAATACCAAGCTTTTCTTTTTGAGCTTCAATATTTAATGGCATCGCACCAGCACTAGAGCGAGATGTGAATGCAAATGTTAATACAGGGAACACCTTTTTTAAATATTGAATTGGATTTAAACCAGATAGCGCAATTAATAATAAGTGGATAACGAACATTACGATAAGTGCTACGTAAGACGCTAACACGAAGTTGCCAAGTTTTAAAATAGCATTTATGTCGCTACCAGCAACTGTTTTTGCCATAAGAGCTAATACGCCGTATGGAGTAAGGCGTAAAATTAATGTTACCATACGCATTACGATTGCATATACAGCATCAAGCATCTTCTTAAATAGCTCTGCTTGTTCTGAATATTTTCGTTTTACACCTATAAAGGCAATGCCGATAAAGGCTGCAAATATTACGACAGAAATTGTTGATGTTGGACGAGCACCTGTTAAATCAAGAAACGGATTTGTAGGTAATAGCTCTAATAATTTATCTGGAATTGTTGTCTTTTCAATAGAAGTAAATCTTTCTTCAACTAGTTTCAGACGAGCAGATTCTGCATCACCTTGTTGTAGGCCGGTTGCAGATACATCAAATCCTGCACTTGCAGCGATACCGACAGCTGCAGCGATTCCTGTAGTAAGAATTAAAATACCGATAATAAGGCCACTAATTTTACCAAGGTTTTTCGTTAACTGTAATTTTGTAAATGCTGAAATAATAGATACTAAAATAAGTGGCATAACGATCATTTGAAGTAATTTTACATAACCGTTACCGATTAAGCCAAACCAAGTATTTGATTCAATAATTACTTTAGAAGTTGGCTCATAAATAAATTGTAATATAAGACCGAATAAAATTCCGACTCCTAAAGCGGTAAATACACGTTTATTAAAAGATACATGCTTACGTTGCATATAATATAATACGCCAACTAAGATGAGCATGACTGCAACGTTAATTCCGACAAGCAGTGTATTCATGTTGATTCCCCCTAATTCCAATCTGTTATATAGAATATAAGGTAATAAAACCTATAAGTCAACTAGGAAATTCCGGGATTAAAAAAAAGATGGCAAAATGCCATCTTTTAATGTCCAGCCCCAGGCACAAGTAAGAATGTCGTGTAGTATGTAAATCCTATGAAGAAAACAGTTAAATATGCCCCAAATACGTATATATACATACGCTCTGTTAATTTTAAATAGCTTAAAAGTACGAAGAAACCTGTTTGTCCTAAAAATAGTAGTGCGGCCGGTTGCATATCCCCTACGTAAAACATAACCGAGAAAATTCCAGTCCAAAAGCCGAGAACGCGAAACATGCGCTCCATGCCATCTCCCTCCTTTTCTAAAAAAAGTAAACCTCACCTCATTATAGTTTATTTTTCTTACTATTGTAAATATTCGTTCATATAAAAAGAAGCCAATTATTATTGGCTTCTTTTTATATGAAAAATTAAATTGTTAGTTTATAATTACAAGATTTACATCCATCTAATAGACTATCATTTCGAGTTAATTCCATGTTAGGGAATAGGATTTCAAAAATCCCTTTCATCATATCTCCGTGCATGTTACAAATTTCAGTTGGATGATGAACAGCAACTTCTTTAAATGGACAATTGTGTACATCATAGAAAATTTTTGTTCCATCTGCACTTAATTCAAATGCAGGTGATAAGCCAGCTGTTGAGAAAGCTTCTTTTGCAATTTGAACTTTTTGTTCCACTGTTAAAGCATCTTCACTCACATTTAAACGTTGCATATGTTGTTGCATTAATTCAGCTCCGAATTGTTTTCCTGTTTCGTATAGCGCTTTCTCACCAGCAGCACCAAGACTAAGTAAAGAATTAAATGCGATTCTTGCTAACAATTGATAATCACGGAATGGAAATTGTAATTGGATAACATCTTCAGATAAGACATACAATCTGCTCGGTCGTCCGCCTTTTCCAGTTTTCTTCGTTTCCGATTTTAGCATATGAACATCTTCTAATTTAGATAAATGTAAACGCGCTACGTTTGGATGAATGTCAAACTCATCTGCAATTTCTTGTACCGTTACGTAACTATGTTTTTGCGAAATATATTTATAAATGTAATAACGAGTTGGGTCAGATAATACACCTGTAATTTTTAAAGCTTGTTCCATGAGGATCTCCACCTTTATCACTTTATCCAAGATAATAACATTATAATACAGATAAACATGAGTATAGGTAATTTCAGACAATAATTCGGAAATTGTTCATAATTTCACAAACATATTTTTCCTTTTTTCTCTATTGAAAATACAAAAGTCCAAATTTTTATTGCGCATGTTTTCATGCTATATACATAGTGAGGAGGGAAAAGTGATGAATGGGATTGAAATTTTTGCGAATGCAATTTTAAAAGAAGCGTGTAGGGTACAAGCGTCAGATTTACATATTGTGCCCCGGCAGAAGGATGTAGCGGTGCAACTACGTATAGGAAAAGATTTAATGACGAGACAGTGTATTGAAAAGGAGTTTGGAGAAAAACTTGTCTCACATTTCAAATTTTTAGCATCTATGGACATAGGAGAGAAACGGAAGCCACAGAATGGTTCGTTGTATTTGCAAATTGATGGACAAGAAGTGTATTTACGCCTTTCAACACTTCCAACAGTATATCAAGAAAGTCTCGTTATTCGCCTTCATTTACAAGCATCTGTTCAGCCCTTATCACATCTTTCGTTATTTCCAAGTACGGCAGCAAAACTACTCTCGTTTTTACGCTATTCACAGGGGCTACTTGTGTTTACTGGACCGACTGGATCTGGGAAGACGACGACAATGTATGCATTATTAGAGGTAATTAGAAAAAAGAAAACACGTCGCATCATTACACTTGAAGATCCGGTTGAAAAAAGAAGTGACGATGTATTACAAATTCAAATAAATGAAAAAGCGGGTCTCACATATGAAACAGGATTAAAGGCTATTTTACGTCATGATCCAGATATTATTTTAGTCGGTGAAATCCGTGATGAAGAAACAGCAAAAATAGCTATAAGAGCAAGTTTGACAGGACATTTAGTAATGACAACACTCCATACGAATGATGCGAAAGGAGCAATCATTCGCTTCATGGATTATGGTATAACGAGGCAAGAGATTGAACAGTCTTTATTGGCTGTAGCTGCACAGCGACTTGTCGAATTGAAGTGTCCGTTTTGCAGAGGAAAGTGCTCAACTTTATGTAAATCAATGAGGCAAGTAAGGCAGGCTAGCATATATGAGCTACTATATGGATATGAGTTAAAACAAGCGCTTAAAGAAGCTGGTGGAGAATGTGTTACTTACAAACATGAGACTTTAGAATCGTCAATACGAAAAGGATATGCTTTAGGTTTTTTAGAAGAAGATGTTTATGTTTAAGAAAACTTGGAGTTTAAGTGATCAAGTAGTATTGTTGAAACGTTTAGGAGAATTATTAGAAAAAGGCTACTCTCTTTTACAAGCATTAGAATTTTTACAGCTTCAATTACCTGTAGAAAAGAAAGTACAATTGCAGCGCATGATTGAGGGGTTAAAAGATGGGAAAAGTCTACACGATTCTTTTCATCAGTTAAAGTTTCATCAGGACATGTTAAGTTATTTATTTTATGCCGAGCAACATGGTGATATTTCTTTTGCTTTGCAACAAGGAAGTGCACTTCTTTATAAGAAAGATAAGTATAGGAGAGACATGATGAAAATAATGCAGTATCCTATGTTTTTGATGTTTTTTCTACTAATCATGCTCTTTATTTTTAAACTCATTTTATTACCTCAGGTTGAAATGGTTTATAGTTCGTTCGGTTCTAATACACCACTACTTACAGAACAAATTTTAAGTGCAATAAAACTGCTACCTTACATTATTTTAACCGCTATTTTAACTGTTAGTATTGGAGGTATTTTATACATGTTGTATTTTAGGAAACTTCCACATATTAGACAGGTAAAAATTATGCTTCGTATTCCCCTCATCAAAACATTTCTTATTTTAAAGCATTCACATTATTTTGCTACTCAGTTGAGTGGTTTATTAAATGGTGGACTATCAGTATGTGAAGCTTTAACAATAATGATGGAGCAAAGATATCATCCGTTCTTTAAATATGAAGCGAGCCGGATTGAAAGACAATTAATTGGAGGAGAACAGTTACATTCTATCATTGCTAAAAGTGGGTATTACGAGAAAGAACTTTCTTATGTTATTACGCATGGACAAGCAAACGGCAATTTAGGGATTGAATTAGGTGACTATAGCGATCTTATTATGGAAAAGATGGAACGGAAAATTAAACATATGTTAGTTATCATTCAGCCTATTTTATTTACATGTATTGGAGGAATCGTTGTCCTTATGTACTTAGCGATGATTATGCCGATGTTTCAAATGATGAATTCTATTTAGGGGGCATTTGTATGCAGAATGAGGAAGGGTTTACTCTGTTAGAGATGCTATTAGTAATGGTTGTCATAACTATATTATTACTATTAATTATTCCGAATGTAGTTACACAGCGCTCATCGGTCCAAGGAAAAGGTTGTGCAGCTTACGTGAAATCTATAGAAGCGCAAATACAAGTATATCAATTACAACATAATAAAATTCCATCGTTAAAAGAACTGACAGATGAAAAGTATATTACAACTGATAAGTGCCCGAATGGCGAATCTATTCATATTTCAGATGATGGCGCAGTATCAATTAGGGCATTGTGAAACAACAGGGGTTTACTTTTTTAGAAATGTTACTCGTTTTATTTGCTATTTCTGTATTAAGTATAGTTACGTATTTTAGTGTTCATTCCTTATACGAGCGACAAAAAGTTGAACAATTTTTGAGACAGTTTTCAAATGATATTTTGTATATGCAGCAATTAGCGATAAACCGTCAAAAGCACTATACATTACGTTGGCATAAAGATAGAAATATGTATGTTATAAAAGAGTCAGGTACAAAGTATTATATCGTCAAGCGAGAGTATGAAGAAGATATACAAATTGATTTGCATACGTTTCCAAATCCGATGACATATAATCCAAGTGGAAATATTAATAGAGGTGGTACGATTATAATTTCGTATCGAAATTATAAATATGAAATTGTATTTCAGCTTGGAAGAGGGAGATTTACGTATCGTGAAATGTCAAAAAGGATCCATAATGGCTGAAATGATTGTATCGTTAAGTGTTTTAATGATGGCTGTATCGTTACTACTACCGCAAACAGTATTAGTTATGCAAGAAAGAAAAAATATACAAATTCGTTATAAGGCAACTGGAT
Source organism: Bacillus sp. CPT56D-587-MTF (assembly GCF_058792335.1). NCBI lineage: Bacteria > Bacillati > Bacillota > Bacilli > Caryophanales > Bacillaceae > Bacillus > Bacillus sp. CPT56D-587-MTF. The sequence continues at coordinate 3,863,142 of NZ_JBYTEF010000001.1, read as the reverse complement.
TATTAAAAAAAGAAGCAGCTATATATATGTATGGAAATGAAGACAAGCGAATAATAGAAAAGAATATAAATGGAATTGTGTATTACACATATTGGGGAGGCAATGAAGTTTGTACTGTGTGGAGAGATGTGAAAGACAGAATGATGGAACAATGCTTTTATGTAGGAGAAAAAATAAATTAGAATTTGGTTTTTCATTAATAGAAATGATTGTATGTCTGTTTCTATTATCAATATTTTTTTTGCTCTTTCCCCGCCTACATTTCATTGAAATGGAAAATAAACAGTTGAAAGGGTTAAATGATTGGGAGTGGGATGTGTATTTAGGGCAAATGCAATTGGAGTTTCGTGAAGTATCATCTGGAGAACAGCTAGCATTTGAAAATGGAGAAAGTATTTTACGATTCCGATCGCGTAATGGGAGTGAAGTATCGTATGAAAAAGAGAATAGTCGTCTTATAAGAAAGGTAAATAGGCGCGGGAGGGAAGTTGTTTTACAAAATATTGGAACGGTTTCTTACAAACTAACACCTCATGTACTCATTATAAATGTGAAAGATACTAGTGGGAAAATATATGAAGGTGTAGTTATGCGATATAGCGAAATAGGAATAAACGTATGAGAAAGCAAAATGGATTTACAATGCCTGGAACGATTATCTTTCTTATTTTATTAACTTCTTTTTTTATATACGAAACAAATATGTTGTTTACAGATAAAAAATTTTATATAGAAATAGAACAAAAGTTTTTATTGGATGAATTACTTAACCGATCTATTACAGATATAAAAAAAGATTTACAGCAAAAAGAAAAAGAAGGTACATTTTTCTTTCAGTATGAAAAGGGAGAAGCGAGTGGAAATTATGTCTTTGAAAATGATTTAATTCTCGTTACGTTGCAGTGCACACTCAAACAGGAAGCTTTCTATACGGTAGGTTTTCGGTATAGAAAAAAGGATGGGAAAATAGTCGATTGGATAGAAGGATAATATGTAAAATATATGTAAATAAACCAAGGTTTCCTATTGTAAATTAAATTGATTTTTTAGAAGAAATGGATAAATATAATGATTAAAAGTTTAAATTTTCTCAAAAAAGAGAAAGGTAGAAAGAATATGATATATTCATGCTATCCAATCATTATTTTTAGGGAGAATAGGGAAATGACAAACAACAATCAAATAGGTGAAAATAAGGAACAAACTATTTTTGATCATAAAGGAAATACGATTATGACAGAAGATAGAGAAATACACATTATTTCAAAATTTGAAGAACCTCTTATTGTCGTATTAGCAAATGTACTAAGTGATGAAGAGTGTGATGAATTGATTGAAATGTCTAAAAATAAAATGGAGCGTTCTAAAATTGGTTCATCACGTGATGTAAATGATATTCGAACAAGTAGCGGTGCATTTTTGGAAGACAATGAACTTACTTCAAAGATTGAAAAACGAATTTCATCTATCATGAATGTTCCTGCGTCGCATGGTGAAGGATTACACATTTTAAATTATGAAGTGGATCAACAATATAAAGCACACTATGATTATTTTGCGGAACATAGTAGATCAGCTGCTAACAATCGTATTAGTACGCTTGTAATGTACTTAAATGATGTAGAAGAAGGCGGGGAAACGTACTTCCCGAAATTAAATCTTTCTGTACATCCTAGAAAAGGAATGGCAGTATACTTTGAGTATTTTTATCAAGATCAATCACTAAATGAGCTTACGTTACACGGAGGGGCACCTGTAACGAAAGGCGAGAAATGGATTGCAACGCAGTGGGTGAGAAGAGGTACTTATAAGTAAAAGCGAATGTTACGTTTTGTTCTTCATAGTATAAGAACAAAACGTTTTTTTATTAAACAAAGTAGCATCTTTCGTTATAATAACAATTAATAAATGACGATTGAGAGGACAGAAAATGAAATCTATATACATAACCGGCTATATGGGAGCAGGGAAAACAACAATTGGAAAAGCGTTAAGTAAAGAACTTCAAATAGATGTTGTAGATACTGATCAAAAAATTGAAGAGAAGCAAGAGAAGGCAATTCGAAATATTTTTGCCGAAGAAGGCGAAATGGCTTTTCGGGAATATGAAAGCGAAATGTTACGTGCGCTACCAGTCCATAATGTCATTATTACAACTGGTGGGGGAATTATTGAACGAGCAGAAAATCGCAAGTGGATGAAAGAGAACGGAACTGTCGTGTATTTATATTGTGATCCGCATGTAATTGCAGAAAGGCTTAGTGAAGATACGACACGTCCACTATTTCAAAAGAAAGATATAGATGCATTTGTAACGAAATTTGAATCACGCCGAGCTTATTATGAAGAGGCTCACATTCATATCGATACGACAAATAAGTCTGTAAAGCAAATTATGAATGAATTAAAGGAAAAGATTAATGTATAAAAAAGTGGACATACTAATCAAGTAGAGGTGATGATAATATGTCTACTAATGATTATGTTCGCTTTGTGACGCAGCAGTTTGTGTCGTATATGGATGCTCCAAAAGAAGATCGAAAACAAAAGAAAGAACAACGCCGTGCTGAAAAAGAGCCATTTATGAATAAGTGGTTTGGTGTTATGCCGCTGAGTGCTGCTTTGTTTTACCGAAATGTAAAAAGTAAAAGAAAAAAATCAAGTTAATTATTTTTTACGAGTTTTTACGGTGAAAATATATTGGATCCTTTTGTGATAAGTATATGGGATGAAAAATTCCTAGTGCAATAAGGAAAGCTACTGAAAAAATTCCTCGGGATATTATTTTTAGCGGCTTTTCTATTTGCTATAGAAGGTTTTTTATATGGGAAAATATTATCTATGCCAATGAAATTAAACAAGATTAATGGCTATATGAAAAGTTATGTATTTATTTAATCTGGGTCCTTTGTAAAGGACAATAAAAAAAGTTAGGCGGCAGTAAGAAGATGGTTTCTGTATCCAACAGGAATCATCTTCTTTAAATTTCACTGATATCTATGCTGGTTATAGTATTTCATATAATCTTTAAATTCTTAAGATGAATTAAGAATAGTATAATATCCGCTATCATATACTAATAAAATGTTTTCATTCGATAGTTACGTAACGAATCTCGTATTAGGCATGGTGACACAATATCGCATACATACCATTTGAGAGAGTGGGTCTGGAAACTTGGGCTCTCGAACGGAAGAACTTTCTAGGGGCATTGGATTGGATGAGTTCGGGATATGTTCGTTTCCAACAATCCAGTTCAAATATAGCTTTCTACGAGACTATTTATTCGTCATAGTATTTCTTATGCTCTTTTTTCATTATTTCAATTAGGTCTAATCTATCATAGGCCTTAAAAAAATATATCGCTTTATCGAAACAAGCTTTGATTTCATCAAAATGAAACCCTTCTTTACATTCACCCAAAATGTAGTAAAGTGGTCCGATTACAACGGACTTACCAGATATTTTTGCCATAGAAATAGCTTTTTCTGATATTTCTATCCCCTTCTTAAATAATTCGTTTCTTTTAAGAGCATTTGCATAATTATATAGAACAATTACCTTGAAATTTTCATCAGTGTATATAAAATTGTCCTCTATAATTTTCTCATAGTTTTTAATGGCTTGTTGGAGCATTCCAGCGCTTAAGTAAACCGTAGCAATCGAGCTCTGTACATCTAAAAATAAATTTCGGTCTGAAAAGTAAGTGTCTTTACTTTCTAGTATTTCTTGTAGCTTTGCTATACATTGTTGGTACCGTATTTTTCCTAATTTATACTCGGAAATTGCTTCCACCCATTTCAAGAAGCAAACATAGTCAACATCGGAATTGTAAGCTTTGAGCTCATTTTTGCTAATTTGGAGAGCTTCAGGATACAAACCTTGCCCGACTAAATAGCGTAATTCTTTCTTTTTATTTGTAATATGTTGAAAATTTTCAGTACGAAAGCTTTCCAGTAAGTATTCGAGGGGAACTTCCAAACGATTGGCAATTATTAATAAAGTATCGATTGACGGTAAGACTAATCCATGTTCGATTCTACTTATGAAAGATTGTCCTCCAATCCCATCCCCTAGTTCAGATTGTGATAGTCCCCTTATTTTTCTTATTCTACGAATTGCTTTTCCGTGAGAAGCAATGTTCATTTATTTCACTCTCCTATTAGAAATATGCAGAATTTGCATAAAACTGAGTTTAAGAGTGGTTTATTATAAAAATGTACTTCCGAAACCACCAACTACAGTTTGTTTTAAGTTAACAATTCATTCTCCTAGTATACTTTGCGAGCACTATAGGAGAACTGGTCATAAAAGGTAGATTATAAGAATAATAACCTTCAACTATTTCGGACGTACAAATTAACTTTGCAGGAGGAAATCGATGAAAAAGGTAGCATTAATTCTTTGTTTGGTAGCAATCTTAGGCGCTAGTAATACAATTGAAAACGAAAATCTAGCAGATATGCCCGAAATATTTGCAACTACAAAAATCGATGGATAAATAAAATAGATATTTTGTGAAAAAATAATATATTCAACCTTGAAACTGAAGATTTAAGGTTAAATATGTAGCTGAATTTGAGTTTGAATTTGTTTTTTAAAATAATAGTTTATATTAATTTATCATAATTATTAGAATAATGCAAAAAACAAAAGGAGGTAGTTTTAAACATGATCGCGACCATAAGTAAGAATCGTACTTTTCCAACGTGGCATTTCTCTATGTTATCGGATAGGATAAGAAACAATACTATATTTGAAGGAATTTCTAGGATGGATGTGGAAGGTAAAACGGTTTTTGAAATCGGTACAGGTGCAGGGTTGATAGCTCTCCTTTTTGCAAGACAAGGAGCAAAAAAGGTAGTAACTTGTGAAGTGAATGAAGAACTAGCCGAACTAGCGCAGTATAACATAGATAAAGCAGGATTTTCTGATATTGTGACCGTTGTAAACATGAAATCATCTGAATTAATTGATAAAAAGATATTGGATTTTTCACCAGATATTATATTTACTGAAACGTTCGATTGTGGGGTTATTGGAGAAGGTTATCGTGAAATATCCAAAGATATCCAACGCATTTCAAACGATAAAACAATTGTTCTTCCAGGACTTGTTACACAATATGGATGTCTTGTAAACAGCGAAGATATGTTTGGCCTAAACAGTGTACAGGATGACATATTAGGGTTCGATTTATCGTCTATTAATCAGTATAGTTCACAATGTTACTTCCCAGTAAAAGCTAGTGTATATAACTTTGAATCCATGTCAGAAACCTTTGTATTGCGCCCATATGATTTTAAACAGGGCGATGTTAAAGTCACGCATATAGATATAAATCCAAGTGTGGATTCAGTTTGTCACGGTGTTTTATCTTACTTTGTTATGGACTTTAATGGAGTCCGTGTTTCCAATGACGTAAGTGATGTATCTCATTGGCATCAAGCTTTTCATCCTTTTGAAAAACCTATTTTTCTATCTAAAAATAATAGCTACAAATTAATGGTCGATTTAAATAATAAGATAACTATTATACAAAACTAGGAGTGTTATTATGGAATATAAAAAATCTGTACTAGAACCAAAAATTACTGATAATTTTGGAGACAAAGCGCTAGCAAAGGATGCATTGTTATATTTTTGCAATTCCACTTTGTTCTACGATAATGACAATAGATATGAAGAAAATTTCTATGGTAGACGCATAAGACCACATGTTCTAAAGCATATAAACTTTGATGAACCGTTGGAGCTTAAAGATATGCTTTCGTATTCTTCTTTTGCAGCAAATAGAGCTTTATTTTCTATGAATGATACTAGCTTTTTATACCTTCCTACTAAAGGTGATTTATGCTATACAGACTTCAACGATTTTTATGATGATAAAAGATTGGCTGCAGCTGGTGTTGCCATACCGTATCTTGAAAATTATTTATTCTCGTTTTTGAATGATGAAATTAAAGTGTCAGATAATTGGAATCTAAAATTAGTTGAAGATTATTTTAACGACTATATTAATTCTATGTATGACCAAAAGACCATGGATTCTGCGGAGAGTATTAAAAATAGTATCGATAAAAAAAATGCAGCACAAGATTGGCTACTGCAGCTAGCCCCAGACTTTTTAATAGAATCATCTCCTATGGCTAGATATTCATCAGGTAATTATGGGGAAATGGGGAGCGCATTATTTCGTATAATAATAGACGAATTAGGCTATGGAGATCACAAACAAAGACATTCTACATTATTTGAAAAAACGCTTGAGTCAGCAGGTCTAAACAATGTACCGCATTATTATTGGCAATACTATCTTAATACTAGTCTACTTTTAGCAAACTACTACAATATGATTACAAGAAATAAAAGAAATATATTTAGGTACATAGGTGCAATATTTTTGGCAGAAACGTCGTTTATAGTTAGCTGTAAGATTTGGTTAGATGCCTTAAAAGATGCACTACCAAATATGTTTGAAAATTATTTTAAGGAACATTGCCATATTGATACTCATCATAGTAAAACGGCGTTTGATGATCTTGTTAAACCAGCTATAGAAAAATACGGCACAACAGCTGCCGTTGAAATTGTAAGAGGATTTGAAGAAGCGAGATTTTTAGGCGAATTAGCAGAAAAGGACTTTGCTGATCAAATAGAATGGAAAGATAAGGCATCATACTACAAAAATGCCCATGATATCATTTTCACGAAGGTAAAAGAAGGTTGCAGTAGTGGTAAAGTTACAGTTGGACGGTTTGTTGAACCTAAGGGTGAATTATCTATAACACATACACATGATAACGACGAGCTATGTCATATCGTCTCTGGCGAAATGGAGTTTCTAAATGGATTTGGTAAATCAACTATACTCAAAGCAAACGAAGGTACTATAATCAAGGCAAATAGGTTACACGGTGCTTTAATTGTTTCTGATGAATGCGAATACGAAATATATTCGATAGGTGATTTGAACCAATGGCTGTAAAAATATTTAGAGGTAATATACAGAATTTTCATATTTCTTTTCCGGATGAAAACAAAGGAGTCTACTGTGAAATACTAGGTGATAAACCTAAGATTATTAACAATCAATGTAAACACAGAGGTGGACCAATTCATTTGTGCAAGATTGATTAAGACAACAAAAGAAGATGTATATGGCATAATTTGGTGATAAATAAACTAGAAACGTGCAACTTTGTAGGGGTTGTTTACATCAAAAGCATGAAAAAGATTACCGTTGTGGCTGATTACAATGGCAATAATTGGCCAGTTAGTTTTACAAGTTCTAATATAAATATTTAGATTTAAGTGAAATTATTGGTATCACATTAACTAATATTGTGTGTAAGAAACACTATTTGAAAATATAAATTTAAGAAAGAAGGAATGTAAAACATGAAAATCGACTCTAAACCACAATACGCACCTGGAATATCTGAGTTTATTGATAAAGTAAATTCAGTATACCCTCCAGATTCTTACAAAAAAGATGTAAGTATACAGAGAGCTCTTTACTCCGAATTGGGGGAGGCATTTCCGGTGCCTGAGGTTACAGATGTAAGCAGCAGAGACGTTATCGTCCCACACTTTAACGTAGAAAAAAAAATGCGGATATATACACCAAAGAATATTAAAAAAGATGGGATTTTGGTATACATCAGAGGGGGCGGGTTTGTATTAGGGAATTTAGAGACTCACGATAAACTTGTTGCTGAGCTCTGCAGTAATACAGGATTGGTCACAATAGCAGCAGATTTTAGAATGTCTCCAGAAAGTAAGTTCCCATCTGCATTAGAAGATTGTTATGACATTATTAACTATATATCTCTCAATAAAGAAGTGCTGAATTTAAAAGGAAATATAGTATTATGCGGCGAAAGTTCTGGGGCTAATATGATAGTTTCCCTGTGCATGTTATGTAGGGACAGAAATGGTCCTTTAATTTCAGGACAGGCACTAATAAGTCCTCTATTAGATTTTCATAGATGGAAACACGGTGGCGAGGATGCACCTTTACTTACAGGTGGAGAAATGGAATTTTATACGTCATGTTACGCAAACCAGGATGAACTGATTAACGTATTCGTTTCACCTTTAATAAACGGAAAATTTCATAACCTACCGCCTGCCTATATCATGGGAGCTGAAGTTGACTCATTATTAATAGACAGTGTGGAATACCATAACAGACTACAAGAAAATAATATACAATCCGAGCTTGTTATTGAAAAAGGACTAACGCATGCAGCGGTAAGGGCTAGAGGGGTATCGCCTGACGTTCATGACTCATGGATAAGGTTTTGTAAAAAAGCCTATGATTTAACATGTTAACTACAAATAAAGATGTAATTATAGTTGTTGATCCATATTCATCAGGAGCCTTGTACGCAGAAGCGCTAAAATCTTTTGGCCTGTGTCCTATTGCATTGATGTCTACAGTAGAACCGTTAGAAAACTATAAATCATCTTTAAAACTACATGAATTTTTTGATGTTATTGTTAATGATGGTGATATAAACAAGCTAGTAGATACTATTAAAAAATTAAATCCAAAGTGTATAATCGCAGGGGCTGAGCCTGGTGTTGAACTGGCAGAAACCTTGGCAAGTATAATAACTCCATCATTTTCAAATGATAAGCACTTAATAGAAGTAAGAAGACATAAAGGGAACATGCACAAGGCTTTAGTGTCGAATAATTTATCAACCATAAATCAGATATGTACAAATGACATCACTGAGGTTGAGAACTGGTTAGAAATAATCAAAAACAAGGATATTGTAATAAAGCCCCCTAAAAGTGCTGGTACAGATGGAGTAACGAGGGTTAAAAATGGAGATGACTGGAAAGGAGTCTTTAATGACCTTCTTGGAAAAATGAATAAATTAGATATAGTAAATGAAGAGTTAGTAGTACAAGAATACGTAGTAGGCGTCGAATACGTAGTTGATTTTTTCAGTTATGAAGGTAATCATGTAGTGTGCGATATATGTAGATATAAAAAGATTGATAATGGAAATTTAATGGCGATATATGACTATATGGAGTGGGTTTCTGCAGAAGAGATAGACTATGAAAATATAGTAGAATACGCTAAACAAGCTCTAGACGCAATTGGTATAAAATTTGGGCCATCACACCTTGAGCTTATGTTAACTGAAGACGGACCGAGATTGATTGAGGTAGGAGCAAGGCTACATGGGGGAGGTCACCCTAATTTTTGTAGAATAGCAACAGGTGATAGTCCACTAGACAAAACAGTGCGATATCTGGCAGGTTGCTATGAAGAAGTATCAAAAGACTATACGTTAAATACAAATGTAACCATTGTATTTTTAGTATGTAAGAAATCTGGATTTGTTAAAGATATTTCAGTGTTAGAAGATATAAAAAACTTACCTAGTTATCACTTTTCTTCTATGAATATACAAGAAGGGCAATATATAGAGCAAACAAAAGACTTATTTGATAGCTTCTCTATCGGATTTGTTGCACTGTGTCACAAAGACAAGGGACAAATTGAATCAGACTATATAAGTATAGTGAACGCTGTAGACAAAGCCTTAAATTAATCAAAACCACCCGTCATGAGCGGGTGGTTTTAATGATACAACAAATGATCTGCTCCGAGTGTATATTTGTGACGAGTTAAATTCAAACCTGATACTTGGCTTCATTGGTTTTTCATCTTCTCCAATCATATGAATCAGGATACATATAATTACGCAACAACTCGCCATTGTAATTTCGTTATCTTGCTATTACATTTCGAAATGCTTACAATACAGGATTTAGAGGTTTATACTGAATCTAGAGGTGATTCAAAATGAAATACAATTGGAAAATGAATCCGAACCAAACTAATCAACAACCAGACTCTGACAATCCATTTCTACCCATCCCTGTTTCTGATGAACAATGGCAGGCTGTTGTTGATAATGATGCTTCTTATGACGGACATTTTTTTTATGCAGTGAAAACAACAGGGATTTTTTGTCGCCCTTCTTGTAAATCAAGGGTACCAAAAAGAGAAAACATTGGCTTTTTTGAAAATACTAAACAAGCACTAGCCGCAAATTTTCGTCCCTGCAAACGGTGCAAGCCAACCGGGCAAAGAATGCCCGATGAAGAGTGGATTGCCTTCGTAACTGAATATGTGGATAGCCACTACGATGAAAAATTGACGCTTGAAGTCCTTGCGCTTCTGAGTCATGGAACCCCTTATCACTTGCACAGAACTTTTAAAAAAATCAAGGGCATGACCCCAGTGGACTACATCCAACATGTTCGAATAGAGAAGGCGAAAATGTTATTGACTACTTTGGATGACCCAGTTTCTAAAGTTGGTGAGTCTGTCGGACTTTCCAATACACCATATTTTATCACGCTGTTTAAGAAGAAAACCGGACAAACGCCGGAAACTTACCGTAGACAGCAAAAACAATACTTGAAGGAGGTGTTTTCAAATGGCATCTAAAAAAGGAAGTTCTCTCTATTGGTCCTTGTTTTCTTATGAAGACTGGAAGATGTACATTGCCACAACAAATAATGGCCTATGTTTTGTTGGGTCGCAAAATCAGCCATTCGAAGAATTGGTGAAATGGGCAAATCATTACTTTCCTGGAAACGACCTGATTCAAGATGACGAAAAATTGCAACCCTTTGCAGATGAGTTTGTTGAATATTTTCAAGGCAAGATTAATCGGTTCACCATTCCAATCTTTTATCACGGCACACCTTTTCAGGAAGCGGTATGGAAGGCACTATGTGATATTCCGTACGGCCAAACTCGATCTTACTCGGATATTGCTCAACAAATTCAAAAACCGACTGCAGTTCGGGCCATTGGGAGGGCTATTGGAGCGAACCCAATCCTCATTACTGTTCCATGCCATCGTGTTATCGGAAAAAATGGATCGCTAACGGGCTATCGTGGCGGAATGGAAATGAAAACGCAATTGCTGGAACTTGAACGAGGCTTTACAAACAGTGGGAAGGAGTTGCAACATGTCTGACCAGCATATAGTATCTTTAGCCAAACTCAATTGGGCTGAGCTACATCAAATGCTTGACACACAGGGGTACGCCAAGCTGCCGTCCCTTCTAAATGCGGAATCATGTGCATGTCTAATCCAAGACTATGAAGACGAATCACTATATCGCAAGACCATCGACATGAAACGATATCGTTTTGGAATCGGGGAGTACAAATATTATCATACGCCTCTTCCTGATCAGTTACAACAAATCCGTGATAACTTGTACCCAGAGTTAGCCAAAGCGGCAAATCGTTGGCTGGAACAGTTAAATAAATCACCCGAATACCCAGAAACCCTGGAAATGTTTCTTGATCAATGTCACCAGGCGGGGCAGAAACGACCTACCCCGCTAATTTTGAAATACGAAGCAGGGGGCTACAATTGCCTCCATCAGGATTTGTACGGGGATATCTTCTTCCCTTTTCAAGTTGTGTTTACTCTGAACCAACAGAACGAAGACTATACAGGCGGTGAATTTTTACTCGTTGAACAACGACCACGGGCACAGAGCAGAGGTCATGTCATTACGCTTAATCGAGGTGAAGGTCTCATTTTTCCAACTCAATATCGACCGGTATTGGGTGCGCGTGGATATTACAAGGTGGCTCTGCGACACGGCGTTGGTACCGTCAATTCGGGAATGCGGTATAGCCTGGGGGTTATATTTCATGATGCGAAGTAAACCCAAACTCAAATTACATCTTTATAAGCATGTAACAATCCTGAATTGCTGCTTCTTCTTCAATCCATACGCCAGATATGATTTAGTAGGTGATTGGGGATGACAATCGAATATTTATATAAAACGCCCAAAACACTGCTGAATAAGGGAACTGGTTTTTTGTCCGGTTATAGTCATTCGTTGAATCCCTATACGGGATGTGTGTTCGCCTGCTCGTATTGCTATGTGCGGCAAATGCCTGTCTCCATTTTCCGTAACTCGGAATGGGGGACATGGGTAGATATTAAAAAAGATGCTGCACTCACATTCCAAAAAGAATTGCTTAGAGCTAAGGCCAAAGGTCCAGTCACCATCTTCATGTCATCCAGTACGGACCCTTATCAACCAATCGAACACAAGGAGAAAATTACGCAGTCTTTACTGGAAATTATGGTGGATAATCCCCCGGACTTCTTGCTTGTTCAAACACGTAGCCCACTTGTCCGCAGGGATATAAAGATGCTGCAACAGTTAGGAACAAAAGTTCGAGTGAGTATGACAGTAGAGACCGATAGGGAAGATATTCGCAAGCATTTTACGCCATATGCTCCCCCTATTCCAGCAAGACTTAAAACACTCCAACTGCTTGCTGAACTCGGTATTCCTGCACAGGTTGCCATCGCACCCATATTACCAAGTAGCGAGCGGTTTGCAGAAATATTGCGCCCCTTGGTTAACCGAGTATGTATTGACGATTACTTTATGGGGGACGGCAGCGGTGGTAAACGAACAAGCAGGATGGGCTTACAAGCCTTATATAGAAGTATAAAAATGGAAGAATGGTATCATCCATCCGTCTATCAATTGGTTTATAAACGAATGCGGCAGTATTTTTCGGAAGATGAACTTTTCATTAGCCAGAAGGGTTTCGAGCCCTAACGTTATAATAGGTTTCAAATTTTTTGTGGTATAGACATTAGATAAAAAATAGGTCTTGCCTGATCTTACTTATATCGTAAACCTAGTAGTTTATAATATTAATTAATGGGGGGGTTATTATGAAAGATAGCAAACGTTTTAATTTTCACAAACTTTGGCTAGGACAATCAATAAGTTTGTTAGGTACCCAGCTTACAATGGTAGCTTTACCTCTTTTTGCATTAGAGGTGCTACAAACAAGCGAGGCAAATGCTGCCATGCTTCGTGGGGTTATATTTGTACCCTACCTAATTTTCGGGTTAGTAGCCGGTGCTTTGATAGATATCTTTCATAGAAAAAATGTTTTGCTAATTTGTAGTATATGTCAAGGAGTATTATTTTTATCAGTATTCATACTGACTGTAACAAATATTTTAACGTTCCCTTTATTAGTTTTTATCATGTTTTTAAATGGAATATTTACTACATTTTATAACATTGCTGTTCCTTCTTTCTTACCGGAAATAGTAACAGATAAAGACAAGTTAAAAAAAGGAAATGCCCAACTAGCTCTTTCGGAGTCTCTTTCTGTAGTAATTGGTCCTATGCTAGCAGGAATCATCATTACTCTATTTGGATTAACAGGCTCTTTCACTATTGACGCAGTAACGTATTTTGTTTGTTTTGCATTTGTACTATTTATTTCAAAGTTTAAACCACATACAGATGGATCTTTAAAAGACGTAAATATAAAATCCATATACCAAAACATATATGAAGGCTTGGTATATTTTAAAAAACACCCTGTATTGGAACCAATTGTAACCTGTGGCGCTGTTTACGGTTTTTTTAAATACATACTAAATAGTATTTTAGTAATATTCCTGTATAAGGTAATGGGTCTATCTGAACTTGAAATAGGGTTTGTTGTAGGCTCAGCAGCAGTGGGATTTTTAATAGGCAATACGGTTCTCATGAAAAAAAGTCAACAAATTAATAATACAAAAATGCTTATTTATAGCGCTACTGTATCAGTTACTGGTTTGGCCTTTATACCGATAATGGGATATATGGGAACCGTTTACGGTATAGTAGCTGCAAGTATCATACATGGTATGGGAGAAGGTGTATTTGGCCCTTACGCTGCAACCATACGACAACTTGCCTCACCAAATCACATGCTAGGCCGAGTAAATGCTGTACAACGTACGCTGAATTGGGGGGCTTGGGCATTAGGAAGTTTTGCTAGTGCATTTTTAGTTTCTATATTTGGGCTTCAAACTACGTTATTCATAGGAGGATTCGGAACAACATTGTGTTTAGTGGCCTTGTTAAGACGTGGCGTATCAAAAGGAAATGACATTGAATATACGAGTTCATTTTAGAGGAGATGATTATGATGTATAAGGTATCAAAAGGAAATGACATTGAATATACTACACCACACATTTTATTTATAGGGGGATGGACAAAGCCAATACAAGATGCTTTAGACAGTGGATATACTGTTTCATATATAGGATCTTACGCTAAACATATATATTTCGATGGAACTATCTTAGAAAAGTGTTACTATAAAAAAGAAATAGACACAACAAACATACCCTTGTCTGTATACTATGCTGAAGAATTATTCAAAGAGAAACCATTTGATGTGGTTATATCTTTCAACGAAACAGCCTTAGATACGGCTTGCATAATCGCAAAGATTTTTAATGTTAAAGGACCTTCTTACAATGCCAATTTGATAACGCGCAATAAAGACATGATGCGTGAAATGCTAGCAGGCAAAAACTTTTCGATAGACTCGAAAGTTTGCAATACTATTGAAGACATTGATGAATTTTTGAACAAAAAAGATAGTATTATAATAAAGCCTCCGATTGGCGCAGGTGGTAAAGGAGTATCCAAGCTAGATACAGGAGATGATGTAGGAGTATTTATTAAAGATAACGGTATTCAACTACCGGTTTTAGTAGAAGAGTACATTGAAGGTGATGTAGTTTATACGGTCGAAACCGTTTCTTATAACAAAAAACATTCTATACTAGCTATATCAGCTGAAGTATTTAAAGAAGATACGTTTATAATAAACTATACTATTATGCCAGCACCTATAGACGAATCTCAAAAACAATTAATTATGGAGAAAGTAATGCTATTTTTGGACGACATGCAAATGGAAAACGGCATTACTCATACAGAAATAAAGATAGACAAACACAATAAACCAAGAATCATAGAGTCTCAAGTTAGAATAGGTGGCGGAAATATTTGGAAAATGGTGGAGCTAACAACGGGCATATCTCAATTTGGATACTATTTTGATACGTTAGCTACTGAGACTATAGATGAATTTAGATGTGTACCTTCAAAATGTCAAGCCATGTCTTTAAGCTTGATTCCAAAACCAGGTTGCTTAAAAGAAATCAAGTATAAAGAGTTAGCTAACATGTCCGAGGTTGTATTAATTGATCTATTAGTAAAAGAGGGCGATATCATACCAGCTATTGTGGATAGCACTCAACGCAAAGGATCTATATTATTTACGGCTAATGATATAGAACATATGTATGAAGTCGCAGATAAAATATGTGACAATATAACGTTTGTTTATCAAGACTTGTCAGAATGGAAACCTTCTTTTGTCCATTGCAAGAAAACAGAATAAAAAGAAAATAAAAAACACAGGAAAAATGCTTTTTCTGTGTTTTTTTGCAGTCATTATTTTTAATTTATTTAAATTGTTTCCGTTTCATACTACGAATGAGAGCTTTCGTTTCTTTATCTACACGATAAGATTCTGTAATTTTTTGCAAAGCTTTATTATAAGTGAAATCATCGAGAGTATTATGTTTTAAATAGTCCAATGTTAAATCGGGGAACTTTATATAGCAGATAGACACCGCCCAAGCAATAGCCATTTTTGCGTAAAAACCATTATGTTTTGTGTTATCGAGTAGAGTTAGAACTTTACTAATATATCCATTTTCAATATAAAAGTCTAAAAGCATAACTACGCCAAATCGAACTTCATATTCATTTTTTGATGAAAGATAAGACTGTAAAAATTCCCATACAGCCTCTCTATGTTCTTTGGTAAATTCAAGTCCTATGCAGAAACTATCGCAAACTGACCAATTATCTATTTTGGGTATGAAAGAAGCTACATAAGATAATTGGTCATTAATATCCGTTTTAACATAGCCAATAACCATACCTTGTAACATAATTTCCTCAAAATATTCATCTTCGGCTGTTTTTAGATAAGTACGCCAATCATCCTTTGCAATCTTCTTTGCTATTTTACGTAATTCGGGTAGTCGAACACCCAAAACATTATCAATATTAGGTATGAGTGCTGCTGAAAATTTTTGATATTCTGGATCGATAAGTTCAAAAATTTGTGTTCTAATTGTATTTTTCATCCGTATCCTCCTGATATTT
Source organism: Bacillus sp. CPT56D-587-MTF (assembly GCF_058792335.1). NCBI lineage: Bacteria > Bacillati > Bacillota > Bacilli > Caryophanales > Bacillaceae > Bacillus > Bacillus sp. CPT56D-587-MTF. Next base: position 3,847,071 of record NZ_JBYTEF010000001.1, on the reverse strand, counting down.
AACTATGGTAGAAAATGATATATCAATATAGGGTTCTCCATAAATAAAACGTTGCATAGGATTCCCAATTTGTCCAAGTGGTAGCATATTCTTTAATTTCTTTTTTTGTTGGTTTTGTTTCAGATCCTGTGAGTAGCTTAATTACATTATGCAAACCGACATCATCGATTGGAAAAGCAGTAGGAAACCGCAAGCATCGCATTAGAACGTAATTCGCTGTCCATGGACCAGTACCACGAATTCTAACTAAAAGTTTTTCAGCTTTTTTATGGTCATTAGTATGTAACAAGGATTGTTTTGTTAATTTTCCGTCTACCATAAGTTGTGCAACACCAATCAAATACTCACATTTCTTTATGGTCATTTTTAATGGAAGTAAATCTTCGACAGTCAATTTAGCAATCTTTTGTGGCAGTGGGAAAATCAAATATTTATTTCCATTCCATTCCACATGTTCACCAAAATTTTCTACTAAACGTCTTTTCAATGTATACGCATAGGTGAGGGTGATTTGCTGTCCAAGAATTCCCCAACATAAGGCTTCAAATAAATCGGGAATTCCCATATTACGTAAGCCATAGTGCTCTTTGATAGGCGTATTTAATAATTTATCTTTTTCAGCTAAAACATAAAAGGGAGATAGATTAGTGTCTAAATCAAACCATTCACGTACAAAACTAGCAACCGTCGCACGAATCCATTTTGGTTGTATAACTGTATTATTTATAAAGCGTATAACAAGATTATCTTCTTCGTCCGCGCTAATTTCAATTAATGGTTTTTCTTGTTCTATAGATAATATACGATAGATCTTATCATCTTTAATGTCATACATACATTCATTTGGAGAACGTTGTAGGTATTGTAAGTTCTCTTTGAAAGCAAATTCCTTAGGCACGAATAATTTTATCTCTTGCTCAAAATCTTGCCAAGAACCATGTGGGAGAATGGAACAACAATTTTTACAAGGGAGATAGCCAGAATGCATAACCTCTTTTCTAGATTTGAATACTGTGATATTTTGTTCTTTTTGTACATTTTCACACCATGGAAAGCAATATATTTTACTAGTTATATCACCTATAAAATATGGAGCATCCCATTCAGTATTGTTAATATACTTTTTCATCAAATTCCTCCTGTTTTTTCATACATAACTCTAATATATTTTTATCATAAATTTCTTTTATTTGATTTTGTAATCTTGCTCTTATATTCCCAAATCCGTACAAATGATGAATTCTGGGTTTATACTAGTTTTCCATGGAGGTGATTACATGAGAAAACAAAATAAGCCAACAGTTGTAAATGCAATAGACGAAATCAATTTAACTGATGAGAGATGGTGGGCTATCATACAAAATGATGCATCATACAATGGGGAATTTTATTACGCAATAAAAACAACAAAGCTTATTTGTCTTTCATCCTGTAAGTCACGTATTCCAAATGGAGTATGTATATTGCCACTACTAAAAGAGAGTTATGTTGGCTCACTTAATGAATCTTTGTATAAGCTTACAAATTGGATTGAAACGAGACTTCTAAATGATGTTCTAATTCAAAAAGATGAAAAGTTAAAGCTATATGCCGAGGAATTAATCGAATGTCCAAAATAAAATACGTTATGGGAAAACATACTCATATACAGACATAGCAAACCGTATTAAAAAACCTTATACCGTTCGCGCCATTGGAGAAAATCCAGTACTGGTCACCATGTAGTCGGAACAAATGGTTCATTAACAAGGTATAGAGGAGGGGAACAATGAAGGAGGCGCTGTTAGATCTGGAACGGAATAATAAGTAGTGGAATTTTTACGAAAAATACAAAAAACATTAAATTAGAAGAGTGGTTTGTTACATGTGCAAGAAAAAAATATATATTCTTATGGATTCAAATAGAGATATTTATACTAGTGATATACCTGGGACTCTAGGGGGATACCGCCGAGGCAAGTTATATGGAAAACTAGATTGCCCCTCAGCGTTACGTGCAATTGCGCAGGGAGGATATATAAAATACCGAGTATTTTTTTCTGATGAAAAAACAGCAATTGCAGCTGGATATCGTCCATGCGCAGTTTGTTTACCAGAAAAATATGCGCAGTGGAAAAACACTAAAAAAAAGGAATGATAAGAATGTCTAAGATAAAACGTTACTCTTTTTCTCCTTTGATTGAGAATACAGAAAAATCAATTTTAAAACAATTGAAATCTCTAATTCCACAAAAAGAAATAGAAATGGGTACGTTGATGAATTTACTTACCTCCGTCCATCCACCAATTGAATCCATTACAATTGGTCATGGGAGAGATAATGTCTCGAAAGAGATAGCCTATGCTATAGCTGAATTATGGGAAACAAAAGGAGGAAGCGAAGGAAAGGGAGGCTATGTACTAAATATAGTAGACTGGCCTGAAGAGGCTGCTTCATGGTTACGTCCAGCAATACGTTTCACAAATGGGGAACCTGATGCATGGATTGTTACAGGGACTTTGTTAGGCTGGATTCAAATGTGTCGTCGATTATATAAAGATACAAATTGGAATGCACAAAGAACCTTTAGTTTCTCATCATTAGCCACCCCTCACATGTTAAAATTTGCAGGAGAGTCAATTGATGGACTATCTATTCTTGAAGGAATGCGTGGTAGTCTACCCTACGGCGGAATGTGGTATATAGAAAATGGAAAGATTCATAAAAATTTTGAAAGTAATATCACATATAAATAAAAATGAAAAATGAAAAATCGTTATAATAAATTATTAAAATAAATAATTAATCTGTTATAATTTTAAATAATTATTAAACGTTACAATTTGTAAATAGTGGAAAAGGAAAATGTGTTGATGGTTATAAAAAAGTGCCTCCAATAGAAAAAATTTGCGAAGCACATAGTGGATGATAGGGTAAATTTACAAGACGGAATTGCAAAAATTCTATTTTCTGATGAAAAAAGAATATATCGTAACATGGAAATAGAATGGAGAATTTATAGGGTATGAAAAAAGCTTCAAAAAAGGAATTTTGCCAAATAAGACTATTTTTATAATGAAAGAAAAAGAATAAAAAATAATAAGAAAGAGATGACTTTCTGTTCAAACTTGAACGGAAAGTCATCTCTATTCGTTACACATATGTTTTTCTGTGGCCTCCAATAAGGAACTAGTTTTTTTTCTATTGTACAGACTCTTTTTCCTCAGTAACGGCATGTATTTTATTGTTCACCCATACAAATCCTATTCCGATACAAATAGAAATGCCCCCGCCTACAGCGGTCATAATCGCTCTCATTTCACCATAGCCATCTACACCAAAAACAGAGATGAAATAAATTTTTAAAAAGCTTTTTAATATAAATTGCAGCCCGAAAAATAACGTTAAATATTGCAGTGCTGGATATATACGACTATCACGATACAGTTCACGACTTTTATCGCGGTCATGGCCTTGCAGCGCTGCAATATCCGCAGCGAAATATAACATGAGTGGTTTTTTTATGAAAATTGTACAGATGACGATAATACCGAGTACGATGTGATAATATGCATCATTCCACAACATTCGTTCAGCTGAACCAGATAATAAATCTACCGTTGTATTAGAAATGAGTGTAATTAAAATAAAGAACCCTGTCACGTTAAACTGTTTTTCTTTTTTAAAGGTATACAGTGTATAAATAATCCCCGGAACAGAGGAAAGTAACATCGCGTAATAAGGATCGATATAAGGTTTTGCAAATTTCCAAATGAGGAATGGGATTACGAGATAAAAGACAAGATCTAATATAGCTTTTTTATTTTGATTCATACAAAGCCTCCTTAAGTCATACATATATTTTATAATATAATTTCTGAAAATTGTATAAGGTTTAATGGGAAAAGAAAAAATATATCAATTTTCGAGGGGTTAGTAGATTGAAAAAATTGCCCCTAGCGTAGTAAGTTTTTTTAGTATATAATAAAGGAAACGCTTTCATTTTTAATTTGTTCACAAAATGGACGGAAAATCACATATTTACTATCGATATGTTGCTTTATAATGAAACTAATTAAATATACATGCATACAATATTGTGAAATAAATAACATAAATAATCTATATAAATGTAAACGTTATCAAAAGAGAGAGGTGGAGACAATGAGTAAATTTTTCTTCAATCATAATCCAGCAACAGTAGAGGATGGAAGGCTTGTTAAATATGCTGAAATTATTTATGGAGAAGGTGGCCGTTCTGTATTAGAAAATTTAATGGTGAAGGCATCTATCAGATTGCGTGATCGTTATCCGAATAAATCTGACGAGCAGATCTCGAACCTAGTAAATAAAGGCATCCATGATATGTTTCAAAAATATGTGAGCGAGTAAGAGTGGCCAATGGCTGCTCTTATTTTTTTGTATAAGGATTGTAACTCTAGCTGAAAATAAACATGTATTCTGAAAAACGTAAAAAGGAGTGGGAAAGATGAGCAATGGAATTGGACGTTCGAAAGAAAATCTTCCAACTGATGCAAATCATGTGAGCGCGAAGGATCGTGCGTATCAAAAACGCATGGCAAAGCAAAAACAACAAGAGCGTAATGAGGATAGAGAGTAACTCGAAATAAAGCTCCTTCTAAAGCAGAAGGAGCTTTATTTTGATAGAAAATGATTCGCGGTAACATAAAAGAGTCCACCGTTAATAATTTGCACTGTAATACGTGGTTCATACTGTTCTTGCAGAGCTTGTTTTTCAATTTCATAGCTCTCAGGAAGTTCGTCACTTTCTTCATAAAAACGGTTTAAAAGGTCTAAATCATGATTCCAACGCACTCTTGCTTCTTTTGCCCATGTATGGTCATCTTCTGCAATTATATTTTTTAAAGCGTCTTCTATACGTTGTAAACCACTTTGAGGTTTAATGATGGGCGAGAGCGTAAAACAAAAATCAGGTATTTTTGGTGTAAGTTTAATGTTTGTTAATGTTTCATGAAAGTTTGCCATCATTGTTCCAGAAATGAGATGAATGCCAATCGAGTGAAGGATGTCTTTTTTTCGATCACATTGATAGGAAACTTTTATATTAATACCGAGCCAAGGGTGGAGCGGTGTATGTGTTGCCCCATTATGTCTTACATCCTCATATAAACGTATGTAAGAGCCTAATTCTTTTGTCGTTTGGAAAATTTGATGTAGACGTGGTGAACCGTAGTGAATAAGCTCACCATCATTTTCTTCATTTTCTGGATTTGTAATAAGAGTAAGGCGCATCGGATTCGGTACGCCTCCTGTTTTCTCAAGATAGTGCCAATAAAAAGGGCGATTCATTAATAATTTATCCATCTCAATTGTTAACTGTACATCTAATAAATGAGGAGAACGTTCTAAAATTTCACAGTTATTCGCCTCAAAGAAATTGTATAAGTAATTATGAATTTCATGTTGCTGCATAGCCTTGCACCTCAGCTTCATTTCGTTTCGCAAAGTCGATTATAGATGTTAAGTTTTCCATCTTAATTCTAATTTCACCTTCGCTTTTTGATTGCGCGAAAATTTCTTGAATGTGCGCGTCGATGTTTTTCATATTAATTCTCGTTAAAATTTCATCGAGTTCACCGATAACACGCTCGAATAAGTTGATTTTTTCATATAACAGTTTCAGAATATGTTCTTCAACAGTATGCTTTGTAGCTAAGTTATAAATATGAACATCATTCTTTTGACCGAGACGGTGAATACGTCCGATTCTTTGCTCAAGACGCATTGGATTCCATGGCAAATCATAATTGATCATATGGCTACAAAACTGTAAGTTAATGCCTTCTCCGCCAGCTTCCGTTGCAATTAACACTTGGGCACGATTTTGGAAAAGTTCCTTCATCCAATCTTTTTTCCCGCGTTTAAATCCGCCGCGGAATGGGACAGAAGAAATACCGTGTTGTTGTAAAAACCATTGTAAGTACATCTGTGATGCTCGGTATTCCGTGAAAATGACGACTTTATCGTCAATTTCTTTTATAAGCTCTAGAGCTTTAGTTGCTTTCGAGTTGAAAGGAATATGATTAATTTTGTCCATTAGCACATCGATATGTGGATCTTTTATATAATGTTCATTTTCTTTCTGTCTTTTTTCTACATGCTTTTTCAATGAATAGTAAACAGCCTCACGACTACTACACGCTTCCCGTTTTAACGTTAACGATGAGAAAGCAGATGTGAAGGCGTCTTGTCCTCGCCAATTTTCGATATCATTATATAGAGCTTGTTCTTGTTCATTAAACTCAACAAAAATTGTACGTACATGTCTCTTCGGCCAATCGATACCGGTATTATGTCGTCTATTTCGCACCATTACTTTATTAATGAGAGCTTTTAAGTCTTCATCTGATTCGGCTGAGCGATTTTTGGAAGCGTAATATTCTTCAAAGTTGGATTGATTGCCTAAATGTCCTGGTTTTAATAAAGAAACAAGGTTAAAAATTTCATCAATCTTATTTTGAACAGGAGTAGCGGTTAGTAATAAACAAAACTTCTTTTTTAATCGTTGTGCAAATTCATAGTTTTTTGTTTTATTATTTTTCAGTTTATGTGCTTCATCGATAATAATAAGGTCATATTCTAAGTTCAACACGATATCGCGATGTGGTGAACGTTTCGCAGTATCAATTGATGATACGATTACGTCAGCTTGTTCCCATGAGTAGCTTTTCTTTTGTGCTACAGCGGGAATGAAAAACTTTGTATTCAGCTCGTATGCCCATTGTGATACGAGAGAAGCTGGGACAAGTATAAGTACCTTTTTCACGAGCCCGCGGACCATGTATTCTTTCAAAATAAGTCCAGCTTCGATTGTTTTTCCAAGGCCTACTTCATCTGCTAGAATCGCTTTACCATTCATTTGTTCAATCACATTTTGAGCGACTTCTAATTGATGCGGAAGCGGTGTGAAATGGGATAAATGTTTCGGTGCTTGTAGTCCATCAAAAGTAGGAACAAGTAACGATTTTTCTGTTTCATAAGCTAAGTGATATAAATCCCAGTTTGTCCAAGGACCATCTTCGTCAATTCTATTTAAAAAATTGTTTTGCCACGTCCGATCTACGGAAATATCGACATTCATTACAACTCTCCCACCTTTTATAAACTAAAGTAATTATTTTTTAATGTATGATGATTTACCTTAAAAGAAGGCATAATTATCGTTATTAAAGGCTATATGATAGACAATAATAAAGTATTAAATCTCAAAAGCTGTATTTATTGTGTTTTAACATAAAAAATTCTAAATTATTTTTTATGCTAGAATATTGATGAAATATAGCGAATGATGTTAGGATAATGGTGTGAAATGTGTGGAATCTTTCGTATTTTATCCAAGAAAGTGATTTTTTATTTACGCTTTCATAAAAAAATATAATGAGATTCCGTATATCCTATCTTTTCAGAATGAAAATGTTTAGAAAAGGGAAGCAACTTTTATTGATTTGTCAAAGCATAAGGGGGAGAGAGCATGATTACATTACAACGTACACCGTTATTTGATGTATACGCGAAGTATGGTGGGAAAACAATCGACTTCGGTGGTTGGGAATTACCAGTTCAATTTTCAAGCATTAAAGAAGAACACGAAGCTGTACGTACAGCTGCAGGTTTGTTCGATGTGTCTCATATGGGAGAAGTTGAAGTAAAAGGTGTAGATAGTTTAGCATTTTTACAACGTGTTGTTACAAATGACGTATCTACCTTAAAGGTAGGGGGCGCACAATATACAGCTATGTGCTACGAAAATGGTGGTACAGTAGATGATTTATTAATCTACAAACGTGGTGAAGAAGACTATTTATTAGTAATCAATGCATCAAATATCGAGAAAGATTACGAATGGTTAGCAAGTCATGTAATTGGCGATGCGACAGTAGTCAATGTTTCTAGTGAAGTTGCACAGCTTGCAATTCAAGGACCAAAAGCAGAAGGCATTTTACAAAAAGTTGTGTCAGAAGATTTGAAAGAAATTAAGTTCTTTAAATTTAAAAACGATATTCTTGTAGATGGAATTCCAGCACTTGTATCTCGTACAGGTTACACAGGTGAAGATGGATTCGAAATTTACTGTAAGAGTGAAGATGCTGCAAAACTTTGGGAGAAACTTCTTGAAGTTGGAGCAGAAGAGGGCTTAAAAGCATGTGGTTTAGGTGCTCGTGATACACTTCGATTCGAAGCAACATTACCACTTTATGGACAAGAATTATCAAAAGATATTACACCGATTGAGGCTGGAATTGGCTTTGCGGTAAAAACAAATAAAGAAGCAGACTTCTTTGGAAAAGCAACGTTAAAAGAGCAAAAAGAAAACGGTGCGCCTCGTAAATTAGTCGGCATCGAAGTAATCGAACGTGGAATTCCTCGTACGCATTACCCTGTATTTATTGGTGAAGAAAAAATTGGGGAAGTAACAAGTGGTACACAATCTCCAACGTTAAAGAAAAGCATTGGTTTAGCACTAATTGATGTAAAATACGCAGCAGTTGATACAGAAGTAGAAATTGAAATTCGTAATAAACGCGTCAAAGCAGTAGTTGTTCCAACACCATTTTACAAACGTTCAAAGTAACGGGGAGAGGGGTAGATTTCATGTTGCATCGTTATCTTCCAATGACAGAAGAAGACAAAAAAGAAATGTTACAAACGATCGGCGTTCAAACGATCGATGAATTATTCTCTGATATTCCAGAGAGTGTTCGTTTTAAAGGGGATTTAAAAATTAAAGAAGCAAAATCAGAGCCAGAGCTTTTAAAAGAGCTATCTCAAATGGCTAATAAAAATGCTAACTTAAAAGAATACGCTTCTTTCTTAGGAGCAGGCGTATACGATCATTATGCTCCAGTAATTGTAGATCATGTTATTTCTCGCTCAGAATTTTATACAGCTTATACACCATACCAACCGGAAATTTCACAAGGGGAATTACAAGCAATCTTTGAATTCCAAACAATGATTTGTGAATTAACAGGAATGGATGTAGCAAACTCTTCTATGTATGACGGGGGTACAGCTTTAGCTGAAGCGGCAATGTTAGCAGCTGGCCATACTCGCAAAAAGAAAATTCTTGTATCTAGCGCGGTTCATCCAGAATCAAGAGCAGTACTTGAAACGTATGCAAAAGGTCAAAATCTTGAAGTTGTTGAAATTAATCATAAAGATGGTGTAACAGATTTAGACGTATTACAAAGTGAAGTAGATGATACAGTTGCTTGTGTAATCGTTCAATATCCAAACTTCTTCGGACAAGTTGAAAAATTAGCTGATATTGAAAAAATCGTTCATCAACAAAAATCATTATTTATCGTTTCTTCAAATCCATTATCATTAGGCGCATTAACACCACCAGGGAAATTTGGTGCTGATATTGTAATCGGTGATGCACAACCATTCGGTATTCCAACGCAGTTTGGTGGACCGCACTGTGGTTACTTTGCAACAACGAAAGCATTTATGCGTAAAATTCCAGGACGTCTTGTTGGACAAACTGTAGATTCAGATGGTAAACGTGGATTTGTATTAACGTTACAAGCACGTGAACAGCATATTCGTCGTGATAAAGCGACATCTAACATTTGTTCAAACCAAGCGTTAAATGCATTAGCAGCTTCTGTTGCAATGACGGCACTTGGCAAACAAGGTGTGAAAGAAATGGCACGTCAAAACATTTCTAAAGCACAGTATGCAAAACGTCAATTTGAAGCGAAAGGCTTCACAGTAACATTTGCTGGACCATTCTTCAATGAGTTTGTTGTAGATTGCAAACGTCCAGTGAAAGAAGTAAACGATGCATTATTACAAAAGAATATGATCGGTGGTTACGATCTAGGACGTGATTATAAAGAGCATGAAAACCATATGCTTGTAGCAGTAACTGAGCTTCGTACAAAAGAGGAAATTGACACACTTGTAAACGAAATGGGGGCTATCCAATGAAGAACCAAGACCAAGCACTTATCTTTGAAGTGAGTAAAGAAGGACGCATAGGATATAGCTTACCCAAATTAGATGTAGAAGAAGTGAAACTAGAAGATGTGTTTGAGAGCGATTATATTCGAGTAGAAGATGCAGAGCTACCAGAAGTATCTGAACTTGATATTATGCGCCACTATACAGCACTTTCAAACCGTAACCACGGTGTTGATTCTGGATTCTATCCACTTGGATCTTGTACGATGAAATATAATCCGAAAATTAATGAGAGTGTAGCTCGTTTCGCAGGATTTGCAAATATTCATCCACTGCAAGATGAAAAGACAGTACAAGGTGCAATGGAATTAATGTACGACTTACAAGAGCATTTAATTGAAATTACAGGTATGGATACTGTTACTTTACAACCAGCAGCTGGTGCACACGGAGAATGGACAGGTTTAATGTTAATTCGTGCATACCATGAAGCGAATGGTGACTTTAACCGTACGAAAGTAATTGTACCTGACTCTGCTCACGGAACGAACCCAGCATCTGCAACTGTAGCTGGTTTTGAAACAATTACAGTAAAATCAAATGAAAATGGCCTTGTTGACTTAGAAGACTTAAAACGTGTTGTAAACGAAGAAACAGCAGCACTTATGTTAACAAATCCTAATACATTAGGTCTATTCGAAGAAAATATTTTAGAAATGGCAGAAATCGTCCATAATGCAGGCGGTAAATTATACTATGATGGTGCAAACTTAAATGCGGTATTAAGCCAAGCACGCCCAGGAGATATGGGATTTGACGTTGTGCATTTAAACCTTCATAAAACATTTACAGGTCCTCACGGCGGTGGTGGCCCAGGTTCTGGTCCAGTAGGTGTGAAAGCTGATTTAATTCCGTACTTACCAAAACCGATTTTAGAGAAAACGGAAAGTGGTTATCACTTCAACTACGACCGCCCAGAAGCAATTGGTCGTGTGAAACCATTCTATGGTAACTTCGGAATTAACGTTCGTGCATACACGTATATTCGCTCTATGGGTCCAGATGGTTTGCGTGCAGTAACGGAGTATGCTGTATTAAATGCGAACTATATGATGAGAAGATTAGCGCCATTCTATGATCTTCCATTCGATAGACATTGTAAGCATGAATTTGTATTATCAGGTCGTCGTCAAAAGAAACTTGGTGTACGTACATTAGATATTGCAAAACGTCTGCTTGATTTTGGTTACCATCCACCAACAATTTACTTCCCATTAAATGTGGAAGAATGTATTATGATTGAGCCGACAGAAACAGAATCAAAAGAAACATTAGATGGTTTCATTGATAAGATGATTCAAATCGCTAAAGAAGTAGAAGAAAATCCAGAAGTTGTACAAGAAGCACCGCATACGACAGTCATTAAACGTTTAGACGAAACGATGGCTGCACGTAAACCAGTTTTACGTTATGCAAAGCCAGCTCCTGTACAAGTTTGATTAGAATAACAAAAGAAGAACTCGCTGAGGCGGGTTCTTTTTTTGTATGGATAATTTGTCCCGCATTAACGGACTGTAAACTTCCAACTCAAAACTTAGCTGGTGCAAAGAAGTCAGGTGGGAGATAAACTGTCCGTAAATGCCCGATTGGTTCAACTAATAATCAGTGGGGATGAACAAAAATCCCCACTGATTAAAGTTTCACTTTATGCAGAAATAGTGAAGAAAATGTTAAAAAAATATATTTTTTGTTTCCTAATGGTGTAAAGGTGTAGTTTTATAGGTAGTTTTGTTGAAAAAGTCGGTTTGATAAAAGTATTTATTTTTGTTAGAATTTTATTGAAATTAAGAAGATGTGATGAGGCAAAGATTACTCATTTTTATGTATATGTGAAAAAACGAACAAGACGGGGGTGAAAGTGTGGGATATCGATGTTATAGAATGGTATACCATTTAGAAAATGGAGAAACAATTAAAGATGTAAAAGAATTTTGCTATCGAGACCAAGGAAAAGTGTTAGAAAGAGTAGCAAATCGTGTAATGGATAATAGAGAAGTGACGGCGATTGATAAACAAGGAACAATCATTTCAATAGCATGTGAGGACATTGTAAAGGTAGAACTTGATTACATAACAGAAAGTTAACCTTGAGTCATATCGAATTATTCGATAAAATAAACTGTTGAATGGTGAAGTGAGAAGAGAGGAGTTTATCATGGGTAGTACAAGACACTTTTATATGTTTATCTTAGCGTTTGTTCTTGTTGTGGCATTAACGATTTACTTAATTGTTGACAGCAGCTGGTACAACACAGTTCATCCGGCATTCCTTCTGTTTATGTATATAGGAATTGCAGTAGTAAGTTTCGGAATGAGAGACGAGATGTTAGATCGCTTTGAAAAGTGATACATATACGAAAGACCAACAGGAAAATGTTGGTCTTTTTTTCTTGGGGAAATTTCAAAAAGGCACCTTCTTCAATAACGACAATACGAGAGCAGTAGTTTATAAAAAGAAACGCTATTTGGCACATCTTTCGGAGTATGTAATATAAAGCTGAAAACGATGATGAGAATAAGAAATAGGAAAAATAAAAATAGGATTTGCTTATGTATAGAATTTTGCATATTATTCACTCCTTTTTTTAGGTAGTATGTCCAAAAGAAAGGAGTGTATGAAAAATGTTAGGAGGGGAGAATGATGAACAAAAGAAAATGGTTATATAGAATAGGAATATTTTTATTTTCAATCGGTCTCATATTAGCAAATGTTTACTCGGATATACCACCGTTATTTCCAAGTTTACTAAAAGGGTTGGTATAAGTATTGCCATAGTTGGTCTGTTTTGTCTTATCACATCTAACTTCTACAGAAAGTCTGAATGAATATAAAAAAGGACAGTTACTCTTTTTCAGAAGTACTGTCCTTTTTTAATAACTTATTCCATAGTTTGGCGATACTCCATATAATGACGATTGCAATGGAGGCGATAATGGACCAAACAATTGATATCATTTCAATTGTCATGTTAGGAAGGAATGTGAGAATGGATAATACTTTATGAAACAATGATTCTATTATATGAAAACTTATTTGTAATAGAATGACGATACCAAGTGTGATCCATGCTAATATTTTCTTTCCTTGTTCTTTCCACATGACATTCACCTCTCGTTAGCTTAATAGTTTTAAGCCAACAGCGCCGCATAGAATACAGCTTAAGAAAGCAAGACGACGCCAATCCGCTGATTCTCGGAAAATGAGAATGCCTAGAAGTGCACTTCCGGCAGTTCCGATTCCAGTCCAAATTGCGTAAGCAGTTCCCATCGGTAATGTGTTCATCGCAAGAGATAAGAAGAAGAAGCTTACGCCGAAGTTAGCGATTAAAATAACTTTTGGTGCCCAGCCTTTCTTTTCAGTGGCTACTTTCATAAAGAGTACACCAATAATTTCACAAATACCAGCTAGAATTAAAAATACCCAAGCCATTTTATGCGGCCTCCTTCGCTTCTTTTTCTTCTGTTACTCGTTTTAAACCAATTACTCCGAAGAAGATTAAACCGATTAATAAAACTTTTACGATAGAGAAAGGTTCTCCGAAGATGAAAATCTCTGTAAGAACGATTCCACCAGCTCCGATTCCTGTAAAGACTGCGTATACAGTGCCGACAGGTAAATCTTTATAAGCTCTAAATAATAAGACGAAACTAATTGTAATTAATAGAGCAACACCAGCCCATTCAAGTGGTGCCTCTGCTTTTTTTAGTCCAATCACCCAAAATATTTCAATAATACCAGCGATGATTACATAAATCCAAGCCATATGTCATTTCTCCTTCCTACCAGTCGTTAGGTAAAGGGCTTAAAAACGACGCATTGCAAAGGAGCAATCCGTCAGTTTGAAAGTCCGCGCCAAAATACTTTCCAAGAAGCGTCTAAACGTGTCTCAAAACGATTTAAACCTGCGTATAATAGTTCAACCATAAGACCGTCGAGTAAGCATAGAAAAGCCTCTAAGGCGTCTTTTACTTCAATGTTATGCAGCTCATCTTGTTCGCTTGCTCTTTTAAATACAGGGAATAAAAGTTTTCCGACGTTTTCAATGTGTACATTTGCTTTATTAATAATTTGTTCGCGAAATGCATCAGGCGGAAAATAAGAAGTTCGTAACCAAAACATTGAGTCTTCACTTTCACCAAATCGTTTTGCATACCCTTTTAATAATTTTAAAAGCAATTCTTCAGTGGACGAATTGGAAAAGCTTTCGATATCGCCTGTGAAGCTCTGCAAATCTTTTTGAAGAGCAGATTCTAAGCATATGAAATATAGCTCTTCTTTTCCTTTAAAGTGTGCGTAAATCGATGGTTTTTTAATCCCAACTTCTTGAGCAATATTTGCCAATGAAGTTCCTTCATAGCCGTAGCGTGCGAAATGAGAAAGTGCTACAGCTTTAATGCGGTTTGCTGTCATTTTCATCCCCTACCTACCGTTCGTTAGGTTCATTATATGAGATGGGAAATATAATGTCAATAGGTGAAGATCTGAGAAAGAGCGTTATAAGTAACGCTCTTTTTAGACAGTCTCTCGCTCAATTAAATGGAATGAAAGTTCTTTTGCACTGCCGACAATTTGCTCGCTTTGGATCTGCTTATGGAATAAAGAAAAAGCATGTGAGCCCATTGCGAGACCGGGATGTTCAATTGTGGAAATTTCTAATGCCTTTGAAATTTCATGATTATCAAATCCAAGGATAGCAAGGTCTTCAGGTACTCGAATACCATGTTTTCGAGCCTCTGTTAATAAACCAGCTGCAACTTGATCGTTCGCTGTGAAAATAGCAGTTGGACGATTTTTCATATTTAAAATACGATGGAGTATTTGTGCTCCGTCCTGCATTGTATAGCATTGGTGGAAAATCCATTCAGGATGCAACGTTTTCCCTTCGTTACGAAGTGTATCGGCGAACGCTTTTTCGCGCTCCATGGAATTTACACTTGTTTTTCTTGCTAAACAAATTCCGATTTTTTCATGGCCTCTACTTAGTAAATAGGCAGTACCAAGACGGAAACCTTCATAATGATCTACGTAGATGGATGAAATGAGGGGATGCTTCATTTTTTCACATGAAATAATAGGGGCAAATTTTGCAAAAGGTTCGATTTGTTCCCAAGAGCTCGTTCGGGAGCAAATAATCATCCCATCAAATTGTTTCATTTTCATCATTTCAAGAACACGAATTTCTTCAATGCTATCGTAATTCGTTTGACATAAATTAATATGATACCCAGCTAATAACGCTTCGTTTCCGATTCCTTCAATAATCGTACTGAAGTAGGGGAGGTTAATGAAAGGAAGCATAACGCCAATTGTATATGTTTTCCCTCTTATTAAATGGACAGCATTTATATTTTTTGCGTAGTTTAATTCTTCAACAGCATCTAGAACACGCTTACGCTTTTCTTCTTTTACGTAAGGGTGATTATTCAGGACACGAGAAACAGTTGATATCGATACACCAGCAGTTTTAGCAATTTGTTTTATATTGGCCATATGTATCACCTCTTTCCCTTATTATAAAGGGAAAATAATAAGGAAGAAAAAATCTTGACCTGAAAAGCTTTTCACAAACTATGGTATTAATAAGACTTCTTTTTATTCGCGTAACCTTTTCACTTGGGCGTAAGAATGATAGGGGTCTTTTTTGTTTGCAAAAAGTGTTGTCAAAATGTGTGAGAATAACGTGGAAAGTTTTCAAAGGTGGAGTTTGGTGACAAAGCGAATATGAAGAGAATATCAACGCTTCGTTCGTTAAGAGAGCGATATGAAAGGGCGGAAACAAATTGAAAAAAAGAATCATTTGTTTCGTGTTTTCTAGTTTCGTGCTTAGTTCGTGTTCGTTTCAGCAAACGATGCAAGAAGAAAAACACTTTGTGGGAACAACGGGAGGAGCTATGGATCGTGTTACGGATCCTATTCCGCTAAAGGAACTTCCAAAATATTTTCCGGTGAAGTTTAAAGTTCCAACGTTTTTACCGTACGATATTACAAGTGATGTGAAGGGGGAAGTAAGAACGCTTGGGAAAAAGAACACTGTCTTAACGATTAAATATAAACAGAAAGAACCAGGTAGAAATGAGTATATTGAGTTAAATGTCGCGAACTTTCCTTATAGTTTTCCAGATCTTGTGGAAGAGAAGCGATTTCAAGAACAAATGAAACTGAATAATGGAACGTCTGCTTATTTTAAAAATAAAGATGATTATGAACGTGGTGACGAATTTGCTACGCTTATATGGAAAGAGAAAGGAATTGAATATCAACTGCTGTATCGGAATGTAGAAGAGAACGATGAAAAGGTAATCAAGCAGAATTTATTATACATTGCGAATAAGATGAAATGAAAAAACTAGCTGATTTATTCAGCTAGTTTTTTGTATGTTATTATTTCTTTTTAATTTTGCCTGTCCAAGATTTAAATCCGCCTTGTAATTGGTAGAAATCTTTGTAGCCTTGTTTTTTTAAGTATTGCGCTGCACGACCTGTACGGAATCCGCTTTGGCAATATAAGTAAACAGGTTGATCTTGACGAAGTTCTTTATGGCGAAGGCGAATTTGTGATAACGGAATGTTACGTGCACCTAAAATATGCCCTGCGTTATATTCGTCTGCTTCACGAATATCGATAAGCTGTGCTTTACGGTAGCCAGCGCGAAATTCTTCTTCTGTAAGAGTTTTAATTAATTTTTTCTGATAGAAGTACATCCATACAGTGTAGCCGATAAATGCTACGATTACGGCTAATAAAATAATCCAAGTTGTTGACACGATTCTATCGCTCCCTTTTTTCTTATCCTACTTTCAATATTATAATGCCCTTATGTATTTATGCAACAGATTCATTTGCATATAAGAAGAAATTTCGTATTCTTTCACAAATTTTGTCGAATTTGGTAGACTAGAGAATGTGAAAAATAATTGGTTATATGAGGTGCAGGATGGGAAAAGAAAAATGGTGTTATATTAACTCTGGTCAATGTTCACCGGCATTTAATATGGCGTTAGATGAATGTTTATTAAATTGGCAAAGTGAAAAGAAAATGCCACCAACAATTCGTTTTTATGAATGGGAGGTACCAACATTAACAGTTGGGTATTTTCAACGTGTTGAAAAAGATATTAATATGGATGTAGTTAACGAAAAGAAATATGGATTCGTTCGTCGTCAAACAGGCGGCAGGGGTGTACTACATGACAAAGAGTTAACGTATAGTGTTATTGTGTCTGAAGATCATCCGAATATGCCGAAAACAGTTACAGAAGCGTATCGTGTTATTTCGCAAGGCTTATTAGATGGTTTTAAGGCATTAGGGTTAGAAGCATATTATGCAGTTCCAAAAACAGAAGCAGATCGTGAAAATTTAAAAAATCCACGTTCCGGCGTATGTTTTGATGCACCATCTTGGTATGAAATTGTAGTGGAAGGACGAAAAATTGCTGGTAGTGCTCAAACACGTCAAAAAGGTGTTATTTTACAGCATGGATCGATTCCATTAGAAATGGATTTAGATGAACTATATGATCTATTTTTATTCCCAAATGAACGTGTGAAGGAACGTATGAAGAGTATGTTCTCTTCTAAAGCAGTAGCAATTAATGAATTAACAGACCGTACATTTACGATAGAACAGTTAATTAAAGCGTTTGAAGTTGGCTTTGAAAAAGGATTGAATGTAGAACTTGTTCCATATGAATTAACAGAAGAACAGTTACATGAAGTTCAAACGTTAGCGAAAGAAAAGTATGAAAGTAATGAGTGGAATTATAAAAAATAAGAGATGGCAATTGCCACCTCTTATTTTTTTATAGTAAATTAAGTACTTTTTCTACTTTGATTCCTTTATCTTGTAAAGAACGAAGGCGATTTACAACGTCCATAATTTCTTTGTCAAATGTAACGCTAATACCTTGGCTTTGTAGTTCTTCTTTTAAGCTTTCAATAGAATCATCTATGTCGATGCCAAGCTCGTAATCTTGACAAACTTCAATTGTCTTTTTCACGAGTTTAACATAATTTTCTTGTAGTTTTGAATTTGTTTCAGTCAAAGCAGGCTGCTTCGGTTTTGCAGGAGCAACCGGTGCTGTCTCTTGCTTTGTAACTGGAGTAGGGACCGCTTTTTTCACAGGCGCTGGAGTAACTAGTTCTACAGCTGCTTCTACGCTTACTGGCTTCGGTGTCGGTACCGGAGTAGGCTTAGGTGCCATAGCAGGTGTTTCCACACGCGTAACAGGCTTAGGAGCAGGCGTAATTGCTTTTGGAGCTTCTACAACTACTTCCTTTTTCGGTGCTGCTTCTACCTGTGTTTCTTCTTGCTCGGCAGCTTCTTTATTTTCTTTACTCCACATAACGCGTTCAATTTCTAGAGAAACATTGTTTTTGTTCATCGCTGTTAATGTAACTTTACCAACTTCAGCGTTTCCAGTGAAATCAACAATTTTATAAATAACACTCTTGTTCCAATCCACGTTTCCGCTCAAAAATAATTCTTCGTTACATTTCGGCGTTAAGCCCTCGATTTTAATTTCTGCGTTTACACCGTTTTCACTATATACCATAATTAGCGAAGCATTTACATCTTCGTCTGCTAACATTAGTTCACGTACCATTTTGCCGGTGCGTACTTGCGTTTTCTTCTTAACTGACATCTAATTTCTCCTCTCAAAAATTCAGTAATAATAAAAAAATCGTATAACGAAAAATAATTGCTCACGAAGATTTATGATACCGATAATAAAAGCATCACGTCAACAATTAACTTTAATTATTTTGCATTTTTCTTATTTTCTTTATGAAATTTTTCAATTTGTAAAATTAGACAGAAGAAAAAACAGCCTTTTGAAGGGCTGTTAAAAATTTGATTTTTTATATAGTAATTTATATAAAATAAAAAATAAGATAGCAATTAAAGCATTTTGCCAAAAGTTTAGATGATAAATGAGATAAGGTTGCTTTTGGAAATAAATATTTAAGAATACAGCGGAACAAAATGGAGTAGCAAATGCGAATCCAAATAGAATTCTTCTTTTCCAATTCATTTTCTGATTAAAGGAGTAACGCTTTAATAAATATAAAATAAATAGTATACCTAGTATAATTATTGAAACAGACAAAGTAGTTCCAAGGATGCTAAAAGGCGGACTTGATAATGTATTGTTTTTTTCAAAGAAAAACATAAAAAATGAAATAATTGCATTTATGCCAAACTGTATAGCAAGAAGTAAGCTAATAGAAAATCCAATTAAAGAGGCTTTTTCTAACTTTGTTTGAGTTGGTAAAGCTGATATAAGTTCATCGCAATAAGATTGTAAATTATCTCCAAAGATGTCATAAGCGTTTTTATTTTCTGCTTGTGCTTCGATGAGGTGATCTAATATTTCTAGTAACAGTTCTTCCATTTGTTGCTCTGGCACGTTAGATAAACGAAGATAAACTAACATATCGCTATAAGCAACTTCATTTTCAGGTGTTAGAAGCTCACGTTTTTTATTATTCAATTCAATCATGTCTTGTGCATTCATCCCTATCACTCCCCCTGTAATAAGTTATTTACCGTAGTTGAAACCATTCCCCAGCTTTGTTTAAATTCTTCAAGCTGCTCTAATCCTTTATCGGTTATGTGATAATATTTTCGCTTTGGACCGAGTGAGGAAGCTTTTAATGTGCCTTCGATCAATTTTTCTTTTTGCATACGTAATAATAACGGATAGATGCTTCCTTCGCTTACGAATGTAAATCCGTGTTTATTTAATTTTGTGCTCAGTTCATATCCGTACACTTCTTCTTGTGAAATGATGTATAGGATGCAACCTTCTAATACACCTTTTAACATTTGGCTGTGCATGATTTCACCACCTTTTACTCAGGTAACTTGCGTTGCAAGGTAGCTGTTATCCAAATTATAACATTCAGTAACTTGCAATGCAAGTTACTGAAGTGGAAAACTTTAATGCGTGTTAATTTTTCAACGTTTCCCATACTAACGAGAGGGAGGGAAGCACATGAAACCATTTATGCCAAAACTCGTTTACTTTGAACCAAAGGCACTTGAATATCCGCTTGGAAAAGAGCTTTATGAGAAGTTTACGAAGATGGGATTAGAAATTCGTGAAACGACATCACATAATCAAATTAGAAATTTGCCAGGAGAAAATGATTTGCAAAAGTATCGTAATGCAAAGGCTACACTTGTCGTTGGAGTAAGGAAGACGCTAAAGTTTGATACGTCAAAACCGTCAGCTGAATATGCAATTCCGCTCGCAACAGGGTGTATGGGACATTGTCATTATTGCTATTTGCAAACAACACTTGGGAGTAAGCCTTACGTTCGTGTGTATGTCAATCTTGATGAAATATTTGAGAAGGCAAAGCAATATATGGATGAAAGGGCACCTGAAATAACAAGATTTGAAGCAGCGTGTACATCAGACATTGTTGGGATTGATCATTTAACACATGCATTAAAGCGGGCGATTGAATTCATTGGAGAAAGTGAATATGGGCGCTTACGTTTCGTCACGAAATATTCGCACGTTGATCATTTATTAGATGCAAAGCATAATGGGAAAACTCGTTTCAGATTTAGTATAAATTCACGATATGTAATTAAAAATTTTGAACCAGGGACATCGCCATTTGAGGAGCGAATTGAGGCGGCACGTAAAGTAGCAGGTGCAGGTTATCCACTTGGTTTTATAGTCGCGCCACTTTATATGCATGAAGGATGGGAAGAAGGATATCGTGAACTATTTGAGCGACTGTACAATGCGCTGAAAGATATGACGATACCAAATTTAACGTTTGAATTAATTCAGCATCGTTTTACGAAACCAGCGAAAAAGGTTATTCAAGAGCGTTATCCAAATACGAAGCTTGAAATGGATGAAGAGAAGCGGAAGTATAAATGGGGACGATATGGCATCGGAAAATATGTATATAAAAAGGATGATGCAGCAGTATTGGAAGAAACGATAAGAGGTTATATAAATGAATTTTTTCCTAATGCAGAAATACAATATTTTACTTAAGGGGGGTCTGTATGCAAATACAGATTCTTTTTTGTTTTATATATTTAGGCTCGTTTTCAACTTGTCACGTTATTCTTTCTGGTGTATCATTTTATTGATTGCTTCGTACGGAATAAGCAAAATGAACTTGGATGGAGGAAACCGATGCCTACCCCTAGTATGGAAGATTATATTGAACAAATTTATTTGTTGATTGATGAAAAGGGTTACGCCCGCGTATCTGATATTGCTGAAGCGCTTAGTGTACATCCATCCTCTGTAACAAAAATGGTGCAAAAATTAGACAAAGATGAATATCTAATTTATGAAAAATATAGAGGGCTTGTATTAACAACAAAAGGTAAAAAAATCGGAGAACGTCTCGTATATCGTCATGACTTGCTAGAGCAATTTATGCGTATTATCGGTGTGGATGAAAGTAAAATTTACAATGATGTAGAAGGAATTGAACATCATTTAAGTTGGGAAGCGATTGATCGCATTGGTGATTTAGTGCAATACTTTGAACAAGATACAGTCCGAGTGGAAACACTTCGCGGTGTTCAAAGAGCAAATGAAGAGAAAAGTAATTAAGGGGAACGTATGGCGTTTCCTTTTTTATTTCAATTCGAAAAGGATGGGAGAATTATGAAAGCAATTATTTTTGATTTTGATGGATTAATTGTGGACACAGAAACGATATGGTTTCACTCTTTCAGAGATGCTGTTCGTGAATACGGCGGGGAACTACCTTTAGAGGAATTTGCGAAATGCATTGGAACAACAGATGAGGTACTTTATACATATCTAAATGATCAATTAAAAGAGAAGTTTAACAAAAGTGTATTAAAAGAAAAAGTGGCAACTTTACATAAAGAGAAAATGAGAATACCAGAAGCTCGTGACGGGGTAAAAGAATATTTAGAAGAAGCGAAAGAAATGGGATTAAAAATCGCACTAGCTTCTAGTTCTTCTAGAGAATGGGTTATTCATTTTTTAGAAGAGCTACAAATTCGAGAATATTTTGAAGTAATTAAAACGAGAGAAGATGTTGAGAAGGTAAAACCAGATCCAGCTCTTTATCGAGTTGCAATAGAAGAATTAGGAATTAAGCCATCTGAAGCTGTTGTATTTGAAGACTCATTAAATGGATTGAGAGCAGCAGTTGCAGCGGGATTAACGTGCGTTGTGGTACCTAATGATGTGACACGGAATTTACCGTTTGAAAATCATCATCTTCGAATTGAAAGTATGAGAGAGAAAAGTTTAAAAGAAGTGCTTCAAAGTATAAAAAAAGACCGTATTTCCTAAAAGGAAGCACGGTCTTTCTTTTTGCTTTTTTTGCCTTCAATGACAGTTAAATGAGACTGTTTTCTTTTTCGTTTCAAAGTGGAAGAATTCCCTTTTTTACTTTTGTCATTAGAAGTATTTGACTTAAAGAAAGAATTGCCTAGGGGTGCTACATTTTGTTTCCCATGTTTGCGGTTCGATTGTTTTGCCGCACGCTTATATGAGCTTTGCGAATTTGCGGAACCACTGGAATTTGTAAACATCTTGTATAGCAAGTAAAAGATACCGACAACAAGTAACATGTACCCGATATTTCTTAATACACCCATGGGATTTGTAATAACAGATGAAACAAGGCCGAATATTGCCAATCCGATAATAAGCACAAATATAGCGAAAGTAAACGAACGACCGTTCATAAGGGACACCTCCTAAAAACATATATTGAAATTAGTATATTAACGATGAGGAAAGGAGTTGAACACCATTTTTAAATAATTATTGTTTGTTCTCTAAACGTAATAATTCTTCAAACGATGCAATTGCTACTTCCACTTGATCATCTGTTGGTTCTTTCGTTGTTAATAGTTGTAGCCATAATCCAGGATATCCAAGTACGCGTAATACGGGAATGTCTCGTAATCGATTTGTAAATTGCAATACTTCAAAAGAAATACCAAGTACAACTGGAATTAATAAAATTCTGTTTATAACTCGTGCCCAAAGAGGATCTGTAGGGACTAGGAAATAAACGAACATTCCAATAATGACTGTAAATATAATAAAGCTACTGCCGCATCTATAATGGAGACGAGTTTGCTTTTGAACGTTTTCTACAGTCAGAGGAAGGTTATTCTCGTAAGCATTGATTACCTTATGCTCTGCACCGTGATACTGAAATACCCGCTTAATAAGTGGGGTTAAAGAAATAAAGTATATATAGCTCAATAATAGCATGAGCTTAATGACACTTTCGACAATGATTTGCCCAGTATGAGATGGGAAAATCGGTCTCGTTAATTCAGCTAATAGTGCAGGAACTGCTGTGAAAATGACTTTACCGAATATAAAAGATAAAACGCCAACAGCTGCAACTCCTAATACCATCGTTAATTTTGATTGTTCTTCTTTTTTATTTGCAATTTGTTCATCATCTTCTGGGTGGACGTCAAATCGTTCTGAAGCGAAGTTTAAATGCTTTGCTCCATTCGCACTTGCATCCACAATAGCGGCAATCCCTCGTAAAAATGGAATTTTTTTTAGGGTAGATAGTACTTTATTACGAACGCGTGGTAATCGATAAAATTCAATCGATTTATCTTTACGACGAACCGCTGTAACAGTATATTCTCTACCGCCAAACATAACTCCTTCTATGACCGCTTGCCCGCCATATATTTGTTTTGACTCTTCTGCCATGTTAACACCAACCTGTATTTGTTTCTCTCTTATGTAGAAAAAGAGGCAATTGTCATACTGGGTTCTGTCGTTTTGAAATAAGACAATCACCGAGTTTCCTTTATTTTATCGGCAAATACAAGTAGATGACAAGGGAAAATGTTATGAGAGTCGGACATTTCTTATTCTTTTTATAGACAAATTTCGCAGGATTTAAACATGCTTCAAAATAGTTTCGGGCATACTATTGAGCGGAGGTGTCGATGTGAGTCAAGAACAATTAGGAACAAGGAATTTTGTGCAGATTGGTTTGTTTGGTGGAATCTTTTGGGGCGGGATCTGGTATTTCCTTCATATATTTTCATTCACGGAGGCGGGACCGAATTATTTCCTTTTACCATTTGCGTTTGGAAGTTGGAAAGAGGGGGTATGGGGCAATGTGTTCGGAATAGTGTGTATGGGACTTCTTTCAATTTTGATCGCCTTTTTGTATAAAGCATTTTTTGCGAAGTTTGAAGGGATTATAGCGGGAATTATTTATGGGCTATTTTGGTGGGCACTACTGTTTTTGGGGATGGGTTTAATGGCTCCTGTTATTAAAAGTGCGCTCCATTTACCAAAAGAGACAATTGTGACGACAATATGTATTTTTATATTGTATGGTGTGTTTATAGCATATTCTGTTTCTTACGCAGTGAATAGCAATAAAGCAGAACAAGAAGGGCAAGAGAAGACGAACTATTCAAATAAGTAACTCCTATGTTAAAATATTGTATAGATATTTAATATTAAGGAGTTTTAAGAATATGAAAAAGTTACTCCTCGTAAACGGTCCTAACCTAAATCGCCTCGGTGTTCGTGAGGTAAATGTATATGGAAAGGGCACGCTAGCGACACTTGAAGCAGATATGAAGCAAGAAGCAGAAACAATGGGAGTGGAGTTAGAATGTTTCCAATCGAATCATGAAGGTGCCATTATCGACATTATTCATGAAGCGGAAGATATATATGAAGGGATCATTTTAAATCCGGGAGCATTTACGCATTATAGCTATGCGATTCGTGATGCCATTGCGAGCATTTCGATTCCTGTTATTGAAGTACATATTTCTAACATTCATCAGCGTGAATCGTTCCGTCATGAATCTGTGACGGCAGCTGTTTGTGCAGGTCAAATTGTAGGATTTGGTTTTTATGGCTATAAGTTAGCGTTATTTGCATTAATGGAGAAATTGAGGGAGGCATAAAGTAATGGAGAAAATTGAAAGATTACGAAGTGCATTTGATGAGGCTGGCATTGACGGTATTTTGTTAACAAATGAACATAGTCGTAGATATATGGCTAACTTCACAGGAACAGCAGGCGTTGTTCTTATTTCAAAAGATCGTGCTCAATTTATTACAGATTTCCGTTACGTCGAGCAGGCAAGTAAACAAGCGGTTGGATATGAGGTTGTACAGCACGCAGGATTGATCATTGATGAAGTGGCAAAGCAAGTGAAAGAGCTTGGAATTCAAAAACTTGGTTTTGAGCAAGATACTCTTACATATAGTTCTTATTCAGTGCATAAGGAAGCGATTGATGCTGAATTTATCCCGACTTCTGGACTTGTAGAAAAGTTACGCTTGATAAAGACTGATTCAGAGATTAAGATATTAAAGGAAGCTGCACAGATTGCAGATGCTGCCTTTGAGCATATTCTATCATTCATTCGCCCGGGAGTATCTGAAATTGAAGTGTCAAATGAACTTGAATTTTTCATGAGAAAACAAGGAGCAACATCTTCTTCGTTCGGCATTACCGCACGGCGTGGCATCTGAAAAAGTGATAGAAACAGGAGATTTCGTTACATTAGACTTCGGCGCTTATTACAAAGGATATTGTTCTGATATTACTCGTACGATTGCAGTCGGTGAACCATCTGATAAATTAAAAGAAATTTATAATATCGTTTTAGAAGCACAACTACGTGGTGTGAACGGTATTAAAGCTGGTTTAACAGGTCGCGAGGCTGATGCGCTAACGCGTGACTACATAACGGAAAAAGGATATGGTGAATACTTTGGACACTCTACTGGTCATGGAATAGGTCTTGAAATCCATGAAGCACCAGGTTTAGCGTTCCGTTCTGATACAGTACTTGAACCAGGTATGGCTGTAACAGTAGAGCCAGGTATTTATATTCCAGGTATTGGCGGCGTACGTATTGAAGATGATATCATTGTGACAAGTGAAGGTAATGAAGTAATTACGAAATCACCAAAAGAACTTATTATTTTGTAATACACAGGAGGATTTTTTTACATGATTTCAGTAAACGATTTTCGTACAGGTTTAACAATTTCAGTGGACAATGCCCTTTGGCAAGTACTTGATTTCCAACACGTAAAGCCAGGTAAAGGTGCTGCATTCGTTCGTTCTAAACTACGTAATCTTCGCACAGGTTCTGTTCAAGAGAAAACATTCCGTGCAGGTGAGAAAGTAGAAAAAGCACACATCGAAAACCGTCGTATGCAATACTTATACGCAAGCGGTGAGGCTCACGTATTTATGGATAACGGAACTTATGAGCAAATCGAACTTGGTGAAAAACAAATCGAGCGCGAGCTTAAATTCCTAAAAGAAAACATGGAAGTAGCAATTATGACTTACCAAGGCGAAGTACTTGGTGTTGAACTTCCAAACACAGTTGAATTACAAGTTACAGAAACAGAGCCTGGTATTAAAGGTGATACTGCTTCTAACGTAACAAAACCAGCTACATTAGAAACTGGTCTTGTTGTACAAGTACCAATCTTCATTAACGAAGGCGAAATGCTTATCATCAACACTGGTGAAGGTAAATACGTTTCTCGTGCATAGTAAAAAAACACTCGTGATAATTCACGAGTGTTTTTTTATAGGAAATAGGGTAGATAGTAAATAGCTGTTACTATAAAACTGACTAAAACAAGTGAAAGAGTACCCATAATAGATGGAGTCAAAACAATTTTAAATGGTTTTATTTCGCCAGTC
This sequence comes from Bacillus sp. CPT56D-587-MTF, assembly GCF_058792335.1. Lineage (NCBI taxonomy): Bacteria > Bacillati > Bacillota > Bacilli > Caryophanales > Bacillaceae > Bacillus > Bacillus sp. CPT56D-587-MTF. Next base: position 3,820,374 of record NZ_JBYTEF010000001.1, on the reverse strand, counting down.
TCAACGCCAGTTAATGTTTTGCTTATTGCGTGATCTGTAATGTTATTTCTATGGTTACTCATAATAATTAACCACATAATTGCAAATATTGCTAAACTACCAAGGAAAAAGGTCTCTATAAATGACCAACCGACTAATAATGAAAAAAGATAAATAAGAGCTAATTCTACTACAACGGTTAAACTAATTTTCAATGCCTTCATATTTTTCCTCCTCATTCTGTAATTTCAACCAGTTTAAAAAATTTTCACGTGACACGACATGCAGAGAGCAAGGTGACCTTACTTCGTTCTCTAGTGCAGCGTGTTCGTCTGGAAACTTGTTTTCCACATGCAATGAAATATAGGGTAGTTTTTCTTGTGCTTTTAGTGAGCGGATATTATTCGTTTTAGCACCAGCAAATACGTAGGAAAGTTGTAAGTCTAAAAAGGCGATTTTAAAGATTTCTTGTAACTACTCAGCTTCTTCAAATAAAAAAACAGGCCAAATACATGTTTCCGATTCGAAAACATGAAAAGAAAATACTCCAATCAGAGAAAGAATCTATGCCAAATAGAGAAATTCTCTTATGAAGTCGTGTTATTCCAAGGAACCGTTCTAGTTTCTATGACTTGGTTTATCGCTTGTAAGACCGATTGTTTTTGTTTTTTCATGGTACTCATAAAGCTTCGTATCTGACAAAAAGATTCTGCGCCTTTCTTACTTCGGAAAGTCCCAGACACTTTCTGTTTTACTTTCGTCATCCGAATATCCCGTTCTGCTTGATTGTTATCAAATGGAATGGCTGGATGTTCTAAAAACGCTAGAATTCTGTCAGAATACTTGACGAAGCGATTCCATAAATTTTGAGAAGGCGTCTGCTTTCCTTTCTTCTTTTGTTTCGTGGAAAGAATCTGTTGTTCTTTCAATATGGATTGATACATAATAAACAGATTCTTTTGCGTCGCTTTTGGCATGGTACCTTCGGATTGCTTTTTCATCGTCAACGCTTGCGTTAGAAATTTCTGCATCTGTTGTGCCCATTGTTCTCCAGTACTATCTATAATTCCTTGTAAATCTCGTAAGAGATGGGCATTACATAAAACGTGACGACAATCTGTATACGCATCATACGATTTCCAACCATCATGCATCGCAATTCCAGAAAAAGATGGCAAGATTTCTCCAGCATCCATTGCTTCTTTTCCACGTTTTTGATGAATATGTTGCAATGTCACCTCCGGTGTACTGGCAGTATGTAACCATTGTGTTTTGTTTTCTACACGCATACCAGTTTCATCAAAATGGACAACAGGAGACTGCAGAATCTTTTCCTTTACTTCTTTTATGAATGGCTGCAATTGAGAAGCGAAAGCCTGTGTATGATTTACCAGGGTTCCTTCGCTTATAGAATGTCCAAAACAATCCTGAAAGAATTCTTTTGTTCGCTTCAAAGAAATGCATTGATAATGCGTTAAATAGGGAATCAGTCTTTTTATATTTGGACCATATTGAACAGGACGAGATACTGTCGAAGGAAATTGGGCTTCTTGGATAGAATGGCAATGTGGGCATTCTTTCTGTTCTACTTTATGTTCTGTCACTTCGATCTGAATAGGTGGTAAGTCATACACTTGGCGAATGCGATACCCTTTTACAGGCTCGTGGTTCAAGGAAGTATGACAACAAGTACAATATGTAGGAGAATGTGTAATCGTATGATCTGGAGTCGCTGTCAAACCAAGAGTATGTCCCTTGTGGCCCAACTGGCCACCCGTTTGACGATGAGACGGTTTGCGCAAACTTTTTGTAACGGGCTTACCCAAACCATCTGTAGAAGGTGGCTTATGACTATTTTTGGAGTTTTTTTTTGAAGCATTTTCTAGTTCTTGTATACGTTTTTCTAACTTAGAAAATGTTTCTTCAAATAAAGAAATAACAGCTTCAGGTCCTTTTTTATATGTATCTAAAATAATTTTTCGATCGACCATAAGATTCACCTCCCCTGTTTGATATACTCAGTATTTACAAATGGGAGGCATATGAAACTAGTAAAATTTAAAAAAGACACCGAAAGGTGGCTGAGTAGTTACGATTTCTTTTTTAGCAGCCTCGTTATAGCCTTTTCCCCAGTATGGATAGCCAATCCAACTACCAATGTGAGATTGCTTTTTTTCATTATTAATATGTTTAAGTGTGGTGAGGCCAATTATTTCATTTTCTTCATTCACAATCATTCTCGATAAGGATTTCTTTTGACGCTCTTCTTCTATTGCGAAAAGAAGAAATGTTTTCGTGTCTTCGATGTTTTCTACCGTTATCCCCAATGCATTTTTTATATGTGGATCACTTGATAGCTCGAAAATCACATTTGTATAGCATAAATCTAGTGGTAATAAAGTGATGTGCTGCATGGTTTAAACCCCTTTCAAACTAAATATACCATAATATACCATAAAATAATATGAATATTCAGATTCTAATTCAGACTTTAGAGAAAAATTATGTTTTTACTTCTGAAATAGACAACCTCTGCATATGGTTGTACAAATATATTCTTTTTTAGAATACGAAGTTAGTAACTGTTACGGGAGAAGGTGGAAGAATGAAACAGTGGCTAGCGGCAATGGAAACATCCGTGCTTGTTATGGGGGCACTTCGATTATTTTCAGGTAGTGCGGAGATATTTGCTGCTTTGCTTATGCTTTATGTGAATGATGCGAAGAAAGCGTTGTTTATAAATGGTATGTTGGCGTTTGTTGGACCTACCGTATTAATTTTAACAATGACAATTGGGATAGCGAGTGTAGCAAGTGAAATTTCTTTCTTGAAGCTCTTTTTTCTAGCGCTTGGAATTTGCTGTATTTTTATCGCATTACTGAAATAGTAAGTCGAGTATAGTGGGGAGAAGCCGATGAAAGAGGTATTAGAAGTTTTACCAAAAACGATGAAGTACTTAATTGAAGAATGTAAGCAATACGATGCTTTAGAGGAAATTCGTGTTCGAATTGGAAGGCCGCTAGAGTGTATTGCACACGGAAAGGTGTTTTTTTATGACTATATCACTACTGCAGAGGATGCTATTTACTTATTGAATAAATTAAGTCAATTCTCAATTTATACGATGGAAGAGGAATTAAAACGTGGGTATGTGACGCTTCGCGGGGGGCATAGAATCGGGTTAGCAGGAAAAGTCATTACAGAAAAAAGCGCAGTGAAAATGATTCGTGATGTCTCTTCCTTTAATATTCGTATTGCTCGTCAAAAAATAGGGATTGCTGAACCGCTATTGCCATATTTGTATGAAAAAAGGTGGTTAAACACGATGGTAATTGGCCCTCCCCAAACGGGAAAAACGACACTTTTAAGAGATGTAGCACGTTGCATGAGTCAAGGGGTAAGTGCTTCGGAAATTCCTTCCTGTAAAGTGGGGATCGTTGATGAACGTTCAGAAATTGCTGGCTGTGTGAAAGGAATCCCGCAATATGATTTTGGTACCCGAGTCGATGTGTTAGACGCATGTCCAAAGGCAGAAGGAATGATGATGATGATTCGTTCTATGAGTCCTGATATTTTGATCGTAGATGAAATTGGCCGTAAAGAAGATAGTGAAGCAATTATGGAGGCAGTGCATGCAGGTGTTCAGCTTTTTATAAGCGCACACGGATTTTCCTATGAGGATGTTGTGAGACGTCCATCGCTCAAGGCAGTGCTAGAGCTTGGTATATTTGATAGGTTTGTGGAGTTGTCAAAAGCGAGGGGTCCAGGAACGGTTATGCAGGTGAAAGATAAATATGGAAAACCAGTGTTATCAAATAGAAAGGCTGAGGGCGTATGGTGAAAATATTTGGTGCAGTGTTAATCGTTGCGGTCAGCACCTTTTTCGGGTTTTCGTACGCTAAAAGATACAGTGAGAGGCCGAGGCAACTTAGGTTATTAAAATCGGCACTTCAATCATTAGAGGCAGAAATTATGTATGGACACACACCTTTATCTGAGGCTGCCGAGCGATTAGTTAAACAAATGCCAAAGCCATTAAATTGGATATTTCAAAGTTTCGCTAAAAAACTAGAAAGTGGAGAACAAACGGTAAGGGAAGCTTGGATAGATAGTTTGAAAGAGAATTGGAAGTTGACGGCTTTTCAACAAACCGAGTATGAAATACTGCAGCAATTTGGTGAAACGCTCGGGCAACATGATCGTGAATCACAACAAAAACATATTCGCCTATGTATTACACATTTGGAGAGAGAAGAAGAGGAAGCGAAAGCTTTACAACTGCAATACGAAAAAATGATTAAGAGCTTAGGGGTACTAGCAGGGCTACTAATTGTAATTTTACTGCTATAGGGGGGAGAAAGGCGATGTCCATTGATGTTGGATTAATATTTCAAATCGCCGGAATCGGCATTGTTTTAGCTTTCATTCATACTGTACTAAAAGAATTGAAGCGTGAGGATATTGCAAATTGGGTTATCCTTGTCGGTTTTGTCGTCATTTTATTTCATGTTGCATTTTTAATTAATACGCTATTCGACAAGATTAAAAGTGTCTTTCTCTTCCAGTAAAGGAGGCGGTTCGAATCGAAATTATACAAATTGTCGGATTAGGCCTCGTTGCTACGTTTTTAGCTGCTGTTTTGAACCAGCATAAATCTAGTATTACATCTTTATTTATTGTGTTCGTAGGTAGCGTGATGTTTCTAATTTTAATCGATCAAATTCATTCTATTTTACAAATGATTGAGAGAGTAGCGAGTGAAGCGAAAGTTAGTAACGTCTACGTGGAAACGTTACTAAAGATTATTGGAATTGCTTATATTGCCGAGTTTGGAGCTCAAATTACAAAAGATGCTGGTCAAGGTGCCATCGCTTCGAAAATTGAACTTGCTGGGAAAATCTTAATTCTCGTTATGGCAATTCCTATTTTGACGGTTGTAATTGAAACTATTCTCGGATTTTTACCGACGGGATAAGGGGGAGTGAATGTTGAGGAGGTTTGGAGCTAAGCTGCTATTTGCTTGCTTCCTTTTCTTTTCTTTACCGGTTGTTGTACAAGCTTCTCCTGTAGAAACAAACGTCGTTGATCAACAATTGGATAAGCTCGGAATTGAAGATGTGAAGCAATTTTGGGACGGGCTTGTTACAAAATATGGAGGCTATTTGCCAGAGAGTCAAAAAGGGAGTTTTATGGAGTTTGTAAAGGGAGAAAAAGAATTCTCTCTAAAAGAGTGGATGATAGGGTTATTAAAATATTTATTTCATGAGCTTGCAGCTAATGGAAAACTGCTTGGCACACTCATTATGCTCACAATCTTTAGTGCATTGTTGCAATCACTGCAATCCGCTTTTTCAAAAAGTAGTGTAAGTAAAATTGCTGATGCTGTTGTATATATGGTACTTATTATTTTTGCTTTAAATAGTTTTTATGTCGTTATGACATATGCAAGAGAAACGATACAAACAATGGTAGATTTCATATTAGCGCTATTGCCAATTTTATTGGCGCTTATAGCGACTGGTGGCGGGGTTGTATCTGTATCTTTCTTTCATCCGATTATCATTTTCTTAATGAATACAAGCGGGCTTCTTATGAATTATATCGTTCTACCGCTTTTATTACTGGCAACGATATTAAGTATTGTAAGTACAATGAGTGATCAATATAAAGTGACGAAATTGTCCAAGCTTCTGCAAAACGTTAGCGTTGGGATTATCGGTATTTTCTTAACGATTTTTTTAGGAGTATTATCTGTACAAGGAACAGCAACAGCCGTTGCTGATGGAATAGCTGTGAAAACTGCTAAATTTGTAACAGGGAACTTCATTCCAGTAGTCGGAAGGATGTTTACAGAAGCGGCAGATACTGTTATTAGCGCATCAGGATTATTGAAAAACACAGTCGGAATTATTGGGCTCGTCATTTTATGTTTAATTGTTGCTTTTCCAGCGATTCAAATTTTCTGTATCGCATTTATTTATAAATTCGCAGCAGCAGTATTGCAACCGGTTGGCGGCGGAGCAATTATTCAATGCTTAGACATTATTGGACGAAGCATCATTTACGTATTTGCTTGCTTAGCTATCGTATCATTTATGTTCTTTTTAAGTATTACAATTATTATTGCTGCGGGGAATATTACACTTATGATGCGGTAGGAGGTGAAGAGTATGCAATTTGTTACAGAGTGGATCAGAAATATTATCGTTTTTTTGCTCTTAGCGACAATGCTTCATCTTATTCTTCCAAATTCGAATTTGCAAAAATACGTTAAATTCGTTGTAAGTCTTTTGTTAGTCGTATTAATTTTAACACCCCTTTTTAAACTATTGCAGACAGATGTAAATGAAGTAATTGCAAATTTTAATGAAGAAAAGTACGTAGCAGAAGGATCTGTAAAAAATTCAATAGATTCGAAGAAAAAAGAAATACAAGCTCTAACACGTGCATATAGTTTAGAAGAGATGGCTACCAAAATGAAAAAAGAAGTAGGAAAAGAGTTTGAGAAACAGTATGGTATGTCAGTCTCTGAAATACAAATAGTCGCAGCGGAAAGCACAGCGGAAGTAAAGTCAGCGAAAGATATTCAATCTGTTGTTGTGACGTTAAAAGAAAAAGAACGTAGTAAAAATGATGCAATCGAAACAGTAAAACCAGTTGAAATTAACACGAAAGAACCACCGAAAAAAGTAGAGGAAACGAATGTAGAAATGAAAGACTTCTTTTCAAGCAGGTGGCAACTAGAGAATAAACAAATCCAAGTTCAAATGGAAGGGAGGACAGGTAGAGTAAATGGACAATAAAGATAAAAATTCGAAGTTCTCATTTTTTCGAAACTTATTGAATGGAGATGAAAAAGAAAGTAATGAGAAGGGAAGAAAGGTAACACCTAAGTTCTTACTTGTCCTACTCATACTTGGAATTTTGCTTATGTTTTCTAGTAGTTTTTTTTCAAGTAAAAAAGAAGAAGTACCTGTATTTAAAGAACAAAAAACTCAAAATCAGGAAAAAGATGTACCAACTTTTGGACAAAAAAATAATGATAATATGTCAAATGTAGAAAAATATGAAAAAGCGTATGAACAAGAATTAAAAACTGCTTTAGAAGAAATAGCAGGAGTAAAAGACGTAACGATTAAAGTGAATTTAGATTCATCTGAAGAAAAAATTTTAGAAAAAAATACAGTGAAACGCTCACAAACAACAGGTGAAACAGATAAAACAGGCGGTAAGAGAGAAGTAGAGGACGAGTCTCTTGATGAAAAGACTGTCATTATACGTGAAGGGGATAAAGAAACTCCTGTTGTTTTACGAACAGAGAAGCCGAAAGTACGTGGTGTTCTTGTCGTAGCAAAGGGAGTGGATAATATACAAGTTAAAGCAATGGTAAAAGAAGCTGTGATAAGGCTGCTAGATGTACCGGCCCATCGCGTTTCAGTTTCACCGAAAAATTGATAGGGAGGAAATAAAGTGTTAAAAAAACAAACAGTTTGGTTATTAACGATGTTAAGTTTAGTTGTTGTACTATCTGTGTATTACGTGACAACTCCTGACAAAATGAATACAGCATCGCCGGCAACAGGTGAAAAGATTGGACAAGAAAAACAAGGTACTGATAAAGCAGTAACAAACGAAGCGCCTAAAGAAACTCCGAAAAAAGAAAATACAAGCAAGGAAACAACAAATAAAGAAACAGACAAAAAAGAAAATGCAAAAAAAGAAACAAGTAAAAAAGAGGGCAATGTATCAGTTCAATCAAGTGATGAGAATTTCACAGCTTTACGTATGCAAATGGAAGATCAGCGTAGTGAACAAAAAGCAAAATTACAAGAAGTGATGAGTTCAACAAAAGCTTCAGCAACAGAAAAGAATAAAGCGAAAGAAAATTTTGATGCCATTACGACAATGGAAACGAAGCAAGAATTACTTGAGACAGTAATTAAATCTCAAGGAGGATATCCAGATGCTCTTGTAAGAGCTGATGGCACTGATATTAGAGTAACGGTTAAAGCGGCAAAACATTCACAGAAAGAAGCAAATAAAATTATTCAACTTGTAAGAAGTGAAGGCGGATCAAAAGATGTAGGTGTGAAATTTGATCCACCAGCGAAATAAGTGAAACTTTAATCCGTAGGGATTTCCCTGCGGATTATTATCTTTTACTAAGCAAAGGGTATGCAAATAGTAAAATAGAGTATGCAAGTAAATGTGTGAATAGAAAAAAGCTATCATTTTCGATAGCTTTTTTCTATGTCGTCTTTGTAATTATTTTTACTATGTTCAACTCGGAATGGAGAAACACGTTGTGAGTAAAAGATTAATGGTTCATGGTACTGATGATTACTTTTTCCAGATTTGACGTGGATGAAAAGAACGCATGCCCAAACGATTACGGCAGGTAAAAAGAGAATGAGCCATATCATATTTCCACACCTCAACACAATATATTTTCTACACTTTGAACATACTATTCTTATATGAAGGAATGATGAACGGCGTGTAAACAAAAAAATAATATTTGGTAAAAATATGTTATTGACTATAGGTGTGGTGAAGAGTGAGGAGGGAATGGCATGTTTGCTTTGTAACGTTTTGCAAAAGTAGTGAATGTTTTTTAAGAAGTGGTCTTGCCAATTTCATGTGAAACTTGGTATTATTACTAGGTATTAAATTTTTATTGGAATAATATTTTTACAGGAATTTCGATTTATTATAAAGAAATATAAATTGGAATGTTTAAAAAATTTATCGTAAGATGGAAATAGTAAATATTTCTATTAGTTAATGAAATATATTTTCTAATAGAGTACATCGTATTTTTACAGTCAATCTAGTTTTCGTGACGAGAATCTGTAAAAACGGGACAAACAAGAGTATGGGAGTGGATTTTACATGTTTAAAATTCAAGAAGTTCGTGAATTAATTAAATTAATTGATAGCTCTAATATTGATGAATTTGAATACAAAAAAGACGGTACAACAATCAAAATGAAAAAGCGTGGTAATGAAGTTGTTGCTGTGCAAGCACCTGCAGCAAAACAAGCTATGCAACCAGTAGCGCCTGTTGAAGTTGAAACGACAGTAGCAGCAGCGCAAGCAGAAGTGCCAAAACAAGAAGAGAAGAAGGTTGTTCAAAATGAAAACCTACATAAAATCACATCACCGATGGTAGGTACATTCTATTCTTCTTCTTCGCCTGATACACCTCCATATGTAAGTGTTGGGGATAGAGTATCGAAAGATTCTATCGTATGTATTGTCGAGGCTATGAAGTTATTTAACGAAATTGATGCTGATGTAGAGGGCGAAATTGTTGAAATTCTTGTTAATAACGGACAGCTTGTTGAATATGGACAACCGCTATTTCTTGTAAAAGCGTAATAAGGGAGTCTTTGTGATGATAAAAAAAGTATTAATAGCCAATCGTGGGGAAATTGCTGTACGAATTATTCGTGCTTGTAAAGAAATGGATATTGAAACAGTTGCAATTTATTCAGAAGCAGATAAAGAGTCACTTCACGTACAGATTGCAGACGAGGCGTATTGTGTAGGACCAACGATTTCGAAAGAAAGCTATTTAAATTTGACAAACATTATTAGCGTTGCGAAGTTAACAGGCTGCGATGCTATTCATCCGGGATACGGATTTTTAGCAGAGAATGCAGATTTCGCAGAGTTATGCCGTGAATGTAACTTGATTTTTATCGGTCCAAGTCCAGAAGCTATTTCAAAGATGGGCACAAAAGACGTTGCTCGTGATACAATGAAAGAAGCAGGGGTTCCGATTGTACCAGGTTCACAAGGGATTATTAAAAATACCGAAGAAGCAATTGAGCTTGCTAATCAAATTGGATATCCAGTTATTATTAAAGCGACTGCAGGTGGCGGTGGAAAAGGTATTCGTGTTGCACGCCATGAAGAAGAGCTTATAAAAGGAATTCAAATTACACAGCAAGAAGCTAGTACCGCTTTTGGGAACCCTGGTGTATACTTAGAAAAGTACGTTGAAGATTTCCGCCATGTTGAGATTCAAATAATGGCAGATACACACGGAAATGCCATTCATTTAGGAGAGCGTGATTGTACAATTCAGCGCCGTTTGCAAAAACTATTAGAAGAAAGTCCATCACCTGCACTTGATGAAGAGATTCGCAAGCAGATGGGTGAAGCGGCAGTTAAAGCGGCGGTAGCGGTTGATTATACAGGTGCTGGTACGGTTGAGTTTATTTATGAATATAAAACGAAAACCTTTTACTTCATGGAGATGAATACGAGAATTCAGGTTGAGCATCCGGTTACTGAAATGGTAACAGGAATGGACTTAATTAAAGAACAAATTCTTGTTGCTTCAGGAGAAAAGTTATCGTTACAGCAAGAAGAAGTACAATTTAATGGTTGGGCAATTGAATGTCGAATTAATGCGGAAAACCCTGCCAAAAAATTTATGCCATCTCCAGGTAAAGTAGAAATGTACTTACCACCAGGAGGATTTGGTATTCGCGTCGATTCAGCTGTATATCCGGGATATTCAATCCCACCTTTCTATGATTCGATGGTTGCTAAATTAATTGTTCACGGAAAAACACGTGAAGAGGCAATTGCAAAAATGAAGCGCGCACTTAGTGAATTTGTCATTGAAGGCGTACATACAACAATCCCGTTCCATTTGCAATTGCTAGATCATCCTGATTTTGTAAAAGGTGAGTTTAATACGAAATTTTTGGAAGAGCATGAACTTGTGACGCAGTGATACATTAAAGGAGGTTTTTTTCATGGCTGAACATATGTTAGATATGGGTCAAGATACAACTCTTGGTAAAGTAGAAATTGCACCAGAAGTAATTGAAGTAATTGCAGGTATTGCAGCTGCTGAAGTAGAAGGTGTAGCGGCAATGCGCGGTAATTTTGCTACAGATGTTGTTGAGAAGTTAGGTAAGAAAAATCATGGTAAAGGTGTAAAGGTTGAATTAGCAAACGAAGATATTATCGTTGACCTTTATGTTGTAATGTATTTTGGTGTAGCAATTCCAGTTGTTGCACAAAAGATTCAAGACAATATTCGCCAAGCACTCTTTACAATGACAGGACTTGAGCCAAAAGAAGTGAATGTTCACATCGTTGGCGTAACATTCGAAACACAAAAAACAGAAATCGAACCAGTGTAAGAATGAAAAGGTGCCTAGTAACATAGGCATCTTTTTTATCGTTTCATTTCTTCACAAATTACAACCCTCTAATTATTATACTATTTCAAAAAATAAGAAATAAACAAGAAAATGTGTCGTTTTTCCAAAAAACGTACATTGTGATAAGATATGGAACTTGAAGTTAATCTTTTTATTATTTTTCAGCCTTGTAACCCGTGTGTGAAACGATAAATTGTGTTATTATCATTGTATTATAAGGTTGGAAAATCAATGAAAACTGTAAGAGTAAGTGAATTGACGGCTTATAAATTATAATAATATAACAAAGTATAAGGAAAGACTTGAAGCATAAAGGAGAGTTACAATGAAACGTAGGACGGCTAGAGAAAGAGCAATGCAAGCATTATACCAAATGGATATTACAGGTGAATTAGAACCGAAAGTAGCAGTGGAAAACACGCTAGATGAAGGCGAAGAAACAAATGAGTTTCTAGAGTCACTTGTAGTAGGTTTTGTAGAAAATAAAGAAGCAATCGATGAAGCGATTCGTCAAAATTTAAAAAAGTGGAAGCTTGAGCGTATTAGTATTGTTGATCGCAGTATTTTACGTGTAGCTGTGTATGAAATGAAATACATGGAAGAAATTCCACACAACGTAACAATTAACGAAGCAATTGAAATTGCTAAAACATTTGGGGATGAGGAATCTCGTCGTTTTATTAACGGCGTTTTATCTAATATAAAAGATACACTGTAAATTCTTTAAGGGGGAATCTTAAAATGGTAGCAGTAATCATCAAAGGAAATGAAGTTGCGGAGAAAAAACGAGCACAATTAACAGAAGAAGTTGTGAAGTTGAAAGAGCAAGGTATTGTACCAGGATTAGCAGTTATTTTAGTTGGAGAAGATCCAGCATCTCGTTCTTATGTGAAAGGAAAAGAAAAAGGCTGTGAACAAGTAGGGATTTACTCAGAGCTAATTGAACTTCCTGAAACAATTACTGAGGAACGTTTGCTTGCTGAAATCGATCGCTTAAATGGCGATGACCGTATTAATGGCATATTAGTGCAATTACCTTTACCAAAACATATTGAAGAAAAAGCTATCATTGAAAGAATTTCACCAGAAAAGGATGTAGACGGATTTCACCCAATCAGCGTGGGACGTATGATGACGGGACAAGATACATTCCTTCCATGTACACCGCATGGTATTGTAGAATTAGTAAAAGAAACAAATCTTGATATTTCTGGAAAACATGTAGTAGTAATTGGAAGAAGTAATATTGTCGGTAAACCAGTGGGGCAATTGTTTTTAAATGAAAATGCCACTGTCACATATTGTCATTCTAAGACGCAAAATATGAAAGAGTTATCGAAGTTAGCTGATATTTTAATCGTAGCTGTTGGACGACCTAAAATGATAACAGCGGATTATATTAAAGAAGGGGCGGTTGTAATTGACGTTGGTGTTAACCGTTTAGAAACAGGAAAACTTTGTGGTGATGTTGACTTTGACAACGTGTTAGATGTTGCGGGTTACATTACACCTGTGCCAAAGGGTGTTGGTCCAATGACAATCACAATGCTTCTTCATAATACTGTTGAATCTGCCAAACGTGCAGGTGTCGTTTGTAAATAATTTGAGTCGGCTATGAGGAGAGAGAAATGGAGAAGCAATATTTAACCGTTACAGCGTTAACACGCTATATAAAAACAAAAATAGAATATGATCCGCATTTGCAGTCTGTTTGGTTAAAAGGTGAAATTTCCAACTTTAAAAATCATAGCCGTGGCCACATGTATTTTACATTGAAAGATGAAAATGCAAGAATCGCAGCGGTTATGTTTGCGGGCCATAATCGTAATATTAAATTCAAACCTGAAAATGGGATGAAGGTACTCGTGAAAGGAAAAATCTCTGTTTACGAGGCGAGTGGTTCTTATCAAATTTATATTCAAGACATGCAGCCTGACGGAGTCGGAAATTTACATTTAGCGTACGAACAGTTAAAAGTTCGTTTAGAAGAGGAAGGACTTTTTTCTCAAGTTTATAAAAAAGCGATTCCTCCTTACGCTAAAACAATAGGTGTGATTACGTCGCCAACAGGAGCAGCGATTCGTGATATTATAACAACGATTAAACGTCGTTATCCAATTGGGACTGTTATTGTATTTCCGGTACTTGTACAAGGGGAGTCAGCGGCTCCCTCGATTGTACAAGCGATTCGTACAGCGAATGAAATGGGAGAGATAGATGTACTAATCGTTGGTCGTGGTGGAGGTTCTATTGAGGAATTATGGGCTTTCAATGAGGAAATGGTTGCAAGAGCAATCTTTAAGAGTGAAATTCCTATTATTTCGGCAGTAGGCCATGAAACAGATTTTACAATTGCAGATTTTGTTGCAGATTTACGCGCGCCAACACCAACCGCAGCAGCTGAGTTGGCAGCACCTAACATTATAGAGTTACAAGAAAAGGTATTACAAAGAACTCTGAGATTGCAAAGAGCAATGAGAGAGTTAGTACATAAAAAAGAAGAAAAACTACAAGTGTTGCAAAAATCGTATGCGTTCCGTTATCCAAGACAAGTATATGAGCAAAAGGAAGAGCAATTAGATAGAGCGCTAGAACAGCTTGTTTTAGCGAAAGAGCGCTATATTGATAAAAAGGTGAATCAGTTAAAGCAACTTTCATTTTATTTAGAGAAGCACCACCCATCTCAAAAAATTATGCAAACGAAGGTAGCTGTGGAAACGTTACAAAAGCAATTACAACGTGAAATGCAAACGTTACTTCAAACGAAAGAATTTGCCTTTGTAAGAGCTGCTCAAAAACTTGAAGCGTTAAGTCCGCTTAAAGTAATGATGAGAGGGTACGGGCTTGTATATGATGAAGAGAAGCAAGTGTTAAAAAGTGTGAAAGATGTAAGCCTTGGAGATGCTGTTTCAGTTCAATTACAAGATGGAATACTAGATTGTAGCGTATCAGGCATAGAGGAGCGTGAATTGAATAATGGAAAATAAATTAAGCTTTGAAGAGGCAATTTCGCAACTTGAGCATCTTGTTTCTAAGCTAGAACAAGGTGACGTACCTTTAGAAGAAGCGATTTCTTATTTTAAAGAAGGTATGGAATTATCTAAGCTTTGTGATGAGAAGTTGAAGAATGTACAAGAACAAATGGCAGTTATTCTTGGGGAAGATGGAGAGCTTGAACCGTTTACTGCTTTAGGAGATGAAGCATAGTGACGATTGCTTTTGATACTTTTTTGAAAGAAAGTAAAACTTTCGTAGAAGAAAAACTTGTAAGCTATGCAAATGGATTACAATGTCCAAATGTACTTCGTGAAGCGATGGCATATTCTTTGGAAGCGGGTGGAAAACGTCTCCGCCCGTTACTTTTGTTTGCAACATTACAAGCGTTTGGGAAAGAAAGAAATCTTGGAGTAGGTGCAGCTTGTGCTCTTGAAATGATTCATACATATTCGTTAGTTCATGATGATTTACCTTGTATGGATGATGATGATTTAAGAAGAGGAAAGCCCACAAATCACAAAGTATTTGGTGAAGCGATGGCAGTTTTAGCAGGAGATGGCTTATTGACATACGCTTTTCAAGTTATTATGGCATATGAGCAAAAAGAAATTTCTGCTGAAAAAAAAATAAGACTTGTACTTGAACTCGCAAAAGCAGCAGGACCAGAAGGAATGGTTGGCGGACAAGTGGCAGATATGGAAGCGGAAGGGAAACGCCTTACGATTGATGAATTGGAGTACATCCATAAACATAAGACCGGAAAACTACTTGAATTTGCTGTACTTGCGGGTGCGATACTTTCTGATGCGACAGAAGAGCAAGAAGAAAAGTTGCTTACGTTTGCCAAATATATCGGTCTAGCTTTCCAAATTCGAGATGATATTTTAGATGTCGAAGGAACTGAAGAAGAGATTGGAAAACCGATTGGTAGTGATCTTTCTAATGAAAAGAGCACATATACGACGTTGTTTACTGTAGATAGAGCAAAGGATATTTTAGAAGAAACAATTGCAGAAGCAAAAGGTGCGATTAGCTCCTTGCAATTACAAGATGAATATTTACTATCTATTTGCGATTTGATTGCAAAACGTAATAACTAATATAACAGCGTTTTCATTTGTTGAGTCATTCATCATTTTATGATATAAATGTAGGAAAAGGTTTTTCTTTTCTTGTTATTGGCAAAAATATATGTAGATTACATTGCCGTTATCACTTCGTGTTAGCGGCTATTTTTTTCATCGCCTAAAGAAATATGGTTTATAATAGGATTAAGGCGCAATAGACTGGTTAATAGCGGGACAAGACGAAAAATAGAAAAGAGAATTTCTTGTTTTGTGTAAATGTTTTTTATAATATTTGACATGTTGACAGATTATGAAATGAAAGTGAGTGATCCATGTGGATCTAACGCAAATTCAAAACCCTAGTTTTTTGAAAGATATGTCTATCAGTGAACTAGAGGGATTGAGTGAGGATATTCGTAAGTTTTTAATTGAAGAGCTCTCTCAAACAGGTGGACATATTGCACCTAATTTAGGTGTAGTAGAACTCACAATTGCTCTGCACAAATTATTTGATAGCCCGCAAGATAAATTTTTATGGGATGTAGGACATCAATCCTATGTACATAAAATTTTAACTGGACGTGCGAAAGAGTTTGGCACATTAAGGCAATATCAAGGTCTATGTGGTTTCCCGAAACGTTGTGAGAGTGAGCACGATGTATGGGAAACTGGTCATAGCTCGACTTCGTTATCGGCTGCAATGGGAATGGCTCTGGCACGTGATTTAAAGAAAACGAAAGAATATGTTATACCAATTATTGGAGATGGTGCTTTAACAGGCGGAATGGCTTTAGAGGCATTGAACCATATTGGACATGAAAAAACAGACATGATTGTTATTTTGAATGATAATGAAATGTCAATTGCACCAAACGTTGGTGCGCTTCATAATGTGCTCGGTCGTTTACGTACCGCAGGAAAATATCACTGGGTAAAAGATGAATTAGAGTATATATTAAAGAAAATTCCAGCAGTTGGCGGGAAAGTGGCTGCGACAGCAGAGAAAATAAAAGATAGTCTTAAATATTTACTAGTATCTGGTGTCTTTTTCGAAGAGTTAGGCTTTACATATTTAGGTCCAGTCGATGGGCATGATTATGAAAAGTTATTCGAAACGTTGCAATATGCAAAGAAAACAAAAGGCCCAGTACTCGTTCACGTTATTACAAAAAAAGGAAAAGGTTATAAACCGGCTGAGAGTGACGTTATTGGAACTTGGCATGGAACAGGACCTTATAAAATTGAATCAGGTGACTTCGTTAAGCCGAAAGAAGTTGCACCAGCATGGAGTGCTGTCGTTAGTGAAACAGTACTTAAGCTAGCGAGAGCAGATGAGCGTATCGTAGCAATTACACCTGCAATGCCTGTTGGATCAAAACTTGAGAAATTCCAAAAAGAATTCCCAGATCGTATGATTGATGTAGGTATTGCAGAACAGCATGCTACAACAATGGCAGCAGGTATGGCAACGCAAGGAATGAAACCATTCTTAGCGATTTATTCAACATTTTTACAAAGAGCATATGACCAAGTTGTTCATGATATATGCCGCCAAAATTTAAATGTTTTCATCGGAATAGATCGTTCGGGATTAGTAGGAGCAGATGGTGAAACGCATCAAGGCGTATTGGATATCTCATTCTTACGTCACTTGCCGAATATGGTGCTTATGATGCCGAAAGATGAAAATGAAGGTCAACATTTAGTTTATACGGCGATGCAATATGAAGATGGACCAATCGCATTGCGTTATGCGCGCGGTAATGGACTTGGCGTTCATATGGATGAAGAATTAAAGGCGATTCCAATCGGTACGTGGGAGACGTTAAAAGAGGGTACACAAGCAGCTATTTTAACGTTTGGTACGACAATACCAATGGCAATGGAAGCAGCTGAGCGTCTTGAAAAAGCTGGGGTTTCAGTGAAAGTAGTGAATGCTCGCTTTATTAAACCAATGGATGAAGCATATTTACATGATCTTCTAGGAAAGAATATACCGATTTTAACGATTGAAGAAGCTTGTTTAATCGGTGGTTTTGGAACAGGAGTAGTTGAATTTGCATCTGAAAATGGTTACCATAGTGCATTAGTTGAACGAATGGGTATTCCAGATCGCTTCATAGAGCACGGAAGTGTAACAAAATTATTAGAAGAAATTGGTTTAACGACAGATGCTGTTGTAGACCGTATTCATACAATGATTCCATCAAAACAAAAAAGGGCGTAACAAATGAGCGTAAAAAAAGAAAGAGTAGATGTACTATTAGTAGAGCGAGGACTTATAGAAACGCGGGAGAAAGCAAAGCGCGCCATTATGGCCGGACTCGTATATGCAAATGAGATGAGACTTGATAAGCCAGGAGAGAAAATCTCGCAAGATACTGAGATTACGGTGAAGGGACAAGTTATGCCGTATGTAAGTCGTGGTGGTTATAAACTTGAAAAGGCATTAGAGACATTTCATCTTGATTTACAAGATAAAGTTATGATAGATATTGGTTCATCAACTGGTGGCTTTACAGATTGCGCGCTTCAAAATGGAGCGAAATTATCTTATGCATTAGATGTAGGATACAATCAACTAGCGTGGAAATTACGTCAAGATGAGCGTGTTGTTGTAATGGAACGAACAAACTTCCGTTACGTGACACCAGCAGACTTAGAACGTGGTTTACCTCAATTTGCAAGTATTGATGTTTCATTTATATCATTAAAGCTTATACTGCCAGTTTTAAAAACAATGCTTATGCCTAACGGAGATGTAGCAGCGTTAATTAAACCGCAGTTTGAAGCTGGAAGAGAGCAAGTTGGGAAAAAAGGTATCGTTCGTGATAGAAAAGTACATGAAGCTGTTGTAGAAATGATTGTCGAGTTTGCTTTAAAAGAAGGCTATGATGTGGAAGGTTTAACATTCTCACCAATTACGGGTGGGGATGGTAATATTGAATTTTTAATTCATCTGAAATGGCATGGTGAACGTGAGAATGGCGAAAATCATTCTCCGATTTCTATAGAGCAAGTTGTTACAGAAGCGCATGAAGTTCTAAAACAAAAAGGGAAAGGGGAATAACATATGTTGTTCCTCTTTTTGCTGTAATTGTATAATGATTGTAAAAACAATTGTGTACAAGAAACGAATTATAAGTTAACATAAATAAGTGAAGTATACCAATGTTTAAACTATGGTAAGAGATAGTGTGAGGTGCAAATGTATGAATAAAGGTCAGCGCCATATTAAAATCAGGGAAATTATTGCAAACAAAGAAATTGAAACACAAGATGAATTAGTTGATATTTTACGTAATGAGGGATTTAATGTAACGCAAGCAACAGTATCGCGCGATATTAAAGAACTGCACTTAGTGAAGGTGCCATTACATGATGGGCGCTATAAATATAGCTTGCCAGCAGATCAACGATTTAACCCGTTACAAAAATTAAAACGAAATCTAGTGGATTCATTTGTAAAATTAGACACGGCAGGACATATGCTTGTGCTAAAAACATTGCCTGGTAACGCTCATTCACTTGGAGCACTTATTGATCATTTAGAGTGGGATGAGATCATCGGAACCATCTGTGGTGATGATACTTGCTTAATTATTTGCCGTACACCTGACGATACAGGTGTTGTCTCTGATCGTTTCTTAAATATGTTGTAACAAAAAATCTTGTTTGCTTTCCATCGTAAAGTGGAAAGTGAACAAGATATTTTTATTGGTTAAAAATATGAATTTTCAATTGTAATATAATATTTTGTTTGCATAAAGTTAGAAAATAGATGGATTGACCCGTAAAACAAATGTTTGGTACAATGAAGCGGGTTAGAAGAGTATATACATACAAATATATAGCATGATTATTTGAATGAAGAACTGAGAAAATCCTTTAGTAAGGGATTATTTTATAACGAGGTGAATGGGGCATTGTTATCGGAATTATCGATTAGAAACTTTGCTATTATTGAAGCATTAAATATTTCTTTTCAAAAAGGTTTAACGGTTTTAAGCGGTGAAACAGGGGCCGGAAAATCGATTATTATTGATGCAATTAGTTTACTTGTAGGTGGCCGTGGGTCAGCAGAATTTGTTCGATATGGAACAGAGAAGGCTGAGATTGAAGGGCTATTTTATGTTGAAGATGAGAAGCATCCATGTATTGAAAAGGCAGAAGAGTTAGATATAGAAATAGAAGATGGCATGATTATTTTAAAGCGTGATATTGCTGCGAACGGGAAGAGTGTATGTCGTGTAAATGGGAAGCTTGTTACACTTAGCATATTAAAAGAAATTGGGAAAACACTTGTTGATATTCATGGACAGCACGAAACGCAAGATTTAATGAATGAAGAACGACATCTGTTTATGCTTGATCACTTTGATGGGGATCGAATCGTTAAACAATTAGACATATATCAAAACGTATACGCTGACTATGAAAAATTAAAAAAACAATTGAAATCGTTAAGTGAAAATGAGCAACAAATGGCACATCGCTTAGATTTAATTCAATTTCAGCATGAAGAAATTCGCAAGGCGGATTTAAAGATGGATGAAGAAAATGAATTAACTGAGGAACGATTGCAAATTTCTAATTTTGAAAAGATTTATAAAGCGTTAGGTGATGCATATCGTTCGTTAAGTGCCGACGGACAAGGGTTAGATAATGTAAGAAGTGCAATGGGGCAAATGGAAAGTATTACACATTTAGATGAAGTGTATCAGGAGAATCATGATTCAATTGCAAATAGCTATTACTTATTAGAAGAGGTTGCCTATCAACTGAGAGAAAAGCTCGATATGATGGAATATGATCCAAATCGTTTAGATGAAATCGAAACACGTTTGAATGAAATTCGTATGCTAAAGAGAAAATATGGAAATACTGTAGAAGAGATTTTAGCGTATGCTGATAAAATTGAACAGGAAATTTTTACGATTGAAAATAAAGACGTTCATATTGAAACGACGAAGAAACAGTTGAAGGAATTAGAAAGTGTTATTCTGAAAGAAGCAACGTTGTTAAGTAATATGCGTCATGAGCTTGCAGAACACCTTACAAATGCAATTCATCAGGAATTAAAAGAATTATATATGGAAAAAACGAAATTTGAAGTGAGAATTATGAAGAGAGAAGGAAATGTAGAAGAGCCCCTTGTGGAAGGTGCGCCGGTAAGACTTACGGCGGATGGTTACGATCATGTGGAATTTTATATTTCAACGAACCCAGGAGAGCCGCTAAAACCACTTTCAAAGGTTGCATCTGGCGGAGAGTTATCTCGTATCATTTTAGCTTTAAAAAGCATTTTTTCTAAGCATCAAGGGGTTGCATCTGTTATTTTTGATGAAGTGGATACGGGTGTAAGTGGCCGGGTCGCACAGGCTATTGCGGAAAAAATTTATCGAGTATCAGTAAACTCGCAAGTACTTTGTATTACGCACTTACCTCAAGTAGCTTCAATGGCCGATTCACATTTATTTATTCGAAAACAAGTAGCGAATGATCGGACAATTACATCGGTTACTGTTTTAACTATGGAGGATAAAGTAACAGAAATAGCTCGAATGATTTCTGGTGTGGAAATCACAGATTTAACGACAGAGCATGCGAAAGAATTACTTACGCAAGCGCATCATTTTAAACAGACAGCAGAGGCTATCCAGTAATGGATAGCTTTTTTTCTCAAATGACGATTTCTTAATTCTTCCGGTTATAAATAAAGCACTGCAAGGAGAGATTAAAAAGTGAAGCCAAGAGGCTGAATGTGGGGTAGGAGCGAGGAGAGTGAACAAGTTGAAATTAGAAAAATTTCGAAAAATAATAGGTCTTTGTCTCCTTGTTTCTTTAGTTTTTATTGGATGTTTTAAACCGCTTCGAACGTTTATTTCATCACCGAAACAACTTGTTGTTTTTGAAGGACAACAATCAGAAATATCATCATTACCAGTTTTCAAAGCTTCATCCACAAATCGTCATGTATTTACAGTGAGTTCGAATGAACAAAAACAAGGACTTATGGTAAATTCTCATCAAAATGGTGAAGCTGATATGGTATTTCAGCTTGCTGGTTTTCCAGTAAAAAAAGTAAATGTGAAAGTGTTAAAAGATTTTAAAGTGATTCCAGGTGGACAATCAATTGGTGTGAAATTAAATACAAAAGGTGTACTTGTTGTAGGCCATCATTTAATTCAAACTGAAAAAGGTAAAATATCTCCTGGTGAAACAGCAGGTGTACAAATTGGAGATATGATTACTGAAATTAATGGTAAAACAATTGAAAGAATGAGTGATGTAGCACCGTTTATTCATAATAGTGGAGAAACAGGTGAACCGCTTAATCTTGTATTGTTAAGAGATGGAAAATATATTCGTACGAAGCTAACTCCACAAAAAGACAACGGTGAATCGTCTTATCGAATTGGCTTGTATATCCGTGATTCGGCAGCTGGAATTGGAACGATGACATTTGTTCATCCAGATTCTATGAAATATGGGGCACTTGGTCATGTTATTTCTGATAATGATACGAAAAAGCCGATTCAAGTCGAAGATGGACAAATTATGCGCTCGACAGTTACATCAATTGAAAGAGGTAGTCATGGGAATCCAGGGGAGAAATTAGCGAGATTCTCACCAGACCGTGAAGTGATTGGCAATATTACAATTAATAGTCCATATGGTATTTTTGGAAAATTAAATACGAATATGAAAAACGGTATAATGGATAAAGCAATGCCTATCGCATTATCTCATCAAGTAAAAGAAGGACCGGCAAAAATATTAACAGTTATTGATCAAGATAAAGTAGAAGCGTTTGATATTGAAGTCGTTAGTACAGTGCAGCAAAAATTCCCAGCCACAAAGGGTATGGTAATAAAAGTAACAGATAAACGTCTATTAGCGAAAACGGGCGGTATCGTACAAGGAATGAGCGGAAGTCCAATTGTACAAAATGGAAAAGTAATTGGTGCTGTTACACATGTATTTGTAAATGATCCAACATCAGGATATGGTGTTCATATTGAATGGATGTTACATCAAGCTGGAATTAATATTTATGATCAAGAGAAAAAAGCGAGCTAATATATATTATTAGCTCGCTTTTTCTGTTGAAAAATTCGTTGAAATTTTGTAAAAGCTCCGCAAGAGGTGTTTTTTGTTGTAAAATAAAAGGAAAGGGTTGAACGTTTCGTTGTATTTCTATGATGGAATGTGTTGCGAAAGGGAATAAATGAACGATAAACATATTTTTTTGTGATTTTATCGGAAAGTAAGAAACTTTAAAAGGGAATTTTCACACAATTGTCGAACAATTCATGTAGCCTAGAAGGATACACATGTCGGAGAATCGATTCGGTAAGGGAGGAAAAGCTGTGGAGAAAATTAAAGTATGTCTTGTGGATGATAATAAAGAACTAGTATCAATGTTAGAGAGCTATGTAGCCGCTCAAGATGATATGGAAGTAATCGGTACTGCTTATAATGGTCAAGAGTGTTTAAACTTATTAACAGATAAGCAACCTGATGTACTCGTTTTAGACATTATTATGCCACACTTAGATGGTTTAGCTGTATTGGAGAAAATGCGACATATTGAAAGGTTAAAACAGCCTAGCGTAATTATGTTGACAGCATTTGGCCAAGAAGATGTGACGAAAAAAGCAGTTGACTTAGGTGCCTCATATTTCATATTAAAACCATTTGATATGGAGAATTTAACGAGTCATATTCGTCAAGTGAGTGGTAAAGCAAACGCTATGATTAAACGTCCACTACCATCATTCCGATCAGCAACAACAGTAGATGGAAAACCGAAAAACTTAGATGCGAGTATTACGAGTATCATTCATGAAATTGGTGTACCCGCTCATATTAAAGGATATATGTATTTACGAGAAGCAATCTCCATGGTATACAACGATATCGAATTATTAGGATCGATTACGAAAGTATTGTATCCAGATATCGCAAAGAAATATAATACAACAGCAAGCCGTGTGGAGCGCGCAATTCGTCACGCGATTGAAGTAGCTTGGAGCCGTGGGAATATTGATTCTATTTCGTCCTTATTCGGTTATACAGTATCCATGTCAAAAGCAAAACCTACGAACTCTGAGTTTATCGCAATGGTTGCGGATAAGCTGAGACTTGAACATAAAGCTAGCTGAGAGTAGAAGTAGCAATGGGTTTTCGTTTTAGTAAAACCGATGTATGCTGGAACGCTATGCTCGATGTTAATTTTAAAGCCAATAAACTTTTTAATGAAAGACCAATGAATGTTATAATTCGTTGGTCTTTTTATTTTGTTGAGAAAAAGAGATTATTTGATATCATGGGAAATAAAACCTATTTTTAGTAATATTACATGTAAGTGAGTTTTTTATAAGGCAATAAAATAGATATAGATAGGGAGAAGGGGAATGGAAAATAAAATTTCAACTTGGCTAGGAATAGTAGCAGCTATGGGAGTTCTTGCTATTGCAGTTACATTTGGAATGTTAGAACTTGCAGATAATCCAGTAGATAAAGAAGTGAGCGCTCAAATAGATAAAAAAGAAGACCAAACAATAGTAGGTAGAGAGGTGGATGGGGTCTTTGTTGATGTGTATGTTACTGAAAATTCTACTGAAAGCGAAGTCATTACAGCGATGCATCGCATGACTCATCAAAAAGTGGTGGCAGAACGAAAATCGGGCTCTATCCCAATGATTCAAAGTAATGCTGAAAAATTAAAAGAAATTATAAATAAGAGTAGCTTTACGAAGAAAAATGAACTTTTAGCAATTGCTGATAGATGGGCGGAAAAAGATTTTAGTAAAATTTTAGAAGATCACAATTATTTCTCGGATGCTCAAGAAGATAGCGTTTGTAAAGTAACTAGAGCAATGGATGCGTTAGAAGAGCAACATTATATTTTAACTACATTCGGGGAGGAAAAAGCGAAAGAACTATACGAATCAGGGGATGCTCCGCACGTTCAATAAAAAATAATATAAAGGACTTCTCTAGTTTTTTTATTATCGTGTTTTAAGGACGTAATGGGACTTATAAATAAATGGTCTGCTTTCTTTATGACGTGTAACAAAAAAGAAAAGATGTGATTCATTATTAAATGATGAAGGAACGGCTAAATCACATCGTAGTACATCTGTTAAAGGATTTTAGTAGGAAAGGCATCCGTGATATAATAGAAAATAATAAAAAGTCCTGCAAAACAGGACTGTATTATTCTTCGTCTTTATTTTGTTTTTCTAATTCAACTAGCTTTTGAATTAAAATGTGCTGCGGCATATGCATGAGTTGTTCAAGTGGAACACCTAGTGCTTTTGATAAGCGGACTGCAGTATCTGGAGAGATTTGTAATGGTCTCATAGAAGTACCTCCTTTTTCGTATAGTATAGCATAAGATTGGGGGAGTGAGGATGACTCTTATATTTGCACATCGTGGTGCGGCTGGAACGTACCCAGAAAATACAATGATTTCATTTGAAGCGGCTGAGTCTTTTAGAGCGGATGGAATTGAACTTGATGTTCAATTAACGAAAGACGGAAAAGTTGTCGTCATTCATGATGAAACGGTGGACCGGACAACAAATGGAAAAGGTGCGGTTCGGAATTATGTATATGAGGACTTATGCAAGTTAGATGCAAGTTATAAATTTGGTGATAAAGTAGGTTTTTGTAAAATACCACTTTTAGAAGAGGTATTAGAATGGCTTGCACAAACGAGTTTGCTACTTAATATTGAACTTAAAAATAATAAAATTCCATACAGAGGTTTAGAGGAAGAAGTTATAACGCTTGTACGGAAATTTAGTCTAGAGGATCGTGTTATATTTTCTTCGTTTAATCACTACAGTATGAAACGGTGCCATATGATGGCTCCTGATATTCAAACAGCAATTTTATATCGCGAAGGTTTGCATAGTCCGTGGGCATACGCGAAAAAAATGGGGGCTACAGCAGTACATCCGAATTATCGTTACCTTCAAGATGCTATTGCCGAACTAACGATGGAAAGTGGTGTAGAGGTTCGCCCTTATACAATTAATGAAGAAACGCTTATGCGTAAATATTTTGATATGAATATATCGGCGATTATTACTGATTACCCTGAAACGGCCAGAACGTTAATGCCAATAAAAAAATGAGACCGCGTGTAACGGTCTCATTTTTTTATTTATAAATAGTGGGGCATTCCTATCTTCTAAAGCGAGCTTGTACTTTATTTCGTTTACGGTCTCGGTGCAAGACGAAGCCACCGAAGATATAAAACCCGAGCCCGAAGCAGAGAGCGCCGATTAAAAATTGTAACCACAGTATAGAGATTGGTGGAAATAGAATCCCGAATACAGTATCTCTCATTAACTTTATACCAAACACAGCTAATGAAATAGGGATGAGTGCTAATAGTAGAGCAACGTAACGCTGCATACATAACGCTCCTTTTCAGATTATTTCGTATATTTTAATGATGTTATAAGAAAAGGGGGTTTGTCAAGAGGGTGCTGAACGAGTAAGATAAAGGTGTGAAAAAATTTGCAGAGTTACTTCGAGAGGAAGTGGGATATATGAAACAAAAAGTATTAATTGTTGGTGCAGGTGAAGGCGGGAGCGCACTGCTGAATCTGTTACAAAGTTCGAATATATTTCAAATTATAGGGATTATTGATATAAATCCGTTGGCAAAAGGACTACAAATTGCTAAGGAATACGGGATTGCAATTGGAGAAAGTGTAACTCCATTTCTTTCTATGCATATCGATGTAATATTTGATATGACAGGTGAAGATGATGTGCATAAGGTTTTATTGGAAAAAAAGAAAAAAGACACTCTTCTTATACCAGGTGATATCGCAAAAATTGTTACAGGATTAGCGCATGAGAAGGAAGGGCTGATTGGGCGATTAGAGGAACAAACGCAACAAGGAGAATTAATTTTAAATTCTACACATGACGGCATGATTGTAATTGATCGAGAGGGACAAGTTCGTCTTTTTAATAAAAGTGCAGAGCGTATTATCGGATATAAAAAAGAAGAGGCGATAGGAAAATATATTTTAGAAGTCATTCCAACTAGTAAATTACTTCGCATTATACGTACGAAACAAATAGAGGTAAATTATGAACTAACATTAGAGAATGGAAAGAAAATTATTACAACGCGTATACCGATATTAAAAGAGGGCGGAGAGGTACAAGGGGCATTTGCAATTTTTAAAGATATAACAGAAGTTGTAGATTTAGCGGAAGAAGTTACAGATTTAAAGGAGATTCAAACACTATTAGAGGCAATTATTAACTCATCTGAAGAAGCAATTTCGGTTGTGGATGAAAAAGGAAGAGGTTTAGTCATTAACCCGGCATATACGAAATTAACGGGTTTAACAGAAGAAGATATTATTGGGAAGCCTGCTACAACTGATATTGTAGAAGGCGAAAGTATGCATATGAAAGTACTTCGAACGCGTCGTGCGGTGCGCGGAATACATATGAAGATTGGGCAAAAAAAGCGCGATGTAATTGTAAACGTGGCACCAGTCATTGTGGATGGAATATTGAAAGGAAGCGTCGGCGTTATCCGTGACGTGTCGGAAATTCAAAAGTTAACAAATGAATTGAATAGAGCAAGGCAAATTATTCGCACATTAGAAGCGAAATATTCATTTGATGATATTGTCGGGAATTCAGATGAAACAACGGCAGCTATCGAACAGGCGAAGCTAGGAGCAAATACACCAGCAACAGTGCTGTTACGCGGTGAATCTGGGACTGGTAAAGAATTGTTTGCACATGCAATCCATAATGGAAGTAATCGAAAATACAATAAGTTCGTCCGTGTAAACTGTGCGGCCATTTCGGAGACGTTGTTAGAAAGTGAATTATTTGGTTATGAGGAAGGGGCGTTTTCTGGAGCGAAAAGAGGCGGGAAACGTGGGTTCTTTGAGGAAGCAAATAACGGTAGTATTTTTTTAGATGAAATAGGGGAGTTATCTGCAAATACACAAGCGAAACTCCTTCGTGTACTGCAGGAAAAAGAAATTGTAAAAGTTGGTGGAACGAAAGCGATACCTATTAATGTTCGAGTAATTGCAGCGACGCATGTGAATTTAGAAAAGGCTATTCTAGAAGGGAAGTTTAGGGAGGATTTATATTATCGATTAAATAAAATCCCAATTCAAATTCCATCTCTTCGTCAACGTAAAGGAGATATACCGACAATTGCGGACAGATTGATTCAAAAAATTAATCAAGATTACGGTCGTAATGTAGAAGGGCTCACTGATTCAGTCATTTTATATTTACAATCATACGAATGGCCAGGGAATGTGAGGGAACTTGAAAATATTCTGGGAAGAGCTATTATCTTTATGAATTATAACGAGACCTATATTGATGTACACCATTTACCGCCATTACATAACGAAGAGCAGGTGGAGTCAAAGCAATCTCATTTATTACCTGAATTAGAAGAAAAGCCACTTGAACATTTAGTGACAGAGTTTGAAGGGAATATTATTCATGAATATTTGGAGAGATTTGATGGGAATAAAACGCAAACTGCAAAAGCGTTAGGAATTTCCGTTCGAAATTTATATTACAAGCTAGAAAAGTATGACCATGCAAAAAATAGCATGCAATAAATTGCGTACCGTGCAATTTATTGCATGGTATACAAAAAGCGACAAAATAAGACAGAATCTTTTGTTATTTTCCAAAGTATTGATTTTACTGCATTTTGAATGCGTTTTCATTATTGGTAAGACCACTTTTAAAAGTTGGCACGGTATTTGCTTTATAAATAGACGAGGGACGACGGAAAGGGTTGATTACAAAATATGAAGTTAGAATACTTAATTGATCAAGCAGCAGGGCAGCCTAAAAAAACTGTAGCTGTAGCAGTAGCTGAAGATCATGAAGTAATTGAAGCTGTAGCGAAAGCAATTAAATTACAGTTAGCTCAATTTCGTCTATATGGAAATCAAGAAAAAATAATGGGGATGCTACAAGAACATGGTTTACAAACTTCAGAACATGTTCAAGTGATTGCAGCAATGTCTAGTGCAGAGGCTGCAGAACTTTCTGTTAAAGCTGTGAGAAATGGTGAAGCAGACGTGCTTATGAAGGGGAACATCCCAACAGCGAATATTTTGAAGGCTGTGTTAAACAAAGAGTGGGGCCTACGTAAAGGTAGCGTACTTTCACATGTAGCAGCATTTGAAGTTCCAAATTACGATCGTCTTATTTTCGTTACAGATGCAGCGATGAACATCGCACCTGATGTAACACAAAAAGCTGCTATTATACAAAATACTGTAGAAGTTGCCCGGGCAATAGGAATCGACTTGCCAAAAGTGGCACCAATTGCAGCAGTAGAAGTTGTGAATCCAGCGATGCAGGCGACAATTGATGCAGCGATGTTAACACAAATGAATCGCCGCGGACAAATTAAAGATTGTATCGTTGATGGACCACTTGCTTTAGATAATGCAGTATCACAAATTGCAGCAGAGCATAAAGGCATAGTAAGTGATGTAGCAGGTAAGGCAGATATTTTACTCGTCCCAACGATTGAAGCTGGAAATGTGCTATATAAATCACTCGTATACTTTGCGGATGCAAAAGTAGGAGCAATGATTGCTGGCGCAAAAGCACCGATCGTTTTAACATCTCGTGCTGATTCAGCAGAAACAAAAGTATATTCATTAGCATTGGCAGTTGCGACTGCTTCAAAATAAACCAAAAAGGGTAAAACATTAGGGGGAAACGACAATGACATTAGAAATCTTCGAATACTTAGAAAAATATGATTATGAGCAAGTAGTATTTTGTCAAGATAAAGAATCTGGTTTAAAAGCAATTATTGCAATTCATGATACAACACTTGGACCGGCTCTTGGTGGAACAAGAATGTGGACATATGATTCTGAAGAAGCGGCGATTGAAGATGCATTGCGTCTTGCAAAAGGGATGACATACAAAAACGCAGCAGCTGGTTTAAACTTAGGTGGTGCGAAAACAGTAATTATCGGTGATCCTCGTAAAGATAAGAGCGAAGCAATGTTCCGTGCACTAGGACGTTATATCCAAGGATTAAACGGACGTTACATTACAGCTGAAGATGTTGGTACAACAGTAGATGATATGGATATTATCCATGAAGAAACTGACTTTGTAACAGGTATCTCACCATCATTCGGTTCTTCTGGTAACCCATCTCCGGTAACTGCATACGGTGTTTACCGTGGTATGAAAGCAGCTGCAAAAGAAGCTTTCGGTACTGACAATTTAGAAGGAAAAGTAATTGCTGTTCAAGGCGTTGGTAACGTAGCATATCACCTATGCAAACATTTACACGCTGAAGGAGCAAAATTAATCGTTACAGATATTAATAAAGAAGCTGTACAACGTGCTGTAGAAGAATTCGGTGCATCAGCAGTTGAACCAAATGAAATTTACGGTGTTGAATGCGATATTTACGCACCATGTGCACTAGGCGCAACAGTTAATGATGAAACTATTCCACAACTTAAAGCAAAAGTAATCGCAGGTTCTGCAAATAACCAATTAAAAGAAGATCGTCATGGTGACATCATTCATGAAATGGGTATTGTATACGCACCAGATTATGTAATTAATGCAGGTGGCGTAATTAACGTAGCAGACGAATTATATGGATACAATAGAGAACGTGCACTAAAACGTGTTGAGTCTATTTATGACACGATTGCAAAAGTAATCGAAATTTCAAAACGCGATGGCATAGCAACTTATGTAGCGGCAGATCGTCTAGCTGAAGAGCGCATTGCAAGCTTGAAGAATTCTCGTAGCACTTACTTACGCAACGGTCACGATATTATTAGCCGTCGCTAATCATTCATATATAACTTTTACAAAAGGTGTGGTTACCTCTTATGAGGTTTCCACTTCCTTTTGAATTTATTAGTGGAGGTAGCAACATTGTCTGTAAATCGAATTCTTGTTATTAACCCAGGTAGTACATCCACAAAAATTGGTGTTTTTGATAATGAAAGACCCGTTCTAGAAGAAACGATTCGTCATGACGTAGAACAGATTGGAAAATATAAGAGAATTATCGACCAATATGAGTTTCGAAAAGAAACGATTTTAGAAGTTCTACATTCTCATGGTATTAACATTTCAAAATTAAACGCTGTTTGTGGGCGTGGTGGATTACTTCGTCCAATCGAAGGCGGTACGTATACAGTAAACGATGCGATGTTAGAAGATTTGAAAAATGGCTTTAGCGGTCATCACGCTTCAAACCTTGGAGGCATTTTAGCATATGAAATTGCTTCTGGATTAAACATTCCTGCATTCATTGTAGATCCTGTCGTTGTAGATGAGATGGAGCCGGTTGCTCGTATAAGTGGCATTGCTGGTATGGAACGCAAAAGTATCTTCCATGCATTAAATCAAAAAGCAGTTGCTCGTAAAGTAGCTGAACAGTTAAATCACAAATACGAGGATTTAAATTTATTAGTTACACATATGGGTGGCGGTATTACAGTTGGTGCTCATAAAAAAGGAAGAGTAATCGATGTGAATAACGGTTTAAACGGAGAAGGACCATTTAGTCCAGAGCGCGCTGGTACAGTACCAGTAGGGCAACTAGTAGAAATGTGTTTCTCTGGTGAGTATTACCGTGATGAAATGATTAAAAAACTTGTCGGACAAGGTGGACTTGTAAGTTTAATCGGTACAAATGATGCGATTAAAGTAGAGCAAATGGTTGAAAAAGGTGATCCTGAAGCAACTCTTATTTATAAAGCAATGGCATATCAAGTTGCAAAAGAGATTGGCGGAGCTAGCGCTGTACTTCACGGGAAAATCGATGCAATCGTATTAACTGGTGGACTGGCATACAGTAAAATTCTTGTCGATGAAATAAAAGAGCGAGTGGACTGGATTGCAGATGTTATCGTACATCCAGGCGAAGATGAGTTAGAAGCGTTAGCAGAAGGAGCACTTCGTGTATTACGTGAAGAAGAAGCTCCAAAAGAATACGTTGTACGTGAAAAAGAAACGGTAGCTAGGGGTTGAGATAATGGCAAAAGAATATGATTTAGTCATCGTTGGCGGCGGTACTGGTGGATATGTTGCTGCAATTCGTGCATCACAACTAGGGTTAAAAACTGCACTAGTCGAAAAAGAAAATCTTGGTGGTACTTGTTTACACAAAGGATGTATTCCTAGTAAAGCTCTTTTACGTAGTGCGGAAGTATATGCAACTGCTAAAAAAAGCGAAGAGTTCGGAGTTATTGCAAGCAATGTAGAACTAAACTTTGCGAAAGTACAAGAGCGTAAAGAGAAGATAGTAACGCAGCTTCATAAAGGCGTTCAACATTTAATGAAACAAGGTAAAATTGATGTGTTTGAAGGTATTGGCCGTATTCTTGGCCCATCTATTTTCTCTCCGATGCCAGGGACAATTTCAGTTGAACTTGCAAGTGGAGAAGAGAATGAAATGTTAATTCCAAAAAATGTACTTATTGCAACAGGTTCTCGTCCAAATTCATTACCAGGTTTAGAATTAGACGGAGAGTACGTAATGTCTTCAGATCATGCTCTAAAAATGGAAACGCTTCCTAGTTCGATTATTATCGTTGGTGGCGGTGTAATCGGTATTGAGTGGGCATCTATGCTTGCTGACTTCGGTGTAGAAGTTACAGTATTAGAGTATGCGAAAACGATATTACCACTAGAAGATCAAGACGTTTCAAAAGAAATGCAACGTCTATTCAAGAAAAAAGGTATTAAAGTGGTAACTGGTGCAAAAGTATTACCAGAAACATTGGTAAAAGATAATGGAGTAACAATCCAAGCTGAACACAACGGTGAAAATAAAGAATTTAAAGCAGAAAAAATGCTTGTATCTGTAGGAAGACAAGCGAATACGCAAAATATTGGCTTAGAGAATACAGATATCGTTGTGGAAAAAGGATACATTCAAACAAATGAGTTTTATCAAACGAAAGAATCGCATATTTACGCAATTGGAGATGTAATCGGTGGCCTGCAACTCGCTCACGTTGCTTCTCACGAAGGAATTGCTGCAGTAGAACATATTGCAGGGAAAGAAGTTACACCAATCGATTACTCTATGGTATCAAAATGCGTATATAGCAGTCCGGAAGTTGCTTCTGTCGGTTTAACAGAACAAGAAGCGAAAGAAAAAGGCTATAAGTTAAAAGTAGGTAAGTTCTCATTCCGCGCAATCGGAAAAGCACTTGTATACGGAGAATCAGATGGTTTCGTAAAACTTGTAGTTGATGAAGAGACAAATGACATTCTTGGTGTTCATATGATTGGACCGCATGTAACAGATATGATTTCTGAAGCGGGTCTTGCAAGAGTACTTGATGCAACACCTTGGGAAGTAGCACATACAATTCATCCGCATCCATCATTATCTGAGGCGATTGGTGAAGCAGCACTTGCTGTAGATGGAAGAGCGTTACACGCATAAAAATGTGGATTTAGGAGGTTATGAAAAATGGCAGAAGTAAAAGAAAAGCGCCATGAAGAGCTTGGCTTAAGTGATGAGCAAGTATTAGAAATGTTCCGTACGATGTTACTTGCACGTAAAATCGACGAACGTATGTGGTTATTAAACCGTGCTGGTAAAATTCCATTCGTAATTTCTTGTCAAGGACAAGAGGCTGCACAAGTTGGAGCGGCGTTCGCTCTTGATAGAGAGAAAGATTATGCATTACCATACTACCGTGATATGGGTGTTGTACTAGCATTTGGTATGACAGCTAAAGAGCTTATGTTGTCTGCTTTCGCGAAAGCTGGAGATCCAAACTCTGGTGGTCGTCAAATGCCTGGTCACTTCGGTCAAAAGAAAAATCGTATTGTTACAGGTTCATCTCCAGTAACAACGCAAGTACCACATGCAGTTGGTATTGCATTAGCTGGAAAAATGGAGAAGAAAGATTTAGTAACGTTCGTTACATTTGGAGAAGGTTCTTCAAACCAAGGTGACTTCCATGAAGGGGCAAACTTTGCTGGTGTACACAAACTACCTGTTATTTTTATGTGTGAAAATAACAAATATGCAATCTCTATTCCAGTTGAAAAACAATTAGCATGTAAAAACGTATCAGATCGTGCGATTGGTTACGGTATGCCTGGATATACAATAGACGGAAACGATCCGCTTGCAGTATATAAAGCTGTAAAAGAAGCAGCAGATCGCGGTCGCCGTGGTGAAGGCCCAACTTTAATTGAAACAGTATCATATCGTTTAACAGCACATTCTAGTGACGATGATGATCGTGTTTATCGTGATAAAGAGGAAGTAGAAGAAGCAAAGAAAAAAGATTCAATTATAACATTCGCGGCTTATTTAAAAGAAGCTGGTGTATTAACTGAGGAATCGGAAAAACAAATGTTAGACGAAATTATGCATATCGTAAATGAAGCAACAGAATATGCAGAAAATGCTCCGTATGCAGCACCTGAAGATGCATTGAAGCACGTATACGCAGAATAGGGGGGAACGTTTCATGGCTGTAATGTCTTATATTGATGCTATTACATTAGCAATGCGCGAAGAAATGGAACGCGATGAGAAAGTATTCGTTTTAGGAGAAGATGTTGGTAAAAAAGGTGGCGTGTTTAAAGCGACACACGGTTTGTATGATCAATTTGGTGAAGATCGTGCGCTTGATGCACCGCTTGCAGAATCTGCAATTGCTGGGGTAGCAATTGGTGCGGCAATGTATGGTATGCGTCCAATCGCTGAAATGCAGTTTGCTGATTTCATCATGCCAGCAGTAAACCAAATTGTTTCTGAGGCAGCAAAAATTCGTTATCGTTCTAATAATGATTGGACTTGTCCAGTTACAATTCGTGCACCATTTGGCGGGGGTGTTCACGGTGCATTGTATCATTCACAATCTGTAGAAGCGATGTTTGCAAACCAACCAGGTTTAAAAATCGTTATCCCTTCTACACCATATGATGCAAAAGGCTTATTAAAAGCAGCCATTCGTGATGAAGATCCAGTATTATTCTTCGAACATAAACGTGCATATCGTTTAATTAAAGGTGAAGTGCCGGAGGATGACTACGTATTACCAATCGGAAAAGCAGATGTAAAACGTGAAGGTGATGATATTACAGTTATCACGTACGGATTATGTGTTCATTTTGCTCTTCAAGCGGCTGAAAAATTAGCACAAGATGGCATCTCTGCACACATTCTTGATTTACGTACTGTATATCCATTAGATAAAGAAGCAATCATTGAAGCAGCTTCTAAAACAGGTAAAGTTCTTCTTGTAACAGAAGACAATAAAGAAGGAAGCATTATGAGTGAAGTGGCAGCAATTATTGCTGAAAACTGTCTATTTGATTTAGATGCGCCAATCGCACGTCTTGCAGGTCCAGACGTTCCAGCAATGCCATATGCACCAACAATGGAAAAATTCTTTATGGTAAATCCAGATAAAGTTGAAAAAGCAATGCGTGAACTTGCGGAATTTTAATCGGGGGGACTATACATGGCTGTAGAAAATATTACAATGCCTCAGCTCGGGGAGAGCGTTACAGAGGGCACAATTAGTAAATGGCTCGTTAATGTTGGCGATCACGTAAACAAGTATGATCCGCTTGCAGAAGTAATGACTGATAAAGTAAATGCTGAAGTACCATCTTCTTTCACGGGGATTGTAAAAGAGTTAATCGCTGGTGAAGGTGATACGTTAGCTGTAGGTGAAGTAGTTTGTGTGATTCAAGTAGAAGGCGCAGATGAAGTAGCAGCAACAGCTGTTGAAGAAAAAACGAAAGAAGAACCAAAGGCAGAAGTAGCTACGTCTGAAAAAGCACCGAAAGTAAAACAACCAACTGATGGAAAACCACGTTTTTCACCAGCTGTGTTAAAACTTGCGGGTGAGCATAACGTTGATTTAGATCTAGTAGAAGGTACGGGAGCAAACGGCCGTATCACTCGTAAAGATATTTTAAAGCTAGTGGAATCTGGAAATATTCCGCAAGCAGGTGCAGCGAAGAAAGAGGAAGCTGTAGCGGCAGTAGTAGAAGCTCGCCCAGAAGCACCAAAAGCAGCACCAGTAGCGCAAAAAGTAGAAGCTGCGAAACCAGTTTCTGTACCTACAATGCCTGGAGATATCGAAATTCCAGTAACAGGTGTGCGTAAAGCAATCGCAGCAAACATGTTACGTAGTAAACATGAAGCACCACATGCTTGGATGATGATTGAAGTAGATGTGACAAACCTTGTGTCATACCGTAACTCAATTAAAGGTGACTTTAAGAAGCGTGAAGGCTTTAACTTAACGTTCTTTGCTTTCTTCGTAAAAGCAGTAGCACAAGCGTTAAAAGAGTATCCTCAAATTAATTCAATGTGGGCTGGCGATAAAATTGTTCAGAAGAAAGATATTAACCTTTCTATCGCTGTTGCAACAGAGGAAGAACTATTTGTACCAGTAATTAAGCAAGCGGACGAGAAAACAATTAAAGGTATCGCTCGTGAAATTACAGAACTTGCAGGAAAAGTACGTACGAAATCGTTAAAAGCAGACGAAATGCAAGGTGGAACATTTACAATTAATAACACAGGATCATTCGGTTCTGTTCAATCTATGGGTATTATTAATTACCCACAAGCGGCTATTTTACAAGTTGAATCAATTGTAAAGCGCCCAGTAATTATGGATAATGGTATGTTCGGTGCTCGTGACATGGTTAACTTATGTTTATCACTTGATCACCGAGTACTTGATGGTTTAATTTGTGGTAAGTTCTTAGGGCGTGTTAAAGAAATTTTAGAAAACATGTCAGAAAATAATACATCTGTATATTAATAAAAAGCTCGCTTATGCGAGCTTTTTATTCAGGCTGTGGAGAAAGTCTTCTCCACAGCCTGTTTTTGTGTCTGAACCTCTTTTTATGTGTCAACACTGATAAAAAAGAGGAAAAGGAGAGATTTTTTATGATGGGTGCTTTAAAAAATCATCGTGATGAGCGTGTATCTGTTTCTGTAGAAGAGTTGGTTCCACAAGATCATTTCCTTCGTGCAATTGAAGCGACAATTAGTTTTGATTTTATTGAAGAGAAGTTACGCCCTTATTACTGTGAAAACAATGGACGCCCGTCCATTCATCCTATTGTTTTATTTAAGATGATGTTTATTGGATATTTTTACGGTATTCGTTCTGAGCGTCAATTGGAAAAGGAAATTAAAACGAATATTGCCTACCGTTGGTTTTTAGGGTTTTCTCTATCGGATACTATTCCGGATCACTCTACAATCAGTTGGAATCGTCGTACTCGTTTTATTCATACAAATATTTTCGAAGAAATTTTTGATGAGATTGTGAGACAAGCGACGGAGCACCGGATGGTAGGAGGACGTGCACTGATGACAGATTCTACACATATTAAGGCCAATGCCAATAAAAATAAATTTGTACATAAATATAAAAAAGAAAAAGCAAAGTTTTATATAGACGAGCTAGAAGCTGCGGTAATCGAAGATCGTGAGGTACATGGAAAAAAGAATTAAAACCTAGAAAGGAAAGTGATACCCCTACCAAAAAAACTCGTATAAGTACAACGGATCCAGATAGTGGATTTTTAATGAGAGATGGAAAACCAAATGGTTTTCATTTCTTGGATCATCGTACGACTGATGCGAAGTACAATATTATTACAGATACCTATGTAACGGCTGGAAATATGGCAGATTCCGAGCCGTATTTAGCACGCCTCCAAGCTCAGATTGATAAATTCGACTTCAAAGTAGAAGCTGTTGCCCTTGATGCTGGCTATTTTACAGGATATATCTGTAAGAAACTATCAGAACGGAATATATTTATGGTGATGGGGTATCGCCGATTTGGAAAACGGAATAAAGAAGTACCGAAAAGCCAATTTAAATATGTAGAAGAAATGAATGTTTTCGCTTGTCCGATGGGATGTATTCTAGAATATGTAACAACTGATCGTGAAGGATACCGTCAATACAAATCGAATCCAGAAGACTGCGCTGTTTGTCCGTTACGTGAGGTGTGCTTTTCAAAGAAACAAAAACAAAAAGTTATCACTCATCATGTGTGGGAGAAATATAAGGATATTGCTAGAAAAAACAAGCTAACAGCTACAGGGAAAAGGTTGTATAAAGTACGCTGTTCCACTATAGAGCGAAGCTTTGCAGACGCCAAAGAACTACATGGCTACCGCTATGCCCGGTTTCGAGGGCTGAAGTCTGTCCAAATGCAAGCTTATCTCACCGCAGCTTGTCAAAACATGAAAAAAATAGCCCTCCACCTGACCAAAAAGGGTCAGGTGGAGGGCTATTTTTTAAAATTCTATTATTTTATGTTGTTTTTATTCGCTAAAATCAAAAAAGATTCCAGAGTGTTGGGAACCCTAAAGGGTTTCCCAACACTCTGAATAAAAAGCTCGCTTATGCGAGCTTTTTATTATCTTATTTCTTCATCTACATCCTACTATATGTATAAATATCTTTCCCAGTAATCTTACAATAAACGATTATGTATTAGGAATTTACGAAAATACATTGCTGATATATGGTATATGGATATAAAATAAGAAAAGAATAATTTTTTTGGCAAATCTTACTGATGAAACTGTAGTATAATATATTGTATTGTATGAAAAAGAGAGTTATTCTATATAAGTGTTTTATAGATAATGTGTAATCAGTCGTCAAAACATGAAGAATGTTGACTCCTGGTTTTTTATTTTTGCCGTAACAATGTTTCAGGAGGATGTCATGAAAAGAAGTACCGAGTTTCTAAAAAGTTTAGATGTAAAATTAATTTTAATTTTGTGTGCACTATGTGTGACGAGTATAGCTGCTATATATAGCAGTCAGCAAACGGGACAGTATGGAGCTGCAAACTTTGCTATGAAACAAGGTGTTAACTACATAATTGGGGTTGTATTGTTACTTCTTGTTGCAAGCATTGATTTAGATCAGTTACAAAAATTATCTTGGCCGCTTTATATTGCTGGGTTTGCTTCACTTATTCTTTTGAAAGTATTACCACCATCAGGTTTTACACCTGAAAAATTAGGTGCAAAAAGATGGTTTGTTTTCCCAGTATTTGGACAAATTCAGCCGTCTGAGTTTTTCAAAATTGCATTGCTACTTGTAGTAGCGAGTATAGCAGTAAAACATAATGCACAGTATATGGCAAGGACATTCCAAACAGATTTAAAGCTAGTAGGTAAAATTATGCTAGTGTCACTTCCACCTATGGCGGTTGTATATAGTCAACCTGATACAGGTATGGTGTTCTTATATGCTGCTGCTATTGCATGTATTCTATTTATGTCAGGTATTCAAAAGAAATTGATAGCATTATGTACAGTTATTCCGTTGACCATATTATCTGCTTTAATATTTATTTTCTTTAAGTATCAAGATTTTTTCTATAATAATTTAGTTACTTTACTAAAACCTCACCAACAGTCGCGTATTGTAGGTTGGTTAAATCCATTTGAAAATGCAGATCAAGGTTATCAAACGCAACAATCGATTTTAGCTGTAGGTAGTGGAGGAATGGAAGGTAAAGGGTTTGGGGGAGGAAGCGTCTATATCCCAGAGAAGCATACTGACTTTATTTTCGC
Source organism: Bacillus sp. CPT56D-587-MTF (assembly GCF_058792335.1). Taxonomy (NCBI): domain Bacteria; kingdom Bacillati; phylum Bacillota; class Bacilli; order Caryophanales; family Bacillaceae; genus Bacillus; species Bacillus sp. CPT56D-587-MTF. The sequence goes on along the minus strand of NZ_JBYTEF010000001.1, from coordinate 3,781,499 downwards.
TACAATTGCCGAAGAAGGTGGATTTATCGTAGCAGCCTTAGTTGTCTTCTTGTTCCTATTACTACTATATCGAACAATTATTATTGGTTATTCCGCTGATAATTTATTTGGTACATTATTATGCGCTGGATCGATCGGTATATTAACAGTTCAAATATTCCAAAACATCGGTATGATCGTTGGATTAATGCCTGTAAAAGGTATTGCATTACCTTTCTTATCGTATGGGGGAAGTTCCTTATTCTCGAATATGATTATGATGGGGCTCATACTATCGGTACGGAAAACGTATAAAAAATATATGTTTTCAGTTAAGTAAAAAAAGCTGGTTCGTTTTTAAACGAACCAGCTTTTTTTACATATATGCTCATAAACGTTGCAAACTAAAACAGGTTAGCAGTTTGAGACGGGTAAGGAGTGCAAAGTGATGCATATGCATATTTTTGAAGGAGCACGGCATCTTTCTAGTAGTGAATGGGTTATTCGGGCTATTATAGCATACATATTTTTAATATTAGTTGCGAAAGCGATGGGACAAAGGTCTATCGCACAACTTCGTTTTTTAGATGTTGTATTAGTGTTATTGCTTGGTGGGAATATTTCTAACGCATTGTCTGATGAAAAAGTAGGGTTACTGGGCTCGATGATTACAACGTTCATACTCGTTGTACTTCATATTATAAGCTCAGTTTTAATGCTGAAATGGGATAGATGGAGACGTTTTTTAGAGCCAGCACCTATCATTCTTATACATAATGGTTCCATTGATTTTAGCAATTTGAAAAAGGCGAGAATTACCGTGGAATATTTGTTTTCGGAACTTCGTATGCGAAATGTGAGCGATATTCAAACGATTAAATTAGCATTATGGGAAGCAAACGGTGTCGTTTCTATATTTCGGTATCCAGAATATGAAGCAGTTTCGCGGCTTGATCTTAAAGTGGCGGGAAAAAAATCTCCAGTTTCTTTTGTATTAGTAAAGGATGGGAGGATACAGAAAGATGTTCTTGCATTATTAGGAAAAACAGAAGCTTGGGCGAGAGAATTTCTAGAGGAGAGTACAGAAGTGGAATCTATTATGTTAGCTACAGTAGATGAATCACATAAAATAAATATTTTGTTAAAAAAATGAAAAATATACGCATTTTGTCGTTTCGAACATATGATACAATAGTGTGGACAACGAAAAAGGAGGCGATACGGTGGGATATGTAGAAGAATTACGAAAAATAGTTGGTCATCGCCCTTTAATTTTAGTTGGTGCTGTTGTACTCATTATAAATGAAAATGGATATGTTTTATTGCAGCAGCGGACAGAGCCGTACGGAAAATGGGGGCTACCTGGCGGGCTAATGGAGCTTAGTGAATCACCAGAAGAAACAGCTTATCGTGAAGTATATGAAGAGACAGGAATAAAAGTGAAGAACTTGCGACTAATCAATGTATTTTCTGGAGCGAACTACTTTACAAAATTAGCAAACGGTGATGAATTTCAATCTGTAACAACCGCCTATTATACAGATGAATACGAAGGGGATTTTGTTATGAATAAAGAAGAAGCAGTTCAGCTTAAATTCTTTTCAGTAACAGAACTACCTGACTATATTGTAGGATCGCATAAAAAAATGATTGCTGAATATATGAAGATTATGGAAAAAAAGATATAATCATAGTGAAAGAAATACAAAAACACAGTTCTGGTTGGTAGTCCAGACGCATGATTTCATGTCAGTAACCTTCCCCTCCGGGATGTCCTGTATTTCTAATCTTTTAAAGGAGGGGCTGTCAATGGATTTGACAGTATATCACGATGGCCAATTTTTTGTTGGAATCATTACATGTAAAGAACAAAGGAAATTGTATGGGGCGAGGTATATTTTTGGGGCGGAACCGTCAGATGAAGAAGTGCTTATGTTTGTGAATGGTTCACTTTTAGAGCATTTTCAGCACTTTGCAAAATGTGGTGTAGAAGTTAAAGAAAAACAGCGTCCTAAAAACATAAAGCGTATCATACGACAAGCAGCAAAAGAAATAAATATTAAACGTTTTACTAAGGCGCAAGAGGCGATTAGTTTATCTTATGAATTGCATAAACAAGAAAAGAAAGTGCAGTCTAAAGAGAAGCGAGAAGCTGAAAAAGAAAGAAGACGTTTAATGAAAGTACAAAAAGCAAAGCAAAAACATCGTGGTCATTATAGAAAAGGTGTTAGAGCAAGAGCTCTAACACCTTTTCTATACTTAAATACAAGTAAACTTACTTGTATTTCATAAACATTAACTGGTAAGATACAAATAGGTAGTTTTAGAGGAGGGAAAAGAGTGATTAATTTTAACTTTTTTATGAATGATGTTGTCCGCCAAGCGCGTGAAGAGATTGTCTCTGCTGGATATACAGAATTGACGACGCCAGAAGCGGTAGAAGAAGCGTTTAAAAGAAATGGAACAACACTTGTAATGGTAAACTCTGTATGTGGTTGTGCAGGTGGTATTGCTCGTCCTGCTGCTGCGCATTCCGTACATTATGATAAACGTCCTAACCACCTTGTAACGGTGTTTGCAGGTCAAGATAAAGAAGCGACAGCAAGAGCGCGTGAATATTTCGAAGGGTACCCACCTTCTTCTCCATCATTTGCTTTATTAAAAGATGGAAAAATTGTAACGATGGTAGAGCGTCATGAAATTGAAGGTCATGAACCGATGCAAGTTATTGCGAAACTACAATCATATTTTGAAGAGAATTGTGAAGAACTATAAAAAATAAGAGAAAAGGCGGCACGTCCACAATCAAGTGGATGTGCCGCCTTTTTTATTTATTATTAAAATTTATGGAATATGCATAGTTGTGTTATTTTATGCACCATTTTATACATAAAAAATAGCATTTATATTGTTTTGTTATTTATTTTTATTTTATATATTGCATAAAAATAAAAGTGCTGATACAATACAAACATCGAATAAATATTCTATTAAACTTTTAAATATACATCATTAGGGGGAAGAAAGATGAAGAAGTTAGTATCAATATTGTTTGCACTTATTTTAATTGTAAGTATATTCAGCGCTTGTAGTAATGGGGAATCGAAAGAAACAAAAGGAAATAAAAAAGTACTCGTAATGGGAACTTCAGCAGATTATAAACCTTATGAATATGTAGATGCGTCAAAGAGCGATGAAATTATCGGCTTTGATGTTGATGTTGCTAAATATATCGGAAAAGAACTTGGGTATGAAGTGAAAGTGAAAGATATGGATTTTGGTGGTTTATTAGCATCTCTTAGTTCAGGAAAAGTTGATTTCGTAATGGCAGGCATGACGCCAACTGCAGAGCGTAAAAATAATGTTGATTTTACAGATATTTATTTTGTTGCGAAAAATATGGTCGTTTCTAAAAAGGATTCTAACATTAAATCTGTAGAGGATTTAAAAGGGAAAAAAGTAGGAGTACAAACAGGGTCTATTCAAGAAGAGAAAGCAGCAGAATTTAAAAAACAAGTAGATTTCCAGGTTGAGGGACGTGACCGTATACCAGAAATCGTACAAGAAATTAAAGCTGGTCGTTTTGACGCTGCAATTATAGAAGACACAGTTGCTAAAAATTATTTAGAGAAAATGAAAGATTTACAAGGAGTTGAAATTAAAGAAGCGCCAGAAGAAGTTGGAGCAGCAATTGCCCTTCCGAAAAACAGTGATAAAACAGCTGAATTTAATAAAGTAATTAAAAAAATGCAAGAAAATGGAGAAATGGATAAATTAGTGAAGAAATGGTTTGGCAGCGGAAAATAAGCTGCCTTTCACTTTTCTGTGAGAGGAATGAAAAGAATGAACTTAGATTTTTCGGCGATTACGCCTTCGATACCATATATACTAAAAGGTTTAGAAGTTACTTTGAAAATTGTAGCAGTATCAGCTTTAGCAGGATTTATTTTAGGAACGCTATTAGCACTTTGTAAAATTGCTAGAATACGAGCATTAAATATAGCAGCAGATTTTTATACATCAATTTTTCGTGGTACACCCCTTGTATTGCAATTAATGATTATTTATTTCGGTGTCCCGCAAATAATTGGTTATGAAATACCAGCATTCTTAGCTGCTGTACTTGCATTTAGCTTGAATTCAGGTGCATACATGTCAGAAGTAATTCGTGCTGGTATTCAAGCGGTGGATAAAGGACAAACAGAAGCAGCAATGGCTTTAGGGGTACCATACGGAAAAATGATGAGAAATATTATTTTCCCTCAAGCATTAAAAAATATATTACCAGCGCTTGTGAACGAATTTGCGACACTTACGAAAGAATCGGCTGTAGTAACAGTAATAGGCGCGACTGATTTAATGCGTCGTGCTTACATCGTAGGCGGTGAGACATTTAAATATCTTGAACCATTACTTTTTGTTGGACTGATTTATTATATGTTAGTCATTATTCTTACATTAGTCGGGAAGGCAATTGAAGGGAGAATGAAGAAAAGTGATTAAAATTGAAAACCTTCATAAATCATTTGGTAAAAACGAAGTATTAAAAGGAATTACAACAACGATTGAAAAAGGGGAAGTAGTTGCAATTATAGGACCTTCTGGATCAGGAAAATCAACATTTTTACGTTGTATGAATATGTTAGAAGCACCAACGGATGGTCACATTTGGATTGGAACGGAAGAAGTAACGAATCCGAAAACGAATGTTATGCATGTTCGTGAAAATGTCGGTATGGTATTTCAACATTTTCACTTATTTCCTCATATGACTGTATTAGAAAATATTACGTATGCTCCTACCAATGTAAAAGGGGTAACGAAGCAAGAAGCTGAAAAGAAAGCTGAGAAATTTTTAGAAAAGGTTGGACTAGTAGATAAAAAAGATACGTATCCAAATCGTCTTTCGGGAGGACAAAAGCAACGTGTAGCAATTGCAAGAGCGTTAGCAATGGAACCCGAAGTTATGTTATTTGATGAACCGACATCGGCGCTAGATCCAGAGATGGTGAAAGAAGTGTTAGAAGTCATGAAATCGTTAGTTACGACAGGAATGACGATGGCTATCGTTACACATGAAATGGGCTTTGCAAAAGAAGTGGCAGATCGTGTTCTTTTCTTGGACGGAGGAAAGCTTGTAGAAGATAGTGCGCCAGAAGAATTTTTTGCAGCGCCGAAAAGTGAACGTGCGCAACAATTTTTACAAAAAATATTGTAATATGAAAAGGTTATGTGAATAATAAGTAGAAAAGGATGACATTGTGTCATCCTTTTTTTATACTAGCTGTAAATACGTTTATACATATAGGAGTAATGATATGTTTAAAATTGGATACCGTACAGTAAAAACAGCAATAGGGACAGGCGCGGCAGTTTTTATTGCTCAGTTATTAGGGTTGGAATTTTATAGTTCAGCAGGTATTTTAGTTATTTTATGTGTACAAAATACGAAGCGCAAATCGCTTCAAGTGTCGTTACATCGTTTTCTAGCTTGTGTATTATCAATGGTATTCGCGTTTTGTATTTTTGAAACGATCGGCTATACACCACTTGCAATTAGCATATTGTTACTTACATTTATTCCGACTGCAGTAATGCTTAAAATTCAAGAAGGCATTGTCACGAGTTCAGTTATTGTTATGCATCTATATTCATTGAAGCAAATTACATGGCTTATAGTTGGAAATGAAATTGCTATATTAACGATAGGGATTAGCGTGGCGTTATTAGTAAATATGTATATGCCGAGTAGTGAAAATAAGCTAAAAGAGTATCAGGATAAAATAGAGAGCAATTTTAAAACGATTTTGTTTGAAATGGTTGTGTATTTACGAAATCGAGAAAGTAGTTGGAGTGGGGCAGAACTCATTGAAACCGAGAATATGTTAAATGAAGCAAGAGATTTATCGTTTAAAAAACTTGAGAATGCATTTATGCGAGAAGATGATTATTACTATCGTTATTTTAATATGCGTATGCAACAATTCGAAATTTTAGAGCGAATGATACCACTAGCAGCTTCTTTATCATGGACATATGAACAAGCTGATATGATTGCAGATGTTGTTGAAAACATTGGTAATGCTATTAGCCCTGAGAGTACTGGCGTTATTTCCTTAAGGCAGCTTCAAGAAATGAGGGAATTATTTAGAGACATGCCATTACCAGCTACACGCGAAGAATTTGAGATACGTGCGAAACTTGTTCAACTTGTGTATGAAATGGAACAATATTTACTCATTAAAAGTCGCTTTAAGGGAAAGGATAATATAAAAGAACTTATATAGAAGGTAGGAATTATCTATGCCGTATCTTCTCTCTATCATATTATGTCTTTCTTTATCGCCGATTTGGCCTCTTGGGGATAATCCACGTGCCGGAGATCCTTTTATTATTGTAAATAAAGCAACGAATAAATTAGCTTACATTGACGATGGAAAGATTCAAAAGGTTTTTCCAGTAGCGACAGGGAAAACGAATGAATTAACTCCAGAAGGAACTTTTGATGTTGTAATGAAAGCGAAGGATCCGTATTATATTGCGAAGGATATTCCAGGTGGGTCGCCAAAAAATCCACTTGGGTCAAGGTGGATTGGATTTAATGCAAGAGGAACTGATGGAAGTAAATATGGAATACATGGAACAAACCAACCGAGTTCAATTGGAAAGTATATTTCACAAGGGTGTATAAGAATGAAGAAAAACGATGTGGAATATTTGTTTGATCGCATTCCAATTGGAACGAAAGTATGGATTGTGAAATCGAAAAAATCATTTCAGCAATTGGCAAAAGAAAAAGGAGCCGTTGCATATGAAAAAGCCAACGAAAAGGTTGGCTTTTTCTATTATAATAAGTTGTCTTGACATGTGTACATAACCGTGCGTTAATGAGAATATAGAAAGATAAAATTAGATAAAGGGGTTGCTCATATGTACTTGAATCCAAAACTTTCGTATATGCAGTTTTTTATGGGATTTCTATTTGTTATTACATTCATATTGGCAACTTTTAATATATGTTCTTATCTTGTAGCGATTGTATGTATGGCATTACTTAATCTAACTTTTGTTATTGGAGCATTTCAGCAGAAACAATATACAAGTTTTGTAATAGCACTTGTAATGTCATTTTCCTTTAGTATTGTAGCGATTGTGTTTTATATAAAATAAACCATCTCGATGTCGAGATGGTTTATTTTGTCATGTGTAAAAAGTAAAAAAAGGACGAACACATCGCCCTTTTTACCAAAACATACTCGCGCCAGCAAGTAATGTTGTTACAAGCATAGAAATCAGCATCACATAAACCATAACTTTTTGAGCTTTTTTATGCATCGTTATACCTCCTTGCAAATCAGTACAATTTCATTGTAACGAGAAATGAAATTATGGACAAGGGGAGAGTGAGGACAAAATTCGGGAGGGGATTGCAAAATATAACAGGAAATTTGAGTGTGTATAGAGAATATAGTAAAAGGGTATATTGTTAATTTTTAGTTGGGCAAGCTGAAGAATGGAGATACGATGATGAAAATATACGAAACAGATCGTTTATACTTAAGGGAAATTGATGAGTCGTATGCTGAAACAGTTCTTCAATATTACGACAGAAATCGTGAATTTTTAAAAGCTTGGGGAGAGTATAGACCGGATGATTTTTTTACGCTAGATTATCAAAAGAAAAAGTTGCAAAAGGATAGAAAAGAGTTCGAAGAAGGGAAAATCATCAGACTATGGATTTTTAAAAAGGGTGATGATACGAAAATAATTGGGTGTATTTCATTTAATTTAATCGTTCGTGGCATTTATCAATCTTGTGTACTCAGTTATAAATTAGATAAAGCAGAGTTAAACAAAGGGTATACGACAGAAGCGCTTAGAAAAGCAATTCAAGTTGCTTTTGGGGAATTTCAGTTACATCGTATAGAAGCTCCGATTATGCCTCGTAATTTAGCATCTATACAAGTAGTAACAAAGATAGGTTTTCAATATGAAGGCGTGTCTAGGAAGATGTTAATGGTAAATGGCGTGTGGGAAGATCATATGCGCTGGGTATTGTTAAATGAGTAATAGAAAGCAGATGGTTATCTAGACATGTAAACCATCTGTTTTTTGTCTTGTATTTCGAAACTTTTGCGAAATTCTGTTATAATTAATAGTGTTACATACATAATGGTAGTGCAGGAGGCGCAGTCTTATGATTAATCAAGAACGTTTAGTAAATGAATTTATGGAATTAGTACAAGTAGATTCTGAAACGAAATTTGAAGCAGAAATCTGCAAAGTATTAACGAAGAAATTTACAGATTTAGGTGTAGAAGTATTTGAAGATGACACAATGGCTGTAACTGGTCATGGTGCAGGTAACTTAATTTGTACTTTACCAGCAACAAAAGATGGTGTTGATACAATTTACTTTACTTCTCATATGGATACAGTAGTTCCTGGTAATGGAATTAAGCCTTCTATTAAAGATGGATATATCGTATCAGATGGTACAACAATTTTAGGTGCGGATGATAAAGCTGGATTAGCATCAATGTTCGAAGCAATCCGTGTTTTAAAAGAGAAAAATATCCCTCATGGTAAAATAGAATTTATTATTACAGTCGGAGAAGAATCAGGTCTTGTTGGTGCAAAAGCATTAGACCGTGAGCGTATTACAGCGAAATATGGCTACGCATTAGATAGCGATGGAAAAGTTGGTGAAATCGTTGTTGCAGCTCCAACACAAGCGAAAGTGAACGCAATTATTCGCGGGAAAACAGCTCACGCTGGTGTAGCGCCGGAGAAAGGTGTATCTGCAATTACTATCGCAGCGAAAGCAATTGCGAAGATGCCACTTGGTCGCATTGACTCTGAAACGACTGCAAATATTGGACGTTTTGAAGGTGGTACACAAACGAATATCGTTTGCGATCATGTACAAATCTTTGCAGAAGCTCGTTCTTTAATTAATGAGAAAATGGAAGCACAAGTTGCGAAAATGAAAGAAGCATTTGAAACAACTGCAAAAGAAATGGGCGGTCATGCAGACGTCGAAGTAAACGTTATGTACCCAGGATTTAAATTTGCTGATGGCGATCACGTTGTAGAAGTTGCAAAACGTGCAGCTGAAAAAATTGGTCGTACACCTTCTCTTCATCAAAGTGGTGGCGGAAGTGATGCAAACGTAATTGCAGGACATGGTATCCCAACAGTTAACTTAGCGGTTGGTTATGAAGAAATTCATACAACAAACGAGAAGATTCCTGTTGAAGAATTAGCAAAAACAGCAGAATTAGTTGTTGCAATTATTGAAGAAGTAGCGAAGTAATGGAATAGAAAAAGCGTGTAAATCAATTATGATTTACACGCTTTTTATTTTGATTCGATTGCTTTGACAAGACGTATAAGCGAATATAAGAAAAACTATGGAAGTATATACGTTGTTGCTATATGTACTAGACGAGGGAATAACCTTAACGTATTCATATTGAAAATCGGAAGTAGTAAATAATTAATTGCAATGATTAATATAACTACAGGGAATGTATAGTTGAGTTTATCCCGCTATTTGCCGGACAGTAAGACCACTACCTCAAAATTCAGCGAAAGTAAAGAAGTTAGGTGGGGGCCCTGCTGCCCGTAAAAGTCCGATTAGTGAGAGTTGATTAAAGTTTCGATTTATATCGATTATAAAAAAGAACAAGTAATTATTATAACTATTGTGCAAAATTTGATATAATAAAAGAACGAACGTTCTGATTAGGGAGTGAGTACTATGCGAGAAATGTATCCGAAAAATGGTCGTGTTATTTTACATGTAGATATGAATTGCTTTTTCGCATCTGTTGAAATTGCTCATGATCCATCATTACAAGGAAAGCCATTAGCGGTTGCTGGAAATGAAAAAGAGAGAAAAGGAATTATTATAACATGTAGTTATGAGGCGAGAGAATACGGAATACGTACGACGATGCCCCTTTGGGAAGCGAAAAGGTTATGCCCGCAATTAGTTGTAAGGCGTCCTAATTTCACATTATATCGCGAAGCTTCATTTCAAATGTTTCAAGTCCTTTCTCGTTTTACAGAAAAGATACAACCAGTCTCAATAGATGAAGGATATTTAGATATTACAGATTGCTACGCACTTGGTTCGCCTCTTGAAATAGCAAAGATGATTCAACAAGCACTATTAACAGAGTTGCAGCTTCCGTGTAGTATCGGAATCGCTCCAAATCTTTTCCTAGCAAAAACAGCTTCTGATATGAAAAAACCTCTCGGTATTACCGTACTTCGAAAACGTGATATTCCAGAAATGATTTGGCCACTTTCAGTTGAAGCAATGCATGGGATTGGAGAAAAAACAGCTGAAAAATTAAATGAAATTCATATACATACAATTGAACAGTTAGCGAAGGGAGACGAGCATATCATTCGCGCTAAAATTGGCAAGCACGGTATTGATTTACAAAAGCGTGCAAAAGGTACGGATGATAGGGAAGTGGATCCGAGTCAAATGGGCCAACATAAAAGTGTCGGTAACTCGATGACTTTTTCAAAGGATATGGATGAAGAGAAAGAATTACTTGATATGTTAGAACGGTTATCAAAATCAGTGAGTAAAAGATTACAAAAGCGAACCCTTGTCAGCTATAATATTCAAATTATGATTAAATACCATGATAGGCGAACAGTAACACGGAGTAAGCAATTGAAAAATGCAATTTGGGAAGAACGCGATATTTTTCAAGCAGCATCCCGTTTATGGAAGCAACATTGGGATGGTGATTCCGTTCGTTTACTAGGTGTTACAGCTACTGAAATAGAGTGGAAGACAGAATCGGTGAAACAATTAGATTTATTTTCATTTGAAGAGGATGCGAAAAAAGAACCACTACTTGCTGTCATTGATCAAATTAACGATAAGTATGGAACACCGATTTTACAACGAGGTAGTCAACTACTACGTAAGCAAGAGAAGTCGTTTCAGCAAAAATTAGAAAATAAGTTTATGTAGAAGGTGTCATGAAGCTGTAAATATCATGACACTTTCTATTTTTATAAAAATAGAAAGTGTCGTTTTTGCACTACAAGCAAAACAATTATTTAATAATAACTCAAGTAAAAAGATAATTTTAGATGAATTTGATTTAAGTATGTATACAAATTTTTTGACGGAATATGCCGATTTGCTAAATAAGTATAAATAAAAAGCACTGTAACCAGTGCTTTTTACGATAGATTAAGAGATTGTATGATTTTCAAAAATAACAATCTCTGAGTTATTTGCTGTTGAAACGCGTTGTGCGTAATATGTGAAAGCTGAAGAAATATATGTTGGTAACGAGTCATTTGTATGTGTTGTTGTATATTCATGGATTAATTCTTTCAAAGTCGTCCATTCTAATTGTGCTGGGTGATCAGACACGAAAGAACTTACCCAGCGATCAAATGAAGATGAAAAATCAGTTTGTAAACGAAATGCTTCTTTCATAATAAAACGCTCCCTTAAAATGTAGTATAAGCATTTTAACATAAAACACGAACGATTGCTAAGTTTTTTGAGTATAACGTTCGTGATATATAGTTGTCTAGATGATTGGTTATGTAAATTCGATTTGCCATTTGAAATAACATTCCGTAAGATGAAAGGTAGATTATATAAAGAGCTGGAGGAAAGAAAGTGGAATTTGTATTTTTAGGAACTGGTGCAGGTGTTCCTTCGAAAGGAAGGAACGTTTCAGCAATTGCTTTGCAATTGTTAGAAGAACGAGGACAGACTTGGTTATTTGATTGTGGCGAGGCGACGCAACATCAAATATTACATACATCAGTACGTCCACGCCGCATTGAAAAAATATTTATTACGCATTTACATGGTGATCATATTTTTGGATTGCCTGGTTTATTAGGAAGCCGTTCGTTCCAAGGAGGGACTACACCTCTAACAGTGTATGGACCAAAAGGAATTAAACAATTTATTGAAGTAGCATTATCAGTAAGTACGACACATGTAAAATATCCGCTTGAAATTGTTGAGATAACAGAAGAAGGTACTGTGTTTGAAGATAATGAATTTCATGTGGAAACGAAAAGATTGTCACACGGTATTGAATGTTTTGGGTATCGTATTATAGAGAAAGATATACAAGGCGCCCTTTTAGTCGATAAATTGCTGGAGATGGGTGTGAAACCAGGTCCACTCTTTAAACGTTTAAAAGATGGAGAAGTGGTAGAATTGGAAAATGGTGCGATACTAAACGGAAAAGATTTTATCGGCCCACCTCAAAAAGGAAGAATTATTACCATTTTAGGTGATACAAGATTTTGTGAAGCGAGTAGAGAGCTGGCACAAGACGCTGACGTACTTGTTCATGAAGCCACTTTTGCGGCAGAAGATGAACAACAAGCTTATGATTATTTTCATTCCACATCTAAGCAAGCTGCGAGTATTGCACTTCAGGCAAATGCAAAACGATTAATATTGACTCATATTAGTTCTCGTTATCAAGGGGATACATATAAGGAATTATTGAAAGAGGCAAGAGAGCTATTTTCTAATACAGAAATAGCTACGGATTTGAAATCATTTCCGGTAGAAAGATAATAATGATATAAAAAATGGCGACGAAAGGTTGCTGTTTTTTTTATTTCTAAAAAAAAATAAAATAAAACTGTTATCATTTTATGCTTATATAGGATGAAACAGAAAGTTTTAATGATGTAAAGATATAAGATGAAACAACATAGTATCGATTGTTTAGAAAAACTGTTATATAAGTCAGACGACATACGAGTAGTACAAATAGCAAAAACAGATTGTTATTCAGAACTTTTAAAATTCATTAAAAGTAAGCGTTTTATTAAAAACAAGCTATAATGAGGGCAGATAATAATTTATTTTAAGGTCACATGCGATTTAGCCATTTGTCGTAACGAATGAAGTTGAGTAAATTGTGAGAGAGCAATATGGAAATTATAAATAAGAAGGATATTACTATTATTTATACTAAGTCTTTTTTCACCTTTCAGCTTTAAAGTATCAAAGGGTATGAAAGCAATGGGGGTTTCACTTGTTTATGCTATCCTTGTAAGAGGTTCTATGTTAAACTTTGGATTGCTACCAGACTTTATTGTGGATTAGCTTATATTATTTTTAAATGAAGATAATGCTAAGTTTCTTATTTATTATGATAACTAGTATTATTTCAGGATATATTGCTTCACTGTTATTTAAAAACGATTCAATTCGTACATCGGAACAAATTCGTGATGCAACTGGAAAAGCAACCAATTCGGTAGCTTAATAGAATAGTAAAAAATTTTTTCATAGAGGTTTAGGGGGAGTTATGATGAAGTATCGCTCAGTATTTGATATTATCGGTCCAGTTATGATTGGACCATCAAGTTCACATACAGCAGGCGCAGCAAGAATGGGGCAAGTTGCTCGCCAGCTGTTTCGTCATGAACCAGAAAGAGTAAGCATTTCGTTATATGGATCATTTGCAAAGACGTATCGAGGGCATGGTACGGATGTAGCACTAATCGGTGGAATATTAGGATTTGAAACAGATGACTTACGTATTCCAGAGGCGCTAGAAATAGCAAAAGAGCGCGAAATTGAAGTGGAATTCATTGAAGAAGATGCCAATGCACCTCACCCAAATACAGCGAGAATTCGTTTGTATAAAGGTGAAGATGAAATTGAAGTTGTTGCTTGCTCAATTGGTGGCGGTAAAATTGAAGTTGTAGAATTAAACGGATTCGATCTTCAATTATCAGGCACGAGCCCAGCACTACTTATTGTAAATAACGATCGCTTCGGTGCTATTGCAGCGGTAGCTTCAATCCTTGCGAAACATGAGATTAACATTAGTACAATGAGTGTTTCTCGTAAAGAAAAAGGAAGAAGAGCGCTTATGGTCATTGAAACAGATGAATTATTAGCAGATGAAGTGATTGAAGAAATAAAAGCGCAACAAAATATTTGTCAAGTAACTATTATGGAATAATTGCAGGGGGGACACACCATGTTTCGGAACGCAGCGGAACTAGTGGCGCAAGCTAAAGAACAAAATGTAAAAATCGCAGAAATTATGATTCAATGTGAAATGGAAACAAGAAGTATTTCACGTGAAGAAGTAATTGCTGGTATGGAAAAGAACTTAGTAGTGATGGAGCAAGCAGTAGAACGTGGTATTCGCGGCGTGAAATCACCAACTGGTTTAACTGGTGGAGATGCTGTAAAAGTTCAAGCGTATATGAAGAGTGGAAAAGGCTTATCAGGAGATACGATTTTGGACGCAGTAAGCAAAGCTGTTGCAACAAATGAAGTAAACGCGGCGATGGGAATTATTTGTGCAACACCAACAGCAGGGTCTGCTGGAACAGTGCCAGGTGTACTATTTGCACTAAGAGAAAAATTGCAGCCTACACGTGAAGAAATGATTGAATTCTTATTTACAGCAGGAGCTTTCGGTATGGTTGTTGCGAATAACGCTTGTATTTCTGGTGCAGCGGGAGGATGCCAAGCTGAAGTTGGTTCAGCAAGTGGAATGGCGGCTGCAGCCGCAGTTGAGATGGCTGGTGGAACACAAGATCAAGCAGCTACAGCGATGGCAATTTCATTAAAGAACATGCTTGGTTTAGTGTGTGATCCTGTTGCAGGACTTGTAGAAGTACCTTGTGTAAAACGTAATGCAGCAGGAGCTGCGAATGCGATGATTTCAGCAGATTTAGCATTAGCTGGTGTAACGAGTACAATTCCATGTGATGAAGTAATTGAGGCAATGTTTAGAATCGGACAAACGATGCCAGTAGCACTTCGTGAAACAGCAGAAGGTGGACTTGCAGCAACGCCGACTGGTCGTCGCCTGCAAGAAGAGATTTTTGGGAAGAACAATAACTAAGTGTAATTATAGAAAAAGGAGCTCAAATAAACTTGAGCTCCTTTTTCTATTTTTCTTTTGTTAGTTGTTCTAATGTTTTTCCAAGATTATGTGATCGTTTCGTTGCCTGTGTAATACAAGAAATAAGTGCTTGTTGAAATTTATGTTCTTGTAATACTTCAATACCTGCTTCGGTAGTTCCACCAGGAGAAGTAATTTCCTTTCTCAAAATAGAAGGGTGTTTGTCACTTGCTTTTAGCATTTCAGCAGCACCAATCATCGTTTGAAGAATAAGTGATTTTGCAACATCTTCTTTTAAACCAATTTTTTTTGCAGCTTCTTCCATAGCTTCCACTACGTAATAAATATAAGCAGGTCCACTTCCGGATAATGCAGTGACAGCATGCATATCTTCTTCCTCTACAACAGAGACGAGACCAATTGTTTCAAATAAAGATGTTGCAGTGCGAATATGCTCCGCTGTTGCATGTTTTGAAGGGGAGATAGCGGTAGCTGATTTTAAAATGGCTGCGGATGTATTTGGCATTGCACGAATAATTGGAACGTCTTTTTGAAGTAGTTTTCTAATTGAGTCAGTAGAAACACCTGCTAGTAATGAAATAATAAGCACGTTATTATTTATGTATTCTTTAAAAGGGGTAAGCGCCTCTGCAACATCCTTTGGTTTCATTGCTAGAAAAAGAATATTTGCATCAGTAAGTAATTCTTTTTTATTATGAGTACCTTTGACACCGTATTTTTTATGTAGCTCTTGTAATCTTGTCTCGTTAGAACGATTACTTACAGTAATTTGTTCACCTTTAACGACATTTGCATGTAACAAGCCACCAATAATAGCTTCGGCAATAGAGCCTGCACCGAGAAAGGAAATGTTTTGAATAGACATGATGTTCCTCCTTTAATTTTGGTTAGAAATTCTTATAAATGTACATACATTCGTTTTTTTATAGGAAACACCTCTTTTTATCTGAAAATAATGACAAATATATATAGAAGTTGTAAACTGAAGAAGTATTCATTTTTGAACCGGAAAGAGACAGGGGGGCTAAGCATGACGGCGATTCACCGAATGGAGATTCCTGTACCATTTGCAGTGGAAACTGTGAATGTGTTTTTAGTTGAGGGGGAGACATTAACATTAATTGATACAGGGACGAATACAGAAGAGGCAAGGAATGCGTTAGAAAGTCAATTAGGTGCATTAGGACATACGATAGAAGATATTGAAACAGTAGTCATTACGCATCATCATGCAGATCATTGTGGACTTTTAAATATATTTTCTGAGAAGACGAATATTATTGGACATCCTTGGAATGAGCCTTGGATTACACAAAATCCAGAATTTTTAAAGCGGTATCATGAATTTTTTAGAGAGACGGCCTTACAGTTTGGTGTGCCAGCAGCATTTTTGAAAGACGAGTCGTTATTGACGACGAGGACACTTAAATATTCTTGTAATAGATCGTTAACGCATACTGTGAGAGAAGGAGATCGTATTGATTCTTTGCCTGGATTTACAGTACTTGAAACACCAGGTCATGCTTCTACTCATATTTCTTTATATAGAGAATCTGATGGAATATTAATTGGTGGAGATGCTCTCATTAGTCATATTTCTTCGAATCCAATACTAGAACCGCCATATGAAGGGCAAACAGAGCGGGCACGCCCATTACTACAATATAATCAAACATTACAGCGTTTAAGCGAAATGAATATTTCACGCATTTTATCAGGGCATGGGGAAGATGTTCTAAATGTGAAACAACTTATTGAAACGAGATTACAAAAGCAAGAAACACGTGCTTTTAAAGTGCTTGAATTATTAAAGGAAAAACCAATGACAGCATTTGAAGTATGTGTAAAACTATTTCCGGTATTATATAAAGAACAATTACCACTTACTATTTCAGAAACGGTTGGACAATTGGACTATTTAGCATATAATCAACAAGTGATGATTGATGAGTCATCGCAACAATTGATTTATTATGCAAAGTAGGTGGCAGCAATGACAGGACGTTTACAAAATAAAGTAATCGTCATTACAGGTGCTTCTAGTGGGATTGGTGAGCAAGTTGCAATGCAAGTTGCAGCACAGGGAGCGACTCCAGTATTAATGGCTCGAACAGAAGAGAAACTACAAGCGTTAGTAGACAAAATTAAAGAAACTTATAATACGCCTTGCTATTATTATGTATTAGATGTAAGTGAAGAGATGGAAGCACAGTCTGTTTTTTCAAAGGTATTACAAGAAGTGGGACGTATTGATATATTAGTAAACAATGCGGGATTTGGTATTTTTAAAACGTTTGAAGATGCGTCAATGGGTGAAGTAAAAGATATGTTCCAAGTAAATGTATTTGGATTAGTAGCATGTACGAAAGCGGTACTACCTTATATGGTAAACAAGAACGAAGGACATATTATTAATATTGCTTCACTTGCCGGAAAAATTGCAACTCCGAAATCAAGTGCGTATGCAGCAACGAAACATGCTGTATTAGGATTTACGAATAGTTTACGCATGGAATTAGCGAATACAGATATTTATGTTACAGCAATTAATCCAGGTCCGATAGATACAAACTTTTTTGAAATAGCGGATCAATCTGGTACATATGTAAAGAATATGGGACGTTACATGTTAAAACCAACATACGTAGCAGAACAAATCGTAAAGTCGATGCACACGAAAAAACGTGAAGTAAACTTACCGAAGTGGATGGGAATTGGTCCAAAACTTTATGCTTTATTCCCAGGTTTATTTGAACGTGTAGCAGGTAAATCATTAAGTAAAAAATAGGAGATTTCCACATGGAAATCTCCTATTTTTTATTGTTTTCCAGTCACATAATCATAAACAATATCCTCAATCTCCTCGTATAAATCAATTTCAATATTTGAATGAGCCACCGTTTGAATATGTTTCACTAGCATTTCCTGATCTTCTTTTGATATTGGACTGCATTGATATTGCTGAAAACTTTTTATAATCATTTTCTCAATTAATTTTTCGTTCATATTTTTTCCCGCCTGTATGTACGTATGTATTGTTTTATTGTACTTGAAGTGAAATAAAAAAACTACTATGCACTATTTTTGTATAAAAATTCGGTTGAGTATATTATTTTTCTAATAAAATTAAGTTTTTTTAGATTTAAAAATTTATAAATATTTAATTGACTCTATAAATATACAATATTATAATCATACTTAATTTAAAGAATCGATTTGAGGAGGAACTTATGAAAGTCGCAATTATTGGAGCCACTGGATATGGGGGCATTGAATTAATTCGTTTATTAGAACAACATCCATATTTTTCTATAGCATCTCTTCATTCTTTTTCGCAAGTTGGTGAGTGTATAACAAATGTATATCCGCATCTTCGAAATGTCCTTTTTCATACGTTACAAGAAATTGATGTGAAGACAATAGGGAAAGAAGCAGAAATCGTATTTCTAGCAACACCAGCAGGAGTATCAGCGGAGTTAACTCCCAAGTTAGTAGCAGAAGGTTTAAAAGTAATTGACCTATCTGGAGACTTTCGTATGATAGATCCTTCGTCATATGAACTGTGGTATAAAAGGCCAGCAGCGAAAGAAGAAATTCTTAGAAAAGCAGTGTATGGGTTAAGTGAATGGAAAAGGACTGAGATTCAAAAGGCAAATTTAATTGCAAACCCAGGATGTTTTGCTACAGCCACATTGCTAGCGATAGCGCCGTTAGTACGTAGCGGCATGATTGAAGAAGATTCGATTATTATTGATGCGAAATCAGGGGTATCAGGAGCAGGTAAAACACCAACAACAATGACTCACTTTCCTGAGCTATATGATAACTTGCACATTTATAAAGTGAATGAGCATCAGCACGTTCCAGAGATTGAGCAAATGCTTACAGAATGGAATAATGGATCACAGCCAATTACATTTAGCACACATTTAATACCGATATCACGAGGAATTATGATTACACTTTATGCAAAAGTAAAACAAAAGATGGAAATAAAGCAACTTCAAAAATTGTATGAAGAAACGTATGAACAATCGCCTTTCATCCGAATTTGTACGCAAGGGAAATTTCCAAGTCCAAAAGAAGTGAGAGGCTCAAATTATTGTGATATTGGCATAGCTTACGATGAAAGAACTGAAAGAGTTACAGTCGTTTCTGTTATAGACAATATGATGAAAGGCGCGGCTGGGCAAGCGATTCAAAATGCAAACATAATAGCGGGACTAGAAGAGACAACAGGTTTACAACATATGCCGCTTTATCTATAAGGGGGACATGATGATTAAAGTAGCGTCTATTACAAAATTAGAAAATGGTTCAATTGTAACGCCTAAAGGCTTTTCGGCAATTGGTACTGTAAATGGTCTGAAAAAGGAGAAAAAGGATTTAGGGGCAATCGTTTGTGACGTACCAGCATCATGTGCCGCTGTGTATACAACGAATCAAATACAAGCAGCCCCTTTGCAAGTAACGAAGGATAGTATAACGGCAGAAGGGAAGTTACAAGCAATTATCGTTAATAGTGGAAATGCAAATGCTTGTACTGGAATGCAAGGATTACAAGACGCATACGAGATGCGCGCGTTAGGGGCGGAACATTTTGGAGTGAAAGAAAATTACGTTGCAGTAGCTTCAACAGGTGTAATTGGTGTTCCACTGCCGATGGATATAATTCGAAAGGGGATTGCAACTCTTATACCGACGAAGGAAGAAAGTGGAGCGTATTCTTTTTCTGAAGCAATTTTAACGACGGATCTTATCACGAAAGAAACTTGCTATGAAATGATTATTGATGGGAAGAAAGTGGCGATTGCGGGTGTTGCAAAGGGTTCAGGGATGATTCATCCGAATATGGCAACGATGCTTAGTTTTATTACGACAGATGCTCATATAGAGCATGACGTATTGCAAACAGCATTATCCCAAATTACGAATCATACATTTAATCAAATTACGGTAGATGGAGATACTTCTACGAATGATATGGTCATCGTTATGGCAAGTGGATTATCAGAAACAAGCCCGATAAATATGGAACATACAGATTGGGAAACTTTCGTATGTACTTTACAGAAGGTATGTGAAGATTTAGCAAAAAAAATTGCGCAAGATGGTGAAGGCGCTACGAAGTTAATAGAAGTAAATGTGCTAGGAGCTCAAACGAATAAAGAGGCAAAAAAAATTGCAAAGCAAATAGTCGGTTCGAGTCTTGTGAAAACAGCAATACATGGTGAAGACCCAAACTGGGGGCGAATTATTAGCAGTATTGGACAAAGTGAAGTAGTTATTAATACGAACACAATTGACATTACTCTTCAATCTATATCGGTATTAAAAAATAGTGAGCCTCAAATATTTTCTGAAGAAGAAATGAAAGAGAGATTACAAGAAGATGAAATAGTGATTAATGTGTACTTACACTTAGGTGAAGAGACAGGATCAGCTTGGGGCTGTGACTTAAGCTATGAATATGTGAAAATAAATGCTTGTTATCGTACATAAGGAGAGAGAAGATGAGCGATTATATGGTAGTGAAATGCGGCGGTAGTATGTTGAATCAATTAAATGATGTGTTTTTTGAATGTATAAAGAAATTGCAACAGAAGTATAAAGTAGTGATTGTTCATGGTGGTGGGCCAGAAATTGATGCCAAATTAAAAGATTGTAACATCAACGTAGAAAAAAGAGATGGATTACGCGTAACACCAAAAGAAGTTATGGATGTTGTTCAAATGGTGCTATGCGGAAGTACGAATAGAAAACTCGTAATGAATTTACAAAAGCATAATTTAATTGCGGTAGGTTGTTCAGGGTGTGACGGCAATTTACTTCAAGTTCAACCTGTCAGCGAAGAGATAGGATATGTAGGGGAAGTAAGTTATGTAGAAACAGCTTTATTAAAAGGATTAATAAATATGGAGTATATTCCTGTTATTGCTCCAATCGGGGTAAATGGTAATGAAATTTATAACATAAATGCGGACAATGCTGCGGCTGGGATTGCGGCCGCGTTAGGGGCAAAAGAGCTTGTTTTTATTACGGATGTAGATGGAATATTACATGAAGGGAATTTGGTAAAGGAAACGGATGAATCTGAAATTGCAACTTTTATAGAAACAGGTGTTATTACAGGTGGGATGATTCCGAAAGTACAGGCGGCACTAGCATCATTAAAAATGGGAGTGCAAAAGATAAGTATTGTGAATGGTACAAAAGATTTTACTGAGGTTACGGGAGAGTGTATTGGAACGACGGTAACGAAAGGCGTGAGTATTGCATGACGAGTCATCTTTTTCAAACGTATGGCAGAAGAACTATTGAGTTTGTAAAGGGAACTGGAACGAAAGTTATTGATAATAACGGTAAGGAATATTTAGATTTCACATCAGGAATTGGCGTATGTAATTTAGGACATTGTCACCCTACTGTTCTCAAAGGTGTACAAGAGCAACTTGATGATATATGGCATATATCTAACCTGTTTACAAACAGCTTACAAGAAGAAGTTGCGTCATTATTAACAGAAAATAGAGCATTAGATTATGTGTTTTTCTGTAATAGTGGGGCAGAGGCAAATGAAGCGGCTTTAAAGTTAGCACGTAAGCATACTGGAAAATCTCTCGTCGTAACATGCCAGCAGTCTTTTCACGGTAGAACATTTGGAACGATGAGTGCAACAGGCCAAGATAAGGTAAAAGAAGGATTTGGTCCATTACTTCCATCTTTTTTACATATCCCTTTTAATGATATTAAAGCATTAGAGGAAGTAATGAATGAAGAAGTTGCGGCGGTAATGGTAGAAGTTGTTCAAGGAGAGGGAGGAGTAATACCTGCCGATCTATCTTTTTTGAAAGAGATTGAAGCATTATGTAATAAGTTCGGTTCCTTATTTATTATAGACGAAGTACAAACGGGGATAGGAAGAACTGGAACACTATTCGCTTATGAACAAGTGCGAATAGAGCCTGATATCGTTACCGTTGCAAAGGCACTTGGGAATGGGGTTCCTGTCGGAGCGATGATTGGCCGGAAAGAGCTCGGAACGTCGTTTACTGCAGGATCACACGGTTCAACTTTTGGCGGGAATTACATCGCGATGGCTGCAGCGAAAGAAGTATTGCAAGTGAGTAAAAAACCATCGTTTTTAAAAGAAGTACAAGAAAAGGGCGAGTACGTATTAGAGAAGTTGCAAGAGGAATTACAGCATGTCGAATGTATTCAAAATATACGTGGTAAGGGGCTTATGATTGGGATTGAGTGTAAGCATGAAGTTGCAAGTTTTATAGAACAACTAGAAAACGAAGGGCTTCTCGTATTACAAGCAGGCCCTAATGTTATAAGACTATTACCGCCACTCATTGTCACGAATGAAGAGTTAGAACAGGCAGTATATATAATAAAAAAAGTAGTTTGTACAAAAAACGTATCAATCATATAAGGGGGAAGTTTCATGTCAACTGTACAAGTACCGAAATTAAATACGAAAGATCTTTTAACACTAGAAGAATTAACGAAAGAAGAAATTATTTCTTTAATTGAGTTCGCTATATATTTAAAAAAGAATAAGCAAGAGCCTTTATTACAAGGCAAAATATTAGGGCTTATTTTTGATAAGCATTCAACTCGTACTCGTGTATCTTTTGAAGCGGGAATGGTACAACTCGGGGGACATGGTATGTTTTTAAGTGGAAAAGAGATGCAAATGGGAAGAGGAGAAACTGTTTCAGATACTGCGAAAGTATTATCGCAGTATATTGACGGGATTATGATACGTACATTCTCGCACGCGGATGTAGAAGAGCTTGCAAAAGAATCAAGTATTCCTGTTATTAACGGTTTAACGGATGATCATCATCCTTGTCAAGCATTGGCAGACCTCATGACGATATATGAAGAAACAAATACATTTAAAGGAATAAAATTGGCTTACGTAGGTGACGGAAATAATGTATGTCATTCATTGTTGCTAGCGAGTGCAAAAGTCGGAATGCATATGACTGTTGCAACGCCTGTAGGATATGAACCTAATGAAGAGATTGTAAAAAAAGCGTTAGCGATTGCCAAGAAAACAGGAGCTGAAATTGAAGTTTTGCATGATCCTGAATTAGCAGTGAATGAAGCTGATTTCATTTATACTGACGTTTGGATGAGCATGGGGCAAGAGGGCGAAGAAGAGAAATATACTTTATTTCAGCCATACCAAATCAATAACGAACTTGCTAAGCATGCGAAGCAAACATATCGTTTCTTACACTGTTTACCTGCCCATCGTGAAGAAGAAGTAACAGGAGAAATTATAGATGGACCGCAGTCTATCGTCTTTGAGCAAGCTGGTAATCGATTGCATGCTCAAAAAGCGTTATTAGTGAGTTTATTTAAAAATGTAGAAGAGCATTCCTAAAAGGGAGGTTTTTTTATATTAAAATGTCATATGTATATTTAGTTAACCATTTCGATATCATTTATAATAAAAGAGAAAACTAAATTTGTTTTTCAGAGTGTGTAAGGACATACTACATATAAAAATATAGTTAAAGAGATGATGAGGGTGAAAACAACTAAGAAAACATATTCGTTTTTTCAGCGGATGTGGAGAATATTAAAGTTTCAATATTATAAGTTGCTTCGATCGCCAGAAGGCGCAAAGAAAGTATCGTTAGGGTTTGCTATAGGATTCGGCTTAGAAATGTTAGTCATTTATACGGCATCGCTCGTATATGTAATATTTTATCCAATCGTCAGGTTAGCAAAGGGATCTTTTCCTGCGGCAGTTATTGGCAATATTATTGGGAAAATATCGTTTCTCCCAGTATTTTTATTTCCGCTTGCGTATGCGCTAGGAAAAATGATTTATCCATTTCATGTACAGAAAATTCATCATGAACCATTTACGATATCGGACTTGTTTTCAAGTCACATTTTTACGATATTAAAGAGCTTATTACAAAGTGAAGTGTATGTATTAATTGGAATGACGATTTTAGGAGTTGTGTTTGGTCTCATTTCGTATTTCGTTGTGCATTATTTATACGAAAAGAACCGTAAGTTACGCTTGAAGAAAAGGAAGAAACGAGTGAGAGAACCACTTGTACAATTATAAACAATGTCACATCCATTTTCTCCTTTGAATATGTTTAAGAAAAAGGAGGAGAGGATAATGTATTATTATTACGTACCTCAAGTATATCCATATGTAAATTACTATCCGGTTTATGATACGAGTAGACAATACGAATTATATCGGCAACAACAATTACAGCAATTATCACAAATACCACAATTACCACAACAACAGCCTACACAGGAAAAAAAACCATATTTAACAACATGGCCATATTCCAATGTGTACTATGGTAACTATTACGAATCATAAAGCTGCTTCTATTTAGAAGCAGCTTTATACGTTTGTTTTCAAAATTAAATTTTGAATGGTTTGAAGAGAATGAATGAGCCTTTCGCGCTCTTCCTCAGATAATGTTTGGAAATTTTCTTTTAGTTTGTCTAAAATGAATTGCTGATACTGATTTACTAATAATTTCCCTTCAGCTGTTAGGGAAATTAAAATGACCCGTCGATCTTTTTCGCTATAATGACGCTCTATTAGTTCTTCTTGAATAAGTTTGTTTAATAGAGGTGTCATGTTAGGCCGTGAAATCGCTAGCCGCTTGCCGATTTCGGAAACTGCTAATGTGCCGTTTTCATGCAAAAGCAGTAATACTTGTGTATGTGATGGCGGCATATGTCTTTGAGAAGAAAATTCTCCAGGAAGCATAAATTTGCGATAAAAAAGAGGCACTAGCGAAAGAAGATGATCAACAATACGTTCCCACTCGCGTGATTCCATATAAAGGCCCCCTTCCACTATCATTGTAACAAAAAAGACATGTTATAAAAATAGAATTGTTTCATGGTCGCTTTAATATTTGTAGGATAACACTTGCTTTGTAAATGTATTGGCAATAATTGCATAGCCGTTATCATTTGGGTGTACTTGGTCAAATAATAACTCTTTTTTATCATTCGATATTAATTTGCGAATTGGTAAAACGATAGATGGTTGATTTGTTTTGGAAATGGAATAAACAGATTCATTCCAGCCATCTAAAAACATATCTGCATAACTTGCGATGGAGTCATCGAGTTGTAACGGGTTATAGAGTTCAGAAAGAATGAGTAAAGCATCCGGATTTTGATCTCGGACTGTCTTTACAATATTTTTTACATCCGCTTCAAAATGAGCTTTTTCTTTATTTAACATTTTAATACCGTCTATAACACCGACATCACGATTTAAGCGAAATAAATTATTTCCCCCAATATTAATTGTAATGATATTTGCTGCTCTAATTTTTTGCTTTACATCTTCTGATTGAACTTTTTTAGCGAGACGATCTGTTGTAAGACCGTTTATCCCAAGGTTTTCTACAGTAATTGGTTTATGAATTTGTGCTTCTATTTGTTTAGAGGCTAATTCAGCAAATCCACCTTGTGTTGATCCATATCCTTTGGCGAGCGAATCACCTAGTACGAGATGATAAAAGGAATCGTTTGTTTGCTTATCAATCCAACTTGGAGTAGATGTTTTTTCTGTTTTTTCTTCGGGTTCATTTTGTTTTGTCTCGTCGTTCTTTTCAAAATAAGAATAAGAAATGATCAGAAGGAGGAGACAAACAATTGTTAAGATGACTTTTTTCATAAATTCATCCTCCTTGTAATTGGTAATTGTATCATATTCAGCAGTATTAGCAATGTAAGGGCATATTATATGTTTATGAAAAGTTTATAATAACTTTACAGAAAATTTGTTGAAGTTTGTCAAAAAATATTGACGATAGGAAAGAACTTTATATATGATAATGTCAGATAAGGTGAAATTTTAATTAGTGGGAGCTTTATGTCCTATTAATTGTTAGTCTTCATCAATCGGGCGTTTAAGGGGACTACTCGTTAGCGCAGGGTGAAATGAAAATTGTGTCTCTAATAGAAGAAAAAAGGTATGTGGTTAGAGACAGATAGGGATTCATTTCATTATTTCTGGTAATTGTATAAGGGGGATTTTTTGTGAAAAAGTCAAAAAAAATGCTAGCTGGAGCAACTCTTGCGATTGGTGTTATAGCACCGCAAGTAATGCCAACAACAGCTCATGCAGATGAGAACGCTGGGGAGAGTACAGTTAACTTACGAATTCTAGAAACATCAGATATTCACGTTAACTTAATGAATTACGATTATTATCAAACGAAAACAGATAATAAAGTAGGTCTCGTACAAACGGCAACACTCGTTAATAAAGCACGTGAAGAAGCGAAAAACTCTGTCCTATTTGATGATGGAGATGCATTACAAGGGACACCGCTTGGAGATTATGTAGCAAATAAAATAAAAGATCCGAAGAATCCTGTGGATCCTAGTTATACACATCCATTATATCGTGTAATGAATTTAATGAAGTATGACGTCATCTCTCTTGGGAATCATGAATTTAACTACGGTTTAGACTATTTAAACAAAGTGATTGAAAAAACGGATTTCCCGGTTATTAACTCCAATGTATATAAAGATGACCATGATGATAAGGAAGAGAACGATGAAAATTATTTTAAACCATATCATATTTTAAAGAAAGAAGTAGTGGATGAAGCAGGCCAAAAACAAATAGTGAAAATTGGTGTAATGGGATTTGTTCCACCACAAATCATGAACTGGGATAAAGCGAATTTAGAAGGAAAAGTAAAAGCGAAAGACATCGTCGCAACAGCAAAAATAATGGTGAAAAAAATGCAAGATGAGGGTGCAGATATTATCGTTGCATTGGCTCATTCAGGCGTCGATAAGAGCGAATATAAAGAAGCGAATAAAATGGAAAATGCATCATATCATTTAGCAACACAAGTTCCTGGCGTAGATGCAGTATTAATGGGACATTCACATACTGAAGTGCAGGATGTATTTAATGGTGTTCCAGTTGTAATGCCGGGTGTTTTTGGTAGTAACTTAGGTATTATTGATATGCAATTGAAAAAGGTAAACGGAAAATGGGAAGTGCAAAAAGATCAATCTAAGCCACAACTTCGCCCGATTGCTAATAGTAAAGGTACCCCATTAGTAGAATCTGATCAAAAATTAGTTAATGAAATTAAAGATGAACATGAAAAGACAATCGAATATGTAAATACACATGTAGGTGAAACGAAAGCACCAATTAATAGTTATTTTTCATTAGTACAAGATGATCCTTCTGTACAAATTGTGACAAATGCGCAAAAATGGTATGTAGAACAAGAACTTAAAAAACCAGAGTACGAAAAGATTAAAGATATTCCGGTTTTATCTGCAGGCGCACCATTTAAAGCAGGTGGCCGAAACGGTGCGACATATTATACTGATATTCCAGCTGGAACGTTAGCAATTAAAAACGTTGCAGATTTATATGTATATCCAAATACGTTATATGCTGTAAAAGTAAATGGGGCACAAGTGAAAGAATGGCTTGAAATGTCTGCAGGTCAGTTTAATCAAATTAATCCAAAGAAAACAGAAGAACAGCCGTTAGTAAATATAGGCTATCCTACATATAATTTCGATATTTTAGATGGCTTAAAATACGAAATTGATGTAACACAACCGGCGAAATACGATAAAGATGGAAAAGTTGTAAATGCAAATGCGAATCGTATTGTAAATATGACATATGAAGGTAAGCCAGTAGCTGACAATCAAGAGTTCATCGTTGCTACAAATAACTATCGTGGAAGTAGCCAGACGTTCCCGGGTGTAAGTAAAGGGGAAGTTGTATACCAATCACAAGATGAAACACGTCAAATCATTGTGAAGTATATGCAAAAAATAAAAGATATTGATCCAGCAGCTGATCAAAATTGGACATTTAAACCGATTGTTGCAGATAAATTAAATACAACATTTGATTCTTCACCAAATGCACAAAAGTATATAAAGAAAGATGGAAAGATTTCATATGTTGGACCATCTGAAAATGAATTTGCGAAATATGCAATTGATATAACGAAGAAAAATGATGATAAAGAAACTGGTGAAGGAAACCCAACAACACCGCCAACAGAAGAAGGTAATAATGGTAATGAACCAAAGCAAGATGGAAACAATACTGGATCTGGACAAACTACAACAGATGATCAAAATACAAAAGAAACAACAACTGTAAGTGAAAATAAAGAAGCTGAAAAAGATGAACGTGATTTACCGAAAACAGGTGCAAGTATTGCTTCTACAATTGGAGCTGGTCTTGCGTTTGTTGGAGCGGGATTACTTCTGTTATTTAGAAGAAAGAAAGCGAATAGATAGTCAAGAAATATAAAAAGGATTACCGATTTGGTAATCCTTTTTGTTATATTATGAAACTGGTACTGCTTTTTCTTTTTTCCATGAAAGACCGAATCCAGTAAAGCCGACAATAATGGTTACGACTGGACATGCTAAACAGAAGATTGCGTATGGCAGGTAATCGAATGTTGGAACGCTAAGAACGTTTGTTAAGAATACGCCACTTACACCCCATGGTACGAGTGGATTAATTACTGTACCAGCATCTTCTAATACTCGTGATAAATTACGACGTTCTAAACCGACTTCATCGTATTTATTAGCAAATGCTTGTCCTGTTAAAACGATGGATAAGTACTGCTCACCAAGTAAGAAGTTTACACCAATTGCAGTTGAAGCAGTAGAAATAATTAAGCGTGTACTAGTTTTTACGAAGCTAGAGATAATATTCATCAGCTGCGCTATAATACCCATTCCTTGTAATAATCCTCCCATACAAAGAGCTAGGAAAATAAGAGCAATTGACATCATCATACTTTGCAGGCCACCGCGAGATAATAAGCTGTCAATGTCTTTGATACCAGTTTTAGAAACGTAACCGTCTTGCATAATTTTTATTAAATCAGCTAAAGAAGTGCTAGGTTTAAAAATAAAGAGAATAATAATCCCTACCACAATTCCTGCAAGTAATGTTGGAACTGCGGGTACCTTTTTAAATGCGAATAGGAACAGTAATAAAATAGGAATCAGTGTAACGATAGAAATCGTTGCATTTTTTTCTAGTGTGTTAATAAATGCTGAGAAATCAACGTTTCCACCAGATCCGCTTCCTAAAATGAAAAATGCGATAAAAGCAATAATGAAAGCTGGCACTGTTGTCCAAAGCATGTTACGAATATGTTCAAATAAATCTACACCTGTTACAGCAGGCGCTAAGTTTGTTGTATCAGATAAAGGAGACATTTTATCTCCGAAGAATGCACCAGAAATAATTGCACCAGCAATAAGAGCTGGATCGTATCCAAGGGCAGTACCCATTCCCATAAAGGCAAGTCCTACAGTTGCAGCAGTTGTAAAAGCACTACCGATACTCGTTCCAACAATTGCACAAACAACAAAAACAGTTGGAACGAAAATTTTTGGAGATACAAGTTGGAAGCCGTATACCATTAAAGTGGGAATAGTTCCAGCTGCAATCCAAACGCTAATTAATACGCCTACAAGTAAGAAAATAAATATAGATGGAATACCAGCTGAAATACTACTAATCATCCCTTTCTCCATAGTAGACCAAGAGATTCTCTTCAGGAATCCAAATGCTAATAAAAGAACGATACCAAATAAAATTGGAATGTGTGGTGAAACTTCTAATTGAATAACACTAAAACCAATACAGAAAAAGATAAAAATTGTTAAAAGAACAGACTCAATTTTTGAAACCATTGTTTTCCCCTCCTAAGTAATGTGAAATAGCTCTTTTTTATATAAAATTCGCCAATATTGTATATTTCCTTCTAAAATTTAGAATTTTGTGACAAATTACCGGTAATTGTTAGTCCTTCTATATGATACGGAAATGATTGGATAAAAAAACGTCCCTGCATATAATTATGCAGGGACGAAGAAATCGCGGTACCACCCTAGCTTGTGAAATGAATGCGTCACAAAATAAAGGGTCATATGATATGCGCTTATAAAATAAAAAACGCCCCTGCAATATATGCAGGGACGAAAAATTCGCGGTACCACCCTAAATTGTGAAACAGTGTCGTTTCACCACTCTTTAGACATAACGGTCTATAACCGTCTTTCACTACTCCTCACGTTTCGTAAAAGAAGCTCCAGGGGGTAATTCATAATTCGCTCTGTACTGGTTCGCACCGACCACCAGCTCTCTGAAATCAGAAATCGAAATACTACTAAATCCTATCAACGCCGATTCATATGATGTTAGTTAAATTTTTATCATATTTTCATCTTACATGTCAATAAAAATATTAAATGTTTTTTTAGGGAAATAAAGGATAATTGTTTTTAACGCTGTAAAAATGTACGTTATAATGAATTTGAAAGGGGGAGGAAAGAGTGAAGAAAAAAATAATTCTTTTTACCACTTTATTAGTTATTGGAGGAAGTGCTGGAATTTACACAGTTTTTGCGGCTGAATCAGAGCAGTTGAAACAAAAGCAAATACAACAGTCAGAAGTGAAGAAAGTAAAAGAAATAGAAGAGAAGAAATCAATGGAAAAAGCAGCAGAAAAACTAGGAGTTTCTACTGAGGGGAAAACAAAAGAAGAGGTTACGAAAGAAGTAAATACCGCTAGATTTGAGAAGCGTCATGATTTATTAACTGAGCACGCTAAGCAACTTGGAATTGATACAGAGGGGAAAAAAGATGAAGAAATTATTTTAGAAATTGGAAAGATACAGCATGGAAAGTAGAACAACTTATCGTAGGATAAGTTGTTCTTTTTTAAGAACTATTTGATTTTAAAATAATTGACAGTCATTCGGATTTAATGTTAACTATATTTATAAACAAGTTAACATTAGGGGTGACAATTGTGACAATAAATAGTAGAACGATTGAAAAATCATCTTATACATATGAAGAATTAGCAGAGAAAAATAAAGCTTACGTATGGCACCCATTTACACAAATGAAAGATTATTTAGAAGAAGATCCTGTCATTATTGAACGTGGAGAGGGAAGAAAACTATACGATGTAAATGGTAATGAATATTGGGATGGTGTTTCATCTATATGGTTAAATGTTCACGGACATCAAGTACCGGAATTAGATGAAGCAATTCGTGAGCAATTAAATAAAATTGCTCATTCTACTATGTTAGGACTTGCTAACGTTCCATCTATTTTATTAGCAGAAAAAATTATTGAGGTTGTACCAGATGGATTGAAGAAGGTATTCTATTCTGATTCAGGTTCTACCGCTGTTGAAATTGCAATTAAGATGGCTTTCCAATATTGGCAGCATAAAGGGAAACCAAAGAAACAAAGATTCGTTACATTAAAAGAAGCATATCATGGTGATACAATTGGAGCTGTTTCAGTAGGAGCAATAGACTTGTTTCACCAAGTGTATAGTTCGCTCTTATTTGATGCGATTAAAATGCCGTATCCATATACATATCGTTCTCCTTACGGAAATAATAAGGAGGAAATTGTAAAAATACATTTAGAAGAAATGGAAGAATTGTTGAAAGAAAAGCATGAAGAAGTAGCTGCCATCATTGTAGAGCCATTAATGCAAGGTGCTGGCGGAATGATTACAATGCCAAAAGGATATTTAAAAGGACTGCGCGATTTATGTACAAAGTACAATGTATTATTTATTACAGATGAGGTAGCGACTGGATTTGGGCGTACAGGGAAAATGTTTGCGTGTGAACATGAAAATGTGACGCCAGACATTTTAACTGCTGGGAAAGGTTTAACAGGTGGATATTTACCAATTGCAGTTACGGTAACGACAGATGAAATATATAATGCCTTCTTAGGAGAATATGAAGAACAAAAAACATTTTTCCATGGACATAGCTACACAGGTAATCCGTTAGGGTGTACCGTAGCAATCGCGAATCTAGAACTATATGAAAAAACAAATTTAATAGAAGAAGTGGCACGTAAAACGGATTATGTGACAGCGCAATTAGAAAAGCTCTTTGCGTATAAACATGTAGGTGATATTCGTCAGTGCGGATTAATGGTTGGTATTGAGCTTGTGAAGAATAAGAAAACGAAAGAAGCGTTTGACTGGACAGAAAGAGTCGGTGTTCAAGTATGTAAACGCTCAAGAGAGCTGGGTATGATTTTACGACCGCTAGGTAACACGATTGTATTTATGCCACCACTTGCTTCTACTTTTGAAGAGATTGATGATATGTTACGCATTTTATATAAGGCAATCTCGGATGTTACGGAGGGAGAATAATGAGTGGTTTTTTTATAACAGCAACAGATACTGAAGTGGGGAAAACTGTCGTTGCCGGTGCATTAGCCGGTGTATTTAGAGAATTGGGATATAACATCGGAGTATATAAACCGTTGCAAAGTGGGCATGTTGCATCAAACCCTGAGGGAGATGCGGCAAGGTTAAAAGCATTATCAGGTGTACCGACACCAGAAAATGAAATTTGCCCTTATTCTATTGAAGAACCACTTGCTCCGAGACTTGCCATGAAAAGAGCTGGAAGAGTAGTAAAGTTAAAAGAAATTACTGATTACTATAATGAACTATTAAAAGAGTTTAATAGCTTATTTGTAGAAGGGGCAGGTGGGCTTGCTGTCCCATATACAGAAGATGCTTTAGTAATTGATTTTGCAAAAGAATTACAGTTGCCTCTTATTGTAGTAGCTCGTCCTACATTAGGAACAGTAAATCATACAGTGTTAACGATTGCTTACGCAAAGGCGCATGGTTTAACCGTAGTGGGTGTCATTTTATCAGGTTGCAAAGAATGTGAAATGGAAAGAGTGCAAGAAAATAAAGAGATGATTGAAGAGCTGAGCGGGGTACCAGTTTTAGGATTATTGCCATTCTTTGCAGGTGAGTTTACGAAAGAAGAAGTATTAGAATCTGCAAAAGAACATACTATGATTTCAAAATTAGAGGAGTTTATCCAAAATGAATCAAACGTGGCGGGCGCACCTTCAATCTAAATTACAACAATTACATGAGCAAGGGCAGTATCGTGATTTATATGTAACAGAGAAGGCAGAAGAGACTTGGCTTATTCGAGATAAAAAAAGGATGTTAAATTTAGCGTCAAATAATTATTTAGGGTTAGCTGGAGATGAAAGGTTAAAAGAAGCTGCTATTGCCTGTACAAAAAGATATGGAACTGGAGCGACTGCCTCTCGTCTCGTTGTAGGAAATCATCCATTATATGAAGAGGTTGAGAGAAGCATATGTGACTGGAAAGGTACTGAAAGAGCTTTAATTGTAAATAGTGGATATACGGCAAATATAGGTGCCATATCTTCTTTAGCCTCTCGGCACGATATTGTTTTTAGTGATAAGTTAAATCACGCAAGTATTGTTGATGGAATCATATTAAGCGGGGCAGAGCATAAAAGGTATCGTCATAATGATTTGGATCATTTAGAGAAGTTGTTGAAAATGGCTTCGCCTGAAAAAAGGAAATTAATCGTAACAGATACCGTTTTTAGTATGGATGGTGATACTGCGTATTTGAGAGATTTAGTACAGCTGAAAGAGAAATACGGGGCAATCATTATAGTCGATGAAGCACATGCGAGTGGAATATATGGAATCGGCGGAGCTGGGTTATCTCATATAGAAAAAAATCTTGCTCAAAAAATTGATATACATATGGGGACGTTTAGCAAGGCTTTAGGGTGTTATGGTGCGTATTTGACAGGTGATGAAATTTATATAGAGTATTTACAAAATATGATGAGAAGCTTTATTTTTACTACAGCTTTACCACCAAGTACGTTAGGAGCGGTGCAAAAAGCAATTGAAATTGTAAAAGAAGATAACGAAAGAAGAGAGAACCTTATAGCAAACGGAGAATACTTCAGAACTAAATTAAGGGATGCTGGTTTTGATATTGGGAATAGTTCAACTCATATTGTACCGATTGTAGTCGGTTCAAATGAACATGCTTTACGGTTTAGTAAAAGGTTGCAAGAGGCAGGGATTGCGGCTATTGCAATTCGTCCGCCAACTGTGCCGGTTCATAGTTCTCGAATTCGCTTTGCAGTTACATCGCAACATACAATAGCTGATTTAAAATGGGCTATTGACCGAATTATCCACATTGCGAAAGAAGAGGAGCTTTTCGTATGAATGAGCTAAAGATTATTTTTATCCCCGGATGGGGAATGGAAGAGAATATTTGGGATTTAGTACTTCCGTATTTTAAAGGATATTCTGTTCAATGCATAGATTGGCGTAATGTGAAAGAACGAAGTGAATTTGCGGAACGAATTATAGATGTAGCGCATAATGACAACGTAATATTGGTTGGATGGTCACTAGGAGCGTTAGCAGCAGTTGAAGCTTATAAAAAGATTCAGGCAAAAGGCATCGTATTAATTGGTGGTACTGCTAAATTTACAAATACGAGCGATTACAGTAACGGATGGAATGCTTTGCATGTAGAACGGCTGAAAAGGAATTTGGCGAGAAGGAAAGAAGATACGCTCAAGCGGTTTTATGAAAATATGTTTACGAAAGATGAGCTAAAAGAGAATAAAAACTTTGAAGACATTGTAGACCGTTTTAAAGGTGATTCTATTCAGTCTTTACAACTAGGTTTGGATTATTTAATAGAAACAGATATGAGAGAAGAACTAAAAGAAATTAAAGTACCTATACTACTTATTCACGGAGAACAGGATGTAATATGCCCATTGTCTGCGGCACGTAGTATGACGGAAAATAGCAGCAGCGAGCTGAAAGTAGTAAGTGAAGCAGGGCATGCATTATGTGTGACAAATTTTGAATATTGCGCAAATGAGATAATTCAATTTGTAGAGGGGATACGACATGATCAACAAAACGTTACTACAAAAACGGTTTAATGGGGCAGCCGTATCTTACGATCGATATGCAAATGTACAAAAAAAGATGGCACATTCATTACTTTCAATCTTAAAGGAACGATATAGTGAAACGGCATCAATACGCATTTTAGAACTGGGATGCGGGACGGGGTATGTAACAGAGCAATTATCAAAGTTATTTCCGAAAGCACATATTACAGCAGTTGATTTTGCTGAAAGTATGATTGCGATTGCGCAAACTAGACAAAATGTAAAAAATGTAACGTTTCACTGTGAAGATATTGAGCGATTACGATTAGAAGAATCATATGATGTCATTATTTCAAATGCTACATTTCAATGGTTAAATAATTTACAACAAGTGTTAAGAAATTTATTTCAACATTTGTCTATAGATGGGATATTACTCTTTTCAACGTTTGGACATGAAACGTTTCAAGAATTGCATGCTTCGTTCCAACGTGCGAAAGAAGAAAGAAATATAAAAAATGAAACATCGATTGGTCAACGTTTTTATTCAAAAAATCAGTTGCTTCATATATGTAAGATAGAAACAGGGGATGTGCATGTTTCTGAAACATGTTACATAGAGAGTTTTACAGAAGTTAAGGAGTTTCTGCATTCTATTCGAAAAGTAGGAGCAACTAATAGCAATGAAGGATCATATTGTCAAAGTCCCTCACTCTTTCGTGCGATGCTACGCATATACGAAAGAGACTTCACGGGAAATGAAGGGATAATGGCAACGTATCATGCTTTATTTATACATATAACAAAAGAGGGGAAGAGATGAAATGAAACAAGTACAAACAAAAAGGGATTGGAAAAAGCTTGCATACGACGTAGTGGAAGAGAAGATGATTACGAAAGAAGATGCAATAGCGATATTAGAAGCTGATGATACCGAAGTTTTAGAAATTATGAATGCGGCTTACATTATTCGCCATCATCACTTTGGTAAGAAAGTAAAATTGAATATGATTATTAATACGAAATCTGGATTATGTCCTGAAGATTGTGGATATTGCTCACAGTCTATTATTTCAGAAGCACCGATTGATAAATATGCATGGTTAACGCAGGAGAAGATTGTAGAAGGGGCACATGAAGCAATACGCCGTAAAGCAGGTACATATTGTATTGTAGCGTCTGGTCGTCGTCCGACGGATAAAGAGGTAAATCACGTAATTGGAGCAGTTAAGGAAATTCGTGAAACGACAGACTTGAAGATTTGTTGTTGTTTAGGTTTCTTAAATGAAGATCAAGCAGGACGTTTAGCGGAAGCAGGCGTGCATCGTTATAACCACAACTTAAATACACATGCAAATAATTACGATAGTATTTGTTCAACTCATACGTATGATGATCGTGTTGATACAGTTCAAAAAGCAAAACAAGCGGGCATTTCCCCATGCTCGGGAGCGATTTTTGGCATGGGAGAAACAATTGAAGAGCGTGCTGAAATTGCATTTGAATTACAACGTATAGATGCAGATTCTATCCCTTGTAATTTCCTTGTTGCTGTAAAGGGGACACCTCTTGAAGGACAAAAAGAGTTAACTCCAGTAGAATGTTTAAAAGTACTGGCAATGATGCGTTTTGTAAACCCAACAAAAGAAATTCGTATTTCAGGAGGACGTGAAATCAATTTACGTTCTGTACAGCCAATCGGTTTATTTGCAGCAAACTCTATTTTTGTCGGGGACTACTTAACGACAGCTGGACAAGAGCCGACTGCGGACTGGGGTATGATTGCAGATTTAGGATTTGAGATTGAAGAATGTGCATTATAAGATAGATGAAAAAGCAAACTTGTAAAAGGGTTTGCTTTTTTTGTAAATAAAATGTAATAAATAGTTGTAAACGCTTGATATTATTGGTTTTTAAGCGAAAAAAAGAATTTTTGTGGACGAATTTTCCAAGCCCTAGTTGTACATAGTAAATATGTAATTTATATTGGGTTGGAGGATTTTACATGTACAAATACATATTAGCGATTATGACTTGTTTAATTTTAATAAAAGCAATAAGTTCTGATCCAGTTAAGGCTGCTGAAAATCCTGAACAAAAAGAAATGCAACAAAGAATCGAACAACACTTTCGAACGAAAGCTGAACATTTTGGATTGAAAACGGAAGGAAAAGATTTAAAGGAAGTTAGAAAAGAAATTACTATTATAGAAGAAGCGAAAAAAAGAGAGAATGTATGGAGAACGGCACAAGCTCTTCATATAAAAACAGAAGGAAAAACGATGAATGAATTAATAAAAGATGTACAAAAAAAGGTGAAAAAATAAAAAGAGGCCGCAGCCTCTTTTTTTATGCCCATTGTTTTGATAAGTGAGCCATTTCAATTGCAGCAACAGCTGATTCATATCCTTTATTACCAGCTTTCGTACCTGCGCGTTCAATCGCTTGTTCAATTGTTTCTGTCGTTAATACGCCGAAAATAACTGGGATGTCCATTTGTAGTGATAAAGACGCAACACCTTTTGCTACTTCAGTACAAACGTAATCGTAGTGAGTTGTAGCACCTCGGATTACAGTACCTAATGTAATAACAGCATCATACTTTCCGCTACTAGCCATCTTTTTAGCGATTAAAGGAATTTCAAATGCACCAGGAACCCAAGCAACATCAATATCATTTTCTTCTACACCGTGACGCTTTAATCCGTCTAAAGCGCCGCCAAGTAACTTACTTGTAATAAATTCGTTAAAACGTCCAACAACAACTCCAACTTTTAATCCTGTACCAACTAAATGACCTTCGAATACCATAATAAATCTCTCCTTTAATTATAAGTTTAGTAAGTGTCCTAATTTGTTTACTTTCGTTTGTAAATACGATTTATTCTCTTCTTTTGCTGGCATTTGCAACGGTACACGCTCGACTACTTCTAAATCGTAACCTTGTAAGCCAGCAATTTTTCTTGGGTTATTCGTTAATAATCGTAAACTCTGTAAACCTAAATCTTTTAATATTTGAGCACCGATACCGTAATCACGAAGATCAGCAGGGAAGCCGAGTTTTTCATTTGCTTCTACAGTATCAAATCCTTCTTCTTGTAATTTATAAGCACGAAGCTTATTAAGAAGCCCAATGCCTCTTCCTTCTTGCCTCATATAAAGAAGAACACCTTTTCCTTCACGCTCAATTTGAGCAAGTGCTGCATGGAGTTGTGGTCCGCAATCGCAGCGATGTGAACCGAATACATCTCCTGTTAAGCATTCAGAATGAACACGTACAAGTACCGGTTCACCTGTTGAAATATCACCTTTTACAAGTGCGATATGTTCTTTCGTATCTAATGAGTTAGAATAGCCAATTGCGTGGAAAGTACCGAAATCTGTAGGTAATGTAATTTCCACTTCTCTCGTCACAAGTGTTTCATGATGGCGGCGGTAAGCAATTAAATCTTCTATTGTAATCATTTTTATATCAAATTGTTTTGCGCATTCTATTAAATCAGGTACACGTGCCATCGTGCCGTCCTCATTTATAATCTCGCAAATAACTCCAGCTGGTTCGGCACCGCATAGCTTTGCTAAATCAACAGCAGCTTCTGTATGACCTGCACGACGCAGGACACCGCCTTCTTTCGCAATTAATGGAAAGATATGTCCAGGTCGATTGAAATCAGCACCTTTTGATGCGGGGTTTAACAATTCTTGTATCGTAGTTGCACGTTCGTGAGCGCTAATCCCTGTTGTTGTAGAGACATGGTCAATGCTCACTGTAAACGCAGTATGATGTGAATCTGTATTATGAGATACCATTGGTTCTAATTGTAGACGTTCTGCGTACCCTTCCGTAATCGGTACACAAACGAGACCACGGCCATGTGTAATCATAAAATTAATTGTTTCTGGTGTAATGTACTCTGCTAAAGCAATAAAATCGCCTTCATTTTCTCGGTTTTCATCATCACATACGATAACGACTTTACCTTTTTTTAAATCTTCTAGAGCTTCTTCAATACGATGAAACATTGTGCTTCCCCCTTATAGAAATCCGTTTTCTTGTAAAAAGCTTTCGGTCATTGAACCTACTCGTTTTGTAGGTTTAGTAATAAAGCGTTCAATATATTTACCAATCATGTCACACTCAATGTTTACGATATCTCCGGCATTTTTTGCTCCAATGACAGATTCGCTTACTGTGTGCGGGATGAGTGAAATCGTTATGGAAGATTCGTCTATATCAAATATCGTTAAACTCGTTCCATCAACAGCAATGGACCCTTTCTGCAAACAATAGCGCAGTAGTTCATCAGAAATTGCTATTTTGTAATAGACGGCATTGTAATGTTGTTTTTTATTTAAAATCGTTCCGATTCCATCAATATGTCCTGAAACGAAATGTCCACCGAATCGTCCGTTTGCAGCCATTGCGCGCTCTAAATTTACTTTAGAGTGCGGTTTAAGCATGCGAAGTGATGTCGACTGCATCGTTTCAGGCATTGCATCAACTGTAAATGAAGTAGTTGTAAAGCTTGTTACAGTTAAGCAAATACCGTTAACCGCGATACTATCACCTAAGTGAACATCTGATAAAATTTTTTTTGCATGAATCGTTAATTTCATCGCTTCTCCGCTTTGTTGCATGTTTGCTATCGTTCCTAATTCTTCTACAATTCCTGTAAACATTTCGTCACCTCGTTTCGGGCATTCGCAACGATTTTTATATCATCACCAATTTGTTTCATCTCTTGAATTTTCAAGGAAAGCGCATTTTGTAATTTTGAAAAACCATTTCCTCCAAATAAAGTAGGAGCATCTTTCCCACCAATTAATTTCGGACTTATATAGGTTACAATTTCATTAAAATTGTTTGTTTTTAAGAAACTTGCATGAATCGATTGGCCACCTTCAACGAATAGAGAAAGAATTTGTTTCTCTCCAAGAAAGGAAAGAAGGTCCTCGATTTCTATATGTTTCGTTTCCATTTGGAATATAGCTATATTTTTAGATTCATAAGAAGATATCTTCTCTTCCTTTACATCCTTACCGACAATAATCCATGTCGGTGCTAAACCATCTGTTATAACATGAGAAGATGGTGGCGTTCGTAAATGGGTATCTAAAACAACGCGAATAGGATGTTTCCCACCATTTGGAATTCTTGTTGTTAAATGAGGATTATCAGCTATAACTGTATTCACTCCAACAAGAATTGCATCATGTGTATGGCGATATTGGTGAACATCAGCACGTGCTTCTTCACCTGTAATCCACTTACTTTCACCAGTTACAGTTGCTGTTTTTCCATCTAAGCTCATCGCTGTTTTGATTGTTACAAAAGGGCGCTTCGTTTTCATGTAGTGAAAAAAGTAGCGATTTAATAAAACTGCTTCTGCTTCAAGAACACCGGTCGTTACTTCAATTCTAGCTTCCTCTAATCTTCTTTTTCCGTTACCAGAAACGAGCGGATTACAATCGAGAGTAGCAATTACAACACGCTTAACTCCTTTTTCGATGAGCAATTCACAACAAGGTGGTGTTTTTCCAAAGTGGCTACACGGTTCCAGTGTTACATAAACGGTAGCGTCTTTGGCGTTCTGACCAGCCATTTGAAGGGCATGAACTTCTGCGTGTTCTTCACCAGCTCGTAAATGAGCCCCCATACCAACAATGTTTCCATCTTTTACAACAACAGCACCAACCATAGGATTTGGACTTGTTTGTCCTGATGTCCCTTCTGCTAACTGCAGGGCAATCCTCATATATTCTTGATCTGTCATTTTCTTCACCTCTCCTAAAAAAATCAAAAAACCCCAAGGATTTAATATCCTTGGGGTTTGGGAGACGTGATTTCTAGAAATATAGTTTGAATACGAAAGCATAGGAAAGAAACCTAACGATAATTGATATTTCTGCATAAGGAAAAAACCTAGCAAAATATCAAATTTTTAAACGCTAGTTGTCTCTTTTTATTTCAGCATAAAAAATAAGTATAGAAAATTAAACATATATAAAGAATCAAAATGAATCTTTAAAAATATGCATACTGAAATAAAAGTGTATTCACTATATAAAAAACTAGAAACATATCCTTCTCCCATCCAGACTATACTGTCGGCCCTAGAGTTTCACTAGATCCACCGTTTTCGAGTTGAAAACGGGTCACGGACTTAGAAGTTTTCACTTCATCACCGCCGGTTGGGAATTTCACCCGACCCCGAAGGATGCTGTTTGCTCAAATTATAGCACAAAAAAAATAAAAGGCTAGTAAAAAATATTCGAATGTGAAGAATTGTGTGAAAATATATGCAGGCTGGAATGGAAATAAAAGTATTAGAAATGTTGTAAGGAGAAGGGATATAACGGAGTTGCTAAAAAGAAAAAACATGCACAAAAAAATGTGCATGTCACATGTAAAATTATTCTGCCTCTGGTGCTCTAACAACAGATTCGAATTTACCTTTATGCGAAGCGTCGCAATAAGGCATATTTTTTGATAAACCACAACGGCATAAAGAAAATGCCGGTTTTGCTGGGAATACATTCCCTTGTGAGTCGACTAATTCCACGTCCCCTGTAACGCGAAAAGAGCCATTATCATTTACTTTAATTTGTACTTTTGCCAACGTTATCCCTCCTTTCCAAACGCTTAATTTCATCATATAATCAAGGGAAGTGCTTGACAATATAAAAAGAGCACTTTGTTTGAGAAAGAAGAGAGTGTTATAATAGTTTTCATAACTGACTAGAGTAAGGTGACGAGAGATGGATAAACAATTACATACATTACGAAACATTGCAAATGAGCGCACGTGGGCATCATTTTTGAATGATAATCATCCATATAGTTTGTTACATTGGTCCATTGCAGGTGTAGGGCAAGAGGCAAAGGATGTTTGGTTACTTCAAGATGAAGTAACATTTCAAACGACAGAATTCCCAACGTTAGATGATGCAATGCAATGGATTTCTGAAAATATGGAACAAGTTACAGACGTTTTAGCGCAATAAAAAACAGGCTTATGCAAGCCTGTTTTTTGTTTCTTTCACATATGTGTTTAAAAATTGATCGACGGCTGCTTCGTACTCTTCTTTATTTTCGTTATAAGAGCAAGCGTGTGCACCGTGTTCTGCAATATAAAGCTGCTTATTATTTTCTTTCGCTTCATATAATGCTTTTGTCATATCAGCTAAAATATAGTCGTCATCTTTACTATGAATAAAGAGAACGGGATTGTTAATGTTTTTTATACAGTCGATTGGTGAAACTTCACGAATTGTATAACCGTCACGAACTTTCAAAAATGCGTTTGCTAAAGGTAATAAAGGCCATTTTGGTAAATGGAATTCAACCTTTAAACGGTGCTGTAATTGTCCTTGAAAATCAGAGAAAGGACAATCTGCAATATAGAAATCAGCACCATCTTCTACAAGTCCTGCGTATTGAAGAAGTGTTGCAGCTCCCATAGATTCACCATGAATACCAAGTGTAATATTGGTGCCAAAACGGTTTTTTAGCCAGTCAACTACGGATTTTAAATCATGTTTTTCATAGTATCCATAGCTTGTTGTTTTTCCGCCAGTTTTACCATGACGACGATGATCGTAAATGAGGACGTTATATCCCCTTTTTAAGAATAAGTTTGCATATTTTACAGAGTTTATTTTATTTACAGTTACACCGTGGCAAAAAACCATAAACTTATTGGTGGAATGACCAGCAGGAATGTAATATCCGTGAAGGTCGTATCCGAATTGTGAAGGGATATGAATTTCTTCTTTATGAAGAGCATCAAAATCCTCTATACGAAAATGTTTTTTCGTTTCTCTTTCGAGTACTTCTTCCTCTGTTTTTTTCTTTAAGTACATCACTTTATTTGTAAAGAAAATCCCAAGGGCAGTTATTGCACCTAGTATAGTAAACAGTGCTGCAAAAAAACGTTTCATACTTTACCTCATCCTCCAAATACCGTTACATGTGATACACTTATATTGTATCACAATGATATAAAAGGGGAGAAATAGGAAATG
Source organism: Bacillus sp. CPT56D-587-MTF (assembly GCF_058792335.1). NCBI lineage: Bacteria > Bacillati > Bacillota > Bacilli > Caryophanales > Bacillaceae > Bacillus > Bacillus sp. CPT56D-587-MTF. The sequence goes on along the minus strand of NZ_JBYTEF010000001.1, from coordinate 3,738,756 downwards.
CTGCATATACAAAAAATTACGCCAGCGATGAAAGAAACAATCCGAATGTTCATGTGTGAGAACTGGGGAAGTTCATTGATGGTTTCACGTGGTAAGGAACATCAGTTAGAAGAGTTGCCAGGATTTGTTGCGCTCTCAGATGACAGAATAATCGGAATTATAACGTATGAAGTGACCGGAAATATATGCGAAATTGTATCGCTAGATAGCTTTGAAGAAAGAAAAGGAATAGGGACGAAACTTGTGGATTGTGTATTACAAGTTGCAGAAGAAGAACGGTGCAGACAGGTTTGGCTTATTACAACAAATGATAATATGAATGCGTTACGATTTTACCAAAAACGTAATTTTGTAATGACTAATTTATATGTGAATGCGGTAGAGGAGGCACGAAAAATAAAGAAAGAAATTCCACGTATGGGATATGATAATATCCCAATTTTACATGAAATTCAGTTGGAGTATCGTTTAGTGAAATGATGTAACAATTTTCAGAAATATGAGTTATTAATCTTGACGGATAGTGTAATTTAGGTTACCGTAAAATTGTAATCTATTACCATATTAAGGGGTGACGATGTGGCAACTATACGTGATGTTGCAAAATTGGCAGGTGTTTCAGTCGCAACCGTTTCACGAGTTATTAATGAAAAAGGATACGTTCATGAGGACACAGTAAAACAAGTAAAGGAAGCAATTGAAGAATTACGTTATAGGCCAAACAGTGCAGCGAAGCCACTATTTAAAGAGAGTTCAACGATAATTGCATTACTTGTAGATAATTTATGTAACCAATCAAACATCACTTTGCTACATTGTATTGAGGAAATAGCATATAAAGAAGGCTATCAAATCATTATTTGTAATATAGAGAATAAAGATAGATACATACATATGCTGAAGCAAAATAACATTGCAGGTGTTATTTTGACGAGAGCAGTTTTTAAAAGTGTAGGAGAAATTCCATTTCCATTTGTTGTGATCGATGAGCAACAATCACATGGAAATTATTATGAAAGTGGACAGAGAGCTGTTTCTTTATTAAAAGAGAAAGGGTGTCACTTTCTTGCATATTTCGGTGAGGGAGAAGAAAGTGAAGAAATGGAAGATCATATAGCAGGGTTTTTAGACACTGTTTGGGATGAAGGAATCTCTTATCGAGAAGAATGTGTACAAGGGTATACAAATAAACAATTTATTACATTATTGCAAAACAATCCGTATATAGATGGAATTGTAGCCTCAAGTGATCAGGTTGCTATTGAGTTAATTCGGTCAGCGAGATTTCTAAATATACATATACCAGATAAATTAAAAATTGTTGGACCGAATGGGAGTATAGAGTGTGAATGGATAGGTTCATCACTACCGACAATTGAAAGCTATGTCAAAGATAACGGAAAAGTAGCTTTTCAACAATTAAAAGGAAAAATAAAAAAGTAAAAGGTGCGTTTTATACGCACCTTTTTCAGAGTGTTGGGAAACCCTTTAGGGTTCCCAACACTCTGGAATCTTTTTTGATTTTAGCGAATAAAAACAACATAAAATAATAGAATTTTAAAAAATAGCCCTCCACCTGACCCTTTTTGGTCAGGTGGAGGGCTATTTTTTTCATGTTTTGACAAGCTGCGGTGAGATAAGCTTGCATTTGGACAGACTTCAGCCCTCGAAACCGGGCATAGCGGTAGCCATGTAGTTCTTTGGCGTCTGCAAAGCTTCGCTCTATAGTGGAACAGCGTACTTTATACAACCTTTTCCCTGTAGCTGTTAGCTTGTTTTTTCTAGCAATATCCTTATATTTCTCCCACACATGATGAGTGATAACTTTTTGTTTTTGTTTCTTTGAAAAGCACACCTCACGTAACGGACAAACAGCGCAGTCTTCTGGATTCGATTTGTATTGACGGTATCCTTCACGATCAGTTGTTACATATTCTAGAATACATCCCATCGGACAAGCGAAAACATTCATTTCTTCTACATATTTAAATTGGCTTTTCGGTACTTCTTTATTCCGTTTTCCAAATCGGCGATACCCCATCACCATAAATATATTCCGTTCTGATAGTTTCTTACAGATATATCCTGTAAAATAGCCAGCATCAAGGGCAACAGCTTCTACTTTGAAGTCGAATTTATCAATCTGAGCTTGGAGGCGTGCTAAATACGGCTCGGAATCTGCCATATTTCCAGCCGTTACATAGGTATCTGTAATAATATTGTACTTCGCATCAGTCGTACGATGATCCAAGAAATGAAAACCATTTGGTTTTCCATCTCTCATTAAAAATCCACTATCTGGATCCGTTGTACTTATACGAGTTTTTTTGGTAGGGGTATCACTTTCCTTTCTAGGTTTTAATTCTTTTTTCCATGTACCTCACGATCTTCGATTACCGCAGCTTCTAGCTCGTCTATATAAAACTTTGCTTTTTCTTTTTTATATTTATGTACAAATTTATTTTTATTGGCATTGGCCTTAATATGTGTAGAATCTGTCATCAGTGCACGTCCTCCTACCATCCGGTGCTCCGTCGCTTGTCTCACAATCTCATCAAAAATTTCTTCGAAAATATTTGTATGAATAAAACGAGTACGACGATTCCAACTGATTGTAGAGTGATCCGGAATAGTATCCGATAGAGAAAACCCTAAAAACCAACGGTAGGCAATATTCGTTTTAATTTCCTTTTCCAATTGACGCTCAGAACGAATACCGTAAAAATATCCAATAAACATCATCTTAAATAAAACAATAGGATGAATGGACGGGCGTCCATTGTTTTCACAGTAATAAGGGCGTAACTTCTCTTCAATAAAATCAAAACTAATTGTCGCTTCAATTGCACGAAGGAAATGATCTTGTGGAACCAACTCTTCTACAGAAACAGATACACGCTCATCACGATGATTTTTTAAAGCACCCATCATAAAAAATCTCTCCTTTTCCTCTTTTTTATCAGTGTTGACACATAAAAAGAGGTTCAGACACAAAAACAGGCTGTGGAGAAGACTTTCTCCACAGCCTGTAAAAGGTGCGTTTTATACGCACCTTTTTATAATGTAATTGCGGCAATAAAGCCAAATATAAGTAACGGTATATTGTAATGTAGAAAAGTGGGTACACATGTATCCCATATATGATGGTGCTGACCATCAGCATTTAAACCGGATGTTGGTCCAAGGGTACTATCCGATGCTGGAGATCCTGCGTCACCTAGTGCTCCGGCTGTACCGATAATTGCAATTGTGGCCATTGGACTAAATCCAAGCTGAATGCAAAGAGGTACAAAAATGGTTGTTAAGATAGGGATGGTTGAAAAGGATGAACCAATTCCCATCGTAACGAGAAGTCCAATAACGAGCATAAGAAATGCAGCGAGTGGTTTGTTATTTCCGATTATATGTGCACTCGTTTGCACTAGAGATTCAACATGTCCTGTTTTTCGAAGAACAGCGCCGAATCCAGCGGCAGCAATCATAACAAAGCCAATAAAGGACATCATACGCATTCCGCTTGTTAATATCGCATCTGCTTCTTTAAGTGGTAGACTGCCACTAACTGATAAGACGATAATACCTGCTAAAGCACCGAAAATCATTGATTCTGTTGTTAATTGAACAGTTAATGTAGCAATGATAGATAATAACCCGAAAGTAATGCTACGTTTTGTATAGGGAACGATTTCATTTTCGGTAGTATGAATTTGTTCTGTTTCATACGTACGAGGTTTTCGGTACGTAATGAATACCGCTACACATAATCCAATAATCATACCGATTGCTGGAATAGTCATTGCTTTTGGAATAAGTGTGACATCAAATGTAAGGCCGCTTTGCGCAGCGTTGGTTTGCAATACGTCATGATAAATTTTTCCGAACCCTGCAGGGATCCACATATAAGGAGTAATCAATCCAAATGTAATAATACATGTGACAAGTCTGCGATCCACTCTCAGCTCATTTAATACTTTTAAAAGTGCTGGAATTAAGATGGGGATGAAAGCAATGTGAACAGGAATCACATTTTGTGAGAAACAAGCCATCGTTAAAATAATGAATAAAATAAGTATTTTAGAATAAACTTGTTTTTTCGTGTCTTGTTCATTGCCAATCCATTTTAATGCAGTTTGAATCATAGCATCTGGAAGTCCTGTTTTGGAAAGGGAAATAGCGAAACCACCAAGCATTGCATAACTTAAAGCGATTGGAGCACTGTTTCCAAGACCAGTTGTAAAAGTGTTAATCGTTTCTGAAATACCGAGTCCGCCGATAAGTCCGCCTGTTAAAGCTCCAACAATGATGGCGACAATGACCTGGACACGTAACAAACTAAGCAATAGCATAATTGCTACTGCGACGAGTACAGCGTTCATAATAAATGTAATCTCCCTAAATTTTTATTCTGTTAAGACAAGTAAATATGAAACATTTTGCTATGTTTATACATACTTGCGACATATTATTATAAAATGTTTTCTATGAAATGTAAAAGAGCCTTTTGTTACTAATGCTGAAAAGCTAGCTCTTGTTTAATTGATTGTAAAGAATTAGCGAATAATTCTGGTTCTTCTAAATCAGGAGAATGTGCTGAATTTGGGAACCAAATCATCTTTTTTATAGGCGCTTCAATAATATCGCAATATTCCTGAACGAGTGCATAAGGAGTTTGATAATCATAGCGACCAGAACAAAAATAAACTGGAATAGATAAACTTGAGATAGAAGAAAAGAAATCGATTGTCAGCATTTCTTCCCATAAAATTCCAGATTTTAAATTTCCTGCGAGAAACTTGAACCAATCTAATAGCGTATATTCGGGAGAAAAGAAACCTTTTCGTATGAAAGAAAAGGAAGATCCGTTTTGGATTGCGCCTCCAAATGTGCCAAGCCACTTTCTTTGAATAATGAGACGTCTCGTATCTAAAAATGGTGGTTTGCCTAATTTTAAAAGGGAAGCTAATGCTTTTTTATGATCATGTTTTTTTGCAGAATGAATTAAATGTTGATATAGCAATTCTTCATTTTGTTTCATATGTACAATTTGCCCAATACCGATGTAAGCCTCGATATACTTTGGATATTGATGTGCTATGTTAAGCCCAATAATACTTCCCCAAGAATGACCAGCGAGAAATAGTTTTTGTTTGTTGAACTTTTTAAGTACATATTGAATCACTTCTTTTGCATCGGAAACGAATTGTTCGATTGTGAAATTTGCTCCGAAATCTTTCATTGAAAAGGATTTACCAGCTCCGCGCTGATCCCAATTAATAACAATAAATTGCTTCTCTAATTCTTTTTGAAAATGGCGAATAAATCCGATTTGTGCCATCCCAGGTCCGCCATGACAGCATAATAAAATAGGTTGCTCTACGTTTTGTCCACGCATAAGGAGAGTTTGTTTTCGATTATTAATCATAACGCTTTCTATCGTAGCGATACTATTAGGAATGAGTTGTTTGTTTTCGTTATAGAACTGAGGGGTGTAGCTACGAAAAAGCATATTGAAAACCTCCTTTTGTGAAATCGTATGAATCGCACAGGCTATTCATTTTGCATATACTGTTAGAAAATCATTGTAACATACCATACTAGTGTCATTTCAACACGGGAGGAGGGAAATTGTGACGATTGGAGAAATTATAGATGGTTTAAATAGACGTGAATCCATCGCTATTATAGCAAAACGTCTTGAAATAAGCCCGTATACATTATCGAAGAAATTAAGATTGATTGGATACGAATATGATGGAGAGCAGAAGAAACGTATTTTTGTAGGAGATGGAGAAGAACCACGTCACTTACAACTCCAAGAAGCGACCGCCCTTCAATATGAGAAAACAGATTATCAATTATTAATTTATGAGCAATTACAAAGCATTTATGAGTTATTAAGAAAAAGAGAAGAAGTAATTGCACCAATTGTGAGTAAAAGTACAGAGAAAAAGAGACGAACCTTTTCTATTAATACAGAAATATTAGCAAGATTGGACCTTATATCAGAATCGAAAGGAATTCAAAAATCTAAACTTGTAGAAGAGGCGTTGCAACAATTTTTACAGCAATATGAAGTTGACAAAACATCACATTTTGATAACTAAAGAAAAGGATACTATGTTCATTAGAAGAACGAGTATCCTTTTTATGATGTATATTACGTATAAAATAGAGAATCAGTACAAATCCTTTATACGTGAAAAATGAAATTTATTATTAGAGAAACACTTAATTTACTTTTTGAATTCTTCCATCAATAACTGGCTGAATTGGTTCTTTTAATTGTTTTACGTAATTGACTAACGCTTCAAAGTCGTTTGGCCCAGTTTCTGCATTTTTACCATTTTTAAATGATACGAATCCATCACCGCCAGAAGCTAAGAAGGCATTTGCAACTACGCTATACGTTGTAGATGGAGATAATTCTTCTCCGTTTGTTAAACGTATATTTGTAACTTTTTCACCGTTTGGTTTATTTGCATCCCACGTATATTGAATACCTGAAATTTGAAGCATTCTTGTTGTTCCTTTTTGCCATTGCTGATTTAAAATATCGCGAATGTCTTGACCTGTTAAATCTACTTTAATCAATTGATTTCCAAAAGGTTGAATGCCGTATAACTCACCCCACGTAATATCACCAGCATCTAAGTCATTACGAATGCCACCAGGATTCATGAGGGAGATTTGAGTTTGCATCGTTTGACGCTGAGCATCGGCAACTAAATTTCCAAGAGTGGACTCACCAGCATCATTTTGTTTACGGTCGATAGGTGCTGTAGATTTTCCGACCACTTCATTTACAAGTGGTGCGATTTTTTCTTTATATTGATCTAGTTTTTTCTTTACTTGTTTATCAGGTTCTACACCTTCATGATACGTTGTAACAACTTCAGCTTTTTTCTTTACAATATCCTTTGTTTTACGATCAATTGTTACATCGACGTCTGAGAAAGCCATTCCGTATGAATTTGCTTGGACAATTAGTTTATTGTTTACTGTACCATTTACATACGTATGACTATGTCCACCGAAAATAACATCAACTTCTGGGTCTGTTTCATTTGCAATTCGAGTAAGATCGCCATTTGTTACCCCAGACTCATCGGTTGTTCCACCGACATGAGCAAGAACGACGATAGATTTAACGCCGAGGCGTTTTAATTGTTGTGTTGATTTATTAATTGCTTCTACTTCATCAGTAATTTGTACATTGTTAAGCATCGTAGGCATAACGACATTTGGTGTATCAGTTGTAACAACCCCAATGAATCCTACAGGAACACCATCTACCATTTTTACAGTAAATGGTGGTAAAAATAAGCGGCCAGTTGATTTGTTATAGAAATTAGCAGCTACATAGGGGAAGTTAGCCCCTTTGAAATTTCCTGTTTTTTCATGATATCCACCGTAAATGAGACGTTTCATTTCATCAATGCCTTCATCAAATTCATGGTTCCCGATTGTACCGACATCAAATTTTAAGTCATTTAAAAATTCAATCGTCGGTTCATCTTGTAATAATGCTGAAACTGGTGGACTAGCTCCGACGATATCACCAGCATGTACGAGAAGTGTATTAGGGTTTTGTTTTTTATGTTCTTTTAAATAAGTAGCTAAGTAATCAGCGCCACCAGCTTCTTTATTATTGATTTTTTTAACAGTATCTAGTTGTCCATGGAGATCATTAATACCAAGCATTTGTACGTCTATGTAGCGGTTTTGTTCAGCTGGATTCTGAGATGGGGGAGCGGCAAATACGCTTGAAAAAGTAATGGTGCTTAAAACAGCAACGGCAGGAATAATTTTTTTCCACATAATATAATTCTCCTTTTTTATAATCTGACATCATACGACATAATTTTAATAGATTCATAGGATTATAGCTACATAAAAATTTAGTCTTTTCGAAAAATTAACATATTTACAAAAAGTGAATAATAGAGTAAAGACCCTTTTTTATTGTCGATTTCATTGTGTATCTACTATAATGGAGAAAAAAGTAAAAGGTGAGTAGCATGAAGAAAAAGAAACAAAGACAAATGCAAAGACAATCACAAGTGAATCAACCAAAGAAAGAAACACTTACATTAGGCGATCAATTAAATGATTCACTCATGCAACAATTAAAGAGTAAGAAGAAAGAGTTGCAAGTGAGGGAAGAGGAAAAAGAGGCAGCTGAACTGGAAAGAAAGCGCCAAGAACAAAAAGAACGTGAAAAGAATAAATCATTTGAAGAACTGCTAAGTGAAAGTAACCTTACTTGGAAAGACTTTAAATAATAAAAAAATGATCAGTGAAATACCACTGATCATTTTTTGACGAGCTTGTAAGAAAAGGGGAGTTAGAATGAGAAAAATTGTCGTTGTTCCACATGAAAACCATTGGAGTGAAAAATTTCAAATGGAGGCTAAAAGATTAAAATCAGCGATGCCAGAAACGGTAAAAATTTATCATATTGGAAGTACGTCAGTTCCCGGACTGGCAGCTAAACCTATTATTGATATGATCATGGAAGTAGAAAATATCGAAAGAGTAGATGGGTGGAATGAACGATTTATAGAGCTTGGTTACATCGTAAAAGGGGAAAATGGTATTTCAAGACGCCGATATTTTATTCATGGAACTGAAGAAAAACGTTCGTATCATTTACACGTGTTTGAAAAAGGAAATCCAGAGATAGTAAGGCATTTAGCATTTCGTGATTATATGATGGCGAGTTATATACGGAAGGAAAAAATGAGTTTGTGCGCAATGTGGATGAAAAAGCGAAAGAATGGAGAAAAAATAACGTGAATGAATGAGTTCACGCTATTTTTTAGCTATATAAAAGTGTTATGTAAACTGTACGTATGTTTTGACTTTTGGGATGAATCTTGTTGAAATAAAATTGTGGCTTATAAAAAATGTAACAATGAAAGGGAGACGACTGTGCATATTCCAACAACTACACTTCATAATGGCGTGAAAATGCCGATGATTGGTCTAGGCGTATATAAAGCGAAAGAAGGAGACGAAGTAAAGCAAGCAGTAAAAACAGCGTTAGAAGTTGGATACCGTTCGATTGATACAGCAACTGTATATGAAAATGAAAGCGGTGTCGGAGAGGCGATACGTGAATCAGGAATTCCAAGAGAAGATATATTTATTACAACAAAAGTATGGAACGACGATCAAGGATATGAGGAGACACTCGAGGCGTTTGAAAAGAGTTTGAAAAAATTACAAATGGACTATGTAGATTTATATTTAATACATTGGCCGGTAAGAGGGAAGTATGTTGATACGTACCGAGCTTTAGAGAAATTGTATGAAGAAGGTAAAGTGCGTGCGATTGGTGTTTCTAATTTTCATAAACATCATTTAGAACTATTATTACCAAATTGCAAAGTGAAGCCGATGGTAAACCAAGTGGAACTTCATCCGATGTTGACGCAATTTGAGTTGCGAAATTATTGTCAAGATGAGCAAATTCAAATGGAAGCATGGAGTCCGTTAATGAGGGGCGGAGAAGTATTCCAGCATCCAATCATTCAGGCTATTGCTAACAAATATGAAAAAACACCTGCACAAGTTATATTAAGGTGGGATATTCAAAGCGGGATTGTTACAATTCCTAAATCTGTTACACCATCTCGTATTAAAGAAAACTTTACTATTTCTGATTTTGCACTAACTGAAGAAGAGATACGTCAAATTAACACGTTGAATCGTGATTTACATGTAGGAACGAATCCTGATAAATATGATACGTTATAAAAAAGACTGTCTCCTAATACTGGAGACAGTCTTCTGTTTTATCGGTAATTCGATATTTTTAACGATGCAAAGCATATGTGTCATATTTAACAATCTTTTGAAGTTGTATATATTCTTCTTTCGTTAAAGGTAACTGTTGACTAGCTCGTATATTTTCCTGTAATTGTTGAAGAGAGCTTGCACCAGGTATAACAGCTGCAACAGTCTTATTATGTAAGCAATATTGAATAGCTGTTCCTGTTAAAGAGCGTTCTCCAATCATTTCTTTTACACTTGCTAGAGTTGCATGTAATTCATCGTAAGAATAAGAGAGATAATCCTTTTCCTTTACTCTTTCTATCTTTCTTGCATTATTGTCAGTTAAAATTCCTTTTGCAAGTGGCCCGCGGGCAATGACGCTAATTTGGTGTTCATTTAGAAGGGGGAACCATTCTTCTGGACGACGATTTAAAAGGTTATATTCCATTAGTACACTAACGATGTTTGAGCGTTTTGCATATTCACGAACGACATTTGGGCGTATAGAAGAAATACCGTAATGGCGAATAATACCTTCCTTTTTCAATTCTTCAAAAGCTTCAATTGTTTCATCTATTGGATCTTCAATTGTTCCGCCATGAAGTTGGTAAAGGTCAATATAATCAGTTTGAAGTCTACGTAAACTTTCCTTTACTTCAGTCTTTATGTAAGCTTTAGAAGGATCCCAAGACCAGCCATTTTTTTCTTCTGTCCAACGATTTCCAACCTTCGTTGTAAGTACAATTTGGTCTCTTCTTCCCTTCAAGGCTTTTCCAACAAATTCTTCATTTAATCCGTAATCATATAAATCTGCTGTATCAAAAAAATTAATTCCTAAATCGATCGCTTCATCGATAATATGCATAGCTTCTGTTTCAGATGTACCGAGAGACATACAGCCAAGGCCCATTTCTGTAACAAACAAATCTGAGTTTCCTAATTGACGTTTTTTCATAGGTCAACCTCCTTACCTTTATTGTACGAGAGGGAAAAGAGGTTGACAAACGTTTACTTTCCGCTTCGCATTAACTGCCCGTAAAAGCATGATTAATGTTTCACTTTATTTGCTGTAATCCACTCTTGTACAGTTGTATACTCTTTGCTATATTGCTTTAGCTTATGGCGAATTTGCCATGCTTTTCCGACTAAAGTGACGCGATTTGGTAAAATATAAACTTTCATTTCTATCACGCTCCTTTCAATGTGGTAAAATGTATGAGGAAAGAATAGGAAATAGAACAGGGAGATGAAGTAGTATGAGTAATCTTGCAGAGAGAACAGTAAAAACTGAGCCAATTTTTGATGGTAGAGTTATAAAAGTTCGTGTTGATGATGTAGTATTACCAAATGGAGCAATGAGTAAACGTGAAATTGTAAATCACCCTGGTGCAGTTGCTATTATTGCTATTACTGATGAGGGGAAAATTGTGCTTGTTGAGCAGTATCGTAAAGCACTTGAAAAGGCGATTATAGAAATTCCGGCTGGCAAGTTAGAACCTGGTGAAAAACCTGAGGTAACAGCAGTTCGTGAACTAGAAGAGGAAACAGGATATGTATGTGAAAATATGGAGCTCATTACTTCTTTCTATACATCTCCAGGATTCGCAGATGAAATTTTATATGTATATAAAGCGACAGGTTTGACAAGAAAAGAAAATAAAGCTGAGTTAGATGAAGATGAGTTTGTGGAATTAATGGAAGTATCGTTAGAAGAAGCGATTACTCTTATGAAAGATCTTCGTATTCATGATGCGAAGACGATGTTTGCAGTACAATATTTACAACTACAAAAATAAACACTCGCCAAAGGCGAGTGTTTTTTCAGGCTGTGGAGAAAGTCTTCTCCACAGCCTGTTTTTGTGTCTGAACCTCTTTTTATGTGTCAACACTGATAAAAAAGAGGAAAAGGAGAGATTTTTTATGATGGGTGCTTTAAAAAATCATCGTGATGAGCGTGTATCTGTTTCTGTAGAAGAGTTGGTTCCACAAGAACATTTCCTTCGTGCAATTGAAGCGACAATTAGTTTTGATTTTATTGAAGAGAAGTTACGCCCTTATTACTGTGAAAACAATGGACGCCCGTCCATTCATCCTATTGTTTTATTTAAGATGATGTTTATTGGATATTTTTACGGTATTCGTTCTGAGCGTCAATTGGAAAAGGAAATTAAAACGAATATTGCCTACCGTTGGTTTTTAGGGTTTTCTCTATCGGATACTATTCCGGATCACTCTACAATCAGTTGGAATCGTCGTACTCGTTTTATTCATACAAATATTTTCGAAGAAATTTTTGATGAGATTGTGAGACAAGCGACGGAGCACCGGATGGTAGGAGGACGTGCACTGATGACAGATTCTACACATATTAAGGCCAATGCCAATAAAAATAAATTTGTACATAAATATAAAAAAGAAAAAGCAAAGTTTTATATAGACGAGCTAGAAGCTGCGGTAATCGAAGATCGTGAGGTACATGGAAAAAAGAATTAAAACCTAGAAAGGAAAGTGATACCCCTACCAAAAAAACTCGTATAAGTACAACGGATCCAGATAGTGGATTTTTAATGAGAGATGGAAAACCAAATGGTTTTCATTTCTTGGATCATCGTACGACTGATGCGAAGTACAATATTATTACAGATACCTATGTAACGGCTGGAAATATGGCAGATTCCGAGCCGTATTTAGCACGCCTCCAAGCTCAGATTGATAAATTCGACTTCAAAGTAGAAGCTGTTGCCCTTGATGCTGGCTATTTTACAGGATATATCTGTAAGAAACTATCAGAACGGAATATATTTATGGTGATGGGGTATCGCCGATTTGGAAAACGGAATAAAGAAGTACCGAAAAGCCAATTTAAATATGTAGAAGAAATGAATGTTTTCGCTTGTCCGATGGGATGTATTCTAGAATATGTAACAACTGATCGTGAAGGATACCGTCAATACAAATCGAATCCAGAAGACTGCGCTGTTTGTCCGTTACGTGAGGTGTGCTTTTCAAAGAAACAAAAACAAAAAGTTATCACTCATCATGTGTGGGAGAAATATAAGGATATTGCTAGAAAAAACAAGCTAACAGCTACAGGGAAAAGGTTGTATAAAGTACGCTGTTCCACTATAGAGCGAAGCTTTGCAGACGCCAAAGAACTACATGGCTACCGCTATGCCCGGTTTCGAGGGCTGAAGTCTGTCCAAATGCAAGCTTATCTCACCGCAGCTTGTCAAAACATGAAAAAAATAGCCCTCCACCTGACCAAAAAGGGTCAGGTGGAGGGCTATTTTTTAAAATTCTATTATTTTATGTTGTTTTTATTCGCTAAAATCAAAAAAGATTCCAGAGTGTTGGGAACCCTAAAGGGTTTCCCAACACTCTGAATAAACACTCGCCAAAGGCGAGTGTTTTTTAATTGATTTTTGCATATACACGTGCATCACGTAAGCTACCATCTGGTGCTAGGAAATCATTTTCCATTGTCCCTTCTAGAATGAATTCTAGACGTTCTGCTAAGCTACATGCATTTATATTTGTTGCATCAGTACGAATTTCAATTCTTCTAGCGCCTAGTTTATCAAAGGCGAACTGAATTGCACCTTTAACCGCTTCGGTCATATAGCCTTGTTTTGTATAGGCACTATGTAGCCAGAAGTGAAGTGAAAACTTTGGAATATCCCAGTTTTCAGGCTTTAGTGTAATTGCTCCGATGAATGTACCAGATACTTTATCGTATAAGTGAAAATCAAGTGTTTCACGAAGTAAAAACTGTCCGTGAGCTTCGCGAACAATTTCTTCAGCACTCTCTTCTGTTTCAGCGTTAATTGGTATCCACGGTACTAAGTCTTCTAGAGAAGCTTGGATTGCTTCATATACTTCTGCACCATCACCTGGAAATGGTTTACGAACTTGCAAGCGTTCAGTTTGAAATAATGTTGGAAAATCTAATAATAATGGTTTCAAGAGAAATCCCTCCTATTCTCTACTTTTTAGTTTAGCAAAGTAGAGCGGAATTTCAATGTTAATTCGTCATACTTTTTTCTTTCTTTCATACATTTTTAATAAGAGTGTGAACGGAGGGAAGAAAAATGTGGCGAAAAAATTGGCAAGACCGTGTAATGTCTCACATACAGGAAAACTCTTCATTATATATATTTAACGCTGTTTTATTATTGATGGGAGTAATATTCGGAGCCATTCTCGTGAATAGTTTACAAATCAATCAAAAACAAGATTTATCATTTTATTTACAACGTTTTTTTGGACAAGTCTCTAAAGGAGAATTTGCCATTGCGGGCGAAATGTTTCGAGAAAGTTACTTTTCGCAATTAAAATACATCGGATTTATTTGGATTTTAGGAATTTCAATTATTGGATTACCACTTATTTTTATTTTATTATTTGTAAAAGGAGTTGTCGTTGGATTTACAGTTGGTTTTTTAGTAAGTCAGCATGGATGGAATGGACTATTATTAGCATTTGTATCTGTTTTGCCACAAAATTTAATTATCATTCCAGTCTTTCTCGTTATGACAACCATTGCTGCAAGTTTTTCTTTACGGATGATTAGGCATCAATTTATTAGAAAAATAACCGAGCCACTATTACCATTATTAATCCGTTATACATGCTTCTTTCTCGTAATTGGAGTGGTGTTAGCACTTGCTTCTAGTGTGGAGGCTTACGCATCACCAGTTTTAATGAAAGAAGTCGTTGAGGCTATTAATAAAAAATAAATACTTTTTGAGAATAATTATCAATTTGTTTTTATTGTTTTTTCTTTTGACAGAAGCCCTTCTTCTGATATAATGGTGTAAGAGTGGCGAGGAGGGAGTAGTACCGAATGGAAGAAAGAATTGAACGAATTAAGAAGCAATTACATGCAGCGAGCTACAAATTAACACCGCAACGTGAAGCAACAGTTCGTGTGCTGCTAGAAAATGAAGAAGATCATTTAAGCGCAGAAGATGTTTACCTCCTTGTAAAAGAAAAGTCGCCAGAGATCGGATTAGCAACCGTCTATCGAACTTTAGAACTATTATCTGAGTTAAAAGTTGTCGATAAGATTAACTTCGGAGACGGTGTTTCACGCTATGACTTACGCCAAGAAGGTGCGCAGCGTTTCCACCATCATTTGATTTGTACACAATGTGGTGCTGTACAAGAAATACAAGAAGATTTACTTGGTGAAGTGGAAAGGAAAGTAGAACGAGACTGGAGCTTTAAGGTGAAAGATCATCGTTTAACATTCCATGGGATTTGTAAAAATTGTCAAGAAAATGAAACGGATGAAAAATAACCTTTTCCTATTTATCTAGGAAGAGGTTTTTTATTTGAATAAGGTATAAATTGGTGAAAGCTTGGCATATGTTGTAATAACTTATATTTTGGAGGAATTTACAATGCGCCGAGCTTTAAAATTAACTTTTGATGGAATAAAAGTATTTTTATTATTTACAAGTTGTACGATTTTGTTTTATTTCGCTATACTATGGATAAATGAAGAATATGAAAGCTATCATCGTTATGAAAAACCTAAAGAAGAGACTGTAGAAAAAGTATCAGGGAATGAAGAACCGGCAAAGGATGCTTTCGTAAATAGAATGATGTTTTTCTATGAAAATGGGGAGTAGTGTAGAGTGGAAGATCAATTAAAAGATTTTATTCATTATATGGTTGTCGAAAAAGGATTAGCAAAGAATACAGTAGTATCTTATGAACGGGATTTAAAAAGCTACGTAAAGTATTTGCAAAATGTGGAACAGACGAAAACTTTTCATGAAGTGACCCGTTTACACATTGTTAACTTTTTGCAGTATTTAAAAGAGAACGGAAAATCTTCGAAAACATTGGCGCGTCATATCGCATCAATTCGTTCGTTCCACCAATTTTTACTTCGTGAACGAGCGGTAGAACATGATCCATCCGTACATATTGAAACGCCACAAGGGGAACGGAAATTACCAAAGGTATTATCAGTTGATGAAGTAGAGGCGTTACTTCAAACACCAAAAATGACAAGTGCTTTTGGTATTCGTGATAAGGCGATGCTAGAGTTACTGTATGCGACAGGACTTCGTGTTTCAGAATTGATTGCACTCAATTTAGAAGATGTACATTTAACGATGGGATTTGTTCGTTGCATAGGGAAAGGGAATAAAGAAAGAATTATTCCACTAGGAAGTTTAGCAACGGAAGCGATTCAAAAGTATATTGAAAAAGGAAGAAGAGAATTAATGGGGAAAAAAGTAGTAGATGCACTCTTTTTAAACCATCATGGTAATCGATTATCAAGACAAGGATTTTGGAAAATATTAAAACGATTAGCGAAAGAGGCAAATATTGAAAAAGAACTTACACCTCATACGTTGCGTCACTCGTTTGCTACGCACTTATTAGAAAATGGAGCAGATTTACGTGCTGTACAAGAAATGCTTGGACATGCAGATATTTCAACTACGCAAATCTATACGCACGTTTCAAAAACTAGATTAAAAGATGTATATAAACAGTTTCATCCGAGAGCATAGTTACTATGCTCTTTTTTTCATAGATTAAGAGGGGAAGACCGTTTCACAGAAACTTCACAAACATTTCGTATATTGTTTTCAGCAGAAGACTAGAATATTACAATGTATTTCCTCTATACTAAATAAAGTATAAAGGAGGAAATGATGATGAAAAAACTGATTATAACTTTATTTATCGCGATGCTAGCGTTGGCTGGCTGTAATACAAACAAAGAAGAACCGAAAAAAGAACAGAAACTTGAAGCTGTAAAAGTAGCAGTCCAAACAAATCCGAAAGAAATTAAACCAGGTGAAAAAACAGAAGTACAAGCACTTGTTACACAAGGGAAAGAAAAAGTAACGGATGCCGATGATGTAAAGTTTGAAATTTGGAAAGATGGCGACGAAAAGCACGAGATGTTAGATGGTAAGCATAAAGGAAAAGGTGTTTATGCAGTAGAGAAAACATTCGAAACGGATGGAGTATACCATATTATTGCTCACACAAATGCACGTGAAATGCACGTTATGCCAGAAGTGAAAGTTGCTGTAGGAAATGCGAAAGTAGAAGATGCGAAAAAAGAAAATAGTGATCACAGTGCAGGACATGGAGATCATAAAAGTGACACAATAATCCATCTTATGGCTGGAGACATAAAGGCAAATGCTGAATCTACAATGAAAGTTCATTTAAAGCAAAAAGAAGAAGCATTAACTGGTGCTGAAGTACAACTAGAGATTTGGAAAGATGGTGTTGAAAAACACGAATTTATTCCAGCGAAAGAAGGGAATAAAGGAGAGTATGAAACGAAACATACTTTCAAAGAGAACGGTGCTTACAAAGTGAAAGTACATGTAAGAAAAGGCGAATTGCATGAACATAAAGAAGAAACAATAGAAGTAAAATAAAAAGTAGCTCTTTAGAGCTACTTTTTATCAGGCTGTGGAGAAAGTCTTCTCCACAGCCTGTTTTTGTGTCTGAACCTCTTTTTATGTGTCAACACTGATAAAAAAGAGGAAAAGGAGAGATTTTTTATGATGGGTGCTTTAAAAAATCATCGTGATGAGCGTGTATCTGTTTCTGTAGAAGAGTTGGTTCCACAAGATCATTTCCTTCGTGCAATTGAAGCGACAATTAGTTTTGATTTTATTGAAGAGAAGTTACGCCCTTATTACTGTGAAAACAATGGACGCCCGTCCATTCATCCTATTGTTTTATTTAAGATGATGTTTATTGGATATTTTTACGGTATTCGTTCTGAGCGTCAATTGGAAAAGGAAATTAAAACGAATATTGCCTACCGTTGGTTTTTAGGGTTTTCTCTATCGGATACTATTCCGGATCACTCTACAATCAGTTGGAATCGTCGTACTCGTTTTATTCATACAAATATTTTCGAAGAAATTTTTGATGAGATTGTGAGACAAGCGACGGAGCACCGGATGGTAGGAGGACGTGCACTGATGACAGATTCTACACATATTAAGGCCAATGCCAATAAAAATAAATTTGTACATAAATATAAAAAAGAAAAAGCAAAGTTTTATATAGACGAGCTAGAAGCTGCGGTAATCGAAGATCGTGAGGTACATGGAAAAAAGAATTAAAACCTAGAAAGGAAAGTGATACCCCTACCAAAAAAACTCGTATAAGTACAACGGATCCAGATAGTGGATTTTTAATGAGAGATGGAAAACCAAATGGTTTTCATTTCTTGGATCATCGTACGACTGATGCGAAGTACAATATTATTACAGATACCTATGTAACGGCTGGAAATATGGCAGATTCCGAGCCGTATTTAGCACGCCTCCAAGCTCAGATTGATAAATTCGACTTCAAAGTAGAAGCTGTTGCCCTTGATGCTGGCTATTTTACAGGATATATCTGTAAGAAACTATCAGAACGGAATATATTTATGGTGATGGGGTATCGCCGATTTGGAAAACGGAATAAAGAAGTACCGAAAAGCCAATTTAAATATGTAGAAGAAATGAATGTTTTCGCTTGTCCGATGGGATGTATTCTAGAATATGTAACAACTGATCGTGAAGGATACCGTCAATACAAATCGAATCCAGAAGACTGCGCTGTTTGTCCGTTACGTGAGGTGTGCTTTTCAAAGAAACAAAAACAAAAAGTTATCACTCATCATGTGTGGGAGAAATATAAGGATATTGCTAGAAAAAACAAGCTAACAGCTACAGGGAAAAGGTTGTATAAAGTACGCTGTTCCACTATAGAGCGAAGCTTTGCAGACGCCAAAGAACTACATGGCTACCGCTATGCCCGGTTTCGAGGGCTGAAGTCTGTCCAAATGCAAGCTTATCTCACCGCAGCTTGTCAAAACATGAAAAAAATAGCCCTCCACCTGACCAAAAAGGGTCAGGTGGAGGGCTATTTTTTAAAATTCTATTATTTTATGTTGTTTTTATTCGCTAAAATCAAAAAAGATTCCAGAGTGTTGGGAACCCTAAAGGGTTTCCCAACACTCTGATAAAAAGTAGCTCTTTAGAGCTACTTTTTATTTTTAATATGAAGAAATAAATCATAAAAAAATTAGCACTTCGTTGCAGAATGGATTACAATAGAAGTGTGAAGAAAATGAGAAATTCTACGAAAATGTATTAAAAAGAAAGCGTAAACATGTTATGATATCAGTATCAGATGTCTGACATCTGACTTAGAAAAAACTAGAAATGTTTTTGAATCGTTTCAAGTAAACGAAATAGGTTAGAAAATGATTTAAAGAAGTACTGTTTGACAATGAGAATTCTTTTGGATAACAGTTTCACTTTATAGCGTTTTGAACATACTACAAGAAGTAGAACTGAACTTATAGGAGGTCGCAGTTATGAATAAATATAAACGTATATTCCTAGTCGTAATGGACTCTGTGGGAATCGGTGAAGCACCAGATGCTGAGCAATTTGGTGATCTAGGATCTGACACAATTGGTCACATTGCTGAACATATGAATGGGTTACAAATGCCTAACATGGTGAAATTAGGTCTTGGTAACATTCGAGAAATGAAAGGTATCTCTAAAGTAGAGAAACCACTTGGATATTACACAAAAATGCAAGAGAAATCTACTGGTAAAGATACAATGACAGGTCACTGGGAAATCATGGGCCTTTACATTGATACACCATTCCAAGTGTTCCCAGAAGGATTTCCGAAAGAATTACTTGATGAATTAGAAGAAAAAACAGGCCGTAAAATTATCGGTAATAAGCCAGCTTCTGGAACTGAGATTCTTGATGAACTTGGTCAAGAGCAAATGGAAACAGGCTCTTTAATCGTTTATACTTCTGCTGATAGCGTATTGCAAATTGCAGCACACGAAGAAGTAGTGCCACTTGATGAGTTATATAAAATCTGTAAAATTGCACGTGAATTAACATTAGATGAGAAATACATGGTAGGTCGTGTTATTGCTCGTCCATTCGTTGGTGAACCTGGAAACTTTACACGTACACCAAATCGTCATGACTATGCATTAAAACCATTCGGCCGTACAGTAATGAACGAATTAAAAGATAGTGACTACGATGTAATTGCTATTGGTAAAATCTCTGATATTTATGATGGTGAAGGGGTAACTGAATCACTTCGTACGAAGTCTAACATGGATGGAATGGATAAGCTTGTAGATACATTAAATATGGACTTTACAGGTCTTAGCTTCTTAAACTTAGTTGACTTTGATGCATTATTCGGCCACCGCCGTGATCCACAAGGATACGGAGAAGCTCTGCAAGAATATGATGCACGTCTTCCAGAAGTATTCGCAAAACTAAAAGAAGATGATCTATTATTAATTACAGCAGACCACGGTAATGATCCAATTCACCCTGGTACTGACCATACACGTGAATATGTACCATTATTAGCATATAGCCCAAGCATGAAAGAAGGCGGACAAGAGTTACCACTTCGTCAAACATTTGCTGATATTGGTGCAACAGTAGCAGAAAACTTCGGTGTGAAAATGCCAGAATACGGAACAAGCTTCTTAAACGAGCTAAAGAAATAGGGGGATAAACAAATGAATCGTGAACTTATTACAAAATCAGCTTCATACTTAAAAGAGAAATTTCAAGAGACACCACAAGTAGGACTAATCCTTGGATCAGGACTAGGTGTATTAGCAGACGAAATTGAGAATGCAGTAACAGTACCTTACAGTGAAATCCCTGAATTCCCAGTATCAACTGTAGAAGGCCATGCAGGTCAACTAGTATTTGGTACACTTCAAGGTGTAACAGTAGTAGCAATGCAAGGACGTTTCCACTTCTATGAAGGATACGACATGCAAAAAGTAACATTCCCAGTTCGTGTTATGAAAGAACTAGGTGTAGAAACAGTAGTTGTAACAAACGCAGCTGGTGGTGTAAATACATCATTTGAGCCAGGCGATCTTATGTTAATTTCAGACCACATTAACTTCATGGGTACGAATCCATTAATCGGACCGAATGATTCTGAAATGGGCGTACGTTTCCCTGATATGTCTACATCATATACAGTAGAACTTCGCGAAATGGCGAAACAAGTTGCAGCAGACTTAAATATTAAAGTACAAGAAGGTGTATACGTAGGAATGACAGGTCCTGTATATGAAACACCTGCTGAAATTCGTATGCTTCGTACACTTGGCGGAGATGCAGTTGGTATGTCAACAGTACCTGAAGTAATTGTAGCGCGTCACGCTGGTATGAAAGTATTAGGTATTTCTTGTATTTCAAATATGGCAGCTGGTATTTTAGATCAACCACTTCACCACGATGAAGTAATTGAAACGACAGAACGTGTTAAAGCTAACTTCTTAGCATTAGTAAAAGCAATCGTAAAACAAATGAAGGGGTGACTTCACGATGAGAATGGTGGACCTAATTGCAAAAAAACGTGACGGACATGCATTAACGACAGAAGAAATTAACTTTATTGTTGAAGGATATACGAATGGTGATATTCCTGATTATCAAGTAAGTTCACTTGCAATGGCAATTTTCTTCCAAGATATGAACGATCAAGAGCGTGCTGATTTAACGATGGCAATGGTAAATAGCGGTGATACAATCGACTTATCGGCTATTGAAGGTGTAAAAGTAGATAAGCATTCAACAGGTGGTGTTGGTGATACAACGACACTTGTATTAGGTCCATTAGTAGCTGCTTTAGATGTACCAGTAGCGAAAATGTCTGGACGCGGTTTAGGACATACTGGTGGTACAATTGATAAATTAGAAGCAGTTCCAGGATTCCATGTGGAAATTGAAAACGATGAATTCATGCGTCTTGTAAATGAAAACAAAATCGCTGTTATCGGCCAAAGTGGTAACTTAACACCTGCTGATAAAAAGCTATATGCACTTCGTGATGTAACAGCAACAGTAAACTCAATTCCGCTTATTGCAAGTTCGATTATGAGTAAAAAAATTGCTGCTGGTGCAGATGCAATTGTTCTTGATGTAAAAACTGGAGCAGGTGCATTTATGAAAACGGATGAAGATGCAAAACGTTTAGCAGAAGCAATGGTACGTATCGGTAATAACGTTGGTCGTAATACGATGGCAGTTATTTCTGATATGAGTCAACCACTCGGTGAAGCTATCGGTAACGCATTAGAAGTTCAAGAAGCAATTGATACATTACAAGGTAAAGGGCCGAAAGATTTAGAAGAGCTATGTTTAACACTTGGAAGTCAAATGGTGTACCTTGCTGGACAAGCTTCATCTTTAGAAGATGCACGTGAAAAGCTAATTGAAGTAATGAACAACGGAAAAGCGCTAGAATCATTTAAAACGTTCTTATCAGCGCAAGGCGGTGACGCATCTGTTGTTGATGACCCTTCTAAATTGCCACAAGCACAATTTAAAATTGAAGTGGAAGCGAAAGAAGACGGATATGTATCAGAAATCGTTGCAGACGAAATCGGAACAGCAGCAATGCTTTTAGGAGCAGGACGTGCAACGAAAGAGTCTGAAATTGATTTAGCAGTTGGTCTAATGCTGCGCAAAAAAGTAGGCGATAGCGTGAAGCAAGGTGAATCTCTCGTTACAATTTACGCAAACCGCGAAAATGTTGAAGATGTAAAAGCGAAAATTTATGAGAACATGAAGATCTCTAAAGAACACGTAGATGCACCAACTTTAGTACACGGTATCGTAACGAAGTAATAAAAAAAGCTGAGGAGATTTCTCCTTGGCTTTTTTTACTATTTTTTGTTTATAATAATAATGGGTGAAATTATGATTAGAATTTGTGCAGTAACAAAAACAGATGAAGTATTATATGATGTTTCTTTAGAAGAAACAAAGAAAGACCATATTGTATGGTATTGGCTAGATTTATATAAGCCAACGAAAGAAGAGTATACATATATTCTGCAAGACCATTTTAAGTTCCATCCCCTTGCAATTGAAGACTGTCTAGAATACGTACAGAGGCCAAAAGTTGATTTTTATGATGGATATAACTTTTTAGTTCTTCACGCGTTTGGAGAAGATGGGCTAGAACCACATGAAATTGATTTGTTTGTTAGTGATCGCTATATTGTTTCTTTCCATTTTTCTCATAATAATGCAATTGAAAGAGTATGGAAAACACTTGGTGAGAAGAGGCGGATTAAGAAAGGACCTTTACATGTAGCACATACGATCACTGATCAAATTGTAGATGATTATTTCGCACCTGTATATTACATTGAAGATCATTTAAATGCGATTGATGATAATTTAACAGGTGAGACAGCAGGAGCCGTACTAGAAGAAGTATTTGATATTAGGGCAGATTTATCTAAGTTAAGACGTACAATTATTCCAATGCGTGATTTATTGTATCGTATTTTGAATTCCACTCGTTTTTACGGTATAAGTGATCATGAGATTTATTTTAAAGATATACATGATCATTTACTTAAACTTACGGAAATGATTGAGGCAAGTCGAGAGTTAACGGCGGATATTCGGGATAGTTATTTTTCATTAAACTCACATCATATGAATAACATTATGAAAACATTAACTGTATTCTCGACTATTTTCATGCCATTAACATTTATTGCGGGAGTATATGGAATGAACTTTACGCATATGCCAGAGCTTGGTGGACAATATAGTTATTTTATTTGTCTTCTTCTAATGGCATTAATTGGCGGCGGAATGATGGCCTGGTTTTATAAAAAAGGATGGTTTAAGTAAAAAAACACCGAGGATTTCCTCGGTGTTTTTTTTCAACCAATAGCATGTAATACAAACATAGCTAAGAATAAGCATGTAATGATATACATAGATGGTGCGACTTCTTTACGCTTTCCAAGAGCAACTTTTAAGATAGGGTAAGCAATAAATCCGAACGCAATGCCATCAGCGATACTATATGTGAGCGGGATCATGACGATAATTAAGAACGCTGGAAATCCTTCTGAAAAATCGTTCAGAGGAATTTGCTGAATGCTTGTAATCATCAGGCTGCCAATAATAATTAAGATTGGTGCAATGGCACTATCAGGAATTAGTTTGACAAACGGAAGTGCAAACAATGATGCAAAGAATAACAACCCCGTAACGATAGACGTCAGACCTGTCTTTCCGCCTGCAGTAATACCTGCGGCACTCTCTACTGTTGATACGGTAGGGCTTGTGCCAAATAGACCACATGTCATTGCTGAAATTGCATTGGCTTGGTAAGCACGTGGGAATTTACGGTCATCTTCTAATAAACCGTGCAGAAGTCCCATGTTCTCAAAAATAAGCACCATGCTTAAGGAGAATGTTGCAATCCAAAACGGTAAGGAAGAAAGTTTGCCAAATGACATAGCTCCAAACACATCCCCGTAATTAGCGAATGAGAATGAACTATTTCCGATTTGACTTGTATCAACAAGGCCAAATAGCCATGCAATACCAGTTCCTATTGCAATCGTCCATAAAAAGTTTCCACGTACGTTACGAATAAATAGTACAAGTGCAATGATAAGAGTAAGCACGGTCGCAAGAACGACAGGGTTACTTAATTTACCCATTGCAACAGCAGTATTTGGGTTCGAAACGACTAAGCCACCTTTTTGCAATCCGATAAACGCTAAAAATAATCCGATGCCGACAGTAATTGCTTCCTTTAATGACTTTGGAATTGATACTGATAGCACGCGAGCGATTGGTGTAAAAGCGGCAATTGCAAAAATAATACCAGAGATAAAGACAGCAGCCAATGCTTCTTGCCAAGTTAGTCCAAGCGTATGCACAGCTGTGTACGTGAAGAATGCATTTACACCCATACCAGGGACAAGAATAGCAGGTGCATTTGCCCAAAATGCCATGAGTAGACATCCGACAAATGAACTGAAAACAGTTGCTAAAATTCCAGCTTCAAGAGGAATGCCAGCATCGGATAAAATTGATGCATTTACAATCATAATATATACGATCGTGAAAAATGACGTAACTCCAGCTAAAACTTCTTGTTTTGGTGATGTTTCGTGTAAACCTAATTTAAATGTTCTTTCAAGTATTCCTTTCATGTTAAACCTTCTTTTTCATATCCCTCTCCCACCCGTGATATCTCTTTCGTAAGAGCTCACCGTCCTTTATTATATCAGAACATCATGTTTTTACAACAAGGAAAATGATAACGTTTAC
Source organism: Bacillus sp. CPT56D-587-MTF (assembly GCF_058792335.1). NCBI lineage: Bacteria > Bacillati > Bacillota > Bacilli > Caryophanales > Bacillaceae > Bacillus > Bacillus sp. CPT56D-587-MTF. The sequence goes on along the minus strand of NZ_JBYTEF010000001.1, from coordinate 3,713,821 downwards.
TTATAAATGAAATTATTTATAAATACGTAAAAATTGCCCGTATTGTTGAAATAATTTCTAACTCTCCCGATTGAATAGGCGGGGCTGCTTGCGCATGTAAAGTAGCATAAGACGTAACCTCCCTTGGTAATTGGGCAGATTCTTCAACGAATGAGAGGGGAACAGGATTAATATTTAAATTATATGTACTCGCAATAGCACGAGCTTTTTCTACTGCTTGGTGCAGAGCTTGAATGAGAGCTTGCTCATAATATTTATTTGGATGAGATACTCGGAAACGTAAACCTTTTGCTACATTTGCACCATTTGAAACGGCTATATCATATACTTCCCCAGCTTTTTGTACATTTAAAACGGTAATTTCATACAAATGCTCCACGCGGTATCCTTGCAGCAAGGCTTTATCATTTACATATTCGTATTGAGGAGTAATTGTATAAGAAATCGTCTCTATATCTTTATCGGCAATACCAAGCTGTTTAAGTGCATCCAGCAATTGTTTGGATTGCACTGCATTTTCTTCTTGAGCCTGTTTTACATTTTTATCATCTGTTCGAATGCCGAGTGTTAATATAACAACATTCGGTTTTGCTTTTACAACACCTTCTCCTTGTACAGTAATAGTAGCTTCTTTACCAGTATTAGCAGTGCGTACGTTGTGTAAATAAGGATTCATTCCACCCTGCATTTTCCATCACCATCCTTTTTATATGTATATGTGTGAACAAAAAAGAAATTTATATGAAAAAAGTTACATAAATGAGAATGTTGAGGAAAGAAAGCATATACAACATAGGTATTTATAGATTATAATATGTGTAAATATGATAAAAAAGGGACGAGGCTATTGAACGAAAAAAGAGAAACGCTGATTTTAGATTTATCTGCATCATTTCGAAAAATGATACGTTTATTACAAAATGATATTAATACACGTTTTGCAGAACATATGCCATATAATGAATTTTCTGTATTACGTGCGTTATTTTTAAACAGTCCACAGATGGCTTCGCAAATTGCGAGTGAAGTAAACGTAACCTCCAGTCATATTACAGCTGTTACAGATCGTCTCGTACGAAAAGGATTAGTAGAAAGAAAACGTTCTAATTCAGATCGTCGAATCGTGTACTTAGAAATTACAGAGCACGGAAGAGAAGTAACTGAAAAACTTGAAGCTGTGCGTAAAGAATATTATAAAGAGAGATTTAAAGGTTGGAGCGACCAAGAAATAGAAATGGTCTTAGAACTATTTGGCCGCGTATTATAATAAATGAGGATAGGAAGCGAAAGCATTCCTATCCTTTTTCTTTTGAATAAAAATATTTTGAAACTCCGATACTTTAATTAAAAGATCGGAGGAAAGATTATGAAATATATTGCTGCACTTACCATTTTATTTGGTGGTTTTTTCTGTTTTCAAACATTCACGTACGCAGATACGCCTATCCAAGTAGTGCGAAAAGAAGTGAAGTACATTGAAAATGATAATACAGTCTTATATTCGAAATTATGGGTTCGTTCTATGCAAAACGCAGTATTATTCCACCATAGCGATAATATTCGTAATCGGGACACATTACGTAATGTAACAAGTTCATCGCTTGTTAAAGCGAAGCAACTATCTTTTCTGAAAGCAGCACTTTATATACCGAGACTATCGCAATACGTATCAAAAATAGGGAAAGAAAACATTCAAGTGTACTACATTGCGATTCACTATAATGTGAAAAAAGAAAATGCATATCAATTAGATGGCATGAACTATTTTCTACAAGTATTCGTAAAAGAGCGTGGGGAATGGAAAATTGCCGAAAGTGTAGTTGCCCCGACAGAGCAAATTGTGCAAAATGGTGATGGATTTGGAATGAAAGAAGAGATGGTGTATGGGGATAGGAGAGAGAATTTAAAATAACCTCCTCTTAAAGAGGAGGTTATTTTCAGAGTGTTGGGAAACCCTTTAGGGTTCCCAACACTCTGGAATCTTTTTTGATTTTAGCGAATAAAAACAACATAAAATAATAGAATTTTAAAAAATAGCCCTCCACCTGACCCTTTTTGGTCAGGTGGAGGGCTATTTTTTTCATGTTTTGACAAGCTGCGGTGAGATAAGCTTGCATTTGGACAGACTTCAGCCCTCGAAACCGGGCATAGCGGTAGCCATGTAGTTCTTTGGCGTCTGCAAAGCTTCGCTCTATAGTGGAACAGCGTACTTTATACAACCTTTTCCCTGTAGCTGTTAGCTTGTTTTTTCTAGCAATATCCTTATATTTCTCCCACACATGATGAGTGATAACTTTTTGTTTTTGTTTCTTTGAAAAGCACACCTCACGTAACGGACAAACAGCGCAGTCTTCTGGATTCGATTTGTATTGACGGTATCCTTCACGATCAGTTGTTACATATTCTAGAATACATCCCATCGGACAAGCGAAAACATTCATTTCTTCTACATATTTAAATTGGCTTTTCGGTACTTCTTTATTCCGTTTTCCAAATCGGCGATACCCCATCACCATAAATATATTCCGTTCTGATAGTTTCTTACAGATATATCCTGTAAAATAGCCAGCATCAAGGGCAACAGCTTCTACTTTGAAGTCGAATTTATCAATCTGAGCTTGGAGGCGTGCTAAATACGGCTCGGAATCTGCCATATTTCCAGCCGTTACATAGGTATCTGTAATAATATTGTACTTCGCATCAGTCGTACGATGATCCAAGAAATGAAAACCATTTGGTTTTCCATCTCTCATTAAAAATCCACTATCTGGATCCGTTGTACTTATACGAGTTTTTTTGGTAGGGGTATCACTTTCCTTTCTAGGTTTTAATTCTTTTTTCCATGTACCTCACGATCTTCGATTACCGCAGCTTCTAGCTCGTCTATATAAAACTTTGCTTTTTCTTTTTTATATTTATGTACAAATTTATTTTTATTGGCATTGGCCTTAATATGTGTAGAATCTGTCATCAGTGCACGTCCTCCTACCATCCGGTGCTCCGTCGCTTGTCTCACAATCTCATCAAAAATTTCTTCGAAAATATTTGTATGAATAAAACGAGTACGACGATTCCAACTGATTGTAGAGTGATCCGGAATAGTATCCGATAGAGAAAACCCTAAAAACCAACGGTAGGCAATATTCGTTTTAATTTCCTTTTCCAATTGACGCTCAGAACGAATACCGTAAAAATATCCAATAAACATCATCTTAAATAAAACAATAGGATGAATGGACGGGCGTCCATTGTTTTCACAGTAATAAGGGCGTAACTTCTCTTCAATAAAATCAAAACTAATTGTCGCTTCAATTGCACGAAGGAAATGATCTTGTGGAACCAACTCTTCTACAGAAACAGATACACGCTCATCACGATGATTTTTTAAAGCACCCATCATAAAAAATCTCTCCTTTTCCTCTTTTTTATCAGTGTTGACACATAAAAAGAGGTTCAGACACAAAAACAGGCTGTGGAGAAGACTTTCTCCACAGCCTGAAAATAACCTCCTCTTAAAGAGGAGGTTATTTTACACGCCAAGAAAATTTTAATTTTAATAAGCGAGATAATAGTAGGTAGACTATCGTACTGGTCCCTATAAAACCAATATAATAATTTACGATAGAATGACTTCCGCCCGCTGCCATTCCTCCAAACATTCCAATAAAGATTACACAACATATCATACATAGTGTTTTAAGCTTCGGATATAATAGAAAGTTTCCATTTTGTTCATTAGGTAATCTTGTATATAAGTACATTCCTAAAGGGAATAGAATAAGCATATTTGCGATTGGACCGGTAAGTTTTGTTGCTGAAGGAATATATGTAAAATTAGGTTCATCATGACGTACGCCTTGTTGATCAGTATAAGCACGTTGAGGATCGTAATTAAAATTAATATTGAATCCGCGAACTGGCGCTAAAATACTCACTTTTTCTATTCCTGAACCGTAACGATCTACATTTTCCTCCGTATAGACGGTATGATTGGAAGTAAGTCCAACCGTATGAATAGAAATAGCTCCGGCAATTAGAGTCGGCAAAATAAAAGGGAATCCAAGTATAGCAACACTGAAGAATCCTTGTGAAATCATATTACCAGCAATTGTTCCTATGCATAATGCAAGTGTATATATAGCAACTAAGATGATAACCATGTACAAGAAGTAAGTATGAAATGGTGAAAATATTTGATACTTATTATGAAAGGTTGTCTTTTTCATAATAGCAAAAAGTCCCCAATTTAGTATAACGATAGCTACAATATTACACACACCAAAAAGCCATTTCGTTATGAAGAGATGTGTTCGTTTAAATGGCATAGACCATAAAATGTCACTTGATTGATTTTGACGTTCCCATCCAATAAGAATGCAGGCTAATATAATAAGGAGTCCTCCTTGAACCATAATAGCATCGGGAAGTGAAAGTTGATAATTATATCGGTATATATATTTCCATTCATTATGTTCATGAAAATATTTTAATTGCTCGGCAGCTGCTAAATAGTATTTATATGATAGTACATAAAAACTTACTAACCAAAATAGCCAAATAATATATTTACTTTGTTTGTAGGTATGCACCCATAATGCTTTTTGAAACATAGGATCTCTCCTTTAAAAAACTTTATAGTTTGTAAGACGTGATAATATAAAATAAGTGACGATTCCAAATAAAAAGAACCCAACATAGTAACTAAATAATAAATCAAAACGTTTTAACATTTGCCCACCTATTAATGCAAAATACAAGGTAGTACCCCACATCCAGAGTGAGTTGTATTTTGGGAAAAGGAAAATTTTCTTATTATGTTCATTAGGTGATCGTGCATAAAGAAACATACCAATTAGTAAGCTGGAAATAGTATAGAAGATAGGAACAAGTATTACTTTTGCAGAGTAGTAACTATGAAAAGTGGGTCCCCTTTGTATTACTTTTCCATGATCTTCATCTGATTGGACAGTAGGGTGGTAATTATAACTAATTGAAAAGTCTAATATAGCGCTTGAAATGTTGGTCTTTTTATTGAATTTATAAATGTTTTCGAAATTCGTATAACTTTTATTCCCTTGTATTGCCTCAGCATGAGCTGTAAAGAAAAGGAGTAAGAGTGAAAAGATTCCCATTCCCATTATGCAAAAAGTAATGCTGAAGATGCTTTGTGAAATAATACTGCCAGTAAATGTACCTATACATAAAGAGACAGTATAGATAGCGATATATGTGAAAATTGCATACAAGAAATATCGATGAAACGGTTCGAAAGATTGATATTCAAAGTGAATCGTAGATTTATAAATAAAATACATAAGACCCCAATTGATTAGAAATGATAGTACAATGAAAAATCCACCGAAAACCCACTTCGATAAGAACATATCACGTCTTTTAAATGGAAATGTCATAAGTGAATCTCCATTTTGATTACTTCGCTCCCAGCCAATTAATATACAGGATAGGATAATTGTAATAATACTTAACCAAAAGCTATTAGAAGAATAAAAAGAATAATGATAGTAGAACTTTTCTTCACCTATTTTTTCTGGATGGAGAAAGAGAGACTGTTGAGTTTCTGCTGCTTGATAGTATTCGAAAGATAAAAAATAAAGTGAACTGAAGAGAAAAAGTAACGCAGCATATTTCCCACGCTTCCAATTCCACATCCATAACGCTTTATGAAACATATCCATCCTCCTCCAGTGTCGTAACGAAGACATCTTCAAGTGACATTGTTAATTCTTCAATGAGCAGTGGTTGTTCTTTATAAAACTTCTCGAGTGTTGTAGCCACATTTCCTTCAATTAAGATTGTATATACTTTTCCTGTTTGATTTAATATTTTAATATTGCTTAAGTTTTCTAGTTTTTGAGGTAATGAACGCTCGTAAGCTACTTGTATTTTTGCAAATTGTGATTTTGCATCGTCTAGTGACGTAATAGATGCTACAGTATGTCCTTTTAACATAATGATTGTATCTGCAATTTGTTCCACTTCATCTAAATGATGGGTAGAGATGAAAATGGTAATTTCTTTTTCTGCAACTTCTCCAACGAGAAACTGTAAAATCTGTCTTTTAACGATAGGATCAAGTCCGTTTGTTGGTTCATCTAAAATAATATATTCTGCTTTTGCAGCAACAGCTAAAATGATGGCAAGCAGTGCTTTCATTCCTTTTGAATAACTACGAATTCGTTTATTTGGTAAGTTGAAATGTTCTAGTAGTTCATAGAAATATGGTTCATCAAAAGCTGTATAAACTGCTTTATAAAACTTCACGATTTCTTTTACTGTATAACCGTTCAGTATGTTAGTAGAATCCGGAACATATACGATTTTTTGTTTCGTTTCAGGATTCTTATGAATGTCGATATCCTCATATGTAACAGTTCCCTCGTCTGGGTCTAAAATGCCGACCATCGTTCGTAATAAAGTTGTTTTTCCCGCGCCGTTTCTTCCAAGTAACCCGATGATACTACCTTTTTGTAATGTGAAAGAAACATCGTCTAAAATTGTTTGAGTATCAATTGTTTTCTTCAAGCTTGTCACTTTCAGCATCCGTATTTCCTCCAATCTCTTTATAGTATGAATCTATCCAATCATGAATTTTATCTTTCGTAACACCAAGATAAGAGGCTTCTAATAGTAATTGATGAAATTGCTTTTCAACCATAGCGATTTTCCTTTCGTCTAATGTTGGGGTAATCGATTGGGATACAAATGTTCCTTTTCCTCGTAACGTTTCAATAATTCCTTGTCGCTCTAACTCTTGATACGCTTTACTCACTGTATTTGGATTTATAACGAGTAAAGAAGCGAGTTCGCGTACAGAAGGAAGTTTATCACTGGGAGCCAACATGCTTTTCAATACGAGTTCTTTTATATTTTGAACAATTTGTTCCCATATCGGAGTGTTGCTTCTTGGGTCAAGTTGAATATGCAAGAGCAATGTCTCCTTCCTCATATGTATTAAGTGTACTACTATATGTAATACACTTAATAGAATATAGGGGACGAATGTATTTGTCAACTGAAAATAATAGAAAAAATTGGTATTAAAAAAAGGAGAATTGGAAAAAATAGGTCTGATATAGAATGGAGGGTTAGTCATGAAGCGAGTTTTTGGAATACTTGTTTGTTTCATGTTATTGCTTTCTGGAACTTCAGTGAGTTTTGCGCAATCTGAAAAAACGAAGCAGGAGAAAACAGAAGAAACAACGCCGAAGTTAGCGGAACAAGCGTCGTCAGCAATCGTAATTGAGCAAGATACAGGTAAAGTTTTATTTGATAAAAACCCAAATGAAAAATTACCACCTGCTAGTATGACAAAGATTATGACAATGCTTTTAATTATGGAACAAGTTGAAAAAGGAAAACTAAAACTGACCGATAAAGTTAGAGCGAGTGAACATGCAGCTTCAATGGGTGGATCGCAAATCTTTTTAGAACCTGGGGAAGAGATGACTGTAAATGAGATGTTAAAGGGTATTGCAATTGCATCTGGAAATGACGCATCTGTTGCAGTAGCCGAGCACATCGCAGGTTCAGAAGAAGGATTTGTAAATATGATGAACAAAAAGGCGAAAGATTTAGGGCTGAAAAATACACATTTTCAAAATCCAACAGGTCTTCCGGCCAAAGACCATTATTCGACAGCAAATGATATGGCTATAATGGCGAGAGAATTGATGAAGTATCCACTTATTCGTAAATACACAGGTAAGTACGAAGATTATTTACGTGAAGATACGGATAAAAAGTTTTGGCTCGTTAATACGAATAAACTAGTACGTTTTTATCCTGGCGTAGATGGAGTAAAAACAGGTTTTACGACAGAAGCGAAATATTGTTTAACAGCATCGGCTGAAAAAAATGGCATGCGTGTCATTTCAGTTGTCATGGGAGCACCAACATCAAAAGAACGGAACAACCAAGTGACGAAGCTTCTTGACTATGCATTTGGACAATATATGACAAAGAAATTGTATACGCGCGGCGAAAAAATTAAGACAGTTCAAGTAGGAAAAGGGAAAAAAGAAAAAGTAGATTTAGTTGCGTCAGATAATGTTTCTCTTCTTATGAAGAAGGGCGAGAATATGGACAAGGTAAAACAAGAAGTAATTGCTGAAAAGAAAGTAAAAGCACCGATTAAAAAAGGTGACGCGCTTGGTACACTTGTTATTAAAAAAGATAAAGATGTTTTATTAAAACAAACAATTGTAGCAAAAGAAGATGTTGCTGCAGCGAGCTGGTGGGAGTTATTTAAAAGAAGTTTTGGGATGTTTTCAACATCAAAATAGCGGCAAATATTTTGCCGCTTTTCTATTCGTATGTAAGTGAATAATGCTGAAAGGTTTCACTTTATGACGAAATAGTTCTTCTTTTGTCAGCAGGAAGGATTCTTATTTTGTATCACGAAAATCTTTATGTATGTGAATAAGTAAAGTTTGAGCATAAGGAGGAAATCGTGTGAGTCTTTCCATGCAATTAGAAGTAAAACGTGACGTCCTATGTGTGAGACTAGAGGGTGAATTAGATCATCATACGGCTGAAGAGTTGCGAACGAAAGTAACAGATATGATTGAGACACATGGTGTTCATCATATTGTTTTGAGCCTAGAGAACTTATCGTTTATGGATAGTTCTGGTCTAGGTGTTATATTAGGCCGATATAAACACGTAAAGGGATTAGGTGGAGAAATGGTTGTTTGTGCAATTTCACCGCCTGTTAAGCGTTTATTTGAAATGTCGGGCTTATTCAAAATCGTTCGCTTAGAAGAAAGTGAAGCGCACGCGCTCGCGACGTTGGGGGTGGCATAGATGAGAAATGAAATGAACCTTCAATTTTCAGCATTAAGTCAAAATGAATCATTCGCTCGCGTTACAGTGGCGGCTTTCATTGCACAACTAGATCCAACGATGGAAGAATTAACGGAGATTAAAACAGTTGTGTCAGAAGCGGTTACAAATGCAATTATTCATGGATACGAAGGAAATGCAGAAGGTATTGTTTATATTTCTGTAATTTTGGAAGAAGCAATGGTGAAACTCACGATTCGAGATGAAGGGATTGGAATCTTTAACTTAGATGAAGCGAGACAACCCCTTTTTACAACTAAACCTGAATTAGAGCGTTCCGGAATGGGATTTACTATCATGGAAAATTTTATGGATGAAGTAGAAGTTATTTCAAACGAATCTTTCGGGACAACAATCCATTTGACAAAATACTTATCAAATAGTAACGCTCTATGCAATTAAGGAGAATAGCCTATGGACATAGAGGTCAAAAATGAGAAGAAGAAACCTCAGTTAAAGGACCACGAGCTAAAAGCGTTAATTCAAAAAAGTCAAGATGGAGATCAACAAGCGAGAGATACAATCGTTCAAAGTAATATGCGCCTCGTTTGGTCGGTTGTACAGCGGTTTCTTAATCGAGGATACGAACCAGACGACCTATTTCAAATTGGATGTATTGGGCTCTTGAAATCGGTAGATAAATTTGATTTATCTTTCGACGTGAAATTTTCAACATATGCAGTTCCAATGATTATTGGTGAAATACAACGTTTCTTACGCGATGATGGATCAGTGAAAGTTAGTAGGTCTTTAAAAGAAACAGGAAACAAAATTCGAAAGATGAGAGATGAGCTTTCGAAAGAATTCGGAAGGGCTCCAACGATTAATGAAGTGGCAGAGGCACTAGAACTAACGCCAGAGGAAGTTGTTCTAGCACAAGAAGCGAGCCGGGCCCCTTCATCTATACATGAAACTGTATATGAAAACGATGGAGATCCAATCACTATTTTAGATCAAATTGCAGATCAATCTGAAACGAAATGGTTCGATAAAATTGCTTTAAAAGAAGCGATTAGAGAACTAGATGAACGAGAGCGCTTAATTGTATACTTGCGTTACTATAAAGATCAAACACAGTCAGAAGTAGCCGAGCGCATAGGCATTTCGCAAGTACAAGTTTCAAGACTTGAAAAGAAAATATTAAAACAGATGAAAGATCGAATAGACGAATAATTGTCTATTCGATTTTTTTATGCCGTTAATAGGAGAGAGATGTTAATTTTCGCAAAAATTAACAGAATTTATTGATAATTTAGTCAATTTAAAATATAATCCAAGTATGAACTTGTCATAAAGGGGGAAGGAAACATGGAAACGAGGCAACAATGGGGAACGAGAGCTGGATTTATTTTCGCAGCGGTCGGATCTGCCGTTGGATTAGGAAACATATGGCGTTTTCCTTATACAGCGTATGAAAATGGAGGAGGAGCATTCTTTTTACCGTATTTATTTGCATTATTAACGACTGGTATTTCATTGTTAGCGTTTGAGTTTGCCCTTGGTCATCGTCATCGTGGCTCAGCACCACTTACATTTTTCCGTATTAGCCCGCGTGCAGAATTTATTGGATGGTGGCAAATGTGCGTAACATTTATTGTTTCAACATATTATGCAGTGATTATTGCTTGGTCTATATCGTATACATACTTTGCAATTACTGGAGCATGGGGAAAAGACACGCAATCATTTTTATTTAAAGAGTACTTACATGTTGCAGATAAGCCAGGACAATTTGGAGGACTTGTACCAGAAGTATTAATTCCGTTAGCTCTCGTTTGGATTATTGTGCTTGGCGTTGCATTTAAAGGAGTTAAAAAAAGAATCGAAGTTGTTAACCGTATATTTATTCCTTTATTAGTTGTTATGTTCCTTATTATCGTTGTTCGTGCAGTGACGATGGAAGGTGCTATGCAAGGACTAGATGCATTCTTTAAACCAGATTGGAGTCGTATTTTTGATGGGAAAGTATGGCTTGCTGCTTACGGTCAAATATTCTTTAGTTTATCTTTAGCATTTGGAATTATGATTACGTATTCTAGTTATTTACCGAAAAACTCGGATACAACAAATAATGCCTTTATTACTGGATTTGCAAACTCAGGATTTGAATTATTAGCAGGTATTGGGGTCTTTGCAGCTCTTGGATTTATGGCAAATAATATGGGAGTACCGGTTGATAAAGTAGCAAGTGCTGGCGTTGGGCTTGCGTTCGTAGTATTTCCCCAAATTATTAATGAATTGCCGATGTCACCGTTGTTTGGTGTTTTATTTTTCTTATCGTTAACGGTTGCTGGAATTACATCACTTATTTCACTCGCGGAAGTATGCTTTGCCGCTGTATCTGAAAAATTCAGTTTAAGTCGGGAAAAAACTATTGGAATTATGGGAACCCTTCTCGTGTTAGTTTCTCTTGTTTTTGCAACACGTGGTGGACTTATGTTCTTAGATGTTGTCGACTATTTCGCTAATAATTTCGGATTAATTACAATTGCACTTGCGGAAGTAGTTACGATAGGGCTCATTTTACGCCGTTTACCAGTTTATCAAAATCATGCAAACTTTGTATCTGATATTAAATTAGGAACGTTTTGGAGAGTGAGTTTACTCGTTATTACTCCGCTTATGTTAGGGTATATGCTAATTGATGGTACAATCCAAAATATTAAAAAGAACTACGGAGATTATCCGACTGAGTTTGTTGTAACGTATGGTTGGTCGATAGCAGCAGCATTCCTCATAGTTGCAATAATCATTGGCCTGAAAAAATGGGATGCACAAATTCATTCGGATTCTGCCAAGCTTGAAAAAGAATGGAAAGATCGAGGTGTTTCATAATGAGTGGATCAGCGATTATGATGATGGTTATTGGAATAGTAGTCATTTGGGGAGGGCTTGCATTAAGTATTGTAAACTTATTTAAGAAAAAGGCATAAGTAAAAAACATCTGTACCGAAATGGTGCAGATGTTTTTTTATGAAAAAATTGTATTAGAAAAAAATTCAATAACCATACTATAACTACGAGGAAGAGTGAAGGGGTGAATGAAAGTTGGAACAAACGATTTATATTAAAATGCGCAATCGTTTAAAAGTTTCTCCTACTTATGAAGTAAAGCTGGGCGATGTTGCTCAACTTGCCGGAGATTCTTCCGTAGTTGAGTTGTTACAAAATGAGATAGTTTACAAAATAACAGCGCATGATAAGACGCATGTTGTAATTGATGTTATGAAAGTAATTGAGATTATTCAACAGAAAGCATCTCATGTACAAATTAATTTACTCGGTTCTGGACAAACTCTTGTTGAAATTATATACGAAAAAAAGAAGACACACTCAATTTTTTTCGGGCTTGTATGGCTGTTACTGTTCATTGGAGCGGCCCTTGCGATTATTTATTTCCATGAAGATGTAAGTATGCAACAAGTACATCAACGGTTATATTACATGATTACTGGAGAATTTAATGCGCAACCACTTTTATTTCAAATCCCTTATTCTTTAGGTCTTGGCTTAGGGATGGTTTTATTTTTTAATCATGTATTTCAAAAGCGAATTAATGAAGAGCCGAGTCCGTTAGAAGTTGAGATGTTTCAATACCAACAGTCACTTGATCAGTATGTAATCGTTAATGAAAACAAGGATAATATGAAACAACTTGCCGATGATTGAGTCTGGATTTGTTATTTTAATTGGTTTAGCTGGAGGGATTGCGGTAGGTAGCGGATATGTCGCATTTTTAGCTGTACTTGGTATAATCCCCCGTTTAGCCCAATTAACGAGAAGTGGAAAGCATATTCAATATTTTGAGTGGGCAGTCATTGCAGGTACTTTAACAGGGGCTTGGTGCAGTTTGAAAAACATTACATTTCAAACGTCGCAGTATTGGCTCGTTATATTAGGGATATTTTGTGGCACATTCATCGGAATGCTTGCTGCGGCATTAACAGAGGTGTTAAATGTTCTGCCTATTTTAGCGAAACGAGTAGGGGTAGAGGGGAAGATTATTGTTTTACTCGTTGCTCTTGTACTTGGAAAAGTAATAGGATCGTTGTTTCACTGGATTTATTTCGTAAAGTAGGAGGCAGTATATAAATGACAAGTCAGAAATTGAAGGATGGTTACATAAATAAAGTGAAGGAGTATCATCCAAAGCCAAACTATTTACTAAATTGTATCAAAGCATTTCTTGTAGGTGGACTCATTTGCACAGTTGGAGAAGTATTGATGAAATTTTATATACATTATTTTCACTTCAGTGAACAAGAGGCAGGAAACCCAACTGTTGCAACCCTTGTTTTATTATCCGCGATTTTAACAGGGTGTGGTGTATATGATAAAATCGGTCAATTTGCTGGAGCAGGATCAGCGGTACCGGTAACAGGATTTGCAAATTCTATGGCGAGCGCTGCCTTAGAACATAAGAGCGAAGGGGTTGTTCTAGGGATTGCTACAAATATGTTTAAACTGGCAGGAAGTGTGATTGTATTTGGGGTTGTTGGTGCATATATCATTGGGTTAATAAGGTATACCTTTAAAATTTTTATGTCTTAAAGGAGGGCTAGTATGAGGTTGACCGGAAAACAAACGTGGGTATTTCAAAATGATATATATGTGAATGCAACGGGTACTGCTGTCGGTCCGAAAGAAGCTGAGGGCCCTCTCGGGAAAAAATTTGATATTTCATATGGTGACTTGCATTGTGGAGAAGAAAATTGGGAGCTTGCCGAACGAAGATTAATGTCAGACTCAATTCAACAAGCAGTGCAAAAAGGGAATATAAAAACATCGCAAATTGATTTCTTTTTAGCGGGAGATTTATTAAATCAAACAGTGACAGCAAATTATGTTGCGCGTAAGTGGGGCATTCCTTTTTTAGGAATGTTTAGCGCTTGTGCGACGTCTATGGAGACTTTAGCAGTTGGCTCAGCTTTTATAGACGGTGGATTTGCAAATCGTGTCTTAGCCACAGTAAGTAGTCATAATGCAACGGCTGAAAGACAATTTCGCTATCCAACAGAGTACGGTGGACAAAAGCCAGGGACAGCAAATTCAACTGTGACTGGTGCAGGATCTATATTAATTAGCAATGAAAAAAGTGCAATTAAAATTACGTCGGCTACAATTGGAAAAGTGCAAGATTTAGGAATTACAAATCCTTTGGATATGGGGGCAGCGATGGCTCCAGCAGCAGCTCATACAATTCAACAACATTTTGAAGATTTAAGAAGAAGTGCCGATGATTATGATTTGATTGTTACGGGTGATTTATCAGCTGTTGGGACGCCAATTGCGAAACAACTTTTACTTGAGGAAGGTTATGATCTTGGGCATATATACAATGATTGTGGATTGATGATTTATGAATCAAGTCAAGAAGAAGTGTTTGCAGGTGGTAGTGGTTGCGCTTGTTCAGCAGTTGTCACATATGGTCATTTATTACACGAGATGCAAAAAGGGGATTTACAACGAATTTTTGTCGTTGCGACTGGTGCATTATTAAGCCCGATGATGATGCAACAGAAGGAAACGATTCCAACAATTGCACATGGTGTCGTATTTGAGAGAGTTAAAGGAGAGTGAATTGTGGATTTTATATATGCATTTCTTGTAGGTGGAGTTATTTGTTTAATTGGGCAACTATTGATAGATTTCGTAAAGTTAACACCAGCTCATTTAATGGCAACTTTTGTAGTCATCGGAGCAATTTTAGATGGATTTGGATTGTACGATAAACTAATAAAGTTTGCAGGTGCTGGAGCAACAGTCCCTATTACAAGTTTTGGACATTCACTATTGCACGGAGCAATGCATGCAGCAGAAAAACATGGATATTTAGGAATTGGTATTGGCATGTTTAGTTTAACGTCTGCGGGCATTTCCGCAGCGATATTGTTTTCGTTTTTTATAGCACTTATATGTAAACCGAAAGGATAAATCAAATGAGACGAAGGGTTGTTTTGGTCACAGATGGAGATGAATATGCAAAGCGGACAATTGAGCTTTTAACGAAGGAATTTGGGGGAAGGTGTATTTCAGCATCACAAAGTAATCCAACCAAATTGACAGGGAAAAAAGTTGTTGAGCTTATTATGCAAACGCCATATGACCCTGTATTTGTCATGTTTGATGACAGTGGATTTATTGGAGAAGGATCTGGTGAAAAGGCTTTAAAATATGTGGCTACCCATAAACAAATTGATGTGCTCGGTATTTTAGCGGTAGCGTCTAATACGCATCATTGGGAATGGGCACGTGTAGATGTAAGTGTAGATCGGAATGGGAATTTAACCGAATACGGTGTTGATAAATTTGGACTTCCAGATGGCGAAATTGGCAGAATTAGCGGAGATACAATTTATTGTTTAGATGACTTGAATGTTCCTGTCATCGTTGGAGTCGGTGACATTGGTAAGATGTGTGGAAATGATGAATGGGAGAGGGGATCACCTATTACGAAGAAAGCAATTCAATTAATTTTGGAAAGGAGTGGTTTTTATGACGAAGCCTAAAAAAGTGGATATCCCTATATCAACTTTCATAAGTGACAATGAAAATTATTTAAAGCAGACAGTTGGGCTAGGCGTTACATACGATGTTGGCATTCGTAAATTTCAAATTTTGAATAAAGAAATTGGTGTGTTATTTGTAAACGGACTTTGTGATACAAATTATATTATCCCTATTTTAGAAGAAGCGGTGGATACAAATGAGATAAGGGATGTAGAAGAAGATACAGTGAAGCTTTTAGAGAATCGCTTAATCCATCAACAAGTAAGTAAAGTGAAAACGATGGATGAGGTAATGCTCCAAGTATTATCAGGACTCATCGTGATATTTGTGGAAGGTGAAACGGAAGCGTTTGCAATCGATGTTCGTAGTTATCCAGGGCGAACGCCGACAGAACCAGATACCGAAAAGGTAGTACGCGGTGCAAGGGATGGATTTGTTGAAAATATCGTTGTAAATACAGCATTAATCCGTAGAAGAATTCGAGATCCACGTCTTCGAAATGAAATGGTTCGAGTAGGAGATAGATCACAAACGGATATTTGCATTACATACGTTCAAGATGTTGCAAATCCAGATTTAGTAAAGATTATAAAACAAGAATTAAATAACATCGATGTAGATGGAATTACGATGGCGGATAAAACAGTAGAAGAATTTGTTGTAAAGCAAAGCTATAACCCATTTCCACTTATTCGATATACAGAAAGGCCAGATGTAGCAGCAAATCATCTACTAGAAGGACATGTGTTAGTACTTGTTGACACATCGCCAAGTGCTATGATTACACCGACAACATATTTTCATCATTTACAGCACGCGGAAGAGTTTAGACAAAATCCAGCTGTCGGTACATTTTTACGCTGGGTGCGCTTTTTAGGTGTTATATTCTCGTTATTTTTATTACCATTTTGGTTAGTGTTTGTATTTGATCCAACTCTTTTGCCAGCAAATCTTGCTTTTATTGGACCGACTAAGATGACGCATTTACCAATTTTATTACAGGTGTTAATGGCAGAGGTCGGACTTGAGTTTTTAAGGATGGCAGCCATTCATACTCCAACGCCGTTATCGTCTGCAGCAGGGTTGATTTCCGCTATATTAATTGGTCAAATTGCAATTGATGTAGGTTTGTTTGTGCCAGAAGTAATTTTGTATGTAGCAGTTTCGATGATTGGTGCATATGCAACACCGAGTTATGAATTAGGATTAGGGAATAAGGTTGGGAAATTGTTTGTTATTATTTTAACAGGCCTCTTCCATGAGATGGGATTTGTAATTGGTATGACGATATTAATTTTATTTTTAACGTCTATAAAAAGTTTACAAACACCTTATTTATGGCCGTTTTTACCATTTGATTGGGGCGCATTAACAAAAATTTTACTCCGTCCAACGATGTCTAGTTTAAAAGTACGACCAAGTATTGTAAGACCTCAAAATGTAAAAAGACAAAAATAAACGGGATTATACACCCGTTTATTTTTTTTAGCAAAAATTTATTATTTTTTAACAAAAATCAAACATTTTTTGTGTACACTTAGAGTAGATATTGTGTATGGAAGGGGAAGAGGACATGATTAAATTATTTGTAAGTGATTTAGATGACACGCTCGTTTACGATGTGAATCATATGCAAAAAGAAGATGAACGTGCGCTGTGTTGGTTAGCTGAGAAAGGGACAAATATTTGTTTTGCCTCTGGCCGCTTTACACACAGAATTGATGAAGTTGTAAAAAGGTTTTCATTCCCATATTACACAACTGGCTTAAATGGAGCGACAATGTTGCTTCCGGATGGAAATTTATTTCATGAATCGAGTTTTGAAAATGTGGTTGCCCAGGAAATATATCGATATATACATAAAAAAGGACTAGCGGATATTGTTTGTGCAAACGAGCAGCGATATACAAAAAGGAAGAATGAACATCACCATAATTTTGAAGCGTATATGGGCGTGCATATCGCTGAAATTGAAGCGTTAGAAGAAGAGTTTGGTAAGACTGTACACCCTGCAAAATTGTTTGTTTTTGGAGAAGAAGAGAAAATTGTGACGTTAGATCAAGAGCTACGAGATACGTTTCAAGGCGAAGCGGAAGTTTTTATATCAGGTAAACGCTATGTTGATATTATGCCAAGAGGCGTGAGTAAGGGGAGTGCTCTAAAGCGACTAATGGATCATTTGCAAATTGAAGCAAATGAAGTTGCTTGTATTGGAGATTCTTTCAATGATATTTCTATGTTTGAAGTAACCCCGCATTCATTTACTCTTCATCATGCCCATCCATATGTAAAGGAGAAAGCAAATCATATAGTGCGTTCGGTTGAAGAGGCTGTTATGAAATTACCGTTACTTGTATAAAAAAGAAGCCCGTCACTGGCGGGCTTCTTTTTTACTTGAATAAAGATTTAACAAAATCAATGATACTTGAGAAGAAATCTTTCACTTTATCTAGAAAACTTTGTCCTTCTTCAGAACCTAAGAAGGCAGAAACGTGTTCTTTTGCTTTGTTTAATTGACTACCAACTTGATTCCAATCGATATTAAGATTTTTCATTTTATCAAATAACGATACTAAGTTATCTAACTGTTCATCTGTCAATGTAATGCCGAGTTGATCAGCAATTTTTTTAATTAATGAACGTAAATCTTCTGTTGTTTTTGGCTGTTCTTTTGCAATTTCTTCTTTAATTTTTGCAACAAGTTGAACTGCTTTTTCTTCACCAATTTTATCACCAAGCTGGGCTGTTTGTACCATTTCTTCATTCGCTACTTTTTTAACTTCTTCAGGAATTTGTTTATTGGACGCAGTTTCGTATGCTTTCATTAATCCAGTTAAAGCTGCAGTTCCTGAAACTTTAAAAGGTGCAGTAATTTGAATTTCTGCATCTTTTACACCTGCTGTAATCAAAGCGTTAGTGTACATTGCATCTGTTACCCAGTTAATGTTCTTTGATCGTACAATAAGACCAGATCCTGGTTTTGTGTATGTAATCATAGAAGAAGAAATTGCTCTCGTACCAATTTGTGCTTTTGGAACAATGCCTTCTAGAAATTTATGTTCTTCCGCATTAGATACAGTGATAATTGTAGCATCTTTTGGTGCTTTCATTTCTTTTAACAGATCTTGTTTTTGTTGTTCGGATAAGTTCTCTCCTAATGTAACAATTGATTCTCCCTCAATGATGTCTGCAAATGAAGCTGTTGGCATCATAAATACCGTTACAGCTAATAGCAGAGCTAATAATTTCGTTTTCACGAAAAATCGCTCCCTTTCTCTTTCTAAAATTTTCGGGCAACAAAGTTATTATAGTATATATTTCTTATTTGTCACCTAGCTTTTTCCACATTTCAAAAAAGAAGTATCTAGATTGTCGGATTCTTTTTGTTTCTAGTCATGAATGTGGTAATATAGTGCTGAGATAGTTGAAAGGAGACATATACGTATGAAAACTTTAGGATACATATTAATGGAAAACGGTGAAAAAATCGACTTGGAATTTTTCCCAGAAGAAGCACCGAAAACAGTAGAAAACTTTAAAAAATTAGCAGAGCAAGGATTTTATGACGGTGTTACATTCCACCGTGTTATTCCTGGCTTCGTAAGCCAAGGTGGAGACCCAACAGGTACAGGTGCAGGTGGTCCAGGTTACTCTATTCCATGTGAAACTGATGGAAACCCTCATAGACACCTTGTAGGATCACTTTCTATGGCTCACGCTGGCCGTAACACAGGCGGTAGCCAATTCTTTATCGTTCATGAGCCACAGCCGCATTTAGATGGTGTTCATACTGTATTCGGTAAAGCAACAAGCGGTATTGAAACAGTATTAAAAATGCGTCAAGGCGATGTAATGAAAGAAGTTAAAGTTTGGGAAGAATAAGGTAAGGAAAAAGAGAGCTTTTGCTCTCTTTTTTCAGAGTGTTGGGAAACCCTTTAGGGTTCCCAACACTCTGGAATCTTTTTTGATTTTAGCGAATAAAAACAACATAAAATAATAGAATTTTAAAAAATAGCCCTCCACCTGACCCTTTTTGGTCAGGTGGAGGGCTATTTTTTTCATGTTTTGACAAGCTGCGGTGAGATAAGCTTGCATTTGGACAGACTTCAGCCCTCGAAACCGGGCATAGCGGTAGCCATGTAGTTCTTTGGCGTCTGCAAAGCTTCGCTCTATAGTGGAACAGCGTACTTTATACAACCTTTTCCCTGTAGCTGTTAGCTTGTTTTTTCTAGCAATATCCTTATATTTCTCCCACACATGATGAGTGATAACTTTTTGTTTTTGTTTCTTTGAAAAGCACACCTCACGTAACGGACAAACAGCGCAGTCTTCTGGATTCGATTTGTATTGACGGTATCCTTCACGATCAGTTGTTACATATTCTAGAATACATCCCATCGGACAAGCGAAAACATTCATTTCTTCTACATATTTAAATTGGCTTTTCGGTACTTCTTTATTCCGTTTTCCAAATCGGCGATACCCCATCACCATAAATATATTCCGTTCTGATAGTTTCTTACAGATATATCCTGTAAAATAGCCAGCATCAAGGGCAACAGCTTCTACTTTGAAGTCGAATTTATCAATCTGAGCTTGGAGGCGTGCTAAATACGGCTCGGAATCTGCCATATTTCCAGCCGTTACATAGGTATCTGTAATAATATTGTACTTCGCATCAGTCGTACGATGATCCAAGAAATGAAAACCATTTGGTTTTCCATCTCTCATTAAAAATCCACTATCTGGATCCGTTGTACTTATACGAGTTTTTTTGGTAGGGGTATCACTTTCCTTTCTAGGTTTTAATTCTTTTTTCCATGTACCTCACGATCTTCGATTACCGCAGCTTCTAGCTCGTCTATATAAAACTTTGCTTTTTCTTTTTTATATTTATGTACAAATTTATTTTTATTGGCATTGGCCTTAATATGTGTAGAATCTGTCATCAGTGCACGTCCTCCTACCATCCGGTGCTCCGTCGCTTGTCTCACAATCTCATCAAAAATTTCTTCGAAAATATTTGTATGAATAAAACGAGTACGACGATTCCAACTGATTGTAGAGTGATCCGGAATAGTATCCGATAGAGAAAACCCTAAAAACCAACGGTAGGCAATATTCGTTTTAATTTCCTTTTCCAATTGACGCTCAGAACGAATACCGTAAAAATATCCAATAAACATCATCTTAAATAAAACAATAGGATGAATGGACGGGCGTCCATTGTTTTCACAGTAATAAGGGCGTAACTTCTCTTCAATAAAATCAAAACTAATTGTCGCTTCAATTGCACGAAGGAAATGATCTTGTGGAACCAACTCTTCTACAGAAACAGATACACGCTCATCACGATGATTTTTTAAAGCACCCATCATAAAAAATCTCTCCTTTTCCTCTTTTTTATCAGTGTTGACACATAAAAAGAGGTTCAGACACAAAAACAGGCTGTGGAGAAGACTTTCTCCACAGCCTGGAAAAAGAGAGCTTTTGCTCTCTTTTTTATTTTTAATGAGATTGAGTACTACTTCTACAGCTCATCATACAAGTAGTATTGTTGCTAAAATATATTGTTTGTGAGAACAAACCTTTAACCAATTACATAGAATACATTACATTATATGTTTCAATAAATATTTTTTGTTATATTAATTTTGCTAGAATTGTGCTGCTTTAGAGTAACTATAAATGAAGTGCTGTTGAATGATATGTTTCTTTCCATTCCATATAAAATTTTCTTTTTTTAACTCTATTTATTAAAGGAATAGTGCTGAAACATAGATTTGACTTTCTTCTTTTCGCTTTGTATGATTATCAAGTTGTTTTAGACTCTTCTCACTCTGTTGAAAATATTGTAAAATGAATGTGATATGAAAAGAGTGATTGAGGGGATTACTAGTTTGTAACTTTTGTAAGAAGGGATAAGGGTTATGTTAATTCGTTTTAAAAAAAGTTATGAAAAAATTGCAATGGGGCTTCTTTCGTTTATGCCAACTGAAAAAGATGTGAAAACATTACAATTGACAATGAAAGAATATGAAGCAAAAGATGATTGGCAATTGTATTTGTGGAAAGAAAATGAAGATTTTGTTGGAATAATGGGGATTGTAAAAAAAGAGAATCAAGTATTAGAAATTCAGCATTTGAGTGTGAACCCGTCTCATCGTCATGTGGGGATTGGGACGAAGATGGTTCAAGAGTTAAAGAGTAAATTTCTTGAGTTTACAATTTGCGGAAATGAGCAAACAGCAAGTTTTTGCGAAAAATGTAAAGGGCTAGAACAAAATATACATTCGTGAAAGCAGAGATAAGTAGTTTATTATCTCTGCTTTCTTTTTTGTAATTGTTCGTTTCGTTCAGTAATGACCTCTGTGCGATCACGCAAAGTGTGCTTGTTTATAATATATTCACCTGGGATAGCATTCAAGTCTTTCCAAGAGAGGTTTTGTTTTTGACATAACTCTATGCACTGCTTCTCTAACGATGAATCTGATAAGGGTAAAAATAAAGGTACAAAACGTTCTTTTTTATGGATAGATTGCAATCTTTCATTGAGCAAGGAAAGAAGTTGTACTTGATTAATTCCTAAACGTTGTAAAGGCACACCGCTTTTTTCTAAAATTGTAATTGCGCTTTTCATCATTTTTGTAGAACCATTCCAATTAGCACGTCTTTGGTGGTATAAAGAAACTGCAATTTGAATGAGACCAACTAAGTAATGATCACGATTACCTCTTGGTTTTGTCTTCCAATACTCTTCTAGTATTTCGTGGCATTCAAAATAGTCATAATCTCCATGGAAATGAATTAAAAATTGTATGTATTCGGTAGGATACATGTTTTCTCGCTCCTATCTAACGGTTATACATATAAGTGTATCATAGAAATATGAACAATAAACGACTAGGAGGTTTCCCCCTAGCCGTTATTGTTCATATTAGCAGAAGCAAGCTGCTCCTACAATAATTAGTAAAATAAACAGTACAACAAGTAATGCGAACCCACCGCTAAAACCACAATCAACGTGACCCATAGTTTTTTGACCTCCTACATTGTTCTTACTACACTGTTATCATATGAAGTGGTGGGCATGATGACATAGGCATCGGTCTATTTTTAATTAAATTTCTTAAAAAGGTTGGATAGAACATGAGTATGCTCTATACTTATGTTGTTATAGAAAAAATGTGGTGGGATGCTTTGTGCAATATAATTTTAAAGTAGAGGCTTTTGAAGGGCCGTTAGATCTATTGTTACATTTAATACATCGTTATGAAATTGATATATATAATATTCCTGTAGCAGATATTACAGAGCAATATTTATCTTATGTGCATACGATGAAAGAACTTCAATTAGATGTTGCAAGTGAGTATTTAGTAATGGCTGCAACGTTATTACAAATTAAAAGTAAGATGTTGTTGCCGAAACATGAAGAAGATGTACTTGATAACGGTGATGATTTTATAGATGATCCTCGTCAAGAATTGATGGAGAGGTTAATTGAATATAAGAAATATAAGCAAGTTGCTACTGAGTTAAAAGAAAGAGAACAAGAAAGAGCACAGCTATATACACGTCCACCAATTGACTTTACATCGTTGCAACAAGAAGAGGAGACAAGCTTACCTCTTGATGTTACGTTATATGATATGCTAGCAGCATTTCAAAAATTAATGCGCCGTAAAAAGGCAAAAAAACCTGTAACAACACGTATTACTCGTCAAGAAATACCAATTGAACAGCGAATGACTGATATTTTAAAACAGTTAAAAATAAAGGGTGGTCGCCAAAGTTTTTATGATTTGTTTGTTGATGATGAACGTGAAATAATGGTTGTAACATTTTTAGCAGTTCTGGAACTTATGAAAAACCAACAAATCATAATTGAGCAAGAACATAATTTTGATGAAATTTTCGTATCAAGCTCTAATAAATCTGCATAGAGCCAGTATGTGAAAATGGGATAGCAACATTTTATCTCATGCTATGTTTTAATGTATCGTTTGGAACAAGAGAAAAAATATTGAACCGAACGCATTAATTGTGATTCGGTTTTTTGATGTGTATTTTTATGAGAAAATAGAAGGAAGGAGCTCGTGAAATGGATAGGAAAGAACAAAAGTCAATTATTGAAGGCCTTTTATTTGTTTCTGGTGATGAAGGGATTTATCCAGAACAAATAGCGAAAGTTCTTGAAATTGAAATGAATGAAGCAATTAATATTTTAGAAGAAATGCAACAAGAATGTGAAGGTGCAAACCGTGGTTTGCAAATTGTACAGTATGCAAAAGTATATCGTTTTGCTACAAAGAAAGAACATGCTTCATATTATCAAAAATTAATAGATACACCAACAGCTGCTTCACTCTCACAAGCTGCCCTCGAAACGTTAGCGATTGTTGCATATCGCCAACCAATCACAAGGACTGAAATGGAAGAGATTAGAGGAGTTAAAACTGATAAGGCGTTACAAACGTTGGTTTCACATTTACTTATAAAAGAAATGGGAAGAGCAGAAGGACCAGGGCGTCCTATTTTATACGGAACAACAAAAGAATTTTTAGACACATTTGGATTGAAAACATTAGATGATTTACCACCGCTTTCTGAAGAGAATGAACAAATGAATGAAGCAGATTTATTCTTCGGTTCCTTACAAGAGATATCGAAATAAAAGCTTAGCATTTTGCTAAGCTTTTTTTGTATATCAATTATTTACAGTGCCATACTAAATGAAAAAAGGAGACGAGTTATGAGAGGTATGCGGATTATTTTATTATTAGTTTCTGTTTTATTATGTTTTTCTTTAAATAGCGCATCAGCTAAAAGGTATATGATGTCCATTCATACTACGTCTCCTTTACATATGCATCGGCAACATCTTAGTAAAATGAAAGTGAGCTTTTTAAAAGTGGGGCAAGGTGACGCAACACTTATTATAATGCCAAATGGACAAACAATGTTAATTGATGGAGGACCTTATGAAGCAGGAGAGGTTATTATTCAGAAATTAATTGAGAAAGGGATTAATCATTTAGATGTAATTGTCAGTACGCATCCCGATATGGATCATATAGGGGGGTTAATTCCAATTGTAGAGCAAATGCCGGTATCGCTTATACTAGATAGCGGAAAAACATATAGTTCTCTTACTTATCATACGTATCGGAATAATATAAAAAAAAGAGGGATACCTTTCGTTTCAGTAAAGGAAGGACAATATATACCGCTGGATCCACATGTTTCTATACAAGTATTAAACAACGGGAAATCAAAAGATGAAAATAATGAATCCTCAATTGTTTTAAAGGTGCGATATGGAAAAGCGGATTTTTTATTAATGGGTGACGCGGATGTACGGACAGAACATGAAATATTAAAACAATTTGATGTCCATGCAGATGTGTTAAAAGTGGGGCATCATGGCTCATATACTTCAACAAGTGAAACGTTTATAAAAAAAGTGGAACCGCAGTTTGCTATTCTATCGTACGGGAGTAATAATCCGTATGGACATCCTCACCAAAGTGTAGTGAAACGCTTAAAAAGGCACGGTATAATGGTATATAGAACGAATAAACGTACAGTAGAAATGGAAACAGATGGTGAACATATTATGTTAGAATCTAGCGGATTAATGCCATTGTTGAAGTGATTTCTATATTAGGGGGCGATACTGTCCCTTTTTGGAAAAATGAATAATATATATTATAATTATAAGAGACGTAAGAAATTTCCTTTTCTGTTGAATAAAAAGGAAATTTCATTAGAATGTATAGACAACTACTCGTGCGTATATTAAGATGGAACTAGGCGAATAAGGTAATAATAACAAGTAGGTAATTCATGGGAAAGGATCGATGAAAATGAAAACGCAAATTGTCATCAATGCCAAAATTTACACAGGTCAAGAAATAGTGGAAAACGGATTTATTCGTTACGCAGAAACCATTAAAGAAATTGGTTTGATGGCTCAATATGTACCACAAGAAAATGAAACTGTTTTTGATGCTACAGGGAAGATTATAATTCCAGGTATGATCGATGTTCATATTCATGGTGGATACGATATTGATGCGATGGATGCAAATAGCGATGGGTTAGTAACTCTAGGTAAAGAAATGTTAAAAGAAGGGGTTACAACTTACTTCCCAACAACAATGACACAAGCTCCAGAGGCAATTGAAGCAGCGTTAACTGCTGCGAAAGAAGCAAAAGAAAAAGGAGCGCATTTCGAATATATTCATTTAGAAGGACCTTATGTTTCAAAGAAACGTGCAGGTGCACAGCCACTTGAACATATCGTTCCTGCAAATATTGAGCAATTTAAACAATGGCAAGAAGCAAGTGGGAACTTAATTAAATTAGTAACATATGCACCAGAAGAAGAGGGAGCATTAGAGTTTGAACAATATCTTGCTGAAACTGGTGTAGTTGGCACAATGGGACATACAGATGCAATTGATGCGCAACTAAAAAATAGAAAGATTACACATGCGACACATTTATACAATCAAATGCGTGGATTACATCACCGTGAACCAGGAGTTGTGGGTCATGTGTTATTAAATCCAGATGTAATGGTTGAAGTAATTACAGATGGTATTCATATTCACCCTGACATGGTGAAATTAGCATATAAGTTAAAAGGACCGAAAAAAGTAAGTGTTATTACTGACGCAATGCGTGCAAAAGGTCTTGAAGATGGATTATATGAGCTTGGCGGACAGCCAGTACATGTAAAAGATGGTAGTGCTCGATTAGAAGATGGAACGTTAGCTGGTAGTATTCTAAAAATGGATCAAGCTTTCCGAAATGTAATTGAATTTACAGGTTGTTCAATCGAAGATGCAGTACTTATGACATCAGTTAACCAAGCAGAAGAGTTTGGATTAAATAATAAAGGTGCATTAGCGGTAGGAAAAGATGCAGACTTTGTTGTGATGAATGAAGATTTACATGTATATGATACGGTTCGTTTAGGAATTCATATGAAGGAAGGGAAGTAATTAAATGAATATTCTTGTTGTAAAAACTCCAGAAGAATTAGCAGAAGCAGGTTATAAATTAATTGAAGAAGTTGTAAAAACAAAAGAAAATCCAACATTAGGAATGGCTACAGGAAGCTCTCCATTAGGTATTTATGCAGAAATGCGAAAAAATAAACTTGATACAAGCCGTGTAACCACTGTAAACTTAGATGAGTACGTAAATTTACCACATGAAGATAAAAACAGCTATCACTATTTCATGCAAGAACAGTTGTTTGATCATCTTCCATTTAAACAAACTTATGTACCAAACGGGATGGCAAGTGATTTAGAGGAAGAGTGCAAACGTTACGAGAGCATTCTAGCTGCTAACCCAGTTGACCTACAGATTCTTGGAATCGGTGAAAACGGTCACATCGGATTTAATGAGCCAGGAACACCGTTTAATTCTCCAACAAACATTGTTGAATTAACAGAATCTACACGCCAAGCAAACCTTCGATTCTTCGAAAAAGAAGAAGATGTGCCAACTCATGCGATTACAATGGGAATTGGAAGCATTATGAAAGCGAAACAAGTTCTACTTGTTGCTATGGGTTCTAAAAAGGCAGAAGCTGTTAAAGAATTATTGCAAGGTGAATATAGTGAAGAGTGTCCGGCTACAGTTTTACAACGTCATCCGAATGTAACCGTAATCGCTGATCAAGAAGCTCTATCTTTATGCAGTGAGGCGATTGCTGATGAACATCGACAAGTATTCACCATTTCCGATCTATTATCAGATTCAAGAGTGGGTGAAACAGCTAATTGAGGACGGCGAATGGAAGCCGGGAGATAAAATCCCATCTGAGAATGAACTTTGTGATAAGTTCGAAGTGAGTCGAATGACAATCAGACAGGCGATTAATAATTTAGTGGAACAAGGCTATTTATATCGGAAGCGTGGAATTGGAACATTTGTCCAACTTCCGAAAGTGGAACAAAAATTGCAAGGAATGACGGGATTCACAGAAGACATGATTTCTCGTGGGATGAACCCAAGTAGTCAATTACTTAGTTTCCGCCTAGTTCCAGCTACTGCTAAAATAGCAGACCGGTTGAGAATACAGGAGGGGGAATCGGTTTATGAAGTGAGGCGTATTCGCTTAGCTGATGATGAACCGATTGCTTTTGAGACGACATATTTGTCGCCAGCTCTTGTAAAAGATATTAACGAAGAGATATTGCAACAATCTTTATATGAACATTTAGAGAAAAAACTGGGCTTTAAACTTGTTAGCGCTACTCAGTCAATTGAAGCTTCCGTTGCGACGGAAAATGAAGCTGAACATCTGCATATTCCTAAAAAGGCGCCTGTACTTGTAATGCGTCAATGGTCATATTCAGAAGGTGAGATACCGCTAGAGTACGTGAAATGTATTTATCGTGGAGATCGTTATAAATTTATTACGAATATCGCACGTAACAAATAGTATATTTCAGTTTGTGAAGTACAGTGGAATTGAAAATGGTTAACATGTAAAGAAATAAAAATACGACTCATCCTTATAAGGAATGAGTCGTATTTTTATTATGAGCAATTACGTGGTTAACAGCATCTTTGACGTGATTTACTACATAGTGAGCGTGTTTTTTTACTGCATCATCTGCTTGCGACATAGCAAAACTGTGAGGAGTTAAAGAAAACATAGGAATGTCATTATAAGAATCCCCTATACAAGCAATTTCCTCAGGTTTTATTTGAAACTCATTTAATAAAACAGAAATGGCAGAGCCTTTACTAACATTCGGTGGCATTACATCTAAACATTGTTCTGCTGAGATGAAAGTACTAACTTTCCCGTGGAATTTTTCATCAATTTTTTTCTGAAGGAGTTGTAAGCTCTCCTTTGTTCCACCGACAGAAATTTTATTTGGGAAAATTGTATCATCAATCTTCTGTAGTAAGTTTGGTTCTTCAACAGAAGTCATAGTTACTTGTTGTTCAAGTTCTTGAATGAAAGGTGTTTTCTCTTCAATGTAATAATTATGCTCATCACTTACATAACGGAAATAAGGATCTTCATTCGTCATAGCTAACAAATCGGGAAGTATGCTGGAATCAAAAGTTGCAGATAATAGTTGTTTATTTTCATGTGTATATACAAAAACACCATTTACACTAATGCGATGAAAATTTGTATTTACAGCTTTCATTAAGTCTGCAATTTCATTATCAAGTCTTCCGGAAGCGAAGCAAAGAATAACATTTTGCTCGGCAAGGCTGCGCAGTGCCGCAACATCTTGTTCGTCAATAAGACCTCCGTGTTGCATCATTGTACCATCGATATCACTTACAAACATTTTAATCATGCTGTTATCTCCTTTCTATGTACAGTTGCTCTTACATTATACGCATCATATATAAACATGTCTAAAAAATGAATTTTTATTAAATGGCAGATGTTTTACATTGACGACAAAGAAGAATATTCTGTAACATAAAAGTAGGCTATTTAAGTACGAGGGTGGTGTTATATGAGTAATTATCTAGAAATTAAAAAAGTTTTAAATAATAATGTCATCATTGCTAGCCATCCGGAACACGAGGAAGTAGTAGTGATTGGTAAAGGAATTGGATTTGGGAAAAAAGCGAAAGATGTATTGGAGCAAGAACAAATCGAAAAGATGTTTGTCTTAAAAAATGAACGTGATCGTGAACAATACAAATTATTAGTGCCGCATATTAGTGAAAAATTAATTGAATTGATGAACGATATTATGCTGTACATTCAAGGGAAAGCGAAATCGCCACTAAATGAACATATTCATATTGCGTTAACAGATCATATTTCATTTGCGATTAAAAGGTTAAAACAAGGACTTACAATTGATAACCCTTTTTTAGTTGAAACAAAAATGCTCTATCCAAAGGAATATGAAATTGCGAAAGGTGTTGTAGAACTTTTAAATTCTCGTTTGCAAATTACATTGCCAGAAGGAGAAATTGGTTTTATTGCACTTCACATTTACAGTTCGCTTACAAATTCTGATTTATCTTCAGTTAATCAAAACTCCCGTCTCATTGCACAACTTGTATCTTTAATTGAGACAAACTTACAAATTACATTAGATCAAGAGAGCATTCATTATTTACGTCTTATTCGTCATCTTCAATATGCTATTGAGAGGGTGAAAAAAGGAGAAAAAGTAGAGGAATCGCAAAGTTTTGCTGATTTATTAAAGGCGGAGTATCCAGCTTGCTATAACTTGGCTTGGAAGCTAGTTAAGGTCATGCAAAAAGAGTTGCAACTACCTGTATATGAAGCTGAAAGTATTTATTTAACGATGCACTTGCAACGCTTAGTAAAGGCAGAGCATGTGTAAAAAGCCATATATTTTTGTCTAAAATGAAAACGTTAAAAAAAATGATTGAATCGCTTACAATAGTTATGTATAATAACTATTGCAAAGTTATACAAATTTCGACAAACACATTAAGGTGAGTAACGAAAACGTTTGCCTTAATTATAGTGAACTTATACGTAAACCTATTTTTGACACGTGTTACTGATTCGATCAGGCATGAGTGGAGAAAAGTAAGGAATGTAAGCTAGAGAAAGGGATATACTACCCTTTGTATAGCTATCGTTCTATCTTTTTTTCCTCATGTCTTTTTGGCGTTTGTCGGAAGGTATCAATATAGATAAGAGAGGAAGGGTTTCCATGTTTAAGAAGATCTTTGGTGTTCTTCAAAAAGTCGGAAAAGCGTTAATGCTTCCAGTAGCGATTTTACCGGCGGCAGGTATTTTACTTGGATTTGGTAATGCATTTCAAAATCCACAGTTAACAAATGTTATTCCTGCTTTAAAAGCAGATTGGTTCGTAATGGTTGCAAAAATTATGGAACAATCTGGTGATATTATTTTCGCTAACCTTGCATTATTATTCGCAGTTGGGGTAGCAATTGGTTTAGCTGGTGGAGACGGAGTAGCTGGTTTAGCAGCATTCGTCGGCTACTTAATTATGAACAAAACGATGAGTGTGTTCTTAGAAGTAGATAAGCTAGTGAAAGTAACAAGTTCTGGAGCAGACCCAGTAAAAATTGGATTTGCAGATCCAGCGTATGCAAACGTATTAGGTATTCCAACGCTACAAACAGGGGTATTTGGTGGTATTATCGTCGGTATAGTAGCGGCATATTGCTATAATAAATACTTCAACATTGAATTACCATCATACTTAGGTTTCTTTGCAGGTAAGCGTTTCGTACCGATCGCAACTGCAACATTCTCTTTAATAGTAGGTATTATCATGTGCTTCGTTTGGCCATACATTCAAGGTGGCTTAAACACGTTCTCACATCAAATGATTGATGCAAATAGAACAATTGCAGCATTTATATTCGGTTTAATTGAACGTTCATTAATTCCATTTGGATTACATCACATTTTCTATTCACCGTTCTGGTTCGAATTCGGTCAGTATACAAATGCAGCTGGCGAATTAATCCGTGGTGACCAAAAAATCTTTATGGCACAGTTAAAAGACGGTGTAGAATTAACAGCAGGGACATTTACAACTGGTAAGTATCCGTTCATGATGTTCGGTCTTCCAGCAGCAGCTTTAGCAATGTACCATGAAGCACGTCCAGAAAATAAAAAATTAGCAGCAGGTATTTTAGGTTCTGCAGCATTAACATCTTTCTTAACAGGTATTACAGAGCCACTTGAATTTTCATTCTTATTCGTAGCGCCAGTATTATTCGGAATTCACGCTGTATTTGCTGGTCTATCATTTATGACAATGCAAATTTTAGGTGTTAAAATTGGTATGACATTCTCTGGTGGTTTAATTGACTTCCTATTATTCGGTGTACTACCAGGCCGTACAGCATGGTGGTGGGTAATTATTGTTGGTCTTGTACTAGCAGTTATTTACTACTTCGGATTCCGCTTTGCAATTCGTAAATGGAATCTAAAAACACCTGGTCGTGAAGTGGCAAATGCAAATGACGGCGCAGGAAAAGCAGAAGCAGGCGAACTCCCTCGTGAAGTATTAGTAGCACTTGGTGGTAAAGAAAACATTGCTTCTTTAGATGCTTGTATTACTCGTTTACGTGTTCAAGTTAACGAACAAAAGAATGTAAACAAAGACCGCTTAAAAGAACTTGGAGCAGCTGGTGTACTTGAAGTTGGAAATAACATTCAAGCTATTTTCGGACCGAAATCTGACACATTAAAATCACAAATTCATGATATTATGTCAGGTCGTACACCTCATGTTGAAAAAGAAGAACCTGTAAAAGTGGAAGAAACTCCTCAAAAAGTTGATGAAAATGAAACAATTGTATCACCAATCGAAGGGAAAATCTTACCAATTACAGAAGTACCTGACCAAGTATTCTCAGGAAAAATGATGGGAGACGGATTTGCAATTGAGCCAACTGAAGGAACAGTAGTTTCTCCAGTGAACGGTGAGATTGTCAATGTATTCCCTACAAAACATGCGATTGGTATTCAATCAGAAGGCGGAAAAGAAATTTTAATTCACTTCGGTATTGATACTGTAAAATTAAATGGTGAAGGTTTTGAAGCGCTTGTAGCACAAGGCGACAAGGTGAAACAAGGCCAACCATTATTAAAAGTAGATCTTGCATTTGTAAAAGAAAATGCACCATCTATCATTACACCAATTGTCTTTACAAACTTACAACAAGGGCAACAAGTCGAATTGAAAAAAGATGGAAATGTTAAGAAGGGCGAAACCGCTATTATTGACATTCAGTAGGAATTTGACGCAAAATGTTTATAATTATAATAGGCGATGTGGTTGACCGAACATCGCCTATTATATACAATAGATGATGTAGTACTCACGTCTATACAACTAAAAAATACTGTAATTTAAAGGAGATAAATTATCATGGAAAAAATCTTTAAAGTAACTAGCGACTCAGGAATTCATGCTCGTCCAGCGACTCTACTTGTAAACACTGCAAGCAAATTCGGTTCTGACATTAACTTAGAGTATAACGGAAAGAACGTTAACTTAAAATCAATCATGGGCGTTATGTCTTTAGGCATTCAACAAAACGCAGAAATTAAAATCACTGCAAATGGTGATGATGCAGCTCAAGCACTAGCAGCTATCGAAGAAACTATGAAAAACGAAGGATTAGGAGAATAATGACTCTTAACATTCAAGGGATCGCTGCATCAAGTGGGATTGCTATTGCAAAGGCTTTCAGACTTGAAAATCCTGAATTTAACATCGAAAAAAAATCAATTACAAACGAAGCTGCAGAAATTGCACGCTTAGACGCTGCGCTTGAGAAAGCAAAAACTGAATTAGAAGCTATTAAGGACCACGCATTTGCTGAGCTAGGTGCTGACAAAGCTGCGATCTTTGAAGCACATTTATTAGTGTTAAATGATCCAGAACTAGTAAACCCAGTAAAAGATAAAGTAAATAGCGAAAAAGTAAATGCTGAATTTGCAATGGATGAAGTTGCATCAATGTTTATTTCTATGTTTGAAAACATGGATAACGAATATATGAAAGAACGTGCTGCGGACATTCGTGACGTAACAAAACGCGTTCTTGCACATTTACTAGGAATTAACTTCTCAAATCCTGGTACAATTTCTGAAGAGGTAATCATCATTGCTGAAGATTTAACACCATCTGATACAGCTCAGTTAAACCGTAAGTATGCAAAAGGTTTCACTACTGATATCGGTGGACGTACATCTCACTCTGCAATTATGGCTCGTTCTATGGAAATTCCAGCTGTTGTTGGTACGAAAGTTGTTATGGAGAAAATCCAAAACGGCGATATCGTTATCATTGACGGTTTAGATGGAGAAGTAATTGTAAACCCATCAGAAGAAACTCTTCGTTCGTTTGAAGAAAAGAAAGCGAAATTTGAAGAGCAAAAAGCTGAATGGGCTAAATTAAAAGACCAAGCTACTGTAACAAGTGACGGACATCACGTTGAGCTTGTTGCAAATATCGGAACACCAAATGATGTACAAGGTATTATCGATAATGGCGGAGAAGGCGTTGGCTTATACCGTACAGAATTCTTATACATGGGCCGTGACAATCTTCCAACAGAAGAAGAGCAGTTCGAAGCGTATAAAGCAGTTCTTGAAGGTGTAAAAGAAGGGCAACCAGTCGTTGTTCGTACACTTGACATCGGTGGAGATAAAGAGCTTCCATACTTACATTTACCAAAAGAAATGAACCCATTCTTAGGATACCGTGCAATTCGCTTATGTCTTGATGAGCAAGATGTGTTCCGTACACAACTTCGTGCATTACTTCGTGCTAGCGTATACGGTAACTTAAAAATTATGTTCCCAATGATTGCAACTCTTGATGAGTTCCGTCAAGCGAAAGCGATTTTATTAGAAGAGAAAGCGAAACTTGTAGAAGCGGGTACAACTGTTTCTGATTCTATTGAAGTTGGTATGATGGTTGAAATCCCAGCTTCAGCAGTATTAGCAGATCAATTCGCGAAAGAAGTTGACTTCTTCTCTATCGGAACAAATGATTTAATCCAATACACAATGGCTGCAGACCGTATGAACGAACAAGTATCATACTTATACCAACCATATAACCCATCTATTTTACGTCTTGTAAAAATGGTTATCGATGCTGCTCATAAAGAAGGCAAATGGGCTGGTATGTGTGGTGAGATGGCGGGCGATTCACTTGCTATCCCATTATTATTAGGATTAGGTTTAGATGAGTTCAGTATGAGTGCAACATCTATTCTTCCTGCAAGAACACAGCTAAGCAAGTTGTCAAAAGCAGAAATGGAAACATTAGCAGAAAAAGCATTAATGCTGTCAACTGCTGAAGAAGTTGTTGAACTAGTTAAAAGCATATAATTAATAAAAAAACCTGAGTCGATTTGAAATCGGTCTCAGGTTTTTTCTATGAGAAAAGTAAATCTTATTTGCTTACTATCGAGGATAAGAGACAGAATTAGATAGCGATTGCAACGATATCAGTTGGGCATACACGTAAAATACCAGTAAAAGTATTTCGATTTTGATTGTTCTTATCGTCTTTATTGTTATCTTTGTTGTCTTTGTCATTACGAGCTAAAGCAGAGAAAAGAGCAACACCGTTAGCGAAACCTTCAAAAATTACATTGTTGAAAGTACCATTACCTCTAATGCTTAAAAGAGAAAGTTCTGTTCCAACTGAAATGCTAGCAAGTACGTTACATACAGCTGGTTGTTGTGGTCTAACCTCTCTCTCTCTCTCTTTCTCGCGATGGTCGCGCTCTCTTTCATGATGATGACATTCTCTAAAGTTATCACAGCATCCAAATGATCCAAACATAATCCTCATCACCCCCTTCACACTTATAATCTATGTAAGTTCGGTAGTTAGTGACTGGACAGAGAGTGGAATTTTTTCTAGGGGATTTTCTCATTTTAAATGACTAGCTGGGTGTTTAGTATGGAATGATGTTTAAAATAGGGGGAATATAACAAAAAAATGTAAAAACCACTGAAATAAATGAAATGGGTAGCCTTTACACTTTTTTACTTTTATATAAAACGATGATATATACAGGAAGAGCTAGGAGTAGTGGTACAATGGATCGAGCAGTATGTTTTTCTGATTCTAATTGGAATGCTTCTTCTTTTGGAAATTGTAAAATGGAGATGTTTGCGGCATCACCAATAAAATATAGAAGCAGTACAGTTACTATGTAACATAAAAGTGCGATAAAGCTTCCGTATGAACTCAATGAAAATCCCTCTCTTGTTATCTATTTGTTATCATTGTATCAAAATTGTAACAAAAATACACGGGTATATTTCAACGTCTTAACAAAATTCGACATGAAACGTCATGTTTA
Organism: Bacillus sp. CPT56D-587-MTF; assembly: GCF_058792335.1. Classification (NCBI taxonomy): domain Bacteria; kingdom Bacillati; phylum Bacillota; class Bacilli; order Caryophanales; family Bacillaceae; genus Bacillus; species Bacillus sp. CPT56D-587-MTF. The sequence goes on along the minus strand of NZ_JBYTEF010000001.1, from coordinate 3,678,589 downwards.
TTTATGAGAAGGGAATAGAATATACTTTTCCATAAGTATAAATGTCGAATGATTTGTAGTAATATTACAAAAATATGACAGGGAATAAAAAAACGAAGGCAATGTAGTTGCCTTCGTTTTTTATTATTTTGCCCACTCGCTTACTTGCTCTACGCTCATGCGAGGTGCAGGGTGGCCTTTTAAAGTTGATTCCCCAATTGTAATAAGCATAATTGGAACGTAACGAGATGAAACGTTAAATTCGTCTGTCAGTGCTTGTGGATTGAAGCCACCAATAGCACAAGTATCCCAACCAGTTGCTTTAGCTGCAAGCATAAGTTGCATTGCTGCTAAAGATGCATTTGAAAAGGCAGCATCTCTTGGGAATTGTTCACGAGCATATGCAGATTCAATATTTTTAGCTAAGCGTTCTTTTGCTTCTTCTTTCATAAATCCTTGTTCTACAATTGGACCATATACTGGCTCAACATTTTTATAAGCTTCTAAATCACCTAAAATAGCGACTACTGCAGAAGCATCAAGAATTTGTTGTTGGTTATAAGCTATTGGGTGTAATCGTTTTTGTACATCTTCACCTTGAAAAACAAGGAATTTCCAGTGTTGTAAGTTCCAAGCGGAAGGTGCTTGTGCTGCTGCTTTTAAAATCTCATGTAATTCTGTAGATGAGATTTCTTTATTTGGGTTGAATGCACGTGTAGATGTGCGTTCATATAGAACGTTAATAAAGTTGTCGTTTGTCATAATATATCCTCCAAATTGTATATAAAATTATCGGGAAAACGCAATGTATATTACTTACATTTTGTAAGTTATCGAATTTAAGAATATAATATCTTTATTTTAATTGTCAAGTTTTAAGAAATAAGCTAGGGCATTCATACAAACGATATAATTCCTATAATCATACACTAAAAAAGGAATTTATAGAGTGAAAAGGGAAGATAACATTCTCAATTAGCTTGTTAATATGTATTTCTCATAAATTAAAGTTTATTGGAGAACAGTCTTTTAGAAATGTTTGTGAGGAATTCAGTAGAACAAGATATATGAAGTGAGTGAAGACTAGTGATGAACATACTACATTTTTTATTAGAGAATACGGTTTTCCAAAATGTGTTACAAGATCTGCAGTTAAATGTCCTTTATATAGAAAATGGATGTAAACATCAACAAACGATAGAAAATATCCATCCAAAATGTATGTTTATAGCAAATAGTTTTGAAGAGGGCGAACTATTATTTCAAAGAACGAAACCGCACATTATAATTATGTATGTAACAGATTATTCTCAAATAAAATATATAAAGAATATGTATACCTCGCAAAGTACATTCATTGTCATTTGGGATCAACAAATAACAAAGGAATTTACAGATGTACTTGCATTAGGAATACGTAATATTGTAATAGCCCCTGTAACTCCGCAAGCAGTGTTAGAAGAAGTGAATAAGAGTTTGTATCAACTTTCTTTAGTAAGGCAAGTTAGTTTACAACAGGAACTGCTTCAAACGATGTTTGATTTTCAAAATGATTTATTATTTATAGTAGAAGATGATGAAATTGTTGATTGTAATACAAATTTTTTAACGTTTTTCGGATATGAAAATTTGTTTGCCTATCGCGAGCAACATTTAGTATTTGCTGAACATTTTATTAGAGAAAATGGATACTACTCGACGACGCATGATATAACATGGTTAGACGATACTTTATCAAGCGGTAGAAGAATTAAGATGTCAAATTATGAAGGGGCAGTATCTACTTTTCTATTACGTGCGACACCATTGCCAGAAGATTTATCAAGATTTATTGTAAAGTGCACGGAAATTACAGAATTAGATGAAATCTATCAAGAACAAGAAAGACTTGCTATGATAGATTCATTGACAGAGATTTATAATCGTTTAAAGTTTCAACAAATACTAGAGGTAGAATGGGAAAAGGTAATACGTAATGATGAGAAAATAGCAATTATTTTATTTGATATAGATAATTTTAAAACAGTTAATGACACATATGGTCATGATTTTGGCGATTTGGCATTAATACAACTTGCAGAGCTTATGAAATCTAAAGTGGAGCAGCAACATGTATTTGCAAGATGGGGAGGGGAAGAATTCATTATATTAGTGACAAATACAGTAGAAAAGGAAGCATTTCAAGTTGCGGAATCATTACGATTCTTCATTGAAACAAAGCAATTCACTGGAATTTCGAAGTTAACAGCTAGCTTTGGGGTTGCGTTATATGAACAAGGAACTACAAGAGAAGAATTAATGCAACGAGCGGATATTGCATTATATGAAGCGAAAAAAAATGGAAAGAATCAAGTATGTGTGTATAGAAAAGAAAAAATGTGATTTTTCGCAACAAATTGTTGCGATTTTTTTTTATTGTTTGATAATAGAATAGGGGGACAATTTTTAGCGAAGGAATTATGGAGGATCAATATGATAAAAAAAGTAATGGTGGTGGCTTCACTGTCTGCTATAGTTGGCGGCGGAGTATACTATTTTCTTGTTAGCCCCAATATAAAGGAAAACACTGTATTAACAACTAAAGTGAATCCTACTATTGAATCGGAAGTACAAGGGAATATAGAAGAAAAAGAAGAGCAACAAATTGATTATGCTAGCATATCTCAAAAATTAGATCAATATTTAGTCGGAAAGCAATTCAATGGAACAGTTTTGGTAACAGATAAAGAGCATGTTATATTGAATAAAGGATATGGGTATGCTGATGTTCAAAATAAAATAGAAAATACGCCTCAAACAAAATATCGTATCGGTTCTATTACGAAAACAGTCGTTGCCACATCTATTTTACAGCTGCAAGAACAAGGGAAATTGAATATTCAAGATAATGTAAATAAATATATTCCTTCATTTCCGGAGAATAAAAATATTACGCTATATCATTTATTAACGCATACCTCTGGTTTACCTGAACACGCAAAAGGCAATATTAATGCGGCTTCCCGCTTACAATTAATTAATTGGATTGGACGTCAAAATTTAGAATTTCCTGCAGGAACAGGTTGGAGATATACAGATTATAATTATATGGTGCTTGCTTATATAATAGAACATATATCGAAAAAACCTTTAGGAGATTACATAAAAGAAAACATATTTGTAAAAGCAGATATGCATGAATCCGGTATGGGAAATATGGTACCTGGAGATAAAAATTTTACAAAGGGTTATGTGAAAAAAGATCAAGAGCTTGTACCAGCGCAGAAGTTAGGCATGGATTGGCTATATGGTTGTGGTGAGATGTATACGACAGTTGGAGATATGAAGAAATTAGACGAAGCAATTATAAATGGAAAACTTCTTTCTGAACAAAGTATACAAGCAATGTTTTCACCTTCAGCAGAACGGAAATATGCATTTAGTTTTTATATATATCCAGATTATTTTCATAATCATGGTGTATTATCTGGTTGGAACACTTTCAATAATTTTAATAAAGAAAAAGGAACTTTTGTTATTTTATTTTCAAATGTGAAAAATAGTATGGATGATGACTTTAATAAAGAGTTCCGAAAGATGGTAAATGATTTATTAGGACAAAGGGGATGAGAAAATGGAACATAAAACTTTATCAATAGGTTTCATTGGTATTGGCGTAATGGGAAAAAGTATGGTTTATCACTTAATGCAAGATGGTCATAAAGTATATGTATATAATAGAACGAAAGCAAAAACAGATTCTTTAGTGCAAGATGGTGCAAATTGGTGTAATACGCCAAAAGAGTTAGTGAAGCAAGTTGATATTGTAATGACAATGGTTGGATATCCACATGATGTAGAAGAAGTGTATTTTGGTATAGAAGGAATTATAGAACATGCAAAAGAAGGTACGATAGCAATTGACTTTACGACATCTACACCTACTTTAGCAAAACGGATTAATGAAGTTGCAAAAAGCAAAAATATATATACGTTAGATGCACCTGTCTCAGGAGGAGATGTTGGTGCGAAAGAAGCAAAACTCGCAATTATGGTAGGTGGGGAGAAAGAAATATATGATAGATGCTTACCTTTACTTGAAAAGTTAGGAACAAACATTCAATTACAAGGACCAGCTGGGAGTGGACAACATACAAAAATGTGCAATCAAATTGCGATTGCTTCCAATATGATTGGAGTATGTGAGGCTGTCGCTTACGCGAAGAAGGCTGGACTGAATCCAGATAAAGTGTTAGAGAGTATTTCAACAGGGGCAGCAGGTAGCTGGTCATTAAGTAATTTAGCTCCTCGAATGTTAAAAGGAGACTTTGAGCCAGGATTTTATGTAAAGCATTTTATGAAAGATATGAAAATTGCTTTAGAGGAAGCAGAAAAATTACAATTACCAGTCCCAGGCTTAAGTTTGGCGAAAGAATTGTATGAAGAGTTAATTAAGGATGGCGAAGAAAATAGTGGAACACAAGTATTATATAAAAAATATATAAGGGGGTAAACGAGGTGGACCTTCAAAAGTTTGATGAGATGATTGATACTGTACAGCGAGCTACTTGTATGCAAATTAATGAAAAACAAAAAGAAGCTTTTAAACAAAAATATGATTTTGAACCAGAATTTGAATATGGAAGAGATGAGAAGGGACATTATGTAATTCGAACCTCAAAAAAGATGTTAGAAGAAATGGAGTTTTATTTGGCATTGAAATATGATCGTGATGGAGTGGATCTTTATATGCAAGCTGAGATTGATGGTATATTTCATGTATCTGTTAGCTATGGCGAAGATGCCCTACATCTACAAGAATTGTTTCAATTTCTAGAAGAAAATAAATAAAAGTCCTCATTTGAGGACTTTTATTCAGGCTGTGGAGAAAGTCTTCTCCACAGCCTGTTTTTGTGTCTGAACCTCTTTTTATGTGTCAACACTGATAAAAAAGAGGAAAAGGAGAGATTTTTTATGATGGGTGCTTTAAAAAATCATCGTGATGAGCGTGTATCTGTTTCTGTAGAAGAGTTGGTTCCACAAGATCATTTCCTTCGTGCAATTGAAGCGACAATTAGTTTTGATTTTATTGAAGAGAAGTTACGCCCTTATTACTGTGAAAACAATGGACGCCCGTCCATTCATCCTATTGTTTTATTTAAGATGATGTTTATTGGATATTTTTACGGTATTCGTTCTGAGCGTCAATTGGAAAAGGAAATTAAAACGAATATTGCCTACCGTTGGTTTTTAGGGTTTTCTCTATCGGATACTATTCCGGATCACTCTACAATCAGTTGGAATCGTCGTACTCGTTTTATTCATACAAATATTTTCGAAGAAATTTTTGATGAGATTGTGAGACAAGCGACGGAGCACCGGATGGTAGGAGGACGTGCACTGATGACAGATTCTACACATATTAAGGCCAATGCCAATAAAAATAAATTTGTACATAAATATAAAAAAGAAAAAGCAAAGTTTTATATAGACGAGCTAGAAGCTGCGGTAATCGAAGATCGTGAGGTACATGGAAAAAAGAATTAAAACCTAGAAAGGAAAGTGATACCCCTACCAAAAAAACTCGTATAAGTACAACGGATCCAGATAGTGGATTTTTAATGAGAGATGGAAAACCAAATGGTTTTCATTTCTTGGATCATCGTACGACTGATGCGAAGTACAATATTATTACAGATACCTATGTAACGGCTGGAAATATGGCAGATTCCGAGCCGTATTTAGCACGCCTCCAAGCTCAGATTGATAAATTCGACTTCAAAGTAGAAGCTGTTGCCCTTGATGCTGGCTATTTTACAGGATATATCTGTAAGAAACTATCAGAACGGAATATATTTATGGTGATGGGGTATCGCCGATTTGGAAAACGGAATAAAGAAGTACCGAAAAGCCAATTTAAATATGTAGAAGAAATGAATGTTTTCGCTTGTCCGATGGGATGTATTCTAGAATATGTAACAACTGATCGTGAAGGATACCGTCAATACAAATCGAATCCAGAAGACTGCGCTGTTTGTCCGTTACGTGAGGTGTGCTTTTCAAAGAAACAAAAACAAAAAGTTATCACTCATCATGTGTGGGAGAAATATAAGGATATTGCTAGAAAAAACAAGCTAACAGCTACAGGGAAAAGGTTGTATAAAGTACGCTGTTCCACTATAGAGCGAAGCTTTGCAGACGCCAAAGAACTACATGGCTACCGCTATGCCCGGTTTCGAGGGCTGAAGTCTGTCCAAATGCAAGCTTATCTCACCGCAGCTTGTCAAAACATGAAAAAAATAGCCCTCCACCTGACCAAAAAGGGTCAGGTGGAGGGCTATTTTTTAAAATTCTATTATTTTATGTTGTTTTTATTCGCTAAAATCAAAAAAGATTCCAGAGTGTTGGGAACCCTAAAGGGTTTCCCAACACTCTGAATAAAAGTCCTCATTTGAGGACTTTTATTTAGTCATCTTTAATTTTTATAATTATAAGTTAGAAGCGCGTCGGCATCGTTCAACCGGGAACGGGATAATTTGTGCGATGTGATTAGGACCAAATTGTTTTGTACGAGCATGGCGTATTATATAAAAAGCACACAGAATTGAAACAGGAATAGCGCCGAATAAACCAAATAATAAAGCGCTTACACAAGATGCGACAAATCCTAAAACACCAATTTCTAACTCTTCCATAATAGCTCCTAAAATAACAGGAAATGCTCCACATGTAACTCCAAGTATAAGTGCGATAAGTAAGCTCATGATTATCCCCCTCTGTTTGCGATATTATTTTCCTTCTAAGTTAATTGTAGTATATCACATATAAAACAGAATTTTCAGAAAAAATTCAATAAATGTTCAAAAAATGTTCGAAAAATGCACTTGAAAAATTAAGGTGTAAATTTGTGATGAAATGGTACTTTCAAGTAAATAAAAAATCAGACTTATTTCAAAATGAAATAAGTCTGTTCCATAGGAGGATGTATATATGTAGAGTGAATAAAAGTTTGGAAAAGGGGGTCCAAGTCCTTTTATTCAACTAACTACCTTAATAGATTGGAACCCAGCCTTCAGTTGTCACAAAAATACGAATAGCTACAACTTGGCGATCATCTTGCAAGGTAAAATAATGTCTTGCATTTTCAGGAACAGATATTAAATCGCCTGGCTCAAGTTCAACATCAAAGAATTTCCCATCTTTACCTTCAATAGCGAAAATGCCGTGACCACTGACGATAAAGCGAACTTCGTCATCTGTATGATGGTGTTCCTTTTGGAAATTAATTAATAATTCGTCAAGGTTAGGTGTGCTACTTGAAAGTGAGATTACATCATGTGCTTTATAACCTCGACGTGCTGAAACATCAGCGATTTCTTTTGAAAAAATAGCTAATATTTCAGCTTTGTTTTCATCTGTTAACGAATAATTTTCATTTAAATGAGTAGGAAGTTTAGAAATATTCCATTTCTCATATAAAACGCCTTCCTCTTGTAGAAATTTAGATACTTCCACTTCATTTTCAATACGAGTATTTACTTCATGAATACGAATTTGCGCCATTAGAAACGCCTCCTTGAATTGATAATAGTTTTATATGAAATTGGAATAAAAACTCATAAGCTTCTAATCTCTTCTTTGCATCAAAGCTATCTCGGCCCCATACGGTAATACCGTGGTTACGGATTAATACTGCACCCGAATCTCCTTGTATATGCTTTCGGAAGTTTTCTCCAAGTGTTGGGATATGGGCATGGTTTTCGATAATAGGAATGTGAATGGTTGCACCTTCTTCCCAAATATCGAGAGCTTTAATAATTTCTTGATTTTGAAGGGTGACTGCATCACTATATAAATTTGTGATGACATTATTATCGGTTGTATGAACATGAAGTACGCAACCGGCATTCGTATTGTTATAAATGTGTGTATGCAATATTGTTTCTGCTGAAGGGCGTAATTCAGTCTCTAAAACGGGAACTCCTACATGATCTACTAATAGAAAATCATCTGGAGTGGTTTTTGTTTTATCTTTACCGCTTGCCGTAATAAGAAAAGTAAGTGGTTCATGACTAACCTTTATAGAAATATTACCACTTGTTGCTGGGAACCAATTTCGTGTTGTTAACTCTTTTTTTATCTCGCTTAAGTCATACCATTGACGAAAAAGTTGTTTCATGCCTTCACCTCCAACAAAAGTTTTAATTCAGCTTGCACATCTTGAAATGTTTCAAACGGTGTATAAGCAATATGATTTTCTTCACACTTTGTAATAAGAAAATCGCGAGCGAATACTTTATCAGCTTGTTTCGCGGCTTGTAAATCAGTAATAGAATCTCCAATTACAATATGAAAGTCATCTGTATCACTTAATTTACGGATTAATGATGATTTACATAATCCGCAATGATTTTGACAATGATCATCACAAGAATGAGGCCATTTAACTGTAATAAACTCTGCTGAAAAGTCTGTTTCATTACAATAAATTTGCTCTTTTGGAATGATTCCTTGTAAGAGTGGATAGACGAAGAAATCCATTCCACCTGATATCACGTAAAAAGAAATGTTATTTTCCTTTACGAATTGTATAAACTCATGAAAACCACTACGGATTTCAGCAGTTTCTATTAAAAATTGAATAATATCATCGTGCAGATTAGTAGGTATTAATTGAAATAATTGAGAAACACCTTCTTGAATGGATAGTTCTTGTGATAAAATTTTATTCTTTACTTCTTCGGCTTCTGGTGGTGCGAATTTTTCCATAATGGACATAATGTTATCATTATTTGTAATCGTGCCATCGAAATCACAAAATACTTGAATACTCATAATTTCACCTCATAAGAGGGATTTCCCCATATTTGTAGTGCACTATGCAAATTTATGTCGTCTACTTCATGGAGTGGTTTATTTTGCAAAGTAGCATCAATTGCAGTACGGAAAGCTTTACCGCCGCCTTGCGCTCCATTTGGATGTCCGTGTATCCCGCCGCCAGCATTAATAACAACATCTTTACCGAAATCTCGTACAATAAAGGGAACGAAACCAGGATGAATACCAGCAGACGGAACAGAAAAGCTCTTCTTGAAAGATGCATCGTCTTCAGTTAAATATTTTGAGATAGCAAGAGCCTCCTCTTTTTCTAGCGCAACACTTCCGTATGGAGATGGGAATAATGAAAAGTCAGCCCCAGCATAACGTAGTAGCTTTCCAAGTAATAATGGAGATGAAACTCCATATAACTTGGATGCTGAATAAGCACCACTTACAGCAGGATGTGCCATAATAGGAACTGGGATTTCATCATCTTCTGCAAGTGATTGTAGTACATCTAGTCCGTAAGCAAATACGTTAAATAATAGAATATCAGCTCCAGCTTGCACTGCACGTTTAGCATTTTCTTTTAAATCAAAAGTTCGTCCTGTTAAATTTACGGCATATAACGTTTTATGTCCGTATGTTTCATATACGGATTGTAAAACTTCTTTTCCAGATACAATGCGTTTCGTAAGTGGTGTTAATGCATTTTCAAATAATATTTCATCATCTTTTACTATATCTACACCACCAATTGCTTGATCGCGTAATTGCGTTTTTAAATACCCAATGTTTCGTCCAATCATTCCTTTAAAAATACTCATTAAAAGGGGACGATCATGCACTTGTAAAAGATTTCGAATACCATCTATCCCGAATTTTGGACCAGGAAAATGTTTTTTTAACTCGTCTGAAAAAGTTAAGTCAATTAATTTTACTTCGCCATCAAGTGATAGCTTTCCAAATGTAGTCGTTAAAATCGCTGGTAAATCTGGACTGAAGTTTAATAGCGGATATTCGATTTTAATAATTCCGCGTTTTACTTTTTTACGTAAATACGAATTGGTATGTTCATGTTCAGCTAATTCCTCAACATGAATGACGTTGCCTTTATGCTGCTTTAATTGTTCTTGCAATAAGTGTGGCAAATGAGTCCAAGAGCCAATTGTTAAACCGAGTGCAATTTGCTCAGCTTTTTTTTCTAAGTTATGTGAATCATCATGGATTAAATACGTCGCTATAATTCCGCTCATTGTTATAACCTCCTAGTTAAATAAAAAAACCTCTCAGCTAAGGAGAGGTTTTTTTACAACCAGCTCCTTATCTGTCAGCGTAATGCTGCGAGAATTAGCACCGTGTCTACAATTGTAGATCGGTTGCCGGGTTTCGTCGGGCTCGTCCCTCCACCTGCTCTTGATAAGAAGTATTTAGAAATGTTTAAATTTTTAAGATAACTGAATTTTGTCAGATATTTTTCGTGTTGTCAATTACTTTTTGAAAAAATTTAATTTATCAATTCGATTAATGGCTTCTCGTAATCTATCTTCTGTATGCAAGAGACCAACACGGACATACCCTTCGCCATGCTCACCAAATCCGACACCAGGAGCAACTGCGACATGTGCTTTTTCTAGTAAAATATCAGAAAATTGCTCAGAGGTGTATCCTTTTGGAACGGGAAGCCATGCAAAGAACGATCCTGTTGGAATGTCTACATTCCAACCAATTGAGTGACAGGCTGAAATAAGAGCGTTTCTTCGAGATTCGTAACTATTTACAAGGTCTATTACACAAGAATGTGAACTTAATAGCGCTTCTCGAGCGGCATCTTGAACTGCACCGAATATACTAACATACATATGATCTTGTAATAGGTTAATTGTTTCAATCACACTTTCATTCCCTACAGCAAAAGCGATGCGCCAGCCAGCCATATTGAAAGTTTTTGATAATGTGTAAATTTCAATTCCTATATCTTTCGCACCATCTGCTTGCAAGAAACTAACAGGTTTTTGACCATCAAATCCGATAGCGCCATAAGCAAAATCGTGAACAACTAATATATTATGTTTATTAGCAAAGTGAATGGTTTCATCAAAAAAATCTTTTGATGCAGTAGCACCGGTAGGATTATTTGGATAGTTTAAAAACATTAATTTTGCACGCTCTGCAATAGAGGCATCAATGTTCGTATAATCTGGTAAAAAGTTATTTTCTGCAATAAGTGGCATTCTTTCAAAGTGTGCTTTTGCTAAAGCAACCCCTGATAAATAATCTGGATAACCTGGATCCGGAACGAGAATCGTATCACCAGGATTTGTAAAACAAATCGGTAATTCTACTAGTCCAGCCTTCCCACCAAACAAAATAGCAACTTCAGTTTTTGGGTTTAATTCGACGCCATATTCACGTTTATAGAATGTAGCCACGGCTTCCTTTAAGCTTTCATGTCCGCGAAATGGCGGATATTTATGATGAATGGTCTTTTCGGCAGCATCTTGTAAAGCTTTTACGATATGCTGCGGTGTTGGTTGATCTGGATTACCTTGACCTAGATTAATAACATCGTGACCAGCTGCAACGACTTTGTTAACTTTTGCAACAAGTGAAGCGAAAAATTGTGTTGGCAATGATGTTACTATCTCAGAAGGTTGAAATAATTTCATACTTTCCACCTCTTTTGAAAGTTGTTACAATTCTAGTGACAAATGATATAATCTTTCCAGTATTTTGTAAAGAGAAAAATAAGAATGGGGCTGAAAAAATGAAAGTCGCATGTATTCAAATGGATATTGTTTTTGGAGATGTAGAAAAAAATATTGAGAATGCTAAAAATAAAATAAGTGAAGCTATGAAGGAAAGGCCAGATGTTATCGTCTTACCAGAACTATGGACAACAGGATATGATTTAACGAGACTTTCTGAAATTGCAGATAGGGATGGAGTGGAAACGAAAGAAAAGTTAATAGAATGGGCGAAGCGATATGATGTACATATTGTTGGTGGGTCCATAGCAAAGCAAACAGAGCAAGGCGTTACAAATACGATGTATGTTGTAAATAATGAAGGACAGTTAGTCAACGAATATAGTAAAGTACATTTATTTCAGCTTATGGATGAACATAAATATTTAATAGCTGGTAATGGTACGGGCGAATTTAAGCTAGATGATGTTGAATGCGCTGGAACAATTTGTTATGATATTCGTTTTCCAGAGTGGATGCGTGTTCATACTGCTAAAGGGGCAAAAGTATTATTTGTTGTAGCTGAATGGCCATTAGTTCGTTTAGCACATTGGCGTTTGCTATTGCAAGCAAGAGCAGTTGAAAATCAGTGTTATGTTGTTGCGTGTAATAGAGCAGGGAAGGATCCGAATAATGTGTTTGCAGGTCATTCTTTAATTGTGGATCCTTGGGGTGAAGTTGTAGTAGAGGCGAATGAAGAGGAATCAATTTTATTTGGAGAGCTTGAATTCGAGAAAATTAAAGAAGTACGTAAAGGAATTCCAGTTTTTGCGGATCGCCGTCCAGAATTATACAAATAAAATGTTGACAAGTGATTTTTATTCTTGGTATAGTCTTCAACATAAAGTTAAAAATTCAAAAAATTATACAACTCTTATCAAGAGCAGGTGGAGGGATTTGGCCCGATGAAGCCCAGCAACCGACCGTAATACCATTGTGAAATGGGGCGTTTATTACGCCAAAAGGCACGGTGCTAATTCCAGCAGAAAGTAAAACTTTCTGGCAGATAAGAGGAGAGAAGATAAACTTCAAACCTCTTTCTTAGTGGAAAGAGGTTTTTCTATGTTAGAAAAACCTCTGAATTTAAAAAGGGGGAGAAGAAGATGGGATATTATTCATTAACAGAAATAACAGCTGTACAATATGCGAAAGATTATGGCTATTTTGAAGAGAAGGCAAATGTCATTTGTCATGAAATTGGAGATGGAAACTTAAATTACGTGTTCAAATTAGATGATGGAGAGAAATCCATTATAATAAAACAAGCACTGCCTTATGCGAAAGTAGTTGGTGAAAGCTGGCCATTGTCTATAAAAAGAGCAACGATTGAAAGCAAGGCATTACAAATTTTTGCGCAGTATGTACCGGATTATGTTCCAGTAGTGTACAGTCATGACGAAGAGTTAGCGATAACGGTAATAGAAGACTTATCAAGACTAACAATTACAAGAAAAGGATTAATAGACGGAGAAGAATATCCGCTTTTATCCCAGCATATTGGTCGTTTTCTAGCACATGTTTTATTTTACACTTCAGATTTTGGTTTACAGTCAGAAGAGAAGAGGATACTAGAAGGTACCTTTGTAAATCCGGACCTATGTAAAATTACAGAGGATTTAGTGTTTACAGATCCGTTTGGGCATTATGATACAAATGATTATGAGCCAGATTTACAGCTCGTGGTTGATGAACTTTGGAGTGATAAAACTTTAAAACTAAAAGTAGCACAATATAAATATAAGTTCTTAACAAGAAAAGAAACTCTTATTCATGGTGATTTACATACTGGTAGTATTTTTTCGTCACCTTCTGAAACGAAAGTGATTGATCCAGAATTTGCGACATATGGCCCATTTGGGTTTGACATAGGTCAATTTATTGCAAATCTATTATTAAATGCGTTATCTAGAGAAGAAGAAAAGAGAAGTGTACTATTTTTCCATATAGAAAAGACGTGGAGTTATTTTGTAGAGACTTTTACAAAGTTATGGATTGGAGAAGGTGTAGAAGCATATACGAAAGAAAAACAATGGTTACCAATTATTTTGCAAAATATCTTTACTGATGCTGTTGGATTTGCCGGATGTGAACTAATTCGTAGAACAATTGGTTTAGCTCATGTAGCAGATTTAGATGAAATAGAAAATAAAGAAACAAGAATTCAAGCTAAGAAACAAGCGCTATCCTTAGGAAAAGAACTAATAAAATATGAATCTAAAAGTGCTGATATTCAACTGTTTCGAACATTATTTCAACAGACAGTTTCAAGGGGTGTAAAAGCATGAGTACAATCGTTACGGTTCCGAGATCTGTAAGTTGGAAAGGGGATGCAATTGCGGTATTAAATCAAACGAAATTGCCACATAGCACAGAATACAAAACATTAACGACTATTGAAGAGGTTTGGAAAAGTATCATAATGTTAGAAGTACGCGGAGCGCCTGCAATTGGAATTGTAGCTGCATTTGGCTTGGCGCTTGCAGCGAAAAAATATAATACTTTACATATCGAAGAATTTCAAAAGAAGTTTAATAGAGACTGTAACTATTTAGGGACATCACGCCCAACGGCAGTAAATTTATTTTGGGCAATTGATCGTATGAGAGAATCTATTCGAGAGATTACTACAATAAAAGAAGCGCAAAAAATATTAGAAGAAGAAGCGCTTCGCATTCAACAGGAAGATGAAGAGGTGTGTCGAAATATTGGGGAATATGCGTTAACATGTTTTAAAGATGGCGATAATATTTTAACAATCTGTAACGCTGGAAGTATCGCAACTGCCAGATATGGAACTGCATTAGCTCCCTTTTATATTGGAAAAGAGAAAGGTGTGCGTTTACATGCATATGCGTGTGAAACGAGACCAGTTTTACAAGGTGGTCGCTTAACGACGTGGGAATTGAAGCAAGCAAATATTGATGTGACCCTTATAACAGATAATACTGCAGCTCATGCTATTCAAACGAAAGAAATAAACGCAATTATTGTGGGGGCGGATCGAATTGTCGCAAATGGAGATACAGCCAATAAAATAGGGACAATGAATTTAGCTATTTTAGCAAAGTACTTTAATATCCCATTTTACGTTGCTGCGCCACTGTCAACATTTGATGTTACGAAAGAAACTGGAGCCGAAATTATTATTGAAGAAAGAGATGAAACAGAAGTTACGAAAATCTTTGGAAAACAAGTAGCACCAATTGGAACGGATGTTTATAATCCAGCATTTGACATAACACCGAATGAATTAATTACAGGAATTATTACTGAGAAAGGTATTATACGCGGGGACTATAAACGAGAAATTGCATCATTATTTGAAAAACAAGCTAATACATAATAGCTTGTTTTTTTATGCCTAAATGCAGTGTTTTCTCTTACTTATATAATGAAAGGAGGGGAAGAGGGTGGAAGAGTGGATCAAGATGATAGGTAATGTAGGGTTTCCGATTGTTGTAACATTATATTTACTCCACCGTATTGAAAGTAAATTAGAGGGGGTAATTGTTGCAATTGAGAAGCTCCCGCGGCAATTAATAAAGTACGAAGATCCTCGGGATAAAAAATAAAGTTTGCTCTTCTTGAGCAAACTTTATTTTTATTGAGCGGTATAACCACCATCGATAACGACAGCTTGACCAGTTATACCTTTAGCTTTTTCACTCGCTAAAAACATCGCATAATCTGCAATTTCTTGTACTTGTAATAAGCGCTTTTGTGGAACGAGTGGATAAATAACATCTTCTAAAACATTTTCAAGTGGTACATTTCGTGTAGTAGCTAAGTCTTGTAGTTGATTACGTACAAGGGGGGTATCAACATAACCAGGGCAAAGGGCATTAACAGTAATACCATGCGTAGCACCTTCTAAAGCGGCAACTTTTGTTAATCCAATTACGCCATGTTTTGCACTATTGTAGGCAGCTTTTCCAGCAAACCCGACAAGGCCGTTAATGGAAGCGACATTAATAATACGACCATATTTTTGTTGTTTCATAATCGGAAAGGCATGCTTAATTGCAATAAACGGAGCAATTTGCATAATTTGAATTAGTAGCTCGAACTTTTCAGTTGGAAAGTCTTCAATGGGTGAAACGTGTTGCATTCCTGCGTTGTTAATTAATATATGTAATGAACCGAAATGATCAACTGTTTGAGAAATTGCTGCTGTAATTTCCTCTTCAGATGTAACGTCACATTTTAAACCGATAGCTTGAAAACCTTCATTTTGTAATTGTTCAGCAGCTTCTTTTGCACGTTCTTCAAGCCGATCGGTAATCACAACTTTTGCACCTTCTTTTGCAAAAGCCTTTCCCATTTCATAACCAATGCCACTTGCAGCACCTGTTAAAAAGACAACTCGATTTGTAACCATGATGAAAAACATCCCTTCATAATAAAGTTTTCATAGTGCTCTATTTAGAGAAGCTATAATGAAATTCCTGCAAACATTTGGAAAAAATATCGTTAGCTATCTTGTTTTGCAAAATAGTCTTTGCTATACTATTTTGTAAAGCAAGATACTTACGCTTATCTATCTTGTAAAGCAAGATAGTAGGAGGATTTGAATTATGTCGACAAGTCAAATGCTGAAAGGGATTTTAGAAGGATGCTTACTTGCTATTATTTCTGAAGGCGAAATATACGGTTATGAAATGAGTGAAAAGCTAGCGAAGTATGGTTTTACAATGGCGAGTGAGGGAAGTATTTATCCGTTATTAATACGAATGCAAAAAGAAGGACTAATAACAAGCGTAATGAAGGAATCTCCATCTGGTCCAAAGAGAAAATATTATACATTAACAGAAAAAGGCGAGGAAGCACTTGATGAATTTATGGATCGCTGGGAAACGATGCAAAGTAGTGTAGAACGTCTACTTGAAGGGAAGGGAAGGAGAAAATAATGCTATCAAGTGAAGCGCGAAAGTTTTTGTTAGATATGAGATTATTTTTGACGGCAAAGAGTGTGAAAGAAAGCGATATTGAAAATTTTATAGAAGATGCGGAACTCCATTTAATTGAGGGTGAGAGTGATGGGAAAAGTGTAGAAGATATTTTCGGAAGCTCACCGAAAGAATATGCAAATGAACTTGTCAAAGTAATGGAAAGAGATAGACAGGAAACGTGGAAGCAAATTGGTTTTACAGTAATGAATATCGTATCGTTTTGGATTATTGCTTCTATCTTAATAGTGAATCATGGAATGTTACAGATTTCACTTATTCAGTGTATCGGTTATAGTTTTTCATTGATTTTAGTTGTTATAGGTCCTAATTTTCTACTTCGCAAAATGGCCTTCGTAACAAGTTTTACAAAAACATGGTTTTCTATGTGGTCTTTAGTTATGATCGCTCCAATGTTTTTATTAGGAGCTGTTACGATATTAGACGTGATATATCCGACAAAAATGCTCACATTCACCGAAGTGCAAAGTTATATAGTGGCTGGTGGGATTTTTATCATCACAGTAGCTATAAATATATATTTTGAAGGATGGTTTAAAAACTTATATTTAATCATTCCACTTTCAATTATGTTAGTGTTTAAAACATTTACAACGGAAGACCTTGTTCCAATGTTATTTCAAATTATATGTTTATACGGAAGTTTGTTTATTTTAATTTTCCTTGAAATTATGATGAAGACGAATAGAAGAGAGACGGTTTAATAAGGGAGGGATTATCATGATGATTTCTAAAGAAGGAGAAAAGTTTTTAATTGATACGAAAGTGTATTTAATAACGAAAGGAATTAAAGAAGAAGATGTTGACGCTTTTTTAGAAGATGCAGAACTTCATTTAATTGAAGGTGAGAAAGAAGGAAAAACGGTAAGTGATATATTTGGTGATTCGCCAAAAGAGTATGCTAATCAACTTGCAAAAGAGATGGGTATAGATAGAAAAGGTAATTATAAATTATTGCTTTACTTTATTGTAAATTTATTGGCTTTTACGATGATGAAGAGCGTATTCTTTAGTGAAACCGACCATCGTTTGTCTTATTCTTTAATTGAGTTAATTGGCTATCCGATTATGATTTTTGCAGGAATTATTGTATTAATATGGGGGATGAGAACAGCATCATTTAAGCGTAAAAGAATTGAATTTTTAATTATATATATAAGTGGTGCGGTATGGTTCTTATCAATTTTTAGTATTGCATTATTAAATAAGTTTTATGGTACAACATTTATTAAGTTTACTAGTACAGACAGTTTCATCCTTGTTGGTGGAGTAGTTCTTTTAGCGGCTGTTATAAATATTAAATTTGGTGGTTGGTTTACTTTGTCATATTTACTAGTTCCAATTGCATTAGAATATGCATTTGGAATGATAGATGTATCAAGCGTTATCGGAATGTATGTACAACAAATAATTCTTTTCATTGCTATTTATATGCTTTTACAAATTCAGATAAAATTAGAAAAAAGAGAAGTATACAAATAAACAAGTAGGAGAGTTATGTATATGAGGAGGGGATTTCTCAGATCAACCATACTGTTTTTATCAAAAGAAATACATGATGCCTATTTTAATATTTTATTAGGTGATAAGTTTATATCTATCTTTTTAGTTTAATAGGAAAAAGGCTGCTCTGGATATACCAAAAATTATTTCCAAAGAAATATTATATAGGGATTTTTAGAGGGATTACATTTACATTTAGTTGTCTATTTTTATTTCTAGCAGCCGGGATTTGTTTTGTTGATTGGAATAAGTTCTTTTAAACAGTAACATGAGGGTTACTGTTTTTTTCTTTGCAATAAAGAGCTTTGTAAAGAGAGTGTTTTTTGTTCGTTCGTCAATAGAGACTGAATAGGAACATTTTCAGGGCGCGGGACTATCGGATACATAAGATTGGTTGGAGAAGGATGGTGCTCCGAGCCAGTTGGGGAATGAGGATCTGCGTGAGTAAGTTTTCCGTGAACACGTCTTGTAAATAAAATATGACCGATTTCGTGAGCAAGCGTATATATATTTTTCATAGGAGCAGCCGAGTTTGTTAAAACGATATATCCGGTAAGTTGCTGCTGTTTTGCTAAAGAGTAAGCGCAGGCAATTACTGCTGTTTCTTTGAAATAATCACTGCCAATATAACAAATATAAAGGTCGCATTCAGGAGCTTCATTTACACATGTTTGGAAAAAGGATGCCAGCTTTTCTTGACTTTGAATGGAATTTTTATAACTGATTTCACGGTCAAAAAAACGGAAAAGTTCATTTAATACAATTACTTCTTGAATTTGAAATGTAATGGGGTGCCAAATTGATTCTGCAACAGCTAAATCTTTTGCGATGCGGTCATCAGAAATATCGGCGCCGGGAGTAATACAAATACATATATTGACGTATGGATCCATAAGGAACACCTCAACTGAAAAAAAGTTCTTCCTATAATATATGTGGGGAAAAGATGTCATGTATGGATAAACGCCTTTTTTATTGAATATATAGATGACAAGTCGAAAAAATTTCATAGTTCTATAACGTAGTGTGATCATCTTTTTGATATAGTAAAGAAAAGGGGGAGAATATATGTATACATTAAAAATCGTTTCAGACAGAGAAGCTCTTTATCAATTTGCAAGTTATGTAAGAGTTGTACAAGGGGTGGAAGATGTATATGTAGAGGTGGGAGAATCTTTATATGAACATCCGTTAATGAAGTTTTATGTACATATTAAGCTGAAAGAAACATATGAGCAGCATAAAGCGTTACAGGAAATAGCAAGATTAGTAGAATTGGGGCGTTTTACATATGTCCATTATCGTAATGATGAAATTGAGGAAGCTTTTGAAGCTGTAAAATATGAAAGTTTTAAGAAATAAAGGTGAAAAAAAGGAGGCGAAAGCTTCTTTTTTTCTTTAAAATTACATGAACAAAAAGAGCAAAATTTTGTTATGATAAGGGAGGTTAGGGAAAGGGGAATTTACATATGGGGTATATTGAAGAGTTACGAAAAGTCGTTGGTACAAGGCCGCTTATTCTCGTAGGATCAGCAATTATTATATTAAACGATAATCAAGAAGTATTGCTTCAATATCGTTCAGATACATATGATTGGGGTGTACCTGGTGGGGCGATGGAACTGGGCGAAACGACAGAAGAAACTGCACGTAGAGAGTTATTTGAGGAAACGGGGTTAACTGCAAAAATAATGCAATTTCTTGGTGTTCTATCAGGAAAAGAAGTATATTTCCGTTATCCGAATGGCGATGAAATTTTCAATGTTATTCATCTGTATCAGGCACATCATGTGAGCGGGGAATTAAAGCTCGATCATGAAGGGTTAAAACTTCAATATTTTCCAGTAGATAAGTTGCCAAAATTGAATGAAACGACAGAGAAAATTTTACAAAAGTTTTTATATGCGCTGACAGAATAGAAGGTTAATTCCTTCTATTTTTATTATATTAAATATTTTGATTTTTTAGTATGTTTATAGTATGATAGTTATAGATATACATCTTATGGAATTTCACCTAAAAACTGACTAGGGTACATAAGAGAGGGGCAAGTGCAAAATGCATAATGTTGTTATTACAGCTGCAGTTCGTTCGCCAATTGGAACTTTTGGAGGAGCGCTAAAAAATGTAACGCCAGTAGAATTAGCTGTTCCTGTACTTCAGGAAGCTGTAAAACGAGGCGGGGTAGAACCACATGAAGTTGATGAAGTAATTTTAGGTCATTGTATTCAAAGAACTGATGAAGCAAATACGGCGAGAACAGCTGCATTAGCGGCAGGATTTCCTGACACAGTTACGGGATATACAATCCAACGTCAATGTTCTTCAGGTATGCAAGCAATTATGTCAGCTGCAATGCAAATCCAATTAGGTGTAAGTGATGTTGTTGTTGCAGGTGGGGTAGAAGCGATGAGTTCGAGCCCTTATGCATTGAAACAGCACCGCTGGGGACAACGTCTACAGCACGGAGAAATTCGTGATACGGTGTGGGAAGTGTTAGAAGATCCGATTCACCATATTATGATGGGTGAAACAGCGGAAAATTTAGTTAAACAATATGAAATTACAAGAGAGGAACAAGATGAAGTTGCTCTTCGCAGTCATACATTGGCACTGAAGGCAATCGAGTCTGGATACTTTGACGATCAAATTGTTCCTATTACAATAAAAGAGCGTAGAAAAGAAGTTGTATTTTCGAAGGATGAACATCCACGTGCAGATATTACAGCTGAAAAATTAGCTGGATTGAAGCCGGCGTTCCGTAAAGATGGATCAGTGACTGCTGGAAATGCATCTGGCCTTAATGACGGGAGTGCAGTTCTAGTATTAATGAGCGAAGAAAAAGCGAAAGAAAAAGGTTTACAACCGTTAGCTAGAATTGTTGGATATTCAGTAGCTGGAGTAGATCCAAAAATTATGGGTATTGGACCAGCACCAGCAATTCGTAAAGGTTTAGAAAAAGTAGATTGGTCATTGGAAGATGCAGATTTACTTGAAATTAATGAAGCTTTCGCGGCTCAATATTTAGCTGTAGAGAAAGAGTTAGGCTTAGACCGTGAAAAAGTGAACGTAAACGGTAGTGGCGTAGGACTTGGGCATCCAATTGGTTGTACAGGGGCTCGTATTACAGTAAGTTTAATTCACGAATTAAAAAGACGTGGGTTAGAAAAAGGAATTGCCTCTTTATGCGTCGGTGGCGGTATCGGGGTTGCCTTATTTATAGAAGCACTATAAAAAAGAAGCAGCTATTGCTGCTTCTTTTTTTCAGAGTGTTGGGAAACCCTTTAGGGTTCCCAACACTCTGGAATCTTTTTTGATTTTAGCGAATAAAAACAACATAAAATAATAGAATTTTAAAAAATAGCCCTCCACCTGACCCTTTTTGGTCAGGTGGAGGGCTATTTTTTTCATGTTTTGACAAGCTGCGGTGAGATAAGCTTGCATTTGGACAGACTTCAGCCCTCGAAACCGGGCATAGCGGTAGCCATGTAGTTCTTTGGCGTCTGCAAAGCTTCGCTCTATAGTGGAACAGCGTACTTTATACAACCTTTTCCCTGTAGCTGTTAGCTTGTTTTTTCTAGCAATATCCTTATATTTCTCCCACACATGATGAGTGATAACTTTTTGTTTTTGTTTCTTTGAAAAGCACACCTCACGTAACGGACAAACAGCGCAGTCTTCTGGATTCGATTTGTATTGACGGTATCCTTCACGATCAGTTGTTACATATTCTAGAATACATCCCATCGGACAAGCGAAAACATTCATTTCTTCTACATATTTAAATTGGCTTTTCGGTACTTCTTTATTCCGTTTTCCAAATCGGCGATACCCCATCACCATAAATATATTCCGTTCTGATAGTTTCTTACAGATATATCCTGTAAAATAGCCAGCATCAAGGGCAACAGCTTCTACTTTGAAGTCGAATTTATCAATCTGAGCTTGGAGGCGTGCTAAATACGGCTCGGAATCTGCCATATTTCCAGCCGTTACATAGGTATCTGTAATAATATTGTACTTCGCATCAGTCGTACGATGATCCAAGAAATGAAAACCATTTGGTTTTCCATCTCTCATTAAAAATCCACTATCTGGATCCGTTGTACTTATACGAGTTTTTTTGGTAGGGGTATCACTTTCCTTTCTAGGTTTTAATTCTTTTTTCCATGTACCTCACGATCTTCGATTACCGCAGCTTCTAGCTCGTCTATATAAAACTTTGCTTTTTCTTTTTTATATTTATGTACAAATTTATTTTTATTGGCATTGGCCTTAATATGTGTAGAATCTGTCATCAGTGCACGTCCTCCTACCATCCGGTGCTCCGTCGCTTGTCTCACAATCTCATCAAAAATTTCTTCGAAAATATTTGTATGAATAAAACGAGTACGACGATTCCAACTGATTGTAGAGTGATCCGGAATAGTATCCGATAGAGAAAACCCTAAAAACCAACGGTAGGCAATATTCGTTTTAATTTCCTTTTCCAATTGACGCTCAGAACGAATACCGTAAAAATATCCAATAAACATCATCTTAAATAAAACAATAGGATGAATGGACGGGCGTCCATTGTTTTCACAGTAATAAGGGCGTAACTTCTCTTCAATAAAATCAAAACTAATTGTCGCTTCAATTGCACGAAGGAAATGATCTTGTGGAACCAACTCTTCTACAGAAACAGATACACGCTCATCACGATGATTTTTTAAAGCACCCATCATAAAAAATCTCTCCTTTTCCTCTTTTTTATCAGTGTTGACACATAAAAAGAGGTTCAGACACAAAAACAGGCTGTGGAGAAGACTTTCTCCACAGCCTGAAAAAAGAAGCAGCTATTGCTGCTTCTTTTTTTACGACTCAAATAGATGATGGAATAATCGATCGCGATTTTCAAAGAAAAGTTTCGTCGTTTGGTAATGCTCAGTTTCTTCTAATGTGGATTCGTGAATTCCCTCTTGTGTTAAAGAATATATAGTGGATTCAGGATAAGCCATTAAAATAGGAGAATGCGTCGCGATAACAAATTGTGAACCTTGTTCAGCTAGTTCGTGCATTCGAATGAGCATGGAAAGTTGTCTCATTGGTGATAAAGCTGCCTCAGGCTCATCTAAAATGTATAAACCTTGTCCTGAAAAACGGTTCATAAATAATGAGAAGAATGATTCACCGTGTGATTGTTTGTGTAGTGAGATACCACCATAAGAGTTGATAACCGGATTCCCACGTGCTTCTCTATCAGCATCTATTTCATCAATATAAGAAGCAACGTTATAAAATGATTCAGCGCGAAGAAAGAAACCGTCGTTTGGTGTATTGAAACTTTTTGAAATTCGAAGGTATTCATGTAAAGATGAATGGGAATCGTTTGTGCTAAAGCGGAAGTTCTTCGTTCCACCTTCTGCATTAAAACCTAACGCAATTGCAATTCCTTCAAGTAATGTTGATTTACCTGTTCCGTTTTCTCCAATAATGAATGTTACATTTGGATGGAAATCTAGTGATTGTAATGTTCGAATAGCGGGTAAGCAGTAAGGATATGCGGAAAAACTAGGGATATTTTCTTTTTTTAATGTGACATTTTGTAAAAAGGGTACGTCAATCAATATATAAACCTCAATTCATAACGGATTTTGAATTTAAAAAGGCAGCAAATACAAGTGTTAATGACACCTGAATCCCTTCTTGTTTTCTGAATATTTTATGTGGATTATATCATTTAAACTATCATATTCCAATGTGAAAATAAATATTGCATGAAGATTCATTCTCTCGTTATGATATATGGTATTCTATTGAAAATGTGAGAAGGAGTTAAAGTATGCCGTTTACATTTGCACATCCAGCAGCAGTTCTTCCTTTTGCGAAAAAGCACTCTAAACATATTTCAGTAACGGCTCTTATATTAGGTAGTATGGCGCCTGACTTTGAATATTTTTTGCACTTTAGACCCTATGGTGTTATTGGCCATACATGGCTTGGGTTCTTATATTTAAATTTACCGCTTGTATTTCTAATCGCATACATATATCATTACATTTTAAAAAAGCCGTTTATAACGCATTTGCCTAAACCGTTTGCTGGTTATTATTCATATGCAATAGATGAGAGGTGGGGCTACATACCTGGAAAGAATTCTTTGTATTTTGCTATTCTGCATTATTCGGTATGCTCACGCATGTCGTTTGGGATGCATTTACTCATAATACAGGCTATTTCGTTATGAAAATAGCATTGTTACAAATTGAATTACACAGTATTCCATTGTATAAATATATGCAACATGGGAGTACATGTGTTGGCTTATTATTGCTATTATACGTACTATGGAAGTATAAAGATGAAACAGGGAAAGATATGATTGTAGCTTTAGAAAAAAGAAAGTATTGGGTTTCGATAATCATTGTGACAGCTTTTATATTTATCGTGCATGCGTTCCTAGACCCCTATTTTCATATTTTCCAAATTGGAGGTATAATAGTATCTGGACTGACAAGTTCATTTTGTGGAATTGTCATTGTTTCTATAGTTTACAAAGCAAGGGACTAATTTTATATTCATGAATGATAGCGTTAGGAGAAATGAAATGATGAAAGCATGGAAAAGTATTTTTGTTTTATGTAGTTTTCTTCTTATGTTAAGTGGTTGCTTCCATCAAGAAGAAAAGAAAGCTGAACCGAAGAAGAAAGAATCTATTCCTGAAACGAAAGAATATGGTGGGCGTGAGCTGAAAAAAGTAGGACAAAAAGTGAAAGAAACAGGATGGGGTACTTTCAAGTTAGAGCAGATGCATTCTGTGAATCAAACATTTGAAGTAGCGCCAATGAAAATTCACGTACAAGATGTGAAAGTAATCTCTTTATCACAAATGAGTGAAAAGGCAAAAAATACATTGAAAGTATACACGGCACTAACTCCTGAAGAAGTAAAACGTAGATTAGGGGATAAAGTAAGCCAAGAAGATGCAGAATTATATGCATCGCTAAGTGGAACAGAGATTAGTAATACAATTCGTTACGTTGAGATTACATATAAAGTGGAGAATAGCGGGAATAAAAATATGCAATTTTTCTCTATGAATGATGTTATGATTAATGGTAAGCAACATTTTAAAGTAGCCACTCAAAACTTTTTATATGACGAAGATACGTTAGTTGGTACAAAAAATGTATCAAGAGAAGACTATAAGCCTGGTGAAATAAGAGATGGTATTATTGGTTTAATACTTGACGATGGAAAAGACAAGGTAAAGGATATTCAGTTTACAACTGATGATTTACTTGCAGGAGATTCAGAAACACAAGATGTTGTAAAAGAGCCACAAACGTTTAACATCTCACTAAAATAATGTAAGACAAAACAGTCAGCATACAAATATTATGCTGACTGTTTTTTTATTTCTTTTATGTATGAATCTACATTTTGAAAAGGCACCTTAATTTTAAACGCATCTTTTTGTTCATTAAATTGCTTTTCATTGTAGGGACCGAAACGTTTATTGTGCTTTACATCAATAATCCAATAATGTTCACTTTTTTTATTTGCAATTGCTGCGTCAGGGTTATTTGGATCTGATTTTTCCTCAGTTTGTTTTGCAATAATGTATTTATCATCCCAAGCAATGTCTGTAATTTTTGCAGGGATGTATTGTGTGGCATATACAGCATCTTGCGAGGGGAAAAGTTCAAATGCATTTCCAGAAGTACGTATGAGTTCGTATTCATCGTTAACCGTATAAGTTAAGTGACTTGTGTTTCCTGCACAACCAGTTAATAGGAAGGCGACGAATAGGATTATCCATTTTTTCAATATGGGAACCTCCTTTATAATGCTATTGTAACAAATTGTACAAGAAAAGTAAGAGAAACGCTAGTTTACAATGTTTTTTAGAAGTGGTACGATGAGACGGGTAAAGAAGGATATGAAGGAGTCGACATAAAATGAAGTTAAAGATGCATCGTCCAGCGCTTGTAATGAATCGCATAGGTGCTTCCCTAATTGACATGTTTTTAATCTCGGTTATGTATGGTGCAGTAGTAGCTATTATGACCGGAAACTATAGTGCTATGTTTAAGCGCTTTAATATAAGCTTAGGTGATTTTAGATATGATTTCGCAGTAGTTTTCATATTAATGGCGATATATTTTATTGTATTACCCTTTATTTGGAACGGTGTTACACTTGGCAAAAAGGTAACGAGAATAAAATTAATTTCATTGAAGAGTGAAAAGCTAACGTTGCAAACATTAATTATAAGATTTTTTGTAGTGTTATTACCGAACGTATTGCTATTAGGAATTCCATTAATATGTAACGTATATATGATGTTGTTCCGCAAAGACAATTGCGGTTTTCAGGACTTAATTACAAAGACGAAAATAATAAGTCTTGTATAATAAAATAAAAAAAGACCCTTTTATATATAAAAGGGTCTTTTCAGAGTGTTGGGAAACCCTTTAGGGTTCCCAACACTCTGGAATCTTTTTTGATTTTAGCGAATAAAAACAACATAAAATAATAGAATTTTAAAAAATAGCCCTCCACCTGACCCTTTTTGGTCAGGTGGAGGGCTATTTTTTTCATGTTTTGACAAGCTGCGGTGAGATAAGCTTGCATTTGGACAGACTTCAGCCCTCGAAACCGGGCATAGCGGTAGCCATGTAGTTCTTTGGCGTCTGCAAAGCTTCGCTCTATAGTGGAACAGCGTACTTTATACAACCTTTTCCCTGTAGCTGTTAGCTTGTTTTTTCTAGCAATATCCTTATATTTCTCCCACACATGATGAGTGATAACTTTTTGTTTTTGTTTCTTTGAAAAGCACACCTCACGTAACGGACAAACAGCGCAGTCTTCTGGATTCGATTTGTATTGACGGTATCCTTCACGATCAGTTGTTACATATTCTAGAATACATCCCATCGGACAAGCGAAAACATTCATTTCTTCTACATATTTAAATTGGCTTTTCGGTACTTCTTTATTCCGTTTTCCAAATCGGCGATACCCCATCACCATAAATATATTCCGTTCTGATAGTTTCTTACAGATATATCCTGTAAAATAGCCAGCATCAAGGGCAACAGCTTCTACTTTGAAGTCGAATTTATCAATCTGAGCTTGGAGGCGTGCTAAATACGGCTCGGAATCTGCCATATTTCCAGCCGTTACATAGGTATCTGTAATAATATTGTACTTCGCATCAGTCGTACGATGATCCAAGAAATGAAAACCATTTGGTTTTCCATCTCTCATTAAAAATCCACTATCTGGATCCGTTGTACTTATACGAGTTTTTTTGGTAGGGGTATCACTTTCCTTTCTAGGTTTTAATTCTTTTTTCCATGTACCTCACGATCTTCGATTACCGCAGCTTCTAGCTCGTCTATATAAAACTTTGCTTTTTCTTTTTTATATTTATGTACAAATTTATTTTTATTGGCATTGGCCTTAATATGTGTAGAATCTGTCATCAGTGCACGTCCTCCTACCATCCGGTGCTCCGTCGCTTGTCTCACAATCTCATCAAAAATTTCTTCGAAAATATTTGTATGAATAAAACGAGTACGACGATTCCAACTGATTGTAGAGTGATCCGGAATAGTATCCGATAGAGAAAACCCTAAAAACCAACGGTAGGCAATATTCGTTTTAATTTCCTTTTCCAATTGACGCTCAGAACGAATACCGTAAAAATATCCAATAAACATCATCTTAAATAAAACAATAGGATGAATGGACGGGCGTCCATTGTTTTCACAGTAATAAGGGCGTAACTTCTCTTCAATAAAATCAAAACTAATTGTCGCTTCAATTGCACGAAGGAAATGATCTTGTGGAACCAACTCTTCTACAGAAACAGATACACGCTCATCACGATGATTTTTTAAAGCACCCATCATAAAAAATCTCTCCTTTTCCTCTTTTTTATCAGTGTTGACACATAAAAAGAGGTTCAGACACAAAAACAGGCTGTGGAGAAGACTTTCTCCACAGCCTGAAAAGACCCTTTTATATATAAAAGGGTCTTTTTTTATTTTATAAGTATATTGTGAATATTTACAGTAAGGAAAAACTAAAATGTGTCATTTCTATTTATAATAGATTGAAAATTAAGATAATAGTATAATAATTAAAAATAATATCTTTATCTCACCATTTGGGGCTGATTAAAGTTTTACTTTATATAATAAGGGGGAAGTTGAGATGACAGGAGGTAGCATAATTTTTTGGGGCATTCTCATTTTTATCGGTCTAGTTCTTGATCAGCGTAAGAGTAAGAAAAAAGAAGGATAAAAAGTAAACGTTTACAAATCGAATGGCAATTTTTCTTGCTTGCAGAATAATCTCATAAAGGAGTATACTGAATGACGGTAAGACTTATAGAAGGGGTAATGAAAATGAAGCTTGCAGGAAAAGTTGCTATCGTAACTGGCGGTGGCATCGGTATTGGACGTAATACAGCTCTTTTGTTGGCTAAACAAGGCGCAAAAGTTATTGTGACGGACATTGATCAAGAGAGTGGACAAGCAACAGTGGAGGAAATTACGAATCTAGGCGGAGAAGCCCTTTTTGTATTCTATGATATGGAAAAGCAAGGAGATTGGCAACGCGTTATTAGCATTACTTTGAATGCATTCAGTCGCATTGACATGCTTTTTCAAAATGCTGGTTTATATAAAATAGATTCTATTTTTTCTCGCCAACAAGAGAACGATTCCAATGTACTTTGTATTAATGACGTTTGGATAGAGATAAAACAATTAACGTCATCTTTTATGAAACAGCAAGAAGAAGTGGTGCTTAGTGATTTACCGATTTTCGGTATTATTGGCACGAAAGGACAATCATTTCATACAGTAGAAGCCCTAGTATAATAATGAAAACCGCCCTCAATATATGTGGACGGTTTTTTATATGTGTATAGTAAAGATAAATTTTTTAGCGAATACGTTGTTCAGTTTGGTTATCAAAGAAATGCGCTTTATTCATATCAAATGCTAATTTAATTTGGTCACCAGGTGAAAACGTATGTCTTGCATCTACACGTGCCGCAAAATCTTGATTCCCAAGTTTCATATATAAAATGGATTCAGCACCTAATAACTCAGCGACTTCAATTTTTGTTGTGAAGGCAGTAGATTGTGAAGCTTCTAAAAATAGTAGTTCATCATGAATGTCCTCTGGACGAATACCTAAAACAATTTCCTTATTTACATAGCCTTGTTCACGTAGCATCTTCATTTTTCCTTCAGATACTTTAATTTTTATAGTATTGTCTATAACGAAATCGGTTTCAGTCAATTTACCACGGAAGAAGTTCATAGCTGGTGAGCCGATAAATCCACCCACGAAGATGTTTTCTGGTGTTTCATATACTTCTTTTGGAGTTCCAATTTGTTGGATTTTTCCATCCTTCATAACGACAAGACGCGAAGCCATAGTCATTGCTTCTGTTTGATCATGTGTTACATAAATTGTTGTTGTTCCAAGGCGATGATGTAGCTTAGAAATTTCTGAGCGCATTGCAACACGGAGTTTAGCATCTAAGTTTGATAATGGCTCGTCCATTAAGAAAACTTTTGCATCTCGAACGATTGCTCTACCTAACGCAACACGTTGGCGCTGTCCACCTGATAATGCTTTCGGTTTTCTATCTAAATATTGTTCAAGTCCTAAAATTTTTGCTGCATCTTTTACACGACGATCGATTTCATCTTTTGGTATTTTTCGAAGTTTTAATCCAAATGCCATATTATCATATACACTCATATGTGGATAAAGAGCGTAGTTTTGGAATACCATTGCGATATCTCGATCTTTTGGAGGAACATCATTCATTAGTTTACCATCAATTGAAAACTCGCCTTTTGAAATATCTTCGAGTCCAGCTACCATTCGTAACGTTGTAGATTTTCCGCATCCAGAAGGACCGACAAATACGATAAATTCTTTATCTTGAATGTGTAAATTAAAATCAGTTACAGCTGTTACGTTATTATCATATATCTTATAAATGTTTTCTAATTTAAGTTCTGCCATGGTATTTCCCCCTAGAAATAATTATGCAAACGTTTTCTTTGAGTTCATTATAAACGAATAGATTCAAAAAATAAATAAAAAAATAAAACGTTTTCATATATTGGAGAGTTATTAGTGATTTTCGCATGTTTTCTTAGAAAAAGAACAATAAAAATTGTAAGCGCTATTTTAAATTGAGATAGAATCTGTTATCATTCATTAATGAAAACGTTTGCGCCTTAAAAAAGAGAAAAATGAATGATGAATGAAATGGGGTAGCATAATGGAAAAACAATGGTGGAAAGAAAGTGTAGTATATCAAATTTATCCTCGTAGCTTTATGGATAGTAATGGTGATGGTATAGGAGATCTTCAAGGGATTATTTCAAAGCTAGATTACTTAAAAGAGTTAGGGATTGATGTGATTTGGTTATCACCAGTCTATGAATCTCCAAATGATGATAATGGTTATGATATAAGCGATTATTGTAAAATTATGAACGAGTTCGGAACAATGGAAGATTGGGATGAGCTATTACATGAAATGCATGAACGTAATATGAAATTGATGATGGATTTAGTTGTTAATCATACATCTGATGAACATAATTGGTTTATTGAATCACGTAAATCAAAAGATAATAAATATAGAGATTACTATATATGGCGCCCTGGAAAAGAAGGAAAAGAACCGAACAACTGGGGAGCTGCTTTTAGTGGATCTGCATGGCAGTATGATGAAATGACAGATGAATATTATTTACATCTGTTTTCTAAAAAACAGCCAGATTTAAATTGGGATAATGAAAAGGTAAGACAAGATGTTTATGAAATGATGAAGTTTTGGTTAGAAAAAGGAATTGATGGTTTCCGTATGGATGTTATTAATTTTATTTCTAAAGAAGAGGGATTACCAGCTGTTGAAACAGAAGCAGAGGGGTATGTTTCAGGTCATAAGCATTTTATGAACGGTCCAAACATTCATAAATATTTACATGAAATGAATGAGGAAGTATTATCGCATTATGATATTATGACGGTTGGTGAAATGCCTGGTGTAACGACAGAAGAAGCGAAATTGTATACTGGAGAAGAACGAAAAGAATTGCAAATGGTATTCCAATTTGAACATATGGATTTAGATTCAGGAGAAGGTGGAAAGTGGGATGTAAAACCATGCTCACTTCTTACTTTAAAAGAGAATTTAACAAAGTGGCAAAAAGCATTAGAGCATACCGGATGGAATAGCCTTTATTGGAATAATCATGATCAGCCTCGCGTTGTATCTCGTTTTGGTAATGATGGAATGTATCGCATTGAATCAGCAAAAATGTTAGCGACAGTTCTTCATATGATGAAAGGAACGCCATATATTTATCAAGGAGAGGAAATCGGAATGACGAACGTCCGATTTGAGTCAATTGATGAATATCGAGATATTGAAACGTTAAATATGTATAAAGAAAAAGTGATAGACCATGGTGAAGATATAGAAAAAGTAATGGAATCTATTTATATAAAGGGTCGTGATAATGCTAGAACTCCGATGCAGTGGAATGATCAGAATCACGCTGGATTTACAAAAGGTGAACCTTGGATTACTGTAAATCCTAACTATAAAGAGATTAATGTGAAACAAGCAATCCAAGATGAAGGTTCAATTTTTTATTACTATAAGAAATTAATTGAACTACGCAAAAATAATGAAATAGTTGTATATGGATCATATGATTTAATATTAGAGAATAATCCTTCTATTTTTGCTTATGTAAGAACATATGGAGACGAAAAACTACTTGTTATTGCAAACTTTACTGCGGATGAAAGTGTATTTGAAATGCCTGAGGATATTAGTTATAGTGAATCAGAATTATTCATACACAATTACGATGTAGAAATCGGATTGATAGATAACATTACATTACGTCCGTATGAAGCGATGGTATTCAAATTGAAATAAGAAAAATCCTTATGCCACCTTGGCATAAGGATTTTTTGGGTTACCATTTTAATATGGAGAATCCATATGGAGGAAGTGTAACTTGTAATACACTTGCTTCTGCTGAAAATTCTTCGTTTGTATAAATGTTAATTATTTTCTTACCAGTAACATGAAGAGGGAGTGAAACTGTAACTTCACTATTAGTAGGGTTTAAAACGAAAAAGATAGTTTCATCCTCATATGTTTTCGTATAAGAAATATAATTATGTTCATCATTTGCTTCGATGAATTGAAAAGTACCATGTCCTCCAAATGCTTTATGTTGTTTCCGTAATAAAATCAATGTTTGTATATGGGTAAATAATGCATGATCTTGTTCTTTAGTATCCCAAATCATACATTTACGGCAATCAGGGTCCATGCCGCCATCCATACCAATTTCATCTCCGTAATAAATACAAGGAGAGCCGATGAAAGAAAGATGGAATACATAGAGCAATTTCAACTTATTTTTATCTCCGTTGCATGTTGTTAAAATTCTTGGAGTATCATGGCTATCTAATAAATGAAATGCTGCTTCATTTACATTCATAGAGTAGGAATGTAGAGATTCTGTAATTTGCTTCATGAATTCACTTGCTTTAATGGAATCGTTAGCAAAGTAAGAAAGTAGAGCGTTTGTAACAGGATAGCTCATGACAGCATCAAATTGATCGCCTTGTAGCCACGGAAGGGCATCGTGCCAAATTTCTCCCAAAATATATACTTCAGGATTTAGTGTCTTTATTTCAGTTCGGAATTCTCTCCAAAAGTTGTGATCGACTTCATTGGCGACATCAAGGCGCCAGCCATCTATATTGAATTCTCGTACCCAATAACGTCCTACTTCAAGTAAGTATTCTTTTACATCTGGATGAGCTGTATTTAATTTAGGCATATACGGTGTAAAGGCGAAAGTATCATAATTTGGAAGTGGTTCGGTTATAATCGGAAATTCATGAATGTGGAACCACTCTTTATATGCGGACTTCTCACCATTCTCTAGTACGTCTTGAAATTTCTCGAAAAAGTAT
This sequence comes from Bacillus sp. CPT56D-587-MTF, assembly GCF_058792335.1. Lineage (NCBI taxonomy): Bacteria > Bacillati > Bacillota > Bacilli > Caryophanales > Bacillaceae > Bacillus > Bacillus sp. CPT56D-587-MTF. Next base: position 3,645,558 of record NZ_JBYTEF010000001.1, on the reverse strand, counting down.
CCACTATGATTAAACACAGCATCGAGCATTACTTTTATACCGTGCTTATGACATTCTTCAACGAGCTCTTTAAAAGTTTCTTTCGTCCCAAATTGTGGGTCAATTTCCATATAGTCAATTGTGTCATATTTATGGTTTGAATGAGCTTTGAAAATAGGTGTGAAATATATTCCGGAAATGCCAAGCTTAACAAGGTAATCAAGGTTTTGAATAACACCAGAAAAATCTCCGCCGAAAAAATTAGTTGGAGTTGGATTCGCACTTCCCCAAGGAAGGGTGTTTTCTGGATTCAGCGTACTATCGCCATTAGCGAATCGCTCAGGGAAAATCTGATACCAAATGGTGTCTTTAATCCAAGATGGTGCTTTGAATACATCATCTGCATGAATAAATGGAAAACAGAAAAAGTTACCAACATCATCATTTGGAATGCTAGAAAAGAATCCTCGCTCTGCATAAATAAGAGTGTCTGTTTCAGATTTTAATTCAAACCCATAACGTAAGCGCTTAAATTTTGGTTCGATTGAAATGGACCAATAATCAAATAATGCAGTAGAACCCGTTTTTTTCATGGGTGTACTTGCTGATATCCATTTCCCGTCTTTCCATTCGTAAGGATCACCGTAAATAAGATCGGCGCTTTGAATATCATCTCTCTTAGTACGTACTCGGATGTGAATTGTTTGTTCATCATAAGCGTATGCATAATTATCTTTCGGCCTATGATAAATAGCTTCTTTAAACATATAGAAAATCCCCCTTCAATATCTCTATACATAGTATTCCCTTAAGTGTAATAATAAAGCCTATATTGCAAACGATTGCCTTTCTCGTAGCTTTAATATTGCTTATAAGAGTAGTATTCATTTCATATAAAGTCAATGTATAAAGAGTATAATGACATAATTTTTAAATTAATATTTGCAAAATGAATAAAAGAATGTATAATGATAGACAAATAGCGCAAACGTTTTCATAGATTGAGATATTGTTTGCGCTTCAATTAAACTATTAAATGCAAACGTTTTCAGTTACTGAGGTACATAGACAATTTAGGGAGGTTTTTGGGATGAAGAAAGCATTATCATTATTAACGGTTTCAGCATTATCTATTGGTATGTTATCTGCATGTGGACCGAAAGATTCAGGGAAAAAAGAGGAAAGTAAAGCGAAAAAAGACTATGATCTTCTTGTTTGGGAAGATGATAAAAAAGGTGTTGGTTTAGAACCAGCAGTGAAAAGCTTTGAGGAAAAATATAAAGTAAAAGTAAAAGTTGTTGAAATGCAAATGACAGATCAAGTGAAGAAGTTACGCCTTGATGGACCAGCGGGGACTGGACCAGATGTTGTAACATTGCCACACGATCAAATCGGAAATGCAGTAACAGAAGGTTTACTTTCTGAAGTGAAAGCAGATGATGCTGTAAAGAGTAAATTTACTAATTCATCAATAGAAGCACAGACATATAATGGAAAATTATATGGTTTACCAAAAGCAATTGAGACACCAGTCTTTATTTACAATAAAAAACTAATGCCAAAAGCGCCAGAAACGATGGACGAGCTGTTTAACTTCTCAAAAGAATTTACGAAAGATGGCAAGTACGGATTTTTAGCATTAGGAGATAACTTCTACTTTGCTAATGCATTCATGGCAGGTATGGGCGGTTATGTATTTGGTGAAAAAGATGGAAAACCAAATGCAAGTGATGTTGGATTAAATAATAGCGGAGCAGTACAAGGTGCTGAATATCTTCAAAAATGGTACAAGGAAAAATTATTCCCAAAAGGTATTATCGGTGAATCAGGTGGGCCTGCTGCTGATGGACTATTCAATGAAGGAAAAGCAGCTTCTATCATGAATGGCCCATGGGCGTTCCAAGCAATGGAAAAGAACGGGATTGATTATGGCGTTGCTCCAATGCCGAAATTACCAAATGGTCAACCAATGAAAACGTTTGTTGGGGTTAAAGGATGGCATGTAACAAGTTTCTCTAAACAAAATGATTTAGCTACAAAATTCACTGAGTGGGTAACAAATGAAGAAAACGCAAAAATTCGATTTGAGAAAACAAAAGAAATTCCTCCAGTAAAATCAGTAATGGAAGATCCAATTATTAAAGATAACGAAGCTGCAAAAGCAGTTGCAACGCAATCTGAAAATGGAATTCCAATGCCAAACATTCCAGAAATGCAAGAAGTTTGGAAACCAGCTGGAGATGCGCTTCAATTAGTTGTTACAGATAAAGAGGCACCAAAAGCGGCGCTTGATAGTGCAGTGAAACAAATTAAAGGTAATATTGAGGCAAATCATAACAAGAAAAAATAAGGTGAAATTCGTGCCTCGAATATGAGAGGCACGAATTCTCTCCCTTCCATGTAGGAAGAAAAAAGGGGGAAGGAACATGCAAACATCTATGGAACCAGCAAATGGGTTAAACCATTCAAAGCATAGAAAAATGGCAACCATGTTATCAATCATTCCAGGCGTGGGCCAAATGTATAATAAACAATTTGTAAAAGGTCTTATTTTTCTAGTATTAACAGGTTCATTTATTGTAGCCTTTGCTGATTTATTAAATATGGGATTATGGGGTATTGTAACGCTTGGTACAGAAGTTCCACGTGACCATTCTGTCTTTCTATTAGTAGAAGGAATCTTGGCCCTTATCGTTATCGCTTTTGGGCTCGGCATATATGCATTTAACTTATACGATGCATACCAAAATGGAAAGAAACGTGATATCGGAACACCGTTAAATTCTGTAAAAGAGCAATACCGTAATTTGTTAGATCAAGGTTTTCCTTATTTAATGGTTTCACCAGGTTTTCTACTACTTATCTTTGTTGTCGTATTTCCAATCATCTTCGTAATTTTAATTGGATTTACAAACTATGATTTATATCATTCTCCTCCAGCAAAATTAGTAGATTGGGTGGGCTTTAAAAACTTTATTGATATTTTCACTTTACCGATGTGGAGAGAGACATTTGTAAGTGTATTCTCTTGGACTGTCATTTGGACATTCGTTGCAACAACATTACAAGTTGCGCTTGGTATTTTCTTAGCGATTATCGTAAATCAGCCCGGTATTAAAGGAAAGGCAATTATTCGAACAATCTTCATTTTACCGTGGGCGGTTCCAGCATTCGTATCTATTCTTGTTTTCTCTGGTATGTTTAATGAAACATTCGGAGCGATTAACAATCAAGTATTAGCTTTATTCGGAATTGAAAAAATTGCTTGGATGACAGATCCATTTTGGGCGAAGATTGCTTTAATTATGATTCAAACGTGGCTTGGGTTCCCGTTTATCTTTGCGATGACAACGGGTATACTGCAATCGATTCCGGGAGAATTATATGAAGCGGCTACAGTAGATGGAGCGACAGCTTGGCAACAGTTTCGTAAAATTACATTGCCACTTGTGTTATATGCAACAGCACCAATATTAATTACGCAATATACGTTTAACTTTAATAACTTTAGTATCATCTATCTATTTAACGGTGGAGGTCCTGCTGTAGCTGGACAAGACGCAGGTGGAACGGATATTTTAATTTCATGGATTTATAAGTTAACGATGACTTCAGCGCAGTACGGAAAAGCAGCAGCTCTTACAATGATATTATCGTTAATCGTTATTACAGTTGCGTTATGGCAATTTAAGAGAACAAAATCATTCCAAGAAGAGGATATGATGTAAATGAATATTAAAAGACAGAAGATGTTACGTCTCTCATTAAGTTATTTAGTTATTTTCGTAATGTGTGCCATCATTTTCTATCCGTTATTATGGATTATTGGCTCATCGTTTAATCCGGGTGATAGTTTATCTGGATCAAGTATTATTCCACAAAATGCAACGTTAGATCATTATCGTAAGTTATTAGATCTAGAGAATAGTAATTACTTACTATGGTATAAAAACACATTAAAAGTAAGTGTTTTAACGATGATTTTCTCAGTGTTAGCAATTAGCTTTACTGCTTATGCATTTTCGAGATATCGTTTTGTTGGAAGAAAAAATGGTTTATTAACATTTTTAATTCTGCAAATGATTCCAAACTTTGCAGCGTTAATTGCTTTATACGTATTAGCTCAATTAACAGGATTAATTGATACACACCTTGCATTAATTTTAATTTATGTAGGCGGGGCTATTCCGATGAATACATGGCTTATGAAAGGGTATTTTGATACGATTCCGAAAGAACTAGATGAATCAGCTCGAATGGATGGAGCAGGGCATTTTCGTATTTTTTGGCAAATCATTATGCCACTTGCAAAGCCAATCGTAGCGGTTGTAGCGTTATTTACTTTCATTGGTCCATTTACAGATTTCATTTTAGCGAGTATTATTTTGCGAACACCAGAAAATTATACTTTAGCAGTTGGATTATATGAAATGGTTGCGAAGAAATTCGGTAATGAATTTACAACGTTTGCAGCGGGTTCTGTGTTAATTGCGATCCCAATTTCAATTTTATTCCTATCACTACAAAAATACTTTATTTCTGGTTTAACAGCTGGAGGTACAAAAGGATGAAAAATGGGACATTACGTCCCATTTTTCTTTTCATCTCCCTATAAATAAGTTTATAGGGAGATGAAAAGAGATTTGACATCACATGTGAAAAGAAGTGAAATAAATAGTATATTATAGTATAGGAAAAAATAGCTATATCCCTTACAATACATGAAGAGGGAGAATAGGATTAGTTTTGCAAGATATAAGAAATGAAAGTTTATGACTTGCAATGAGTGCGAGATAAAATATATGAAAAATGGCAGAGAAATGAGAGGAGGGGGATTTTTATGACAGTTACAATTAAAGATGTGGCGAAGCAAGCGAATGTTGCACCATCAACAGTTTCTCGTGTAATTGCTGATAATCCAAGTATAAGTGAAAAGACAAAGCGCCGTGTTAGGAAAGTGATGAGTGAATTAGGGTATCATCCCAATTTAAATGCGAGAAATCTTGCGAACCAAACGACGAAAACACTTGGTCTTGTTATGCCAAGTTCTGCAAGTAAAGCTTTTCAAAATCCATTTTTCCCAGAAGTTATAAGAGGGATTAGTTCATTTGCACACGTAGAAGGTTATGCGCTTTACATGTCGACAGGTGAAACGGAAGAAGAAATTTTTAATGGTGTCGTAAAGATGGTACAAGGACGCCAAATTGGTGGCATTATTCTTTTATATTCAAGGGAGAATGATCGGATTATTCAATATTTACATGAACAAAATTTCCCGTTTGTTTTAATAGGAAAACCATATGATCGAAAAGATGAAATTACATATGTAGATAATGACAATTATACAGCTGCAAGAGAAGTGGCAGAATATTTAATTTCATTAGGGCATAAACAAATCGCGTTCATTGGTGGTGGATCAGATTTACTTGTAACGAGAGATCGTTTAGCTGGTATGAGTGATGCCTTGAAATTAGCAGACATTGTATTACCAAAAGAATATATTTTACATTTTGATTTTTCGAGGGAAAGTGGTCAACAAGCTGTTGAGGAATTAATGGGACTGCAGCAACCGCCAACGGCAATTATGGCAACGGATGACTTAATTGGACTTGGTGTGTTAAGTGCTCTTTCTAAAAAAGGATTTGTTGTACCGAAAGATGTTTCTATTGTAAGCTTTAATAATGCTTTATTATCGGAAATTGCGAGCCCTCCACTTTCGACAGTTGATGTGAATATTTATCAGCTAGGATATGAGGCGGCAAAAGCTTTAGTTGATAAAGTAGAGAATGCAGAATCCACTGCAAAGTGTATCATTATTCCTCATAAATTACTAAAACGTCAAACTTGTGATCATTATGCATAAAAAAGCTAAGAGTTTAACTCTTAGCTTTTTTCAGGCTGTGGAGAAAGTCTTCTCCACAGCCTGTTTTTGTGTCTGAACCTCTTTTTATGTGTCAACACTGATAAAAAAGAGGAAAAGGAGAGATTTTTTATGATGGGTGCTTTAAAAAATCATCGTGATGAGCGTGTATCTGTTTCTGTAGAAGAGTTGGTTCCACAAGATCATTTCCTTCGTGCAATTGAAGCGACAATTAGTTTTGATTTTATTGAAGAGAAGTTACGCCCTTATTACTGTGAAAACAATGGACGCCCGTCCATTCATCCTATTGTTTTATTTAAGATGATGTTTATTGGATATTTTTACGGTATTCGTTCTGAGCGTCAATTGGAAAAGGAAATTAAAACGAATATTGCCTACCGTTGGTTTTTAGGGTTTTCTCTATCGGATACTATTCCGGATCACTCTACAATCAGTTGGAATCGTCGTACTCGTTTTATTCATACAAATATTTTCGAAGAAATTTTTGATGAGATTGTGAGACAAGCGACGGAGCACCGGATGGTAGGAGGACGTGCACTGATGACAGATTCTACACATATTAAGGCCAATGCCAATAAAAATAAATTTGTACATAAATATAAAAAAGAAAAAGCAAAGTTTTATATAGACGAGCTAGAAGCTGCGGTAATCGAAGATCGTGAGGTACATGGAAAAAAGAATTAAAACCTAGAAAGGAAAGTGATACCCCTACCAAAAAAACTCGTATAAGTACAACGGATCCAGATAGTGGATTTTTAATGAGAGATGGAAAACCAAATGGTTTTCATTTCTTGGATCATCGTACGACTGATGCGAAGTACAATATTATTACAGATACCTATGTAACGGCTGGAAATATGGCAGATTCCGAGCCGTATTTAGCACGCCTCCAAGCTCAGATTGATAAATTCGACTTCAAAGTAGAAGCTGTTGCCCTTGATGCTGGCTATTTTACAGGATATATCTGTAAGAAACTATCAGAACGGAATATATTTATGGTGATGGGGTATCGCCGATTTGGAAAACGGAATAAAGAAGTACCGAAAAGCCAATTTAAATATGTAGAAGAAATGAATGTTTTCGCTTGTCCGATGGGATGTATTCTAGAATATGTAACAACTGATCGTGAAGGATACCGTCAATACAAATCGAATCCAGAAGACTGCGCTGTTTGTCCGTTACGTGAGGTGTGCTTTTCAAAGAAACAAAAACAAAAAGTTATCACTCATCATGTGTGGGAGAAATATAAGGATATTGCTAGAAAAAACAAGCTAACAGCTACAGGGAAAAGGTTGTATAAAGTACGCTGTTCCACTATAGAGCGAAGCTTTGCAGACGCCAAAGAACTACATGGCTACCGCTATGCCCGGTTTCGAGGGCTGAAGTCTGTCCAAATGCAAGCTTATCTCACCGCAGCTTGTCAAAACATGAAAAAAATAGCCCTCCACCTGACCAAAAAGGGTCAGGTGGAGGGCTATTTTTTAAAATTCTATTATTTTATGTTGTTTTTATTCGCTAAAATCAAAAAAGATTCCAGAGTGTTGGGAACCCTAAAGGGTTTCCCAACACTCTGAAAAAAGCTAAGAGTTTAACTCTTAGCTTTTTTCATTAGAAAGGCTTCTAATCGGTCGCAGCCTTCTTTTAAAGTTTCGATACTATACGCATAGGACAAGCGAAGGTAGCCTTCACCGTATTCAGAGAATGCTGTTCCAGGAACTACAGCTAGTCCCGCTTCTTTGACAAGATCAAGTGCAAAATCAAATGATGAAGATGTCAAATGACCAACATATGGGAATAAGTAAAATGCACCTGTTGGCTTTTCAACTGTTAATCCCATTTGAGTGAGTCTATTATATACGTAATCACGGCGTTTTTTATATTGGTGGCGCATCATTTTTGGTGCGTCTTTAGCTGCTGTTAATGCTTCAATTGCAGCGTATTGAGCGATTGAAGTAGCACACGTTACATTGTATTGATGAACTTTTAATATGTGTCCTGCTAAATAGCTTGGTGCAAATAAAAGTCCAACACGCCAGCCAGTCATAGAATGTGATTTAGATAAACCGTTAATGACAATTGTCTTTTCACGCATTTCTGGGAAATGAGCGATAGATGTATGCTTTTGTTCATATACAAGCTCGCTATAAATTTCATCTGAAAGGACGAAAATATTTTTATCTTTTAAAACATCTACAATATCTTTTAGCTCTTCTGTTGATAAAGTTACACCAGTTGGATTAGAAGGATACGGTAGTACGATACATCTTGTTTTTTCTGTAATAGCATTTTTAAGCGCTTCAGCTGTTAAACGAAATCCAGTTTCACGAACATCTACAAAAACAGGCGTTGCACCGCATAATCGAATAATGGGTTCGTAACCTGGATAAATAGGAGCAGGTAAAATTACTGCTGTTCCTGGCTCTAAAATCGTTCGGAATGCAACATCAATTGCTTCGCTAGCACCGATTGTAACGATGGTTTCGTTTTCAGGTGAGTAATGTAAATCGTAGTTATCTTTTACAAAGTTACAAGCTGCCTTACGTAATTCTAGTAAACCAGCGTTATGTGTATAGCTTGTATAGTTTTCTGTAATCGCCCGTTTTGCCGCTTCTTTTACGAGAGAAGGTGTAGGGAAATCGGGTTGTCCAATTGTTAAAGAAATCAAATTATCATAGTTTTGAATCATGTTAGAGAATTGACGGATTCCAGAAATTTGGATGTCCTTCACTCTAGGGTTAATGAATTGTTCCATTGTATCTCCCTTTCTTCCGTTTGAAAATTAAGTTCATTTTATCATATTTTCTATGATTACGCTTTGTATATGTTATTTAGAAAGAGAGAGAAAAGAGAAAAAAAGCCGCTATAAGCGACTTTTTAATATCCGTATTCCCAATCTATTTCATCTTCATTCCAGAGTACAGAGGATACCTTGCCAAGGTGAACGACTGATTGGTTCACAGCACATGTGCAGTTTTCATCTCCCGCTTTATGCTGTAACTCTTCATATACTGATTTTTCAACATTTTCTAGAACAACCAAATTTTCTTCTTTTAAAACAAGCGTAGTACCCGCCATATTTATCTTCCTCCTACTAAAGTAATGATCACTTATTTGTAAACATAGATAGTATGGATTATATGCTGTATTTTGCTATAGTTGTCCGTCTAAAAAAGTATTTTTATATTTTCTTTGTAATCCGTATTCATTGTATACTGCACGAAGGAAATTTGGTACAGGGTTTACAATCATTTCGAAAATCTGTAACAATTATTATGAGTTGTTAACAAAGAATTAACAAATATGTTAAGAAAAATCAAAATTTTAAAACAAATACACCTATAAAATGATATAATCATATCAAAATACATATAGGGGATGAGAGGTTATGGAGCTTATCCGTGATTTATTGATTCAAATTGCCATCATAATTTTGCCACTATTTTTATATGAAGCGATTCGTTTAAATCGCTATCAAGAAATGCCTCCGAAGCCAAATCGTTACTTTATTATGTTTTTATCTAGCGTTACGCTCGTTCTCTCCATGACATACTCTATTTGTTTTGGCAATGTGTGTGGGTATAACTTTCACCCCATTCCAATTGTCAGTGGTTTTTTATATGGTGGGATTGTTGGTTTAATCCCAGCGGTTATTTTTGTTGCATATGAATGGTTACTAAAGGGAATGAGCTTTCTTCCAGTTTTAGAAGTAATATTTTTATTGATAGTTCCGCTATTTTTATCAAAGAAATGGTCTCTTTTTTCAAGGGATAAGAAATTAATTTTAGCATTTATGATTTCATCATTTTATGTGCTTGTTTCTTTAGTATTAGGCATGATTAATGTTCTTTTGGAAACAGGATTTACACCGTATATTTCGCAAATATATAGCGGATTTATATTTGCCTCGCTTATCATGGTCATGACAATGGTATTTCAGGTGTATTTAACTGAATATTTAAACGAAAATGCATTGCTACGTACAGAGATGCAAAAATCAGAAAAGCTTAATATTGTAAGTGAGTTAGCAGCAAGTGTGGCACATGAAGTTCGAAATCCACTAACTGTTGTTCGTGGATTTATCCAATTGCTAGAAAGTACGGAAGATGTGAAGAATAAGGATTATATGCGTCTCGTATTAGCTGAATTGGATCGGGCGGAACAAATTATTTCAGATTACTTAAATTTAGCAAGGCCGCAAATTGAGAAAAAAGAACACATTTGTTTATCAGCCCAATTAATAGAAATGACCACTCTCATGTCGTCATTTGCAGCGATGCAAGGTGTATATTTACAAGTTGAAATTTCAGAAAGTCTTTATACGATTGGTGATAAGACAAAATTGAAGCAAGCTATTATGAATGTTGTTAAAAATGGTATTGAAGCAATTCAAGGAAATAAAGGATATTTAAAAGTAACAGCTATTCAAAAAGACGAAACAATCATAATAAGAGTTAAAGATAGTGGTGTTGGTATGACGAATGAACAGTTAGCAAGGCTTGGGCAACCATATTATTCTTTAAAAGAAAAAGGGACAGGATTAGGACTTATGGTAACATTTAGTATTTTACAAGCGCATAATGGTACATTGGAATATAAGAGTGAAAGTGGAAAAGGCACTGAAGCAATTATTATATTACCAGCTGTACAAAATAAGGAATAAAAGTTACCGATGAAAGGTAACTTTTTATTTTATATTGTTTATTCATTTGTTTTTTCTTGTTTTGCTCGGCTAAATAAACTTTTAAATGATTGAAAGAAGCTTTGCTCTTTTGAGGCAGCAACCATTCTTTTTGTTTCTTGAATTTCTCGAATAACTTGCATAAGCTGTGCATCACGGTTACTGTCTTTATTATACATTTGACTAACAAGTTTATTCATTTTTTCTTCCTGTTTGGATTCTCGTTTATACATATGATTCATTAATAAGTCCATCTTTTCTTTTTGCAGTGCATCTGTTTGAGCGGCGTGATCGACTAACTCTTGAAGCATTTTTTCTTGAGAGCCTTCTTTTACATAAACTTGTTGCATCAATTCGTCTAGTTTCTCATCCTTTAAACGATTTTGTGTAATTAAAGTAGAATTTTGATGAATAATTGCCTCATTTAATTGAGCTAGCATTTCAAGTTTTAACATGAACTCCTCAAAGTTACGCCCATCTTCTTTTTCTTTCGTTTGTATCTCTTGCTTATCTTGTATAACTGGTACAGGTGGGGCCTCTTTTTCTTTTAAAATAATCGGTATCGTTTCTGAAATATCTTCTTGTAATGTAGCAGCTCTTTCGTGTATAGATTTCAATAATTTTAAATCATCAAGTTTATAAATACGAGCATCAGCTGTTTTGGAAATCATATAACCATGTTCTTCTAACAGTTGACTATATTTGCGAACTATATGTTTTGGGATGCCTGTTTTATTCGTGACATCTTTCGTTTTATAGGTAGCTTCCATCATATTTCCTCCCCAAAAAGTATCGTATATATCATTTCAATCTTTTATGAGGACTTCCTTTGAAAAAGAATGTCGGAAGGCTATTAGTTTTCTACAGCATTAGTGAAAAAATGAAAATTTTTGGCGGAATGGCAAGGAATAACTAAAATAATGTCTGAAAACATATACAGGAGAAGTTTGTTATAATAACGGAGGAAAAGAAACTGGTAGAAACATGGAGGTATACATGAAGCAATTAAAAGGTATTATCATTTCAATTATCGCAATTCTGTCTATTTTAGTAGCAGTTTATGAAGTACTTGTGCCAGAGGAAACAAGTGTAAAGAAAACGAATACGTATGATCAAGTGTTAGAATTTCCGAAAGAACGTTATCCAGAGACAGGAAAACATATTACGGATGCTATAAAAGAAGGGCATTCAGAAGTTTGTACAATCGATCGTGGTGGTGCTGCAGATAGAAGGAAATTGTCGTTAGCACCATATCCATCAAAAAAAGGGTATGATCGTGATGAATGGCCAATGGCGATGTGCAAGGAAGGCGGAAAAGGAGCACATATTGAATATATAAGTCCGGCGGATAACCGCGGAGCAGGTTCTTGGGTAGGGAATAAGTTAGATAAATACCCAGATGGTACGCGAGTAAAATTTGAAGTGAAGTAGTAGTTGTATATTTCATAATGAAGGAGAAGGGGAACTATGGAGTTAACGATTTCTTATTCGCAATTAATGTTGATGAACTATGACGGTGAGCAGCCTTATGTAGATTGGACTGATGAAGATTTTGAAAGAGGTTATGCTAAGGCAGATGGAACTGTTATTTTTGAAGCACTTTCTGATTATACTTGTGAAGTGAAAGTGACCCCAGGGAAACATATTGAAAAAGAAGAAGTAGTTAGAACGATTACGGTTCCTTTTACAGTTGAAAATGAAAGTATCGTTATAACGAGTATTCTTTCTAATAAATTTCAAATACCTATTCCAAATGGTGAGTATACAGTTGTATTACAAGCAATTCCTCTTGAAGAGCCAACGGATGATGAATTATATAAAATACAATATGAATTCTTTTTTGAAAGTAAAGAATAAAAAATGGGTTATCCTGAGAAAAGGATAACCCATTTTTGTTATGCGTTTGTTTTTAAAAGGGAACGAGCATCTTTCGCTGCTTGCACCATATGTTCTAAAGCTGGAATAACTTCTTCTGTTCTTCTCGTTTTTAAACCACAATCAGGATTAATCCAGAAATATTTAGGATCACATACTTCTAAAGATTGTTCTACGATTTTATACATTTCATCTTTACTCGGTACACGTGGGCTATGAATATCATATACACCTAGGCCGATGCCTTTTTCATATGTTGTATGTTTTAATGTATCAATAAATTCTCCGTGACTTCTTGATGTTTCGATAGAAATTACATCTGCATCTAATGCGCGAATCGCGTCAACAATATCTTCGAAGTTACTGTAACACATATGAGTATGAATTTGTGTTTCATTTGCTACAGAAGAAGTTGCTAAAAGGAAGGATTGTACTGCCCATGTAATATAAGCATCCCAATCTTTTTCTTTTAGTGGCATTCCTTCACGAAGTGCGGGCTCATCGACTTGGATTACTCTAATTCCGGAAGATTCAAGTAGTTCAATTTCGTGACGAAGAGCTAGTGCAATTTGATACGAAACTTCTTTTCTTGGAATATCATTTCGAACGAAGGACCAATTTAAAATTGTAACAGGTCCGGTTAACATTCCTTTTACAACTTTCTCTGTTAAGCTTTGCGCATAAACTGTTTCCTTAATAGTCATGCCGTTAATAAAGGCTACATCACCATAAATAACAGGTGGTTTTACGCAGCGGGAACCGTATGATTGTACCCAACCGTTTTTAGTGAATGAGAAACCAGCAAGGCGCTCACCAAAATATTCGACCATGTCAGTTCTTTCAAATTCACCATGTACAAGGACATCAAGCCCAATTTCTTCTTGGTAACGAATCCATTTTTCTGTCTCTTTTTCAATAAATTGTTCATATTGTTCATTTGAAATAACACCGTTACGCCATTCTTTTCGCGTTTGACGAACTTCAGTTGTTTGCGGGAAGCTACCAATAGTCGTTGTTGGTAATAGCGGTAACTCTAGAGCAACTTGTTGTAATTCGTATCGTTTTTCAAATGGAAGAGGACGTGAAAAATCTTCTTCTTTTAGTGCTGTTCGTGCTGCTTTGACATCTTCTCGGTTACGTGCAGCAGATGAACGAATTGTATGATGTACGTTTCGATATGTTTCCAGCTCATTACTAATGCTTTCTGTACCTTGAGTGAGAGCGGAATGAATAAGAACTAATTCTTCTAATTTTTGATTTGCAAATGCTAACGCATCAAACAGCTCAGTCGATAAGTGAGTTTCTTCTGTTTTATCGATTGGTGTATGCAATAAGCTACAAGAAGGCTGAACGATGATATCTTTCGTTTGGACTTGTTTTTGTAACGTTGTAAATAACTCAAGAACTTCATCAAGGTCAGCTCTCCAAATGTTACGGCCATCTATACAACCGACAGCTAAAGTTTTATCAGCTGGGAATCCATATTTTGAAATAGCATTTAGATTACCTTCTTTACCATGAATGAAATCTAATCCAATACCGGATACCGGGAATGTAATAATTTCTTCATAGTTTTCTTCTACGCTATCAAAATATGTTTGTAAAAGAAGAGTCGCATTTGGAACTTCTTTACGAATAGCTTCATAAATTTCTTTTGCTTGTTGAACTTCTTTTTTAGTTAAAGAAGCGAAAATCGGTTCATCAACTTGAATGGCTGGTGCACCAGCTGCATGTAGTTCTGAAAGCAGTTGTACGTAAGGTGCAACTAACTGTTTTAAAATGGTAGGAAATTGTTCTTGTGTATAGCCTTTAGCTAATTTTAAGAAAGTATATGGTCCTAAAATAACAGGCTTTCCATCTACTCCTAATTCTTGTTTTGCCTCTTCGTATAAGCGAAGTGGACGATTATCTTTTAAAGAGATTTGTAATCCCTCTTCATATTCAGGAACGATATAGTGATAGTTTGTGTTAAACCATTTTGTCATTTCGGAAGCTACGTGATCTTTAGAGCCACGCGCCATTGCGAAATATACATCAAGGTAAGATGTAAACTCAGAAAAACGTGATGGAATAAATCCTAGCATATAGGCAGTATCCAAAACGTGATCATAATATGTAAAGTCGCCAATTGGAATGAGTTCAATCCCTTTTTCTTGCTGTACTTTTACGTGTTGAAGGCGAATTTCTTTCATTGTTGTTAAAAATTGTTCTTCATCGATTTTATTGGACCAAAAAGCTTCCAATGTTTTTTTCCACTCTCGTTGTAGTCCGATACGTGGATAACCTAAGTTACTTGTTTGAATTGCCATTTTAAATTCCTCCCTAATTGAAAGTAAGCATTTCCGTTTACTAGGAAATACCTATAACAAAAAGTACAAAGACATAGAAAATAAGCCTTCCTTTTTGTTTTAACACCTCATCATCATCCGTGAATCTATCAGTGTTGTTAAAACAGGCAGGTCTCCTGACTTATGCTTCATATAATTTCTTTCACCTTCCCGTTTTCACAGTGGCACCAAAAAGAAATCTCAGCATTTACAGTGGCGGGACCGTGTTGGAGTTTCACCAAGCTTCCCTTTTAAACACGAAACGAAACTTTCGTGTACCTATTTTCCTTTTGAAAGGAATTTAACAAGCGATATGATATTGAAACAAATTTTAACATAATTTTTGGAATTTTGTCTACTGTTTTAAAATAAGAAAATTCTAAAGTTTTTATTTCTTAGTATTCTGACTTTTTATATTCTGGAGTAACGAATAATATTACAGTATGAAAAGAGAAATTGAGCTATGAAAGAAGTAGGGATGTCTTCTTTCATAGCTCAATCTTCATCTATAGCAACTTCTGAAAGTTGGCCTGCTATAGCATCTTTAAGGAGGGTGTTTAGCCATTGTAATTCAACTGTAATATGCTCAATTACACTTTGCAAAATATATAGTTGTGCACGTGGAACCTTTCCTTTATTACAATCATATATCGTTTGCATAGTATGTAAATATTGAAGAGTATCGTTTTTCTTTTTTTCTAAAATAGGAACTAATTCGTAATCATTGCTAAAGTGAGCGAAAGATAAGGCTGAATAAATAGGTTTATATATTTGGTTTTTGGCTTCGAATTGTTTTAATAGTAAAGTGTGGAATAGTTTTTTGCCTTCTTCTGTTATATGAAAAATCGTTTTGTCAGGTCGATTTGTGTCTCTAATTACATTTGTAATATGAATTGCCCCTTGCTTTTCTAATTGCTCGAAGGCGTAATAAAGTGATCCTTTAGCATATTTAATGTAACAATCCATTTGTCGTTCTTTCATAATATGCTGCACTTCATATGGATGTTTATCTCCTTCGAGTAGTAAGCCGAGAATGACTAATTTCATGCTCATGCTGTCTCAACTCCTGTATATAAAAACTTTATACATATTATAAACGGCATATCCTTTTTCATAAAGGGATATGCCGCTTCTTTTTTATATTAACTAACTTGCTTTTGTTTTTCTTTCTTTTTAGGGCCTGTAAAGAGGCGTTCATTTCCCATAAGTAAAATACAAATAATACTTAGTACAGCCGGGATGAGTGCCCAGAAGAATGTGTTCGCAATAGATGTAGCGAGAGCTTCCTTAATACCCGCTAATATTTCAGCAGGAATTTTTGCGGTAGCGCCTGGTGATAATAAGAAACTTGTGTCTCCGCCTTTTGGAGCTAATTTTGCTAGTTCAGGGGGGAATACAGAGTTTAGTTTATCTGTAAAAATATGATTTTGAATTGTACCAAAAATCGTTACACCAAGAGTCATACCGAGTGATCGGAAGAATGAGTTTGTTGATGTCGCCGAACCACGGTCCCGCATTTCCAACTTGTGAATAGAAGACATACTTAATACTGAGAATGAGAAACCAACACCAAGCCCAGCGAGAATCATAAATAGTGTTACGAGTAAACGAGGTGTGTCTATTGTTAAAGTACTTAATAAATAAATACCAAGAACGAAGAAGACACCAGATACCATCATAATGTTACGATAGCTTGTTCGAGAAGCTAATTGTCCTCCCGTTTGACTTCCAATTACAGAACCAACCATCATTGGTGTTAAAATTAATCCAGCATTAGAGGCGGAACCTCCAAGGACGCCTTGAATGAAGATTGGAATATAAACTGTACAGATAATGAAAGCGGCACCATAGAAAAAGGCAACTCCTTGACTAGCTGCGAATAAAGGTTTTTTAAATAGATGGAATGAAATAATAGGCTCGGTTGCTTTTCGTTCTACAAAGAAGAAAATAATAAGCGTAATAACTACTGTTGTAAATAAGCCAATAATTACAGTAGAATTCCAGGCATATTCCTTACCACCAAGTTCTAATGCGAACATTAAGCAAACGATACTTATGACAAGTGTAATAGCACCAGCCCAATCAATTTTTTGTTTTCTAAATTCTAGAGACTCACTGTAGTATTTAGTAATGAAGAAAAAGGAGATAAGTCCTAATGGAATATTGATATAGAAGACCCAATGCCAACTTATATAGTCTGTAATATAAGCACCTAATAAAGGACCGAATACACTAGATGTCCCGAAAACAGCACCGAATAGTCCTGTCATCTTCCCGCGTTTTTCTGGTGGGAAGATATCGTACATAATTGTGAAGGCGATAGGCATAAGGGCACCACCACCGATCCCTTGAATAGCTCTATAAATACTTAATTGCTCAATGCTTGAAGCTGTTCCGCAGAGCGCAGAACCGAATAAGAAAAGAATGAGGCCACCAATATAAAAACGTTTCCGCCCGTACATATCAGAAAGTTTCCCGAAGATAGGCATCCCTGCCATGGTTGCTACCATATAAGCTGATGTGACCCAAACAAACTTATCAAATCCTCCCAGGTCTCCAACGATTGTTGCCATTGCGGTTGCAACGATTGTATTATCCATTGCGGCCATTAATATACCAAGCAGTAAACCAGCAACAACAAATTTTGTCTTGTTGGCTTCTTTTTTTAATGGTTGAGTTTCCAAATATAACCCTCCTTTAGAAATAAGTAAACTATATTAAATTTTGAGTGCAGTGGATAAAAAATTTAAATGTATAGTTGATGTTAATTTCTTTTCCATAAGTGCACTTATATGCCATAAAGAATATTATAGTCAAATTTGACTATAAGGCAAATTTTTTCTTCCGTCAAAATATTCTTTCGTATGAGTAGAGAACGAGTGAGCCATACGAATATTGCTATGAAGGGAATGAAGTAAATTGTAAAAAAATTTCATAAAGAACACCTTCTGTTAATAGATGAAAAATGGTTTTTTCTTCATATTGTCGAATAGGATAAAAGGAAGAGAAATATTAAACATTGCTTGTAGCAAGCTTTAGGAATTTGGGGAATTCATTGTGTGTATGTTACATCTGAAATGAGGTGAATATATATTATGAAAATATGGGGACGAATTTCGGATACAGGAAAGTATTCAATACCGCTACAACCAGTATTGTGGATTGACGGATCGAAAAAGGAAAACGAAAACGAATTTCCTCAAGTAGCCGTTACATTACAAATTGGTAGTATGTATACAGAACAATTTTCGTATGAATTGACCTACGATGTAAACGACATACTTATTATGAGAATTGAAGTGGAAAATAAAGGGGTAGAAATGATTTCGAGAGTTGTTGTAAGTCATATGATTCGAGATTACTTTGCTTATATTCCTAATTCTTTAAAAGTTGATAAGGGGATAAGTGAGTTTTTATTCCAGCTTGTTAGATGGCGAATTGATGATTTGTTACCGAATGAGAAGGTGGAACTACGTTGTAAAATAAAAGCTAATAAAGATAAAGCTCTTAAACAAACATTCTTTCAGGCTACATATACATTTCAAGATAAAGAGATATCATATGGCCCACTGCAAACAAATGAAGTTGTTGTGCGTCAATGATAAAAAGGAACCTGTACAAAAGGTTCCTTTTTTAGTGAAGGTTGTGTTTTTTGAGTATTTTCTTTTGCTCCATTCCTTTTTTTCCTACATAGTTATTTTTGTAGCCAAAGTATAGAATAAATAAAAATGAAACAACATTAACAATAGCGTCGATTTGATCGTTTGTAATAAAGTGTATCCCGAAAGAGGTAAATAATAATTTTAATGATAATAGAAAACCAGCTAGCAAACGCATAGCATCTGATAGATTCTCTTTTTGTAGCATATAGATTACTCCTTTCTATAAAAGTTATATATTATATATATGAAATAGAGTAGAAAAGGTATACAAGCTTAAGCAGAAATGTACATTGCATATGTACATTTTTTATTTTGTAGAAAAACATTATTGATATAGAAACATATATTGGTATAAAAGGGGGAAAGTATGAAACATAAAGGAAAAATTAGTGGATTATTGCTTGGCAATACTGTGGCAGTTACAGAATGGATTGCACTTCAGGATGTAATTGCAAAACTGGATTCACGATCATTTTATACCGTCTTTATTATTTATATATTGCAAATGATACTAAGTTATTATTTTGGACATTGGTACGATAAAAGAACAAACGAGCGTATGGGTATGGAAGTAGGAGGAATGGCAAGCAATGATTTTGTTGTTGATTTTTTTGGGAAAGTAGCTGCTTTATCTGAAAGAGATTCTCGTAATATTACAGTGTACATTCTTTCTGTAAAAGAATGGGAAGGGTTAAAAGACACGTTGCAAGAAAAAAAGTTGGGAGTGTTAGTACAAAAATTAGAGAGTACCATTGTAAAGACAATTCGGAAGGGCGATGTTGTTACAAAGTGGGATGAAAATAAGTACGTTATTGTAGCAATTGATAATGGTCATGAAACATCAACAATAACAAAACGATTAATGAAAAATATTGAAAGTGAAATAGAAGGTGATTTACTCAGTGTCACTCTTTTATTTGGAGCAGCTAGCTATCCAGTAGAAGGAAAAACGTTTGAAGAACTGTTGAGAAAGTCGCAAAATCAATTGTACCAGTATAGAAATTTGCAAGAAAATGAGTGAAGCTTTGATTTGAAGATATATGATAGGAAGATGTTTTATTTGTAACATTTTTTTGACTTTTATTACAAAAAAACGCCACGTTTGTAATAAAAGTCTTTAAAAATATATGAAATAAGCATATAATTATGATGGTAGTGCCAATGCAATTTGCACAGTGTGTTTTATTTTAAAAGTGTAGAGGAAAGCAAGCTCTACACTTTTCCTTTTTAGGAAATGAAAAGAATATTTGTAAGTTGTTGCGAGATATCGATTGTACTGTGTAAAATGAACAAAGAGATTAATTGATAGAAAGCTGGAAAGGGAATGATAGACGTGAGAGCGGAGCGATCACCTTTTATCAGGTGAACTATTATAGTCTTATTAAGACTGAGGTGAAATTCCGTGGATATTAAAGTAATACATAGTGTGAACAGGCCTTAAAAAACACGAAGTAGTATACTTAAAAATGGATATGGAATTGCTAAATAATTCAAAAAGAATAATGTAATATCAAGTAATAATTTGTACAAACAATATTAATGATCTTCGTAAAAAAGATGCGAGTGTATAGAACAATTACATATTTTATAACTTTTTTATATTACACGATGGTCGTTTATAAGTAGGAGGAAGAGATGTTGAAATATAGTAAATTAGCAATTGTAACTACATTATCAATGATTTTATTAGCCGGTTGTTTCGGTCCGAAACCAGAAGAAGAATTATATGTAGCGTTTGAAAACGCTGCTAAACAAGAAAAAACAATGTTTGAAGATGCAAAAAAACTTGAGACTTTAGAGAAAGAAGGACAAGAATTATATAACCAGATTGTTCAAGAAGGAAAAGATAATAATCAAACTGTTAAAGAAAAACTGAATCAAGCAGTGAAAAATACAACTGAACGAGAAAAAGTGCTTACAAAAGAAAAAGAAGTTTTAAATAAAGCGCAAGAAGAAGTGAAGTCAGCTGATAAGTATGTGAAGAAAATTGAAGATAAGAAATTGAAAGATCAAGCTGATAAAGTGAAAAGCACGTATGAGAAACGCCACGATTCATTTAATAAAATGTATGACAGCTATAACAAATCTTTAAAACAAGAAAAAGAGTTATATACAATGTTACAAGATAAAGGTACTAAATTAAAAGATATTAGTGAAAAAGTAAAAGTAGTAAATCAATCTTATAAGGATATTGAGTCAGAAAAAGATAAATTTAATGAATTTACAAAGTCTTATAATACAGAAAAAGTAGCTTTTTATAAACAAGCAAATATTAAAATTAAAGAAGAGAAAAAATAAAACAGTTTGGCCTACACTTGGCCAAACTGTTTTATTTTTTTGTATAAGTACGACTATACCATGGAACAGGCTCACTTAATTTTTTTTCTTGTTTTAATGCTTCAGGACCAATATAATCTTGAAGTGTTTTTTTTGCTACTGTTAAAGATAAGGTTGTTTTCGGATTTCGATAGGAGGATTCAAGATGACCAAGATGCGGTAGAATTCGAAAATCTTCTTTCGTAGGAGGGATGTGGAAAAAATAATCGCCTAAACGTATAAGGACATCAGATTGTTGTTGGCTAAAACGTGGGTTTCTAGAAAAATGCAATCCTTCTTTAATTGCTTTTTTTTCAGCAATCAAACGTTCTAAAGCTGTCTTTTTTAACCAGTATAAATATTTAGGATTAGTAGCTGCTTTAGCATGACGATTCACAACGAAAATAGATTGAGCTAGTCGATTAATAGAATGTTGGTTTTGTAATTGAGATTGTGGTTGTGAAGGTTTCATATTGAATCTCCTTTCAATTTTTCATTATTATACCATAAATAAAATAGGTATTTATTATACGCAAAAAGTGATTGTATATATTTTCAATATTAAAGCAATATTGTTACAAAAAACAACTATTTTGTATAATAGTCATAAAATATGTTTTTGAAATTTGATAATGAAAGAGTGAGAAGTTTGAAAGAAATATTAAAACAACAGTATGCCATTATAGATATTGGATCTAATACAATGCGTTTAGTTATTTATGAAAAGCAAAATGGAGGTTTTTATAAAGAGATTGAAAATACGAAAGTTGTTGCTAGGTTAAGGAATTACTTAATTGATGGTGTATTGAATGAAGAGGGAATAGAAGTATTATTACAGACATTATTTCAATTTCAAGAAAGTACAAGATTCCATCAGTTGCATCATGTACTTTGTGTTGCAACAGCAACAATTAGACAGTCGGAGAATCAAGAGGAAATTAAAAAGCTTGTTGAAGGACAAACGGACTTTACTCTTAGAGTATTATCAGAGTATGAGGAAGCGCGTTACGGATACCTGGCGGTTATGAATTCTACATCGTTTTCAGAAGGAATAACGGTAGATATTGGTGGGGGAAGTACGGAAGTTACATACTTTAGAAATAGAGAGATTTTAGAGTACCATAGTTTTCCTTTTGGGGCACTTTCTTTAAAGCAACAATTTATTAAAGGTGATATTCCTACTAAAGATGAGTTAGAGGGAATGCAACAGTATTTAGAGTTTCAATTTCGAACGTTACCATGGTTAATCAATAAGAAATTGCCTCTTATTGCAATTGGTGGTAGTGCTAGGAACTTAGTAAAAATCCATCAAAATTTAATATGTTATCCTATAGCAGGATTACATTTATACAAGATGAAAGAAGAAGATGTTGAAAGTGTAAAAGAGGAATTGGAAAAATTGTCGTTCATAGAACTTCAGAAATTGGAAGGATTAGCAAAAGATCGAGCAGATACGATTATTCCAGCGGTTGAAGTATTTCATACACTTGTTCATGTTATAGAGGCACCGGCATTTGTATTAAGTAGAAAAGGGTTAAGAGAAGGTGTTTTCTATGAAGAGTTGACAAAAGATTTGGGGATTTCATATTATCCGAACGTAGTTGAAGAAAGTTTGCATTTACTATCACATGAATACGAAATGGACATGGAATTTGTTATTCAACTTATTAAACATGGAAGACTAATTTGCAAACAACTTGAGGAAATAGGGCTTATTTCTATGTCAGTAAAAGACTGGGAAGTGTTCCATCAAGCTGCGAAAGTATTTAATATAGGCAAATATATAGACGAAGAAGCAAGCCGTTTACATACGTTTTATTTATTAGCGAATAAGACAATTGATGGCATGATGCATAAAGATCGAGTAAGGCTAGCGCTTATTGCATCGTATAAATCAAAAATGTTATTTAAACAACATTTATCTCCATTTGAAGGTTGGTTTGATAAAAGCGAACAAAAAAAAATCCGCCTGTTAGGAGCTGTTTTACAATTTTCAGCTACTTTAAATGTAAGGCAACGATCGCTTATTGATACCATATCTATAACAGAAAGCGAAGAGGGATTAACGTTTAAAGTTTTATGTGAACAATCGGCATTAGCAGAAAAAGTACAAGCTGAAAAACAAAAAAAACAGTTAGAAAGAGTATTAAAAACGAATATTAATTTATTATTTGAACTAAAACATTAGGGTTGTACGGATGTCTTTACGAAAAATTTACACTTTGTAATATTGTAATTTGATAAAATGAAATTAACTAAATTATAGTAAAAAAGTTTCAAGGGGAAGTGTGAAGAGAATGGAATTATTGAAGGGGAATGCAGTAAATTTAAATGATACAGCTTATTACAATAATCGAGAGTTAAGTTGGTTAGCATTTAATGAACGTGTCTTACAAGAAGCGCAAGATGCAAATAATCCACTTTTGGAAAGATTGAAATTTATTAGTATTTTTAGTTCGAATTTAGATGAATTTTTTATGGTACGTGTAGCGGGATTAAAGGATCAAGTGAGTGCTGGATTTAATCAACCAGAAAATAAAGCTGGCTTAACACCGAAAAAGCAATTAAATAAAATTGCGATAAAAGCCCATGCACTAATGACAGTACAATATGATACATTTAAAAATTATGTATTACCAGCGCTTGAGTTAGAGGGAATTGAACGTTTAACATTCAATGATTTGACGAAAGAGCAGCGAGAATTTATAGAAGAGTATTTTGACGAGCAAATTTTTCCGGTGTTAACTCCTGTAGCTATTGATGCATATCGCCCATTTCCAATGTTATTAAACAAAAGTTTGAATTTGGCTACTCTTTTATATGATGAGAAGCAAGCAGAAGAAGAAAACAGGACGAAGTTAGGGATTGTGCAAGTTCCTTCATTACTTGAGCGCTTCATAATTTTACCGAGTGAAGGGCAAAAGCATAAATTTATTTTATTAGAAGACGTAATTAGTAGCTTTACTCATAAATTATTTACGGGATATACAGTATCATCTGTTACTCGTTTCCGTATTACACGCAATGCAGATTTAACGATTCATGAAGAAGGTGCGAGAGATTTATTAAAGGTAATTGAAAAAGAATTAAAAAAGCGTAAGTGGGGGGCTGCTGTACGTTTAGAAGTTGGGAAAGAACACATTGATGAAAAGAGTATTAGCATTATTATATGAGGTTCTGGAAGTAAAAGATGAAGATGTATATATAATGGATGGCCCATTAGATTTAACATGTTTGTTTTCTTTATATAAAAAACTAGCTCCTTTATATGAACATCTTGTATATCCAGCTCTTATTCCGCAACCGCCTCAAGATTTAGGTGATGAAGAAGATGTATTTGAAAAAGCAATTGAGCATGATATTTTATTACATCATCCTTTTGAATCATTTCAGCCGGTAGTTGATTTTGTCCGTGATGCGGCAGACGATCCGAATGTACTTGCGATTAAACAAACGTTATATCGTGTAAGTGGTGATTCACCGATTATTCAGGCGTTAAAGATAGCGGCTGAAAAGGGAAAACAAGTGACGGTATTAGTTGAATTAAAGGCAAGGTTTGATGAAGAAAACAATGTTCACTGGGCTAAAGAATTGGAACAGGCAGGCTGTCATGTTATTTACGGTGTCAGTCACTTGAAAACACATAGTAAAATTACGCTAGTTGTAAGGAGAAAAAACGGAAAAATCGAAAGGTTCGTACATCTCGGAACTGGGAACTATAATGATGCAACAGCGAAGTTATATACTGATTTTGGATATATTACATCAAGAAAAGATTTTGGGGTCGATGCAACCAATTTCTTTAATTATTTAAGTGGTTATACAACAAAGCCACATTTTCATCATTTATCGGTTGCTCCATTTGATATAAGAGAGCAATTTATGGATTTAATAGATGAAGAAATCCGTTATCATAGGCAATATGGAAATGGATATATTATCGCTAAGATGAATTCATTAACAGATAAACCGTTAATAAAAAAAATGTACGAAGCATCACAAGCTGGAGTAAAGGTAGAGCTCATTGTTCGAGGAACATGTTGCCTACGACCTGGTATTCCAAATGTAAGTGAAAATATTCGTGTAGTTAGTGTTGTTGGAAGATATTTAGAACATAGCCGTATTTATTATTTCCATCATAATGGGGAGGAGAAAATATATTTATCTTCAGCTGATTTGATGACGCGAAATATGGAGAAGCGAGTGGAAATATCTTTCCCGATATTAGATATTGAAATGAAGGCACGAATTAAGGCGATTTTACAGCTTATATTAGCTGATAATGTGAAAACACGTGAACAAAATAAAGATGGTGATTACTATTATGTTATTAATGGTAGTACAGAAGAAATTGATAGCCAAGTGAAGTTGTTTAAGATGGCGTATCAAAATACAGACGCTGAATAATGAAAAAAAGTAAAAACCTCTTATGTCCATAAGAGGTTTTTCAGAGTGTTGGGAAACCCTTTAGGGTTCCCAACACTCTGGAATCTTTTTTGATTTTAGCGAATAAAAACAACATAAAATAATAGAATTTTAAAAAATAGCCCTCCACCTGACCCTTTTTGGTCAGGTGGAGGGCTATTTTTTTCATGTTTTGACAAGCTGCGGTGAGATAAGCTTGCATTTGGACAGACTTCAGCCCTCGAAACCGGGCATAGCGGTAGCCATGTAGTTCTTTGGCGTCTGCAAAGCTTCGCTCTATAGTGGAACAGCGTACTTTATACAACCTTTTCCCTGTAGCTGTTAGCTTGTTTTTTCTAGCAATATCCTTATATTTCTCCCACACATGATGAGTGATAACTTTTTGTTTTTGTTTCTTTGAAAAGCACACCTCACGTAACGGACAAACAGCGCAGTCTTCTGGATTCGATTTGTATTGACGGTATCCTTCACGATCAGTTGTTACATATTCTAGAATACATCCCATCGGACAAGCGAAAACATTCATTTCTTCTACATATTTAAATTGGCTTTTCGGTACTTCTTTATTCCGTTTTCCAAATCGGCGATACCCCATCACCATAAATATATTCCGTTCTGATAGTTTCTTACAGATATATCCTGTAAAATAGCCAGCATCAAGGGCAACAGCTTCTACTTTGAAGTCGAATTTATCAATCTGAGCTTGGAGGCGTGCTAAATACGGCTCGGAATCTGCCATATTTCCAGCCGTTACATAGGTATCTGTAATAATATTGTACTTCGCATCAGTCGTACGATGATCCAAGAAATGAAAACCATTTGGTTTTCCATCTCTCATTAAAAATCCACTATCTGGATCCGTTGTACTTATACGAGTTTTTTTGGTAGGGGTATCACTTTCCTTTCTAGGTTTTAATTCTTTTTTCCATGTACCTCACGATCTTCGATTACCGCAGCTTCTAGCTCGTCTATATAAAACTTTGCTTTTTCTTTTTTATATTTATGTACAAATTTATTTTTATTGGCATTGGCCTTAATATGTGTAGAATCTGTCATCAGTGCACGTCCTCCTACCATCCGGTGCTCCGTCGCTTGTCTCACAATCTCATCAAAAATTTCTTCGAAAATATTTGTATGAATAAAACGAGTACGACGATTCCAACTGATTGTAGAGTGATCCGGAATAGTATCCGATAGAGAAAACCCTAAAAACCAACGGTAGGCAATATTCGTTTTAATTTCCTTTTCCAATTGACGCTCAGAACGAATACCGTAAAAATATCCAATAAACATCATCTTAAATAAAACAATAGGATGAATGGACGGGCGTCCATTGTTTTCACAGTAATAAGGGCGTAACTTCTCTTCAATAAAATCAAAACTAATTGTCGCTTCAATTGCACGAAGGAAATGATCTTGTGGAACCAACTCTTCTACAGAAACAGATACACGCTCATCACGATGATTTTTTAAAGCACCCATCATAAAAAATCTCTCCTTTTCCTCTTTTTTATCAGTGTTGACACATAAAAAGAGGTTCAGACACAAAAACAGGCTGTGGAGAAGACTTTCTCCACAGCCTGAAAAACCTCTTATGTCCATAAGAGGTTTTTACTTTTTTCTACTCATATGCTCCAAAAATAGAAGGATGAGTAGAAACAATAGTTTTATTATAAGCGTGTAATGAGATGGCTCGTTGAGAGAATAATATTTGAAAGAATCGTTACTTTAACCTAGTAATAGTAGGGTTGCTGACATGTTCCACCGTAACAAGGATAAGGTGCTGGCGGCGGGAAAGGTGGTGGATAAGGTGGATAAAATGGTCGAGGGCCGAAAGCTAATGCTCCGCCGAGCAATCCACCAGCAATTCCAGCTAGAAAGGGAACGCCAAAAAACGGGAAGAAGCGTGAGTCGCCTACTGGACCAATAGGTGCTGAACGGACTGGAATTGGTTGATAATATGGATACATGAACATACCTCCTTTATTGGACTCACTTTTATCATATGGTAAACGAAACATGGATGAGCGCGTACAAGAAAGGATATGTAAGAAAATAGGCGAATTATTACGAATGTTGGAGTGTGAAAATTGTGATTTCAGGTTTTGACATGAAACGAAATGGGACACGTGTTCTTCCGAGGCCTCGATTGACATAGAGAGTTAAATCCTGCATCGTATAGAAGCCTTCAATATAGTCTTTGGCGAGTGATGGTGTAATAATAGCCCCTAAAAAAGGAATTTGTACTTGTCCGCCATGGCTATGACCAGAAAGTTGCAAGTTGATTGGATATTTGGAAATTTGCGGCGCGATATCTGGCTCGTGAACAAGAACGATGTTATAAGTATTTTGCCGTGCATGTTGTAATGTTTTCTCTATTTTTGGTTTGCCTAGTAGTATATCATCGAGACCGAAAATAGAAATTTCACTATTATCCATTAGACGAATTCTTTTTTTACTATTTAGCAATAGTTCAAATCCTGATTCACGCATGATGTGCTCATAGTATTCAGTTCCATATCCACCGTGATCATGGTTACCATAAATAGCGAATTTACCGAAGGGGGCTTGTATATTTTTTAAAATGGACGCGACAAAAGGAGTGTCAGTATACGTTTGATAATTATCAATGAGATCTCCGGTAAAAAGGACAATATCTGGATTTACAGCATTAATTTTAGAAACAACTTGAGATAAATGTTGAAGCGAGAAATAGTATCCGAGATGTAAATCGCTGAATTGAAGAATTTTCATACCATGAAAACTTTTTGGGATGAGTTGTGATTTTAATGTGTGCTGTGTAAAAGAAATGAAATGGGGTTCTATATATTTAGCATAGTAGTATCCGATGCCACTGGTTATAAATGAATAGAGACAAGTACGCATACCAATTTTTAAAAAATTTCTTCTTGTAATGTGCGTCATAAAAATATGAGTATACCTCAATGTTTTTATTCCATTTACAGGCTACTCAAATCTCCTTTCAGTTTATTTAAAAATATACTTTACATAATAAAAAATTAGTATAGATTACGAAAAAAATGAATAAAAAGAAAGTTCTTTACATTAAAATATCAGAAAAGTTTAAAAATATAAAGATTTCTATTAAATAAAGTGATAAAATGAATGTGTATTCATTTTTTTGGAGGGGATGTATGTGAAAGAAAAGGTAGTTATTATAACAGGTGGATCGAGTGGAATGGGAAAAGGAATGGCGACTCGCTTTGCAAAAGAAGGGGCACGAGTTGTTATTACAGGACGTACAAAAGAAAAACTAGAGGAAACAAAGTTGGAAATTGAACAATTTCCAGGGCAAGTATTACCTGTACAAATGGATGTAAGAAATACGGATGACATTCAGAAAATGATTGAACAGATTGATGAGAAGTTTGGTCGAATTGATGTTTTAATAAATAATGCAGCTGGAAACTTTATTTGTCCAGCAGAAGATTTATCCGTGAATGGCTGGAATTCGGTCATTAATATTGTATTAAACGGTACATTTTACTGTAGCCATGCTGTCGGAAAATATTGGATTGAAAAAGGTATAAAAGGGAATATCATTAACATGGTAGCAACATATGCATGGGATGCAGGTCCAGGAGTTATTCATTCGGCTGCAGCGAAGGCAGGAGTATTAGCGATGACGAAGACGCTCGCTGTTGAGTGGGGACGTAAATATGGAATACGAGTTAACGCTATCGCTCCAGGACCAATTGAACGTACGGGCGGTGCTGATAAATTATGGATTTCAGAAGAAATGGCTAAGCGTACGATACAAAGTGTTCCGCTTGGAAGGCTGGGTACGCCAGAAGAAATCGCTGGTCTAGCTTATTATTTATGCTCAGATGAAGCTGCGTACATAAATGGAACTTGCATGACAATGGATGGAGGACAACATTTACATCAATATCCATTTTAAAAGGGATAAAAAAATGAATGTTTGATTCATTTTTTTACGGTTAAATGTGACGGAATTGTGACATATGAAAGAAAAGTGTTTACAAGAGGTCATATATACGTTATATTTAAGACCTCTTTTTTCTTCATAGTAGAATTGCTAATTCCCCTTAGCATTTTACCCCTCTAATCCCTTCAGGAAAACTGAAGGGATTTTTTATTATTTTTCCGTAAATATCATGTTATAATTTTTGAAAAGTAAAGGGAGGGAAGCACGTTGATAGATGCATTAGATGTAATGAGTAACTTGGATAAAGTCCTTCCTTATTATCAAGCTATTTTTAGTGCTGATGAGCATACTGTAATTGGATATGAAGTAGTAGGACGTATTCAAACAGAAGAGGGCATACAAAGTTTAGCTTCTTTCTTTCACGATGATTCGATTCCAAGTGAATTTCAATTGGAAGCGGATAATATTATAGTAGAAAAAGCTTTAAATCGTTATTTAGAAAGCGATCAAAAATTATTATTATTTATACATCGGAATGCTAATGTATTAATGAATGATGATGATGAAAGCTTGCTTCAACTTTTATTGAGGTATGAAGAACAAGGTTTAAATTTAAAACAAATTGTTTTAGAGATTACAGAGCATGAATGTAAAGAAGATATAGAGCAATTTAATCATTTGCTTATGTATTATCGTACATATGGTATTCAAATTTCGATTAATAAAGTAGGAACGGGTACAAGTAATTTAGAGCGTATTAGCGTGTTAGCACCTGATATTTTAAAAGTAGATTTAACGAACTTAAGGCAAACAGCACTTTTACAATCTTATCAAGATATTTTATATTCTTTATCATTACTTGCTAGAAGAATTGGTGCAACTTTATTATATGAAGAAATAGATGCTTTTTATCAACTGCAATATGCTTGGAAGAACGGCGGAAGATATTATCAAGGTAATTATTTAAAAGAATGTTTACCTGATTTTATTGAAACGAATGTTTTGAAAGAGCGACTAGGTAATGAATGTCATCAGTTTATTCAGCATGAAAAGAAGAAGTTACAAAAAATTTATAATTTAACAGAGATGTTACGCGATCGCATTGGCGATGTTTTATCAAAACAAAAAAAGAATGAAGATATAAATGATTGGTTATTACAATTTAGTCAAAGTGTATCACAGTGTAGTTTTCGTATATTTATTTGTAATGAAGATGGTTTCCAACAATCAGGAAATGTTATGAAAAAAGATGGAGAATGGATTGTGATGCCGGATTATTATATGAAGAACTGGAGCTGGCGCCCGTATTTTCTCGAGAATATAATGAAAATGCGTTTTGAGAATAAGGCGAGGCTTTCAGATTTATATGCAGATATTGAAACGGGAGAAATGGTACGAACATTTTCTTTCCCGATTGATGATGACAACTTTTTATTTATAGATTTATCTTATGAATATTTATATGAAGAAGATGTTTTATTTTAATGCACGAAGAGATTCGTGCATTTTTTGTTTGTTTTTATCATAAATTGGTAATAGTGAAAATGGTGATGAAAATGCTGTCTATCGTTGTAAAGATTTTACGAACGAAATCTGTCCTTTCTTTGCATAATCATTGTTACAATGAATACTACAAAGACAAGTTCTTTTAAAAGGAAGGTGAAAAAATGAGGAAATATGGAATATGGCTTGTTCTATTTGTATGTGTTGCCTTTCTAGTTGGTTATAGTGTTACGACTGTTTTAGGAAAAGAGGAAGTGGAAGTCGATCGGAAAGAAGTATTTACAACGATACAAAAAGGCTATGAAACCCAGTTTTCAATTCGTGGGAAGCATTTGCCGATGAATAAGATGATAGAGACGTTATCACCGTATTTTACAGATAATTTCCTTCAAGTATTTACAGATGAAAATAGCAGAAGTGATAAACAAAGTGGTGAATATTTACTTCCGGCAAAAGAAGCACCGTTTTCTTTTAATTCAGAAACGAAAATGTCGTATGATGAAGAACATAAAAATTTATATGTATATGAGCGGACAAAAAGTGGACAATATCAAATTGTAACATTGAAAAGGGATCAAGATAAATGGAAGTTAGCAGGATATCATGAAAGTCAGGAACTTTTAACTGAAATAAAAAGGTTGCAACAATTATAAAGTGAAACTTTTAATCAGTGGGTGGGAGTTTTACTACCTACAAATAGCGGGATAAGAATAGGAATAGGTATTTACCTATTCCTATTCAGAGTGTTGGGAAACCCTTTAGGGTTCCCAACACTCTGGAATCTTTTTTGATTTTAGCGAATAAAAACAACATAAAATAATAGAATTTTAAAAAATAGCCCTCCACCTGACCCTTTTTGGTCAGGTGGAGGGCTATTTTTTTCATGTTTTGACAAGCTGCGGTGAGATAAGCTTGCATTTGGACAGACTTCAGCCCTCGAAACCGGGCATAGCGGTAGCCATGTAGTTCTTTGGCGTCTGCAAAGCTTCGCTCTATAGTGGAACAGCGTACTTTATACAACCTTTTCCCTGTAGCTGTTAGCTTGTTTTTTCTAGCAATATCCTTATATTTCTCCCACACATGATGAGTGATAACTTTTTGTTTTTGTTTCTTTGAAAAGCACACCTCACGTAACGGACAAACAGCGCAGTCTTCTGGATTCGATTTGTATTGACGGTATCCTTCACGATCAGTTGTTACATATTCTAGAATACATCCCATCGGACAAGCGAAAACATTCATTTCTTCTACATATTTAAATTGGCTTTTCGGTACTTCTTTATTCCGTTTTCCAAATCGGCGATACCCCATCACCATAAATATATTCCGTTCTGATAGTTTCTTACAGATATATCCTGTAAAATAGCCAGCATCAAGGGCAACAGCTTCTACTTTGAAGTCGAATTTATCAATCTGAGCTTGGAGGCGTGCTAAATACGGCTCGGAATCTGCCATATTTCCAGCCGTTACATAGGTATCTGTAATAATATTGTACTTCGCATCAGTCGTACGATGATCCAAGAAATGAAAACCATTTGGTTTTCCATCTCTCATTAAAAATCCACTATCTGGATCCGTTGTACTTATACGAGTTTTTTTGGTAGGGGTATCACTTTCCTTTCTAGGTTTTAATTCTTTTTTCCATGTACCTCACGATCTTCGATTACCGCAGCTTCTAGCTCGTCTATATAAAACTTTGCTTTTTCTTTTTTATATTTATGTACAAATTTATTTTTATTGGCATTGGCCTTAATATGTGTAGAATCTGTCATCAGTGCACGTCCTCCTACCATCCGGTGCTCCGTCGCTTGTCTCACAATCTCATCAAAAATTTCTTCGAAAATATTTGTATGAATAAAACGAGTACGACGATTCCAACTGATTGTAGAGTGATCCGGAATAGTATCCGATAGAGAAAACCCTAAAAACCAACGGTAGGCAATATTCGTTTTAATTTCCTTTTCCAATTGACGCTCAGAACGAATACCGTAAAAATATCCAATAAACATCATCTTAAATAAAACAATAGGATGAATGGACGGGCGTCCATTGTTTTCACAGTAATAAGGGCGTAACTTCTCTTCAATAAAATCAAAACTAATTGTCGCTTCAATTGCACGAAGGAAATGATCTTGTGGAACCAACTCTTCTACAGAAACAGATACACGCTCATCACGATGATTTTTTAAAGCACCCATCATAAAAAATCTCTCCTTTTCCTCTTTTTTATCAGTGTTGACACAAAAACAGGCTGTGGAGAAGACTTTCTCCACAGCCTGAATAGGAATAGGTATTTACCTATTCCTATTCTATATTGAGTAGTTGTTGTAACTTTTCAATTTGAAAACCTGCAACTACTTCGCCATCAATTACGACTGTTGGAGTTGAATAAGAATCATAGTCGTATAAAAGACGATTGCGAGCAGCAGCGTCTTTTTTTACGTCAAATTCTTCATATGCAACGTTATTATGCTTCAAAAATTCTTTTACAATAACACATGGCGGACAATCGGGTTGTGTATAAACCTCAATTTTTTTCATTGTAATTCCTCCTTTTTTCTGTTTTTTATTATATTCTTCCAGTATAAAAACCGCAATAATGAAGGAGAAATATGTTCTTTCTATTTTTTCCTTCGCATTTCGACAAATTTTTAGTTGAGTTTCTGGCCAATAACCTTTATCCTAGAGTGTGGAACATTTTTTCTGTTATGACGGATAGAATGAGTATAGCTGTAAAACCTATTGGTAGGAAGATCAGAGAAAGGAGAGATTTCATGTCTCTACTCCAAGGAATTTTAACTCGACTTGTTAGTCTACAAGAACAAGCTGAAAGCGGTGAAGTAGCACAACGCTATTTTGAAGTGAACGGTGAGCGCAAATGTAGCGTGAAATTTTTCGATAAAAGTGAAATGTATGAGTTAGAAGTGTATCAACAAGGTGAAAAACCTCAAGTATATCAATTCGATAATATCGACATGGTTGCAATTGAGATTTACGATATCATTTCTTGATACATATAAAAAAGGTACTGCCACATGGCAGTACCTTTTTTAGTTCTATTACTTTCTAGCATAATGTATAGAAGTTTTTTATTTTTCCTACAATGGTATTAAAATGAAAATTTAATCCGTGCAAGTTTGCTTATCCATGTGGATAATTAGTCCCGTCAACCGGGTGAATATGTGAAGCTAAACTTCTCACTATCTCTGGGTTTTGCAAATAGCGGGAGAAATATAACTAGGAGGTTATCGTATGGAACGTTTACCAGTTGTGATTTGTCCTAATTGTCAAAGTTCTGCTGAGATTATTCATGTATTAACGGCTCAATCTAATCAAAATGTAATTTATACGTGCCAAGTTTGTCACTTTGTAATTCGAAATATTGAAACGAATAAAGGATAGGAAGTTATAATTTTAGTTTTTGTCCCATACAATGAGAATACGAAAAGTCTGTCTAATTGAAAGGACGTGACTCTGTGGACGGTGCACATAAATTTTACAATGTTTCAGAGAGACATTTAAATTTTGATATGGTCTTTAACCGTATTTGTAGTTTCATTGAAAAGGATCCGCGAAATTTGTATCGATTATCCATTGGGACAGACTCGCAAGCGCATCAAAAGGATACGAGGTTTATTACAGCAATCCATATTCATCGTGTTGGAAAAGGTGCCTGGGGTTGTTTACACCATAAATCAGTAAAAGATAAGCCAGCGACCTTACGTGAGAAAATATATTTAGAAACGCAGTTTAGTCAAGAAATCGCATGTCTATTTACGCCTACTCATATACAAACAATATGGGAGTTATTGCATCCTTATGCTCAAGATGGGGCTGGATTCATAATGGAAATTCATTTAGACATTGGGAATGATGGCTTAACAAAAGAATTTATTTTAGATATGACAGAAAAAATTCGGGCGATGGGATTAACTGCAAAAATTAAGCCGGATGCTTATGCGGCGTTTAGCTATGCAAATCGATATACGAAATGATTTTTTTGTATGTGTACGATTGTTACATATCTTTAAACGAAAACTGAATATTACATCTATTAAATAGGTTGAATTTTTTATATAATAAGAGTAACGATGCGAGTGTAAGGAGAGGGGTATATGCAAAGGGAAGTTGTTTTAACGAAGGAAGAAGAAAGTTTACTACTAGATATTTTATTTCAGCAAAATTACGCAAGTGAAATTTTAGCTGTGGAACTTACAGATATTGAGAATGGTTTGAAACAGACAGATGTGATGCAATATAAAAAAATCACAAGGTTATTTTACAGATTAAAAAATAAAGGGTATTAAGCGCTACCGGAATGGTAGTCTTTTTTTTGTGCGGTATGCTAAAATAGCTGTGTGATTGTATTTTTATTGAAATAAATTTAGGACAAAATAATAATATGAAAACGCTGTCATAAAATGTGAATAGAGTTGTGAACATAAGCAGGAAAAAGGGAAAATGGGGGATGTAATATGATTAGTATTCCGAAAGACGAATTTCAACAAATTCTTGTGAAGGATTTAATGATTTCATCGGAAAAAGTAGCTCATGTCCAAATTGGAAATAGTTTAGAACATGCTTTACTCGTTCTTGTAAAATCTGGATATTCAGCGATACCTGTCTTAGATCCAATGTATAAACTACATGGTTTGATTAGTACTGCCATGATATTAGATGGTATGTTAGGATTAGAACGTATTGAGTTTGAAAGGCTCGATGATATGAAAGTAGAGCAGGTGATGAAAGAAGATATACCTGTTCTTAAATTAGACGATTCATTTGCAAAGGCTTTAGAAATGACAATTGATCATCCTTTTATTTGCGCTGTTAATGAAGAAGGCTATTTTGAGGGGATTTTAACACGTCGGGCTATTTTAAAATTGTTGAATAAGAAAGTAAGGCAACATAATCGATAAAGTGAAAAAAGTGACTTCATAGAAACGAAGAAGTCACTTTTTTTTCGTGCATATCACTTGTGTATGTATTATATTTAAAAAGAAAACATAAGGAAAGTTTGTGCTGGACAATTGTATTTTCTGAATGAAAGCATTCGGGTAAATTAAGGATGAAAAGCTTATTGAAATAAGGTGTATGGAAGCTAAGGAAAGAGGGAGAAAGTTGCAAATTGATGATTTTCAAATGATGGTTGTGTTAGCTCAGGAATCAAATATGAGAAAAGCGGCGGAACGTTTATTTGTTTCCCAACCTGCGCTGAGTCAACGATTACAATCTATGGAGAAACAATGGGGAATGAAGTTTTTTATTCGCTCACAAAAAGGATTGACAATTACACCTGAAGGGGAAAAAGTTGCAAATTATGCCAAAGAAATGTTGCAAAGGGAAGAAGATATAAAAAGTGAGCTGGCTGTTTTCAGAACGGAAACTCATGGAACGTTAAAAATAGCTGTTGCATCAGTTATTGGTCAATATTGGCTCCCTCCTGTTTTGAAAAAGTTTGTGCATAAATATCCTTCTGTAAAGATATCGCTGTTTACTGGATGGAGTAGTGAAGTGCAAAAGCAGTTTTATGAAGGAGACGTGCATGTTGCTATACTGAGGGGAACACAAGAATATAAAGGTCAGAAGCAACAATTATTTGAAGATGAACTGTATTTAGTTGATAAAGAAATAAAAGATATTTCGATGTTAAAAGAAACAAATAGGCCGTTCATTCAATTTAAAAGTGACTCGACTTATTATGGACAAATACAAAATTGGTGGTATGGTTTATTTTCTAATCCGCCTAAGCGAACGATTGTAGTTGACCAAATTGAAACATGTAAACAACTTGTTTTAAATGGTATAGGTTATGCCCTTTTACCTTCTACTGTTTTAAAGGAAGTACAGGAAAATATGTATAAAACACCTGTTCAACTGACGAGAGAAACATGGTTGTTAACAAGTGACTCGGCAAGGCAGTTGAAGCAAGTACAAGCATTTTTAGAAATTATAGAAGAAATTCAAAGGGGAAAATAAGATTATTATCTTGCTACTCGCTCTTTCGTTTGGTAGAGTAACATTATAAATGGATTTAGGAGGCAACAAGAATGAAAATGATGGACGCTAACGAAATTATTTCGTTTATTCAAAAAAGTGAAAAGAAAACTCCTGTAAAGGTATACATAAAAGGGGATTTAAAAGAAGTAACATTCCCTGAAACAGTACAAGCATTTGTGAATAAAAAATCAGGTGTATTATTCGGAGAATGGTCTGAAATTAAGACAATTCTTGATGAGAATAATAAGCACATCGTTGACTACGTTGTAGAAAACGATCGTCGTAATTCTGCAATCCCAATGCTTGATTTAAAAGGTATTAAAGCTCGCATCGAGCCAGGTGCTATTATTCGTGACCATGTTGAAATTGGTGACAACGCTGTAATTATGATGAATGCAACAATTAACATTGGTGCTGTAATTGGTGAAGGTTCTATGATCGACATGAACGCAGTACTTGGTGGACGTGCAACAGTCGGTAAAAACTGTCACGTAGGTGCAGGTGCTGTACTTGCAGGTGTTATTGAGCCACCTTCTGCAAAACCAGTTATCGTTGAAGATGATGTAGTAATCGGTGCAAATGTAGTTGTTTTAGAGGGTGTTACAGTAGGTAAAGGTGCAGTTGTAGCAGCGGGAGCTGTTGTAACAGAAGATGTGCCTCCATACACAGTTGTTGCAGGTACTCCAGCACGTGTAATTAAAGAAATTGATGAGAAGACAAAAGCAAAAACAGAAATTAAACAAGAGCTTCGTCAATTAAACCCAGAGAAATAAAAAGTAAAAAAAGCGTAAGAGCGTAAATGGGCTCTTACGCTTTTTATAGATAGAGGTGCAAAAATGACAGTAAGCAAATTTGTCCAAATTCGTAGAGATCTACATAGAATTCCAGAAATCGGATTTAAGGAATGGAAAACACAACAGTATATTTTAGATTATATAGGAACACTTTCTCATGAATTTGTGGAAGTGAAGACATGGAAAACGGGTGTAATCGTTAAAGTAAATGGAAAAAATCCCGAAAAAATAATAGGTTATCGTGCAGATATAGACGGTTTACCAATTACAGAGGAAACTGGATACGAGTTTGCTTCTATTCATGAAGGAATGATGCATGCATGTGGCCATGATGTACATACAACAATCGGTTTAGGCCTTCTAACGAAAGCTGTGAGCGAAAGAATAGATGATGACCTTGTATTTCTATTCCAGCCAGCAGAAGAAGGACCAGGCGGTGCTCTTCCTATGTTAGAAAGTGAAGAGTTAAAAGAATGGAAACCAAATATAATTCTTGGTCTTCATATTGCACCAGAATACGCTGTGGGGACAATTGCAACGAAAGAAGGACTGTTATTTGCCAATACTTCAGAATTATATATTGATTTAAAAGGGAAAGGTGGCCATGCTGCCTATCCACATACTGCAAATGACATGATTGTTGCAGCGAGTCATCTTGTTACACAGCTTCAATCCGTTATTAGTCGCAATGTAAATCCTCTTGATAGTGCAGTAATTACAATCGGGAAAATTACTGGTGGTACGGTTCAAAATATTATTGCAGAAAAATCTCGTTTAGAAGGAACGATTCGAACATTATCAGTGGAATCAATGAAGCGTGTGAAAAGCAGAATTGAGTCAATTGTTGCAGGTATCGAAGCTTCTTTCCAGTGTGAGGCGATTATAGATTACGGAGCAATGTATCATCAAGTATATAACCATGAAGAGTTAACGAGAGAGTTTATGGAATTTGTACATAAACAAACTGATATGAATGTTATTACATGTACTGAGGCAATGACGGGTGAAGATTTTGGTTATATGCTTCGAGAAATCCCTGGATTTATGTTTTGGCTTGGAGTAAATTCAGAATATGGTTTACATCATGCAAAATTAAAACCAGACGAAGAAGTGATTGAAAAGGCAATTACATTTTTAAGCCAATATGTAAAGTGGAAAGGGAATAGAAAATAAAACTTCCACTTTCTTGAAGGTTCCAAAAAACTTTTTGTTCTGAGGTGTAAGTAACGCTCGTATAGATTGATTTTAGACATTGACATACAAATGGAAGAATTAAAGTTAATTGTACTGTTTTAATAATG
This sequence comes from Bacillus sp. CPT56D-587-MTF, assembly GCF_058792335.1. NCBI lineage: Bacteria > Bacillati > Bacillota > Bacilli > Caryophanales > Bacillaceae > Bacillus > Bacillus sp. CPT56D-587-MTF. Next base: position 3,606,907 of record NZ_JBYTEF010000001.1, on the reverse strand, counting down.
AGCAGGGGGGTTAGCCACTGCTCATTATTAATTATTTGACTAACTTATATATGTTTACTTTTAGTATGAAAAGTGTGTAAAATCAATGTGAAACATAGAAAAAAGGGTGGGGAATTACGTGCAAATTAGCAGTGCGATTTTATGTTTCGTCTTATATGCGTACGTTATTATTGCGGCGGTTTATTTTGGGATAAGTTTTTATGCCTATCGTCTAGTAGATAATAATGAATATGACGAAACATACAAATGGGTGAAGAGATATTTATCACCTGTACTAGAAATTATGAATGGGTTTGTGCTCTTTTTATTTATTGGATTAATTGCTTTTTCAACGAGTTTAGTAGGGAATAAAACTACGTTATTTGTATTGGGTATCATTATTTTTATGTTGTTAGGAATAAGGATTGGTAATACGGTCTTTTGGAATGAAAGAAAAGTAGATGGTTGGACGGGAATGTTAATTCCGTGCATGTTAGCTGCAATCGTGACAAATATAGAGCATGAATATTATCAATTACATTTTTGGCTTATTATCGTTTTAACAATTCTTTCTGTTTTGTATATAAGCACAGTAGTACTAACATATATTGCACATGAAAAAGGAGATGTTAAAGGCACTCGTTTCTTTAGAGGACGGGCATTATTTTGGAGTGTGCCGACGATGGTAGTTATCGCGCTTATTGCGATATTAGTAAATGGATATCAATTTTCTAATTGGCAACTATTTTTAGAAAATTGGTGGATCTTTATCTTTTCGTTTATTGCTTTTTTAGGTGCAACGCATTATTTATTCCATCAACATCATTACATATGGGCGTTGTTATTTGCATTCACACAGCTTCTATTTGCCTTTTTTGGTCAAGAAACATTATTATTCGTTTTTGAAACATTTAGTTCTTTTGGAAATATATTTGTATTTGCTATGCTACTTGTTGGTATCGCTTTTTACTTGCAACAATATTTTTATATACAAAAACAAAAATAAGAGCTAATTACAGTTTTTGTGACGCATATAAAGTGTGTTACACTGAAAATAAATAGTACTTGAAGTTATTGGAGGAATTCCCGTGGGTGAGAAAGAAAAAGAATTTGCTGTCATTGGACTTGGTCGCTTTGGTGGAAGTATTTGCCGAGAATTAGCTCAATTAGGAATGGAAGTAATGGCAATCGATTCAGATGAGGATAAAATTAATGAATTTGCAAATATAGCTTCGCATGCTGTAATTGCAGATTCAACAGATGAGATGGTATTAAAAAGCCTTGGTATTCGAAATTTTGATCACGTAGTCGTTGCTATTGGAGATAATTTAAATTCAAGTATTTTAACGACTTTGATTTTGAAAGAGTTGGGTGTAAAAAATATTACTGTAAAAGCTCAAAATGATTATCATGAAAAAGTGTTAAGTAAAATAGGTGCAGATCATATTGTGCATCCAGAACGTGATATGGGAAAAAGGATTGCTAATAATATTGCATCAAGCAATGTGCTAGACTACCTTGAGCTTTCAGATGAGCATAGTATTGTAGAGATTATTGCGAATAAAAAAATTGATGGGCACTCTTTAATTGAATTAGATATTCGTGCGAAGTTTGGATTGAATATTGTAGCAATTAAACGAGGCAAAGAAGTTATCGTATCCCCTCGAGCTACGGAGAATATTCAAGCAGGAGATATATTAATTGTCATTGGTCATGACGATGAAGTGGATCGATTTAAACACTTTTTAAGATAAGAGAAAAGAAAAGGACAATGCCTTCATGGCATTGTCCTTTTTCTTATATTTCCATAATGATTGGTAAAATCATTGGACGGCGTTTCGTTTTCTCATATAGGAATGGAGCTAATGTGTCTGTAATTTCATTTTTAATTTCAGACCATTGTGTTGTTTTACGCTCCATTACTTTTTCTAAATGAGTTGTAATTAATGTTTGTGCATCATTGATTAAATCGCTACTTTCACGCATGTAAACGAAACCGCGTGAGATGATATCAGGTCCTGCTGCAACTTTAAATTCTTTCATATCAATGCTTACAACTACAATTACAAGTCCTTCTTCAGAAAGGATACGACGATCGCGTAATACGATATTGCCAATATCTCCAATACCGTTTCCATCAATGTAGACCGAACCAGATGGGATTTTTCCAGCTACGCTAGCTTCATCCGAACGTAAAGCAAGAACATCGCCATTATCCATAATGAAGCAATTTTCTTCAGGGATGCCACAATCATTTGCTATGTTCATGTGCATACGCTGCATACGATATTCACCATGAATTGGCATGAAGTACTTCGGTTTAATTAGACGTAACATTAATTTTTGTTCTTCTTGTCCACCGTGTCCACTTGTATGGATATTTGAAAGTTTCCCATGAATTACATCAGCGCCAGCGCGGTACAACATGTTAATTGTACGACTTACGCTAATTGTATTTCCTGGAATTGGTGAAGAAGAGAAAACAACTGTATCTCCAGGAATAATTTGAATTTGGCGGTGTGTACCGTTTGCAATACGTGAAAGTGCTGCCATCGGTTCACCTTGACTACCTGTACATAAAATAACAACTTTATTAGCTGGTAAGCGGTTTAGTTGAGATGCATCTATGAATGTATCTTTCGGGCAACGAATATAACCAAGGTTTTGTCCAATTTCAATCGCTGCTTCCATACTTCGACCAAACACAGCTACTTTACGGTTGTTTTCAACAGCAGCTTCAACAACTTGTTGTAAGCGGTGAATATTTGATGCAAAGGTTGCGAATATAATCCGTCCTTCTACTTTACGGAAAATGTCTTGAATGCTATCACCAACGCGACGCTCAGACATAGTAAAGTTTGGAACTTCACTGTTCGTACTATCAGATAATAGACATAGTACGCCATCTTTACCGATTTCAGCCATTTTTGTTAAATCAGCTGGTTCACCAACTGGTGTGAAGTCAAATTTGAAGTCACCTGTATGAACAACTTGACCTTGAGGTGTTTTCACAACAACGCCGTACGAATCTGGAATACTGTGAGTTGTACGGAAGAAGGATACAGACGTTTTTTTGAATTTAATAACGTCATCTTCTTGAATCTCGTAAAGTTTTGCTTTACGAAGTAAGCCGTGTTCTTCTAATTTGTTTTTGATGAGTGCAATTGCTAATTTTCCGCCGTAAATTGGAATGTTCGCTTGACGTAATAGGTAAGGGATTCCGCCGATATGATCTTCGTGACCATGTGTAATGAATAACCCTTTAATTTTATCTTCGTTTCGCACAAAATAAGTGTAGTCTGGTATTACATAATCGATTCCGAGAAGTTCGTCCTCTGGAAATTTAATTCCAGCATCAATTATAATAATTTCATCTTGAAATTGAACAGCGTATGTATTTTTACCGATTTCACCAAGCCCACCGAGAGCAAATACAGCAACTTGGTCGTTTTTTAGAAATTTCATATCGCTATACGATTTCCGCTAATGTTAAATCAGCGTTTTCTTTTTCATATTCAAGATGAGCGCCAGTAACAGACTGAACAAACTCGATATTATATGCGAACTTATTTAATTTTGTACGAACATCCTTTTCAGACGTAGCCTCTAAATATAAAACTTTTGTATTTTCACGTACTGGAACCTCAGTTAATTTTTCTTGATAAAATACTTTAAAAATCATTTGGAAAACCTCTCCTTGTCTATGTTTTGCATTATCTGTTACTTATTATAAAGCAAACAGTCACGATTTTCATGTTTTTTCGAATGAGAATGAAGAAAAAGCCCGAAATGGGCACAATTTAAGCGACTGTCTTTTTACGGACTAGACCATTTAAATAACGCTTGAGCTTTTTCTTCAGCTTCTTCAGCATGATTACTCCTTCCTTTCCTTATTTTAAACATGCCTATTACTAGTGAAAACTCTATCTCTGATATAAGAGATAGGACAAAAGTGAATGGTGAATCTTGTCCTTTCCCATACAGTGAAAGTTATTCTATAGTAACGATCAGTAGCCGTTAGTTATAGGTATAGTATGAGGAAGAATGGAAAAGAAAATTCATCCGAACAAGTATCTACATGTTTTACTAATATATATATGCAAAGTTTACAAATAAGGTCAGAAAGGGAACGCTTTCTTCACAGATGTTTAATATGTTATACTTTTTTTTAGAATTTGAAAAGTGATATTCAAAATAGGAATATAGAGTCTCAGAAAGGATTTTGACAAATGAATGATAAAATTGTCTTTTTTGATATTGATGGAACATTATTAGATCATGATAAAAAAATTCCGCAATCTACACGAGATGCAGTAAAACAGTTACAAGAAAAAGGTGTACATGTAGCAATTGCGACAGGGCGCGCGCCATTTATGTTCGAAGATATTCGTAAGGAACTTGATATACATAATTATGTTAGTTTTAATGGACAATATGTTGTCTTTGAAGATGAGGTAATATTTAATAATCCGTTACATCCAGATGCTTTACATAAGTTTACTCAGTTTGCAAAACAAGAAGGATATCCACTTGTATATCTTGACCATCAAGATATGAGAGCATCAGTGGAATATCATGATTATGTGAAAGAAGGCTTTGGAAGCTTAAACTTTGAGCATCCAGCATATGAGCCTAATTTTTATGAGGAACGTAATATTTATCAAACACTACTTTTTTGTGAAGTAAATGAAGAGGAAAAGTTTATTAATCATTATCCAGATTTTCATTTTATTCGTTGGCATGCATATTCAATGGATATCATTCCGAATGGTGGTTCTAAGGCAAAAGGAATTGAGAAATACATTGAAAAGTTAGGTTTTAATCGTGATCAAGTGTATGCATTTGGAGATGGCTTAAATGATTTAGAAATGATCGAAGCCGTTGGCACAGGTATTGTGATGGGAAATGGCCATGAAGACTTGAAAAAACTTGCAAATCATGTGACAAAGGATGTTAATGAAGACGGTATATATCATGGACTAAAGTGGGCTGGATTGCTATAAGTGAATATGGAACCCATTTCATAATAAAAAGGCGGAAGATTAACTTCCGCCTTTTTATTATTATCGCTCTAGAGGTTTGGAATCATCAGGAGCGGCAAAAGGATTTTCTTTATTGATATGGTCATAGAACATAACGCCATTTAAATGGTCAATCTCGTGCTGAAATACGATTGCTGGTAAACCTTTTAAACGTAATTTTACTTCTTCTCCGTTAATAGAAGTTGCTTTTACTGTAATTCTTGTATAACGAGGAACATAACCAGGTACTTCGCGGTCTACAGATAGACAGCCTTCACCACCCTGTAAATATGTACGTTCAACAGAATGGCTAATGATTTTTGGATTGAATAATGCATGGCTATATAATGTACCATCCGCATCGGTTACATGAACTGCAATCATTTTTTTTGAAACACCGATTTGCGGAGCCGCTAATCCGATTCCAGGGCGTAAACTATATTTTTCAGCCATTTCAGGATCTTGGCTATTTATTACGAATTCAATCATTTCTTTTAAGGTAGTTGTATCTTCTTCGCTTGCCGGTAAGGACACCTCTTCTGCAACGTTGCGCAAAATAGGATCTCCTTCGCGAATAACATCTTTCATTGTAAGCATATGTAATCTCTCCTTTCCTCTTTAGTCTACCAAAGGAGATGGAAAAAGTCATCGGCAAGAAAGGGAAGGCATTTTGGAAATCGTTCTATTATAGAGTAGTTATGTATGTGATAAACAGAAAAAGACGGCAAAGCCGTCTTTTTCTCAGGCTGTGGAGAAAGTCTTCTCCACAGCCTGTTTTTGTGTCTGAACCTCTTTTTATGTGTCAACACTGATAAAAAAGAGGAAAAGGAGAGATTTTTTATGATGGGTGCTTTAAAAAATCATCGTGATGAGCGTGTATCTGTTTCTGTAGAAGAGTTGGTTCCACAAGATCATTTCCTTCGTGCAATTGAAGCGACAATTAGTTTTGATTTTATTGAAGAGAAGTTACGCCCTTATTACTGTGAAAACAATGGACGCCCGTCCATTCATCCTATTGTTTTATTTAAGATGATGTTTATTGGATATTTTTACGGTATTCGTTCTGAGCGTCAATTGGAAAAGGAAATTAAAACGAATATTGCCTACCGTTGGTTTTTAGGGTTTTCTCTATCGGATACTATTCCGGATCACTCTACAATCAGTTGGAATCGTCGTACTCGTTTTATTCATACAAATATTTTCGAAGAAATTTTTGATGAGATTGTGAGACAAGCGACGGAGCACCGGATGGTAGGAGGACGTGCACTGATGACAGATTCTACACATATTAAGGCCAATGCCAATAAAAATAAATTTGTACATAAATATAAAAAAGAAAAAGCAAAGTTTTATATAGACGAGCTAGAAGCTGCGGTAATCGAAGATCGTGAGGTACATGGAAAAAAGAATTAAAACCTAGAAAGGAAAGTGATACCCCTACCAAAAAAACTCGTATAAGTACAACGGATCCAGATAGTGGATTTTTAATGAGAGATGGAAAACCAAATGGTTTTCATTTCTTGGATCATCGTACGACTGATGCGAAGTACAATATTATTACAGATACCTATGTAACGGCTGGAAATATGGCAGATTCCGAGCCGTATTTAGCACGCCTCCAAGCTCAGATTGATAAATTCGACTTCAAAGTAGAAGCTGTTGCCCTTGATGCTGGCTATTTTACAGGATATATCTGTAAGAAACTATCAGAACGGAATATATTTATGGTGATGGGGTATCGCCGATTTGGAAAACGGAATAAAGAAGTACCGAAAAGCCAATTTAAATATGTAGAAGAAATGAATGTTTTCGCTTGTCCGATGGGATGTATTCTAGAATATGTAACAACTGATCGTGAAGGATACCGTCAATACAAATCGAATCCAGAAGACTGCGCTGTTTGTCCGTTACGTGAGGTGTGCTTTTCAAAGAAACAAAAACAAAAAGTTATCACTCATCATGTGTGGGAGAAATATAAGGATATTGCTAGAAAAAACAAGCTAACAGCTACAGGGAAAAGGTTGTATAAAGTACGCTGTTCCACTATAGAGCGAAGCTTTGCAGACGCCAAAGAACTACATGGCTACCGCTATGCCCGGTTTCGAGGGCTGAAGTCTGTCCAAATGCAAGCTTATCTCACCGCAGCTTGTCAAAACATGAAAAAAATAGCCCTCCACCTGACCAAAAAGGGTCAGGTGGAGGGCTATTTTTTAAAATTCTATTATTTTATGTTGTTTTTATTCGCTAAAATCAAAAAAGATTCCAGAGTGTTGGGAACCCTAAAGGGTTTCCCAACACTCTGCAGAAAAAGACGGCAAAGCCGTCTTTTTCTTTCCATAGTTGTTTCGTTTTACAATTAGCGAATGCAAGCAGCACCAACGATAATTAAAAGAATAAACAACACAACGATTAAGGCGAAGCCGCGTCCAGACCCGCCACAAGAACCGCCATAACCGTAGGAAGGATATGAACAAGTTGGATAGCAATATGAGTATCCGTACATGAGATGACCTCCTTTATCATTTCCCGCTAATACTGCGGTTACTATAATGTATGGAAGAGAGGGTAGAAATGTATAGGTATTTACCTAAAAAAGGAAGAGTAGTTTGTATATTTTTGTTACGAAGAGAGAAAAACTAAAGAGAATTAAATCGTTTACATATTATTCTAAGAGAAAAAATAAGTGAAAAAGGGAATAATATAACAGTAGGTCAATGCTTACTAATACAGATGTAAAAAATAAAAACACGTTTGTGTAGTAGAAACCTGCATATTATTTATAAAAAAACGTATTCAAAGTAATTGACATCGTAATTAGAATAGTTGTAAACTAAAAAACGTGATCAAGATTGTATTAATATGTTTCTGAAAAAACATTAGTACAGATTGTTAGGTACACAAAATTATTCTCAACCGACATACAAACATGTTGGTTTACATCGTTGCGCTTTTTAAACTGGAAAATAGCCAGTGAAAGCGTTTCAGAATATGGTTCAAGAGAGGAAGAGGTGAACGGAATGGGTACTAAAACAAAAAAGACCCTATTTAATGTTGATGAGCAAATGAAAGCTATCGCAGCTCAATTTGAAACATTACAAATTTTAAATGAAAACGGTGAAGTTGTGAATGAAGCAGCTATGCCTGAATTATCTGATGATCAATTAAAAGAATTAATGCGTCGTATGGTGTATACTCGCGTATTAGATCAACGTTCTATTTCTTTAAACCGTCAAGGACGTTTAGGTTTCTACGCACCTACAGCTGGACAAGAAGCTTCTCAATTAGCAAGTCATTTCGCACTTGAAGCAGAAGACTTCATCTTACCAGGATACCGTGATGTACCACAATTAGTATGGCACGGATTACCATTATACCAAGCATTCTTATTCTCTCGTGGACACTTCATGGGTAACCAAATGCCTGAGAATGTAAATGCATTAGCTCCACAGATCATTATCGGTGCGCAAATCATCCAAACTGCTGGTGTTGCGTTAGGTATGAAACTACGTGGTAAAAAATCTGTTGCAATTACTTACACTGGTGACGGTGGTGCTTCACAAGGTGACTTCTACGAAGGTATGAACTTTGCAGGTGCATTCAAAGCTCCAGCAATCTTCGTTGTTCAAAACAACCGTTATGCAATCTCTACTCCAGTAGAAAAGCAATCTGCAGCTAAAACTGTAGCACAAAAAGCAGTAGCAGCAGGTATTTACGGAATTCAAGTAGACGGTATGGATCCATTAGCTGTATACGCAGCAACTGCTTTCGCTCGTGAGCGCGCAGTAAATGGCGAAGGCCCTACTTTAATCGAGACTTTAACATTCCGTTACGGTCCACATACAATGGCTGGTGATGACCCAACTCGTTACCGTACAAAAGATATCGAAAACGAATGGGAACAAAAAGACCCAATCGTACGCTTCCGTAAGTTCTTAGAAGCTAAAGGCCTATGGTCTCAAGAAGTTGAAGAGACAGTAATCGAAGAAGCAAAAGAAGATATCAAACAAGCAATTGCTAAGGCTGACCAAGCTCCAAAACAAAAAGTAACTGATTTAATGGAAATCATGTACGAAAAAATGCCTTACAACTTAGCTGAACAATATGAAATCTACAAAGAAAAGGAGTCGAAGTAAGCCATGGCTCAAATGACAATGATTCAAGCAATCACTGATGCTTTACGCGTTGAAATGAAAAATGACCCTAACGTACTTGTATTTGGTGAAGACGTTGGTGTAAACGGCGGTGTATTCCGTGCTACTGAAGGTTTACAAGCTGAATTTGGTGAAGATCGTGTAATGGATACTCCACTTGCAGAGTCTGGTATTGGTGGACTTGCAGTTGGTCTTGCACTTGAAGGATTCCGTCCAGTTCCAGAAATCCAATTCTTCGGTTTCGTTTATGAAGTAATGGATTCAATTTCTGGTCAATTAGCTCGTATGCGTTACCGTTCTGGTGGACGTTGGACTGCTCCAGTAACAGTTCGTTCTCCATTCGGTGGTGGTGTTCATACTCCTGAACTTCATGCTGATAGCTTAGAAGGATTAGTGGCTCAACAACCTGGTCTAAAAGTTGTTATTCCATCTACTCCATACGATGCTAAAGGTCTTTTAATCTCTGCGATTCGTGACAACGATCCAGTTATCTACTTAGAGCATATGAAATTGTACCGTTCATTCCGTCAAGAGGTACCAGAAGGTGATTACACAATTGATTTAGGTAAAGCTGATATCAAACGTGAAGGTACAGATGTATCTGTTATCGCTTACGGTGCTATGGTTCACGCTGCATTAAAAGCTGCTGAAGAACTTGAAAAAGAAGGTATCTCTTTAGAGGTTGTTGACTTACGTACAGTTCAACCATTAGATATCGAAACAATCATCGCTTCTGTTGAAAAAACAGGTCGCGTAGTTGTAGTTCAAGAAGCTCAAAAACAAGCTGGTATTGCAGCTAACGTTGTAGCGGAAATTAACGACCGTGCAATCTTAAACTTAGAAGCTCCAGTTGTACGTGTTGCAGCTGCTGATACAGTATTCCCATTCTCTCAAGCAGAGAGCGTATGGTTACCAAACCACAAAGATATTGTTGAAGCTGTAAACAAAGTAATGAACTTCTAATTTTTAGCTTTTCATGTGCAAAAGAAATCAGCACATGCTGGTTTCTTTTGTACATATTCCATAATAATGAAATGAATCAGGGGGCTGAATTCCGTGGCATTTGAATTTAAACTACCAGATATCGGTGAAGGTATCCACGAAGGTGAAATCGTAAAATGGTTTATTAAACCAGGCGATGAAGTAAACGAAGACGATGTACTTCTTGAAGTACAAAATGATAAAGCAGTAGTAGAAATCCCTTCTCCTGTTAAAGGTAAAGTACTTGAAGTACTTGTAGAAGAAGGAACAGTTGCAATCGTAGGAGATACATTAATTAAATTTGATGCTCCTGGATACGAAAACCTTAAATTTAAAGGTGACGATCATGATGAAGCTCCAAAAGCTGAAGAAGCAGCAGTAGAAGCTCCAGCAGCGGAAGCTACTCCAGCAGCAACTGCAGAAGTAGTAAATGAGCGCGTAATCGCTATGCCATCTGTTCGTAAATACGCTCGTGAAAAAGGTGTAGACATTCATAAAGTAGCTGGTACTGGTAAGAATGGCCGTATCGTAAAAGCTGACATCGATGCATTTGCAAATGGTGGACAAACTGTAGCAGCAACTGAGGCTCCAGCAGCAGTAGAAGCTACTCCAGCAGCAGCGAAAGAAGAAGCACCAAAAGCACAACCAATCCCAGCTGGTGAATATCCAGAAACTCGTGAGAAAATGAGTGGTATCCGTAAAGCGATTGCGAAAGCAATGGTTAACTCTAAACACACAGCTCCTCACGTAACATTAATGGACGAAGTAGATGTAACAGAACTTGTTGCTCACCGTAAGAAGTTCAAAGCAGTAGCAGCTGACAAAGGTATTAAATTAACTTACCTTCCGTACGTTGTTAAAGCTTTAACATCTGCATTACGTGAATACCCAATGTTAAACACTTCTTTAGACGATGCATCTCAAGAAGTAGTTCATAAACATTACTTCAATATCGGTATCGCAGCTGATACAGACAAAGGTCTATTAGTACCAGTTGTTAAAGATACAGATCGTAAGTCTATCTTCACAATCTCTAACGAGATCAATGATCTTGCTGGTAAAGCACGTGAAGGTCGTCTAGCTCCAGCTGAAATGAAAGGTGCTTCTTGCACAATTACAAACATTGGTTCTGCAGGTGGACAATGGTTCACTCCAGTTATCAACCACCCAGAAGTAGCAATCCTTGGTATCGGCCGTATCGCTGAAAAACCAGTTGTGAAAAACGGTGAGATCGTTGCAGCTCCAGTATTAGCATTATCTCTAAGCTTTGACCATCGTTTAATTGACGGTGCAACTGCTCAAAAAGCGTTAAACCAAATTAAACGTCTATTGAATGACCCACAATTATTAGTAATGGAGGCGTAATAACAATGGTAGTAGGAGATTTCCCAATTGAATTAGATACAGTCGTTGTTGGTGCAGGTCCTGGTGGATACGTTGCGGCAATTCGTGCAGCACAATTAGGTCAAAAGGTAGCAATCATTGAAAAAGCTAACCTTGGTGGCGTATGCTTAAACGTTGGATGTATTCCTTCAAAAGCGTTAATCAATGCAGGTCATCGTTATGAGAATGCAATGCATTCTGATGACATGGGTATTACTGCAGAAAACGTAAAAGTTGACTTTACAAAAGTTCAAGAATGGAAAAACGGCGTAGTTAAGAAATTAACTGGCGGTGTTGAAGGCCTTCTTAAAGGTAACAAAGTTGAAATCATTCGCGGTGAAGCTTACTTCGTAGATGCTAATACATTACGCGTTATGACTGAAGATGCAGCTCAAACTTATACGTTTAAAAATGCTGTTCTTGCAACTGGTTCTACACCAATCGAAATTCCAGGATTCAAATACTCTAAACGTGTTATCAACTCTACAGGTGCTTTAAGCTTACCTGAAATTCCTAAAAAACTTGTTGTAATCGGCGGCGGTTACATCGGTATGGAATTAGGTACTGCATATGCTAACTTCGGTACAGAAGTTACTGTAGTAGAAGCTGGCGACGAAATCTTAGCTGGTTTCGAAAAAGCTATGAGCTCTGTTGTTAAACGTGCTCTACAGAAAAAAGGTAACGTAAATATCCATACAAAAGCTATGGCTAAAGGCGTTGAAGAAACAGAAACTGGCGTAAAAGTTAGCTTTGAAGTTAAAGGTGAAATCCAAACTGTAGAAGCAGATTACGTATTAGTAACTGTAGGTCGTCGTCCAAACACTCAAGAAATCGGTCTTGAGCAGGTTGGAGTTAAAATGACTGACCGCGGCATCATCGAAATCGATGAGCAATGTCGTACAAATGTACCAAACATCTATGCAATCGGTGATATCGTTCCTGGACCACCATTAGCTCACAAAGCTTCTTACGAAGGTAAAGTAGCTGTAGAAGCAATTAGTGGCCATGCATCAGCTATCGATTACATCGGAATTCCTGCAGTATGCTTCACTGATCCAGAATTAGCATCTGTTGGTTACACTAAAAAACAAGCTGAAGAAGCTGGAATGACTGTAACTGTATCTAAGTTCCCATTCGCTGCTAACGGTCGTGCATTATCATTAAACAGCACTGACGGTTTCTTACAACTTGTAACACGTAAAGAAGATGGTCTTCTTGTAGGTGCTCAAGTTGCAGGTGCAGGTGCTTCTGATATTATCTCTGAGATTGGTTTAGCTATCGAAGCTGGAATGACAGCTGAAGATATCGCTCAAACAATCCATGCTCACCCAACATTAGGTGAAATCACAATGGAAGCAGCTGAAGTTGCTCTTGGAATGCCAATTCACATTGTAAAATAATTTAAGTAATGTAAATAGCCCTTCTCTTATTGTAAGAGAGGGGCTATTTTTATTTTCATCAAATGACTTGCAAGGTCTTTAAACGTACTTGTCGAATGAATATATAATACTTTAACAAATGATTCCGGCTTAACTTACTTCAAAGGTAATATATATCATCCTATAATATGTAATTGATTCAAACGTACCCCCATATATTAATAAAATAGAGCATGTCAAAGGAGAAGGTTCCATGAAAATATTACATGTTATATTTTATCATTTACTACTATGGAGTGGCTTTTCCACTGTATTAACATTATCGAATGGTGATAAGTTTCATTATAAAGTTATTCTTTTTTTCGTATTTCTATATTTAGCCTATGTAATAGCATATTTTGTATTGCACGTAAGAAAGCAAGCTTTATTTCTTACATGTTCGAATTGTATATTATTTTTAATCATATTATCTATTTTTTAAATTAGCGTTTATAAAAATACATTGTTCTTCCATTAAATAATTGTAACTCTCCTTCTAATTTCTTCGCTAAAAAACGGCAAAATTCATTTGCTTTCCCTTTGTCACCAAATGTTGCATTAGGTGGTAAAGAAACTTGGATGAAAGATTGTTCATTTTCTATACCAACACCAATATAAATTGAGTCATACCGGTCGTGATTGGATTGAAGTTTTAATGTTGTTGTAGATGTATCTAAAATTTCATAAGGAAAAGCGGTATTTGTATACGTGTAATTAATTTGGGCACCAGTTTTAGAAGTAACTGTTTTATAATAATGAAAAAGTTGTTTTATATCATCTATTGAAACTGATTGTTGGTTGGATTTCGGTACAAGCGTAATAAAGGCGTGTTGCATATAAGTTCCCCCTAACTTAGTAGAATACTATCATTCTACATCCTACTGAATTTTTTGACAATTAAAAGGAGTATTACATGTTTTGTTTAATATACTATTAATGAAACGTGATGTAGAAAGGTGGAAACCAATGTTTGAAAAATTGTATGATGAGCATGAAAGTGTGAAGGTACGATTTTTAGGGTTTATGACACATGATACACGTTATGATTTTGGTGTTATGTATACAAATATGTTTTTTGGAAAGCCGCTCATTGTTTGTATGCAAACAGGAAGGTCTACTTTACTCGGACGAGATGATGTAGAGAATGTTCAATATATACAGGAGATTTTTAAATTAGGATCAGAAGAGGAAGCAAAGGAGTTAGCTCAGTTTTTCAAATTTCTAGTTCCGTCAACTTCTTTACATGCGGAATATGAAGAATAATTAATGTGAAACAGTCGTACTTATAAATATGGCTGTTTTTTATTTGAATATCGCATACTAATTTAAATTGAAAATATTTAATGTGTTATACTAAAAACCTATTGACGTAAAAAGTATAACATATTAAAATAAAGACAGAAAGTTAAGCGGTTACAAAAAAGTTTTTGGGATTATAAACTTAGGGGGAAATGAAAAATGGGAACAATCGTATGTCAAGATTGTGAAGGTACAATTGCACACTTCGAAGATGAGAAAGTAACGGTACTTTACGGGAAATGTGGATCTTGCGGATGTGATCACACAGAGCATACAAAAGCCCAATAATTGATAGGAAATGGACAGCTAAAAGTTTTTAGGACCATAAACTTAGGGGGAAATGAAAAATGGGAACAATCGTATGCCAAGTATGTGAAGGAACAATCGGACATTTTGAAGATGAGAAAACGACGGTACTTTACGGAAAATGCGGAACAAATTGTGACTGTGCTAGAAAAGATAATGCGAAAGCTTAATGATAAATAAATAGATTACTATTGAAACTCAGGGGGAAATGAAAATGGGAACAATCGTATGCCAAGTGTGTGAAGGAACAATTGGACATTTTGAAGATGAAAAATCAACAGTACTATACGGGAAATGTGGATCTCATTGCGAATGTGACCATAAAGAACATACAAAAGCTTAATAATAAGAAAAAGCGCCTACATGTGTAGGCGCTTTTTTAATAAATTGTAGTTGTATGACCAACTGTTGCAACGATTGCATCATCCCTAATCGGAATAAAGCTTATGGAGGTCTGTGGTGTACTAGAAGAAGCGTATTGGCTCATTATACGACTATCGATACGGGTAATAGTATCGGTCAAGAAAGCTGAAATAAAAGCGTAAGGGACTCGTCGTTCATTTAATGAATAAATAATTTCTTCTTTTGTTTTTACACCTACGCCATGCCCGTAAAAAAAGAAATTTCCTAAATAGATTGTATTTTCTCCTTGCCATTCAATCGTAGCTGGATTTACTTGTGGGTTTTTAAAGTAAACGAGGTCACCTGGAACAAGATCGCCACCGTTTTTTGTTATGAGCCTTAGATCTTGGTCGTAGTCCCATGTATAAAGTAAAAGGTTTGCAAATAGACGATTGAAAGTTTCTTCCTCATACAATGATAGTAAAGCTTTATAAAAAATAATGATCATAGCGGTTGCGCATTCAGTTCCATATAGTTTTCCGTTTTTGAAAATATCCTGTATGGCAATAGAAGGTGGTATGTTTGGAAGAAGCTCGAATCCTCCAAGAGACGTTCTTTTCCAATACTGGGGGTTGCAAAAGGATTGCTGAAATGTACGAAACTGAAATCCACTTTGAAAAAGCTCTAGTGCAGAGATAATAATATTAACTCGTAAATTGAGATCAAAGCTGAGTTCATCAGCTGTTCGGAAGGAATAAACTTCTTGATTTCCTGCCATTATTGATAAAATTTGTTGTTTCTCTGCTGCAAATGGCTCGTATTCATTTGTAATATAAGGATGTACAATAGAACGGCCTATTACAATCATAATAGTATCCCCACCTATACGTTACATTCTTAAGTATCGTATGAAGAAAAGGAAAAAAGGTGAAAAAAAAAGCCTATCAACTGATAGGCTTGTACTCTTTAATAACACGTAATGTTTGTAATGTCATATCTTCAGGACCTTGTACAGGTAAACCTGCTTCTAAGTTTTTACGAATATACTCTAAGTTTTCTTGTGTAATAATTTCCCCCGGAGTAAAGATTGGAATCCCTGGCGGATAAACCATAACAAAATCAGCTATAATACGACCCGCTGCATTTTCAAATGGAATGACTTCTGTTTCCGAATAAAAAGCATCTCGAGGAGAAAGTGCTAGCACTGGAATTTCTGGAATCTCTACTTGTACTTGAACACCTTTATCTGCCCTATTTCTAAATGTTGCTGCTAAATCTTGTAATGCTGCAATAAGTGTATTTGTATCACTTTCTGTATCTCCCAAAGTGATAAGACATAGTATGTTGTATAGATCTGAGAGTTCTACTTCAATGTTATATTGCTCTCTAAGCCATACTTCAGCTTGGTGGCCGGTAATACCTAAATCTTTTACAGATACAATTATCTTTGTAGGATCATAGTTAAAGGTAGCATCTGTACCTAACATTTCTTTTCCAGGACAGTAAAGATGCTCAATAGAATTTATAGCATCACGAACATGCTCAGCTAATTGTATTGTTTGTTCTATGAGTGCTGTTCCTTCTGTAGCAAGACGTTTTCTCGCAACATCAAGGGATGCTAACAAGATGTAAGAAGTTGATGTGGTTGTAAGCATGCTAATAATAGATTGGACATGCTTTACATTCACTAAGCCTTCTTTCACATTAAGAATAGAACTTTGAGTTAAAGAGCCTCCTAATTTGTGAACACTTGTTGCTGCCATATCCGCACCAGCTTGCATCGCTGACATAGGTAATTCATCGTGAAAATGAATATGAACACCATGAGCTTCGTCGACTAGTACAGGGATGTCATAAGAATGTGCTAATTGTACAATCTGTTCTAAGTCTGCAGCAAACCCAAAGTACGTTGGGTTAATAACAAGTAAGCCCTTTGCATCTGAGTGCTCTTCAAGTGCTTTTTTGACAGATTGAATTGTGATTCCATGAGAAATACCGAGCTTCGGATCGATTTCAGGATGCATGAAAATCGGTTTTGCACCTGAGAAAATAATAGCTGACATTACTGATTTATGCACGTTTCGTGGTACTAGGATTTTGTCACCAGGACCGCAAACGCTCATCACCATTGTCATAATAGCGCCACTTGTACCTTGAATAGAAAAGAAAGTATGATCTGCACCGAATGCGGCTGCTGCTAAATCTTGTGCTTCTTTAATCATACCTTTTGGATGATGTAAATCATCGAGTGGCGCAATATTAATTAAATCAATTGCTAATGCATTATGCCCAATAAATTCGCGAAATGTAGGATCCATGCCCTGTCCTTTTTTATGACCAGGAATATGGAATTGAATTGGATTTCGCTTACTGTGCTCAACTAAAGCGGTAAACAATGGTGTTTCGTATTGGGACAATCTATACACCCCTTCTTCTTCATAATATTTAGTGTAATTTGTTTTATATAATCCTGCTCTAAAAAAGTGTAGCCCTTTTTAGAATAAGGCTTGTTTTTCTGCCATTCAAAAAATCGTTTTTGAGATGGTAGCTTCACTTTATTTTCTATAAAACAAAAGCATTATATCACCAATAATTATAGATGTATAGAAAAAAATCTTTTTAAGGTGAGTATGTTTAATAGTTAGCCTCAACTAATGAATAGAGGAAGACAATTCCATTAAAATGAATAAATAGTGTATAATGCAGAGTGGCTATAATGAAGAATAAAATATTCTCTTTAAGATAGCATAATGAAACAAGAAGAAATGATAAATGAGGTGCAAAATGGAATATCAATATCCGTTAGATTATGATTGGTCAAATGAGGAAATGGTTACAATGGTGAAGTTTTATGAAGCGATTGAGAAAGCTTATGAAAAAGGAATTATAAGAGAAGAGTTAATGGGTTTATATCGTCGTTTTAAAGAGATTGTTCCATCGAAAGCAGAAGAAAAGAAAATTGATAAAGAATTTCAAGAAGTAAGTGGATACTCTATATATCGTGCTATTCAAAGGGCAAAAGAAGTCGAAGAACAAAAGCTTGTAAAAATGTAAAAAATATTTTGAAAAATAAAAACTGAAGTGATATAATGTGATAACAACTAAAAACGGACAATATAAATTGTCCGTTTTCTACTATCGATTACAAAGTGCATATAAAGGAAGGAGTGATTGCATCGTAGATTCAATCTTAGCAAGGAATTGTTCGTTGGTCATTGCTGAAAACTCCTCTGGTGATATATGAATACCAACTAATAATTCTGCTTTTTTTACAGTAGCTAATCGTTCAATCATCTTTTGTAAGTCTTCGGTTTCAAGTGTTTTATGTAATTTCACACTTGGTTTAGTATGGTCAATGGACCAAACGAAGTCATTTGGAATATTTGTTTTTAAATCATTTAAATGTTCTAAGAAGGCATGAGCCGTCTCAACTTTTTGTGGACACTCATAGATTAAACCAAAGTATATGAAGGCATGAGTACCCCATAAGCCGATTTGGAAATGCGGTAGCATTTTATATCCTCGTTTATTTGTTGAAAAAGCAACCCAAGTATCGTTTGGTGGATTGACTTTGCGGCGTGCGTGTTTTGCAACATGATAAAAAAAGTTCTCATCAGTTTGTTTGGATAAGTATTCTGCAAATTGTTCCCCTAAAGCTTCTAGCTTAGGATGAATGTTCGTTTTAATTGCACTCATTCGTTCTTCGAGACCATCAACTGTAAAGACATCAAAATCAGTTGACTTGAATGTTTGTATTGTCATGATTGTTCCTCCAACTCCTATTTTGCTTTTATTTTAGCATAGCTTGTACTATTCATAAAAAAAACAGCACAAAAAAATTTAAATAAAAAAATATAATTTTGTTGCATAGATGATTTATCCAACATAGTATAGTATAAAACAAAAAATCAGAAAATTGAATTAATTCTAGTCCGAGGGCAGACGAATATTGGGAGGAGGCAAATAATATGAGACAGGTGATTAATGCGTTAAAGAGAACAGATGCTGAAAAGAGAATACCGGTGCTACGTTTGGAGCTAGATTATGAATTAGCAACTTTATATGATGCGATGATGGAAGATGATAACCAGAAAAAAGAAGAGTGTGTACAAAAGTTAGAAGTATTAAGACTTGAAATGATTCGTTTAGAAGCGTAATAATAGTATATGTATAAAAAATTAGTTGGTGCGAACCTTATAAAGGGTTCGTTTTTTCTGTGAACAGTATAGATCGGAGTGTTTAAACATGCAAGAAGTATGGAAAGACATCGATGCACACGCCAAACGGTGGATTCGGGATGCAGGAGAGCATTTAATGGCATCAATGAAAAAAGCACTTATTATAGAAACAAAATCAAATGCAGCTGACTTAGTTACAAATATGGACCGAGAGATAGAACAGTTTTTAATTGGGAAAATTAAAGAAACATTCCCGAATCATAATATTTTAGGAGAAGAGGGTTATGGAGACGAGATAACGTCTTCTGACGGGGTTGTTTGGTTAATTGATCCAATTGACGGCACGATGAACTTTGTTCATCAAAAAAGAAATTTTGCGATTTCAATTGGGATTTATGAGAACGGTATCGGAAAGATTGGACTTATATATGATCCAGTGCATGATGAGCTATATCATGCAGTCAAGGGATCTGGAGCTTTTTGTAATGATATATCAATTCCTCCATTGGAAAAAGGAACTGTAGAGCAAGGTATTGTAGCTTTAAATGCGATATGGCTTACAGATAATCCATTGCTTAATATGGAAAGTATGATGGCACTTGTTAAGAAAGCAAGGGGCACAAGGTCATATGGCTGTGCAGCATTAGAGATGGTATACGTTGCAACAGGAAGAATAGATGCATATGTAACGCCGAGATTATCACCATGGGATTTTGGCGGAGGGCAGATAATTGTAGAAGAAGTTGGAGGTAAGGTGACGACATTCTCTGGAGCGCCACTTTCTATCATAGAGAAGAGCAGTGTGTTAGTTGCAAAACCAGGAGTGTATGAAGAAGTGTTATCGTTTATATGAGAGCAACAAAAAAAGTAAGAGGCTGTGTATAAGCTTCTTACTTTTTAGCGTTATTGTGATTTGCGCATTTTTCTTTTTGTTACAAAACCGTATCCAACTGTAACAAATGTGCCGATAATGCAAATAATAATACCGATTGGACTATTTTCAGCAATCATAATGCCGATACCGATTAAGAAAATAACACCGATAATTGCAGTTAATAAAAAGCGATATTGAATGTGTTCCATTTCTTCACCCTCCAATCTCATTTTACTTTCACAAAAGTAAGAATACAACTATATTTTCATTCTTGCTTTTATTTTAATTGCTATTGTATCCCCTTCGCTCTTATAATAGAGAAGGATTAAAAAGACATTAGGAGTTGGACATGTTGAAAAAACGACAAGATTTACGTAATATAGCAATTATTGCCCACGTTGACCATGGTAAAACAACACTTGTTGACCAGTTATTACGTCAAGCGGGGACTTTCCGTGCGAACGAACACGTTGAAGAACGCGCAATGGATTCAAATGATCTAGAAAGAGAACGCGGTATTACAATTTTAGCGAAAAATACAGCGATTCACTATGAAGATAAAAGAATTAACATTTTAGATACACCTGGTCACGCTGACTTCGGTGGAGAAGTAGAACGTATCATGAAAATGGTTGATGGTGTTTTACTTGTTGTTGATGCATATGAAGGTTGTATGCCACAAACACGATTTGTTTTAAAGAAAGCTCTTGAGCAAAACTTAACTCCAATCGTAGTTGTAAACAAAATTGACCGTGACTTCGCTCGTCCAGATGAAGTAGTTGATGAAGTAATCGACTTATTCATTGAGCTTGGTGCAAACGAAGATCAATTAGAGTTCCCAGTTGTATTTGCATCAGCAATGAACGGAACAGCAAGCTTAGATTCAAATCCAGCAAATCAAGAAGAGAATATGAAATCATTATTCGATACAATTATCGAACATATTCCAGCACCAATTGATAACAGCGAAGAGCCACTTCAATTCCAAGTAGCACTTCTTGATTACAACGACTACGTTGGACGTATTGGAGTTGGTCGCGTATTCCGCGGTACAATGAAGGTTGGACAACAAGTTGCTTTAATGAAAGTAGACGGAAGCGTGAAGCAATTCCGCGTAACGAAATTATTCGGTTACATGGGATTAAAACGTCAAGAAATTGAAGAAGCAAAAGCAGGGGACTTAGTAGCCGTTTCTGGTATGGAAGACATTAACGTAGGTGAAACAGTATGTCCAGTTGAACATCAAGATGCGTTACCATTATTACGTATTGATGAGCCAACACTACAAATGACGTTCCTTGTAAATAACAGCCCATTTGCAGGTCGTGAAGGTAAATACATTACATCTCGTAAAATTGAAGAGCGTCTTCGTTCACAATTAGAAACAGATGTAAGTTTACGTGTAGATAATACAGATTCTCCTGATGCGTGGATCGTATCTGGACGTGGGGAACTACATTTATCTATCTTAATTGAAAACATGCGTCGTGAAGGTTATGAATTACAAGTATCTAAGCCAGAAGTAATCATTAAAGAAGTTGATGGCGTAAGATGTGAGCCTGTAGAGCGCGTACAAATCGATGTACCTGAAGAATACACTGGTTCTATTATGGAATCTATGGGTGCACGTAAAGGTGAAATGTTAGATATGGTGAATAACGGAAACGGTCAAGTTCGTCTTACTTTCATGGTTCCAGCACGTGGTTTAATTGGTTACACAACAGAATTCTTAACATTAACTCGTGGTTACGGTATTTTAAACCATACATTCGATTGCTACCAACCAGTACACGCTGGACAAGTTGGTGGACGTCGCCAAGGTGTTCTAGTTTCACTTGAAACAGGAAAAGCATCACAATACGGTATTATGCAAGTTGAAGACCGTGGTGTAATCTTCGTTGAACCAGGTACAGAAGTATATGCTGGTATGATTGTCGGAGAACACACTCGTGAGAACGACTTAACAGTTAACGTTGTGAAAATGAAACAACAAACTAACATTCGTTCTGCGACGAAAGATCAAACTTCAACAATGAAGAAACCACGCCTAATGACTTTAGAAGAATCATTAGAGTACTTAAACGATGACGAGTTCTGTGAAGTAACTCCAGAATCAATTCGTCTACGTAAAAAGATTCTTGATAAGAGTGAGCGCGAAAGAGCTGCTAAGAAAAAGAAATCTGTTGAAGCGTAAAAATAAAAAAACAACGCCCTTTATAAAGGGCGTTGTTTTTTTATTTTGTTTATTTTTTAGAATATTTACTCTTTTTTGTGGACAGTATTTTTTTTGCGAGTTACTCTTGTATTAAGTGTATAAAGAAAATTGCATTTTACTGCTAGGGGGGGGAAGAGTGTGTTAGAAAGGATGTCTTTTTTTGCAAAATTGTGTAAGGTAGATGAAAATCCAGAGTTAGGAATGTGGTTACTTTATGGGACGATTATTATATTAAGTGCTCTCGTTTATAATTTAGGGTTTGCTAGAAAGTTGTCTGTACTAAAAAATATTGTGATATACATATCATTAGCAATTGGATGCACAGTATTAACCTTTTTTGCTGTGTTTTTACCTGTTGGAGAAGGACTTGTTGTAGCGGCAATTGTACTTGGAATTTATAGACTGCGTTTGCGTCAAGCGAAACAACAAAAAGCAGGATAAGAAAGGGAAGTTTTCATGCGTTCAGTACAAGATGCACTATATAATTGGTTAACAATTAAAACAGTTGCGGAAGCACGTCCAGATGATAGTGCTGCAAAAGAAACATATTTGTTATTTCAAAATATGGTATATGAAGAACATAAATTAAGAAATGTGGAAGTCGAAAAGAACGAGGAAATGTATTTAATTACATATGAAATAAATGGAGAACGGAAATCTGCAAGGTTTCCGTTAGAAGCCATTGATTGTTTTTTGGATCAGATGAATCGTGAACCAGAAAAATATAAATAAGTCCTTATCTATATGAGTAAGGACTTATTTACATTTTACCAATCATCTTCGATTTTTTTATCACGATATAATCGGAAATTACCACTTGCATGACGTTCCATTGTACGCTCTGCAATTCGTTCCGAACATTCCATGCACATATATGTATGAATAGGGCGATTACGCAGTTTTTTTGCCATAGGATTTTCATCATCTAACATATCTTTTTTATCACAAATCATACATTTGACTCTCATTTCGTCACCTCAATACGAATTCTATCAGTATAAGTATATCATGGAAGTATAATGTTTTTGAATAATAGTGGGAAAAAATAATATTTTCGCAATTCAAAAAATAAGTTATGATAAGGATATACCAAGTATATTTGGAGGTGAAAATATGGCGAATGTAGTAGAGCCTACCTTAACAGAGGATTTAGTACAAACGTTGCGTAAAGAGTGTATTGTTATGATAGCAACGACAGATTTCGAAAAACAAGTTCCTAACGTAAGTGCTATTTCTTGGGTGTATGCAGTGAGTGAAACTAGTATTCGATTTGCAGTAGATCAACGTTCACGTATTGTGGAAAATATACGTCATAATACAGGTGTGGTATTGACTATAATGGCGAATGAATCCGTATTTTCTATAAGTGGTGCAGGTGAAATTTTGACAGATAGAATGGAAGGTATTTCTCTAAAATTAACTGTAATAGAAGTAAAGGTGCAAGAAGTGCGTGATGTTATGTTTTATGGAGCGAAACTTGCAATTGAACCAACATATGAAAAAACATATGATCTTCGGGCAGCGAAAAAGCTGGATAACGAAGTGTTAGTAGGGATAAGAGAATTATAAAGATGCTAAATAAGAAATTCGTTTATTCACTTTTGTAGTCGGTTATTGTGATTTAACGTTAATAATTATAATAAAAAGTAATATATTGAATAGAAATGAATAAAGAATAAATAAAAGGTTTAATGACTATGATTTTCGATTCTACCTCGTTTACACGGTACATATAATTATAACAATGGTTCGTCCATATTTTATGGATGAAACCCTTGTTCTACAAATTTAAAAGTGGAGTCAGGGGGTAACAGGTTGGATAAAATTTATGTGTTAGATACGAATGTACTTTTGCAGGATCCTTTATCTATTTTTTCATTTGAAACCAATGAAGTAGTGATTCCAGCAGTTGTATTAGAAGAGGTTGATTCGAAAAAACGTTATATGGATGAAGTAGGAAGAAACGCTCGTTATGTATCTAAGTTAATAGATAAATTTCGTGAAATAGGAAAGCTGCATGAAAGTATCCCGCTAGAAAACGGCGGAACATTTCGTATTGAATTGAACCATCGTTCATTTGTGCAACTACAAGATATTTTTGTAGAAAAAACAAATGATAATCGAATTTTAGCTGTAGCAAAAAATCTATCTTTAGAAGAACAGGAAAAAGAGGACGGGAAGTCTGTTATTTTAGTAAGTAAAGATGTACTCGTAAGGGTAAAAGCTGATGCAATTGGTTTGAAGGCTGAAGATTATTTAAGTGATCGCGTAATTGAAGTAGAAAATATATATTCTGGTTTTTTAGAAGGATATATATCAAAAGAACAATTGGATTATTTTTATGAGAAAGGTGAATTGCCTCTATCTGAAATTGCGAATCATCCTTTTTACCCAAATCAATTTGTAGTAATGAAAGATGCATTAGGGGGCTCTAGTTCTGCGCTTGGCATTGTGGATCACTTAGGGAAGAAGGTAAAGAAACTTATTTTTCACAATGAACAAGTGTGGGGGATACGACCACGAAACGTGCAGCAAATTATGGGATTAGAATTGTTGCTTCGTGAAGATATTCCGCTTGTAACGTTAACGGGGAAAGCCGGCACAGGAAAAACGTTACTTGCGTTAGCTTCGGGACTTATGCAAACAGAAGACTTAGGGTTATATAAAAAATTACTTGTGGCAAGACCAATTGTTCCAGTCGGAAAAGATATCGGTTATTTACCAGGAGAAAAAGAAGAAAAATTAAGACCATGGATGCAGCCAATTTTTGATAACCTAGAGTATTTATTTAATACGAAAAAGCCAGGAGAGTTAGATGCTATTTTAGCTGGAATGGGTTCGATTGAAGTAGAAGCCCTTACTTATATACGCGGGAGAAGTATTCCAGATCAGTTCATTATCATTGACGAAGCACAAAATTTAACAAAGCATGAAGTGAAGACGATATTAACTAGGGTAGGGGAAAAGAGTAAGATTGTATTGATGGGAGATCCTCAGCAAATTGATCACCCATATTTAGATGAATATAATAATGGCTTAACGTATGTTGTAGAGAAGTTTAAAGAACAGCGTATTAGTGGTCATGTGAAGTTTGTTAAAGGGGAGCGATCTAATTTAGCTCAACTAGCAGCAGATTTATTGTAAAAAGGAGTGAGCTTAAGCTCACTCCTTTTCCAGAGTGTTGGGAAACCCTTTAGGGTTCCCAACACTCTGGAATCTTTTTTGATTTTAGCGAATAAAAACAACATAAAATAATAGAATTTTAAAAAATAGCCCTCCACCTGACCCTTTTTGGTCAGGTGGAGGGCTATTTTTTTCATGTTTTGACAAGCTGCGGTGAGATAAGCTTGCATTTGGACAGACTTCAGCCCTCGAAACCGGGCATAGCGGTAGCCATGTAGTTCTTTGGCGTCTGCAAAGCTTCGCTCTATAGTGGAACAGCGTACTTTATACAACCTTTTCCCTGTAGCTGTTAGCTTGTTTTTTCTAGCAATATCCTTATATTTCTCCCACACATGATGAGTGATAACTTTTTGTTTTTGTTTCTTTGAAAAGCACACCTCACGTAACGGACAAACAGCGCAGTCTTCTGGATTCGATTTGTATTGACGGTATCCTTCACGATCAGTTGTTACATATTCTAGAATACATCCCATCGGACAAGCGAAAACATTCATTTCTTCTACATATTTAAATTGGCTTTTCGGTACTTCTTTATTCCGTTTTCCAAATCGGCGATACCCCATCACCATAAATATATTCCGTTCTGATAGTTTCTTACAGATATATCCTGTAAAATAGCCAGCATCAAGGGCAACAGCTTCTACTTTGAAGTCGAATTTATCAATCTGAGCTTGGAGGCGTGCTAAATACGGCTCGGAATCTGCCATATTTCCAGCCGTTACATAGGTATCTGTAATAATATTGTACTTCGCATCAGTCGTACGATGATCCAAGAAATGAAAACCATTTGGTTTTCCATCTCTCATTAAAAATCCACTATCTGGATCCGTTGTACTTATACGAGTTTTTTTGGTAGGGGTATCACTTTCCTTTCTAGGTTTTAATTCTTTTTTCCATGTACCTCACGATCTTCGATTACCGCAGCTTCTAGCTCGTCTATATAAAACTTTGCTTTTTCTTTTTTATATTTATGTACAAATTTATTTTTATTGGCATTGGCCTTAATATGTGTAGAATCTGTCATCAGTGCACGTCCTCCTACCATCCGGTGCTCCGTCGCTTGTCTCACAATCTCATCAAAAATTTCTTCGAAAATATTTGTATGAATAAAACGAGTACGACGATTCCAACTGATTGTAGAGTGATCCGGAATAGTATCCGATAGAGAAAACCCTAAAAACCAACGGTAGGCAATATTCGTTTTAATTTCCTTTTCCAATTGACGCTCAGAACGAATACCGTAAAAATATCCAATAAACATCATCTTAAATAAAACAATAGGATGAATGGACGGGCGTCCATTGTTTTCACAGTAATAAGGGCGTAACTTCTCTTCAATAAAATCAAAACTAATTGTCGCTTCAATTGCACGAAGGAAATGATCTTGTGGAACCAACTCTTCTACAGAAACAGATACACGCTCATCACGATGATTTTTTAAAGCACCCATCATAAAAAATCTCTCCTTTTCCTCTTTTTTATCAGTGTTGACACATAAAAAGAGGTTCAGACACAAAAACAGGCTGTGGAGAAGACTTTCTCCACAGCCTGAAAAAGGAGTGAGCTTAAGCTCACTCCTTTTCTTTAAATAATTGTAAATTTACGGATGTTACGGATTGGATTTTGTTGATTAGATCCATCGTTGAAATAGAGATGAACAGGCCCGTCTTCTTTTAATGGTTTTCCTTCTTTTGAAAAGCCTAGTATAGCATTTTTGACAGTTTCTAATGGAAGTGTCATTGTATGATCTACCGTTTCAATTTCAACTTGCGTAGCGTCCTCTAAAATTTCAGCGTTAGCAAGGAATGGATGAAATGGTATACCAAATGTTCCAGTAATCAGCTGTTCTTTTTTATATTTCTTCACACTTTGTTGTATTGGAGGAAAAGCGGCACCATCACGGATTTCGCGATCCCAATGTTCAGAAGTGTTTTTTAAATAAGTTTCTAGTTCAGACGTGTTTTCTCTAGTTTCATCAAAGTAAGTTGTCAAATCTACTTTTCGATCATCAAAGATCCAAACAGTTGGATCAATAGTGATTGGAAAACGTACTTTTCCGTTAATAAATAAAATTTCGCTCATTGTTGTTCCCCCATTTGTGTTATACTCCCACTTTTCAGTATAATAGTATTAGACACTGTTGTCACAAAAAATGTTTCTATTGCAATTTATTAAAACTATCGCTAATATTAATAGATAGGATAGAGGAGAGTAGGACGGAAACGGAGGGAATCAATTTGGCGTCTGAGACAGTAGCAAATCATCAGGAAAAGGCACTAGCCCTTCTACAAGCGGATGCAGAGAAGATTTTAAGACTTATTAAGGTGCAAATGGACCATCTTACAATGCCGCAATGTCCATTATATGAAGAAGTGTTAGACACACAAATGTTTGGACTATCCCGCGAGGTCGATTTTGCAGTTCGCCTTGGTCTTATTGCAGAAGAACAAGGGAAAGCAATGTTAGGTGAGCTCGAACGTGAGTTATCTGCACTTCATGAAGCATTTACAAACAAACAACAATAACGGGTTCAAATAAGGGGGCTCAAACTAAATTAGTTTGAGCTTTTTATTTGTATAATAAAGCAGGAAGAATCAATGTACATATGGAATACAACAATAATTAAATTGAAACAGAAAGAGGAAATGAAATGAAAAAAGTATGGAAATCAATGGATTATTCATTGTTACTTCCTCTTGTTATCTTATGTGTGCTGGGAGTAATAATGGTATATAGTTCTAGTTCCATTGTTGCGATTTCGCGATTTGATAAACCAGCAAATTTCTTTTTTAAAAGACAATTAATTACTTTAGTTGTTGGGACAATAGTATTAATAATTATTGCTACTATCCCATATAAAGTTTGGAGAAAACGAATTTTTTTGTTGGGGAGTTACGGTGCTAGTGTTGCTTTATTAGCTGCAGCTGCCTTTTTCACTAAGAAAGTAAACGGTGCAAACGGATGGATATTTGGAATACAGCCTGCGGAATTTGTAAAGATAACGGTTATCTTCATATTAGCTCATTTTTTTGCGAAAAGACAAGAAACGAATACACCTGTTTTCAAAGGGTCAGGTCCAGTACTCATTGGTGTTGGTATAATCATGTTTTTAATATTAAAGCAAAATGATTTAGGTACTGATTTGTTAATTGCAGGAACAGTAGGAATTATGTTCCTTTGTTCGGGAGTACAGGTTAACTTATGGATTAAACGAATTGCTTTAACTTCTATAGTATGGATTCCGGCACTATATCTTCTTGGCAATTATGCATTAAATCCATATCAAAAGGCACGTTTTTCTGTTTTCCTTGATCCGTTTAATGATCCTCAAAAGGATGGATTCCAATTGGTGAATTCATTTATTGGAATTGCTTCTGGAGGGCTTAATGGTAGGGGATTAGGAAATAGTGTGCAAAAGTATGGTTATTTACCAGAACCACAAACGGATTTTATTATGGCAATTATATCGGAAGAACTTGGTTTTATAGGCGTAGCAATCATTTTGATTTGTTTATTGCTTATAATTATTCGATCATTTAGAGTCGCACAAAAGTGTACAGATCCATTTGGAAGTTTAATAGCTATCGGAATTGCAAGCTTGTTTGGAGTTCAAACGTTTATTAATGTTGGTGGTATGTCTGGAGTAATACCACTTACCGGAGTACCATTACCGTTTGTCAGTTACGGTGGTAGTTCTTTATTAGCTAATCTACTTGCGATGGGGATACTACTCAATATTGCTAGTCACGTGAAACGACAAGAGAAACAACAGAATGGATTAATGAAAGAAAAAGAACAAAATGGACCACATCTTGTAGTTGTAAAATAAAAACACATTGTGCTTTAGAGCATGATGTGTTTTTATTTTTAAGTAGTTTTAAATGTGATGTATTAATATATCTTTCGGTTAAACAATATATCACATTTAGTTTAATGTGATATACAATTGAGTTGTTAGAAAAGGAAGAGGTATGCTATACTATTTTTGTGAAACAAATTGCACAGAAAACTTATCATTTGTTAAAAAATAAGGTATGATGGATAAAAATAAAGTGAAGCTTTCTAAGTATAATATAATGTGGAAAGTGAAGAACTTCACGCTTTTTAAGGTGTGTATATATTTTATCTCTAGAGTGGTAGGAAAGTAGAGGGGGAAAATCATGACAAAGCTGCAACGTATTCAAAAAGTATTGGTAGCTAACCGTGGAGAGATTGCAATTCGTGTGTTTCGAGCTTGTTCGGAACTTGGATTAAAAACAGTTGCAATCTATTCTAAAGAGGATAGTGGTTCTTATCATCGCTATAAAGCCGATGAGTCCTATTTAGTTGGGGAAGGAAAAAAACCAATTGATGCTTATCTAGATATTGAAGGCATTATTGAGATTGCAAAAAGTAATCATGTAGATGCAATCCACCCTGGATATGGTTTCTTGTCAGAAAATATTCAATTCGCTAAACGTTGTGAAGAAGAAGGAATTATCTTTATCGGTCCGAAAAGTAAGCATTTAGATATGTTTGGAGATAAAGTGAAAGCAAGAACACAAGCGCAGCTAGCACAAATTCCAGTTATACCTGGTAGTGATGGTCCAGTAAATTCATTAGAAGAAGTCGAAAAATTTGCTGAAAAGTATGATTACCCGATTATTATTAAAGCATCCCTTGGGGGTGGCGGTCGTGGTATGCGTATTGTGCGTACTAGTGAGGAATTAGGAGAATCATATAATCGAGCGAAATCAGAAGCGAAAGCAGCCTTTGGTAATGATGAGGTTTACGTCGAAAAATTCGTTGAAAAACCTAAACATATAGAAGTACAAATTTTAGCAGATGAAGAAGGCAATGTTGTTCATTTATACGAGCGTGACTGTTCTGTACAACGTCGTCATCAAAAAGTTGTAGAAATTGCACCGAGTGTATCACTTTCAGATGATCTGCGTCAGCGTATTTGTGATGCTGCTGTGAAGTTAACGAAAAATGTAAATTATTTAAATGCAGGAACAGTAGAATTCCTTGTAAAAGATGATGAGTTTTACTTTATTGAAGTAAATCCACGTGTTCAAGTAGAACATACGATTACAGAAATGATTACGGGAGTAGATATTGTTCAATCACAAATTTTAATAGCTGATGGACATTCATTACATAGCAAAATGGTAGGTGTTCCGAAGCAAGAGGAAGTAGTTGTACATGGATTTGCAATTCAATCTCGTGTAACAACTGAAGATCCGCTAAATAATTTTATGCCGGATACAGGAAAAATTATGGCGTATCGATCAGGCGGTGGTTTTGGTGTACGTCTTGATACAGGAAATAGCTTCCAAGGTGCAGTTATTACACCGTACTACGATTCTTTACTTGTAAAAGTTACAACTTGGGCACTTACTTTTGAGCAAGCTGCTGCAAAAATGGAACGTAACTTAAAAGAATTCCGTATTCGTGGTATTAAAACAAATATTCCATTCCTAGAGAATGTAGTAAAACATAAAAACTTCTTATCAGGAGAATATGATACTTCATTTATCGATGCGTCACCTGAATTGTTCTTGTTCCCGAAACGTAAAGACCGTGGAACGAAAATGTTAAATTACATTGGTACAGTAACAGTAAATGGTTTCCCAGGAGTAGGTAAAAAAGAAAAACCAATATTCCCAGATGCTCGTATTCCATGTTTAAAACATTCAGAGCCAATCCAAAATGGAACGAAACAAATTTTGGACGAGCGTGGAGCAGACGGATTAGTAAAATGGGTACAGGATCAAAAACGTGTACTTTTAACGGATACAACATTCCGTGATGCACACCAGTCATTACTTGCAACTCGTATTCGTACAAAAGATTTACATCAAATTGCGGAGCCAACAGCGAGAATGTTACCGAACCTATTCTCAGCGGAAATGTGGGGCGGTGCAACGTTTGATGTTGCGTATCGTTTCTTAAAAGAAGATCCATGGGAACGATTACTAGATCTTCGTGAAAAAATGCCGAACGTTTTATTCCAAATGTTACTTCGTTCTTCAAACGCAGTTGGATACAAAAACTATCCAGATAATTTAATTCAAAAATTTGTGGAATGTTCTGCTCAAGCAGGCATTGATGTATTCCGTATTTTTGATAGCTTAAACTGGGTGGAAGGCATGAGAGTTGCAATTGACGCTGTACGAGACACTGGTAAAATTGCAGAAGCAACAATGTGCTACACAGGGGATATCCATGATCCACTGCGTAGTAAATATGATTTAAATTACTATAAAAATTTAGCAAAAGAGTTAGAAGCATCAGGAGCTCACATTTTAGGTATTAAAGATATGGCGGGCTTATTAAAACCAAATGCAGCATATGATTTAGTTTCTGCATTAAAAGAGACAGTGTCGATTCCGATTCACCTGCATACGCACGATACGAGTGGAAATGGTATATTAACGTATACGAAGGCAATTGAAGCGGGTGTTGATATCGTCGATGTAGCAGTGAGTTCTATGGCTGGTCAAACGTCACAACCAAGTGCGAACACGCTATACTATGCATTAGGTGGAAACGAAAGACAACCAGATGTTAATATAGATTCTTTAGAAAAACTATCTCATTATTGGGAAGATGTACGCAAATACTATGCACCGTTTGAAAGTGGTATGAATGCGCCTCATACAGAGGTATATATGCATGAAATGCCGGGTGGGCAGTATAGTAATCTTCAGCAACAAGCGAAGGCGGTTGGTTTAGGAGATCGCTTCGATGAAGTGAAAGTAATGTACCGCCGTGTGAATGACATGTTTGGAGATATTGTAAAAGTAACGCCATCATCAAAAGTTGTTGGTGATATGGCATTATTTATGGTTCAAAACCATCTGACAGAACAAGATGTTTTAGAGCGTGGACATGCTATGGACTTCCCAGGATCTGTTGTTGAAATGTTCTCTGGTGATTTAGGTCAACCGTACGGTGGTTTCCCGAAAGAATTACAAAAGATTATTTTAAAAGGGAAAGAGCCATTAACAGTAAGACCAGGTGAATTACTAGAGCCAGTAGATTTCGAAGCGTTAAAAGAAGAATTATTCCATAAACTTGGACGCGAAGTAACGATTTTTGATGTAGTTGCATATGCTTTATATCCAAAAGTATTTATGGATTATGAAAAAGTTGCTGAGCTTTATGGAAATGTATCTGTACTTGATACACCGACGTTCTTCTATGGTATGAGACTAGGTGAAGAAATTGATGTAGAAATTGAACAGGGTAAAACATTGATGGTTAAACTAGTATCAATTGGAGAACCTCAGCCGGATGGAAATCGTGTCCTTTACTTGGAATTTAACGGTCAACCACGTGAAATTATCGTGAAAGACGAGAGTGTAAAAGCAACAGTTGCACAACGTGTGAAAGGAAACCGTGAGAATCCAAATCATATTAGTGCAACGATGCCAGGAACGGTAATTAAAGTAGTTGTAAAAGAAGGCGATGAAGTGAAAAAAGGCGATTCTATGGCAATTACAGAAGCGATGAAAATGGAAACGACAGTTCAAGCGCCGTTCAATGGTAAAGTGAAGAAAGTATATGTTAACGATGGTGATGCGATTCAAACGGGTGATTTACTTATTGAATTAGATCACTAAAATAAAAAAAGAGCTGTGTAAAATGAACTGCACCCCAATTGTTAGACACAGTCTAACAATTGGAGGTGCAGTTTTTCTATGGCTAAATTTACAGCTGATGAAAAAATACAAATCGTTCTACGTTATTTGAACGGAAATGAAAGTTATCGAGAACTGGGTAGATCGCTCGGTATAAGTGACACAATCATTTTGAATTGGGTAAACCAATATAAACAGAATGGTCTGGAAGCTTTTCTAAAACGATGTACAAATTACACACAACAATTTAAACTAGACGTACTAAACTTTATGATTGAAAACGGTATGTCCTTATTTGAGACGGCAGCTATCTTTAATATTCCTGCCCCTTCAACGATTTCTGTTTGGAAAAAACAGCTCGAAACACAAGGAATTGATGCCCTTCAATCTAAGAAAAAGGGGCGTCCATCCATGAAAAAAGATTCAAATAAACAATTAAAACAACCTTTAGCTGAAGGGTCAGTCGAAGCACTTGAAGCACGCATTAAACAGCTTGAGATGGAAAATGAGTACTTAAAAAAGTTAAATGCCTTAGTTCAAAACAAGGAAAAATCACAAAACAAGACAAAGCGCAAGTAGTCTATGAATTAAGGCATAAATATTCGGTCAAAGCACTCGTGGAGCTAGCTACTATTCCTCGAAGCACGTATTATGATTTAGTAAAGAAAATGAATCGTCCAGATGTAGATGCCGATTTGAAAGCTGAGATTAAAGCGATTTATGAGGAAAATGAAGGTCGTTATGGTTACCGTCGCATTCGTGATGAATTAACGAATCGTGGCCAGAAAGTGAACCACAAGAAGGTTCAGCGCATTATGAAAGAGCTTGGGTTAAAGTGTGTTGTGCGTATGAAGAAATATAAATCCTATAAAGGAAAAGTCGGTAGAATTGCACCTAATATTTTAGAGCGTAATTTTCATACAGATGCACCGAATCAAAAGTGGGTAACAGACACCACAGAGTTTAAATTGTTTGGAGAAAAACTGTATGTATCACCTGTATTAGATTTGTATAATGGTGAAATTATTACCTATACAATTGGTTCTAGACCGACGTATTCGCTTGTTTCAGACATGTTAGAGAAAGCATTGGAACGTTTACCCGAAACCCACCAGCTACTGATGCATTCGGATCAAGGATGGCATTATCAAATGAGACAGTACGTCCGGACACTTGAATCAAGAGCTATCGTCCAGAGTATGTCTCGAAAAGGAAACTGTTACGACAACGCAGTAATAGAAAATTTCTTTGGGATTATGAAGTCGGAGTTCCTCTACATAAAAGAATTTGAAAATGTAGAGCACTTTAAAATAGAATTAAAAAAATATATAGATTATTATAATACGAAACGGATTAAGGCAAAATTAAAAATGAGCCCGGTACAATACCGGACTCACTTTTATCAAGCTGCCTAATGAAATAACCGTGTCTAACTTTTAGGGGTCACTTCAAAATACAGCTCTTTTTTTATTGCAAAAAATCCCTTGCCGAATTGGCAAGGGATTTTAGTTTTAAATTATTTTGTTTGTTTAGAAGTTAATTCGGCTTCTTTTGCATTCACTTTACTTCTTGTTCCTAACATAACTAAATAGCATAGTACGGCAAACAAGCAAGAAATGAATAGAGAATGTAACAATGCCATTGCTAAACTAGCGTTTGTAAATACAACTAAAACTCCTACTACAGCTTGAAGTGTAACAAGGATAAATGAAATGATCCATCCCCAATATACGACAGGTTGCTGTTTGTAATGGCGAATAGCGAGAATCATCGCGTATAGTATCCAAGCGAAAATTAACATCGCTGCAACTCTATGGCCCATTTGAACCCATTCATGTAGTTGAGTTGGCATAGGTCTGTTTTTGCTACATAAAGGAAAGTCTGGACAGGCTAAGCTAGCTCGTTCGTGACGTACTAAAGCACCTGTGTAGACGACGATATAACTGTAAATTGTTACACCATAAATATGAAATTTCATTTTTTTGTCCATAATAAGTGAACGTGCATCAAATTTTTGGTCAATTTCAAAGATAAGACACGTTAATAAAATGACAGAAGCAAATGAAATTAAGGAAATACCGAAGTGGATAGCAAGTACAGCTGGCATTTGGCCCCAAACAACTGCTGCTGCTCCCATTAATGCTTGTGCAACTAAAAATACGAAGGATAAAATTGCTAACGTTTTTGTTTCACGCACATGTTTATAATATTTCCAGGACAAAATACAAAGGAGAGTGACAAGAATTCCAGCTGATCCGGATGTTAATCGGTGGCTAAGTTCAATAATAGTTTCCATTGATAAATTAGATGGAACAAATTCACCGTTACAAAGTGGCCATGATTTACCACAACCTTGACCAGAACCTGTTTTTGTAACTAAAGCGCCTCCTAATAAAACTATTAATAAATCAAGGCTTGTAATGACTGCTAACCATTTAATAAAGCGTTGCAATCTCTTTCACCATCTTTCTGCTATGAAGTTATTGCGAAATATTTTCATTCCATTATGTATAGAATAAAACGCGCTAGTTCCTATGATATATAAAAAATAATAAAATAGCAAAGAAATGGAGGGGGAAGGAAAGGGGGAGAAAATAGGTGTAAAAACAGGGTTCATAAGGAAAATTTTAGGTGAAAAATAGGCTATTTTGAAAAGAAATGGGGAGAATACGTGTTA
The DNA here is from genome assembly GCF_058792335.1 of Bacillus sp. CPT56D-587-MTF. Taxonomy (NCBI): domain Bacteria; kingdom Bacillati; phylum Bacillota; class Bacilli; order Caryophanales; family Bacillaceae; genus Bacillus; species Bacillus sp. CPT56D-587-MTF. Next base: position 3,571,275 of record NZ_JBYTEF010000001.1, on the reverse strand, counting down.
AATAAGACAAAATAGTTTATTATAGAAGGTAACATCATGTTATGATAAGGACAAGTCAGAATGAAGTTTTTTATATTCGACACAAAAAGTTCATGTTTTCTTCACAAAATGTTCGGGAAATATGATTTAATATATTGGAGTATGGGCGTAGATTAGTAGTAGAATGGGTTAACAATGTTTCTACTGTAATAATATTGCTATATAGAAGCGAATTATTTCATTTGAAATATGCGCAAAAAGAAAGATGAAAGTTTTAAGAGGGGGTTAGAGTGATGAACCATGCAACAAGTGAGCTGCATGATGAGTCCGCTGTTACAAGTGTACCGGAAACAACTCGGTTACAAGATTTAAAAGCACTCGTTAAAATGGGGATTGTAAACTCAAATACACTTACTGTATTTACAGGATTTTGGTTGGCATTACACTTTAATGGATTAAGTGTAATGGACAATCTGGATAAGTTATTCTTTACAATCGTTGGTTCTGGATTAGTTATGGCAGGGGTATGTTGTTTAAACAACTACATTGATCGAGACATCGATCCATTAATGGAAAGAACAAAGACCCGTCCAACGGTTACTGGAAAGTATAAACCAGGATTTGCACTTACATTTGGACTAGTCATATTACTTCTTGGTTTTGTATTTTTATTATTAACAACACCAATGGCAGTCTTAATGGGATTTATTGGTGCTTTCACATATGTTGTTCTATATAGTTTATGGACAAAGAGAAAGTATACACTAAATACTGTTGTAGGTAGTATATCTGGTGCAGTTCCTCCTTTAATTGGATGGGCAGCAATCGATCCATCTTTAGGCCATCCAATTGCTTGGATGTTATTTTTAATTATGTTTATTTGGCAAATCCCACATTTCCTTGCATTAGCAATGAAACGTGTTGATGAATATCGAAATGCAGGAATTCCAATGCTTCCTGTAGTTCATGGATTTGAAATTACGAAACGCCAAATTATGATTTGGACAGTATGTTTATTACCACTACCATTTTATATGAGTGGACTAGGGATAACATTTATGGTAATTGCAACACTGCTTAACATCGGATGGATCGTTTTAGGATTTTATGGCTTCCGTAAGAAAGATGACATCAAATGGTCCGTGCAAATGTTTGTTTATTCCCTAAATTATTTAACAATCTTATTTGTATCAATGATTGTAGTTACATTCTTCTAAGACAACGACATAATTGGATTTCTTTACGTTGAGATTTACTTTACTTAACTATAAAGTACAATCTAATTCACAAGGAAAGTGGGGGTTGTTTGTATGAAGAAACAGTGGCGACTGCTTTCGTTCGTTTCACTGCTAGCTTTACTGTTAGGGGGATGCGGTAAAGCCTTTCAATCTACTTTAATTCCGCAAGGAGAAGTAGCAAAAATGCAATATGATTTACTTCTACTGGCGAGTGCAATCATGGTAGGAGTAGTACTAGTAGTTACTATTATTTTCTTATATGTAATTGTGCGTTTCCGACAAAAGAAAGGTCAGGAAGATTATATTCCAGAGCAAGTTGAAGGGAATCACAAGCTAGAAATTATATGGACAGTTATTCCGATTATTCTTTTACTAATCTTAGCTGTTCCAACAGTTACATATACATTCAAACTTGCTGATGTAAGTGCGATGGAGAAAAAGAATATTGATAAAGATACTATCGTTGTTGATGTAACAGCGAATCTTTATTGGTGGGAATTTTCTTATAAATCAGAAAAGATAGTAACTTCGCAAGATTTGGTCATCCCCACAGGTAAGAAAGTGTATTTAAATTTGAAGGGTGCCGATATTAAACACTCATTTTGGGTTCCATCTTTAGCAGGGAAAATGGATACAAATACAGACAATGTGAACAAAATGTGGTTAAAGGCAGATAAATCGGGCACTTATAATGGTTTTTGTACAGAATTTTGCGGCCCATCACATTCTTTAATGCAATTTAAAGTGAAAGCTTTAGATGAAAGCGAGTACAAAAAATGGCTTGCTGATATGAAGAAGATTGATGGGAAGAAAGAAGTAGCTTCAACAAAGGCGCAAGAGGGCCAAGAAATATTTAATAAAAGCTGTATTGGTTGTCATGCAGTTGGATCTAATGATAGTAGACCACCTTCCGCTCGTATCGCACCAAACTTAGCAAACTTTGCGGATCGCGATATGGTTGCCGGTATTGCCGAAAACAATGAAGAAAACTTAAAAAAATGGCTGAAAGATCCTGAAAATATGAAGCCAGGAAACAAAATGACTGGCAAATATGGCAACTTAACGGATGATCAAATTGGTGCATTAAATGCATACTTACAAACGTTAAAAGTTGAAAAGTAAAGAGGGATTATTCGCGAAGGGGAGGTTGAAAACGTGAGTTCTGTAGCAAAAAAACAGGGGATGGGTGCTGTCATATGGGATTATTTAACGACAGTAGACCATAAAAAGATTGCCATTCTCTATTTAATTGCAGGTGGATTGTTTTTTGTAATAGGCGGAATAGAAGCTCTATTTATTCGCCTTCAATTAGCGATTCCTAACAACGCTTTTCTTGTTGGGGATGCTTATAATCAAGTATTAACGATGCACGGTACAACAATGATTTTCCTCGCAGCTATGCCACTCGTGTTTGCATTTATGAACGCCGCTGTACCACTTCAAATTGGTGCACGTGATGTAGCGTTCCCGTTTTTGAATTCACTCGGATTTTGGTTATTTTTCTTTGGTGGAGTATTTTTAAATTTAAGTTGGTTTTTAGGTGGAGCACCTGATGCAGGATGGACATCTTATGCATCTTTAGCTTTAGCCTCTAAAGGTCATGGTGTTGATTTCTATGTACTCGGCTTGCAAATCTCAGGTATTGGTACATTAATTGGAGGTATTAACTTCCTTGTAACCATTATTAATATGCGGGCGCCAGGAATGACGTACATGCGTATGCCGATGTTTACATGGACGACATTTGTAACATCTTCGCTTATATTATTCGCTTTTCCGCCGTTAACTGTAGGATTAGGACTTTTAATGTTAGATCGTTTATTTGGAACAAGTTTCTTTAATCCGGCATTGGGCGGGAATACAATTATATGGGAGCATTTATTCTGGATTTTCGGTCATCCAGAAGTATACATTCTTATACTCCCAGCTTTCGGAATATTCTCAGAAATCTTCGCGACATTTTCGAAAAAACGATTGTTTGGTTATTCATCGATGGTGTTTGCGACTGTATTAATTGGATTTTTAGGATTTATGGTATGGGCGCACCATATGTTTACTGTTGGACTTGGTCCAGTTGCTAATGCTATTTTCTCGGTCGCAACAATGGCGATTGCGGTTCCAACTGGTATCAAAATATTCAACTGGCTCTTTACAATGTGGGGCGGAAGTATTCGTTTTACGACACCAATGATGTGGGCAGTAGCTTTCATTCCATCATTCGTAATGGGTGGAGTTACAGGGGTTATGCTAGCATCTGCACCAGCTGATTATCAATTTCATGATAACTATTTCGTAGTAGCGCATTTTCATTATGTAATCGTTGGCGGTGTTGTATTTGGTTTACTTGCAGGAGCTCATTATTATTGGCCACTGATGTTTAATAAAGTATTAAATGAAACATTAGGAAAGATAACGTTCTGGCTATTCTTTATCGGCTTCCATTTAACGTTCTTTATTCAGCATTTCCTTGGCTTGATTGGTATGCCACGCCGTTACTACACATATCTTGAAGGGCAAGGGTTGGAAATGGGGAATATGATTAGTTCCATCGGAGCGGTGTTTATGGCTCTTGGAACGATTGTTCTTCTATTCAATGTAATTAAAACGACAGTATCAAAAGAAAAAGCTGGTCGTGATCCGTGGGATGCACGTACATTAGAATGGACAATGCCAGCACCGACACCAGAATATAACTTTAAACAATTACCATTTGTTCGCGGATTAGATCCGTTTTGGATTGAAAAACGTGAAGGTAATAAAGAGATGACAGCAGCGGAACCAGTTGGCGATATTCATATGCCAAATCCTTCGTTTTCACCATTTGTCATTTCTTTCGGATTGTTTATAGCGGCATTTGGTGCGATGTATATGCAGGGCGGAAAAGATAAGTTCTGGTTATTAGTAGCAATTATTGGTTTAATCATTACATTTGGCGCAATGTTCCTACGTTCAGTAATTGATGATCATGGGTATCATATTCATAAAGAAGATTTAGAGGATAAGGGGGGCAAGGCATAATGCATGTAGATGAAAAATTAACGAATGAAACATTTCCAGCAGAGCCTGAAAAAGCAACCCTTGAAGGGAAAAATAAGTTTGTCGGTTTTTGGTTATTTCTTGGAGGCGAAACAGTGTTGTTCGCTTCCTTATTCGGAACATATTTAGCGTTAAAGAATTCTACAAATGGTGGACCAACATCTCAAGAGATGTTCCAAATGCCACTCGTTTTCATTATGACGATGCTTTTATTAACGAGTAGCTTAACGAGTGTATATGCGATGTATCACATGAAAAACTTTAACTTTAAGAAAATGCAGCTTTGGTTACTAGTAACAGTATTGCTAGGTTTAGGGTTTTTAGGGTTTGAGATATATGAGTTTTATCATTATACACATGAATTTAAGCATACTATGAGAAGTAGTGCGTTTGGCTCTGCGTTTTATGCTCTTGTTGGTACACATGGACTCCACGTATTGTTTGGGTTATGTTGGATTCTAACATTAATCTTTAGAAATGCGAAGAGAGGTCTAAATTTATACAATGCACCGAAGTTTTATGTTGCATCGATTTATTGGCACTTTATTGACGTAGTTTGGGTGTTTATTTTCACTGTAGTATATTTAATGGGAATGGTGGGATAAACAATGGCGATAAAGCAAACGAATAATCCTAAAGTTGATCTTGTTTATCGGAAGAGAAAAAGTGCGGAGGAAATGAGGCATCAAGTTATTACGTTTGCATTAATGATTTTTTTAACATTAGTTGCATTTGTAGCGGTGGCGTATCCAAAAACTTTTAGTCCGATTTTCTCTGTACCGTTTATTTTACTATTAGCAGTGGTACAAGTAATTTTTCAATTGTATTATTTTATGCATATGAGTCATAAAGGACATGAAGCAGCAAGTTTCTTTCTTTACTCTGGTCTGCTAATAGGGTTAATTACAATTTTAGCTTTTATGACAATCGTGTGGATTTGAAAAGTGAAAAATAAGGGAGCTTGTGTTGTCACAGCTCCCTCTTCATATTATGAGATAACCTTACGAAGGTAGGTGTGAAAATGAGTAACTTGTGGATATTTGGTTTTCAGGCTTTATGGAGTCCAATCTTTTTATTATTTATGCTTTCGATTCTTATTGGGTACTTCTTAATTATTGGGCCATATAGAATGCGATTTGAAAATGCGACGAAGGTAAGTAAGAAGCAAATTTTTTATTTTACGACTGGTATTGTTCTTTTGTATTTTGTAAAGGGAGGGCCTATTGATTTAATTGGCCATATTATATTTAGTGCTCATATGTTTGAAATGGCAGTCATGTATATTGCAGTTCCACCGTTACTGTTGCTTGGTATACCAATTTGGTTATATCGTTACATTACTTCTTTTAAGTTTGTTCAAATTATATTAAAGGCATTTGCTAAACCGCTTATTGCGTTATTTGTATTTAACGGCCTGTTTTCTTTTTATCATTTACCAGTTGTTTTTGATACGGTAAAACAAAGTCAAATAGCTCATCCTATTTGTCTCGCTATATTGTTTTTTACAGCAATCATGATGTGGTGGCCGATGTTAAATCCATTACCAGAATATCAAACATTAAGTGATATAAAGAAACTTGGTTATATGTTTGCTAATGGCATATTATTAACGCCTGCTTGTGCGTTAATCATTTTTGCGACAGCCCCGTTATTTGCAACGTATACGGATCCGGCTGCTTGGATGAAAGCGATGGAACTATGTGTACCAGCGGGCACTTTATCAGATTTAAATATAACGGGACCAGAATTTTTGCACTGGATGCCAGTCGTACAAGACCAGCAAACTGGTGGTATCATAATGAAAATTGTCCAGGAAATAGTGTACGGTACAATTATAGGCTATGTATTCTTTAGATGGGCACGTAGAGAACGTGAAAAGGATAAGGAGCAGTTGCAACAATTGCCGCCGTATTTACAGACTAAGTAAAAAAAGTGTATGGGATTCCATGCGCTTTTTCTTTTTAGTTTTAGTTACCTTAAAAGATTGAATTTTCTAATTTTTTATGTTAAGTTAGTGTAGGCGTGTACTAAAAGTGGAGATAAAATTTACTACTAGCTTTCATGCGTAATAATTCCATATGTAGTGCAAGTTTTTTAGAGAGTTACAAATATATATTGTTATCTTTAATAAACACGAACTATTTTAAGGGGGAGTTTAAATGGGTAGTAGTGGAAGTATGGTAAAGCCGATTAGTGGTTTTTTGACAGCACTAATTCAATATCCAGTACCAGTAGTAGAATCGCGTGCAGACATTGATAAACAAATTCAACAAATCATAAAAACAATTCATTCGACCAAATCAGGTTACCCTGGTTTAGAATTGATAGTATTTCCTGAATATAGTACACAAGGGCTCAATACAAAAAAATGGACTACAGAAGAATTTTTATGTACAGTGCCTGGGCCAGAAACAGACTTATTTGCTGAGGCATGTAAAGAATCTAAAGTATATGGTGTTTTTTCAATAATGGAGAAAAATCCTGATGGTGGAGAGCCATATAATACAGCAGTTATTATTGATCCACAAGGTGAAATGATTTTGAAGTATCGTAAGCTAAATCCTTGGGTGCCAGTCGAGCCTTGGAAAGCTGGAGATTTAGGCTTACCTGTTTGTGATGGACCTGGAGGAAGTAAATTAGCTGTTTGTATTTGTCATGATGGCATGTTCCCTGAAGTAGCTCGTGAAGCGGCCTATAAAGGTGCAAATGTCTTAATTCGTATTTCTGGATATAGTACACAAGTTAGTGAACAATGGATGCTAACCAATCGTTCAAATGCATGGCAGAATTTAATGTATACATTATCGGTAAACTTAGCGGGTTATGATGGCGTATTTTATTACTTTGGTGAAGGACAAGTATGTAATTTTGATGGGACTACTTTAGTACAGGGACATCGAAATCCTTGGGAGATTGTTACTGCTGAAGTATATCCAGAACTAGCAGATCAGGCTAGATTAGGATGGGGATTGGAAAATAATATATATAATCTAGGTTCAAGAGGATATGTAGCAACTCCTGGTGGGGTGAAAGAAAATCCATATACGTTTGTAAAAGATTTAGCTGAAGGTAAATATAAGGTTCCTTGGGAAGATGAGATTAAAGTAAAAGATGGATCTATTTATGGATATCCAGTAAAAAAAACGATTCATTCTTAGGGAAGGGAAATAAAACAAGCGCATCATATTGATGCGCTTGTTTTTGTTAATCAATAATTTGAAATTCTTTTAACTCTTTTTCGACATTTTGTAGGAGTTGTTCGCTTTTTTGAAGTACATTCGTTGGGAAAGTCTCATCATCACCATATTCAACGCCGTGAGGATAATAATGTTTTCCTAATAAGGGGGGAAGTAGTTTTACTTCAGCGTGTCTACTGCCAATGTCACCTTCAACAGCAACTCCTTGCACTCGTAAATAATAAACATCCTTTAATATTTCAAATTTATAATCGTATGTAACTCGCTCATAATCCCACTGTCCGGCAAGTACGAAGTGGTTGTTTTCCATGATTTCAGTTAAAAGAGTTAATTCAACGACGGCTCCATTAAATTGCGTATTTGTAAATTGCATATAATACCTCCTTTTTTAATGTTACACCATTATTTTTATAATAGTATGAATAATAAGAAAGTGCAATTCATATTGAGAGAAAAGGGATAATCCAGACTTTTTTCACAAAAATATGATATAGTGAAAAGAGTACGGTACACACAAAAAGAAAGAAAAGGATTTGTGTATATCTCAATTTTATGTTTTGTTCAGGAGGTATATCGTTTGAAGAAATTATTGCGTATCGTAATGATTACATTTTTAATTTTAGCTGTTGATTTATACGGGAAATTACTCGTTTCACAATATATATTAACCCCATCTCAATCAAAGCAAGAAAATAAAATTGTGAAAAAGAAAAAGCAAATTAAGGAAGACTCCTCAGACACTGTTTTAAATATGATTGGTGAAGACTCTGAAAACTTATTAGCGAAGTGGGGAGAACCCTCTCGAATAGAGCCATCTGCATACGGATATGAATGGTGGGTATACAACCAGGATTTAACTCAGTATGTTCAATTTGGAGTTTCTGAACGTAAAGTTGTAACGGCATACGCAGCTGGTGAACAAGTTAAGGTTCCACCTTATTATATAAATGAAAAATATGAAGAAGTATATAAAAAAAGTCCGCTTTCGCATGAAATTTCATTAAAAAGAGGGAAAAATAGTTATCAATTTGAGCTATCTGATACCGAAGTCATGGAACAACCGTTAATACCTGTAGAAGATGGATGGGCGCAATTGTATTTTGATCAATTTACACATGAGCTTATTGGTGTTCGTTATATGGATGATGAAACTTTATTACGCCAAAGACCGTACCAGCTCGTTTATTCAGGTGAATTAATAGCAGAACAACCATTGACTCCAGAAAAAATAAAACAAGTAGAAAATGGGAATATGCAACAAATTTTTGATTTAACAAATATCATTCGAAGTCGTCATAAATTACCATTATTAACATGGGATCAGGAAACAGCAGATGTTGCTGTTGGTCATAGTAAAGATATGAAAGACAATAATTATTTTTCTCATGACTCACCTACATTAGGTACACTAGGAGATCGTTTGCAGCGCGGGAAAGTAGGATTTCAACTTGCTGGTGAGAACATAGCGGCGCAACATAGTGATGGAATTGCGGCAGTGCAAGGTTGGTTAAATAGTGAGGGGCATAGAAAGAATTTATTAAATGAACAATTTACAGGATTAGGTGTTGGTGTATACGATAAATTTTATACACAAAACTTTATTCGAAAATAAAGTGAAATTGTAAGCGGTGGGGTGTTAAAATCACCAAATTAGTTACTTCGTATTCACTGAATTGTAGGTGGGAATCTGACCGTATGCAAATAGCAGAAAAAAAGGTGCATGAATCGTCTAAAAATAGGCGAACCATGCGCCTTTTTTTTCTTACTATATAGTAGATATACATGGAGAGGTGAGGATTATGCCAACAACAAAAGGACCGTTACATCCATCGGTTCAACAGTTTAAAGAATTTGTAAACCATCACCCTAAAATGGTTCATGAGGTTAGAAGTGGTCATAAAACATGGCAACAATTTTATGAAGAATGGTACTTACTTGGTGAAGAAGATCCAATATGGGCAACTTATAGACCGGATGGAGCGCCTGCGTTTTCTTCGGTAAAAGAAAATAAAAAAGAAAAAGATAATCGAACTGAAGAGGAAAAAACTGCTGATGTGATGGGGCAAATGCTTTCTTTTTTTAAAAAGTTGGACGTGGAACAAATGCAGAACCATTTAGCCAATGTGACGAGTGCAATCGGGAGCGTGCAACAAGTTATTCAGCAATTTCAAGGTAACCGTACGCAACAAGAGCAAAGTACTTCAGAAAATAACCCGTTTTTCTTTCAAAAGGATTAGGGGGAAAGATGATGAGAGCAGAAATTATGGAGTTTATAAAGGCTGATGAGGATTTATCTCGCTATATTAGAGAGCAACCGTACTGGTATAGAAAATTAACACGAAATCCTGAAGAAAAAGAGGCTTTTGAGTTAGCGGCGATGCAACATTTCAAAAAAACAATACCAGATAAAGTGGAAAAGTTTCAAAATCAATTGGCCGTTGCTTCGATCATGATTGATATGTTTCAGTATATGAAGCAACAAAATGCAACCTAATTGGAAGTGAAAAATATGTCCGTCATGCAGAACTTTTGTTACAATAGAGGTTGATTATTTAAAAAGGAGTTGCAGCATGACGGAAATTTGTTTAGTACGACATGGACAAACTGATTGGAATTTTCAAGAAATTATTCAGGGGCGAGAAGATATTCCGCTTAATGAAGTTGGTAAGAAGCAAGCGAGTCAGAGTGCAGCTGCTTTACAAGAAGAAACGTGGGATATCATTATAAGTAGCCCGTTAATTAGAGCGCAAGAAACGGCTAATGAAATTGCAAAGACAGTTGGATTACAATCGATTTTATTAGATGAGCGATTTGTTGAACGGAATTTTGGAGAAGCTTCAGGGAAGCCGGTTGCGGCTGTTAGAGAGTTGATTGCTGAAGGTAAAGTAGAAGGTATGGAGCGAGATGAAGAGATTGTAGCTCGTTGCTTTGCTGCTTTAGAAGATGTTGCGACAACTCATTTTGGCAAACGTATTATTATTGTTGCTCACTCACACGCGATAAAAGCGATTTTACATGCCATTGAACCAGATGAAATTACATTTAAGACACCATTAAAAAATGCGTGTATTAGTTATGTGAAACAAAATAGTGGAAAGTGGAATGTTCTTAAATATAATATAGCGGAACATATTAATGTATAAGTGTGTACGGATATAGTGTAAAAATAGTTTCATTATATCTTTCTTTTGAGTAAGTCACTTCAATTAGTAGTTCTAATCTAAATGTGGTATGATGGATACTCGGAGGTGTCTCTCATGATTGTAGCGACGCTAGAAAGCGTATTAATATTAGATAAGGCAGAGCAGCTTGCAAAAGCGATTATCTGTTCAGATATAGCAGAAGATTATCGTAAGTATTATAGAGAATTACATGAAGATATGGAACTTCAGACGCTCATTCAGCAATTTACAGCGATGAAAGAACGGTATGAGGAAGTACAGCGTTTTGGAAAATACCATCCTGACTATACTACCGTGTCAATGAAAATGAGAGAATTAAAGCGTTCTGTGGACTTACATGATAAGGTTGCAGCTTTTAAAAGAGCAGAAACTGCTTTGCAGAAGTTATTAGACGAAGTTAGTGTAGCAATCGGTTCGGAAGTGTCTTCTTCCATTAAAGTGCCAACAGGAAATCCATTCTTTGATGCTGGTGGCTGTGGTGGAGGTTGTGGTACTGGCGGAGGTTGTGGTTGTAAAAAAACGGGGTGATGTACCCCGTTTTTTAGAAGTTGGAAGAAAACGTATACAGAGTTTGTCCTGTAATGTTATAAATTTCTGATTGGTTTTCATAGAATATAAAATATATGTTTTTAAAAGGAGAAGATGGAGAAGATTATGTTCGGGCAACGACAAAGTATGATTGTTTATTTACATTCATTGAAACATGCCAAGATTTTAAGGAAATATGGTAACATACATTACATATCAAAACGATTAAAATATGCTGTAGTATATTGTGATATGGAACAAATTCAGCATATGATGCATAAGTTGAACAAACTTCCTTTTGTGAAAAAGATAGAACAGTCGTATCGCCCGTATTTAAAAACGGAATTTGAAAATTCCCGTCCTGATCGAGCAAAAGAATACGATTATAGCTAATAGAAAAAATCCCCGGCTAAATTTAGCCGGGGATTTTTCACTTGAAATAACGTGTTATTTCATCGGAGGAATGAAATTGTTCATTCGTAAAATACCAATTAAATGATTAAAAAATAGTTCTTTTTCTGGGAAAGTTGTAGATGGTTTTACAGTAAAGGTAGCCACTTTTTTTCCGAGTTGTTCTGCCGTTTCTTCAAATAAAATGACACGTTTACTTTTTTTATTTTCAAATACAGGAATGCCTTCACGACATATGTATAATGGTTGGAAATCACCAGTAGTAGTTGGTTTTAATATTACAACAAGCGAACATACTTTTTTATCGTTTTTTATCGTTTCAAATTGTAACATATGTGCTATACGTTCTTGATTTGTTTTGGCAATTTCAAGTAATTCATATAAATCAGAGTAGCCTTCTCCGAGTTCTATAAAGCGTTGAATCATATCTTTTCCTCCTCTTTCTTTTACTGTACCATTTCACTTTTTAAATGAAAAGCACACAAAGAAAAAAACCCTGCATAGCAGGGCCCTTCTTATACTAGCATGTACTAGTAAGAAGGCAAAGGGAGAGGAGAAACCGGAGGAAGAACTTATGGGGAAACGTAAGTCTTCTCCGCGGTTGGCAACAACATCGAAGGTGATGTTGTTATAATTATTTATGTCCAATCTAAATGAAGATATACATAATGAAATTAAATTTTATGTTGGGCTTTTTATTTTTCTTTTTTTTATTTTGTGATAGGATAAAAAAGATAAAGTGGAACTAATATACATATTGGGTTCATATTAGTGAATGATGAGATGAATACATAAAAATAACGAGAGGTTATTTGAGGCCGAGTTTTCCTATAGTTAGGTGAATGTGGTTTGTTAACGGTTACCGAAGTGGGAATGGCTTTCTATAATCGCTCGATAGATTGAAATAAAGGTAGTGACAACAGATGAGAGTAGTTTCAGGAAAATGTAAAGGACACCCGCTTAAAGCGGTTCCTGGTAATACAACACGTCCAACGACAGATAAAGTAAAAGAATCTATTTTTAATATGATAGGTCCTTATTTTGATGGTGGTATCGCCCTTGATTTATTTGGTGGTAGTGGTGGTCTTGGAATTGAGGCTTTGAGCAGAGGGATTGATAAAGCAATTTTTGTTGATCGGGATAGTAAAGCGATAAAAGTAATTCATCAAAATTTAGAAAGTTGTAGAGTACAGGAACAAGCTGAAGTATATCGAAATGATGCGGAACGTGCAGTAAAGGCGCTAATAAAACGTGAAATGTCATTCGATCTTATATTGATAGATCCTCCATATAAAGAGCAAAAAATTGTATCTTTAATTAGTATAATGGATCAACATGGATTGCTACATAGTGATGGATTAATTATGGCAGAGCATGGTAATGATGTAGTTTTACCTAATTCAATAGGAAGGCTTGTAAAAGTACGAGCTGAGAATTATGGGATTACTGCAATATCGATTTATAAGTATGAAGGTGAGGGGACAGAATGACAAGTATAGCTATTTCTTCAGGAAGTTTTGATCCAATTACCCTTGGGCATCTGGATATTATTAAAAGGGGAGCAAAAGTATTTGATGAGGTGTACGTAGTCGTTTTAAACAATTCATCAAAAAAACCATTCTTTTCAGTTGAAGAGCGATTAGAATTAATTCGAGAAGCGACAAAGGATATCCCGAATGTAAAAGTAGATTCGCATAGTGGGCTATTAGTAGAGTATGCAAAAATGCGTAATGCAAATGCAATATTACGTGGTTTACGAGCAGTTTCTGATTTTGAATATGAGATGCAAATTACTTCTATGAATCGAAAATTAGATGAAAATATTGAAACATTTTTTATTATGACAAACAATCAATATTCATTTTTAAGCTCGAGTATTGTAAAAGAAGTTGCGAGGTATGGAGGAAGTGTAGTAGATCTTGTACCTCCTATTGTAGAACGTGCTTTAAAAGAAAAGTTTCAAACCCCGTTAAAGTGAACGGGGTTTTTCTTTATATGTGCGCAAAAATAATAAAATAACATATAAGTATAGACAAAATAATGTGAAAATTGGTCCATAATGTATAAAAGATGTCCAAATTTCATGTAGTATAGAAGGATGCTCGGATAAAAATACAGGAATATCTTTTGGCATAGGCGAGAAAGAACTCACTTTCTCATAAAATGGTGTCCAAAATACAAATGTAAAAATAGGGGCAAGAATACTTTGAATAATTCGTGCGAAAAAATAGGGTTTAAATCGGATATCTGTTTCAGCTAATATGCTAGCAACTTGTGCCTGAATAGAAAGACCACTAAATGCTAAAATGAAGCTTGTTACCATAGCTTGTTGTAAGAGCGGTGTTTCATTTATTTGACTAATCATTTGGCTTCCGAGTGTCATTTCGAAAATACCTGATAATATAGGTATACTAAAATCTGTACTTAGTTGGAAGAATGATAAAATATGTTGCATAATAAAAGAAAGAGCTGCTGTAATGTGAAATACAGTAATCATTTTATTTAACACAGAGAATAAAATAATAAATCCGCCAATCATAAGTAATGTTTGAATAGAAGAAACAATGGCATCCCCAAGTAATTTACCAATTGGTCTTTTTTCTTGTAAGCGTGTCTCGTGAAGGATTAAAAAAGGGTTTTGAAAGCGACGTTTTTTTGTAGTGTGTGTATTAATTTTGTAAGCGGTATTATCGCCGTAAAAACGCATAATTAATCCGACAGCAAAGTTACTGAAATAATGGGCAGCGGCTAATATAATTCCTAATTTCGGATTATTAAAAAAACCGATAGACACAGCACCGAAAATAAAAAGTGGATTAGAAGAATTTGTGAAAGAAACGAGGCGCTCTGCTTCAATCTGAGTTAAAAGATTGCTTTTTCGTAGTCTAGCGCTTAATTTGGCGCCTGCAGGGAAACCAGAAGCCATTCCCATCGCCCAAACAAATCCGCCTATCCCTGGAACGCGAAAAAGTGGGCGCATGAGTGGTTCTAATATAACGCCGATAAATTTTACAACACCGATACTAATTAGAAGTTCCGCAATGATGAAAAACGGTAGTAGTGAAGGGAATACAACTTCCCACCATATATTTAACCCGCGAATAGAAGCTTGCAAAGCGGCTTGGGGGTGGAGTACAAGAGAAAAGGTTAAAAATAGCGTTGATATGGTAAGGAAAGCGGTCTTCCATTTTTCATACATGTAAGTAAATCCCCCTTTGTCCCAAAAAACGTTCATTTCAGTATACGTGGATACGTAGTGAATTTAGACCATAAGTATGAAAAAGGAATGAAAAAAATTAAAGGGTGAGAAAAATGAAAGAACCAAAGATTGGTTTAGCACTTGGGTCTGGAGGAGCGAAAGGGTTTGCTCATATTGGTGTAATAAAGGTTTTAAGGGAAGCGGGTATCCCTATTCACATGATTGCAGGAAGTAGTATGGGGGCGCTAATAGGTACGTTTTATGCGGCAAGTAGTAACGTTGAAAGATTGTATAAATTGGCATCTGTTTTTAAGCGGAAGTATTATTTAGATTTCACGGTACCGAAAATGGGATTTATTGCTGGAAAACGTGTCAAAGATATGATTAAAATGTTTACATATAATAAAAATTTAGAAGAGTTAGATATCCCGACGGCTGTTGTGGCTACTGACATATTGAAGGGGGAAAAAGTGGTTTTTACAAGTGGGCCAGTTGCAGATGCGGTGAGGGCTAGCATATCTGTTCCTGGAGTGTTTGTACCAGAAAAAATAGATGGAAGATTATTAGTGGATGGTGGAGTCATTGATCGCATCCCAGTATCGGTTGTGAAAGAGTTAGGGGCCGATATTGTTATCGCTGTTGATGTATCTCCAATTAAGGTAAATGGCGATGTTACGTCCATTTATGACGTAATCATGCAAAGTATTGAAATTATGCAGCATGAGCTTGTAATGAATCGGCAAATTGCATCGGATTTAATGATGCGACCAGCTGTAGAGCAATTTAGTTCACGTGCTTTTACAAACATTGAAGACATTATTCGAGTTGGAGAAGTAGAAGCAGAAAAACATATTTCAAATATTTATTTATTAATTGAGCAGTGGAAGGAGAAACATAATGTTTAAGCGTTTTCGGTTTATATATGCAATCTTAATAGGGGTTATATTGGCGATGTTACTTGTTTACGTACGTTTACCGTATTATATAACAAAACCAGGAATGGCTGCCAAATTAGAGCCTTATGTTCAAGTTGAGGGTGGAACGAAAGAATCTGGTGATTTTATGCTTGTTACGGTTTCAATGGGACCAGCAAATGTGGTGAATTTAATAGCGGCACAGTTTAATAAATATACACATATTTCGAAAGCGGAAGAAATATTGCAAAAAGGTGAGAGTGATGAAGAATATCAATTTCGCCAAAATTATGCGATGAAAGATTCACAAAATGCAGCGATTTATAATGCATATAAACGTGCAAATCGCTCAGTATCTTTTGAAAATAAAGGTGTATTAGTTGCTGGTGTGGCAAAAGGAATGCCGTCAGAAGGAAAGCTTAAGCTTGGTGATGTTATTATAGCTGTTGACGGAAAAACATTTGAAAAGACGGAGCAATTTATTGAATATATGACAGGGAAAAAAGAAAATGATGCTGTAAGTATTGAGTACATGAGAAATGGAAAACAATTGAAAGAGAATTTAAATGTAAAGACGATTCCTAATGGGAATGGACGTGTCGGTATAGGTGTTTCTATCGTTACGGAAAGAGAACTAGTGGTCGATCCGAAAGTGAAAATTAATTCTAATGAAATTGGTGGACCATCCGCAGGTTTAATGTTCACATTAGAAATATATAATCAACTTGTGGAAGAAGACTTAACGAAAGGACATGAAATAGCTGGAACAGGTACAATTAATGAAAAAGGAGAAGTGGGCCCGATTGGTGGTATAAATCAAAAAGTGGTGGCTGCTAGCGATGCTGGGGCTGAAGTGTTCTTTGCGCCAAATGAAAAAGGTGCGGAGAAATCGAACTATAAAGATGCACTTGAGACTGCAAAGGATATTAAAACAAAAATGAAAATTGTACCAGTGGATACGCTGGATGATGCGTTAACATATTTAGAAAAGATGGATAAGGAAAAACCTCTCTGAAATAGAGAGGTTTTTTATAGGAATTTTGTAGTTGTTTCATCATAGCGAATAGGATGGTGTGTTATATCCTGTTTTAATAGTTGTGTGCGTAACGGTTCGTGCATGATGGAGAAATATACAGAGTTTGCTTTTTTCTCTATATCTAAAGCGGCATGGTTGAATGTTTTTGTATGAGTAAGGATTGGAAGTTCGATTTTTTTCTTATTTTTTGAAAGGTAAGTTTGTCCTTTTTGTGACATGCCTAGCAGGCGAATATATGGTGCGTGTTGTTCTATATTTGCGCTACGTATATCCTCTTTTGTTGTGTTTGTTAAAATGTGTGTACAAGCTCTTTGTAATCTAGTCCATGTATAACGTTTTGTTTTTAATGCTTCCATGAATGAATAGAAGGAGGAACTGTTTTGTATTTTTGATAAAATACGATGCTCTAAACCTTCTTCTATTTCATATATATGTCGTAAGTCCCCTGGAGACATCGTCATGAGTCTATATTTAAAAAATGAAAAGTATTGTTCCCAATTATGTAATATCCCGTAGTTTTGTTTGTAATTTGCTAAAAGCGAAGTGGTTGCCTGTGGGAGAAAAGGTTCAATTGTTGTAAATGATCCTTCTTCGCTAAAGAGTTGTTTTCGGATGCTTGTCGCGCTTGCAATATGTTGGTCATTAAATGTTTCATCATGATAATGAGAGGCAAATCTTTTTATAGTTTGAGCTTGTATAGAGCTATTTTGTGACAGAATTGCTTTCATATATTGGAAGCCTAAAATATTATTTGGTTGTGACATATCTATGTTTTTTTCAGATGTTAAAATGTGTGAGAAAGCATCCGATGTTGCTTTTGCATAACTATTACCAGCGTCCATGAATTGTTTTACAAGGCAGTTAAAAGTCTCTTCTTCGTTTTTTTGTATGGAGATGGTATTATAAAAATTTTCGATTTGTCCATCCTCACTACCGAAACAAATTTCGGAAACACGTAGGGCATTTAAAATGGAAATAGCACCATTTGCGAAGGTTTCAGCCTTTTGTGTTGCAAAGACGTATGGAAGCTCTACAACAAGGTCTACGCCGTTTGCTAAGGCCATTTTAGTGCGATACCATTTGGAAATGAGTGCGGGCTCACCACGCTGTAAAAAAGGACCACTCATAACGGCAATTATTATATCGGATTGTGTTAACTTTTTTGTCTGTTGCACATGATAAAGATGACCGTTATGAAAAGGGTTATATTCAACAACAATACCACCAGCTTTTATGGTAATCTCTCCTTTCGATGTAGCATCTTTTTGAAAAACGTGATACTCTATATATTATTTACTATGATGACTTCATTATAGTGTAAAGAAAAAACATTGACAAATATAAAATGGCTAGCTATAATTTTGTTTGTTGCCTTGAGGTGATATGATATGAAATGGTCCATCCATCAATTGAATAAATTGAGAAATAAAGGATTGACATTGGATGAGATGGTAGATGTAAGTGAGCTAAAAGAGGTCGAGAA
This sequence comes from Bacillus sp. CPT56D-587-MTF, assembly GCF_058792335.1. Lineage (NCBI taxonomy): Bacteria > Bacillati > Bacillota > Bacilli > Caryophanales > Bacillaceae > Bacillus > Bacillus sp. CPT56D-587-MTF. The sequence goes on along the minus strand of NZ_JBYTEF010000001.1, from coordinate 3,553,072 downwards.
AGATATTCGTGAAATTAATCCTGTTCATGTAACGGGAAGAGTTGATTTTGGCTCCGGTAAGTTTACGTTTCATCTACATATAACTGGAAGCATGGTTTTACCATGTTCTCGCTCTTTAGTAGATGTGACATTACCATTTGACATTAAAACAACTGAGGTGTTCCAAACTTCACAAGAAGAATTTGAAACTGAAGCTGAAATTCATTCTTTAGAAGGAGAAGTACTTGACTTACTGCCCGTAATCAAGGAAAATATACTTTTGGAGATTCCAATGCAAATTTTCAGTGATGATGTTTCTGGTGGAGCACCGACGCAAGGTCAAGACTGGCAAGTGATTTCGGAAGAAGACAAAGAAAAGACTGTTGATCCAAGATTGGCAGGACTTGCAAAGTTTTTTGACAAATAATCGGAAGACTGGTTCAGGCCTTCATATGAAAATAACTATTTCTTTTAAGGAGGTGGGAAGAATGGCTGTACCTTTTAGAAGAACTTCTAAAACAGTAAAAAGAAAGCGTCGTACGCATTTCAAATTATCAGTACCTGGTATGGTAGAGTGCCCAAGCTGTGGTGAAGCGAAATTAGCTCACCGTGTATGTAAAGCATGCGGTACTTACAAAGGTAAAGAAGTAATCAGCAAGTAATTGCGGGAAAATAAACGCAGAAGATATCTTCTGCGTTTATTTTTTTTGTCTTAATCTTTAGTTGTTGTATTCTATCTTTTCTAGTAACTGCATATGCTTAATAAAAAATGCATAGGGAGGACTAGAGAGATGGCGACAACAAGACAAGATGCTTGGACTGATGATGAAGATTTGCTTCTGGCAGAAGTAGTACTCCGGCATATTCGAGAAGGTGGAACACAACTTTCTGCCTTTAAGGAAGTGGGAAAAAATTTATCTCGTACACCAGCAGCATGTGGGTTTAGATGGAATTCTTACGTAAGAAAGCAATATAAAGAACGTATTGAGGAAGCAAAGCAACTTCGTAAAGTAGAACATTATGAAGTGAAAGAGACAAAGGTGTTAGAACCTACGTCAATTACGTTGAATGATGTTATTGATTTCTTGCAAAATTATAAAGATGAAAACTCTTTAACGGTGTTGCAACAACAAGTTGAATCATTACAAACAGAAAGAGAGCGCCTTCTGGAGCGATTATCAGTATATGAAGAAGAGTATAGAACATTACTTGATTATATCGATCAAAAAAGAAGTGTAATGGTAGCGGAAAGAAACAATGCTCGCTCGAATGAGAAGTTAGAGAAGCTTAAGAAATAAAAAACAGCTGTTATACAGCTGTTTTTTTCAGGCTGTGGAGAAAGTCTTCTCCACAGCCTGTTTTTGTGTCTGAACCTCTTTTTATGTGTCAACACTGATAAAAAAGAGGAAAAGGAGAGATTTTTTATGATGGGTGCTTTAAAAAATCATCGTGATGAGCGTGTATCTGTTTCTGTAGAAGAGTTGGTTCCACAAGATCATTTCCTTCGTGCAATTGAAGCGACAATTAGTTTTGATTTTATTGAAGAGAAGTTACGCCCTTATTACTGTGAAAACAATGGACGCCCGTCCATTCATCCTATTGTTTTATTTAAGATGATGTTTATTGGATATTTTTACGGTATTCGTTCTGAGCGTCAATTGGAAAAGGAAATTAAAACGAATATTGCCTACCGTTGGTTTTTAGGGTTTTCTCTATCGGATACTATTCCGGATCACTCTACAATCAGTTGGAATCGTCGTACTCGTTTTATTCATACAAATATTTTCGAAGAAATTTTTGATGAGATTGTGAGACAAGCGACGGAGCACCGGATGGTAGGAGGACGTGCACTGATGACAGATTCTACACATATTAAGGCCAATGCCAATAAAAATAAATTTGTACATAAATATAAAAAAGAAAAAGCAAAGTTTTATATAGACGAGCTAGAAGCTGCGGTAATCGAAGATCGTGAGGTACATGGAAAAAAGAATTAAAACCTAGAAAGGAAAGTGATACCCCTACCAAAAAAACTCGTATAAGTACAACGGATCCAGATAGTGGATTTTTAATGAGAGATGGAAAACCAAATGGTTTTCATTTCTTGGATCATCGTACGACTGATGCGAAGTACAATATTATTACAGATACCTATGTAACGGCTGGAAATATGGCAGATTCCGAGCCGTATTTAGCACGCCTCCAAGCTCAGATTGATAAATTCGACTTCAAAGTAGAAGCTGTTGCCCTTGATGCTGGCTATTTTACAGGATATATCTGTAAGAAACTATCAGAACGGAATATATTTATGGTGATGGGGTATCGCCGATTTGGAAAACGGAATAAAGAAGTACCGAAAAGCCAATTTAAATATGTAGAAGAAATGAATGTTTTCGCTTGTCCGATGGGATGTATTCTAGAATATGTAACAACTGATCGTGAAGGATACCGTCAATACAAATCGAATCCAGAAGACTGCGCTGTTTGTCCGTTACGTGAGGTGTGCTTTTCAAAGAAACAAAAACAAAAAGTTATCACTCATCATGTGTGGGAGAAATATAAGGATATTGCTAGAAAAAACAAGCTAACAGCTACAGGGAAAAGGTTGTATAAAGTACGCTGTTCCACTATAGAGCGAAGCTTTGCAGACGCCAAAGAACTACATGGCTACCGCTATGCCCGGTTTCGAGGGCTGAAGTCTGTCCAAATGCAAGCTTATCTCACCGCAGCTTGTCAAAACATGAAAAAAATAGCCCTCCACCTGACCAAAAAGGGTCAGGTGGAGGGCTATTTTTTAAAATTCTATTATTTTATGTTGTTTTTATTCGCTAAAATCAAAAAAGATTCCAGAGTGTTGGGAACCCTAAAGGGTTTCCCAACACTCTGTAAAAAACAGCTGTTATACAGCTGTTTTTTTATTTTTTAAGCCGATTCTTCGTTTGTAACCGCATTCAAATTTGTTTCTGGATGCCAAATATAAAAATCACCATCAGTTACTGATACGGGGTTGAAATTTAATTTATCCCAAAAACCAGCTGAATGAATACGTGCTATTGTTTTAATAGGAAATTGCATTTGTTTCGCATGATTTACAAGCATTTGCCCGAATCCTTGTTTTTGAAAAGTTGGTAATACTTCAAGTTTATAAAGTTCTAGGTAAGGACCTGTAATTTCGAATGGTTCTCCGCCGTTTCTTTTCATATATAGACTCATACGTGCGATTAGTGATCCACCATAATAAATGCCATAAAATGGAGATTCACTGTCGTTTTCAATAATGTTTGCTTGCAATTCTTCCAGCATAGATAGTTCTTGGGCTCCGCACCCTTTAAATTTTTTGAATTCATCTAACGTTTTATAATTGATGAGCAAGCGCTCAACTTTTGGGAATCCCATTACATCACATCCTTTTGTTATCTTGTTGAATGCAGAAAAGTAAAAATATTTACAATAATATTATAACTCATTTTTTTATTTTTATGAAGAAGATAGTATATTTCTTTTATTATTTTTTTGAGGATTTGCTAAACTAAGAGTATAAGTGTATTAATAGGCAGTATTATACATAGCGAAAAAAGAGAGTGTATTTGTTTGACAGAGGACAACGAAATTATAGGGCGTGCTCATGTACTTTAAAAAGATATAAAAAGGAGGGGAGGCAAGGGCGCTTAATGTGAATCCCTTGTGTGAAAATGAAAATTGGAATTGTCGGACCAGGTGCTATTGGTCTATTGTATACATTTTATTTACAAAAAAGTAACCAAGATGTTACGTTGTTTACAAGAACGGCTAAGCAGGCTGAAGAGTTGAATGAAACAGGTGTAACTTGTATTAGAGATGGAAGATGTGAAACAGTATATCCACCTGTTTTACCGATAGAAAGTATGGTAGCACAAAATTTAGATTATATATTTATTTCTGTGAAGCAATATCATATAGATGACGTACTACCGTTTGTGGAAGGGGCATCATCATTAATCTTTTTGCAAAACGGAATGTCGCATCTTCAAAAGATGCTGAAAATAGGGAGTGAAAATATAGCTGTTGGGATTGTAGAACATGGTGCGAAAAAAGAGGGAGGGCATATCGTTCATCATACTGGGATAGGGGTAACAAAATTTGGAGTGGTTTGTGGTCAATCTATACATTTCAAGAAAATATTCCGTTATTTTCCTGTTACTTATTTTCCAGTTCAAATAGAAACGGATTGGGAAGAGATTATGCACAAAAAATTAGTAGTAAATGTATGTATCAATCCATTGACAGCACTATTGGGAGTTAAGAATGGTGAATTAATCACGAATCGTTTTTTTTATCAAATGATGGAGCAAGTGTTTCAGGAGGTCGCATTTCTTATTAGAGGAGAAAAAGAAATGGTATGGCAAATGGTACGAAATGTGTGTGAAGGAACGTCTCGTAATACATCCTCTATGTTAGCGGATGTAAGAGCGAATAGACAGACGGAAATTAATGCGATTGTTGGATATGTATTAGAAGAAGCTAAGAAACAGCAACTACCAGTTCCGACACTTCAATTTTTGTTCGATGCAATAAAAGGGTTAGAAACAAGAGTATAAGTGTTATTCTTTGCTTTTACGTGAAACATTGACTACAATGTGGATTGGTGAGAGAACTGGATACGAAAGGAAGAATTATATGGAGATAAAAGAAATCTCTGTTCCGCAACAAGGTGTTGTAGCGGACTATATGAACGGTAAAAAAGAGATACAGTCATGTTTTGATTATATGTTAACAGAAGATGCTTTTAAACAACGTTTACATGATTTGCGTGAAAGGGAGTTTTTCCGCCAAGATTTAGTAGCGCATTTATTAGAATATAATACAAAATTACAAGCGGGAGAATCTACACTTCAAAATGTAAAAGCGCTTGGAGATGAAAATACATATGTTGTTATAGCTGGACAACAAGCAGGGTTATTAACTGGACCGCTTTATACAATTCATAAAGTTATTTCAATTTTACAGCTTGCAAAGGAAAAGGAAGAAAGTTTAGGAGTTAAAGTTGTCCCTGTCTTCTGGATTGCGGGTGAAGACCATGATATGGATGAGATTAACCATACTTTTGTAGCGAAAAATAAAAAGATGAAAAAAACTATTTTTTATGACCGTAATCCGAAAAAGGCGAGTGCTTCTGAGTCTGAACTTTCTGTTGAAGATTGTAGAAATTGGATTGAAGAGATTTTTAAAACATACCCAGAAACAAATTTTACAAAGGATGTATTAAAATTTGTTGATGATGCTTTGAAAAAATCGAATACGTATGTAGATTTCTTTGCTCATCTTATTACGAAAATCTTTGCTAATTCTGGTTTAATCCTTGTTGATTCACATCATCCTGAATTAAGAAAGTTAGAAATTCCATTTTTCAAGCGAATTATAAGTAAGTATAAAGAGGTACAAGAGGGGCTTCGTAATCAGCAAGAAGTAATTAAAGAACTAGGATACAAACCGATTATTGAAACGAAGTCTCATGCAGTGCATATATTCATGGAAATAGATAATGAACGAGTATTGCTTGAAGATCAACAAGGTAAGTTTGTTGGAAAGGATGGGGCGCATTCCTTTTCATACGAAGAGTTGATTGGAGAGATGGAGAGAAATCCGGCACGTTTTAGTAATAATGTTGTAACACGTCCTCTTATGCAAGAGTATGTATTTCCTACGCTCGCATTTATTGGAGGTCCAGGAGAATTAGCTTATTGGAGTGAATTACAACAAGTATTCCATACTGTCGGTTTTCAAATGCCACCTGTCGTTCCTCGTCTTACAATTACTTATGTGGAGAGAGATATAGCGACGGATTTATTTGATTTGCAATTGAGAGAAAGTGATCCGTTTTTAAATGATGTCGATAAATTGCGTGAAAACTGGTTGTCTAATCAAATAGAGGAACCGATTGATGATCATTTTGAAAAGGCGAAAAAAGAAATTGCCGATATTCATACATCTTTACAGCAATTTGTAAAGAAAATAGAGCCAGGGTTAGGTGCGTTTGCAGGGAAAAACGAATTGAAAATTAATGAACAAATTGAACTGCTGGAAAGAATGTTGAAAAGAAATGTTGAGAAAAAGTATGAGGTTCAGCTAAATAAATTCCGCCGTATACAATTCGCACTTCGTCCATTAGGTGCACCGCAAGAACGTGTGTGGAATGTATGTTATTATTTAAATCAGTTTGGTTTGGATTTCGTTGATCGTGTAATGGAAAACCCTTTTTCTTGGGACGGAAAACATCATGTTATAAAACTATAAAATCTTGCTCTTTGGAGCAGGATTTTATTTTTATTCCGTTGAATTTACTGTGAAGTGATTTTTTTTCTGAATTATCAATCAAAAAAGTGTTAAATATGGCAATTGTGTTGGATACTTAAATATATGACAAAATAGCACAAAATGTAAACGTATTATTCGCTTTTTCGACAGTTTTTTATTTAAATTCCCGCAAAAGATGATAAAATTTAGTATATAATAAAAGAAAATAGCGATTTGTATAGTATGTTGCCTTTGTTGGTAAGTTAAATGAGTCGTTCTTTCGTATTATTTCATTCTCTAAGCGTGAAATATGTGTTTAGAGGAAGGGATACATTCAACATAATTAATTGGAAAAAGAGTAGGTGCAACAATGTTTAAACACGTAACAGTGCTTTTAAAGGAAACAGTAGACGGCTTAGATATAAAGCCAGATGGTACATATGTAGATTGTACACTGGGGGGAGGAGGACATAGTTCTTATTTATTATCCCAATTAACTGAAGGTGGAAAATTAATAGCGTTTGATCAAGATGAGATAGCGATTCAAAACGCGAAAGAAAAGTTCTCTTCATACGGTGAACAGTTTATAACAGTAAAGAGTAACTTCCGTTATTTAGCTGAAAAACTGCAGGAAATAGGTATAACAGAAGTAGACGGTATTTTATTTGATTTAGGTGTTTCATCCCCACAATTAGATACACCAGAACGAGGCTTTAGTTATCATCATGATGCACCGCTAGATATGCGGATGGATCAAGATGCCCCATTAACAGCGTACGATGTTGTAAATAGCTGGTCATATGAACAACTTGTAAGGATTTTCTTCCAATACGGTGAAGAGAAATTTTCAAAACAAATTGCAAGAAAAATTGAAGCTTATCGTGAGAATAAAGCTATTGAAACGACAGGAGAATTAGTAGAGCTAATTAAAGAAGGTATTCCGGCTCCTGCTCGTAGAACGGGTGGGCATCCTGCTAAGCGAGTGTTTCAGGCAATTCGTATAGCTGTAAACGATGAATTAAAAGTATTTGAAGAAGCATTGGAATTTGCTATCGAGATGGTTAAGCCAGGTGGAAGGGTTAGTGTTATAACATTCCATTCATTAGAAGATCGTATTTGTAAAACAACGTTTAAGCGAAATAGTACAACGCCACAATTGCCGCCAGGATTACCGATTATTCCTGATGAATTTAAGCCGAAATTAAAGCTTATTACAAGAAAACCGATTTTACCTTCTGATATAGAGCTAGAAGAAAATAATCGTGCGCGTTCTGCGAAGTTGAGAATCGCTGAAAAACGATAAAAGGGAGAGAGAGGTATGACTAATTTAGCTGTAAAGTACAAACAACAAGCGCAAGAAGAGGTGCAAATTCAAACGCCCCCACAGCAGATGGCTAAGCCGAAGGTTAAAGCGAAAATTACAAGAATCGAAAAACTGTTGTATGTAGCGTTTATTGGCTTTTTATTGTATGCCTGTGTCGCGTTTATTGGAAATAAAGCAGGCCTTTATCAAGTTAATGTAGAAGCAGCGACGATAGAAGAAAAAATTGTACAGCAGCAAAAAGAAAATCAAGAATTACAAGCTGAAGTAGAGAAGTTAAGTCGCTATGAACGAATCGCTGAAGTTGCAAAAAAACATGGGCTAGAAATTAATGCGAATAATGTGAAAGGCCTCAAATAAGGCAATAGGTGTGAAGGAACGATGAAGAAGAATATGACTAAATTTCATACCAATAAGGGAGCAGGTTATTTTATGATATTTTTCCTCCTGCTCTTTTTGCTGTTATTAGCCCGATTTTTTTACATACAATCAACAGGAACCGTTCATAATCAGGATTTAGATGCACTTGCTAAACAAAAGCATAGTAAAAAAGGAGTTCTTGAAGCGAACCGAGGAACCATTTATGATCAAAACGGTCATGTGTTAGCGCAAGACGCAAACTCTTACAAAATGGTAGCTGCACTAAAAGGTGCTAACTCAGTTGAGAATAAAGAAGATACTGCAAAGAAAATTGCAGGAGTACTTGGAAAAGGCGAAGAGGATATTTTAGCTTCTTTAAACAAGGAAGGTAGAAGTCAAGTCGAATTTGGAACGTTAGGCAAGGATTTGACGAAAGAAAAGAAGGGACAAATAGAAGCGTTGAAGTTGCCGGGAATATCTTTTATTACAGAAAATGCAAGGGTGTATCCAAACGGTGATTTTGCATCTTACGTTATAGGTCATGCAAAACCAAATGAGAATGGAACCTCGGTAGGTCAATTTGGCATAGAGAAAAGCTTGGATAAATACTTAAGTGCTTCGAATGGAGAAGTAGCATATACAGGTGATCGTAAAGGTGTGTCCCTTGATGGGGGAAAAGTTAATGTAAAGGCACCTAAAAATGGAGATAATGCTTATTTAACAATTGATCAACGTGTCCAAAGTTATTTAGAAGACGCGATGAAAGCAGCAAGTAAGCAATATGAGCCAGAAAGTTTAATAGGGATTGTTGCAGATCCGAAAACTGGGAAAATATTAGCGATGTCTACTAAACCTAGTTATGACCCTAATGATCGCCAAATTAAATATTTCTTCAATGACGCGATTGCCAATGCATTTGAACCTGGATCAACAATGAAAATTTTTACGTTAGCGGCAGCTATTAATGAAGGTGTGTACAAAGGACAAGATTATTATCAATCCGGGACATATCAAGTCGGAAATAGGAAAATAAAAGATTATAATGGCGGTGCTGGTTGGGGCTCTATCACGTTTGATGAAGGGGTAGAGCGTTCTTCAAACGTAGCGTTTGCAATTTTAGGAGATCAAAAACTTGGTCCAGAACGTTTCCGAAAATATATTCATAGTTTTGGATTAGATGAAAAAACGAACATTGATTTATCAGGTGAAGGATCGAATACAATTTTATTTGATCAGCAAATACAACAAGTGACAACAGCTTTTGGACAAGGTTCCACTGTAACACCAATTCAGCTTGTACAAGCTGCAACGGCCATTGCAAATGATGGGAAAATGATGAAACCTTATGCAATTGATAAAATTGTAGATCCGATAACAGACAAAGTAAAATTAGAACATAAGCCAGAAGAAGTAGGAAAACCTGTTACAAAGGAAACAGCAGCGCAAGTAAGACAGTTATTAGAACGTGTTGTTACATCTCCGAAAGGTACAGGGACAGCTTATAAAATTGATGGATATTCAGTTGGTGGTAAAACAGGTACAGCGCAAATTCCGGATGGAAAAGGCGGCTATATGACAGGAAGACAGAATTATATATTCTCATTCTTAGGTATGGCACCAATGGACGATCCACAACTTGTCGTGTATGTAGCTGTTAAACAGCCGAAATTAAAAGATGATGAGAACGGCGCACAACCTTTAGCTGATATTTTTAAATATGTAACAAAAAATAGTTTAGAGTATTTAAAGATTAAGCCAAATGAAGTGAAAGATCCGAAAAAACATCTGAAAGAACAACAAACTACTGTTCCAGATGTAACTGGTAAAACGATGGCTGAAGCGGGGAAAGCGATTGATAAAGCAAAACTTCGTCCAATCGTACTAGGTGAAGGGAAAGTACAGCAACAAGTACCAAAAGCGACTGAACAAACATTAAAAGGCGACCGAGTCTTCTTGGTAGGAGATAAGCCTACAATGCCAAATATACAAGGATGGGCACTGCGTGATGTTATGAATTTAGCGAAGACATTACAGCTTAACTTGAAACCTTCTGGTACAGGATACGTAACAGAACAAAGTGTGGCGGAAGGAACATTATTACAACCTGGTACAGAATTAGGTGTCACACTCGTACCGCCACTCGAACCACAGCAAGAAGCAGAAAAGCCGTAATGGTAAAAGAGAATAAGTTCTAATTAAATAAGTACAAGCATATATTGGAACAAGCTAGGCGTAAGGGAGGCTTGTTCCGATATGCGTGTATCAAATGTAACAGTTAGAAAACGACTTATTTTTATACTTATATCAGGTATACTTATTTTCACTATTATCGATATTCGTCTTGGATATGTGCAATTTTTTCTTGGGAATATGTTAACGGATCGTGCGAAAGATTCATGGAGTCGTAATATTACTTTTGAACCCGAACGTGGGAAAATTTTAGACCGAAATGGTGTGGAACTTGCCACGAATAAAAGTGCTCCAACTGTCTTTGTTGTACCGAGGCAAATTGAAAAACCAGCAGAGACTGCAGAGAAGTTAGCTGCAGTATTAGGTGTGGAAAAAGATGAGATTTATAAAAGGATTACAAAAAAAGAATCGATTGTAAGGTTAGATAAAGGCGGAAGGAAAATATCACATGACAAAGCGAAAGAAGTACGAGGATTAAGTTTGAAGGGCGTGTATATCGCAGAGGATTCTATCCGGTACTATCCATTTGGAAACTTTTTATCACATGTATTAGGTTTTGCAGGTAGCGATAACCAAGGTCTTATGGGACTAGAAAAATATTATGATAAAGAGCTAAATGGGGACAAAGGTCATGTGCGTTTTTTTGCAGATGCGAAAGGACAAAGGATGCCTAATGTTGGTGATGATTTCAAAAAGCCAGAAGCTGGTTTAAATTTAGGATTAACAATTGATGCGCGTATTACAAGGATTATGGAAAGAGAAATGAATATTGCGGAGTCAACTTATAATCCTGACGGTATGATTGCGATTGCAATGAATCCTAAAAATGGTGAAATTTTAGGTATGTCTAGTCGACCGAGTTTTGACCCAGCGGATTTTCAAAGTGTCTCTCCAGAAGTGTATAACAGAAATCTACCTGTATGGAGTACGTATGAGCCTGGTTCAACATTTAAGATCATTACATTAGCTGCAGCATTGAATGAAAATTTAGTAGACTTAGAGAAGGATACGTTTTATGATGATGGAGCAGCTGAAGTAGGTGGAGCTAGATTGAAATGCTGGAAAGCAGGAGGTCATGGCAGTCAAACGTTTTTAGAAGTCGTTCAAAACTCATGTAACCCGGGATTTATTGAACTTGGTGATCGCCTTGGTAAAGACCGATTATTTAAATACATTCGTAATTTTGGTTTTGGGCAGAAGACTGGAATTGACTTGCAAGGTGAAGGCAGTGGGATTTTATTTAATTTAGATAAAGTTGGTCCAGTAGAGCAAGCAACAACTTCATTCGGCCAAGGGGTTTCTGTTACACCGATTCAACAAGTAGCAGCTGTAGCGGCGGCTGTAAATGGTGGAACATTGTATCAGCCGTATATAGCTAAGGAGTTTATTGATCCGAAAAATAATCAAGTTGTTAGTAAAAAGACACCTGTTGAGAAAAGAAAAGTTATTTCCAAGGAAACTTCAGAAAAAGTTCGTTATGCATTAGAGAATGTTGTAGCGAAAGGTTCTGGTAAAGGTGCTTATATTGATGGATATCGTGTAGGTGGAAAAACGGGTACTGCTCAAAAGGTGAAAGATGGTAAATATTTAGAGAATAATTATATAGTATCTTTTATCGGATTTGCTCCAGCGGATGATCCAGAGATTGTTGTGTATGTTGCTGTTGATAATCCAAAAGGGGTTACACAGTTTGGTGGAGTGGTAGCAGCTCCGATTGTCGGGAATATCCTTCGAGATGCGCTTCCTGTTATGGGAGTGAAACCGAGAAAAGAACAAGTTGAGAAAGAATATAAATGGGGCGATACACCAACTGTGGAAGTTCCGAATTTAATTGGAATGAAAAAGAAAGACTTACAAACACAACTCGTCGATTTGAAGCTTGATATAAGTGGAGATGGAGAGAAAGTAATTAAACAATCACCAGAAGCGGGAGCTAAAGTAAAAGAAGGCTCAAAAATTAGAATTTACTTCGGGAATTAAAGGTAACATAGTACGTTTTATGGTACAATTGGTGGAAGTGAGTTCTTTATAGAACAGTTACTTAATTTGAGACAGTAAGTGTCTCATTCATAAATAGGTCAGTAGCAATTACCTCCTTATATAGGAGGTAATGTGTTGCTTACTGAAAAAAGATAAATAAACAATGTAGAGAGGGTTTAGTGAAATGAAGTTGCATACACTTGTATCATGTTTGCATGATTTTCCAGTTGTTCCAAAAGAAAATCCAGAAATCACATCTATAGAAGCTGATTCACGTAAAGTGAAAGAGGGAAGCTTATTTGTATGTATGAAAGGATATACGGTTGATAGCCATGATTTTGCTAAGCAAGCAGCGGCACAAGGAGCGGCTGCTATTGTTGCGGAAAGACCAATTGATGTTGACGTTCCAGTTGTACTTGTGAAAAATACTTTTCGTTCGTTAGCGGTTTTAGCTGATTATTTTTATGGTCAACCGACACACAAGTTACATTTAATCGGAATTACAGGTACAAATGGAAAGACAACAACATCGCATATTATGGATGAGATTATGCGAGCACATGGTCATAAAACAGGGCTAATTGGAACGATTAATATGAAAATCGGTGATGAAACATTTGAGGTGAAAAATACAACACCAGATGCACTAACACTTCAACAGACGTTTTCAAAAATGGTTGAACAAGGTGTGGACAGCACGGTAATGGAAGTTTCGTCACATGCGTTAGATCTTGGTCGTGTACACGGATGTGATTACGATGTAGCGGTGTTTACGAATTTAACCCAAGATCATTTAGACTATCATAAAACGATGGAAGAATATAAACATGCAAAAGGGTTACTATTTGCACAGCTTGGCAATAGTTATAATCATAATCGTGAAAAGTACGCTGTGCTCAATAGCGATGATAATGTAACAGAAGAGTATATGAGAAGTACTGCAGCAACAGTTGTAACATATGGTATTGATACAACAAGTGATATTATGGCAAAAAATATCGTTATGACGAGTGGCGGGACTACATTTACGCTTGTCACACCATATGAAAGTGTAAATGTTACGATGAAATTAATAGGTAAATTTAATGTATATAACGTACTTGCAGCAACAGCAGCAGGACTTGTTTCGGGTGTGAAATTAGAAACAATCATTGCTGTTATAAAGGATTTAGCTGGGGTTCCAGGACGTTTTGAAGTTGTTGATGGAGGGCAAAATTATACAGTTATTGTTGATTACGCACATACGCCAGATAGTTTAGAAAATGTATTAAAAACTGCAAAACAATTTGCAAAAGGTGATGTGTATTGTATCGTTGGTTGTGGTGGCGATAGGGACCGAACGAAGAGACCGATAATGGCAAGTGTTGCAACAAAATATGCAACTCATGCAATTTATACATCAGATAATCCAAGAAGTGAAGATCCAGCGGCTATTTTAGATGATATGGTACATGGTGCAAGCGGGAAAAATTATGAAATGATCATTGATAGAAAAGAAGCAATACACCATGCAATCGCTAAAGCGAAAGCAGATGATATCATTATTATTGCTGGTAAGGGTCATGAAACGTATCAAATTATTGGTAAAGAAGTTCATCATTTCGATGATCGTGAAGTTGCTAAAGAAGCAATTACAGGGCGTTTAAACAACGAAGAGTAACAACGTGAGAGGAGGACTACATGTGCTTGAGCAAGGTTTATTAGTAACGGCTGGGGTAGCATTCTTAATTTCTGTTGCCCTTTCGCCATTGTTTATTCCATTTTTAAGAAAATTAAAGTTCGGACAGAGTATTCGTGATGAGGGACCAAAGTCACACCAAAAAAAATCAGGGACACCGACAATGGGTGGTATCGTCATATACGTATCTATGATGGTAACTTCACTTATTATGGCGATTAAGTTTAATTATTTAGGTGCAGAGGTTTCGTTATTACTATTAGTGACGTTTGGTTACGGATTGATTGGATTTTTAGATGACTACATAAAGGTAGTTAAGAAGAGAAATCTTGGTTTAACATCAAAGCAAAAATTAGTAGGTCAGCTTGTTATTGCTATTGCATTCTTTTTAATTGGAAAAGGGCAAGCGTTCCACACATACATCATGATTCCGGGAACGGATGTTAAGTTTGAATTAGGTTGGGTGTATTTCGTACTTGTACTATTTATGCTTATTGGTGGATCAAATGCAGTTAACTTAACTGACGGTTTAGATGGTTTATTATCAGGAACAGCTGCTATTGCATTTGGAGCATTTAGTATTATTGCTGTGGCACAAGAGCAATTTGGAGTAGCGATATTCTGTATGGCAGTTGTAGGAGCTGTACTTGGATTTTTAGTATTCAATGCGAATCCAGCAAAAGTGTTTATGGGAGATACAGGTTCATTAGCTTTAGGTGGAGCCATTGCAGCTGTAGCGATTTTATTAAAACAAGAATTGCTACTTGTAATTATTGGCGGAGTATTCGTAATGGAAACTTTATCGGTTATCATTCAGGTCATTTCATTTAAAACAACAGGAAAACGTGTCTTTAAAATGAGTCCATTACACCATCACTATGAATTATGTGGTTGGTCAGAGTGGCGTGTTGTTGTGACGTTTTGGTCTGCAGGATTTTTATTAGCTGTGTTAGGAATTTATATCGGGGTGTGGATGTAATTGAAAACTGTAACTGAATTTCAAAATAAGAATATTCTTGTATTGGGCATTGCAAAAAGTGGTTATGCAGCAGCTACATTGTTACAAAAGTTAGGGGCAAATGTTATTGTAAATGACGGAAAGCCTTTAGCAGAGAATGTACTTGCTGCAGAATTACAAGCAAAAGGAATGGACGTTGTATGCGGTGGTCATCCTTTAGAATTATTAGAGAGAAATATTTCTCTTGTAGTAAAAAATCCAGGAATCCCGTATTCTAATCCAATATTAGTTGCTGCGAAAGAAAAGCAAATTCCGATTGTTACGGAAGTTGAATTAGCATATCGTATTTCAGAAGCACCATTTGTTGGGATTACGGGGTCTAACGGTAAAACGACGACGACAATGCTGACATTTGAAATGCTAAAAGAAGGACAAAAGCATCCTGTAATTGCAGGGAACATTGGAACTGTAGCGTGTGAAGTAGCACAGGATGCAAAAGAAAATGAAGTTGTAGTTACAGAACTTTCATCGTTTCAATTGATGGGAGTAGAATTGTTCCAACCTAAAATTGCTGCGTTTTTAAATTTATTTGAGGCCCACTTAGACTATCATGGGACGAAGAAAGAATATGGTTTAGCAAAAGCAAATATTTTTAAAAACCAAACAGAAAATGATTATAGTGTAATAAATGCGGATGATGCAGATGTGATGGCTTTGTCTGCGTATTCTAAAGGTCAAAAAATCCTGTTTTCGACAACGAAAGAAATTGAAGATGGTGCGTGTATAAAAGATAACGCTCTTTATTTCAAAGGTGAAAAAGTTATTGAAGTAAGCGATATCGTTTTACCTGGTCAACATAATCTAGAAAATATTTTAGCTGCGATGAGTATTGCGAAATTATTAGGTACTTCTAATGAAGCAATTACGGTCGTGTTAAAACGTTTTACGGGTGTAAAACATCGTTTAGAATATGTAACAACGATTAACAACCGTAAGTTTTATAATGATTCAAAAGCAACGAATATGTTAGCGACTGAGAAAGCACTATCTGCGTTTACACAACCGATTGTGTTACTAGCAGGTGGGCTTGATCGCGGAAATGAATTCGATGATTTAATTCCGTATTTCAAAAATGTAAAAGCGATTGTAACATTTGGACAAACAGCTCCTAAACTAGTAAGAGCGGCAGAAAAAGCGGGATTAGATATAATTGAAAGTGTCGATACTTTAGATGAAGCAGTGGTGAAAGCTTATGCTCATTCTAAAGATGGTGATGTCGTTCTTCTTTCTCCAGCGTGTGCAAGCTGGGATCAATTTAAAACATTTGAAGAAAGAGGAGACATTTTTATACAAGCTGTGCATAAACTTATATAAAGTAAATCAAAACATCAGTAGGCTAACACCTACTGATGTTTTGTTACATAGGGCAAAAGGTTCTGCCTAAAGAGGTGGTGTTTGTGGGTAATGAAGAAAACGCCTGATTTTATTCTCATCATCGTAACACTTTCATTGTTGACAATCGGAATGATTATGGTTTATAGTGCGAGTGCAGTTTGGGCCTCTTATAAAATGGGGGACTCATTCTTTTTTGCAAAAAGACAATTACTGTTTGCGGGTCTTGGTGTAGTAGCTATGTTTTTTATTATGAAAATTGATTATTGGGTGTGGCGTACGTATTCAAAAGTGATTTTGCTAGTTTGCTTCATTCTTCTTATTCTCGTTCTTATTCCTGGAGTAGGTCTTGTTCGAGGAGGAGCACGAAGTTGGATTGGAATCGGGGCATTTTCGATTCAGCCGTCAGAATTTATGAAGTTTGCGATGATTATTTTCTTGGCAAAGTTTTTAGCAGAACGGCAAAAATTGATTACATCTTTTAAACGTGGTTTATTACCGGCTCTTAGTTTTGTGTTTCTTGCTTTTGGGATGATTATGTTACAGCCAGACCTTGGGACAGGAACGGTAATGGTTGGGACATGTATCATTATGATATTCATTTCGGGAGCGAGAGTTTTTCACTTTGCAATGTTTGGTTTGATTGGTGTAGCAGGATTTGTAGGGTTAATTGCATCAGCACCGTATCGAATGAAACGCATTACATCATATTTAGATCCGTGGTCAGATCCGCTCGGGAGTGGATTTCAAATTATCCAATCATTACTTGCAATTGGACCTGGTGGATTATTTGGGCTTGGACTTGGACAAAGTAGACAAAAATTTCTTTATTTACCTGAACCACAAACTGACTTTATATTTGCGATCTTATCCGAGGAATTAGGTTTTATTGGTGGTTCATTTGTGTTATTATTATTTAGTCTATTATTATGGCGCGGGATTCGTATCGCATTAGGAGCGCCAGATTTATATGGTACGTTTTTAGCAGTAGGTATTGTGGCGATGATTGCGATTCAAGTAATGATTAATGTTGGTGTTGTAACAGGACTAATGCCTGTTACGGGTATTACCTTGCCGTTTTTAAGTTATGGTGGATCAAGTTTGACATTAATGTTAATGGCAGTAGGTGTATTATTAAATATAAGTCGCCATTCTCGCTACTAAACCCTGTTTATAAGACAGGGTTTTTCGTATGTGTGTAAAAATGCAATATGTATATAGAAATAAATATAATGGAAATAAGAAAAGAGAAGCGGAGGAGTTAGTAGTGCGTGTATTAGTGAGTGGTGGGGGTACTGGTGGTCATATTTATCCAGCTCTTGCTTTAATTAGAGAAATAAAAAAGTTAAATCCAGAAGCAAGATTTTTATATATTGGTACGGAAAATGGACTAGAGAGTACAATCGTTCCAAAAGCAGGTATACCATTTCAATCTATTGTTATAAGTGGATTTAAACGAAAAATATCATTAGATAATGTGAAAACAGTAATGCGTTTTCTAAAAGGTGTACAGGATAGTAAACGATATATTCGTCGTTTTAATCCGGATATCGTAATTGGAACGGGTGGATATGTATGTGGACCAGTTGTATACGCTGCAGCCAAATTAGGTATTCCAACTATTGTACATGAACAAAATAGTGTACCAGGTGTAACGAACAAGTTTTTAAGCCGTTATGTTGATAAAGTTGCTGTTTGTTTTGAAGCAGCTATAGAGCATTTTCCGGAGTCAAAAGTGGTAATGACAGGTAATCCACGAGCATCAGAGGTAATGGAACAAAATGGAATGAAGGGGAAACGTTCAGTTGGGCTTTCTCTTCCTAAAAAGTCTGTACTTATATTTGGTGGAAGTCGTGGGGCTAGACCGATTAACGATGCCTTCGTTGAAGCAATTGAACAGTTTGGGAACAAAAGCTACGAAATACTATATGTAACAGGTGAAGTACATTATGACAAAGTGATGGAAGCCGTGAAGCAAAAAGGGAACCCAAGCAATGTTATTATTAAGCCGTTCATTCATAATATGCCAGAGGTACTAACTGGTGTAGACCTTGTTGTTTCAAGGGCTGGGGCAACAACACTTGCAGAATTAACAGCGTTAGGAAAACCAAGTGTGTTAATACCGAGTCCGTATGTAACAAATAATCATCAGGAAAAGAATGCACGTTCAGTTGTTGATAAAGGAGCGGCAAAAATGTTACTTGAAAAAGATTTAACAGCTGAAACGCTTATTCGTGATATTGATGAGATTTTATTAGATACACAAACATTACAAAATATGAAGCTAGCTGCTAAGCAACTAGGTATTCCAGATGCAGCAAATAAGCTGTATGAAGTAATGAATAAACTTGTAAAAAAATAAAGTGAGGCTTTAATCAGTGGGGAGTGATTCTCTCTCTTTGATTATTACCTTTCACTAATCGGATGTTTACTGGTATCCTCATTCCGCCTAATTTCTTTGTTATCACCTAATTTTGATTTAGGAGCTGTACTGCCCGTAAATAGAGGGATAACGTTAGGTGAACGCCCTGCATATTATTGTCATAAGGAGACTTAATATGGGGGAGATTGTCTATGGAACAATTAGTAAATGAGCTTATAGAAGCAGACGTTGGTCGTGTTTTGGTTAACGAGCCGTTAGCACGTTATACAACTATGAAAATAGGTGGCCCAGCGGATATTTTAATTGTGCCAAAGCATGTAGCAGGTATTGAAAAAACATTACAGTTAGTAAAGCAATACAAAACGAAGTGGACTGTAATTGGTCGCGGTTCAAACCTTCTTGTATCTGATCAAGGCATAGAAGGTGTTGTTATCCGTTTAGGAGAAGGATTAGATCACTTAGAGGTCGAAAAACATAAGGTAAGAGTTGGTAGTGGATATCCTCTTATTAAATTGTCAACTTTACTTAGTCGTCAAGGGTTAGCTGGATTGGGGTTTGCAAGCGGTATTCCAGGAAGTGTCGGTGGTGCAGTATATATGAATGCAGGTGCACATAAATCGGATATATCGAGTGTATTATCGAAGGCTCTCATTCTGTTTGAAGACGGTGCAATTGACTGGTTAACGAATAAAGAACTGGAGTTTTCTTATCGGGCATCTGTATTGCAAACGAAACGTCCTGGTATTGTTTTAGAGGCGGTGTTTCAATTACAGGCGGGGAAACGTGAAGAAATTGTACGTAGCATGCAAAATAATAAAGATTACCGCCGTGAAACGCAACCATGGAATCACCCGTGTGCAGGAAGTGTATTTCGGAATCCAATCCCACATTTTGCAGGAGATTTAGTAGAAAAAGCAGGGCTTCGTGGCTATAGGATTGGTGGAGCTCAAATTTCTGAAATGCATGGCAATTTTATTGTTAATACTGGGGGAGCTTCAGCGCAAGATGTATTGTCTTTAATTGAATTAATAAAACATACAATTAAGGATAAATTTGATGTAGATATGCACACAGAAGTAGAAATCATTGGAAGATAACGGTTATTCGTTCCGCTCATTATCATTTATGTTATAATAAGAAGATAAGAACGGCATGAGGAACATGCCGTTCTTTATGTTACATAGGGGGATCGTACATGAATAATAGTAAAGTGATTAAACTACAAGATCGTGTACCAAAATTGAAAAATCAAAAGAAAAAAAACAAAAAAAATGTTAATCATCGATTGATTTTATACATATCAATTTTATTTTTATTAGTGCTCTTTTTAATTTATTTTCGGTCTCCGCTTAGTAATATAAAAAAGATTAGTGTGTTTGGAAATCACTATATGACGGATGAACAAGTAATGAAGGATTCAGGCGTGACATATGATACAAGTTATTTCCGAGTGACAGCACATAAAGCTGAAGAAAACTTAACGAAGCGAAAAGAAATTAAAGCAGTAAATGTAAAAAAACGTTTTCCAAACAATATTGATATTCATATCGAAGAATATTTAACGATTGGTTATATAAATAAAGAGGGAAAATTACAACCGTTATTAGAGAATGGAAAAACGCTTGATGTACTACCTAACGGAAAACTTCCTGTTGCAGCACCGATTTTCGAACCTTTTAAAGAAGAGAAAATGAAGGAGTTAATCGCTGAACTAGAAAAATTAACACCAGCTATTTTAAAATCTATTTCGGAGATTCGCTATTCACCAACGAATGCGAATGAAGATCATCTTACTTTATATATGAATGAAGGTTATGAAGTGAGCACTACAATTCAAAATTTCGCAAAACGTATGGAAGCCTATCCGCTTATTTTAAAAACAATTGAGCCAGGTAAGAAGGTATTAATTGACTTAGAAGTAGGTGCATATACGAAAGAATTAGGTGCGGAAGAAAAAAAAGAATAGAATGGTAGTTTTCGTTACTTATAGCAGAAAAAACGAAACGAATGTTCTATTATGTGTATACGAATTTAGAAGAATGGTTCATTTGATGAAAAATATGTAAAAATTCTTAGATTCATACTAGTATTGGTACAAGTTTCACTTTTCTATGAGTACATCTTAGTGTAGACTTATACTTGGCGGTAAACTTTACACTCGAAATAGAATTATTTCAAGATAAGCAGTTATTCATAGTTTACTGCGATATTCTTAATTGAATGCTAAATAAAAATAAGAAAAATATAGGGTTAAAAAAGGGAAACGTATAAAGACGTTGAATATTTTTCTTATAAATAGTAAAGTTGCGATTGTTGTTCCATATATTGAGTTGTATGGTATAAATAAAGAAGGAGGTGCCAAAGAATGAACAGCAATGAAATATATGTTAGTCTTGACATCGGTACATCCAATGTTAAAGTCATCATTGGTGAAATGGTTAATGACAGCTTAAACATTATTGGTGTTGGAAATGTAAAATCAAATGGTTTAAAGAAGGGATCGATAGTTGATATAGACGAGACTGTTCGATCAATTAAAAAAGCAATTGAACAAGCTGAGCGCATGGTGGGGATCCACATTGAGCAAGTTGTAGTAGGTGTCAATGCAAACCAGGTACAGCTACTTCCTTGTCACGGAGTAGTCGCTGTTTCAAATGAAGATCGTGAAATCGGGAATGAAGATGTCTTACGCGTTCTAGATGCAGCACAAGTTGTGTCAATTGCTCCAGAACGTGAGTTTATTGATGTGGTACCTCGACAGTTCATCGTAGACGGTCTTGACGAGATTAACGATCCACGCGGGATGATCGGTGTAAGATTAGAAATGGAAGGTACACTTATTACAGGCTCGAGAACTTTACTACATAACCTACTTCGTTGTGTAGAAAAAGCAGGTCTTGAAATTGTTGATATTTGTCTTCAACCTTTAGCGGCTGCAACAGTTGCAATATCTTCAGATGAAAAAAATAGAGGAGTAGCCCTTGTTGATATGGGGGGAGGATCTACAACTTTATCTATTTTTAAAGATGGAGAGTTACAAGCGACAAGCGTATTACCATTAGGTGGAGACCATATAACGAAAGATATTGCGATTGGGTTGAAAACTTCAACAGAAAATGCAGATCAAATTAAGTTGAAATATGGACATGCTTTTTATGATACAGCATCTGAAGAAGAGATGTTTACGGTTCCTATTATGGGAAGTGATCAAACAGAACAATATTCTCAGTTGGAATTATCGGATATAATAGAGGCTCGTGTAGAGGAAATTTTAATGTTTGTTCAAGATGAAGTGCGTAAGTTAGGAGTAAAGCAAGTGGCTTCTGGTTATGTACTAACTGGCGGAATTGCTTCTATGCCAGGTGTTCTTGATCTTGCATATGATATTTTACATGAAAATGTTCGTGTAGCAACTCCTGATTATATTGGTGTGCGTGAGCCCCAATATACAAGTGGAGTTGGATTAATTAAACATTCTTATCAAAAAGCTAAATTACGTGGGAAAAATGTGCAGGAAAAGCAAGAGCATTTTGAACCAGTACCAGCACCAGCACCAACGCCGGTACAACAGCAACCCACGAAACAAAAAACTCGTAATCAAAACAATAATAATCAAAATGATGACCGCATGATGTCAAAAGTAAAACGTGTATTCCGTTATTTATGGGATTAAAATTGGACACGAAAAATGAGGTTCTAGGGGGATTTCGACATGTTAGAGTTTGATACTACTCAAGATCAATTAGCGAATATAAAAGTTATCGGTGTCGGCGGTGGCGGAAACAATGCTGTAAACCGTATGATTGAACACGGTGTACAAGGTGTAGACTTTATCGCTGTGAACACTGATGCACAAGCATTAAATCTATCAAAAGCTGAAACAAAAATGCAAATTGGTGGAAAATTAACGCGTGGACTTGGTGCAGGCGCAAACCCTGAAGTAGGGAAAAAAGCTGCAGAAGAAAGTAAAGAACAGATTCAAGAAGCACTTCGTGGTGCGGATATGGTCTTCGTAACTGCCGGTATGGGCGGTGGAACTGGAACTGGTGCAGCTCCAGTTGTTGCTCAAGTTGCAAAAGAATTAGGTGCTTTAACAGTAGGTGTTGTAACACGTCCATTTACTTTTGAAGGACGTAAGCGTGCGACGCAAGCAGCATCTGGTATTGCAGCATTTAAAGAAAATGTAGATACTCTTATTGTAATTCCAAACGATCGCTTATTAGAGATTGTTGATAAAAATACGCCAATGTTAGAAGCATTCCGTGAAGCTGATAACGTATTACGTCAAGGTGTTCAAGGTATTTCGGATTTAATTGCAACGCCAGGTTTAATTAACTTAGACTTTGCAGACGTAAAGACAATTATGTCTAATAGAGGTTCTGCTTTAATGGGTATTGGTTCTGGTAATGGGGAAAATCGTGCTGCAGAAGCTGCGAAAAAAGCGATTTCTAGCCCATTACTAGAAACATCTATTGATGGAGCTCAAGGTGTTATCATGAACATTACGGGTGGCGCTAACTTAAGCTTATATGAAGTACAAGAAGCGGCAGACATCGTAGCTTCAGCTTCAGATCCAGAAGTAAATATGATCTTCGGTTCTGTTATTAACGAAGGATTAAAAGATGATATCGTTGTAACTGTAATTGCAACTGGTTTTGATGATAGCATTGCAACTCAACCACCAAAACCAATTATTCGTCCGAATGCGAACCACACGCAACAACAGCAACAACCAGTAGCTCAACCTTCAAAACAGCGTGAAGTAAAACGTGAAATGAAGCGTGAAGAGCCAGTTGTACATGAGCGTCATTCAGATTCAGATGATATCGATATTCCAGCATTTTTACGTAACCGTCGTAGACGATAAAAAAAGGAGCTTTCATGCTCCTTTTTATTTTTTTATGGAAAAGACCTGCTAAGCAGGTCTTTTTTTTATTTCGTATATTTCAATATATTTTGTTTGTGAAAATAAGAGTATATCATTCTATGAATTTGTACTTTTATTTTTTACCGACAGATTATGTCTAGAAATCACAAAATAACAAAAAAACACCTCCGCAAATTGACACACTTTCCTATTGGATATGCATTATACTAGTCTCAACTTGAAAAAAGAGGTGAATTGTTTGGTTGTTTACGCCGACGTTGTTTGGTTGTTAAACGCCTGCATTGATTTTCTTTTGCTTTTATTAACAGCTACCGTGTTAAAAAAGAAAATCAAAAGATGGAGGCTTGTGTTAGGGGCATTTATAGGTTCAACTATTGTTATTTTTGCCTTTACTCCTTTTGCTTCTATGATGACACATCCAATTATGAAACTACTGTACTCGTTACTTATTGTGTATACAGCATTTGGGTTTACGACATTTAGAAATTATGCACAAACTGTTTTTACTTTTTACTTTGTAACCTTTATGGTTGGCGGAGGATTAATTGGAACTCATTTCTTTTTGCAAACGAATGAAATGGTAAATGGATTGGTTCAATCTCAGTCAATTTCTTACGGTGATCCAATTAGTTGGTTATTTGTTATTTTTGGTTTTCCAGTAATTTATTATTTTTCTAAAAAGCGTATTGAAAGCGTAGAGGTCACGAAAATACACTATGATCAAATTGTGAAAGTAAAAATTCAATTAGCCGAAGAAGAACTAGAACTCGCAGGTCTTATTGACAGTGGGAACCAACTTTATGACCCATTAACAAAAACACCTGTTATGATTATGCATGTTTCATCATTAGAACATTGCTTACCATCTTGGTTAACAGAACAAATTTATTCCAAAACAGAAATTCCTCAAATACCAGAAAATGATTCTGGTTGGGCGACCAAATTACGCTTAATTCCTTTCCGTGCAGTAGGAGTAGAGAGTCAATTTTTGTGGGCAATTAAGCCTGACAGTGTGCAAGTTGACCATGAAGGTAGTTCTATTGTTGTAAACAAAGTATTAATTGGATTAAATACACAACAGCTGTCTACTAATGGGGAGTATCAATGTATTGTGCATCCAAAAATGTTGATTTCGCAAAAAATGGTGATCGCTTAATAAATGAGAGGCGGGATAATATGATGAAATTAAAATTTTATTTAGTATACCTTTGGTATAAAGTATTGCTGAAATTAGGAATTAAGACCGATGAAATTTATTATATTGGTGGAAGTGAAGCGTTGCCACCACCGTTAACAAAAGAAGAAGAGGAAGTTCTTTTGAATAAATTGCCAAAAGGAGATCAGGCAGCAAGGTCATTACTTATTGAACGTAACTTAAGGCTCGTTGTATATATAGCAAGAAAGTTTGAAAATACAGGGATAAATATTGAAGATTTGATTAGTATAGGAACAATCGGCCTTATTAAAGCGGTAAATACATTTAATCCAGAAAAGAAAATAAAATTAGCAACATATGCATCGCGTTGTATAGAAAATGAAATTTTAATGCATTTACGTCGAAATAACAAAAATCGTTCGGAAGTTTCTTTTGATGAACCACTAAACATTGATTGGGATGGGAATGAACTGTTATTGTCTGACGTGTTAGGTACAGATGATGATATTATTACAAAAGATTTAGAAGCTACTGTAGATCGTCACCTTTTAATGAAAGCATTACACCAATTAAATGATCGTGAAAAACAAATTATGGAACTTCGGTTTGGGCTTGCTGGAGGAGAGGAAAAGACGCAAAAAGATGTGGCTGATATGCTTGGGATTTCACAGTCATACATTTCGCGTTTAGAAAAAAGAATTATAAAAAGATTACGAAAAGAATTTAATAAAATGGTGTAAAGAATAAGACCAGCCGTTATGTAGGCTGGTCTTATTCTATTTAGTTGTATTAGGAAAGATAATTTAAATAATAAATCGTGAAAAAACCACATGCATAAAATCCCCTTCAAAGGAAATACTTTACACTGTACAGCAACTCCCGATAGGAGGGAACACTTTGACGAGAAACAAAGTAGAAATTTGCGGTGTTGATACAGCTAAACTTCCAGTATTAAAAAATGAAGAGATGCGTAAATTATTTCGTGAAATGCAAAGTGGAGAGATAAGCGCAAGAGAAAAATTAGTGAATGGAAACTTACGTCTTGTACTGAGCGTCATCCAAAGATTTAATAACAGAGGAGAATATGTTGACGATTTATTTCAAGTTGGTTGCATCGGACTTATGAAATCAATTGATAATTTTGATTTAGGCCAAAATGTAAAATTTTCAACGTATGCTGTGCCGATGATTATTGGGGAAATACGCAGATATTTGCGTGATAATAATCCGATTCGCGTATCGCGCTCATTGCGAGATATTGCGTATAAAGCTTTACAAGTAAGAGAAAAATTGATTGCAGAAAATTCAAAAGAACCAACAGCAATGGATATTGCAAAAGTGCTAGAAGTAACTCATGAAGAGATAGTATTTGCTTTAGATGCGATTCAAGATCCAGTTTCATTATTTGAACCGATTTATAATGATGGGGGAGATCCTATCTTTGTTATGGATCAGTTAAGTGATGAAAAACAAAAGGACGAGCAGTGGGTTGAAGAATTAGCATTGAAAGAAGGAATGAAGCGTTTAAATGATAGAGAGAAAATGATTATTAGAAAACGTTTCTTCCAAGGAAAGACACAGATGGAAGTTGCAGAAGAAATTGGGATTTCCCAAGCGCAAGTATCACGTTTAGAGAAGTCAGCCATTAAACAAATGAATAAAACGATTCAAGGATAAGGTCTCACCAATTATGGTGAGACCTTTTTATATGTAATATGGTTTGTGCTCATAGTAGGGGATTAGTGTTCATATAATGAAACTAGCATGGTGTTTCGTATAGGTGGTTTCCTGTAAATATGAGAAACAGTTTCCAATTTGTCATATAAGGGAGAGGATAAAAATGGTGATACGAATTTCAGAGTTACAGATGAAGGATGTTATAAATATTTCAGATGGAAAAAGGATTGGGAATATTGGAGATATTGAAATTGATATGAACACAGGGAAAATTTGTTCTGTTATTATTTCCAAACAGACACGTATGCTAGGTATTTTTGGAAAAGATGTTGAGATTGTAATTCCTTGGAAGGAAATTGTGAAAATTGGGGAAGATGTCATACTTGTAAGAGTAAATCCTGTTAATTCTGTAACAGAATCAATACAAACACCGACAATTTCATAAAGAATATTACAAATTCCTCTTTTTTTTCTGTTAGGATTATGAAAAAATAAAAGTATGGTAAAATAGACAGGAAGTACCATGCTTTTTTCTGTTATTTTAATTAAAAGGAGCCGCTTTATTATGAGAGAACCATTTAAATATGTGGACGGTATACTGTATTTACAAGCGTGGAAAGAACTTGGAAACATTACTGCTGGATTTACGACAAAAGATGGTGGGATAAGTACGGGCTCCTTTCATGCGATGAATTTAGGATTACATGTGAATGATATCGTGGAGAACGTTCATGAAAACAGACGCATTTTAGCAAATAAGTTACAAAAACCATTAGAAAACTGGATTTGCTCTGAACAAGTTCATGCTCATCATGTTGAAAAAGTAGGGCAACAGGAAAAGGGAAGTGGTGTCTATTCATATGAGGACGGCATTTCAAAAACAGATGGCATTTATACGAGTAATGAAGATGTTCTGTTAACGTCTTGTTACGCGGATTGTGTTCCGCTCTATTTTTATGCACCATCACATGGTATGATAGGACTTGCGCATGCTGGATGGAAAGGCACTGTACAAGAGATTGCAAAGGAAATGATTCAAAAGTGGAATGCAGAAGGTATTTCAAGTGATGAAATTCATGTTGCAATTGGGCCGTCGATCGGATCTTGTTGTTATGTTGTGGATGATCGTGTATTAACAGCAGCACAGGAAGTAGTTAGCGGTGCTGTTCCTCATCAAAAAATTTCTGACGGGCAGTACGCAATTAATTTAAAAGAAATTAATCGTATATTATGTGTACAAGCAGGCATAAAAGAAGAGCATATTGTAATGTCATCTCTTTGTACAAGCTGTGAAGAGCAACTATTTTTCTCTCATCGTCGTGATCAAGGTAAGACAGGAAGAATGTTGAGTTTCATAGGTTTTAAGGGGGAAGGAAGCAAGTGACAGTACAAGAAAATTTAGTAATTGTAAATGAAGCTATTAAAGAATCTTGCGCTCGAGCTGGACGTTCGTTGCAAGATATTAAACTTGTTGCAGTTACAAAAACTGTAGGGATTGAAAAAACAAACGAAGTAATTGAAGCTGGAATTATCGATTTAGGTGAAAATAGAAATGAAGGTTTCTTACAGAAATACGAGCATTTCGGTTCAAAAGTTAATTGGCACTTT
This sequence comes from Bacillus sp. CPT56D-587-MTF, assembly GCF_058792335.1. Classification (NCBI taxonomy): domain Bacteria; kingdom Bacillati; phylum Bacillota; class Bacilli; order Caryophanales; family Bacillaceae; genus Bacillus; species Bacillus sp. CPT56D-587-MTF. The sequence goes on along the minus strand of NZ_JBYTEF010000001.1, from coordinate 3,525,229 downwards.
ATTGGCTCATTACAAACGAGAAAAGTAAAAGAAATCATTAATGAAATTGATTATTTACATTCGTTAGATCGTCTTTCGCTGGCGAAAGAAATTCAGAAACGTGCTGATAAGAAAGTGAAATGCTTTATTCAAGTGAAAACCTCATCTGAAGAATCGAAGCAAGGATTGGCAATAGAAGAGGTTGTTTCTTTTATTCAAAGTTTGCAAGAATTCGATAAAATTGAAGTGGTTGGACTAATGACGATGGCTCCATTTACAGAAGAAGAGGAAGAAATCAGACGCTGTTTTAAGGAATTACGTATGCTGCAAACAGAGGTGCAGGAGCTAGAGTTATTACATGCGCCATGTAAAGAATTATCAATGGGAATGTCCAACGATTACACAATTGCAATTGAAGAAGGGGCTACATATATTCGTTTGGGAACGATTTTAGTAGGAAAAGCGTAAAAGGAAGGAGAATCTTATTATGAGTTGGTCAAAAGTAAAATACTTCTTTTTTGATACACCGGAAGAAAAAGAAGCAGCTCAATATGGTTATGAAAAGGAGCAAACAGACATGAAAAAGCAGCAAGATCCACCAGAACAACAAGACGTTACGTTTCCGAAAGCGCAACCGAAGCAAAATGTTGTGAGTATTGAAACAGCAAAACAATCTTCAAAAGTTGTTTTATTAGAACCACGCACATATTCGGAAGCACAAGGGATTGCGGACCACTTAAAAGGTAGACGAGCTGTTGTAATTAATTTGCAGAGAATGTCTACTGATCAAGCGGTACGTATCGTTGACTTTTTAAGTGGTACTGTATACGCTATAGGCGGGGACATTCAAAAAATAGGGCCGAAAACATTTATGTGTACACCTGAAAATGTAGATATTGTTGGTGCGATTTCAGAGTTATTCGGTGAAGAAGAAGAAACAAATATAAAGAGGTGGTAATACGCCATGACAACAGTTTTTATAGTGTTAAGTTATGCTATCGAGATTTACTCGTGGGCACTTATTATTTACATTCTCCTATCATGGTTTCCTGGTGCAAAGGAATCATCTTTTGGAGAGTTCCTGGCACGTATTTGTGAACCGTATTTAGAACCATTCCGCCGCTTTATTCCGCCGCTTGGAATGATTGATATTTCTCCAATCGTTGCGATCTTTGCGTTGAAACTTGCTAAAACTGGTTTGTTCAGTTTATTAAGCTATTTCTTATAGTAAGAAGGTAAATACATGAGCATCTACGAACATTTTAGGCCTGATGAGGAGGTCTTTGTGGATAAAGTGCTAGAGTGGAAGCGAGCGGCGGAGTACCATCAAGTGAAGTTAACGGATTTTCTTGATCCTAGGCAACAACAAATTGTTTCTATGGTAATAGGACAAGGTGATGTTGCTGTACAATTTGGTGGTGCAACGCCTAATGCAGAGCGTAAAAGAGCACTTATTTATCCAGACTATCTAGAATTAAATGAAGAAGAATTTCAAGTAGAAGTATTAGAAATTGACTATCCTTCCAAATTTTATACGCTAGAACATAGGCAAATATTAGGTACATTTATGTCTCTTGGTTTAACAAGAGAAAAATGTGGTGATATTTTGCTGCAAGAAAATCGTGCCCAAATTGTAGTTGCGAAAGAAATTGTATCGTATATTGAGATGAACTTACAATCAATAGGGAAAGTAAAAGTCTCTTTAGCGTCAGTGCAAGGAGAACAAATTCTACAGATAGATGAAACGTGGGGAGAGAAATCTGGAACGGTTTCTTCACTTCGTTTAGATGTTATGTTAGCTGAAATGTTACATTTATCTAGACAGAAAGTACAACCTTTCATAAAAAATGGTTTAGTAAAAGTCAATTGGAAAACAGTGGAGCAAACTTCTTATGAATGCTATCCAGGAGATGTTTTTTCTGTTAGAGGATATGGCCGAAGTAAATTATTTTCTGTAGAAGGTAGAACAAAACGCGACAAATGGAGAATTTTGTATGGTATACTAAAATGATTGGTTTTTTAGAAGGAAATCCCCCTATTTTGTCGAAGAAAAGATATAATTGAAAGAGGAAATTTAGATAACTACTTGGAGGTGGCGTTGTGCCGTTAACACCATTAGATATTCATAACAAAGAATTTGGTCGCGGATTCCGTGGCTATGATGAAGATCAAGTAAATGAGTTTCTTGATCAAATTATCAAAGATTATGAATTGGTCATTCGTGAGAAAAAAGCTTTAGAAGAAAAAGTTGCGCAGTTAGAAGGGAAGTTAGATCATTTCTCTAATATTGAAGATACGTTAAACAAATCTATCGTCGTTGCACAAGAAGCAGCGGAAGAAGTAAAACGTAATGCGCAAAAAGAAGCGAAATTAATTGTGCGTGAAGCTGAAAAGAATGCTGATCGTATTATTAACGAAGCATTAGTAAAATCAAGAAAAGTTGCTTTTGATATTGAAGAGCTAAAGAAACAAGCGAAAGTATTCCGAACTCGTTTCCGTATGTTATTAGAAACACAGCTTGAGATGTTAAACAACGATGATTGGGATAAACTAATTGAATTAGAAGACGAAGTAGATGAACTGTTGAAAAAAGAAGAAACAGTGTAAGCTTGACGTTTTTCTCATTATTACATATAATTTTAAACAACATATTTATTAAGAAAAACGAAGATAGGGATAAGTACCTTTTCAAACCTTATATAGCGAACTGAGGATGGTGTAAGCTCAGGATAAGGAGATAGTGGGAATATCACCCTGGAGTTCCGCGCTGAACAAATAGAGTAAGCGTAGGCGTGTATTCGCGTTAAGAATATAAAGAGGATTCTATACATATGTATATGATCTACTAGGGTGGTACCGCGGGAGACTTTCTCGTCCCTTTTTGGGATGAGAAGGTCTCTTTTTTATTCCGTTTTTTAAGTGTTTCTTTTATACATGTAAGGAGGAATTGAGCATGGAGTACAAAAATACATTACTGATGCCAAAAACAGAGTTCCCAATGCGTGGGAATTTACCAAAACGTGAGCCTGCAATGCAAGAAAAATGGGCTGAAATGAATATTTACGAAAAAGTACAAGAACATACAAAAGGACGTCCTTTATTTGTATTGCATGATGGACCTCCATATGCGAATGGTGACATTCATATGGGACATGCATTAAATAAAGTATTAAAAGACTTTATTGTTCGTTATAAATCAATGACTGGTTTTAGTGCGCCATATGTTCCAGGATGGGATACGCACGGTTTACCAATTGAACAAGCTTTAACAAATAAAGGTGTAAAACGTAAAGAAATGACAGTTGCTGAGTTCCGTAAGTTATGTGCAGAGTATGCATATGAACAAGTAGAACGTCAACGTGAACAATTTAAGCGTCTAGGTGTACGTGCAGATTGGGATAATCCATATATTACTTTAGAGCCAGCTTATGAAGCACAACAAATCAAAGTGTTTGGTGACATGGCGAAAAAAGGTTATATCTATAAAGGTCAAAAACCAGTTTACTGGTCTCCAACGAGTGAATCTGCTTTAGCGGAAGCTGAAATTGAATATCAAGATAAAAAATCAGCATCTATTTACGTAGCATTCCCTGTAAAAGATGGAAAGAACGTATTAGAAGGTGATGAAAAGTACATCATTTGGACAACGACACCTTGGACATTACCTGCAAACTTAGGTATTTCTGTTCACCCAGAGCTTGAATATAGCATTGTAAAAGTAAACGATGAGAAATATATCATTGCTTCTGAGCTGTTTGAGACAGTTGCAAAAACGTTAGAGTGGGAAAATGCTGAAGTTGTGAAAACAGTAAAAGGTAGCGAACTTGAGTACACAGTTGCAAAACATCCATTCTACGATCGTGATTCATTAGTTATGCTAGGAGACCACGTAACAACAGATGCAGGTACAGGTTGTGTTCATACAGCACCAGGACACGGGGAAGATGACTTCGTTGTTGGTAAAAAGTATGGATTAGAAGTACTTTGCCCAGTCGATGATAAAGGTGTATTAACAAATGAGGCACCTGGATTTGAAGGCTTATTCTATGATAAAGCTAATAAACCAATTACAGAAAAATTAGAAGAAGTAGGCGCGTTACTGAAACTAACATTCATTACACATTCATACCCACATGATTGGAGAACGAAAAAACCAATTATTTTCCGTGCGACAGCACAGTGGTTTGCATCTATTGAAGCATTCCGTAAAGAATTAATAGAAGCTGTAGCAGAAACAAAATGGGTACCAGCATGGGGAGAAACTCGTCTTCATAATATGGTTCGTGACCGTGGTGACTGGTGTATTTCTCGTCAGCGTGCTTGGGGTGTGCCAATTCCGGTATTCTATGCTGAGAATGGTGATCCAATTATTACGGATGAAACAATTAACCATGTAGCAGATTTATTCCGTGAACACGGTTCTAACGTATGGTTCGAGCGTGAAGCGAAAGATCTATTACCAGAAGGATTTACACATCCAGGTAGCCCAAATGGCGAATTCCGTAAAGAAACAGACATCATGGATGTATGGTTCGATTCAGGTTCTTCTCACCAAGCGGTATTAGAAGAGCGCGAAGATTTACAGCGTCCAGCTGATTTATATTTAGAAGGATCTGACCAGTATCGTGGTTGGTTTAACTCTTCATTATCAACAGCAGTTGCTGTAACAGGTAAAGCTCCATATAAAGGCGTACTAAGTCACGGTTTCGTACTAGATGGTGAAGGACGTAAGATGAGTAAGTCGATTGGAAACATTGTCGTACCGAAGAAAATTATGGATCAATTAGGCGGAGACATTTTACGCTTATGGGTATCTTCTGTTGACTATCAATCTGACGTACGTATTTCAGATGATATTTTAAAACAAGTAGCAGAAGTGTATCGTAAAATCCGTAACACATTCCGTTTCTTATTAGGAAACTTAGACGACTTTAAGCCAAGTGAAAATGCAGTAGCTGTAGCTGAACTTCGTGAAGTAGATCGTTACATGTTAGTGAAATTAAATGACTTAATTACAAAAGTTAAAGAAGCATATGAGACATACGACTTCGCTGCTGTGTATCATGCAATTCATAACTTCTGTACAATTGATTTAAGTTCATTCTATTTAGACTTTGCAAAAGACATTTTATATATTGAAGGTGCAAACCACGAAGATCGTCGTGCGATTCAAACTGTATTATATGATGTTCTTGTTGCGTTAACGAAACTTGTAACACCAATCTTACCGCATACAGCTGATGAAGTATGGCCATACATTCCAGGCGTAACAGAAGAAAGTGTACAATTAACTGATATGCCAGAAGCTGTACAATTAGATGACGCGGAAGCGTTAAAAACAAAATGGGATGCATTTATGACATTACGTGATGACGTGTTAAAAGCACTAGAAGTAGCTCGTAATGAAAAAGTAATCGGTAAGTCATTAAATGCAAGCATTACGCTATATCCAACTGCAGAAATGAAAGCTATGTTAGAGTCTATTAGCGAAGACTTAAAGCAATTATTCATCGTTTCTGAGTATAAACTTGGTGGTATGATGGATGAAGCGCCAGCAGATGCACCGAAGTATGAACATACAGCGGTTGTTGTTGCTCAAGCAACTGGTGAAACATGTGAACGTTGTTGGGTAGTTTCAGAAACAATTGGTAAAGATGCTGAACATGAAACATTATGTGAGCGTTGTGCAACAGTTGTTAAAGAAAACTATGTAAAATAATAAAAAAAGCTGACTGCTATTGATGCAGTCAGTTTTTTTGTTTATGGCATATCAAAATCACTTTCAGACTCTTTCCTGTGAAGGAAAAATGTGTGTGAGGTAAGCAAATAAATTTCGGACACACTAACTGTACATTACAGCTAGGAGGAATGTACACGTGAATGAAATTTACATGGAAATAAAAGAAGAATTGCAATTGATGAGAAAAGAGTTGCAAGAGAGACTAGCTAAAGAAGTAATGCACAAATATGATGTCGAGTTCAGCCAAGAGTTTGGATATGAAATTAAGGAAGAGATAAAGAAAAAATTGCTATTACATGATATAAAAGAGGATTTAAAGGATGTAGAACGCGCATTATTTAAAATGGAAATAGACATGTATGGTATTTGTGAAGAGACGGGGAGATTAATTTCGACAAAGCAAATGAAGACAATGCCGACTGCCCGTACGATTCATGAATTCTTTTATGAAAAGGTAAATGTATGAATACGCACAACGATATTATATTACCTTTTTTTAATTTATTTTATTCTTCTATAAAGGTTCATTGTGAAAAGGTAGCAGCTATGCTAAAATTTTGAGGTACACTGTCTTTGTGGGGGAAATGAAAATGATATATTATGTAATAGCGTTATTCGTCATTGCTATCGATCAAATATCGAAGTGGTTAATTGTAAAGAACATGGAATTGGGTACGAGTATTCCGATTATCGACAATGTATTATACATAACATCACATCGAAATAGAGGCGCTGCTTGGGGTATTTTAGAAAATAAAATGTGGTTCTTCTACATTATTACAGTTGTTTTTGTAGTGTTTATTGTATTTTATATGAAAAAGTATGCGAAAACAGACAGGCTTCTAGGTATTTCGTTAGGCCTAATTTTGGGCGGGGCAATTGGTAACTTTATTGATCGTGTATTTAGACAAGAAGTAGTGGATTTCATTCACGTGTATATTTTCTCGTACAACTATCCAGTATTCAATATAGCTGATTCAGCATTATGTATTGGTGTTGTATTAATTATTATTCAAACATTATTAGAAGGCAAGAAAGCGAAGGAGTAATTGAATGAGTGAAGTAGTACAAGTAACAGTTGCAGCAGAGCAAAAAAACGAGCGAATTGATAAATTCGTTGCAGGGATAAATAACGAATGGTCACGTACGCAAGTGCAGCAATGGATTAAAGATGACGTTGTGACAGTAAACGGGAAAGCGGTAAAAGGGAATTATAAAGTAAAAGAAGAAGATGAAATTACAGTAACAATTCCTGAACCAGAAGAGTTAGATATTCAACCAGAGGATTTAAATTTAGAAATTTATTATGAAGATGCAGATGTGCTTGTTGTAAATAAGCCACGTGGTATGGTTGTACATCCAGCACCAGGGCATACAAGTGGTACACTTGTAAATGGCCTTATGCATCATTGTACAGACTTATCAGGCATTAACGGTGTAATGCGTCCAGGTATCGTGCATCGTATTGATAAAGATACATCTGGACTATTAATGGTTGCTAAAAATGATATGGCACATGAATCGCTTGTGAATCAGCTTGTAGCAAAAACAGTAACGAGACGTTACAAAGCGATTGTACACGGTGTGATTCCGCATGATAAGGGGACGATTGATGCTCCGATTGCTCGTGATAAGAAAGAGCGTCAAAGTATGACAGTTGATGAAAATGGTAAGAACGCTGTTACGCACTTCCAAGTGTTAGAACGCTTTAAAGACTTTACACTTGTAGAATGTCGCTTAGAAACGGGACGTACGCACCAAATTCGTGTTCATATGAAATATATTGGCTATCCACTTGCAGGAGATCCGAAGTATGGTCCGAAGAAAACGTTAGATATGAATGGACAAGCACTTCATGCGGGTATTTTAGGCTTTGATCATCCTCGTACGGGTGAATATATTCAGTTTGAGGCACCGATTCCAGAAGTGTTTGAAGACGCATTAAATATTTTACGAAAATAGTATTGACAAATCATAAGAAAACTGAGATACTGACAACAGTTAAATAATGATCCTTTAACACAGCCCCGTGAGGTTGAGAAGGTAACGGTTTGAAATACTTAGGGTATGTTGTACCCTTTTTTCAAAAGTCCTCTCGCACACGCTGAGAGGACTTTTTTTATACCATTACTCTCACGCAAGAAAAAAGCTTGGAGGTGTAGAGCATGCAAGAGAAAGCTGTCGTTTTAGATGACCAAATGATTCGCCGCGCTTTAACACGAATTAGTCATGAAATCGTGGAACGAAATAAAGGTGTCGATAATTGTGTTCTTGTCGGAATTAAAACTCGTGGAATTTTTATTGCACAACGTTTGGCAGAACGAATTGGTCAAATTGAAGGAAAAGAAATGGAAGTTGGAGAGTTAGACATTACGTTATATCGTGATGATTTAACACTACAATCGAAAAATAAAGAACCACTTGTAAAAGGTTCTGATATCCCTGTAGATATTACGAAGAAAAAAGTTATCCTTGTGGATGACGTATTATATACAGGAAGAACAGTTCGAGCAGCAATGGATGCTCTTATGGATTTAGGTAGACCATCTCAAATCCAATTGGCGGTTCTTGTTGATAGAGGTCATCGCGAATTACCAATTCGCGCTGATTATGTAGGGAAGAATATTCCAACATCAAGTGAAGAGCGTATCGAAGTTGATTTGCAAGAGACAGATCAACAAGATCGAGTAAGCATATACGATAAGTAAAGCCCTTTTAAATGTAGTCCTGTGAGGCTGCCAAAGGGTCTTGGCTTTCATATGTCAAATTTGGCATACGAAAGTGTAGGACTCTTTGTGCACAGGCACAAAGAGTTTTTTTATTGCAAAGATTTAAACTGAGGGAGGATGTAACAATGGAACAAAAGCCAGTGTTAGACGTTAATGAAGTACCGAAACCGGGAAAATGGTTATTTTTAAGTATACAACATTTGTTCGCGATGTTTGGATCAACAGTGCTTGTTCCGTTTTTAACAGGATTGAATCCATCAGTAGCATTAATATCAAGTGGATTAGGAACGTTAGCATTCCTTCTTATAACGAAAGGTCAAGTACCTGCTTATCTAGGATCATCATTCGCCTTTATCGCACCGATTATAACAGCGAAAACGGCAGGTGGACCGGGAGCGGCAATGCTTGGTGGTTTGCTAGCAGGACTTGTGTACATCTTAATCTCACTCGGAATTAAGAAATCAGGATCAGAGTGGATTATGAAATTACTACCACCAATCGTAGTTGGTCCAGTAGTAATGGTAATCGGTCTAGCTTTAGCACATACAGCAGTTAACATGGCGATGAACGGTGCGGATGGCAAATATAGCTTTACACACTTTTCAGTAGCGTTAGTAACATTAGCAATTACAATTATATGCTCGATATTTGGAAGAGGATTTTTCAGTATCATACCAGTGTTACTTGGCATTATCGGCGGATATATCTTCGCTTACTTCCAAGGGCTAGTAGACTTAAAGCCGGTAGCTGAGGCAAAATGGTTTGTTGTACCAGATTTCACAGTACCATTTGTAACATACACACCAGAGTTTTCATGGAAGATTGTACTCTTGATGGTACCAGTTGCACTAGTAACAATATCAGAACATATCGGACATCAAATTGTTCTTGGAAATGTTATTAAAAGAGATTTAATTGAAAAACCAGGTTTACACCGTTCAATCTTCGGTGACGGAGTAGCAACATTAATCGCGTCACTAATCGGTGGGCCACCGAATACAACGTATGGTGAAAACATCGGTGTGCTAGCAATTACGAGAGCATACAGTGTATACTTATTCATCGGTTCAGCAGTATTCGCAATCATGTTCGGATTTATCGGTAAGATTTCTGCACTGATTCATTCGATCCCAACACCAGTTATGGGTGGTGTATCAATCTTACTATTCGGTGTAATCGCATCAAGCGGATTACGCATGATGGTAGATGATAAAACAGATTTAAGTGACAAACGAAACTTAATGATTGCATCAGTAATATTAGTAATCGGTATTGGTGGAGCGGTACTTCACGTAGGAGAATCATTCCAAGTAGAAGGAATGGCACTAGCAGCAATTGTAGGTGTACTGTTAAATCTACTACTACCGGAAACGAAACAAATAAAACAATCTAAGCAGATTGCTTCATAATAATAACCTTTTAATTCAGTCCTGTGAGACCGGAAAGGGTGGCTTCTTTCTTGCACCCTAGTCTCACACGATTAGGGTATTTTTATGCAAAGGTTGTTATAAAAATTCAAAAGTGGTAACATAAAAATCAGAAAGATGAGGGATGACGATGAGCCATTTGTTAACGATGAGTGAATTATCGGAAGTAGAAATTTCAGAAATCCTAAAAGATGCAGAAGATTTTGTGAATGGAAAAGAGAGCAAAACGACAGAGCAAACTTTTGTTGCGAACTTGTTCTTTGAGAATAGTACGAGAACGAGATTTAGCTTTGAAGTTGCTGAGAAGAGATTAGGACTTGATGTTTTAAACTTTTCAGCTGATGCATCTAGCGTACAAAAAGGAGAAACTCTATACGATACGATAAGAACACTAGAATCAATCGGAACAAAAGCAGTGGTCATCCGCCACGAGCAAGATCGCTACTTCGATGAACTAAAAGATCAGGTGAATATTCCAATCTTAAATGCTGGAGATGGATGCGGAAACCACCCAACACAGTGCCTACTGGACCTTCTTACAATTAAACAAGAGTTTGGAAGATTTGAAGGTTTGAAGATTGCAATAGTAGGAGATGTTCGTCATAGCCGAGTAGCACGTTCTAATGCAGAAGCATTAACGAAGCTTGGTGCAACAATTTACTTTGCAAGTCCAGAAGAGTGGAAAGATGAAGACAACACATTTGGAACATACAAACCATTAGATGAACTTGTTCCAGAAGTTGATGTAATGATGTTACTCCGTGTACAACATGAGCGTCATGATCATTATGAAACAGACATTATGAAAGAATATCATGAGAAACACGGATTAACAGTAGAAAGAGAAAAGCGTATGAAAGAAGGAAGCATTATTATGCATCCAGCTCCTGTAAACCGTGATGTTGAAATTGCAAGTGAACTTGTTGAGTGTGAGCGTTCACGTATATTTAAACAAATGGAAAATGGAGTTTACGTAAGAATGGCTGTACTAAAACGCGCCTTACCAAATGTATTAGGAGGAATGAAACATGAATTATTTGTTTAAAAATGGTCGTTATATGAATGAAGAAGGAAAAATCGTAGCAACGGATCTTCTCGTACAAGACGGTAAAATCGCTAAGGTAGCAGAAAATATTACGGCAGATAATGCTGAAGTAATCGATGTGAACGGAAAGTTAATCGCACCTGGATTAGTAGATGTACACGTACATCTTCGTGAACCAGGTGGTGAACATAAAGAAACAATTGAAACAGGTACACTAGCAGCGGCAAAAGGTGGATTCACTACAATTTGCGCAATGCCAAATACACGCCCGGTACCAGATTGCAGAGAACATATGGAAGACTTGCAAAAACGTATTGAAGAAAAAGCTCATGTTAACGTACTACCATACGGAGCAATTACAGTACGTCAAGCTGGTTCTGAAATGACAGATTTCGAAACATTAAAAGAACTTGGAGCATTTGCTTTCACAGATGACGGCGTAGGCGTACAAGATGCGAGCATGATGTTAGCGGCTATGAAACGTGCAGCAAAATTAGATATGGCAGTAGTTGCGCACTGTGAAGAGAATACGCTTATTAATAAAGGTTGTGTACATGAAGGGAAGTTTTCTGAGAAACACGGATTAAACGGTATCCCATCAGTATGTGAATCTGTACATATTGCAAGGGATATACTGCTTGCTGAAGCAGCAGATTGCCACTATCACGTATGTCATGTAAGTACGAAAGGTTCTGTACGTGTAATCCGTGATGCGAAACGCGCTGGAATTAAAGTAACAGCAGAAGTAACACCGCATCACCTAGTGTTATGTGAAGATGATATCCCATCAGCTGATCCTAACTTTAAAATGAACCCACCGCTTCGTGGAAAAGAAGACCATGCAGCATTAATTGAAGGTTTATTAGATGGAACGATCGATATGATCGCAACTGACCATGCACCGCATACAGCGGAAGAGAAAGCACAAGGAATTGAAAGAGCACCGTTTGGAATTACTGGTTTTGAAACAGCATTCCCGCTTCTATACACAAACCTTGTGAAAAAGGGAGTTATTACGCTAGAACAGTTAATTCAATTCTTAACAGAAAAGCCAGCTGATACATTCGGCTTAGAAGCAGGTCGCCTAAAAGAAGGTAGAGCAGCTGATATTACAATCATTGATTTAGAACAAGAAGAAGAGATTGACCCAACAACATTCTTATCAAAAGGAAAAAATACACCATTCGCAGGTTGGAAATGCCAAGGATGGCCGGTAATGACAATCGTTGGTGGTAAGATCGCATGGCAAAAGGAGAGTGCATTAGTATGAAAAGACAACTTATCTTAGAAGATGGAACAGTATTAATTGGAACAGGTTTCGGAGGCGAAATCGAAAAGTCAGGTGAGGTTGTATTTACAACAGGAATGACTGGATATCAAGAAACATTATCTGATCCATCATATTGCGGTCAAATCGTAACATTCACGTACCCATTAATCGGAAACTACGGCATTAACCGTGACGATTTTGAATCCATTCACCCATCTGTAAATGGTTTAATCGTAAACGAAATTTGTGATCACCCATCAAACTTCCGTAATGAAATTTCGTTAAATGATTACTTGAAAGAAAGAAATATCCCAGGATTAGCAGGGATTGATACGAGAAAATTAACGAGAAAAATTCGTCAATACGGTACATTACGTGGACGCCTTTGTAACATGGATGCAGATGTAGAGTACATTGTAAGCCAATTAAAAGCGACAGTATTTACAGATCATGTAAAACGCGTATCAACGAAAGATCCATACCCAAGCCCAGGTCGTGGTCACCGAGTTGTACTAGTAGACTTCGGTATGAAACATGGTATTTTACGAGAATTAAATAAGCGTGACTGTGATGTAATTGTAGTTCCTTACAACACAACAGCGGAAGAAATTTTACGCCTTAGCCCAGATGGAATTATGTTAAGTAATGGACCTGGAGATCCGAAAGATGTACCAGAAGCAATTGAAATGTTAAAAGACATTATCGGTAAAGTTCCTTTATTCGGAATTTGCCTAGGACATCAATTGTTCGCTCTAGCATCAGGTGCAAATACAAGTAAGTTGAAATTTGGTCACCGTGGTTTAAACCATCCAGTAAAAAATCTTGCAACTGGAAAAGTAGCAATTACATCTCAAAACCACGGATACGCAGTAGAAGAAGAATCAGTTGAAAATACAGATCTTGAAATTACACATGTTGCTTTAAACGATGGAACGGTAGAAGGTCTTCGTCATAAGAAGTTCCCGGCATTTACAGTACAATACCATCCAGAAGCTTCAGCGGGACCAGAAGATGCAAATGATTTATTCGAAGATTTCTTAACAATGATTGAAAACTTCAAGAAAGAAGGGGAAGAGTTATGCCAAAACGCCTAGACATTAACACAATTTTAGTAATCGGATCAGGACCAATTGTAATTGGGCAAGCAGCGGAGTTTGACTACTCTGGTACACAAGCTTGTCAATCTCTTAAAGAGGAAGGTTACAAAGTAATCCTTGTTAACTCTAACCCAGCAACAATTATGACGGATACTGCAACAGCAGATAAAGTATACATCGAGCCATTAACATTAGAATTCGTAAGCCGTATTATTCGTAAAGAACGTCCTGATGCAATCCTACCAACATTAGGTGGTCAAACAGGTTTAAACATGGCTGTTGAACTTGCAAAATCAGGCGTACTTGACGAGTGCGGAGTTGAAATTTTAGGAACAAAATTATCAGCAATCGAGCAAGCGGAAGATCGTGATTTATTCCGTACATTAATGCAAGATTTAAATGAACCAACACCACCAAGTGAAATTATTCATAACCTTGATGAAGCATATGGATTTGTAAACGAAATTGGTTACCCAGTAATCGTTCGACCAGCGTTCACATTAGGAGGAACGGGCGGCGGAATTTGTCATAACGAAGAAGAGCTAATTGAAATCGTAACAAGTGGTTTAAAACATAGCCCAGTAACACAATGTTTATTAGAGAAAAGTATTGCTGGCTGTAAAGAAATTGAATACGAAGTAATGCGTGATTCAAATGATAACGCGATTGTAGTGTGTAACATGGAAAATATCGATCCAGTTGGTGTTCATACAGGTGATTCAATCGTTGTAGCACCGAGCCAAACGCTAAGCGACCGTGAATACCAAATGTTACGTAACACGTCATTACGAATTATTCGTGCACTAGGAATTGAAGGTGGATGTAACGTTCAGCTTGCACTAGATCCATATAGCTTCCAATACTATGTAATCGAAGTAAATCCACGTGTAAGTCGTTCATCTGCACTAGCATCTAAAGCAACTGGATATCCAATTGCGAAATTAGCAGCAAAAATTGCAGTCGGCTTAACGTTAGATGAAATCGTAAACCCAGTAACACAAAAAACTTACGCTTGCTTCGAGCCAGCGTTAGACTATGTTGTTTCAAAAATTCCACGTTGGCCGTTTGATAAGTTTGAATCAGCGAACAGAACGCTTGGAACACAAATGAAAGCAACTGGTGAAGTTATGTCAATCGGACGTAACTTAGAAGAATCATTACTAAAAGCAGTTCGTTCTTTAGAGCTTGGCATTTATCACTTAGAATTAGACCACTTAAAAGAACTTGATAAAGAAACGATGAAAAAACGTATCATTAAAGCGGATGATGAACGACTGTTTATTGTAGCAGAAGCAATTCGCCAAGGTGTAACGAAAGAAGAAATCAATGAATGGTGTGAAATGGACTTCTTCTTCTTACAAAAAGTTGAAAACATCGTAAATATGGAACGTGAAGTAAAAGCGAATGTAGGAAATATGGAAGTACTACAAACTGCAAAAGAAATGGGCTTCAGCGATCACTACATTGCAGCAGCTTGGAACAAAACGGAGCGCGAAATTTACGATATGCGTAAAGAAAATAATATGATGCCAGTATTCAAAATGGTAGATACTTGTGCGGCAGAGTTTGAATCTGCAACGCCATATTACTACAGCACATATGCGGACGAAAATGAATCGATTGTAACAGATCGTAAGAGTGTAGTAGTTCTAGGATCTGGTCCGATCCGTATTGGTCAAGGTGTTGAGTTTGATTACGCAACAGTTCACTCAGTATGGGCAATTAAAGAAGCTGGATATGAAGCAATTATCATTAACAACAACCCAGAAACAGTTTCAACAGACTTCAGTATTTCTGACAAATTATACTTTGAACCATTAACGATTGAAGATGTAATGCATATTATCGATTTAGAAAAACCAGAAGGTGTTATCGTTCAGTTCGGTGGACAAACGGCAATTAACTTAGCAGCGAAACTAGAAGAACACGGTGTGAAAATTTTAGGAACATCACTTGAAGACTTAGACCGTGCAGAAGATCGTGATAAATTCGAAGCTGCTTTAACAAAACTTGGCATCCCGCAACCAGTTGGTAAAACAGCAACGACTGTAGAACAAGCGGTAGCAATCGCAGAAGAAATTGGTTACCCAGTATTAGTAAGACCATCTTACGTACTAGGTGGACGTGCGATGGAAATCGTATATCGTCAAGAAGAACTACTGCACTACATGAAAAATGCAGTTAAAGTTCATGCAGATCACCCAGTATTAATCGACCGTTACATGGTTGGTAAAGAAATTGAAGTAGATGCAATTTCCGATGGTGAGAATGTATTCATTCCAGGTATTATGGAACATATTGAACGCGCTGGAGTTCACTCTGGTGACTCAATTGGAGTATATCCACCACAAAGTTTATCTGAAAAACTAAAAGAACAAATCATTGAACATACAATTGCACTTGGAAAAGGATTAAACATTGTTGGATTACTAAATATCCAGTTTGTAGTATTCAAAGATCAAGTGTACGTAATTGAAGTAAATCCACGTGCAAGCCGTACAGTACCGTTCTTAAGTAAAATTACAGGCGTACCGATGGCGAATGTTGCAACGAAAGTTATTTTAGGGCAAGACCTAGTAGAGCAAGGATACGGAACTGGCTATCACCCAGAAGAGAAAGAAGTATATGTAAAAGCTCCGGTATTCTCATTCGCGAAACTACGCTCAGTTGATACAACATTAGGACCTGAAATGAAATCAACAGGGGAAGTAATGGGTAAAGACTTAACGCTTGAAAAAGCATTATATAAAGGATTAGTTGCTTCTGGAATTAACATCCCAACGCACGGCTCAGTAATCATTACTGTAGCGGATAAAGATAAAGAAGAGGCGATGGAAATTGCAAAACGTTTCCACGAAATCGGCTATAACTTATTAGCAACAGCTGGAACAGCACAATCATTAGAAGAGCAAAATATCCCAGTACAAGTTGTAAACAAAATTGATTCTGAAGACTACAACTTACTAGATATTATCCGTCAAGGAAAAGCACAGTTTGTAATTAACACATTAACAAAAGGTAAACAACCAGCGCGTGATGGTTTCCGCATTCGCCGTGAATCAGTAGAAAATGGTGTGGCTTGCTTAACATCACTTGATACAACAAGAGCAATCTTACGAGTATTAGAATCTATGACATTCTCAGCTCATTCAATGAAAGAAATTACGCAAACAAAGCGTCACGAGGTGGTACATGCATGATGCAAAAGCAAAATATGATCGTCGTTAACCAAAAAGAAATCGCAAAAAATATTTACGAATTAGTGCTTCAAGGAACGTTAGTACAGCAAATGAACGAACCAGGGCAGTTTGTACACATTAAGGTAGCAGAGGGCATTGCGCCCCTTCTGCGCCGCCCAATTAGTATTTGTAATGTAGATCAAGAGAAGAACGAATTTACAATGCTATATCGTGCCGAAGGACAAGGGACAAAAACATTAGCAACTAGAAAACAAGGTGAAATGGTAGATGTACTAGGACCATTAGGACACGGTTTTCCTGTAGAAGAAGCAGAAGCTGGTCAAACAGCTTTACTAGTAGGTGGGGGAATTGGTGTACCACCACTTTATGAATTATCACAGCGCCTCGTTGCAAAAGGTGTACGTGTTATTCACATCTTAGGCTTTCAAACGAAAGATGTAGTTTTCTATGAAGAAAAATTTGCAGAACTTGGTGATACGTACGTTGCGACAGTAGACGGTACACACGGTACAAAAGGATTTGTCACAGATGTAATTGATAATTACGGAATTGACTTTGATATTCTTTATTCATGTGGTCCGCTAGCGATGCTTCGTGCATTAGAAGGACGTTACAAAGAGAAAAAAGCCTATATTTCATTAGAAGAACGTATGGGCTGTGGTATTGGAGCTTGTTTCGCATGTGTATGCCACTTACAAGAAGATCCAAGTGGACATTCTTACAAGAAGGTGTGTAGCGACGGACCAGTATTTCCAATCGGGGAGGTTGTACTATGAACAGATTGCAAGTTGAATTACCAGGATTATCATTAAAAAATCCAATTATACCGGCATCTGGATGCTTTGGGTTTGGTCGTGAATATGCACAGTTTTACGATTTAAGTGTACTAGGATCAATCATGATTAAAGCGACGACAGAACAACCACGTTATGGAAATCCAACGCCTCGTGTTGCTGAAACACCAGGGGGCATGCTAAATGCAATCGGACTTCAAAACCCGGGATTAGACAAAGTAATGAATTCGGAATTACCATGGTTAGAACAATTTGACCTTCCAATTATTGCAAACGTTGCAGGCTCACAAGCTGAGGATTACGTAGCGGTTGCGAAGGAAATTTCTAAAGCGCCTAATGTCCATGCACTAGAATTAAACATTTCTTGTCCGAACGTAAAAACAGGTGGTATCGCCTTTGGTACAAATCCTGAAATTGCTGCTGATTTAACGAAGCGAGTAAAAGAGGTTTCTGAAGTACCTGTATACGTGAAATTGTCACCGAACGTGGCAAACATAGTAGAAATTGCAAAAGCGATTGAAAATGCAGGTGCAGATGGTTTAACGATGATTAATACATTGCTTGGTATGCGTCTAGATTTAAAAACAGCTAAACCAATTTTAGCAAACCGTACAGGCGGATTATCAGGTCCTGCGATTAAGCCAGTAGCAATTCGCATGGTACATGAAGTAAGCCAAGCGGTTAACATTCCAATTATCGGAATGGGTGGTATTGAAACAGCTGAAGATGTAATTGAATTCTTCTATGCTGGCGCAAGCGCAGTTGCAGTAGGTACAGCGAACTTTATCGATCCGTTCGTATGTCCGACAATTATTGAAGAGTTACCAGCATTATTAGATGAATTAGGATTTGATCACATTTCGGAATGTCAAGGAAGGAGCTGGAAGCAAACATGTCACAGTCGTTAATCGTTGCATTAGATTTTCCAGGGAAACAAGAAGTAGAACAATTCTTACACCACTTTGAAGGGGAAGAGTTATTTGTCAAAGTAGGTATGGAGTTATTTTACAAAGAAGGCCCTGCGATTATTACGTACTTAAAAGAAAAGGGACATAAGATCTTCTTAGATTTAAAACTTCATGATATTCCGAATACAGTAAAAAGCGCTATGCGTAGCCTAGCTAGTCTAGATGTTGATATGGTAAATGTTCATGCTGCTGGGGGAAGCAGCATGATGAAAGCTGCGATTGAGGGATTAGAGGAAGGTAAGCAAGAAGGAAAAGAGAGACCGATTTGTATTGCAGTTACACAACTAACAAGCACTTCGGAAGCTATGATGAAAAAAGAGATCGGCATTGAGAAAACGTTAGAAGAAGCGGTTGCTCATTATGCAAAATTAACGAAAGAAAGTGGACTTGATGGCGTTGTTTGTTCAACACTTGAAGTTCCAAAATTACGTGAAGTATGCGGAAATGAATTTGTAACAGTAACACCGGGGATTCGTCTTGCAAGCGATGATGTAAATGACCAAGTGCGCGTAGCAACACCGAAACGTGCGAGGGAACTTGGCTCAAGCTACATCGTAGTTGGACGTAGTATTACAAAAGCAGAAAATCCGCTTGAAGCGTATAAAACAGTAAAACAACAGTGGGAAGGTGTAACAGTATGAAAAAAGAAATCGCATCGCATTTATTAGAAATTGGAGCAGTATTTTTACAACCGAATGATCCATTCACTTGGTCTTCAGGTATGAAATCACCAATTTATTGTGATAACCGTTTAACTTTATCTTATCCAAAAGTACGTCAAGCGATTGCAGCTGGATTAGAAGAGTTAATTAAAGAGCACTTCCCAACTGTAGAAATTATTGCAGGAACAGCAACTGCTGGTATTGCGCACGCTGCATGGGTAAGCGATCGTATGGATTTACCAATGTGCTACGTACGTAGTAAAGCAAAAGGTCACGGTAAAGGGAACCAAATCGAAGGAAAAGCTGAAAAAGGTCAAAAAGTCGTAGTAGTAGAAGACTTAATTTCAACTGGCGGTAGTGCAATTACATGTGTAGAAGCACTTCGCGAAGCTGGATGTGAAGTATTAGGAATCGTATCAATCTTCACATATGAATTAGAAGCAGGAAAAGAAAAACTAGAAGCAGCTAACGTAGCATCATATTCTTTAAGTGATTACAGTGCATTAACTGAAGTTGCAGCAGAAAAAGGTATGATTGGACAAGCTGAAACGAAAAAATTACAAGAGTGGCGTAAAAATCCAGCTAACGAAGCTTGGATCACAGCGTAACACGAAAAAAGACGACCGCGGGGGAACGCGGTCGTTTTTTTATATCATTGTTATAATTTCATGTAACGAACAGATAGTAGGAATATCGTACTTGAGTTGTGAGTTATCCCGATTCAACCATATCCCTTGCATCCCAGCTGCTGTACTACTAATCGCATCAGTCTCTAATCGATCGCCAATATAATAGCAATCTTTCATTTCAAGGTTCGATTGTAATACGGTTCTGTGAAAAATTTCAGGATCTGGTTTCGATATACCAAGTTCACTAGAAGTAAATATATATTTGAAAAAAATCTATAATACCATTTCTTTCAGCAGCCTCATAATCAAGTAAAGTTCCATCAATATCAAAGAAAATCATATTACAATCTCCTTAACTACTTAGTGCTTTCTGCAAGCTTATATCCTTTTACAAACAATAGAGTCACATAAGAAACAATAAATGAGAAAATGCTATACATGCCGACCCAAAAGAAAAATTTTGGAGTAAAGGCGATAACACTTATTATTAAAAAACTAGCAAACGTTACAATCGGCATTACGTAATACGTTTTCGTTTTGCGTGTTCCAATAACAGATACGATAAAGATAAATAATGGACAAATTACTCTCCTAATATAATTTCGCTGAGTAATAACGAATCCCTCTTGAAAACTGATAATTCATGATGAATTTTACAAGCAAAAAACGTAAGCAAGAGAACACTTGCTTACGTTATAGGATAAACATCGCAACGATCGTGGTGACAATTAAACCGATAACAACCGGTAAAAAGTTTCGGCGTGCAAGTTCAAATGGATCGACTTTACAAATCGCAGCAGCAGGAATAAGTGCCCAAGGAATTAACGTCCCGCCCCCGGTCCATATAGCTGCAATTTGCCCGAGTGCTGTTAATGTAGCTGTTCCATGGCCAAGTGCTGTTCCAAAAAGATTGGCAATGGAACCAGCAAGTGATATACCTGAAAAACCTGATCCATCTAAGCCGGTAATGACACCCACGATGGTTAATGTCCCTGCCGATACATATTGATTTAAAGGAACAGTTTGAGATAAAGCGATGCCTAAGTCGTTAATGATTCCGTGTGAACCTTTCGGTAAATAGTCTCCGATAATTTTCACAAAGCCGCTATCTCCTAAATAAAAGAGTGCAGCGATAGGAATAACTGGTCCGAAAATTTTAAAGCCAAATTGGAGCCCTTCTATGAAATAATCGGTTGTTTTATTTAGTCCATTACCTTTGTAGGCGATGAGAGAAATGATGATAATCATAATAACAGTCGTTCCGCCGATAAGTGCAGTTGCGTCGCTTCCTTGTAGTTTAAATTGAATCATGCAAAGGATATCAATGATATATGCGATAGGGATACAAATAGCGAGCCATTTCTTTGTGCGAGGAGATAATGAAGTGAGCGTTTTAGAAGACTCAGTTGATAGAATAGATTCTTGTATAGCTAAGCCTGTATGAAACTCTTTTCGTAAGAAGAAAAAAGCGACGGAAGTTGTCACAACGCCCATAACGATAACGAGTGGAACACTTGCAGATACGACGCTGGAAACAGGGAGACCAGCAGCGTCTGCGGTTAATTTTGGTGCGCCTTGTATAACGAAGTCGCCGGATAAAGCAATCCCATGCCCGAATAAGTTCATAGCAATTGCTACTCCAATTGGGGGGAGACCGACGCGTACAGCAACCGGTAATAAAATAGCTCCCATTAAGGCGACAGCGGGAGAAGGCCAAAAGAAGAAAGAAATTGTCATCATCAAAAGGCCAATAATCCAGTAGGCGAGGGTAGGGGTACGGATCATCTTTGTAAATGGTGAAATCATTGTATCATTTATACCGGTATGAACGAGTAAATTGCTCATGGATACAATAATAGAAATGATTAATATAGTTGGTAATAGCTCAGTAATGGCGTAAATAAAACTTTGAAAAATGCCGCTAACGGCAAGAGGGATAGAACTTGTAGCAGTTAATGCTAATAAAAAGATAAAAACGATACAAATAATTGTAGTATCTTTCCGGAGAATAAAAAAGGTAATAATAGTGAGTAAACAAATAACATAGAGAGCGTGTAATAGCGTTAATTCAACTCCCATAACATTCACATCCTTAGGCAATCGTGTAGTTTATTGTATGAAAGTAGGGAAAGTATGTGAGTATAGGAAAAAGAAAAAAGTAAAATTTCATGTACTGTAATGATGAGAACGATAAATGGATGTTACAATACAGTTAATCCTAAAAAATGAATAAAAGAAAGTGCCACCTTATCTGGTGGCACTTTCTTATTTTACTGCATGAGCTTTTTGCATCTTCCTAATTAAGCGAATTTGTCCGCGATGATTGATTTCATCTTCAAATACGTGAAACCATTTAAAGTAGTTGTTAGCTGGTTTGTCATACCAAAAGTCTGTCGTTTTAAATAGCCATTCATCAGGTAAAGATTGAAATGTTTCAATTGTTTTAGAGCGTACTTCTTGTAATGTATTAATGTAAAATTCTAAAGAGTTTCCTTTTATTTTTTCTCGTCCAAGATTCCCTAACTCAATAGCTGGCAACCAATGTTCTAATTCAGCTTCCGTCGGTTCACGATCCTCAAAGGTATGGATTTGGTAGTAAAATTCAATAGCAGCCATGTGATATAACAGCATGCCAATTGAATTGGCTTCTTTATCATATAAATAATCAAGTTCTTCAATTGTTAAACTTTCCACTGCTTGCATTGTTGTATAACGAGCGTAATTCATCATGGAAACAAGTTTTGAAAACTCAACTTGTAAACCATCTATTTTATCAATTACAAAATTCAATTTAAATTCCCCCTCTTTAAATGAACACTCCAGAGAAGGAATTCTATGTGTAGAAAAAAACTCCTTTTAAAAAGGCCATGATTTTAACAAGGGATTACAATTAGTTCTCTATTTGATTTTGTAATAACTTCATATCCGTCTTTTGTAATGACGATATCATCTTCAATTCTACAACCGCCCCAGTTCGGTATGTAAATGCCCGGTTCAACTGTAACAACCATACCTTCTTTTAATGTAGCTTTACTTTCTTGGGATAAGCGAAGAGGTTCATGTATTTCTAAGCCAAGACCATGACCAGTAGAATGACCAAAATATTGACCATATCCACAATCTGTAATGTAGTTTCTTGTTACATCATCGATACTTTTCGCAGTTTCTCCAGGCTTAATCGCTTCAGTCCCACGTTTTAACGCTTCTCGTACAACATTGTATATTTTTTTGAATTCTTCCGATGGTTCCCCTATTGCTACGGTACGTGTTATATCGGAACAATATCCGTCGTAAAGTGCACCAAAGTCTAATGTAACGATGTCGCCTCGTTCAATTATTTTATTTGATGCAACTCCATGTGGAAGAGAAGAACGAACACCAGAAGCTACAATAATTTGAAATGATGAAGATGTAGCACCTTTTTTTCGCATGAAAAATTCTAATTCATCTCGTACAGCATTTTCACTTATTCCTGGTTTTAGAAACGTAAGAATGTGATGAAATGCTTCGTCCGCGATATTAGCTGCAATTTTCATTGTTTCTATTTCAGGCGTGTCTTTAATGATACGAATATTTTCGATAATTTCGCACACTTGAATCATTTCCGCCTGTACGTATTTTTGCAAGTTTTTATATTGTTGCAATGTCATGTTGTTTTCTTCAATTCCAAGTTTTTGAATGTTTAATTTCGATACTTGATGTGCAATTTCTTTTTCTAAATTTCCTTTATGCATAATAATTTCAGCATCTTTTATTTGTGATTTCGCTTGATCTACATAGCGGAAATCAGTGATGAAAACAGCTTGATCGGCAGAGAGTAAGACGACGCCAGCACTACCTGTAAAGCCTGTTGCATATTGGCGGTTTTCTTTTTTTGTAATAAGTAACCCCTCAATTTCATAGTTTTGTAGTTGATTTTGGATTTTATTAATTTTTAAAGTCATGTTAATTCCTCCTATTCATAGTATTGAATAAAGCAAATAGCGTGCCAAAATGTATATTTGAAGAAAGGATAGTAGGGACAACATATATTTTAGGGGAGATAAAAAAATAGCCCGTAATTTGTGGGAGACGGTTTGTTCATAAAATCTAGATTGCTTCAATGAATAGCAGGGGGATGGGGAAAAATGATTGGAGTTACACTTGTACTTTATTTACATGCTGTAAAAAATTTTATACAAATGTGAAATGATACTGTCAATTTTTTTGACAATATTGAATGGATATAGCAACGAAATTGAAAACATATAAAAAATGCGCTGCATACAAGCAACGCATTTTTTTATTTATGCTTTTAATTTCATTACAATATCAGCATCTGGTGTTACATATACGGTTTGCTGATTGTCGTACGTAACAAAACCAAGTTTTGCACCACTCGGTTTTTTGACATGGCGTATTTTGGTGAAATCAACAGGTACAGAGCTAGACTCTTTCGCTTTACTGTAATAGGCAGCAATTTTGGCAGCTTCTAGTAAAGTTTCTTCAGCAGGCTCTAAAGAACGAATGACAACGTGAGAGCCAGGTATGTCTTTCGTATGTAACCAAATTTCATCACGGCGGGCAAACTTCGTTGTTAAATAATCATTTTGTTTATTGTTTTTACCAACGAAAATCTCTGTGCCATCACTTGCTACATATTTATCTAATACTGGTTTAGTAGGCTTTTTCTTTGCGTTTTTCGTTTTGCGATTGCGCACATAACCTTCTTCAGCTAATTCCTCACGAATTTCTTCAATATCTTTTGAAGAAGCAGCTTCCATTTGTTGAAGTAAGCTATCAAAATAAAGAATTTCTTCATTTGTTTTTTCGATTTGTTCTTCTACAACAGCAACCGAATTTTTTGCTTTTTGATACTTTTGGAAATAGCGTTGTGCATTTTCAGATGGTGTTTTTAAAGGATCTAATGTGATTTTTACAGTTCCACCATCCTCATCGTAATAATTAACGACCTCAATATCTTTATCGCCCTTTTTTAAAGCGTACATATTGGCTGTAAGTAGCTCTCCAAATAGTTGATATTTATCTGCTTTTCCAGCATCTTGCAGTGTTTTTTCGAGTTTAATGAGTTTTTTCTCGTTTTTATTTTTTTCGTTTTGCATAAAGCGTTCTAAATCATGAGCTTGTTGTTTTACACGATCACGTTCTGCTTTGCCAAAGAAGAAACGATCTAACAATTCGCTCACTGATGAGAATGTTTTTTCTTCTCCTTGCAAGTGTGTAAGAGGGAAAAGATAAAAGAATTCTTTTCCATTTGCAGTAATCATTGTAGGTGTATATGCATGAGATAGTAATGGTGTTTGTATAGAGAAAAATGCTTCTGATAATGCTTTCTCGTTTACCATACCGGCTTTCTTTACTACTTCTTTTGCAAATAATGGGGATATTCCCATGAAAGCACCAACGAGTTGTTTATCCATATTTCCAGATAGAAAGTCTAGCGGTCTAATAAAATCATCTGCGGTTTCAATTTGCAGAGGATTGATTTTATGTTGGGCTGGTGGCGCGACGTACTCAGCACCAGCATATACAGTTCGGTGACGGTTTACGGCTAATGAAACGTGTTTTAAGCTATCTAAAATCACGTTTGTTTTCGTATCTAATAAGATAATGTTACTATGTCGTCCCATTATTTCAATTACTAATGTTTTTAATGATTCGTCTCCGATTTCATTACGACTGCGAACTGTAATTTGAATAATGCGTTCTAAGTCGATTTGTTCAATTTTTTCAATAAATCCACCTTCTAAATGTTTGCGAAGAAGCATACAGAACATCGGCGGTATTGCTGGCGAATCGTAGTTTTGATTCGTTAAGTGCATACGCGCATATGTAGGATGAGATGAAAGAATTAGTTTTTGGTTCTTTCCATTCGCTCGAATATGTAATAAAATCTCGTATTTTGAAGGTTGATATATTTTGGAAATTCTTCCTGTGTAAAGAGAATTTTCAATTTCATGTGTAATCGCTCTTGTAAATAATCCATCGAATGCCATAAATGAACACTCCTTTCTAACTAAATGTTAATTATAGCATTTTTTTGGACGAGGCTGAATAAGCTTTCAATAGAGTATGTCTGGAATCAGGAGGTCGATAGCAGGATGAACTGGTATGGAATGCGAGCACATGAAGTGGAAGAAAGAACGAATACGAATGTAAAGGTTGGACTTACAGAGAAAGAAGCAGAAGGGCGAGTAAAGAAATTTGGTACTAATGAATTAGAAGAAGCAAAAAGGCCTTCTGCACTAATGGTATTTTTAGCACAGTTTAAAGATTTCATGGTACTCGTTTTGTTTGGAGCAACAATTGTTTCTGCGTTTTTAGGTGAATACATTGATTCTATTGCTATTGTTGCCATTGTTATTATCAATGGTATTCTCGGCTTTTTTCAAGAAAGAAAAGCTGAAAAATCATTGGAAGCTTTAAAGGAACTAGCTGCCCCGCAAGTTACTGTAATGCGGAATGGAAAGTGGGTAAAAGCACCATCTAAAGCACTTGTTTTAGGTGATATTATTAAGTTTTCCAGTGGTGATCGTATTGGGGCTGATGTGCGTCTTGTTGAGGCATCAAGTTTATATATTGAAGAGTCTGCTTTGACAGGGGAGTCCGTACCTGTACAAAAGAAGGTAGAAGCACTGCAAGGGCAAGATGTTGCAATTGGGGATCAAAAAAATATGGCTTTTATGGGGACAATGATTACGCGAGGATCTGGTACAGGAGTCGTTGTAGCAACTGGTATGAATACAGCGATGGGGCAAATTGCAAATATGTTGCAAAATGCAGAGCAAATGGAAACGCCACTGCAAAGAAGGTTAGAACAGCTCGGAAAAATATTAATTATTGTAGCTCTTATTTTGACAGCGCTCGTTGTATTGGCTGGTGTGTATCAAGGGAATGAAGTATATCATATGTTTTTAGCTGGCGTATCGCTAGCTGTTGCGGCTATTCCAGAAGGATTGCCAGCAATTGTTACAGTAGCTTTATCACTTGGTGTACAGCGTATGATAAAAAAGAGAGCAATTGTAAGGAAGTTACCGGCCGTAGAAACGTTAGGCTGCGCTTCTGTTATATGCTCTGATAAAACGGGAACAATGACACAAAACAAAATGATGGTAACACATATGTGGTCAGGCGGAGAATTGTGGAAAGTGACAGGGCAAGGATATGAACCTAATGGCTCTTTTATGAAAGGTGAAAAAGAAGTGAATCCAGCTAAGACAAAATCACTTTATCAGCTACTTACATTTGGTTCACTATGTAACAATGCAAATATTATTCAAAAGAAAAAGGCGTACGTATTAGATGGGGATCCAACAGAGGGAGCGCTTGTAGCTGCAGCAATGAAAGCTGGGATAACACGTGAGGCATTGAAAGGGAAATTTGAAATTATTCGTGAATTTCCATTTGATTCAACTCGAAAAATGATGAGTGTTATTGTACGAGATCGAGAGGGGAAAAAGTTTATTGTTACGAAAGGAGCACCGGATGTTCTTTTGCAAATGAGTCAAACAATCTTATGGGGGGATAAGCAGCAGCCGTTAAGTGAGCTATATAGAAAAGAAGTACAGGCGGCTATTCATAGCTTAGGTAGTCAAGCGCTTCGAACAATTGCAGTTGCGTTTAAACCTTTAAAAGTCACGGATTCTATTGAACATGAAAGAGACGTTGAAAAAGATTTTATGTTGGTTGGGATACAAGGTATGATTGACCCGCCAAGGCCAGAAGTCGCGCAGGCGGTAAAAGAGTGTAAAGAAGCTGGTATTCGAACAGTAATGATTACAGGTGATCATAAAGTGACAGCAATGGCGATTGCTGAACAATTAGGAGTTTTACCACCAGATGGACGCGTTGTTGAAGGAGTAGAACTCGCGAATATGGATGTGGAGGAATTAGAAAATGTTGTAGAAGATACGTATGTATTCGCTCGTGTATCACCTGAGCATAAATTGAAAATTGTTAAAGCATTGCAAAATCAAGGACATATAGTAGCGATGACAGGTGATGGAGTGAACGATGCTCCAGCTATAAAAACAGCGGATATTGGGATAGCGATGGGGATTACAGGGACAGATGTTGCAAAAGAAGCCTCTTCACTTGTTTTACTAGATGATAATTTTGCTACAATTAAGTCAGCGATTAAAGAAGGAAGAAATATATACGAGAACATACGTAAGTTCATTCGCTACTTATTGGCGTCAAATGTTGGAGAAATTTTAGTTATGTTATTTGCGATGTTACTTGCATTACCACTGCCGATGGTTCCTATTCAAATTTTATGGGTGAACTTAGTTACTGATGGTTTACCAGCGATGGCATTAGGTTTGGATAAGGCTGAAGGAGATGTGATGAAGAGAACACCGCGTCACCCGAAAGAAGGGGTATTCGCTAGAGGGCTTGCGTGGAAAATAATAAGTCGAGGGTTTTTAATTGGAGCAGTGACGTTAGTGGCGTTTATTATTGCGTATAACCAACATCCAAATGAACTGAAATATGCACAAACTGTAGCGTTCGCGACGTTGGTACTTGCACAGCTTATTCATGTATTTGATTGTCGTAGTGAGCATTCTGTCTTTCACCGTAATCCATTTGGGAACGTGTATTTAGTAGGGGCGGTTATTATTTCGTTACTACTTATGCTAGTGGTTATATATTATCCACTGTTACAACCGATCTTTAGCACAATGCCGATACAAGCAAGAGATTGGTTATTAATTGGAGGTTTGTCATCAATTCCGACTTTCTTACTAGTAGGTTCTTTATTAACAGGGAAAAAGGCTAAGAAGAAAAAGCCGATGTTATATAAGAAGGGATTAAACTTGAAATAGTCAATGTTATGAAAATGTGATATAATTTACAGAAGGTAGTAGAGCCTTGTCTCTATTACCTTTTTCATTGAGTTATTTTATGGCTTGGATGTGATAAAAATGATTTCTAGTATGACAGGGTTTGGAAGATCGAAAGTAGAAAGTGATACTTTTCAAATTACAGTAGAAATGAAATCGGTGAACCACCGTTTTTTAGAGATGAGTATTCGACTTCCTAAGCAAATGATGGTATTTGAGGACAAAATTCGTAAAATAATTGCACAGCAAGTTCGACGTGGGCGCATCGAAGTGTCTATTAGTATAGCAGGTGAAGGACTTGTTGAAAGAAAATTAAGTGTGAATTGGTCACTTCTTGAGCAGTACCAATCGATGATGGAAGATATAAAAGGTAAATTTCAATTACAAGATTCTATTACACTTCAGCAATTAATGGCAATGCCAGAAGTAACAGCAATTGAAGAAATAGAAAATGTAAATGAACATTTTGAGAACAGTTTATATGAGGCTGTTCGTCAAGCTGCTCATATGTTGAAAACGATGAGAGATGGCGAAGGAGAACGATTACATAAAGATATAGCGTATCGTTTACAAGAGATTAGCAATTGTGTAAATGCGATTATTCCACATGCACCAATTGTTACACAAAAATATCGTGAACGATTAGAAAATCGCTTAAAAGAATTACATAATCAAGATCTAGATGAACAAAGATTGCTAACAGAAGTCGCAATCTTTGCAGAGCGTTGTGATATTCATGAAGAGTTAGTTCGTTTGCAAAGTCATTTAGAGCAATTTCGTGAAACATTGCAGATTGAAGAGCCTGTTGGAAGGAAAATGGATTTCATCGTGCAAGAGATGCATAGAGAAATTAATACGATTGGTTCTAAGGCAAATGACTTAACAATTTCAAAATATGTTGTAGAAATGAAAAATAACCTTGAAAAAATTCGTGAACAAGTACAAAATATTGAGTAGCTTTCAAAAAATATATAAAGTTATACGTGGTGGAGAAATCGGATAGACTTACTAGGAGGCGCAAACTATGGCCATGCGGTTTTTAAATATTGGATACGGAAATATTGTATCTGCTCATCGAATTATTGCTATTGTAAGTCCGGAGTCAGCTCCTATTAAACGAACAGTACAAGAAGCACGCGAACATAATGCTTTGCTTGATGCTACGTATGGGAGAAAAACAAGGGCGGTTATTGTTATGGATGATGGGCATGTTGTATTAAGTCCAATTCAACCAGAGACGATTGCACATCGTTTGAATAATAAAGAAGATTTAAGTGAGGAAGGGTAGGTTTTACATATTTATGAGAAGTAGAAGAGGATTGCTCATCGTTCTTTCAGGGCCTTCTGGGGTTGGAAAAGGGACGGTTCGTAAAGAGCTGTTTAGCCATGAGGATACACGTTTTCAGTACTCTATTTCAGTAACGACACGTAAGCCGCGTGAAGGTGAAGTAGATGGTGTGGATTATTTCTTTAAAGAAAGAGAAGAATTCGAGGAAATGATTCGTAATGAAAAATTACTTGAGTGGGCTGAGTTCGTAGGTAATTATTACGGAACACCGATTGACTATGTTGAAAAAACATTACAAGAAGGAAAAGATGTATTCTTAGAAATTGAAGTGCAAGGAGCAATTCAAGTTAAGAAAGCTTTCCCAGAAGGTGTATTTATTTTCTTAGCACCTCCAAGTTTATCTGAACTAAAGAGCCGTATTGTCGGACGTGGTACAGAGACTGAAGATGTTATTGAAAATCGTTTAACTGTAGCGAAAGAAGAAATCGAGATGATGGACGCTTACGACTATGTAGTAGAAAACGATCAAGTTGAATTAGCTTGTGATAGAATTAAAGCAATTGTGGTTGGCGAACATTGCCGCCGCGAAAGGGTAGCAAAATATTATAAAGAAATGACGGAGGGTCTATAATTATGTTAAATCCATCAATTGACTCATTACTACAAAAAATCGATTCTAAGTACACTTTAGTAACAGTGGCTGCAAAACGCGCACGTGAAATGCAACTTGCTAATAACTGTGTTGTAGAAAAACCTGTTTCTCATAAATGTGTAGGTAAAGCATTAGAAGAAATCGATGCAGAAGCATTAAGCTACGTACCAAGTGAAGATAAAGTAGCTGAATAAGCCTTTGCCTTCGACAAAATAAAACATAGACTTTATAATTTTCTATGTAACGGTAACAACCTATTTACAAGTAGGTTGTTATTTTTTTACGAAAGGAATGAAATATCGGTACTGACGAGCTGAGAATTCTATTTCAGTATTATAAGTTTGAAAAAGAAAGAGGACGAGTCATATGCTAAAAGGGAAAAAGATACTTTTATGTGTAACAGGAGGCATTGCGGTTTTTAAAGCAGCTGCGTTAACGAGTAAATTGACACAATCTGGCGCGATTGTCAAAGTAATGATGAGTGAGTCGGCAATGAAGTTTGTTACGCCTCTTACATTCCAAGCGCTTTCTCGCCATGATGTATATACGGATACATTCGATGAGAAAGACTCAGCTGTTATTGCTCATATTGATTTAGCAGATTGGGCGGATGTTGTACTTGTCGCACCTGCTACTGCCAATTGTATTGGAAAGTTAGCTGGTGGTATTGCAGATGATATGATTACAACTACTTTGTTAGCTACTACAGCTCCGGTATGGATTGCGCCTGCTATGAATGTGCATATGTATGAAAATAAAATAGTTCAAAAAAATATGATGACATTGAAAACGCTAGGATATACATTTATTGAGCCTGGGGAAGGCTTTTTAGCATGTGGATATGTAGCGAAGGGACGACTAGAAGAACCTGAAGCAATTATTGCACGGTTAGAGGAAGCTTTCTCAGAACACAAACCATTGCAGGGAAAAAGAATATTAATAACTGCTGGCCCAACACGTGAAAAGGTTGATCCAGTTCGTGTTATGACGAATTTTTCTTCTGGGAAAATGGGGTATGCGATTGCGGAAGTGGCAGCGAATTTAGGCGCTGATGTTATACTCGTTTCAGGACCGACAGCATTAAATCCACCGTTACATGTAACGACAGTGCAAGTGGAATCTGCACAAGATATGTTAGAAGCAGTTCTTCAACATTATCAAAACGTAGACGTTGTCATTAAAACAGCAGCAGTTGCAGATTATCGTCCGAAATATGTGCATGAGAATAAAATGAAAAAGCAAAATGGTGATGCTGTCATTGAACTTGAAAGAACGGTGGATATTTTAAAAACATTAGGGCGGAAAAAGGATAAACAGTTACTTATCGGTTTTGCTGCTGAAACGACAAATGTAGAGGAATATGCAACGAAAAAACTACGTGAGAAAAATGCAGATATGATTGTCGCGAATGATGTAAAAGCGCAAGGAGCTGGATTTGGCACGGATACGAATATTGTAACAATGTATAGAAAAGATGGAAAAGTTATTGAGTTGCCACTTTTAATGAAAAAAGAGGTAGCTCGTGAAATATTGAAGCAAATTGAAATGATGTTAGAAGATGATCGTTTATGAAATTTGCAAGTGTAATTGTTGATGTACCTGTCCGTCAGACAGATCGACCATTTGATTATATTATTCCTAAAAAATGGGAAGATATTGTACAGACAGGAATGCGTGTAGTAGTTCCGTTTGGGCCAAGAAAATTGCAAGGTTTTATTATTGGGATTAAAGATTCGGTGGATGTAGAAAGTAAGAAGTTAAAGACAATCCATGAAATATTAGATGTAACACCGGTTTTAAATGATGAATTATTAAAGCTTGGATATTGGCTTACAAGTGAAACGTTATGCTACATGATTTCAGCTTTTCAAGTGATGCTTCCAACTGCGATAAAAGCAACGTATAAAAAACGTCTACAACTTTGTAAACAGGAAGAAATAGCACCTGAAATACTATATTTATTTCAGGATAAAGAAGCAATTGATTTTGAAGTAATCGAGCAACAGCCACATTTATACCGAACTATTCAACAAGAAATTAAAAATGGTACGGTTGAAGTCGTTTATCAAGTGAAAGATAAAGTACAAAAGAAGAAGCAAAGAGTGGTTCAGCCGGAGTTGCCAGAAGATAAATTGGAATTAGCGGCATTTGAACTGAAAAGTAAAAAACAACAAGATGTACTTTATTATTTTGTGGAAAATTATAAAAGTACACCGTTGAAAGTAATTACAGAAGAGTTACAAATAACAGATGCTCCAATAAAAGCACTTGTTAAAAAGGGATTCATTTCAGAAAAGTATGTGGAAGTATACCGAAATCCGTATGACGATGATGATTTTGAACAAACAAAACCATTTCCACTTACGGAGGAACAAAAACAAGTTATTACACCGATTTTATCATCAATTACAAATGAAACTTATAATCCATTTTTGCTATATGGTGTTACAGGAAGTGGAAAGACAGAAGTATATTTACAATCTATAGCAGCAGTGCTCAAGAAAGGAAAAGAAGCTATCGTTCTTGTTCCTGAAATTGCACTAACGCCCCAAATGGTGGATCGTTTTAAAGGTAGGTTTGGCTCGCAAGTTGCAGTTCTTCATAGTGCGTTGTCTGTTGGAGAAAAGTATGACGAGTGGCGTAAGATTTTAAGAAAAGAAGTGAAAGTTGTAGTTGGTGCGCGTTCAGCTGTTTTTGCGCCTTTTGAGAATTTAGGGATTATTATTATTGACGAAGAGCATGAATCAAGTTACAAACAAGAAGATAATCCGAGGTATCATGCAAGAGATGTAGCTGTCTGGAGAGGACAATATCATAAATGTCCTATCGTTCTTGGTAGTGCGACACCAACACTTGAATCGTTTGCAAGGGCGAAAAAAGGTGTTTATGAACTATTAATAATGGAAAAACGTATGAATGAACAAGCTTTACCAACGGTAGAGATTGTTGACATGCGAGAAGAACTTCGTGACGGGAATCGATCAATGTTTTCTAAGGCGCTGCATGAAAAAATAGCAGATCGATTAGAAAAGAAAGAACAAATGGTACTCTTTTTAAATAGAAGAGGTCATTCTACATTTGTTATGTGCCGTGATTGTGGGTATGTTGTCCAATGTCCGCATTGTGATATTTCATTGACATATCATAAAATGAATCATCGTTTAAAATGTCATTATTGTAGTTACGAAGAGAATATGCCAACTGAGTGTCCAGCTTGTCAAAGTACATACATTCGTTTCTTTGGTACAGGTACACAAAAGGTAGAAGAAGAAATTACAAAACTATTTCCAGAGGCGCGAGTCATTCGAATGGATGTAGATACGACAAGTCGAAAAGGAATGCATGAAAAATTATTAAAGGCGTTTGGGGAAGAAAAAGCAGATATATTACTTGGAACACAAATGATTGCTAAAGGATTAGATTTTCCGAAAGTAACGCTCGTTGGGGTTTTAACTGCAGATACGATGCTTCACTTACCTGATTTTCGGGCGAGTGAAAAGACATATCAGTTATTGACGCAAGTAAGTGGACGAGCGGGTAGACATGAATTGCCAGGGGAAGTTGTGATTCAAACGTATACGCCAGAACATTACAGTATAGAGTTAGCGAAGAACCAACAATATGATGTGTTTTTTGACCAAGAAATGCAAATGAGACGAACAAGACAATATCCCCCATATTACTATGTTGTACTCGTAACTGTATCTCATCCAGAATTATTAAAAGCGGTACAAGTGACGGAAAAAATTGCCTCGTATTTACGAACGCATTGCTCACAGCAAACAATGGTGCTAGGACCAGTTGCTTCAGCGATTCCAAGGATAAAAGATAGATATCGTTATCAATGCATGATAAAATACAAACGGGAACCAAACTTAAAGAACGTGCTCAAAATGGTAAATGAACATTATCAAGCAGAAATGCAAAAAGAGCTACAAATCTCAATTGATTTTAATCCAACAATGTTAATGTAGCGGAGGGAAATATGGCAGTTTTAGAAATAATAAAGCATCCAAATGAAGTGTTAGAAACACCATGCGAAAGAGTAATTAACTTTGATAAAAAGTTAGTGAAATTGTTGAAAGATATGCATGAAACAATGTTAATTGCGGACGGAGTCGGTTTAGCTGCGCCTCAAGTAGGTGTAAGCTTGCAAGTAGCGGTTGTTGATGTCGATGATGATACTGGGAAAATCGAGTTAATCAATCCATCAATATTAGAAAAACGTGGTGAACAAGTAGGTCCCGAAGGCTGTTTAAGCTTCCCGGGACTTTATGGTGAAGTAGAACGTGCCGATTATATTAAAGTAAGAGCGCAAAATCGCCGTGGGAAAGTATTCTTATTAGAAGCGGAAGGATTTTTAGCGCGTGCAATTCAACATGAAATTGATCATTTACACGGTGTTTTATTTACATCGAAAGTGACAAGATATTATGAAGAAAACGAACTAGAATAGGTGTTAAAAGGAGCGGTTTTTAAATGATAAAAGTAGTGTTTATGGGAACACCGGACTTTTCAGTGCCGGTGCTTCGTCGTCTTATTGAAGATGGCTATGAGGTAGTAGGTGTTGTGACGCAACCTGATCGTCCAGTAGGTAGAAAAAAAGTATTAACACCTACACCTGTTAAAGTTGAAGCGGAAAAACATGGTATCCCTGTGTTACAGCCGTTAAAAATTCGTGAAAAAGATGAATATGAAAAAGTATTGGCATTAGAGCCAGATTTAATTGTAACAGCTGCATTTGGGCAGATTGTACCAAATGAAATTTTAGAAGCACCAAAGTATGGGTGTATTAATGTTCACGCTTCTTTACTTCCTGAACTTCGTGGTGGTGCACCAATTCATTATGCAATTATGGAAGGTAAAGAAAAAACAGGTATTACAATTATGTATATGGTAGAAAAATTGGATGCTGGTGATATCTTAACGCAAGTGGAAGTTGAAATTGAAGAGCGTGAAACGACAGGCTCATTATTTGATAAATTAAGTGAAGCAGGAGCACACCTTCTATCTAAAACAGTGCCTTTATTAATTCAAGGTAAGTTAGAACCGATTAAACAAAACGAAGAAGAAGTAACGTTTGCGTACAATATAAAACGTGAGCAAGAGAAAATTGATTGGACAAAAACAGGTGAAGAAGTATACAATCACATTCGCGGATTGAATCCATGGCCAGTTGCTTATACAACTTTAGCAGGACAAGTTGTTAAAGTATGGTGGGGGGAAAAAGTGCCTATAACTGAACCGGCTGAAGCAGGTACAATTGTTGCAATCGAAGAAGATGGTTTTGTTGTAGCAACGAGTAATGAAACAGGTGTTAAAATTACTGAATTGCAACCTTCTGGTAAAAAGCGTATGAGTTGTTCACAATTTTTACGTGGAACAAAACCTGAAATTGGAACGAAGTTAGGAGAAAATGCATGAGACAAAATGTTCGTGAATTAGCTCTTGATGGTTTAATTCAAGTGGAAAAAAGTGGTGCATATAGCAACTTACTTTTAAATAATCTAATTGAAAAAAGTGCAATTGATAGAAAAGATATTGGTTTATTAACTGAAATTGTATATGGAACGATTCAACGTCGTGACACATTAGATTATTATTTACAGCCTTTTTTAAAAAAGAAGGTTGAGGCGTGGGTAAGAGTATTGCTTCGCTTATCTTTATATCAAATGATTTATTTAGACCGAGTGCCAGAAAGAGCGGCTATTCATGAAGCGGTTGAGATTGCAAAGCGTCGCGGGCATAAAGGAATTGCTGGTATGGTGAACGGTGTATTACGTTCGATTCAGAGAGAAGGTGTACCTTCTGTAGATGAAATCAAGGATCCAGTAGAACGTCTTGCAATTACAACAAGTCATCCAGTTTGGCTTGTCCAAGAGTGGACTTCAGAATACGGTTTAGAAACTGCAGAAAAAATGTGCGAAGTAAACATGTTACCCCCTGTACCAACAGCGCGTGTGAATGTTGATAAGGTAACTGTAGAAGAAGCGATTGAGTTGTTAGCAAGTGAAGGTATAGAAGCAAAACGTGGTGACTTATCAGATGATGCTATTCAGATTGAAAGAGGAAATGTAGCGCATACAGAAGCGTTCAAAAAAGGATTTCTTTCTATTCAAGATGAAAGTTCTATGCTTGTAGCACGCGCTTTAGAACCGAATACGGGAGATGCAGTTCTTGATAGTTGTGCTGCTCCAGGCGGAAAAACAACGCATATCGCGGAACGATTAAAGGGAACTGGTAAGGTCATGTCCCTTGATTTACATGCACACAAAGTACGTTTAATTAAACAGCAAGCAGAGCGACTTGGTCTAGAAAATGTCGAAACTAAAGCGCTAGATGCTAGAAAAGTGCAAGAGCACTTTGCAAATGAAACGTTTGATAAAATATTGGTAGATGCACCGTGTTCTGGATTTGGTGTAATTAGACGTAAACCTGATATTAAGTTAGGAAAAGATAAAGGCGATAGTGAAAGATTATCGACGATTCAAATTGCAATACTAGAAAAAATAGCACCATTATTAAAACAAGGCGGTCGTCTTGTTTATAGTACGTGCACAATTGAGAAAATAGAAAATGAACAAGTAATAGAGAAATTTTTACAAGAACATCCTGAATTTGAATGGGATACTACGCTTAAAGAGCGTATGCCAGAAAAATTAACTCCGTATATTGATGAAGGTCAAGTGCAAATTTTACCGCATTATTTTGCGACGGATGGCTTTTATATTGCTTGTTTAAGGAAGAAGGTGTAGCATCATGGAAACGACTGTAAGAAAACAAAAGAAAAATTTAGAAACGAAGAAACCATCAATTTACTCTTTACAACTTCATGAAATGCAAGATTGGTTAAAGGAACAAGGAGAACCGAAGTTCCGTGCTGGACAAATTTTTGATTGGTTATATAAAAAACGTGTAAAAAATTATGAGGATATGTCAAACCTTTCTAAAGGATTGCGTGATAAATTGTCGAATTCCTTTGATATTACTACTTTAAAAACGTTAGTAAAACAAACGTCTTCGGATGGAACAATTAAATTCTTATTCCAATTATATGACGGATATTCTATTGAAACGGTATTAATGCGACACGAATATGGAAATTCCATTTGTGTAACAACGCAAGTTGGTTGTCGTATTGGGTGTACGTTCTGTGCTTCGACACTTGGTGGATTAAAGCGAAACCTAGAAGCTGGAGAAATCGTAGCGCAAGTAGTAGAAGTTCAGCGTGCGCTTGATGAAACAGAAGAACGTGTAAGTTCTCTTGTTGTTATGGGGATTGGAGAACCATTTGATAACTATGATAATTTAATGGGATTCTTACGCATCATTAACCATGAAAAAGGACTTCATATTGGTGCGAGACATATGACTGTTTCGACGAGTGGAATTATCCCGAAAATTTATAAGTTTGCTGAAGAAGATCTACAAATTAATTTTGCGATTTCATTGCATGCTCCAAACTCAGAATTACGTTCAAAATTAATGCCGATTAACCGTGCTTATAAATTACCAGATTTAATGGAAGCTATTAAATACTATGTAAATAGAACAGGGCGTCGTATTACTTTTGAATATGGATTATTTGGAGGAGAAAATGACCAAGTAGAGCATGCTGAAGAGCTTGCTGCGCTCTTAAAAGGTGTAAAATGTCATGTGAACTTGATTCCGGTAAACTACGTACCTGAACGTGATTATGTACGTACGCCACGTGAACAAATTTTCTTGTTCGAAAAAACGTTAAAAGATCGTGGAGTGAATGTAACGATTCGCCGTGAACAAGGTCATGATATTGATGCAGCCTGCGGTCAGTTGCGTGCGAAGGAGCGCAAAGAAGAGACGAGGTGACGAGATGAAAGCCGTATTTCTATCGGATAAAGGAAAAGTTCGTCAACATAATGAAGATAGTGCAGGAGTTTTTCACAATTTAGATGGAAATGTATTAGCGGTAGTAGCAGATGGAATGGGAGGTCATCGAGCTGGTGATGTAGCTAGCTCGATGGCCATTCAATTATTCCATGATTATTGGAAGCAAACACATAATATGAATGAGCCGAAAAAAGTAGAACAATGGTTACATACTAGTGTTGGGATTATTAATGAGCGTATATATGAATATGCTCAGCAAAATGCAGAATGTAATGGTATGGGAACAACGCTTATAATAGCTGTTTGTACACCAAGCTTTGTGACAATAGGGCATATAGGAGATAGTCGTTGCTATATGGTATCAGAAGGAGAAATGACGCTAGTAACGGAAGATCATTCGCTTGTAAATGAGCTTGTGAAACATGGTGAAATTTCAAAGGAAGACGCAGAGTATCATCCGAAAAAGAATGTGTTATTAAGAGCATTAGGAACAGAAGAAAAAGTTGGGTTAGATGTTAAAACGTTGGTGATTGAGGAAGATGATCAATTACTTCTTTGCTCTGATGGGTTATCAAACAAAGTTTCTATTGATGATATGCGACAAATTTTACAGTTAAATGAACAGCTTGAAGGTAAAGGGCAGTGTCTCATTCAATTGGCAAATGATCGCGGTGGAGAAGATAATATCACACTTGTTCTTATTGATTATGCGGGTTCGACAAACGAAAGTAGGTGAAGTGCAACGTGCTGATTGGAAAACGCTTAAATGACCGTTATAAGCTGCTGAAAATGATTGGTGGTGGCGGAATGGCCAATGTATATTTAGCTCATGATGATATACTTGGCCGAGATGTAGCGGTAAAAATATTAAGACTCGACTACTCAAATAACGAAGAGTTTATTAAACGTTTCCATCGAGAAGCGCAGTCTGTTACAACGTTGTCGCATCCAAATATTGTGAATATGTATGATGTCGGAGAAGAAGATGGTATATACTATCTTGTCATGGAATATGTACCAGGGCAAACATTGAAGCAATACATAATTGAGCGAGGGATGTTACCTATAGGAGAAGCTCTTGATATTATGGAGCAGTTAACATCCGCTATGGCACACGCCCATCATTTTGAAATTGTGCATCGTGATATAAAGCCGCACAATATTTTAATTCGAGCTGATGGAATAATAAAAGTAACAGATTTTGGAATTGCGACAGCTACAAGTGCAACAACAATTACACATACAAATTCAGTGCTCGGTTCAGTCCATTAT
This sequence comes from Bacillus sp. CPT56D-587-MTF, assembly GCF_058792335.1. NCBI lineage: Bacteria > Bacillati > Bacillota > Bacilli > Caryophanales > Bacillaceae > Bacillus > Bacillus sp. CPT56D-587-MTF. The sequence goes on along the minus strand of NZ_JBYTEF010000001.1, from coordinate 3,485,765 downwards.
TTATCACCAGAACAGGCACGTGGCGGGATAGCAAATAAACAATCAGATATCTATTCTCTTGGGATAGTTATGTTTGAATTGTTAACAGGAAGACAACCGTTTTCTGGCGAATCTGCTGTTGCTATAGCTTTAAAACATTTACAAAGTGAAATCCCATCACCAAAAAGATGGAATGAAAATATTCCACAAAGTGTTGAAAATATTATATTAAAAGCAACTGCAAAAGATCCGTTCCATCGATATCAATCTGCCAATGCGATGAAGCGAGATATTGAAACTGCGCTATATCCAGAGAGGATAAATGAGCAACCGTTTTACATACCAGAAGATATGGAAGCGACGAAAGCGATTCCAATTATTCAACAAGAACAATTATTTGAAAATGTAAGTGATGAAACGATTGTTTTAAAAGGGAGTAAGGTGGAAGAACCGATAAGAGCAGAAGCAGCTGAGTTAGATAAGAAGAAAAAACGGAGTAACAAGTGGCTTAAAGTTTTAATTTCAACATTTTTATTTTTAGCAATAGGAATAACATTAGCGCTTACGGTTATTCCAGGATTATTTATTCCGAAAGATGTGAAAGTTCCTGATGTGGCTGGTATGAAATACACGACAGCTGTAAATACATTAGTAGAAAAGGGCTTTGAGGTGACGGAGCCTAATATTGTATATACAGATGATGTTGAAGTTGGGGATGTAATAAAAACGGACCCTGTAGCAGGAAGAGTCGTAAAAGAAAACGCTAAAATTACTATCTATCAATCAGGTGGGAAAAAGAAAAGTAAGATGGCGAATTTCACAGGGCAAAACTTTGAGAGTGTAAAAGCTGAGTTAGAAGAAAAATATAAACAAGTTACAGTAAATTATATTGAAAATGATAAGCCGAAAGGTGAAATTGTAGAGCAAATTCCGACGCCTGATCAAATGGTTATAGAAGCGGAGCAAGAACTGAAAATCTGGGTAAGTAAAGGTCCTTATCAAATTAGACCAGGTGACTTTTCGGGGTGGACTGAAAATAGTGTAACTGGTTATTTGAATGAGAGAAAACTAACGTCAGATATAAAACGAGAGTATTCAGATACAGTCGAAAAAGGACTTGTAATTTCGCAATTTCCAAAACCAGGTACACCATTAAAAGAGGGAGATAAAGTAACTATTATTATCTCTGATGGTCAAAAGCCTAAAGTGACTAAAACGGTAAAATTGGACAATATCTCTATCCCATATGAGCCTGCTGTAACAGGTGAAAAAAAGCCGCAAACAATAGAAATTTATAAAGAAGACATGCAGCAAAAAATGGATAGACCGGTTGAAACGAGAACAATTACTGAATCAGCGACTATTTCTTTAGAATTTGTAATTCAAGAGGGTTCAAAGGGACACTATAAAATTGTACGAGATGGAGTAACGATTATTGATAAAGAAGTACCATATCCAACTCAATAATAGTGAAAGTCTACTTATTATTATTGCCTGTTATGCTGTCTACAAAGTGGACGGTATAGCAGGCAATAATATATGATTCAAAAAGCTAGTAAAGTGATGCAGCTGTAAATATTTTTTTGCATTTAATGGGAAATTTAATGTATATTAGCGAAAGTATATATGGTAGGTTTTGAAATCGTTATTTAGAAAATTTAAATCCATTCATTTTTAAATTCAGCATCACCTTATACAAAAAAGGAGAATTCTATGCCAGAAGGAAAAATTATAAAAGCTTTAAGTGGGTTTTATTACGTGCAGCATGAAGAAGGGGTTACGCAATGTCGTGGACGAGGTGTATTTAGAAAAAATAAAATTACACCACTTGTAGGAGACCAAGTTGTTTTTCAGGCAGATAATCCAACTGATGGTTATGTGCTTGAAGTGTTTGATCGAAAAAATGAACTTGTTAGACCTCCTATTGCTAATGTCGATCAAGCGATCCTTGTGTTCTCTGCAGTAGAACCAGATTTTAATCCTGGACTGTTAGATCGATTTTTAGTGCTGATTGAATATCATAACATTAAGCCAATTATTTGTATTAGCAAGATGGATTTAGTAGATGAAAAGATGAAAGCAACTGTTGAAGCTTATGCGAATGATTATCGTGAGATGGGTTATGATGTTTTATTTACTTCTATTAATACGTCAGAAAGTATTGATATATTAAAACCATACTTAGAAAATTGTGTTTCTGTCGTTGCGGGTCAATCTGGTGTGGGGAAATCTTCAATGCTTAATGTGCTACGTCCAGAATTAGAGCTGAAAACAAATGATATTTCCTCCCATTTAGGACGCGGGAAGCATACGACAAGACACGTAGAATTAATTGCAATTGGGAGTGGACTAGTAGCAGATACACCGGGGTTTAGTTCACTAGATTTCATTGATATAGAAGTAGAAGATCTTACATATTGTTTTCCAGAGTTGAAAGAAGCGAGCCAATACTGTAAATTTAGAGGGTGTACACATCTTTCTGAACCGAAATGTGCGGTGAAAGCTGCGGTTGAAGAAGGGAAGATTACAGAATATCGCTATAAGAACTATAAACAATTCGTAGAAGAAATTAGAGAGAGAAGGCCGAGGTATTAGTTATGATTAAAATTGCACCATCGATTTTATCAGCAGATTTTTCAAAATTAGGGGAAGAGATTAAAGATGTAGAAAAGGGTGGAGCGGATTACATTCACGTTGACGTAATGGATGGACATTTCGTACCAAATATTACGATTGGACCGTTAATTGTAGAAGCAATCCGTCCGATTACATCATTACCATTAGATGTACATTTAATGATTGAAAATCCTGATAACTATATCCCGACTTTCGCACAAGCGGGAGCGGATATTATTACTGTTCACGTAGAGGCGTGTCCGCATCTACATCGTACAATTCAGTTAATTAAATCTCATGGTATTAAAGCGGGCGTTGTATTAAATCCACATACGCCAGTTTCAGCAATTGAGCATGTATTAGAAGATATAGATATGGTATTACTTATGACAGTAAACCCTGGATTTGGTGGACAGAAGTTTATCCATTCTGTATTACCGAAAATTAAACAAGTTGCAGACATGGTGAAAGAGCGCAATCTAGAAGTAGAAATTGAAGTTGATGGTGGTGTAAACGCTGAAACAGCAAAGCTTTGTGTGGAAGCAGGAGCAAATGTACTTGTAGCTGGGTCAGCAGTATACAATCAAAAAGACCGCGGTGAAGCAATTCGCGTAATTCGTGGGTAGTGATGAACTTTTATCCTAGTAAGGTATTTATAGGATAGGGTAAAAATATGTAAAAAGGCAATCTACCGAATGGCAGATTGCCTTTTTACAATGGAAGGGGAAGAAAAAATGATTATTCATATTTTGGCAGGAGGACCTTCGGAATATTGTGCAGATTTTGCTCGATATGAGAATGAGGAAGTAGTGTGGGCAGCGGTTGATAGGGGAGTATACCGTCTATTAAAGAAAGGGATTACACCGGCTGTTGCGTTTGGAGATTACGATTCAGTTACTGAAGAAGAATTAGTATGGATGGGACAGCAAACGAACGAATTACATATTGTTCCGCGAGAAAAAGATCAAACGGATTTAGAAATTGCAATTAACTGGGCATTAGGACAGAAGCCGGCACTAATTCGTATTTTTGGTGCTACCGGTGGAAGGCTTGATCACGGTTTGGCAAATATACAGATGCTTTTAAAAGGGTTAGAAGTAGAGATAGAAATGTGTATTGTGGACAATAAAAATGAAATAACAGTTAAAAAAGTGGGTACACATATAATTGAAGAAAATAAAAACTTTCCTTATGTATCTTTTGTACCAGTTACTGAAATAGTGGAAGGGATTACATTGTTTGGTTTTAAGTACCCGCTTACTAATAAAACAATAGAGTGGGGATCAACACTTTGTATTAGTAACGAACTCGTTGAGGAAAAAGGTACTTTTTCATTTACTTCTGGCATATTAATGTTGATAAGAAGCACTGATTGAAGAAACAATTTTGCTCCTTACATCATATAGTGACCAAGTGGAGTAATGGGGATTAGGAGGGAAACCATGAGATTTTATACAATTAAGTTACCTAAATTTCTTGGTGGAATTGTTCGTGCAATGTTAAATACCTTCAAAAAAGATTAAAAAAAGCACCTATCACCGGTGCTTTTTCCATTGTTATAGTAAAAAAAGAGCCTATCGGCTCTTTTTTTTATTATTAAACACGTTCGATTTTGCCAGATTTTAATGCTCTAGCAGAAACGTAAACACGTTGAACTTTTCCGTCGATGCGTACGCGAACTTTTTGAAGGTTAGCGCCCCACTTACGTTTTGTAGCGTTCATTGCGTGAGAACGAGAGTTACCAGAACGAGCTTTTCTTCCAGTAATAGCACAAACACGAGCCATTTATATTTCCCTCCCTTGATACCTTACCATACGTAATTTTTCAATGTTAGTCTTTTATGCGATGCTAAAAACACTACTATAATTTAACACAACTAAAAAGAGAATGCAACACCGTAGAAAAAAGAAATCAAGAAAATTTACTTGACACTATATGTCAATGAAGAAAAGTTGAAATCCATAAAAATTGCTTGACATATTATAGTGGTACATGTTGTATAATAACAATGGACTATTTTGCTCATCATAAAAAAGTGTAATTTAAAACATAAAATATGAGAGTGAAAAGAAAGAACGATGGAATTTTCTTTAAAAAGATTATATGATAGTAACTAAAGTAGTCTAGCTCACTTTCACCATTTATGAAGGGGGAAACGAGATGTCAATTGAAATTAAAACGAAGTACGGTCAAATTGATATTAGTACAGATGTAATTGCAACAATTGCTGGAGGTGCCGCGGTAGATTGCTACGGTATCGTAGGTATGGCATCAAAAAATCAGTTAAAAGATGGATTAACAGACATTTTACGAAAAGAAAACTTCACTAGAGGTGTTATTGTTCGTAAAGATGAAGATGAAGTACATATTGATATGTATATTATTGTGAGCTATGGTACGAAAATTTCAGAAGTGGCACATAATGTGCAGACGAAAGTGAAATATACATTAGATCAAACTGTAGGACTAGCAGTAGATTCTGTAAACATCTACGTACAAGGAGTTAAAGTAATAAACTTGTAATGTGCATTAAGGAGGAAAATCTGTGTCAATTCAAAAAATTGATGGAAAACGTTTATCACAAATGATCATGCAAGGAGCGAATAATTTAACAAATAATGTTCAGCTTGTTGATGCATTAAACGTATTTCCAGTTCCAGATGGCGATACCGGTACAAACATGAACTTATCTATGACTTCAGGTGCGCGTGAAGTGAAAGCAAATCCTTCACAGCATGCTGGTAAAGTCGGCGTAAGTTTAGCCAAAGGATTATTAATGGGAGCTCGTGGTAACTCTGGAGTTATTTTATCTCAGTTGTTCCGTGGTTTCTCTAAATCCATTGAACAAAAAGAAGAATTAACAACAGTTGATTTTGCTGCAGCACTAGAAGCTGGAGTAGAGGCGGCTTATAAAGCGGTTATGAAACCGATTGAAGGAACGATTTTAACGGTTGCAAGAGAAACGGGTAAATATGCAGTAACAGTTGCGAAAAAACAGCGCGACTTTGTTTTGTTTATGGAAGACGTTGTGAAAGAAGCAAACGCATCGTTAAATCGTACGCCAGATTTATTACCTGTATTAAAACAAGTTGGCGTTGTAGATAGCGGTGGTAAAGGTCTTGTAGTGGTATACGAAGGGTTTTTAGCTGACTTAAAAGGAGAAACGATTTCTTCTGATGCACCGACGCAACCATCTATGAATGAAATGGTACGCGCAGAACATCACCGTAGTGTACAAAGCCAATTGAGTACAGAAGATATTAAGTATGGATATTGTACAGAGTTCATGGTGAAATTAGAGGCTGAAAAGGTGAAAGAGCATAATTTCTCTGAACAAAAATTCCGTGAAGATATTAGTGTATATGGTGATTCTCTACTAGTTGTGTCTGATGATGAAATTGTAAAAGTTCATATCCATGCAGAACATCCTGGAGACGCTATGAACTACGGGCAAAAATACGGTAGTTTAATTAAGATTAAAGTAGAAAATATGCGTGAACAGCATACTGCTTTGTTAGATGAACCTACTATGGTTCCTGAGCAACCAGCTCAATCGAAAGAAAAACAACCATATGGTATCGTAACTGTAGCTATGGGATCTGGTATTAAAACTTTATTTGAGAGCATCGGCGCAACGAAAGTTATCGAAGGTGGTCAAACGATGAATCCAAGTACGGAGGATATCGTAAAGGTAATTGAAGAAGCAAATGCTGAAAAAATCATTATTTTACCGAATAACGGAAATATTGTAATGGCAGCAGAACAAGCGGCATCAGTTGTAGATCAAGAAGTTATTGTTGTTCGTTCGAAAACAGTTCCTCAAGGTATGGCAGCAATGTTAGCATTTAACCCAGTTGGAACGTTAGAAGAGAATGAAGAAAACATGCAAGAAGCTTTATCTCATGTGAAAACAGGTCAAATTACGTATGCTGTACGTGATACGGAAATTGATGGTGTAGCAATTCAAAAAGATGATTTCATGTGTATTGCAGATGGGAAAATTGTATCTACAAATGCTGAAAAAGTAGGAGCTGCGAAGCAATTACTAGAAGCGCTTATTGATGAAGATTCTGAAATCGTAACGATTCTACAAGGGGAAGATGCAACTGATGAAGAAGTAGCGGAGTTAGTTGAATTTGTAGAAGAGAAATTTGAAGATGCAGAAGTAGAAGTACATGCTGGAAACCAACCAGTGTATTCTTTCATCTTCTCTGTAGAATAAGATAAGATTCGTTTTGAAAATAAATGGATTACTTACTTGCTAATGGATAAGAAGTAGTAATATGAAGTTTATTACTAGTTTTTATTCAAAAGGCTAGCATATTGAAGAGAGAAAAGAGCCTTGCTGCTAATAGTGAGGCTCTTTTTTACTTGTTTTATATAAGGGATTTGAGTAGTTTCTCTTAGAATGCCTATGATAGAATATATAAGGTGAAAGAGAGCGATTACAGATGCTAATTGGTACTCAAATAAAATGCAATAAAGAAAATAATGTGACGGGGTGTGAGAATCTTGAATGATGTTGTACAAGTTCCTGTTACGGATGTAAAGGGGATTGGAGGAGAAACATCTGAGTTACTACATGAGATGGGTATTTATACAGTTTCTCATCTATTAGAACATTTTCCGTACCGTTATGAAGATTATGCGATGAAAGATCTTGCTGAAGTAAAGCATGATGAACGTGTAACGGTTGAAGGGAAGGTTCATAGTGCTCCTTTGCTGCAATATTATGGTAAGAAGAAATCGCGTTTAACAGTTCGTGTTCTCGTCGGTCGTTATTTAATTACGGCGGTATGTTTTAATAGGCCTTACTATAAGCAAAAATTAAAGTTAGATGAAACGATAACGATTACTGGTAAATGGGATCAACATCGTCAAACAATTGCTGTATCAGAACTTCATTTTGGACCGGTTGTACGTCAACAAGAAGTGGAACCTGTTTATTCAGTAAAGGGGAAACTTACAGTAAAACAGATGCGTCGTTTTATTGCTCAAGCGTTAAAGGAATATGGAGATTCTATAGTCGAAGTGTTACCGGATGGTTTGTTAGGGCGATATAAATTATTACCAAGATATGAAGCGCTCAGGGCATTGCATTTTCCGGTAGGACAGGAAGATTTGAAGCAAGCGCGTCGCCGTTTTGTATATGAAGAATTTTTCTTATTTCAGCTGAAAATGCAAACGCTCCGGAAAATGGAGAGGGAAAATTCAAAAGGGACGAAGAAAGAGATTCCGTCAGCAGAATTACAAGAATTTATCGATGCACTGCCGTTTCCATTAACGGGTGCGCAGCGCCGAGTTGTAGATGAAATTTTGAAAGATATGACATCTCCTTATCGGATGAACCGACTATTGCAAGGTGACGTTGGTTCTGGGAAAACAGTTGTTGCTGCGATTGGTCTTTATGCATCGAAATTAGCTCATTATCAAGGTGCTTTAATGGTTCCTACAGAAATTTTAGCTGAGCAACATTATCAGTCGCTTGCTGAAACGTTTTCGCATTTTGGTATGAAGGTGGAACTGTTAACAAGTTCTGTTAAAGGGGCGAGACGTCGAGAAATTTTAGCGAAGTTAGAACAAGGAGAAATAGATATTCTTGTTGGAACGCATGCCTTAATTCAAGATGAAGTTATATTTCATAGGTTGGGTCTCGTTATTACAGATGAACAGCATCGATTTGGTGTAGCGCAGCGCCGAGTTTTACGGGAGAAAGGTGAAAGTCCAGATGTATTATTTATGACAGCGACACCAATTCCGCGTACGCTTGCAATTACTGCATTTGGAGAGATGGATGTTTCGATAATCGATGAGATGCCAGCAGGTAGAAAGGTGATTGAAACATACTGGGCAAAACATGATATGTTAGATCGCGTTCTCGGTTTCGTTGAAAAGGAGATAAAAAAAGGAAGACAGGCATACGTTATTTGTCCTCTAATTGAAGAATCTGAGAAACTTGATGTGCAAAATGCTATCGACTTACATAGTATGCTGACGCATCATTACCAAGGGAAATGCCAAGTTGGATTGATGCATGGGAGATTATCGTCTCAGGAAAAAGAAGAGATAATGGGACAGTTTAGTGAAAATAAAGTACAAATTCTTGTATCGACAACAGTTGTTGAAGTAGGTGTGAACGTACCGAATGCGACTGTAATGGTTATTTATGATGCAGAACGTTTCGGTTTATCGCAGCTTCATCAGCTTAGAGGGCGTGTCGGCCGTGGTAGTGAACAATCATATTGTTTATTAATAGCAGACCCTAAATCAGAAACAGGGAAAGAAAGAATGCGCATAATGACTGAAACAAATGATGGATTTGTATTGTCAGAAAAAGATTTAGAATTACGAGGTCCTGGAGATTTCTTTGGGAGTAAGCAAAGTGGTTTACCAGAATTTAAGGTTGCTGACATGGTACATGATTATCGAGCGTTAGAAACGGCAAGGCAAGATGCGGCGATACTAGTAGATTCAGAAGCGTTTTGGCACAATAATCAGTATGCTGCCTTGCGTACGTATCTTGATGGGACAGGTGTGTTCCAAGGAGAGAAGCTCGATTAAAGGGAGTCAACAAAAGTTTTTGTTGCATTCTACTTTTAATGATTATATACTACTGTTAGTACCTAGTCATAAAAATGGATGGTGCGGTATGAAAAAAAGAAGAAGTAAAAAAGAAAGACAAGAGTTATTACAACAAACAATCGAATCAAATCCTTTTATTACGGATGAAGATTTAGCGGAAAAATTTCAAGTGAGTATACAAACGGTACGACTTGATCGTATGGAATTGTCTATTCCTGAATTAAGAGAGAGAATTAAACATGTAGCTACAAAGCAACATGAAGAAGATGTGAAATCTTTACCGTTAGAAGAGGTTGTTGGAGAAATTATTGATATTGAATTAGATAGACATGCAATCTCTATCTTTGAAGTAAAGATAGAACATGTATTTAAAAGAAATCAAATCGCTCGTGGGCATCATCTGTTTGCGCAAGCAAACTCACTAGCTGTTGCGGTTATTGATGAAGAATTAGCTTTAACTGCAAAGTCTACCATTCGATACATTCGCCCTGTAAAATTAGGAGAGCGTGTTGTTGCAAAAGCGCGCGTTGAAGATGTAGAGAATGATAAAGGACGGACGGTTGTCAAAGTGCGTAGCTTCGTTGGAGAAGAACTTGTTTTTACAGGCACTTTTGAAATGTATCGATCTAGTAATTATAGTGAGGAAGGTAACAACTTATGAAAATCGCAATAGATGCAATGGGCGGAGATCACGCTCCAAAGGCTGTAGTATTAGGGGCAATGAAAGCTATTAAGGAATATTCTGATTTACATATTACGTTAGTAGGGAAAGAAGAGGAAATTCGTCAATACTTAACGAGTGATGAACGAATTACTATTCTTCATACAGACGAAAAAATAGAATCAACGGAGGAACCAGTAAGAGCGGTTCGTCGAAAAAAACAAGCTTCAATGGTGCTTGCGGCACAACAAGTAAAGGATGGAGAAGCAGACGCTTGTATATCCGCAGGTAGTACAGGAGCTTTAATGGCAGCTGGATTATTTGTAGTCGGTCGTATGGAAGGAATTGAGAGACCAGCTTTATCGCCTACAATGCCAACTGTAGATGGAAAAGGTTTTGTTATGTTAGATGTTGGAGCAAATGTTGATGCAAAACCAATTCATTTATATCAATATGCAGTAATGGGATCTGTTTATGCTGAGAAGGTAAGAGGAATTGAAAATCCTCGCGTTGGACTATTAAACGTTGGAACAGAGGATGGAAAAGGAAACGAGCTTTCAAAGCAAGTATTTGCAATGCTTAAAGATGCGCCAATTAATTTCGTGGGGAACGTTGAATCAAGAGATTTATTGCAAGGTGTAGCAGATGTTGTTGTATGTGATGGTTTTACAGGGAATGTAGCGTTGAAATCATTAGAGGGAACAGCACTTGCGCTATTCTCTATGTTGAAAGAACAGTTAATGAGTTCATTTACGAGCAAATTAGCAGCGGCGGTATTAAAGCCAAAACTTATGGTATTAAAAGATAAAATGGATTATTCGGAGTATGGAGGAGCTGCATTATTTGGATTGAAAGCACCTGTCATTAAGGCTCACGGTTCTTCTAATGATCAGTCGATATTTAGTGCGATTCGTCAAACGAGAGAAATGGTAGCGAAAGAAGTAATTCCTACGATTTCAAGCGTAATGGAGAAAGAGTCACTCCAATAAGAGGAGGATTTGAAATGGGAAAAATAGCATTTCTTTTTCCGGGCCAAGGTTCACAGGCAGTTGGAATGGGTAAACAATTAGCAGAGAATAATAAAGAGGTTGCAAAAGTGTTTGCAAAAGCAGATGAGGTGTTGGAAGATTCACTTTCAGAAGTGATTTTTGAAGGACCGCAGGAAAAGCTTACATTAACAACAAATGCGCAGCCTGCATTATTAACAACGAGTTTTGCTATTTTGACAGCTTTGAAAGAGTATGACATTACACCTGACTTTGTCGCTGGTCATAGTTTAGGTGAATATAGTGCTCTTGTAGCAGCTGGTGCATTAACTTTTGAAGATGCTGTATATGCTGTAAGGAAACGTGGCGAATATATGGAAGAAGCTGTTCCGGGCGGGGAAGGCGCAATGGCAGCTATATTAGGTGCTGACCCACATATGCTGAAACAAGTTACAGAAGAAGTAACAAGTGAAGGATATGCAGTGCAAATCGCTAATATGAATAGTACGAAGCAAATTGTGATTTCTGGAACGAAGCAAGGCGTAGAGGTTGCTTCTCAAAGAGCGAAAGAAAATGGTGCAAAGAGAGCGATTCCACTAAAAGTAAGTGGGCCATTCCATTCTTCACTTATGAAGCCGGCAGCTGAGAAGTTCCAAAGTGTTTTAAATGAAATTACAATTCATGACACGAATATTCCTGTTATTGCAAATGTTACGGCGGAAGTTATTACACGTGGTGCAGACATTCAAGAAAAGTTAATCGAACAGCTTTATTCGCCTGTATTATGGTACCCGTCTATTGAATATATGGTGAACCAGGGAGTAGATACATTTATTGAAATTGGACCTGGAAAAGTACTTGCTGGACTTATGAAGTCAATTGATTCATCAGTAAAAGCATATGCGATATACGATGAAGAGACATTAAAAGATACCATTTCAAATTTGAGAGGAGAAAACTGATGTTAAAAGGGAAGGTAGCATTAGTAACTGGCGCTTCACGTGGAATTGGTCGCGCGATTGCGATTGATTTAGCGAAACAAGGGGCAAATGTAGTAGTAAATTATGCTGGTAATGAACAAAAAGCAAATGAAGTAGTAGATGAAATTGAAAAATTAGGTTCTGATGCAATTGCGGTAAGAGCAGATGTTGCAAATGCTGATGATGTTACAAATATGGTGAAACAAACAGTAGATACATTTGGACAAGTTGATATTCTTGTAAATAATGCTGGTGTAACGAAAGATAATTTATTAATGCGTATGAAAGAAGAAGAATGGGATACAGTTATTAATACAAACTTAAAAGGTGTATTCTTATGTACAAAAGCAGTATCTCGTTATATGATGCGTCAACGTCACGGTAGAATTATAAACATCGCTTCGGTTGTTGGTGTTATAGGAAACCCAGGACAAGCTAACTATGTTGCTGCTAAAGCGGGTGTTATTGGATTAACAAAAACATCTGCAAAAGAGTTAGCAAGTCGAAATATTACAGTGAATGCAATTGCGCCGGGCTTTATTGCGACTGATATGACGGATGTACTAGATGAGAATATTAAAGCCGAAATGTTAAAAGTTATTCCAGCTGCTCAATTTGGTGAAGCGAAAGATATCGCGAATGCTGTAACGTTTTTTGCTTCTGATCAAAGCAAATATGTTACAGGTCAAACGTTAAATGTTGATGGCGGTATGGTAATGTAATAAAAGAATCGATTTCACCTAGTTTTTTTGGTCAATATTTAATATAATATTTGAGGGGAGGTGAATGGAATGGCAGATGTTTTAGAGCGCGTAACAAAAATCATCGTTGATCGTTTAGGAGTAGAAGAGACTGAGGTAGTACCAGCTGCAAGCTTCAAGGAAGATTTAGGAGCAGACTCCCTAGATGTAGTAGAACTTGTAATGCAATTAGAAGATGAATTCGAAATGGAAATTTCTGATGAAGATGCTGAAAAGATTGCTACTGTTGGCGATGCTGTGACTTACATAGAGAGTCATCTATAATGCTTAAGTGAAGTCCCGTTTTTTAGCGGGGCTTTCTGGCTTATATCTGGAGGGACCTATGCCGTACCGAAAATATAGAGAAAAAAAATACGAAACAAAATATCGTGAAGCATTTAAAGTGTTTCAAGAAAAGATAGGTATTACGTTTACAGATGAAAAATTATTGATTCAAGCATTTACGCATTCATCGTATGTGAATGAGCATCGAAAAAAACCGCATGAAGATAATGAGCGTCTTGAATTTCTTGGAGATGCAGTATTGGAACTGACTGTATCGCAGTATCTGTTTCAAAAATATCCGACAATGAGCGAAGGAGAGTTAACAAAACTACGTGCAGCTATTGTATGTGAGCCATCTCTTGTTCGTTTTGCGAACGAATTGTCATTTGGTAGCCTTGTTTTATTAGGAAAAGGTGAAGAAATGACAGGTGGACGTGAACGACCAGCTTTATTAGCGGATGTCTTTGAAGCGTTTATTGGTGCCCTTTATCTTGATCAAGGGCTAGAAACAGTTTGGGAATTCTTAAAAGAAATTGTATATCCGAAAATTAATGAGGGTGCTTTTTCTCATGTGATGGATTATAAGAGTCAGTTGCAAGAATTGATTCAGCGTGATGGCAGTGGCAATGTTGAGTATCAAATTTTGCAAGAAAAAGGACCAGCTCACAATCGAGAATTTGTGTCACGTGTTACGTTAAATAACGTAGCTTTAGGTCTTGGTAGTGGTAAGTCGAAAAAAGAAGCAGAGCAACAAGCTGCTGCAGAAGCATTGAAAAAATTAAAAGAACAACTATAAGGAATCCCCCTTTGAATGAGGGGGATTCCTTGTGCATAGAATGAAACTTTCTTTTTGTTTATAATGAAAAAGAAGGTAAATCCGTATAATACTTGTTTTTGTATAGAGAACATTTATAACGACGGAGAATAGGAGGAAGGCCTTTCGTGTTTTTAAAAAGATTAGAAATAGCAGGGTTTAAGTCTTTTGCTGAGCGTGTATCTGTTGATTTTGTCCCAGGTGTAACTTCTGTAGTAGGACCTAATGGAAGCGGGAAAAGTAATATTACTGATGCAATTCGCTGGGTACTTGGTGAACAATCTGCAAAATCATTACGTGGTGCAAAGATGGAGGATATTATTTTTGCAGGCAGTGATACGAGGAGAGCGGTTAATGTTGCTGAAGTAACAATAACTTTAAATAATGAAGATCAACGTTTACCAATTGAATACAATGAGGTGTGTGTAACACGTCGTGTATCTCGTTCAGGTGATAGTGATTTTTATATTAATAAACAATCATGTAGATTGAAAGATATTATCGATTTATTTATGGACTCTGGTATGGGAAGAGAAGCTTTTTCAATTATTAGCCAGGGGAAAGTGGAAGAGATTTTAAGTAGTAAGTCAGAAGAGCGTCGAGGTGTATTTGAAGAAGCGGCAGGCGTGCTAAAATACAAACTTCGCAAAAAGAAAGCTGAAGGGAAATTAGCAGAAACACAAGAAAACTTAAATCGTGTACAAGATATAATTCATGAATTAAGTAGTCAAGTAGAACCTTTAGAAAGACAAGCTTCTATTGCGAAAGATTATCTTGAGAATAAAGAAGAATTAGAGAAAGTAGAAGCTGCGCTTATTGTCCATGAAATTGAAGAATTGCACGAGAAATGGGAAGCGCTTCGAAATCAGTTTGGGCATAATAAAAACGAAGAAGCTAAAATGTCAACGAATTTACAAAAAAGTGAAGAAGAGCTTGAGGAATTACGAGGACAATTACAAGCGGTAGATGAGTCTGTAGACTCGTTGCAAGAAGTACTTCTTCTTTCTAGTAAAGAGCTAGAAAAACTTGAAGGGCAGCGCGAGTTGTTAAAAGAGAGAAAGCAAAATGCTACGACGCATTGTGCGCAACTTGAGCAGTTAATTGTTGAATTAACAGAGAAAACTAAAAGTTACGATGGTGAGATTGAGTCAAGTACAGAAGCTTTAATGCAATTTGTGAATGAAGTAAAAGAGTTGGAGCAAAAATTGCATGATAATGAGCAACTGCTTGCTACTTTTGCTGACAATTTAGAGGAACAGATTGAGAATTTAAAAGGTGACTATATTGAGCTTTTAAATCAACAAGCTAGTCATCGTAATGAATTATCTATGATTGAAGAACAATCTAAACAGCAAACGTCTAAAAACGAGCGTCTAGATGAAGAGAATGCGAAATATGTAGAAATGCGTATGGAAATTACAGCGAAAAAGACGAAACTTGTAGAAAGTTACGAACAAGCGAAAGAAAAAGTAGCTGGCATTCTCTCAAACATACAGAAGACAGAGGCGGCGCTTGGGAAATGTAAGACGCAGTATAGTGAAAATGAAACAAAACTGTATCAAGCATATCAATTTGTGCAACAGGCACGTTCTCGAAAAGAAATGCTTGAAGAGATGCAAGAAGATTATTCTGGATTCTATCAAGGTGTACGTGAAGTATTGAAAGCTAGAGAAAATAGGTTGCAAGGTATCGAGGGTGCTGTTGCGGAACTGTTAACGGTACCGAAAGAATACGAAGTTGCAATGGAAATTGCTCTAGGTGCAGCGATGCAGCATATTGTTGTACAAACAGAGGAGCATGCTCGTAATGCGATAGCATTTTTAAAGCAAAATAAACATGGACGTGCAACGTTTTTACCGCAAGCTGTTATTAAAAGCAGGTCTTTATCATTTGAGCAATTACGCATTGCAAATCAACACCCATCGTTTGTAGGTGTGGCGGCAGAACTTGTGCAGTACAACAATAAATATGAAAATGTAGTTTCAAATTTATTAGGTACGGTTATTGTTGCGAAAGATTTACGCGGAGCAAATGAGTTGGCGAAACAACTGCAATACCGTTATCGCATTGTAACAATCGAAGGTGATGTAGTGAATCCTGGCGGTTCTATGACTGGTGGGGCGGTAAAGCAAGCGAAATCTTCTTTATTAGGACGCCAACGTGAACTGGAAGAGTGGACTCGCAAGTTAACTGATATGGAAGAAAAAACAATGAAGTTAGAAAACTTTGTTAAAGCAGTAAAACAAGAGATTCAAGAAAAAGAAGTGAAAATACGCGAACTAAGGCAAACTGTAGAAGTAGATCGTGTAGATGAGCAGAAATTAAGAGAAGAGATTAATCGTCTAGAATTAGAAGAACATCGTATTAATGATCGATTGTCTATTTATGATTTAGAGATTGAAGGGTTTTTACAAGATCGAGTAAAAATGCAAGGGCGTAAAGAGGAGTTAGAAGGGATTTTAACGAATCTTCAAGCTGATATCACTAAGTTAGATAGTAAAATTGTAGCTTTAACAAAACAAAAAAGTGAGCAACATTCTTCGAAAGAAAAAGTTCAAAAAGAAATGACGGAGTTAAAAGTGCTGGTAGCTGAAAAGCAACAACGCTTATTTAATCAAAAAGAAAAAGTTGAACGATTGACGAAGGAAAAAGAAGAAACGGATGCGACACTTGTAAAAACGAAAGAGGATTTAGCGTTCTTAAAACAAGAAATGACATCTAATTCAAGTGGTGAAGAGCAAATTACGAATATGATTGAGAAGAAAGCATATGATCGTAATCAAACTTCAGAATTAATTCGCTCTCGTCGTGAACAACGTGTATCGTTGCAAGAGAGGGTAGAACATTTAGAGCGCAATTTGAAAGAAACGACAGGTAAACATAAATATATTCTTGAAATGTTGAAAAATCAAGAAGTGAGAATAAATCGACTTGATGTAGAGTTGGAAAATAGATTACAACATTTACGTGAAACATATACGATTTCATTTGAAGCGGCAAAACTAAAATATACAATGACAATGCCTGCAGAAGATGCGCGTAAGAAAGTAAAATTAATCAAATTATCTATAGAAGAGTTAGGTACAGTGAACCTAGGGGCAATTGATGAATATGAACGTGTAGCGGAGCGTCATACATTCTTACTAGAGCAGAGAGACGACCTAGAAGAAGCGAAAGCGACATTGCACCAGCTTATTACCGAAATGGATGAAGAAATGAAAAAACGCTTTTCTACTACGTTTGAAGGCATTAGAATGGAGTTTCAATCGGTATTCTCTGAATTATTTGGAGGCGGTAGAGCGGATTTAGTAATGACTAATCCAGAGGATTTACTAAATACGGGTATTGATATTGTAGCACAACCGCCAGGGAAGAAACTGCAGAACTTAGGTTTACTTTCAGGTGGAGAGCGTGCTTTAACAGCAATTGCGCTTTTATTTGGTATTTTAAAAGTACGCCCAGTACCATTCTGTGTACTAGATGAGGTAGAGGCAGCCCTTGATGAGGCGAATGTAGCTCGTTTTGCACAGTATTTAAAGAAATTCAGTAATGAGACGCAGTTTATTGTAATTACACATAGAAAAGGTACAATGGAAGAGTCTGATGTGTTGTACGGTGTAACAATGCAAGAATCAGGGGTATCTAAACTTGTTTCGGTTCGTTTAGACGCCGGAGAAGAACTTATTGCAAGTGAATAGGAAGGATGGGAAAGTATGAGTTTTTTTAAAAAACTAAAAGAAAAAATTTCAAAACAAACGGATACAGTTACAGAGAAATTTAAACAAGGATTAGAAAAAACGAGAAATTCATTTGCGGATAAAGTGAATGATTTAGTTTATCGTTACCGTAAAGTGGACGAAGATTTTTTCGAAGAGTTAGAAGAAATCTTAATCGGTGCAGACGTTGGCGTTGCGACGGTAATGGAATTAATTGACCAATTGAAAGAAGAAGTACAACGTCGTAACATTCAAGATCCAAAAGAAGTACAAGCTGTTATTTCAGAAAAACTAGTAGGAATTTACAAAGGCGACAGCGATTTTAGTAACGAAATTAATATGCAAGAGGACCAATTAACGGTTGTTTTATTTGTTGGTGTTAATGGTGTAGGAAAAACGACGACAATTGGTAAACTGGCGCATAAGTTTAAATCAGAAGGTAAGTCAGTCCTATTAGCGGCAGGAGACACATTCCGTGCTGGAGCGATTGAACAATTAGAAGTATGGGGCGATCGCGTTGGTGTAGAAGTGATTAAACAAGGATCTGGATCTGATCCAGCGGCGGTTATGTATGACGCTGTACAAGCTGCGAAAGCACGTAAGGTAGATGTATTACTATGTGACACAGCAGGACGCTTGCAAAATAAAGTAAATTTAATGAAAGAATTAGAGAAGGTGAAGCGTGTAATTGAGCGTGAAGTACCAGGTGCTCCTCATGAAGTATTACTTGTTATTGATGCAACAACAGGACAAAACGGTTTAAGCCAAGCGAAAACATTCCGTGAAGCAACGAATGTAACTGGTATTGTTTTAACGAAGTTAGATGGAACTGCTAAAGGTGGTATTGTATTAGCGATTCGTAACGAAATGGATGTACCAGTGAAGTTTGTTGGATTAGGAGAGCAAATGGATGACTTGCAACAGTTTGATCCAGAACAATATGTGTATGGTTTATTTGCGAACTTAGTAGAAACAGAAGAAGTATAAGCGAAAGGAGCGGTATTTCCGCTTCTTTTTCTATAAAAAATATATGATGTTAAGAAAAAAACTTGACACTCTTTTGGACTACATGTAAACTAATTCATGTAAAGGGAAATCACTTAACAAAGGATGATCCAACATGCTCGAAAAAACAACGAGAATGAACTATTTATTTGATTTTTATCAATCGTTGTTAACGCAAAAACAAAGAAGTTATATGTCGCTTTATTATCTAGATGATTTATCTCTTGGTGAAATTGCGGAAGAATTTGATGTAAGTCGCCAAGCCGTGTATGATAACATTAAACGGACTGAAGCGATGCTTGAAGAATATGAAGAAAAATTAGTATTACTTCAAAAGTTTCAAGAGCGACAGCGACTTGTTGCAAAGCTAAAACAGCTAATCAGCGAAGAAGAGCATGTGAATGAAGAAATGAAACAAGTTGTTGAAGCTATCGAAAAATTAGATTAGGAGGGCGGCAATATGGCATTTGAAGGATTAGCCGACCGACTTCAACAGACAATGCAAAAAATCCGCGGCAAAGGAAAAGTTTCTGAAGCCGATGTGAAAGAAATGATGAGAGAAGTTCGTCTAGCTCTTTTAGAAGCAGATGTTAACTTTAAAGTAGTAAAAGATTTTGTGAAGCGTGTGTCTGAACGTGCTGTCGGACAAGGTGTAATGAAAAGTTTGACACCTGGACAACAAGTAATTAAAGTTGTACAGGAAGAACTTACAGAACTTATGGGCGGAGAGCAAAGCAAAATTGCTGTTGCTAATAAGCCACCGACTGTTATTATGATGGTTGGTCTGCAAGGTGCGGGTAAAACAACGACGACAGGTAAGCTTGCGAATTTGCTTCGTAAAAAGCATAACCGTAAACCGATGCTTGTTGCAGCGGATATTTACCGTCCAGCAGCGATTAAACAGCTTGAAACATTAGGGAAGCAATTGGACATGCCTGTATTCTCTTTAGGAGATCAAGTAAGTCCTGTTGAAATTGCGAAACAAGCGATTGCAAAAGCAAAAGAAGATCATCACGATTATGTTTTAATCGATACAGCGGGTCGCCTGCATATTGATGAAGAACTAATGGATGAATTAGCGAAAGTTAAAGAAGTTGCGAAACCGGATGAAATTTTCCTTGTTGTCGATGCGATGACGGGACAAGACGCGGTAAATGTTGCGCAAAGTTTCCATGAACAGTTAGGTTTAACAGGTGTTGTATTAACGAAATTAGATGGTGATACGCGCGGTGGTGCTGCATTATCTATTAAGGCTGTAACAAACACGCCGATTAAATTTGCTGGTATGGGTGAAAAACTAGATGCAATTGAAGCGTTCCATCCAGAGCGTATGGCATCCCGTATTTTAGGGATGGGCGATGTCTTAACATTGATTGAAAAAGCGCAAGCTACAGTTGATGAAGAGAAAGCGAAAGAACTTGAGCAAAAAATGCGTACGCTTTCGTTTACGCTTGACGATTTCCTAGAACAACTTGGACAAGTGCGTCAACTTGGGCCGCTTGATGAATTGTTAGGAATGCTTCCTGGTGCAAATAAAATTAAAGGGCTGAAAAATGCACAAGTTGATGAAAAACAAATTGGGCATATTGAGGCAATTATTCGTTCTATGACTAAATTAGAACGAGAACAACCGGAAATAATCAATGCTAGTCGCAAAAAGCGCATTGCCAAAGGTAGCGGTACAACTGTACAAGAAATCAATCGTCTAATTAAACAATTCGATGACATGAAAAAAATGATGAAGACGATGACGGGAATGCAAAAAGGTAAGAAAAAAGGACTAGGTGGATTGAAGTTTCCATTCATGTAAGGAAAAAAAGATGGCTCTGTTAAGAAAAAATACTTTACAAAGCAATAGTCTTTTTGCTAATATAATTATCTGTGTGAAATAAATTCGGAGGTGCTTTATAAATGGCAGTTAAAATTCGTTTAAAACGTATGGGAGCTAAAAAAACTCCTTTCTATCGTGTAGTTGTTGCAGATTCTCGTTCTCCTCGTGACGGACGTTTCATTGAGGAAATCGGAACTTACAATCCAGTTGCTCAACCAGCTGAAGTTAAGATCAACGAAGAAGCAGCATTAAAATGGTTAGGAAATGGTGCTAAACCATCTGATACAGTTCGTAACTTATTCTCTAACCAAGGTATCATGGAGAAATTCCACTTATCTAAACAAGGTAAGTAATTGAGGCAATGACTATGAAGAAGTTAGTCGAGACGATTGTCAAGCCTCTTGTCGATTATCCTGAAGATGTAAAAGTTACACAGGAACTTTGCAACGGAGAGATAAAGTATCGATTAACTGTACATCCTGAGGATGTTGGAAAAGTCATTGGAAAGCAAGGGAGAGTTGCGAAAGCGATTCGAATGCTCTTGTATTCAGTGGGACATCATAATGATGAAAAAGTAACACTGGAAATTCAATAAACGTAAAAAAGGGCGAGGAGTTATTCCTCTCCCTTTTTTAACATTTAAATAGAGAGTGCATGTTCCATCTGTGAAATGGAGATGCTTAATTTATATAGAAACCAGGGGTGACATACTATTTATGACAAAATGGTTTAACGTAGGGAAAATTGTAAATACTCATGGCGTAAGAGGAGAAATCCGTGTTATTTCTCGTACTGATTTTCCAGAAGAGCGATATAAAGTAGGAAACACGTTATACATATCGAATGAGAAAGGCACAGACTACCTTCCGGTGAAGGTAACTTCTCATCGCCAACATAAGACATTCGATTTATTAACATTTGAAGGATATAACAATGTAGATGAAGTAGAGAAGTTTAAAGGTTCTTTAATAAAAGTACCAGAAGAGCAGTTAGGTGAACTTGCTGAAGGTGAATACTACTATCATGAAATTATTGGTTGCAGTGTTGTAACGGAAGAAGGAGAAGCGCTAGGGACAATCAAAGAGATTCTATCTCCTGGTGCAAATGATGTTTGGGTAATTAAACGCCCGAAGGGTCAAGATCTCTTAATTCCTTATATCGATGACGTTGTACTTCAAGTTAATATTGAAAATAAATTAGTAACCATTCATGTAATGGAAGGGCTGCTATAATGAAAATTGATATTTTAACGTTGTTCCCAGACATGTTTACCGGTGTATTTGGATCTTCTATATTAAAGAAGGCACAAGAAAAAGAAGCGGTAAACCTTCGTGTTGTTAACTTTCGTGATTATACAACAAGTAAGCATAATAGTGTAGACGATTATCCTTACGGCGGAGGAGCTGGTATGGTGCTTACTCCTCAGCCTATTTTTGATGCTGTAGAAGATTTGACGAAAGAGACAGAGCGTAAGCCTAGAGTTGTCTTAATGTGTCCGCAGGGCGAAAGATTTACGCAGAAGAAAGCGGAAGAGCTTGCAGGGGAAGAACATTTGATCTTCGTATGTGGGCATTATGAAGGGTATGACGAACGAATTCGTGAGCATCTCGTAACGGATGAGATTTCTATTGGTGACTATGTATTAACGGGCGGAGAATTAGCCTCTATGGTTATTACTGATAGTGTTGTACGTCTCTTGCCAGGTGTGCTAGGAAATCATGCTTCACAAGTAGAGGATTCGTTTAGTACAGGTTTATTAGAGCATCCTCATTATACACGTCCGGCTGATTTTCGTGGTATGAAGGTACCGAATGTATTAATGTCAGGGAATCATAAAAACATTGATGAATGGCGACATAAGGAATCTTTGCGTCGAACGTATACGCGTAGACCGGATTTGTTAGATGAGAGAGAGTTATCTAAACAAGAGAAAAAATGGCTTGAGGAAATAAAGCGAGAGCAGTAATAACTTCATATATTTGCTATTGCAACAGGCCTAGTAATATGCTATTATAACATTTGTGCTACTGAAATCAGTAGCCGTATTAACGATGTTCCGCTGTAATTTATTAAGACTTTATAAGAGCATCTGTTTAAAGGAGAGAATTTAATATGCAACAATTAATCGCAGAAATTACAAAAGGCCAATTAAAAACTGACCTTCCTTCATTCCGTCCTGGTGACACTTTACGTGTACACGTAAAAGTTGTTGAGGGAACTCGTGAAAGAATTCAGCTTTTCGAAGGTGTTGTAATTAAGCGTCGTGGTGGTGGAATCAGTGAAACATTCACAGTTCGTAAGATTTCTTACGGTGTAGGTGTTGAGCGTACATTCCCAGTTCACACGCCAAGAATCGCGAAAATCGAAGTACTTCGCCGTGGTAAAGTACGTCGTGCTAAGTTATACTACTTACGTAACCTTCGCGGTAAAAAAGCACGTATTAAAGAAATTCGATAAGACATGTATGGGAGCTTGTAAATGCACAAGCTCCCTTTTTCCAATCTATATGAAATTTTGGTATAATACGAGCAGTTTACATAACCGTGGAGGGGAAATGCATGAAAAAAGAGAAGAGTTCACTTTGGGAATGGATTAAGGCAATTTTGATTGCTGTTGTATTAGCTGGTGTTATTAGACAGTTTTTCTTTGCGCCAATTCTCGTAGACGGGGTATCAATGGCACCTACTTTACATGATCGTGATCGAATGATTGTGAATAAAATTGGTTATCACATTGGAGATCCAAAACGCTTTGATATTATCGTATTTCGAGCAACAGAAGATAAAGATTACATTAAGCGCATTATAGGCCTGCCAGGCGATGAAATAGAGTATCGTAATGATAAACTGTATGTTAACGGAAAGGCTTATGAGGAGCCGTATTTAGACAAGCAGAAAAAGCAAATTGCTGACGGACCGCTTACATATGATTTTAATCTTGAAGAAATGACAGGCAAGAAAACCGTTCCAAAAGATCAATTATTTGTTTTAGGTGATAATCGTCGTTTTAGTAAAGATAGCCGTTCAATCGGTACGATTTCAATGGATCAAGTAATTGGTAAAGCTAATATGTTATATTGGCCGTTAGAAGACGCACGTATTGTGAAATAAATGAAAAAGAAGGTGGCAACATGGTAATTCAATGGTTTCCAGGGCATATGGCGAAGGCTAGACGCCAAGTAACGGAGAAATTAAAATTAATTGATGTTGTAATTGAACTTGTAGATGCTCGATTACCATTATCATCTCGAAACCCAATGATTGATGAAATCATTACACATAAGCCAAGGCTTGTTGTTTTAAATAAAGCGGATATGGCGGATGATCGTTTAACAAAACAATGGATTGCATATTTTAAAGAAAAAGGCCATATGGCAATTTCGATTAACGCGCAAGCTGGACAAGGTATGAAGGAAATTGCAGCAGCTTGTAAAGTGCTTGTTAAAGAAAAATTTGATAAAATGGTTGCAAAAGGTATTAGACCGAGAGTGATTCGTGCATTAATTGTAGGTATACCAAATGTTGGTAAATCTACATTGATTAATAAATTGGCAAAGAAAAATATTGCTAAAACAGGAGATCGTCCAGGTGTGACAACAGCTCAACAATGGATTAAAGTTGGGAAGGAAATGGAATTGTTAGATACACCAGGTATTCTGTGGCCTAAATTTGAAGATCAATTAGTGGGTCTTCGTTTAGCGACAACGGGTGCAATTAAAGATTCAATTTTAAATTTACAAGATGTAGCTGTTTACGCATTACGTTTTATGGAGAAACATTATCCAGAACGCTTGAAAGAACGCTATAATTTAAATGAGATTCCAGAAGATATTGTGGAATTATTCGATGCAATTGGAAAAAATAGAGGCTGCTTAATGGGCGGCGGAATGATTGATTATGATAAGACATCTGAGCTTGTGCTTCGTGAGCTTCGTGGTGGCAAACTTGGAAAAATGACGTTTGAAACACCGGAAGAGTTTGGAGAGCAAGTGGAAGATGTGGAAAAAATAGAAGAAGTATAAGACGTGCGTTTGTGCGTCTTTTCTTTTTGGATATGTTTAAAAAGGAGCTTGTATAAATGCAAACTATGACGATAAAAGAAGCGGAAAATGTATTGAAAGAAATTATGAATGAAGAAGATGATCGCTTTCAACTGTTAATGAAAGATGATCGAAAAGGTGTTCAAAAGCTCGTTTTGAAGTGGTATAAACAAAAAGAGTTAGAACAGAAAGAAAAAGAGAAGTTTTTTGAAATGTCCAAGTATGAAAATGCTTTGCGTGAAAAAGGGGTCACATATATCGCGGGTATTGATGAAGTAGGGCGCGGGCCATTGGCTGGGCCTGTTGTGACGGCAGCTGTCGTTCTTCCTGAGGATTTTTATATTCCAGGGTTAAATGACTCGAAAAAGTTGAGTGAAGCGAAACGTGAGCGTTTTTATGATGAAATAAAAGTACAAGCAATTGCAATTGGAGTAGGAATTGTATCACCGCAAGTTATTGATGACATTAATATTTACCAAGCAACGAAACAAGCGATGTTAGATGCAGTTGCAAATTTATCTTGTACACCTCAACATTTATTAATTGATGCGATGAAGCTTCCTACACCAATTCCGCAAACATCAATTATTAAAGGTGATGCGAAAAGTGTTTCGATTTCAGCAGCATCCATTATAGCAAAAGTAACGAGAGATCGTATGATGAAAGAACTGGGAGAGAAGTATCCTGAATATGGATTTGAGCAACATATGGGATATGGCACAAAGCAACATTTAGAGGCAATTGAAGTGCATGGAGTACTAGATGAACACCGCAAGTCATTCGCACCAATTAAAGATATGATTCAAAAATAAGCTGTAAATATACAGCTTATTTTTTTATTTTGGCATATAAACATTACTATTTTCGAAAAAGAATAAAGCGATTTCAGTTTTCTGACACTTTATTGTAGACAGCGTGCCAATCATCTTATACAATGGCAATGTAATGTTTTTTAAACATTAAAAAACTTTTCGAGTAAAACAGGAAAACAGGGGAGGATGGGACCATGAATATCCATGAGTACCAAGGTAAGGCAGTCCTTAGAAGCTATGGGGTTAGCGTTCCGAACGGGAAGGTTGCGTTTACAGTAGAAGAAGCTGTAGAAGCAGCGAAAGAATTAGGAACAGATGTATGTGTAGTGAAAGCACAAATTCACGCTGGTGGACGCGGCAAAGCTGGCGGAGTAAAAGTTGCGAAAAATTTAGATGAAGTTCGTACATATGCAGAAAGCATTTTAGGAACTACACTTGTGACACATCAAACAGGTCCTGAAGGTAAGGAAGTAAAACGCTTACTTATCGAAGAAGGTTGCGATATTAAAAAAGAATATTATGTAGGTCTAGTTTTAGATCGTGCAACTTCTCAAGTTGTTTTAATGGCGTCTGAAGAAGGCGGAACAGAAATTGAAGAAGTGGCAGAAAAAACACCTGAAAAAATCTTTAAAGAATATATTGATCCAGCAGTAGGCTTGCAAGGTTTCCAAGCGCGCCGAATTGCATTTAACATCAATATTCCAAAAGAGCTTGTAGGACAAGCTGTGAAGTTTATGATGGGCTTATATCGTGCGTTTATCGAAAAAGATTGCTCTATCGCTGAGATTAACCCACTTGTTACAACAGGCGAAGGTAAAGTTATGGCATTAGATGCAAAATTAAACTTTGATTCTAATGCGTTATATCGCCATAAAGACATTTTAGAGCTTCGTGATCTTGATGAAGAGGATTCAAAAGAAATTGAAGCTTCAAAATACGACTTAAACTACATTCCTTTAGATGGAAATATCGGTTGTATGGTTAATGGTGCAGGTTTAGCGATGGCTACAATGGATATCATTAAACATTACCACGGTGACCCAGCTAACTTCTTAGATGTTGGTGGCGGTGCAACTGCAGAAAAAGTTACAGAAGCATTCAAAATTATCCTTTCTGACAAAAATGTAAAAGGTATCTTCGTTAACATTTTTGGTGGCATTATGAAGTGTGATGTTATTGCAGAAGGTGTTATTGAAGCAACGAAACAAGTAGGTCTTGAGTTACCTTTAGTTGTACGTCTTGAAGGCACAAACGTAGAACTAGGTAAGAAAATTTTAAATGAGTCTGGCTTAAATATTGTTGCAGCAGAATCTATGGCAGACGGTGCACAAAAAATTGTTTCACTAGTGGGCTAATAGAAAGCGGGGGAGAAAAATGAGCGTATTAGTTAATAAAGATACAAAAGTTATTGTTCAAGGTATTACAGGTTCTCAAGGTTTATTCCATACAAAACAAATGATTGAATACGGTACGAAAATTGTCGGTGGTGTAACACCAGGTAAGGGCGGCACTGATATTGAAGGTGTACCAGTATTTGATACAGTAGAAGATGCAGTGAAAGCAACAGGCGCAAACGCTTCAGTTGTATACGTTCCACCCGCTTTTGCGGCAGATGCAATTATGGAAGCTGTTGATGCAGAAATTGATTTAGTAGTATGTATTACTGAAGGGATTCCTGTATTAGATATGGTAAACGTAAAGAGATATATGGCGGGTAAACATACACGTTTACTTGGACCAAACTGCCCAGGTGTAATCACACCAGATGAATGTAAGATTGGTATTATGCCAGGATATATTCATAAAAAAGGTCATGTTGGTATCGTATCTCGCTCTGGTACATTAACTTATGAAGCTGTACATCAGTTAACACAAGAAGGTATTGGCCAATCTACTGCTGTAGGTATCGGCGGAGACCCTGTTAACGGTACAGACTTTATTGATGCGTTAAAAGCATTTAATGAAGATGAAGAAACACATGCTGTAATTATGATTGGTGAAATCGGCGGTACAGCAGAAGAAGAGGCAGCTGAATGGGTAAAAGCTAATATGACAAAACCTGTCGTAGGCTTCATTGGTGGTCAAACAGCGCCTGCTGGCAAACGTATGGGCCATGCTGGTGCAATCATTTCTGGCGGTAAAGGAACTGCTGCTGAAAAGATTAAAACAATGGAAGCTTGTGGCATTAAAGTAGCTGAAACTCCAGCAGTTATGGGAGAAACGCTAATCTCTGTTTTAAAAGAAAAAGGTTTATTTGAGACTTGTAAAAACTATTAATCTGTTGAAAGACACCTTCTTACTTGAGGGTGTCTTTTTACACTTTTTTCTGTTTACATAATAAAAATTATGGGTAAGGAGAATCAAGATGAAAAGAGAGAGATTATTACATGTTCATTACTTGCTAGCAGATTATTGGAAAGCGATGGAGAGGCTACTATATGTCGATCCAGAATTAAAGAACATATATAATTTTAACGAAAAACAAATGGAACACTACACTGGAATATCCTCGAAAAAATCTTCAGAACTAGTAAAATTTCTTCAAAATTCAAATCTTCCGCAATATATATCTTATTTAGAGAGAAATCGTATTTTTTATATAACGATATGGGATGAAGATTATCCGCAATTATTACGTGAAATACAAGACCCTCCCTTCGTTTTATATGGAAAAGGAGAGAAAGATTTCCTGAATAAAGTAAATAAATTAGCAGTTGTTGGAACGAGAGAACCATCATTATATGGTTATGAGAGTTTGAAGTTTATTTTACACCCTTTATTAGAAAGAGAGTGGCTTATTGTCAGTGGGTTTGCAAAAGGGATAGATACAATGTCTCATGAGATTACAGTAAGGCATCATTGCCCGACTATTGCGATATTAGGGCATGGATTGTCTTTTATGTATCCGAAAGAAAATAGACATTTATATGAAATGTGGAAGGAATATATATTGTTATTGACAGAGTATCCGCCGCACTATGCACCGAAAAAATGGTATTTTCCAAAAAGGAACCGGATTATTAGTGGTATAAGTAAAGGTGTTTTAGTTGTAGAAGCGAAATCGAGAAGTGGAACACTTATTACTGCAGACCTTGCGTTAGAGCAAAATAGAGAGGTGTTTGCGCTTCCTGGACCTATATTTGTAGAGGGGGCATCGGGAACGAATCATCTTATTCAGCAAGGAGCAAAACTAGTAAGAAATGCAGAAGATATCTTGGAAGAGATTTTAAATTAACCTTATATTTTTATGTTTTTATTAAACAATTATTGACAAATGGTAGATTGGCACTGTATGGTATATTCATTCTTGATTGACAAAAACAAGAGAAATCAATAAGATTAATGAAGACTTGAATCCACCTCTTAAGGAGGCACTAGCATGTCAGATTACCTCGTAATCGTGGAGTCGCCTTCTAAGGCGAAGACCATTGAGAAATATTTAGGGAAAAAATACAAAGTTGTCGCGTCTATGGGACATGTTCGCGATTTGCCAAAAAGTCAAATGGGGATAGAAGTAAAGAACAACTTCACCCCGAAGTATATTACCATTCGTGGTAAAGGTCCCGTCTTAAAAGATTTAAAATCAGCGGCGAAAAAAGCAAAGAAAGTCTATCTCGCGGCCGATCCAGACCGTGAAGGGGAAGCGATTGCTTGGCATTTAGCGAATACGTTAAATGTGGACGTTGAATCAGATTGTCGGGTTGTGTTTAATGAGATTACGAAAGATGCAATCAAAGAATCATTTAAACATCCTCGTGCAATTAATATGGATTTAGTGGATGCACAACAAGCAAGACGTATACTTGATCGTCTTGTTGGTTACAATATTAGTCCTTTATTATGGAAGAAAGTAAAAAAAGGATTAAGTGCAGGGCGTGTACAATCTGTAGCAGTTCGTTTAATCATCGAGCGTGAAAGGGAAATTCAAAACTTTGAACCTGAAGAATTCTGGACAATTAAAACAGAATTTGTAAAAGGAAAAGACACATTTGAAGCAAGCTTTTACGGTGTAGATGGTGAAAAAGTTCAATTAACAAATGAAACGCAAGTGAATGAAATAATTGAACAGATGAAAGACAATGCGTTTTCAGTTGAAAATGTAACGCGCAAAGAGCGAAAACGTAATCCTGCATTACCGTTTACAACATCTTCCTTGCAACAAGAAGCAGCACGTAAGTTAAACATGCGAGCAAAGAAAACAATGATGCTTGCACAGCAATTGTATGAAGGGATAGATCTTGGAAAACAAGGAACTGTAGGTCTTATTACGTATATGAGAACTGATTCAACACGTATCTCAGAAACAGCTCAAACAGAGGCTCGTACTTACATCACTGAAGCGTATGGTACGGAATACATAGGAACAGAAAAGAAGAAAGAAACGAAAAAGTCAAATGCACAAGATGCGCATGAGGCAATTCGTCCTACTTCAGTAATGAGAAAGCCAGAGGAACTAAAAAGTTTCTTAGGTCGTGATCAACTTCGATTATATAAATTGATTTGGGAGCGATTTGTTGCAAGTCAAATGGCGTCTGCTATAATGGATACTGTGACAGCGAGACTCATTAATAACAATGTTCAGTTCCGTGCAAGTGGATCGGTTGTAAAGTTCCCAGGATTTATGAAAGTGTATGTAGAGTCAAAAGATGATGGTGCTGAAGAAAAGGATAAGATGTTGCCACCTTTAGAAGTAGGGGAAACTGTATTTTCAAAGGATTTAGAACCAAAGCAACATTTTACACAACCTCCTCCGCGCTATACAGAGGCTCGCCTAGTAAGAACACTTGAAGAACTTGGAATTGGAAGACCGTCAACATATGTACCTACACTTGAAACAATTCAAAAGCGTGGGTATGTAGGTTTGGATAATAAACGCTTCGTTCCGACTGAACTTGGTGAAATAGTAATTGAACTTATTTTAGAGTTTTTCCCAGAAATTATTAACATTGAATTTACTGCCAATATGGAGCAAAGCCTTGATGAAGTAGAAGAAGGAAATGCGAATTGGGTAAAAATTGTTGATGATTTCTACGTAGGTTTTGAACCGCGTTTAGAAAAAGCGGAAAAAGAAATGCGTGAAGTGGAAATTAAAGATGAACCAGCTGGGGAAGATTGTGAATTATGTAATCACCCAATGGTCTTTAAAATGGGTAAATACGGGAAATTTATGGCTTGCTCGAATTTCCCAGATTGTCGTAATACAAAGCCGATTGTGAAAGAAATCGGTGTTACTTGTCCAAAGTGTGATAAGGGTCAAATTATTGAACGCCGTAGTAATAAAAAGAAACGTCTTTTCTATGGGTGCGGTACGTATCCGGAATGCGACTTTGTATCTTGGGATAAGCCAATTGGTCGTAAGTGTCCGAAGTGCGAAGGCATGCTTGTAGAGAAAAAGTTGAAAAAAGGCGTGCAAGTACAATGTATTTCGTGCGATTATGAAGAAGAACAACAAATGTGAGCGTAACTGCTCACATTTTTTTCGGGAAGAAAAGGAAAGGTGATATAAATGACAACACAAGTAGTAAACGTCATTGGCGCAGGTCTTGCAGGAAGTGAAGCAGCTTACCAAATTGCAAAACGTGGTGTCCAAGTTAGATTATATGAAATGAGACCGGTAAGGCAAACGCCAGCTCATCACACAGATAAATTCGCTGAATTAGTATGTAGTAACTCACTTCGTGCAAACACTTTAACAAATGCAGTTGGAGTTATTAAAGAGGAAATGCGCTTAATGGATTCTGTAATTATTCGTGCGGCGGATGAGTGCTCTGTACCAGCTGGAGGTGCTTTAGCTGTAGATCGTCATGAGTTCGCAGCTAAAGTAACAGAATACGTAAAGAACCATCCAAATGTAACTGTAATGAATGAAGAAATTACAGATATTCCAGAGGGACCGACAATTATTGCTACAGGTCCATTAACATCTCCTGATCTTTCTGCAAAATTGAAAGAATTAACAGGAGAAGATTATTTCTACTTCTATGATGCTGCAGCCCCAATCGTAGAAAAAGACAGCATTGACATGAATAAAGTGTATTTAAAATCGCGTTATGACAAAGGTGAAGCTGCATATTTAAATTGCCCAATGACAGAAGAAGAGTTTGATCGTTTTTATGAGGCTCTAATTGCTGCTGAGACAGTGCCTTTAAAAGAGTTTGAAAAAGAAATTTTCTTTGAAGGTTGTATGCCAGTAGAAGTTATGGCAAGTAGAGGGAGACAGACGTTAGTATTTGGACCTATGAAACCTGTTGGATTGGAAGATCCCAAAACAGGGAAAACGCCATATGCTGTTGTTCAGTTACGTCAAGATGATGCAGCGGGAACTTTATACAATATCGTAGGTTTCCAAACTCATTTAAAGTGGGGACCGCAAAAAGAAGTGCTACAGTTAATTCCGGGATTGGAAAATGCAGAGATTGTACGTTATGGTGTAATGCATCGTAATACGTTTATTAATTCACCTAATTTGCTTCGTCCAACATATCAATATAAACAACGTGATGATTTATTCTTCGCTGGTCAAATGACTGGAGTAGAGGGATATGTTGAATCAGCAGCATCAGGATTATTAGCAGGAATTAATGCTGCGCGTCTTGTGCAAGGTGAAGAGCCAGTTGTATTACCGCCAGTAACTGCGATGGGTAGCATGGCAAATTACATTACGGCAACGAACGCTAAAAACTTCCAGCCGATGAATGCGAACTTCGGTCTATTTGCACCGTTAGAGAAGAAGATTAAAAAGAAAGTAGAACGAAATGAAGCGTACGCAGCACGCGCTTTAGAAACGATTCGAAATTTTGTAAATATTTAGTTAAATTTCTTGCAAAGGCTACTCAGTTGTGATACGATTTAGTAGCCTTTATTGAGGTGAGTTGTGTGAATGTGAAGAAATTGTTACAATTATTCGTTGGATATTTACAAATTGAAAGAAATTATTCAAAATATACAATTGCAAGTTATCAAAATGATTTAGAACATTTTGTGCAATTTATGGAACGAGAAGGCATATCCTCTTTTTTAGACGTTACATACGCGGATGTTCGTTTGTACTTAACGACGTTACACGATGAAAAGTTAGCCCGTAAATCTGTCGCAAGAAAAGTATCAAGCTTACGAAGTTTATATCGTTTTTTGATGCGTGAAGGTTATCGAAAGGATAATCCGTTTGCACTTGCGTCACTCCCCAAAAAAGAATTGTCAATCCCAAAGTTTTTATATGCTGAAGAGTTAGAGGAATTATTTGAAGTTTCTGACACGGAAACGCCATTAGGTCAAAGGAATCAAGCTTTATTAGAGTTGATGTATGCGACTGGGATCCGTGTGAGTGAATGTGTCAATTTACAACTTACCGATATTGACTTTGCGGTGGGAACAATTTTAGTAATGGGAAAAGGAAAAAAACAAAGGTATATTCCGTTCGGAAGCTATGCGCAAGATTCTTTAATTACTTATATAGAGAATGGGAGAAAACAGTTAGTTAATAAGACTGACGAAGATTCTCATATGGTATTTTTAAATGCGAAAGGTACACCGCTAACAAGTCGTGGGGTTCGTTATGTTTTAAATGAACTCATTAAAAAGGCTTCGCTGACAATGCGGATAAGTCCCCATATGTTAAGGCATACATTTGCTACACATATGCTAGATGAAGGGGCGGATTTACGTACTGTACAGGAGCTATTAGGCCATGAAAATTTGTC
Organism: Bacillus sp. CPT56D-587-MTF; assembly: GCF_058792335.1. Lineage (NCBI taxonomy): Bacteria > Bacillati > Bacillota > Bacilli > Caryophanales > Bacillaceae > Bacillus > Bacillus sp. CPT56D-587-MTF. The sequence goes on along the minus strand of NZ_JBYTEF010000001.1, from coordinate 3,453,018 downwards.
GACGACACAAATTTATACGCATGTCTCTAAAGAAAGATTGCGTTCTGTTTACATGAAGCATCACCCGCGGGCATAAATTGCTTTAAAAGCTATAAAAACAAATAAAGGAGTTTTTTCTATGGGAAATTTCCACGCTACAACGATATTTGCAGTTCATCATAATGGAGAATGTGCAATGGCTGGAGATGGCCAAGTGACAATGGGAAATGCTGTTGTAATGAAACATACAGCTCGTAAAGTTCGTAAACTTTTCCAAGGTAAAGTTTTAGCTGGTTTCGCAGGATCAGTTGCTGACGCATTTACTCTTTTTGAAATGTTTGAAGGGAAATTAGAAGAGTATAATGGCAACTTGCAGCGTGCTGCTGTTGAAATGGCAAAACAATGGCGTGGCGATAAAATGTTACGTCAGCTAGAAGCGATGCTCATTGTCATGGATAAAACAACTATGCTCCTTGTTTCAGGTACAGGAGAAGTGATTGAACCGGATGATGGTATTTTAGCAATTGGATCTGGTGGGAATTATGCACTTTCTGCAGGTCGTGCTTTAAAGCAATATGCAAGTGAACACTTAACAGCGAAGCAAATTGCGAAAGCGAGTTTAGAGATTGCTGGCGATATTTGTGTTTATACGAATCACAACATAATTGTTGAAGAATTGTAGAATCGTAAGGGAGGCATTTTATATGCATTTACATTTTACTCCGCGCCAAATTGTGGAAAAATTAGATCAATACATCATCGGTCAAAAAGACGCAAAGAAAGCGGTTGCTGTAGCGTTGAGAAATCGATATCGCCGCAGTAAATTAGCTGAAAATTTACGTGACGAAATTGCGCCTAAAAATATTTTAATGATTGGACCGACAGGTGTTGGGAAAACAGAGGTAGCACGACGAATGGCGAAACTCGTTGGAGCACCTTTTATTAAGGTTGAGGCTACAAAATTCACAGAAGTTGGATATGTGGGTAGAGATGTAGAGTCGATGGTACGTGACTTGGTGGAAACATCAGTTCGTATCGTAAAAGAAGAAATGGTAGTGAAAGTTCAAGATAAAGCAGAAGAGCAAGCGAATCAACGTCTTGTTGAAATTTTAGTGCCGAGTCCGGAGAAGCAATCTGGATTCAAAAATCCATTAGAGATGCTTTTTGGAGGCGCTCAAAATTCGAATCAAACGTCTGATACACAAGAAGATGTTGAAATCGAAAAGAAACGTCAAGATGTGGAGAGAAAGCTTGCTGCAGGGCTTCTTGAAGAAGAAATTGTATCGATTGAAGTGACTGAACAACAGTCTTCCATGTTTGATATGTTACAAGGAACTGGCATGGAACAAATGGGAATGAATTTCCAAGATGCGCTAGGAAGTTTTATGCCGAAAAAAACGAAAAAACGTAAACTTTTTGTAAAAGAAGCAAGAAAACTCTTGACAAATGAAGAGGCACAGCGCTTAATTGATATGGATGAGGTTACACAAGAGGCTGTTTATCGTGCTGAACAGCTCGGGATTATTTTTATCGATGAAATTGACAAAATTGCTGGTAAGCAGTCGAATAGCGTAGATGTATCACGTGAAGGTGTGCAACGTGACATTCTGCCAATTGTAGAAGGGTCGAATGTTGCGACAAAATACGGATCAGTAAAAACGGATTATATTTTATTCGTTGCAGCTGGAGCGTTCCATATGTCTAAACCGTCGGATTTAATTCCGGAATTGCAAGGGAGATTTCCGATTCGAGTAGAATTAACAAAATTATCGACAGACGATTTTGTTAAAATATTAATCGAGCCTGACAATGCGTTAATTAAACAATATATGGCATTATTAGCGACTGAAGGTATAGAAATTGAATTTTCAGACGAAGCTATTCGTAAGATTGCTGAGATTGCTTATCAAGTTAATCAGGATACAGATAATATTGGAGCAAGAAGACTTCATACGATTATGGAGAAGCTCCTTGAAGATTTATCGTTTGAAGCATCTGAAATTACGTTAGAGAAAATAACGATAACACCTCAATACGTTGAGGAGAAATTAGCAACAATTGCTAAAAATAAAGATGTGAGCCAGTTTATTTTGTAATAGTGTCATCAGGTGACTCGCCCTAGTTTCCAAGTGATGAAAAAATATGTGAGTAACATGTAGGAGGAACTTTTGAAATGGAATTATTAGCAAAAACGAGAAAATTAAATGCGTTATTACAGAGCGCAGCAGGGAAGCCTGTAAACTTTAGAGAAATGTCTGACACAATGTGTGAAGTAATCGAAGCAAACGTATTCGTAGTTAGCCGTCGTGGTAAATTACTAGGTTATGCAATTCACCAACAAATCGAAAACGAACGCATGAAGCAAATGCTTGCAGAACGTCAATTCCCAGAAGAATATACACAAAGCTTATTCAACATTACAGAAACATCTTCAAACTTAGATGTGAACAGTGCTTACACAGCATTCCCAGTAGAAAACAGAGAATTATTCGGTCAAGGTTTAACTACAATCGTACCAATCGTTGGTGGCGGTGAGCGTCTAGGTACATTAGTATTAGCTCGTCTTGGTCAAGAGTTCTTAGATGATGATTTAATCCTTGCTGAGTACAGCTCAACTGTTGTAGGTATGGAAATCTTACGTGAAAAAGCAGAAGAAATCGAAGAGGAAGCGCGTAGTAAAGCTGTTGTTCAAATGGCAATCAGCTCATTATCTTACAGTGAGTTAGAAGCAATTGAGCATATCTTCGAAGAATTAAATGGAACAGAAGGTTTACTTGTTGCAAGTAAAATTGCTGATCGCGTAGGAATTACTCGCTCTGTAATCGTAAATGCACTACGTAAATTAGAAAGTGCTGGTGTTATTGAGTCTCGCTCTTTAGGTATGAAAGGAACATACATTAAAGTGCTAAACGACAAGTTTCTACAAGAACTTGCTAAATTAAAAACAAACTAATTTATAAAAAACTCTCCTCAATTGAGGAGAGTTTTTTTGTGCAATGGATAGAAGATGCTTGTGAAAAGTGTCATAAGCGTGTTTTCTGGGAAAACTATCAATTGTATTTACTTTTTTGCTTAAAAGAAAAGAAGGTTGGTAATACTAGAATTCGAGTATGAACAAAGAAAGTTTTACATTGTTCGCATTTTCGACTTGATTGTAATATTTCAGTATGATATAGTAAGCAGTGGTGTCAGTACAAAGTACACACGTTTACTGATTTAAGTGTTGGTGCTACGTTTGTAGTTTCGCTTAGAGATGAAGTAAACGGAGGATATCAAAAACCATTTAGGAGGAACTATATTATGTCAGTAATTTCTATGAAGCAATTGCTTGAAGCTGGTGTTCATTTCGGACATCAAACTCGTCGTTGGAACCCAAAAATGAAGCGTTACATTTTCACAGAGCGTAACGGTATCTACATCATCGACTTACAAAAAACTGTGAAAAAAGTTGAGGAAGCTTACAGAACGATGCGCGACATCGCTGCTGAAGGCGGAGACATCTTATTCGTAGGTACTAAAAAACAAGCACAAGAAGCTATTAAAGAAGAAGCAACTCGTGCTGGTATGTACTTCGTTAACCAACGTTGGTTAGGTGGAACTTTAACAAACTTCCAAACAATCCAAAAGCGTATCAAGCGTCTTAAAGACATCGAAAGAATGCAAGAAGATGGTACTTTCGAAGTACTTCCTAAGAAAGAAGTTGTTCAACTTAAAAAAGAGTTAGAGCGTCTTGAGAAATTCTTAGGCGGTATTAAAGATATGAAAGGTCTTCCAAGTGCATTATTCGTAGTAGACCCTCGTAAAGAGCGTATTGCAGTTGCTGAAGCACGCAAATTACACATTCCAATCATCGGTATCGTTGATACAAACTGTGATCCAGACGAAATCGATCACGTTATCCCAGCAAACGATGATGCAATTCGTGCTGTAAAACTTCTTACATCTAAAATGGCAGACGCGATCCTTGAAGCAAAACAAGGTGAAGAAACTGTTACTGCGTAACAAAGTTGGAAAGGTGATAAGGGGTTCGGCCTTTTATCACCTTTTTTAAGGTATAAACACCTTTATAAAAGGTATAAATACATATTTTAGGAGGATGAAAAGTATGGCAATCACTGCTCAAATGGTAAAAGAATTACGTGAAAAAACTGGCGCAGGTATGATGGACTGCAAAAAAGCTTTAACAGAAACTAACGGAGACATGGAGAAGGCAATTGACTTCTTACGTGAAAAAGGTATTGCGAAAGCTGCTAAAAAAGCAGACCGCATTGCTGCTGAAGGTTTAACTTTCATCGAAACAAACGGTAACGACGCTTTAATCTTAGAATTAAACTCTGAAACTGATTTCGTTGCGAAAAACGAAGGTTTCCAAACGCTAATTAAAGAATTAGCTGCTCACTTATTAACTAACAAACCAGCTAACGTTGAAGAAGCTATGGCTCAAACAATGGAAAACGGTAAAAAAGTTGAAGAGCACATCAACGAAGCAATCGCTAAAATTGGTGAAAAACTTACACTTCGTCGTTTCGAAATCGTATCAAAAACTGATGCAGATGCATTCGGCGCTTACCTACACATGGGTGGACGCATTGGTGTATTAACAGTTCTTGAAGGTTCTACTGATGAAGCTGCTGCTAAAGATGTTGCAATGCACATCGCTGCAGTTAACCCTAAATACATCGACCGCGATGCTGTAACAGCTGAAGAAGTTGAGCATGAGCGTCAAGTATTAACACAACAAGCATTAAACGAAGGCAAGCCTGAGAAAATCGTTGCGAAAATGGTTGAAGGCCGTCTAGGCAAATTCTTCGAAGAGATTTGCTTACTTGACCAAGCATTCGTTAAAAACCCTGATATGAAAGTTCGTCAGTTCGTTGAGTCTAAAGGCGGAACATTAAAAGGATTCGTTCGCTACGCTGTTGGTGAAGGTATCGAAAAACGCGAAGACAACTTTGCTGAAGAAGTAATGAACCAAGTAAAAGGTAGTAACTAATACAGATTAGGGAACACATTGTGTTCCCTTTTTTAAAATAAAGATGTAAGCAATTGGAGGTTCATTATGAGTAAACCGAAATATAATCGTGTCGTTTTAAAGCTAAGTGGAGAAGCTTTAGCTGGAGAGCAAGGATTTGGAATTAACCCAACTGTTATTAAGTCAGTTGCGGAACAAGTAAAAGAAATTGCAGAACTTGATGTAGAGGTTGCTGTTGTTGTTGGTGGCGGTAACATTTGGCGTGGAAAAATTGGAAGTGAAATGGGCATGGATCGTGCAGGGGCAGATTACATGGGCATGTTAGCGACAGTTATGAATTCATTAGCTCTTCAAGATAGCTTGGAGAATATCGGAATTCAAACTCGTGTACAAACTTCAATTGAGATGCGTCAAGTTGCAGAACCTTACATTCGTCGTAAAGCAGTTCGTCACTTAGAGAAAAAACGTGTTGTTATTTTTGCAGCAGGTACAGGTAATCCATACTTCTCTACAGATACAACAGCAGCATTACGTGCGGCAGAAATTGAAGCAGATGTAATTTTAATGGCGAAAAACAATGTAGATGGTGTATATAATGCGGATCCATCTATTGATCCAACAGCTACAAAATACGAAACGCTTACTTACTTAGATGTATTAAAAGAAGGTTTAGGTGTAATGGATTCTACAGCTTCTTCTCTATGTATGGATAATGATATTCCACTAATTGTATTCTCAGTTATGGAAAAAGGTAATATTAAACGTGCCGTTTTAGGCGAAAATATCGGAACAGTGGTAAGGGGGAAATAAATATGGGACAACAAGTATTGAAGTCTTCAAATGAAAAAATGGAAAAAGCAGTTGCTGCTTATTCTCGTGAATTAGCAACAGTTCGTGCTGGTCGTGCAAACGCGTCTGTATTAGATAAGGTACAAGTTGATTACTATGGTGCACCAACACCAGTTGTGCAATTAGCGAACATTACAGTTCCAGAAGCGCGTTTACTAGTAATTCAACCTTATGATAAAACTTCTATCGGTGATATTGAAAAAGCAATTTTAAAAGCAGATTTAGGCTTAAACCCTTCTAATGATGGAACTGTAATTCGTATTGCATTCCCTGCACTAACAGAAGAGCGTCGTCGTGATCTTGTAAAAGTTGTGAAAAAATATGCTGAAGAAGCAAAAGTTGCTGTTCGTAACGTACGTCGTGACGGAAATGATGATCTTAAGAAGCTTGAAAAAGCTGGCGAGATTACAGAAGATGATTTAAGAGGATATACTGAAGATATCCAAAAAGAAACAGATAAATATATTGCAAAAGTTGACGAAATCGCAAAAAACAAAGAAAAAGAAATCATGGAAGTGTAATAGCGATAACTTCGCAAATATGACCCTCTTCTTAAGGGGGTCTTTTTACACTTTTAGGCATACGTCTGCTTGCTGGAGGGTATGAATGATGTTTAAAAACTTTCCTTTTTTTAAAGGTAAAAAGGACACATCGTTTGATCATCTCGTTGAAGAAGTGAAAAAAGGATATATCCCAGAACATATTGCCATCATTATGGATGGGAATGGAAGATGGGCAAAGAGGAGAGCAATGCCTCGTATTGCGGGACATCATGAAGGTATGCAAGTTGTAAAGAAAATTACAAAATTTGCAAGTAAACTTAATGTGAAAGTGTTAACTCTCTATGCTTTTTCAACTGAGAACTGGAAAAGACCGAAAAAGGAAGTTGATTATTTAATGAAGCTTCCAGAAGAATTTCTAGGTACATTTTTACCAGAATTGATTGAAGAAAACGTACAAGTCCGAGTAATAGGGCAAAAAGATCGTCTTCCTACGCATACACGCAGAGCGATGGAGAAAGCCATGGAAGATACGAAAGAGAATACGGGATTAATTCTTAATTTCGCGTTAAACTATGGAAGTCGAGATGAAATCGTTTCTGCTGTGCAACATATGATGAAAGATAATGAGGAAGGAAAAATTCGTTCTGAAGAGGTAAGTGAAGAAATGCTTTCCTCCTACTTAATGACGAGTTCTTTACCTGATCCAGAGTTGTTAATCCGAACAAGCGGAGAGCTACGTATTAGTAATTTCATGTTATGGCAAATTGCATATTCTGAGTTTTGGTTTACAGACGTGTATTGGCCAGACTTCAAAGAAGAACATTTGCTAAATGCGATTACTGACTTTCAACATAGAGGGCGCAGATTCGGAGGCGTGTAGAAAGAGAGGGTTTGGTAGTGAAACAGAGAATTATTACTGGAGTGGTTGCTGCCGCGCTATTCATTCCCATCGTAATATACGGTGGCGTGCCTTTTACGGTTTTAGTGTATGCACTTGCTTCTATAGGTTTATATGAATTAATTCGTATGAATAAGCTTACGCTTATTTCAGTACCGACAGTTTTAGCTGCAGTATTATTGTGGATTCTTTTAATTCCAAGTAGTGCATCAGAACTGTTTACATGGATTGGATTAGGTAAATTGGAAATCACATTTGTGATTGTTTTATTACTTTTATCATATACAGTCCTTTCTAAGAATACATTTACTTTTGATAATGCTTCATTTTTACTGATGGCAACGACATATGTGGCAATGGGATTCTTATATTTAAATGAAACGAGAATATTAGGAATTAAATATGTATTTTGCGCATTATTTGTTATATGGGCTACTGATTCAGGCGCATATTTCGTAGGAAAAGCATTGGGCAAGAGAAAATTGTGGCCAGAAATTAGTCCGAATAAAACGATTGAAGGTTCATTAGGCGGTATCGTTTGTGGAATTATTGTGGCACTTGTTTACAACGTGTTCTTCCCAGTCGAATCGAATGTAGTAATTTTAATTGTGCTGACAATTATCATTTCTATTTTTGGACAAATTGGTGATTTAGTACAATCTGCTTTTAAACGTCATTATGGCGTAAAGGATTCAGGTACAATTTTACCTGGGCATGGTGGTATATTAGACCGAACAGATAGTTGGTTATTCGTTTTACCAATTCTCTACTTCTTATTACAATACAATTAATAAATGAACGAGGGGTTGGAGTCATGAAAAACATTAGTTTATTAGGTGCAAGCGGATCAATTGGTACACAAACTTTAGATGTATTACGCTCGCACCCAGACCAATTCCGTCTCGTTGCTTTTTCTGTAGGGAAAAATATTGACTATGCAGTAAAGGTAATTCAAGAATTTTCTCCGCAAATCGTCTCTGTGCAAAGAGAGGAAGATGTTTTAAAATTACAATCTGTTTCTGGTAATACAAAAATTGTATATGGTAGTGAAGGACTTTTAGAAGTAGCATTACATCCAGATGCGGAGATTGTAGTAAATGCTGTTGTAGGTAGCGTAGGGTTGTTACCAACACTTCGTGCAATTGAGGCGAAAAAAACAATTGGAATTGCAAATAAAGAAACGTTAGTAACTGCAGGACATCTTGTAATGGAAGCAGCACGAAAACATAATGTTTCGTTACTTCCAGTAGATAGTGAACATTCGGCTATTTTTCAGTGCTTGAATGGTGAAAATGAAAAAAGAATTTCTCGTCTTATTATAACGGCTTCTGGTGGAAGTTTCCGTGATAAAACGAGGGATGAATTGCATCATGTGACCGTAGAAGATGCGCTTCGACATCCAAACTGGTCAATGGGTTCGAAAATTACAATTGATTCTGCTACAATGATGAATAAGGGACTAGAAGTAATTGAAGCACATTGGCTTTTTGGTATCCCTTATGAGCAAATCGATGTTGTTTTACATAAAGAAAGTATTATCCATTCTATGGTTGAATTTGAAGATCGTAGTGTAATGGCGCAGCTTGGTTCACCTGATATGCGAGTACCAATTCAATACGCACTTACATATCCTGATAGATTGCCTCTTTCAGACACAAAACAGTTAAACTTATGGGAAATAGGGACGTTGCATTTTGAGAAAATGGACCAAGAACGATTCCGTTGTTTACGTTTTGCGTATGAAGCTGGAAAAGCAGGTGGAAGTATGCCAGCTGTAATGAACGCAGCGAATGAAGTAGCGGTTGAAGCCTTTTTACAAAAGAGAATTGGTTTCTTAACATTGGAAGACCTCATTGAAAAAGCAATGAACCATCACAATGTCATTGCACGACCGAGCTTAGAGGAAATTTTGGAAATTGATGCGGCCACAAGACGGTTTGTGATGGAACAAATTTAGCAAAGGTGGTTATGGAATTGAATACAGCGATTGCCTTTATATTAATTTTCGGTGCACTCGTATTTTTCCATGAGCTAGGGCATCTATATTTCGCAAAAAGAGCAGGTATTTTATGCCGCGAGTTTGCGATTGGTTTTGGTCCGAAAATATTCTCATTTGAAAAGAATGAAACGGTGTATACGATTCGATTACTGCCCCTTGGTGGCTATGTAAGAATGGCCGGCGAGGATGCGGACACAGTTGAGTTAAAGCCTGGGAAAAAGGTTGGCCTTGTATTAAATGAAAAAGACGAAGTTGTAAAATTAGTTTTTGATGGATATGAAAAGTATCCAAATGTTCGTGTTATTGAAGTCGAACAAGCTGATTTGGAGCATAATTTAACAATTTCGGGCTATGAAGAGTACGAGGAAGAGCTTCAAACATTCCGAGTGAATGAAAAGGCTCGTATTATTACTGCGGGGGAAGAAATTCAAATTGCTCCGTATAATAGACAATTTGGCTCGAAAAAACTAGGGCAACGCGCTTTAACAATCTTTGCGGGTCCTGCAATGAACTTCATTTTAGCATTTGTTATTTTTGTGATTCTTGGATTTGTACAAGGGGTTCCTGTTGACAAACCAATGGTTGGAAAAGTGATGGATAACAGTGCAGCACAGCAAGCTGGATTGAAAGAGAATGATACAATTCAAGCTATTGATGGGAAAAACACAAGTACATGGAAAGATGTTGTTACTATTGTACGTGAAAACCCAAATAAAGAAATTACGTTACAAGTAAAGCGTGATAATGAACAGTTTAATGTGAAAGTAACGCCAACACTCGATAAAGAAGGAAAAGACGAAGTTGGTAGAATCGGTGTGTATTCTCCTGTAGAGAAAACAGTAATGGGTTCTATTAAATCAGGATTTGAACAAACGTACCAATGGACGAAACTAATTTTTGAATCTCTTGTTAAATTAGTAACTGGTCAATTTTCTATTAATGAGTTATCAGGTCCAGTAGGAATTTATAATCTAACAGATCAAGTTGTAGATTATGGGTTTACGCGTGTACTAAGTTTAGCTGCAGTTCTAAGCATTAATCTTGGTTTATTTAATTTATTACCAGTTCCTGCTTTAGATGGTGGCCGTTTATTCTTCTTCTTAATTGAAGCGTTACGAGGGAAACCAATTGATCGCCAAAAAGAAGGAATGGTTCACTTTATTGGTTTTGCATTATTAATGTTACTTATGTTAGTTGTAACTTGGAATGACATTCGTAAGTTTTTCTTGTAAAATAAAGTGAAACTTATAATGAAATAGAGCTCGTAGAATAAAATCCCTCACCTAACTCGAGGTGAGGGGTTTTACTGCGTGTAAGAGTAAAATGAAGAGGTGCAAATAAATGAAACAAAGTATGGTATTCAGTCCTACATTACGTGAAGTTCCAGCTGATGCTGAAATTAAGAGTCATCAGCTATTACTTCGTGCAGGTTTTATGCGTCAAAATGCTTCTGGTATTTATAGCTTTCTACCATTTGGATTAAAAGTATTACACAAAGTAGAACGTATCGTTCGAGAAGAAATGGAGCGCGCAGGAGCTGTAGAATTATTAATGCCAGCTATGCAAGCTGCGGAATTATGGCAAGAATCAGGTCGTTGGTATTCTTACGGATCTGAATTAATGCGTATGAAAGATCGTAATGCTCGTGAATTCGCATTAGGAGCGACACATGAGGAAGTAATTACGGATCTTGTGCGTGATGAAGTGAAATCATATAAAAAATTACCGTTAACATTATACCAAATTCAAACAAAATTCCGTGATGAGCAAAGACCTCGTTTCGGCTTATTACGTGGAAGAGAGTTTCTAATGAAAGATGCATACTCTTTCCATGCTACACAAGAGAGCTTAGATGAAGTATACGATCGTTTATATAAAGCATACTCTAACATTTTTGCTCGCTGTGGCTTGAATTTCCGTGCAGTTATTGCTGATTCTGGAGCAATGGGCGGAAAAGATACACATGAATTTATGGTATTATCTGATGTTGGTGAAGATACAATTGCATACTCTGACACATCTGATTATGCAGCAAACATCGAAATGGCTCCTGTTGTAGCTACGTATACGAAGAGTGACGAAGCAGAAAAAGCACTTGAAAAAGTAGCAACACCAGACCAAAAAGCAATTGAAGAAGTATCCGCATTCTTAAACATTGCAGCTGACAAGTGCATTAAGTCTATGGTGTTTAAAGTAGATGAGAAATTAGTAGTGGTACTTGTTCGTGGTGATCACGAAGTAAACGATGTGAAAGTGAAAAATGTATACGGCGCTTCAGTTGTTGAGCTTGCTTCTCATGAAGAAGTAAAAGCATTATTAAATTGTGAAGTTGGTTCATTAGGACCGATTAATGTAACAGGTGATATCGAAATTATTGCTGATCATGCTGTAGCATCAATTGTTAACGGATGTTCAGGAGCGAATGAAGAAGGATTCCATTATGTAAATGTAAATCCAGAACGTGACTTTAAAGTAAGTCAATATACAGATTTACGCTTCATCCAAGAAGGAGACCAATCTCCAGATGGAAACGGAACAATTCTTTTTGCACGCGGAATTGAAGTTGGTCATGTATTCAAATTAGGAACTCGTTATAGTGAAGCAATGAACGCAACATTCCTGGATGAAAACGGAAAAACACAACCACTTATTATGGGTTGTTACGGTATCGGGGTATCTCGTACAGTGGCAGCAATTGCAGAGCAGTTTAACGATGAGAACGGCTTAGTTTGGCCAAAAGCTGTAGCACCGTTCCATGTGCATGTAATTCCAGTAAATATGAAATCGGATGCACAACGTGAAATGGGTGAAAATATCTACAACTCATTACAAGAACAAGGCTATGAAGTGTTATTAGACGATCGTGCAGAACGTGCAGGTGTTAAATTTGCAGATGCAGATTTATTCGGTCTTCCAGTTCGTGTTACAGTTGGTAAAAAAGCAGACGAAGGTATTGTAGAAGTGAAAGTACGTGCTACAGGTGAGTCTGAAGAAGTAAAAGTAGAAGAACTTCAAACATATATTGCAAATATTTTAAAATAAGAAGAGGTACCTCGTAATGGGGTACCTTCTCTTTCTTTGTAAACGTATTTTGTAAAAGAAGAGGTGAGAAATCTTTCTTTGTGGTACGTTTCAATTTATAATAGCAAATGGAAGGAGAGTGCTTATGTCTTTAACAAATGAACAACAAGAGCGATTTCAAATTTTGCTCCAGCAGTTGCAAATACCAGACGACCTTATAAATCAATATTTACAAGGCGGTGGTATTGAAAGGCTCGTTATTGATAAAGCGAATAAAAGTTGGCATTTTGATTTACAAGTGCCACGTATTTTGCCTACAGAATTATATGAATTGCTAGAAACAAAGCTTAAGCAATCATTTTCTCATATTGCAAGAACAACATTTGCATTAGAAACAGAGAATAAACAATTTACAGAAGAAGAAGTGAGGGCGTATTGGCCGCTTTGTACGGAACGAATTACATTTTCACCTATGTTCGCATACTTAAAGAAGCAGCTTCCACAGGTGAATGGAGTGAAGTTGCTAATAAATGTGAATAACGAGTTGGAGTCTACTGCTTTAAAGAAAAACGTTGCGAAACCAGTAGGGGATCAATACGAAGTTTTTGGATTCCCGCGTTTTCAGTTAGACACACATATACAGCAAAATACAGAAGAAATGCAAAAGTTTCGTGAACAAACGCAGCAAGAAGACCGCGAGCGTGTTATACAAGCTATGGAAGAAATGGCGAAGAAGCAAGCTGAAGAAAGCAGCGTTGTGTATGAAGGACCGATTACACTCGGGTATCTTATTAAGCCAGATGAAGAGATTACACCGATGCGAGAAATTCAAGATGAAGAAAGAAGAAAAACGGTTCAAGGATATGTCTTCCATGTAGAAACAAAAGAGCTTCGTAGTGGACGTACGTTATTAACTTTAAAAATAACGGATTATACGGATTCTATTATGATCAAAATGTTCTCGCGTGACAAAGAAGATATTCCAATGCTGCAATCCTTGAAAAAAGGAATGTGGGTGAAAGCGCGTGGTTCTGTTCAAAACGATACATTCGTTCGAGATTTAGTAATGATTGCAAATGATATTAATGAAATCACAGGACCGTCTCGTAAAGATAAAGCACCAGAAGGCGAAAAACGAGTAGAGCTGCATCTCCATACTCCGATGAGTCAAATGGACGCTGTCACTCCAGTTTCTAAGCTTGTTGCTCAAGCTGGTAAATGGGGACATGAGGCTATTGCGGTTACAGACCATGCCGTGGCTCAGTCTTTCCCAGAGGCGTATTCTGCGGGGAAGAAGGCTGGAGTTAAAGTTATATATGGTGTAGAAGCAAATTTAGTTAATGATGGTGTACCGATAGCATATAACGAAGCGCATCGTTTACTTGCAGAGGAAACGTATGTTGTTTTCGACGTTGAGACGACAGGTTTATCAGCTGTATACGATACAGTTATTGAGTTGGCTGCTGTAAAAGTAAAGGGTGGCGAAATTATTGACCGCTTTGAATCTTTTGCAAATCCGCATCAACCATTATCGGCGACGATCATTGAATTAACAGGTATTACAGATGATATGTTAACTGATGCACCTGAAGTGGACGAAGTGTTTAAAAAGTTTGAGGAATGGATGGGCGACCATACACTTGTTGCCCATAACGCGAGCTTTGATATGGGCTTTATTAACGTAGGTTTTAAAAAGGCTGGACTAGAAAAAACGAATAACCCCGTTATTGATACGTTAGAACTTGCACGATTCTTATTCCCAGAAATGAAAAATCATCGATTAAATACGATGTGTAAAAAACTTGATATTGAATTAACACAACACCACCGTGCGATTTATGATACAGAAGCGACGGGATATTTACTTGTGAAAATGTTGAAAGACGTAATTGAAAAGGGATTTGAATATCACGATCAATTAAATGATAGCATGGGACAAGGGGATGCGTATAAGCGTGGCCGTCCAAGTCATATGACGTTACTTGCCACATCAGATGTTGGATTGAAAAATTTATATAAACTTGTTTCATATTCTCACCTTAATTACTTTTACCGTGTACCACGTGTGCCGAGGTCACTATTAAAAAAATACCGTGAAGGAATTTTAGTAGGAACGGCTTGTGATAAAGGTGAAGTTTTCGAGGCAATGATGCAAAAGGCACCTGAAGAGGTAGAAGAAATTGCCCAGTTCTATGATTACATTGAAGTAATGCCTCCAGAGGTGTTGCGTCATTTAGTAGAACGTGAACTTGTTCGAGACGAAGGTCAATTAAAAACAATTATTTCTAACTTAGTAAAACTAGGTGAGACGTTAGATAAACCAGTTGTTGCTACAGGAAACGTGCATTATTTAGACCCTGAGGATGCAATGTATCGTAAAATTTTAGTCAGTTCGCAGGGCGGAGCCAATCCGTTAAATCGACATTCATTACCGCCAGTACATTTCCGTACAACTGATGAAATGTTAGAATGTTTTTCATTCTTAGGTGAAGATAAAGCGAAAGAAGTTGTTGTAACAAATACACAAAAGATTGCGTCATTAATTGGTGATGTGCATCCAGTAAAAGACGATCTATACACACCGAAAATTGAAGGTGCTGATGATGAAACGCGTGATATGAGTTATAAAATGGCGCGTAGCATTTATGGTGAAGAGCTACCGGAAATTGTAGAAGCACGTTTAGAAAAAGAATTAAAAAGTATTATTGGGCATGGATTCGCCGTAATTTATTTAATTTCACATAAGCTTGTGAAAAAATCGTTAGTAGACGGATATCTAGTAGGTTCGCGTGGATCGGTAGGATCATCATTTGTTGCAACGATGATGGAAATTACAGAAGTAAACCCATTACCACCACACTATGTATGTCCGAAGTGTAAGCAATCAGAATTCTTTAATGATGGTTCTGTAGGCTCTGGTTTTGACTTACCAGATAAAGAATGTCCTGCTTGTAATATTCCATATGTAAAAGATGGACATGACATTCCGTTCGAAACATTCCTTGGATTTAAAGGAGATAAGGTACCCGATATCGATTTGAACTTCTCCGGGGAATACCAACCACGTGCCCATAACTATACGAAAGTACTGTTCGGTGAAGACTATGTATATCGTGCAGGAACGATTGGTACAGTTGCGGAAAAAACTGCTTACGGATATGTAAAAGGTTATGCAAATGATCATAACTTAACGATTCGAAATGCAGAGATTGATCGCTTAGTAGCGGGGTGTACCGGTGTAAAACGTACAACAGGACAGCATCCAGGCGGTATTATCGTTGTGCCAGATTACATGGATATCTTTGATTTCTCACCAATACAGTATCCAGCTGATTCAATTGGTGCTGAATGGAGAACAACGCATTTTGATTTCCACTCGATTCATGATAATTTATTGAAACTTGATATACTAGGACACGATGATCCGACCGTTATTCGTATGTTACAAGATTTAAGTGGTATTGATCCGAAAACAATCCCAACGGATGATCCAGAAGTAATGAAAATTTTCTCTGGTCCAGAATCGTTAGGGGTAACGGAAGAACAAATTAACTGTAAAACAGGTACACTTGGTATACCAGAGTTTGGTACAAAATTCGTAAGACAGATGTTAGAAGAGACAAAACCGACGACATTCTCAGAGTTAGTCCAAATTTCTGGACTATCACATGGTACCGACGTATGGCTTGGTAATGCAAACGAGTTAATTTATAACGGTACATGTACGCTGAGCGAAGTTATCGGTTGTCGTGATGACATCATGGTATATTTAATCTATCAAGGTCTAGATCCATCATTAGCCTTCAAAATCATGGAGTCGGTTCGTAAAGGTAAAGGTGTACCGGAAGAATGGGAAGAAGACATGAAAAATAATAATGTACCAGGTTGGTATATTGATTCATGTAAGAAGATTAAATACATGTTCCCTAAAGCCCATGCGGCTGCTTACGTACTTATGGCTGTACGTATCGCATACTTTAAAGTACATTTTGCACTGTTATTCTATGCCGCATATTTTACAGTTCGTGCAGATGATTTTGATGTAGAGGCAATGGCGAAAGGTTCAGCATCTATACGTGCAAGAATTGATGAAATTGCTCAAAAGGGACTCGATGCTGCGCCGAAAGAGAAGAGTTTATTAACGGTACTAGAAATGACACTTGAAATGTGTGAGCGTGGATACTCATTCCAAAAGGTGGATTTATACCGCTCACATGCAACAGAATTTATTATTGATGGAGATACATTAATCCCTCCATTTAATGCAGTACCTGGTCTTGGCACAAACGCAGCTTTAAGTATTGTAGAAGCACGTAAAAATGGAGACTTCTTATCAAAAGAAGACTTGCAACAGCGAAGTAAGGTTTCGAAAACAATTATTGAGTATTTAGATAGCCAAGGTTGTTTAGGAGACTTACCAGATCAAAACCAGTTATCACTGTTCTAGTAGGTAGGAAAAGTCTTTGCAAATCAACATTTCCTATGATATACTATTAACCGAGATAACCATGTCATGTATATTGTGTAAAGAAAAGAGTGGGGAAACCCACTCTTTCGTGTTACTATCTATGTTTTATCTACGTAGATAGGTAAAAGATTTCTGTCGTATATACATATTTTGTTACAAGTTTTACTTCTTAAATTTGGTAATACTAAGACAGATAATCCCTGCTGAACAGCAGGGGCTTTTGTTAGCTAACGAGAAAGAATAAGATAGACCGTTTTTAAATTGGCGGGGTCTTCTTCTTTTAAATGGTACATGACGGCAGGAAGGAGGCTGTTTATGGATAAGAAAGTCACAGAAGTTGTAGAAGCATTTGCGCAGCCGATCGTTGAAGAGTTAAATCTTGAACTTGTAGATGTAGAGTATGTGAAAGAAGGACAAGACTGGTTCTTACGCGTATTCATCGATTCTGAAAAGGGAGTCGACATTGAAGAATGCGGTGCGGTAAGTGAACGTTTAAGCGAAGCTTTAGATAAAGAGGATCCAATTCCTCATCTTTACTTTTTGGATGTATCATCTCCTGGAGCGGAACGCCCATTAAAGAAAGAAAAAGACTTCCAGCAAGCGGTAGGAAAACAAGTGGCAATTAAAACATATGAGCCGATTGATGGTGAAAAGATGTTTGAAGGAAAACTGCTTTCTTACGATGGTACAACAATAACATTATTATTAACAATTAAAACACGTAAAAAAGAAATCCAAATTTCGATGGATAAAGTCGCAAATGCGCGACTTGCTGTTACGTTTTAGTTAGAAGGGGGATCTTCATGAGCACTGAGTTATTAGATGCTTTGCTCGTATTAGAATCTGAAAAAGGCATTAGCAAAGACATTATTATTGATGCGATTGAAGCAGCTTTAATCTCTGCTTATAAGCGCAATTTTAATCAAGCACAAAACGTTCGTGTGAGCTTTAACCCAGAAGTGGGAACAATTCAAGTTTTAGCACGTAAAGACGTAGTAGACAATGTGTTTGATCCACGTCTTGAAATTTCTGTAGAGGAAGCAAGACAAATTAATCCAAACTACCAAGATGGTGACGTACTAGAAATTGAAGTAACACCAAAAGACTTTGGTCGTATTGCAGCACAAACTGCAAAACAAGTTGTAACACAACGAGTGCGTGAAGCAGAGCGCGGTGTTATTTACTCTGAGTTTAGTGATCGTGAAGAAGATATTATGGTAGGTATTGTACAACGTCAAGATGCTCGTTTCATCTATGTAAGCTTAGGAAAAGTAGAAGCTTTATTACCTGTAAGTGAGCAAATGCCTAATGAGCAATACAAGCCACATGATCGTATTCGCGTATTCATTACGAAAGTAGAAAAAACGACAAAAGGACCACAAATTTACGTATCACGTACACATCCTGGTCTTTTAAAACGTTTATTCGAAATGGAAGTTCCTGAAATCTATGATGGAACTGTAGAAATTCGTTCTGTAGCACGTGAAGCTGGCGATCGCTCTAAGATCTCTGTATATGCAGAGAACACTGATGTTGATCCAGTTGGTTCTTGTGTAGGACCAAAAGGGCAACGTGTACAACGCATTGTAGACGAATTAAAAGGTGAAAAAATTGACATCGTTCGCTGGTCAAATGATCCAGTTGAATATGTTGCAAATGCATTAAGCCCATCACAAGTTGTTAAAGTACTTGTAGATGAAGAAGAAAAAGCGACAACAGTAGTTGTTCCAGACCACCAGCTATCATTAGCTATCGGTAAGCGTGGACAAAATGCACGTCTTGCAGCTAAATTAACAGGCTGGAAAATTGACATTAAGAGTGAGTCTGATGCGAAACAACTTGGTATTGTAACAGAAGAAGATAGCGTAATCGCATTTGGATTTGATTCAGTGGAAGACGAAATCGAATAGAGGTGATGAGTATGAGCAATCGAAAAGTTCCGTTACGAAAATGTGTTGCAACGCAAGAAATGAAATCAAAACGAGAGCTCGTTCGCATTGTTCGTTCCAAAGAGGGAGAAGTGTCCATTGATTTAACTGGGAAAAAATCAGGACGAGGTGCTTACTTGTCGAAGGACAAGGAGAGCATTCTTCAAGCTCAAAAGAAAAATGTTTTGGAACATCATCTAAAAGCGAAAATCGACGGTTCTTTATATGAAGAGCTTCTTGAGCTTGTTGAGAAGGAGTCGAAATAAGTGTCCGATTGGAAATCGTTTTTAGGACTAGCAAACCGGGCTCGGAAAATTATTTCGGGTGAAGAACTCGTTTTAAAAGAAGTACGAAGTGGCAAAGCAAAACTTGTATTGCTATCTGAAGATGCGTCAGTAAATACTACAAAACGCATCACAGATAAAACTACGTACTACAACGTACCAATGAGAAAGGTCGAAAATCGACAACAATTAGGGCATGCGATTGGGAGAGATGAGCGAGTCGTTGTAGCTGTGTTAGATGAAGGCTTTGCGAAAAAGCTGCGTAGCATGCTCGATACAAATTACCGGGGGTGAAGGTATGAGTAAAATTCGAGTGCATGAATATGCAAAAAAACATAATATCTCAAGTAAAGATCTTATGACAAAACTAAAAGAAATGAATATCGAGGTTTCGAATCATATGACAATGTTAGACGATGAAGTAGTAAATAAATTAGATAATGAATATCAAACTGAAAAACCTTCTGTTGCAGATGAGTTTGAAGTAGAAGAAAAAGTTGTTCGCAGTAAAAAGAACAGCAATAAGAAAAAGAAAAAAGGCAAAGGAAACGAAGACAAACGTCAAGAGAACTTTGCTGGTAGACAACAAACTCAAATTGTAGAAACACCAGATAAAATTACTTTCTCTGGAAGCCTTACAGTAGGAGATTTTGCTAAAAAATTAAGCAAAGAGCCATCTGAAATTATTAAGAAGCTCTTCATGCTTGGAATTATGGCAACAATTAACCAAGACTTGGATAAAGATACAATTGAGTTAATTGCTAACGACTACGGTATTGAAGTAGAAGAAGAAGTAATTGTGAGCGAGACTGAGTTTGAAACATTCATTGATGAGCAAGATGATGAAGAGAACTTAAAAGAACGTCCAGCTGTAGTTACAATCATGGGACACGTTGACCACGGTAAAACAACATTACTGGATTCTATTCGTAACTCAAAAGTAACTGCAGGCGAAGCGGGTGGAATTACTCAGCATATCGGTGCATATCAAGTTGAAGTAAACGATAAGAAGATTACATTCTTAGATACACCTGGTCACGCAGCATTTACAACGATGCGTGCTCGTGGTGCACAAGTAACGGATATTACAATCCTTGTTGTTGCAGCGGATGACGGTGTTATGCCACAAACGGTTGAAGCAATTAACCATGCGAAGGCAGCAGGAGTACCAATTATTGTTGCTGTGAATAAAATGGATAAACCAGCTGCAAACCCTGATCGCGTAATGCAAGAACTAACAGAATATGAATTAGTTCCAGAAGCTTGGGGCGGAGATACTATTTTCGTACCAATTTCTGCAATTCAAGGCGAAGGCATTGACAACTTACTAGAAATGATCCTTCTTGTAAGTGAAGTAGAAGAATACAAAGCAAATCCAAACCGCTATGCAACTGGTACAGTAATCGAAGCACAGCTTGATAAAGGTAAAGGAACTATCGCGACATTACTTGTTCAAAACGGTACGCTTCGAGTTGGAGATCCAATCGTTGTTGGAACTTCATTCGGACGTGTTCGTGCAATGGTAAGTGATATTGGTCGTCGTGTAAAAGTTGCTGGTCCATCAACTCCTGTTGAAATTACTGGTTTAAACGAAGTACCACAGGCTGGAGATCGTTTCATGGCATTCGCTGATGAGAAGAAAGCTCGTCAAATTGGTGAATCACGTGCACAAGAAGCGTTAGTTGCACAACGTGGTGAGAAATCTAAATTAAGCCTTGAAGATTTATTCCAACAAATCCAAGAGGGTGATGTAAAAGAAATTAACTTAATCGTAAAAGCAGACGTACAAGGTTCTGTTGAAGCGATGGCAGCATCACTTCGTAAAATTGATGTTGAAGGCGTAAAAGTTAAAATCATTCACACTGGTGTAGGTGCGATTACAGAATCTGATATCATTTTAGCTTCTGCATCTAATGCAATTGTAATTGGATTTAACGTACGTCCAGATGTGAACGCGAAGCGTACAGCTGAATTAGAGAACGTTGATATTCGTTTACACCGTATTATTTATAAAGTAATCGAAGAGATTGAAGCAGCGATGCAAGGTATGCTTGATCCAGAATTCGAAGAAAAAGTAATCGGTCAAGCAGAAGTTCGTCAAACGTTTAAAGTAACAAAAGTTGGAACAATCGCAGGTTGTTATGTAACAGACGGTAAAATTACGCGTGATAGTGGCGTACGTATTATCCGTGACGGCGTAGTAATTTTCGAAGGACAACTTGATACGTTAAAACGTTTCAAAGACGACGTAAAAGAAGTTGCACAAAACTATGAGTGTGGTATTACAATTGAGAGATATAATGATCTTAAAGAAGGGGACATCATTGAAGCGTACATTATGGAAGAAGTGAAGCGATGATTATCGCTTCACTCTCATTCGAGTGTATGATTTACGATGTGCATTCTTTAAAAGAGAAACGTGCAATTTTACAACGTGTGTTAACTCGTGTGAAACAGCGCTATAATGTAGCTGTTTCTGAAGTTGGGCACCAAGATGTATGGCAACGTACAGAAATTGCAATTGTTTCCGTATCCTCAAATCGTGTTATCTGTGAAAAAGAAATGAATCGTGTACTTGAGTACATCGATTCATTTCCTGAAATTGAACGTACAATAACACATTTGGAATGGTATTGAATGAGGTGAAGAGTTATGAAATTACGTGCGAACCGTGTGGGCGAGCAAATGAAAAAAGAATTAGGCGATATTATCAGTCGTAAAATTAAAGACCCACGTATTGGATTTGTTACAGTAACAGATGTACAAGTGAGTGGTGATTTACAAATTGCTAAAGTATATATTTCTGTTTTAGGTGACGAAGAACAGAAAGAAAATACTTTAAAAGGTTTAGCGAAGGCAAAAGGCTTTATTCGTTCAGAAATTGGCCAACGTATTCGTCTTCGTAAAACACCGGAAATTACCTTTGAGTTTGATGAGTCTATCGGATATGGTCATCGAATTGATACACTTTTACATGAAATTAATAAAGACGGTAAACGTGAAGAATAATGGATAGACATTTGTCTATCCATTTTTTCAATGCAAAATAAGTTTTGGATATTTAATACGAAAGAATTATGATGAGGTGAACATATATGGAAGGTGTAGTATTATTACATAAGCCAAAAGGCATGACATCACATGATTGTGTATTTAAATTAAGAAAGATATTGCGAGAAAAGAGAATTGGTCATACGGGAACATTAGATCCAGATGTAACAGGAGTATTACCAATTTGCGTTGGAAGAGCAACGAAAATTGCACAATTTTTAACAAGTGAAACGAAAACATATGAAGGTGAAGTAACATTAGGGTTTTCAACGACAACTGAAGACGCTTCTGGTGAGGTTGTTGAAACGAAAAATGTAGATCGTACTATTACTCGTATGGAAGTAGAGAAAGTCCTTGCGGAATTAACAGGCACGATTGAACAAATGCCACCAATGTTCTCGGCTGTAAAAGTAAACGGGAAAAAATTATATGAATATGCAAGAGCAGGACAAGAGGTGGAACGTCCAGTTCGTACGATTACAATTCATGAATTCGTATTACTTGATGATCGTGAAGTTTTTGAAGGAGAAAATATTTCATTCCGTTTCCGTGTAACGTGTAGTAAAGGAACATATGTAAGAACGTTAGCTGTAATGATCGGGGAGAAACTTGGTTTCCCATCACATATGTCTCACCTTGTAAGAACGGCATCTGGTGAATTTTTATTAGAAGATTGCATATCATTTGAAGAAATTGAAGAAAACGTGCAAAATGGAACAGTAGAGTCTATCTTCATTTCAATTGATGAAGCATTAAGTAAGTTTCCAAAAATGGTTGTAGATGAAAAGCAAGCAGAGAAAATAAAGAATGGTATGTTCTTAAAGAATGAATTAGAAATAACAGCACCATTTATTACAGTGTTTGATAAAAATGATCGTTGCTTAGCAATTTATGAACATCATCCGAAACATCCTGGCATGTTAAAGCCGATGAAAGTACTTGTGAATAATCAAGAACTAAAGCTATAATGAATTATTGGAAGGATTATTACAGAAAAAGGTGAATTCAAGCGTGAAACTTATTCATTTAACTCATCCACATGAACAAAATAAATTAGAATTACCACCTACTGTAATGGCATTAGGATTTTTTGATGGCATTCATTTAGGACATCAATGTGTAATTCGAACTGCGAAAAAAATAGCGGACGAACGAGGATATAAAAGTGCAGTTATGACATTTCATCCTCATCCATCTGTTGTTTTAGGGAAAAAGGATGCGCATGTGGAGTATATTACACCAATGCGTGATAAAGAAAAAATAGTCGAAAGCTTAGGAATCGATATATTATATGTGATTAAATTTGATGAATCATTTGCAGGGTTATTACCGCAACAATTTGTAGATGATTATATTATTGGTTTAAATGTAAAGCATGTAGTAGCAGGGTTTGATTATTCATATGGACGTTTAGGAAAAGGAAAGATGGAGACTTTACCATTTCATGCAAGAGGGGAGTTTACACAGACTGTGATTGAAAAAGTTGAATTTCAAGAAGAGAAAGTAAGTTCTACAGCATTACGAAAGTTAATTCGAAATGGCGAAATGGAGCAAATTCCATCTATTTTAGGTAGAGCCTATACTGTAGCGGGAACAGTTATACACGGCGACAAACGTGGGCGTCAAATTGGTTTCCCGACAGCTAATGTAGGTTTAAGTGATGAGTATTTATTGCCACCTGTAGGTGTTTATGCAGTGAGATTAAAAGTTCACGATGAATGGTACGATGGTGTATGTAATATTGGATATAAACCGACTTTTAAAGAAGATGAGCGTCAATTATCAATTGAAGTGCACTTATTTGAATTTAACAAAGATATATACGATCAAAATGTTACAGTAGAGTGGCATATGCGTATAAGAGCAGAAAAGAAATTCAACGGTATTGATGAGTTAGTTGAACAAATCGCAAAAGATAAGAAAACAGCACAAGAATATTTTATGAGCGAAAAGAATATACTTGCTTTTTCAAATGAAAAGTAGTATTCTATGTTATGTACTTTATGACAACCATTGCTTGGCATTGCGACTCACCGACGCTTGCTAGGTAATTGGGGGTTTAATTAATAGGAGGTGAAATAGGATGGCTTTAACACAAGAACGTAAAAATGAAATCATTGCACAATTTAGAACTCATGAGACTGATACTGGTTCTCCAGAGGTTCAAATTGCTGTCCTAACGGAGCAAATTAACACTCTAAACGAGCACTTACGTACTCACAAGAAAGATCATCATTCACGTCGTGGTCTATTAAAGATGGTTGGTAAACGTCGTAACTTACTAACTTACCTTCGTAATAGCGATATCACACGTTACCGTGAATTAATCACAAAGCTTGGCTTACGTCGATAGTCAAAGAAGCGGGAATATTCCCGCTTTTTTGTTAGGTAAAAATATATCTTCTACGCTTTATAGCTTACTTAATTTTAGGCAATACTAGAGGTAGAATATTGTGATATACTATCCATTTACATAGAAGAATTGAATACTTTAAATTGAGAGGGGTACTTAAATGAGTCAAGAAAAGCAAGTCTTCTCGATAGATTTAGCTGGTCGCCAGCTAACAGTTGAAACTGGTCAGCTTGCAAAACAAGCGAACGGAGCAGTATTAGTAAGATATGGCGATACAGCGGTTCTATCTACAGCAACTGCATCAAAAGAAGCAAAAAATGTAGATTTCTTCCCACTTACAGTAAACTATGAAGAGCGTTTATATGCAGTCGGAAAAATTCCTGGCGGTTTTATTAAGCGTGAAGGTCGTCCAAGTGAAAAAGCAATTTTGGCAAGTCGTTTAATCGACCGTCCAATTCGTCCGCTATTCGCAGATGGCTTCCGTAACGAAGTACAAGTTGTCAGCATTGTAATGAGTGTTGATCAAGATTGTTCTTCTGAAATGGCAGCTATGCTTGGTTCTTCATTAGCGTTATCGATTTCAGATATTCCATTTGAAGGTCCAATCGCTGGTGCGACAGTTGGCCGTATTAATGGCGAATTCGTTATTAACCCAACAGTAGAACAGCAAGAACAAAGTGATATTCACTTAGTTGTAGCTGGTACGAAAGATGCGATTAACATGGTTGAAGCAGGAGCAGATCAAGTACCTGAAGAAACAATGTTAGAAGCAATTATGTTTGGTCATGACGAAATTAAACGTCTAATTGCATTCCAAGAAGAGATTGTACAAGCTGTAGGTAAAGAGAAATCAGAAGTGAAACTTTATGAAGTTGACGCTGATCTTAACCAAGCTGTACGTGAAATGGCTGAAGAAGATATGCATTCAGCAATTCAAGTACATGAGAAACATGCACGTGAAGATGCAATTAACGAAGTGAAAAAGCGTGTTATTGAGCATTACGAAGCGCAGGAAGCTGACGCTGATACATTAGGACAAGTAAATGAGATTTTATATAAAATTGTAAAAGAAGAAGTACGTCGTCTTATTACAGTTGAAAAAATCCGTCCAGATGGCCGTAAAGGTGA
Source organism: Bacillus sp. CPT56D-587-MTF (assembly GCF_058792335.1). NCBI lineage: Bacteria > Bacillati > Bacillota > Bacilli > Caryophanales > Bacillaceae > Bacillus > Bacillus sp. CPT56D-587-MTF. The sequence continues at coordinate 3,427,585 of NZ_JBYTEF010000001.1, read as the reverse complement.
CGAAATCCGTCCATTAGCATCAGAGGTTGGTATTTTATCTCGTACACACGGTTCTGGTTTGTTCACTCGTGGACAAACACAAGCATTAAGTATTTGTACATTAGGTGCATTAGGCGATGTGCAAATTTTAGATGGTCTTGGTGTAGAAGAATCAAAACGCTTTATGCACCATTACAATTTCCCATCATTTAGTGTTGGTGAAACAAGACCAATGCGTGGACCAGGTCGTCGTGAAATCGGTCACGGTGCACTAGGAGAACGCGCACTTGAGCCTGTAATTCCATCTGAAAAAGATTTCCCATACACAGTACGTCTTGTATCTGAAGTTTTAGAATCAAATGGTTCTACTTCACAAGCAAGTATTTGTGGTAGTACTTTAGCAATGATGGATGCTGGTGTTCCACTTAAAGCTCCAGTTGCAGGTATTGCAATGGGTCTAGTTAAAACTGGTGAGCATTACACAATTTTATCTGATATTCAAGGTATGGAAGATCATTTAGGTGATATGGACTTTAAAGTAGCAGGCACAGCACAAGGTGTAACTGCACTACAAATGGACATTAAAATCGATGGTCTATCTCGTGAAATTTTAGAAGAGGCATTACAACAAGCGAAAGTTGGTCGTGTGCACATTCTAAATCATATGTTATCTGTTATTCCAGAGCCACGCACTGAATTATCAGCGTACGCTCCAAAGATTATTACAATGACAATTAATCCAGATAAAATCCGTGACGTTATCGGACCGAGCGGTAAACAAATCAATAAAATTATTGAAGAAACTGGCGTTAAAATTGACATCGAGCAAGATGGCACAGTATTCATTTCTTCAATAAACCAAGAAATGAACGACAAAACTAAGAAAATTATCGAAGATATCGTTCGCGAAGTACAAGTAGGTGAAATCTACGAAGGAAAAGTGAAACGTGTTGAGAAATTCGGTGCTTTCGTTGAATTATTCAGCGGTAAAGATGGATTAGTTCATATTTCTGAACTTGCACTTGAGCGTGTAGGTAAAGTAGAAGACGTTGTAAAAATCGGTGATGTAATTACAGTTAAAGTTATCGAGATTGACAAGCAAGGTCGCGTAAATCTATCTAGAAAAGTATTGCTAAAAGAAGAGCAAGAAAAAGAAGCTGCTAAAGAAGAAAACAAACAAGAGCAGCAATAAGTAAAAGCCAGTTTAACTGGCTTTTTTTGTTATGTAAAAATATGATTTATATATATTTTTATGTCAGCATAGGTATAGTTTTCATTATAACGCTCAAATTAACAAAGATAAGAAGAAAATGTTTTTATATAGTTAATTTGGGAGGGTTTATATGAAAGTTCGTATATTGGCATACATATGTATATTTTCTTTATATGTCAGTTTAGGCTCTTATTCTGTTTTTGCACAAGATAACTTGCATGAAGAAATTCAAAAGCATGCAAAAAAGTATGAGATTGCACCTCAAAATGCGATGATTGATAAAATATGGAAGGCAACACCTGGATATAATGGAAGACAAGTGGATATTGAAGCATCGTATAATAATATGAAGAAGCTAAAGGAATTTGATCAAAAATATCTTGAATTCAAAGAAGTCTCACCGAGTGTTCATTTAGAAGATTTATCACCCGCTCCAATTTATAGAGGCCATCCAAATAAAAAGATGGTAGGATTAACAATAAATGTGGCATGGGGAAATGAGTATTTGCCTCGCATATTAGAGATATTGAAAAAGCATGATGTGAAGGCCACTTTCTTTTTAGAAGGACGTTGGGTGAAAGAAAATTTACGATTTGCAAAAATGATTGTCGATGCAAATCAAGAAGTCGGAAATCATTCTTATACGCACCCTAATATGAAAACGCTATCGTCTGATGAAATACGAGAGCAGTTACAAAAAACAAATCGAATGATAGAAGTAGTAACGAATCAAAAAGTAAGATGGTTTGCCCCGCCGAGTGGAAGTTTTCGGGATGAAGTCGTGAAAATCGCTGATGATTTCCAAATGGGAACGATTATGTGGACTGTCGATACAATCGATTGGAAGCGACCTGAGCCAGATGTACTATTGCAGAGAGTAATGAGAAAAATACACCCAGGTGCTATCGTATTAATGCATCCTACTTCGTCAACGGCAGAAGCATTAGATACAATGATTAAAAAATTGAAGGAACAAGGATATAAAGTGGGGAATATAACAGAATTACTGGATGAAAAACGTGTGGATTAAATACATTTGCATGACATTCATCCTTAAACTTGTTATCATTAAATAATAGCACTTATTTAGAGAAACTGGCAGTAGGAGGAAAGTTTTTGATTAAAAAATATACTTGTAAAAATGGTGTAAGAATAGTTATGGAGAATATACCAACTGTAAGATCGGTTGCGATTGGTATTTGGATCCATGCGGGATCAAGAAATGAAAATGAAAAAAATAACGGGATTTCTCACTTTTTAGAGCATATGTTCTTTAAAGGGACAGAAACACGTAGTGCACGAGAGATTGCAGAATCATTTGATAGCATTGGTGGTCAAGTGAATGCATTTACTTCAAAAGAATATACATGTTACTATGCAAAAGTATTAGATGAGCATGCTAAATATGCTTTAGATGTTTTAGCAGACATGTTCTTTAATTCAACATTTGATGAGGAAGAACTGAAAAAAGAGAAGAATGTCGTATGTGAAGAAATTAAAATGTACGAAGATGCTCCAGATGATATTGTGCATGATATGTTAACGAAAGCAACATATGAAACGCATCCACTTGGATATCCTATTTTAGGAACAGAAGAAACGCTTAATACGTTTACAGGTGATACGTTACGTCAATATATAAAAGATCATTACACACCTGAAAATGTAGTTGTATCAATCGCAGGAAATATTGATGAAGCATTTTTACAAACAGTGGAGCAATATTTCGGTAGTTATGAAGGAACAACAAACCGTGAACAAGTACATAGCCCAATTTTCCATTTCAATAAGGTAGCCCGTAAAAAAGAAACGGAACAAGCTCATTTATGTCTAGGATATAAAGGCTTACAAATGGGACACGAAGATATTTATAACTTAATTGTATTAAATAATGTTTTAGGTGGTAGCATGAGTAGCCGTTTATTCCAAGAAGTACGTGAGCAACGTGGATTAGCTTACTCAGTATTTTCTTACCACTCTTCTTATGAAGATACAGGCATGTTAACACTTTACGGTGGAACAGGTAGCCAACAATTAGATACATTGTATGAAACAATGCAAGAAACATTAGAGACATTGAAAAATACAGGTATTACAGAAAAAGAGCTTATGAATAGTAAAGAGCAATTAAAAGGAAACTTAATGTTAAGTTTAGAAAGTACAAATAGCCGTATGAGCCGTAACGGTAAAAATGAATTGCTTCTTCGTAAACATCGTTCACTTGATGAGATTATTGAAAGTGTAAACACTGTAACAAAAGAAAATGTGGACGGATTAATTCGCAATATGTTTACTGACGAGTTCTCTGCGGCACTTATTAGTCCAGACGGAAAACTTCCAAAAGGAATAAAACTATAATCAATTTTTACGATGTATAAAAAATAACCTTCTCTCTTTTTAAATGAGAGAAGGTTATTTTTTTTATACATATAGAATAGGTACTAATTATAGACAATGCAAATGAAAAATTCAGTAGGGGAGTGGAGTGTGTATGCGATTAAGTGAATTAAGTGGTAAAGAGGTTGTAGATATAGAAAAAGCGGAAAAAATGGGAGTCTTAGGTTATATGGATTTAGAGATTAATGAGAAAGACGGGCAAATACAAACACTTATAATACCTGTAGGGAAGTGGGGAGGTTTTAAAAAGGAACCACAAGAAGTAAGGGTGGCATGGAGTCAAATAAAGAAAGTCGGACACGATATGCTTCTTTGTGATAGTATAGATCGTTCAAATTCGGAGTGAAGGATGGCCATTTTGGTCATCTTTTTTTGTATCTACATAGAAACCTGATAAATCATATGTGCATTTGGATTTTCAATCACCATAAACTCGTACATTACATATGATGTGGAGGAAAAAGAAAAAGTAGGCACTTTTCTTATAAATGACAGAAAAAGAAGGTGAATTAGGGAATGTTGACTGAGATGCATATTGCTGTCATAGGAGGAGATGCAAGGCAGCTAGAAGTAATTCGTAAGCTAGTTGAATTGGATGCGAAACTTTCTTTGATAGGTTTTGATCAGTTAGATCATGGTTTCACAGGGGCAGCAAAGGAAAGTATACAAAATTTAGATTTCACTTCTGTAGACGCAATTATTTTGCCGGTTGCCGGTACAAATGCCAAAGGAGAAGTAGATACTATTTTTTCAAATGAAAAAGTTTCAATAACGAAAGAACAAATTGAAAATACACCAGAACACTTTACTATATATTCAGGTATTGGTACACCTTACTTGGAAAATCTCGTATCTACTACGAACCGAAAACTTGTTAAATTATTTGATCGTGATGATGTAGCAATATACAATTCTATTCCAACGGTAGAAGGTACATTAATGATGGTAATTCAACATACCGACTATACAATTCATGGGTCCAATGTAATGGTTCTAGGATTTGGTAGAACAGGAATGAGTGTTGCGAGAGCATTTCAATCATTAGGAGCCCATGTCAAAGTTGGAGCAAGACGATCTGAACATATTGCACGTATTACAGAAATGATGTTTTCTCCTTTTCATATGCAAGACATAGAGAAAAAAGTAGGAAATATCGATATTGTAATTAATACGATTCCGCACCTCGTTGTAACAGCGAATGTTATTGCAAAAATGCCAGCTCATACGTTAGTGATTGATTTAGCTTCTAAACCAGGCGGTACCGACTTTAGATATGCAGAAAAAAGAGGAGTCAAAGCATTGCTAGCACCTGGATTACCAGGTATTGTTGCCCCAAAAACGGCTGGGCAAATCTTAGCAAATGTTCTTTCTCAGTTATTAGCAGCAGATGCAATCGCAAAGGAGGAGGAAAAGAAATGAGTTTGAAGGGGAAACGAATTGGTTTCGGATTTACAGGTTCACATTGTACGTATGAGGAAGTTATGCCGCACTTAGAAAAATTAATTGCTGAAGGAGCAGAAGTACGTCCTGTTGTTTCATACACTGTTCAATCAACAAATACTAGATTTGGAGAAGGAGCAGAGTGGATTAAGAAGATTGAAGAAATAACAGGTTTTAAAGCAATTAATTCAATTGTTGGAGCAGAGCCACTTGGACCTAAAATTCCATTAGACTGCATGGTAATCGCTCCTTTAACAGGAAATTCTATGAGTAAATTTGCAAATGCAATGACAGATTCTCCAGTACTAATGGCAGCAAAAGCGACGCTAAGAAATGGCAAGCCTGTCGTATTGGCAGTTTCGACGAATGATGCTTTAGGATTAAATGGGGTAAATCTCATGCGCCTAATGGCAACAAAAAACATCTACTTCGTCCCATTCGGGCAAGATGCACCAGAGAAAAAACCGAACTCAATGGTAGCTCGCATGGAGTTGCTTGAAGATACAGTGTTAGAAGCGCTGCAAGGGAAGCAATTGCAACCGGTTGTCGTAGAAAAATTCAGATATATGAATTAAAAAACGAAAAAAAACGGACAATTTTTGATGAAACCATCATTCTTACTGTAGAATATGATAAAATTAACGTTATTAAGATTAGAAGGGGTATTGTATACTCCTTCTGATTCTAAGTTATAGAAGGATTGGTATCTAGAAAGGGGCATAGTGATGGAAAAGCAAAAAACTTTTCATGTCGCTGTAGTTGGAGCAACCGGCGCAGTTGGTGAACAAATGTTAAATACTTTAGAGAAACGAGAATTTCCAATCGGGAAATTAACGTTACTTTCATCTAAACGATCTGCAGGTAAGAAACTTGTATTTAAAGGCGAAGAATTTACAGTTCAAGAGGCAACTCCTGAAAGCTTTGAAGGAGTAGATATTGCACTATTTAGTGCTGGTGGATCTGTATCGAAACAATTAGCGCCAGAAGCAGCAAAACGCGGTGCGATTGTTGTTGATAATACAAGTGCATTCCGTATGACAGAAAACGTGCCACTTGTTGTACCTGAAGTAAATGAAAACGACTTAAAAGAACATAATGGTATTATTGCAAATCCAAACTGTTCTACAATTCAAATGGTAGTAGCTCTTGAGCCAGTTCGTCAGCAATATGGTTTAAAACGAGTAATCGTTTCTACATATCAAGCTGTATCAGGTGCTGGTGCGGCAGCTATTGAAGAACTGCATGAACAATCACAAGCAATCTTAAATGGCGAAGAAGTTAAGGCAAATGTTCTTCCTGTATCAGGTGATAAGAAGCATTTCCCAATTGCTTTTAATGCGATTCCACAGATTGATAAATTCCAAGATAATGGATTTACGTTTGAAGAAATGAAAATGATTAACGAAACGAAAAAAATTATGCATATGCCTGAATTAGAAGTAGCGGCAACATGTGTACGTTTACCAGTTGTATCAGGACACTCTGAGTCTGTTTACATCGAAGTAGAAAAAGAAGGCGTAACAGTAGCAGAATTAAAGAGCTTACTTGCAAATGCGGAAGGTATTGTTCTACAAGATAATCCAGAAGAGCAGTTATATCCAATGCCAGCTACTGCAGTAGGTAAAAACGAAGTATTCGTTGGAAGAATCCGTAAAGATTTAAATAACGATAAAGGATTCCATCTTTGGGTCGTATCTGATAACTTATTAAAAGGCGCTGCATGGAATTCTGTTCAAATTGCAGAGCGCTTAGTAAAATTACAATTAGTGTAAACGGCTAAGAGAAGGTGCAAAATATGAAAATAATTGTTCAAAAATTTGGTGGCACATCAGTACGTGATGACAATGGACGTAAGCATGCGCTTCATCATATAAAAAAATCATTAGCTGCTGGTTATAAAGTAGTTACTGTCGTATCTGCTATGGGCCGTCAAGGTGAACCATATGCAACGGATACGTTATTAAGTCTTGTAAATCAAGAGGAATCTACTATTTCTAAGCGTGAGCAAGATTTATTATTATCGTGTGGAGAGTTAATCTCTGCAATTGTTTTCTCTAATATGTTGAATGAGAACGGTATAAAAGCAGCAGCATTAAATGGTGCACAAGCTGGTTTTGTAACGAATGATGACTTTACGAATGCAAAGATTATTGAAATGAATTGCGATCGTATACATGAAGAGTTAGAAAATGTAGATGTAATTGTCGTTACAGGATTTCAAGGACAAACGAAAAAAGGTGATACGACAACACTTGGACGCGGAGGTAGTGATACTTCAGCTTCAGCATTAGGTGTTGCACTTCATGCTGAATACATCGATATATTCACTGATGTAGAAGGTGTTATGACTGCGGATCCTCGTATTGTAAAAGATGCACGTCATCTTCAAACTGTAACGTATAACGAAATTTGTAACATGGCTTATCAAGGTGCGAAAGTCGTTCATCCACGTGCAGTTGAAATTGCGATGCATGCAAAAGTGCCACTTCGTGTACGTTCTACGTATTCTGATAGTGAAGGTACGCTTATTTCAGCATATGACGGTGCTACAAGAGGTCGTGATGTAGAAGAACGTCCTGTTACAGGCATTGCCCACGTATCAAACGTAACGCAAATTAAAGTGCTTGCAAAAGAAACGGCATATGATTTGCAACAACATGTGTTTAAAGAGATGGCGAACGAAGGAATAAGTGTTGATTTAATTAATATTTCACCTACTGGCGTAGCATATACGGTGAGTGATAATGTATCAAGTCATGCAGTTAAATTATTACAGAACCTTGGATATGAGCCAATTGTGACAGAACATTGTGCGAAAGTATCTATCGTTGGGGCTGGAATGGCAGGATACCCAGGGGTTACTGCGAAAATCGTTACAGCTTTAGCGGAAAAAGGTATTCAAATCCTGCAATCGGCAGATAGTCATACAACAATTTGGGTTCTTGTAAAAGAAACTGATTTAGTGGAGGCTGTAAATGCATTACATAGTGCGTTTGAGCTTTCAAAAGAAAAGCAACTGGAACAATAAGGAGTGAGACCATGATAGATTTTGGGACAATTGCAACCGCGATGGTAACACCGTTTGATATAAACGGGAATATCGATTTTGCAAAGACAACGAAATTGGTAAATTATTTAATTGATAACGGTACAACAGCAATCGTGGTAGGAGGAACGACAGGAGAATCTCCTACATTAACTTCAGAAGAGAAAGTAGCGTTATATCGCCATGTCGTATCTGTTGTCGATAAAAGAGTGCCCGTAATCGCTGGAACAGGTAGCAATAATACGCATGCTTCTATTGACTTAACTAAAAAGGCAACAGAAGTTGGTGTGGATGCAGTAATGCTAGTAGCACCGTATTATAACAAACCGAGTCAAGAAGGAATGTATCAGCATTTTAAAGCAATTGCTGAAAGCACGCCGCTTCCGGTTATGCTATATAACGTTCCAGGACGATCTATTGTACAAATCTCCGTTGATACAGTTGTTCGTTTATCAGAAATAGAAAACATTGTTGCTATTAAAGATGCCGGCGGCGATGTGTTAACAATGACAGAAATCATTGAAAAAACAGCGGACGACTTTGCGGTATACAGCGGTGATGACGGTTTAACGTTACCAGCTATGGCAGTTGGAGCGAAAGGTATCGTTTCGGTAGCCTCTCATGTTATCGGAAACGAAATGCAAGAAATGATTACAGCATTTCAAGCAGGAGAATTTAAGAAGGCACAAAAATTACATCAATTACTTGTAAGAGTAACTGATTCATTATTTATGGCGCCAAGTCCAACTCCAGTAAAAACAGCGTTACAAATGGTTGGATTAGATGTAGGTTCTGTACGTTTACCACTTCTTCCATTAACAGAAGAAGAAAGAGTAACGTTACAATCTGTAATGCAATCTATCCCTCGTTAATAAAAAATGACCTAGTGTAGAACTAGGTCATTTTTTATTATATGCAAATCTTTTCCTCTTTTTCTTACTTATATGTGTTCTTATAAGAATATTAATCGCTTCTTCATTATGTGTATAAGAAAATAATCGTACCCCTTTAACTGAGTCAAAAAATGATAGATATTATGGCATAAACGTAATAAACTACGGTGTCTGTTTTTAGAGAAATCCCCTCAAATGTGACGTAATTCATAAAAAAACTCCATTTTGTAAGTGTTTTTGTTGGATTCTAGAAAAATAAATCTTGAAACTCCCTATTATGAAATGAATTTAGCGTATGTATGGCTAGTTCTTCAAAATAATATGGAGTATAAAATCGGAGTAAATATAAAGGAAATACGTTCGATACTTTTGTTGTCATTCCGTTCTTTTCCTCTTTCTTTCGCACGATTTAACTTGTGTTCTATTTCTTGTATCAGGTATAATATGGCTAAGTAGCTTAGTACGGGTATGCTTAGCAAAATTGGGAAAAATTATAATTTAATTAAATTTTCATATCATATCGAATAAGATATTTGATTTATATAATGAAAGAGAGGTGAAACCTGGTTTAAAAAATAAACAAGGACATGATATCGCATAACGGTAAGGACATTCGTCTTGGACGGTGAAAATATGGTGGTTGTAGAGTTTCCCCTGGTGTCTCTGCAATTTTAGTGAAATCAGTGTTTGCAAGATTTTTAAACCAGGCAACAACATGAAGAGAAAAGAGAATGAGTCTGTTAAAGTATTTGCTCTTGGTGGAGTAGGTGAAATCGGGAAAAACATGTACTGTGTTGAAATTGATTCTGAAATCTTTATCGTAGATGCAGGGTTAATGTTCCCGGGAGATGAAATGTTTGGAATTGATATCGTTATTCCTGATATTACATATTTAGTGGAAAATCAAGAGCGAGTAAAAGGTTTATTTATTACTCACGGTCATGAAGATCATATTGGTGGAATTGTGTATGTACTTCGTAAATTATCTATTCCAGTCTATGCAACGAAATTAACAGTAGGACTTATACAAGAAAAACTTGGTGAAGCGGGCATGTTAGGCCGTGTAGACCTAAAAACAATCGATTCAAATTCAACAGTAGAATTTAACACTACAACGGTGTCATTCTTCGGAACGACACATAGTATTCCGGATTCTGTTGGCGTTTGTTTCCATACATCAAAAGGTGCAGTCGTATATACGGGAGACTTTAAATTCGATCAAACTCCAATTGGAAATAGTGGAGCAGACCTTGGTAAAATGGCACAAATCGGAAATGAAGGCGTACTTTGCTTATTATCTGATAGTACAAACGCAGAGCGCCCAGGCTATACAGGTTCAGAAAAAGAAGTTGGTGTAGAAATCTCTAAAGTGTTCTACGGCGCAGAAGGTCGCATTATCGTTGCTTCATTTGCATCGAATGTACATCGTATTCAACAAGTATTTGATGCAGCTGCTGAAACAGGGCGAAAAGTAGCAGTAGTAGGACGTAGTATGGTGAAAGTAGTAGACATTGCAAGACGTCTTGGTTATTTAGATGTTCCAGAAGGTATGGTTATTTCATTACAAGAAGTAGACAACTTCCCAGAGAAAAAGGTAGCTATTTTAACGACAGGTAGTCAAGGTGAACCGATGGCTGCTCTATCTAGAATGGCAAAACAAGCGCATAAGCAAATTTCAATTCGTAAAGGTGATACTGTTATCATTGCTGCTTCGCCAATTCCGGGTAATGAAATATCTGTATCAAAAATTATTGATTTGTTATTTAGAGCTGGAGCTGAAGTTGTTTATTACGGCGAACGAAAAGTTCACGTGTCAGGTCACGGTAGCCAAGAAGAATTAAAATTAATGTTAAATTTAATGAAACCAAAGTACTTTGTACCCGTACATGGTGAGTTCCGTATGCAAAAAGCACATGCATATTTAGCTGAAGATGTAGGTATTACAAGAGAAAATATCTTTATCGTAGAAAAAGGCGATGTAATTGCTTTTGGTGACGATGAAGCAAACTTAGTCGGTAAAGTACAAGCTGGTAATGTTTTAATTGATGGATTAGGTGTAGGTGACGTTGGTAATATCGTTCTTCGAGATAGAAAGATGTTATCTCAAGATGGAATACTAGTAGTTGTTGTAACGCTTGGTAAAGATGAAAAGAAAATTATCTCTGGCCCAGAAATCATTTCACGTGGTTTCGTATATGTTCGTGAATCAGAAGCGTTAATTGAACGATCTACAGAGATTGTACGTATGATTGTTGAGCAGTCAATTAAAGAATATTCAATTGAATGGTCAATGTTAAAACAAAATATTCGTGAATTATTAGGACAGTTCTTGTACGAAGAGACAAAGAGAAAACCTATGATTTTACCGATTATTATGGAAGTATAAAAAGATCACCCTTATGGGTGATCTTTTTCAGGCTGTGGAGAAAGTCTTCTCCACAGCCTGTTTTTGTGTCTGAACCTCTTTTTATGTGTCAACACTGATAAAAAAGAGGAAAAGGAGAGATTTTTTATGATGGGTGCTTTAAAAAATCATCGTGATGAGCGTGTATCTGTTTCTGTAGAAGAGTTGGTTCCACAAGAACATTTCCTTCGTGCAATTGAAGCGACAATTAGTTTTGATTTTATTGAAGAGAAGTTACGCCCTTATTACTGTGAAAACAATGGACGCCCGTCCATTCATCCTATTGTTTTATTTAAGATGATGTTTATTGGATATTTTTACGGTATTCGTTCTGAGCGTCAATTGGAAAAGGAAATTAAAACGAATATTGCCTACCGTTGGTTTTTAGGGTTTTCTCTATCGGATACTATTCCGGATCACTCTACAATCAGTTGGAATCGTCGTACTCGTTTTATTCATACAAATATTTTCGAAGAAATTTTTGATGAGATTGTGAGACAAGCGACGGAGCACCGGATGGTAGGAGGACGTGCACTGATGACAGATTCTACACATATTAAGGCCAATGCCAATAAAAATAAATTTGTACATAAATATAAAAAAGAAAAAGCAAAGTTTTATATAGACGAGCTAGAAGCTGCGGTAATCGAAGATCGTGAGGTACATGGAAAAAAGAATTAAAACCTAGAAAGGAAAGTGATACCCCTACCAAAAAAACTCGTATAAGTACAACGGATCCAGATAGTGGATTTTTAATGAGAGATGGAAAACCAAATGGTTTTCATTTCTTGGATCATCGTACGACTGATGCGAAGTACAATATTATTACAGATACCTATGTAACGGCTGGAAATATGGCAGATTCCGAGCCGTATTTAGCACGCCTCCAAGCTCAGATTGATAAATTCGACTTCAAAGTAGAAGCTGTTGCCCTTGATGCTGGCTATTTTACAGGATATATCTGTAAGAAACTATCAGAACGGAATATATTTATGGTGATGGGGTATCGCCGATTTGGAAAACGGAATAAAGAAGTACCGAAAAGCCAATTTAAATATGTAGAAGAAATGAATGTTTTCGCTTGTCCGATGGGATGTATTCTAGAATATGTAACAACTGATCGTGAAGGATACCGTCAATACAAATCGAATCCAGAAGACTGCGCTGTTTGTCCGTTACGTGAGGTGTGCTTTTCAAAGAAACAAAAACAAAAAGTTATCACTCATCATGTGTGGGAGAAATATAAGGATATTGCTAGAAAAAACAAGCTAACAGCTACAGGGAAAAGGTTGTATAAAGTACGCTGTTCCACTATAGAGCGAAGCTTTGCAGACGCCAAAGAACTACATGGCTACCGCTATGCCCGGTTTCGAGGGCTGAAGTCTGTCCAAATGCAAGCTTATCTCACCGCAGCTTGTCAAAACATGAAAAAAATAGCCCTCCACCTGACCAAAAAGGGTCAGGTGGAGGGCTATTTTTTAAAATTCTATTATTTTATGTTGTTTTTCTTTTTAACCCTATCGAATGAAATTTATAACTTAAGAAATAATAGTTATATACGAGTGAAAGGGGATGCGAAATGACAGAACGTGATCGATATACAAATGAAGAAAAAGAAGCTGAGCCAAAAGAAGCTGGAAAAGAGGCTTCAATAGTTGAAAAAATTCAACAGCTTGGACAGACAAATGTACCACAGATGAATGAATCACGTATTCATTGTTTAACGATTATCGGACAAGTGGAAGGTCATGTTCAATTACCACCGCAAAATAAAACAACAAAATATGAGCATATCATTCCGCAAATTGTTGCGATTGAACAAAATCCGAAAATTGAAGGTTTGCTTTTAATATTAAATACAGTTGGAGGTGACGTTGAAGCTGGGCTAGCAATTTCTGAAATGGTAGCTTCACTTTCAAAACCAACAGTATCTCTAGTTTTAGGTGGGGGACATTCCATCGGTGTACCGATTGCTGTTTCTACTGACTATTCGTTTATTGCGGAAACTGCGACGATGACAATTCATCCAATTCGTTTAACAGGTCTTGTCATAGGTGTGCCACAAACATTTGAGTATTTGGATAAGATGCAAGAAAGAGTCATTCGTTTTGTGACGAAGCACTCGAAAGTAACAGAAGATCGTTTTAAAGAGCTTATGTTTGCGAAAGGAAATTTAACGCGAGATATTGGGACGAATGTAATTGGTGGGGATGCAGTAAAGTACGGTCTTATAGATGATGTCGGCGGTATTGGAAATGCGATTCGAAAATTAAACGAATTAATAGATGTTCGTGCGGAAGATAGTACAGAAGGGACAATGCTACAATGATTTTATATACAATTATGCCAGAGCAACTTGTGTATCCGGTCGATTATTCACAATGTGAAAGTCAAAAAGTTGTAAATATAAATGGTGTGGAATTAATGGTTTCTGAAGAGGAACATGGATGTTATTCTATTGTACGTGTGCTAAGTACGGACCCACTTCACTATTTAGAGTTTGAGCCCGGTCAGAAAATAACCTTTTAGCAAAAAGAAGGATTTTGTTTAGAAGCTATGGTATAATATAAAAAACAAGACGGTTGAGCAGCCATGAGTAGGCTGCTTTCTTCTGTTTATTTAGCATTTTACAAGAAGTGTAAAAATAGAAGATATAAAGACCAGAAAAATAGAGAAAACAGACATATAAATAGAGCGTTTTGAAGGGAGCTTTACTTATATGTAGAACACGAGGTGAAGAAATGGCAAAACAAAAGCAAAGAGGGACGAAGGCAAAGGCAAGACGTACGATAAAGCCAACTTTGTATTATGAAATCGTCGGTTTAACTCTTTTTGCACTTTCAATCATTACGATTTTACAGCTAGGCGTTGTAGGGAAATCGTTTGTGTTATTTTTTCGCTTCTTCTTTGGTGAGTGGTACATAATTGGTGTGTTAGGTGTAATAGCTTTATCGGTTTCCTTTGTTATAAAACGCGGATGGCCGAACCTTTTAAATAAACGATTAATTGGATTTTATTTAATTGTATTGGCGATATTAATGTTTAGTCATATTACATTATTTAACCTTCTTACAAAAGATGGAGCAGTGCAAAATACTTCTGTTATTGTGAGTACGAAAGATAACTTCTTTCTTGAAATGAAAAAGGGGCCAGATAGCGTTCATTTAGGTGGTGGTATGTTTGGTGCGCTTATGTTCGCAACATGTTACTTCTTATTTGACGAAGTAGGAGCTTATATCATTGGTATTATTCTAGTTATTCTCGGTATACTTTGTATAACAAATAAGCATATTGGAGAAGTGTTAGCTCCAGTTGGTAGAATTCTTAGAAGTCAGTTTCAAGTGATGCAAGGGGATTATAAAGATTGGAGAGCCAAAAGAACGGCTGAACAAACAGAAAAGAAAAAAACAACAAGAAGCACAAGAAGCAAACGTGCTGCAGAACAAGAAGAAATTATTGAGCCGATGGAAGAAATCTCAATTGATCCTCCGATTATTTCGAATTTCACTGAGAATTATCCTGTAAATGAAGAAGAGGATAAACGAATCGAAGTAGAGCAAGAAGAGTTGATCACTTCACCGTTTATTGAAGAGACTCTGCCAATTGAAGAACCAAAGAAAAAGCGTGGAGAAAAAATTGTTGAATCGTTAGAGAGTGAAGCGCAAGCACCTCCTATGCAATTTTCAAATGTAGAAAATAAAGATTACAAGCTTCCTTCACTTGATATATTAAAATTTCCAAAGAATAAGCAAGTTACAAATGAAAATGCGGAAATTTATGAGAATGCTCGTAAATTAGAACGTACATTCCAAAGTTTCGGAGTGAAAGCGAAAGTAACAAAAGTGCATAGAGGTCCTGCAGTTACAAAATATGAAGTGTATCCTGATATGGGGGTAAAGGTAAGCAAAATTGTCAGTTTAAGTGATGATTTAGCCCTTGCTTTAGCTGCAAAGGACATTCGTATTGAAGCGCCAATTCCCGGGAAATCAGCTGTAGGGATCGAAGTTCCAAACTCAGAAGTTTCGATGGTAACGCTGAGGGAAGTTCTTGACTCTAAGGCTAATAATCATCCGGAAGAGAAGTTGTTAATTGGTCTTGGCCGAGATATTACAGGTGAAGCTGTATTAGCCCGGCTAAATAAAATGCCTCATTTACTCGTAGCTGGTGCGACAGGTAGCGGGAAAAGTGTATGTATTAACGGTATTATTGTTAGTATTTTAATGCGTGCAAAACCACATGAAGTAAAATTAATGATGATTGACCCGAAAATGGTAGAGCTAAATGTATATAACGGTGTGCCTCATTTGTTAACGCCAGTTGTAACTGATCCGAAAAAAGCATCGCAAGCATTGAAAAAAGTTGTGAGTGAAATGGAACGTCGTTATGAATTGTTTGCTCATAGTGGTACACGTAACATTGAAGGATACAACGATTATATAAAAGAGCATAATAGTCAATCAGAAGCGAAACAACCCGAATTACCTTATATTGTAGTAATTGTGGACGAGTTAGCAGATTTAATGATGGTTGCTTCGTCTGATGTAGAGGATGCGATTATGCGTCTAGCGCAAATGGCTCGTGCTGCTGGTATTCATTTAATTATTGCAACGCAACGTCCGTCAGTTGACGTTATTACGGGTGTTATTAAAGCAAATATTCCATCACGTATTGCATTCGCTGTATCTTCTCAAACAGATTCTCGTACAATTCTTGACGGTGGTGGTGCAGAGAAGCTACTAGGTCGTGGAGACATGCTGTTTATACCAATTGGTGCATCGAAACCTGTACGTGTACAAGGCGCATTTTTATCAGATGATGAAGTTGAGAGAGTCGTAGAATATGTTATTGGACAGCAAAAAGCGCAATATCAAGAAGATATGATTCCGCAAGATGTTCCTGATACGAAGCAGGAAGTAGAAGATGAATTATATGATGAAGCGGTTCAACTTGTAGTGGAAATGCAAACAGCATCTGTTTCTATGTTACAACGTAGGTTTAGAGTAGGTTATACGCGAGCTGCTCGCCTAATTGATGCAATGGAAATGAATGGTGTAGTAGGTCCGTATGAAGGGAGTAAACCGAGAGAAGTACTCATTAATGATGTACAAGAAAAAAGTTCTTAAAAAAAGCCTAATTGTTTTTACAATTAGGCTTTTTTATATAGTGTTTTTGTTATATACTATACTCAGCGATAAAGAAAGGGCTTACATTTAGGGGTGCCCTTTAGAATACGAATACTTTGAGTATGTTTTATGTAAATGTTCGATATTTAATGCGGAAAAATGTTAGATTTTGTTGACACGTATGAGAGCAAGTGGTAAGATTACTTCGAAAAGAATCACTGCCTCATATAATCTTGGAGATAAGGTCCATAAGTTTCTACCTGGCAACCATGAATTGCTAGACTATGAGGGGAAAAGTGTGTAACAAAGGATGTAAAGGATCTTTGTGCCGAACTTTTTCTCGAAATGAGGAATGTTTATGGTGCAAAGTTTTTTTTATGCAATAAAGAGTGAAAATTTTATTTTAAAAAATTATTATTATTTATTCGACAATTACACTTATTTTGGTGTTTAGTCATTTGTACTATGTTGTAAGTTGAAAAAAGAGAAAAGAAGTCTTACATCAGAGGTCGAATAATTGAAATGCGGGGGAGTCTTATGTCAGTAAAATCTGATAGTCGTCACCTATATCTACGGGTGATTGATCACATCAAAGAAAAAATTAAAGATGGCGCTTATAAAGAACGACAAAAGTTACCATCAGAGTTTGATTTAGCGAAAGAACTTGGCGTAAGTAGAGCGACTTTAAGGGAAGCGTTGCGTATTTTAGAAGAAGAAAATGTTGTCATTCGTAGACATGGTGTAGGGACATTTGTAAATGCAAAGCCATTATTTTCTTCTGGAATAGAACAACTTTCTAGTATTACAGATATGATTTCTAGTGTGGGGAAAACACCAGGAACAATCTTTTTATCATCATCTACTACAACTTTAACAGAAGAGGAAAAAGAGAAGTTTAATAGTGAAGATGGTTTTAATGCAGTGATGATTGAACGCGTGCGTACAGCAGATGGGGAACCTGTTGTGTATTGTATCGATAAACTTGCAAAAGAAATATTGCCAGACTTATCGGGTTACAATGAGGAATCATTATTAACGGTGATACATAATAACACGCATAAGCGCATAACATATGCGGTTGCTCACATTGAGCCAATTGGCTATCACCCTAAAATCTCACCAATTTTAGAATGTGAGCCTGAAACAGCACTGCTTGTATTAAAACAAATGCACTATGATCAAAATGATGAGCCAATCTTATATTCTATCAATTACTTTAGAGCTGATAAATTTAGCTTCCACGTATTAAGAAAGCGTATGTAGGTAAATTCCTTTTTAGGGAGGTGACAGCAAGAAGTAAGGAACAGCAGCGTAAGAATAAATATATATCATTTTTGGAGGGGTTTCTAGTATGAAGAAAAAAGCAGGCCTTTTATTATCATTAACTTTAGCAGCAAGTACAGTTTTAGGTGCATGTGGTAACTCGGATAAGGCGAGCAGTGACAAGAAAGACACGAAAGACAATAAAGACTTCAAGGTTGGTCTCGTAACGGATGTTGGGGGCGTTGATGATAAGTCATTTAACCAATCTTCTTGGGAAGGGTTACAAAAGTTTGGTAAAGATAATGGTTTAAAAGAAAAGACAAATTATCGTTACCTTCAGTCTGAAAAAGAAGCTGATTATATTCCGAATTTAAAAAAATTCTCAAAAGATAAATATGATTTAACATTCGGAATTGGTTATAAATTAGAAGGTGCAATTAAAGAAGTAGCAAAAGAATCTTCAAAACAACAATTTGCAATCGTAGATACTGTTGTAGATGCACCGAACGTAACGAGCATTACGTTTAAAGATCATGAAGGATCATTCCTTGTAGGTGCGGTAGCAGCTATGTCAACAAAATCGAATAAAGTAGGATTTGTTGGTGGAATGAAAAGTGATTTAATTAGTAAATTTGAAAATGGATTTAAAGCTGGTGCAAAGGCAGTAAATCCAAACATTGAAATCGTATCTGAATATGCAGAAGCATTCGATAAGCCTGAAAAAGGTACAGTTCTTGCTTCAGCAATGTATGGTCAAGGCGTAGACGTAATTTATCATGCTGCTGGTGGTACAGGTAACGGTGTGTTCACAGAAGCGAAAAACCGTAAGAAAAAAGGTGAAAATGTTTGGGTAATCGGTGTTGACCGTGACCAACATCAAGAAGGTATGCCTGAAAATGTAACATTAACTTCAATGATTAAACGTGTTGATGTAGCAGTAGAAAAAGTAGCTAAAGAAGCAAAAGATGGGAATTTAAAAGGCGGGAAAATTGAAGAGTTTGGCTTAAAAGATGACGGTATTGGTATTTCAAAAACAACTGATAACGTGAAAAAAGTTAACCCTGAAATTTTAACAAAAGTAGAAGAGCTTGAAAAGAAAATTACAGCCGGTGAAATTAAAGTGCCAGCTACAGATAAAGAGTATAAAGAATATGAAGCTTCTCTAAAAAAATAAATAGAGAAATAGCAAAGGTTAGTTCATAGAACTAACCTTTGTATGTATAAAACTTCCGAATTGCTTAATAAGTTAATAGTGTAATAGGGAATGTTCCCTGTTAAAAGGAGGAACACAATGGAATACGTAATTGAGATGAATAACATTACGAAAGTATTCCCAGGCATTGTAGCGAATGATGATATTACGCTGCAAGTAAAGCAGGGTGAGATACATGCTTTACTTGGAGAAAATGGTGCAGGGAAATCCACATTGATGAATGTACTATTTGGTTTGTACCAACCAGAGCAGGGTGAAATTAAAATTAAAGGTAAACCTGTAAAAATCACAAATCCGAATATAGCAAATGACCTTGGTATTGGAATGGTCCATCAACACTTTATGCTTGTTCATAATTTTACAGTTACAGAGAATATTATTCTCGGAAATGAACCGAAGAAAAAAGGGAAAATTGCTGTTGAGGAAGCTGCTAAAGAAATTCAAAAACTGTCTGAACAATACGGTTTATCTGTAGATTCATATGCGAAAATACAGGATATTTCAGTTGGTATGCAGCAGCGTGTTGAGATTTTGAAAACTCTTTACCGCGGTGCAGAAATTTTAATATTTGATGAACCAACAGCTGTGTTAACACCGCAAGAAATTCATGAGCTAATTCAAATTATGAAAAAGCTTGTGCAAGAAGGAAAATCTATTGTTCTTATTACACATAAGTTGAAAGAAATTATGGAAGTTTGCGATCGTTGTACGATTATTCGTAAAGGAAAAGGGATTGGAACGGTTGACGTTGCAAATACGGATGAAAATAAACTTGCAGAATTAATGGTCGGACGTCAAGTGAATTTTAAAACAGAAAAAATAGACGCGAAGCCAAAAGAAGAGGTACTTTCAATTGCAAACCTTGTTGTTCACGATGCACGTCAACTACCTGCTGTAAAAGGCCTTGACTTAACTGTTCGTGCGGGGGAAATTGTTGGGATTGCAGGGATTGATGGAAACGGACAAAGTGAATTAATAGAAGCAATTACTGGTTTACGAAAAGTTGAGTCAGGTTCTATTGCAATTAAAGGAAAAGAAATAACAAATTGGCCTGTTAGAAGAATAACAGAAGAAGGAATTGGTCATATTCCAGAAGATCGTCATAAACACGGACTCGTTCTTGATTTTTCTGTTAGAGATAATATAGTTCTGCAAACGTATTATAAAAATCCATTTTCAAAGAAAGGGATTTTAAATTTCAGCAAAATTACAGAAAAAGCAAAGGCTCTTATTGAACAGTTTGATGTGCGTACACCTAGTGAGCAAACGTTAGCACGCGCTCTATCTGGGGGGAATCAACAAAAAGCAATTATTGCACGTGAAGTAGACCGAAATCCAGATTTATTAATTGCGGCACAGCCAACACGTGGTTTAGATGTAGGAGCAATTGAATTTATTCATAAGAGATTAATAGAGCAAAGGGATAAAGGAAAAGGTGTATTACTTTTATCATTAGAATTAGATGAAATCTTAAATGTTAGCGATCGAATTGCTGTTATTTATGAAGGGGAAATTGTAGCAATAGTTGATGCGAAAGAAACGAATGAACAACAGCTTGGATTGTTAATGGCTGGAGGAACAAAGAAGGAGCAGGTGGGTACAAATGGCTAAAAAGCTTTTAACAGAACGAACGATAAATATTTTAGTCCCAGTACTATCCGTTATTTTCGGCTTACTTGTAGGAGCGATTGTAATGCTAGTTAGTGGCTATGATCCAATTGTTGGTTATAGTGCACTTTGGACAGGAATGTTCGGCAGCGCAAGTGCGATTGGTGAAACGCTTCGTACAATGATACCGCTTATTCTTGCTGGCTTATCGGTGGCGTTTGCATTTCGTACAGGTTTATTTAATATCGGGGTAGAGGGTCAATTGTTAGTTGGTTGGCTTGCAGCGGTTTGGTTCGGTTATGCAGTCTCACTACCAGCTTTCCTTCATATTCCATTATCTATTTTATTTGCAGCATTGGTGGGCGGAATTTGGGGCTTCATTCCGGGATATTTAAAAGGGAAGTTTCAAGTGAATGAAGTTATTGTAACTATTATGATGAACTATATCGCTTTGTATGTAACGTATGACATCATTAAGCGTTTCTTACATGCGGGTAATGACAAAACGTATGATATTAAAGAGAGTGCGTCACTATCTTCAGACTGGCTTGCTTCTATTACTGATGGTTCACGTCTACACTGGGGAATTATTGTAGCAATTTTAATCGCTATTTTAATGTGGTTCTTATTAGATCGAACAACTTTAGGTTACGAATTAAAGTCAGTAGGATTTAATCAGCATGCTTCTCAATATGCAGGTATGAAAGTTTCTCGTAATGTAGTATTCTCCATGACAATTGCTGGTGCATTTGCGGGGATTGGTGGAGCGATGGAAGGATTAGGGACATTCCAGAGTATGACAGCGATGTCTTCGTTTACAGGAGTAGGATTTGATGGGATTGCCGTAGCATTACTTGGAGGGAATAATCCGTTTGGTATAATCCTTTCAGCTTTATTATTTGGTGGTTTGAAAAGTGCTTCCCCTCAAATGAACTTTGAGGCAGATGTACCGTCAGAGCTTATTAATGTAATTATTGCATGTATCATCTTCTTTGTTGCATGTAGTTATGTGTTAAGATGGGCGCTTACACGCATGAGCAAGGAGGGGAAATAAATGAGCTTTTTAGATATATTAGCCATTCTTGTGACGGGTACGTTATATACATCGGCACCTATCATTTTCACAGCACTAGGTGGTGTATTTAGTGAACGATCGGGTGTTGTAAACATCGGATTAGAAGGACTAATGCTATTTGGTGCATTTATTGGAGTCGTTACAAACTTATTAATGGGTGATACTTGGGGAACGATGACTCCGTGGATTGCGTTACTATTTGCGGCAATTGGTAGTGGATTATTTGCATTACTTCATGCGGTAGCTTCTATTACATTCCGAGCAGATCAAGTTGTAAGTGGTGTAGCCATTAACTTCTTATCTCTTGGTTTAACAGTATTTGCAATTAAGAAGATTTTTGATAAAGGGCAGACTGACTTTATTCAGTATCGTATTGAAAAGATTGATATTCCAGGCCTTTCGGATATTCCGGTTTTAGGGAAAATATTTTTCTCGAACGTACCAATAACGTCATATATTGCCATTATTTTAGCATTCGTTGTTTGGTATGTTATTTATAAAACACCGTTCGGTCTTCGTCTACGTGCTGTTGGTGAACACCCAATGGCAGCGGATACGATGGGGATTAACGTATATAAAATGCGCTATATTGGAGTCTGTATTTCAGGAGTGTTTGCTGGAATTGGTGGAGCGATTTTTGCAATGTCAATTTCTAATAACTTCTCAGGGGCAACTATTACAGGACAAGGTTTCTTAGCTTTAGCTGCTATGATTTTTGGAAAGTGGAATCCACTAGGCGCACTAGGTGCAGCTCTATTCTTTGGTTTTGCGCAATCTCTAAGTGTAACGGGCGGAACAATCCCTGTATTAGATCAAATTCCAAGTGTTTTATTAACGATATTACCATATATATTCACAATATTAGCGCTTGTCGGTTTTGTAGGTCGTTCTGAAGCTCCGAAAGCTTTAGGAACTCCTTATGAAAAAGGAAAACGATAAGTATTTTATAAGTATAAAAAAGCTCGCACATTAGTGTGGGCTTTTTTACATAGAATATATTTAATACGGAATTTTACTATGTTCCTTACATATTAAAGTTTTTAGAAAGAATCATATGTAAGCATAATAAGGGAGAAAAGTTGATTTTTTATTTCTAAAAACTGTATATTGAAGAGGAATATTCCTATATACGTAAAGGAGGGCTATAAATGAAACTAATGGAACAACAACTACATGAGTTAGGTGGTTTGCGCGTACATATTATTCCGACTGATAAATATAAAACGAATACCTTTGTATTTCGTTTTAAAGCGCCTTTAAATGAGGAGACGGTGACAGAGCGTGCCCTATTGCCATACGTATTGCAAAGTGCGACAGAAAAATTACCTTCTGTAATTCGTCTTCGTCAATATTTAGAAGAATTATACGGATCTTCTTTAGCGGTAGATGTAAGTAAAAAAGGGGAAGACCATATTATCTCCATTTATGTAGACATTGCAAATGAAGTTTATTTACATGATGCACCACCGTTATTTGAAAAAGCGCTTTCTATGTTGTCAGATATTGTGTTACATCCAGCAACGGAGGGGAACGGTTTCCTATCTTCTATCGTAGAAAGTGAAAAAAGAGCACTGTTACAGAGAATTGAAGCTACTTATGATGATAAAATGCGTTATGCAAACGAGCGTTTAATTGAAGAAATGTGCAAAGTAGAACCGTATCGTTTAAGTGCAAATGGAAAAACAGAGAGTGTTATGTCTATTACAAATGAAAGTTTGTATCAATATTATCAAAAGGTGTTAGCGGAAGATGAAATGGATCTATATATTATTGGTGATATTTCAGAAAACGCCGTTGATCTTGTAAGTAAGTATTTTTCTATTTCAACTCGTCCAGTGAGAGAAAGAAATGTACTCCTTCATAGACGAAATAATGCAGAAAAAGAAGTTGTTGAAAAACAAGAATTAAAACAAAGTAAATTACACATCGGTTATCGTACATTTGTCACATATAAAGATGAAGATTATTTTGCATTGCAATTGTTCAATGGATTGTTTGGTGGCTTTTCTCATTCGAAGTTATTCGTAAATGTGCGTGAAAAAAATAGTTTAGCGTACTATGCAGCATCGCGCTTTGAAAGTCATAAAGGTTTATTATTTGTTATGTCAGGAATCGAAGCGAAAAATTATGAAAAAGCAGTTGAGATTATTAAAGAACAAATGCTTGCGATGCAAAACGGAGAGTTTTCTGAAGAAGAAATACATCAAACAAAAAGTGTCATCCAAAATCAAATATTAGAGGCAATTGATACACCACGTGGCTTTGTAGAAATGCTATATCATGGTATTATTTCAAATCGTACACGTCCAGTTGAAGAATGGCTTACAGGTATAGAAAGTGTGACGAAAGAAGAAATTGTAAAAGTTGCTAAAAATATTGAACTAGACACAATTTACTTTTTACAAGGAACGGAGGGAGAGTAAATGGAGAAAATTGTTTATGAGCAATTAAAAGAAACACTCTATTATGAAAAACTTCCTAATGGATTAGATGTATATGTTTTACCGAAACAAGGATTTAATAAAACATTTGCGACGTTTACGACGAAATATGGTTCTGTAGATAATACATTTGTACCATTAGGGAAAGAAGAAATGATTCGTGTGCCTGATGGAATTGCACATTTTCTTGAGCATAAATTATTTGAAAAAGAAGATCACGATGCTTTCCAATTGTTTAGTAAACAAGGAGCATCGGCAAATGCTTTTACATCCTTTACACGAACAGCTTACCTTTTTTCATGTACTTCAAACGTAGAACAAAATTTAAATACATTGCTAAACTTCGTGCAAGAGCCTTATTTCTCTGAAAAAACGGTTGAAAAAGAGAAGGGGATAATTGGGCAAGAAATTCAAATGTATCAAGATAACCCAGATTGGCGTTTGTACTTCGGGTTAATTGATAGCTTGTTTGTAAAACACCCAATTAAAATTGATATTGCAGGGACAATCGAATCTATTAGTAAAATTACGAAAGATTTATTGTATGAATGTTATGAAACATTTTATCATCCGAGCAATATGTTATTATTTGTTGTGGGTGCAATTGATCCAGAGAAAACAATGGATTTAGTACGTGAAAATCAAGCGAAAAAAGATTATAAAAACCAGCCAGAAATTGTGCGTTCATTTGAAGAAGAACCAAATGAGGTAAATGAAAAGAAAAAAATTATTTCAATGCCTGTGCAAACACCGAAATGTTTAGTTGGTATTAAAGCGACTAATTTAAAGGAAAAGGGGCAAGCGCTTTTAAAACAAGAAATTGCGCTTACGTTACTCTTAGATTATTTATTTGGGAAAAGTTCTGTTCATTACGAAACTTTATATAATGAAGGGCTTATTGATGATTCATTCTCGTATGACTATACAGAAGAAAATAACTTCGGTTTTGCAATGGTTGGCGGTGATACGAAACAACCTGATGAATTGGCAAATCGTTTAAAAGATATTTTATTAAAAACAGATTATGATCAATTAGATGCGGCGGCATTAGAACGAGTGAAGAAAAAGAAAATTGGTGGTTTTTTACGCTCGTTGAATTCACCAGAATATATTGCAAATCAATTTACACGATACGCGTTTAATGAATCTAGCCTATTTGACGCATTGACTGTATTAGAAGGACTAACCGTTCAAGACTTACAAGAAGTAGCGAAATTATTGTTATCAGAAGACAAAATGAGTATTTGTCAGGTGTTACCGAAAAAATAAAATTAAAAAGATACCCTCATCTTATCATTGAAAAATTGTAAGATGAGGGTATTATTTAGTTATGTGAAAATTGAACTTGTAGAGATAAGAGAGGGACTTTATGAAAAAGTATGCGTTAGTAACTGGAGGGAGCGGAGGAATTGGCTCTGCTATTTCGAAACAATTAATTCAAGATGGATATACAGTTTATGTTCATTACAATAACAGTGAAGAAAAGGTATTGGAATTGCAGAAGGCATGGGGAGAAGTTATCCCTGTTCAAGCGAATTTAGCTTCTAGTGATGGAGCAGAGCAATTGTGGGGACAAATTGAACATCCTATTGATGTTATTGTATACGCAGCTGGGAAGAGTATTTTTGGACTAGTAACAGATGTAACAAACGATGAATTGGATTATATGGTAGAACTTCAAGTGAAGAACGTATATAAATTACTTTCTATGGCACTTCCGCCTATGATCGGGAGAAGAAGTGGTAATATTGTAATTGTTTCATCTATATGGGGACAAATAGGGGCTTCTTGTGAAGTGCTTTATTCAATGGTAAAAGGGGCACAAAATTCATATGTGAAAGCTTTAGCGAAAGAAGTTTCTTTAAGTGGATTACGTGTGAATGCAGTAGCACCAGGAGCAATTGAAACGGAAATGTTAAGTGTTTTTTCTGAAGAAGATAAAATGGGAATTGCTGAAGATATACCATTAGGTAGAATAGGATTACCAGAAGAAGTAGCGAAAACAGTTTCATTCCTCGTATCACCAGGAGCGTCTTACATAACTGGACAAATTATCGGAGTGAATGGCGGTTGGCACTGCTAAAAAATTCTTACATAAAAAATGAATAGTTGCACAAATTAAGGATGATTTTATTACTCAATAGTGAGGTGCTTAATTATGTCAGTATTAGATAATTTTGATCAGTGGAAGAGCTTTTTAGGAGAACGTTTAGAGCAAGCGCAAGACAAAGGTTTAGATGGCGGTGCGGTATCAGATATGGCGTTTCGTGTTGGCGACTATCTTGCTAATGAGGTAGAAGGACGCAATGACCAAGAGAAATTATTAGCTGAGCTTTGGAAAGTTGCTGATGAACAGGAGCAACATACAATTGCAAATTTAATGGTTAAGTTCGTACAACATAAGTAAAAGTAGAGAGGAGATTCTCCTCTCTACTTTTTTTGTATAATAATTACACAGGGTAGATTATACATTTAGCTTCCCTATTAAGGTGAAATCATATAATATAGTACGTAGGTGTAAAGTAAGCAAGGGGAGTGATCTTGGATGATTGAATGGTATTTTGAATATGAAATACATAAAAACCGACCTGGCTTGCTTGGTGACGTTTCTTCGTTAATCGGTATGCTCGGCATTAATATTGTCACAATTAATGGTGTAGATAATGCACGACGTGGGTTACTTCTTATGTGTGATAATCAAGAGCAAATCTCTAGACTTGAATCAATTTTAAATACGATGGATAACATAACGGTAACGAAATATCGTCCGCCCAAGCTAAGAGATAAGCTAGCGGTTAGACATGGTAGGTACATACAACGAGATGCAGATGATAAGAAAACATTTCGATTTGTGCGTGATGAATTAGGCTTACTTGTAGACTTTATGGCAGAAATTATGAAAAAAGAAGGCCATAAACTAATTGGGATACGCGGAATGCCTCGTGTCGGAAAAACAGAATCCATTGTTGCTGCAAGTGTTTGTGCAAATAAAAGGTGGTTATTTGTATCATCTACTCTTATTAAGCAAACTGTTCGTAGTCAATTAATTGAAGATGAGTATAGCGATGACAATATTTTCATCCTAGATGGAATTGTGTCAACGAAGCGTGCTAACGAAAGACATTGGCAGCTCGTTCGTGAAATTATGAGATTGCCTGCAACGAAAGTTGTGGAACATCCTGATGTATTTGTGAGTCAGTCAGAATACACATTGGATGATTTTGATTATATTATCGAGTTGCGTAACGATTATGATGAAGAAATTCAATATAATTTAGTAGATGAAATTGAGCAAGGTACGCAAAATAATTTCTCTATGTTTGACTTTTAAAGAAATATTGAGGTGTTAGTAGTGACGGAATTGGGACAAAAGCTGAAAGAAGCAAGAGAAGCGAAAGGCTTGTCTATTGATCAGCTGCATGAGATTACAAAAATTCAAAAACGCCATTTAGTGGCAATTGAAGAAGGCAATTATGATGTATTGCCAGGAGCTTTTTATGCGCGTGCATTCATTAAACAATACGCAGATGCGGTTGGATTAAATGGAGAGGAACTGCTCGTAGAACATCAGAGTACGATACCACAATCTGAAAAGCGTGAAGTTCCACAAGTATCAACGGGACAAAAAACACAAGAAACAATGCAAAAATCTTCATCATGGCCAATTGCAGATCACATGCCGAAAATCTTAGTTGCGCTGTTAGTAATCGCAGTTGGAGTGGTAATCTGGTTTGTGTTTCAAGCGTTAACTGGAAAAGGTGATGAAAAAGTTCCGAGTGCTCAAAGTGAGAAAATTGAAGTTCAAAAAGCGAAAGATTCTCCGTTAGATACGAAGAAAGATGAAGTGAAAGCGGAAGAGCCAAAAAAAGAGGAACCAAAGAAAGAAGAACCAAAGAAAGAGGAGCAACCAGCACAACCAACTGGACAGCAAGAAGTGAAAGTAGTTGGAACAACTGGAAAGGTATCTACTTTGGAAATTCATAATAATAAAACATTAGAACTGGAATTATCGGGTAAAGGTGCGAGTTATGTAGATGTTAAAGATGATGCTGGGAATGTGATTCTAAACGCTACAGTACAAGAGGGCCAAATAGAAAAACGTGATGTATCAACATTAAAAGAAGTGCGACTTAATATTGGAAATGCAACGAATGTTGAAGTTAAACTGAATGGCCAAGTGGTCGCTTATCCATTGGATCCAGAAAAAGAACTTCACCAAAGATTGGTGATAAAAAACCAAGGGATAGAGCAACCTGCACAATAACAGTCATCGCTTCGATGACTTTTTTTCGATGAACAAATGTTTTTGATATGATGGAGGAATAGCTGTGAATTTACCAAATAAAATTACAATATCTAGAATCTTCTTAATTCCAATTTTTATGGTAATTATGTTAGCACCCTTTGATTGGGGTTCATACAAAATTGATGATGTTGATTTACCGATTCAACATTTAGTGGGGGCACTTATCTTTATCATTGCTTCAGCTACAGATTGGATTGATGGACATTACGCAAGAAAATATAATCTTGTAACGAATTTAGGGAAGTTTCTTGACCCGTTAGCTGATAAATTACTTGTTTCGGCAGCACTTATTACATTGGTAGAGATGCAATATGTACCGGCTTGGATTGTTATTGTAATTATCAGTCGTGAGTTTGCGGTAACTGGTTTACGTCTTGTACTTGCTGGAACAGGGGAAGTAGTTGCAGCAAACCAGCTAGGAAAAATTAAGACATGGACACAAATTATTGCGATTGCAGCATATTTATTACACGATGTACCTTTAAATTTAATCCATATTCCAGTTGCGGATATCTTCATATGGATTGCATTAATCTTTACTGTTATTTCAGGATGGGATTATTTCTGGAAAAATAGAGCTGCTTTTGTAAACTCAAAATAGAAGTTTATGGGGGAATTGGGATGAATGCTGAGATTATTGCGGTTGGAACTGAATTATTACTTGGACAAATTGCAAATACAAATGCCCAGTTTTTATCTGAAAAGTTAGCTTCAATCGGAATTAACGTGTACTATCATACTGTTGTTGGTGATAATAATAAGCGATTGCAAAAGGCGATTGAAGCTGCGGAAGAACGTGCTGATATACTTATTTTTACAGGTGGATTAGGACCGACAAAAGATGATTTAACGAAAGAAACGATAGCTGCTAGTTTAGATGAAGAGCTTGTGTATGATGAAAAGGCATTAGCCTTAATAAGTAATTACTTTAAGCGTACAGGCCGTGAGTTTACGGAGAATAATAAAAAGCAAGCGCTCGTTTTAAATGGAGCAACAGTATTTGCAAATGACCACGGTATGGCGCCGGGTATGGGGGTAAATAAGAACGGAAAAGTTTATATTTTATTACCAGGGCCGCCAAAAGAAATGAAACCAATGTATGTAAGTTACGTAGAGCCTTTTTTACGTAATTTTACAACAGGAGAAAACATTTATTCTCGTGTGCTTCGTTTCTTCGGCATTGGGGAGTCCCAATTAGAGGTGAAAGTTCAAGATTTAATTGATGGACAAACAAACCCAACAATTGCCCCGTTAGCAAATGATGGAGAAGTGACATTACGTTTAACCGCTAAGCATCAAAATGTTAGCGAAGCGGAGAAACTAATTCAACATGTGGAAGATTTGATTTTAGAAAGAGTAGGAGAATTTTTCTACGGATATGACCAAGAATTTTTGCATTATAAGGCAATCGAGTTATTGAAGAGAAAAGGGTTAACTTTAGCGTGTGCAGAAAGTTTAACAGGTGGTCTTTTTGGAAATCAAGTAACTGAAAACGCTGGTGTTTCTTCTGTGTTTAAAGGCGGTGTCATTTGTTATCATAATGATGTGAAGCAATATGTTTTACGTGTGCCTGAAGAAGTGTTGCATACTGATGGTGCAGTTAGTAAAGAATGTGCTCGTTATCTTGCTGAAAATGTTAAGGATGTACTAAAAGCGGATATTGGAATTAGTTTCACTGGGGTAGCAGGGCCAGATGCTTCAGAACAGAAAGAACCAGGAACAGTATTTGTTGGGCTTTCGATTAAGGATGAACCAACTGTAGTCTTTCCTCTTAATTTAAGCGGAAGTCGTCAACAAATTAGAGAACGAACAGCAAAATATGGATTTTATCATTTATATAAAAAGCTAGAAGAGATATAAGTTTCTTCTAGTTTTTTTACGGTTAAATTTAGATATTATTTGATAGAAAATAAAAAAATCGAATAAATGTTCGATTTTTGTTGGCAAATTGAATTGAAAATAGGTATAATAAGATTAGCAATTCAGTTAAGGAGGAATTTTGAATGAGTGATCGTCAAGCAGCGTTAGATATGGCGTTAAAACAAATAGAGAAGCAATTCGGTAAAGGTTCAATTATGAAATTAGGAGAACAAGCGGAGCGTAGAGTTTCTACGGTTTCTAGTGGTTCTTTAGCACTTGATGTGGCACTAGGGGTAGGCGGATATCCACGTGGCCGTATTATCGAAATTTACGGACCTGAAAGTTCAGGTAAAACGACAGTTTCATTACATGCAATTGCAGAAGTACAACGTCAAGGTGGACAAGCAGCATTCATCGATGCGGAGCACGCAATGGATCCTGTATATGCACAAAAATTAGGCGTTAACATAGATGAATTACTATTATCACAGCCTGATACAGGGGAGCAAGGATTAGAAATCGCGGAAGCACTTGTACGAAGTGGTGCGGTTGACATTATCGTAATTGACTCTGTAGCAGCTCTTGTACCGAAAGCAGAGATTGAAGGCGACATGGGTGACTCACACGTAGGTTTACAAGCACGTTTAATGTCACAAGCACTTCGTAAGCTTTCAGGAGCAATCAACAAATCAAAAACAATTGCAATCTTTATTAACCAAATTCGTGAAAAAGTTGGGGTTATGTTCGGAAACCCAGAAACAACTCCAGGTGGTCGTGCGTTGAAATTCTATTCAACTGTTCGTCTTGAAGTGCGTCGTGCGGAGCAATTAAAGCAAGGTAACGACATCGTTGGTAATAAAACAAAAGTAAAAGTAGTGAAAAATAAAGTAGCACCACCATTCCGTGTTGCTGAAGTTGATATTATGTACGGAGAAGGTATTTCAAGAGAAGGTGAAATCTTGGATATGGCTTCTGAGCTTGATATCGTTCAAAAGAGCGGTGCTTGGTATTCTTATAATGAAGAACGCCTAGGACAAGGTCGTGAAAATTCGAAGCAGTTCTTAAAAGAAAATACAGATTTAAGAGAAGAAATTGCTTTCTTTATTCGTGAGCATCACGGAATTAGTGAAGATTCTGGTGCTGAGGGCGCAGAAGATTCAACTCTTCTTGATTAAAAAAATAAAAGACACGGCCTCGTGTCTTTTATTTTTTTATCTACTATTAAGGAGCATAATACTATAGATAAAAAATATTTTTTTACTTCAAATGCGTTGTGTAAAGAGGGATATATAAATATTTTAAGTAAAAGAAATGGGAATTACTAAGGTTTTCCAGTATAGTAGGCTCCTTACTTTTAAAATTTAGGTCACATTCAAGGCTGAAGGCAAAGAAAGTAAAAGTAGACAACGCTTGACAATGAAAATTACGATAGATACAATGAGAATGTATATTTTTTCTTATATACAATATACTCTTCTCAAGAAGAGAAGTAATATTCGGAGTAAGGTTTAAATCTTACCGAAATAATAATATGACATTTTAATTGTGAAATGAAGAAAGTCCCTTAAAAAAGCGGGACGACGGTCTTTGCTGTATGTTGTAATTCAATGTACATGCCGACAGTCTTTTTTCATTCATAGCAAGGGGAGGTGAAATCATGACGAGTACAGTTTGGATACTCATCTCCATTTTGCTTGCAACAGTCGGTGCAGTTGTTGGCTTTTTTGTTCGAAAGTCTATTGCTGAAGCGAAGATTAATGGTGCGGCTAATGAAGCGAGACGTATTTTAGACGAAGCGAATCGTGATGCTGAAGCACTTAAGAAAGAAGCGCTTTTAGAAGCAAAGGATGAAATTCATACACTTCGTACAGAAGCTGAATTAGAAATTCGTGACCGTAGAAGCGAATTACAAAAACAAGAAAATCGTTTAATGCAAAAAGAAGAGAACCTTGATCGTAAAGACGAAACGCTCGATAAACGCGAGCAACAGTTAGAGAAGAAAGAGGAATCTCTTGTAGCGAGACAACAACAGATTGAAGAGTTGGAAAGCAAAGTGGGAGAGTTAGTTCAAAAGCAACAAACAGAATTAGAGCGCATTTCCAATCTGACACGCGAACAAGCGAAAGCAATTATTCTTGGTAAAGTAGAAAGTGAAGTTTCTCATGAAATCGCTGTTATGGTAAAAGAGAGTGAAGTTCGCGCGAAAGAAGAAGCGGATAAGAAAGCAAAAGAGATTTTATCTCTTGCAATGCAAAGATGTGCAGCTGATCATGTTGCTGAAACAACCGTTTCGGTTGTAAATCTTCCAAATGACGAAATGAAGGGACGTATTATCGGGCGTGAAGGTCGTAATATTCGTACGTTAGAAACGTTAACGGGTATTGACTTAATTATCGATGATACACCAGAGGCAGTAATCCTTTCTGGATTCGACCCAATTCGTCGTGAAACAGCTCGTATCGCTCTTGATAAACTAGTACAGGACGGACGTATTCACCCAGCGCGTATTGAAGAGATGGTCGAAAAATCAAGACGTGAAGTGGACGAGTATATTCGCGAAGTCGGAGAGCAAACAACGTTTGAAGTGGGTGTTCATGGATTACATCCAGATTTAATTAAAATTTTAGGTCGTTTAAAATACCGTACAAGTTATGGTCAAAACGTCTTAAAACACTCTATGGAAGTTGCATATTTAACTGGACTTATGGCGGCAGAGCTTGGCGAGGATGAAAAACTAGCAAGACGTGCAGGTCTATTACATGATATCGGAAAAGCGATTGACCATGAAGTAGAAGGAAGCCACGTTGAAATTGGTGTTGAACTTGCAACGAAATATAAAGAGCATCCTGTAGTTATAAACAGTATCGCATCTCACCATGGTGACACAGAACCAACTTCTATCATTGCAGTTTTAGTTGCAGCAGCAGATGCTTTATCAGCTGCAAGACCGGGAGCTCGTAGTGAAACACTTGAAAACTATATTCGTCGTCTTGAAAAGTTAGAAGAGATTTCAGAGTCTTATGAAGGCGTTGA
The DNA here is from genome assembly GCF_058792335.1 of Bacillus sp. CPT56D-587-MTF. Lineage (NCBI taxonomy): Bacteria > Bacillati > Bacillota > Bacilli > Caryophanales > Bacillaceae > Bacillus > Bacillus sp. CPT56D-587-MTF. The sequence goes on along the minus strand of NZ_JBYTEF010000001.1, from coordinate 3,394,291 downwards.
AAAGTCATTTGCAATTCAAGCAGGACGTGAAGTTCGTATTTTGGTAAAACCAGATACAATCGATGACTTAGAAGCTCATCGTTTAGCTCGTGATATCCGAAAACGTATTGAAAATGAACTGGATTACCCAGGACATATTAAAGTAACTGTTATTCGTGAAACACGTGCAGTGGAATACGCAAAATAAAGTGGTGAAACACCACTTTATTTTTTTGTGTTGGAATTGGATAAAATAAAGACAGTTAGTTATATAGTATAAAAGTGAAACAAACTTATAATAAACATATTATAAGGAATTTACTTGATGCTATAGCAATAAAAAATGCAGTACATAGAAAGGGTAAGACATATGAGAATATTATTTGTTGGGGATGTAGTAGGATCTCCTGGTAGAGGTATGATTCAACAATACGTACCGGCATTAAAGAAAAAATATACACCTACAGTAACAATCATTAATGGAGAAAACGCAGCAGGTGGCCGTGGGATTACAGAAAAAATATATCGAAACTTTTTAGAATGTGGGGCGCAAGCAGTTACACTTGGAAACCACGCTTGGGATAATCGTGAAGTATTTGAATTCATCGATGATGCAAAATATCTTGCAAGACCAGCTAACTTCCCAGAAGGAACTCCAGGAAAAGGACTTATCTTTGTGAACTGTAATGGAACAGAAGTTGCAGTTATTAACTTACAAGGACGTACTTTCCTTCCTCCGATTGATTGTCCATTCCGTAAAGTGGATGAATTAATTAATATTGCGAAAAAACGTACGAATATTATCTTTGTTGACTTCCATGCGGAAACTACAAGTGAAAAACAAGCGCTAGGTTGGTATGTAGATGGACGTGCTACAGCAGTAGTAGGTACGCATACGCATGTCCCTACAGCAGATAACCGTATTTTACCAAGCGGAACGGCATACATTACAGATGTTGGAATGACAGGGCCGTATGATGGAATATTAGGTATGGATAGAGAAGCAGTATTGAAGAAGTTTTTAACAAACTTACCAGTACGATTTGAAGTAACAAATGGTAGAACGCAATTAAGTGCAGTGTTAATTGATGTGGATCCAAATACAGGAAAAGCAAAGAAAATTGAACGTATTTTAATTAATGACGATCAACCATTTTTTGAGTAAATTCCCGTTAAATTTTAGATAAGTTATTATATTTTAATTTTTTAGAAAAATTACGAAAATTTAGCAGGAATACGCGCCATTCCTCGTGAATATAAGTTAAAGTGAAATAATTGCTAATACTTTTTAAAGAAACGAGGAGGAAACGCGGAATGGAAATATTAAAAGTTAAAGCAACGTCGGTCCCTAATTCTGTAGCTGGTGCACTTGCAGGTGTTATTCGCGAACGCGGAACAGCAGAAATTCAAGCTATTGGTGCAGGTGCATTGAACCAAGCGGTAAAGGCAGTAGCAATCGCAAGAGGATTTGTAGCGCCTAGTGGTTTGGACCTGATTTGTATCCCAGCGTTTACAGATATTATGATTGATGGCGAAGAGCGTACAGCAATAAAATTAATTGTAGAACCTCGTTAAGTTTTAAACAACCTGTTTGCAGTATGCAAACAGGTTGTTTTTATAATGGAGGAATGAAAATGAAAATTTTTGATGCTCATTGTGACGTGCTTCTTCAGTTATGGAGTGCACAAGGGAAAAGGAATTTTAACGATGATTCACAATTACATATTACATTTGAACAGTTAAAGAGAAGAAAAGGAAGTATACAATGTTTTGCTATATATGTACCAGAAACAGTGGCATATGAAAACCGATTTGAAGCAGCATTACAAATGGTAGATATTTTTTATAATGAAATTTTATCCCTACCAGGTGTAAAGTTTATTCAGACAAAAGATGATATTAACATGTTAAAACAGGACGAGGTTGGAGCGATATTAACACTAGAAGGATGCGAAGCAATTGGAAAAGAAGCAATGAAATTACGGTTGTTGTATCGCCTAGGAGTACGTTCTTTTGGACTAACATGGAATTATGCCAATCTCTTAGCTGATGGTGCGCTAGAGACACGTGGGGCGGGTTTAACGAATTTTGGTAAACAGGTTGTACAAGAACTGAATGCGCTACATGTATGGACTGATGTGTCTCATCTGAATGAAAGAAGTTTTTGGGATGTTATAGAGATTGCAAAAAATCCTATTGCTTCCCACTCAAATTGTATGAAACTTTGCGAGCACCCACGTAATTTAAACGATGAACAACTTAAAGCTCTTATAAAGAAAAATGGCATGATCGGTGTCACTTTTGTACCGCAGTTTCTAACGAATGAAAATGAAGCAAATATAACAGATATAGTAAGACATATCGAATATATTTGTTCATTAGGTGGAGAGTACAATATAGGATTTGGTTCAGATTTTGATGGGATTTTAGAAACAGTTGTAAATGTATCAGTTTATCGAGATTATGAAAATGTAATGAATGAGCTTTGTAAACACTATGCTGCATCTACTGTAGAACGATTTTTATATGATAATTTTGTAGAACATATGAGTTTTTAAGTTTTGGTTTAAAATTCAGAAAAATTAAAATTAATTCATTTGATTTTATTGCTTTTTTTAAGACCTAATACTAGAATGAAAAACAAAATAGCTTTATACTAAAGATTCAGGGAAATCAGAAGAGGCATAATTTGCGTCCGTTGTAGTTTATTTGCATAAAAAATGCTAAACTATTACTGTAAAAAAATACACTACAATGAATGCAGCCAAAAGGGGTGTAGGAGATGATTAGTCAACTTTCATGGAAAGTTGGAGGCCAACAAGGTGAAGGAATTGAAAGTACAGGAGAAATCTTCTGTATTGCATTAAACCGATTAGGATATTACCTATACGGTTACCGCCACTTCTCATCACGTATAAAAGGCGGCCATACAAATAATAAAATTCGTGTAAGTACAACAGAAGTACGCGCGATCTCAGATGATTTAGATATTTTAATTGCTTTTGACCAAGAAACAATTGATTTTAATTTCCACGAACTACGTCCAGGTGGAATTGTAGTTGCGGATGCGAAATTTAATCCAACAATACCCGACAATACAGATGTAAATCTATATGTGATACCGTTTACAGATATTGCTTCAGAATTAGGCACATCATTAATGAAAAACATGGTTGCTGTTGGAGCATCAAGTGCAGTATTAGGATTAGATGAAACAGCTTATTTAGATGTTGTTGAAGAAATCTTTGGTCGTAAAGGAGAGCAAGTCGTTCAAAAGAATATGGACGCAATTAAACGTGGCTCTCAATATATGAAAGAATTACTAGGTGAGAAAGTAAACATGATGCAGCTTGAAAAAGCTGATGGTCAAAAACGCATGTTTATGATTGGGAACGATGCAATCGCATTTGGTGCGGTAGCTGGTGGTGCTCGTTTTATGTCAGCATACCCAATCACACCTGCATCAGAAATTATGGAATACTTAATTAAAAAATTACCGAAAGTCGGCGGAACAGTAATCCAAACTGAGGATGAAATCGCAGCTTGTACAATGGCAATCGGTGCAAACTATGCTGGTGTTCGTACATTAACGGCATCTGCTGGTCCAGGTCTTTCATTAATGATGGAAGCAATCGGTTTAGCAGGTATTACAGAAACTCCATTAGTAATTGTTGATACACAACGTGGCGGCCCAAGTACAGGATTACCAACTAAGCAAGAACAGTCTGACTTAATGGCGATGATTTACGGTACGCATGGTGAAATTCCAAAAATCGTAATGGCGCCAAGTACAGTTGAAGAAGCTTTCTATGACATTGTAGAAGCATTTAACTTATCTGAAGAATATCAAGTTCCTGTTATTTTCTTAACAGATTTACAGCTTTCTTTAGGAAAACAAACAGTAGAACCACTTAAATTAGATAAAGTGGAAATTCGTCGTGGTAAGCTTGATTTAGAAGTAGAATTACCAGAACGTGAAAATAAAGCATACTTCAAGCGTTATGAAGTAACAGAAGACGGCGTTTCACCACGTGTTTTACCTGGTATGAAAAATGGTGTTCACCATGTTACAGGTGTAGAACATGATGAAACTGGAAAACCATCGGAATCAGCAATAAACCGTAAAGATCAAATGGACAAACGTTTCCGTAAAATGGAGAACTTGAAGTTTAATACCCCTGTTTATAAAAATGTTAAGCATGAAGAAGCAGACGTATTGCTTGTTGGATTTAACTCAACTCGTGGTGCGATCGAAGAAGCAATGACGCGTTTAGAACAAGAGGGTATGAAAGTAAACCATGCTCATGTGCGTTTAATTCACCCGTTCCCAACAGCTGAAATCGATCCACTTGTGAAAAAGGCGAAGCGTGTTGTAGTAGTAGAAAACAATGCAACAGGTCAGCTTGCTAACATTATGAAAATGAATCTTGGTAATGGTGAGAAAATTTCTAGTCTTTTAAAATATGATGGAAACCCATTCTTGCCGAAAGAGATTTACAACGAATGCAAAAAAGGGGTTGTATTAAATGGCAACATTTAAGGACTTTCGTAACAGTGTAAAGCCAAACTGGTGCCCAGGTTGCGGAGACTTCTCAGTGCAAGCTGCAATTCAACGTGCGGCAGCTAACGTTGGCCTAAATCCAGATGAACTTGCTGTTATTTCTGGTATCGGCTGTTCAGGCCGTATTTCAGGTTATATTAATTCATATGGTGTGCATAGTATTCATGGTCGTGCCCTTCCAATTGCGCAAGGTGTGAAAATGGCAAATCGTGATTTAACAGTTATCGCTTCAGGTGGTGACGGTGATGGATTTGCGATTGGTATGGGTCATACAATCCATTCTATTCGTCGTAATATCGACATTACGTACATCGTAATGGATAACCAAATTTACGGATTAACAAAAGGGCAAACTTCACCACGTAGTGAATCTGGATTTAAAACGAAAAGCACACCACAAGGTTCAATTGAACCATCACTAAATGTAATGGAAATGGCCTTAACAGCTGGTGCGACATTTGTGGCGCAAAGCTTTTCGAGTGATTTAAAAGAATTAACACAAATTATTGAAGCTGGTATTAACCATAAAGGATTTTCATTAATTAACGTATTTAGCCCATGTGTTACTTACAATAAAGTAAATACTTACGATTGGTTTAAAGAGAATTTAACGAAACTAAGCACAGTAGAGGGATATGATCCATCTAATCGCATGATGGCTATGCAAACTTTAATGGAAAATAACGGTTTAGTAACAGGGTTAATTTATCAAAATACTAAGCAACCATCATATCAAGAACTTGTTAAAGGCTATAGTGAAGAGCCTTTAGTGAAATCTGATTTAAATATGGATCAGAAAATGTTTGATGAGCTTGTTGCTGAATTTATGTAATGTAAGAAGAGGAGGTTGCCGATTTGGTAACCTTTTTTTATGTACAAAAATATAGGATAGTCTTATTTACTTAGAAAATTCAGAATGATAAAATAATATATAAATCGTTGTATGAAAATGGCAAGTTCATTGCTTATGAAATGTAAGATAATAAAGGGCCTCTTTATTGTTAAAATTGGCGAAATACATCATACTATGGTAATGTTTATAGGGATAAAGCAATATGCTTTTTGGTAGGACAACAAGAAATGATAAAAAGGGAATGTCTATTTGCGTGGGGAAGACTTCATTCTTATGAATGATTAGATTGATTACTCAAGTTTCAAAGGACAAGTTATCTCTCAAGCTATCTAACCATTTTTGAGGTGAGTCTAGGCGCATTAAAATGGACTATAGAGTATGTATAGTTAAGGGTGAAAGGAGATTACCAATGAACGAGCAACAACGATTAGCAAGTCAACAAGCAAATTCCTCTACGAAAAAAGAAGAGAAAGATTATAGTAAATACTTTGAAAGTGTATATCAACCACCTTCCTTAAAGGATGCGAAAAAGCGCGGGAAAGAAGAAGTTAAAATTGAACGGGATTTTGGCTTACCTGAAGAGTTTCGCAATTTTGGTACAGGAAGAAAGTTCTATATTCGTACATATGGTTGTCAAATGAATGAGCATGATACGGAAGTAATGGCAGGCATTTTCACCGCACTTGGATATGAACCAACTTTTTCAACTGAGGATGCAGATGTAGTTTTATTAAACACTTGTGCAATTCGTGAAAATGCTGAAAATAAGGTGTTTGGTGAGCTAGGCCATTTAAAGTCACTCAAACGAAGAAATCCAGACCTTTTAATTGGTGTATGTGGTTGTATGTCTCAAGAGGAATCTGTTGTAAATAAAATTATGCAAAAAAATCAGCATGTAGATATGGTATTTGGAACGCATAATATTCATAGATTACCGTACATTCTAAAAGATGCGATGTTCTCGAAAGAGACGGTAGTTGAAGTATGGTCAAAAGAAGGTGACGTAATTGAAAACCTTCCGAAAGTACGTCGTGGTGATATTAAAGCTTGGGTAAATATTATGTATGGCTGTGATAAATTCTGTACGTATTGTATTGTACCGTATACACGCGGAAAAGAGCGAAGTAGACGTCCAGAAGATATTATCCAAGAGATTCGTCATTTAGCTGCAAATGGTTATAAAGAAATTACTTTACTTGGTCAAAACGTAAATGCATATGGTAAAGACTTTGAAGATATAGAATACGGTCTTGGCGATTTAATGGACGAACTTCGTAAAGTTGATATTGCCCGTATTCGTTTTACAACGAGCCATCCACGTGATTTCGATGATCACTTAATTGAAGTGCTTGGCAAAGGTGGCAACCTAGTAGAACATATCCATTTACCAGTTCAATCTGGAAGTACGGATATGCTGAAAATTATGGCACGTAAATATTCGCGTGAGCATTATTTAGAACTTGTAAGAAAAATTAAAGAAGCAATTCCAGATGCAGTATTAACAACAGATATTATCGTTGGTTTTCCAAATGAAACAGATGAGCAATTTGAAGAAACGATGTCGTTATATCGTGAAGTAGGGTTTGATACTGCCTTTACATTCATTTACTCTCCTCGCGAAGGTACACCAGCTGCAAAAATGAAAGATAATGTACCGATGGAAGTAAAGAAAGAACGTCTTCAACGCTTAAATACACTAGTAAATACGTTGGCAATTGAAAAGAATAGTCGTTACAAAGGTCAAATTGTAGAAGTGTTAGTTGATGGGGAAAGTAAAAATAATCCGGAAGTACTTGCAGGTTATACTCGTACGAATAAACTTGTAAACTTCGTCGCTTCAAAATCTTTAATTGGTCAGCTTGTGAAAGTAAAAATAACGGAAGCAAAAACTTGGTCTCTTAACGGGGAATTAGTTGAAGAGCCGATTGAGGTGAAATAATAGATGAAAGTATATTCGAAAGATGACATTGTTGAACAAGCGAAAGAATTAGCAAAAATGATTTCTGAAACAGAAGAAGTTGATTTTTTTAAGAAAGCAGAGGCGCAAATTCATAAAAATGAAAATGTAAAGCGCGCAATCGATGAAATTAAAGCACTGCAAAAACAAGCAGTAAACTTGCAACATTACGGGAAATGGGAAGCTTTAAAAAAGGTAGAAGCTGAAATTGATGCATTGCAAGATAAGTTAGACAGTATTCCAGTCGTACAACAATTTAAATCTTCACAAACATACGTAAATGACTTATTACAGTTAGTTGCTAGTACAATTTCTAACAACGTAACAGATGAAATATTAATTTCAACTGGTGGCGATGTACTAAAGGGTGAAACTGGCGCAGCAGTAGAAAGTAAAAAAGGAAATTGTGGTTGTTAAAGAGATGTCATATTGACATCTCTTTTTTTGTGGATGAAACGTAAGGTCTTCTCAAAAAAAAGAATGACACATTCCGCTATTGTCACGCATATGATTAAGTGAATAGTGATTGAGGAGGGTTACGAATGTCCGAATTTAGAGAGATTATTACAAAAGCAGTGGTTGGAAAAGGACGTAAGTATACAAAGTCAACGCATACATGTGAATCGAATAATGAGCCAACAAGTATTTTAGGGTGCTGGGTAATTAACCACTCGTACGAAGCAAGAAAGAATGGAAAACATGTGGAAATTGAAGGTTTCTATGATGTGAACACTTGGTATTCATTTGATGGAAATACAAAGACTGAAGTTGTAACAGAACGTGTGAACTACACGGACGAAGTAAGTATTGGTTATCGTGATAAAAACTTTTCTGGTGACGATTTAGAAATTATTGCTCGTGTTATTCAGCCGCCAAATTGTTTAGAAGCACTTGTATCACCAAATGGTAATAAAATTGTTGTAACTGTAGAACGTGAATTTGTAACAGAAGTAGTTGGAGAAACGAAAATTTGTGTAAGTGTAAATCCTGAAGGTTGCGTAGAATCAGATGATGATTTCCAAATTGCTGATGATGAATTTGAAGAATTAGATCCGAACTTTATCGTTGATGCAGAAGAAGAGTAATAGAAAGCTAGGGAGAAGTTCTTCCTAGCTTTTTACTTTACATAAGTGGCGCTGAATGAACATGATTCTTTATGAAATATGTTATAATGAAGAAAGACTCCTGAAATAGGAGATAAGAGTGTCCGTGAAATGCGACATATATGAAAATAGATTATCATGTAAGAATTATGGAGGAAAAGTATGACTCAATATACGCCTATGATACAGCAATATTTAAAGGTTAAGGCAGATTATCAAGATGCCTTTTTATTTTTTCGCTTAGGCGATTTTTATGAAATGTTCTTTGAGGATGCTGTTAAAGCAGCCCATGAACTTGAAATTACATTAACGAGCCGAGATGGTGGTAGTAGTGAACGTATACCAATGTGCGGTGTACCATATCATGCGGCTAAAAACTATATTGAACAACTTGTTGAAAAAGGATATAAAGTAGCTGTTTGTGAGCAAGTAGAAGATCCGAAAACAGCTAAAGGTGTAGTACGTCGTGAAGTAGTACAATTAATTACGCCAGGAACGATGATGGAAGGGCGTACAATTGATGAGAAAGAAAACAACTTCTTAGCCGCATTAACACATTTTGAAGATGGATCATATGCATTAGCTTGTAACGACTTAACGACTGGACAAAATACAGTAACGTTACTGACTGGTTCAGTAGAAGATATTTTATTAGAAGTGTATGCAACTGGTTCGAAAGAAATTGTTGTTGATTCTTCATTTTCTAAAGATGAACTAAACAAGTTAACTGAAACATTGAAAATGACGATTTCGTATGAAGATGCAACGGCAATTCCGGAAGGATTAGAACATCTTGTGAAAAATGTTTCACAAGCAAAATTAATTAAAGCAGTTGGACGTTTATTTAACTATGTAATAAGAACGCAAAAACGTTCTTTAGATCATTTGCAACCAGTAGAAATTTATTATACGAATCAATTTATGAAAATTGATGTACATTCAAAGCGAAACTTAGAACTGACAGAAACACTTCGGACGAAAGAAAAAACAGGATCACTATTATGGTTATTGGACAAGACGAAAACAGCTATGGGTGGTCGTATGTTAAAACAGTGGATGGAACGTCCACTTATACAGAAAGAAAGAATTGAAGAGCGTTTAGAAATGGTTGAAACGTTTGTAAATGATTACTTCTTACGTGAAGATTTAAAAGAAAAGTTAAAAGAAGTATATGATTTAGAACGCTTAGCAGGAAAAGTTGCATTTGGTAACGTAAATGCAAGAGACTTATTACAATTAAGACGTTCATTACTTCAAGTGCCAGCTATTTTAGAAGCAATTAGTTTGTTAGATAACGCTTATGCATCGAGATTAATTCAAGGTGCAGATCCATGTGAAAGCTTAACAGAATTACTAGGAAGAAGTATTCAAGAAAACCCACCGCTTTCAATTAAAGATGGAGATATTATTAAAGATGGTTATAATGACAAGCTTGATCAATATCGTTACGTGAGTAAAAACGGGAAAACGTGGATTGCTGAGCTTGAAAAAAGAGAACGTGATATTACTGGAATTAAATCGTTAAAAATCGGATACAACCGTATTTTCGGTTACTACATTGAAGTAACGAAAGCGAATCTTGCAGCACTTCCAGAAGGTCGCTATGAACGTAAACAGACGCTTGCTAATGCTGAACGTTTTATTACAGATGAACTGAAAGAAAAAGAAACGTTAATTTTAGAAGCAGAAGAAAAAATTGTACAACTAGAATACGATTTATTTACAGCGCTTCGTGAAGAAGTAAAAGTATTTATTCCGAAATTACAACATTTAGCAAAAGTAATTAGTGAATTAGACGTACTGCAAAGTTTTGCGACAGTTAGTGAAGAAGAACAGTTTGTAAAACCTGTACTAACAACGAAGCGTGAAATCTTTATTAAAGATGGTCGTCATCCTGTCGTTGAAAAAGTATTGAACGGGAAATTGTATGTACCGAATGATTGTATTATGCCAGAGAAGATGGATGTCTTTTTAATTACAGGACCGAACATGTCTGGTAAAAGTACGTATATGAGACAATTAGCACTTGTAACTGTTATGTCGCAAATCGGTTGTTTCGTACCAGCAACAGAAGCAGTATTACCTGTATTTGATCAAATCTTTACGAGAATTGGTGCAGCGGATGATTTAATATCAGGTCAAAGTACATTTATGGTCGAAATGTTAGAAGCGAAAAATGCAATTGCAAACGCATCAGAAAGAAGTTTAATTTTATTCGATGAAATTGGACGAGGTACATCTACCTATGATGGTATGGCACTTGCACAAGCAATCATTGAACATATTCATGACCAAATTGGTGCAAAAACGTTATTCTCTACGCATTATCATGAATTGACTGTGTTAGAAGAGAGTTTAGATCAACTGAAAAATGTACACGTTTCAGCAATTGAAGAGAATGGAAAAGTAGTATTCCTTCATAAAATTCAAGACGGGGCAGCTGATAAAAGTTACGGAATTCACGTTGCGCAACTTGCAGAGCTTCCAGATAGCTTAATCGCCCGCGCGAAAGAAGTGTTAGCACAGCTAGAAGGACAGGAAGAAATTATTATTCCAAAACGAGTAGAAGTGAAAGTACAAGAAGCTGCTCCAGAACCTGTAGTTGTAAAAGAGGAAATAGCAGAAATACAGGAAACGAAAGTAGAGACTGAAGAAGAATCGCAACTATCTTTCTTTGGAGGAGAACAGTCTTCGAAGAAACAAGACAAACCTCTGCTAGATCAAAAAGAAACAGCAGTATTGGCGCAAATTAAAAAAATCGATTTACTTGATATGACACCTTTAGAAGCGATGAACGAATTGTATCGCTTACAGAAAAAGTTAAAGAAAGGATGAGTAAGTAGATGGGGAAAATTCGCAAACTCGATGACCAACTCTCTAACTTAATTGCGGCAGGGGAAGTAGTAGAGCGCCCTGCTTCAGTCGTAAAAGAACTTGTGGAAAATTCTATCGATGCGAATAGTACATCTATTGAAATCCACTTAGAAGAAGCTGGGTTATCGAAAATTCGTATCATTGATAACGGTGATGGTATTGCAGAAGAAGACTGTATCGTCGCTTTTGAACGCCATGCGACGAGTAAAATTAAAGATGAAAACGATCTGTTTCGCATAAGAACACTCGGTTTCCGCGGTGAGGCATTGCCGAGTATTGCCTCTGTTAGTGAATTAGAATTAATTACTAGCACAGGTGATGCGCCTGGTACACACCTCATAATTAAAGGTGGAGACATTATAAAACAAGAGAAAACTGCGAGCCGAAAAGGAACAGATATTACAGTACAAAACTTATTCTTTAATACACCAGCGCGTCTTAAATATATGAAAACCATTCATACGGAGCTCGGGAATATTACAGATATCGTGTATCGTATTGCAATGTCACATCCAGAAGTATCGTTAAAACTGTTTCATAATGAAAAGAAATTGCTTCATACATCAGGTAACGGTGATGTAAGACAAGTACTTGCATCGATTTACAGTATTCAAGTTGCGAAGAAGCTTGTTCCAATTGAAGCTGAATCTTTAGACTTTACAATTAAAGGCTATGTAACATTACCAGAAGTAACGAGAGCATCTCGTAATTATATGTCAACGATCGTAAATGGTCGTTACGTTCGAAACTTTGTACTAATGAAAGCAATTCAGCAAGGCTACCATACATTACTGCCAGTTGGCCGGTATCCAATTGGCTTCTTATCGATTGAAATGGATCCAATGCTAGTTGACGTTAACGTACATCCAGCGAAGTTAGAGGTTCGTTTTAGTAAAGAACAAGAATTGCTAAAGCTGATCGAAGAAACATTGCAAGCTGCATTTAAAAAAATACAGCTCATTCCAGATGCAGGCGTAACAACGAAGAAAAAAGAAAAAGACGAAAGTGTGCAAGAACAGTTCCAGTTTGAGCATGCGAAGCCGAAAGAACCATCTATGCCGGACATTGTTTTACCAACTGGCATGGATGCAAAACAAGAAGAACCGCAGGCTGTGAAACAGCCACCACAACTGTGGCAACCGCCGAAACAAGAATGGCAACCACCACAGTCGCTCATAAGAGAAGAACAAAGTTGGCAACCATCCACTAAACCGATAATCGAAGAACCAATTCAAGAAGAGAAATCGTGGGATAGTAATGAAGAGGATTTTGAACTAGAGGAATTAGAAGAAGAAGTTCGGGAAATAAAAGAGATTGAAATGAACGGGAATGACTTACCACCGCTTTATCCAATTGGACAAATGCATGGAACATATATTTTCGCTCAAAATGATAAAGGCTTATATATGATTGACCAGCATGCCGCGCAGGAACGTATTAATTATGAATACTTCCGTGATAAAGTAGGAAGGGTAGCGCAAGAAGTACAAGAGTTACTTGTACCGTACCGTATTGATCTATCTCTTACTGAATTTTTACGTGTCGAAGAACAGTTAGAAGAACTAAAAAAAGTTGGGCTATTTTTAGAACAATTCGGCCATCAATCCTTTATCGTCCGCTCGCATCCAACATGGTTCCCGAAAGGACAAGAAACAGAAATTATCGATGAAATGATGGAGCAAGTTGTCAAACTAAAAAAAGTGGATATTAAAAAGTTACGTGAAGAAGCAGCCATCATGATGAGCTGTAAAGCATCCATTAAAGCGAATCAATATTTAACGAACGATCAAATATTTGCCTTACTGGAAGAATTACGTACAACAACAAACCCATACACATGCCCACACGGAAGACCGATTCTTGTGCATCATTCTACTTATGAGTTGGAGAAGATGTTTAAGAGGGTTATGTAGAGTGAATAAATTATATTTCAAAAGGGAGCAACATTTACTGTTGCTCCCTTTTCATATGTAGATTTAATAGTTAAACGAGAATATGGTGGAGTAATTTTACCGTTTATTTCTTGGTTGTGTTAGCTTAAATTTATCTATGTATAAAAAAGCGCTGTATACAGCACTTTTTAAAATGTGCATGAATTGTATCATTACTAACTAAATAACTATGCATGGTTGAATGTTGCTTCTTATTTAGCTAATTGTTATAAAGATCTATACAATTACTTATTTTTATTATTATTAATTTTTTCAGTGTATAGAACTTGCTCTTTATAGTGCTTCTTAATTGGGAAGTTATGTGTACCTGTGCCGTTCTTGAATTTTTTATCAATGGGGTTCTTTAGAGGAACTGTTGTAGTTTCAGTAAATTCATATGGGTAATTTATTTTAGATTTATCTTCAAACATGAAAATGCCTCCTTTTAGGAACTCCTAAATTCTTTACTATAACATGATATGCATATAGATATTTTTTGGACTAGTTATTTATATAGGTTAATGGAATTTAATTACATAACTACTGAAACATTTTAAAGGAAAACAATTTGAGAAAGAAATGGTATGAATAGCTGTTGGCTCCTATTGTTGTTTTTTTTGTTTGACAGCACAGTTAATTATGTATATAAATTCAATATAGATTGTTTTTGTAATATGGTTTATATGGGATTTTCTTGATAATATAATGTGGAATATTATAGTGTTATTAGGTTATTAGGAACATTTAATGCTGTTTCATAACTGAAAGGTAATTGAAAAAAAACTGAAACTTTTCTCATAAAAATTCAATCTAACTTGAAAAATGAAAGGAAAATGAAATTTTCCAAAAGATATTCTTTGTTAAGATAAAAAGCATACATACAAAAAGTATTGACATATCTTAAAAATGTATTTTCGAGATATAGTGGGGGAAAAGATGAGATTAGAAAAACAATTAATAAAAAAGATGTATTATGAAACATTCCTAATGGAGAATGAAACAAAACCAACTCTTGACGTACTTGGACAAGCTTATGTAAACGAAGAAAAAAATGAGATTTCTGATGGGTCTTATATTCGTTTTGCACAAGGTGAATTTTATTATCGTCATCAAGATTTTGAAGCAGCTATTTTTAAATGGGAGAAGGTTAGTAATGAATTAGCACCATGGGCACAAAAAAATATTGCGGATGCTTATTTCGAACTGAATCAGTTATCATTTGCTGAAAATATTTATACTTCTATTACTACTGATAATAAAATATTGATGACCGAAATTAGACTACAATTACTTTCTCTTTACATTGAGCAAAATAATTTTGACTCAGCTTTCGGTGTTATTAAAGAAGCAGTTTCTTTAAATCCTGATTATCCGAATGTCACAAAAATTGCCCGTTCCTTTTATGAGGAACAGCAAGATTTTGATAGTGCAGTAGAGCTTGCTGTGAATGAGTTAATTCGCATAGAATCGTATCCTTGGTTTGAGGTGTTAAAAGGATATATCGATAAAGGGTTTACTAAACATATTTCACCAGACTATTTTTATGATGCATTAGCTACATTAAATAATGTAGATCAAGTACAATTTACGCAAATGGTTTCATCACTCTGGAACAGTTATAAAAATGAAAAAAATTACTTATTGTGGCTTAACACAATAAATGAATTTTTCTTACATATTGAAATACATTCGTCCGATATATGGAACAAAGTTTCTGCTCTTTACGAAGAAACGTACTTTGCATTAATTCAAGGTCAATATACGCTTAGACAATTAAACGATATCATACCAAATCTGTTAGCAAATTGGTTAAAGGTAGTCAATCCATCTTATGCTGTATTTCCATCTGCAGCTGTATTGGCATGGGATGAGATTTTCCCTTCCAAAATAGATTCAGCAAATATAGAACATGCGGAAAACTTACTGTCACATTCTATTAATCATGTAAATGGCTTAGAGTACAGCTTACACCTTTTTGAATCTATTACACAGTGGGCACAAAAGCAGAATATAGAAATAGGTCACCGATTTAAATGGTTAGTTGACGAGCTCGCAGATTTAAGAACAAATCGTATTTTAGTAACGGGAACTTCAGGGAACGGAAAAACTACATTTATTAACTCTATATTAGGAGAAAATATATTAGAAAAATCAATTTCAAATGTAGTAGTTTTAAAAAATGATGCTCATATAGAAATAAACGCTATAACAGACTCAGCAATTACAACAACGGAAGATGTCTCTGATTACCATAATATGATGTCTCAGCACCATCAAACATATAGAGATAGAGCGTGTGTTGAATTTAAATTACCATGCAGATTTTTAAATGAAAATAAACTTACATTTGTAGTGACACCTGGCTTTAATAGGAATAACGACACTAGAGATGAGATATTCGAATATTTAAATTCTGTAGACGAATTACTGTTCGTATTGAATGCGGATTCACCTTTTACTGATAAAGAACGTGACATTCTATTAAGTATTCAAGAACATACGCCAAATTTACAAATTCATTTCTTATTAAATAAAATCGATAACATTTACAGTGAAGCA
Organism: Bacillus sp. CPT56D-587-MTF; assembly: GCF_058792335.1. Taxonomy (NCBI): domain Bacteria; kingdom Bacillati; phylum Bacillota; class Bacilli; order Caryophanales; family Bacillaceae; genus Bacillus; species Bacillus sp. CPT56D-587-MTF. The sequence continues at coordinate 3,378,474 of NZ_JBYTEF010000001.1, read as the reverse complement.
GAAGTGAAAAGGGTATTACATGATACGGCAACGAGAATAAACACATATTTCCCGTATGCGAGAATTTTCCCTTATTCCTCGTTATATACAAGTAGTCAACAATTAAATGATTTAACTGAGTTTATTCATTTTAACTTTAATCATAAAAATATCGATGCAGAACGTACTGAAAAGTTATTATTTTTCATTCGAAAAACAATTACATATCTTTTGGATAAACGTGTTGAGAAAGAAAATAATCTGGTGGATGCTATTAATTGGAATGAAGATATGCTAGTGAAACTAAACGGTAGCATTAATAACCTTACTACATTTGAGAGGGAAAAAATTCATTTCATTACACAATCATATCGTTCAATGAAGACTGAAATTACAAATGATCTTACTGAAAATATTCCGAAGATATTAAAGAGCTGTTCTAATTTAATTAGTGAAGAAAGTGATTTCGGGCACATGGATACGGAACTAAATAAAGCAATGAATGAAAGAGTGCATAAATATTTAGAACAAACTGTGTTACCTAATCTGGCTCTTTCTATGCAAAATTGGATTGCAACTTCTAATAATGAGCTTCTTCAAAGTCAAACGTATTTAGAAGAACTTAGTGAAGGGCTTAATTCACTATTTGGAGAAAATAGAATACAGTTAGAATGTGACTTTAAAGTGCTTGATGACTGGCGCAGAGATACTGACAGGATGACGACTAGAATACAAATGGATGAAGTAAATATTTTACGTCGATTTACGCCAGCACAATTTTTACTGAAAAGTGCCGGTAAATTATTTGGAGTTCTTCCTAAAAATAAATCTATGCTATATAACAAATACAAACAGTATGTAGAAAATGAAGATTATACTGAAGTAACGGCTTCTATTATGAAGAAATTTTTCTTGCAATTTGAGCTATTTGAAAACACACAAGAGCGAGATATTAATATATTCTTTAGGAATCCATTTAACTCTTTAAAGCAAGCTGTAGAAAACACGCATTTAGAAATACAAGAAAAACAAGAGATATTACATAAGATGAAATCAAATCCTGAAATCTATCATGATTCTATCATGCTCTTTGAATTGAGATTGCGTCAATGTGAAGTAATTTTAAATATAGGTAATGATAATACCTATACGGATGTAGCTTTAGAAACAAGCGTAGAATAAAAGTAAAAGGGAGCAACTGTAATAAGTTGCTCCTTTTTCATATATAGATTATTTTTCTGTTTCTTTAATTTTAGTTTGTACTTCACCAGTTTTAATCTTATTACTTTCTGAGAAGCGTAATAAATCGCCTTCAATAATTTTGTCAGACATTCGTAATTCATTTTGGGCACGTTTAATGAGGGTTTGAGCTTCTTTTTTTGGTAAATCTACAATTTCACCTGTTATACGGTCGTAGAAAGTGTTGTTTTTGTATGCATACTTATCTGTAACGAAGCTACCATCACGTAAAACAACAAAGCCAGTATATTCATCTGAAAACATATCATGGCCAAAACGAATATCATTCGTAGTATCAATCCCAAGTAAATTTAGAATAGTAGGTTTTATATCAATTTGTCCTGTAGGCTTTGAAATCGTTTCACCTTCTGTTTGGCCAGGCATATGAATATATAAAGGTGTACGTTGTAAATTCAGAGTATCAAATTCTGTTATTTGATCTTTTTCTAAAAACTGTGCCATTGCACGATTATGTTTTTCAGAAATGCCATAATGATCACCATATAAAACAATAATAGAATCATCATACATTCCCTCAGCTTTTAAACGCTCAATAAATTTTTTAATGGATTCGTCTAAGTAACGTGCTGTTACGATGTAACGATCAAATACGCCATTACCAGAGTTGTATGGTTCAATGAATTTTGTATCTTCATCATACGTAAATGGATAATGGTTTGTTAAAGTAAGGAAACGAGCATAGAATGGTTGATTAACAGTTTTTAATATATCTACTGATTGATCAAAGTATTCGATATCTTTTAATCCCCAATTTAAATTTGTTTCTGGTGTAATTTTGTAATCAAGCTCATTATAGTAACGATCATAACCAAGAGCAGAGTACATGATATTACGATTCCAAAATGTTGCGTTATTCGCATGAAATACAGAAGTGAAATAACCTTGCTGACGTAAAATTTCTGGAGTTGCAGTATAATCATTGTTACCGTGTGTAAAGAATACAGCTCCTCGATTTAATGGATACAACGACGTATCGATTAGAAATTCAGAATCAGATGTTTTCCCTTGACCAGTTTGATGGAAAAAGTTATCAAAGTAATAACTTTCATTTATGAATTCATTTAGGAATGGTGTAACTTCTTGCCCGTTCACTGATGCGCCTATTAAGAAGGTCTGCAAGGATTCAAGAGTGACGACAATTACGTTTTTTCCTTTCGCTGCACCAAACATATTAGGGTTTGGCTCGCTTTGATTTGCTTTTACGTAGTTTTCAGTTTCTTGTAATTTACTACTATCAGCAAGTGCTTTTTGTGACCCAGCTTTTACTTGCAGTGTTAAGTCATATACTTGGTGAGTATATAAGCCTAAATTTTTGACAAGCATGACTCGGTCGAATGATCTTGTTAATAATTCAGGGCGCTCTTTTTCTGCAAGATGTAGATTCGCAAAGAATACACCAATCGTTAAAAGAAAGTATAACAAGCGCGTAGAATGAGTTACACGTTCTGTTTTAAAGACCAATGATTTCTTTTTTAATAAAATAAAGAAGAAAACAATGTCTACGAATGCGAGTATAATTTTGTAGTTTAATATTTCTATAATACTGCCGCCTAATTGGCCGAAGTTTGAGGTTTGTCCAAGTACTGGTAATGTAACGAAATCACTATAAAAATCATAGAACATTACATTTCCAACAAGCACGATTGTTAATAAGAAATTAATACAGAGCGCTATATAATTTCGCTTTTCACCAGTTGCAAATAATGCTAATCCAACAAATGCTAATGATGCGGCTAGAGGGCTAATAAACAAAATGAGCTCTTGCGTTGAAGACTCGATTTTTAAATCAAAACTGAATCGCGTAATAAGATATGTTTTTAACCATACCGCTAAAGCCATTATTATAACAAAACTTATATTTTGCATTTGTAAATTTATTTTGTTCTTCATTTTTACACCTTCTTTATATAATTTATTTAACTAAAGTTATATATTATGTTTTTATAACTATTAGAGTGTAATGAACCATTTAGACTTTGTTTTCTAAAGGGAATAATTTGAAGTATTCATATATATACAATGGGGATTTTTAAAGCGTAGTAGCATAAATATAACTCTTTTTGAGAAACGGGCAGAACAAGTCATAGTTGTAGTGAAATTGACTTATAGACATCCTACCATATTAAACACTATGATGATGTTACAAAATATCGAACAAATAAAAGTGAAAATGGATAGAGACTTTTAAAACTGTTGACATTCAATTTATTAGAATTGAATGTCAATCGTTTTAAATATACAGTTATATTACATATGTATTTTGTAAAATCCCGATTTTTTGTCGGTTAATTATTAGCAGGGAAGGATAGGGGGTTTATTAATATAATTTTACTATATGTAAGTAAAGTGTTTTGAAATTGAAAATATTTGACTGACATTTTAATGATAGAAATTAAATGTCAGATAAGTACTTTCCAACATACAGACCACTTGCAGCTGCTTGAGATAATGAATGCGTAACGCCTGAACAATCTCCAATTAAAAATAGCCCATGTATACTAGTTTCAAAATGATTATTAATTTTTATCGTAGGAGCATAGAACTTTCCATCAATTCCATATAGTAAAGTATGTTGATCAATAGGTTCTTGTATAAATTGTTCTAAACGTAATAAAAATTCTTTGAGCCCTTCAATATATAATTGAGGAATTTCTTGATTCAAATCTCCATAATCCCCCTGTAGTGTAGGCTGTATACGGCTATGTTCCATGCTGTTTTCCGCCGTAGGTTGTTTCTTTAGTAAGTCCTCTAAGCGCTGTATAACAATCCGATCTCGTCCTTGGTTAATGCCTTTAATAATTGAACTTGCGTATACATTTGCTTCTTTGAGAGTTGGAAAATAGCTAGGAATAAATAAAGTGAAATTTAAATTAGAAGTGCCAGTTCCTTGCTCTCGAAAATTTTGACCGTCAGGCATAACTAAACCTTCTTCGTACTTTCGAATGATGCGTCCTTTTGGATTCATACAGTAAGTAGTTGCTGTGAAATGCTCACCTTGATAAGAAAGTTTTGTTTCAAAAGTATCTTTTAATATAGAACGTAATTGATGTTCTTTCATTTCTACTCTAATTCCTAAATCTACACGTGTTTGCTCCTGAGAAATATTTAGGGAACTGCACATTTCTTTTAACCAATCGGCCCCAGAGCGCCCAGTTGCAAATACTAGTTGCTTAGTTTGAACTGTTCCTTGATTTGTATCTATTGTAAAATGATCTTCCTGTTTCAGAATATGTTGTACATCTATATGAAATTGAATCTTTATTTTCGTCAGTAAAAATTCATAGAGCTGCTGAAAAATGTTACTGGAAAGTGTAGTACCAAGATGTCTTACTTCTGTTGTTAGCATTTGTAAACCACACGCTTCAGCTCTCTTAGTGAGACTTGAATTTTCAGTAGAATATTTTGAAACCGAACTTCCACCAAACTGACATAGAATTTCATCTACTTCAGCCATGAGTTGTAAAAAAACCTCTTTACCGACTTTTTTCTCAAGTTCTCCGCCAAATCCGTTTGTATAATTAAATTTCCCTTCAGATTTGCCTAAACCACCAAACCCGAAATATTTATCACATGTAGTACAATTACACACTTTTCCTTCGTCTAAAGGACAATGGCGATCTTCTAGCGCTTTACCTTTATCAAGAATTAAAACTTTTTTGTTACTTTTAGCTAGTGAATAAGCCATAAAAATGCTACTTACTCCAGCGCCGATAATCGTAACATCATACATATTCTTCCACCTGCTAACGAATAGTTTGTTTTTTATTTTTCTAGTGTATAACAATTTTATGAAGTTAAGAAATAGCTTTTATTAATAAAGTGGGAGTTTTTGAACTTGATGCTTTATTAATTTCTACGAGTGGTGGAGTAAATACAAAAATTTTTATTTGAAAGAAGAAACAGTTTAAAAAATAACTATGTCATATGATTAATAACATCTTACATAGAAAAAAACAGACCTTTTAAGTGAAGAGGTCTGTTAATGATTTTAAATCTTATTTAGCAAACACATGATTACCAATTACTGCTACTGTTTGACGTGTCGTAATCCACTTGTCCGTTGATGTTTTTGGATTGTAGAAATAAATCCAGTCTGAATCTACTCCATTTGTGGAGATAGCCTCTTCTACAGCCATTTTTGCTTCTGCACTTGCAGGTTTATTAATTCTTCCATCTGTAACAGGAGTAAATGCATATCCGTATTTAATAGGTTCATAAATAACGCCTGTTATTGTATTTGGAAAACCTTTTGCATTTACACGATTTAGTATAACTTTGGCTACTGCTACTTTTCCTTTATAGGATTCGCCACCTGCTTCAGCGGTAACTAAGCGTGCCATTAAGTCTTTTTCTTTTTGTGAAATACTTGAGTTGATTTTTAAATGTTGTCCTGTATAAAGCTTGTTTCCGACTGTATTGTTCATTTGTTTTATAGATTGGACAGTGACATTGTAACGCTTTGCTATCGTTTCTAATGAATCTCCCGGTTGTACTTGATAAATAATTTGTTCAGAAATGTTCGCAGGCTTGGCATTTTGAGGAACAGTGATTTCATTTGATTTCACGGACCCTGGAATATGTAACTGTTCGCCAATAAAGGTTTTATCGTTTCCTTTATTATTAGCCTGTTTAATGGATTGTATTGAAACTCCGTATTGTTTACTAATGCCCCAAAGTGTATCGTTCTTTTTTACTGTATGAATGGTAGAAGCTTCAGCTGTACTTTGACTACATACGAATGTAATTGCGGCCGCAGATAAAGGAATTATATGTTTTATTTTTAGTAATTTCATTGTAAATCCTCCTAAGAAAAAATTAAGGTGAAACGATTAAGTAATGTAGTTTGAAATGTGTATATGCGTAATATATTAATGTAAGTATATTAGCACATATAAAATAAATAATCACTATAAGTTTCATATTCGTTTAGTGTAGAGTCAGAATATGAAATATTGCATATGAAAATACATTGAAGTTCATATTTCTGATTACTATAATCTATTTAGTAGAAAGGGAATACGTTATAGAATTAATCATTATAGATTAATATAATGATTAATAATTATTAATAGGAGGATTGATGTAATGAAAATATTTCAAAAAATGTGTGCGTCAACTGTAATCATTACAACACTTTTAGGAACAGGAGGCACTATCAATAGTGTATATGCTGATTCTATAGAACAGCAGAGTAAATTAGGGATAGAACAAGAAACAGATAAGCAAATCATTGTAAAATTGTAACTACTCAGCTTCTTCAAATAAAAAAACAGGCCAAATACATGTTTCCGATTCGAAAACATGAAAAGAAAATACTCCAATCAGAGAAAGAATCTATGCCAAATAGAGAAATTCTCTTATGAAGTCGTGTTATTCCAAGGAACCGTTCTAGTTTCTATGACTTGGTTTATCGCTTGTAAGACCGATTGTTTTTGTTTTTTCATGGTACTCATAAAGCTTCGTATCTGACAAAAAGATTCTGCGCCTTTCTTACTTCGGAAAGTCCCAGACACTTTCTGTTTTACTTTCGTCATCCGAATATCCCGTTCTGCTTGATTGTTATCAAATGGAATGGCTGGATGTTCTAAAAACCCTAGAATTCTGTCAGAATACTTGACGAAGCGATTCCATAAATTTTGAGAAGGCGTCTGCTTTCCTTTCTTCTTTTGTTTCGTGGAAAGAATCTGTTGTTCTTTCAATATGGATTGATACATAATAAACAGATTCTTTTGCGTCGCTTTTGGCATGGTACCTTCGGATTGCTTTTTCATCGTCAACGCTTGCGTTAGAAATTTCTGCATCTGTTGTGCCCATTGTTCTCCAGTACTATCTATAATTCCTTGTAAATCTCGTAAGAGATGGGCATTACATAAAACGTGACGACAATCTGTATACGCATCATACGATTTCCAACCATCATGCATCGCAATTCCAGAAAAAGATGGCAAGATTTCTCCAGCATCCATTGCTTCTTTTCCACGTTTTTGATGAATATGTTGCAATGTCACCTCCGGTGTACTGGCAGTATGTAACCATTGTGTTTTGTTTTCTACACGCATACCAGTTTCATCAAAATGGACAACAGGAGACTGCAGAATCTTTTCCTTTACTTCTTTTATGAATGGCTGCAATTGAGAAGCGAAAGCCTGTGTATGATTTACCAGGGTTCCTTCGCTTATAGAATGTCCAAAACAATCCTGAAAGAATTCTTTTGTTCGCTTCAAAGAAATGCATTGATAATGCGTTAAATAGGGAATCAGTCTTTTTATATTTGGACCATATTGAACAGGACGAGATACTGTCGAAGGAAATTGGGCTTCTTGGATAGAATGGCAATGTGGGCATTCTTTCTGTTCTACTTTATGTTCTGTCACTTCGATCTGAATAGGTGGTAAGTCATACACTTGGCGAATGCGATACCCTTTTACAGGCTCGTGGTTCAAGGAAGTATGACAACAAGTACAATATGTAGGAGAATGTGTAATCGTATGATCTGGAGTCGCTGTCAAACCAAGAGTATGTCCCTTGTGGCCCAACTGGCCACCCGTTTGACGATGAGACGGTTTGCGCAAACTTTTTGTAACGGGCTTACCCAAACCATCTGTAGAAGGTGGCTTATGACTATTTTTGGAGTTTTTTTTTGAAGCATTTTCTAGTTCTTGTATACGTTTTTCTAACTTAGAAAATGTTTCTTCAAATAAAGAAATAACAGCTTCAGGTCCTTTTTTATATGTATCTAAAATAATTTTTCGATCGACCATAAGATTCACCTCCCCTGTTTGATATACTCAGTATTTACAAATGGGAGGCATATGAAACTAGTAAAATTTAAAAAAGACACCGAAAGGTGGCTGAGTAGTTACGTAAAATTTAAAGCGGATTTGGATTTGCCATATGAAGATGGTATTGAAAAACAAATACAATCTCAAACGAATGATAAAATAATAAAAGATCTTTTGACAGAATATCCAGATGTAACATTTACTCGTTTATTCACATCTGTAAGCCCGGAACAAATACAAGACCTTGAAGTGAAAGCACCTAATCATGTATCTACAAGTCTATTAAACTACTATATTCTTCAAAATCAAAATAGTGGGTATGAAGAAGAAATAGTAGATAAGTTAAAGGCATCTTCTTTAATAGAAGATGCGTATATGAAGAAACAAGAGAAAATAATGCCACCTGAAGTGCAATCATCAAGTGTAGCTCTTAATCCTAATAACAATCCTAGATTTAAAAAACAAGGTTATCTTGAAGCAGCCCCATACGGTATTAATGCGCCTTTCGCCTGGGGAATTCAAGGCGGTAATGGAAATGGTATTACTTTTGTTGATATGGAATACGGATGGCTATTAAATCATGAGGATTTATTACATCAAAATATTGAATTAATGTCTGGAAGAAATATAGATCAGCATGTCGGTCATGGGACGTCTGTACTAGGAATTGTATCCTCTGAGGACAATGAAGTCGGGAATATTGGGATTGCGCCAAAAGCGAAAGCAAAGGTTATCTCTCAAATAAGAGATAACGGACAGTATAATACGGCTGATGCAATATTAAGCGCTGTAAATCAGTTAGAAGCTGGGGATGTTTTATTATTAGAGGCGCAAGCATCCTTTGGTGGATATGGTGATAAATATTTACCTGTTGAAGTACAACCAGATATTTTTGATGCAATTCGTGCTGGTACAGATAAAGGGATTGTAATTATAGAGGCTGGAGCAAATGGGTGGAATGATTTAGACCAGTTCAAAGATAGAAAAGGTAAGCAAGTCTTAAATCGTAATAGTAAAGATTTTAAAGATTCGGGTGCAATTATGGTAGGCGCTGGCTCTTCATCTTTCCCTCATGAACGTATGTGGTTTTCGAATTATGGAAGCCGTATTGATGTGTACGGATGGGGAGAAAATGTAGATACAACTACAGCTGAACAAAGTAGAAGTGCTGTAAATCTATATACTTCAAGCTTTAGCGGAACATCTAGTGCCTCGCCAATTATTGCTGGGGCAGCGACTTTAGTACAAAGCATTGCTAAAGAAAATTTAGGACAACCATATAGACCTAGTGAACTAAGAGCAATATTAAGCAACCAGAGCACAGGAACAAAATCTAAAGATCCATATGCAGATAAAATTGGTGTTTTACCAGATTTGAAGTCTATACTAGTAAACTTAGGCTATGAACAAAGAAAACCAAACGGTGGGAATGAATTACAAGTAACAGAAAATGAACCAAATAATGAGCCTAGACAGGCAAATAAAGTTAACTTTCATACACCGGTGAAAGGAATGCTACATAATAGTGATAGAGTAGATGTATTTACTTTCCAAATTGACTCGCCGGAAAATATTAATATTTCTCTACTAAATGAACAAAATATCGGAATGACATGGGTACTTCATCATGAATCAGATTTAAATAACTATGTAGCATATGGTGAAAATGAAGGCAATGTAGTTAAAGGAACTTATAATGCAAAGCCAGGTAAATATTATTTATACGTCTATAAATATGAGAATACAGATGGTTCATACGTATTGAACATAAAATAAGTAAAAGGAACTTCAGATGAAGTTCCTTTAAATTTTTCTAATTTAGTATATGTGAATGATTTTTTAACTTTACTTCTATGCAATATTTCATATTGATGAAATGTTATTTATTTTTTCTGAACTAGCTTATATTATATTCAATAAGTTTGATATAAAAACAGAAAAAGAGAGGGATAATAATGAGCAATAAGAAGTTAATTTTGAAATTATTCATATGTAGTACAATATTTATCACATTTGTATTTGCTTTACATGATAAGCAAGTAGTTGCAGCTAGCTCTGTTAATGAGCTTGAAAATTGGTCGAAATGGATGCAACCTATACCTGATAATATCCCGTTAGCACGAATTTCAATTCCAGGAACACACGATAGTGGGACGTTCAAGTTGCAAAATCCGATTAAGCAAGTATGGGGAATGACGCAAGAATATGATTTTCGCTATCAAATGGACCATGGAGCTCGCATTTTTGATATAAGAGGACGTTTAACAGATGATAATACGATAGTTCTTCATCATGGGCCATTATATCTTTATGTAACACTGCATGAATTCATAAACGAAGCGAAACAATTTTTAAGAGATAACCCGAGTGAAACGATTATTATGTCTTTAAAAAAAGAGTATGAGGATATGAAAGGGGCAGAAGATTCATTTAGTAGTACGTTTGAAAAAAATTATTTTGTTGATCCTATCTTTTTAAAAACAGAAGGAAATATAAAACTTGGAGATGCTCGTGGGAAAATTGTACTACTAAAAAGATATAGTGGTAGTAATGAATCTGGAGGATATAATAATTTTTATTGGCCAGATAATGAGACGTTTACCACAACTGTAAATCAAAATGTAAATGTAACAGTACAAGATAAATATAAAGTGAGTTATGATGAGAAAGTAAAATCTATTAAAGATACAATGAATGAAACGATGAACAATAGCGAGGATTTAAATCATCTATATATAAATTTTACAAGCTTGTCTTCTGGTGGTACAGCATGGAATAGTCCATATTACTATGCCTCTTATATAAATCCTGAAATTGCAAACCATATAAAACAAAAGAATCCTGCGAGAGTAGGCTGGGTAATTCAAGACTACATAAATGAAAAGTGGTCACCATTATTGTATCAAGAAGTTATAAGAGCGAATAAGTCATTAATAAAAGAATAAAGATGATGAGAGTGAGAAGCGATAAAATATATCGCTTCTTATTTCTTTTCCAATAACCAACAATATAAATTGTACTTTTATAATAGAAAAAAATAAAAACATAAGATATAATCATACACATAAAATTTGTACCTATAAATTTTATGTGTATGATTGAATTTGATTTGTTGTAATGAAATGGAGGTATATACTATGAAGTTTCCACATGATTTTTTATTCGGAGCTGCTTCAGCTTCTTATCAAGTAGAAGGTGCATGGAATGAAGATGGAAAAGGTGTTACGAATTGGGACGAGTTTTCAAAAATTCCTGGCAAAACATACAATGGAACAAATGGTGATGTAGCTGTTGATCATTATCATCGATATAAGGAAGATGTTCGCTTAATGGCTGAGATGGGATTAGAATCGTATCGTTTTTCTATTTCTTGGGCGAGAATATTGCCGACTGGAGATGGAAAGGTAAATGAAAAAGGGATTGAATTTTATAACAACTTAATTGATGAATGTTTAAAATACGGGATTGTGCCGTTTGTCACTTTATATCATTGGGATTTACCATTACCGTTAGAAAAAGATGGTGGATGGACGAATAAAAGAACAGCAGAGGCTTTCGTAAAATATGCAGAAACTTGTTTTAAGGCATTTGGTGACAGAGTTAAGCATTGGATTACTTTTAATGAGACCGTAATGTTTTGTGGATTAGGTTATTTAAAAGGTGCACATCCACCAGGAATACAAAATGATGTTCCAAAGTATTTTCAAGCGACTCATTATGTATTTTATGCACACGCGAAAACAGTTGCGGTGTACAAGCAGCTGAAACAATATGGTGAGATTGGGATTACACATGTTTTCTTACCAGCTTATAGTGTGGATGATCAAAAAGAAAATATACAAGCAGCAAATCATGCGAATGAATATGAAACGTATTGGTATTATGATCCAATTTTAAAAGGCGAGTATCCGTCTTATGTTGTACAACAATTAAAGGAAAAAGGATGGACTCCTAATTGGACGGTTGAAGAATTAGAAATCATTAAACAAAATGCAGAAGAAAATGATTTTATTGGCTTGAATTATTATCAACCAATACGAGTAGAAAGATACGATATGGATATAAAGAGTGAGGAACATTCTCGAGAAAACTCAACGCTTGCTCCAGGTAACCCTTCTTTTGATGGTTTTTATCGAACAGTTAAAATGGATGATAAAACATATACAAAATGGGGATGGGAAATATCTCCCGAAGGTTTCTTAGAGGGATTGCATATGTTGAAAGCGCGTTACGGTGACATAAAGATGTATGTAACGGAAAATGGACTTGGTGATGAAGATCCAATCATTGACGGAGAAATTGTAGATGTTCCGAGAATTAAATTTATTGAAGCGCATTTAAAAGTAATGAAGCGTGCAATTGAAGAGGGAATTAACTTAAAAGGTTATTATGCATGGTCAGTGATTGATCTTTTAAGTTGGTTAAATGGATATAAAAAGCAATATGGCTTTATTTTTGTCGATCATAATGATAACTTAAAACGTAAGAAGAAACTTTCGTTTCATTGGTATAAACGTGTGGTCGAAACGAGAGGGGAAGAGTTATAACAGATAAAAGCGTATTTTAGGAGAAAGTGTATGAGTGCAAAGTATAAACAAATTGCAGATGTGTTAGAGCAAAACATTCGAGATGGGCTTTTTAATGAAACGAAAAAACTACCTACAGAAGAAGCGTTGATGAATCGATTTGAAGTAAGCCGTAATACGATACGTAAAGTAATTAGTCAGCTTGTGAATAGAGGTTATATTTTTCAAGTGCAAGGTAGTGGCATGTTTTTACGCGAAACTTCTGTAACAGATTACATTAATTTAGGAAGTTTACGTGGATTAACGAAAAATCTTGTTTCACAAAATATTGAAACGAAAGTGTTAGAGCTGGAAGTAATAGATGCGGACGAAGAGATAGCAAAGCGGATGCAATGCGAAGCTGGAACTAGGTTGTATTTTTTGAAGCGCTTAAGAATTGTAGATGCTAAACCATTCTCTATTGAAGTAAGTTATTTCAAAAAGGATATTATTCCATATTTGAACGAAGAAATAGCATTAAGCTCTGTATACAGTTATTTCATTGAAGATTTACGATTAAATATTGGTTTTGCTGATAAAGTTATTAGTTGTGAAAAAGTAAATAAAGAAAATGCACAGCTTTTAGAATTAAATGAAGGTGATCCGGCGCTTCTTATTGAAAATACAGTGTATCTTGTAAATGGAACAATTTTTGAGTTATCTCAGTCGATGTTTCATTATGAAAAGGCGAAACTTTTAAATCGAATTAATTTTAAATGAAAAATTATCGTGTGAAAAAAGCAACTGGTCCTAAGTGATCAGTTGCTTTTTATTTTTTAAGTGGATGAGCAAAAAAACATGAAAGTGGTTGGTCCGCTTTTTGTAAACATCTATTATGATAAGAGAAGAAAGGTAGTATGTTATCGACGTTTTAAAGAGGAAGGTTTTTATGTAAGTTCTTTAATTAAAATAGATGGGTCTTAGAGAGGTGAAAAGACAATGAGTTTTGCAATTTCACTAGTCGTTATTATTGTAATTGTATCGCTATTTGGGACTGTACTAGTTGCAAGAAACGTGGAGGAGAATTACGGTAAGTCTACAAAAAGAAATGTGAAAAACTTATCTGCAATCTATATTCTTCTTCTTTTTGTTCTACTGGCCGGGGTAACATGGTACGCGGTAATGATTTAATAGTTTGTAAAAGAACTGAAATGAGAGTATGAAGTTGGAATTTCAGAAGCTATTGAGTAATCAGAAAGAGAACCATTTTGGATATATCCATTTACGGATAAGAAAATGTGACTAATTAATACTATTTTTACGGTGAATACTGTTAGTGAAAAATGAGGATAGTTCGTTTTGAAAGGAGGAAACTAGATGGAATGGAAACCAAATCGTGCAGATAAGACACCTGTATATAAACAAATTGCGGATTATATTGAAAGAGGCATTTCTTCAGGTGAATTTCCTTCTGATAGTAAGTTACCTTCTGAGCGTATGTTAGCAAAGGAATTACAGGTGAACCGGAGTACAATAGTAGCTGCGTATGAAGAATTAAAATCACTTGGAGTAGTAGAACGGCAAAAGGGAAGCGGAACACGGGTCAATACAGACATATGGGGTGTCTCACATAAACGAATACCGAACTGGGGTAGGTACGTGGAGGATGGATCGTTCTTACCTAACGTACCACTCGTTCAACAAATTCGAACGGAAACACAAAAAGATGATTTAATTAATTTAGCAAGCGGTGAACTGTCACCAGAATTAATTCCAAGTGATAGATTTCGAACAATTTTGTCGGAGAAAACATTTATGGAAAACCTCGGTTATGATCATCCACTTGGAAATGAGATGTTGAGAAAAACAATTGCAGCACATGTTCAGCAATATAAACAAATTGAAGCAGATTCAAGCTCTATTCTTATTACGTCAGGAGCACAACAGGCGCTTAATCTTATCGTTCAATGTTTATTAAAACCTGGTGATGCGATCGCGATTGAAGATCCTTCTTATTGTTTTTCGCTTCCAATGTTTAAATCGGCCGGTTTGAACATATTTCATTTACCTGTTGATGAGCATGGAATGAATCCAGATGACTTAATCGATTTGCACAAAAAGCATCGCATTCGTATGGTGTTTTTGAATCCAGATTATCAGAATCCGACGGGGACTGTGCTTTCATTAGCGAGACGTAAAAAAATTTTAGAACTGTCTTCTGAGTTCGGTATACCAATTGTAGAAGATGATCCGTATAGTTTAATCTCTTTTAATGGAGAAGTGAACCCGACATTAAAATCAATGGACCAAAATGGAAATGTTCTTTATATAAGTTCATTATCAAAAATTGTTGCATCAGGATTACGTATTGGATGGATAATTGGTCCTACACGTGTAATTGAGCGTTTAGCAGATGCAAAGCAACAAGTTGATTTTGGCCATAGTGTATTTACGCAGTGGGTAGCAAATCAATTTTTAGAATCAAAGGATTTCCATAAACATATTACGATACTTCGTGGACAATTGAAGCAAAGAAGAGATGTATTAATTGCAGAGCTTGAAGGAACATTGGGAGACCGAGTTGAATGTTTCGTGCCAGAGGGTGGAATACATGTATGGTGTAAAGTGAAAGGAAAGTTTGATGAATATCACTTATTAGGTGAATCTATACAGAATGGTGTCGCATTTGTTCCGGGCAGTGTTTTAGGTTCGAAAAATGAATATATACGATTTACGTTTGGTAGAGCGAATATAGAACAAATTCAACTTGGAATTAAACGGTTTGCCGACACGCTAAATGAGATTTCATAATATGGATGTGTGATAGTGAAATGAGGGAAAGAAATGAAGTACGTGACGCTTTTACTTCAAGTAGGCGTGCTATATGTATTTAGCCTAGTGGGTACGTGGATTCAAGGAGTATTCCATCTATCAATGCCAGGAAGTTTAATAGGGATGTTAATACTGTTCCTGCTCCTTTCCACTCGCGTTTTACCGTTAAAATGGTTTGAGTTGGGTGCGGAAAAGTTAATCGTATTTTTACCGTTATTTTTAATCCCTTCGACAACAGGGCTCATGGAATACGGGTCTTTTCTTTTCAGTAAGGAGAGTATTATATTCCTTTTAGTAGTTGCAAGTACTGTAGTAACTTTGATTGTTTCAGGGTATATAAGTCAATTATTAATAACAACAAAAAAATAAAATCGACAAGGTGCACGATTCAAATGGTCTTAATTATTATTACTGTAGCAATTTATTTCTTGGCGACAAAGCTATATAAAAAATTTACGTTTGCATTTACGTTACCGGTGTTAACAGTTACGGCAATTATGATTTGTTTATTTTTCATTTTTGGTATTTCTCATCATGAGTATAGGGAAAATGGAGGAGACATTCTTTCAAGCTTATTGAGCCCTGCAATTGTAGCATTAGCCATACCTCTATTTAAAGAGCGAAAGATACTTATGAAAAATTTTTTATCGATACTTATTGGAGTAGTGATAGGTATAGTGGCTGTAACGAGTATGAATGTAGTGATTGGCGGAATTTTAAATATAGATAAGGAACTTATATTAACTACTTTACCACAGTTAGCAACGATGCCTATTGCCCTATCATTAGCGGATCAAATTGGTGGTATTCCATCTATGACTTCTAGTTTTGTAGTTGTTGCAGGAATAACAGGCGCTATTATCGGACCAACAGTACTTAAGTTTTTCAGTATAACAAGTACGATTGGAAAAGGAGTTGGAATGGGCTGTGCATCACATATTATCGGTGTGAGCCGTCTCGTGAAGGAAGGCGAGAAAGAGGCGACAATCGGTTCGGTAACGATGATTGTAACTGGAATACTCATTAGTATACTAATACCGTATGGAACGAAATTTATTTTTTAAATGTAATGGAGATGATAACAATGACAACATGGTTTATAGTTACATTATTTGTTTTTGGAGCTATTAAAGTATTAGTTTCTAGCATGCCCACTTCTGTTGTGGAATCAATTATTAGTAAATTTGAATTGCATCAAAAGCTTGAGGCGGAAAATACTTCTATATCGATAGATGGAAAAAATATAGAGGGAGAAATGAAACTACAAGTTATTCATGAATTTAATGAGGCTTTGTTTTTAGATAAACATTATTTCCCGCCGCACGGAGAAGGGACACCCATAGTCATTGATACGAAGAAAGGGAATAAAGAGATTAGATTTTCGCTATATAGCTATGAAGAACATGTTGATGTCATTAAGCAATATAAGAAGAAAGTCGTTGCCTATCGTTTACGCTCTAAAAGCCTTCAAACATTGGCACCATTAGCAATAACGGAAGAGTATGCTTAAGAAGGGACCTATAATGGTCTCTTTATTTTTTTATCCAATTATATACGTTCCAAATAAAAGAATGAAAAATCATATAACCAAATAAAGAATATGTATGGTTCCAATTCGCGTTATGTACAAATAAACCTAAACTTTCAGCAATCTGTTCAAAAAGGCTAGCACAAATACCGATTGAAATAATAAATAAAATTCTAGAAACGTTAGATAATTTTTTTGAAATGTGTATAAAGATAACTGTTAAAATCGGCAGTACGAACAATGTAAAAGCTATATTAACCGAAAATGTGGATGAGAAGGGCCTAGCCGGAAAGGAATATATTTGTTTATGAACAAAAAAGGCATCTAAGCAAGTTCCAATAATAGAAGAGAGAAAGATTGTAACTACTAATGCTAGAAACTCATTCTTCTTCTCGGAGGAGGACATTTTTCTTTGCGAGAATGGCGAGTTCAATTTTTTCGAGTGTTTTGCAGTAGTCTTCTGTAATTTGTCCATTTATATTTTCCTCCTTATCAACTAAGTAATTTACAACTTGCCAATCGGTAAACCAATCTTCACTGTCAACTTCTTCATGCTTCATATCTCGCCATGCATAGATGAGTGCAGGGCTGTATATGCGATAAGCGCCATTTCGTAACTGGCATTTCTTTATTCGGCGCTTATAAAACTCACGGGAAAAAGATTCATTTACACTTGAAAATAAATGGGGCCAGTAATCTTTCCTTGATCCTGTATGTGGATGGTGTTGAGCCCAGCTTATTATTTGAGATAAAACATGTGTATCTCGAAATAATAATGAGTACAATCTTTTTCCAATTAATATCCGTTCATGTAAGGAAGTGAAATGTTTCATTGTATCACCAAATAGTAATACTTTTTGTTTCTTATCATTTTCGTAGAATGGGAAAAGAATATGATTAAACTGAAAGAAATCAAAGAGTTTAAATCCAATACTATTTAGTACAGTCTTTTTAAATTGTACATTTTGAATCACTCTTTTTTCTAAGTAGTTTTGTTCATTAATAATAGTGGCAATCGCTAAAGTTTTTTTGTTACCTGTTTTCCAAAAATGGTGCCACATCGTTTCCATAAATGTAGAAACATTTAGGTGAGGGAGAAGGTGAAATAACTTTTGTGATCTCTTTACACTTTGTTCGTAAAGTAAAAATTGAGGGTATACATCTTGGAAAATAAGCCAATTCCCTTTTTCTAAAAAAGAAAAAAATATGAATTGATCTTTCTCTGATAAAATTCTCGTATATAAATCCCCCTTTAAATCAGTCATATTCCAACCGCCGTTACGTGATACCATATGTCCAAGCAGTGCCCAATGTATTTCTGGATATTGAATGTAAAATTGGTAGTATGCGCGTGTTCTTGTAACATTATTTTTATTTAGCTGTTCTGTTTGTATTTTTATTTTGTTGATGATGAGTTGCTCTTCTTTCGTTAATTTATACATGGTATCAGAAGGAATAAGTTTGCTTTTTTGTTTTAATTCATTTTTTACGTCGAATAGGGAGAGAGGCAGTGCTTTGGAAGGTCCGTTATATGTATGATTTGAATTGCTTCGGTCCATTCCGTTACCTCCCTTTTTCATAAATTTAAACATGATTATTGGCTATGAATCATTCTATTTATTTTATTACGAGTATAAGAAATAAATGAGCGGTGTTTTTTTACAAGGAATTTATTTATCATGCAAACAGTATGGAAAATCTTACTGTTGTGAGGTGAAATGAAAAACAGAAACTAAGTTTAATAGTTTCTGTTTTTTTATTTTGTCAATTAAATGTAACAAACGACGATTATGATTTGAATCAATTGAAAATAATTCAATAAATATTATTTAAATTGAGATGTTTCGTAGGAGGAAAAGGAATGTTAAATAAAATAATTTTAATTACTGGTGGTACAGGTTCGTGGGGGCATGAACTTATAAAACAACTATTAGAAAAATCACCGAAAGAAATTAGAGTTTTTTCAAGAAATGAAACGGTTCAGTTTGAAATGCAGCAACAGTTTATAAATGATCATAGGCTAAAATTTATTATTGGAGATATTCGTGATAAAGATCAACTAGTCTATGCATGCCAAGGTGTACATTATGTATTCCATCTTGCAGCTTTAAAACACGTTCCAGTATGTGAGTATTATCCTTATGAAGCTATAAAAACTAACATACATGGTACGCAAAATGTAATTGAAGCCTCTACACAGATGCAAGTTGAAAAAGTTATATATGTTTCAACGGATAAAGCAGCTGATCCATCAAATACGTATGGGATGACAAAAGCAATTGGTGAAAAATTAATGGTTCATGCGAATATACAAACGAAGAAAACAAAATTCATTTGTGTTCGTGGTGGAAATGTTTTAGGAACGAGTGGAAGTGTAGTACCGCTTTTTAAACAACAAATTAAAAGATCTTCAGAAGTAGGGATTACCGATGCGAATATGACTAGATTTTTCTTAACAGTTGAAGATGCTGTTGGATTGTTATTTAAAGCCGTATATCAAGGTAGAGGCGGGGAAATCTTTGTTATGAAAATGCCGGCATGTAAAATAACAGATTTAGCGGAAATATTAATTGAAGATTCAAAAAAAGAAAATATTAAGGTGAAAGAGGTAGGGATAAGACCGGGTGAAAAATTAAGTGAAATGCTTCTATCTGAGGTAGAGAGTAAAACAAGTATAAGTTTTGATCAAAATTATTTTGTGGTACTACCGACGATTCCTATCGAAGGACTTCAAGAATATTATTCTAGCTATCCGCTAGTGGATGTGAAGAGTTTTAGTTCTCAACAAGATTTACTTGCAAAACATGAGGTGAAACAAATGCTATTAAAAGGAGGGTTTTTGCGATGAAAAAAAATGCGAGCCTTTTAATAACTGGTGCAAATGGTTTCACAGGCCGCCATGCTTGCCACTATTTTTTAGAGCAGGGCTTTCATGTAATTCCTATGTTTCAAAATCGTGCACATAGAGAAAAAATTAGAAATGGTATTACGTGTAATTTAACTAATAAGAGCGAAGTAATGAAGGTAATGAAACAAATAAAGCCAGACTACGTATTGCATTTAGCGGGAAGGAATTCGGTTATAGAATCTTGGACAGCTGCTCTTGAGTATATAGAGATTAATGTAATAGGAACGTTATATTTATTAGAAGCAATTAAGCAAGAAGCCTCGCATTGTAGAACATTAGTTATAGGATCTGCTTTGCAAGCAGATAGTATGAACGAAATGAAAATTTCAAATCCATATAGTTTAAGTAAAACGATGCAAGTCATTATTGCAGAGGCTTGGGGAGGATTAATGGATTCAAATATTATCATTGCAAAGCCCTCAAACTTAATTGGTCCAGGGGTATCGAATGGTATTTGTTCGATTCTCGCAAAGAAAATAATAGATATAGAATCAGGTAGAAGTAAGGCTATTATCGAAGTAAACAGTTTGAAAGATAGTAGAGATTTTCTAGATGTACGTGATGCGGTCAAAGCGTATCATGTGTTATTACGAGATGGAATAAGTGGAAAACAATATAATATCGGATCAGGAGTAAAACGATCTTTATTAGATGTACTAGAACAATATAAAGAATTAACACAGCTAAATTTTTTTATAGAGGAAACAGAGAAAAGTGGGAGCGACTCAAATGAGAGTTTAGCAACAGAGGAAATAAAAAATTTAGGTTGGATCCCAGAAATTGAATTTCATCAATCATTAAAAGATGTACTTGAGTATGCGAAGTGTAGTGACATCTGCATGCAATGAAAAACAAAAAAGGGTGTAAGAAATATATGAATGGTTATGAAGTAATAGATAATCAAAATACGCTATTTCTTTCAATTGTTGATACGCTGGACTGGAGAGATGAAGAAGCGCATGTATTGCTTATTTATGAGGCAATACATAAATATCAAGCGTATGTAGAAGAAAAAAGGGTTAATCGAATAAAGTCAGCATTAGAGACGGAAACTAGATATGTGATTCAAATCTTTGCTCAATACGAGTGTAGTGAGTATGGAAATGATTTTTATGAACTCATTAACGATCTTTTACAAGATATAGAGGTGGAGTTAAAGATTTATATAAAAAATAATAAGTTTATTTACATTTAAAAGGTAAAGAGAAAGCTAGATTTTTAATAATAAAGGTGGGTATAAGTTATGAGCAAAACGATTCTTTTTACTGGGGGCGGTACAGCCGGACACGTTATGATTAATATTGTATTAATTCCTAAATTTATAGAGAAAGGCTGGAGAGTCGAGTATATTGGATCCAAAAATGGAATTGAAAAATCATTAGTGCAAAATGTTAAATACAATAGTGTTTCAACGGGAAAGCTTAGGAGATATTGGGATTGGGATAATTTTAAAGATCCTTTTAAAATTATACGCGGTTGTTTACAAAGTTATAATTTAATTAAGAAAACAAAGCCTGACGTTATCTTTTCAGCAGGAGGATTTGTTTCAGTTCCTGTAGCTATAGGAGCATGGTTAAATCGTGTGCCTATAATTATACGTGAACCAGATAGCACATTAGGGCTTGCCAATAAAATAGCATTACCTTTTGCTACAAAGCTATGCACAACATTTCCTCAGACAGGAGAAAATGTAAGTAATGAGAAGAAGGTTTATGTAGGACCAATTGTAAGGGTAGAAATTGAGAAGGGTAACGTATTACGAGGAAGAAGATATTGTGAATTTCAGCAAGATAAACCAGTATTATTAATTATGGGTGGGAGTCAAGGTGCTAAGTGGATAAATGATATGGTAAGGGAATGTTTAGATACAATACTATTAAACTTTAATATTATTCATATATGTGGTAAAGGGAAGGTAGACCCATCTATTGGCATGGAGGGATATATGCAATTTGAATATATAGGCGACGAGTTGCCGCATATACTAAATATGGCAAGTGTTGTAGTTTCTAGAGCGGGTTCTACTGCTATTTCTGAATTGTTATTTTTGAAGAAACCGATGTTGCTGATCCCGTTAACTAACAGTTCCAGTAGGGGAGATCAAGTTTTAAATGCTGAATATTTTTCACGGCAAGGATATGCGGAAGTTATACTCCAAGACAGAGTAAGTACGAATACATTTATACATGCAGTAAATAAGTTGTATACAAATAAGGAGAAATATATTCAAAACATGAATGGATATAAGAAAACAAATGATGAGGGAATTCATCAAATAATAGATATAATAAATGAAGTGGTGAAGTAATAGAAATGTAAATAGAAAAACAAAAGGAAAGAAGGTATCTTCTTTCCTTTTCAGAGTGTTGGGAAACCCTTTAGGGTTCCCAACACTCTGGAATCTTTTTTGATTTTAGCGAATAAAAACAACATAAAATAATAGAATTTTAAAAAATAGCCCTCCACCTGACCCTTTTTGGTCAGGTGGAGGGCTATTTTTTTCATGTTTTGACAAGCTGCGGTGAGATAAGCTTGCATTTGGACAGACTTCAGCCCTCGAAACCGGGCATAGCGGTAGCCATGTAGTTCTTTGGCGTCTGCAAAGCTTCGCTCTATAGTGGAACAGCGTACTTTATACAACCTTTTCCCTGTAGCTGTTAGCTTGTTTTTTCTAGCAATATCCTTATATTTCTCCCACACATGATGAGTGATAACTTTTTGTTTTTGTTTCTTTGAAAAGCACACCTCACGTAACGGACAAACAGCGCAGTCTTCTGGATTCGATTTGTATTGACGGTATCCTTCACGATCAGTTGTTACATATTCTAGAATACATCCCATCGGACAAGCGAAAACATTCATTTCTTCTACATATTTAAATTGGCTTTTCGGTACTTCTTTATTCCGTTTTCCAAATCGGCGATACCCCATCACCATAAATATATTCCGTTCTGATAGTTTCTTACAGATATATCCTGTAAAATAGCCAGCATCAAGGGCAACAGCTTCTACTTTGAAGTCGAATTTATCAATCTGAGCTTGGAGGCGTGCTAAATACGGCTCGGAATCTGCCATATTTCCAGCCGTTACATAGGTATCTGTAATAATATTGTACTTCGCATCAGTCGTACGATGATCCAAGAAATGAAAACCATTTGGTTTTCCATCTCTCATTAAAAATCCACTATCTGGATCCGTTGTACTTATACGAGTTTTTTTGGTAGGGGTATCACTTTCCTTTCTAGGTTTTAATTCTTTTTTCCATGTACCTCACGATCTTCGATTACCGCAGCTTCTAGCTCGTCTATATAAAACTTTGCTTTTTCTTTTTTATATTTATGTACAAATTTATTTTTATTGGCATTGGCCTTAATATGTGTAGAATCTGTCATCAGTGCACGTCCTCCTACCATCCGGTGCTCCGTCGCTTGTCTCACAATCTCATCAAAAATTTCTTCGAAAATATTTGTATGAATAAAACGAGTACGACGATTCCAACTGATTGTAGAGTGATCCGGAATAGTATCCGATAGAGAAAACCCTAAAAACCAACGGTAGGCAATATTCGTTTTAATTTCCTTTTCCAATTGACGCTCAGAACGAATACCGTAAAAATATCCAATAAACATCATCTTAAATAAAACAATAGGATGAATGGACGGGCGTCCATTGTTTTCACAGTAATAAGGGCGTAACTTCTCTTCAATAAAATCAAAACTAATTGTCGCTTCAATTGCACGAAGGAAATGATCTTGTGGAACCAACTCTTCTACAGAAACAGATACACGCTCATCACGATGATTTTTTAAAGCACCCATCATAAAAAATCTCTCCTTTTCCTCTTTTTTATCAGTGTTGACACATAAAAAGAGGTTCAGACACAAAAACAGGCTGTGGAGAAGACTTTCTCCACAGCCTGAAAAGGAAAGAAGGTATCTTCTTTCCTTTTTGCTATATTTGTTCTAATTAGTTATGTACTATGGGTGAATGCCGTTTTCTAATAGCTCAGTAAATGCATGAATATGAATAGGTTTACTGTAATAATAACCTTGAATAAACTGACATTTATTTTTTTGAAGGAAATTTACGTGCTCTTTCGTTTCTACACCTTCAGCAATGACAGACATTCCTAATGTATTTGCTAATGTGATGATCGTTTTAATAATTTCCATTCCATCATCACATGTTTCAGACATTGTAATAAATTCTCTCGGGATTTTTAACGTATCAATTGGATACAAAGGTAAGTAGGCTAGCGAAGAATAACCTGTACCAAAATCGTCGATAGAAATGTGAATCCCTAAACTTTTTAGTGTACGCAGTTTTATCAATGTTTCTCGCTCATCCATCATTGCAATTCGCTCTGTTAATTCAAGATCAAGAGAGCTTGCTGGTAAACCTGTATTTGTTAAAGTAGAAGAAATAGATTTTACAAAATCCTCTTGTTCAAATTCCTTAGCAGATAAATTTACACCTATTTTTAAATGTGAATATCCGAGTGCGTGCCAACGTTTCATTTGTTTACAAGCCTGCTCTAATGTCCATTTACCTATTGAAATAATTTGTAGTGTTTCTTCTGCAATCGGAATAAACTCGTATGGAGAAATAATACCTAATTCAGGATGATTCCACCTAATTAAAGCTTCTGCACCGATAATTTTATTAGATTCACTATCAACTTGAGGTTGATACAAAAGGAACAATTCTTCATTTTGTAGTGCGTTTGGTAAATCTTTTTCTAATCGCAATCGTCTTTCAATTTTTTTAGCGATTACATCGTCATAAATAGATACAGAGTTAAGTTCTTTTGCTTTTGCATCATACATTGCAACATTAGCGTTTTTCAGAAGTGTAGCGGTATCGATTCCGGAATGTGGATAAATAGCGATGCCGATACTCAGTGATAAAGTTAATTTATGCTCATGTATGATAAATGACTTTTTCATGCATTTAAATAATTGGTTACATAATTGGAATAAGTAATCTTCGTCAGTATAGTTTTCAATTATGATTGTAAATTCATCGCCACCGATTCTTGAAAGATGAGTATGTGATGGAAGACATGATTGGAAGCGCTTTGCTACTTCTTCTAATATGTAGTCTCCTGATGAATGTCCAAGTGTATCGTTAATTGCTTTAAAGCGATCTAAATCTAAATATAATAATGCAAACTCGCTTTCTGTTATTTCAGCATTTTTTATAACTCTCTTTAATTTCTTATGGAAAAAGGCACGGTTACCAATTTTCGTTACAGTGTCATGGAATGCTAAATATTTTATTTCTTCTTGCTGTTTTTTTAGTGCAGTAATATCTTTCACCATAATATAGCTTCCTGAAATTTGTCCGTCTATTATAATAGGAATGATTGTAACGTATAAAAAATAAGTAAAGCCATCTTTATATTGAGAACTAAGTTGTAAGGATGCCGATTCTTGTTGTTTCACTTTCTCTAACGCCAATGCTAGCTTATGCTTATCTTCATCTAAAATAATCGAAAAACAAGTTTCACCGAGTAACTCATCTGTTGGTGCTCCAAGTAGTACACTCCCAGCCTTATTTACATTTAAGAATATTCCATTTAAATCAATGGTGAAAATAGGGTCAGGATGATATTCATATAATGATTTAAACTTTTGCTGTTTTTGAGAAAGAGCCTCTGATTTATGAACTAAATCAGAAGTCCGTAAAGTAACTTTTCCTTCTAGTTGGGCATTAAATGCCTGCAAACGTTTTGTTAAGGAATTGTTTTGCATACGTACGATAGAATGACGAATGAGTACGAAAATAAAAGTAATACAATTTCCTGTAATGAGAGTTGAAGATGATGTTTGTTCTTTTAATGTAAACCCGATTAGTATTGCAACAGCAAGATAGGGAAATACAACTAAAGCTTTTTTTCCTATTATAGGGTTTACAAGGAAATAATTTTTATGGCTATTATGATCTTCTGAAATAGAGCCAGCTATTGCAATAAGTACTATAGGTATTCTATATAAAAGACGTAATAATATTATCGTTTCAGTTGATAAGTGGTTATTTAAGTAAAAATAAATATAGTTAAAAGTTGCAGAACTTATTAATACAAAAATAAAGATATAAATTTTCCGTTTGGAATTAAAAATTGTTGGACGGAAAAAGAGACTAACACCTAGCAGTAGAAATAATAAATCTGCAATTGGGTATAAAAATGAAAGGAAAACATCTCCTAGTGAAAGAGCGAATATATTTAAATTTGGTTGATTAAATAAATACCATTCTAATGTAAATATGGAAGTAAGCACTATGCATATATCACAAATAAAGAACGCTTTTTCCCATTTATTGCATTCCTTTAAGATTTTATAGCAGAAAGCGATAAGACAGAAAAATAGAAAAAACATGTAAAATACATCAGAAACCGTAAAACGATGTATTGGAATTTCGAAGAAGCTATCTTGATATGTATATACTATTTTCCCTAATAAAAAACTACCAATTGCTATTGTAATACATATCCAAAACGGATTTGAACTGACTTTTTTAGAATATATAGAGTAAATCAGTGATACAAATGTAATGGCTTCAACGACAAGTGAAGCGAAGCGTACATCTGAATTTGAAAAATGAGTAGGGAACAGATAGAAAAACATAAAATAGATTGAATAGCATATTAATGTTCCGATTAATATACATAATTGTAAATTTTTATTTAATTTCAATGAAATCACCTTCTTTAATTATGCACTATGTTCGTTATATCTATACATAATAATATTATTTAAGAATTGTATCAGATTTCCTTATAAAAATCATGTTTATAAGGAAAGTGTTAAAGAGTGTAAGTATTCTTAAGGTTGAAAAAATATTACGGTTGATAGTATAGACTGTATCAAGACTTTAAATAGAAATTGTATATTTAGTCATCCTTTGAATTGTAAAGTTTTTTTAGTGATTTGTAAGTGGAGATGCAAAATTGCATATAAAATGATGAGTATCTTTTTTTGGTGAGCTTTTTATTTTTAATCTGAAGATTAATATTTGTGAAAATGTTGAGAAAAGATATAAAATAAGAACGTGTATTCTTACAGAGTGGAATAGTATTGCCACTAAATAGGGAGGCTTTTTTATGATATATCGAATTAAAGATGCAGAAATATACTATGAAATTGTGGGAGAGGGTAAACCGGTCATTATCATACATGGCTGCGCCCCTGACCATAGGTTAATGATGAAATGTATGGAATCAGTATTTCAGAAATATGAAGGTTATAAGCGAATATATATTGATTTACCTGGAATGGGAAAATCGAATGCTCCAAATTGGATAAATAGTTCAGATCGTATAGTAGAAGTGCTTATCACATTTATTGAGGAAATCATTTCTACTGAAAAATTTTTATTGGTAGGAGAATCATATGGAGGCTATTTAGCCAAAGGTATACTTGCAAAGATGTTTGAGAGAGTTAGCGGATTACTATTAGTATGTCCTGTTGTTGTAGCGGAGCCAGAAAAAAGGATTCTTCCAGATAAACAGGTAATTGTACAAGATGAGGAATTTTTAAATACGCTCACTTCCACAGAAAGAGAGGAGTTTTGTGAGTTAGCTGTAATAGCAAATGAATATACATATAAGCGATTTAAAGAAGAAATTAAGCCTGGGTTAGATGTTGCTAATTATGAATTTATTGAAAGGTTGCAAAAGAATTACTCTCTTACTATGGATTTTCAGCATGAAAAATATGAAAATCCCGTTCTTTTACTGACTGGAAGACAAGATATATCAGTAGGTTATCAAAATATTATAGAAATTATTGAAGAATATCCAAGGGCAACATTAGCAGTGTTAGATATGGCAGGGCATAATTTGCAAATTGAGCAGCCTGAATTATTTGAGAGTTTAGTAGGAGAATGGATTAGACGAACAAATCAGCACAGTTTATAAAGTATTTTAGTATTACCCCTAAGTGTTGAAATGGGATAAATGAACGTGATTTATTAACTTATCTTGCTATTTGCCGGGCAGCCCGATTAGTGAGGGCTGATTAAAGTTTCACTTTATAAAAAATTTTAAGGAGAAATTATGAGCACATATATTTATATGGTTAGACACGGTGAATCACCAAAACTAGAAGGAAATGAAAGAATGCGTGGATTAACTGAGAGGGGACATATGGATGCCCGTAGAGTAACTGACATATTAAAAGCGGAGAGGATTGATACTTTTATTTCCAGTCCTTATAATCGGGCTATGCTAACGATAGAGGAGTCAGCTAATTTCCATGAAAAAGAAATAGTAGTATATGAAAATCTTAAAGAGTGTATGTTTTCAAGTGAGG
This sequence comes from Bacillus sp. CPT56D-587-MTF, assembly GCF_058792335.1. NCBI lineage: Bacteria > Bacillati > Bacillota > Bacilli > Caryophanales > Bacillaceae > Bacillus > Bacillus sp. CPT56D-587-MTF. The sequence continues at coordinate 3,350,365 of NZ_JBYTEF010000001.1, read as the reverse complement.
ATCAGGTTATATCAGACAAAGAGGTGTATCCACTTGTACAGAAGATGTTCTCTAATCCGGACTTTGCACGAACGCAAGGAGAGTCATATGCAGATTGCCAGAGAAGAGTAGTGAAAGTATTAAAAGAAATCTTAATGGATTTTCGAGGATGCAAAATTGTAATTGGTACACATGGGCTTGTCATGACATTAATGATGAACTATTTTGATAAACAATATGGTTTTGAATTTTTAATGAATACGTCAAAACCGGATATATATAAGATGGAATTTAAAGAAGAACAATTAATGAATGTAGAGAGATTATGGAAAGCTGAATAAAATTAGTTGCATGGATTTTGTTGTAAAAGTTACTTTTATAGCAAAGTCTTTTTTTGAATAGAAAGCATCTTTATCAACTATTGTTAGAATGTTAAATAAATAAGTAATTATTCAGTCTTTGAATAAATTATGGAGAAATTGGTTTAGGGAAACAATTTTAAATGTGTCAAAATTCCAAACGTTGGATTTATATTCAATAGGAGAAAAAGATGTAGAATTTTGTCTTACAGTCCCCGTTTACTTTTCATTTCATTACATATAGGCTTTGTGGTGTAAGGGAGGACATTGCCTTTACGTAAAATCTATAAGGAGGTCATTGTAATGAAACAGATTAAAAAGTTTGCGGGAGTTGCTTTAGCGGGGACGATTGGATTAAGTGGATTACTGTTTTTAGAACCAAGTGTAAGCGTTGCGGAAGCACAGCAAGTGAAGGTAGAAAATTTCAATGCAATTGATGTAACGATGAATCTAAATGAATTGTATGTATTAAGTGGCAGAAGCATTGATATTCTTTCTGGAGATAAAGAAGCAATTCAGTTAAATAAATACACAATTAGTTTTAATAAACCTGGGAAGTATGTGATTAAAGTAAATGGCTGTATTTATGATGATGTATATACTTTTATTGTAAATGAGTAGTATATATTCTTAAATTGCGAGCTAAAAACAGAAACACCCTATTTGCGATGAGAGTCGTAAATAGGGTGAATTTATTTGTATTAAGCTGTACTTTAAATATGTTCACTAATTTTCTTTTTGTTATGTAAAAGTGTTAACAATGTAAATGAAATATACATCTTCACAGTCAAAAAAGTTAAAATATTTCGTTTTAAGGATTATAATGGAGGGAGGAACATAAAAGGGAGTGAATGAACTTGAAACAAGAACTTATTGAAAGATTTACGAGATATGTAAAAATTGATACGCAATCAAATGAAGAAAGTCATACAGTACCAACAACACCAGGACAAATTGAGTTTGGTAAGTTATTAGTGGAAGAGCTAAAAGAAATTGGTTTAACAGAAGTAACGATGGATGATAATGGCTATGTAATGGCAACACTTCCAGCTAATACGGACAAGGATGTTCCTGTAATCGGATTTTTAGCCCATTTAGATACGGCAACAGACTTTACAGGGAAAAACGTCAAACCACAAATTCATGAAAATTTTGATGGTAATGCAATTACGTTAAATGAAGAGCTAAATGTTGTGTTAACACCAGAGCAGTTCCCGGAATTACCATCATATAAAGGACATACCATTATTACAACTGATGGTACAACACTTCTAGGAGCAGATGATAAAGCTGGTCTTACAGAAATTATGGTTGCAATGAACCATTTAATACATAATCCACAAATTAAGCACGGGAAAATAAGAGTAGCATTTACACCGGATGAAGAAATTGGTCGTGGGCCAGCGCATTTTGATGTAGAAGCGTTTGGTGCATCATTCGCTTATACGATGGATGGAGGTCCATTAGGTGGTTTAGAGTATGAAAGTTTTAATGCTGCAGGTGCTAAGTTAACGTTTAACGGAACGAATACACATCCTGGAACAGCAAAAAATAAAATGCGCAATGCTCCTAAACTTGCTATGGAGTTTAATGGGTATTTACCAGTAGAAGATGCGCCAGAATATACAGAAGGCTATGAAGGATTCTATCATTTACTTTCTTTAAATGGTGATGTTGAGCAAAGTAAAGCATATTATATTATTCGAGACTTTGATCGTGAAAATTTTGAGGCACGTAAAAATAACGTTAAAAATATTGTGAAGACTATGCAAGAAAAATATGGCGAAGATGCAGTCGTTTTAGAAATGAATGATCAATACTATAACATGCTTGAAAAAATTGAACCGGTAAGAGAAATTGTTGATATTGCATATGAAGCAATGAAAAGTTTAGACATTGAACCAAATATTCATCCGATTCGCGGAGGCACAGATGGATCACAATTATCATATATGGGATTACCGACGCCGAATATTTTCACTGGTGGTGAAAACTATCACGGTAAATTTGAGTATGTTTCGGTAGATACTATGGAAAAAGCCGTTCAAGTTATTGTGGAAATTGCAAGACGTTTTGAGGAGCAAGCTTAAAAAAGAACCAAGTAGTACGAATGTGCTACTTGGTTCTTTTAATATAGTACTCGCCACAAATAAAAAGTCGCATAAGACTCCCAATTAGCCCAGTTTGCCGCGAAATCTTTTATTTCATTTTTTGTTGGTTTATTTTCGGAACCTGTTATAAATTTAATTGCATTATGCAGACCAACATCATCAATTGGAAAAGCCGAAGGAAATCTTAAACAACGCATTAAAACATAGTTGGCAGTCCATGGTCCTATACCATGGATAGCAGTTAATTGTTTCTCAGCAACCTTTACATCTTGTGTTTGCAGTAAATCCTCTTTTGATAATTTTCTCTCTGTAATAAGCTTCGCAATACCGATTAAATATTCACATTTTCTAGTCGTCATTTTTAATTGTTGAAGATTTTCTACATGTAGATTTGCAATTGTTTCAGGTGATGGGAATATCCAATGTTTTCTATCGTCCCATTCTACATAACTTCCAAATTGCTCAACTAATCTCCTTTTTAGTGTATAAGCATATGTTAAGTTAATTTGTTGATCGATAATTCCCCAGGAAAGTGCCTCAAATAAGTCTGGAATGCCTAAAGTACGAAGGCCATAATATTGTTCAATTGGTCCTTGAAGGAGTAAATCATGTTTAGCTAATGTATAAAATGGGGCTAAATCAGTAGTTAAATCAAACCATTCTTTTACATAGTTAACTACAGCTTCACGTATCGATTTTTCAGATGTATATGGTTCTTCTAAACAACGTATTTGAATATTCCCATCTGTATTCACACTAATTTCAACTAAAGGATTTACATCTTGAACAGGGATAACTTTATAAATTTTGTTATCTTCAATATGGAACATACATTCATTGTTAGAGCGTGATAGATAACGTAAATTTTCTTGGAAACAAAATTCTTTTGGAACTGCTATAGATAATACGCTATTATATTCTGCTGTCATATGAATTCCACCTGCAACTTTTCTAATGTAAGCAATTTTTTCTTCATTTCTAATCCACCCCTAAATCCGGTTAGTTTCCCATTCTTCCCAATAACGCGGTGACAAGGAATGGTAATAAGAAGAGGGTTAGCAGCAATAGCAGAAGCAACGGCGCGCACAGCTTTAGGTTTTTGAATTCTTTCAGCAATTTCTGTATAAGAATATGTCTTTCCATAAGGAATTTCACGTACCGTATTCCAAACAGATAATTGAAAATTAGTTCCATAAGCATCGATAGGAAATGTAAAAGTTTCTCGCTTGTTTTCTAAATACTCGATAACTTCTTGCGTATATATTTGCAAGTAACCTGGACTATGGGTCAATATATGTTGGGGCAGTTTTTTTCTAGCCCATATATTTAATTCTTCAAAGTTTTCGTCTTGTGATCCAATGAAACATAGTCCATTTTCAGTTGCAGCAATATGAAATCGCCAATTTTTATGTGTAAGTAGCGTCCAATATATATAATTATTTTTGTAGGAATTCATTATCGTATCCCTCTTTCATTTCGTTCTTTTTTCGATATTCAGTAGGAGTAAATCCGGTTTTCTTTTTAAATAAAGTTGCGAAATACTCTGGGTTTTCTATCCCGACAGCAGTACTAATTTCTTTAATAGATTGATTTGTGTGTAAAAGGTATTCGGTTGCTTTAAGAACCCTGAATTGTTGTATATATTCTATAGGAGTTAACCCTATTATTCTTTTGAAAGTACGTTGTAAATGAAAAGGGCTACCGTGACACATTTCCGCAAGCATGTCGAGAGTTAAGGATTCGTCATAATGCTTTTCGATATAGTCTTTAATTTGTTCTACCCACTCTTCATTAGGTAAAGTGATCCCATTTGGCTTACAACGTTTGCACGGGCGAAAGTTCTCACTTAATGCTTGCTCTGCATGATGAAAAATTCGTACATTGTTTCTATTCGGTATTCTTGATTTGCATGATGGTCTGCAAAAGATTCCAGTTGATTTCACAGCATAAAAGAATTTGCTATCATAGGAAGAATCATTATGAATAATTGCTTGCCAATACTCATTTGTTAATGTAACTCCTTCATTGTGCATAGAACATCACCTCTGAAATTAGTATAACCTGAATAAAGTGCGTATGTATGTATTCATAAATGTAAGAGCAAGATTACAAAGGTGAAAATATGATTGTTTTCTATTTTGTGATAGCATGAAATTTGGAAATAAACATCAAGAGGAGGACTATAAATGAAGTTAATTTCATGGAATGTAAATGGTTTGCGAGCTGTTATCGCAAAAGGTGGATTTTTGGAATATCTTGAGGAATCAAGTGCTGACATATTTTGTCTACAAGAGATTAAATTACAAGAAGGGCAAATTGATTTAAATTTAGAGGGATATTATACATACTGGAATTATGCTGTGAAAAAAGGATATTCAGGAACTGCTATTTTTTCGAAAAAAGAACCGCTTTCAGTTACATATGGTTTAGGCATTGAAGAGCATGATCAAGAAGGGCGACTTATTACTTTAGAATTCGAAGATTTTTACATGATAACGTTATATACACCAAATTCAAAACGTGGATTAGAACGATTAGATTACAGAATGAAATGGGAAGATGATTTCAGGTCCTATATCAAACGATTAGATGAGAAGAAACCAGTTATTTTTTGTGGAGACTTAAATGTTGCTCATAAAGAAATCGATTTGAAAAATCCGAAAAGTAATCGTGAAAATCCTGGATTCTCTGATGAGGAACGAGAGAAATTTTCATGTATTTTAGAAGAAGGATTTATTGATACATATCGTTACCTTTATCCTAATCAAGAAGGTGCATACTCGTGGTGGTCGTATCGTATGGGCGCGAGAGCGAAAAATATCGGATGGCGTTTAGATTATTTTGTTGTTTCGGAAAGAATGAAAGACCAAATAACAGAAGCGAAAATTAATAGTGAAGTAATGGGGTCAGACCATTGTCCAGTTGAATTACATATAAATTTCTAAAAAAAAGAAGTATCTCCCTAATATTAGGGAGATACTTCTTTTTTTAATTCAGTTTGTTAAAATTTTTCAAATCATTCTTGAAATAATTTCATATTAAATATATACTTAGTAACGATAATCATTATCAGTGAAAATGATTATCAAGTGATGAAGGCGTAAAAGAATTATAGTCTAGGGGAAGTGAACGGGAATGAGTTCTGGATAAAATTATTAATCTAATGAAATATATATATGGGACAAGGTTCATATAGTTAAATTTTATTGAGAATATAGTTTGAAAATTCGAGAGGAGACATATAAAGATGAACAAGAAATTATTTACTTTAGGAATGGTTACAGTTTTAAGTGTAGGTTTAGCGGCATGTAATAGTGCGGATAAAACTTCAGGCGAGCAAAAACAACAGACAAAAGCTACGGAAACGAAAAAAGATGAAAAAAGAAAAATCACATATTTAGGTAAAGAGTATACAGTGCCAGCAAAAGTAGATAAAATTGCGACAGCTAGTTTAGAGTCAATGGAAGATGCGGCAGTACTTGGAATTAAACCAGTTGGTGCCATTACTGTAGGTGGTAAATTACCAAAATATCTTGAAAAAGAGTTAGAAGGTGCTAAATCTGTTGGTGAGAAAATGCAACCCAATTTCGAAACATTACTACAATTAAAACCAGATGTTATTACATCGAGTACGAAATTCCCAGCAGAAACAGCTGAAAAGTTTACGAAAGTAGCTCCTACATTCCCGGTATCACACGTTTCAACAAATTGGGAAGATAACTTAAAGTTAATGGGAGAATTAACTGGTAAAAAAGATAAAGCAGAAAAAATTATTAAGGATTACAATTCGGACGCTGAAAAAGCAAAAGCAAAACTAGGAGATAAGTTAAAAGATAAAAAAGTACTTGTCATAAGACTAAGAGCAAATGAATTATTCCTATATCCAGAAGGAGTATACTTCAACCCTGTAATTTATAAAGATCTTGGACTAACTGCTCCAGAACAATTGAAAACTGTAAAAGCACAAGAGAAAATTTCATTTGAAAAACTTGCTGAACTTAACCCAGATTATATTTTCTTACAATATGAGGCAAGTGAAAATAAAAACCCGAAAGTGTTAGAAGAAATTGAAAGTAATCCAATTTGGCAAAGTATGAATGCTGCGAAGGAAAAGAAAGTATTTGTAAATGTTGTAGATCCAATGGCACAAGGTGGTACAGCTTGGAGTAAAACAGCATTCTTAAAAGAAGCCGTGAAAAATTTATCTAAATAATACAATAAGTAAGGTGCGTTGAATGATATGCAGAAAACAAATGCAGTACCAGTAACTATATTATGTATAGCACCCATACTCATCTTATTTACAATTATACTTTCGATTTTGTATGGGGCAAAAAGTATTGACGCTGAAACAGTGTGGAACGCATTATTTCATTTTGATTCAAGCGATGTAAATCATAATATTATTATTACTTCACGTTTACCAAGGGTAGTTGCAGCTCTTTTAGTCGGAGCATTTCTAGCCATATCAGGAGCACTTATGCAGGGGATGACAAGAAACTATCTTGCATCCCCTTCTATTATGGGTGTGACGGATGGCGCTGCCTTTGTTATTACACTTAGCATGATTTTTCTTCCGGGAATGTCATCAATTGGTATGGTTGTATGTTCAATGATTGGTTCTGCACTAGGAGCCGGTATCGTGTTTGGTTTTGGTTCGCTCCTTCAAAATGGCTTATCACCAGTTAGGTTAGCGATTATAGGAACAGTTATTGGAACATTTTTAAGTAGTGTATCGGCTGCAATGGCTTCGTATTTCCAAATTTCTCAAAATGTTAGTTTTTGGTTTAATGCAAAGTTAGATCAAGTAGATCCTAATATCATTAAAATCACGATACCGTTTGGGATAATTGGAATAATTTTAGCATTGTTAATATCAAAATCTATTACCATTCTTTCATTAGGCGAAGAGGTTTCTATTAATTTAGGGCAACGTACAAAACTAGTTAAAGCGATGGCAATTTTATCGGTAATTTTCTTAACAGGAACAGCAGTTGCTTTAGTGGGGAAAGTTGGTTTTGTAGGTTTAATTATTCCGCACATTACGCGCTTTATAATTGGGGTAGATTATAAGTGGATTTTGCCATGTGCAGGTGTTATTGGTGGCGTTTTCTTAGCGTTATGTGACGTTTTGAGTAGATTTGTAAACTATCCATTTGAAACACCTATTGGAGTCGTTACCTCTTTAATTGGAATTCCTTTCTTCCTTTATTTAATCCGTACTAGAGGAGGAGAGAGACATGCTTAAAAGTTCAAGTCAACGTTTCGGAATGACGATGGGGATTATTATATTTTTAATACTATGTGCTATTTATATTAGTTTAACAAATGGTACGTTCGACATTACGATTACAGATGTATTTAAAACACTGTTTAGAATTGATCCAGTACCAGAACATGATTTAGTTATTTTTGAGTTTCGCCTTCCGCGCATCGTAATTGCTGGATTAGTAGGATTAGGCCTTGGTGTTGCGGGTGCCGTTATTCAAGGGATTACGAGAAATGGGTTGGCGGACCCAGGTATTTTAGGCGTAAATGCCGGAGCAGGAACAGCGATTGTCATTTTTATGTTTTTCTTTCAAGGGCAATTAAAAAGCACAGACTGGGTTTCTATTATGATGATGCCAATGTTTGGTTTAGTAGGCGGATTAGGTGCAGCTATCATCATTTATCTGTTTTCTTGGAAAAACGGTAAATTAGATTCGCAGCGACTTTTATTAACAGGGATTGCAATTGGATCAGGATTTGGAGCCTTTTCTATGTACTTATCACTCAAAATGAAGTCAACTGATTTTGAAATGGCCGCAGTGTGGGTGTCTGGAAGCATATATAGTGCAAACTGGAAGTATATTGTGGCTATGTTACCATGGCTTATTATCTTAATTCCGCTTATACAAAAGAAAGCTTATTTATTAGATTTATTTCAATTGGAAGAAACGAGTATTACAAGTTTAGGTGTTTCAGTAGAAAGAGAGAAATCGATTTTACTACTAAGTAGTATCGGGCTTGTGAGCGCATGTGTTGCTGTTTCAGGGAGTATCGGTTTTATTGGCTTAATGGCACCGCATATAGCGAAAAGGCTTGTCGGTATTCAACATAAGTATATAATTCCTACGTGCGGCGTAATCGGAATGTTTCTTGTAATTGCTTCAGACTTTATTGCGAAAACAGTTTTTACACCTGTAGAGCTACCAGTTGGAATCGTTATTTCTATTGTCGGTGTACCGTATTTCTTATATTTACTTTATAAGGCGAAAGCGTAAGAGGAGGAATAAAAGTGAGTATTTTAAGTGCAAAAAATTTAGAAACAAGTTATGAAAAGCTTACAGTGTTTCGCGATTTAAATGTGGAAATACAAGAAGGAAAAGTAACGACAATTATAGGTCCAAACGGTTGCGGTAAATCGACATTGTTAAAAACAATGGGAAGAATTTTAAAACAAAAAAGCGGTAAAGTATATTTGCAAGGACAGGATTTACATACAATTCCAACGAAAGAAATTGCGAAGCAGTTAGCTTTACTCCCGCAAACTCCAATTGCACCAGGTGAGCTTAAAGTGGAAGAATTAATTTCTTATGGACGCTATCCACATCGAAATAACGTAAATAAGTTAACGACAAAAGATAAAGAAATGATTGATTGGGCATTAGATATAACGAAAACTTCTGAATTTCGAACGAGACAAATTGCAAATTTATCAGGTGGTCAAAGACAAAAGGTATGGCTAGCGATGGCATTAGCACAAGAGACAGAAGTGTTGCTATTAGATGAGCCAACTACATACCTTGATATGTCTCATCAATTAGATGTATTACAAATTGTGGAGAAGTTAAATAAAGAACATAATTGTACGGTTGTTATGGTATTACATGATATTAACCATGCATCAAGGTTTTCAGATGAAATTATTGCAATGAAGGAAGGCGAAATTGTTACAACTGGTAGCCCAGAAGAAATCATTACAAATGAAGTGTTAAAAGAAGTATTTCATATTGATGCGCGTGTCATGATTGATCCGTATAACGGGGCTCCTGTTTGTTTCGGTTATGATAGCGTTGTATCTCAAGAAGAAAAAATCGAAATATATGTAACAAGTTAAAAAGGGGGGGGATAGGGTGAATACTACAGTTGAAAAACAGCAGATTATAACATCTAATACAGAGCAGTGGAAAATGTATTCAAAATTAGAAGGTAAGGAATATCAAATTCATATTTCAAAGCCGAGGCAACCAGCACCGGATTCAGGATATCCCGTTATTTACGTATTAGATGGCAATGCCTTTTTTCAAACATTTCATGAAGCAGTTAAAATACAATCAGTAAGAGCGGAAAAAACTGGTGTTTCACCAGCTGTTATAGTTGGAGTGGGTTATCCGATTGAAGGCGCATTTTCAGGGGAAGAAAGGTGCTATGATTTTACGCCTAGCGTAATTTCAAAAGATGCCCCTTTAAAACCAGACGGTAAACCGTGGCCTAAAACAGGAGGAGCACATAATTTCTTTACTTTTATTGAAGAAGAACTGAAACCACAAATTGAAAAGAATTTTGAGATTGATAAAAGTAAGCAAACGTTATTTGGACATTCTTTAGGTGGACTATTTGCTTTGCATATACTATTTACAAACTTAAACGCTTTTCAAAATTATTTTATTAGTAGTCCATCTATATGGTGGAATAATAAATCCGTTCTTGAAAAAGAAGAGAACCTTATACATGAATTAAACAATGCTAAGTTTGAAACAGGAGTGTTCCTTACAGTTGGATCACTTGAACGAGAGCATATGGTTGTAGGTGCAAATGAATTATCAGAGCGCCTTCTCCAAGTAAACCACGATAAACTTAAATTTAAGTTTTATGAAGCTGAAGGGGAGAATCATGCATCTGTTGTGCCGACGTCTTTAAGTAAAGGATTGAGGTTTATTAGTTACGTATAGGAAAAAAGGTTATGGATGAAACATTCCATAACCTTTTTTAATGTGTAGAATTGTCCTTTTCGAAAGTTTTGTTTCAACTTTTCGTCTAAAGAGACAAAAAGTTGTCACAAAACGGTCACAATTAGCATAAACATAAAATAGACGAAATGAACTTATTTCCAAAAAGGCTTGGTTTATTCCGATCATGATTTGTAGAGCTGAAAAAGTATGGATGAAAAGTTCACTATATTCCCAAGGAGGTAGATCGTATGAAAACTATTCTTGCTATCGCTGGACTTATTTGGGTTCTATCACATGGCATTCCAATTTATGAAGGAGAACAAATTCGCAGTGCTCTAAATAAAAATTTTAATGAATATCATATCATTGATCGGCAAGATAATGTTGTGACAGTTCGAGTAAATGACTGTTTTCATACGGTAACCGTTGAAGGAACTTCAGTAGTGAATGATACAAAAGTATGTGATCAGCAATAATTATATATGGAAAGAAAAAATTCTCGGGTTAAATATCTGAAAATTTAAATTAAAACATTATAGACGAAGAATAAGCGGGGGCGGGTAATCCCCGCTTATTCTTGTTTCACTTTATTGAATTTTGATGAGAGATATAATGATTTTTTGACAAAAAGGAAAGGGTATACTGAAAATTGAGATTAAGAAGCTAATGCGTTGTTAAGAATAATCATAAAGTGTAAATATACTCTTATGGGGTATCATGCGTAGATATTTAATGCTATAATTGGTATACTCATAAAAAACAATTGTTTTATTGGATGAAGAGAAACTTTAAGAAGGTGATAATATGGATCATAAAGAGCATGAAGCAGTAACACATAGATCAGAAAAAGAAAAAGAACAGATTATAAATAGATTAAAGAGAATTGAAGGACAGGTCCGCGGTATTCAAAACATGATTGAAAATGATCGTTATTGCGTAGATATTTTAGTGCAAATTTCAGCGATTAATGCAGCGATGAAAAAAGTAGGAATGGGCGTTCTCAAAAATCATACGAGTCATTGTGTTTCAGGAGCTATTAAAAATGGAAATGGTGACGAAGCAATTGAAGAATTAATGACAGTATTTGAACGTTTTTCAAAAGCGTAAAAACAAGCTAGTATTTAACTGGCTTGTTTTTTTGTTTACCCTCATATTGGATTTGGGTGTATTGTAGTGAAAAAGTGTGTGTAAAATAAACTTTTAGAAAATAATTGAAAAATCATGATACAAAACCATTTATTACCTTAGGGGGGTATGGTAAGATGTAATTGTGATTAACAAACAATGAATAAACAAGAGGAGGATTTTAAATGGAACAGTTAACATTACAGGTTGAAGGTATGTCTTGTGGACATTGTGTAAATGCTATCGAAAGCAGTGTGAAAGAGCTAAACGGTGTTGAACAAGTGAAGGTTCAATTAGCAGAAGGAACTGTTGAAGTTACTATCGACTCGTCTGCTGTAACATTAAAAGATATCGTTGCTGTAATCGAAGATCAAGGATACGATGTTCAATAATTATTTTTAGATATGGAAATAAATCGTACTTTAAATGAAGTACGATTTATTTTGCTAATCATTATACCTCATAAGGGTATATAGAGGTGAGAGACATGAATGAAAAAAAAGAGGCCAATCTTCAAATATCAGGAATGACATGTGCGGCATGTGCAAATAGAATTGAAAAAGGTCTAAAAAAAGTAGAAGGTGTTCATGAGGCAAATGTAAATTTTGCGCTTGAAAAAACAAAAATAATGTACGATCCAACTAAAACAAATCCGCAACAATTTAAAGAAAAAGTTGAATCATTAGGATATGGAATTGTAAGTGATAAAGCTGAATTTACTGTTTCAGGAATGACATGTGCAGCATGTGCAAATAGAGTTGAAAAGCGTTTAAATAAGTTAGATGGTGTGAACAAGGCGACAGTAAATTTTGCTTTAGAATCAGCCACAGTAGACTTTAACCCTGATGAAGTTAATGTAAATGAAATGAAGAGCGCGATTACGAAGCTAGGATATAAATTAGAAGTGAAACCAGATGATCAAGATGCATCAACTGATCATCGATTACAAGAAATTGAAAGACAAAAGAAGAAGTTTATTATTTCGTTTATTTTATCTTTCCCATTATTGTGGGCAATGGTTAGTCATTTCTCATTTACGTCATTTATTTATTTACCGGATATGTTAATGAACCCTTGGGTGCAACTAGCACTTGCAACTCCTGTTCAATTTATCATTGGTGGACAGTTTTATGTTGGGGCTTATAAAGCGTTACGCAATAAAAGTGCTAATATGGATGTTCTCGTGGCGCTTGGAACGTCGGCCGCGTACTTCTATAGTGTATATTTAAGTATTCAATCTATTGGTTCTTCGGAACATATGACAGATTTATATTTTGAAACGAGTGCGGTACTTATTACATTAATTATTTTAGGTAAATTATTTGAAGCGAAAGCAAAAGGGCGCTCATCAGAAGCAATTAAAAAATTGATGGGTTTACAAGCAAAGACAGCTACAGTTGTGCGAGATGGAACAGAAATAAAAATTTTGATTGAAGAAGTAGTAGCTGGTGATATCGTCTATGTAAAGCCTGGTGAAAAAATACCAGTAGATGGTGAGATTGTAGAAGGAAAGTCAGCAATTGATGAATCGATGTTAACGGGTGAAAGTATTCCTGTTGATAAGTCAATTGGGGATGTAGTAATAGGTTCGACAATAAATAAAAATGGATTTTTAAAAGTGAAAGCAACTAAGGTAGGAAGAGATACTGCATTAGCTCAAATTATTAAAGTAGTAGAAGAGGCACAAGGTTCAAAAGCTCCTATTCAAAGGGTAGCAGATCAAATTTCAGGTATTTTCGTACCGGTTGTAGTTGTGATTGCGATTATCACCTTTGCAGTATGGATGATATTTGTTACACCTGGTGATTTTGGCGGAGCACTTGAGAAAATGATAGCAGTACTTGTTATTGCTTGTCCATGTGCATTAGGTCTTGCAACGCCTACATCTATTATGGCAGGATCAGGAAGATCGGCTGAGTATGGTATTTTATTTAAAGGTGGAGAGCATTTAGAAGCAACGCACCGATTAGATACGGTTATTCTAGATAAAACGGGTACAGTGACAAATGGGAAGCCGGTATTAACAGATGTAATTGTAGCAGATGGATTCAATGAAAATGAACTGCTTAGATTAGTAGGGGCAGCAGAAAGAAATTCTGAACATCCGCTTGCAGAAGCGATTGTAGAAGGAATTAAAGAAAAGAAAATTGATATCCCAAGTTCAGAAACGTTTGAAGCGATTCCGGGATTTGGTATCGAATCAGTTGTAGAAGGAAAACACTTATTAATTGGTACACGTCGATTAATGAAGAAATTCAATATTGATATTGAAGAAGTTTCTAAATCAATGGAAGCGCTAGAACGAGAAGGAAAAACAGCAATGCTTATTGCAATCGATAAAGAATATGCTGGTATAGTTGCCGTTGCAGATACTGTGAAAGATACTTCAAAAGCAGCTATCGCAAGACTGAAAAAAATGGGTCTAGACGTTGTGATGATTACAGGAGATAATACACAAACTGCTCAGGCAATTGCAAAGCAAGTTGGTATTGATCACGTAATTGCAGAAGTATTGCCAGAAGGAAAAGCAGAAGAAGTGAAAAAACTGCAAGCAAATGGTAAGAAAGTAGCGATGGTTGGAGACGGGATAAATGATGCTCCTGCTCTTGCTACAGCGAACATTGGTATGGCAATTGGAACGGGAACGGATGTAGCGATGGAAGCAGCGGATATAACGTTAATCCGCGGTGACTTAAATAGTATTGCTGATGCGATATTTATGAGTAAAATGACGATAAGAAATATTAAACAAAATTTATTCTGGGCATTAGCTTATAACGCGTTAGGAATTCCAATTGCGGCATTAGGTTTCTTAGCCCCTTGGGTTGCTGGAGCAGCGATGGCATTTAGTTCTGTATCCGTTGTATTAAATGCATTACGATTACAAAGAGTTAAATTAAAACCTTAAAAAGCTACATTAAGTAATTGAATAGAATTAAAAAACAATACTTGAATAAGTATTGTTTTTTTCAGGCTGTGGAGAAAGTCTTCTCCACAGCCTGTTTTTGTGTCTGAACCTCTTTTTATGTGTCAACACTGATAAAAAAGAGGAAAAGGAGAGATTTTTTATGATGGGTGCTTTAAAAAATCATCGTGATGAGCGTGTATCTGTTTCTGTAGAAGAGTTGGTTCCACAAGATCATTTCCTTCGTGCAATTGAAGCGACAATTAGTTTTGATTTTATTGAAGAGAAGTTACGCCCTTATTACTGTGAAAACAATGGACGCCCGTCCATTCATCCTATTGTTTTATTTAAGATGATGTTTATTGGATATTTTTACGGTATTCGTTCTGAGCGTCAATTGGAAAAGGAAATTAAAACGAATATTGCCTACCGTTGGTTTTTAGGGTTTTCTCTATCGGATACTATTCCGGATCACTCTACAATCAGTTGGAATCGTCGTACTCGTTTTATTCATACAAATATTTTCGAAGAAATTTTTGATGAGATTGTGAGACAAGCGACGGAGCACCGGATGGTAGGAGGACGTGCACTGATGACAGATTCTACACATATTAAGGCCAATGCCAATAAAAATAAATTTGTACATAAATATAAAAAAGAAAAAGCAAAGTTTTATATAGACGAGCTAGAAGCTGCGGTAATCGAAGATCGTGAGGTACATGGAAAAAAGAATTAAAACCTAGAAAGGAAAGTGATACCCCTACCAAAAAAACTCGTATAAGTACAACGGATCCAGATAGTGGATTTTTAATGAGAGATGGAAAACCAAATGGTTTTCATTTCTTGGATCATCGTACGACTGATGCGAAGTACAATATTATTACAGATACCTATGTAACGGCTGGAAATATGGCAGATTCCGAGCCGTATTTAGCACGCCTCCAAGCTCAGATTGATAAATTCGACTTCAAAGTAGAAGCTGTTGCCCTTGATGCTGGCTATTTTACAGGATATATCTGTAAGAAACTATCAGAACGGAATATATTTATGGTGATGGGGTATCGCCGATTTGGAAAACGGAATAAAGAAGTACCGAAAAGCCAATTTAAATATGTAGAAGAAATGAATGTTTTCGCTTGTCCGATGGGATGTATTCTAGAATATGTAACAACTGATCGTGAAGGATACCGTCAATACAAATCGAATCCAGAAGACTGCGCTGTTTGTCCGTTACGTGAGGTGTGCTTTTCAAAGAAACAAAAACAAAAAGTTATCACTCATCATGTGTGGGAGAAATATAAGGATATTGCTAGAAAAAACAAGCTAACAGCTACAGGGAAAAGGTTGTATAAAGTACGCTGTTCCACTATAGAGCGAAGCTTTGCAGACGCCAAAGAACTACATGGCTACCGCTATGCCCGGTTTCGAGGGCTGAAGTCTGTCCAAATGCAAGCTTATCTCACCGCAGCTTGTCAAAACATGAAAAAAATAGCCCTCCACCTGACCAAAAAGGGTCAGGTGGAGGGCTATTTTTTAAAATTCTATTATTTTATGTTGTTTTTATTCGCTAAAATCAAAAAAGATTCCAGAGTGTTGGGAACCCTAAAGGGTTTCCCAACACTCTGTAAAAAACAATACTTGAATAAGTATTGTTTTTTTGTTCGTATAGAAATTAAAACGATATAATAAAGCAGAAATATAGAATCGTATGTAGTAGAAAAGTTAAGAGGTAGTTTGGTAAGGAGACTTATATATGTTAAAAGATATTATAATTAGAACATTCCAGAAAAAAGATTTAGATCAAGTATTACAATTGTTTTATGAAACAGTTCATACGGTTAATGCAAAAGATTATAATGAGTTACAGCTACAGGCGTGGGCACCGGAGCGACTAGATAGAGAAAATTGGTTACAGTCTTTAGAAAAGAATATTAGCTATGTAGCGGATCATAAAGGTATGATTGTGGAGTTTGGGGATTATAACGATGATCGTTACGTAGATCGTTTATTTACGCATAAAGATTATCAAGGGAAAAGGGTCGCTTCATACATACTACAGAAGTTAGAAAAAGAAGCAGTGAACTTGGGACATAGGGAGATATATACAGAGGCGAGCATTACCGCAAAACCTTTTTTTGAAAGTAAAGATTTTATTTGCATAAAAGAACAAAAGAAACAGCATAATGGTCAGATTTTTATTAATTATGTTATGAAAAAATATCCTTCTCATAAATGAGAAGGATATTTTTCATTATTTTACAGCTTCTTTTAGTTCTTTACCAGCTTTGAAAGCAGGTACTTTAGAAGCTGCGATTTGCATTTCTTCACCAGTTTGTGGGTTACGGCCTGTACGAGCAGCTCTTTCGCGAACTTCGAATGTACCGAATCCGATAAGTTGTACTTTTTCACCAGCAGCTAAAGTGTTAGTGATTGATTCTACTACAGTTTGTACAACTACAGTAGCTTCTTTTTGAGAAATCTCAGCATTTTGTGCTACGTTTTTAATTAATTCTGTTTTGTTCATGTTTTTCACCTCATATGTAAATAATGCTATTTAAGTTGTTATTATAACGTATAAAACATTCGAGAACAAGTGTACGTACATATATTCGCAAAAAAAATGAAATTTGTAATATTTTTAGGGTTCTTTATAGACATTCTATTTAAGCCGACAGAGATTTGTTCTTCATTTCAGTCTTCTCTTGATAAGAAGATAGTTTCTTATTATAAGATATGAAGTAAGGTAGTGCTACAAATAACATACCTCCTACTAAATTTCCAAAGAAAACAAAAATAAAGTTTGGAAAATATTCAGCCCAAGTGAAATGACCGGCAAAAATTGCGGCTGGGATGACAAACATATTTGCTACAACGTGTTGAAATCCAATCGCAACAAAAGTCATAACTGGGAACCAAATACCAATAATCTTTCCGATAAATTCTTTACTTCCCATACTGAGCCAAACAGCTAAACAAACGAGCCAATTACATCCGATTGCAGAAATAAATGCTTGCAATGGTGTATCTTGTAGTTTCGCTTGAGCGATAGAAATAGTTTTCGCTAAAAAAGCTCCTTCAGTTAAGCCAACGATATGGCCGAAAAAGTAGGCTGCAAATACAGCCCCTATGAAATTGCTAAACGTAACAATAACTAAATTTCGTATGAAATGAAATAAAGTAATTTTCTTTTGAAGCCAAGCCATAGAAACTGTCATCATGTTACCAGTTACTAGTTCACCGCCTGCAAGAATAACGAGAATAAGACCGATAGGGAATACAGCAGCGCCTAGAAAACTAGTAAATGATCCCCAATATTTTGGCATTGTTCCAATAACATGAATATCGAGTAAATACCCTAATGCGATAAAAGCACCGCCAAAAAAACCGAGAATTAGCATAGGGAGTAATGATAAATGAGCTTTTTTCCTTCCGGAATTCGCAGCAAGTTCCGTAATTTCTTCTGGTGTAAATACAGACATGAATAACCCCTCCGTAATAAAATGATGGAATGAATAGAAAAAGATTCGAAAATATATGTATTATAAAAATATGGTATGACTTCTGTATAAAATTGTCAAAGTGAATAGGGAGGAAATTACATATTAATAACATTGTTCATGTTGTCACATTAATGTAACAATAAGGATTTAAAGTGTTTCTAGAGGTGAAAACATGAATACGAATCATGTAAAAAAAGAACGAAAAAAATCAATCGTAAAGATATTTATTATTAGTTTTATAAGTATATTAATGATACTAGTAAGTTTGTATTATTATGCGACAGAAATAGAACGAAAACTAGTAACAGTTACATGGAATGAAATAGAAGCTTCTGCAATTCCTAAAGAATTTAATAATAAAAAAATATTACAGTTTTCAGATGTACATTTAGGGCCAGAGTTTACATTGAAGCAACTTGAACATTTGGTGGAGAAGATGAATGAATTACATCCAGATATAGTAGTTTTTACCGGAGATTTAATAGATAAATTTGGTTCTTATAGTGCAGAAAGAGAGGGAGCGAAGGCTATTTTGCAGAAAATTTATGCTCCCTTAGGGAAATATGCTGTGTTTGGGAATCATGATAGGGGTGGGGGCGGTAGTTTATTTTACAAAAAATATATCGAGGAAGCTGGTTTTTCTGTATTAGTAAATGAAGTGCAGAAAATTAAAGTGGAAAACGGCAAATATATTACAATATCAGGTTTGGATGATTTTCTATTAGGGAAGCCGAAAATAGATTCAACTTTAAAAAACTTGAAACAAAATGATTTCAACATGTTATTAGTACATGAGCCGGATGTTGTAACCAAAATAAATCGTTACCCAGTTGATCTTCAACTGTCAGGACATAGTCACGGGGGACAAGTCCAAATCCCTTTTGTAGGTCCGTTAATTACTACCAAACTAGCTGAGAGTTATGTTGAAGGTATGTATGAAGTGGAGGGGAAGAGTAAGCAGTTATATTTATATGTAAATCGTGGTATTGGGACTACTAGGATGCCTGTTAGATTTTGTAGTGTACCTGAACTTTCAGTTTTTGTGTTGAAGCAAAAGAGTGACTAGAATATTTAACAATATGATTCGGAGGAACGTGCGATGTTGGGCGATGGAAAACAGTTTCTTAAAACTTTAGATGTGACAAAGTAATTTTCATAAATAAAAAACAACAATAGGACCTATAAAGGGTCCTATTGCTGTTTTTATCCTGCATTGATTGCCCATAAATGTCCGATTGATGGGGGCTAATTATAGTTTTACTTTGTTATTTTTGCAAGGAAAGACCATCAAAATATGTTCTATAGTTATTTGAGAATTCGAAGTTGTTTTTTGCATCCCAATTAATAGACCAAGACATTAGGCCGCGGAATGCAGGATAGCCACTCTGGTTAGAAAGTTTATACTTTCCTCCGAACGGAACTCCTTTAATGATATAATTTAAAGCTTTTTTCATTTCAGTTGGCGAAATGTATCCACCACTTGGAGCTGCCGCTGGTGCTGCTGGAAGCCCAATCATGACTTGATCTGAACGAAGAGCTGGGAAAATGTTATTTGCATTACCACCTACAGGAAAGCCATGTAAGAGCATATCTGCCATAGCGACCTCGTAGTCTGCAGTACCTTGATTGTAGTTATTACCGTCCATTCCAATCCCGCTACCAGCGTTGTAGTGTTGAACATGAATGTATGTTAGTTTATCTTTCACTCCGTAAATAATTGGTAAATATGCACTCCATATGCTTCCATATGCGCTATAACCGCCTTGAACATAAGCTGTTTCAGGAGCCATGCTTAATAGAAAATCTGGACCATAATGATCTGAGATTGTTCGAATAGCTGATATAAGATTTACGATTTGGGGAGTAGTTGGATTTTTGAAATTAGTATCATTTCCGTTTAAGTAAATACCTGATTCAAGGTCAATATCTATTCCATCAAAACCGTATTTATCGATTAGAGACTGTATGGAATTAATAAAACGATCCTTAGCGGCATTGTCAGGAAGTAAAACGACTCCATTTTGTCCACCTATTGAAAGAACTACTTTCTTTCCTTTACTTTTTAAATAAGAAATATCTGATTTGAAGTCTGCATCTGTACCATACACAGGAGAAAATTCAACAGTGGAACGATCACCACCAGTTTCACCAAAAGATACATTGATTACATCCCATTTTGGTGAAACGTCTTTTAATTTAATAATGCCAGTACCGTTATCAAAGTTATGCCAATATCCAACGAGTAATTTTGAACCTAAATTGTTTGCTGCTTGTGCTTGGAAAGGGGATAGCGGTAGAAGTAAGAACATTACTAAAATACAACAAAAAAATTTGAACTTGTTTAACATATCAACACTCCTATACAAAAAGTTGTCTAGATGTATAATCTTGTTTATTTAATAATATCTGAAAATTCTTTCTTTTGTAAAGGGACTATAATTTTCTCAACAATTGTGTATGGGAAAGTATTAAACCTAATGTAATAATTTTTGAAGAAGGTTGAATTGTAATTGTTAAATTCAGAATATTTTGATATATTTTAACGTATAGAACAAAATCTTTCGCACAGTACTCTTACATAAGTTTCAAAATTTAGTTTGGAAGGGGATGTACAAGATTTGGATAAAAATCTAAAGAAAGACCTCAAAATACGCCACATTACAATGATTTCAATTGGCGGCGTAATAGGGGCTGGTTTGTTTGTTGGAAGTGGTGCAGTTGTACATTCGGCAGGACCAGGTTCTATCGTTTCATATGCATTAGCAGGACTTCTAGTCATTTTCGTCATGAGAATGCTAGGAGAAATGGCAGCTGTTAATCCGACAAGTGGTTCATTTGCAACGTATGCAAGAGAAGCGATTGGTCCTTGGGCGGGTTATACAATAGGCTGGTTATACTGGTTTTTTTGGGTAATTGTTATTGCAATAGAAGCCACAGCAGGTGCTGGTATTATCCAATATTGGATTCCAGAAATACCGCTTTGGTTATTAAGTTTAATATTAACAATTTTATTAACGCTGACGAACGTTTTTTCGGTGAAATCATTTGGAGAGTTTGAATATTGGTTTTCTTTTATTAAAGTAATAAGTATTGTTTTGTTCCTTTGTCTAGGTCTTGCTGTTATTTTAGGATTTGTTCCAGGAACAGAAGCACCCGGCACTTCGAATTTAATTGGACAAGGTGGATTTATGCCAAACGGTATAAGTTCGGTCCTGCTTGGAATTACTGTTGTTATATTTTCATTTATGGGATCAGAGATTGTAGCAGTAGCCGCAGGTGAATCTGCAGAACCTGTAAAAGCAGTAAAAACAGCAACAAACAGTGTGATTTGGCGTATTCTTGTATTTTTTATTGGGTCTATAGCAGTAGTTGTTACGCTACTGCCATGGAATTCAGCAAACATATTAAAAAGTCCATTTGTAGCTGTACTTGAACATATAGGAATACCAGCGGCAGCACAAATTATGAATTTTATCGTTTTAACAGCTGTACTTTCTTGCTTAAATTCAGGCTTATATACAAATTCAAGAATGCTTTTTTCAATGGCAGAAAGAGGAGATGCTCCAAAGTCATTTTTAAAATTGAACAGTAGTGGTGTTCCCGTTCGAGCGGTTTTATTTGGAACTTTCTTCGCTTATATTGGAGTTGTGTTTAGTTACATTTCTCCAGATAAAGTCTTTTTGTTTTTAGTGAATGCATCTGGCGGGATTGCGTTACTAGTTTATCTCGTTATTGCAGTTTCGCATTTAAAGATGCGTAAAAAAATGGGGAAAGTAGAACAACAAAATTTGAAAGTGAAAATGTGGCTTTTTCCGTATGTAACGTATGTTACAATTGCTGCTATTATAGCAGTTTTAGTTGCGATGTTCGCAATTGATACTTTACGTTCACAAGCATTTTTAACAATGTTTGTTACAGTTCTTATCATACTTTCTTATTTTATTTTTAATAGAAATAAAAATAGCACAGTTTTGCATCCTAAAAGTAAGAATGAGGAATCTGTTCGATTCTAATTTTCTTATTTTCGAAGAGAGTTACACCCAATCATTGCTATAAAAGAATCATATATAATCATAGAAACAAGTAATTACTATTGTCATAGTGAATATAAACTTTTTTCTTGACTTTTTATACGAAGGCGAGCAAAATGGTAAAAAAGGAAGGGGGGATGATGATGGAAGAGTACGTATTAGAGCTGTATAACCTGTTATATACGACAGAATGGCAAGATATTGTTTCGTTTCTAGGAATCGTATTTTGCATGAAAATTGTAATTGTATATATGGAAGAGCAAGGTATGTTCTATTCCTTCTCATCTCCGTTCGATGTGCAGCGCGAGCCGTTGCTAAACTATGCCAATGTGAATTACGAACAATTTCCTTTTGTAGTTTTCTTTATGATTCGATTTATTACAGCAATTGTAAGGAAAAAGGAAAGTGATGATGAAGAGTGCCACGCAACTTGTAAGGTAGCTAACGTTTTTTAAGCTAAATACAAGGAGGAGATTTATATGTGGTTTCGATTTCTTATGATTGGTTTCTTTTCATTAACAGCAATTTCATTAATGGGATATCAAGTGTCTGAAATTTTTCAAGCATATAGCGATACATTTTTTAACAAAAACTAATCGCATTGCTATTTGAATAATAAAGCGATAAAATCCTTCTTAAGAAGTTTTATTAAGAAGGATTTTTTTCTTTGTCTGGTCTTGCTGTGTCAAACTATTGTCACATTTACACTGTGAATAATATGTTAAAATAGTGAGGTTATGTATACATACTTGAAGGAAGAGGGAGTGACCATTTTGGTGGATCAATCAACAAATCAGAAAAGCTATGCTCCTATTGTGATAACGCTTTCTGTAATTGTAAATGCGATTATTTTATTTTTGTTCTTTGGACCTGTTGGCTATGAAGGAGAAGTACATTTTGATGTAACGATTTTACCAATGTTAAACGCGATTTTTAATAGCTTTACGTTCGTATTTTTATTAGCAGCGTTATTCTCTATTATTAAAAAGAATGTGAAAATGCATCGTGGTTTTATCCTTGCAGCATTTACGACAACTTTACTATTTTGTGTGTCGTATTTATCGTATCATTACTTAGCACCGGCAACACATTTTGGCGGAGAAGGATTCATTAAATATGTGTATTTCATCATTTTAATTACACATATTATCCTAGCAGCAATTATCGTACCACTTGCATTGTTTGCGCTTGTATTTGGTTTTACAAATCAATTAACACGTCACCGTAAAATTGTACGTTGGACGATGCCGATTTGGTTATATGTAAGTTTATCTGGTGTTATTGTTTACTTAATGATCTCACCTTATTACCAATAAAAAAATCTCAGCCTGTAGGCTGGGATTTTTTTATTAAGCAAATATTTTTGTGAAATGAAAAAAATATGGTATACAAAAGTATAGTTGCTTTTCATATAGAAGGGATGGTAAAGAAATATGCAAAATTTTGTATTTCGTAATCCAACGAAACTTATTTTCGGTAAAGGTCAATTAGAACAGTTAAAAACTGAAATTCCACAGTTCGGTAAAAAAGTTCTTCTCGTATACGGGGGAGGCAGCATTAAAAGAAACGGTATTTATGATAATGTAATTTCTATTTTAAAGGATATTAATGCAGAAGTATTTGAATTAACAGGTGTTGAACCGAATCCACGTGTATCAACTGTAAAGAAAGGGATTCAAATTTGTAAAGAGAATGGTGTTGAATTTATTTTAGCAGTTGGTGGAGGAAGTGTAATCGACTGTACGAAGGCAATTGCAGCTGGTAGTAAGTACGATGGAGATGTATGGGATATTGTAACGAAAAAAACATTTGCTAATGAGGCATTACCATTTGGTACTGTACTTACTCTTGCAGCAACAGGATCTGAAATGAATGCAGGCTCGGTAATTACAAACTGGGAAACGAATGAAAAGTATGGATGGGGTAGCCCGGTTACTTTCCCGCAGTTTTCGATTTTAGATCCAGTTCATACTACTTCTGTACCGAAAGATCAAACAATTTACGGTATGGTAGATATTATGTCGCACGTATTAGAACAATATTTCCATCATGGAACGAATACAGAACTACAAGATCGTTATTGTGAAGCTGTTTTAAAAACAGTAATTGAGACAGCTCCTAAGCTTTTAAGTGATTTAGAAAATTATGAGCATAGAGAAACTATTTTATATTGTGGTACTATGGCGTTAAACGGCATTTTAGCAATGGGAGTAAAAGGAGATTGGGCGACTCATAATATTGAGCATGCAGTTTCTGCTGTTCATGATATACCACACGGGGGTGGCCTTGCGATTTTATTCCCGAACTGGATGAAGCATGTTGTAGAGGGAAATGTAAGTCGTTTTAAACAGTTTGCTATTCGAGTATTCAATGTAGAAACAGATGGAAAGACTGATCGAGAAATTGCGTTAGAAGGAATTCAGGCGTTACGTCAATTTTGGACTTCAATTGAGGCGCCAGTAACATTATCTGATTACGCTATTGGAGAAAATGAAATTGATTTAATGGCGGATAAAGCGATGGCGTATGGTGAATTTGGTAACTTTAAAAAATTAAATAAAGATGATGTTTTAAGTATATATAAAGCTTCTTTATAAGTGAATTTAGAAAAGAAATCTATTTGATTGTTTGATCGAATAGGTTTCTTTTTTTGCTGTTTATAAATGTTTGTGGATGTTTTTGATTATTTTTGATTGTTTATGGTTGATTTTTGTGACCGTTTTCATTATACTGTAATCAAAGAAGAGGTGAATAAAATGTTAACTCCTGAACGTCATCAAATGATATTGCAACTTGTAAAAGAACAGAAAGTTGTAAAATTACAGCAATTAGTTGAAAGAACAGAAAGCTCTGAGTCGACAATTCGCCGTGATTTAGCACAATTGGAAAAGCAAAGGTTATTAAAAAGAGTTCATGGTGGTGCCGCTGTTTTAACAGGAAAAGGGCAAGAACCAACGATGGTCGAAAAATCATCCAAAAACATTCAAATAAAACAACAAATTGCTAAGTATGCGGCTAGCGTTATTGAACAAGGTGATTGTATTTATTTAGATGCAGGAAGTACAACATTTGAAATGATTCCATTTTTAATAAATAAAGATGTTACTGTCGTTACGAATGGACTTATGCATATTGAAGCTTTAGTTGAAAATAATATTCGTGCGTATTTACTAGGCGGAATGATGAAGAGTAGGACGAAAGCTTTAATCGGTGCTATGGCACAGGAAAGTATGCAGAAGTATCGTTTTGATAAATGTTTTTTAGGTGCAAATGGTGTACATGAACAGCTTGGCTTTACAACGCCAGATCCAGAAGAAGCGCTCTTAAAACAAATGGCATTAACATTAGCAAACGAAGGATATTTCTTAATTGATGAAAGTAAGTTTTCAGAAGTTGCGTTTGCGAAAATTGCAAATGTTGAAGATGCAAATATTATTACAAACCATTTAGAAATTGATTTAGAAAAATATAAACAACAAACCAATGTAATTGAGGCTGATAAACAATGATCTATACAGTTACTTTAAACCCATCTATTGATTATGTAGTGCAAGTTTCTTCCTTTGATTTAGGAACAATAAATCGAGCGGAAAAAGATATGAAGTTTCCTGGAGGAAAAGGAATTAATGTTTCTCGTGTTCTTCAGCGTTTAGGTGTTAAAAATATAGCACTTGGATTTACTGGTGGATTTACTGGTCAATTTATTAAAGAGGTATTACAGACGGAAGGTGTAACAACAAACTTCGTCCAAGTAGATGAAGATACTCGCATTAATGTGAAAATAAAAGGGGAAGAAGAAACAGAATTAAATGGCCAAGGTCCTATTGTAACAAAAGAGCAGTTCGAACAGTTAATGAAAAAAATTGAGAGTATGCAACCTGGAGATTGTGTTGTACTTGCTGGGAGTGTACCAGTTTCTATTCCAAGTACCTTTTACGAATCAATTGCTGCGTTTGGAGCTGAAAAAGGTATTCGTGTAGTAGTAGATGCAAGTGGAAGTGCACTGCAACATGTAATTAAAAATAAGCCATTTTTAATTAAGCCAAACCACCATGAACTTGGTGAGTTGTTTGGAGTGGAGCTTTCAACAGTAGAGGACGTTTTACCTTATGGAAGAAAATTAATTGAACAAGGTGTAAAACACGTTATCGTATCGATGGCTGGAGAGGGGGCTTTATTATTTACGGCAGAAGGTATATATGAAGCGACTGTTCCAAAAGGTGTTGTAATTAATTCAGTTGGGGCCGGGGATTCTCTTGTTGCAGGGTTTGTAGGCAAATATGAACAGACAAAAGATATTGAAAAGGCATTTCAATACGGCGTTGCAACAGGGAGTGCAACAGCATTTTCAGCTGATTTATGTAAGAAGGAAAAAGTAGAAGAATTATTGTCGCAAGTAATTGTAGCTAAGCGATAGGGGGAAGCAACATATGAAAATTACAGAACTATTAAAAAGGGATACAGTCATTATGGATTTGACAGCTTCAAATAAAGAAGCTGTCATAGATGAATTAGTTGAGAAATTAAACGGGGCAAATCGTTTAAATAGTAAAACGGAATTTAAAGAAGCTATTTTAAAGCGGGAGGCCCAAAGTACGACTGGAATAGGGGAAGGTATTGCAATACCTCATGCGAAGACAAAGGCTGTTAAACAACCATCGATTTGTTTTGGTAGAAGTGTAAGCGGTATCAATTATGAGTCGCTTGACGGACAGCCAGCACACTTATTCTTTATGATTGCTGCAAGTGAAGGAGCGAATAATACTCATTTAGAAACGTTGTCTCGTTTATCGACATTATTAATGGATGAAGGATTTCGCAAGCAACTATTAGAAGCAAAGGATGAAAGTGAGCTTCTTCAACTATTTGATGAAAAAGAGAATGAAAAAGAAGAAGAGATTGAAGTCGCAAAACCAGAAGGAAATGAACCGTACGTACTTGCTGTTACAGCTTGTCCAACTGGAATCGCTCACACATATATGGCAGCGGATAGCTTAAAAGCAAAAGCGACAGAGTTAGGAATAGCGATTAAAGTTGAAACAAACGGATCAACAGGTATTAAAAACGGTTTAACGAAAGAGGATATTGAACGTGCAACAGCTATTATTGTTGCGGCGGATAAACAAGTAGAAATGAATCGTTTTGCTGGTAAACATGTCATTCAAGTGCCAGTTGCTGATGGGATTCGAAAAACGGAAAATCTGCTTAAGCGAGCTGTCAAACAAGATGCACCAATCTTTAAAGGTGTAAAAGAGGACGGGAAATCAGAAAGTATTGAGGGAGAAAAAGGATTAGGAATTTATAAGCATTTAATGAGCGGTGTAAGTAATATGCTTCCATTCGTTGTTGGTGGCGGGATTTTAATAGCGCTAGCGTTTTCGTTTGGTGGTATAAAGGCGGAAGGTCCTTTAGCTGAATTGTTCATGTCAATTGGTGGAGGAAAAACAGGTGCGTTTTTATTCCTTGTACCAATTTTAGCTGGATTTATTGCAAGTTCTATTGCTGATCGTCCTGGTTTTATGCCTGGTGTTGTAGGTGGATTTTTAGCGGCGAATGCGAATGCTGGATTTTTAGGTGGATTAATTGCTGGTTTCTTAGCTGGATATGTTGTTTTAGGGTTGAAAAGATTATTTTCAGGACTACCAGTACAATTAGAAGGAATTAAACCTGTATTGTTATATCCAGTCTTTGGATTATTGATTACAGGAGTTGTAATGCAAAAAGTAGTAATTCCGCCTGTAGTAGCATTAAATGAAATGTTGACAGGGTGGTTAAATGGTTTAAACGGTACGAATGCTATATTACTAGGTCTTATTTTAGGTGGTATGATGGCAATTGATATGGGGGGGCCAATTAATAAAGCGGCATTTACGTTTGGTATTGCTGCAATAGAAGCGCAGAATTTTGGAGTGCACTCAGCAGTTATGGCTGGTGGGATGGTACCACCACTTGCGATTGCATTCGCAACTACATTCTTTAAATCAAAGTTTACAGAAGCGGAACGTAAATCTGGTTTAACAAATTATATTATGGGAGCGTCGTTCATTACAGAAGGTGCGATTCCGTTTGCAGCTGCAGATCCGGTTCGAGTAATCGTAAGTTGTGTTGTTGGTTCAAGTATTGCAGGTGCGTTATCTATGTTATTCCAAATTACATTACCGGCACCGCATGGTGGATTATTTGTAATAGCGTTAGTAAATAAACCGTTACTATATATTTTCTCTATATTAATTGGAACAATTGTCTCGGCTGTTATGCTAGGTGTTTGGAAAAAGAAAGTTCAATAACAAATAAAAAGAGAGCAGTTTTTAGTAGCTGCTCTCTTTTTATTACAAAAAAATAGGTTAACAATTGAATATTGATGTTTTTTGGTAAAAGATGTAACGAATTGTGAATTTTTTGTAACAAAAAAGTAACACTGTAATTTTTTCTGGGAAAAAGTTCTTGTGCTCGTATATGAAAAATATATGAAAACCACTGAAGATTGTATTAGAAATGCATTTTATTAATATGGAAATTTATGTTACAACTCGTTAATCGTATATTACGAATGCTTTGTAATTGTGTGATTTCTAAAAATTCTAAAAATCTGTTGCTATAATGAAAATACGAAAACAAAGCAAATGGAGGCTATTCATGAAAAAATTATTAGGTATAGCAACAGCAGCAGTTTTTGGTCTTGGGATTTTTGTGGGTTCTGCTAAAGCGGAAACAATTGTAACAACAGACGTATTAAATGTTAGAGAAAACCCAAATGTAGAGTCAAAGCTTGTAGGTAAAGTGTTCAGTGGGAATACACTAGATGTTATAAATACAGAAAATGGATGGACAAAAATTAAGTTGAACGGTAAGGAAGCGTTTGTAAGTGCCGATTTTACAAAGAGCACATATTATGTAACGGCGGGCGTATTAAATGTTCGTGCTGGAGCGAATACTGATTCTGAAATTTTAGGTAAACTTAATAAAAATGATGTGATTGAAACGACGAATCAAGTTCAAAATGAATGGTTACAATTCGACTACAATGGAAAAGTTGGATATGTTCACGTGCCATTTTTAACAGGAACAGCACCTGTAATCGAAAAGAAAGAGGTTGTAGCTCAAGAAGAAGCGCCAGCTAGAACAAATACGCCAGTTAAAAATAATACAGTAGTTAAGAATAAAGAGTCTGTTAAGAGTAATGATTCTATTAAGAATGTAGAATCAAGTAAACCTGTGGTAAAAGAAAAACCGGCTGCAAAACCAGTTGCAAAATCTACTGAAACAAGTGCGCCTACTGGTGGTCGTGAAATTACAGTAGAAGCGACGGCATATACAGCAGATCCGAGTGAGAATGGTTCGTATGGTGGTCGTGTATTAACTGCAATGGGGCATGATTTAACAGCAAATCCAAATATGAAAGTAATTGCTGTTGATCCGAAAGTAATTCCGCTTGGATCAAAAGTATGGGTAGAAGGATATGGAGAAGCGATTGCTGGAGACACCGGTGGTGCGATTAAAGGAAATCGTATTGATGTATTAGTCGGTTCAGATGGTAGTGCTAATAGCTGGGGGCGCAAATCTGTAAAAGTGAAAGTTATACAATAGGTTATCGATATTAATATAAAAAGCGGTTGCTTGAAACTATGTAAGCAGCCGCTTTTTATGGATTATTGAAATGGATAAATAGTTTTACCTGTAATAATTTTATATGCACTGCAAAATTGCGTTTGTATATATTCTGTATTTTTATTTTCTGGATGTAATGTTGTTTCATGGAGAGTAGAATGAAAAGCCCGTAGTAAACAATTTAGGGCGAAGTATAATTCCTCTTGTGAACAATTTTGTTCTTTTGTAGAAGTGGCTAAAATGAGGTCTTTTGTCAAAGATGAAAAATTGATGGTGGATTGTTTCATAGTTAACTCATCCTCTCGAAACTATTTTTATCATGTATATGCAGAATTGGACAAACTATGTTCTTTTTTCTGTATAATTTCATGTACCGAAATGAAAGAACTTGCAATCATGCCGTTAAAATTGGTAAGATTGGGTATAATCAATAGATGGAGTATATTACATAAAGAGAGTTGAATGATATGGGAGAAGTGCAACGTGAAAAAGTTGCTGTCATCATTGGACCAACTGCTGTTGGAAAGACGAAGTTAAGTATCGATCTTGCCAAAGCGTTGAACGGTGAAATTATTAGTGGTGATTCCATGCAGATCTATCGAACGATGGATATTGGAACCGCAAAGGTAACAAAAGCAGAGATGGACGGAATTCCACATTATATGATCGATATAAAAAATCCGGAAGATTCATTTTCTGTCGCGGAATTTCAAGAACGTGTTCGCAAGCATATTCGAGAAATTACAGAACGTGGTAAATTACCAATTATAGTTGGTGGGACCGGTCTTTATATACAATCTGTTTTATTCGATTATCAGTTTACAGATGATGCTGGTGATGTGATATACCGAGAGCAAATGGAAAAGTTAGCTCTAGAACGCGGTGTGGAATATGTACATAAAAAATTGCAAGAAGTAGATCCAGAAAGTGCGGAGCGTATTCATGCAAATAATGTACGACGTGTCATTCGGGCGTTAGAAATTTTCCACACGACGGGTGAAAAAATGAGTGAACAAATTGAGAAACAAGAAAAAGAGTTACTCTATGATGTTTCATTAATTGGCTTGACAATGGATCGAGAAATGCTATACGATCGCATTAACTTACGAGTGGATTTGATGATGGAACAAGGCCTATTAGAGGAAGTAGAAGGGCTGTATAATAGAGGGATACGAGATTGTCAATCTATTCAAGCGATTGGATATAAAGAAATCTATGATTATTTTGAGAATCGAGCCTCTTTAGAAGATGCGGTGTCACAATTAAAGACGAATTCGCGTCGTTATGCAAAACGTCAATTAACGTGGTTCCGTAATAAAATGGATGTCACGTGGTTTGATGTTACAGACGGTGAAAAAACGTCAGAAATTTTACGATACATAGAAGGAAAGTTACAAGTAAAGTCGAATAATAGTAAGTAGAGAAAAAGAGGAGGATTCGACATGAAGCAATCAATCAATATTCAAGATCAGTTTTTAAATCAACTCCGTAAAGAAAATACGTTTGTTACGCTGTACTTATTAAATGGTTTCCAGCTTCGTGGACTAATTAAAGGATTTGATAATTTTACAGTCCTGCTGGAAACAGAAGGTAAGCAGCAGCTTATTTATAAACATGCAATCTCCACATTTGTACCACAAAAAAATGTTTCAATTGAATTAGAATAGTAATGAATTATTGTACATAACAAAAAAAGAGCGAGTTTCCTCGCTCTTTTTTTATTTGTCATAAACAATATATCATGAAATTTAAGCGATTCTAAATACAGTAAGGCGGATGTTAGTATTTCCTGTCGCAGGGATCGTAATCTCATTAAGAGTAGATTGAACAGAAATTCTTGCACCAGCTGCTAATGTTTCGATTGTAGTAAATGAAAGTGAGTCGCCTATTAAATTTGAAGAGAAATTATCAGTTGCGACTGCTCCATTAATTGAAATTCCTACTCCGAGTGGAGCGCATCCTGGCGCAGTTGTAGAAATGGATACGCTAATTACATAAATACCACCGTTAATAACAGTAACTGTATCTGTGCCGTTGAAGATAATATTGTTTACGTTAATTGCAGTACTAAAAATAAAGTTATTAAATTGCAGTACTGTTTGCTGAATATTGTTTGTTACAACAATTGTTGCTATAGGGAAGCTAGGTCCAGTAGGCCCAGTAGGTCCGGTAGGTCCACCAGAAGGTCCAGTAGGTCCAGTAACTCCTATACCAGTAGCGCCGGTAGCACCCGTTGGTCCTTGAATGCCTTGAGGTCCGGTAGCACCCGTGTTACCTTGAACGCCTTGAGGTCCAGTAGCGCCAGTGGCACCAGTAGCACCTGTGTTACCTTGAACACCTTGAGGTCCGGTAGCACCCGTGTTACCTTGAACGCCTTGAGGTCCAGTAGCGCCAGTGGCACCAGTAGCACCTGTGTTACCTTGAACACCTTGAGGTCCAGTGGCACCGGTAGCACCTGTGTTACCTTGAACACCTTGAGGTCCAGTGGCACCGGTAGCACCCGTGTTACCTTGAACGCCTTGAGGTCCAGTAGCGCCAGTGGCACCAGTAGCACCTGTGTTACCTTGAACACCTTGAGGTCCAGTGGCACCGGTAGCACCCGTGTTACCTTGAACGCCTTGAGGTCCAGTAGCGCCAGTGGCACCAGTAGCACCTGTGTTACCTTGAACACCTTGAGGTCCAGTGGCACCGGTAGCACCTGTGTTACCTTGAACACCTTGAGGTCCAGTGGCACCGGTAGCACCCGTGTTACCTTGAACGCCTTGAGGTCCGGTAGCGCCAGTAGCACCAGCAGGCCCTTGAGCACCTTGAGGTCCAGTGGCACCAGTAGCACCTGTGTTACCTTGAACACCTTGAGGTCCAGTAGCGCCAGTGGCACCAGTAGCACCTGTGTTACCTTGAACGCCTTGAGGTCCAGTAGCGCCAGTGGCACCAGTAGCACCTGTGTTACCTTGAACACCTTGAGGTCCAGTAGCGCCAGTGGCACCAGTAGCACCTGTGTTACCTTGAACACCTTGAGGTCCAGTAGCGCCAGTGGCACCAGTAGCACCTGTGTTACCTTGAACACCTTGAGGTCCAGTAGCGCCAGTGGCACCAGTAGCACCTGTGTTACCTTGAGGCCCTTGAGGTCCAGTGGCACCGGTAGCGCCAGTAGCACCCGTGTTACCTTGAACACCTTGAGGTCCAGTGGCACCGGTAGCACCAGTAGCGCCCGTGTTACCTTGAACACCTTGAGGTCCAGTAGCGCCAGTGGCACCGGTAGCGCCGGTAGCACCTGTGTTACCTTGAACACCTTGAGGTCCAGTAGCACCCGTAGCACCCGTGTTACCTTGAGGTCCAGTAGGTCCAGGAGGCCCGCCAGAAGGTCCGGTAGGTCCGGTAACTCCTATACCTGTAGCGCCGGTAGCACCAGCAGGTCCTTGAGCACCTGTATTGCCGGTAGCGCCCGTGTTACCTTGAACACCTTGAGGTCCAGTAGCACCAGTAGCACCAGTAGCACCAGTAGCACCAGTAGCACCAGTAGCACCAGCAGGTCCTTGAGCGCCTGTATTGCCGGTAGCGCCCGTGTTACCTTGAGGCCCCTGAGGTCCAGTAGCACCAGTAGCACCAGCAGGTCCTTGAGCGCCTGTATTGCCGGTAGCGCCCGTGTTACCTTGAGGCCCTTGAGGTCCAGTAGCACCAGTAGCACCAGCAGGTCCTTGAGCGCCTGTATTGCCGGTAGCACCAGTGTTACCTTGAGGCCCTTGAGGTCCAGTAGCACCAGTAGCACCAGTAGCACCGGCAGGTCCTTGAGCACCTGTATTGCCGGTAGCGCCAGTGTTACCTTGAGGTCCCTGAGGTCCAGTAGCGCCGGTAGCACCAGTGTTACCTTGAGGTCCCTGAGGTCCAGTAGCGCCGGTAGCACCAGCAGGTCCTTGAGCACCTGTATTGCCGGTAGCGCCCGTGTTACCTTGAGGTCCCTGAGGTCCAGTAGCGCCGGTAGCACCAGCAGGTCCTTGAGCGCCTGTATTACCGGTAGCGCCTGTATTACCTTGAGGTCCTTGAGGTCCAGTGGCACCAGTAGCGCCTGCTGGTCCAGTAGGTCCGGTAGGCCCTTGAATAAACGAAGCAGAATTAACTAGAGCAGTTTGTAATGCTGCTATTAATTTAAGGAGCTCTTGAAGTGTGCAAGGGTCAATTCGGAATAATTTTGTAATGTATAGTAAATAGTTAATGAGATTTTGAAGCTCAATAAATACAGCGCTTGCTACAAAGGTTGGATTTCTTAATATAGTTATCAAGTTTTTAATAATAGCTAACCCTTGTGCTTTCAGGGAGGAAGTAGCGTCTAGTGAACAAATAAATTTACTCAGTAGGTTCAATGTATCGATTAGATCTTCAATATTTTGGGGAGATGGATTTGCGAAAAGTTTTGGGATTATTTTTGTTAAATCAATAATAATCGCACGAAATGTTCTAAGTTGAGCTTTAGTAATTGGGATTGATGGAGTATTTGGGATTCGTCCGGCGCTACTTGGAAAGCATGGTTTGGAGAATTTGTTTTGATTGTCGTTATAACGAGACATTAAATCTCTCCTTTCTCACGAAAATGTGAACGAAACTCATCATAGTAGATGCAGAAATTAGTTAAATGGTCATAGTAAAATCGTTTGTTTAAAGAAAAAATAGAAAAAACGCCTTACAATAAGGCGTTTTTTCTATTTTCTGCGTATTGATAATATCGCTTTAATGAAATTTTTGATTTGAATCCAGCGAGTTTTATAATTTCTGATTCAGGAGTTTCTTTTTTTATTAAGTTTAAAATATAGGTGTTACGAAAATGTTGTCCTGAAATTCCTTTACGTAAATTGGCTCTAGCCACTTCGAGGCGAATCATTTTTTGTATAGCAATTTCCGTTAATGCCTTTGGTGCATCATTTTCATATACCCATCTGTATGTTCCACGGTTAAAATCGAATGCGACAAATAATGGATCATCACTATGGTATTTGGGACGAACTGGTTCCGGGATGCTTTTGTAATAATTATATAGTTGTTTTTTGTCTTCTTTTGCTAATGTAATTGTTCTTTCTACACCTGCGGTTGCTGGGATTGATAATGTGTTAGTTTCAAAGTGAACGTGATGCATTGTTAATGCTGTAAGTTCCTGTAAGGATAAACCGTAGTCAATCAATAGATTTAAAATAGCAATATTGCGATCCATTAATAAGGGGCGCACAGGAAGTTGTTTTTCTGAAAGTCCTTCTAATGAAGTGACTATATACTTTAACCTTTTTTCTTCATCAGGTGAAATGAAATCTTCGTTACGAAGTGTACGGTCTGGTTGAATAGATATCTCCATATTTTTCAATGGATTAGGAATGTTTAGAAAATGATACATTCTATTTAGTACAATAAATACACGATGCATCGTTTTTTCTGAGTAATGTCGATTCGTTTTTAAATCGGAAAAGTAATCTTCGTAGTCTTTTGTACAAAGTGTAGCCCATATATTACTGGAAGGGAGCTTTTTGTTTTTTTCTAACCAATGTCCGAAGTCTTCAACGTCATAAACATAACGTTTAATAGTTGAGGGTTTTCGGCCTTTATTCAATAAAAAAATAGAAAAGGCTTGTATTGTATCATGGAATTCCGTTGTCTCCATAGTCCCACCACCTTAATTATTTCTTATATTATAGCAAACTTTTCTGAAAATAGGCATTTACAAGGGGGACAGGAATAATAATATTTGGTGAGTGGATAAAATGAGGTGATTGTATGGAACAATCGATGCGAAAGAAGAACAATAATCAAATTAATATTGTGTTAAACCATCGAAAGAAAATTTCTTTGCCAGCCGCAGAAAATAAAGCGGTAATTTCAAATGAAACTACAATTAAACATGAAATGCTGCAGAGAATTGAAGAAGAGATGGGGAAGCTTGTTGGGATGGATGATATAAAAAAGATAATAAAAGAAATATATGCTTGGATTTATGTGAATAAAAAAAGACAAGAGAAGGGATTGAAGTCAGAGAAGCAAGTACTTCATATGCTGTTTAAAGGGAATCCAGGTACAGGGAAGACAACAGTTGCTAGAATGATAGGAAAATTGCTGTTTGAGATGAATATTCTATCGAAAGGCCACTTGGTTGAAGCTGAACGTGCTGATCTTGTAGGAGAGTACATCGGCCATACAGCCCAAAAAACAAGAGACTTAATAAAAAAAGCAATGGGAGGTATTTTGTTTATTGATGAGGCGTATTCTTTAGCTCGAGGAGGAGAGAAGGATTTTGGAAAAGAAGCAATTGATACGCTTGTAAAACATATGGAAGATAAACAACATGGTTTTGTATTGATTTTAGCTGGATATTCAAGAGAGATGAATCACTTTCTTTCATTAAATCCAGGGCTGCAATCTCGTTTTCCATTTATTATTGAATTTGCGGATTACTCGGTAAATCAGTTGTTGGAAATTGGGAAAAGAATGTATGAAGAGCGTGAATATCAGTTATCGAAAGAGGCTGAATGGAAATTTAGGGATCATTTACATGCTGTAAAGTATTCGTCGCAAATTACATCGTTTAGTAATGGGCGGTATGTACGGAATATTGTTGAAAAATCAATTCGTACACAGGCGATGCGGTTGTTGCAAGAAGATGCCTATGATAAAAATGATTTAATTGGAATATCGAGTATGGATTTGATGCTCGAAGAGGAGACGCACAGTACATAAACTGTGCGTCGATTTTGTGTATAAGTTCGTTTACTCTTTTTTTGCTTTTTCTTGGTGTGCTTTATGGAAGTGTTCCATTTTAGCGCTCTTTTCGTGTGCTGAATTAGGATCGTGCCCGAATTGATTTACTGAGCTTTTTTGAGCTCCTTTATTAACGTGGTTTGTCATGTGTATTCACCTCACTTTAAAAATTAGTATAAACATTATATAAAGAAAAAATCGTTAGAAAAGAAAAACCTCTTTACGATATGTAAAGAGGTTAGATTGCTATTTATGCATTGAACGTTCTTTCGTTTCGATACGTCTGTGCGGTAAATGCCATTTGTAATGAATAGAAACCATGTGGAAGCAAACAATTAAAATGAATAAAATGTAAAGAGCCCAATCGCTAACAATAATTTGAGCGCCAATTAAGAAACCTGCTAAAATTGTCCAAAAGGCATATACTTCAGCTCGAAGAACGAGAGGTTTTCTGCGGGCTAAAAGATCGCGAATGATACCGCCGCCGATACCAGTTAAAACAGCTGCTACAATTGTGGCGCTAATTGGTAAATTTAATTTTTGGGCATATAATGCTCCTTGTACAGCAAATGCTGATAAGCCGATAGCGTCAGTGATATTTTCCCACTTTTTCCAATGTCTAATTAACTTATTTGGAAAAAGAAAAATAATAGTCATTGATAAAAGTGCGATTTGGAATAACATGTCTTGTTGCCAAAACGCGACAATCGGATAACCGATTAATAAATTACGAAGGGCACCTCCCCCAAATGCGGTTGCCATTCCTAAAATATACACCCCGAAAATATCATAATCCTCTTCCATTGCAACAATGGCTCCGCTTAGTGCGAAAGCGATTGTGCCTATGATGCTAAAAATCTCCCATGCCATGAATTTTCTCCCCCGCTAACTAGATGAAATGTGCTTCCTCTGCTATTATATTAGAAGGTTTAAATTTCGAAAAGGATGAGTGAACATATTTGATGGAAGAAAAAGAAAAAGTCATATTAGTAGGCTGTCAATTGCCACAAGATGATGATGAAAAATTTATGCATTCCATGAAAGAGCTTGCATCACTAGCGAAGACTGCACGAGCAGAATTGTTAGTGTCAACAACGCAAAAACGACCAAAGTTTCATCCGGCAACTTACATAGGTAAAGGGAAATTAGAAGAGCTTACAATGTTAACTGAAGAATTAGAGCCGGATGTTATTGTATTTAATAATGAATTAACGCCGAGTCAAATTCGGAATTTATCCTCAGTATTAGATGCGAGAGTAATTGATCGAACGCAACTAATACTGGATATTTTTGCGCAACGTGCGAAGTCGAGGGAAGGTAAGCTTCAAGTAGAATTAGCTCAGTTGCAATATACAATGCCGCGTCTTATGGGGCAAGGATTGTCCTTATCGCGTCTTGGTGGTGGTATTGGAACGAGAGGACCGGGTGAGACGAAATTAGAGACGGATCGTCGTCATATTCGATCCCGTATTGATGAAATAAAGAAACAACTTGCAGTTGTTGTGGAACATCGAAAAAGATATCGTGAGAGAAGAAAAGATAATAAAGTATTTCAAGTTTCGTTAATAGGGTATACAAATGCAGGGAAATCGACACTGTTTAATAGATTAACGGAAGCTGATACGTTTGAAGAAAACCTTCTGTTTGCAACATTAGACCCAACGACGAGGAAGATGCCGTTACCTTCTGGTTATACAGTATTACTAACCGATACTGTTGGTTTTATACAAGATTTACCCACTTCATTAATCGCTGCTTTTCGTTCGACACTGGAAGAAGCGGGGGAAGCAGATGTCATTTTACATGTAGTTGATTCTGCGGATCCTAACTACATAGGGCATGAAAAAACAGTAAAACGATTATTATCAGAACTTGAAATTAATCATATTCCTATTATTACGTTATATAATAAAAAAGATGAATTACATCAAAACTTTATTCCGTTTCCGAAAAGTGATTTCTTAATGACTAGTGCTTTTGAAGAAAGTGATGTATTGCGTATAAAAGAAGCGATAGAAATGAAAATGAAGAAAGAAATGGATCGTTATCGAGTAGAAATCCCTCCGAGTGAAGGTGAGTTATTAACGCTTTTAAAGACGGAAACGCTATTAGCAAAGATGGAGTTTCTGGAAGATAAATTTGTATATGATTGTGCAGGGTATATTTTTACTCATTCATCGCTTAATGTGCAATTAAAGAGATTTTTAGTGGAAGAAGGAGAAAATAAAAATGTTTGATCGTTTGAAAAATGGAGAAAAAATTGCTCCAATCGTAAAAGAAGTAGAGAGTCAGATTACAGAAGTACATAAACGTGCGGATGAAGTAATTGAAAGTAATCAGTTTCGTGTATTAGAAAGTTTTCGTAAACATAAAATTAGTGACTCGCATTTTATCCCGACGACAGGTTATGGTTATGATGATATTGGCCGTGATACGTTAGAAAAAGTGTATGCTGATGTGTTTGGAGCGGAAGCTGGACTTGTTCGTCCGCAAATTATTTCAGGTACTCACGCTATTTCTACAGCGTTATTCGGTATTTTACGTCCAGGAGATGAGTTATTGTACATCACTGGAAAACCGTATGATACGTTAGAGGAAATCGTTGGCGTGCGTGGGAAAGGTGTAGGTTCATTTAAAGAATATAATATTGGTTACAATGCAGTTCCGCTAACTGAAGGTGGGCTTGTTGATTTTAAAGCTGTTGCAGCAGCGATTCATAGTAATACGAAAATGATCGGTATTCAGCGTTCGAAAGGTTATGCTACTCGTCCATCGTTTACTATTTCTCAAATTAAAGAGATGATCGCGTTTGTTAAAGAAATTAAACCTGATGTTGTTGTGTTTGTAGATAACTGTTATGGTGAGTTTATTGAAGAGCAAGAGCCATGTCATGTTGGTGCAGATTTAATGGCGGGTTCGCTTATTAAAAACCCGGGCGGCGGAATTGTTAAAACTGGTGGTTATATTGTCGGGAAAGAACAGTATGTTGAAGCGTGTGCATATCGTTTAACGTCTCCGGGAATTGGTGCGGAAGCTGGAGCGTCTTTATACAGTCTGCAAGAAATGTATCAAGGGTTCTTCTTAGCGCCACATGTTGCAGGACAAGCGCTGAAAGGTGCAATTTTTACAGCTGCGTTTTTAGAAAAGTTAGGAATGAACACGTCACCAGCGTGGAATGCGCCAAGAACAGACTTAATTCAATCTGTTCAATTTGATGATAAAGACCGTATGATTGCCTTCTGCCAAGCGATTCAATATGCATCTCCAATTAATTCGCATTTTACTCCGTATGCAAACTATATGCCAGGTTATGAAGATGATGTAATTATGGCGGCGGGAACATTTATTCAAGGTGCAAGTATTGAATTGTCTGCTGATGGTCCGATTAGACCACCGTATGTTGCATATGTGCAAGGTGGATTAACGTATTCGCATGTTAAAATTGCGATTTGTTCTGCAATTGATGAATTGATTGAAAAGAATTTATTAACAATTTCTTAAAGGGGAGCTGTCGATATCGGCAGCTTTTTTCGTATAAAAGTAACGATTTATGCGATTAGAAAAAAGAATGAAAAAATTTATAAAAAAATCATGTGAGAAAAGCTAACATCTATTGACACTAAACATAACATGTTATAAAATGAGAAGCAGTTAAGGCGAAGGAGGAACTGAAAAATGAAAGAAGATAGACGTTCTGCCCCGCTGTTTCCAATTGGTATTGTTATGGATTTAACACAATTGTCTGCACGTCAAATTCGCTACTATGAAGAGCATAATCTTGTTTCTCCAACCCGTACAAAGGGGAATCGTAGATTGTTTTCATTTAACGATGTAGATAAGTTGTTAGAAATTAAAGATTTGTTAGATCAAGGCCTGAATATGGCTGGTATTAAACAAGTGTTACTAATGAAAGAAAATCAAACAGAAGCAGTGAAAGTAAAAGAAGAAACGAAAGAAATTTCAAAAACTGAGCTTCGCAAAATACTTCGAGATGAACTACAACATACAGGTAGATTCAATCGAACTTCATTGCGACAAGGTGACATTTCAAGATTTTTTCACTAAAGATAACTGATTCTGAAGGCGATTAGAGGGACTAAGGAGGAATTTATAATGTCTAGATACACAAAAGAAGATA
The DNA here is from genome assembly GCF_058792335.1 of Bacillus sp. CPT56D-587-MTF. Lineage (NCBI taxonomy): Bacteria > Bacillati > Bacillota > Bacilli > Caryophanales > Bacillaceae > Bacillus > Bacillus sp. CPT56D-587-MTF. The sequence goes on along the minus strand of NZ_JBYTEF010000001.1, from coordinate 3,309,940 downwards.
TTTTCCGTTTGGCGAAAGAAGAGAATGTAAAGTATATCCGTTTACAATTTACGGACCTTTTAGGGGTAATTAAAAACGTAGAGATTCCAGTGAGACAATTAACGAAAGCTCTTGATAACAAAATGATGTTTGATGGATCTTCGATTGAAGGTTTCGTACGTATTGAAGAGTCTGATATGTATTTATATCCTGATTTAGACACTTGGGTAATTTTCCCTTGGACAGCTGAAAAAGGTAAAGTAGCTCGACTAATCTGTGATATTTACAATGCAGATGGCACTCCATTTGATGGAGACCCACGTAACAACTTAAAACGTGTGTTAAAAGAAATGGAAGCTTTAGGATTTTCAGACTTCAATCTTGGACCAGAGCCAGAATTCTTCCTATTTAAGGTGGATGAAAAAGGAAATCCAACATTAGAACTAAACGATAACGGTGGATACTTCGACCTTGCGCCGATGGATCTAGGGGAAAACTGTCGTCGTGATATCGTTCTTGAACTTGAAGAAATGGGATTTGAAATTGAAGCATCTCACCATGAGGTTGCTCCGGGACAGCACGAAATTGACTTTAAATATGCAAATGCAATTCGCTCATGTGATGACATTCAAACATTCAAACTTGTTGTAAAAACAATTGCTCGTAAACATGGTTTACACGCAACGTTTATGCCAAAACCACTATACGGTGTGAACGGTTCAGGTATGCACTGTAACTTATCATTATTTAAAAATGGTGAGAACGTATTCTTTGATGCAAACGGTGACTTACAATTAAGTGATGATGCTCGTCACTTCATCGCAGGTATTTTAAAACATGCACCAGCATTTACAGCGATAGCAAACCCAACTGTAAACTCATACAAACGTCTAGTACCTGGATATGAAGCACCTTGTTACGTAGCATGGTCTGCACAAAACCGTAGCCCGTTAGTACGTATCCCTGCATCTCGTGGTATTAGTACACGCGTAGAAGTACGTAGTGTTGACCCAGCTGCAAACCCATATTTAGTAATGGCTACATTATTAGCTGCAGGTCTTGATGGAATTAAAAACAAATTAACTCCACCAGCAGCAGTAGATCGTAACATCTATGTAATGACAAAAGAAGAGCGCGAAGAAGCAGGTATCGTTGACTTACCAGCAACATTAGCGCAAGCATTAGTTACATTACAATCTAATGAAGTAGTATGCGGTGCACTAGGAGAACACTTACTTGAGCACTTCATCGAAGCGAAAGAGATTGAGTGGGATATTTTTAGAACACAAGTTCACCAATGGGAACGCGATCAATATATGTCTCTTTACTAAGAGGCTTGAACCCTTGATACAACTCGTATCAAGGGTTTTTTAATTCCCTATTATTACAATTTTATGTGGTTGCAAAATGAAAAACAGCCACATAAAAGCCAATAATTAATAACAAGTAGTGATATCATAGAAAAATATTATCAGATAAATGTAAGTTTTATATAATTTGTGAAATGAAAAAGCCTTGATACTACGGTATCAGGGCTTTTTTAGTGAAGTTATTGGATATGTTAACTACTAGATAATGGATTGTTTTTGGTTATTTTGAATCATGTTACTAAGAAAATCTTTTCAAAAGAATTGATTTTATCTTTTTTAATCACTTGTGCTAAAACTTAATAATTCTTTACTGCCTGTACAACGCGACCAATTATTTTTACATCTTCAGCTGAAAGGTCGTAAGTTTTTGGTTCGTGGATAGGGTCATTACTCAATGGTATTAAAGTAATGATGCTTCCGGATTTTGAAATCTTTTTCACGGTAGCATCATAACCATTGACTTTTACAACAGCAATTTGTCCGTTTTCAACATAAGGAGTTTCCTCTACTAAAACATAAGAACCATCAGGGAATTCGAGATTCATGCTAGTGCCTTTTACAGTAAGATAAAAATACTTTTTACGCTTGTTTAAAAATGTACTTAGCATGGGTAAATAGCCTTCGATATTTTCTTCAGCGAGTATGGGTGTACCGGCTGCTACAGAACCAATGATAGGAATGTAAATAATGTTTGATTGATCGTTTTGGATGGTTTCATAAATAGAAACTTCTTCTTTAACAGTATTGTCCTCTTGAGTTGCGAGTCTTTCTAAATCATCAGTAGTGATTCCTAATCCTTTACAAACTTTTATGACATTATCAACAGATGCTTTACCAATCCCTCTTGATAACATGGATTGCAGTGTTGTGGGGGGGAGACCTATTTTTTCGGCGAAGGCTCTTTTACTATAGCCAGCTTCTTTTATTAAGCGTGTTACAACCTCTGCTTTTTTCATTACTTTCACCATCTTTCTTATTAAAATGTATACGATATTGCGTATTTCTGTATATATCATAACCTAACTAAAATTGTTAGTAAATAGAAAAATATACGAAATTGAGTATTTAAATACGTTTTTTTGTTGACTAAATACGAAATTGAGTTTATATTTAAATGGAAATGAACGCAATATCATACAAAAAATAGGTGGTGAGTCGATGTATCCGAATTTGCGTGCAGAGATGGCGAGAAAAAGAATTATGATTACACAAATTTCTTCGCATCTGAAACTTCGCCACGCAACAGTGAGCGACAAAATAAATGGTAAATTTCGTTTTTATTATGATGAAGCTTTTGAAATTAAGAAAACTTTTTTTCCAGAACATAATTTGGAATATCTTTTTGAATTTGAAGAAAACGAAGCGAATTGAAATCGGAGGAGAATTGCTTAAAATGGATAACCGAATTATTGAATAATGACTTAATAAAAGGGTTCATATCATAGTATTTATTTTAAATTTCGATAATTAGTTAATCTGTAAAAAGAAAGCAACGAATTATGCGTAGTGCGAAATTATCTCAATACAATAAAGGTAACTACTCAGCCACCTTTCGGTGTCTTTTTTAAATTTTACTAGTTTCATATGCCTCCCATTTGTAAATACTGAGTATATCAAACAGGGGAGGTGAATCTTATGGTCGATCGAAAAATTATTTGAGATACATATAAAAAAGGACCTGAAGCTGTTATTTCTTTATTTGAAGAAACATTTTCTAAGTTAGAAAAACGTATACAAGAACTAGAAAATGCTTCAAAAAAAAACTCCAAAAATAGTCATAAGCCACCTTCTACAGATGGTTTGGGTAAGCCCGTTACAAAAAGTTTGCGCAAACCGTCTCATCGTCAAACGGGTGGCCAGTTGGGCCACAAGGGACATACTCTTGGTTTGACAGCGACTCCAGATCATACGATTACACATTCTCCTACATATTGTACTTGTTGTCATACTTCCTTGAACCACGAGCCTGTAAAAGGGTATCGCATTCGCCAAGTGTATGACTTACCACCTATTCAGATCGAAGTGACAGAACATAAAGTAGAACAGAAAGAATGCCCACATTGCCATTCTATCCAAGAAGCCCAATTTCCTTCGACAGTATCTCGTCCTGTTCAATATGGTCCAAATATAAAAAGACTGATTCCCTATTTAACGCATTATCAATGCATTTCTTTGAAGCGAACAAAAGAATTCTTTCAGGATTGTTTTGGACATTCTATAAGCGAAGGAACCCTGGTAAATCATACACAGGCTTTCGCTTCTCAATTGCAGCCATTCATAAAAGAAGTAAAGGAAAAGATTCTGCAGTCTCCTGTTGTCCATTTTGATGAAACTGGTATGCGTGTAGAAAACAAAACACAATGGTTACATACTGCCAGTACACCGGAGGTGACATTGCAACATATTCATCAAAAACGTGGAAAAGAAGCAATGGATGCTGGAGAAATCTTGCCATCTTTTTCTGGAATTGCGATGCATGATGGTTGGAAATCGTATGATGCGTATACAGATTGTCGTCACGTTTTATGTAATGCCCATCTCTTACGAGATTTACAAGGAATTATAGATAGTACTGGAGAACAATGGGCACAACAGATGCAGAAATTTCTAACGCAAGCGTTGACGATGAAAAAGCAATCCGAAGGTACCATGCCAAAAGCGACGCAAAAGAATCTGTTTATTATGTATCAATCCATATTGAAAGAACAACAGATTCTTTCCACGAAACAAAAGAAGAAAGGAAAGCAGACGCCTTCTCAAAATTTATGGAATCGCTTCGTCAAGTATTCTGACAGAATTCTAGCGTTTTTAGAACATCCAGCCATTCCATTTGATAACAATCAAGCAGAACGGGATATTCGGATGACGAAAGTAAAACAGAAAGTGTCTGGGACTTTCCGAAGTAAGAAAGGCGCAGAATCTTTTTGTCAGATACGAAGCTTTATGAGTACCATGAAAAAACAAAAACAATCGGTCTTACAAGCGATAAACCAAGTCATAGAAACTAGAACGGTTCCTTGGAATAACACGACTTCATAAGAGAATTTCTCTATTTGGCATAGATTCTTTCTCTGATTGGAGTATTTTCTTTTCATGTTTTCGAATCGGAAACATGTATTTGGCCTGTTTTTTTATTTGAAGAAGCTGAGTAGTTACCAAATTATTAATGAAGAATATTCAATCCCAACTGTTTTAAATGAAGAAATTACAGTTAAAAACTCACAAATAAATATGGCAGACATTCAGTAGGAGGAAAGAACATGCAAAGAAAGATTTTAGTAATTACTAGCAGTTTAGCAGGATTACCAACTGTCAGTGAATTTAAAACAAAAGAAGATGCAAAAGAGCAGGTTAGAAAGCTTATTCAAAAAGGAATGAGTCAAAATGTGATTCGTATAACACAAGAAATTCCAATGAATATCGAAATTCAAGTGGATGTTGAATTTGAGGAATAAGAGAGGTTTAGAAGAAAATAGATATGGATAGCATGATTGTTTTGAATGAATAAGAAAAGAATCCGTTGCAGCGGATTCTATAAGAAAAAATATCTCTAGATAAGTATAACATTGAATACCGTTTTTGAGAATTTATGAGGTGGCTAGTATGGGGATTATTCGAGTGAAAAAAGATAGTAATTATTCCGTTATAAATAATACTGGTTTAAAAGATGAAAGGTTGTCATGGAAAGCGAAAGGAATCTTAGCCTATGCGCTTACATTACCAGACGATTGGACTTTTCATATTAGTGAATTAGCTCGACATGCTAAGGATGGAGAAGATTCGCTCCGTACAGGTTTTAAGGAATTAAAAGAATTAGGTTATGTAAAACGTTATCCTGTTCGTGATGGGAATACGAAAAAAATTACAAGGTGGGATACGGAAATTTACGAAACGCCACAAAGGGACATGCCACAAATGGAAAACCAAGATGTGGTAAAGCCATATGAGGAAAATCAGAAACTACTAAATACTAATAGACTAAATACTAATAAACGAAATAATAATGATTATGATGATATGGATAAATTAGAATCTCGTATATTCATCAATGAGAGGGTTAAAGTAAGTTGTAACTTTATTAAGGGGATGGGCATTCCGTTAAGTGAAATTGCAATTGCAGAGTTGGGGAGCTTTTGTAATTTGTTTAGTGGGGAGTTAATTCAGCATGCAATTAATAAAGCCGTTGATGAGAATGCACCAAGATGGAACTACATTAAGGCTATATTGAGGAATTGGAAGGAGCAAGAAGTTAAAACATTAGTTGATGTGGCCATACTAGATAGACGTTTCGAAATGAGCAAGAAAAAGAAATATAACGGGACAGGTAAGAAGTATTCAAATAGAAAAGAGATTGTACCCGATTGGTTATATAAAGATGATGAATCAACAAATCTAGAAGAGGAAAGAAAAACTGTACAGTCTATTGATGAAGAGCGTGAGAGATTACAAGAAGTGTTAAATAAATATAGGTCATAAGAAAAAATGCTAGATGATTTACAAGTAATAAAGATTGAAAAGGCTAATAAGCATATTCATGCTATTAAATTAGTATTAAGAGACTTTGTAAAAAGAACGGAAGTGGGTGAATCAGTAAGTGTTCAAGTGGCTCAAAGATTATAAGAAATTAGAAGAAGAAATTGCTTATTTAGAATACAACTTAGACAAATCAAAAGCCGAATTGAAGCGTTGGATTAGCGGTGATTTGCAAAATGTACGATTAACCGCTGAATCGGAAGGGGCTAAGGTAGAAGGACGGATTGAGGCAATTGAATATGAATTAGCTCATAAGATGAATGAAGAGTATGATTTAAAGCTTTTGATTAATAAGTTTAAAGGACTGGATCATCAAATACTTAAAATGAAATATGTTGATGGAATGACTTTAGAACAAATTGCATTTGAATTACATTATAGTACAGGTTATATACGCCGAAAACACGCTGAAATAAGGAAGATTGTCAAGTTTTTAGATGGATTTTAATGTTACCTTTTTGTAGGATACATGCAGTGTACAGAAAGTATTGAAAAAGTGATTTATAGTAGTAATATAAGATTTCGACGAAAGGGCAACTATTTTTATGGTTGCTCTTTTTGTTGTGAAAGAAGGTGAGTAATATGAAGTGATTTGATGGATTAATGGGTCTTTAGCTTCTAGTTATATTTAGTAAAGTAGTAGTTTTACAGGCGAAAATAATAGAAAAACAAGGAGATGTTTAATGATGAGTTTATTAGCTGCTTCAGTCAAAACAAAGAATTTGCCACAACAGGTGTTACGTTGGCAATCAATGGTAGAAAGCGAATGTTCTACACAAGGTGTACCTGAATTAGTTCCTTACGTGCTTGGAATTATTATGGTAGAAAGTGGAGGGAATTCTGAAACGACACCTGATATTATGCAATCCAGTGAATCACAAGGATGGGCAATGAATACAATTAAAAACCCGAAAGATTCAATTTATTACGGAGTGAAGCATTTAAAGGGTGCTTTTGATGATGCGCAGAAAAATGGCATTACAGATTTAAGTGCCATTGTTCAATCATATAATTTTGGACGAGCTTACCTTCGCTGGTTAGCATCTAACAATAAACAGCATTCATTACCGGTGGCAGATCTGTATTCTAAAACGGTTGTTGCGCCATCACTTGGAAATACGACCGGTGCTATGGTGAAATATAGTAACCCTATCGCTGTTGCTTACAATGGTGGTTATCGATATAAAAACGGAGGGAATTTCTTCTACTCTGAAATTGTTAAACAATATGTAGATTTTGATGGAGGAACTGGTGGCGGTGACAATAAGCCGTTACAACCAAAAGGACTGGGAATTGCAACGTCTAAATACCCAGAAGGATGGGGCATCAATTTATATAGTGGTCCTGGAAAAGATGCTTGGTTTACAGGTCATGTCATTAATACAAAAATGCCATATTTAATTATAGATGCTGCTTGGTATGGCGGGAATGAAAATATGCTTTGCTTAGGTTGGGAAGCCTGGGCAAAAGAAGAACACTTTGAAGTGCAGTGGTTCCACGCTTACTCAAAATATCCAGCAGGTTATGGTATTAACACATATGATGGTCCAAATGGAAATTATAAAGGAAATGTGGATGGATCTTATCCATATGGTGTTTTTGCGAGAAAAGATGGTTACATTGATATTGGACAAAACACATGGGTAAAAGAAGAGCATTTTAATGTAAGGTAATAACAAAGTTTTTTATTATTTGATTTAAAATTATAAATTTTAATATACAGAAAAAATATAAAAGGGTGCTTTTTTAAGTGCCTTTTTATATTACGTATGAATAGAAAGGAAGATTATTATGGCAAAATTTATTTATCCAACAGATACAACGAGAGTAACAAGTGGATTTCGGGGGAGCAGACCAGATCATCATGGGATAGATCTTGCTGAATCGGGCTATCATCCAATTTATGCAGCAGCTAGCGGACGAGTTAGTCGTTCTTATATTTCATCCAGTTATGGTGAATGTATTATGATTGTGCACACTATTGATGGGGTTACATGGGAAACAGTATATGCCCATATGCGTAGCGGTTCTCGAACAGTAAAAGAAGGTGATTATGTTACACAAGGACAAACTATTGGGGTTATGGGGAACACAGGGGATTCTAGTGGTCAACACTTGCATTTTGAATTGCATAAAGGGTCTTGGAACATCAATAAGAGTAATGCTGTGAATCCATTAGACTACTTAGGAAAAGGAGACGGTGGTGGTACAACTGACCCTTCTGATAAACCGCTACAACCAAAAGGGCTGGGAATTGCAACGTCTAAATACCCAGAAGGATGGGGCATTAATTTATATAGTGGTCCTGGAAAAGATGCTTGGTTTACAGGTCATGTCATTAATACAAAAATGCCATATTTAATTATAGATGCTGCTTGGTATGGCGGGAATGAAAATATGCTTTGCTTAGGTTGGGAAGCCTGGGCAAAAGAAGAACACTTTGAAGTGCAGTGGTTCCATGCTTACTCAAAATATCCAGCAGGTTATGGTATTAACACATATGATGGTCCAAATGGAAATTATAAAGGAAATGTGGATGGATCTTATCCATATGGTGTTTTTGCGAGAAAAGATGGTTACATTGATATTGGACAAAACACATGGGTAAAAGAAGAGCATTTTAATGTAAGATAATATCTTTAAATCAGCATGTATTAAGTAGGATGAAAAAACTTGTTATCATACCTCTTGAGATTAGAGTAATATCTGTAAAATGCTGGGCGGAATATAGAGTGCGATTTTTGAAAGAGCAACTGATGTAAAAAGTTGCTCTTTTTCTTTTTTTTGAATGTGAGGACCATAACCCATTATATAGAATATGGCCTGTCTGAGGATTTAGTTTCTAGATGTACTTAATAATTCAGTGGAATTTTAAATGATAAAAAATAAAAAAGGAGATAATCAGTAATGGAAATTAGAAAAAAATTAGTGGATCCAAGTAAATATGGTATAAAGTGTCCCAATACAATGACACCAGAATTCATCACAGTACATAATACGTACAATGATGCATCAGCAGAAAATGAGATATCGTATATGATTGGGAATAATAATTCAGTGTCGTTTCATGTTGCAGTAGATGACAAAGAAGCAGTACAAGGTATTCCGTTTGATCGTAATGCTTGGCATGCAGGTGATGGTAACGGAAATGGTAATCGTAAATCTATCGGAGTGGAAATTTGCTATTCTCTAAGCGGTGGGGATAGATATTACAAGGCGGAGGATAATGCAGCAATTGTTATTGCTCAGTTAATGAAACAATTCAATATACCGATTAGTAATGTACGTACACATAAATCGTGGAGTGGAAAGCATTGCCCACATCGAATGCTCGATGAAGGAAGAGTGGATCAATTCATTGAGAAGATAAACAAAGCATTTAATGAAGATAATAATAAACCACTACAACCAAAAGGACTGGGAATTGCAACGTCTAAATACCCAGAAGGATGGGGCATTAATTTATATAGTGGTCCTGGAAAAAATGCTTGGTTTACAGGTCATGTCATTAATACAAAAATGCCATATTTAATTATAGATGCTGCTTGGTATGGTGGGAATGAAAATATGTTATGTCTAGGTTGGGAAGCGTGGGCGAAAGAAGAACACTTTGAAGTAGAGTGGTTCCATGCTTACTCAAAATATCCCGCAGGTTATGGCATTAACACATATGATGGTCCAAATGGAAATTATAAAGGAAATGTGGATGGATCTTATCCATATGGGATTTTTGCAAGAAAAGATGGTTATATCGATATTGGGCAAAACACATGGGTAAAAGAAGAACATTTTAATGTGAGATAAGGATATGAGAGTAGGATCACTCGTATGATTCTCTTTAATTTTTGAAAAGGAGATGAGAACGATGGAAGAACAAATCTTCAATTCAATGATTCAACAAGGAGCATTCGCAGCTTTATTTGTAAGGATGCTGTTTACTACGCAAAAAAAGAATGAACAGCGCGAAGAACAATATCAAAAAGTTATTGAAAAAAATCAACAGGTCATTGAAGAACAAGCAAAAGCATTTAGTTCGTTGTCGAAGGATTTGTCAGATGTTAAGCGAAAAATCTTGGGGAACGATGATGAGAAATAAAATATGGTATTAAAGTATTTGTCGCATATGCAGGTTCTCAAATAGGAATTCGATTCATATATAGCTAATGAGAAAAAGCCCTAATACCGATAAGTATGGGGGCTTTTTCTCATTAGCTATAGTGAATAAGTTTGTGGTGGATTTTTCAAGAGGAAAGAGTGAATGAAGTCTAATATTAATGTAAATGAAATGAAACTTTGAATGCTGCTTAGTTATAACATAGTCTTATTCAGGATTTCGTTAGTTAATTTTCTAAATTTAGGGAATAAATATAGTTTAGTACCTTGCAATAAATAATACTAAGTGGTATATTATGGATAAAACAGGTGCCGTGTATTGAACAGTACTAAGATAGGAAAGGAGGATGGCACTTGAACGTTCAGTTTAAAAAAGGTGTGCTTGAACTTTGTGTATTAGCACTTGTAAAACGTAAAGATAGTTACGGTTATGAACTTGTTCAGCAAATTTCTAATAAATTTTTAATATCGGAAGGGTCAGTATACCCTTTATTACGTCGTTTGACGAAAGAAGGGTATTTTCAAACGTATTTAAAGGAATCTACGGAAGGGCCACCTCGTAAATATTATCAATTAACAGAGCAAGGGGAGACGCAATTTCATTTGTTAGTAACAGAATGGCGTGATTTTGCGAAAGGGGTACAAGAAATTATTGAAGGGGTGGAATGGGATGAGTAAAGAAGGGTTTCTTAAAGAATTATCAAGTTATCTTAGAAAGTTACCAGAGGAAGAGAGGCAAGATATTTTATTGGATTATGAAGAGCACTTTCAGTTTGGACTAGAAGAGGGGAAAACTGAATCGGAAATAATACAGGGCCTTGGTTCTCCGAAAGTAATCGCGAAAGAATTACTTGCGATGTATCGCTTCGATGAAATGAAAAAAAATCCATCGACTTCAAATGTGACAAGAGCTGTTATGGCAGCGATTGGACTTAGTTTGTTTAATTTTATTATTGTGTTAGGCCCGTTAGTCGCAATTATTGCTTTTATATTTTCTTTTTGGATCGGTGGTATTGCTAGTGTAGTAACACCATTTTTCGTTATTGGAAAAGTATTTATGGGTACTTTTATATGGTTGGATCTTTTCGTTAGTATAACGTTTGTTGGGGTAGGTTTATTGTTATGTATTATCGCTTTTTATAGTACAAAGTGGTTTAAGAGATTGTGTGTACGATATGTAATATGGAACTTCAAAATGATAAAAGGAGAGTAAATGATGAAAAAACTATTTTTAATCGCTATCGCTTGTATCATTATTGGAGTAATAGGAATTTCCCAAACATATGAAAAAGCAGTACAAACTGCTGAAAAAGGCGATAAAGAAAATGTAATTAAAAACGAAACATTAAAAAATATAGAAGTTAAGTTAGATGCCGGGGATATTATTGTCCAAAAATCTCCTGACTCTGCTTTTTATGTAAAGCAGAGTCAGGAGATGTACGTAAACAAGAGATTCGTATCGCAGAAGATGGTGACACATTAAAAATTATTGGGGAAAGAGAAAAAGGTGCTTCATTTGATTTTTCTTTTTACGATTTTAGGTTTCAAACGTCTAAATTGACTCTCCTTGTGCCCGAACGCTCTTACCAAGATGTAAAAGTAAATTCATCTGCTGGACAAATCGAAATGAGTGATGTGAAAAGTGATAGCGTAAGTGTTAGAACACTTGCTGGAGAAGTAGAGTTGAAACAAGTAACGGCTAAGAATGTGGAGGGATCGACAAAAGCTGGTGAGGTGAACTTTAAGAAGGTATTAGGGAAAGTGACCGCAAAAACAACAAGTGGGGAAATAAATATTCAAGATCATGATTCTAAGTATAATCTAGAAGCAAGTTCAACTGCGGGAGATATAGATATTACTTTATCGGAAAAACCACAAGATGCGGTAATTACTGGGCAAAGTGCTGCTGGAGATGTAACAATTTTTAATGAAGAAAATAAAAATGTAACAATTGGAAATGGTAGTAAAAAGATTAGCGGTAAAACGGCTGCGGGAGATGTGACGATTGAAACTCGTTAATAAGAAATAGAATGCATGGAAATCTATCAAAATACAAAAAGAAGATAATTACCGTATATAAATAAGGTAATTATCTTCTTTTTGTTATTTTTAATGTAAATCACGATATACGCCAATTACTTTCCCGATAACTGACACTTGTTTTAAAATGATAGGTTCTAATGAAGAGTTTTCTGGTTGTAGACGGAAATGGTCTTTTTCTTTATAGAAACGTTTAACTGTTGCTTCGTTATCCTCTGTTAAAGCGACTACAATTTCACCATTATATGCAGACTGCTGTTGGCGAACAACAACTAAATCTCCATCGAAAATACCAGCTTCAATCATACTATCTCCAGAAATACGTAACATGAACACTTGGTCTGCTCCAGCAACAATACTAGCTGGAAGTGGGAAATGTTCTTCTACGCTTTCGACCGCTGTAATTGGTAAACCAGCAGTGACTTTTCCGACAATTGGAACTTGAATAACAGATTGTGTTTCCGTATCCATTCGGTCTTCACCTAAAATTTCAATGGCACGTGGTTTTGTTGGATCGCGTCGAATGTATCCTTTTTCTTCTAATCGTGATAAATGTCCGTGCACTGTAGAACTAGAAGCGAGGCCGACTGCTTGACCAATTTCACGTACGGAAGGTGGATATCCTTTTTCTTGTACTTTTAGCTTAATAAAGTCGAGAATGTCTTGCTGGCGTTTCGTTAACTTTTCCATGTTTTCTAACACCTCGTTTTCTTTCATTTTTCTTATTAATAAGTATAACATGTGAAAAAACATTCTACAAACATAAGTTCGAACAAATGGCGGATTTATGTTACACTATAGGGAAATAGTAGGGAGAAAGAGGGGTTCAAAATGAATGCAATTATTTATGCACGTGTGAGTACAACGAAAGAAGCGCAAGAAACATCATTATTACGTCAAAAAGATGAATTATTGCATTTAGCTGAGCGCTATCAAATGAATGTTACTAAGGTGATTGAAGAGCAGGCTAGTGGATATACAATTGAACGTGACGGTATATTAGAGGTGTTGGATACAATTCGAGACGAACAAATTGATGTGTTACTTATACAAGATGAAACGCGTCTTGGTAGAGGAAATGCGAAGATCGCGTTAATGCATTGTTTACATAAAGAAGGCATAAAAGTATATACGCATACACATAATGGTGAATTACAATTGTCGGATTCTGATTCAATGGTATTAGATATTATTGGTATTGTTGAAGAATATCAAAGAAAGATTCATAATTTGAAAATTAAACGAGGTATGCAACGTGCAGTAGAAAAAGGTTATCGTCCAGAAAAAAATTTAAAAAATCGTCATTTAAGTGTAGGAAGAGAGAAAAAAGAAGTGCCAATTGAGGAAATTGTACGTTTGCGAAAAAGTGAACTCACGTTTGAAGAAATTGCAGCAACATTACGTGGATTTGGTCATAATGTTTCAAAGGCGACTGTACATCGTAGATATGTAGAGTATACGAAGCAATTGCTTGATAAAGAAGAGTAACTATTGTATGATAATAATCAGTTTTGATTAGAAGGGGGATTCGAGATGATTAATCACGAACTCGTTGAACGCATTAACTTCTTAGCGAAAAAAGCAAAAGCTGAAGGTTTAACTGAAGAAGAGCAACGTGAGCGTCAATCGCTACGTGAACAATATTTAAAAGGATTTCGTCAAAATATGTTAAACGAACTTAAAGGTATTAAAGTTGTTAACGAAGAAGGTACAGATGTTACACCGACGAAATTAAAAGCTTTAAAAAAGCAAGATAATGCAAAATTAAATTAAAAGATGGGCGAAGCCCATCTTTTTTATATGTAAAAATCGTTATTTAATAACTTTCCAGTTGTTATTAACTGTTGCTTCTATCGTTTTATGTTCCAATATATAATTAGCGATAAGTTCAGACATATCTGTGGGTATATCTTTTACTACCGGTTTGTTTTGAAACATAAAGAAATTTCCCCCGCCACTTGCACGATAATTATTCATTACAACGTCATATTCTTCATTCATATTAAGAGGAGCACTGTTATGCTGTAAAGATTCTACTCTTTCACCAATTGGTTTTGAAATGTTTAATACGTATGAAATCCCTTCCCACATATCATAATTATAATGTTGTGGCTTTGGTTCTATGTAGGTAGGACTTACGGTGATGGATCCATCTGTTTTTAATGTGAAATAAGAAGCAGAGAGTTCAAGAGCATTTTTTATATCCGCTCCAGTTATTCTAATTACTTTTAATGTGTTTGGATAAATATAATTAGAAACGATGTCACGCATTGTTACATGTTCCGGGAAACCTGGAGATGTATTATGGAACAAACTTGTACAAGAAATTGATACATTAGCTATATCCATCTGTATTTTATTTATGAATTCGATAAAAGGATGATCATGCAAACGAGTTTGCATAGCATCTGAAATTTGCATATCCCCCTGAATGATTCCAATAGGTTGATCAAGCCACTTTTGTGTTTTCTCTTCGTAATCGGCTACCAATGAAAGTACATCTTGGTCAGCCTCAACTCCTTGTACAGATAATAATTCAGAAGAACTCTCTTTTTTAACCCATTTATGTTTTGTTTTTTCGAATGTTATTTTTACTTTTCCAACTGAGTTTCCATTACATCCGGTCTGTAAAATTGTTACACCGTTAGCCATTGTGTGAGCAATTTCCCGGTGTTGGTGACCTGTTAATAAAATATCTATGTCTTCAATTTCATGGCACATTGCATATCCTTGGTTTTCTCCTGTTAAAACTTCAGTCGGTACCCCGGTTTGTAAATCTCGTTCAACTCCCCCGTGATACGCTACGACTAGTAAATCTGGTTTCTCATGTTTGCGAATGTAAGAAACCCACTTTTTCGTTGTTTCTAATGCATCTTCAAATTGTAAGTCTTTAATGTGATGGGATTGTTCCCAATTGGTAATGTAGTGCGTTGTCACCCCTAAAATAGCGATTTTTATATTGGATTCAATCTGTTTGATTATATAAGGTTTTCCGAAATAAGGTTTCTTTATGTTTTTATCTAAAATGTTTGCTGATAGGTACGGGAAGTTCGCAGTAGTCACAGCGTTATTTAATATACCCATCCCGTAATTAAACTCATGATTGCCGATAATTGCAGCGTCATACTGTAAGTAATTCGCTAATAAGGACATTGGGTTTTTTTTGTTTTTTTCGTATGTAACATAATGATAAGTAAATGGTGTTCCTTGAATAAAGTCGCCATTATCAATTAAAAGAACGTTTGTATTTTGGGAACGTTCTTTTTTTATAAGAGTAGAAATTTTAGCTAAACCAAGTTCTGCTGGGGAGTTATCTTGGTAGTGAATAGGATAAACAGTGCCATGTATATCGCTTGTTAATAAGATGTTTAAAGTTACAGTTTGATTTTGTTCCAATATGACTCACCTTTTCTATTGTTATCTTCCAATTCATCATATCAAATATGTGAAGAGAATTTTAATGTGAGTGTATATAATGTGTAAAGATTCTGTAAATAATCAATTATTTGTAAAAATATGTGATATATTTCTTCATGTTTATGAAAGGTTATTTTATAACAATGAAAAATGGAGGCATTAATATGTTGAAAAAAGTTTTTGCAATGAGCACAACAGTTGTACTAGCAGCGGGATTATTAAGTGGCTGTGGAACGAAGGAATCAAGTGCAAGTAAAAATGAAGATACGAAAAAAGGGTATGTACCGAAGACTTTAAATGTTCAATTTGTTCCTTCTCAAAATGCAGATACGTTAGAGGCGAAGGCAAAACCGCTTGAGAAGCTATTAAGTGATAAGTTAAATATTCCAGTAAAAGTTAGTATTTCAACGAACTACAATACAATTGTAGAAGCGATGGCATCTAAACAAGTAGATGTAGGATTTTTACCGCCAACAGCGTACGTATTAGCACATGAAAAGAAGGCTGCAAATGTAATTTTACAAGCACAACGTTTTGGAGTAGAGGATGAAACAGGAGCTCCTACAAAAGATTTAGTAGATTATTATAAATCTGAGTTTGTTGTTAAAAAAGACTCTAATATAAATAGTGTAAAAGATTTAAAAGGTAAAAAGATTGGTTATCAAGACGTAACATCATCAGCAGGGTATGTATGGCCTGCAGCTGTTCTATTAAAAGAGGGAATTGATCCGTTAAAAGATGTGAAACCTGTTACATTAAAAGGTCACGATCAGTCGCTTATTGCTCTTTTAAATGGTGACGTAGATGCAGCTGTTGTATTCCAAGATGCTCGTAATATTGTAAAAAAAGATTATCCGAATATATTCGAGCAAACGAAAATAGTGAAATTTACGGAGAAAATTCCAAACGATACGATTTCGGTACGTTCTGATTTAGATGAAGAGTGGAGCAAGAAATTACAGGATGCTTTCATTGAAATTGGAAAAAATGAGGAAGGTCACAAAATCATTAAAGAAGTATATTCACATGAAGGATATGTTAAATCTGATGATAGTAAATTTGACATCGTTCGTGAATATGGGAAGAAAGTAAAAACGCAATAATACATATGGAAATGGCAGCTAGCTGAAAGGGAATGTTTTCAGTTAGTTTGCCGTTTTGAATACATAGAAGGTAGGTAAGATGTGTGATAGAATTTCGAAATGTCTCCAAAGTGTATCCAAATGGTACAAAAGGATTGAATAATATAAACTTGAAAATTCAAAAAGGTGAGTTTGTTATAATGGTAGGGCTGTCCGGAGCTGGAAAGTCTACACTTCTAAAATCGGTAAATCGTCTTCATGAGATTACAGAAGGCGAAATCATGATTGAATGTGAGTCTATTACTGCTGCAAAAGGAAAAGATTTACGACGTATGCGCCGGGATATTGGTATGATCTTTCAAAGTTTTAACCTTGTAAAGCGATCAACAGTATTGAAGAATGTATTAGCTGGCCGTGTTGGATATCATTCGACATTGTGTACAACGTTAGGTTTGTTTCCGAAAGAGGATGTGGAGCTCGCATTTCAAGCGTTAAAAAGAGTGAATATTTTAGAGTAACTACTCAGCTTCTTCAAATAAAAAAACAGGCCAAATACATGTTTCCGATTCGAAAACATGAAAAGAAAATACTCCAATCAGAGAAAGAATCTATGCCAAATAGAGAAATTCTCTTATGAAGTCGTGTTATTCCAAGGAACCGTTCTAGTTTCTATGACTTGGTTTATCGCTTGTAAGACCGATTGTTTTTGTTTTTTCATGGTACTCATAAAGCTTCGTATCTGACAAAAAGATTCTGCGCCTTTCTTACTTCGGAAAGTCCCAGACACTTTCTGTTTTACTTTCGTCATCCGAATATCCCGTTCTGCTTGATTGTTATCAAATGGAATGGCTGGATGTTCTAAAAACGCTAGAATTCTGTCAGAATACTTGACGAAGCGATTCCATAAATTTTGAGAAGGCGTCTGCTTTCCTTTCTTCTTTTGTTTCGTGGAAAGAATCTGTTGTTCTTTCAATATGGATTGATACATAATAAACAGATTCTTTTGCGTCGCTTTTGGCATGGTACCTTCGGATTGCTTTTTCATCGTCAACGCTTGCGTTAGAAATTTCTGCATCTGTTGTGCCCATTGTTCTCCAGTACTATCTATAATTCCTTGTAAATCTCGTAAGAGATGGGCATTACATAAAACGTGACGACAATCTGTATACGCATCATACGATTTCCAACCATCATGCATCGCAATTCCAGAAAAAGATGGCAAGATTTCTCCAGCATCCATTGCTTCTTTTCCACGTTTTTGATGAATATGTTGCAATGTCACCTCCGGTGTACTGGCAGTATGTAACCATTGTGTTTTGTTTTCTACACGCATACCAGTTTCATCAAAATGGACAACAGGAGACTGCAGAATCTTTTCCTTTACTTCTTTTATGAATGGCTGCAATTGAGAAGCGAAAGCCTGTGTATGATTTACCAGGGTTCCTTCGCTTATAGAATGTCCAAAACAATCCTGAAAGAATTCTTTTGTTCGCTTCAAAGAAATGCATTGATAATGCGTTAAATAGGGAATCAGTCTTTTTATATTTGGACCATATTGAACAGGACGAGATACTGTCGAAGGAAATTGGGCTTCTTGGATAGAATGGCAATGTGGGCATTCTTTCTGTTCTACTTTATGTTCTGTCACTTCGATCTGAATAGGTGGTAAGTCATACACTTGGCGAATGCGATACCCTTTTACAGGCTCGTGGTTCAAGGAAGTATGACAACAAGTACAATATGTAGGAGAATGTGTAATCGTATGATCTGGAGTCGCTGTCAAACCAAGAGTATGTCCCTTGTGGCCCAACTGGCCACCCGTTTGACGATGAGACGGTTTGCGCAAACTTTTTGTAACGGGCTTACCCAAACCATCTGTAGAAGGTGGCTTATGACTATTTTTGGAGTTTTTTTTTGAAGCATTTTCTAGTTCTTGTATACGTTTTTCTAACTTAGAAAATGTTTCTTCAAATAAAGAAATAACAGCTTCAGGTCCTTTTTTATATGTATCTCAAATAATTTTTCGATCGACCATAAGATTCACCTCCCCTGTTTGATATACTCAGTATTTACAAATGGGAGGCATATGAAACTAGTAAAATTTAAAAAAGACACCGAAAGGTGGCTGAGTAGTTACATTTTAGAAAAAGCATATGCACGTGCTGATGAATTATCAGGAGGACAACAACAACGTGTATCGATAGCTAGAGCATTGGCGCAAGAAGCAAAAATCATATTGGCAGATGAACCTGTTGCGTCGTTAGATCCGCTAACAACAAAGCAAGTATTAGATGATTTAAAGAAAATTAATGAAGATTTTGGAATTACAACAATTGTAAACTTACATTCTATTGCTTTAGCTAGGCAATATGCGACGCGTATTATTGGATTACATGCAGGCGAAATTGTTTTTGATGGTTTAGTAGAAGCAGCAACGGATGAAAAGTTTGCTGAAATTTATGGTGACGTAGCACAGAAAAGTGAATTGTTAGAGGTGGCAGCTAAATGAATGATGTGACGATATATTCGAAGTCGATACCGAAGCCGCCGAGTAAGTTAAAACATATGTTAACGTTTATTCTATTCATTTTACTGTTGTGGGGAAGTAGTATACAGGTCGACGCATCATTTTCAAAGCTAGTAGTTGGTTTTCCTAATATAATGGATTTGTTAAAAGAAATGGTGCCGCCAGATTGGAGTTATTTTCAAGTTATTACAACAGCAATGTTAGATACAATACGTATGGCGATTATTGGGACGACTTTAGGAGCGATTTTAGCTATTCCACTTGCACTGTTTGCGGCAAGTAATGTGTTTACTAGTACATTTTTATACAGTCCAGCTCGATTGATTTTAAATTTTATTCGAACGATACCAGATTTATTATTAGCGGCAATTTTCGTAGCTATTTTTGGAATAGGACCACTTCCGGGTATTTTAGCTCTTACTTTTTTCTCAATTGGGCTCGTGGCGAAATTGTTGTATGAATCAATTGAATCAATTGACCCTGGCCCACTAGAAGCGATGACAGCTGTAGGGGCTAATAAGGTGCAATGGATTGTTTATGGAGTCATTCCACAAGTAAAAGCACACTTTGTTTCCTATGTACTATATACATTTGAGGTGAATGTACGGGCAGCGGCTGTCCTAGGTTTAGTAGGAGCAGGTGGTATTGGACTATATTATGATCGTACACTTGGATTTTTACAATATCAACAAACTGCATCTATTATCATCTATACTCTTGTTGTTGTATTGGTAATTGATTATTGATTATGTAAGTACATTGTTGCGGGAGAAATTATAATGAGTAAAACGACGATAATCGTACCAAAACCGAAGAAACCGAGTGTGTATCGCTCGTTTATTTTTATAGCACTTACATTTGTTTATATATGGGCTTTTTCAGGAGTACCGCTAGAGGGAATAAAGGAAACGGCGGGAGAAATTACAAAAGCAATTATGACAGGGATATTGACTCCAGACTGGTCGTATGTATCTTTGCCAGATGGTGAAGATTTATTACATGGATTAATTGATACGTTGGCAATTGCGATATTAGGTACATTTATTTCTGCATTTTTATCTGTTCCGTTTGCTTTTTGGGCGGCAACGAATATGAGTAGTGGAAAATTAACTTCAGGATTTGGGAAATTTGTACTTAGTTTTGTTCGTACATTTCCTGAATTAGTTATGGCTCTTTTATTTATAAAAGCTGTTGGTCCAGGCTCTTTTGCAGGAGTATTAGCCTTAGGATTGCATTCTATTGGAATGTTAGGAAAACTATATTCAGAAGGAATTGAAAACATAGATAAAGGACCGACGGAAGCGTTACTAGCAACAGGAGCAAATCGTTTTCAAATACTTTGGTATGCGGTGTTACCGCAAGTGTTACCAGATTTTCTATCGTATACGTTATACAGATTTGAAATTAATGTACGATCCGCTGCGATTTTAGGAGTTATCGGAGCAGGAGGGATTGGTACACCTTTAATTTTTGCGCTGAGTTCACGGAATTGGTCTCGTGTTGGTATTATTTTATTAGGTATTATTTTAATGGTAATTATAATTGATTTGATTTCAAGCTCGATTCGGAAACGGATTGTTTAACTTATTTGAAAAGCATCGAAGTTAGATGCTTCTTTATGTTTTTAAAAACTTATTTAAAAAAGTAAGTATAGAAGAAATTTGTATAAATATACAGATAATTCCCTTTCTTTTTAAAATAAAAATAATGAAAAAGTATGTCATATTGAATGCCCATACATTCCCGGAAACATTGATTTTTTTATAAAAAATCAAAAAAATATCAACATATTTGTCGATACATGTTGTATAATCTTGCGTGGGAAGCTATCATATAAATGTATAAAACGTTTACTAATATAAGCGAAGGGAAGAATAGCATGTCACATTCAATCGAACAACTTTCTATCAACACGATTCGCACATTATCCATCGATGCGATTGAAAAAGCAAACTCTGGTCACCCAGGAATGCCAATGGGTGCAGCACCAATGGCTTATACATTATGGACTCAATTTATGAAACACAATCCAAATAACCCAACGTGGTTTAACCGTGATCGTTTCGTATTATCTGCAGGTCATGGTTCAATGTTATTATACAGCCTACTTCACCTATCTGGTTATGATGTAACAATGGATGACTTAAAGAACTTCCGTCAATGGGGAAGCAAAACTCCAGGACATCCTGAGTACGGTCATACAGCTGGTGTAGATGCAACGACTGGTCCACTTGGACAAGGTATTGCAACTGCTGTAGGTATGGCAATGGCTGAAAGACATTTAGCTGCTAAATATAACCGTGATGCGTATAATGTAGTAGATCATTATACATACGCTATTTGTGGTGATGGAGATTTAATGGAGGGCGTTTCTGCTGAAGCATCTTCATTAGCTGCTCATTTACAATTAGGTCGTCTTGTTGTGCTTTACGATTCAAACGATATTTCATTAGATGGCGATTTAAATCGTTCATTCTCTGAAAGTGTAGAAGATCGTTACAAAGCATACGGATGGCAAGTAATCCGTGTTGAGGATGGAAACGATATTGAAGCAATCGCGAAAGCAATTGAAGAAGCGAAAGCTGACGAAAAACGCCCAACGCTAATTGAAGTAAGAACGACAATTGGTTTCGGTTCTCCAAACAAATCAGGAAAATCAGCTTCACATGGTTCTCCACTTGGTGTAGAAGAAACAAAATTAACGAAAGAAGCATATGCTTGGACTGCTGAGCAAGACTTCCACGTAGCAGAAGAAGTATATGACAACTTCCGTAAAACAGTACAAGATGTTGGTGAAACTGCGCAAGCTGAGTGGAACACGATGCTAGGTGAATATGCACAAGCATACCCAGAATTAGCAAACGAATTCCAAGCAGCAATGAACGGTCAACTTCCAGAAGGTTGGGAGCAAAACTTACCAACTTATGAATTAGGATCAAAAGCAGCAACTCGTAATTCTTCTGGTGCTGTAATTAATGCAATTGCAGAGTCTGTACCATCATTCTTCGGTGGATCTGCTGACCTTGCTGGTTCTAACAAAACATACATGAATAACGAAAAAGACTTTACAAGAGATGATTACAGCGGTAAAAACATTTGGTACGGTGTACGTGAGTTCGCAATGGGTGCAGCAATGAACGGTATTGCACTACATGGTGGTTTAAAAACTTACGGTGGTACGTTCTTCGTATTCTCTGATTACTTACGTCCAGCAATTCGCCTTGCAGCATTAATGCAATTGCCAGTAACGTATGTATTTACACATGACAGTATCGCTGTTGGTGAAGATGGTCCAACACATGAACCAATCGAGCAATTAGCAGCGCTTCGTGCAATGCCAAACGTTTCTGTTATCCGTCCTGCTGATGGTAACGAATCTGTTGCAGCTTGGAGACTAGCTTTAGAATCTACAAACAAACCAACTGCTTTAGTATTAACTCGTCAAGACCTTCCAACATTAGAAGGTGCAAAAGATGATACGTATGAAAAAGTAGCAAAAGGTGCATATGTAGTTTCTGCAAGCAAGAAAGAAACGGCTGACGTAATCTTACTTGCAACTGGATCTGAAGTAAGCCTAGCTGTTGAAGCTCAAAAAGCATTAGCAGTAGACGGCGTTGACGCAGCTGTTGTCAGCATGCCATCTATGGATCGCTTCGAAGCTCAAACTGCAGAGTACAAAGAATCTGTATTACCAAAAGCAGTAACAAAACGTTTCGCAATCGAAATGGGTGCTACATTCGGATGGCACCGTTACGTAGGTCTTGAAGGAGATGTGTTAGGTATCGATACATTCGGTGCTTCTGCTCTTGGTGAGAAGATTATGGAAGAGTATGGATTTACTGTAGAGAACGTTGTTCGTAAAGTAAAAGAAATGCTTTAATGATTTCAGAAAAATCTCTCCGGCATGGAGAGGTTTTTCTATGTAAATGAGTTTTTTCGACAGAAAAAGTTTTTTATCTCTCCGCAGTCAGACAATCATTGCAAATTTTCTTATATATAATGAAGAGAAAAGGTTGTCCAGATTGGGAGTGGAAAAATGAAAACGTATGAATTGTATTTAATTCAAGAGGATATTGCGAAAGCTTATTTTGGTCGTGAATATTTGTTTTTTGATTTATTTGCTCGATTTTCAGAATCTGGGTCCCTTTCGGAGAAAAAAGTGTTATATAAGCAAATGATGTATATAACGATGCCATTGCAAGTAATGAAAATTCATCATAAATTAGAACAAGCTTTGCGCGTTCTTGGTAAATATGATAGAACACATCATACACATACAATTTATACGGGAGCGGAGTACGGCGAAATAATGGTGAAACCGCACTATATTCGTATGAATACCTCTGGAAATGTCTCTATGGAAACGACGTTTTTTGAGGTGTTAAGAAAGTGTGAATTAACATTTTTAGCTATGGATTATGAAAATACAAAGTACGGATGGCTGAATCCTCTAAAACAAGTACGAACATATGTGTAAAAAATGTCGAATTGTATCTTGTCTTATTGAAAAGGTTTTAGTACACTGTAAGGTAGACAACATGAAGGAGGAAAATATATGCCAATTTGGTTAGGTATTCTAGTGGGCGTAGTAGCACTAGTAGCAGGCGTGGCGTTAGGATTTTTCATTGCCCGCAAATACATGATGAATTACTTACAAAAAAATCCACCAATTAACGAACAAATGTTAAAAATGATGATGATGCAAATGGGACAAAAACCTTCCCAAAAGAAAATCAATCAAATGATGAGCGCAATGAACAAGCAACAAATGAAATAAGCGCTAAAAGACACTCGCTAAGAGTGTCTTTCTTTTTGTTAGTTATAGTTTTTAAAACTTTTAAAAATTCTGTATTTTTGGTAAACTGAAAACATCGCTCATTTTAAGGGAGGAGGAAAAAAATGAAAGTGTTTATGAATTTAGCGTGGTTTTTTAAACAAGAAAAACGAGCGTACATAACTGGAATTATTTTATTGTTTGGCGTTGCACTTTTAGAACTTGTAGCACCAAAAGTAATTGGAATCGTTGTAGATGAAATTAATGATGGAACATTGACGACCGATAAGTTACTAAAATGGGTTGTACTATTAGTAATTGTAGGTATTACGATGTACATATTACGTTACATATGGCGTATTATGATTTTCGGGTCTTCATTAAAATTAGCTCGCCAATTACGAAAAAATTTGTATGAACATTTTACAAAGATGAGTCCATCTTTCTATCAGTCAAATCGGACAGGTGATTTAATGGCACATGCGACCAATGATATTCAAGCGATCCAGCAAACTGCTGGAGCAGGTGTTTTGACGCTTGTTGACTCATTAGCTGTCGGAGGATGTGTACTCGTAGCGATGGGTTTTACAATTAGTTGGAAGTTAACATTATTAAGTTTAATTCCAATGCCGATTGTAGCTATTTCGACAAATTATTATGGAACTTTATTACATAAAAGGTTTCATAAAGCACAGCAATCGTTTTCGGAAATCAATGATAAAGTGCAAGAGAGTATGAGTGGAATGAAAGTGATTCGCTCGCTTGGACAAGAGAAAGAAGATTTACAGGCGTTTCGAAGAAAATCAGAAGATGTTGTACATAAAAATGTGTTAGTTGCACGTATTGATTCGTTATTTGATCCGACAATCTCTCTTATCGTTGGATTTTCTTTTTTAATCGCAGTATGTTACGGATCGGTATTAGTTGTAAGAGGTGAATTAACAGTAGGTGATCTCGTTACATTTACGACATATTTAGGTACCCTCGTTTGGCCAATGTTAGCGTTTGGATGGTTATTCAATATTATGGAGCGTGGGCGTGCTTCATATGACCGTGTAGAAAAAATTCTTTCACAAAAATCAGATGTAGTAAATAGCGAAAATGCTGTACATACAATAGCGAGCGGTAATGTTTCGTTTGCCGTTGATTCATTTTCGTATAAGAAAAATGAATTGTTACATTTAAACGATATTCACTTTGATTTGAAGAAGGGCGAAACGCTAGGAGTTGTAGGACGTACAGGCGCAGGGAAAACGACTTTATTAAAATGTTTAATCCGTGAGTATGATTATTTTAATGGTGAATTAAAAATTGGGGAGCGAGATATTCGAGATATAACACTTCATGGTGTCCGTTCTGCCATTTCATACGTGCCGCAAGATCATTTTTTATTTTCAGCAAGTATTGGCGAGAATATTGCCTTTGGAAAGGCGGATGCTACATATAATGAAATTACCCAAGCAGCAGAGATTGCTTGTATTCATAATGACATCCTCCAATTTTCAGAAGGATATGAAACAGTAGTAGGGGAAAGAGGTGTTTCGTTATCTGGTGGTCAAAAACAGCGAATCTCTATTGCTCGTGCTTTATTAACAAATGCTGAAATTTTAATTTTGGATGATTGTTTATCAGCGGTAGATGCAAAAACAGAAGAGACGATTTTAAGTGCCTTAAAGAGGGAGAGAGCAGGGAAAACGACGATTATTACTGCACACCGATTAAGTGCAATTCAGCATGCCAATCTTATTCTTGTTGTTGATGAAGGTAGAATTGTACAAAGAGGTACACATGAGGAATTAATGAAGGAAAACGGCTGGTATAAGGAAATGTATGAAAGCCAGCAATTAGAAGCTTTAGTCGAGAAAGGAGGCGTATGATGGTAGAGAAGAAGCGAAGTGATTTAAGTAGATTGCTTTCCTATATGAAGCCATATAAAGGGTTACTATCTTTAGCATTTATCTTTTTAGTTGGTGCGACAGTAACGGAAATGATGGGTCCTTTTTTAATTAAACAATTCCTCGATGAACACCTAGTACCGCGGGATTTTGAACGATCAGCGCTTGTTACTTTATTTGTAATTTACATAGTTGCTCATTTATTAAAAGTACTATTTACGTATTTAAATCTATTGTACTTTCAGAACATTGCTTTTAAGATTGTTCAAGATATGCGAGTTGAAGTATATGAACATGTTCAAAAGCTGTCATTAAGTTTCTTTGATCGTACGCCGATTGGTACACTTGTATCGCGTATAACAAATGATACGGAAGCGATTAAAGATTTTTATGTCAGTGTGTTATCAACATTTGTAAAAAATGTAGTCTTTTTAGTAGGTATTTTAGTAGCGATGTTTTTATTAGATGTAAAATTAGCGCTATTTTCTCTCGTATTAATTCCGATAATGTTTGCGATTATGGTATTATATCGCCGGAAAAGTGCAGCTTTTTATTTAGAAGTACGTAATCAACTAAGCGTGTTAAATGCAAAGTTGAACGAGTCCATACAAGGAATGAATATTGTTCAAGTGTTCAGACAAGAAAAACGTATGAGAAAAGAGTTTGAAGAAGTGAATAATAAACATTATAGTGCAGGGCGACGTACTTTGAAGTTAGACGCATTACTTTTACGACCAGCTACGGATTTAGTACATATTGTAGCTATTGCGTTAGTACTAGGTTTATTTGGGATTGATGCTTTAAAGAGCCCTGTTGAAGTAGGAGTTTTATATGCTTTTGTTAACTATATACATCGTTTCTTCCAACCTGTAAATGAGATGATGATGAAATTGTCCTTCTTCCAACAGGCACTTGTTTCGTCATCACGTGTATTTCATTTAATGGACGAGAAAGATTTAGCACCGGTTCAAAAAGGTAATGAGAATCCTCAAATCGTGGATGGAGATATTGAATTTAAAAATGTTACTTTTTCATATGATGGAAAGCGTGACGTTTTAAAAAATGTATCATTTCACGTGAAACAAGGGCAAACGGTTGCTTTTGTTGGGCATACTGGTAGCGGAAAAAGTACGATTATGAATTTGTTAATGCGATTTTATAATATTAAGTCAGGAAATATTGTAATAGACGGTGTAGATTTAGAAAAATTTGAAGAACGAGAAATTAGAAAGAAAATAGGACTCGTATTGCAAGATGCATTTTTATTTGCTGGAAATGTAAAGCAAAATATTCGTATGTATAATGAAGAGATTACGGATGAAGAAGTAAAAGAAGCTGCTCGATTTGTGCAAGCGAATACGTTTATTGAAAAGTTACCAAAACAGTATGAAACAGAAGTAGTAGAAAGAGGTGCAGCATTTTCAAGCGGTCAACGACAATTAATTGCTTTTGCTAGAACGATAGCAACGAATCCGAAAGTATTAGTATTAGATGAAGCAACAGCTAATATCGATACAGAAACAGAAGAGGCTATTCAAACAGCGTTGCAACAAATGCGAAAAGGTAGAACGACGATAGCCATTGCGCATAGGTTATCTACAATTCAAGATGCGGATCAAATTTTTGTGATGCATGATGGAGAGATAGTAGAGAGAGGGACACATCAAGAATTATTAAGTGAGCAAGGTTTGTATTATAATATGTATTTGCTACAAAATAAAGTGAGTTTGCAAAAGGCCTTGTAATACAAGGTCTTTTTTATTTTGTATACAAAATATGTTTACTCTTTGTTTCTATAGCATAAATGTCGTGTCCTCTTATGAAACTTGTACATATTGTATGTATACGAAGTAAAAAAATGATAGGAGATTTTATATGCAAAACAGATCAAGTTCAAATGTTACGTTTATTGATGTGTCTCATTGGGAAGGGAATATTGATTGGAATGCAGTGAAGGCATCTGGAATTCCAGCAGCGTATGCAAAAGCGACAGAAGGTGTAAACTACATTGATCCTACTTTTACTAAGAATGTACAAGCAGCACGAAATGCGAATGTATTAATTGGTGCATACCATTTTGCGCGCCCAGAACAAAATGATGCAATTTCAGAGGCAAAATATTTTGTGAGTATATTACAAAATAACCAGACAGACTTAATGCCAGTTCTGGATTTAGAATCACCAACAGATCCGAGTAACAGTAATTTAACTGGTAACGCTATATCGAATTGGGCAAGAAGCTTCATAAATTATGTGAAACAGGCTACTGGAAAAGATGTAATGTTATATACAGGAGTTTGGTATATTAATGAGTTCGGAATTAGCGGATTAAGTGATATACCGCTTTGGATTGCTAAATACTCGAGTACACCGCCTGCTGATGCTGGTGGATGGACAACGTGGACAGCGTGGCAGTACACAGATTCCGGACAAATTTCAGGCGTAGGAAATTGTGATGTATCAGCTGCAGTTTCATTAGAAGCTTTAAAAGGGAATGGAGCAAGTGGTGGAGGTAATGTTTCCCCGCCTAATAATGCAACTCCAGTGTACGGGGTTGCTATAATTAATGGAGATAATGTGAATTTGAGAAGTGGACCATCTTTGCAGTCTAGTGTAATTCGCCAATTGAATCGTGGCGAAACATATGAAGTTTGGGGAGAACAAGATGGATGGCTTTGTTTAGGGACAAATCAGTGGGTATATAATGATCCGAGTTATATTCAGTATAAACATTATGTGGCGACTATTACTGGTGATAATGTAAATTTGCGTGATGCTCCATCATTAAATGGAAATGTTATAAGACAGTTACATCATGGTGAATCGTATCGAGTATGGAGTAAGCAAGATGGATGGCTTTGCTTAGGGACAAATCAATGGATATACTATGATCCAAGTTATATTCAGTATGGTGTACAATAGAGTGAAAATAAAAGGTGCCCCGTCAGAGGTGCCTTTTATTAAAAATATACAACTTTTACAAAGTCTATATCGAAACCATAGTATACTATAATAGATATATTTATAAAAAATAATCGAAAATGAAATAAAGGGGTAAAAATATGAATTATGTGCTAATAGGTGCGGTTTTAATATTATTAGCTGTAGTATTTGTGCTGTTTTATAAAAATAAACAGTTAGAATCAGAGAGTCAGCAAGTAGAATTTGAAAAGAAACAAGCGATTGAAACGTATAAAAATGAAATTGCAGCTACGGTGATAGAGCATAAAGAACAACAAAATAATTTAAAAAATATGGAACAGAAAAAATACAATGATTTACAAGTAAGTGCAAATAGAGAAATTGAAAATATGCGTATGATGAAAAATCAATTAGCTGTGCAGCATAGTAAAGAACGTAGTGAAATGCAAAATAAACATAATAACGAAATACATATGTTTCAAAAACTAATTGCAAATCTACGAGAATATACTAAAAACGGCGCTGAAATGAATACGTACGAAACATTACATTATATGAAACGAGGATTCATAGAGCAAGGCACCATATTAGATGCTGAAATTCAAATCATGCCGAATGTTTTTATTAAAAATAATAGTGAAATAAACGATAATCGAATCCATCATCTCATCTTGTGCAAAACTGGTATTTATCTACTTGAGACGAAAGAATGGGAAGAGAAATTAATTCATGGTTTAACGAAAGAAAATGCTGGTATATATTCATTTATGATTGATGAAATGGGTAAGTATCAACAAGAAGTTGAAAAAGAAGAGACATTTGAATATATAGTAGGTAAAGATTCGTCAACTATACAAGTGAAAAATGAAGGGAATCCAGTATATAGGGCGAAGAAACTATCTCAAATTTTATACAGTGGTTTGAAAGAAATGCAGGCTAATAGTATAAAAGAAAAAGTAAAACCAGTTGTATATTTTTATAATAAAAATGGAAAAGAAATAGTAGACCTTTCTAGTGAGGAAACACCTAGATTAAAAGATCGGGAGCAAATTGTAACGTTCTTTAGAAATGAAATATTAGCAGGGGAAGTAGTATATACAGTGCAAGAATTAGAACAGATTCAAGAAATGATTAGCCGGATGAATTATATAGTGAGTTAAAAGGGGAGATCTTTCTGAACGCTATGCTACGTGGCATTTTGTATGTCTTTTTTTGTTTATATATAGTAATGTACATTGTATTTATATTCGTCATTGATATGGTCCATATACCCTTAAGTGTAAGCAGCATTTTTGTAGTATTCATACCATTTGTTTTATTAGTCATGATTCAAAGGGCTATTTTATATGTTTCTAAAAATCGTAATGAAGAAAAGAAGCAAATGTTGGGGGGGGGTAATAGTAGCACTCATACCATTAATAGTGTGCACTGTACAACTAAGTGTAAATGAATATACATCAAAGTTTAATCAAAATAGATGGTTAAATCATGCAGATAAGCGGGTACATATGGTAGATGATCTATTACAAAAATATAAATTAAAAGGGAAATCAAATGAAGAAATTACACAATTGTTAGGAGCCCCAACGGAAACGAGAAGTGGGGGAGAAGGAGTTATCACTTTGTATTATCTTGGGACTGAACGTGGCTTTATCCCAATAGATAGCGAACAGCTTATTTTACAATTTGATAGAGATGGTAAAGTCATGGAATATACGGTGCATAAAGATTAAAGAAACGTGGAGGGAAGCTATATGTTATAGCTTCTTTTTTATTTTTCAATATGTCAAGGAAGGGGGAGAAGGTTTTTGAGTGGAATAAGGAATGAAAGCGGGGGTGATGCATATATATAGATGCATTGGGCGATTATTCGCCCGATTGGTGAGGGTTAATAATCAATAAGTACGGACAAAAACCCCACTGATGAAAGTTTCACTTTATCATATTGTATAAATGAAAAGGAGGTAAGACGGTGAAAGCAATCCCGACTGATGTCCTGAGTAAAGAATTGATGGAAAGAGAAGGAGTTATATCTATTACAGTAAAGGAATTTGAAAAAATAGAAGTAGCTGGAGTAGTAGTAGCTGGTCCAGCGGTTATTTTGATTAATCAAGATTAAGTACATATCATTGAAATAAAAAGCATCCATCTAGGATGCTTTTTATTTGTATGTAAGGATAAATATGATGGATAATTGTGTTATTGGAGGGAAAGTCTGTGGCAATTATTATAACAATGTTAGTAATGGGTATTTTATTAGGATTTGTTGGAGCTGGAGGAGCTGGGTTTATTATCGCGATACTCACTTTAGTATTTCATATTCCTATTCATGTTGCTCTTGCAACATCTTTAACTGCAATGGCGTTTACGACATTATCAGGTGTTGTCAGTCATTACCGTGAAGGTAATGTAGCACTTATTATAGGCGGGATTGTTGGGGGATTTGGCGCAATTGGCTCTTATATTGGTTCTAAATTTGGTTCATTTATACCAGCACATCTTCTTCATTGGTTTACAGCTGGGATGTTATTTTTATCGGCAATTTTTATGTTTATTAAATTAATTATGTTCCAAAAC
Source organism: Bacillus sp. CPT56D-587-MTF (assembly GCF_058792335.1). Taxonomy (NCBI): domain Bacteria; kingdom Bacillati; phylum Bacillota; class Bacilli; order Caryophanales; family Bacillaceae; genus Bacillus; species Bacillus sp. CPT56D-587-MTF. Next base: position 3,278,711 of record NZ_JBYTEF010000001.1, on the reverse strand, counting down.
AAAGAACAGTCATCTTTATATAAGCATAAAGAGTTTTCCATGAACTACTTGTTGAAATGTATATGCCTTGGATTAGTTACTGGAATGATGGCTGGTTCATTTGGGATTGGTTCTGCACCGTTTATTCAGCTTGGATTAATGGTTCTATTGGGATTAACGATTCAGCAATCTGTAGGGACAACAATGCTTGTTATATTACCGATTGCAATTGGAGGCGGTCTAGGATATAGTTCGGAAGGATATTTAGATTATATATTGTTATTGCAAGTATTAATTGGGACCATGTTAGGGGCATATATTGGCGCGAAGTTTACAAATTATGCACCGCGAATGCTTTTGAGGTTTTCGATGATTATGACACCGGTTTTAGCTGGATGTATGCTATTGATAGAGTAAGGTGAAATTATAATAAGTAGGGGGTTACTGCTTACAAATAGCGGGATAAAATTAATATAGCAAACTATTAATATATTTTACGAATGAATTATGTAGGTAATTCATATTTCCCATATAAAAGGATTTGTTTTAATATTATGAGTGTAAAGTTCGAGTATTCGAAGTACTACTTGAATTATATCCCTATCCCTTTTCTAAAAATGCGAACAAGTTTTGCCCTATTCTATTCAATAGTTAATTGCATAGAAATATATTGTTCGATGACCATTATGGAACGTACATAATGGGAAAATCCCGATCCTTAAAGAGGATGCCCCTAATCTTCATGTGAAAATATGATCGGATAAGAAAGCTGACCAATTTATGGTCGGCTTTCTTTTTGTTCAAAAACAATTTTTTCTTTAATTTCTGTTTGTAATAATACAGTTTTTCCGAAGCGACGTTTGCATTCCGCACGCACTTTTTCAATGGCTAGTAGCTGAGTAGTCGCGGGAACTGTGACAATAGCTTGGCGAGCCTTTCGATTTTCTTCACAAAAGACACATTCCACAACATAATTAGAAATCATATTTTCATCCTTCCAGTTTTAATTTCTAAAAAAGGATTGTCTATGAAGTTGATGTAATTTTTCGTCATTGTTTTATTATTTTCCTCTTTTTTTCAAGGGGAAAATAAAAAAGAGGGCGAATTTTAGTAGGGGAGGGATGTTTATGGAGAGATGGATAGGTAGTGCAGCGGTATGTGTAAATGAAAGAAATGAAGTTTTAATGGTACTGCAGGGCAAAGAGGGAGAAGAAAAAAGATGGTCTGTCCCAAGTGGAGGACTTGAAAAGGGAGAGACAATAGAAGAATGTTGTATCAGGGAAGTTTGGGAAGAAACAGGTTACAATGTGGAAGTGGTAAATAAAATATATGAAAAAGAGGGTATTACATACGGTGTTCCAGTGTATGTCCATTATTATTTTGTTAAACAAATAGGCGGTAATATGAAAATCCAAGATCCTGATGAGTTAATACATGAAATTGCTTGGAAAGGGATACATGAAGTTGAACAATTGTGTTTAGCTTTTCCAGAGGATTATGAATTGCTGTGCCAATATATAGATAAAGAAGCAAGTATGTAAATACTTGCTTCTTTCAGAGTGTTGGGAAACCCTTTAGGGTTCCCAACACTCTGGAATCTTTTTTGATTTTAGCGAATAAAAACAACATAAAATAATAGAATTTTAAAAAATAGCCCTCCACCTGACCCTTTTTGGTCAGGTGGAGGGCTATTTTTTTCATGTTTTGACAAGCTGCGGTGAGATAAGCTTGCATTTGGACAGACTTCAGCCCTCGAAACCGGGCATAGCGGTAGCCATGTAGTTCTTTGGCGTCTGCAAAGCTTCGCTCTATAGTGGAACAGCGTACTTTATACAACCTTTTCCCTGTAGCTGTTAGCTTGTTTTTTCTAGCAATATCCTTATATTTCTCCCACACATGATGAGTGATAACTTTTTGTTTTTGTTTCTTTGAAAAGCACACCTCACGTAACGGACAAACAGCGCAGTCTTCTGGATTCGATTTGTATTGACGGTATCCTTCACGATCAGTTGTTACATATTCTAGAATACATCCCATCGGACAAGCGAAAACATTCATTTCTTCTACATATTTAAATTGGCTTTTCGGTACTTCTTTATTCCGTTTTCCAAATCGGCGATACCCCATCACCATAAATATATTCCGTTCTGATAGTTTCTTACAGATATATCCTGTAAAATAGCCAGCATCAAGGGCAACAGCTTCTACTTTGAAGTCGAATTTATCAATCTGAGCTTGGAGGCGTGCTAAATACGGCTCGGAATCTGCCATATTTCCAGCCGTTACATAGGTATCTGTAATAATATTGTACTTCGCATCAGTCGTACGATGATCCAAGAAATGAAAACCATTTGGTTTTCCATCTCTCATTAAAAATCCACTATCTGGATCCGTTGTACTTATACGAGTTTTTTTGGTAGGGGTATCACTTTCCTTTCTAGGTTTTAATTCTTTTTTCCATGTACCTCACGATCTTCGATTACCGCAGCTTCTAGCTCGTCTATATAAAACTTTGCTTTTTCTTTTTTATATTTATGTACAAATTTATTTTTATTGGCATTGGCCTTAATATGTGTAGAATCTGTCATCAGTGCACGTCCTCCTACCATCCGGTGCTCCGTCGCTTGTCTCACAATCTCATCAAAAATTTCTTCGAAAATATTTGTATGAATAAAACGAGTACGACGATTCCAACTGATTGTAGAGTGATCCGGAATAGTATCCGATAGAGAAAACCCTAAAAACCAACGGTAGGCAATATTCGTTTTAATTTCCTTTTCCAATTGACGCTCAGAACGAATACCGTAAAAATATCCAATAAACATCATCTTAAATAAAACAATAGGATGAATGGACGGGCGTCCATTGTTTTCACAGTAATAAGGGCGTAACTTCTCTTCAATAAAATCAAAACTAATTGTCGCTTCAATTGCACGAAGGAAATGATCTTGTGGAACCAACTCTTCTACAGAAACAGATACACGCTCATCACGATGATTTTTTAAAGCACCCATCATAAAAAATCTCTCCTTTTCCTCTTTTTTATCAGTGTTGACACATAAAAAGAGGTTCAGACACAAAAACAGGCTGTGGAGAAGACTTTCTCCACAGCCTGAAAGAAGCAAGTATGTAAATACTTGCTTCTTTAATGTATCCAAGACAAGAAAAGCGGAACGATCACTAAACTAGCGCCTGCTGTTAAAAGCATGGATAAACTTGCAATTGTTCCTTCCACAGGACCGATTTCGAATGCTTTTGATGTACCGGTTCCATTTGCGCTCGTTCCTAACATAATACCTTTTGCGATTGCTGTTTTAATACGGCAAATACGTATGAGAGAAGGACCGAGCAATGCTCCTGTTAAGGCAGTTAAAACGACAAATACAGCAGTTAATTGTGACATACCACCAATCATTTCTGAAATAGCCATTGCGATTGGTGTTGTTACGATATGTGGCGCTAAACTATGTTCTAGTGATGAATCAATTTGAAAATAATTTGCTAGTAGTGCTGAAGTAATGACTGATAAAAACGAACCGACAATGACATTAAGTAAGATAGCCATTCCATGTTTCTTTAATAAATCAAAATATTTATAGATTGGCCATGCAAAAGCAACTGTTGCGGGCTTTAATAATTCAGTTAACCAGTGACCACCAGATTCATATGTTTCATAAGGTGTATCTAATCCGAGCAATAAAGCAATTAAAATAATGGGACAGACGAGAAGAGGAGAAAGTAGACTCCAATTCCAACGTTGATACATTTTTTTTGATATCCAATATGTGAATAGTGTTAATAGTAAACAAAGAAATCCGATCATTGCGTTGATCCTTTCCGCTTTAGTAGCAATTCTGTTAAAAGTCCTGTAACTAAGGTAACGCAAAGAGTGCTAATCATAATAATTAAAATGAGATCGATTCCATATTGTGTTAGTGTATCTCTGTAACGTATGACAGCGACTGCAGAAGGGATGAAAAATAAAATAAGTTCTTTTAATAAAAAATCTGCTCCGTCCTGTATCCATTCTTTTTTAACTAGGTTAAATTTTAACGAAATTAATAATAAAAAAATACCGATTATACTTCCTGGAACTGGGAGGTGTGCCTGTTTGGCAATCCATTCACCTGTCCAAGCGAAACAAAATAGTAATAAAATTTGTCCGCTTAACTTCCACCATTTCATACAGTAACCACCTCTTTCTTTTTTTACATAAAAATTGTAAAAAAGAATTAACAATTTCTACTATACGTTCATTCAAAATATTTGTCTAATATATAAATTATATGTTATTAATATATTAGACATATTAATCGAAAGTGAAAAGGGTGTCCAAAAATGGAATTACGGCATTTGCAATATTTTGTTGTTGTGGCAGAAGAGTTACACTTTGGACGGGCAGCTGCTCGTTTACAAATGACACAACCACCACTTAGTCAACAAATACAGCAATTAGAAAAAGAAATGGGAGTTACATTATTTTCAAGAACGAAAAGAAAGGTTGAACTAACAGAAGCAGGAGAAATGTTTTTAAAAGAAGTAAAAAAAGCGTTTGAACAAATTGAAAAAGCAGTAGAAGTTGCACAAAGTGCGCAAAGGGGAGAAGTAGGATCACTTTCAATTGGTTTTGTAGGTGCGGCGATATATGATATTTTACCATCAATTGTTAGGGAATATAGAAAGAAATTTCCGAGAGTGTCTGTTGCATTACATGAATTGTCAACACCAGATCAAGTTCATGCACTTCATGATAACCGTATTGATATTGGCTTTTTACGTCCACCAATTCCAACACAATTATTAGAATTAGAGCCAATTCAAAGGTTATCTTGTACCTTATGTTTACCAAAGGCACATCCACTTGCAGAGAAAGATGAAATACATATAGAAGATTTACGAGATGAGCCGTTTGTATTTATTACGAGACCAGTATGGCCAGCTTTGTATGATACAATTTTATCTCTTTGCAGAGAAGTTGGATTTAGTCCACGTATTGTACAAGAAGCAACAGAGTATCAAACAGTTATGGGGCTTGTAGCGGCAGGGATTGGAATTACAGTAATACCCGTATCGGCAAATAAGTTATATAAAACAGAAGTTGTATATAAAGAATTATATGATTCTAATTTTGTGGCAGAAATGTCAGTGGCTTACAAAAAAATGAATAGTAATCCAGAGCTGCTAGAGTTTTTAAAAATTGCAAGAGAGAAGAAAAGAATAGAAGTAGAGGATGAGCAATAGTAGTAACAGAATATGGATTTAATTCAAATCCATAAAAGTACACCTTATTAAACAATAAAGCGGAAATGCAACTTAAGTTGCATTTCCGCTTTATTGTTCTTTTTTTAGCTCGATACTGAATAGATAAACGTGTTCATTTTCTTTTAAGAGTAGATCAATACCTGTTTCTTCATCAATGGTAGGAACGCTTACAGTTTCTTTACTTGTTTGGATTACAGCAGCTAAAATTGTTTTTTGATTGTATTTTAAATTTTTTATAGATTGGATTGTAGTAGTTGCGGAGCTATTTACGCTTGGTGGTGCTTCTTCATGAACAAGCGTTGAAGCACCTTCAATATTCATATACCACTGCCTTTTTTCTTGTATATCTTTATCGAATTGGAAATGTGGTGGTAAAAAAGAAAGCTTTACTTTCTTTTTTGAAAAATGTGAGGTAGCTATATTAGCAATTTCTTTTGTTTTTTTACCATTGTTATAATAATCAATTGTAGCATTTATTTCATCTTTATCATTTTTAAGCGTAACGTTATAAAACATGCTATTTCCTTCTTGAAAAGGAGTCATTTGTAAAATAGAAGCTTGCTCTTTTGTTAATTTGTATGGCTCAACAATGGCAACTTCATTGTTTTTTATTTGGCTACAACTTGTGAGTAATAATAAAAACAAGATTGATAGTAATTTTATACGCATGCAATCTCCTCCTTTTTACAATTATATTCTAAATGTGATTTTTTATCATTTCGTTTTCTAGGACTAAAGACTTAGAAGAAATTCCGATTGTAGTGCGATGTTTAAAATGTAATATTTTTATACACTAGTAGTATAGAATGCGTATGTAATAAGGTAGGGGAAGAATTTTATGTCTTTATGTCGGTTAGCGAGAAAAAATATAAGAACATTTGCTACCAAAAGGATGAAGCAATTTATGTGGATTGCTATGAGTATTATGATTTTGTTTTTTATGATATCGTTACAATTTAATGAAGGAGCTATTTTGAAAGTAGGGGATGCATTTGTATTTCAAATGTATTTTTACACACTGTTTATTGTACTAATTTTCATATGTATTTTTACTACATATAAAATGATGTACTCCCTTTTGCTAGTGAGGAGAGAGGAGTTTACATCTTATGTAGCAGAAAATATAAAAAGAAAAGAAGTACTATGTTTATTATGTCAGGAGCAATTATTCATTTATGGAGCAGCGTTTGTTTTTGGATTAGTTAATGGGATGTTATTTTTAAAATTATTTACGATTATTTTTATAAGAATAGCAGGAATACAAGGGATAAATAGTGCACCGATTACAATATATGCAATAGTAGTAGTGAGTATAATTATGATTGTTATCCTTCTATTATCGATGGTGCAATGTTTTCGATTTGTTCAAAGTTTACAAGATAAAAATTCGTTGCATTTCAAGAAAAAGGCATGAGAAATCATGCCTTTTTCCATTTTACACATAAAAATAATCATGTTACAGTGAAAAGACCTGACAAAGAATGGGAAGGAAAGGTTGTATAGAATGACAAATGAACAATCAATTGTAAAAGTCGATCGGTTAACGAAGCGAATCGGATCAAAGACACTTGTACAAAATATTAGTTTTGAAGTGAAAAAAGGCGAGGTTGTCGGTTTACTCGGACCAAACGGTGCTGGAAAAACGACTTTAATGAGAATGATGGTTGGTATGATCCGTATGACAGAAGGTGAAGTATGGATTGATGGTCAATCTGTGAAACAGCAATTCGAAAAAACAGCTGCGAAAATTGGAGCGGTAATTGAGACACCTGAATTTTATCCTTTTTTGAGCGGCTATGAAAATTTAACATATTTCGGACGAATGAATGGTAATGTGACCGAAGAACGTATCGATGAAGTAGTGAAATTGTTAGGGATGGGACAAGTAATTGATCGCAAAGTAAAAGCGTATTCACTCGGCATGAGACAACGTTTAGGAATCGCTCAGGCACTTATTCACGATCCAGACGTGTTGATACTAGATGAACCGACAAATGGATTAGACCCTAGTGGAATACATGAAATGAGAATGTACATAAAAAAAATTGCACATGAACAAGGAAAAGCTGTACTTGTATCAAGTCACTTACTTTCAGAAGTTGAATTAATGTGTGACAGAGTTATCATTATTCAGCACGGGGAATATGTGGCTACGCAAAATATTCAGCATAGCCAAAGCGAAGAGATGGAGACGATCCGTATACGTGTAGATGATGCGAATAAAGCAGCAGAAATATTAGGGCATGATGTTTTAGTAAAAGATAATGAATTACTTATTAATGTAAAAGATGAAGAAATCCCAAATGTTATTCGTACATTGCTTGAGAAAAATATTCAAGTGTATCGTGTATATGAAGAAAGAAAAACGTTAGAAGAGCAATTTTTAGAATTAACAGGGGGAAAAGATATTGTTTAATTTAGTATATAACGAACTGTATAAAATATTTAAGCGGAAGCGAACGATTATTCCATTTGCAGTTATTGCAGTATTAATAATCGGATTAGGATGGGTTACGGTAAAGTATTTTGAACCGGAAACAAAAGGATGGAAAGTAGATTATACAGAACGAACTGTAGAAATTGAGAAAAAGCTTGGCATGAAAAAAGAAGCTATTTTAGCAGAAAAATCAGGGGATGAGCTTGTAAAAGAATACCAGCTTAAGATGAAGCATTTAGATACGGATACAGCACCGGCAAGCAGTTCTCCACTTTCTTTCATGAGAGATACAGGTTTTATCGTATTTCCAATTTTGCTCCCATTTATCCTCGTGTATGCAAGTACAATTTTTGCGAATGAATATAGCTGGGGAACATATAAATTTTTAACGATACGACCAGCGAGTCGCTTTAAAATTTTAACAGCAAAATTTTTAGCAATCGTTATATTTGCAGCTTTATTATTTATATTTAATATGATCTTCTCCGCTTTATGTGGACTTGTTATTTATAAATTCCAACAGCCTGCATGGAGTGAGTTTATTTTCCAAGATGGAAATATAATAAAACAAAACATTTTTGTAGAAGCAAGTAAATATTATGTTTTATCGTGGTTACCAACGGTTGTGTACGCATCGTTTGCATTTATGATTTCTGTGTTAACGAGATCTAGTGGAGGTGCAATTGGTATTTCACTATTCCTTGCTTTATCAGGCAATATTGCGTTATTAGCAGCCACTAGATATAACTGGGCGAAATATTTATTGCCAGCAAACACAGATTTATATAGTATTTCAAAGAACGGAAGTTTTATTGATGGAGTAACATTCCCGTTTGCATCATGTATGTTGCTACTTTATTTGTTCGTATTTTTATGTATTTCATATACTGTGTTTTTAAAACGTGATTTAACTTAATAAGAAAAGCCGTTCAGGGTGCTGAGATGCACTTTGAACGGCTTTTTTTTATGAGAATTGTTTAAGTGCTCTTTCGGCTAGTAAAGCAAAGTATTCTGCACTTATAGGCAGTGCCTCTTCATTAATTGTAAAAGCAGGATGATGCCATTCATGTGTACCGCTCGTTCCCATAAAGACGAATGAACCTGGTATTTCCTGTTGGTAAAATGAGAAATCTTCTCCAGCCATTGATAGACTAGGCGAGATGATATTAAGATTCATCTTTGTGGCAACTTGAGTAGATAAGTCTGTAAGAGCTTTATCGTTGTGAACAGCAGGAGGACCTGAATAAAAACGGAATTTCGTTTTTACACCTAATGCATCAGATACACCTTTAATAATACGCTCCATGAGTGCTGGAATCTTTTCACGTGTTTCAGCTTGGAACGTGCGAATCGTTCCTTCTAACGTAGCTTTTTCAGGAATCACGTTCCACGTATTTCCTGCGTGAATATTTGTAACACTAACAACTGCATTATGAGATGAACTTATATTTCGGCTTACAATTGTTTGCAGTGCCATCACAATTTGAGAGGATGCGACAATAGGATCTACGCCAGCATCTGGTACAGCCGCGTGTGTACCAACTCCGTGAATTTCAATTTCAAATCGATCAACTCCAGCCATCAGTGGACCATCTTTAATGCCAATTGTACCTACTGGTAAATCAGGTTTATTATGCATGCCGAAAATCGCTTGCACATTACGTAAATGTCCAGCATCAATAACTTTGCAAGCGCCATTACTACTTTCTTCAGCTGGTTGGAATATGAAGCGAACCGTTCCATTTAGGGAAGATTCTCTTTCTTTTAATAAGAAAGCAGTACCTAAAATGGCAGCTGTATGAAAATCGTGTCCACAAGCATGCATTTTCCCTCGTACTTTAGATGCATAGGACAAATGTGTTTCTTCTTGAATAGGAAGGGCATCAATATCAGCACGAACTGCTACAATTGGCCCGTTTTTATTACCAGACACTTCAGCGATAATTCCTGTTTCTAAATTGGAGTCAATGATAGTAATGTTTTTTTCTTCTAACCAATTTTTTATTGCTTTTGTTGTTTCGAACTCTTCATATGATAGTTCTGGATACTCATGTAAATGTCGACGGATGGAAATAAGTTTTTCTTTTAGTTGATTTGAAATAGATACCATGTAGTATGCCTTCTTTCTTCAGCAAAATATTTATCATAAGTATACAACAATAAAAGAGAGGATTCTCAAATGAAAATCCTCTCTCGTTTATCCCGTATTAATGGGCAGTCCGATTGGTTCAACTAATTAAAGTTTCACTTTATGCTGCGACTTTTTTATGCGTATGATGTTTACGATAACGTCCACGCATTGCGTATGCAATTTGCGGGATTGCAATCCCGATTAAAATAAGTGATACACCGAACCATTGTGAAGATAGTACAGCCTCTTTTAAAACGAATACGGACATAATTGTTGTAACTGGTAGTTCCGCTGCACCAAGAATAGTTGCTAAGCCAGAACCGATTTTTGGAATACCGATTGTAAAGGCAATAGATGGAATTACGATACTAAATGTTCCTAATCCTAAACCGTATTTCCAAAGACCTTGAGAAATGGCACCATTAAAAATAAATGTTGGTGGGAATACAATCATGACTAAAGTTAAAGCACCAGTCATTAAGAGAACACCGCGCGGTAATGAAGGTACTTCAACAGCAACTTTTCCGCTCACGAAAATGTATGTTGCGAATGTAACAGCAGATAATAAACCTAAAATGATCCCAGTCGTATCGAAAGCACCTGCTGATTGTTCAAGTAAACCACTTGATAAAAATGTCCCTACAAGTAAGAAAATAACAGAAATAACTTTTTCTCTTGAAGGTAATGTTTTTGTTGCGACTGCTTCAATGATAATTCCGACCCAAACAAATTGGAATAAAAGAATAATTGCAATAGAAGCTGGTACAGTTTTTAATGAAGCATAATAAAAAATTCCGGTAAAACTTGCAGATGTTCCTGCAACGAATAAAAGTAATGCTTGCTTTAAAGGAACGCGATGTCTAGAAAATAGAAGTGTAATAGCAAGCAAAATAATCCAACCGAACAAATATTGGCTGCCAATTACCTCTCCAAGTGAAAATCCTTCTGCATATGCAAGCTTAACAAAAATAGCTAAAATTCCATAACTACACGCTCCTAATAAAACTAAAAGAGAATAACGAAGCATGAAAAATTCCTCCCATCTATATGAAGTTGTTCCGTATCGAAAATATATAACTAGAGGGAAGTATACAAAATTAGAAATAAAGGGTCAAATGAAAGAAAAGTATGACATTTTATAGAATAATAATAAAAGTATGATATTTATGCATAATCTTGAAATTATTAATAGTAGAAGTATTATAAAATCAACTTTGCATTGTATAGAGCCAGCATTTGAAAAAAATATTTTTTAAACCAATATGTATATAGACGTACTAGTAACGTGCTAATTATTTGAGAAACTATGTTACCTTTGTTATGGTAATGACAATTAAAGGAGTTTCATAATCCATTTGAGTTTTTTCTATATAATAGAAGGAAATGAAAACGTTTTATTAGAAACTGTGAGGAAGTACTTTTTTCTTATTGCCACGTTGTAAAAGTGATTTCACGAATTGTTCATAGTATTTTTATGTGTTTTTGTTACAATATTTAGGGAGAGGAGTGGAATGATGCAAGATATTAGTATTTTTTTAGCGTTTGGCGCCGGGTTCTTATCATTTATTTCCCCATGTTGCTTACCGCTTTATCCGGCATTTTTATCGTACATAACAGGTATGTCGGTTTCTGAATTGAAAGAAGAAAATGCAATGCTTCGCAAAAGAAGTATGATACATACAGCGTTTTTCTTACTTGGATTTTCAATTATATTTATTGCAATTGGATTTGGTACAAGTTTTATTGGAGGAATCTTTACTGACTATAAAGATTTAATCAGACAGTTAGGTGGTATATTTATCATCGTGTTCGGCTTAATTATTGTCGGGGTGTTTAAGCCGAAATTTTTAATGCAAGACCGTAAATTTACATTTAAAAATCGTCCAAGTGGCTATTTTGGATCAGTACTAATTGGATTAGCCTTTGCAGCAGGGTGGACGCCATGTACCGGACCAATTCTAGTGTCGGTAATTGGATTAGCAGCAACAAACCCAGAATCAGCAATGATTTACATGATTGCTTACATACTTGGATTTGCTATCCCGTTTTTCGTACTGTCATTCTTTATTACGAAAATGTCTTGGATTAAAAGAAATAGTATGGCCTTCATGAAAGTCGGAGGATATATTATGATTGTTATGGGGGTCTTCCTATACTTTAACTGGATGACGAAAATTATCGTATATTTCTCAAGTTTATTTGGTGGTTTTACCGGTTTTTAGTATTATTCTGCGAAAATGTTGGAAATACTAACGGAAAAGCATATAATGAAAGTATATTTTGCATATAGCCACAAAAAAGGATGAGAAAATATGAACATAGTTCTTTTATCAAGTATCGTTGCTGTTTGTATGGCTGTCGGTGCGATGTTTATTCGTTTAAAAGCAGCTAAGAAACCTGCAACATTGAAAAAAATTATACTTCCGCCATTTTTTATGAGCACGGGAGCATTGATGTATGTTTTTCCTGAATTTCGATTAACTCCAGCGGAAATGTTAGAAGCAATTGGCGTCGGTTTGTTTTTCTCTATTTTTCTTATTAAAACATCTAAATTTGAAATTAGAGGACAAGAGATTTATTTGAAGCGTTCAAAAGCCTTTGTTTTTATATTAATTGGATTACTTGTCGTGCGGATTGTATTTAAAACATACTTAAGCCAATCTCTTGATTTAGGACAACTTAGTGGCATGTTCTTCTTACTGGCGTTCGCGATGATTGTGTCATGGAGAATTGCCATGTACCGTTCCTTTACGAAATTACAAAAGGAAATGGAAAAAGAAGATGGTTTTTATAATGAAAAAGATATGAAGCTAACTTAAAAACTGTATATGTACCAAATAAAAAGACAGCGTCAAAGGCGCTGTCTTTTTTATCGAAAATAATATGAAGTTACTTTGCGAGTAAAGATCGATAGTTAGAATAATCAATCTTTTTTTCTTGTAGTTTTTTAATTAAAAATTTATGATCACGCTTTGGTGTGGCAATGATATATCCTTTAATAATTAAGTCTTGTGTAATTTGAGAGGCATTTTCTTGTAATGCAAGTTCCCCGATTTTTCCAGCAATCTTTGATTTTGCAACATCGCGAAATAGTTCTGGAACAGGACTTACAAGCTCTTCTAACAATTGTTTTTGTTCGTCAGCCCATAAATGTCTCGTTTTATTTATGTAGTGTTCTTCCCAATCCAAAATGGACATGCCGTCTTCTTTTGGTAAACGTTTTAAAAATTTTCTGAACATAAAGTATCCACCGATAGACATAAGCCCTAATAAAATAACCGTCCATAATACAATGAACCAACTGAACCATCCTTCGAGCAAGCATATCCCCCCTTAATGATAGCGGTTTTCTTTTATTCATATTATATACAGTGAGATTCATAGAAAGCAAGAACGCTTGGTCATTTTGACCAAGCGTTATCATTTAAACAAAGTATAGTTGTTCCACATGTAAATTATTATTATCATCTTCTACATATTCAATGATTAATGTGCCAACTTTACGATCTTTATCTTCAGTTGTGAAAATAGAGTAAGAAGTAAAACGTGTTTTTGATAGGCCGCTTATGTGTGTAGGTAAAGAAATGTAGTCGTTATCGCGGAAGAATTCCATCAGTTCAATATCCTCAAATTCTTTTCGGTCAACTTGTTTGTTTGTATAGCGGCGTTGAAGTTGTTTTAAAGATTCATTCCAAGAAATTGCTTTTGTGTCGTATACCATTGTTCTATCTCCTTACTGTATGTAATTATTAAGAACATACGTTCTAATCTAGTATACTCTTTTTATTAGAAAAGGGAAAGCAAAAAATAATGTAAGCTTGGATTTCCAAGCTTACATTATTGATGCGTCCGTCATAATCTCTATTTTTCATTATAAGTTAGATAAGAATAAGAAACAAGATGATATATATAATGTTGAGAGTTTTCAAGATTCTGTATATTATAGGTGTACTAAAGTGTAAGGGAATGAGAGGTGTGACATACGTAATTTCACTGCAAGGGCCGATGGCTAGCGGAAAAACAACATTAGCAAAAAGGTTAGAAAAGAGAGGGTTTCGAGTTATATATGAAAATCCATATCCAATTGTAGAGAAGCGAAAAAAATTGAATTTAGATATGAATTCAAAAGTAGGGTTTATTATGAATCAAAAAATGTTTATGGAAGCAAAAATAAAGGAGTTTCAAAATGTGAAAGATTCAGTCGTAATTTTTGATCGCGGACCAGAAGACATTGAGTTTTTTACACTCTTTTATCCAACGATTATAGGAGAAGAGTGGGATATAGAAACTGAATTGAAAGATGAATTATATAAATTAAGAGAATGCCGTTCGGATGTGATTTTTTACTTAGATGTTACGAAAAAGAATGTATATGATAGAAAAAATAATGATAGAACAAGAAACAGAAGTACATTTGAGGAGCAATTTAAATTAGCAGAAACTGAAAAAGACTGGTATAAACAATTTCCTGTAACTTATGTGGACACAAATAGATTAACAGTTGACGATTTAGAGGTATATTTTATGGACTGGTTAAAGGAGAGAGGGCTATGAAAAAAATACTTTTATTTGTATACCCAACATTTGCGGAGTTTGAAATAACAGTAGCGACGGCGTTGCTGAAAAATAAATTTGAAATCATTACAGCGGGCTTAACAAAAGAATTGATTATAAGTGAAACAGGTTTGCAAGTGCAACCACATATAGAAGTAAGTGAAGTACGTGTAGATGAGTATGAGGGGGTACTTATTCCAGGTGGAGAAGAAGTACAGTTGAAAGATGCGAAATCTCTTTTTTCAGTCATTCGTCAATTTCACGAACAAGAAAAATTAGTGGCGGCAATTTGTGCTGGACCGTATGCGCTAGCAAAAGCAGGGTTATTTAAAGGGATTTCTTATACTGCGACTATAGATTATCAAAAATTCGATTGTTTTCCAGTAGAAAATTTCGTGTATGAAGAAGTTGTGCAACACTCAAATATCATTACAGCACAAGGGCATGCATTTGTACCATTTGGAATAGCGATTGCCTCTTATTTTGGAGTGGCAGACGAACATAATACAGATTTTTATTGTGGTAAAGGCAATGTAGTAATGGAGAAACTTTTACGAGAAAACGTGTAAAAGCTAGCAAATGCTAGCTTTTTTACACCGATAAATTACTAACGTTTTTGGATCGCGCCATATACCGTTATGGAGCGATAATTCCTTGTTGATTTCTTCTGTTAGCCATTCTTTCATCTCGGCTTGAAGATACATATTATCGGGTATATTTAACGATGGAAACATGCTGGAAATATAGTTTACTATTGGGGTAGCATGATGAAAAACGAGCGCATTATGAATAACTGTTTCTTCAACCGTTGGAAAAGCAGATGCTACTATCTCTTTACCATTTTCTAAACAAAATGGAGAGACTGCTGGTGATGTTTTCGGTAGATCAAATGCGTCAAGCATGTTGTTACACATTTCAACTATACGAGGTAATGAAACTTTAGAATTTGTTGTAGCTAAAAGTGTTCCGCCAGAACGAATGACTTTATAAAAGCCTTGAATTGTTTTTTCAACATCTTTCACATGGTATAACATATGTCTTGCAATTATTAGGTCATAACAATTTGTTTCGAAAGGAAGTTTACTAGCGTCCCCTCGTTTCCATTCTATTAAGTTATTTATTTTAGCAGCTTCAGCAAGCATAGCTTCGGATTGATCAAACCCGGTTAATGGGCCTTTATGACCATTTGTTTGTAAAAGGGAAAGGAATTTTCCACTAGCGCACCCAACCTCTAATATGTTTTCATCCCCTTGAAGGTGTAAATGTTCAATGACGATCTTATCTAAATCTACGTGTTTTTCTTCGTAATGTGTATGTGTGTCGATGCGTGTTTGTAAATGGTTGCTAACGTTATATTGTCGTTTTACATCATTCATTTTGTCACATTCCACCTTTGTGCAAAATTGTTGGATTGCATGTGTTAATACATCTGTTTTCTTTAAACCTTCGTAATGGAGTGCTGATTCAAACCTTTCAAGTAATTTCTCTTCAATTCGAAAATGAATATCTTTTCGTTTTGTCACTGAAATTTCGCCCCTTTGCATCTGTTAGTGAGACTATAGCACGTCTGGAAATTTTGTGTAAATCATTTGTGTACACAAAATTAGGGGGATGAAAAAAATGTTTGAATATGATTTTAAACTATTGACGATTTAACCGTTTTCATATATTCTTAAATTAAGTAATATTCAAATAATTCAAAAGAAATGAGAGAGTCACATGCTTCTTCAAGGAACACATCGAATTGGTCGTATGGCCATGCTGTTGGCACTTGCGGATGAGAATGAAAGTCCTGTATTATCCATTCCAAAAGGTTGGAAGTATTGTACGGGGAAAGTGGGTTCGATGAATTCGCAAAAGGTTGTCGCAGCAATGGAAACAGCGGCTAAAAGCAACCAAGTTATTGAAACAGACGTTTACAGAGAAACACATGCACTTTATCATGCAATTATGGAAGCTTTGTACGGAGTGACGAGAGGTCAAATTCAGTTAGCAGACGTTCTTCGTACAGTAGGACTTCGTTTTGCGATTGTGCGCGGTACACCATACGACGGGAAAAAAGAAGGCGAATGGGTTGCTGTTGCATTATATGGAACGATTGGTGCACCTGTAAAAGGATCTGAGCATGAGGCGATTGGTTTAGGAATTAATCACATATGATTTGCCCATAGTCTATTAGTTAGAAGGGGGCCTTACTTTTTTAGGACAGAAGTCTGTCTTAAAAAGATAAGGTCCCCTTTTGCCTTTTTAAGGAGGAAAAATGATGATTACGTTAACAGGACATACATTGACAGTTGAAGAAATGAAGAGGTTATTACTGGAAGGAGAAGGTGTAACAGCTTGTCCAACTAGTATGCAAAAGGTAGCGGAGTGCCGCGAAGTAGTTGAGAAAATTGTAGAGGACGGAAAAGTCGTTTACGGTATTACAACTGGATTTGGAAAGTTTAGTGATGTGCTTATCCAAAAAGATGATGTAAAGGCACTTCAACATAATTTAATTCAGTCACATGCATGTGGGATAGGTGATCCATTCCCGGAAGAAGTATCGCGCGGAATGTTAATTTTACGAGCGAACACGATGCTTAAAGGAGTATCAGGCGTAAGGCCGCTTGTTGTAAATATGCTTCTTGAGTTTGTAAATCGTAAAATTCATCCAGTCGTTCCGCAACAAGGTTCACTTGGTGCAAGTGGAGATTTAGCACCTTTATCTCATCTTGCGCTCGTATTATTAGGCGAAGGTGAAGTGTTCTATAAAGGGAAACGCGTTCATGCAATGGTTGCTCTTACAGAAGAAGGGCTTGAGCCAATTGAACTTGAAGCGAAAGAAGGTCTTGCGTTAATTAATGGTACGCAGGCGATGACAGCACAAGGAGTTCTTTCTTATATAGAAGCAGAAGCAACGGCGTATCAAGCTGAACTAATTGCTTCGATGACAATTGAAGGGTTACAAGGCATTATTGATGCATTTGATGAAAATGTTCATAAAGCACGTGGCTATAAAGAGCAAGTGGATGTAGCAAGCAGAATTCGTGACATTCTTCATGATAGTAAGTTAACAACAAAACAAGGAGAACTACGTGTACAGGATGCCTATTCACTTCGTTGTATCCCGCAAGTACACGGTGCTTCTTGGCAAGTTTTGAATTATGTGAAAGAAAAATTAGAAATTGAAATGAATGCCGCAACAGATAATCCGCTAATCTTTGATGGCGGGGAAAAAGTAATTTCAGGTGGTAATTTCCATGGTCAACCGATTGCATTTGCGATGGACTTCTTAAAAGTAGGAATGGCGGAACTTGCAAACATTTCAGAGCGTCGTATTGAGCGTTTAGTAAATCCGCAGTTAAACGATTTACCGCCATTTTTAAGTCCAGAACCAGGACTTCAGTCTGGTGCAATGATTATGCAATATGCTGCAGCGTCACTAGTTTCTGAAAATAAAACGTTAGCACATCCAGCGAGTGTTGATTCAATCCCGTCATCAGCTAACCAAGAAGATCACGTAAGTATGGGAACAATCGCTTCACGTCATGCACATCAAATTATTCAAAATGTAAGACGTGTTCTTTCAATTGAAATGATTTGTGCGATGCAAGCGGCAGAATATCGTGGAATTGAAAACATGAGTACAGTGACGAAGAGCTTCTACCATCAAGGGCGTCAGCAAGTACCATCTATTACAAATGATCGCATCTTCTCAACGGATATTGAAAATATTGCACATTGGTTAAAAACGAATTATTCGATAAAAGAAAGATTGGATGTAAACGCAGCACTATAAAATGAGAAAAGGGAGAGATTGAAATGGAAAAAGTACAACAAACAATTCGCGCGCCAAGAGGTACAGAGTTACAAACGAAAGGGTGGGTGCAAGAAGCTGCACTTCGTATGCTAATGAACAATTTAGATCCGGAAGTTGCTGAAAAACCAGAAGAATTAGTTGTGTATGGCGGAATTGGCCGTGCAGCTCGTAACTGGGAAAGCTATCAGGCGATTGTAGATTCATTAAAAACGTTAGAAAGCGATGAAACGTTACTTGTTCAATCAGGAAAACCAGTTGCCATTTTTAAATCACATGAAGATGCACCTCGCGTTCTGTTAGCGAACTCAAACTTAGTACCAAAATGGGCAAACTGGGATCACTTCCGAGAACTAGAGAAAAAAGGTCTTATGATGTACGGACAAATGACAGCTGGTAGCTGGATTTACATTGGAACACAAGGGATTCTACAAGGAACATATGAAACATTTGGTGAAGCAGCTCGTCAACATTTCGACGGTTCATTAAAAGGTACATTAACACTTACTGCTGGTTTAGGTGGTATGGGTGGTGCACAACCTCTTGCTGTAACGATGAACGGCGGTGTTGTCATTGCTATTGATGTTGATAAGCGTAGCATCGATCGTCGTATTGAAAAGAGATATTGTGACATGTATACAGAATCATTAGAAGAAGCATTAACTGTTGCGAACGAGTATAAAGAGAAGAAAGAACCAATTTCAATTGGCTTGCTAGGAAATGCGGCAGAGATTTTACCAGAACTAGTGAAGCGTGATATTACGCCAGATTTAGTTACAGATCAAACATCTGCTCATGATCCATTAAACGGTTATATTCCAGTAGGTTACACATTAGAAGAAGCAGCGAAACTTCGTGAAAAAGATCCAGAACGTTACGTACAATTATCAAAAGAAAGTATGACAAAACATGTGGAAGCGATGCTTGCGATGCAAGAAAAAGGTGCAATTACATTTGATTATGGAAATAACATTCGCCAAGTTGCTTTCGATGAAGGTTTGAAAAATGCTTTCGATTTCCCAGGATTCGTTCCAGCATTTATTCGTCCATTATTCTGTGAAGGAAAAGGGCCATTCCGCTGGGTAGCACTTTCTGGTGATCCAGAAGATATTTATAAAACAGACGAAGTAATTTTACGTGAGTTCGCTGATAATGAACATTTATGTAACTGGATTCGTATGGCACGTCAACAAGTTGAGTTCCAAGGACTTCCATCACGTATTTGTTGGTTAGGTTACGGTGAGCGTGCGAAATTTGGTCGCATCATTAATGAAATGGTTGCAAATGGTGAATTATCAGCACCGATTGTTATTGGTCGTGACCATTTAGATTGCGGATCAGTAGCATCTCCAAACCGTGAAACAGAAGCGATGAAAGACGGTAGTGATGCAGTAGCTGACTGGCCAATTTTAAATGCATTAATTAATAGTGTAAACGGTGCGAGCTGGGTATCTGTTCACCACGGTGGTGGCGTTGGTATGGGTTATTCACTTCACGCTGGAATGGTTATTGTTGCAGATGGAACAGAAGCAGCAGCAAAACGTATTGAGCGCGTATTAACTTCTGACCCTGGTATGGGTGTTGTTCGTCACGTGGATGCTGGATATGACTTAGCTGTGGAAACTGCGAAAGAAAAAGGCGTTAACATTCCAATGATGAAATAAGGAGGAGAAAACATGCTGGACACTTTACTAATAAATATCGGTCAATTACTAACAATGGATCAAGAAGATGGCTTGTTAAGACGAGAAGCGATGAACACGCTTCCTGTTATCGAAAACGGTGCGGTTGGAATTGAAAATGGTGTAATCACTTTCGTTGGAACAGCGGAAGAAGCGAAAGGATTACAAGCGAAAGAAGTTATTGATTGCGGGGGGAAAATGGTTTCTCCTGGTCTTGTTGATCCGCATACCCATCTTGTATTTGGTGGATCTCGTGAAAATGAAATTGCGCTAAAATTACAAGGAGTTCCGTACTTAGAAATTTTAGAACAAGGCGGAGGTATTCTTTCAACTGTAAATGCAACGAAACAGGCGTCGAAAGAAGAACTTGTTCAAAAAGCGAAATTCCATTTAGACCGTATGCTATCTTTCGGCGTTACAACTGTAGAAGCGAAGAGTGGTTACGGATTAGATGATGAGACGGAATGGAAACAATTAGAGGCAACTGCACAATTACAAAAAGAGCATTCAATCGATTTAGTTTCCACATTTTTAGGTGCTCATGCAGTTCCGAAAGAATATAAAGGTAGATCGAAAGAATTTTTACAATGGATGTTAGACCTATTACCAGAAATGAAAGAGAAACAATTGGCGGAATTCGTTGATATTTTCTGTGAAACAGGTGTGTTCTCAGTAGAAGAATCAAAAGAATTTTTATTAAAAGCGAAAGAGCTTGGCTTTGATGTGAAAATTCATGCAGATGAAATCGACCCTCTTGGTGGTGCGGAAGCAGCGGCAGAAATCGGTGCAGCATCAGCAGACCATCTAGTTGGCGCTTCTGATAAAGGGATTGAAATGCTTGCAAACTCGAATACAGTAGCAACATTATTACCAGGAACAACTTTCTATTTAAATAAAGAAAGCTTTGCTCGTGGTCGTAAAATGATTGATGAAGGTGTTGCAGTTGCGTTAGCTACAGACTTTAACCCAGGTAGCTGTCCAACTGAAAATATTCAGCTTATTATGAGCATTGCGATGCTAAAACTGAAAATGACACCAGAAGAAGTTTGGAATGCCGTAACGGTTAACTCATCATATGCCATTAACCGTGGTGATGTAGCTGGGAAAATTAGAGTTGGTCGTAAGGCAGATTTAGTTTTATGGGATGCTTACAATTATGCTTACGTACCGTATCATTACGGCGTAAGTCATGTGAATACAGTATGGAAGAATGGTAATATTGCATATACAAGAGGTGAACAATCGTGGAGCACGGCCACTATTTAAAGAAAAACGCAAAGTTTATTGATCGTGAAGTGACAAAATGGAGTGAGATGATTAAAGATTGGGAGGAAGGTGTAGAAATATTCGGTGCTGCCTTAATTGGAGCACCCCTTTCTAAACCATCTATTAGTCATTCAGGAGCGAGTTTTGCTCCAAAGACAATTCGTGCGATGTTAGATGCATACAGCACATATGCAATTACAGAAGAACACGATATGAAAGAAAGTGTCTTATATGATTGCGGCGATATTACGATGCATGTGACGGATATAAAAGAAAGTCATAACCGAATTGCGAAAACAGTTGGTCATGTAACGAAAGTAAATCCGAACATGATACCAATCGTTCTTGGTGGTGACCACTCGATTAGTTTTCCGAGTATAACAGGCTTTGCAAACAGTAAAGGAAAGGTCGGGATTATTCAATTTGATGCTCATCATGATTTACGTAATTTAGATGATGGAGGCCCGTCAAATGGTACACCATTCCGTAGTTTACTAGAAAATGATGTCATTACAGGGAAACAACTTGTTCAAATTGGAATTCGTAATTTTTCTAATGCACGTGCGTACCATGAATATGCAATAGAGCATGGTGTAACAGTGTATACAATGAAAGACGTACGAGAGCGAGAAATAAAAGATATTATCACGGAAAGTATTGAATTATTAAGAAATCAAGGTGTGACTTCTATTTATATTTCTCTTGATATGGATGTGCTAGACCAAGCGTTTGCACCAGGTTGTCCAGCAATTGGGCCTGGTGGAATGGATAGTACGACTTTACTAGATGCGATTGAATTCCTTGGTAAAGAACCGCTCGTTCAAGGGATGGATATAGTAGAGATTGATCCAACTCTTGATTTCAGAGATATGACGAGTAGAGTAGCAGCGCAAGTGATTATGAGTTTTCTTTTAGCGAGGGAAACGGTTAGTAAGCAAGTTAGTATATAGACGGAAAAGTAGATCTTTATTTATGCCTTAACAAAAACACATCACTACTTAAATGTAGTGATGTGTTTTCAGAGTGTTGGGAAACCCTTTAGGGTTCCCAACACTCTGGAATCTTTTTTGATTTTAGCGAATAAAAACAACATAAAATAATAGAATTTTAAAAAATAGCCCTCCACCTGACCCTTTTTGGTCAGGTGGAGGGCTATTTTTTTCATGTTTTGACAAGCTGCGGTGAGATAAGCTTGCATTTGGACAGACTTCAGCCCTCGAAACCGGGCATAGCGGTAGCCATGTAGTTCTTTGGCGTCTGCAAAGCTTCGCTCTATAGTGGAACAGCGTACTTTATACAACCTTTTCCCTGTAGCTGTTAGCTTGTTTTTTCTAGCAATATCCTTATATTTCTCCCACACATGATGAGTGATAACTTTTTGTTTTTGTTTCTTTGAAAAGCACACCTCACGTAACGGACAAACAGCGCAGTCTTCTGGATTCGATTTGTATTGACGGTATCCTTCACGATCAGTTGTTACATATTCTAGAATACATCCCATCGGACAAGCGAAAACATTCATTTCTTCTACATATTTAAATTGGCTTTTCGGTACTTCTTTATTCCGTTTTCCAAATCGGCGATACCCCATCACCATAAATATATTCCGTTCTGATAGTTTCTTACAGATATATCCTGTAAAATAGCCAGCATCAAGGGCAACAGCTTCTACTTTGAAGTCGAATTTATCAATCTGAGCTTGGAGGCGTGCTAAATACGGCTCGGAATCTGCCATATTTCCAGCCGTTACATAGGTATCTGTAATAATATTGTACTTCGCATCAGTCGTACGATGATCCAAGAAATGAAAACCATTTGGTTTTCCATCTCTCATTAAAAATCCACTATCTGGATCCGTTGTACTTATACGAGTTTTTTTGGTAGGGGTATCACTTTCCTTTCTAGGTTTTAATTCTTTTTTCCATGTACCTCACGATCTTCGATTACCGCAGCTTCTAGCTCGTCTATATAAAACTTTGCTTTTTCTTTTTTATATTTATGTACAAATTTATTTTTATTGGCATTGGCCTTAATATGTGTAGAATCTGTCATCAGTGCACGTCCTCCTACCATCCGGTGCTCCGTCGCTTGTCTCACAATCTCATCAAAAATTTCTTCGAAAATATTTGTATGAATAAAACGAGTACGACGATTCCAACTGATTGTAGAGTGATCCGGAATAGTATCCGATAGAGAAAACCCTAAAAACCAACGGTAGGCAATATTCGTTTTAATTTCCTTTTCCAATTGACGCTCAGAACGAATACCGTAAAAATATCCAATAAACATCATCTTAAATAAAACAATAGGATGAATGGACGGGCGTCCATTGTTTTCACAGTAATAAGGGCGTAACTTCTCTTCAATAAAATCAAAACTAATTGTCGCTTCAATTGCACGAAGGAAATGATCTTGTGGAACCAACTCTTCTACAGAAACAGATACACGCTCATCACGATGATTTTTTAAAGCACCCATCATAAAAAATCTCTCCTTTTCCTCTTTTTTATCAGTGTTGACACATAAAAAGAGGTTCAGACACAAAAACAGGCTGTGGAGAAGACTTTCTCCACAGCCTGAAAACACATCACTACTTAAATGTAGTGATGTGTTTTTGTATTAAAAGAGAATGAATGTGTGTGGAACCGTTAATGGAATTGCGATTTTTATAGTTTATTGTGTAAATTTAATTTCTTGCTTCTGAAGTGTTGACGTGTAAAATAATTTTATGATAAAATAAAAATTTTGCTAAAAAACTAAAAGTATGTTAAGCTTGAGAAGGTTACCATATATGGAGGTGGATTATTTGTTTCAAATTGGCGATAACATTGTTTATCCAATGCAGGGAGCAGGTATAATTAAAGCCATAGAAGAGAAGGAAATCTCAGGAGAAAAACAACAGTATTATGTTATAAAAATGTCAGCTAGTAATATGGAACTAATGATTCCAGCAGAGAGAATATTGAATTCGAATATACGTCCAGTTACGGATATAACCGCATTAGCACACATAATGGATATTTTTCAACATGGGGAATCAGATAGATTACTTACGTGGAAACAAAGGTATAAATTGAACACTGATAAAATAAAGACGGGTAAAATGCAAGAAGGTGCTGAAGTTGTGCGTGATTTAATGCGTATACAGAAAGAAAAAGCACTTAATGCAAGCGAAAAGAAGATGTTAGATAACGCATATGAATTTTTGATTAGTGAACTGGGATTAATTGAAGGTATCACAGAAAATCAGATAAAAAGCTTTTGTTAAGGTTCATTACAAATAATGTATTATATCCCAAAAAAGATCTTGAATTTTTTGGGAACATAATTATAGAAAATTTATCATTTCAAAGACATTCAACTCTTTCAAACCACTTTTAGAGCATTACCTCTATTGTTATTACTACAATCAAATCCATTTTTATTTTTTAATTTCATTTATGAATGTTCGAAGTTTAATTGAATACTTCGATAAAATAGTTACTTGATTTTTGCAATCCTGATTCACACTGGCACGGACGAGGAGCCGTAAGGATGAAAGAGAGGTAGGGCTTTCATTGTTTTAGGTATATAAGTTATTATTTTTAGAAGAATACTGAACCATTTTCACTTCTATTGATAAGGTGCTTTTTTATTAAAGAGATAAACGAATTGACAGCCATATATGGTCAACAAAAAAGGTTTCCTCCTAAGGAAACCTTTTTAATATTATTTATAGCGTTTTGTTTTTTTGAATATTCGATTTTTTTATTTTAAAGTCGTAAAAATTGACGTTACTATCTAAAAGTAAGTATGATGCGATTATAGTAAGATTTTTTAGGGGGAAGAAAAATGACAAGTTCAAGTAATAAAGCAGCGAGTATTTATGAAGGAACAAATGTAAATGCTGGGGGATTTTTTGGAAACGTTGAAGAAACAAAGTTGTTTGATCCAATTCAAGTTGGAGCTTGGTCTCTTCGTAATCGTATAGCGATGGCACCGATGACAAGATGCTTTGCAGATAATGAGACTGGAGTAGTTGGTGCGGATGTAGTGGAGTACTACAGAAAACGTGCTGCGGATGGAATTGGACTAATTATTACAGAAGGAATTGTCATTAGTCCGAGAGCAAAAGGAAACCCAGGAGTACCAGGTATTTATACACAAGAACAAATCGATTCTTGGAAACCTGTTACAGAGGCAGTACATAAAGAAGGCGGGACGATTATTGCTCAAATATGGCATGTTGGGCGTATGAGTCATCATGAAATAATTGGTGGTCAAATGCCACAAGCGCCGTCGGCTATCGCTGCAGAGGGAAATGTTCCACGCTTTCGTAAACCGTTTGATATGCCAGAAGCAATGACGTTAGAAGAAATACAAGAAGTGATCGATCAATACGCACAAGCTGCGAAAAATGCGATCGAAGCTGGATTTGATGGAGTAGAAATTCACGGTGCACACGGATATTTAATCGATCAATTTACGTATGAGTTTGCGAATAAGCGAACAGATAAATATGGCGGTGATTTAAAACAAAGGTTAACGTTTATGAAAGAAGTAACGGCAGCTGTAATAGAAGCTGTTGGAGCTAATAAAACACTTCTTCGTTTCTCTGCTTTCAAAGGTGATAATCCTACTTATATGTGGGAAAACCCTGAGTTTGCAATTGAAACGTTCATAAATATGTTTAAAGAGGTTGGATTAACGATGATCCATCCTTCAACGATGAATTATACCCAAGAGATTGCTGACGGAAAGAATTTTCATCAACTAGTAAGAAAATATTGGGATGGTACGATTGTTGGGGTTGGTAATTTAAATCCGAAAGAGGCCGAAGAAGCGTTGCAAGAAGGAACGATTGATGTAGCGGCATTCGGAAGACCGTTAATTGCTAATCCAGACTTTGTTCATCGAATTAAACACGCTGAAAGTTTAGTTGAATATGACGCGAAAGAGCATCTTGTTACGTTAGTATGAATAAAGATAAAAGGAGAACACATCTAGTGTTCTCTTTTTATTATGGAATTTCATAGGGGGAAGCGGGATGAGTGAAACGCTACTCGTTATTATTAGTATATTACTATTTTTAATGTTGCTTTTAATCGTCTTTTTTATCATTACATTTTTTATAAAAAAACGAACACATCATTCTATTTTAAAATTACATCCGTACTTAGGAAGAATGCGCTACTTACTGGAAAAGATAGGGCCTGAATTTCGACAATATTGGTTTGATCATGATACGGATGGAAAGCCTTTCTCACGTTATGATTTTCAAAGTGTTATGTTTTTAGCGAAATATCGCTCTGAAATACTTGGTTTTGGATCAAAACGAGATTTTGAAGCTTCTGGATATTATATTGCTAATACATTATTTCCGATATTAACGGAGGAATTAAGTGTGAATCTCACGCAAGAGCGAGAAGGTAAAAAGTACGTGATTCATAAAGAAGGGTTATTTTCAAGAAGAGAAAAATTGACAGCGGATACAACGAATCTTTGGCTGTACGAAGAAGATGATGCAATTATAGTCGGTGAGAACCGTAAATATCCGTGGAAGCTACATGGCATGTTTGGTGCATCTGCGACTTCTTATGGTGCGATTGGAGAAAATTATATTTTAGCGAGTGGTCTTGGAGCAAAAATGGCAGGCGGGTCGTGGATTAATACGGGTGAAGGTGGCGTTATTCCAGAACATTTACATACAGGAGCGAATATCGTTGCGCAAATTGGTCCAGGGTTATTTGGATACCGTGATGAAGACGGTAATTTTTCAATGGGAAAATTCATGGAGAAAGTGAAAGAAAGTAATATTAGAGCATTCGAATTGAAATTTGGGCAAGGTGCTAAAATACGTGGTGGTCATTTAGAGGGGCAAAAAGTAAATGAGAAAATTGCGTTTGTTCGCAACGTCCGAAAGGGAGAGACGATTAATTCACCGAATCGATTTTCATTTTTAAAGAATGCAGCGGATACACTTTATTTTATTCAACAGTTGCAAGAAAGCGGCGGTAAACCAGTTGGAATGAAAATTGTAATTGGTCAGCAGAAGCCTTTGAAAGATTTAATAAAAACAATGAAAGAACTAAACATTTATCCAGATTTTATTACAATAGACGGTTCAGAAGGCGGGTCAGGGGCAACGTATAAATCGATGGCAGATTGTATGGGACTGCCGCTTATTCCAGCATTACTTACATTTATTGATACAGCAAACCATTATGGTGTTCGTAACAAGTTTAAAGTATTTGCATCGGGTAAATTAATCACACCAGATAAAGTAGCGATTGCTTTAGCGATTGGGGCGGATGCTGTAAGTTCAGCCCGCGGATTTATGATGGCAAGCGGCTGTATTATGGCCCTTCAATGTAATTCTGGCCAATGTCCATCTGGTGTAGCCACGACGAATCCGCATTATCAAAAAGCGTTAGATCCGTATGAGAAGAAGTGGCGAGTCATGAATTATATTATTAGTATGAGATATAGTTTATTTTCATTAGCGGCAGCGGCGGGAGTGAAGAGCCCGCGCCATTTAACTAGAGAGCATATTGTGTTTAAAGACGAGGTGGGGAGAGTAGTTCCTCTTTCGGAATTGTTTCCTATAGTAAATCAAACCTAAAAGTATATTTGATATGTAAGATTTTTTTAAGGAATAATCATATTTTTGGAAAAATTAGGATTATAATAGGGAAGTATTTTTAAAAATGACTATTTTTAGGGAGAGATTCACTTGCAACAAGGTTCTTACAGTATTACAATTTTTTTACTCGTCATAGGGCTCGTTATATTTAGACGCATGCGCTCTATGAATCGACCAATTAATAATAAAGGAAGACGACTACTATTGCCATTATTTTTCTTATTACCAGGTTTTTCTTTATACGCAGCACCGATACAACTTGCTGGTTGGCAAATTTGTATAGCTGCTGGGATCGGACTGCTATTGTCAATTCCACTTATTATTTTAAGTGGGTATGAAGTCAGAGAAGATGGTCAAATTTATGCAAAAAAAAGTATCGCTTTTATTGCTACATTTTTAGTTATCGTTCTTTTACGTGCTTATTTTAGAAGACATTTACAAGGTCTAGATCCAAAGTCAATCGGCATTCTTTTCTACACTCTTGCGGTTTGTTATATAGTACCTTGGCGTATTGGATGTTATATGAAATTTCGTAAAGTATATGTAGAGAAAGAGAAAATTGAGACGTCAATAAGCTAAAAGTCATACATTTGTATGGCTTTTTTCTTTTAAAATTTATCGGGTAAACGAATGAAAATAAGGTGTGAAAAAACACCGTTTAATTTTCTGAATATTATTACTTTAATTCCTTAAAAAATCATTGTAATCCACTGGGATAAAGGCGTTTATAAAGGTTTTCACATGTAATAAAAAGTGCTCGTTCACTTGAAAGAACAAAAAATGT
Source organism: Bacillus sp. CPT56D-587-MTF (assembly GCF_058792335.1). Classification (NCBI taxonomy): domain Bacteria; kingdom Bacillati; phylum Bacillota; class Bacilli; order Caryophanales; family Bacillaceae; genus Bacillus; species Bacillus sp. CPT56D-587-MTF. Next base: position 3,250,195 of record NZ_JBYTEF010000001.1, on the reverse strand, counting down.
TTGTTAAGGTAGGGAACCATAAGCGAAAACAAGAAAATAGAAAAAGTCATTTTTCGAAATTTTGAATGGCTTATGGACTAAGGGAGAGATTTGGTGAAGATTGAAATTATGGTATCGCTTGCTATTTATATGGCAGGTATGTTGTATATCGGATATTGGTCTTATAAGAAGACATCCGATTTATCAGATTATATGTTAGGCGGGAGGGGACTCGGTCCAGCAGTTACAGCTTTATCAGCTGGTGCTTCTGACATGAGTGGTTGGATGCTAATGGGATTACCTGGTGCGATGTATGCAACAGGATTATCAAGTGTATGGATTGCGATAGGTTTATTAATAGGTGCGTATGCAAACTATTTAATCATTGCCCCGCGTTTACGAACGTATACAGAAGTGGCAAATGATTCAATTACGATTCCAGACTTTTTAGAGAATCGGTTTAAAGATCGTACGAAAATACTTCGTTTTGTCTCCTCTATCGTCATTTTAGTATTTTTCACATTTTATGCGTCGGCTGGTTTAGTTTCAGGTGGACGTTTGTTTGAAAATTCTTTTAACCTTGATTATAAAATTGGTTTATTTGTAACAGTGGGTGTCGTTGTTGCGTATACACTATTCGGTGGCTTTCTAGCCGTAAGTTGGACGGACTTTGTGCAAGGTTGTATTATGTTTATTGCGCTTGTATTAGTGCCAATTGTTGCTTTTACGGATGTCGGTGGTGTAACAGAAACATTTAATACGATTAAGCAAGTCGATGCATCGCATTTGGATATGTTTAAAGGGACTACAGTATTAGGGATTATTTCCTTTTTAGCAGGGGGCCTTGGATATTTTGGTCAACCACATATTATTGTCCGCTTTATGGCAATTACCTCTATTAAAGATTTAAAAACTTCTCGTAGAATCGGTATCGGTTGGATGACGATTTCAATTATAGGTGCAATGCTTACTGGTCTAATTGGTATCGCCTATTATGCTAAAAATAATGCGACATTACAAGACCCAGAAATGGTCTTTGTAACATTCTCAAATATTTTATTCCATCCGTATATTACAGGATTTTTATTATCAGCTATTTTGGCTTCGATTATGAGTAGTATTTCCTCACAATTACTTGTTATTTCAAGTGCAGTAACGGAAGATTTCTATAAAACATTTTTCCGTCGTAATGCAAGTGATAAAGAACTTGTATTTATCGGTAGGCTGTCAGTATTAGTTGTAGCGATGATTGCAGTTGTTTTAGCGTATCATCCGAGTGATACAATTTTAACGCTTGTTGGATATGCTTGGGCAGGATTTGGATCAGCATTTGGACCCGCTATTTTATTAAGTTTATATTGGAAGAGAACGAACAAATGGGGCGTTCTTGCTGGTATGATTGTCGGTGCAGTAGTTGTTATAGCATGGGTACAAATTCCAAGTTTAAAAGCAATTATGTATGAAATGGTACCTGGATTCTTCTGTAGTTTATTAACTGTTATCGTTGTAAGTTTATTAACGAAAGAACCCGTTAAGGCAGTTCATCGTGAATTTAATGAGATGGAAGCAGTACTGGAAGAAGAAACGAAATGATTTGAAAAGAGAGTAGACGGTGAATAACGTTTACTCTCTTTTCTTTTTAAATGAAATAAGTAACTTATTGACAAAGAAAAGTAAGTAACTTATAATAAGTATTGAGGTTGAGATAAATGATATTCTAAATCAAGTTTTATTATGATTTTAGAGTGAGTAAATGTTTTTTGGAAACTATCTTGAAATCGAGATAATCCCGATAAGTTAGACGCTAATGTGTAATTTTGTAATTAATATCTCGAATTCGAGATAAAATTATTATAACGGATTTTACTTTGTAGCATGGACAAAATGAATAATGAATTTTACTTTGTAGCATGGACAAAATGAATAATGAATTTAAATGTAAAAGAATTTTTATAATGAAATAAAAAAGGAGTGGAAGAAATGGAAAAGAAAACAATGGGAATCCATCACATTACAGCGATTGTAGGGCATCCACAAGAAAATGTAGACTTTTATGCTGGTGTATTAGGGTTACGTTTAGTGAAACAAACAGTGAATTTTGATGATCCAGGTACGTACCATCTTTATTTTGGAAATGAAGGAGGAAAGCCTGGAACAATTATTACGTTTTTCCCATGGGCAGGTGCTCGTCAAGGTATTATTGGGGACGGTCAAGTAGGAATTACGTCTTACGTTGTACCAAAAGGTACAATGGGGTTTTGGGAAAATAGATTAGAAAAATTCGATGTTTCGTATACAAAAATGACTCGTTTTGGAGAGCAGTATTTAGAATTTGATGATCCGCATGGTTTGCATATAGAATTAGTTGAAAGAGAAGCAGGCGAATTAAACAATTGGAGTTTTGGAGAAGTTACACCAGAAGTAGCAATTAAAGGGTTTGGAGGTGCTGTTCTTTTATCTGCACAGCCTCAAAAAACAGCTGAATTGTTAGAACATATTATGGGTCTTGAAAAAATTGGAGAAGAGGGCGAATTTGTTCGATTCCGTTCTTCTGCTGACATTGGAAATATTATTGATTTGAAATTATCAACAATCGGTCGTGGCCAAATGGGCGTTGGCACAGTTCATCATATTGCCTGGAGAGCGAGTGATGATGCTGATCAGCTAGACTGGAAAGAGTATGTGTCGCGTTTTGGATATCACGTAACTCCTGTACAAGATCGAAATTATTTTAACGCGATTTATTTTAGAGAACATGGTGAAATCTTATTTGAAATTGCAACAGATCCTCCTGGTTTCGCTCATGATGAATCGTTAGAGACGATGGGTGAGGAATTAAAGTTACCGGAACAATATGAACAACATAGAAAACAGATTGAACAAACGCTTTTACCATTTGAAGTGAGAAATTTAGATTAAAGTGATTGGAGGGGGAACAGGATTATGATGAAACATGTTTTTCAAAAAGGAAAAGATACGTCAAAACCAGTGTTGTTATTACTTCATGGCACAGGTGGTAATGAATTAGATTTACTACCACTTGCAGAAATAATTGATCCGGAAGCGTCGGTATTAAGCGTTAGGGGAAATGTGTTAGAGAATGGGATGCCGCGTTTCTTCCGCCGATTAGCAGAGGGCATTTTTGATGAAGAGGATTTAATTTTCCGTACGAAGGAATTAAATGAATTTTTAGATGAAGCGGCTAAAGAATATAAATTCGATAGAAATAACATTGTAGCTATCGGTTATTCGAATGGGGCAAATATCGCAGCAAGCTTATTATTCCATTACGAAAATGCATTGAAAGGTGCTGTGCTTCATCACCCAATGGTACCAAGAAGAGGAATTCAATTAGCAAATTTAGCAGGGAAATCTGTGTTTATTGCTGCTGGGACAAATGACCCAATTTGTTCATCAGCAGAGTCAGAGGAATTGAAGGTACTATTAGAAAATGCAAATGCGAATGTAACAATGCATTGGGAAAATCGAGGGCATCAATTAACGATGGGTGAAGTAGAAAAAGCAAAAGAGTGGTATGACAAAGCATTTTAAAAAAGAAGCATCTGCTAACGATTAGCAGATGCTTCTTTTTTATTTAAGACTGGATTGCAAGATGAGATGAAGAAAGTGGTAGCTCAATATCAACAATCGTACCTTTATTTAATTCGCTTGAAATGTGTAATCTACCATGATGTTCTTCAATTATTTTGTAACACATCATTAATCCTAGTCCTGTGCCTTTTTCTTTTAAACTATAAAAAGGTTCGCCTAGACGGGAGATACGATCTTCAGGAATGCCGCAACCTTCATCGATAATTCGTATTAAGATGAAATTATCCTCTAATGGTTTTGTTTGGATGAAAATATTTCCGCCATTTGGCATTGCTTCTATCGCATTTTTTAATATGTTTATAAAAACTTGTTTTAATTGGTTACCGTCACATTGAATATCATATACGTAATCAAAATGATCCATGATGATATGAACGCTATGCATAATTGCAGTCGGTAAAATAAATGTAACTACCTCTTCAATTAAAGTTTGTATGTTACAAGTTTGGATAGATAATACTTGTGGCTTAGACATCGCCATAAATTGACTCGTGATGGATTCCATTTGTGAAATCTCACTTAACATAACATCGATATACCATTTCTGCTCCTCACTTATTTCAGGGAGGAGCAACGTTAGAAAACCTTTTAGAGAAGTGAGTGGATTTCGAATTTCATGGGCAATTCCAGCTGTCAGTTGTCCGACTACTGACAGCTTCTCTGATTTTCGTAGTAACTTTTCAGTTTCTTTTAGCTCAGTAACATCTCTCCCCATCACGATAAGACCTTTGCGAGAACCATCAGGATGATAAAGCGGAACTTTTGATATACTTAAGATTAGATCGAAATCATCTCTATGTATAATAAATTCCTCGCCATGAAGAATTTGTCTTTGTTGCCATGCTAGTTCATCGATTTCTTCACAATGTAAAAAAGCTTCTCGGTATGCTTCATTATATTGAATGAGTTCGCTATCTTTTTTCCCGTGGTAAGGTACATGATGGAAATTGAAGCAAGAAAGTGCGTAATCATTTGCCTCAAGCCAGCGCCCTTCATGATCTTTAAAAATAACAAACGCAGGCATGGAGTTTACTAATGTACGTAATCTCTTCTCACTTTCTTTTAGCATATTCTCAATTCTTTCTGATTTTTCAAGCGGCTTCATAATAGCATATACGCCAGTAAGACGATTTTGAACAAAAATAGGAACTAGTTTTGTCACAACATCTAATAAGAATCCATTTTTATGATAAATAGATAAGATATACTCTTGTTGATTATCCGCTTCAGTATTCTTTATATTTTGTAATACTTGCTCAGAAATATGGGCTTCTAAAATAGAGGTAATATTTTTCTGTTCTAATTCTAAAGAAGTGTAACCTAATATTCTTTCGGCAGAAGGATTTATATGTAGAATAACTCCTTCTAAATTTAATGAAATAATACTATCAGGATTGTGTTCGAACAGAGATGCGTACATTTCTGTTAATGAACGATCTTGTATATGGTTTCGCAAACGTCTAGAAATGTTCGGATGACGTTTGTTTTGAGTTGGTGAATATTTTTTACGACTCATAATAGTTCCTCCGTACAAATAGCATCTAAAAAGATTTGTCTATTCATAACTATAATATAGATGTAATGTGTATTTCTATAAAAAATGGAAGTTATAGAATAAATTTTGTTTTTTTTATTTTTTGCAAGGTGAATGCAGGATGGTAATAAGGGGAGCTTATATTGTTTTATAAACCTTTTGTAAGTTACAGACGGTTGTTTTCCGTATAACATTAGGGTAGAGGAGGGGGAGAGAAAATGAAAAATTATATTCAAGGGATTGATCACGTGCAAGTAGCTGCACCTGTAGGGTGTGAAGAAGAGGCGCGTGATTTTTATGGGAATACGATTGGTATGGAAGAAATTCCAAAGCCAGAAGAGTTGAAAAAACGAGGTGGATGTTGGTTTAAATGCGGAAATCAAGAAATCCATATTGGTGTCGAGCGGAACTTTACACCAGCTAAAAAGGCTCATCCAGCTTTTTATGTGAATGAAATTAATGAATTTAAGCAAACACTTATAGAGCAAGGTGTTAAAGTGATTGATGATTATGCACGGCCAGATGTAATTCGATTTTACGTGTCAGATCCATTTGGAAACCGAATTGAATTTATGCAAAATAAAGACTAGGTGGATTCCCACCTAGTCTTTAACTTCTTCTGAAAAGTCCTAACACTTCTACAGTTTCTGTAATATTAACGAATGCATTCGGGTCGATTTCAGAAATTGTTAGTTTCATACTTGCTAATTCTTCACGAGAAACGACGGTCATAAGTACACGCTTTTTCTCGCTTGAATAAGCACCTTCGCCATCAAGTAACGTTATTCCACGTACAACAGTTGAAAGAAGTTGTTTTTTCATTTTTTCTGCTTCATTTGTTACAAACATAAGTGTAACTTTACGATGTTTTGTATGAACAGCATCAATTACTTTACCAGTTACATAAATTGAAAGTAAGCTTGTAAGTGCAACATCCCAGGTGAAGAAGAATCCTGCGATTATTACAACGACTGCATTTAAAATAATAAGGAATCCGCCAAGTTTAATGTCTCGCTTGCGGGATAAAAGCATACCGATAATATCAAATCCACCAGTGGATCCATTACAGTTAAAAACAAGACCAATACCAGCTCCGGCGATTACACCTCCGAAGATAGAAGATAACAATGGATCTGTTGCTACGACTTTTACTGGAACGTAGTATAATGCAACAGATAATACAACTACAGAGACAACTGTGTTAAAAATTACTTTTTTCCCAAGACCTATGTACCCTAAAATAAGGATAGGTAAGTTTAATACAAAGTTAATAATGCCTGTGTTTACAGGGGTTACAATCCCTAAAATAATAGCAATTCCGCCAATTCCACTACTTAAAATTTTGTGGGGGATAAGGAAAAGATTAAAGGCAACCGCAATAATAATAGAACCGATAATAACACCAAGGAATCTGACCATTTCTTTCCCGTCCTTCACTGAAAAATTCATATTATTTCAAGATTATATATGATATTGAAAGTTTTGGGTAAAAACAGTTTATTTAGGTAAATTAGATTAATCAAAAGAATTTGAGTATTTTATCATTTGAAAGGGGATACAGTTGTGAAGATAAAAACATATCAACAGAAAAGCCCGTTGAAGCAAGAATGTGAGGATTCTTATTTTTGTAATAAAGAAAAAAAGATTTATGGTGTATGTGACGGTGCAACACCACTTGTCCCGTTTCGTGATGAAAAGGGACATAATGGAGCATACATCGCTTCGCATTTATTTGCAAGTTATTTTACTGTATTACGAGAGAATCATAGTTTACAATTTGCAGTTGCCAAAGCAAATGAAGCATTGCAAAGCAAAATGTTAGAATATGAAGTAGACACGAGAAAAAAAGAGCATTTGTGGTGCACATGTATCGCGGCAGTCCAAATAGTTGGTGAGAAAATTGAATATGCGCAGCTTGGGGACTGTATGATTGTCGCAACTTTTCAAAATGGAACGATGCAAGTATTAACGAAAGACACAGTTGAAGGAATTAGTAAAAGAGCAAAAAAGAAGAGGGAAGAAGATCGTAAAAAAGGGTTATCTGTACCAGAAGAATATGTTTTTCAAGATGTTCGAGAACAGTTAAAATACAATCGTTATCTTGCAAATATGCCAAATGGTTATTCAGTTGCAAATGGAATGAAAGAAGCGATACATTATTTACAACATGGTGAATTACATACAGATGAAGTGAGTGGGATTTTTATTTGTTCAGACGGGTTATTTCACCCAGATTGGTCATTAGAACAAACTGTTGCATATATAAGAAAGAATAGTATAAACGAATATATAGCAATTATTGAAGAGCTAGAAGCGGAAAAGAGAATAAGGCCAGATGATAAAACGATTATTATGATTGATTTTTAAGAGGAGGCAGTTCAAATGGAAATTAAACGTGTCAATCTAACATTTCAAGATGAATTAGTTCCTTTAGAAAAAGTAAACAAACTGATTATTCACCATACAGCTGAAGATGGATGGGACGTGTATAAAACGCATGAATTTCATCAAACTGTAAGGGGGTGGAGCGGAATTGGTTACAACTATTTTATCGAAAAGGATGGAACTGTAGTGGAAGGGCGAGGTTTACATATTGGAGCGCACGCGAAAGACCATAACCGTCATACAATTGGAATATGTATGACGGGAAATTTCGATAAATATGATCCCACTCCCCCGCAAGTGAATGCATTATATTCTTTATGCAAAATGTTTATGAAGCAATTTGCTGTAAAGAAAGAAAATATACTAGGTCATAGGGAGTTAGAAGGAGTTACAAAAAGCTGTCCTGGTAATCGTTTTTCTATGGTAGAGTTAAGGAAGATATTATCTTAAATATAGAGGAGTAACAACGATGATGAATATAAAAATACCAAATGATAAAAAAGAAGAGCTTGTAGCGCAAATTCAGCAATTTTTCATGGAAGAAGATCTAGATGAAATTGGGCGTTTCCAAGCAGAGCGTTTAATAGAAGAAATGATTAAATTAGTTGGACCATTTGCATACAATCAAGCAATTGGAGATGCAAGAAAGCTTGTAAGTGAGAAATTAACGAATATGGAAGAAGATTTATACGTGTTAGAGAAAAATGAAGGGAAATAAAAAAAGAGCCGATGGGCTCTTTTTTATTTTTCTTTCTTATGTTCCTTATATTCATGTACTTTTTCTTTCACATTACCAACTGTATCTTTAGCAGTGCCTTTCACCTTATCCCATTTTCCTTCAGCTTGTAATTTCTTATTGTCAGTTACTTTCCCAACAACTTCTTTTACTTCACCTTTTACCTTATCAATGGCACCTTCTACTTTTTCTTTTAAACCATGATCATGTTTAGTCATACATTTCTCCTCCTTGTAGTTTGATTAGAATTCTCTTTTCATATTGCAAGTTGAATGATGTATCTAGTAATAGCGTAACAAATCTAGTTTGAATATTCAAATGATTAATAGGATAGAAAAGGAATTGTCATAAAATGTTTAAAAATGTAACGGGAGGAGAAATAAAGTAAATTATAATATGTCTTTTGCGGTCCATATTGATTTTGTATAAGCGATTTTCATGTGAGCACGTTCCATGTTATTTTGACTGCCGCTACCGAACCTTGCTTGTCCAACTATTAAAGTACAATTGGATTCAATAGCTTTCTTAATTCGTTTTTGAATTAATGCAGTATGACAGCCTTTACGCTGAAATTCTGGCAAAGTAGCAGAAGCAGCTAATGATGCGACACCCTTATTTATATACAGGACACCAATACCAGCAGGGATATTTTGAACTTCAGCTATGAAAAAATGCCACCCTGGTTCATTGTAAAGAATTTCATTATTTTGGCGCACGCTATCTTTTGTAAAGGATGGCATATTAAATCCACGTACATAAATGTCTGCAAAAATATCAAACTCATTTTCTTTTAGTTTTCGTATTGTAATATTAGAAGGAAGAAGTGATGAACCCTCTCTCGGTATACTATACAAAGCAGTATGGAAGCTAGATTGATAAAACCCTTTTTGAGATAAGTATTGAAATAATTCAGTTGTACCTTGTGCTGGGGTAATTTCAAAACGACAAGGGATTTGTAGTGATTCATAATAAGAAATGATTGCATCAATCGCATCTGCATTTGTAATACCTTTTACCGTATTAAAAGCTGGACCAGCAATTATTTTTGATGAAAAGGCAGTGGCGCTACCGAATTTTTTCATTTGCACTTGCATTGGGTTTCCGCTTATTGTTTGTAGTCTCTCTAATCTAGAAGAGAGCATATCAATTTCTGCATTTTCAATTTCTGTTGCTATATCGAGTGTCATAACAGTAGTCATAAAATTCCTCCGTTAATAAATATATTTCATAGTACATATACGATTTTTGTTTTGAGATTCCTGTTGAAATGTGAGAGAATAAGAGGTTTTTTGGAAGGGAAATGGAAGTGAGCTGTCGAAGGGAGTGGAAACAGATTAAAGGTGGTGCTCTCATGAAACAAAAAACCGTGCAGACATGCTCTAATTGTGGTTCTCAAAACATAGGAGACCAACTATGAAAAGTCAACTGTAAATTAAAGTGAAAATATGGGTATTCAATTTAAAAAGCATAGGAAATAAGCCTTTATCGAAAGGCTGAAAAAATAGAGAGTGGTATATAACTTATTCTATATGTGGTGGAATTTCATATGGTTTATTACTTTTTAAAATGGCATAAATAATGTAACACAATTTCCTAGCTACTGCGCCAATACAAACATAATAATGCTTTCCTTGTGCTTTCTTTTTTTTATAAAACGCTTGTAACACTGGGTCACATCGATAGGCGGATATGGCAGCTTGAAATAAGGCACGTCGTAAGTGTGAAGAGCCACGTTTAGACATGCTACCTTTTGATGCTTCATATTGCCCAGATTGTGAAATGGAAGCATCAATTCCTGCATAGGCAACAAGCTTAGCTGGTTTATCAAAACGATGAATATTACCAATTTCACTTAGAATTGTGGCACCTAAAATGGGGCCAATCCCAGGTATGGTTGTGATAGGGGTGTCCAGTTCAACTAAATACTCTCCCATCTGGTGTTCACAATGCTTAATTTGCTCTTCAATAAATTTGATTTGTTCGAGTAACATTTTTAATTGAAATGAAAAAGCATCTTTACAAAATCTTACACCAAAGGACTGGGACGCGATTTGTAGGAGTTGTTTCGCCTTATTTTCGCCAATTCTTTTCCGACTAGCTTTTTCCATAAGTTCAGTTAGTTGTTCAATTGAGACATTTTCAAAATCGCTGGGAGTGGTATATTCCATTAAAATTTCGGAGGATGTTTTTCCAAAAATATCAGAGAATACCGTATGGTATTCCGGAAATGTTTGATCTAATACCACAATGGCTTTTCGTTTTAAATCACTCACGCTATGTACAAGCGAATATCTGAAACGACTTAGTTGTTTTAATGCCAGCATTGTTTCATCAGCTAAAGCGGTTTCTGTAAATCTTCCAAAGCGAATTACGTCTGCAATTAAGGTTGCATCAATGGAATCTGTTTTACGCTTTCGAATTTCTGTTCCCTTTCTCCAAGCATTGGTTTGAAGAGGATTTAATACAATGACTGAAAACCCTTTTTCTAAAAGAAACGAATAGAGGGCTAGCCAATAGTGTCCGGTTGCCTCCATTCCAATTAATACATCGGTAGGGTTATCCACGTATTGATGTATCCAGGCTAAAAGTTTATTTCCACCATCCGTATGATTTTGAAACGAAATGGGTCTAGTTAGTGCTTTTCCTGTTTGATCAATGATGGAAGCATAGTGTTTAAATTTGGCAATATCAATTCCGACATAGTACATGAGGTTCACTCCTTATTTTATAGCTATAAGATAGTTGTACATCCTCTAATCTAATAAGCGTTACTGCCTTGTTAGAGATACGAAGAATGACCAACGGTCAGCAACATCCAACTCATTCGTAAACTACTTATTAGATAGAGGTACCAGTCTCCAAGACGAATACAACGATTCAGGGAGGTGAACGGCAACACTCTATCTACAAGTAAGAGTATCTTACAATAGTTAAAATACCCTTGGGTTTATAGGTAAATCCCTTTCCTAAAAACCTAACTTAAACATACAAGAAGGTGAGTTTGTCGGATATGCACAAATACGGAAAAAGGAAACGATGTTCACATCTTCACCGGTGGATGCTTATATTTGTACAGACTGCGGAAATATCCTTTCATTAAAAGTACGACATTATGAAAAGTTTAAGCAGAAGCCGTTATGATTATTGAGTAGTGGTTTTATTAGGGTAGTTAATAAGAGTAATATTTTACATATATATGAGTATGCCTCAGATAAAGAGATGAAAACATATACAGTACATAGTTCGTTATATGACACATAAAAATATATAGAAGAAATTGTGAGGTAGTAGGAGGAAGAAAAAACAGCTCCTCTTGGAATATTTCATATTTAAAACTCCTTTAAATGAATAAAGGAGTTTTTTGATTTTTTATAACAATAATTACCTTTAATTGTTATAATTGGTTATTAGGAGAGGGTGGTTTATTAACGCCATAATCATAGAAGAATAATAGCTAAATCGTATACAAAACCACTATATAACACAATCGCAACCGTAAGTTGACAAAGTGCAACCGCAGGAAGATAGAGGTAAGAGCAATGTTTACATACAATTTAGTTAAGAAAACGAAGGGGGACACACATATGGGATTTGGTGAGAAGCTTTTTAAATTAAGAAAAGAAAAGGGTCTTTCTCAAGAAGCGTTAGCCGAGAAATTAAACACAACAAGGCAAGCGGTTAGTAAATGGGAAAACGGTCAAGGTTTTCCTGAAACTGAAAAGTTAATAATGATTGGAAATGTATTTGAAGTATCACTTGACTATTTATTAAAAGAAATTGCTGAGCAAAGTAACGAAAAGGAAAATGGTTATTATGTAAGTAAGGAAATGGCAGAAGGGTATATAGTGTATGGACAAAAAATTTCTAAATATATTGCATTAGGATTTAGCTTGCTTATTTTATCTACAATACCGTACTTATTATTTAAAGAAAATGCAACAATGTCTACGTTTCTTGTCATTATCATTGCAGTGCTTGGGATCGGAGCAATGATGGCACCTGTAACGATAGAAGAGAGTCGATACAATGTATTGAAAAAGGAAGAACTACTATTTGATCAAAACTTTCTAAAAGAATTGACCAACAGATATGCGATTATTAAGAAGAAGTATGCCGCAGTGGTGATTGTTGGATTTTGTTTTATTGCCGCAGGCGCAATACCGTTTTTGTTTGAGGAAAAGCATATCACTTCAGGAGAATTAGTGCAGTATTATCCGTACTGTGTTGTACTTATTGCTATCGGAGTTTATCTTTTTGTACGTGTGTTAGGAGTGTTAGAGACGTATCGGATTTTAGTAGAAAATAAGGAATACAGTAATCGTTTTATTTTTAAACTGAAAAAGAAAGTAAGGAAAAAGGTAGATAGTTTATAAAAAATAAAAAACATGTTTCGAATCAATGTATTCAAAACATGTTTTTTATCGTTCTGAATTATTTCCAAAGAAATAATTCGGAAAATACAGAAAAATGTCGTAATCATTTGTAGAAGTCTGCTATAATAAACGAAAAATGAAAACGTTTTAAAGGGGGACATAACCAATATGATGATGAATGTACCGCTAACAATTAGTTCTATGATGGAAAGAGCAGAGAAACTGTTTTCGAAGAAAGAAATTGTTTCACGGACACATGATACAGTTACAACGTTAACGTATAAGCAGTTAGGGGAAAGAACGAGAAGACTTTCCAGTGCGTTGAAAAAGCTTGGAATTAAAGAAGGTGAACGTGTAGGAACGTTAGCATGGAACCATCATCGGCATGTGGAAGCGTATTTTGCTATTCCTGGTATTGCTTCCGTTTTACACACAATTAATATTCGTTTATCTCCTCAACATATTTCATACATTATTCAGCATGCAGAAGATCGAATTTTACTTATTGATGAAGATCTCGTACCACTCGTTGAAAATATTCAATCACAATTATCAACTGTACAAGCTTACATTATTATGACTGATAAAGATGAACTCCCAAATACTACGCTGAAGCCTGTATATCATTATGAAAAGCTATTAGAAGAAGGCGATCCAACTTTCCAATTTGTAAAAGATATTGATGAAAATACACCTGCTGGTATGTGTTATACGTCAGCGACTACAGGAAATCCAAAAGGTGTTGTATATACGCATCGTAGTACTGTACTGCATTGCATGGCACTCGGTTTAGCGGATACAGCTGCTTTATCGGAAAGTGATGCTGCAATGGCGATTGTACCGATGTTCCATGTGAACGCTTGGGGACTTCCTTTCGCTGCTACTTGGTTTGGGTCAAAACAAGTTCTTCCAGGACCGATGTTTACGCCAAAAATTTTATTAGAAATGATCCAATCTGAAAAAGTGACGTTAGCTGCCGGTGTGCCGACAATTTGGCTTGGTGTATTACAAGAGTTAGAAAATAATAGTTACGATTTATCTAGTATGACGAGAATACTATGCGGTGGTGCAGCTGCACCGAAAAGTGTTATTAAAGCATTTGAACAAAAACACAATGTTCCGTTCATCCATGCATATGGTATGACCGAAACGAGCCCACTCGTAACACTTGCACGTTTAAAAAGTTATGAAACAGAATTATCGTATGAAGAGCAATTAGAAATTAGATCAAAGCAAGGGTATCTTGTACCTGGTGTAGAGATGAAAGTAGTCGGTACAAATGGTGAAGTGAAGTGGGACGGTACGGAGATGGGAGAACTATGTTTACGAGCGCCGTGGATCGCTGAAAGCTATTATAACGATGAGCGTACTGTCGAAGGTTTTCGTGATGGTTGGTTATATACAGGAGATGTTGTTACAGTTGACGAGGAAGGATGCGTGAAAATTGTTGACCGTACGAAAGATGTTATTAAAAGCGGAGGCGAGTGGATTTCCTCAGTTGACCTTGAAAATGCTTTAATGGCACATGATGCTATATTTGAAGCGGCTGTCGTTGCAGTTCCTCACCCTCAGTGGCAAGAGCGACCAATTGCCTGCGTTGTTCAAAAGAAAAATAGTACGGTTACAAAAGAAGAAATATATGAGTTTTTAAAACCACAGTTTGCGAAGTGGTGGTTGCCAGACGATATTGTCTTTATGGAAGAAATACCGAAAACATCTGTTGGGAAGTTTTTAAAACAGGCGCTTCGGAAAGAACTGGAGCATTTGCATAGAGAGAAATAAGTGAACTTCTATTTGTAAACTCTAATACATTAATGGTTGACAAAAGAGGAGTGGAAAGATAATATAATTTTTATGATATGTTACCTAAAATAAATTTTAAGTTTACAAATAGGAGAAGCAAATATGAATACAAAAAACTTAGTTTTTGTCGCTTTATTTAGTTCTATTATGGGAGTGTTAGGGTTAATACCTCCGATTGCTCTTTCTATTACACCAGTTCCAATTACATTGCAATCACTCGGTGTTATGCTTGCGGGTGGGTTGTTAGGATCACGTCTAGGTGCGTTAAGTCAGCTTATTTTCTTACTTATTGTAGGAGTTGGAGCACCATTGCTTGCTGGTGGACGCGGTGGCCTTGGTGTATTTGTTGGACCAAGTGCAGGATATTTACTTGGTTACATCATTGGGGCGTTTGTTATTGGTTATTTAATTGAGCGTTTACGTGAAGTTTCTATTATAAAAGTATTATGTATTAATATAATTGGTGGTATTTTCGTAGTTTATGTATTTGGTATTACTGTACAAGCGTTCTTAATGGATGTTTCTGTATGGGAGACAATGAAAGTGAGTGCTGTGTTTTTACCAGGGGATTGTATAAAAGCAATTATTGCGGCAGTTCTCGTAACAAAATTACATCGTTCATTGAAACATATTATTACGCCCGCTTTAAAGAATGGAAAATATACAAATGCGGGATGATAAAGGGAAGAAACACGTTAATTGCGTGTTTCTTTTTATTATTATTGTAAAGAAAGGACGTCTCATATGGGGATTACAAAAGAATATAAAAAGCATGCCTCTGTACAACCGAATAAAATAGCGATAAAGGAAAATGATAGAGTTTTAACATATAAAGAGTGGTTTGAATCAGTTTGTAAAGTAGCAAGCTGGTTAAATGAAAAAAAATCGAAGAATAAAACGATAGCAATCCTATTAGAAAATCGTATAGAGTTTTTACAACTATTTTCTGGTGCCGCTATGGCCGGGTGGGTTTGTGTTCCGTTAGATATAAAGTGGAAACAAGATGAGCTCAGAGAAAGAATTGAAATTAGTAATCCGGATATGATTGTGACAGAACGATATAAGGTGAATGATCTATTGGATGAAGAAGGAAGAGTAATTGAAATTGATGAGTGGAAAAGAATGATAGAGAAATATCTTCCTACATATTCCACTGTAGAAAGTGTACAACATGCTCCTTTTTATATGGGATTTACATCAGGATCAACAGGAACAGCAAAGGCATTTTTACGTGCACAACAATCGTGGGTTCATAGTTTTGATTGTAATGTACATGACTTTCATATGAAAAGGGAGGATTCAATTTTAATAGCTGGGACGCTCGTTCATTCTCTTTTCTTATACGGGGCAATAAGTGCATTATATGTAGGACAAACAGTGCACATTATGAGAAAGTTCATTCCGAATCAAGTATTAGATAAGTTAGAAACTGAAAATATATCGGTTATGTATACAGTTCCGACAATGCTTGAATCTTTATATAAAGAAAATAGAGTAATAGAAAATAAAGTGAAAATTATTTCGTCAGGAGCGAAATGGGAAGCTGAAGCGAAAGAAAAAATAAAGAATATATTTCCTTATGCGAAAAGATATGAATTTTATGGTGCATCAGAGTTAAGTTTTGTAACAGCACTAGTCGATGCAGAAAGCGAAAGAAGGCCAAATTCAGTAGGAAAACCTTGTCATAATGTGCAAGTTCGAATATGTAATGAAGCAGGCGAAGAAGTACAAAAAGGTGAAATAGGAACTGTTTATGTGAAAAGTGATCAGTTTTTTATGGGATACATAATAGATGGGGTTTTAACACGGGAGTTGAATGCAGAAGGTTGGATGACAGTGCGAGATGTAGGCTATGAAGATGAAGAAGGCTTTATATATATTGTTGGTAGAGAGAAGAATATGATTTTATTTGGAGGAGTCAATATTTATCCAGAAGAAATAGAAAGTGTATTACATGAACACCCAGCTGTCGATGAAATAGTTGTAATTGGTGTGAAAGATAGTTACTGGGGTGAAAAGCCCGTCGCGATTGTAAAAGGAAGTGCTACGAAACAACAATTAAAGAGTTTTTGCTTACAGAGATTATCCTCTTTTAAAATACCGAAAGAATGGCATTTTGTAGATGGAATACCTTATACAAATAGTGGGAAAATCGCTCGTATGGAAGCAAAAAGTATGATTGAAAACCGGGAGAAAATATATGAATAGAGCAGTTATTGTAGAGGCGAAAAGAACACCTATTGGTAAGAAGAATGGGATGTTAAAAGAGTATGAAGTTCAGCAATTAGCAACGCCGCTTCTTACGTTTTTAAGTAAAGGGATTGAGAGGGAAATAGATGATGTCATATTAGGTAATGTTGTTGGGCCAGGAGGGAATGTTGCGAGACTATCTGCTTTAGAGGCGGGACTTGGCTATCATATTCCTGGTGTAACGATTGATCGGCAATGTGGTGCTGGTTTAGAAGCAATTCGAACTGCGTGTCATCTCATTCAAGGCGGGGCAGGTAAGTGTTATATCGCCGGGGGAGTAGAGAGTACAAGTACGTCACCTTTTCAAAAAAGAGCACGATTTTCACCTGAAACAATTGGTGATCCTGACATGGGAGTAGCGGCTGAATATGTTGCGGAGCGTTATAATATAACGAGAGAAATGCAAGACGAGTATGCTTGTCTTAGTTATAAGCGGACACTGCAAGCGTTAGAAAAAGGATATATACATGATGAAATATTTTCTTTTAATGGATTATTAGATGAATCTATAAAGCCAGAAATGAATTATGAACGAATCATTAAAAGAACAAAGCCCGCATTTTTACAAAATGGAACAGTGACGGCAGGTAATTCATGTGGTGTAAATGATGGGGCATGTGCTGTTCTTGTAATGGAAGAGGGACAAGCTCGAAAGTTAGGTTATAAACCTGTCCTTCGTTTCGTTCGTAGTGCTGTAGTGGGAGTGGATCCCAAGCTTCCAGGGACTGGTCCGATATTTGCGGTGAACAAATTATTAAACGAAATGAATGTAAAAGTAGAGGACATCGATTATTTTGAAATAAATGAAGCATTCGCCTCAAAAGTTGTTGCTTGCGCAAAAGAGTTACAAATTCCGTACGAAAAAGTAAATGTAAATGGTGGAGCAATTGCGCTCGGTCATCCGTACGGTGCATCTGGTGCTATGCTTGTAACACGTTTGTTTTATCAGGCTCAAAGAGAGTCTATGAAATATGGAATTGCTACATTAGGAATTGGAGGCGGGATAGGGATGGCGCTATTATTTGAGAAAATAGAAGACTAGCGAGGTAACTAGTTTTCTACTTTTTGAGGAACATAAACATTACTACCAGGCTTCGCTTTCATTTCGTTCCAAGCAGCAATCGCATCAGCTTTTGCTTTCCCTTTATTATTTGGATCTTCGAAAAAGTCACGAGTAAAGCGATTGTATTCAAATTGTGCACCGATAGTTGTTTTGTATGTAGGGTCTTTTTTTCGTTCGTTTTCTTCATGCCAAAAAGCTATCGCGTCTTCATATGTTTTTCCAACATTCTCTTTGAAAAATTTTTGAAGAGCTACTGTAAAGCTGAAGTTTGTTCCGATTTTTTCTTTGAAAAAAGCACGAACATCTTCGCTACAGCGGTGATTGTTAGTAATAATCGTTTGAAGAGAAAGGTCTTTATAGGATAGGGAAGCTTTACTCACCTTTTGAACAGAGCTGTTTTTTAATATTTTACCAGTAGTTAAATAATGTGAGATACGCTCGGTTATTTCGATCTTAGAGCCACTAGCTGGCAACCCATTCTCACGACAAAATGTTTGGAGTTCTGCTTTTAGCCAATAATAGTTTTGGAAATCTTCAATTGATATAGACTTTGTTAAAGGTGGACGCATGAATGTAACAACTACTTTCTTCCATAATTTTCTTCAATTATAAAACATATGTTCTTTTTATGGAAGGGTTAATTTGTAAATATAATGGGAAGAGGAGATTGCATATGGAAAATGTAATGCAAGTTCGTGTTACAGGAATTTTAATTGAAGATGAAAAGGTATTGCTAGTAAAGCAAAAAGTGGCTAATCGAAATTGGTCTTTACCTGGAGGAAGAGCAGAGAATGGCGAAACGTTAGAGGAAGCAATGATTCGAGAAATGAGAGAAGAGACAGGGTTAGAAGTTAACATTCAGAAGCTACTCTATGTTTGTGATAAACCAGATGCTCGCCCGTCTTTATTACATATAACGTTTTTGCTTAAAAGGATTGAAGGTGAAATTATGCTACCTTCTAACGAGTTTGATCATAATCCAATTCATGATGTGCAAATGGTGCCGATTAAAGATTTAAGTCATTATGGTTTTTCGGAAACTTTTATCAATCTTATAAGTGAAGGTTTTGTAAATGCAGGGAGTTATCAAGGTTTGAAACAAAATATAGGTCTGTAAATATAGGGGAAGGATAGCCGTTCGCTATCCTTCATAACATGTTTTAAACTGCTGACTGTAAAGAAGAAACAAGCTGATTTAAAAATTCATCTCCGCTCATAATTGCTTTCCCGCCACCGCGAGCACTCTTCTTATTTCCGCCACCTTTTCCTTCGATTGTAGGAAGAGCGTCTTTTAAAAGAGCATTCATATCGAGTGATACTGATTTTCCGCAAGCGAGAATACATTGTAGTTTGTCATCATTTTCGATGACGAAATACGTAATTGCATGCTCTTGTTGTTCTGTAATAATAGCGGAAAGCTTTGCGATTTCTTGCATAGAACGATTTGTAAATACTTTAGAAATAAGTATGCCGGCATGTATTTCCGTAGGGTGTTGAAGTAGTTCATTTGCCTCTGCAAATAATAATTTTTCATTCATTGTTTGTATTGCTTTTTCGTTTTCTTTTTGAGAAGTAAGCAGTTGCGCCACTTTTGTTGGAATATCAGTTTCGCTACTGTTTAATTGTTTGGAAACATTCTTTATAATTTGTTGTTGCTGCCCTATTAATTTAAGTGTGCGCCAGCCAGCGATAAACGTTAGTCGTATGCAACCTTTATTGCGTTCCCATCCTAGTACTTGAATAGGACCTACTTCACCAGTACGTTTCGGGTGTGTTCCGCCACAGCCGTTATAATCAAAGTTTTCGATCATAACAACGCGTATATTTTCTGTCATAGTCGGTTCTTTACGAAGGGGCAACGTTTTCGCTTCTTCTAAGTTCATCCACTGGATGCGGATTGGATGGTTTTGAAAAACAATTTTGTTTGCAATTTGTATTGCTTTTTCAACCGTTTCTGCATGAAGATTTTCTGTTTCTAAATCAATTGTTACTGTTTCTTTACCAAGATGGAATCCAATTGTAGGTATGTTAAAATGGTCCCAAAAGGCAGCAGATAAAATGTGCTGAGCCGCATGTTGCTGCATATGATCAAAACGGCGCTCCCAATTGATTTTACCTTCTACGTCTTCTGTATGTAATTGTTCTGCAATGTAATGACGAATTTCTCCGTTTATCTCTTCTACATTGATTACATTGATATCATTTAATGTACCAGTATCATATGGTTGTCCGCCACCTGTCGGATAAAATGCTGTTTCATTCAAAACAACGTATAAGTTACCGTCTTTATCATAATCTTGCTTTATAATTTTAGTAGTAAAGTCTTGCTTATAAGCGTCAGTGTAATATAATTTGTGCTCCAATTTTCTTTCTCCTCTCGCATTAACTAGTTTCATTGTAAAGCAATTGAAATTAGTTTCCTAATATTTCAGAAGAAAGAAACTATTTTTAGAATTTTCTTGCTATAATAAGAAAAAGAAAATGCGGGGGTGGAATGAATATGTTATATGAAAACGGCGTAGATAAACTGCTTAGTTTAAGCAGAAATATTTCTGAATTATATCGAGAATTAAATGAAATGACCCGGATTTTAACGGATTGTAATCGAGAAAGTGTGAAGTTTGATCGGTTATATGTAAAAGAGTTACTTTGGAAGAAAGAAGATGTAATAGAGAAATATGACCAGCTACTTGTACAACTTTGTATTAACGAATGCTTTGATCTAAAAAGTGTCATTACAGGGGAATATAAGTATACATATGAAGAAGTAGAAAACATAGTTTTACAATTTAATGAAAAGTATAATGTCGCAATCTTAATTAAAGATGTGTGTAAAGAATTACAGTTCACATATGGAATTGATATGGACATAACGAGAACAACTCGGGTATCAACAGCTCAAGTATAGAAAAAGGAAAAGAAAGCAGATCCTTTGCTTTCTTTTTTTTGTGAAAATAGAGAGAGTAGGTTTAACGATGAAGGGGAAGTTACAGCATATTCATCCGCTTGGAATGAGTATTATTTTAGGGACATTGTTTGCTAGGTTTGCAACTTCAATGAGTATCCCTTTTTTAGCGATTTATTTAACGACTGTTAAAGGTGTATCAGCTGGAATGACTGGTGCTATTATCGGAACGAGTGCACTTGTTGGTGTTTTTGCTAGTTTTATCGGAGGGAATTTATCAGATCGATTTGGCCGGAAAAGGATTATGCTCTGGTCCATGATCGTTTGGATTTTTGTGTTTATAGGTTTTTCACTTGCGGATCATGTTTTAAGTTTCTTTTTATTAAACGCTTTAAATGGATTATGTAGGTCGTTTTTTGAGCCAACATCAAGAGCATTATTATCAGATTTAACAAAGCCTGAGTATTGGTTACTCGTCTATAACTTACGATACGGTGCAATAAATGTTGGAGTTGCTATTGGACCAATTGTTGGATTACAGATTGGAAGTGCAAAATCAACAATTCCTTTTTTAATAGCAGCTGGGGTATATATTCTATATACAGCTATATTAGCGTTCCAATTTAAGAAGTATCCAATGGAAAAAAAGAAAGTGAGTACAGAAAAACCTGTTACAATGTTAAATGCAATGCGTATATTGCGAAAAGATATAGTATTTTTAGTTGCTTTAGTCGGTATTATTTTGAGTAATTGCGGTTTTTCACATTTAACGACGACAGTATCTCAATATTTTGCAAATGCACATATATTTGAGGATGGAGTGAAGCTATTCTCATATATGCTCGCTTTAAATGCAATTGTTGTAGTGATTATCCAATACCCTGTTATTCAAATGTGCAAAAAATACACACCATTAGCATCCATTATGGTTGGAACTTTATTTGTGAGCGGAGGATTGTTTGGATTTGGAGTAGTAGAATCTATGCTAGGTGCTGCCGTCTGTACAATTATTTTTACAATTGGAGAAGTCTTAATGTTTTCAATGACGGATGTATTTATTGATGATATTGCTGTTGCGCATCTAAAAGGAACATACTTCGGTGCGATGGGTTTCTCGGGAATTGGAGCAGTAATAGGTCCATGGTTTGGAGGAGTACTTCTCGATTACTACGGGTACCAAAATGGGTTTGCAATATTTTCAGCACTAGCTATATTTTCAACTGTGGCATTTCCTGTGCTTTTAGTTACAAAAGGTTTATCGAAAAAAAGATATGATAGAAATTCTAATATAGAAATGCATGCGAAATAACATAAGCCCCAGTAACCAACTGGGGCTTAGTGTGTATTATATTAACTCTTAATTTAAAAAAAGAACTTTCTTTTCATGCTTATCAGCAACTTCATTATTTTGTTCAGTTACATTTGGTACATCTGTTTCCAAAATGTATTCTTGTTCCGTTTCGCAAAGGTCAATATGAATTTGATTTGGGAAACTAAAGTTACTACAAGAGTCAGAACAAAATTGATCCATCCATTCTTCGAAACCATCAACATGAAAAAGACAATCCTTCTTTTTCTTGCCCATGTAAGACACCCTCCGTAAAATCTCAATTCATACTATGTTATGCATGAATGAAGTAGGGGTGAAGAATAAATGGAAAAATATAAACATTGTATGTGGAAAAGATAGCTAGTGTGCACTTTTTGTTTTACATATCATGATGCGCATGATGTTTTTGGCGTGAATGGTTACGGTTTTTTACTTTATGAGATCCGCTTAATGGTTCAGGTTGTCCTTTTTTTTCTTTCGCTTCACGATTGTTTTTTCCCATTGTATGTGACACCTCCTTCCTCTTTAGAATGAGAGAAGTTTGCAAATTTATACGAGAATGTTTTTAGAAAAAAAGGTAAAGATAAATGGGACTAACTATTATGGAAAGGGGATTATATAATGCCATATAAAGATAAACAACAAGCGTTCCAAGCAGCTCAGCAAGGTGTTACACAAGCAGAAAATGCATTTAACAACATTGTAAAAAATGATCCAAACTACGGTCATGATTTAAAAGAATTACGCCAAGAGGTTCAGGAAGCGTATGAACAAATTCAAAATGCACTAGAAGTAGCTTCAGAAACACAACGCCCACAACTTGAGCAATACGAAAATAACCTTCAAAATATTATGCAGCATGTAGATCAATTAGAAAAGTAAATGAGGTTGTTGTGTATTCGACAACCTCATTACTTTAACGAATATTATGCTAAAACAGAAAATTTTTCTACTCGTTTTTTCTTTATTATGCGCAGTACATATATTTCAAGTTGAAAAAGTGGAAGCGAAAATGTTGCTCAGAAAAGAGCTAGAACCAACTGGCTATGTAACATGGGAAGTACCTAATAATGAAAAGATTATTGCTATTACATTTGATGATGGACCGGATCCAACTTATACACCACAAATTTTAAATTTATTACGTCAATATAAAGCAGAAGCGACATTTTTTATGATTGGATTTCGGGTTCAGCGTAATCCATATTTAGTGAAACAAGTGTTAAAAGAGGGACATGAAATTGGAAATCATACGATGAATCATTTGTATGCGAGTAATTCATCAGATGAAAAATTAGAAAATGATATTTTAGATGGAAAGAAATTTTTCGAAAAATGGGTGAAAGAACCTTTGCTATTCCGTCCACCGGGTGGATATATTAACGATGCTGTATTTAAAACAGCGAAAGAAGCTGGTTATCAAACTGTTCTATGGTCGTGGCATCAAGATCCACGTGATTGGGCAAATCCAGGGGTTGAATCCATTGTAAATCATGTAGTGAAAAATGCAAAAAGTGGTGATATTGTATTGTTACATGATGGGGGAAATAATCGTAGTCAAACAGTAGCAGCGCTAGCAAAAATTTTACCTGAACTGAAAAAGCAGGGCTATCGATTTGTAACGGTTTCGGAATTGTTACGTTATAAACATTAGAAAAAATCCCAAAAGGTGAATGCTCCTTTTGGGATTTTTCGTTACTGGTTCTTTTTGCGTTTCTTATTATTTTGTCGTTCTGCAGCAGTTAAGTTTTCATTTGCAAACTCTTCGTTATAACCAGCACCTTGTCCTTGTGCAGATGCCGCATTCATTCCTGAAATAGTATGATTTGCTTTTCTTTTACCCATTTTATTTCACCTCTATAACTTTTTTTGTAAGTTGCATGATGAGCAGTTCATAGTATGTATGAACTGTAAAGAAAGCGCTAATAGAGCACTTTACTTTATGGTAATAGTATTCATAAGGAACATGAACACTATTCAAATTTAGAAACATAAAGAAAACTTATGATAATCTATAAGTTTCTTATTATTTACTTATTTAGAAAGTTGTAATAAGATATTATCGTAAGGTATTGAAAAGTTTGTCTACATTTTATATTCAGACAACTTAGTCACGTTTAACAGGGGGGAAACATAATGGTCAAACATAATCCATTTCAATCACGCGCAACTTTTGAAGTAGATGGAAAAACGTATCATTATTATGATTTGAAAGCGCTTGAAAACGCAGGGGTTGGCAACGTATCTCAATTACCATATTCCGTGAAAGTTTTACTTGAATCAGTACTTCGTCAAGTAGACGGACGTGTAATCACAGAAGAGCATGTTACAAATTTAGCGAAATGGGGAACGAAAGATGTGCAAGATATCGATGTTCCATTTAAACCATCTCGTGTAATTTTACAAGATTTCACTGGTGTTCCAGCTGTTGTTGATTTGGCTTCGCTTCGTAAAGCAATGGCAGACATGGGTGGGGATCCTGATAAAATTAATCCGGAAATTACTGTAGACCTTGTAATCGATCACTCTGTACAGGTTGATAGAGCGGGTACGGCAGACGCGCTTGCATTCAACATGGACTTAGAGTTTAAACGTAATGAAGAACGTTATAAATTTTTAAGCTGGGCACAAAAATCATTTGATAACTACCGAGCAGTTCCACCAGCTACAGGTATTGTCCACCAAGTAAACCTTGAATATTTAGCACCAGTTGTTCACGCGGTGAAAAATGCTGAAGGTGACTTAGTTGCATACCCAGATTCATTAGTTGGAACAGACTCACATACAACAATGATTAACGGTATCGGCGTTCTTGGTTGGGGCGTTGGTGGTATTGAAGCAGAAGCAGGAATGCTTGGACAGCCTTCATACTTCCCAGTACCTGAAGTAATCGGTGTAAAATTAACTGGTACACTTCCAAGTGGTACTACAGCAACTGACGTTGCATTAAAAGTAACACAAGTATTACGTCAAAAAGGTGTAGTTGGTAAATTCGTTGAGTTCTTCGGTAATGGACTAAAGAGCATGCCTTTAGCTGACCGTGCAACAATTTCAAACATGGCACCAGAATATGGCGCAACTTGTGGATTCTTCCCAATCGATGATATTTCATTAGAATACTTACGTTTAACAGGTAGAGATGAAGAACAAATTCGCGTTGTTGAAGAATACTGTAAAGCGAACGGCTTATTCTATACAGCAGACAGCAAAGATCCAATTTACACTGATCTTGTTGAAATTGATTTAAATACAATTGAATCTAACCTTTCTGGACCGAAACGCCCACAAGATTTAATTCCACTTTCAGATATGAAAGATGCGTTCCACAAAGCTGTTGTAGCACCAGTTGGAACACAAGGACTTGGATTTAATGAGCAAGAGTTCGATAAAGAAGTGAAGGTTACATTAGAAGATAAAGAAGTAACGATGAAAACAGGTGCAATTGCAATCGCAGCAATTACAAGCTGTACAAATACATCAAACCCATACGTATTAATTGGAGCAGGTCTAGTTGCGAAGAAAGCAATTGAAAAAGGACTTGTAGTACCTGAGTACGTAAA
Source organism: Bacillus sp. CPT56D-587-MTF (assembly GCF_058792335.1). Lineage (NCBI taxonomy): Bacteria > Bacillati > Bacillota > Bacilli > Caryophanales > Bacillaceae > Bacillus > Bacillus sp. CPT56D-587-MTF. The sequence goes on along the minus strand of NZ_JBYTEF010000001.1, from coordinate 3,224,665 downwards.
AACATCATTAGCACCAGGATCTAAAGTTGTTACAGAGTACTTAGATAAGTCTGGTTTAACAACATATTTAGATCAATTAGGTTTCCAAACAGTTGGTTACGGCTGTACGACTTGTATCGGTAACTCTGGTCCATTAGCGCCAGAATTAGAAGAAGCAATCGCAGCAAACGACTTACTAGTAACATCTGTTTTATCTGGTAACCGTAACTTTGAAGGTCGTATTCATCCACTTGTAAAAGCAAACTACTTAGCATCACCACCACTTGTTGTGGCATATGCACTTGCAGGTACTGTTGATATTGACCTGAAAAATGATGAAATCGGTAAAGATGCAAATGGCAATGCTGTTTACTTCAACGATATTTGGCCATCAGCTAAAGAAATTGAAGATGTAGTTCAAAGCGTTGTTACATCTGAACTGTTCAAGAAAGAATATGCACAAGTATTTAACAGCAATGAGCGCTGGAATGAAATCCAAACTTCAAACGAAGCTTTATATACTTGGGATAATGATTCAACATATATTCAAAACCCACCATTCTTTGAAGGTTTATCTAAAGAGCCAGGTGAAGTTGAAACATTATCAGGCCTACGCGTAGTTGGTAAATTTGGTGACTCTGTAACGACAGACCACATTTCACCAGCAGGTTCAATCGGTAAGCATACACCAGCTGGACGCTACTTATTAGAAAACGGCGTACAACCAGTTGACTTTAACTCTTACGGTTCTCGTCGTGGTAACCATGAAGTTATGATGCGTGGTACATTCGCGAACATCCGTATTAAAAACCAAATCGCACCAGGAACAGAAGGCGGATATACAACATATTGGCCAACTGGTGAAGTAACATCTATCTATGATGCTGCTATGAAATATAAGGAAGATGGAACAGGTCTTCTAGTTGTTGCTGGTAAAGATTACGGTATGGGAAGTTCTCGTGACTGGGCTGCGAAAGGTACTAACTTATTAGGTATTAAAGCAGTAATCGCAGAAAGCTTCGAACGTATTCACCGCAGTAACTTAGTGTTAATGGGTGTACTACCACTTCAATTTAAAGATGGCGAAAGTGCTGAAACGTTAGGTCTTGTTGGTAACGAGTCATTTGAAATTCAAATCGACAAAACAGTTAGACCGCGCGATCTTGTAAAAGTAGTTGCAACTGATGCAGATGGCAACGAAAAACAATTTGAAGTAGTAGCTCGTTTCGATAGTGAAGTTGAAATTGATTACTACCGTCACGGTGGTATTCTGCAAATGGTTCTTCGTGAGAAAATTGAAGAGTCAAAAGTGTCGAACTAAACAATTGAAATGAATGATAAGGAAGCTAACAATTGTTAGCTTCCTTATTTTATGGAAAGGGATGAAACCATTTGGTTTCATCCCTTTCTTTTTACTACGAAAAGTGGAGGGAAAGTCATGAAAGAATATAAAAGAATATTGTTGCCGTTACGAAAAGAGAAAATATTAGTACTGGCAGCTGTATGTAGTGGGATAATTGCTGCCATTTTAAATTTATCACGCCCAATTTTCATGGGATTAATTGTAGACAATCTTATTCAAAGGGAGCTAAAAGGTACGTATTTATATATAGCTTTGTTTGCGGGTATTCGCTTTTTAATGTGGACGAACAATCTTTTATTTGATTATATAAGCTCAAAAGCCAGTCAACGTATATTACAAACGAAACGTATAGAATTATTGCGTCACTATTTCTCATTACCGTTTGAAGAGAGTGAGAAGATTAAGCAAGGAGAGTTAGAAACTTTGGTCGTGTCTGATATTCCGAACTGGGTCAGGTTATATGGCTCTATATTAATAGAATATATACATGCCATTGCGCAATTTATAGGTGCGTTCATAGCACTACAACATATAGATATACAGTTCATATTGTGGATAACTCCGTTTTTATTTTTAAGTGCAACGGTTCCGATGTTGTTTGGGGAAAAGGTAAGAAATATCGCAAGCGTTGCTCAAAAAAATCACTCAAGTGTTGTAGAGATGGTGTCACAGTTTGTAAAGGGAATACAAGATTTGCGGAGTTTACAAAAAGAAAAATGGGCAATTCGCTTATTTAAAAGAGTAACGGCACAATCGTATAAATCGGAAGTAAAGAAGACGATGATGCAACATTGTATTGGAGTAGTTGGAACGGTGATTGAAACAGGAGCATATATCCTTGTTCTCATTATAGGTGCACAAAAAATAATGAGGAGAGAAATAGAAGTTGGTTCACTCATTGCAGTGTTAGCGACAATTGAGATGCTCTTTTTCCCAGTCCGTTATGTGGGCGATTTATTAATGATGACACAAGTTGCAGTCGCTTCGGCAAATAGAGTTTTTTCCTTTTTTGATAAAAGAGTGGCAGATAGTAATGTAGAAAGAGCGATGGGGATGATAATAACAAATGTCTCATTTCAGGAAAATAATGAAGAGAAATGTAGAATTCATAATATTGATTTGCAAATTCAACCTGGTGAACTCGTTATGATTGTAGGAAGAAAGTGGTGCAGGAAAAACGACGCTTTTAAAATTAATGACAGGTTTGTATAAACCATCTAACGGTAGCATTACTTATTATGGAAATGAGGCTCAATTGACTGCAGTGTGGCAAGAACCTCGTTTCTTTCGGGTGACAGTAAAAGAGAATATGTATTTTGGGGAAGAGAGGCTAGAAAACGAGTTAGAAAAAAATGCTGAACTTGTCAATGTAACGCCGATTATTAGGGGGTTACCTGAAGGTCTTCAAACTGTACTACATAAAAGCGGTGAAGAGTTTTCAGGGGGAGAAAGAAAACGCCTTGCATTATTGCGAGCAATTGTTTCAAAGCCTCATCTTATTATTTTAGATGAACCGACCGCGGGATTAGATCCGAACAATCAAGAATTTTTTTGGAATATGATAGAAGAACTAGGAAGCGATGTAACGAGAATTGTGGCAACACATGATGTCGAGAGGGCGATGATAGCGGATTGGGTTGTTGTCATGAATAATGGAATTGTTGTGGAATGTGGGGATCCTAGAGAGTTATTAACATATAAATCATTTTTCAAAAAGATGTTAATAAAAAGATAAGAGCGACATAATGCTCTTATCTTTATTCATTCTTATTAAGTTGATACGTATAAGATTCAGTATCGTTAGTACTAAACTCTTTCATTAGAGTCAGTTGGTTTGTATCTGGATTATATTTGAAAATTTTGACCGTATGTTCGCTACTTAGAGATGGATTATATTCTTGAATGGCAAATGTATTTTCAGCAACCTGTGTCATATTACTGGTCGAAACATTTTCTATAGAATCGTGATTTGTAGAAATTTCAACGACTTGTTTGCCGTTAAAAAATAAAAGAACAATCACTAAAACAACTAAATATATTCGTATATATCGAAGTTCTTTGCAAATTGGATGTTCTCCCAAAACAGTCATCCTTTCTATAATTATTCTGTAGTAGTGATGGTGGTCGTCGTGAAGAAAGTAAGAACACCGAGGCCTGCTAACAGGATAAATGAAATTAAAGCGATATAGAGACAAATACGTCCAACTTGTTTTTTTTCAGGGTCTTTACTAAATAGTGAGATAATCCATGTGATAATTCCGATTGGGGAAAATATAAAACTAAGAATATATAGAAGTATTTTTTCAAATAAATTCATGAGAGCTCCTTTCATTGTAAAATATTATATTTATTTCTAATTATATGATGGAAAGGTAAATATTTCATCGCAGTTATAAAAATTCTGATTATTTAGAATGTGAATATTTCCAAGCTTGTCCGTATAAGCTAAAATAAGGTATATAGTATTTTGATGAATGTGTTAAAAGAAGATAATACGTTAGGGTGATATAAAATGTGGCGGAAGCTTACGATTATTGTAGTGTTACTTTGTTTAGCGGGATATGCAGCTTATGAACAGTTTGGTAATAAAGAGCAGGCGGTAAAAGTGAAGCAAGAAAAAAGTGAAGCTGCGATGAAAGAGATTATTGCAAGGAATGGTATTGAAATAGGGAAGAGTGCACCAGACTTCGAATTAACGAAGTTAGATGGAACGAATGTAAAGCTATCAGATTTAAAAGGAAAGAAAGTGATTTTAAACTTTTGGGCAACGTGGTGTGGACCTTGCCAACAAGAAATGCCGGATATGGAGGCTTTCTATAAAGAACATAAAGAAAACGTAGAAATTTTAGCAATCAACTATACGCCTTCAGAAAAAGGTGGGGGGGCAGAAAAGGTAAGCAATTTTGCTAAAGAAAAAGGAATTACTTTTCCTATTTTATTGGACAAGAACATTGATGTGACAACAGCGTATAAAGTAATTACGATTCCAACTTCGTATTTTATAGATACAAAAGGTGTCATTCAAGATAAGTTTATTGGGCCGATGACGCAAAAAGAGATGGAGAAAAGGGTTGCTAAATTAAAATAATGGTGAAAAGGTAGAGGGGGAGAGTTCCCATTTCTGCCTTTTCTTTTTCAAGTAGTAATAACTTCATGATATGATGTAAGAAATATAATCGTTTAGAGATAAAGGAGTGTATGGAGTGGGGAATGTATCCTTACCGTTAGATTATGTTGTAATTGATTTTGAAACAACAGGATTTAACCCTTATAATGATAAAATTATTCAAGTTGCAGCGGTGAAATATCGTAATCATGAACTCGTAGATCAATTTGTTTCATACGTGAATCCAGAGCGGCCAATTCCGGACCGAATAACGAGTTTAACCGGTATTACCAATTATCGTGTTTCAGATGCACCGACGATTGAAGAGGTATTACCTTTATTTTTAGCATTTTTACATACAAATGTTATTGTGGCCCATAATGCTTCTTTTGATATGCGCTTTTTGAAAAGTAATGTAAATATGCTTGGGTTGCCTGAACCTAAAAATAAAGTAATTGATACTGTATTTTTAGCGAAGAAATACATGAAGCATGCGCCTAATCATAAACTTGAAACGTTAAAGCGAATGCTTGGAATTCGTTTAAGCTCTCATAATGCATTTGACGATTGCATTACGTGTGCTGCTGTTTATCAAAAGTGTGCAGCTATTGAAGAAGAAGGGAAACGAAAAGTAAATAAGGTTATGCTTGATGAAACTGCGGTATATGAAGCGGTGAAAGAAATACTTGCATGTAATAAACGTAATGTAGAATGGCTACGTTGTATGAACGTAGGAAGTTATTTAGATATAAAAGCTTTTTATCCAGTTATGAGAGTAAAGGTAAAAGGACGAAAGAAATATGTATTAACAGAGATATTAGAAGAAGATGTGAAAGAAATATGTACAAGCTTAAAATGTGAACCAGCGTTAAAAAGTGAAGTTGGTAATACGAGAATTATGCTTAATAGCTTAGAGGATGTTATGAGATTAGAAAGTTATATTTTAGAGCAGTATGATTTTGTATTACAGGCGCTTCATGATTATAAAGAAAATGAAATGAATGCAGATGAAAAGTTGAAAGAGTATTTAAATATTATGGTATAAAAAACTCCGTGTGCAATATATTGTACACGGAGTTTTTTTAGGAGTACTAAAACATAAAATTTTCTTACAAATCTGATTAAAGAGTTTTTCGTTTGCTCATACTATGTAATAAGAAAGCGAAGGAGAGAGGGTGAACAACATGAGAAGAAGTCGCCGTAAATCGTTTGAAGAACTTGTAAATGAAAATAAACAACAATTATTAAGCGATCGTGATGCAATTGATCGCATTGAAGAGCGCATTGAAAAACGTTATGAAATGAAACTTTTTAAGCAAGCTGAATAATTCTTAACACTAGTATGATACTAGTGTTAAGGAGGCGATAGTAATGGGTAATCCGAAAAAAAATTCAAAAGACTTTGCACCAAATCATATTGGAACACAATCGAAAAAAGCTGGTGGAAATAAAGGAAAGCAAATGCAAGATCAAACAGGTAAACAACCGATTGTTGATAACGGTTAAAAAGGAGAATGTTATCATTCTTCTTTTTCGTAATCGTAAAATTTTCAACGAGTAAACGCCAATTTTGTGGGAATGGTAAACCGATTTTCCAGTAACTAATACCACCTATACCTTGTTCTTTCATTAAATTGAATTTACTTTGAACAGACCGTGAATCTTCAAACCAAACTTCGTGTTGCACGCCGTTTTCATCAAAATAATTAAAATGAGGAGCTTGGGCTGTGAAATCATAACGAATAGGGACATTATATTTACGAGCTAGTGCAACAGCTGCGACAGAGCTAATTGCTTTTGCGGGTGGATTTCCTTGTTTAAATGGAAGCTTCCAATCAAACCCGTATAAATTTTGCCCCATCATAATTTTTTGGGGAGGCATTTGAGATTTTGCATATTGAAGTACTTCTTTCACCGGACCGATAGGAGAAATTGCCATCGGTGGCCCGCCCTGCCATCCCCAGTCATATGTCATAATGACGACGAAATCAACAATTTGCCCTTGCGCTTTATAATCGTGAGCTTCGAAAAATTTTCCCTTTTGATTTGAACTTGTTTTCGGTACGAGAGTTGTGCTCAATGTGTACCCGCTAGGTAAGCGTGTTTTTACATTTCGTAAAAAGCGATTATACGCCTCGCGGTCTTCAGGTGCTACACTCTCGAAATCGAAATGAATGTCTCGCATGCCATATTTTTGAGCTGTTTGCAAAATGTTAGTAATAAATTTGTTTTGAATCGTTGCGTCGCGTAAAATAACCGATGTTAGATCGGCACTGAAATTACCATTTTCAATATTTGTAATAACGAGCATAGGGATTGTTTTACCCTGCGTTGCAATATTAGCGATTTTAGCTGTTTCAGTAGGTTCTTTTAATGTGCCATCTCTTTTTGCCTCAAAACTAAAATAAGCTAAGTATGTTAAAAATGGATTGATGGCACGTGTAGCATTAACTAAACTCTCTTTAATCGGTATAGTGGAAGGCTGTAAATAAGCGATGGATTCTACAGCTCGTTTTGTACCTTTTGGTACGTATAATTGTTGTCCGACATGGAGAATAGATTTTAAAGATAAATTATTAACTTTAGCTAAACTAGCGAGGGGGACATTATATGTTTGAGAGATTCGATATAGGCTGTCACCAGGCTGTACATAATAATTATTCCCTTTCGTATTAACGATAAGTGCCTGACCAACAACGAGCGTTTCAGCTGGATTTAATCCATTGTCTTTTACTATTTCGTCAGGTGTTGATCCATATTTTGATGCCAAGCTATATACGCTATCACCACTACGAACCGTTACAATTTGAATCATATGCTTGCTCCTTTCGGGAAAAGATTCACTATTTTTATTTTATTTTTGATGTCACTGTATTATGATTAAATGTATGCAAGGTAGCAGAAGTGAAAGAAGGCGAATACATATGTTTGTAGCAGAACATGAAGTTGAAATCCGTTATGCGGAAACAGATCAAATGGGTGTTGTTTACCATTCAAACTACTTAGTGTGGCTTGAGTTAGGTCGCACGAAACTTATACAAGATTTAGGTTTTTCATATGTTGAAATGGAGAAAGAAGGAATTATTTCTCCTGTGTTAGATTTACAAATTTCATACCGTAAAGCGATGCGTTACGGAGAAAAAGCAATCGTAAAAACATGGGTAGATACTGTGAGCCCACTTCGCGTTGTATATGGATATGAAATATATAATGGTGATGGTGAACTTTGTATTACTGCAAGTACAACGAATATTTGTGCGAAAAAAGAAGGGTTCCGCCCTGTATCATTTAAAAAGTTATATCCTGAGTGGTATGCGAAATATGAGGAAATTAAGAAAAAATAAAAAAGCGTGGCAGAAGCCACGTTTTTTTATTTTTCATAATTAAATTGTGGGAAGTCGTCACCTTCGTTAAGTGTAACAGATAAATTATGTCCATCGAAGAACCATTCATCATCGCCTTCAATAAAGAAGTTAATACCTTCTTCTTGAATTTGAACAGCAGGATGTGCAGGATCATCTTTACGAATACCTAAAGAAAGTCCTTTTTGCACAGTACTGCAACCACCGTATTGTACGAAAAAGCGTAGTGTTTCATTTGATTGTAAGTTTAATTCATTTTTATACCATTGTGCTGCTTCTTTTGTTACGGAAAGATTCATGTATAGTTCCTCCAAATTATGTTGCTTTTTCTTTAGTATAAAAAATAACGCAAAAAGACGCTATTAATATGCTTCACGTTTTCTTTTTGCGTTATGTGGGTTACGATCTTATTTTTGCTTTTTTGAAAAGTTTGCTTTTGGTTCAGTTTTATTTATAATTCGTCCGATATTTGCACGGTGTTTATAAATAACCATACCTGTTAATAAACACATCGCAATAATGAAGATTTTATCCCCGCTAACAATGGATGCAATAACAGCAACAACTGCTGTTACCATAGAAGAAAGTGATACGTATCTTGTTGTAAATAAAAGGGTGAAAAATACAACAGCCAATATTGCAAAAACAACTGGTGAATAGCATAATAGCACCCCAGCAGAAGTTGCAACTGCTTTACCACCGCGGAATTTCGCGAAGATTGGATAGACATGTCCAAGAACAGCCGCTAACCCGAACCATAGTGGATGAATATCTAATCCGAAAATCATTGGTAGACTTGTTGCTAATGTCCCTTTTAAAATGTCAGCAATTGTAACGGTAAAACCTGCTTTTTTCCCTAATGTGCGGAATGTGTTTGTTCCGCCTAGATTACCGCTCCCGTGCTCACGAATATCGATTCCGTAGCCGATTTTTCCAACAACTAGTGCAAATGGAATCGAGCCAAGTAAGTAGGCAACGATAAATAAAAGATATGTAGTAACCATAAGTTCAGTCTCCTTTATTCAAATGTGTTGATAAAGGGTAAAAAGAGTTTTTCCCGTATATTGTACCATACATTTGTAAAGAGCACATTTCTTTTTTGTAAATGAAAAATTCATTATTTCGTGAAAAAAATTTCACAGTAATGTTACATTTCTCACAGAAACAGTAAGACTATATGTAGTAACATTTTAATCAAAAGATAACAACATATTGGTGGAGGGTTATAAATGTTACAAAATAATACACGTGGAGAAGAATTAATGAAAGTGTTTGAGACAATAGTCCACGGCAATGAACAAGATTTGATGCAAGAAAATGCAAATGTAGACGGCCGCTCTCCAATGGGCGTAATGGGAACGTTCGCATCTGAGAGTGCAAAATATTATGCTGTTGAGAATTTATTGTCAGATCAAGTGAAAAAAGCGATAAATGAAAATATATTATATCCACATGATTTAGATTTTTATGCAACAGGAACGACGACTTGTTCACAAATTCCGTTAGCGCAAATGCTTGCTAACGGTTTTCATACTGGACATGGACATATGAGACAACCGCAAGACATTAAAAGTGCAGTGGCTCTTTCGTCTATTATTTTTCAAGCGAATCAAAATATGCAGCATGGTGGTCAATCGTTTGCACTCTTTGATATTGATTTAGCACCTTATGTACGAAAAACAATTGAGAGACATAAAAAACGATTACAATCATATCCGCTTACGAAAGAACAAATAGAAGAATTTGCATGGAAAGAAACGGAAAATGATACGTATCAAGCGTGTGAGGCTTTCGTTCATAATTCGAATAGTATGCATAGTAGGGGCGGAGGACAAGTACCGTTTATTTCTATTAATTATGGAACAGATACATCAAAAGAAGGAAGAATGTTAATTAAACAACTTTTAAAAGCGACACAAGCTGGACTTGGTAAAGGAGAGACACCGATTTTTCCGATTCAAATTTTCAAGATGAAAAAAGGTGTGAATTTTGAAGAAAGTGATCCGAACTACGATTTATTTGAATTAGCATTAGAGACAACCGCAGAGCGATTATTCCCTAACTTTTCATTTTTAGATGCTCCGTTTAATGCAGTGCATTATGATGGAAGACCAGAAAGTGAAGTATGTTACATGGGATGTCGTACCCGTGTTATGTCTAATATACATGGAGAAGAAACAGCGATTGGTAGAGGGAATTTATCATTTACGTCTATTAATTTAGTGAAATTAGCGTTAATTAGTGGTTCAAAAGAAGCGTTTTTTGAAGCGCTAAACTATTATTTAGATTTAGGAATTAAGCAGCTATTAGAAAGATATGCGTATCAATGTACGAAGCGAGCAAGAGATTTTCAGTTTTTATATTCACAAGGTGTATGGCGTGGTGGAGAAACGTTGCAGCCTGAAGACTCCGTAGCCTCGATTTTAAAACAAGGGACGTTAAGTATTGGTTTTATCGGTCTTGCGGAATGTTTAGTAGCTTTAACAGGAAAGCATCATGGGGAAGATGAAGAATCATGGAAACTTGGGTATGAAATTATTTCCTTTATGAGAGATAGAATGGATAAAGCGACAGAAGAACATCAACTGAATTTCTCAGTAATTGCAACTCCAGCAGAAGGATTATCAGGGAAGTTTGTGAAAAAAGATAGAAAAGAATTTGGCGTGATTAGCGGCATAACGAACCATAATTACTATACGAATTCATTCCATATTCCAGTTTATTATAACATTCAAGCGATAAATAAAATTCGTTTAGAAGGTCCGTTCCATGCTCTATGTAACGGGGGACATATTACTTATATTGAACTAGACGGAGCAGCAATGCATAACAAAAAGGCATTAAAACAAATTGTACAAGCCATGGCAGAACATGGCGTTGGATACGGTTCAATTAATCATCCTGTTGACCGTTGTAAGTGCTGTAGTTATCACGGGGTTATTGGGAATGAATGTCCAAGTTGCGGGAATGAAGATGAGGCTAATATAGAAAGAATTCGCCGTATAACAGGCTATCTTGTAGGAGATATGTCAAAGTGGAATAGTGCGAAACGTAGTGAAGAGATAGATCGGGTGAAACATAAATGAAAGTGATGAATATTATTCATGATAGTGTAGTAGATGGAGAAGGATTGCGGACAGTCGTGTTTTTTGCGGGCTGTCCGCATCGTTGCGTTGGTTGCCACAATCCGAAATCGTGGAATATTTGCAACGGAACGGAAATGACAGTAGAAGAAATTGTGAAAGAGATTGCAAGTAATCCATTAACTGATGTAACATTTTCAGGTGGAGATCCATTTTTTCAAGCTGCTGAAGTGAAAAAGGTAGCAAAAATCGTGAAAGATTTGAAAAAAAACCTATGGATGTATACAGGTTATACGTTAGAAGAGATACAGAGTTCTCAAAATAATGATATGATAGAGTTGTTACATTATGGGGATGTTTTAGTCGATGGAAGGTTTGAAATTGAGGAAAAAGATTTAACACTTCCATTTCGCGGAAGCTCCAATCAACGTATTATTCGATTGAAAGAGTAAAAAGGCGGGATAGATTATATGAACAAAACGGTATTGCTTGTTGAAGATGAAAGAAGATTACGTGAAATTGTTAGTGATTATTTTCGTAATGAAGGCTTTGAAGTAATCGAAGCAGAAGATGGAAAAAAAGCGCTAGAGTTATTTGCAGAGCATGAAATTGATTTAATTATGTTAGATATTATGTTACCGGAAATAGATGGATGGTCTGTTTGTAGAAGAATTAGAAAAGAATCAGCAGTACCAATTATTATGTTGACAGCGCGTTCGGATGAGGATGATACATTGCTAGGTTTCGAATTAGGTGCAGACGAGTATGTAACGAAACCATTTAGCCCGAAAGTATTAGTAGCTCGTGCAAAGACGTTATTGAAACGTGCGGAGGGTGCGGTAGGAGTAGCGGAAGAAAATGCTATGTCTTTAGCTGGAATAGAAGTGAATCGTCTATCTAGAACTGTTTTAGTAGATGGAGAAGAAATTATATTGACACATAAAGAATTTGAACTTCTTGTGTATTTAATGGAGAACAAAGGAATTGTGTTATCACGTCAACATTTATTAGACCAGTTATGGGGATATGACTATTACGGTGATGACCGAACGGTTGATACCCATATTAAAAAACTTCGAAATAAGCTAGGAGATAAAGCGAAGCATATCGGTACTGTTATTCGAGTTGGTTATAAATTTGAAGAATAATCTAGAACGATTTGTGTAATTTAGCCTAGGGAAATGGTAATTTTATACTCTCTTTTGAAGGTAAAATGTACAAAAAATACTTTTTTTGTCTACAATGTTAGATAAGTGTATTTTTTTAATTGGATTTCACGATGAGTTCACAAGAAGGACACAAAACGTGACTATACTGAAAATACGAATTCACCAGAGAGGGGAAATAAAACATGGGATATTACGACGGACCAAATTTAAATGAAGAGCATAGTGAAACGAGAGAAGTGAGAAAATCAGGTAGTAAAAAAGGCTATTTCTTCACAGGTTTAGTGGGAGCTGTAGTCGGAGCGGTTTCGATTAGTTTTGCAGCACCATATATGCCATGGGCTCAAAATAATGGAGCGCCAGTATCATCATTTAGTTCGGATTCAAAAGTAGAAGGTACTGTAGTTCCTGTTGTAAATAAAGCGAAAAATGAAACTGATTTACCTGGTATGATTGAAGGGGCGAAAGATGTTGTTGTAGGTGTTATTAATATGCAACAAAGTGTTGATCCATTTGCAATGCAACCGACAGGTCAAGAACAACAAGCCGGTTCAGGATCAGGTGTTATTTATAAAAAAGCAGGAAATAAAGCATATATTGTAACAAACAACCACGTAGTAGATGGAGCAAATAAACTTGCTGTGAAGCTGAGCGACGGAAAGCAAGTTGATGCGAAATTAGTTGGTAAGGACCCTTGGTTAGACTTAGCGGTTGTTGAAATTGATGGATCTAATGTAAATAAAGTTGCCACTTTAGGTGATTCAAGTAAACTTCGTGCGGGTGAAAAAGCCATTGCAATCGGTAATCCACTTGGATTTGATGGAAGTGTAACGGAAGGTATAATCAGTAGTAAAGAACGCGAAATTCCGGTTGATATTGATGGGGATAAACGACCAGATTGGCAAGCACAAGTTATTCAAACGGATGCAGCGATTAATCCAGGTAATAGTGGTGGTGCATTATTTAACCAAAATGGTGAAATAATTGGGATTAATTCAAGTAAAATTGCACAACAAGAAGTTGAAGGAATTGGATTTGCTATTCCAATTAACATCGCAAAACCAGTTATTGAATCTCTTGAAAAAGATGGAGTAGTAAAACGTCCAGCTCTTGGAGTAGGTGTTGTTTCACTAGAAGATGTGCAAGCTTATGCAGTCAATCAATTGAAAGTACCGAAAGAAGTAACAAACGGCGTTGTATTAGGTAAAATTTACCCAATATCACCAGCTGAAAAAGCTGGTTTAGAGCAATATGATATTGTAGTAGCATTAGATAATCAAAAAGTAGAGAATGCTCTTCAATTCCGTAAATATTTATATGAAAAGAAAAAAGTAGGCGAGAAAGTAGAAGTTACATTCTACCGTAACGGTCAAAAAATGACGAAATCGGCTACTTTAGCAGATAATTCAGCTACAAAGAATCAATAATCGAAATAAAAGAAAGTCTCTTTCATATTGAAAGAGACTTTCTTTATCGGCTATACTAAAGGAATAGGAGGGACTAATTATGACAATTGAAAACCCAACTCGTACGGAAATTGGTGAAGTGTTAAAGAAAAGCAAAACAATTGCGGTTGTTGGATTATCAGATAAGCCAGAACGTACATCGTATATGGTTTCAAAAGCAATGCAAGATGCTGGATACCGCATTATTCCAGTTAATCCAACAGTAGATGAGGTGCTCGGAGAAAAGGCAGTTTCTTCACTAAAGGATATTAAGGAACACGTTGACATTGTAAATGTATTTCGTCGCTCAGAGTTTTTAATGGATGTTGCAAAAGAATTTGTAGAGATTGATGCAGATGTTTTTTGGGCACAATTAGGAGTACAAGATGAGGATACATATAAACTTTTAAAAGAAAAAGACTATACTGTAATAATGGATCGTTGTATTAAAGTAGAACATGCGATGACAAAATAGTATAGATTTAAAGGTAGAAAGATTGATTCAGCCCTCATTATAGATAAGTAGGGCCGATGAACGAGGTGTTCATCATGAGATTTTTTAAAGGCTGTTTTTGGGGATTGTTACTTGTAATCCCATTTTGGATCTTGATCATTTGGATCATAATAAAGGTTTGGAATGTGTAATCTTGGAATACATATCCATTTCTCGTTGACAAACGATTATTTTTCTGAAATAGTAGCCTAGAGGAATCCTTGTGAGAAAACAAGGATTTTTCTATTGAAAATGGTATATAAAAGAGATAAGATAACTTGCCAAAACGATAGTCGAGGCGTTATTCTATAATAGAAACATATGTTCTGATTTTGGATTAGGAAAGGGGCAAGGAGTTTGGCGAAGCATCAGTTCCAATATAATGAAGATGCGATTCAAGTGTTAGAAGGACTTGAAGCCGTTCGAAAACGCCCGGGTATGTATATCGGGAGCACGGACAGCCGTGGATTGCATCATTTAGTATATGAAATAGTAGATAACTCCGTTGACGAAGCGTTAGCGGGATTTGGCGACGAAATTTCAGTCGTAATACATAAAGATAATAGTATTAGCGTTATAGATAAAGGGCGAGGAATGCCTACGGGAATGCATAAACTTGGGAAACCTACACCTGAAGTTATTTTAACTGTACTTCATGCCGGTGGTAAGTTTGGTCAAGGTGGTTACAAAACGAGTGGTGGTTTACACGGTGTTGGGGCATCGGTTGTAAACGCCTTATCAGAATGGTTAGTCGTAACGATTAAGCGTGACGGAAATATTTACGAACAACGCTTTGAAAATGGCGGTGTTCCTGTAACGACGCTTGAGAAAATCGGGAAGACGAAAGAGTCTGGTACTACGATGCATTTCAAACCAGATACAACGATTTTCAGCACAACAAATTATAATTATGAAACATTATGTGAGAGATTACGTGAATCTGCATTCTTATTAAAAGGGATGAAAATCTCAATAAAAGATGAACGAAATGATTTAGAGGATGTATTTCATTATGAAACGGGAATTGAAGCTTTCGTTTCCTATTTAAACGAAGAAAAAGATTCCATTCATCCAGTTGTATATTTCACTGGTGAACAAAATGGAATTGAAGCAGAACTAGCATTTCAATTTAACGATGGCTACTCAGAAAACATTTTATCGTTTGTAAATAACGTACGTACAAAAGATGGTGGAACACACGAAGCTGGATTTAAAACAGCGATGACGCGTGTGTTTAACGAGTATGCTCGTAAAGTAGCACTATTAAAAGAAAAAGATAAAAACTTAGAAGGTACAGATATTCGTGAAGGTGTAGCGGCTATCGTTTCGGTACGTGTACCAGAAGAAGTGCTTCAGTTTGAAGGGCAAACGAAGGGGAAACTAGGTACAAGTGAAGCGCGTTCTTCAATTGATGCCATTGTATCTGAGCATTTAGCATACTTTTTAGAAGAAAATCCTGATGTAGCTACACTTCTTGTGAGAAAAGCAATTAAAGCAGCACAAGCCCGTGAAGCAGCCCGTAAAGCAAGAGAAGAAGCGCGTAGTGGTAAGAAGAAGAAAAAATCAGAAGGTACGTTAAGCGGGAAATTAACACCTGCACAATCACGTAACCCGCAAAAAAATGAACTATACCTAGTAGAGGGTGACTCTGCCGGTGGTTCTGCAAAACAAGGACGAGACCGACGTTTCCAGGCCGTATTACCGTTACGTGGTAAAGTAATTAATACAGAAAAAGCAAAGCTTGCTGATATCTTTAAGAATGAAGAGATTAATACAATCATTTATGCGATTGGCGGCGGTGTAGGAAATGAATTTGATGTTGAAGATATTAACTACGATAAAGTTGTAATTATGACCGATGCCGATACGGATGGGGCTCATATTCAAGTATTGTTATTAACGTTCTTCTACAGATATATGAAGCCACTTATCGAAGCTGGTAAAGTATTTATCGCACTTCCCCCTTTATACAAAGTAAGTAAAGGAAAAGGTAAGAGTGAGGTAATTGAATACGCTTGGTCAGATGAGGAATTAGACGGTGTAACGAAAAAAGTTGGAAAAGGCTATATGTTACAACGTTATAAAGGACTTGGTGAAATGAATGCGGATCAATTATGGGAAACAACAATGAATCCTGAAACGCGTACATTAATTCGCGTGAAAATTGATGATGCAGCTAGGGCAGAGCGCCGCGTTACAACGTTAATGGGCGATAAAGTAGAACCGCGCCGTAAATGGATTGAACGTAATGTACAGTTTGGTATGCAAGAAGAAGGAAATATTTTAGAAAATGAAATGATTATGGAGACGGAGGTGGAATAACATGCAAGCAGAGAAGTTTCATGACCTCCCGCTTGAAGACGTGTTAGGTGATCGCTTTGCACGTTATAGTAAATATATTATTCAAGATCGTGCACTTCCAGATGCGCGTGACGGCTTAAAGCCAGTACAAAGACGTATTTTATATTCTATGTATGTAGAAGGTAATGTACATGATAAAGCGTTCCGTAAGTCAGCTAAAACAGTCGGTAACGTTATTGGTAATTATCATCCACATGGTGATTCCTCTGTATATGAGGCGATGGTACGTTTAAGCCAAACTTGGAAAGTACGTAATGTTTTAGTTGAAATGCATGGTAATAACGGTAGTGTTGACGGGGATCCAGCAGCAGCAATGCGTTATACGGAAGCTCGTTTATCACCAATTGCATCTGAGTTATTACGTGATCTTGATAAAGAAACAGTAGAATTCGTATCAAACTTTGATGATACGAGTGAAGAACCAGTTGTATTACCAGCAGCGTTCCCGAATTTATTAGTGAACGGATCTACAGGGATTTCCGCTGGTTATGCAACAGAAATTCCTCCGCATCATCTTGGAGAAGTTATTGATGCTACAATGATGCGTATTGATAAGCCAAATAGTACTGTTGATGATTTATTAACAGTTATGAAAGGACCAGATTTCCCAACAGGCGGTATTATTCAGGGGATTGATGGTATTAAAAAGGCGTATGAAACTGGTAAAGGTAAAATTATTATTCGCGGAAAAGCAGAAGTTGAAACAGTGCGTGGTGGGAAACAACAAATTGTAATCACTGAAATTCCTTACGAAGTGAATAAGGCAAACATTGTAAAGAAAATGGATGAATTACGTCTAGATAAAAAGTTAGATGGTATTGCTGAAGTGCGTGATGAGACAGATCGTACTGGTTTACGAATTGTTGTTGAATTAAAGAAAGAAGCAAACGCCGAAGGTATTTTAAATTATTTATATAAAAATACAGATTTGCAAATTCCATATAACTTTAATATGGTAGCGATCAATAATCGTCGTCCAACACTTATGACATTACCGAAAATTTTAGATGCTTATATTGGACATCAAAAAGAGGTTATTACGAGACGTTCGCAATATGAATTAAGAAAAGCAGAAAATCGTCAACATATTGTAGAAGGTTTAAAGAAAGCATTATCGATTTTAGACCAAGTAATTGAGACAATTCGAGCTTCAAAAGATAAACGTAACGCGAAAGATAATTTAAGTGCAAAATTTGGCTTTACAGAAGCACAGGCAGAAGCAATTGTTTCCTTGCAATTATATCGCTTAACGAATACAGACATTACGGCGTTACAAGAAGAAGCAGATGAGCTTAATAAGAAAATTATTGAGCTACAGGCAATTTTACAAAGTGAAAAAAGATTACTTCAAGTAATTAAAACTGATTTAAAGAGAGTTAAGAAAACGTATAGTGATGATCGACGCGCGATTATTGAAGATCAAATCGAGGAAATTAAAATCGATGTAGAAGTGATGATCCCACAAGAAGATGTCATCGTTACTGTAACGAAAGAAGGATATGTGAAACGTACTGGATGGCGCTCACATAATGCCTCAAATGGCAAAGACTTCGGTATGAAAGAGGGTGACATCTTACTTGAACGATTCGATACGAATACGACAGAGACAGTCCTCTTATTTACGAATAAAGGAAACTATATATATCTGCCAGTATACGAAATGCCAGATATTCGTTGGAAAGATTTAGGTCAGCACGTTGCTAATATCGTTTCACTCGACCGGGATGAAACAATCATTTGGGCAACGGTTGTACCGAACTTTGAGGAAGAAAAACGATTTATCGTATTTGTAACACGAAATGGTATGATAAAGAAAACAGAATTAAATCAATATAAAGTTCAGCGTTATTCAAGGGCATTCGTTGCTGTAAACTTGAAAAAAGATGATGAAGTTGTCGATATATTTGCGACAGATGGAACGAGTGATATTGTTCTTGCTACACACGGTGCATATGCACTTATTTTCCATGAAGAGGAAGTAAGTCCAGTCGGTGTAAGAGCTGCTGGAGTGAAAGCAATTAATTTAAAAGAAGATGACTATGTCGCTTCTGGTAAACCGTTAAATGGTGACAAAGATCAACTTATTCTCGTAACACAGCGCGGTGCTGTAAAACGCCTAAAAGCATCAGAAATTGAGAAATCAACGAGGGCGAAGCGAGGTCTTGTTATTTTCAAAGAATTAAAACGTAATCCGTACCGCATTGTCGGTATTGAAATCGTTCGGGACGATGAATTAGTTTACATGAAGACAGAGAAAAACATTGTAGAAGAAATTGATCCGAAAGCGTATCGAAATAAAGACCGGTATAGTAATGGTAGCCTTGTGCTAGATGTTAATGATACTGGTGAAGTAGTAGAAACGTGGACGAAGAAAAGACCAGAATAAAGAGGGCATCTTGCTATGAATAGTAGCAAGATGCTTTTTTCTAGGCAATTTATTATGTAAATAATAATAATCTTGTTATAATAACTAAATGAAATCGTTCTCATAAAGTTCAACTAATCGGGCTTTAACAAGCAGTTGATTCCTCACCTAATTCCTTAGCTTTCACTGAATTTTGGGTTAGGAATCTTACTGCTCGTTAAAGCGGCACAAATGGAGGGGCAACATGAAAAAAATAGGTGTAGGGATTGTAGGATTTGGTTTTTCTAGTACGACATTTCATATCCCACTATTACAAACAATAGAAGAATATGATATTCGTGCTGTATTATCCTCAAAAGAAGAGGTAGTAAAAGACACATTACCAAACGCTAATGTTGTTAGTACAATTGATGAATTGGTGAAGCGAGCTGATGTTGACTTAGTTGTTATTACATCACCTAATACAACTCATTTTCCATATGTAAAAGAAGCAATTTTAAAAGGTAAGCATGTTGTTGTAGAAAAACCATTTGTTGTCTCAATTGAAGAAGGGGAAGAGCTTATTTCATTAGCAGAGCAGCATAATGTAATGTTAAGCGTATATCATAATCGTCGTTTTGATAATGATTTCTTAACAATTAAGAAATTGTTAGGAGAAAACAGAGTAGGGAATGTATACGCATATGAATCGAATTTTGATCGTTTCCGTCCACATGTACGTGATCGATGGAGAGAAAAAAATCTACCAGGCTCCGGTATATTATACGATTTAGGATCGCATTTAATTGACCAAGCGTTATCAATATTCGGGAAACCAGATGCGATAAGTGCAGATGTAATAAAACAACGACCAGGTGCAGAGGTGGATGATTATTTCCACATAGTACTTCATTACGGAGTTAAACGTGTCATTTTACGTAGTAGCAGTT
Organism: Bacillus sp. CPT56D-587-MTF; assembly: GCF_058792335.1. Classification (NCBI taxonomy): domain Bacteria; kingdom Bacillati; phylum Bacillota; class Bacilli; order Caryophanales; family Bacillaceae; genus Bacillus; species Bacillus sp. CPT56D-587-MTF. The sequence goes on along the minus strand of NZ_JBYTEF010000001.1, from coordinate 3,205,013 downwards.
ATGTGAAAAAAGCTGGACCACATTTTATAGTGCATGGAGAGAAAGGTTCTATCGTGAAGTACGGTATGGATTCGCAGGAAGAGCAATTAAAAAATGGAATGAAGCCAGGTGATAACGGTTATGGAGTAGACGATGAAGAGAATTTTGCTACTTTAGAAACAGAAGAAAGCTTAGAGCGTATTCCAACAGAAGTCGGTTGTTATGACAATTATTATCAAGGTGTACGAGATAGTATATTAAATGGTGAGGAACTACCTGTAACAGCAAAAGAAGGTTTAGATGTTATTAAAATGATTCAATTAGCGATTGAAAGTAGTGAAAAGGGTAGAGTCATTTCTATAAAATAAAAAGACACGAAATTCGTGTCTTTTTTATTAGGAATATGTGAATATGATTAATTAATTAGTTTAGTCGTTTATCATACATTAATTGGATTTGTATGCCATAAGGATCTTCAATAATACCATATGCTTCACTAAATATATTTTTTTCTAGCGGAGAGATTATTTTCACATGCTTATCGGAAATTAAATTATTATAAAACCGTTGTATTTCTTCTAAATTAGCGCTTTGAATGCAAAGTGACATGTTATTTCCAACGTTATAACGTTCATTATGCTTCATTGTATCTTCTGCTATCATTAGCTTTGTATTCCCAATTTGTAAAACAGAGTGAGCAATATGATCTTTATTTTCACTTGTAATTTTAAAAGAACTATCTCTTTTCGCCAGTTCTTCATACGTAACAATCATTAATTTTTTGGCTTCTAAATTACGTGTATAAAAGTTAATCGCCTCCTTTGCTTGCCCGTTCATTGAAAGAAAAATAGCTATCTCTAATGTCATAAATATATAACTCCTTTATTAGTTGATAATTATAATATAGATTAAAAAGGTTTCAATACATGATACCTTTTTGGGAGGGAAATATGAAAAAAATTGAACGAATAAATGACATGCTTATTTTCTTAAATAATAAAAGATATTTTAATTTAAAAGATTTAATGGCTAGATATGATATTTCTAAAAGTACTGCGTTGCGAGATATTCAATCATTGGAAGAAATAGGTGTACCCATATATTCTGAATTAGGTAGAAATGGAAGTTATAAAATTATAGAAAATAGTGTGTTATCGCCAATTTATTTTAGTGTGGATGAAATGTATGCGTTATACTTTTCAATTCTTACGCTAAATGGATACAAGACAAAACCATTTAATGTAGAAAGTATTGCGCTTGAAAATAAATTTAAACATGTATTACCTGATAATGTGAGTAAAAATATTTCAATTATGGAACGAACGCTTTCCTTTGAAGTAACAAATCATAGTAATTTTAGTCCGTTCTTAAAAGAAATTTTACAGGGAATTTTTGCTGAGCAAGTTTATCATTTAACATATTTAAAAAAAGGTGAGGAGAAAGCATTGGTTGCCCAATTTATTCGAATAGAATCTAAATTTGGCCAGTGGTATGCTAAAATCTTTAATTTTGAGACAAATCATGTTCAAATAATTAGATGTGATAAAATTCTTTCTATTGTGGAAACAAGCAATGTTCATCCAAAAAATCTTGAAGAATTATTAAGTTATCTTACTACCTTTCACAGAAAGTCTGATGCAATTGATTTTAGCGTCATTGTTAATCAAAAAGGAAAAGACATTTTTGATAAAGAGAATTACCCTTCCATGAGGTTGCAAAAGGAAAATGAAAATTACATTATAACAGGCTATTTTAACAAGCAAGAATCTGATTTTATTTCAAATTATTTTCTGAATTTCGGTGAAACGATTATTTCAATTCAGCCTGTTATGCTAAAAGAGTTAATCTATAATAAGGTGTTATCTATAAAGCAGCATTTAACTTCTTTAAGATAAAGTTAGTTTTAGCTATTTATTTGATATGAAAAAGCCCTTGAGATTTAAATATCCAAAGGGCTTTTTGGTGATTGTATTTGTTTTTTAGAAACAATTATTTTTCTGGGACGGACAGTCCATAAAAGAACATCGTAACGATATCTTTTATATGTTTTTCCCGATCTCCTTCAAGAAGTTGTGCTCCAAATTCATCACCTAATTTTGTAAACATTTGAATGTAAAGTAACATCATTTCTTTAGTAAGGTGTGGATTAATTTCGTTTTTGCGCTGAGCTTGTTCTAATATTTCTAAATACCAGGGTAGGATTTTTTCATTTTGATAACTATAAATAAACTTACGGAGTTCTTCGTCCCTTTGCATCATTTGTAGTAACATATCAGGTTGAAATAATCCGCCAGTATTCATTTTTCTTACAATCATTTTTTGCATCATATCATGAAAAGGTAATTTTTCTTCTGCAAGCTCTTTATAATATTGAAATTCAGATATGATAAATTCTTGTATAAGCTCCCTAAATAACGCATCTTTACTTCCGAAATGATTATAAATTGTAACTTGAGAAACGTTTGCTTCTTTTGCGATATGTTCTATTTTCACTTCATTAAATCCACGTTCTGAAAATAATACGAATGCTGCTTCTTTAATGGCACGCTTTTTCTTTTCTTTTACTCTTTCAAAGCCGTTCAATGCAATCACCTCACTTAAAATATACAAGAAAAAATAATGGAAAACAATAATTTTGAAATATGGACTAATAAATATTTCAAAAAGTTGTTGCGAATATGGAAGATGAGGAGTACAATAATTTTGAAATATCAAACATTAAATATTTCAAAAAATGAGGTGGAATTATGATTTCAGTTCAAGATGTCACAAAACAGTTTTCGAATGGAAAAGGTTTGTTTCATATTACATTTGATGTAAAAGAGGGAGAAGTATTTGGTTATTTAGGACCGAATGGTGCCGGAAAATCAACGACGATTCGTAATTTAATGGGATTTATAAAACCGACAGCTGGTAAAGCGACAATTTTTGGATTAGATTGTTGGAATGAAGCAGCGAAAATTCAAAGGGAAGTTGGTTACTTGCCAGGTGAAATTTCTTTTATTGAAGGAATGAATGGATTAGAGTTTTTAAAATTAATGCAGGGAATGCGTGGATTAAAGGATACGAAAAAACGAGATGAACTGATAGAGCGTCTGCAATTTGATGTGAAAACACCGATTCGCAAAATGTCTAAAGGAATGAAGCAAAAAGTAGGGATAGTCGCTGCATTTATGCACGATCCAGAGGTGTTAATTTTAGATGAACCAACATCTGGACTTGATCCACTTATGCAACAAGTGTTTATAGATTTAATATTAGAGGAAAAGCAAAGAGGAAAAACAATCCTAATGTCATCACATATTTTTACTGAAATTGAGAGAACTTGTGACAGAGTAGCTATTATTAAAGATGGTCGACTCGTAACGGTTGAAAATATTCACGATTTACAAAGTATGAGAAGACAGGTGATAGATGTAACAGTATCATCACAAGAAGAGATTGAGTCCCTTACAAAGTGTAATTTGCAATTTGAAGCGGTAAAAGGTAGAGAGGCATCTATCATTGTACAAGGAAACTATCAAATTGTTTTACAAACACTTTCAAACTATAATGTAACGGCACTTCAAACGAGAGCGATGGATTTAGAACATTTATTTATGCATTATTACGATAAGAAAGAAGGGGTAACGCATGAATAAGCAATTATTTTTAGCTAGTTTGAAAGAAACACAAAAAAGTATTTTGAGTTATGCGTCTGGTGCAGCTTTATATCTGTGGTTATTAATTTGGATATTCCCGTCAATGGTATCAGCGAAAGGGCTAAATGAATTAATAGCTGCCATGCCTGATAGTGTGAAAAAAATCGTTGGTATGGAAAGTCCGATTCAAAACGTAATGGATTTTCTAGCGGGCGAATACTATAGTCTATTGTTTATTATCATTTTAACAATTTTTTGCGTAACAGTTGCGACACATTTAATTGCTCGTCATGTAGATAAAGGAGCAATGGCATACTTGCTAGCAACACCTGTATCTAGAGTGCAAATTGCGATTACACAAGCTGCTGTTCTCATATTGGGACTTCTAATTATTGTATCTGTTACGTATGTAGCTGGGTTAGTAGGTGCAGAATGGTTTTTACAAGATAACAACTTAAATAAAGAATTATTTTTGAAGATAAATGTAGTCGGAGGGCTCATATTTTTAGTCATTAGTGCGTATTCATTTTTCTTTTCTTGTATATGTAATGACGAAAGAAAAGCACTAAGTTATTCAGCGAGTTTAACTATTTTATTTTTCGTATTGGATATGGTAGGGAAGTTAAGTGATAAGTTAGAATGGATGAAAAACCTATCATTATTCACGCTGTTTCGTCCGAAAGAAATTGCTGAAGGATCATATAATATATGGCCGGTAAGTATAGGTTTAACTACTGTAGCGCTTTGTATTTTTATCGTAGCGATTGTATTATTTAGGAAGAGGGATTTACCGTTATAGAGTAGAAAGTCCACTGAGAAAGTGGGCTTTTTTTATTTGTAAATTTAAACTAGTATGTTTATCGCATAACACTTATAAAGGATATTTATCTTTTTAATTAAGAAAATATTCAAAAAAATGAACCTTTTTCTAGGTTCATACGTCTAATACATGTAAAGTTAAATTGGAAGTGATGAAGTGAGGATGAAACAGGAGGAGCAATTGTGAAAGTAATCCCTTTATATAAAATGATTGTAAAAGAAGAAACGGATGTTTCTTTAGCGAAAAAAGGTGATCATGAAGCCTTTATAGCGCTTATACATACAGAAAAAGCGAAGATGTATCGAATAGCAAAGGCGATGTTACGTGATGAGACAAATATAGAGGATGCGATACAGACAACAATTTTAAAAGCCTATGAAAATATAAAAAAATTAAAAAAAGAAGAATTTTTTCAAACTTGGTTAATTCGAATACTAATAAATGAGTGTAACAATATTATTAGAGCGTATAAAAATGTAATTGTGACAGAAGAGAATGATTACATTATGAGTGCGTGTGATCAGTATGAAGATATAGATTTGTGTAATGCGATTCAATCGTTACATGAAGAATTAAGAGCTGTTACGGTGCTTTATTACTATGAAGACATGCATCAAGAGAGTATAGCAAAGCTGTTAGAAATACCGAAAGGAACAGTGAAATCAAGATTATCACGTGCGAGGGAACAACTACAAAAACGATTAAAGATGGAATAGGGGGTGTAAAGGATGGATAATGAAAAATTATTTGATGAGAAATTAAAAAAGAGAATAAAAGATGAAAATGTTATAGTACCTCCAGAGTTAAATGAAAAGATTAATAGCACGCTACATAATCTTAAGGTAAAAAAGAAGAGTTACAAAATTCATATGATGATAATTAGTGCAGCGGTTTGTATACTTTCAGTGGTATCTATGACTGAGTTTTCTATACAAAGTTTTGCGCAAAATGGTGGAGTATTTGAATATGTAAAGAAAAAAGCGTTTTCTGATTATGAAAATGAAGAAGAAATAAAATCGAATGTACATTATCCAGATAAAGAAAAGATTCATCAAAAAATGCTAGATTCTATTGATTATTTTAAAAATATTTCAGGACAATTTGAGGAATATTCTAGCTCATCAAGAATTGCTACAACATATAAGTATGCGATTGATACGGAGAAACAAAGAGGTATCTCTTCGAAAGAAGATAAACTAGCCAAAAAACGAACAATTATATATAACGAGGGGAAGAAAAAAGAGTTTGATGATGAGAAGTATACCTATAAAGAGACAAAATGGAACCCGAAAGAAAGAAACAATGAACTATTAAAATTAAATCCTACGGAAAGGTTAGTGAGAAAATCAGATGAGAAAAAGAGATATGATGATGAATATGTAGGGCTAGCTAAATATAGTATTCAATCAGAATTCGCAGATTTATTAATTCGATATAAAGATTGGAATTATAAAGAAACGAAATATCTTGGATTAGATTGTTACAAAATTGAAGGAGTTATAAACATAGAGATGCCTGTTAGCACCTCTGAAGATTTAAGAGGGAAATTCGAAATGGTTGTGGAGAAAAATACAGGGATTATGTTGAAATTTCTTAGTTTTCAAGAAGGCTTGATTCAATATTCAGTTACGACTGAATGGATACAAATAGATAAGGGATTGAAAGAAAGTATGTTTCAAAAGGATAGCGCTAAATATGAAAAAATGAAAAACATATTGGATGAATAGAAACAGGAGGAGAGTAAATGGGGAATCATTCATCTTTAAGAGAAGAGAAAAATAAGCAAAAATATAAAAAGAAAAAGATAATAAGTTTACTACTGGCGGTATTACTATTTGGTGGAATTGGCTATGGGGCCTATGTATATATGAAAACTTCTAGTCTTGTACAAAAATCTAATTTGAATTTAGCACGAGGTGAAAAATCCAATTTACGTGAGAAATCTGTAAAGCCAATTGCAAATCATGTTTCACTTTTAATTATGGGAATTGATGAAAATCAAGAACGACAAAAGGAATATAATGGTGCATTTCATACAGATGCATTATTGTTAGCGACTTTTAATAAAGACGATAAAACAGTGAAATTAACGAGCATACCGCGTGATACATATACATATGTTCCAGTTGAAAAGAAAAAAGATAAAATAACCCATGCATATGGAAGTGGTTTCGTTAAAAATGGTAAAGATGGAGGACCGCAAGCTTCTGTGGAAGCGGTAGAAAAATTGTTACAGGTGCCTGTTGATTATTTTGTGAAATTTAATTTTGGTTCCTTTACTAAAATTGTTGATGGGTTAGATGGTATTGAAGTGGATGTCCCAGTTGAATTTACGGAGCAAAATAGTAAAGATGAACCTGATGCGATTCATTTGAAAAAAGGATTACAAAAATTAAATGGGGAAGAAGCACTTGCACTAGCAAGAACGCGCCATATTGATAGTGATGCAATGAGAGGACAGCGCCAACAACTTGTTATTGAAGCGATTTTAAGTAAATTAAAAAGTGTAGGATCGATTACGAAGCTAGAAAAAATAGTTGAGGCGGTTGATGGTGATTTTAAAACAAATTTAGTAATGGATGATATTTTATCTTTTTATAAATACGGTTTAAACGGTTCAGTTGAAAAAATACAATTAGCTGGTGATGATTTATACTTACCTAATGGCCCAAACGGGCAACGTGTATATTATTATAATCCTAATAAAAAAGATCTACAGAGTTTGAGTAATACTCTTAGAACACATCTAGGATTAAGTGAAAAACAGATTGAGGAGAATTAAAGCAGATGTAATGTCTGCTTTTTTATTACGTTAAATAGTATGTCTTTTATTCGTGAATATTATATACTATTTTCAAGTTTAAGATAATAGTGTAACATAAAGTTATAGTTTAAGTTAAATAACAGGGGGGCTATTACATAGAATATATCATTAGCAATTATTGAAATAGTATGGGAGAAATGAAAATACAGGGGAGTATCAAAAATGAGAATCGTAAAGAATTTAACATTCCAAGTTATTGTGGCCATTATTTGTGGTATTGCAGTAGGGGCAATTTGGCCGAGTGTTGGACAACAAATGAAGCCAATTGGTGAAACATTCATCAATATGATTAAAATGGTTATTGCACCGATTATCTTTTTAACAATTGTGCTCGGTATTGCAAGTATGGGAAGTATGAAAAAGGTAGGCCGTGTTGGTGGGAAGGCACTATTATATTTTGAAATTGTTACAACAGCGGCTTTAATTATTGGTATCATCGTAGCGAATGTTGTACGTCCAGGAGATGGATTAGATCCCTCAAAACTAAAAGGCGGAGATGTTTCGCAATATGTACAAAGTGGGCAAGAAATGAAATGGATGGATTTCTTTTTACATATCGTGCCGTCTAACATGTTTGAAGCATTTGCCAAAGGTGATATTTTACAAGTTCTGTTCTTCTCCATTTTATTCGGAGCAGGGTTAACGATGTTAGGAAAAAATGGACAACCGGTTATTGACTTTTTTGAAAGATTATCGAAAGTATTTTTTAACATTTTATCAATTGTAATGAAATTAGCACCAGTTGGAGCATTCGGTGGGATGGCATTTACAATTGGGAAGTATGGTTTAAGCACGCTCATACCACTTGGTAAATTAATGATTTGTGTATATGCGACAATGGCATTATTTGTTTTTATTGTTTTAAATTTTATTTGTAAATTGTATAAATTTAGTTTGTGGAAATATTTAGCGCATATTAAAGAAGAATTACTTATTGTTCTCGGGACATCATCGTCAGAATCAGTACTGCCGCGGATGATGACAAAGATGGAAGACTTCGGGTGTTCGAAGCCGGTAGTAGGTTTAGTCATTCCAACAGGTTACTCTTTTAACTTAGATGGAACAACGATTTATTTATCAATGGCAACTATATTTTTAGCGCAAGTTTTTCACGTCGATCTTTCACTAGGTCAACAATTAACTATAATAGCTATTTTGTTAGTTACATCTAAAGGAGCAGCAGCAGTAACCGGCGGGGGATTCATTGTACTAGCATCTACCCTATCGGCAATGAATGTTATCCCATTAGAAGGTTTAGCGTTATTACTTGGTGTAGATCGTTTCATGTCAGAAGCACGTGCTATCGTTAATTTAATTGGTAACGGTATTGCAACTGTAGTTGTTGCGAAAAGTGAAAATGAATTTGATGATGAGAAGTATACGAGAGTAGTAGAGGAAATGAAAAGAGAAAAAATGGTCGGGTAAAAAGTCAGCTTTGCTGACTTTTTTATTTTTGTAGAAAAGATGTTTTTAGATATATGCATTATTTATTAGCAATAATTAACAAGTATTCAAGTGGTAAATGAGATGAAAGTGATTAAAACAACGAATGTGTATGAATGCGAAATAAGGTTTGAACAAAATATGGAATTTTTATGAATATTACTGTAAAAAAATAATTTTTTAAAAATTTTCAATAATAATACTTTACAAAAATTAAAAAATTAGTAGAATAAGAATTAGTAAGAATCGTCTGATAAATATATAGAGAAAAACAGAATTATCAGAAAATTCTTTAATAGCTATCGTTAAGAATTAGGGAGGGTACAAAATGAAAAAGAAACAAATGAAAAAACTAACAGCAGTTGTAGCACCGGTTTTAGCAATGAGCATGGCGTTAACAGCATGTTCTACATCAGGTGGAGATAAGAAGACAAGCACAAATTCTAGCTCTAGTGGAGATAGTAAATCAGGGGAAAAATTAGCAGCAAAACAAGTGTTAAATCGTACAGAAACAAATGAGATCCCAACAATGGATACTTCAAAAAATACAGATACATTAGGTTCTCAAATTTTAGGGAACACAATGGAAGGGTTATATCGATTAGATAAAGATAATAAACCAATCCCAGCTGCAGCAGAATCTAGTACGAAAAGTGAAGATGGTAAAAAATATACATTTAAACTACGTAAAGATGCAAAATGGTCAAATGGTGATCCTGTAACAGCAAAAGACTTTGCTTATGCATGGCAACGATTATTAGATCCAAAAACAACTGCAGAATATGCGTTTATCGCATTCCCAATTAAAAATGCAGAGGCGATTAATAAAGGTGAAAAACCAGTAACTGAACTAGGAGTTAAGGCGGTAGATGACTATACATTAGAAGTTGAATTAGAACAAGCGGTACCATACTTCTTAAACTTAGTAGCGTTCCCATCGTACTATCCATTAAATGAGAAGTTCGTAAAAGAAAAAGGTGATAAATACGGTTTAGAGTCTGATACAACAGTATATAACGGACCATTCGTTCTTACTGATTGGAAGCATGAGCAAGGCTGGAAACTAAAGAAAAATGATCAATATTGGGATAAAAAGACTGTAAAATTAGATGAAATCAACTATAGTGTAGTAAAAGAAATAAATACAAGGGTTAACTTATTTGATACAGGTGCAATTGATTTCGCACTTCTATCAGGTGAATTCGTTGACAAATATAGAAATAACAAAGAGGAGTTTGGCACATACTCACAAGTAAGTACATTCTTCTTACGTATGAATCAAAAACGTGGTGGACAAGATACACCATTAAAGAGTCAGAAATTACGTGAAGCAATCGCGCTTTCTATCGATAAGAAAAACTTAGCAAACGTTATTTTAAATGACGGATCTAAACCAGCAGACTTCTTAGTACCGAAAGGGTTAGCGACTGGACCAGACGGAAAAGACTTCCAAGAAACATTTAAAAATGGTATCAAACCAGATGCGAAAAAAGCTGCTGCGGCCTGGGAAGAAGCGAAAAAAGAACTTGGTAAAGACCAAGTTACAATTGAGTTATTAAACTATGATACTGGTAATGCGAAAAAAGTAGGGGAATATGTAAAAGACCAAATTGAGAAAAATTTAAAAGGTGTAACAGTTAATATTAAACTTCAGCCATTCAAACAAAAACTAAAACTAGAAACAGAGCAAGATTATGATTTATCATATGCTGGTTGGGGACCTGACTATGCTGACCCAATGACATTCTTAGATATGTTCCAGTCTAATCATTCTCATAACCAAATGAGCTTCGCTGATTCTAAGTATGATGATATGATTAAAAAAGCTGGCACTGAATTAATGGGTGACGCGAAGAAACGTTGGGAAGAGCTAGGAAAAGCTGAGAAATTACTTCTTGAGAAAGATGTAGCACTTGTACCTTTATACCAACGTGGTGATGCATATGTTCTAAAACAAAATATTAAAGGTATTGTAAAACATAATATCAGTCCGGAATATAGCTTTAAATGGGCATATGTAACTGAAAAATAATAGAGTTAAAAAAGCATTTCAAAGTAGCTAAGCTACTTTGAAATGCTTTTTTGTGAGCTTAAAATACTAATTTTTAGTATGGTTAAATAGAGGAGAATAAGGTGTATAGTATGTACATATAGTAGATGGGGGATAAATCCTACTAAAACAAAAAAGTCAGAATATTTAAAATTAAACTATTTACAAATGCGAAAAAAAGAGTAGAATAACATTAGTTGTAATTTTCCGAAAAATTAATCTTTAGTAAGGGGTCTCTCAAGGGTTGGTAATGTACATATAATTAGGGAGGGTACAAAAATGAAGAGAAAAAAGATGAAAAAGTTAACGGCAGTTGTGGTACCAGTTTTAGCGATGAGTGTTGCATTGACAGCATGTTCTGTGTCAGGTGGGGAAAAGAAAACGACTACTACATCAAATAGTGGGGAAGAAAAAAAATCTGATATTAAATATGCAGCGAAACAAGTATTAAATCGTACGGAAAACCAAGAAATTCCGACAATGGATACTTCTAAATCTACTGATACATTAGGTGCGCAAATTTTAGGGAACACGATGGAAGGCCTATATCGCCTTGATAAAGATAATAAGCCAATTCCTGCTGCGGCAGAGTCTAGTACGAAAAGTGAAGATGGTAAAAAGTATACGTTTAAACTGCGAAAAGATGCAAAATGGTCAAATGGTGATCCTGTAACAGCGAAAGATTTCGTTTTCGCATGGCAGCGCTTACTTGATAAGAATACTGCGGCAGAATATGCATTTATTGCTTACTATATTAAAAATGCAGAAGCGATTAATAAAGGGGAAAAACCTGTAACTGAATTAGGAGCGAAGGCGGTAGATGATTACACGCTAGAAGTAGAATTAGAAAAACCGGTACCGTATTTCTTAAATTTATTAGCATTCCCATCATACTATCCATTAAATGAAAAATTCGTAAAAGAAAAAGGTGATAAGTACGGTTTAGAAGCAGATACAACTGTGTATAACGGTCCATTCGTTATGTCTTCATGGAAACATGAACAAGGTTGGCAGCTGAAGAAAAATGATAAGTACTGGGATAAAAAGACTGTGAAATTAGAAGAAATTAACTATAGTGTAGTAAAAGAGGTTGCAACGAAAGTAAACTTATATGATACAGGATCAATTGATTTTACATTACTATCAGGAGAGTTTGTAGATAAATATAAATCGAACAAAGAAGAATATGGTGAGTATGCGGAATCAAGTACATTCTTCTTACGTTTAAATCAAAAACGTAACGGACAAGATACACCTTTAAAGAGCAAAAAACTACGTGAAGCAATTGCATTATCAGTTGATAAAAAAGGATTGGCAAATGTAATTTTAAATAATGGATCAAAAGCAACAGATCAATTGGTTCCAAAAGGACTTGCGACAGGGCCAGATGGTAAAGATTATCAAGATACATTTAAAAATGGTCTGAAATATAATCCGAAAAAAGGAGCAGCAGCTTGGGAAGCGGCGAAAAAAGAACTTGGAAAAGATCAAGTGACAATTGAATTACTAAGTTATGATGATGGAACTGCGAAAAAGATTGCTGACTATGTAAAAGATCAAATTGAGAAAAATTTAAAAGGTGTAACGATTAATACGAAAATTCAGCCATTCAAACAAAAATTAAAATTAGAAACTGCGCAAGATTATGAAATTTCTTATGCAGGTTGGAGTCCAGACTATGCGGATCCAATGACATTTATTGATATGTTTGAATCGAAGAGCCCGTACAACCAAATGAGTTATTCAAATCCAAAATACGATGAAATGGTAGGAAAAGCAGGTAATGAATTAATGAGTGATGCGAAAAAACGTTGGGAAACGTTAGGGAAAGCTGAAAAATTATTCCTTGAAGAAGATGCAGGGTTAGTTCCTTTATATCAAACAGGAAGATCGTACGTAATGAAACCGAATGTAAAAGGAATTGTGAAACATAACATCAGTCCAGAATATAGCTTTAAGTGGGCGTATGTAACTGAGGATGGCGGAAAAAAATAAAGTGAAAGCATTTCAAAAGTGGCTGAGCTGCTTTTGAAATGCTTTTTAGTATGTATAAGGGAATAAATCTCTTTAGCCTATTGAGAATTGGATAGGTGATTAGGAAGGTTCTATCTGAGGAAATTAGAGAGGTCAGTAAGTGGTAAGAAAGATGAATGATAGTAAGAGACCTCATGCTAATAAGAAAAATATAGAATGTAGTAATAGAGTGGAATAAGAGAAGGGATGTTTACATATAGTAGACGGGGGATAATTCATATAGTAGTTAAAACAACAAGATACTATAATAAAAAAATAAATATTTAGAAAATTTACAAAAAACTTTACAAAATTTAAAAAAACAGTAGAATATTAATTAATAAGAATTTTCTGATAACGAAAGTTAGTAGAGAATTTCTAAATGTTAATATCGTACATATAATTGGGGAGGGTACAAAAAAATGAAGAGAAAAAAGATGAAAAAATTTACAGCGGTCGTAGCACCAGTTTTAGTAATGAGTATGGCATTAACAGCTTGCTCTGGATCAGGAGATAAAGAGAAGGCAAGCACAACACCAAAAAGCGGTGAAAAAGAAGGCGGAAAGCTAGCGGCGAAGCAAGTGCTTAATTTAACAGAGTCTCAAGAGATTCCATCTATGGACTCTGCTAAAGCGACAGACCAAGTATCGTTTCTAGCTTTAAACAACGTAATGGAAGGTTTATATCGACTTGATAAAGATAATAAAGCAACACCAGGAGTTGCTGAATCATATAAAAAGAGTGATGATGGTAAAAAATACACATTTACATTAAATAAAAATGCAAAATGGTCAAATGGAGAGCCTGTAACAGCGAAGGATTTCGTGTTTGCTTGGAAACGTGCGGTAGATAAAAATACAGCAGCAGAATATGCATACATTATGTTTGATTTGAAAAATGCACAAGCGATTAATGAAGGAAAAGCTGAACTAGATACGTTAGGAGTAAAAGCTGTAGATGACTATACGTTAGAAGTAGAATTAGAAAATCCAGTTCCTTACTTTGTAGAATTAACTTCATTTGGAACATTTTATCCATTAAACGAGAAATTTGTAAAAGAAAAAGGAGAAAAGTACGGTTTAGAATCAGATACGACGTTATACAATGGACCGTTTACATTAACAGACTGGAAACATGAAGAAGGTTGGAAGTTAAAGAAAAATGCACAATATTGGGATAATAAAACAGTTAAGTTAGATGAAATCAACTTTGACGTAGTAAAAGATAGCGGTACACGTGTTAACTTATATGAAAGTGGACAAATCGATCGTTCAGGACTTACATCTGAATTTGTTGACAAATATAAATCAAACCCCGACTTCTTTACACAAAAAACACCGTCAACATTCTTCTTACGCTTAAACCAAAAACGTGGTGGGCAAGATACAGTGTTAAAGAGCAAAGATCTACGTTTAGCGATTGCAAAAGCGTACGATAAAAAAGGCTTAACGAATGTAATTTTAAATGATGGTTCTACACCTGCAGATTATTTAGTGCCAAAAGAATTTGCTAAGAGCCCAGATGGAAAAGACTTCCGTAAAGAAAATGGAGATATTTTAAAAACAGATGTGAAAAAAGCAAAAGAGCATTGGGAAAAAGCGAAAAAAGAGCTTGGAAAAGATGCAATTACAGTAGAACTATTAAACTATGATGGTGATGGTGCGAAAAAAGTAGGAGAATTCTTAAAAGGAGAACTTGAGAAAAACCTACCAGGTTTAACGGTGAATTTGAAAAACCAGCCATTTAAACAAAAGTTAAAATTAGAATCAGATCTAGATTATGATTTATCTTACGCTGGTTGGGGGCCTGACTACTTAGATCCAATGACATTCATTGATATGTTTGTTACAAATGGCCCTCATAACCAAACAGGATATTCAAATCCTAAATATGATGAGATTGTACAAAAAGGTAAAGGTGAGCTATTAACGAAAACGAAAGAGCGTTGGGATAGCTTACTGAAAGCGGAGAAAATGTTATTGGAAGATGCTGTAATTGCACCATTATATCAACGTGGTGATGCTATCGTTCAAAGACCTAAAGTAAAAGGTATTGTTCACCATCCAGTTGGTGGAGACTACAGCTATAAATGGGCATATATTACAGAGGATAAGTAAGATGAAGGGCGTACAATACGCCCTTTTTTCTATGCACTTTTCTTCCTTGCTCGAATATATAAAATAAAAAAGGGAGAATCCCATGAAGCGAAACACATACATCGATTTCCTAGCTTATTACGGAATAGGAAGCGCTCATCCTGGTGGCTTTACGTTAACAAAACAATTGTTAGCACAACTGCCTTTTAAATATGGAGCGAATGTCCTTGAGATAGGTTGCGGTACGGGGAAAACAGCGGCATATATGACAAGGGAATTTGGTTATAAAGTAACAACGGTTGAAAAGAATGAAATTATGATTCAAAAGGCAAAAGATAGATGGTTGTTTGAAGGGTTAGCTATACAATTAATTGAAGGAAATGTGGAGCATTTACCGTGTTTGAATAACTCATTTGAGTTCGTACTTGGAGAATCAATCATCGCTTTTACAGACAAAGAAAGGGTTATCTCGGAGTGTTATCGTGTATTACAGCAGGACGGTAAGCTTGTTGTCATTGAAATGATTATTGATAGGCACATTGATAAGGGTGAGGAAGAAAAAATCGCCCAATTATATGGTATGAAAGAATTATTAACGGAGAATGAGTGGGTACAATTATTTCAGAAAGCAAATTTTAAAAGAATTACAATTGCTGGCGGTGGCACGATTGCAGAAACGATCTCTGGCTATGTAGAAGAGCCAGAATGGAATGTATCCTCACATATTCCGAATGAGTTATATGAGGCGTGGGTACAGCATGAAAATATACGGCTTATGTACCAACACATTTTAGGGCATCGTATTTTTATATGTGAAAAATAAAGAAAAAGAGTTGGCTAAAGGTAGCCAACTCTTTACTATGTTAAATGAAAAATAATGAAGCTAATGTAATTCCGAAGATGAAACCAAATCCGAGTTCAACACCCCAGCCACAACTGCCGCCTCCCCAGCCACCACAACTACTACAACCACGACCACCACATCCGCAGCTGCTGAATCCACCACCGCATCCGAATCCACAACTATCACACCTGCTAAGGCCTCCACAAAGGTCACAACCACCGTTTGCATAAGCGTCATAGTAGCCGAATCCTGAATCAAAAGATGAGCGCTGTTGCACCGGTTCAATCCATACAGAGCTTTGTGTCACATCGATTATTTTCCCTAAATGTATACGGCCATCACGGTCTTCAATCCGAACAACTTTTCCGAAGTAACGTCGGCATGTATCATAACATTTTTGTCTATGCATGTTCTTTCCTCCTTCCGCATTACAGTAATACGATATGTAAGGGGGACAAGTGCGGCTTGTACGAATGCCCTATCTATCATAATTGTTATAGGAAAGGGGAAATATAAGAAGAGGATATATAAGGAGGAAAAGGCATGAAATCTACAAATCAGTTTCAGACATACGAAGTACCGTGGGAAGAATTTATTGAAGCGTTGCGAGAGGAAATGAAGAAGCAAGTAGGGGCAGATATTATTGATACAGTAGTTTGCAATTTAGAAGATGGTTTTGAAGTGTATACATATGTGCAGGGGGATTTAGATTTTGAATATAAGGAAGCGCTTGAGAGAAAATACGGAAGTGATGCGAAGACACCTAATGTGTTAACGATAATGTTATTAGCTAGTATTTATAATACAAGTGAAGAGAATATACGCTTGCATGCGGATCATAAAGAGAATCCGATTGTTGAAGTGTATGTAAAGCAAGGAAACACGCTGTGAAAGGCGTGTTTTTTAATTGTATGATAAAATGTTAGAAAATTAAGAAATAAGGTGATGAATTGGGAATTAAACATCTTAATTTAACAGTTGCAGATGTAGTAGCTGCAAGAGAGTTTTTAGAAAAGTATTTTGGCTTAACTTGTAGTGGAACAAGGGGGAATGCCTTTGCAGTTATGCGTGATAATGATGGATTTATACTAACGTTAATGAAAGGAAAAGAAGTTCAGTATCCAAAAACATTTCATGTAGGATTTCCACAAGAAAGTGAAGAACAAGTAGATAAGATAAATCAAAGATTGAAGGAAGATGGATTTTTGGTCCAGCCTCCTAAGCATGCCCATGCGTATACGTTTTACGTTGAAGCACCTGGTGGATTTACAATAGAAGTGATGTGTTAAGTTAAAAATCAAACTTTTTGTCATGTGTTTTTAAAATAAAAAGTAGGAAAAGTCTGTTTTAAGCGTGGAGCTTAAACAGGCTTTTTTACTTATATAATTGGATAGAGAATGCTAGAAGGAATATTACCAAGTGTATGATCTGTTTACATAATAAAGTTATGGTGGGTTAGTTGTCCTAAAATACAAGTCATATATCTTGTTTCCTCTCATAAATTTAAACATAGGAATTTGTCTACAAAGGTGGCGAAGCCTCATCATGAAAATTCGAATTTGTGCCACATTCATGTTGTTTCTATTTATATGGTTACATCCTTTTTGGACTTTTGCAAAAGGAGAGGAGGCAAAGGAAAGGGTCGTTTCACTTGTATATGATGATTCGGGCAGCATGAGAAATAACGATCGCTGGAAATATGCCAATTATGCTTTGCAAAGTTTAGTTGCGCTATTAGATGAAAAAGATAAATTTTCTTACGTTCCAATGAGTAAGCCGAATGATCCATTAAACATTTCGTTAGCGAAGGATAAGAGACAAATGGAAATTGAGGGAATTGGAGCGTGGAAAACGTATTTAAATACTCCATTTAGCGCGGTAGAAACGGCGATGCAATCTATAAAAAAGGAAGCAGATATAGATGGGAAGCGTGAATTTTGGCTTATTGTCTTAACTGACGGGGCATTTAATGATTTAGAGAAAGATAAGGTTGGCGGAAAAGAACAAATTACACAAAAGTTAGCACAGTTTAAGAAGGGTATGGATGCAAAAAAGATATCGCTACATCCAATTTTAATTACGATGGAAGAGGATTTAGGGCAACAAGAAAAAGCACAACTAAATACGTTTAAAGAAATATGGAAGAAAGAGCTCAACGGGGTTACGATGCCATCTAGTGGAGAGGATGGGATTGTAAAAAGCGTCAATCAAGTGGCAGCATTAGTTGCAAATCGTGATCCGTTCTCTTCCGTTGAATCGATTGTAAAAACGAAAGTAATAGGGAAGAAAGTAGAGATTACAACACCATTTCCGTTAAAACGTATGACACTTGTACGACAATCGCCTTCTTTGCCCGATTATCAGGTCACACAAATTTCTAAACCATTACAATTACAATCTTCTTTTTCCATACATGCACCAGGTGAAGCGAAATTGTTCGGAAATATAGTTCATATCAGTACGGAAAATGAAGAAGTTATTAAACCAGGAACGTATACGATAGAAGTGGACCGAGATATTGAGAAAGAAGGATTACAAGTACTAGTCGAACCGGCACTTAATTATACTGTTTCTACTTATGACAAAGAGGATAAGGATAGAAAAAATGTTGAGGAAATGTATGAAGATGTGACAGCTGTTATTCAAGCAAAACCTACTGAGTTGCCAGTTCAGTCTTCTTACTTTCAGGCAGAAGTAGAAATAGACGGGAAGCAATATGCGATGAAGTGGGACGATAAAAGACATGTATTTTATTACGAAACGAAGCTTACTAAAGGGTTAGTACGCGGGAAAGTTCATATGAACATAAAGGGGTTTTACAGACAGACGAAAGAATTTAAAATCGAAACAACGAAAAAGCCTAAATTATCACTTCAAACTGTCACGAAAGATTATGAAGAAAAAGTAACAAATTTAGAGAATAGTAAACCATTTATTATACAACCACAGTTAGATGATAAGCCGATGACAGAAGAGGCTGTAAAAAAACTATTAAAATCTACTGGTGTCACATCTAAACAATCAATCAATTATGAAATAAAGCAACATGGAAATCAAATCTATGTTTATCCTCGTCCCTATTACTCCGACACATTTAATTTTACAGATACCGGCACCGTAGAAGCTACCATCGTAATGCAGGATTCAAAGTTACAAGAAGTAAAGAAAAACATAACATTCCATATTCAAGATGCTCCGTTTTATGAAAAATATGCGCTTATTTTTAAGTTTGTCATTCCTATCACTTTATTACTGCTAGTAGTAGGAATCATTGTTTTAGGATGGATTATTCGGCCAAGATTTCACCGGAAAGCACTACTGTATTATGAATGGGATCAAGAGGTAGCGAAAGATTGGCTATATCAATCTGAACCAGAATTACTTCGAAATAAATGGTGGAACCATTATTTTGGTATTCCGTATAGAGCAGAAAGAAAAACCGTGCAATCCGTTACGTTTATAGCGAAGAAAGGTTCGAAATCTGTCTTTGTAGCGAAAGAATCACAAGTAGTTGGAATGATTATTGATGGAATGTTTATAGCAGAGGATGAAGTAGGAATGGAACATAAGACACTATATCCAAATGAACTTTTACTAATTGATAGGGGATATGGTAAAGAGATTTACAAGTACGAATGTGAATAGTAGGTAGGGATAAGAAGGGGATGGAGTATTAATCCTCTTTCCCTTTTTTCCAACAAGCAAGAATAGGAAGGTGGTTCACATGACATTACAAGTTCCAACAATATTAATTGGTTTAGGTGGAATCGGTAGTACTGTGACGCATCAAATATATGAAAAACTGCCTGAAGAGCGCCGGAAAAAGGTAGCAATGCACGTATTTGATACAGATGTGAATACATTAAGTAAATTCGATCATATTCGAAAGTTTAAGACACAAACAAGTTCTAGTAAAACGCCTAGGGAGTATATTGCGGGAGATCCAACGATCCCAGAGTGGTTTCCGATGGATCCGACTATACTTGATAAACCATTAACAGAAGGAGCAGGACAGTTACGCGTCATTTCACGTTTAGCGTTACGTGCTGCGATGAAAGAAGATAAATTGACATCTTTTTGGCAAGAAATCGAGAAAATCTTTCCGGTTACAAGTGATCAAACGGAATATGGTGTGCGTGTCATTATAGTAACATCACTAGCAGGCGGAACAGGTTCAGGGATGTTTCTGCAAATTGCTTTATATTTACGTGAAATGCTTCGGAAGAAATTGCAGCATCATAACATTTTAATACGCGGTGCGTTTTTAATGCCGGATGTTTTAGTAAAGACGAGAACGGTTAGCGCGAAAGAATTTGAAACGGTGCAAGCAAATGGCTATGCATCGTTAAAAGAATTACATGCTATTACGCTCGGGTCTACTGGAGAATTATCAAAACGCGGCGGTGTAACAATTGAATTAGAGTATCGCCCTGATCAAGTAGATGAAGACGGAAGAACGAATCATACAATTAAACAACATCATTTACCGTACAATTATTGTTTCTTATACGATTACGAAAACCTACATGGACACCATTTACACAATTTATCAGACTATATGGAACAGATGGCAAATACAATTTATTTACAGTTATTTAGCCCGATGTCCACAAGTCATTTTGCACAGGAAGACAATCAAATTCAGCAATTAGCAGAATCAAGCGGAAAAGGACGATATTGCGGGGCAGGAACGGCAAAACTCATTTATCCATATGAACATGTGTTAAAATATTGTGCTTTAAAATGGGCTGTGCAAGGTTTAGATGAATCGTGGCTTCATTTAGATCAACTGTTTCAAGAGAAGAAGCAAAGATACGATCAAGATGTAAAACGTGGGATGCAACGTGAAAAGCCGGAGAGAGGTAAAAGTTATTTAGAGGACTTGGAGCATCTTGCTACCCGTCCAGAGCAAGCTCATATTTTCTATAGACAAATGTACAATGAAACACGTGAAGGAGCAGAGGGTGGTAAGCTCGGAGTTGCGAAATCAAAACTGTTTTTAGAAGCTGTAGAAAGTTATGTACAACGAACGGTGCAAAAAGATGAGGAATTAAATCGTCTGCAACATGAGTGTAAAATTTCAGCTACGAAACTGAAAATGATGGAACAGATGAAGGGTGAAGTGGCAAGAGTGGATCATGCGGTGCGTTTATATGCGTATGCGATTCCGAGCCGGGTACATGAACATGTAACGACACTTTTATATGACATGATTGAATCAGACCGCTTTTCACCAAGTGGTTCTGAAGGGCAGTCCTATCAATTAAATACATGGTTTTTAAAGAAAACAGATCCCGTTCACCCAGTAGCAGCGCGTTTTATGTTATATGAAATTCGAAAGCAGTTAGTAGAAAAAATGAATCGACTACATGAAAATAATGAACAAAAGCGTAATGTAATTCAAAATTACGATAAAAAATTTAATGTGGGTAATATTGATGGAACGGTAACGGCTGTACGCCGAGTAGAAATTGCTCAACAACAAGGCTGGTTCGGAAAAATGATTAATAATCAGCAACGTTTATTCAAAAGAGAATTTGAAGACATCGTAACGCAATATGTACACAAATTAAATGAATATCGAAAAGAAATGCTATTAGAACTTGTATATCAATCGCTATATCAAGCAGTTAATAAAATGATTCAATATTGGGAAAGATTTTTTGATAATTTACATGAAACACGTGAAAATTTACTGTTTGAAATCCAAAAGCGCAGTAAGGAATTTGAAGGGAAAACAAACCCGACGAATGTATATGTATTAGCTGAGGAACAGCTGCAAGAAAAGATATGGCAAGATATGCAGCAACATTTAAATTTAGGTGTACTACCGAAAGATATATCAGCGGAAATTTACATGAGTTTGTACGGGGAATATTGTCGTGATGCGAAAACAGAAGAGATTCAGTCGAAAAAGGTAGAGGATTTCTACCGAGAACATATACTGAGCTATTGTTATGACGAACTGCAAGTACGCTATCGTGATAAATTAGAACTGAATATTATTGAAGCGTTGCGAAAAGAAGCAGATTATAAGAAACGTGATCGCGATGAATACGTTCGTGAAAAAATTGAAGACCTGTTCCATTTAGCGAGTCCATTCGTTCCGAAAGTTGCTCATCATAGGGAATTACAATATTGGGGTATACATCCTTCTTTAAAGAAAGAGTTGCAAGAGGAATTAATTCAAGAAATGTTTAAAGAAAAAGATACAGTACATGAAGCCTTTTCGCCATTTGAAGTGATCTGTTATCGAGCGCATTACGGCTTATCGCTGCAAGACTTTCCTAAATTATCATCAGGACATATTTCAAATGGATTTATGAATGATAAAGGTGACTATTTCCAATCGTATTATCGCCGTGTAAACAAATTAAATAGTAAAAAATCTAGTTTAACGCCGCATTTAGATAAGTATTGGCACTTACCAGCCTTTATGCCAGATTTAAATGCGACTCAAACAAAATTAGATTATGATAAATGTAATCGTGCATTACTATACGCATATATGTATCGCTGGATTAGTTTAGTTGCTGTTGATGGACAGTTTGTGTATCAATATAACGGTGTAGGACGTAGCTTTTTAATTCAGTCAATGGGGAAAAATATTTCAAGCGAAAGTTATAAATTACACAGAGCGTTGCTTCATAATCCGTTTATTTATGAAAACATCTTGTCACGATTTGAAGAAGAGCAAGAAAAGGCGATGATACAAGGTGGACATTTATATACACATCCGTTCGTATTAGGAGCCCAAGATGTAAGATGGCTTAGAAAAGAACATGTCCACAATCTTTTAGATATGATTTTAATGTATGATCGTGAAGCGAAGTATGATCCGACGTTAGAAGAAACATCAGATGAATTATTAAGACTATTCCTTGATGAAATCGAGTTGTATTTCCAGAACTATTACGGTACAGGTGCCGATATGGTGGCAAAGAAAGAGAAAGAAATGTTTATTAAACAATTGTGGGATCGCTCGCATGCGAAAGGATATGTAGATCCAAATAGCGCTCCGTATAAAAAATGGCAAAATTTATTAGGTGTTCAAGATGAAGAAGAAACGTCAAAAACGAATGTATAATGAATGAAAAGGGAATCCTTAAAAGTGGCAATACAACTTTAGAAAAGAGGGATTCTGATGCCGTTTTTAGGAAGTGTATATCAAATATTTGGGTTATATCCGGAACTTTATTATGGGATGATTTCAGCGGAGCTGCAAGAGGAAGCTCAGAAGGAGCATCTTGGAAATAGTAGTGCAGAAGCTGAAGCGGAAGAATAAAAAAAGTGCAGATGAAAATCTGCACTTTTTTGTTAGTATTAAAATGGTAAAATAACCTCAAATGAATTATTATTTTTAAATAATAATTCATTTGAGGTTATTTTAATTTTTATTGCATTGTATGTAATGAAAATTGTATGAAAATCAATGTAATAAAATGTGTATGAATATTAAGGTGGAAAACAACAATGTTTTTGAGAAAATAATTATGTATAAAAATAACATTTGATACATAATCAACCGATTATTTTTGATTGATTTATTATTGACAATATAATTAATTGTATGATAAATTCAATCAGCATTCTTAATGGTTTTTGGTACGATTAATATTTTGAAAATTCAATACGGCATAAAGAGATTGATTTTTCTGTTTTTTTGAGGTGGGTTACTAAGTCTATAGGGGAAGTGAACTATGTATATTTTTATTTTTAAAATAGAACAGTAATAAAGAATGTAACAAGTAAGAGATAAACTTGAAAAAGAGGTTTCAAAGAATGAGTCTTTTCATAAAGAAAGCAATGGATGAAGAAAAGAAAAAAGTATTGAATCAAACTTTAGGAGCGATTGATCTAACTCTTTTAGGGATTGGAGCAATTATTGGTACAGGTATTTTCGTATTAACTGGTATTGTAGCAGCGAAACATGCTGGTCCAGCGATTGTATTATCTTTTGTATTAGCGGCAATTATATGTGCATGTGTAGCTTTCTGTTATGCTGAATTTGCATCTACAGTTCCAGTTTCGGGAAGTGTATATTCATATACATATATGACACTAGGTGAGATTTTTGCATTTATAGTTGGCTGGTGTGTTATGCTGGAGTATTTATTAGCGACTTCTGCGGTTGCAGCAGGCTGGTCAGCATATTTTCAGTCATTGCTACTAGGTTTTAATATTCACATTCCTACGATTTTTGCTTCGGCACCAGGAATGGGGAAGGGTGGAATCATTGATTTACCAGCAGTTCTTATTATTTTAGTTGTTACATTTTTATTAAGCCGTGGTGCAAAAGAAAGTGCACGAATAAATAATATAATGGTTATTATTAAACTGGCTGTTATTGTAGGATTTATTGTTGTAGGGACACAATATGTAAGACCAGAGAATTGGCAACCATTTCTACCGTTTGGTTTTCACGGTGTGGTAGGAGGCGCTGCTACTGTATTTTTTGCTTTTTTAGGATTTGATGCAGTTGCAACAGCCGTAGAAGAAGTGAAGCGTCCACAACGTAACGTGCCAATTGGGCTACTTGTTTCCTTGTTCATTTGTACGGTTCTATATGTAGGTGTTTCATTCGTGTTAACTGGAATGGTTCCGTTTACGGAATTAAATGTTGCTGATCCTGTTGCATATGCGTTGCGCACTGTAGGAGAAGATAGAATTGCTGGGTTGTTATCGGTGGGAGCGATAGCAGGGCTAACAACAGTTCTGTTAGTAGCTATGTTTGCATTTGTTCGTGTATCTTACTCGATGAGTCGAGATGGATTGTTACCAAAAAGACTTTCAAGTGTTCATAAACGTTTACAAACTCCATTTTTTAATACATGGGTTACAGGTATACTAGCAGCTTTATTAGCGGGATTAGTGGATTTGAATTTATTAGCTAATTTAGTGAATATGGGAACGATAACAGCGTTTGTGTTTGTATCTATAGCTGTCATTGTATTAAGAAAGACACATCCTAATATGAAGAGGCCATTCCGTGCTCCTCTAGTACCTTTTTTACCTATCGTTTCGATAGTAAGTTGTATATATTTAGCTTTGAACCTTTCTAAGCTTACTTTAATTAGTTTTGTTGCATGGATTATAGTAGGTGTTTTCATATATTTTGTATATGCTAAAAAACATAGTAATGTTAGAAATAGAAATAAAGTATAGTCCATTGAAATAATACTTGTAATGGAAATGAAAACACGCTACTTATTCATATAAGAACAAGTAGCGTGTTTTTTCTATTTAATAATCCCATTTTCTAAAATTTTAATAGTTGGTGCCACTTTCACATTAGCTTTTGAAAAGGCACTCGGCCAATCATCTTCGACTTGTTTCCATTCTTTATATTGAAACGCTCTCGCATAATCACCAAATCCGAATGGATCAAGTTGCTGTTTTTGAATGTTGTGGATTAAATCGTTCAAATCTTTGTTTAATTGTTTTGTAATAAGAGAAGTTAATTTCTTTCTATCTTTGTCTATATCCATATTGAATGTAAGTTCAGAGACAGCAATTTTTAAATCCATTTTAACATGAAATTTGAAGTGGTTATCGCTATAATCTGTATGGATATCACGATTCATGCTAAGAACATTTATTGTTACGAAATCGCCGCCATCGGTATCTTTTAAATCACTATTACTTTCAACTGAAGTAGAAGGGATTTTCAATGTAAGCGAAACCGGTGTATTCGCTTTCTTTTGTAACAAAAGAAGAAGGGCGCTTTCATAACGATTTAATGACATTTTATAAATTCCGCGAGAAGTTAATAGCGCGGAACCAGTAACGATAACATCCTTTTTACCTTTTTTTATTTCTGAAATAGCAGGTGTTATACCTTTATTAAACGTTTGCCTGTGAAATTCATGGAATGTCGTAAAAACGGTCCGATTGTACAGTTTGTTCGTATTAATTAAATCTGTTAAATACTCGGGAAGGGCAGGCTTATCTTTAAAGTTATTATATATAACTGAAGAAATTGGACCGTCTACTGCAACCATGCGCATGTTTCCAGTGTTTTTAGGATCACGATACCAAACATCAAGGTAAGGCATAGCCCCTTCTTGTTTTAAAAAATTTGTGCTAAATAAAATGAGCTGTAACTTTTCTGTAGATACTAAACCGCCACTTGAACTATTAAACGTTGCTTTTGCTTCTCGAGGTGTACGCACTTTTGCTTCATGTGTTTCGTACTTTTTTTCTACGTCTTCATTAAAAATAGGATTCACGTGGTACACAATTAATTTTCCTTTTGCTTTTGCGTCAAAGCCGTAAATTAATGAAATCGATTGTTTTTCTAAGTCGAGTCGATCTCCACAGCCTGTTAAAAAGGTTATGAGAAAGTAAAGTATAGTGAAATGAATAAAGCGCCACATTTAAACTCTTCTCCTTTTCCAATACTGATAAAGTGTCATGTATAAGAGAAATACGACTGGGAATAGAAAAACGATAAAATAACTAGCAGTTCCCCAAAATTCCCGCAACGCACTTATTTGGTAAGAGGAAGGGATATAAAAGAATAAGATGAAAATACACCCGAATAATAAAACATAAATAGGTAATGAACTGCCTTTTTTGTTAAGAAATTGATTAATTCCATCTGAAGCAGTGAAAATATAAGGAATACAGGAATCAAAAATAATAAAGAGATAAAATGACAAAAAGATAATTTCAAATCGCTCAAGAAATGAGAAGTGAAACGGTGTAACAAGAGAAAGAGTCGGCCATAAAAACTTTGTTATACCATCTGGACTAAAATAAACAAAAGAGACAAACGTGACTTGAAGATAAATAAATAGCGTAATCAAATTTGCGATAACAATTCCTTTTTTTGCAGATGATTTATTACTGAGATAAGGATAAAGGACAAATGCAAACTCAAATCCGAGAAACGCAATGATAGTTGATTTTACTGTGTTTAAAACTGGTATCCAGCCTTCTTTAAGAAGAGGAAGAAGATAAATCCAATGCCCATCTTTAAGCGGAATAAACAATAGAAAAGGCATCCATAGCGTGAAAAATACAGTGAAAACAGCGTAGCGACTTATAATAAGAACGCCTTTACATGCTAGCATTAACATTGGAATAGATAGTAAAATCATAATTAAAAACATTGGAGTTCTAGGTAAAATCCAAATGTGAATAACGTATAAGAGGGAAAAAATTAAGGAAATAGCTGCAAGGACAGCATATAAAATCCAAAAAATCATTCCTACTCTTCCTAGCCACTTCCCAAGATAACGAGTTAGCACATCGAGTAAAGTATATCCAGGATGCTTTTCCATAATTTTCACAATACATAAACTGACTAAAGTAGTGAGAGCACATCCAATAATAATAGACATCCAGCCATCTGTATTTGCCCCTTGTGCAACTTCACGCGGAAGTGTAAGGACACCGAATCCTACTTGAACACCACTAATCGTTAAAATGTATTGAAATAAACTAATCTCCCTCTTTGCACGTTTTGTCACTTATTATCCTCCTTTTCCTCAACATCTCTTTGCCGGTTATCTTGTTTTAATTGTAGAGATAGTGGCCGTTTCTTCATAATTTTCCATGGGAAACGTACAAGGGTATCTTTTAAATCCGAAGCAAATAACGGAGAAAAAGGACTACCATAAGGAACACCGAGAGATTCCATAGAAAGTATATGAATAATAATGATCGCCATCCCAACCATAATTCCAATGACGCCAAATAAAGAGGCGGCTATCATCATAGGGAATCGAAGAAGCCGAATTCCTGCTGACATTTCTAAGTTAGGAATAATGAAGGAGGCAACCGCAGTAATTGATACGACGATAACCATAACGTTACTAACAATCCCAGCTTGAACGGCAGCTTGTCCAATTACAATTCCTCCTACGACGCCGATTGTTTGCCCAACAGGTCCAGGAAGCCGAATCGCTGCTTCTCGGAGCATTTCGAGAACTAATTCCATTAATAAAGCTTCTAATATGGGAGGAAAAGGAATTTTGGCTCGAGATTCTCCAATCGTTAACAACAATTTGAGCGGAATCACTTCATAATGGAAGGAAATCATAGCAATATAAAGAGCAGGAGCAAATATTGCAATAAATAGCCCAGTGAAACGAAGGAGTCGTATAAAAGATGGAATCATGGGTCTGAAGCTGTAATCATCTATCGTCTGAAAAAAGGATGAAAAGGTCATAGGTCCTATTAATACGCCTGGTGAGCGATCTACAACAACGGCAATTCGCCCATCTAGAATATGATGTGCTGTTGTGTCGGGGCGTTCAGTTATTGATAATTGCGGAAAGAGAGTAAATGAATTATCTTCAACAAACCCCTCTAATTCACCAGTAGTAAGAATCGCATCAACTTTTACTGACTCGATACGGGATGCCATTTCTTTTACGACATTTTCGTTCGCAACATCTGCTAGATAAAGCAAAAAAACCTTTGAAGTAGCTCGTTCACCAACAGTGAATTCCTTCACTTTTAGTTCGCGATTTGGAATATATCGACGAATAAGTGCAAGGCTGTCGCTCGCTACTTCATTAAATCCTTCGTGTGAGCTTTTTATGGAGCTCTCTGTTGTAGGTTCTTCAATACTCCTTTTTGGTGCCGCTTGCGTATCGAGCTCTAAAGCGGATAGTTGTCCGTTTATAAATAAAATACTTTTGCCGTGTAAAAGAGATTGTTCAATGTCTGTCCACTGTTGAACTTTTTTAATATTTCCGATAGAAACAGAGGCTTTCCAAAAATCGTCTTCATTCCACTCTTTAAATAAGAGAGGACGAAGAATGTTTACGTTAATAACAGTTTTGTCTACAAGTCCTTCCATATATATGAGTGCAGCTTCCTGTCCGTTTTTTAATGGAAAAGTGCGTGTTATTAATTCTGGAATACCGCTAAACAGTTTGGACAAGTGCTTTAAATTAAGGGAAAGGGAAGAAGAGATAGATTTATTTAATGCGTAATCAGCTTGCTCTTGGGTAGAAAAAGATTTTTCACCACGAATCCATTTATTAAAAGACCCCATTTGTTCGCTTACTCCTTGTTATGTTTTATCCCGAGTGGTGAGGGCTGATTAAAGTTTCACTTTATATGGGTTATTATGGATAGTTACAAGCTGACATATGCGTAGTTTAAATTTTATATTGTATATTTTTAACTTTAACGCTATAATTATAGTGTTAAAGATGGAATCGTGATAGGACCTGTTATGACTCTATCGTTTTATTTATGAATAAATGGATTGGTATTTTAGCAAGATGTGCTAATAAACTACTCCACCATGATAATAACGTGCCGAAATGTGGTGCGTATATTTTCGTGGTGGAGTTTTTTTATTCTCAAAAAGGGGGAAAGACCATGAATAACAACATGGTTCATATTACAATTGACGGAAAAAAGTATACAGCGGAGCCCGGTTCAACGATATTGGGTGTTATTAATGAGAACGGGATTGAACATCCGCAAATTTGTTACGTGCCAGAAGTAGATCCTATTCAAACATGTGACACTTGTATTGTAGAAGTTGACGGAAAGTTAATGCGTTCTTGTTCGACGATAGCAACGGAAGGTATGAACATTGAACGTGCTTCTGTTCGCGCAAAAGAAGCACAAACAGAGGCGATGGATCGGTTACTAGAAAATCATTTATTATACTGTACAGTATGTGACAACAACAATGGGAACTGTAAACTGCATAATACAGCAGAATTAATGGAAATTGAACATCAAAAATATCCGTATGAACCAAAAGTAGATGTAAGTGAAGTTGATATGACGCATCCGTTTTATCGCTATGATCCTAATCAATGTATTGCATGCGGTCAATGCGTTGAGGTGTGTCAAAACTTACAAGTAAATGAAACGTTATCGATAGACTGGGAAGCGGAACGCCCACGAGTTATTTGGGATGAAGGAGTAAATATTAATGATTCTTCATGCGTTAGCTGTGGTCAATGTGTAACGATTTGTCCTTGTAATGCTTTAATGGAGAAAACGATGCTCGGTGAAGCTGGATTTATGACGGGATTAAAACCAGATATTCTTGAACCAATGGTAGATTTAATTAAAGAAGTTGAGCCTGGATATAGCGGTATTTTTGCGGTATCAGAAGTGGAAGCGGCCATGCGTGATACTCGTACGAAGAAAACGAAAACAGTATGTACATTTTGTGGTGTAGGGTGTTCATTTGAAGTGTGGACGAAAGGACGTAAAATTCTTAAAGTACAACCTTCTTCTGATGCACCAGTTAACGCAATTTCCACTTGTGTAAAAGGGAAATTTGGTTGGGATTTCGTAAATTCTAAAGAACGAATAACAAAACCTTTAATTCGTAAAAATGGAACGTTTGTTGAATCTACATGGGAAGAAGCACTGAATGTAGTTGCAAATAAATTAGGCGCTATTAAAGAAGAGTACGGTAAAGGTTCTATCGGATTTATTTCTTCCTCTAAAATTACAAATGAAGACAATTATGTAATTCAAAAATTAGCTCGACAAGTATTTGGAACGAATAATATTGATAACTGCTCACGTTATTGCCAATCACCAGCAACGGATGGTTTGTTCCGTACAATTGGTATGGGCGGTGATGCCGGAACGATTAAAGATATTGCGCAATCTGGTCTTGTTATTATTGTAGGATGTAATCCGACAGAAGGTCATCCTGTTCTAGCTACACGTATTAAACGTGCACATAAATTACACGGACAAAAGTTAATTGTAGCTGATCTTCGTAAAACCGAAATGGCAGAGCGATCAGATGTCTTTATTAGTCCAAAACAAGGAACAGATCAAGTTTGGTTAATGGCTGTTACGAAATATATGATTGATCAAGGTTGGCATGATCAGGAATTCATTAATGAGAATGTAAACTTCTTTGAAGATTTCAAAGAAAGCCTAGAGGAATATACACTTGAATATGCAGAAGAAGTAACAGGCATTTCAAAAGAAACGCTTATTCAAATGGCTGAAATGATTCGTGATGCAGATGGTACATGTATCCTTTGGGGTATGGGGGTAACGCAAAATACAGGTGGTTCTGATACTTCCGCTGCAATTTCAAACTTACTTCTTGCAACAGGGAACTACCGTCGTCCAGGAGCAGGCGCATACCCACTTCGAGGCCACAATAACGTACAAGGTGCTTGTGATATGGGTACTTTACCAGGGTGGCTTCCAGGGTATCAGCACGTTACTAACGAAATGGAACGTGCGAAATTTGAAACTGCTTACGGAGTGAAAATTGATAGTGAACCAGGTCTTAATAATATCGAAATGCTTCACGCAATTGACGAAGGAAAAATGAAAGCAATGTATCTTGTCGGAGAAGATATGGCTCTTGTAGATTCTAATGCAAATCATGTACATGAAGTGTTATCGAGCCTTGATTTCTTCGTTGTGCAAGATGTTTTCCTTTCTAAAACTGCTCAATATGCAGATGTTGTATTACCAGCAGCGCCATCTCTTGAGAAAGAAGGTACTTTCACAAATACAGAGCGTCGTGTCCAAAGGTTATATCAAGTTCTTCCTACGCTAGGAGATGCGAAACCAGACTGGTGGATCGTCCAGGAAGTTGCGAATAAACTAGGTGCAAACTGGAATTATAGCCACCCAAGTGAAATCTTTGCTGAGATGGCAAGTTTATCACCATTGTTCTCCCAAGCGAACTATGAAGTGCTTGAAGGATGGAACAGTTTCCATTGGGGAAGTTTTGATGGAACGAATACACCACTTCTGTTCCAAGACGGATTTAACTTCCCAGATAAAAAGGCTCGTTTTGCGATTGCTGACTGGGTACGTCCAGCTGAATTTCCAGCTGAGTTTGACCTTCACATTAACAACGGTCGTATGCTTGAGCATTTCCATGAAGGGAATATGACAAATAAATCAACAGGTATTCAAACGAAAGTACCTGGTGTTTTCGTTGAAATCTCTCCAGACCTTGCAAAAGAACGTGGCGTAAAAACAGGTTCGTTAGTTCGTCTTGTCTCTCCTTTTGGAGCATTAAAATTACGTGCACTCGTTACAGATCGTGTAAAAGCGAATGAGTTATATTTACCGATGAACTCTACAGATAACGAAACGGCAATTAATTTCTTAACAGGTCCTGCTGTGGATGTACGTACGAATACACCTGCGTATAAACAAACAAAAGTACGTATGGAAGTATTAGAAGTTGATGGCGAAAATCCGATGCCAAAAGCGAACCCACGCAATAAAAAACGTCACCCTCAAGCTGGAATTGAGGTACATCGTAAGTGGGCACGTCCAGGGTATGTGCATTTAACGGATAAGTAGGAGGAGAAAACTATGGCTGCACCTATAAAAATGATTCAAAAACAAGAATTAACTGAGGAAGAAATAAAACAGCAAAAGTTAGATGATTTAAAAGAGCTTCTAACTAATAATGAAGAAGCTCTAAATCAGATGTTTAATATAGTAGGGGAATTAAATGACATTGGAATGCTAGAAGCTGCAAATTCAATGCTAAAAGCGAAAGAACCAATTGCGAAAATTGTTCTAGGTCAAGTAACTCGTGAGCCTGTTACAAATTTAATTAATAATATGATGGGCGCTGCAGGTGCGTTAACTGAACTTGACCCAGAACTTACGAAAAAGCTTATAGGTAGTTTATTAGTCGGGCTAGAAGAAGGTAATGAACATCTAGAAAGTAATAAAAAAGTAGGGGTATTCGATCTTATGAAAGTATTGAAAGACCCAGATATTAACCGTGCTATCGGGTTTGGGCTTCATTTTTTAAAAGGTATGGGGAAAGGGTTAAAAGACGAATAAACTTCATGAAGTGAACCTTTCCGCCCAAATATTTGTAGGAAATAGTTTGGGCGGAAGGCTCATTTTGGTAAAATATATAATAGAGTAAAATGAGGCTTTTGGGAGGTATAATTGTATGTCAAAAAAAGTACATGAATTTAATGATATGATACGAAAACTTCGAAAGGAACTTTTCGGAAAAGGACCAGAACGAATTCATACTGTTTTTGCGGAAAATATGGCTATAGCGACTCTTTATGGAAACTTAACACCTACTGAAAAATTTATTTCAAGTACGATGGACGGTGCGGAAATGGTTCATATGGCTAGAACGAAAATGATTCAAGAAGTGTATGCTGCGAATTCCCGTGAACATTTGGAGGAACTTGTTGGAGCGAAATTAGTGAATTTGTTTTCAGATATGAAAGTAGAAGAAGATATTGCAGTTTCTGTATTTGTTTTTGATAAAAATATAACGTGAGAGAAGGATACTGATCGTGAAACCGATACAGGTAGAAAGAGAAATCTTTCGTTATGAACAAGGAGCATTTAAACATATAGAGGACAGCATTGTAACAGAGTTTCCTGTCACCATTAAAATGAACGGACAGGAGTTTGTTACAATGGTTAGTACCCCAGAATATATAGAAGATATGGTAATAGGCTTCTTAGCGTCTGAAGGAATCATTCGGAAGTATGAAGACATTGATAGTGTATGGGTGCAGGAGAAAGAAGGATTTGTGCATGT
Organism: Bacillus sp. CPT56D-587-MTF; assembly: GCF_058792335.1. Classification (NCBI taxonomy): domain Bacteria; kingdom Bacillati; phylum Bacillota; class Bacilli; order Caryophanales; family Bacillaceae; genus Bacillus; species Bacillus sp. CPT56D-587-MTF. The sequence continues at coordinate 3,171,800 of NZ_JBYTEF010000001.1, read as the reverse complement.
AACAACGACAAAAGTAAATCCGTATTATGAACAAATGCAAAATAAACGCTATATTACGTCTTGTTGTGATATGAGTAGGCAAGGGTTTGTTTTTGCAAATGATGCACTAAGTGCAAAAAAAATGAAGGGTGTCCATGTACAGGTTGCTGCCGATGATTGTTTTCGGTTAATGAAAGAAATGCAGCAATCTGCGGATACGTTTCATCGTACTGGCGGGGTTCATAATGCAGCTTTATGTGATGTTAATGGTATTATTTTAAGCCGAATGGATATTGGTAGGCATAATGCACTAGACAAAATTTACGGTTATTGTTTAAGAAACGATATTTCTATAAAAGATAAAATCATTGTTTTTAGTGGTCGTATTTCTTCGGAAATATTATTGAAAGTTGCAAAAATCGGTTGTGAAATTATACTATCAAAATCAGCTCCAACTGAGTTAGCTTTGCAACTAGCGGAAGATTTAGGTATTACGACAATAGGATTTATTCGTAATCACTCCTTAAATGTATATACCCATCCAGAACGTGTTTTAAATATAAAATAAAAGTGAGGCAATGAAGATGAAATCAGTTACATTAGACAAGTTGCAACGTCCGTTAAAGGATTTACGTATTTCAGTTACTGATCGCTGTAATTTTCGCTGCCGATATTGTATGCCAGAAGAAATATTTGGTCCTGATTACTCGTTTTTGTCTAATGATAAAATTTTATCTTTTGATGAAATTGAAAGGATAACACGTATTTTCGTTTCTTTAGGTGTGAGAAAATTACGGATTACAGGCGGAGAACCGTTACTTCGAAGAGGGCTTCCAAAGCTTATTGAGCGCCTTAATAAAATTGATGGTGTAGAAGATATCGGTTTAACAACCAATGGATCGTTACTTAAAAAGTTTGCTCCTGATTTATATAAGGCGGGACTATCACGTGTAACAGTTAGCTTAGATTCCTTAGAAGAAGAGCGGTTTTTCTATTTAAATGGTAATAGGAGCAAAGTGCAAAGGGTTCTGGAAGGAATACAGGCTGCAGCTGAAGTTGGAATGAAAATTAAAATAAACATGGTCGTTCAAAAGGGAAAAAACGAACAGGACATTTTGCAGATGGCGCAATATTTTAAGGAAAATAAGCATATTCTTCGTTTTATTGAGTATATGGATGTTGGAAATTATAATGGTTGGGATTTAAAAGAGGTCGTCTCTAAACAAGAAATAGTAGATACGATTCATCAAGTTATGCCGTTAGAACGGATAGAAGCAAATTATTCTGGTGAAGTGGCTACTAGGTATCGTTATATAGGAAGCGATGAGGAAATAGGTATTATTTCATCAGTAACAGATTCTTTTTGCTCATCATGTACGAGAGCTCGTATTTCTGCAGAAGGAAAATTATATACTTGCTTATTTGCTTCTAAAGGAAATGATTTAAGAGAATTGCTTCGTTCTGAACATACAGATGAGGACATTACAGATGTAGTACGCGATATATGGAATAATAGGGAAGATCGTTATTCAGATGAACGCTTAAATCATACAAATAAGAAAACAATACCTAAAATTGAAATGTCACATATCGGTGGTTAATATATAAAGCTAGCGTCATAGTGAAAAATGGAAAATTTACAAGAGTTGTGGATTTTCTATTTTATAGTAAAAGTGATGATTGATATCTCTGTAAAAGATGTGCAGAGAAATTAAGCAGCATTCAAAAACCTTTATTTTGAGGAGGTTTTTTGAAGCTGCTTTTTTATTTGGAGAAAATGGAGGAATGGGTAATGGCATTTCATAAGCCGGAACAAATTGCTGAGCTTGTCATTGAGGCCGGTGTTCAAAAAGTAAGACAGACATTGCCAGCGATGCTTATTCTCGGTTTTTTAGGAGGAGCGTTTATTGCGATAGGTTTTTTACTTAACATTCGAGTTTTAGGGAATTTACCTGAGCGCTGGGGAAGTCTAGTGAATGTTTTAGGAGGAGCAGTATTTCCTGTTGGACTCATGCTCGTAGTATTAGCAGGAGGAGAATTAATTACGGGAAATATGATGTCACTGTCTATGGCGCTTTATGCAAAGAAAATTACATTGATAAGTGTACTGAATAACTGGGTTTGGATTACTCTCATGAACTTTATTGGGGCAATTTTCGTTGCGTATTGCTTTGGACATCTTGGCGGATTAACAGAGGGAGAGTATTTAAATAAAACGGTAGCGATAGCGGAAGGGAAGTTACATGAATCATTTGGGAGAACTTTGATTTTAGCAATTGGTTGTAATTGGCTCGTTTGTCTTGCTCTTTGGCTCGCTTACGGGACGAGTGATTTTGTCGGGAAAATCATCGGAATTTGGATTCCAATTATGGCATTTGTAGTGATTGGATTTCAGCAAGTAGTAGCAAATATGTTTGTCATTTCCGCTGTTATTTTTGCTGGTCATCTAACGTGGATGGATCTGGCTAAAAATTTTGTTCCTGTTTTTATCGGAAATGTAATTGGAGGAGCTGGGTTTGTTGGTTTTGCTTACTTTGCTTGTTATCAGAAACAACATTCTAATATGAAATAGAGTTCTTGAGAGGAAGGGTATGTAATGGCTGATCGGTATTCACGACAACAGTTGTTCAAACCAATTGGGAGTAAAGGACAAGAAAAAATTCGAAATAAACATGTGTTAATTGTAGGGGCAGGCGCATTAGGAAGTGCAAGTGCCGAAAGTTTCGTACGTGCAGGTGTTGGTAAGTTGACGATTATCGATCGTGACTACGTTGAATGGAGTAATTTACAAAGGCAACAATTGTACTCTGAACAAGATGCGAGAGAGAAAATGCCGAAAGCAATTGCTGCAAAAAATCGGCTAGAACAAATTAATTCGGAAGTACAAATACATGCTTTCGTAATGGATGCAACTTCAGAAAATATGGAAGGTCTATTAAAAAATGTAGATGTAATCATTGATGCAACAGATAATTTTGATATTCGATTTGTAATAAATGATTTATCACAAAAACATAATATTCCGTGGGTATATGGTTCTTGCGTTGGATCATATGGTATGAGTTATATAATTATTCCGCAAGAGACACCGTGTTTACATTGTATGCTGAAAAATATCCCTGTTACAGGTGTGACGTGTGATACTGCTGGGATTATTAGCCCGACTGTTCAAATCGTCGCAGCATATCAAGTGGCAGAAGCGCTCAAAATTTTAGTGGAAGATTTCTCAGCAATTAGAAAAACATTTTTCATGTTTGATATATGGAGTAATCAAAATCATTTTATAAAATTAGGGAAAATAAAAACAGACGCTTGTCTCTCATGCGGTTTGAATCGAACTTATCCTTATTTATCATACGAAAATCAAACGAAAGCAGCTGTTTTATGCGGAAGAAATACAGTTCAAATTAGAACAGTAGACAATAGGAAATACAATTTTGATGATATAGAAAAAGTATTAAAAAAACTGGGAAAAGTAGATCGGAATCCGTATTTACTATCTTGCCAATCCGATGATTACCGCATCGTTTTTTTTCGGGATGGTCGTGTTTTTATTCATGGTACAAATGATATTTCGAAAGCGAAACAACTATATTATCGCGTATTCGGTTAATAGAGAGGGTGTCAACAATGGAAAGAAGAGTGCCAATTACGGTTGAAGAAGCTGTTCGTAAAGTGATGGGATTTGCTGATAAGGGCTTAAAGGAGCTATTACCAATTGAATTAGCTTATGGACGTATATTAGCAGAGGATTTAGTAGCTGACCATGATGTACCGTCATTTAATCGTTCGCCGTATGACGGATTTGCTATTCGAGCAGAAGATACTAATTTAGCAAGTTATGAAACGCCAATTGTATTTGAAGTAGTGGGTGAAATTGGTGCAGGATCGCTATTCCATGAGAAAGTAGGTCCATTTCAAGCAGTTCGAATTATGACAGGAGCACAAATTCCGAATGGATGTGATGCGGTTGTTATGTTAGAGCTGACTCGTCAATATGAGAAGAATGGCAACAATTATATGGAAGTGAAGCGATCATTCAAAACGGGCGACAATATTTCTTTTCAAGGTGAAGATGCTCGTAAAGGAACAGTTCTTGCAAAGAAGGGATCGTACATTAATCCAGGTATTTCAGCTCTTCTTGCTACATTCGGTTATAGTGAAGTACCAGTTGCGAGAAAGCCTGTAATTGGATTGTTAGCGACTGGGAGTGAATTACTGGATGTCAATGATTCATTACAGCCAGGGAAAATCCGAAACAGTAATACGTACATGATATTGTCTCAAATTCGAAGAGCGGGCGGAAGAGTAAAATATTTTGGGAAGTTTAGTGATGATTTTAATACGTGTTTTACAGCTGTGAAAGAAGCGCTTGGCCAAGTAGATATGTTAATTACAACGGGCGGTGTATCAGTAGGAGATTATGATTATTTACCAGCTATTTACGAAAAGTTAGGTGCATCTGTTCTTTTTAATAAAGTTGCAATGCGACCAGGAAGTGTTACGACTGTAGCACAATTAAATGGCAAGTTATTATTTGGTTTATCAGGGAATCCATCAGCTTGTTACGTAGGGTTTGAATTATTCGTAAGACCGTGTATTCGGACGTATATGTTTAGTGAAAAAGTACATTTAAAAAGAGAAAAAGCGTTATTAGGAGAAGATTTTCTAAAACCGAATCCATTTACAAGATTTGTACGAGCAAAATTGCAATATGATGAGGGGAAATTAATCGCTTATCCATCAGGGTTTGATAAATCTAGCTCAGTTTCTTCATTGGCAGAATCCAACGCGTTTATCGTATTGCCGGGCGGGACAAGAGGATATAAAAAAGATATGTTTGTCGATGTTCTTTTATTAGAAGATAACGAAGGTAGTGAATGGCCTTGGACATTTCATAAAGTGAGAGGTGGTTTTAATGGGACAAGTGCTATTTGAGATTGTAGATAAACCGATTTTAGTTGAAGAAGTAACGAATAAAGTCGCAAGAAGGGAAGCAGGTGCGATTACAACATTTATTGGTACGGTGAGAGAATTAACAAAAGGAAAACGAACGCTACATTTAGAGTATGAAGCATATAAACCGATGGCAGTAAAACAACTTATGAGAATTGGTGAAGAAATTAGTGAAAGATGGCTGGATGCAAAAGTAGCAATTACGCACCGTGTAGGGCGGCTAGAAATAATGGATATTGCGGTAGTCATTGCAGTTTCATCACCGCATCGTAAAGTAGCTTATGAAGCGAATGAGTACGCGATTGAACGTATAAAACGAATCGTTCCAATTTGGAAAAAAGAATTTTGGGAAGATGGAACGATGTGGGTTGGAGATCAACTTGAAAACACACCTTATCCAGAAGGAAAACCAAAGAAGGAAGAATGAGAAAATGATTACAATTTTACTGTTTGCAAATTTGCGTGAGGAAGTTGGATCGGATCGATTAGTAATTTCAGAAAAGCAAGAAATGACAGTGCAGCAATTAAAAGAATGGCTCAAAGCCAGCTATTGTTTACAATCGCTGGATAAAGTGATGGTGGCTGTTAATGAAGAGTTTGTAATGAATGAAGAGATGATAAAAGCCGGAGATATAGTCGCATTAATCCCACCCGTTAGCGGGGGATAATAAGCTTTTTCACCAGATGAAGTGCCAAGAAAATGTTGTATATAAATTAGAATAAGAGAAGGGATGAGTTCTATGCTTACTCAAGAACAAATAATGAATGCATTAAAACATGTAGAGGATCCAGAGTTACACAAAAGTGTTGTAGAATTAAATATGGTTAGAAATATACAAATGAACGGAACAGAGGTTAAACTTGAAGTAGTACTAACAATCCAAGGTTGTCCGTTAAAAGCAAAAATTCAACAAGATATTGAAGAATCGCTTCACGCAATTGGTGCCTCTAAAGTGGAGGTAACATTTGGTTCTATGACACAAGAAGAACGTGCAGCTTTAACAGAGAAGTTAAAGCGAAATACTAGAACAGAAACTGGTATGCCGAGCATGCTTCGCCCGGATTCAGGAGTACGTTTTATTACTGTAACGAGCGGAAAAGGCGGAGTTGGAAAATCAACGGTGACAATTAATCTTGCAACTGCACTAGCTCGTATGGGCAAAAAAGTGGGGATATTAGATGCAGATATATATGGTTTTAGTATTCCAGCTATGATGGAAACGAATAAGAAACCAACGATGATTGATCAAACGGCAATTCCAGTCATTAGTCACGGTGTTAAAATCATGTCGATGGGATTCTTTACAGAAGGAAATAACCCAGTGATGTGGCGCGGACCGATGCTAAATAAATGGATTCAAAATTTCCTTGCGAATACGCACTGGGGAGAATTAGATTATTTATTACTTGATTTACCACCAGGTACAGGAGATGTTGCGATTGATGTTGCAGCGATGATTCCGCAAGCGAAAGAAATAATTGTTACAACTCCGCACAATATAGCTTCATTCGTTGCTTCAAGAGTTGGTGTAATGGCAAAACATACGAAGCATGAGATTTTAGGTATTGTGGAAAATATGGCTTATTATGAAGAACAAGATGGATCGAAAAATTATCTCTTCGGAAAAGGCGGCGGCGAAATGCTTGCAGAACAATTGCAAACAGAAGTAATTGCCAAAATACCTTTTGCGAAACGTGAAGAAAATAATGGTTCATCTGTATATGATGAAGATTCTCTTGTTGGAGAAGTGTTTACATCGTTAGCTGAGGATATTATTTATAGAGGATAGAGGGGGAAGTTTAGTATGGCATGTAACATTGATCATTCTATTGAAGATGTGATGAATAAGCTTGAAAGTCAAAAGAATTTTTTACCTGAAGGGATCTTTAAAGAGTTAAAGAGTTTTTTGCAAGGTATTCATTCACAGAAATTATTAAATGATGTTTTTCACCTCCTAAAAAAGTATGATTTAGTCAGTGAGGAAGAACGAGAGACGAGAAACGCACAATTGTTGTACATTTTGAATTAAGTACTCTTTGGCTTTAGAATTTTTTCAGAAGGGGTGAATGTGATGGATATGAAAAAGATGATTGAAACGATAGAAGTAACTAGAGTGACTGACGAGGAATTATCGATTTCGAATTTACATCCAAAGCTTGTGAAGTTGTATAGTCAAAAAGATAGTGCAGAGTATACGAAGCTATTAAAATATATTTTATCATTATCCGTACAGCTGAAGCTGAATCTTGTATTGAAATATTTTGGTGTACGTCCCATTGTTGCTGCAGACGAGCGTATGCAATTTCAAGAGATATTTAAATGCTTAGCTAAGAAAGATGAGAATGGGGAATGGTTTCTAAATTTTGTTTCTTTATATGTAGGGCTAATTGTAGTTCTTCGTTTTGATGAGAAAGTGATTGAGAGCAATTTTTTTGATGATATGGTAGTGGATGAATGTAATGAAATATAAGATTCTACTCATAACATTTTTCTATATTAAATGCTTTAACTGCGATTTTAGTTGGTTATGTAAATATGAAGGTAACTAATTAAGAAAAAGGAATGAAACTAGTTGGATAAAAAGAGTTCTTCAGTTGTTTCCGTCGTTTTTTCGTGTTACTATTAATCGAATTTTTCATAAGGAGAGAAAGCGATGAAATGGATTTATTTTCTTATTATTAACGTTATAGCTTTTAGCCTTATGGGGCTTGATAAACGAAAAGCAAAGAAGAAACAGTGGAGAACGCCAGAAAGTACGTTGTTTTTATCGGCGGCAGCTGGAGGAGCAGTTGGAGCTTGGATCGGCATGTATATGTTTCATCATAAAACTCATAAAAAGAAATTTGTTTTCGGCATACCGTTACTTGTTGTAATAACGGTATGTTTATTATTCGTTGTATGAGAAATGTCGAAAGAAATGCAGATTGATTATTGGTAAAGTGAGCATGTGAGACCGTATAATGGAGAAAAAATGAGAAGAGGAGAAAAAGGAAGATGGGGAGTCAATCAGCAGAGCAAAAAAAAGGGATACTATACGCGGCTGGTGCTTACACGATGTGGGGAATCCTACCGATTTATTGGAAATGGGTTGAGGAAGTTCCAGCAGATGAAATATTAGCACACCGCATCGTTTGGGCATTTGTTTTTATGTTACTCGTATTAGGTGTTACGAAGAGGTTTCGTCAGTTTATTGGGGAATTTGTGAATCTTTTTAAACGACCTAAATTATTAATGTCATTAACAATAGCTTCAGTCTTGATTAGCGGAAACTGGTTTGTTTACATATGGGCCGTTAATCATAATCATGTTATTGAAGCGAGTCTTGGCTATTATATTAATCCGCTTATTAGTATTTTACTTGGTACAGTCGTTTTAAAGGAAAAGTTAAACTTCTGGCAATATGTTGCAGTTGGTTTAGCTGGAGTGGGGGTTATCATTTTAACAGTGCGTTTCGGATCTATTCCGTGGGTTTCTCTTTCACTTGCCTTTTCATTTGGATTATACGGATTAACGAAAAAACTGTTAAACTATGATGCTACAATTGGACTTACGATGGAAACGATGTTAGTGACACCGCTTGCAATCATTTACCTTGTTATGACAGGCGCCCATGGTTTCGGCTCATTTGGATCTATTTTAATGTTATCGACATTACTATTAATAGGAGCAGGTATTGTTACAGCTCTACCACTTTTTTATTTTGCAAAAGGAGCCCAACTTATTCCGCTTTATATGGTAGGTTTTTTACAATATATTGCACCAACAATTAGCTTAATTTTAGGTGTATTCGTATTTGGTGAACATTTCACATCTACTCATATGATTGCATTTTTCTGTATATGGGTTGCATTATTTGTATTCTCGGTAGCGAAGACTAAGTTTTTAGTGCAGAAACAACCGAAATTTATAAAAAATAAATCAGCAAAAGTATCATAATGCGTAGTATTTTCTACGCATTTTTCTTTATACTTATATTATATAGAATTTCCATTATAGTCAGTAAGGAGCTGAGAACATGGAAACAATTTTACATAATGATCCGCTTATGGCAGCTGTAATTTCATGGTTTTTAGCACAATTAACGAAAGTAGTCTTCAAATTAGTTAAAACAGGTGAATTTGATTTTGCAAAGTTTTTTGCTTCAGGTGGGATGCCAAGTTCTCATGCTTCAACAGTTACAGCGCTTGCTACAGGAGTTGGAGTAGTGGAAGGTGTGGAAAGCTCGATGTTTGCGGTTGCTACAATTTTTGCCATTATTGTTATGTATGATGCTTCAGGAGTAAGGCTTGCAGTAAGTAAACAAGCAAAAATATTGAATGACTTTTTTCACGGTAGAGAAACAGAATATAAGAAGTTAAATGAACTTGTTGGGCATACACCGTATGAAGTAGTAGTCGGTGCTTTATTAGGGATTATTGTCGGAGTAGGGTATTGTTTATGAGCAGAACATTTTATATGTTCTGCTTTTCTTTGTTTTTATACATATTCAGCTACCTTTTTGAATATCGTTATACGGATTTCGAAAGGGTGGGTGAGCAACTTGTTATTATATGAAAAAGTGCATGAAGAAATAGCGAGAAGAACAACTGCACTTCAAACAATGCAACAGCAAGATGGTACGTGGCGGTTTTGTTTTGAAGGAGCGCCACTAACAGATTGTCATATGATTTTTTTATTAAAATTATTAGGTAAAGATAAAGAGATAGAACCGTTTGTAAAAAGATTAGCATCACTCCAAACAAATGAAGGAACATGGAAATTGTATGAAGATGAAGTGGGTGGTAATTTATCTGCTACAATTCAATCTTATGCTGCCTTACTTGCATCGAAAAAATATACAAAAGAAGATGTGAATATGAAGCGAGCGGAAATGTTTATAAATGAGCGCGGTGGGGTAGCGCGTGCTCATTTTATGACGAAGTTTTTATTAGCGATTCATGGAGAATATGAATATCCTTCTCTCTTTCATTTGCCAACACCAATTATGTTTCTGCAGAATGATTCCCCTCTCAGTATTTTTGAACTGAGTAGCTCAGCACGTATTCATTTAATTCCGATGATGTTGTGTTTAAATAAAAGATTTCGAGTAGGGAAAAAGTTATTGCCAAATTTAAATCACATTGCAGGCGGGGGCGGAGAATGGTTTCGGGAGGATCGGTCTCCAGTTTTTCAAACGTTAGTAAGTGACGTGAAGAAAATTATAACGTATCCACTTTCTTTGCATCATAAAGGATATGAGGAAGTAGAACGTTTTATGAAAGAGCGTATTGATGAAAATGGAACATTATATAGCTACGCAACTGCCTCGTTTTATATGATTTATGCTTTACTTGCATTAGGACATTCTATTCAATCACCAATTATTCAAAAAGCTATAACGGGAATCACATCTTATATATGGAAGATGGAGAGAGGGAGCCATTTGCAAAACTCTCCATCAACTGTATGGGATACAGCTTTACTCAGTTATGCTTTGCAAGAAGCTCAAGTTCCGAAAGCAAGTAAAGTGATTCACAATGCATCAGCATATTTACTAAGAAAACAGCAAACGAAGAAAGTAGATTGGAGTGTACATGCACCGGATCTCTTCCCGGGTGGTTGGGGCTTTTCGGATGTGAATACGACGATTCCAGATATTGATGATACAACTGCTGCGTTAAGAGCATTGGCGCGAAGTAGAGGGAACGAAAATGTAGACACTGCTTGGAAGCGAGCGGTTAATTGGGTTAAAGGATTGCAAAATAATGATGGTGGTTGGGGGGCTTTTGAAAAGGGGGTAACGAGCCGTATATTAGCAAATTTACCAATCGAAAATGGAAGTGATATGATTACAGATCCTTCTACACCAGATATTACAGGAAGAGTATTAGAATTTTTCGGAACGTATACGCAAAATGAATTGCCCGAGAAACAAAAACAAAGTGCGATAAATTGGTTAATGAATGTACAAGAGGAAAATGGATCGTGGTATGGGAAATGGGGAATTTGTTATATATATGGTACATGGGCAGTGTTGACTGGTTTACGGTCACTAGGAATACCATCTAGCGATCCATCAGTGAAACGAGCAGCTTTATGGCTTGAACATATACAGCATGAAGATGGTGGCTGGGGAGAATCTTGCCAAAGTAGCGTGGAAAAAAGATTTGTTACTTTGCCATTTAGTACACCATCCCAAACAGCATGGGCGTTAGATGCCCTCATTTCTTACTATGATAAAGAAACGCCAGTCATTCGAAAAGGTATTTCATATTTGCTCTCCAACTCTTATATAAATGAAAAATATCCTACTGGAACAGGTTTACCAGGTGGGTTTTATATTCGTTATCATAGTTATGCTCATATATATCCATTGCTTACTTTGGCTCATTATGCAAAAAAATATAGAAAATAAACCGAGAGATGTCTCTCGGTTTATTTTGTTGGGTAGTAGGTCCCTTTTGAAAAGAATAAGGTTGTGATGTACCTTATTTTTCGGTTGATTGGCGCTTTTGACGTGCATCAGCGGCATTTGCACGTGCATTTGCTTCTAAGTCGTTGTGGTCAGCGAGTTCGCGAGAGAACTCAACATCAATGCCATCAGTTGCTTTGCTTTGTTTGAAATTCTTTTTGTTCATTCGACACAATCTCCTTGCGTTTATGCGACGTTGCAAAGTTAGTTTGACACAAATAGACTTTTTTATACAAAGAGGAATTGGAAAGCAAGGAGCCGAAATATACAGTATAAGTAATAGAAATGGGGGATAGGAATGGAGTTTTTAAATGGGAAAACAGCTGTTGTAACAGGAGCTGCACAGGGAATTGGAAAAGAGATTGCAAGGGTTTATGCAAAACTAGGGGCGAAAGTATTAATTAGCGATGTAAATGAAGAAAATCTACAAAAAACGACACGTGAATTATCAGATGAAGGATATGAAGTGTGCTCATATCGATGTGATGTGAGTAATCAAAATGAAGCAAAGTCGTTAATTGAATATGCGGTTCAAAAATTTGGTACATTACATATTTTGGTGAATAATGCTGGAATTACAAGAGACGCAATGTTACATAAAATGGAGAAGTCTGCTTGGGAACAAGTATTACAAGTGAACTTAACTGGAGTTTTTTATTGTATGCAACCCGCGCTTCTTTACATGAGACAACAAGGGTATGGACGCATTATTAATATATCTTCAATTAGTAGAGAAGGAAACATAGGTCAAGCAAATTATGCGGCTACAAAGGCAGGAGTTGTAGGATTAACGAAAACAGCAGCGAAAGAAGTTGGAAGTTTCGGTATTACTTGTAATGCGATTTGTCCGGGGTTTATGGATACAGATATGACCAAAACGATACCAGATAAAGTGAAAGAAAAGATGGTTGGCGCTATTCCAGTTGGTAGAATTGGAACGCCAGAAGATATTGCGAACGCAGCAGCCTTTTTAGCATCAGAATACGCATCTTATATTACAGGTGAAGTATTAAATGTGAGCGGAGGACTGCAAGTTTAAAGGAATACATAATGAAAAGAACCTGACCAGGTAGGTCAGGTTCTTTCTCATTAATTTAAGTTAAGCCAAACGCTCTTTACTTCTGTATAGTTATTTAATGCGTAAGATCCCATTTCACGGCCAAGACCAGATTGTTTAAATCCTCCAAATGGAGATGCTGCATCAAAGACGTTATAGCAGTTTACCCATACTGTACCTGCACGTACTTTACTTGCAACATAGTGTGCTGTTTTAACATTTTCTGTCCACACACCAGCCGCTAAGCCGAATTGTGATTTATTTGCACGTTCAATTACTTCGTCAATATCGTTAAACGGTATTGCAGAAATAACTGGACCGAAAATTTCTTCTTTTGCGATCGTCATTTCATCATTTACGTCAGCGAATACTGTAGGAGAAACGAAGTAGCCTTGATCGAATGGATTACTTCCTCCGCAAAGTACTTCAGCGCCTTCTTCAATCCCTTTTTCAATGTAGCCCATTACACGTTTTTGTTGTTCTTCGGAAACGAGAGGGCCAATTGTTGTTTCAGGGTTAAGACCGACACCTTGATTTAGTTTTTTAGAATAGAGGACGAGATCAGCCATGACATTATCATACATTTTCTTCGGAACAAATAAGCGTGATCCAGCAGAGCATACTTGTCCTTGGTTAAACATAACACCAGAAAGTGCACCAGGAATCGCGCGAGATAAATCAGCATCTGGCAATATGATATTTGGTGATTTACCGCCTAATTCAAGTGTAACGCGTTTTAATGTTTCGGATGCTTGTCGCATAATTTGTTTACCGACAGGAGTAGAACCGGTAAATGCAATTTTATCAACGAGTGGATGATTAACGAGAGCTTGTCCAGCTGATTCACCGAATCCAGGTACGATATTAATAACACCTTTCGGGAATCCAGCTTCTTCAATTAATTCAGCTAAGTATAGAGCAGATAGTGGAGTTTGTTCTGCAGGTTTTAAAACGATTGTACATCCTGTAGCAAGCGCTGCTCCCATTTTCCACATTGCCATAAGAAGCGGGAAGTTCCAAGGGATAATTTGACCAACGACACCAACAGCTTCATGGCGTGTATAGTTAAAGTAATCACCGGAAACAGGAATTGTTTGACCAACGATTTTCGTAGCCCATCCAGCGTAATAGCGCATATGCTCAATTGCAAGTGGTATGTCTGCTGCCATGGTTTCACGGATTGGCTTTCCGTTATCTAATGTTTCGAGCTGTGCAAGCTCTTCTTTATGTTCTTCCATTAAATCAGCTAACTTGTACATGAGACGGCTTCGCTCAGCGGTGCTCATACGAGACCAAGGACCTTCGTCAAAAGCCATACGAGCTGCGACTACAGCTTTATGAATATCTTCGCGACCAGCTTCAGAAACGACGGCAAGTGTTTCACCAGTTGCTGGGTTAGGTGTTTTAAATGTTTTACCGGAAGCGCTTTCAATGAAAGATCCATTCACATATAACTTTTTTGTACCTTGAAGAAATTTCTCTACCTTTTCATGAAGATTTACAGCTAGTTGACTCATTGTATAACCCCCTTGAAAATATAATGTAAACGCAGTACGAGACGGCGCTTATTCCGAAATCAAGGATGTGGAAACTAGATGGAAAGCCTCTAATTAAAATCATAATTAATAAATACTGAAAATTCAAATTTCATTTGTGTTACAATTGTAAAAAATATGTAATGTAAGAGAATCTTCTATATGATTATAAAAAATCCTGCTTGTTTTTGCTTTCTAGTAGGAAAAACTAGAAGAACAATGGTACAATAATACATCGTGAGAGGAGGGGTAAAAATGAAAGATTATCATGATGATCCACGCTTTCGAATAGCCCATAGAGAAGCGTTAATTGGTCTTGGACTTGCTATTATTAATTTTATAATATGGTACGGATTTGCTTATGGGCTTGGTAGTAAAAATCCGAATGAATATACATATGTATTAGGTTTTCCCGCATGGTTTTTTTATAGCTGTATCGTTGGATTTATCGTTATGGTTATTTTACTTAGTTTAGTTGTTCGTTTTGTATTTCAAGATATTTCACTCGATGAGGAAGAAAAAAGTGAGGAATAATAGATGAATTGGTATGTAATCATTCCAATGATAATTTCGTTTATCGTTGTATTTTTAATTGGTGTATATGCTTCAAGACGTGTGCAAGCAACTGCTCATAATAAATTTTTACAAGAATATTTTCTTGGTGGGCGTGAGCTAGGCGGTTTATTATTAGCGATGACAATGATTGCTACGTACGGTAGTGCAAGTAGCTTTATTGGTGGCCCTGGTATTGCTTACAATATGGGTCTTGGATGGGTACTGTTATCTGCGATTCAAGTTGTAACAGGCTATATCGTTTTAACCGTTATCGGTAAAAAGTTTGCAATTATCGCTAGGAAGATGGAAGCAATTACTCTTATCGATTATTTAAAAGGGAGATACAATAATAAAGCAGTTGTTATACTTTCTGCGTTATGTATTATTATCTTTTTATTTTCAGCGACAGTAGCCCAGTGGGTCGGTGGTGGACGATTAATCGAGTCACTAACTGGTCTATCGTATACAACAGCACTATTTTTATTTACTTTTTCTGTACTTGTGTACGTATTAATTGGTGGATTTCGTGCAGTTGCTCTATCAGATACATTATTAGGAATCATTATGTTAGTTGGAACGACAATCATTTTAATTGCTACTGTCATTGCTGGTGGTGGAATTGAAAAGATTATGCAGGAACTTGTTCAAATTAATCCAAAGTTAATTACACCATTCGGAGCAGATGGCAGTTTAACGAAATCATATGTTACATCATTTTGGATTTTAATTGGAATTGGCGTTGTCGGCTTACCGCAAATTAGCGTGCGTGCCATGTCTTATAAAAATTCAAAAGCGATGCATCAAGCTTTAATAATTGGAACCGTTGTCGTTGGCACAAGTATGATCGGTATGCATTTAACTGGTGTATTTGCAAGAGTAGTACTTCCAGGTATAACGGTACCAGATAAAGTAATGCCGCTACTTGCGATGGAAGTGTTACCTCCTTGGTTAGCTGGAGTTTTCTTAGCTGCACCGATGGCAGCGATTATGTCTACAGTAAACTCTTTATTATTACTTGTAAGCTCGTCAATTATTAAAGATATATATGTAAATTACATAAATAAAGATGCAGCAGACAGTACGATAAAAAAAGGAAGTTTGTGGATTACTGGTATTGTAGGACTACTCGTTTATGCAACGGCGATTAAACCACCAGATTTTTTAATATGGCTAAATTTATTTTCTTTCGGTGGATTAGAAGCAGCATTCATTTGGCCAATCGTATTAGGGTTATATTGGAGGAAAGGAAATGCTACAGGAGCGCTTGCGTCTATTTTAGTTGGGGTAGGCTCATATATGTGTATTCATCTTTTCTATCCAAATCCGTTCGGTATACATACAGTTGTCTTCCCGATTTGTTTTGCGTTTATCGCTTATGTTATTGGAAGTATGAGTGCTGTAAAAAAAACAGTATAGGTTAGCTGAAGAACGTAGTCCTTATAAGACTGCGTTTTTTCGTATGAATTTGTTCTTTTTTTATTCTGTATATCCACGGTTATTCATAAATTAATAACAACTGAGGGGATGGAGTTGAGGTCGATGAAAAAAGTGTTATTTTTAGGAGACCCAGGAATTGATGACTCTTTAGCAATTATGTATGGATTGTTGCATCCTGATATTGATATTGTTGGTGTAGTAACGGGATATGGAAATGTAACACAAGAAAAGGCGACAAGTAATGCCGCATATTTATTGCAAATGGCAGGACGGGAAGATATACCTGTTATTAATGGTGCGAAAATTCCTTTATCCGGAGATATTACGACGTATTATCCAGAAATTCATGGGACAGACGGTTTAGGGCCAATTAAACCTCCAAAAACTTTTTTACCAAATATAAAGCCTTTTTGTACATTTTTTGATCTTCTTGAAAAATATAAAGGAGAATTAATAATAGTCGATGCTGGTAGATCAACAACATTAGCGACAGCATTTATTTTAGAAAAGCCGATGATGAAGTATGTGAAAGAATATTATATAATGGGCGGTGCTTTCTTAATGCCTGGCAATGTAACACCAGTCGCAGAGGCGAATTTTCATGGTGATCCCATTGCGTCACAATTAGTTATGCAAAATGCCAAAAATGTGACATTAGTGCCACTTAACGTTACATCTGAAGCAATTATTACACCGGAAATGGTAAAATATATTACGAAACACTCTAAAACGAGTTTTAATAAGTTAATCGAGCCGATATTTACGTACTATTATAAAGCTTATAGAAAGTTAAATCCGAAAATAAAGGGAAGTCCAGTACATGACGTCGTTACAATGATGGTTGCGGCAAATCCATCCCTTTTAGATTATGTATATCGTCGTGTCGATGTAGATACAGCTGGAATTGCAAAAGGAGAGAGTATTGCTGATTTTCGGCCTCAACCTGATGCAAAAGCATTAAAAAATTGGGTGCGAATTGGTTGGTCGTTACATTATAAAAAGTTTCTTGAGGATTTTGTGAAATTTATGACGTAGACATAATAGGAGCATACAAGTTAAAATAATGGAGATGGTTATGTAAATAACCATCTCCATTATTTTGTTTTTAAATGATAAATAGAGAAGAGTTACACAATAGGAGAGGAATTTTACTTGAAAAAAACTATAGTATGCGCAGTAATTGTGGGTATTTTTGTTTTGCTAATATCGGGTAACTTTTTAGTGAAAAAAGTGTGGAGTTCAAATAATGATGATGCACAGTATATTGCATCTTTTATTGAAGAACATAAAGATGAAAAAAATAGTGCGCTTCTAGTAAAGAGAAATGATAAAGTTGTTTATTCTGTAAACCCAAATGTTGTATTGCCAGTTGCTAGTACGATGAAATTAATTGTGGCGCTTGAATATACGAAACAAGTTACTGATGGGAAAATTGATTCTTCTAGTTTCGTGTCGATTAATGATGTGAATCGCTATTATGTGCCGAATACAGATGGTGGTGCACAAGATAGATGGCAAAAGTATTTGGAGAAGACGGGCAAGATAACTGAAGGAGCGGTTTCTTTAGAAGAAGTGGCAAAAGGAATGGTTAAGTTTAGTTCGAATGCAAATGCTGAATACTTAATGGAATTGTTAGGATTAGATAACATCAATCGAAATTTACAAAGTTTATCACTTCCTGCACATCAACCACTATTTCCAATCGTCTCATCTTTGTATATCCCGGGATATTTGCATAAAGAATTACATGTTCCAAAATATAAAATAGAGAAAAAGTTAAAAGAAATGTCTCAAGAGCAATATCGTGAATATGCGATGATTATTCATGAACGCTTAAAGAAGAAGGGACCATTATTACAGAAGGAAATTCCGCTTTATTTAGAGGAACGTTACGACAAAATTTGGTCAGATAGATTACCAGCAGCTTCTGCAAATGATTATATGGTATTACTTCAAAAGGCAAACCATAAAGGTGGCTTGACAGAAGCTGAAGAAAAAGTGTGGGCAAATATCGTTGAAACAGACATGAGTGCCAAGAAATACCGTAAAACATTTAGACATGCTGGGCAAAAGAATGGTTATACACCATGGACGGTTACAAAAGCAGTTTACGCTATGGATAAACGTGGAAACTGTACGGAGATTGTGTTTTTGGCGAATAATTTAAATGAAGACGATAGTGCAGAAATACGGAAACATTTAGCAAACTTACATTTCCAAGTGTTGCAAAGTGATAAGTATGATGCGACTTTTATTAAATAAACTCGGTGCAGAGAGCACCGAGTTTATTTTTATGTACAGGCACTTTTTTTCTATCAATGGGTATGATGGGTAGTAATACTTAGGTGAGAGGGGAAAAGGTGATGAAACAGAGTAAGGAAGAGTTTATAAAGAGTGAAGGCGCTGATTTCCCTGGAAAAACATATGTGGATTGTGTATTACAACATGTATTTGATTTTCAACGAAATTACTTATTGAAAGATATGTTTCAAGTGCATAAAGCACATATTACGATGCTGACTGAAGAAAGTTTAATAAAAATAGAAGAAGCTAAAGTTATATTAAACGCACTTAGAAAAGTAGAGCGAATACCAAAAGATAAATTGGTATATACAGAGCAGCATGAAGACCTCTTTTTTTTAATCGAACATTTAATTTCTCAAGAAGCGAAATGCGATTTTGTAAGTAATATGCATATTGGTAGAAGTAGAAATGATATGGGTGTAACGATGTATCGCATGAGTTTAAGGCGGTATATATTACGATTAATGGAACATTATTTGCTATTGCAAGAAAGTGTACTGCAACTTGCTGATGATCATAAGGAAACGATCATGCCAGCTTATACACATACACAACCGGCACAGCCAACAACATTTGGTCATTATACGTTAGCAATTTATGATACGATGCAAAGAGATTTAGAACGAATGAAAAAAACGTACCAGCTTTTAAATCAGTCTCCAATGGGGGCGGCTGCACTCTCTACAACAAGTTTCCCGATTAAACGAGAACGAGTTGCTCATCTACTTGGATTTACAACTGTAATTGAGAACTCATATGATGCTGTTGCCGGAGCGGATTATTTATTAGAAGTTAGCTCGCTACTTATGGTAATGATGACGAATACGAGTAGATGGATTCATGACTTTTTGTTGTTAGCAACGAAAGAATATGACGGTATTACTGTTGCAAAGCCATATGTACAAATTAGTAGTATTATGCCGCAAAAACGAAATCCGGTTTCAATTGAACACGCTCGTGCAATTACGAGTAGTGCTTTAGGAGAAGCATTTACAGTATTTCAAATGATTCATAATACACCATTTGGTGATATTGTCGATACGGAAGATGACTTGCAGCCATATTTATATAAAGGGATTGAAAAGGCGATTCGTGTTTTTTGTATGATGAATGCAGTGATCCTAACGATGAAAGTAGAAGAAGAAACGTTAAAAAGTCGTTCCTATAAACATGCAATAACGATAACGGATTTCGCTGATGTTTTAACGAAAAATTATGAAATTCCATTTCGGCATGCTCATCATGCAGCAAGTGTTATTGCAAATATGTCATTGGAGCAGAAAAAAGAACTACATGAATTACACTTCAAAGATGTAAATATGTATTTGCAAGAACATTTTAAAATAAATTTATTAGAAAAAGAGTGGAAAGAAATTATATCGCCAGAAGCTTTTATTCAAAAAAGAAATGTATACGGTGGACCGAGTAAAAAAGAAATGAAGCGTATGATTAAAAATCGAAAAGAGTCCTTTCGAAAAGAAGAAGATGTATTTGAAAAGGAAAAACAGAGAATTTTACAAGCTGAAAATGCCTTGAATACATTAGCTTTGAATATTATTGAATCGTAAAAGAGGGATTTAATGAATTAATCGCCAATACTTAATTAAAATATAAATAGAGAGAAGAGATTGTCGATGATTCAATTACATGTATATGAAGAGATTTTTCATTTTAAAGAAGATGTTACACCATTTCTAGAAAAGAATGAGCAGGAAAACAATCTCATATTAGGTGTATTACAAATGGTTCAAGAACCGATATTTATGGGGATAGCGAAACAAGGAGAAGACATTGCGGTTGTATTTCTGCAAACAGAAGAGAAGAAACAAATCATTGTTGCAACTTCTGAAATTTCGGGAGTAGCTATTGAGGAACTTGCAAAAGAGTTAACGAAAGTATATCCGGATATTCCTGGATTGATCGGTAATAAGAAAATTGTACAGAAATTAGCGGAAGAGATTGCGGTATTAGAAAATAAGAAAATGAATGTTGCAATGGAGCAAGGTGTGTATGAGTTGAACAGAGTAAAGAAGAAGTGTAATGCGAATGGACTTTTTCGAGCGGTAAATAATGATGAATTACCATTAATAGAACAGTGGATATATCAATTTTGTGAAGATGTAAAGCTTCCTACTACGAAAGAAGAAGCAAAACAAACTGCATATACATTAATAACTACAAATCGACTGTTTGGTTTGGAAGTGGATGGGAAACTCGTTTCTGTAGCTGCAAAAACGAGACCAACTAAAAATAATATAACAGTTAATTTTGTATATACGCCGAAAGAAGCAAGGAAAAAGGGATACGCATCTAAGTGTGTAGCGGCACTTAGTCAACGTATGTTAGATGAAGGGTACAAGACGACTACGTTATATACTGATTTAGCGAATCCGACATCGAATAAAATTTATCAAGAAATTGGTTATGAGCAAATTGCGGAGTCTGTGCTTATATTTTTAGAGAAGTAGAACAAAAAGGCGTGCTATTTTAGCACGCCTTTTTGTTATTCATCAATTCTAATAACCTCGCCTTGAGGGAAGTTTTCAGTTTCTAGTAAGTTACGAATAGCTTTCGCAACGTATTCAGGTGATAATAGCTTTCCTTCTTCTTTTAATGCGATGAATCGATCTAAATTTGTGAAGTCTTCTTTATTTGTTTCCCGAATTTGTGCTTGCATATTTGTATCAACGACACCAGGTGCAAAAGCGACGATTTTTACTGGATATTCTTTTTCTGCTTCTTCGGTTGCTACGCACTGTGTAAACATATTTACACCAGCTTTCGTCGTACAATAAGCGCCCCATCCGAAATAAGGATTTTTTCCTGCGCCAGATGAAATATTTATAACGCGTTTATCTACTTTCCAGTCTTTTGTATGTTTCATGAAAGTAGATGTAAGAATCATTGGAGCAAGTAAATTAATGTGAACGTTTGTAATGAATTGTTCGCTTTCTGCTTTTTCAATTGGTTTCATAGGTGCAACTGTACCCGCATTATTAATTAAATGAATAGAGGATATATTGTCTTTTTTAATAGATGAAATGATCTCTTTAAAGTTAGTTTCTAAGTTATGTACATCTTGAAGATCTAGGGAATGAAAAATGCAATTGCTGTTATATTGCTCTGCAAGTTTCGTAAGCTCTTTATTTTCTCTTCTAGAAATAGAGATGACAGTTGTATTTTTTTCTAATAATTGCGTAGCGATTGCCTCACCTAAACCTTGTGAAGTTCCTGTTATGATAACGTAGCGCATAGTTTTATAAACCCCTCTCATATGTGCGGAATTTTGTTGGACAACGTACATTGTATAGTTTGTCTACATTTTATAGTATAGAGCACTTTTTACTATAATTGAAATGAGATGATTGTGTGCCTTTTATAAATAGGTTTACGACAACAGTACCTGGTGCCGTCACGTTTACTGGGAATACGCTGGGACTTAGCCCTACATCACCTGCACCAGGTAATATTTTTGGTACACTTGCTGTGTTTACGACAGTAAATACAGCATTGCAAGTACCAGGATTCCCAGCGGGGACAACAGATGAGTGGCAATTGAATTCTTCAAGTGCAATTTTAAATATTCCAGCGGGAAGCAGTGTGTTATATGCAGAATTAGTTTGGGCTGGTACTTTCCGGACTGATACGGAAGATGTTTTACCATTTTTAAATGATAACATTACATTTACAACGCCAGCAGGGACGTTTTCTGTTACGCCAGATCCTGCTACCGCGCAGCAAGGTTCAGTAGGAAACCAGTTTTATTATGCTCGCTCTGCCAATGTAACGAATCTTGTTAGTGCAGGTGGAGCAGGCACATATACTACAGGTGCCGTGCCAGCTGCAAGAACTTCAGCCGACCCGACAATCAGTCGTTCAGCTGGATGGACGCTTGAGGTTGTGTATCAAAATGCAAGTTTACCACTTCGAAATTTGTCAGTATATGCAGGTCAAGAAATTATCGATGCTTCATCCCCGCCAGTTGATGCTACAATTTCAGGTTTTGCTACGCCGGCAACAGGAGCTGTTACAGGAAGAGTGCTCGTAACTGCTCAAGAAGGTGATTCTAACATTGTTGGAGATCAACTTCGCTTTGGGCCGAATGCAAATGCTACAGTTGCATTATTCGGACCGAGAAATCCTGCGAATAATTTCTTTCAGTCACAAATTTGTAATGATAGTGGAAATTTAGATACGAGCGGCACGTTTGGAGATTTGAATCAGCCGTTAGGGGTAGCTTTGGCCGTCCGAAGACAAGGGTGGGATATTACGAATGTAGATGCCTCCTCATCTTTAGTAAACAATCAAACATCAGCAACGGTTCGATTTGTTACAAATGGAGATGGATATGCAGCAGCTGGTTTTGGTGTTCAAATTGATGCAACAGGTCCAATTATTAATCCTGTTAAATCAGTTAATAGAACAGTCGCAGGGGTAGGGGATATTCTCACTTATACGATTACGGTCCCAAATACAGGAACAGGAAGTGCAGAAAACGTTGTATTACGTGATAGTATTCCGAACGGAACGACGTTTGTTGCAGGTAGTGTTACGGTAGGGGGAGTAACACAGCCGAATGCAAACCCTTCTAATGGAATTAATTTAGGTACAATCCCAAATAACACGCAAAGAATTGTTACATTTCAAGTTCGAATAATATCATTCCCGAATCCCAATCCTATTTTAAATCGTGCAATGGTGTCATATCAATTTCGTCCTTTCGTTGGTAGTCCTCCTATTACAAGTACGTCTTCTTCAAACACAGTACAAACGACAGTGAATCAAGCAACTATAAGTATGCAGAAATCTGTAGATTTACAGACGGCAACGCTTAATGATGTATTAACGTACACAGTTAATATCACAAATAATGGAAATGTCACTGCGAGCAATGTTATTTTTGTTGATAGTATCCCTGCTGGAACAACATTTGTCGCAAATAGCGTTACGGTAAATGGAGTAGCGCGTCCAGGAGCGAATCCAGCAAGTAGTATTAATCTAGGAAGTATTAATGCTTCGCAAACGACTGTAGTGCGCTTTCAAGTTCGAGTAACATCGAACCCTCTTGTCAATCCAATTCCAAACCGTGCAAGTGCAACATTTACCTTTACTCCAGTGCCTGGTCAACAACCAGTTTCAGGGCAAGCGACAAGTAATACTGTAGTTACGACAATTAATATAGCTGATATAACAACGAGAAAAACAGTGGATAGAGCTTTTGCAACGGTTAACGATGTTCTTACGTACACGGTAACAATTCAAAATACAGGAAATGTACTTGCAACGAACGTTATTTTTCAAGATCCAATACCAATTGGAACGACATTTATAGCAAATAGTGTGACTGTGGATGGGGTTTCACAACCTGGGGTAAATCCAGCGACTGGGTTTACAGTAGCAAATATATCTCCCGGCGGAAGTAGGACAGTGACTTTTCAAGTACGAGTGACATCAACGCCATCAGGAGGCACAATTGCGAATCGCGGAAATGTAACTGCTAATTTCGTCGTTATTCCAAATCAGCCACCAATAACGATTAATAGACAAACGAATACAGTTGTGACACAAGTTAATACAGGCGGTTTAAATGTAATAAAAGAAGTGAATACAACGCAAGCGGCAGTAGGAGACACTTTAACATACACAATTGCCGTTCAAAATACAGGGAATGTTCCGTTAACAAATGTATTTTTCCAAGACCCTATTTCTTCTGCTGTTTCATTTGTTGCAAATTCTGTAACAATTAATGGAGTACAGCAAAGTGGACTAAATCCGAATACAGGATTCTCTCTTCCGAATATTCCTGCGGCTCAAACGGTTGTAGTCACATTTGACGTAGTAATTGTACAGAATCCAGAAAATGAAGATATTTTAAATCAAGCAAATGTAACAGCAAGCTTTCAAGTGAATCCGAATGAACCACCAGTAACAATCAATGTACCGAGTAATGTTGTGAATACGACAGTACAATCAGGAAACTTTGAAGTTGTGAAAGCAGTCAATACGGATGTTGCAACAGTAGGGGATATTTTAGTATATACAATAGAAGTCATAAATGCAGGTAGTGTACCAGCTACGAATGTATTTTTCCAAGATTCAATTCCCCAAGGGACATTATTTATTGAAAATAGTGTAGTTGTGAATGGTGTTTTACAAGAAGGGGCAGATCCAGAACTTGGATTCCCATTAAATAATTTGCCTACTGGCGCCAGTGTTATTGTTACATTTGAAGTATTAATTGATGAAATTCCCCAAGGAAATAATGTTGTAAATAATGCGAATGTAACTGGAGATTTCCTTGTAAATCCAACAGAGCCGCCGATTACTGTAACAGTACCAAGTAATACTGTTATGACGATCGTGAATTCTTCAGGGTTAAATGTAATGAAAAGTGTAAGTGCTACTGAAGCCGGTGTAGGAGATACGTTAACGTATACAGTTCGTATACAAAATAGTGGAACGGTGACAGCGACAAATGTATCATTCCTTGATCCGATTCCAGTTGGAACCACTTTTGTAGCGAATAGTGTAACAATAAACGGGACACCTCAACCAGGTTTAAACCCGACAACTGGATTTCCACTTGCTAATATTCCAGTAGGAGGAATGGTGACGGTCACTTTTCAAGTGACAATCACGAGTGTACCACCAAATAGAGTTCTTCCGAATAATGCGAATGTCACTGCTGATTTCCAAGTAAGTCCTCTCCAGCCACCAATTACAATTGTAACGATTAGTAATATTGTTGTGACGCGAGTGAATGTAGGATCACTTAATGTAATGAAGAGTGTAAATACACTACAAGCCGGTGTAGGAGATACGTTAACGTATACGATTCTTATTCAAAATACAGGAACTGTTCCTGCAACGAATATTGTTTTTCAAGATCCAATTCCGTCTGGTACTGCCTTTGTAGCAAATAGTGTGACGATAAATGGAGTCGTACAGCAAGGCGCGGATCCTATGCTAGGTTTCCCGGTACCAAATATTCCGGTCGGGCAAACGGCTACGATTACGTTTCAAGTTACAGTGACGAGTGTTCCGAGCGGTGGAAATATAAGAAACCAATCAAACGTTACTGCAAGTTTTCTTATAAATCCAGCAAACCCTCCAATAACGACTGTTACAAATAGTAATTTTGTAGTGACGCAAGTAAACACAGCACAGTTAAATATACAAAAATCTTCATCTGTACAACAAGCAGCACTTGGAGAAACTTACACGTATTCTGTTGTTATTCGAAATAACGGTACAGTAACAGCAACGAATGTCTCTTTCCTTGATCCAATTGCTTTAGAAACAACTTTTGTAGCAAATAGTGTAACGATAAATGGAACGCCACAACCTGGATTTGACCCAAATGTTGGTTTCCCGCTTCCTAATATTGCAGCTGGAACATCATTGACAGTAACGTTCCAAGTTACGGTAGTTGCACCGTCTACACGTGGAGCAGTATTAAATACAGCATCTGCTACAGCCACTTTCTTATTAAATCCTTTACAGCCACCTGTAACAACAACGAATTCAAGTAATACAACGGTAGTTACAATACCGTTACCTCCTGGTGAAGTAACTGCAACAAAGACAGTTGATGTTGCAACTGGGGCCGTTGGGGATGTATTAACGTATACTGTGCTCATTTCAAACGTAGGAATTATCCCTGTTACAGATGTGTTCTTCCAAGATGTCATACCAGAAGGAACGACGTTTGTTGACAATAGTGTAACGATAGGTGGAGTGCAGCAACTTGATTTAAATCCAGAAATAGGATTTACAGTTACTCCATTATTAATCGCTGGTGGAAGTATTGAGGTCACATTCCAAGTGACGATTACAGAAATTCCAGATAATGAAGTCATATTAAATGATGCAGATGTTACATTTACTTCACAACCAAATCCGCAGGAACCACCGATTACGGAAACGATATTAACAAATTTAGTCGTTACGACAATTAATATAGCGTTTATTTTTCCATTGAAACTAGTAGATAAAGAAGTAGCGACGGTAGGAGAAATATTAACGTATGATGTATTGATTTTTAATTTCGGAACAGTGCCAGCGACGAATGTTCAATTTATCGATACTACTTCCGCGGGTGTAGCATTTGTACCAGGAAGTGTGAGCATAAACGGGGTACCAGCACCAGGATTAGATCCTTTCATTGGTTTTACAGTTCCAGATATACCTGTCGATGACTTTGTACTTGTCACATATCAGGAAGTGGTTACAAGCATACCAGAAGGTGGAACGATTGTTAATTTTGTAGACGTTACAGCTACATTTGCTGTAAGTGAAACAGAACCGCCTATTACGGAAACAACGACAAGTAATACGACATTAACAGAAATCAATGAGCCTGGTTTGAATGTTTTAAAATCAGTGAGTCAGCCGGTTGTTGCAGTAGGCGATACAATCACATATACAACAGTAGTTCAAAATACAGGAACAGTGCCAGCAACGAATATTCAATATAGTGATGTATTACCTTCCTCTATAGCATTCGTGCCGAACACTGTAACGATAGACGGTGTGTTACAACCTGGATTCAATCCGAATAATGGATTCCCGCTTCCAGATATAAACCCAGGTGAAAGTGTAGAAGTCATCTTCCAAGTAACCGTTGTTAGTGCGCCATCAAACGGAACAATTGCCAATACGGCAAATGTAACTGGAAGTTTTGTATTAGTACCAGGAGAACCACCAGTTATAGTAACAGAGCCGAGCAATACAACACTTACAACTGTAAATAGAGGGCAATTTAATGTTATTAAACAAGTAAATAGGGTTGCTACTCTCGTTGGAGATATATTAACGTATACGGTTCAAATAACAAATACTGGAACAGTAACAGCTAATGCTGTTCAGTTTGTTGATACCATTTCAGCAGGGGCGTCATTTGTACCAAATAGTGTAACGATAAATGGAGCCTCGCAACCAAACTTAAATCCGATTACTGGATTTGGAGTTGGAGATATCCCAGTTGGTGAAACAGTTATAGTGACGTTTCAAGCGACAGTTACAAACATCCCGTCATCAGGAACAATTACGAACGTTGCAAATATAACAGGAAGCTTTACTTTAGTGCCAGGAGAACCACCAATTGTAGTAACAGAGCCGAGTAATACGACGATAACTAGAGTGAATAGAGGACGATTCAGCGTTATAAAATCTGTAAATAAAGAAGCGACACGATTAGGAGATACGTTAACGTATAGTGTGCAAGTTACAAATACGGGAACGGTAACAGCAACGAATGTTCAGTTTATCGATGTTCCATCACCTAGTTTAGAATTCGTTCCTGGAAGTGTACAAATAAATGGGATTCCGCAAGTAGGTTTAGATCCATTTGTAGGCTTTGCATTGCCTGATCTTGCAGTAGGGGGATAGTGTATTAATTACATTTGAAGTAAATGTAATCGCAGTTCCGCCTTCTAGTAGCATTATGAATACAGCAAGAGTAACGGGTGATTTCGAATTGATTCCAGGAGAACCTCCGTCTACAATTACCAATTCAAGTAATACGACGGTTACGCCGGTAAATAGAGGTAGCTTAGATATGCTAAAAGAAGTAGACGATTCAGTTGTTGGTGTAGGAGAAACGGTAACGTATACTGTTCGTATATTAAATACTGGTACTGCTGATGCAATGAATGTTCAATTTATCGATGTGCTATCTCAGGAAGCTGATTTCGTTCCAAATAGTGTAACGATAAATGGGGTTCCGCAACCGGGGTTAAATCCGCAGATTGGATTTACGATACCTGATATACCAGTTGGTGAGACGTCACTTGTAACATATGAAGCTACGATTACAAGTTTTCCGGATGGTGGTACAGTAGTGAACGTTGCTGGGGCGTTAGCAGAATATATTTTAGTACCAGGGGAGCCGCCAGTTACAGTGATGGATACAAGCAATACAGTTATAGTGACGGTAAATACTGCAATCTTATTTGTTGCAAAAGGAGCAAACTTTGAAGTAGCAATGATAGGGGATGTTGTCACTTACGGAATCGCTGTTATAAATGATAGTACAGTTCCTGTGACCAATATTGTGTTAACAGATATCATTGATCCGAATACGCTATTTATAAATGGTACGGTAACGGTAAATGATGTACCTCTTCCATTTGCTAATCCGAATACTGGTATTCCGTTAGGTGATTTTCAGCCAAATGATGCAGCAATTATTAATTTCCAAGTTGTAATAATAGGAGGGCAAGTAAATAATTTAGTTACAAATACTGCTACAGCGAATGGGCTTGCAACTGTAAATCCGAATGAGCCGCCAGTAGTAGTTGAAGGTGATAGTAATACAGTTGTTATCCCGTTTATTCCTCAAAATGTCTCAACGACAGTCGTAAAAACGGCAGATTTACAGGTAGCAACAATTGGAGATGTCATTACGTTTGCGACAGTCATCACAAATACGGGTGATACTGTAATGCAAAATATTCGTTTTCAAGATATGTTAGATAGTAGTGTTCGATTTGTTCCTGGAAGTGTAACGGTTGATAATACGCCAGTGCCGAATGTAAGCCCGGCAGTAGGGTTTCTTATCGGAAGTTTAAATCCTGGTGAAGCAAGGACAGTTTCGTTCCAAGTAGCAGTACAGAGCGCGCCAAATGGTTCAGGAAATTATATAAATCAAGCGAGTATTCGTTTTGAACATCAAGTAGGCACAGTATTGCCACCTGTTACACAAATAGTAGAAAGTAACATAGTTGTCATTCCATTTGTTCCAACGATTGAACAAATTTGCGAAACAAACTTTAATTGCTTAGATAAGATTCCATTTCAATGTTCTCCGTGTAATCATTTGCATGGACATAAAAAATAAAAACAGAAAGAGCATCCTGAAAAATAATTGGATGCTCTTTCTGTTTTAATCATATAGATTCATTTTCGGGCGAGGTGAAAAATTCGTCGATTTTGTCGGAAAGTAGTAATGGAATAGCTCCTTTTATAACAGAAATGTCCCAGTCCCACCATGCAAGATTCTCTAGTTTGTCAATTGTTTCTTGCGGGAAACGATATCGAATAAATTTTGCTGGATTACCAGCCACAATTGCATATGGAGGGACGTCTTTTGTAACAACACTTTTTGCACCAATAATGGCACCGTTACCAATTGTAACACCAGATAAAATGCAGGATTGATAACCAATCCATACATCATTGCCAACTACGATATCACCTTTTGAAGAAGGGTGACCAGTAATATGTGCTCCTTCATCAAAAAGTGCATTAAATGGATAAGTTGTTATCCAGTCTGCGCGATGTTCACCGCCAAGTATGAAAACGACTTCTTCTGCTAATGAACAAAACTTACCTATTTTCAATTTTGTTTCATCGTTCCAAGAAAAAATGGTTGGCCCTACTTTACTATAAGTATAATCACCAATATCATATTTATTATATTCAGGTTTTTGATTTAAATATAACATGCTTCTTCAGCCTCCTTTCTCAATTAAGTGATACGTATGGAATATTATATGCAAGATGTAGTAATGTGAACTGTATTAATAGGTGAAATGAACAAAAGGGAGTGGGATGTATGCGATACGAAATGGGTTTATATAATAAACCGTTTCAGTCAATTCGATCAGGGAAAAAAGTATATGAAGTACGCCTATACGATAAAAAACGTCAACTAATAAACAAAGACGATGAAATCGTATTTACGAATCTTAAGACAACAGAAATGATGACGGTAAAAGTAAAGGAAATAAAGCGATACGAGAGCTTTAAAGCTATATATGAACAAATCGATAAAAAATTATTGGATTGTGAAAATGATAGTTTAGAGGAAATGTTAGAAAGTACATACAAAATATATACGAAAGAACAAGAAAAAGAGTGGGGAACAGTTGCGATTCGTATTGAGGTAATAAAATGATAAGAAATCGCGGAGCCGCTATCATTGTACAGGAAGGAAAAATCGCTCTTATAAAACGTATTCGAGAAGAGGAAAGATATTATGTTTTTCCTGGCGGAGGGATTGAGGAAGGTGAAACGCCTGAAGAGGCAACGAAAAGAGAGGTATACGAAGAATTAGGGGTACATATACAAGTGGAGCACCTTATTGCAAAGGTAAAATATAAAGGAAATGAATATTATTATGCTGCCTATATTACAGGCGGAGTGTTCGGAAGCGGAACAGCTGAGGAATTTCAGCTGGAAGGTAGGGGAAATTATATTCCGTTATGGCTACCGATAAACGAGTTGGAAAAAGTGAATATAAAACCTTATGAAGTGGTCAGAAATATATTTAATCATTATAAAATATAACGTCTGACAACATACAAAAAAAAACATTGACATAGTCTTCTGATTTAAGTATTGTATTCGAGTATGTTTATAATCAGGAGGTTTATATGAGCAATCAAACTACTACACATCATGTGAAAATGACAACAGCGGATCCATCTGGAATTGGTCTATTTGGATTAGCGATGGTAACACTTGTAGCATCATCTCAAAAGTTAGGCTTAACAGATGGCGTTTCACTTGTATTACCGTGGGCAATCTTTTTAGGAGGATTTGCACAAATCTTTGCTTGCATTCATGATGCAAAGCATAACAATACATTCGGTACAACAGCATTCGGTGCGTACGGTCTATTTTGGCTAGGTGTTGGAATGACTTGGTTAATTCAACTTGGAGTATTTGGCGAAAAATTAGCACAAGCTGCAGATTCAAAACAGCTTGGTGTAGCCTTTATCGGATATTTGATTTTCACAATCTTTATGACAATTGGTGCAATGGAAACACATAAAGTATTATTTATGATTTTCGTCCTTATTGATTTCTTATTTATCGGTCTTTCATTAAGTACTTTAGGTGTTATGCCGCATGCAATGCATAATTTAGCAGCATATTCTGAACTTCTTATTTCATTATTATCTTTCTACGGTTCAGCTGCAGCAGTGTTAAATACACACTTCGGAAAAGTTGTTTTACCAGTAGGAAAGCCTTTTGGTATTTTTAAAAAATAATAAAAAAGCACAGATGATTGTATAGTCATCTGTGCTTTTTTATTTATTCCGCTCTTTGTGGGTTGTCTGAAAAAGCCTGATTGGTGAGGACTCATTAAACTTTCACTTTATCCCGCTATTTGCCGGGCAGTAAGCCCCCCGCCTCAAAATTCAGCGGAAACAAAGAAGTTAGGTGGGGGATGAATACCCTCACTGATTAAAGTTTCACCTTATTTGAAATAAGTAATGTGAAATGTAAATAAAAGTAGAAAAAATCAATTGAAATTGATTCTCATTATTAATATAATGAGAATGAGAATCATTTATTGTTAGAGGGGGATGCCAAAGTGGCAAAAATTTTAATAGCTTATGCAAGTATGTCAGGAAATACAGAGAGTATTGCTGATTTAATTAAAGTTAGTTTAGATGCTTTTGATCATGAAGTAGTATTGCAAGAAATGGAAGGCATGGACGCTGAAGAATTATTAGCTTATGATGGAATCATTTTAGGATCTTATACGTGGGGCGATGGTGAATTACCATTTGAAGCGGAAGATTTTCATGATGACTTAGAAAATATAGATTTAGCTGGGAAAAAGGTAGCGGTATTCGGATCGGGTGATACAGCGTATGAACTGTTTTGTGAAGCGGTAACGATATTTGAAGAACGTCTTGTGGAACGCGGTGCAGAGCTTGTACAAGAAGGGCTGAAAATTGAATTAGCTCCAGAAGATGAAGAGGATGTTGAAAAATGCAGTAATTTTGCAATTGCATTTGCTGAGAAGTTCTAAGAATGGGAGTGTCAACGTGGAGACAATGTTAAGTGCAACTGCTATTACAAAGTTAAGAGATGGAAAACTGTTGTTAGCTACTACATATAATGGCTTATTTGTTGAACAAGACGGAGAATGGAAACGAATTTTAAATGGTTTTCAAAAACGAATTAGGGATTTACATAGCGAAGATAATGTAGTTTATGGTGTAGGTGACGAAGGGATTTTTATTCGCAGTATGAATGGTGGAGAGAACTGGACAATTCAGCGTTTTCCAACAAAAGCAACGAGTTGGAATGTATGTAGCAATGTACAAGGAACTGTTGTTGCTCATGGAGAAAAAACGCTGTATCTTTCTAATAATTTCGGTTTGACATGGGAAACTATTCATCCGTTTCTTGAGTATGGCAGTGCGGCACCGTCTATTCGATCATTATTTTTATATAAACATTACTTATTTATTGGTACGAAAATACATGCTAAATATGGTGGTGTTTGGCTCTTTGATTTGAAGACACGTAAATTAAAGAGGATTAAAATTGCGATGAATCAAATGATCTCCGCGTTGACTTTACACAATTCTTATTTAGTAGTGGCAAGTGGATCGTGCAAGGGAGTTAGCGGAAATATTTCTTATTGTAAAATAGATGAAAGTATTGCAAGTGAAAAAATATATTGGCATACATGTCAAAGTGAGCAGAAAGCAAGTAGTTATTTAGACTTAAGTGTAGATCAACATGTTTTATATACAACTTCAACGCAAAATAAGGCGGGGATTAGTAGTGTGTGCCGTGTGCTTCTTGAAGAAGGTATTGTTACAGTATGTGATTCAGTTAAAGGGCACGGATGGCGCATTGTTAATCAAAAAGATGGTTATGTAGTAGCCGGATCAGGTGAATTAAAAGCAATGCAGTGGGAACAAAAAATAATTTAAGAAAAAAACTTTACTTTTATTATATTGATATGATATAGTATATTTAAACCATTTTACTTTTAATAATATAGAGATTTAAATGAGCTGTAACTTCCGAGGAGGATAGCAATGTTAAATCTCCTCAGGGGTTGCAGTTTTTTAATATCTGGCTTATTATTGTAAGGTGGTTGAAAATGAATATGTACATATAGGTACATTGTAGGAGGATTTTTTTCATGCAAAACGGTAAAGTAAAATGGTTTAACTCAGAAAAAGGTTTCGGTTTCATCGAAGTTGAAGGCGGAGAAGACGTATTCGTTCATTTCTCAGCTATCCAAGGCGAAGGCTTCAAAACTTTAGAAGAAGGTCAAGAAGTTACTTTCGAAGTAGAACAAGGTAACCGTGGACCTCAAGCTACTAACGTAAACAAGAAGTAATTTTTGAAAAAAGAAGGGCTCGCCCTTCTTTTTTTTTGCATTTTTATAGATGTCCTCCTACTTACATATCATAACAAGACTGAATTTTCATTTATTTATTCGGAGTATTTTTGTATAAAGTACATGAATAAATAAATACTGAAAATAAAGTGTTTGTGTGAAAAGGAATTTAGAAAGAGGTAAATAAATTGAAAAATGCTACACATTTCATTGTGTTTGATATTGAAAGGAATTTCAGACCGTATAAATCAGAAGATCCATCAGAAATAGTTGATATCGGAGCTGTAAAAATAGAAATAGGTACAATGAAGATAATTGAAGAATTTTCGGAGTTAGTAAAACCAAGTGCACGATTAACTCGTCATACAACAAAATTAACCGGTATTACGAAAAAAGATTTAATGGGTGTAGAAAAATTCCCTCAAATTATAGAGAAATTTATTCAGTTCATCGGCGAAGGTTCTATATTTGTTTCATGGGGAAAAGAAGATTATCGCTTTCTATCTCATGATTGTACATTATATGGTGTTGAATGCCCAAGTATAGAAAAAGAAAATAGAATTGATTTGCAAAAATTTGTTTTCCAAGCATATGAGGAATTGTTTGAACATACGCCAAGTTTACACTTTGCGGTAGAACAGCTCGCTTTAACGTGGGAAGGAAAACAGCACCGTGCTTTAGCAGATGCTGAAAATACAGCAAATATACTTCTTAAAGTATATAGCGAGAGAGATATCAATAAGCGATACAAAAGACATGGTGAACTTGAACTTGTAAAAAACGGAAAACTAACAGAAAAAGCGAAAAAAAAGATGCGAAAATGGGTTTTTAAAGAACTAAAGAAAAATACAGAACGCCCTTTTGAATGGAGTACATTTGAAAGTGGTGACACGTGGGAAAGTATAACGGAAAGATATTATATAAGTGAAAATACAGTGGAACTCCTGAAAAAACATTTTCGTACAGCAGTGAGAAAAGCGGAACGGCAGATTAGGTATTTGGCTGAGATGGAGGAGAATACAGAGGTTAAATGAATTTCTCCTCCCCCTCTAACTACATACATGTAATAACAGCGTATTGATATTAAATAGGCATCAACTTGTTGTTGTGATTGTGCATTATAATTGCTTTGGGATTGTTAAGACGTAATAAGAGTTTTAAACCGTATTAATAAAATAAAAATATATATAAAGAAAAGAGTGTAGTTTAATGGAAACGATCTTTAACATTTTAACTGTTTTAGTTTTTGGGATAATATTTACCACACAATTAGCATTAACTACACTTTCTTTCATAGTAAAGAAGAATTGGAAAAAACTTAATATCTCTTTAAGTTGTGGTGTATTAAAGTTTAAAATAGAAGAGTAAGATTGAGTTTTGTACAAGGGAGGTGTGATAGTGGTAGACTTGGATATTAAAGATGTCACAGTAAAGATGGAATTAAACGGTGTCTTTTGGAATGAGGATCGGATTGCTGAAATGAAGGTGACTACAAAAGAAGAGCATTCTGTTATTCTTCGTCTAGTAGTTGATTTAGAAAGTAAAACTATTAGGGCGACGAGTGCGGAAATAGTGAATGGATTCTGCCCTCTGTGCAAACAGAAAAGGGACGAATGTAGTGAACTTAATGACTTGCAAAACAAAATGGAAATTTTAGAAGAAGCCTACGATTGGGTGAGAGAACATCCGGAATATCGTTTTCAATTATCTTTTTACGAGTACAATAAATTTGAGGTAGTAAAGTGAAATTTGCATCTTAACAACTTATAGAAGGTCTTGGTCAACTAGAAATATTGAAGTAGATATTTCTAATGGAAATAAGCTTGTATAACAAGGAAGGGATGTATTTGATTCTGCAACAAATGTCATCTTGCATCAAAAAAATTTGAAAATAAACATGTTTTATTATAAAGCAGAAAAATCGATTCTTAGTAGAATCGGTTTTTAATATAAACAAAAGAGCGCTTATTATAAGCGCCCAGTAACAACAGTTATATGGAAGTATTTATCCCGTAACAGCCCGATTGGTGAGGGTAATAATTAGTGGGGGATGAACAAAACCCCACTGATTAAAGTTTCATTTTATTCAATACCGCTCGGATCAAATGAATACTGCTGCTTATTCTCAATCCGCTCAATCACATCCTGCAGCTCATCTGGCTTCAGAAACTCAATCGGAGAGAAGCCTTTTTCAAATGTAAGTGTGTCTGCTTCAATCATAAGTACATATCGGTCATTTACCTTCGCAATATGTATTTGATCCCCGAAATCAGCAAGCAAAGCCTTCACAGAGATATGATCGGCTTTTAGTTTTAATTCCACTTCAGGAGCATGCTCGACGATTTGAGCGGTAGCTTCCATTACTTCTTCGGTTGAAAATTGTTCCATAATTTCCCGCTTCGGACTAGCAGCCCATACTTCCATCGCTTGGTCGAATTGTTCGCGTTCTTCCGTACCTTCTTCAAATACATCTTCAATTTGGTCGTATACCATGTCCATTACCTGTGTTTTCATAATTTCAGGCATAGAGCGTTCATATTCGACGAATTTTAAGAAGTCTTCAAAGTAGCGGGCATGTGATGCTTGGTGTATTTTTAGTTCGCCTACTTCAACCATACCTTCTTCAGGCATGTATGTTTAAAATGTACGTAAATTCACGTATCGCCAACGGTTAACAGACGTAAAATCAATTGTGGACACAGACGTGGCAACATGTCGCTTATATATCCATAATTTTATCGAGTTTTTCAGATACCGATTTTTGCATGTCAGGCAGAACGTGACTGTACGTATTAAGTGTCGTTTCAATATCGGAATGGCCAAGACGATCCGCAATTAATTTAACGTTAACATTTTGCTGAATTAACATAGTCGCATGAGTATGACGTAGGTCATGGAATCGTATTTTAGGTAATCCGAGTTTTTCCGTTAAGTTATAGAATTCTTTTCGTAAATTACGAGGAATCATCGGTTTACCAATACGTGTACAAATTACTAAGTCGTTATCTTCGTAATCTTTACCGTGATATAAACGCTCTTCAAGAACCGTTTTACGATAACCTTTCAGTTCATTGACGAGCTTGTTTGGGATGTGAATTGATCGTACACTTGATGTGTTTTTTGCCCCGACTTTTATTTCGGCAGCTTGTGTTAATGTTTGTTTTACGTAAATGATATTTCTTTCGAAATCTATATCCTTCCAACGTAGTCCCATTATTTCACCTTGTCGCATACCAGTAAGAAGAGACATTGCAAATGCGATATAGCAGCGGGTCAATCGCTTAATAGTTTTAGATTCGGTTAAAAAATAATTAACTTGATCGAGTGACCACACGTTCATTTCTTTACGTTGTCGCTTCGGTAATGTCGTGCCGGTTGCAGGATTGTCTTTAATTAATTTCATAGTCTTAGCTTTTTTTAATGATGAGCTTACTATTCGAAATACTAAATGAATAGTGTGAGATGAATAATTTGTTTCATTCGCTAAGTTATTTACAAACTTTTGAATATGAATAGGTTCGATTTTTTGTAATTGGAAGTGCCCAAGTTTTGGTTTAATGATGTTCTCACAATAAATAGAGTGAATTTCATAGGTTGACTTCTGGAGGTAAATCCTTCTTTCTTCAAACCATTCATCGAGATATTTAGAGTAGGACATTTGTGTTAAATCAAGAAACTCGTCATTTAACATTTCGGCCTGAACTTTAATAAGTGCATTCTCCGCCTCTTTTTCAGTTTTAAATCCACGTCTTTTTATTTGTCTTCTTTTTCCAGTAAACGGGTCCTTCCCTATATCAAAAGAAAAATACCAGGTCCCTCTTTTTTTATCCTGTAATACGCTACCTTTCATAATTAAACCTCCATTAGGCTTTAACTATTGAAATAATAGCTTCCATATCAAGTATTTTAAACTCTTGGACACAAATTGTATAGGGGTATAAAAAGTAGAAAAACGTAATTTATTTTATATTTTTTCGAAAAAAAGTGCGCGACCTTCCAAAGTGATGCGTCATGTATAGTATAAGGCATTCACAAGGCATTACACGGAGGTGGAAATGGGTGAGTACAGTGAGCGAAAATAGCAACTTAGTATCAATCGAAGCCCAAACAGAATATTCAATTACGAGTGGAAAGCGAGAGACGCGTATCTTTCTTAAGATGTATGTCGACGCAGTACACTCCGGTTTAATAGCGGACTTAGGTCCTGAAAGATGGACGACTTTATGTGTGTTAGCGTCATTTATGGACGAAGATGGAGAATGCTATCCAACGCAAGACATGATTGCAAAACGATTAAATATAAGTCGTGAGAGTGCGAATAGACGTATCAAAAAGCTATGTGAATATCGTTGGGATGGAAAGCCTTTAGTCGTTAAGGAAAGGCGCAGGCACGAACGTACACAACAGTGGGAGAATACGGTATATACGATTCTACCTATTAGTCAGCTAACAATATTCGGAAATGAACCGGAATCTATCAGTCCATGTGACGTATGACCACATATGGCGACTTCCACACATGGTTGTAGTTCACACTAACAAGAACTAACTCTTAACAAGAACTATCTTTTAACTAGAAAAAGATTAAGAGCTAAAACCTTGAAGTCTATTTCTAGCGAAATATCCTTCCATCATTAATATATCCTGCGGTACTTACTTTTATAAAAGAACTCCGCTAATAGATGCTGAGATACAACGAGCGTAAGTGAAGTTGTAAGGTTTTGATTAATGCTTTATAAGGATAAATAGATTTACAAACAAAGAAAAGTACTAAGTTTTATGTAAAGCATAATACGAAAAATATAAAAGGATAATTAAGAGGAGGTATTTACGGTGAGAGACGTAACGAAACGATTACAACGTATCCTATCGGAACTAGAATCGTTAGAGTCCGACATGCAACAAACGAATATACGCAGGTCACAAACGGATATAGCGCAGCAAGATATTTTACATACTATTGAAATTGAGACGTTCACTACAGCACGTGGTAATTACATGTTGAAAGAACTGAAACGTATTCGTAAAGAACGTCGTAAGGCAAAGGACGATCAAGCGGTTTTACAGTCGGTCATGCACACGCTAAAAGGCGTTAAGCGGAGAGTCGAGTGTAGCATCGGAAGTGTAACCGGAATCATTGAACGTCAACAAGAACGCAAGGTTACAAAAGGTTACTGACGTAAATTTTACACTCAAATAACGAGATAAGAATCTAGGAATCTACGAATGTATATAACAAGGAGTGTTATCGGTAGGATAGGCGGTAACTAACGCAGATATATGATACCGGTCAGAAAAAAAGACCTAAGAATATAGGTCAAAAGAAAAGGTGTAGCCATATATTAACATTTTTGTCGGTCGAAGACTATATGTATCATATTGAGAAAATTCATAACGATATATGTCGAAAAAATAGAAAAAAAGAACCTCTGTGGGGACAGAGATTCGAAAGGGATGGAGTATATGCGTCTGTTAGGAAGACGCGTCGAGTAATGTCTGCTCGATAACTGAAGGATAGCATGAATCTTCTGAAATTATTAGCGGTAATTGTATCCATAGTTGGAAGGCGAAGGAGGCCGAATAAACAAACGAATGTACTCAGCAATCACACATAACGAAGACATACGAAAGCAGGTTTACATCGAGGCGCTAATCCGTCGCAACGTATTCAAAACGGAAGACGGTCGAGATTTATGGCAGGCGTCTAATGAGGAATTACACGCACAATTATTTGACGAGGAGGGGAACCAATGCCCCGTATATCAACGAAAGATTTCCGCAACCTACCAATCGAAAAGTGGAACGTAACGACATTCCGTGAGTACCTAAAGCATGTACATGAGGAACGTTATAAAATTCCGTATGTCACTCGCAGCTATGCGATGGAAGGTCGTATGTTGAAGACGTTCATCGCCGAATATAAACCGGGAGCAACAAAACTATTCATCGACGCATGTTTCGCCGACTATAAGTCGACACGGGAGTATCCCGGATTAAACTTTGCGTTTATGTATTCGTATATGCGATCTAGGTTGTTGCCGAGAGTTCTTGAAGAAATTCGTAAAAAAGAGGCTCGTTTTTCGCGAAATCAGACACATATTAAAGTGAGTACTCAAGAAATTATCGATTATTTATAACCGGATAAATTATTTTTTTCGAGAATGTGCAAGTGAAACGTGAAAAATACGAGATATGTATTAGTAGGAATGGAGGGATACAAATGGCAAGACCTAAATTAACGTTTGAACAAGTGAAAGAGAAGTTTGAAGAACGTGGTTACGAGCTATTGGAAACTGAATACGTAATAGGAACGGCAAAGATGCGATATAAATGTCCGCACCATCCTGACAAAGAATTGTCGATTAGCTATTCGGAATTACGAAACGGTAGTGGTTGCCGATATTGTGGGATTTTAAAACGTAGACATTCTTTTGAACTCGTAAAAGAAACGTTTGAATCACGAGGTTACAAGTTACTAGAAAATAATTACGTAAATGATAGAACGAAAATGCGATATAAATGTCCGCACCATCCAAACGAATTATTTACGATACTGTTTTCACATTTACGAAGAGGGCACGGCTGTCCGAAATGTGGACAAGAACGAAGCGGACAAGTCCGATCGGAAGCACATTTTATAGAGCAAGCACCGAATGGACCGTCAATCTATACGAAAGAGCAACGTCAAAAAGCACGTCAAGAAACTTCGAGATTGCTAGATACGTATTGTTACGATTGCCCAAACCAGGATTTACCGTATATCGGAGTGATTGAAGAACATTGCTACAAAAACTGCCCTCATGGAATTGGGTTAGATATTCGAAGATGTGGTGCAATATTAGCTAGTGAGGATGCAGACGCGGTGATTGAGCATTATAAGGTGAAGTTTGAGAAGGAACGTATCGACCGGAAAGAGGTGACGATTTAATGCAATGCATTCTATCCGATCATTGTTCATTATACAAAAGCGAAGCATGTAACCGACAGTGTACCTCGTACATCGCACTACATGGACATAACGGTAATGGAGGACGTATGGCAGCGACTAACTTACCGAAAGAATATCGTCATTTAACGTTACTAAATTCGCCTGTACGAGCGTCTCAACCGAAAGTCTATAAGATTATCGATGCGCAAGTAACGACTTTCTCACGGCAATTTGAGGCGGAAGCGTCGTTAGACCCGAAGGATAAGATCAAATCGATGTATTTGTTTTCCGAAGAAACTGGCACAGGGAAAACGACGACAGCAGCCGTAATTTTAAACGAATGGCTCGTACGGCATTACATCGGTAGTTTGCAGCGAAATAGGCAATCGTTGCAGGTACCTGGATATTTTTTAGATGTGAACGAATGGCAAACGTTATTTAACGAATTTAATCGGTCAAACATACCGAAAGAAGTGTCAGAGAAAGCAGCGAAAGAATACTACCGTCGAGGTAGTCATGCGAAGATGGCACCTTTCGTAGTGCTAGACGATATTGGAGTACGTAGTGCAACCGAAGCATTTCGAGGAGGTTTACATGCGGTGATAAACCATCGGGTAACAAACGGATTACCAACGGTCTACACGTCGAACATTCCTATCGACGGATTGGAAAGCGTATTTGATCGTAGGTTGTACGATAGAGTGCGAGATTTGTGCGTAGTGTTGCCGTTCGAGGGTGAATCAAAAAGGGGGATGCGTAGGTAAAATATGATTGTATGTGAAATATGTGATAAGAAAAAAGAGTGTGCTCTTTCCTAAGGAGCACACTCACAAAATCATTGTTTTCGCTACAAGATATGTGATAAGAAAAATAAATATGTTAAAAAATATATTTTACGCGACAAATGAGAAAAAAAGGTAGCATGTTTTTTCTTGGGAGACGTAATCTACTTATGGTTAGGAAGCGTGTTGTTGAATGGTTGGAAGTGTGTTTACAGCTTTGTAGGCATTTACCCGCCCGTATTTCCAATTGTTACCTGTCCCAGGAAGTTTATCAGCAGTATCTTCGATAATTTGACGGATTTGAGAATTTGAGTAACCCTTATTTGCTAATAAAGCTGCTAGACCTGCTACATGAGGTGTAGCCATGGAGGTACCACTTAATGTACGATATGTGCTTCCTTTATAGGTAGAGTAAATGTTAGAACCAGGAGCGGCTACATCTACCCATTTTCCGTATGTTGAAAAATAGGATTTTTGATCGTATTGATCTGTGGAAGCCACTGAAATGACTTTATCATAGTACGCTGGGTAATTTGGTGTTGAATCTCCGTCATTTCCAGCAGCTGCAACAATGACAGCCCCTTTGTCCCAAGCATACTGAACGGCTTCTTGTAAAGCGGTTCCTCCATCTGGTGCACCTAAACTTAAGCTGATTACTTGTGCACCTGAATCAGCAGCTTCTCTAATACCTTGCGCTACAGCATCGAGAGTACCACTTCCTTGATTGTCTAATACTCGAACGGCATAAATGGAGGCCTGCGGTGCAACGCCTGCGATTCCTTTTTTATTATTTGTTATGGCGGCAGCGATACCGGCGCAGTGTGTGCCATGACCATTTCCGTCATTTGAAATTGCATCATCACTTACATAGTCA
The DNA here is from genome assembly GCF_058792335.1 of Bacillus sp. CPT56D-587-MTF. NCBI lineage: Bacteria > Bacillati > Bacillota > Bacilli > Caryophanales > Bacillaceae > Bacillus > Bacillus sp. CPT56D-587-MTF. Next base: position 3,129,841 of record NZ_JBYTEF010000001.1, on the reverse strand, counting down.
TGTCCGTGGATGACTTTTGAGGATAAATCAGGGTGGGTTCCTTGCACACCGGTGTCAACAATTGCAATTTTTATATTTGAATCGCTGCGTTGGGTATCCCAGGCTTGAGGAGCTTGAATTTTGGTTAGGCCGTATTGTGTTTGAAACGATGGATCATTTGGAGTCCAAAAGGCATGGAAATAGTAGTTTGGTTCTGCGTATGCGACATTGGGGTTCTTTTTGTATTCTTTTATTTTCTCCTCTACAGATCCTTGTTGAAATTTTACGACTTCAAACCCTAGTGTTTCATCTTTGGAGAGTACAGTAGCGCCTACAGATGTATGGTAATTTTGAATGCTTTGCAGAGAGGTGGTCTGTTTGAATTTTACAATCAGTTGGTTGGGGACGTAGTGATTTGATTTGGCTTGAGCTTGTGTGACTGGCGTGATGAAAAAGAACCCGGATAAGCATAATAGTGCTGCGATGAATATGAAAAGAAATTTTCGAAACATATAGAAAAACCTCCTTTGAATTGCATTTCTTTTCTATTGTATAGTCGGGGGTTAAGATTTATATCTTGTATTATCAAAATCATTTTTTTATAAACGGCACATGTAGACAGAGAAAAGGTATCTTCGAATTGAATTGAATTTGTTTTTTCGTTAAAGCTTGAATACATGTATAAGATATGTCCTGTAGACACCTGGATTTATAAAGAAGCCTTTCGAACATTATTGTTTTTGGAGGATAAAATCAACGAACATCACGGGTATTACGTATAAATAATCTTTGCTAACCGAATGAAAAATTGTATAGTGGAGGTGTAGTTAATGAACTACGGAGAAATGCTCTTATCGAAAGTGGTTGATACCGCTAACCCAGTTCAACTGAACCACGTAACAGAGCGAGATTTTGTTACAGAAGCTGAACGGAAAGCGTACCGTTTTATCAAAGATTACGTAGAGATGAATCGAGGGAAAACGCCCGACTTCCGCACGCTAGTAGCAGAAGTTGACGGATTCACCTACGTCCCACAAGTAGAAGATAGTTTTGAGTATTTAACGAAGCAAATAAAATCCTATTCTGCGAAGATCGAAGTGATGGGATTACTACAAAACGAAGCGCCGGTCCAATTCGAACAACTAGACGGAAATTCTTTCCTTGAATGGTTGCGAGAAAAAGTCGACGGAGTTATAATGAGAACAAACGTTCGTGATAAAGTGGGAACAAGTTTAAAAGCCGATGCGCCTAAATTTCTAGAAGAATACGAACGTCGTAAAAAAGGCGAGTCATATCGCATTTGGAACTCACGATTCCCATTCATTAATAACGCGATTGGTGGCTATGTTTCTTCAAACGTATATACAATCTACGGAAAGTCAGGGCGTGGTAAATCCGCAACGACTATCGAAGAGGGTGTAGAGATGGCGTTCCAAGGTGCGAACGTACTTATTTGGTTAATGGAAATGGGATGGTTCGAAGGAATGGTGCGTTTGTACACTTCGATTTCATCACGCATCGGAGCAACAGTCGCTGAATTAGATGGCGTAAACCTCGAAGCCGGTTTTGATTCGAAGGAAATCCGTCATGGTAAACTATCAGAAGAATTTGAACAAGGGTTTAAAACGTTCTTAGCGAATATCAACGAAATTCTACCTGGTAATATTATCGTACGAGGCGTAGATGATGACGACTTTCACCGAAGGGATTTACGACAGTTAGAAGTAGATATAACAGAGACGAACGCAGATGTAGTGATTGTCGATCCGTTCTATTATCTAGACTACGAGAAGAACACGTCTAAAACGGCTGGTGGCGATGCGGCTGAAACATCGAAAAAGTTACGTCGATTAGCCGGTAAGACAGGCGTGGTTATGTTTGCTATCACACAGGCGGATGAGGTCGATAATAGTGAGGACGAAGATGGCCAACGAGAATTACGTTTACCGAAACGTAGCGAGGTAAAGAAAACGAAAGCGCTTTTAGAGGACGCGGCGTTATTGATAGCGGTTGATACTGACGCAAAACAAGGACGAGGTATAATCGGTATTAATAAAGGCCGTGATGGTGGCGAAGGTGAATCAGCTGAAATTATTTACATGCCCCAGATTGGCGTTATTAAGGAAATGGAAACTGGTGAGCATGTGGCGAAGCAATTTACGAGTGCATTTTAATCGAAAGGAGAATGAACATGGATAACGTAGAATGGTTCGAAGCGAGCGAGAATAGTAACGGAATCGTATCAATAGCAATGACTGAAATCGATAAGGAAATACACCTTGGTAGAATTGTAGGTTATAACGGCATCTTGAAAGGTGAAAAAGTAATTTATAAAGATAATGAGTATACAGTCGTAATGACATCAAGACTAGGACACTTTGGGTTATCTGAAACAGGTAAATTACCGTATACAATTTGTGCTAGCCCTAATGAGGTATCTGTATGCCCACAGTAAAAATCCGAGATCAGTCAATAAATGTAGACATCGAGTATGAACTTCGGCAACATATCTGGACAAATGAACGATGGTCATCTGATAAACTAATGGCAGCGAGTCCGTTTCGATATGAACATACACCTTCGTTTTTCGTCAATTTAGACGGGAATTATTCTGGTACATGGAAAGATTCAGGCGCATTTGATAACGAATGGGAAAGCGGCAACTTTACCAAATTGTTATCTTACTTGCGAAACGAAACGTATGAAGAAACGGAAGAATATTTACTCGAAATGTACGGTGTGGAATACGGTTATGATAACCTCGTACTTAAGCCACCGAAATTCCGGATTGATAACGGTCGCAAGGCCCTCAATTTTGGTCGATTACAAGAGTACGCTTATCGTCATCCGTATTTAGGACAACGGGGTATTAGCGAGGAAGTACAAAGGCAAATGAAGATCGGTTACGACCGTTTTAGGCAGACGGTTGTAATTCCGTGGTTTGATACAAACGGTAGATTGGCGAATATAAAGTATCGGAAGGTTTCTTCGAAAGTTTTTTGGTACGAAAAGGATGGAAAGCCAATTGGAGATTTGATATACGGGCTACATCTCGCTTATAAACGGAATATTAAACGTGCAGTATATTGTGAGGCGGAAATAGATGCGATGTCGTTTATGACGGCTGGGATTTTCGGATTGGCAAACGGAGGCTCGTCGTTTAACCAACGAAAAGCAGAGCAAATATTGAAGTCGCCGATAGAAGAATTAGTTATCGTGGCGGATAACGATCCAGCAGGTGAGAAACTTCGAAAAGAACTTGAGAAATATTTAAATGGAAAAATACGATTGACGAACGGATATGTGTCTGGATATAAGGATGCGAACGAAGCGTTGGTAAAAGAGGGAAAAGGTTCGTTGATATCTATAGTTGATGGAATGAAGCCAGTTCAATTAAATTTATTTACGTGAATTCACGTACTATTAGGCAGGGGAAGTAAGAGAATCTTCCCGTTAATTAAATGTTATTGTGTATCCCATTCGTATAAATCCTTGATGTCGCAATGTAGTATCGAAGCGATATTACATGCTCGTTCTACATTCGGTAAATTACGCAGACTCACATAATCCGTTATAGATTGTGGGACAATACCTACTTTTTTTGCGAGTTGAGCTTGTGTAATCCCATTTTTCTTACAGAGTTCGGGGATACGGCACCTTCCGACTTTAAACGATGTAATCACCTCCTTTCTTACATTGGAGGGTTTGAAATCATTGTTCTTAAATATTTCTAATTTTAACCACTTTTTCTATAGGTACGTCTAAATGGAGACAAATTTCTTCAATTGTATTTAAATTTACAGACATTCCTTTGTTAATATTTGCAATAGTTCTTGCATTCAGAATTGTACCACGAAGATCACTAATTACCATTTTTTTTTCATTTAGTGTCTCATGTAACGGAGAATAGTCAATCATTTTAACACGTCCTTAGAAAAATTTCTCAACCTACTCTATGTTTACTTTTGTAAACAGGGAAATTATAATTATATTATACCAAAATTTTCTTATACAGCATAGGAGGGTTTTAAAATGCCAGGATTTCATAGGGAAATATGCGATATTATAAATGATAGGGATGATATAACATTTACAGCAATCGGCGAACAAATCGGGGCATCAAAACAATGTATGTCTAAATTTAAAAAGGATGGGACTATTGGGTTTAGAAAGCTCTTGAGGCTCTCTTATTATTTTTTCCCTGATAATCAAGCTGAGAAAATGACTAACTGGTGTCTACAGTTAGATTCAGTAGAGTCAATTCAGCAATGTTTAGAGTATGCAGCAATTACTAGAAATACATCTTTATTAAAGAAGTTGGTAGAAAAGTATAAAAAAGAAGGTGGTGTTATTGGAGATTACATAAATGTATACAAAGTGATTTACAGATATATGAACTATGATATAGAAGGTTATGAAATATCTGATAATTTGAAAGAGGTAGAAAATACTGAAGATGGTACACTTGTAATTTTGGTTAATATTCTTAAGTGCTATGATTATTTTGCACAAAAAAAGATTCACCATATGTTGGATTTAGCCCTGAAAGTAGAAGAGATGATAAAGAATTTAAATGATAGTCGTAAGTTATTTATCAAAGAATGCTATCTTCATAGGATAGCTGAGATTTTAGCACCTGTGTATCTACATATGAATGAGCTAGAATTATCAAGGCATTATTCTTTTTTATTAATTAATGCTAATATCTGCGCAAAAACTGTTTCTGATGCGTCATACTATATAGGCATGACGTATCTAAATTCAGATAGCAAAAAATGTTTAAATTACCTTAATAATAGTTATGATATTGCAAAAACTCTTAGAATTCCCAATTTGATTACACAAACTCGTGATAATCTAGATTATGTAAAAATCTATCTAGAGTTACAGTTAGGGAGTGATTCGGATGTTAGGCTTATACAATATCAAGATAACAGGATGTTGGAGGAGGTGATAGAGAGTTTAATAATGGAAAGAGGAAAAAGGGACTTTCTTTTGTTATATCGGGCATGTAGCCAGCAATCAATGGAACAGCTATATGAGTGTTTCTATAATTTTTTTTCAAACTCAAATTACTTTTTTGCAAGCTTAACTGCTAAAGAGATATATAAGAGGGGTGATTGCTCTGCAATGACAAAGATGATGATTAATTTTAAATCTCAAAAAATAAAAGGAGAGGTTAAATTTGAAAAAGATTATATTAGCAGCTTTTACAATGTTAATCTTGAGTAATGGAATATTAGTCTTCGATAACTATAATGAAGTGAAATTAAGTGCGCAGCAAAAGAAAATGGAACAAGAAACTAGACCCGGGGGCTAATTGAAAAATGAATGAATATTTTTAGAAAAAGCGATCCTAGTGATCGCTTTTTCTTGTGTGCCAGGCATGGCAACTGTCTAGGTGGTGAAAGTCCACTGTAGGGGGGCACACATCGACCAACCACTAAGGAAGCGCAAGGTACTTGCCGTGAGGTAAGGGCTGAAGGAAGCGTGGAATAAAATCTTGGCTCGACGAACAGAAATCTGATACGAAGGCTCTATAAAGGGATGAGACTCCAATTCAAGTTAAAGTCCAAATAGATGTGCGTAACTTTGTAGAGTAAATCAGGCGAGTAAAAGAGGAAAGATAGTTGTCTTACCTTGAAATAGTACAGTCGAAAATGGTTAGCCGCAAGAAGTCAGCCGAAGCCATAGTAGTGAAACAAATTCATGAAGGGCCGAACAGTTTATAGTGTTTCAACGCCGCGAATGCGTAAGCGACGTACTCCGAATATGTTAATGGTAAAAATAGAACCAATTTTAAGTAATCAAAATATGAATGAGTTGGATAAAGAACTTGAAGATAGAGAACTCCGATGTGTGAGATGAAACTAGATAATGATAATACAGTATACAAAGTATAAATTCCATTACTTAGTGTACTTTTAAAAATATTCCATTTCAATATGATATAATTCGAATGTTGTTAATAAACAAAATACTCTCTTGTTTAAAAAGATTATAAAAAATGTGCGCGGGCTTGTCCGCTTGTGCGTCATAGTTAGTGTAAGGGGGAATAAGAAGTGAAAGACGAACAAAAATTGAATATTAACGAGATGGCAAACGATTATCTTCGAACAGGTGATGATTTCGTATTTACGGATTTGTACACTAGCTTATCGGAGGTATATCGGGACAAGCTTCGGTACTGGAGCACGAGTACATACATGGCAAACGAACATGACATAACCGACCTGTTCCATGATGTAATACACAAAGTATTAGAAAGTTTACGAAATAACGCTGGCGGCGATTTCGTAAAACTATTCGCAGTATCGCTAGGTAATAGTTACAAGTCATTATTACGAAAGTTACGTACGAGAAGAAAGTACGAATTATACGATGGATCAGATAGCGGGGAGGAAAAGAACACGGCAATGTTCGAAACTCTCAAAGACGAATTTGATTTAGAAGAACATGTTATAAAAAAGAAAGAAGCCGACCAGCGTGAGCTAATCGACTTCCTCGCAGACCCTGAGCAGGTCAATGACGAGACAACGACGGCGATCGTTGAATCGTTCCTATCGAGTGAGAATACAACTCCAACGCCGACGGCAATCGGCAAAATGTTGGGGCTACATCACTCGACAGTTATACGCAAGATCGAACGCCTGGCAAAGCGCTTCGACGAGAGACAGTTTGGTTCATACCAAGACTACCTTCTTGCGTAAAAATACGTTCTATATGCTTAGGCATTGCATATAGGACAAGTAATTTAACACATTTTGTTTGATGTACGAAGGGAGCAAAACGCTTCCCTTTGTACTTACAATTAACTGACTTGGCAGGTCAATCAATTGCAATATTTTTGCTTAACGAGGAGTCAAGCGGAAGTACACTGCTAGTGCACCTCACTGTAATTATACAGTATTACGGAAATGCGCACAAATTAAATATATGTAAATTCTAACGACAATATTCGATATATTACGTATTATTTGTATGAAATAATTTAACGAATGTCGATATAACGCCATTACCCGTCGTCAACCTTTTCTTTCCCCTAGTATAGTAAACGGGTAGTGGCGTCATATGGGCGTTTGGCATTACAGTACGATGTGTTACGTCCTACGAAAATTCTCGATTTTTACCGATGTATCCCCCACGTCGGTATTGCGTAACTTGGGCGGTTGTTTAGCGTACAAAAGCGATAAGTTGCGTAATACGGGCGTGGGATCACCCAAGCTCGAATTTATAACAAGGGAGTTGTTTCAATGGGTATTAGAGAAACGTTAAAAAAGCGTGAGGAACAACGAGAGGCAAATCAAAACGGAGGTAAAAACGATTTTCCAGAAGGCGTAACGCGATATGTCCGAATGGGAAAACACGGTGAAGTAAACGCAGATGGTAGAACTTTCATCTTACTAGCTGATCCGGATAATTGGTACTTCTACTTTGTGCACGAAGATAAAACATTCGATGGTAAACGTACGATTCACCGATTCAGAAAACATTCTTGCTTACACTCTCCACGTGAAACAGACGCAGACATTACGCAATATTTCAAACCAGGTAAAACTGAGTGTCCGTCGTGTAGAGTCGGGGCGAAACGTAAGATGTACGCAATGATTCCTGTGTACGACTTGGAATACGGTACTTACCGTGTGATCGATACGGCAGAATTCCACATTAACAACATCATCGCTGATTACGACAAAGCAGAAAAGATGGGCCGGAAGTTTAATCCGCAGTATTCACTAGTAGGTGAAGCGGTCCACTTCAAACAAGTCGATAAATCTTATTCACTTGAGTCAGGCGAAGCAACAGACGAGCAAATCGAAAAGGCTAAGACTTTTATTGGTACAGACTTCAGTTACGAAGATTTAGCTAATTACCGCGAAGAGAACGACATCATTGTATTGTTACAAGATGCGGAAGACGGAGCGATTGATAAATCTAAATTGCCGGCGGTCACAAACAACGAAGGTACACCAATCGATATCTCAGATGATGATTTACCGTTCTAAGGGGGAGCGCATATGGCACATGAAACAACAGTTAAGGGCGGTTGCTCGGAACTCCGAGTAGCACTCGCGCTCTTAAACCTCGGTTGGGAAGTAGCGAATTCGTTCATCCCGGAGGTTTACGACTTAGTAGCGCGTGATCCGATTAATAAACAGTGGTACACGATACAGGTAAAAACGATTCGAGTAAGACATGACCGTGATGATGCATTAGTAGTACAAGCGAAGAAAGGTAATGGCGAAGCTTACACGAAAGATGATTGTGACTATATCGCAGGCGTCGAAGGTGACCGAGTATTCATGTTCGAATGTGCAGGACAACGTGAGTATTGGGCTACGGAAACTAGCGCAAGTCAACGATGGATTGAGTTAACGGCGACAACTAATAACGAAGAAAACGAGGAGGAAATTAAACATGGCTAAATTAGACGGAGTTAAAGTGGTTAATGAAACGGTGGAATATAACGGGTTTGTTTATACGTTAGTTACAGGAGATGCAAAAGTAGAAGATATAGTGAAAGCATCTGAGCAAGAATTTGATGTAACAGAAGGAGCATTTTACTTAGTAGTAGACATTGATGACGACAACGATATCGTTTTTAAAGACAATGTCGATGATTCGAATTACTTTAATCAAGGAGAACATTCTGTATTCCGTAAATCCCACGCAATCACTAACGACAAACTAACCGACGCGGAAGGCGTAGTAAAAATCGAATTACCTGACGGAACTAAACTCGAAGGTACTCCGTCTGACATAGAAAAGATTACTCGTAGTATGCAAAAGATGCAAAATGAGCAGCAAGGGCAGGTGGAACAGGTAGCAACGGTGGAAATGCCGGAAGAGGCGGACGCAAGTGAATCGGTATTAGAACGTTTACAGATCGGTGATTACGCGAAACTAATCGTTGGTGGTATTGGGTATTCAAAAGCGGGCGATGTTATAAAAATCGTAGTAGATGATGAAAGCGTCGTACCATTTAAAGGCGAGCATCTTGACGGAAAATATTCCGGATGGCATTGCGAAGACGATTTAGTAAAAGCAACCGACGAAGAAGTCCTCGAAGCTAAACAAGCGTTATTGAAAGAAGGCGACTTTGCGAGAATTATCGCTAACACTTCAAACCACCGTTTTGAAATCGGTACGGTAGTAAATCTGAAGAGTCATAACAGTAATACTAAATCATTTTCCGCTTACTACCTTGACGGATCAGACTTCTGGGGAGTTTATAGTAAAGACCTCGAGCCACTAACGAAAGAAGAAACGGAGCACATTACTCGTGAAGCTGAGGAAGAGAAGAAAGCGAAAGCAGAGCGTGCTAAGTGGGCGGCTATCGGTCGTGAGGTTGGCGAAATTAAAAAAGGCGATATCGTCCCTGTAGAACAACGCTTCGATACAGTAGGTTAATCGATGCACGTGCATTTCGAATATTGTAAGAATTGCAGCTCCGTAATAGGGCCGTATCATAATCACGTTTATGACGACCGTGAAGATAATCATTTTTGCGATAAACGTTGTTTCGAAGAGTGGGCGGAAGATAATCACGAAGTGGCAGTAACATTTTATTACCGATTAAATTGCAAGGAAACGGGGCGGTAAACATGACGCCGAAGTTAACGTTGAACTTAAAAATACCTGGTGCTGAAGACGTTGAGGAGACGAAGGCACGAGTGGCAAAAGCGGTCGAGCGAAAGGAAAAAGCGACCGAAACGATTGAAGAAGCGTTCCAACGCGTTTGGCAGACGAGTAAATGGGACGAGAAAGAAGCAGCATTATTTAAACTGGCATATGAAGCGTTCTTTTCCGGTGCGATAGGCAGGTTATCGGAAAAGCGTTTAACGAAAAAAGAAATTAAAGAAATGGGACAACGAGTACAAGAAGAGCGTGAGGATGCGTTGCGAAAGCAGCGTATCCAACAAACGCTTGGTAATAAACCAAGTAATTATCACATTATTACTGATGAAACGAAACTAGGCGAAATGATTTCGCGTTTATATAAAGAAATAGAATTACAACGTACTAATGAATGGTTTCAACAGGTATTTAAACTATTCGATAATACGCTAATTCGAAGAAAACTGAAAGAACGAGGTATCACAATCCCTTCAGCGCTGTCATTGACGGTGTGGGATACGGAGACTTCCGGATTAGACAAGATGATTGATTTAACGGGTGGCTATTCGTTTTGGCTTCCGTTATTAAACGAAGGGTATTACGTAGCTTATGGCCATGTAAATGAAAAACAACAATGTGGACGTTCCGTAGCGTTAGAGGTTGTAAAACCGTTTTTAGAAGATGCGGCACACATCAAATCGTTTCATAACGCAGAGTACGATTTGAACTTACTACGTAACGATGGGTTTAAACCAGCGGGAGTACGATTCGATTCAATGGACGCACAGCTTATCTTATACGATCACGAAGAAACATACGGTTTGAAACCGTTATTTACGAAGTATAAAGAAAGAATCGGTGGTTATGCGTTAGAGATGGACGATTTCACTTTCGAAGATTTATTCGGAAATGGGTCGCCGTTACCATACGACGCTGAAACTGTTGGGATATACGCCATCAAGGACGTTCATAAAGGTTGGTTATTAACGAAATGGCAAATTGATAATTTAGTAGCAACAGATGATTTAGCGAAAGCGTATTTTGAAATCCGTCAATACTTACCTGAAGTAAACGTAGAGATTGTTCGTACTGGATTCGAATTAAACTTAGAAGAGCTTTCGAAATTGGAAGTTGAGTACGGAGAAGCTCATGGCGAAGCGCAACGTAAGTTATTTGAGACATATCAGATTGACGATGAATTTCTATATAAGATGTCGCTTGCAATTAAAGGCGAACAGATTAACAAGTGGATTGAGGCGCAAAAGAAACGTATTGAAAAACAAAAAGATATGTTAAAGAAGTGCCAGGCGGAATTTAAAACAGCCAATCCAACGACTAAAAAGTATCAACAATTAAAGACTCGTATTCATAAGTATCAAACCGTGGAACTACCCGAGGCGATTCCGCAGAACGCTCCGGATTATATACATGAATTTAACTTATCAAGTAATGATCATTTAGCGTATTTAATATACGACCATTTAGGCATTAAGGACCGTACGAAAGAAATCGTAAAGGACAAGAAGAAAGTACGAGCGGTTTCGAATGATGTGCTGGAACGTTATTTCAAGGAAGAAGAATCGCTAAAACCACTAGCGGACTTTTCAAAATATAGCAAGTTACTAGGTACCTATGTTGAGAAGATGCCGAAAGCATTAGATGTCGACGGGCGGATTCATACGCAACTTAGAACGGTATCAACTGGACGCTATGGTTCGAGCGGTTATAAAGGAAAACCCAACGATGTTTATGCCGGTTCAGTTACGGATAGTACCTTTTTAGATATTATTCAACGATTAGTAGATTGTAATGAACAAGTTGAAAAAGGAACGAATTTACAGAACATACCTTCACGCTCGGAAGAAGGATTGCGAGTGCGTAAGACGTTTGTTCCTCGTAAGGGATATACGTTTGCCGGTTCGGATTTATCTTCGATTGAACCACGATTACAAGCGCATCGCATGTCTACAGAATTCGGTGATGAGATATTCGCAATTATGTTCCGCAAAGGGCTTGATCCTTACGTGGAATTCGCGTCGTTGCTGTTCGATGTGCCAAAAGAACATTGCGTGGAATCGTATTACAAAAAAGTAAAGGGCACTGATAGGGCCGTACCTCCATTCCGTAAATTAATGAAACAATTATTCCTAGCGGAAGGATACGGACAGGCTTTCGAGCAGTTTTATAAGTCCGTTCAAGTATATGGAATTAAAGAAGAACACGCATCAACGGCGTATAAGAAATTCGATGAAGTATTACCAGGATTTAAAAAGATGGTAGAAGCGACATTTGAACATCTTCGCCAACATGGATGGGTCGCTACCTTATGGGGACAGAAACGTAGATTCCCGAAATATAAAGAACAATGGAAACGATTGAATATACTCATGCGTAAAGCACGCATTTCAAATAAAAACGATCCGAAGCTAGGTGAGAAATCGCGTAAGCTGAAGTGGGAAGAACGTTCGGAGTTTTGGGAGTTAATCAAAGCAACAGGGAAAGCCGAGCGACAAGCATTCAACCATACGATTCAAGGTTCGGGTGCTAACGTATTACAGCTTTGTATGATTCGTAGTTATTACGAATGTACTCTTGCGAAAGGTTGGGAATTCAACCTAACGTTACATGACGAAATGAAGCATTCGATTCCCAACGATCAATTAACGCCCGAAGTTATTGCGTTGTATGACGATATTATGACGAATACGGTCATTCTAGAAACTCCACTAGAATGCGACACGGTAATTGAACCGGAGTGGATGAGCGAGTATTCGGCGGAAGATTGGGATTTCGAAAATTGTAAACCTAAGGAGGAAACGGAATGAGTGAACGAGTTAAGAAACGAGAAGATTTAATCGGTGATACTGGCGTAATTATAAGAACTTTCAAAGTAATAGATGCTCGTGAAGGAATTCACGGTGTAGATGTTCGAGTATGTGATTCGGACGGTGAGGAGTATTGGACGTCGTTGGAGGATGTCGAATTAGATAGTGGGGTGACTAAATGAATCTATTCGAAGTACCAACGAAAGAACTAAGCGAGGAATTAGAACGACGACAAGGTGTAATTACCGTCCATGTTGAGCCTTACGAAAAGATAGAGGTCGGAGGTATTGTGGTTAACGGTCCGGCAATCGTTTTAATAAATCAGGATTAAATAAATAAAGCTACTTAAAATCCCGTTATGTATTGGTGAGTGGTCGGGATAAGTAGCTTTATGTAAGAAACGTATTAATGTAAAACTTTCCATGGGTCTGGTTGAGGACTAATTGATCCTGACATCTTCTGAAGCCCGATTGCTACTAAGCGTTTGGTAATTTCGCCACCAACTGAACCATTAGCGCGAGATGTTGTTTCTGCCCCCAAATGTACGCCGAACTCGCGTGCAACTTCTTGTGCGATTGGACCTATCGGATCGATTGGGCCTTTTGGTTTTGTATAAGAGCCGTCATCACTTGGTCTAGTGTTAAAGCTATTCATGAAATCACCGCCTTTCTACTATTAGAATTCATTACAGATTATTTTTTATACAAGGAAATAATTGGATGGGATATGGTGATTAATTACTTTAGAAATCAATATTTGAGGGGAGTCGGTAATTTGAGTAGAAACGCAGCACAATTACTACGTCAGAATACGAAAGAAATATTAGCTTATGAAATCGCAGAGGAATTCCGTAATTTCCTCGAAACATGGCATTCATACACGGAGCCTTACGATACGCCTTTAGACGTCTGGCTCCACGAAAGCTATGCGAAAGTATTAAGCAAAGGCAGTTACTTAGACTATCGAAGTCTACCGTATTTCTCACCATCCTCGGCTAACTCATGTCCGAGAGAGCTTTACGAAAAGGCGTTACGGAGTCCACGTGATCAAGCCGAAGTGAAACCTTGGCAAAGACGCTGGCAATTTATCGGAACTAACATTGGAGATGCAATCCAACGTGATATTTTACTAGCGGAACGACATTACGAGAAGTTCACCAGTGAGAAACCACGATTCAGAATCGAACGTACGAAAGACGGATATCCAGCGTTTGAAGATTTTGTTAAAACTTGTAAGGTAATCGAACACAATGACCAACAATTCGCTTTAATCGGTACGTGTGACGGCATTTTAGAATACACCGATGAGCATGGCGTAATTACACGCGTCGGACTCGAAATAAAATCGAAACAGACAACCTACAGTAAAACTTCCGAATATTCACTGCGCGAACCTGGCGCCGACCACGTCAAACAAGTTACATGCTACTCGTTAATGTACGACTTGGACTATTACATCGTGCTTTACGTTAACGCATCGAAGAAAGCGTGGAATATGAGTGAAGAAGACTATATGAAATACCCTGATTTCAGAGCGTTTGGTGTTGCGATAACGGACGAGATGCGCAACGAAGTCTTAGATAAGTTTGCTAGTATCGTAGAGGCCGTTAAGACGAAGCAGCCTCCGAAATTAGATATTGAACATTGGATGTTTAACAACTTTAAGACAGCGTGTGCTCAGTCGCTAAGTGATGAAGAGTATGAGGAGATTAAAGCGCAAGTCAGTCGGGTAAAGCGATCGAGTTTATCAGATGTGAAGAAAGCTCCGTATATTGGAGCATTAGAGTTTATCGATAAAGTACGGGAGGGAATGTAATGGAACAGAAAAAATATATGGATGTTGTTCGATTAGGTCATAGATCAACCGTAGGTGTTTTAAATGAAGGTGACGAGATTGTTATCCAGGAGAAAATTGACGGAGCAAATGCTTCTTTTATGGTATACAGAGAATCTATTCGTTGTTTCTCTCGTAATAGGGAGCTAAGCGAAGAAAATACACTTGGTGGGTTTTATCAGTTTGCTAACTCGTTAGATTCTTATAAATTGTTTGATGGGTATTTATACTTTGGTGAATGGTTAATCCCTCACAAAATACGTTATGGGAACTACGAAAAACAATTTATTTTGTTTGATATTTACGATTTACATCGAGATAAATACGTATCCTTCAGTGTTGTTAAAATGGAGGCTCAACGTTTAGGACTTAATCTTGTACCTGTATTTTACGAGGGCCCTTACCGAGGATTTGAGCACCTGCAACAATTCGTAGGTAAGACGCAACTAGGCGGTAAGCTCGGCGACATGGAAACTGGTGAAGGTATCGTCGTTAAAAACGTTTCTTATCTCGACCGTTTCGGTAAACAGCAATTCGTTAAATTAGTAACTGATGCATTCCGTGAAGTACAAAGTCAGAAAGCGCCGAAAGACCCAAGAAAGAAAACAGAAGAGCAAGTATTCGTCGATACTTGTATGACGAAAGCGCGCGTAGAAAAGCTGATTCATAAATTAGTAGACGAAGGTATTCTCGATGGAAAGTTCGATATTACCGACATGCAAGTAATCTTACAGAACTTAGGCGGACATGTTTACGACGCCATGTTGAAAGAAGAATCGGAAATGTTACCGAAAGAATTCGAAGAGAAACAAATTCGTAAAGCTATCGGTCGTGGGTTAGCGGTAATTGTAAAAGAAATCATTCGTGAGCGAGAGTTAATGCATGTCTAGAAGTAAAAAAGTCTACCGTGTCCTCTCGGTAGACACTTCGTTAGGTTCTCCAGGCATTGCGGTCATAGACGTAATCAACGGCAAGCCGAAACTAATCGACGTGTCACACGTAAAAACAAAATCGACGGAACCGATCGCTTTACGTACGAAAACAATCGAAGCGTGGGCGCACTTATTTATACGCAAGTACGCGCCCTACGATTTGATAGTCCGAGAGGGATTCGCTAGTAAAATACCACATACGAACTATACGGTGTTTAGCGCTTGGAATGCGGTGGATCGTGCATTAAATGATTTCGGATTGAAAGTCGATGACAGCATCGGACAGGCTTCCGTTAAAAAGAAACTACTTGGTAAAGGGCGAGCAGAGAAGGAAGAGGTCGAGGCTGGTGTGAGACGGTACGTTGAGTGGGATGGTGAATTTAAGACGAGTGATGAATCGGATAGTGTTGCCATAGCTTTAGCGTATTTAATCGATAAAGGAATCATTGAGGAGGTCACTAAATGAAATACGTACTTCACCGACTAGGAATCAAGTTTTCACCGTCGTTAACGTTTAAAGGTGTTGGACCATTTCCGATTCGATTTGCACGTAAACGCTTTGAGCAGTTAGAAAGACATTTAGAAGAATTCTTACGTAAGCAAAGGGAGGACGTGGAATGAAAAGATTCTTAATAGAAATATCTGGCGAAGTGACAAAAGGCGATATTTCAGACGCATTGTACCAAGGGCTGGAAAGAAATGAAGTTGATTGGACATCATACAATGTTTTAGAAGTAGAGAATGAGGAGGCTTCCCAATGACCGACAAATTAACCGGACTTTTCGAACTACAACGTGCTTTAGATAATCGAATTATCTCCGAAAGAAACATCAATAAATCCCTTGATGAATGGGTCGTAGGTATTACACTAGCAATGGAAAGTGAGATTGACGAAATCAGACGCGAAGTGAACTGGAAGTGGTGGAAGAACGAGAAACCAATCGATAAGGAAGCGTTACAAGGCGAAGTAATCGACATGTGGCATTTCCTTATTAGTCTGTCGTTAATATGCGGTTTATCAGCGGAAGATGTTTATCGTATTTACTTGGAGAAGAATCGAGAGAATCACGCAAGGCAGGGCGGAACGAGTACAAAGAAAGGTTACGTGGTGGGAATCGATTGGGCTAACGGTAAAGATTGGTCAGGTATACCAGGACAACTCGAATTTGATTTTGAAAAGGGAGGCGTTAAGTGATGGAGATGTTTATCAATGTGCTAGACAAAGGTTACGTTAGATTAGTAGATACAATGGGATGCGACTTATCCGTCGTGAATAGCGCTCGTGTCAGCTACGACAAGGAATCAACGGAACTAACCGATAAAGATATCCGATTAATCAAGTTCTTAGCGAGAGAAGGACACACGTCACCGTTTCGTCATGCTACATTGCAGTTTGAAATTTATGCTCCGTTAATGGTAGCACGCCAACATTGGAAATATATTGTTGGTAGCGATCATACAATGGACGCCTGGAACGAATCTAGTAGACGATATGTAACGGAAGAACCGACATTTTATATCCCAAAAGAAAATGAATGGAGAAAAGCGCCAGAAAATAGCAAGCAAGGCAGTGGCAATCTAGTCTCTCCAAGTGGTGGTTTCATTTTTACGGATGAGTTAGAAAAATACATCGAAGAAGGGGAACACCTTTATCAATTCGCGTTAGATAGTGGAGTTTGTGCAGAACAAGCACGCCTATTTTTACCGGCTTACGGAATGTACGTCCGCTATTACTGGACGGCTAGTTTACAATCAGTTGTTCATTTCCTTAATCAACGGTTAGCACACGATGCACAACTCGAAATACAAGCATATGCAAAAGCCGTCCTTGAATTAACTAAAGAACAGTTTCCGGTTAGTATTGACGAACTTGTAAATGGATGTGGCAAATAAATGACGGTACTAGTATGGATCGTAATCGCAATTTCATTAATGTTTATAGTAGCGGTAACAACGAATAAAAAATACGAATTAGCAGTACGAATTACAACGATAGTGCTTTTCTTACCATCGTTACTGTTAAGCGTTTTATACCTAATTAACTAAGGAGGACGTTAATATGGCAGAAGTAACTAAAATCGAAACTAAAGACGGAAATATCTACGAGGTTGACGGAAAGAGATATCGTGAGTTATCGAAAGAGCCAGCGGTTGGAGACACGGTGTTAATCGTTAATCCTTTGGATAACTTAGACTATGATTACGGGGACGTATTTCCAATAGTAGGGATAACTTCAGAGGAAAATACTTACGATTTTATTGATAATAATGGTGATGAGAACGGCGCTTGGAGAAGCGAGTTTGTAATAGTCGAACCTATCAGTAATATAACAGAAAGTAACGAACTATCCCGGAAACTAACTCGTTTAGCAGAACGTACAGAAGAAAACCACCACAATATCATAACATTCTCACAAATGGCGGAATCCGCACGTAGTGACGCATCGAAAGCTGTCGGTGGTGTTAACGCTCTAGACGAACAGCTAGATTTAGTACGTGAAGATATCGTATTCCTTGACGAAAAGATAGACGAGTTGAAGGAAACGGTAGAAGGTCGTAATGTTACACCTATTACGATTAATATCGAAAACTTAAATATATCAGGTACGGAATCACTCAAAGAATTCATCGAAAGAATTGCAAAAGGGTGTGGTCGTGGTGTTATGTAACGCTAAGAAAATCGCTATTACGGGCAAAGCCCGAAGTGGTAAAACGGAGTTATCACATTACGCTTGGATGTTATATGGCTTCAAGGAATTTGACTTCTCAGCGGTATTAAAGGACGAGTTCCATCGTCTGTTTCCACATGTACCACGCGACCCGAAACCACGCGCTTATTATCAAAAGTTTGGACAGTGGTTACGTGAGATTGATCCGGATATTTGGGTAAAGATGACGATGGGAAAAGTACACGAATATTGCTTTGAAGACGCATTAAACAAAGTGAACCATAAGTCGAAAGTGTTGGTAAACGGAGTGAGGCAACCGAATGAATATCAACGTCTTAAGGACGAAGGTTTTACACTTATCCGAGTAAATTCATCGGATGACTTATGTATTGTTAGGGCGCACAACGCGGGCGATGTATTTACCGAAGCAGATTTGGAGCATGAAACGGAAAGTCATATCGATACTTTTGAAGTAGATTACGAGATTAATAATAACGGTGAGTTAATTCAGTTGTACGGTCAGTTTGACGCGATTATGCGAGATATCGGAGTGCAGACAGTAAGTAGTAGGGAGAATATGGCGGAAGCTCTTGCTAGTATTAGGAAATTTTTATAAGGAATTTTTATAAATAGTGTGGAGATTAAAATTCTGACTTGTATATACCCACGTAAGGCAAGATGAGAAGAACGAGGAGGTGTGGGAATGCGCCACCGTTAAGATATGAAGGGAGAACCAAAGGACTCATAACGTTCATAAAGAAAGCAAAGCGTTATTTAGGTAGTAAGACAATGACTATTGAACGAAAGAGAGATGAGTACAAATCGAAAGTAATGGAGGAATCGAAATGACCAACGTAATCATTTACACGTCGCACGCAGCCTGGATGGCAGACAAAGGATACATGAGCGCACCTGTAACCATGTTTCCTAGCGGAAAGGAATTAGTCGGATTTGATATGGGCGAGTTTGCTGCGGAATTAGATCTTTAATAAATCGAATATAAGGAGCGATTCAATGAGGAATAACACATTTAAATACGTATCATTATTCTCTGGCGTAGGCGGATTCGAACAGGCGCTAAATAGGCTCGGAGGGAAATGCGTTATGTCCTCCGAAATTGATAAATTCGCAAACCAAGCTTACGAAGTGCTTTACGGGCATAAAACAGTCGGAGATGTGACGAAGGTCGCTACGGGAGATGTCCCGAATCACGATTGGTTAGTTGCAGGTTTTCCATGCCCCACGTTTTCGGTAGCCGGTGGGCGTGATGGAATGGAGTATCAATGTAAAAATTGTGGACATGAGCATTTGATAGCTTACGAAGAATATAAAAACGGAGTAAGTTGTCCTGTATGTAAGGGGATTACTGAACCGAAAGATGATCGAGGATTACTATTCTTTGAGATTGCTAGAATTGCTGAAGCAAAGCATCCG
This sequence comes from Bacillus sp. CPT56D-587-MTF, assembly GCF_058792335.1. Taxonomy (NCBI): domain Bacteria; kingdom Bacillati; phylum Bacillota; class Bacilli; order Caryophanales; family Bacillaceae; genus Bacillus; species Bacillus sp. CPT56D-587-MTF. The sequence goes on along the minus strand of NZ_JBYTEF010000001.1, from coordinate 3,110,552 downwards.
AGATTGTTACTGCTCGAAAATGTAAAGGGTTTGATAAGTAGTGCAAAAGGTGAGGTGATACGGATTATCGTTGAGACACTTAATACAATTGGATATACCGTAGATTTCAATGTACTAAACTCGAAGTACTTCGGAGTTCCGCAAAATCGCGAACGGATATTTATTGTTGGTATTTTAAACGGAAAAACGGAACCGTGGGAAATCGAGAGTAACAACGTAGTAGCGAAGGGTAAGAAACGTATTAGTGCATACGAAGGTGTTAAAACGTTTAACTTCGATTGGCCTGAGCAAGATACAGTAATCACTAGGTTAAGAGATATTTTAGAGGACGAAGTGGACGAGCGTTATTATCTAAGCGAAGAAAAGACGGCGAAATTGGTTGCGCAGTTAGAAGAAACGAAAGTTAAAAGGCAATCTGATACCGAACCACAAATAGTCGGGCATGTTGATATAAAAGGCCACGACGCAATCAAGCGCGTTTCGCCAACATTAACAACAATGGGTGGAGGACATCGAGAACCAAAGATAGCTGTTGTTGGTAATTTGAAACCTGAAGGATGCACACGTCAAGGTCAACTAGATGATGTATATAGTGATGACGGGCTAATCGGGGCGTTAAATGCAACTGACTATAAACAACCGAGAATGATTGCGCAAGAAGTCCGTCCCGTATTAACGCCCGATCGTATAGAAAAACGACAAAACGGACGCAGATTTAAAGAGAACGACGAACCTTCGTTTACATTAACGGCACAAGATAGACACGGAGTGGCAATCCGTGAGGCAACGAAGCAAGGATACGCAATTGCAGAAGTAGGTGATTCAATCAACGTTCAGTTCCCAAATAGTAAGACCCGTAGAGGAAGAATCGGCAAAGGTGTCGCTCAAACGTTAGAGACATCGTGTAATCAAGCGACTCTCACATCTTCATATAGGATCCGTAAACTCACACCGAAGGAATGTTTCCGACTACAAGGCTTTGCAGATTCCGAGTTTGATAAGTTAGTTGGCGCGGGCATATCGAACTCACAACTATATAAAATGGCGGGCAACGCCGTAACGGTAAATGTAATTGAAGCGATTGGCACTCGCTTATTAAAATACTTAGCACATAACGAGATAGGCAGTCGTTATGTAGAGGTAACGGAAAAAGGAGCGTGAGTAAATGGGCGTAAGCAAATATGACAACGAAGCGGCACACCGTCGCATTGAACAAAACTACGCATTGGACAACCCGAAATCAATTGACTTATTACTACGGCACTTACCGTATATGCAAGAGCGTAGGTTTAACGGCGATTATGCAGCTTGCGACATACTAATCGATTTAGAGACGGCAATCTCAAACGCGGACTTGACGGATAGGCAGCTTCAAGTCTTGCGGTTAGTATATTTCGAAGATATGAAACAAACGCAGGCTGCGGTCGAGATGGGTATAACGGCACCTACGGTTAATTTGTATAAGCGATTGTTAGCACAAAAGATAGCGGCGGTGTTTGAACGATGGGCTTGGTCGGATGAAGGCTATAAATTAACGGTGGTAAATACGGAAAGGAAGGCGGTTGCTTAATGGGAGAACAGACGAAATATATATTCGATATCAACGGAGATTACAAAAGACAATTCGAAACGTACGTAAGTACGCTAATTACCACTCTCCGAGAAAGTTATTCTAGCACGATTAGTAATAGGAATGTACGTGCGGAAGAAATTAAATCGCTCACAGATGCTTATGTGGGAACGGTGGTAGAGCGTCCCGAACCGAAACAACTCGAACGACTAGCAGATTTGTTGCTATACGAAGAGTTGCACGATACACATCCCGATAAAATGACTCGAGAAGAATATCCGATTATGAGCGAACATCAGTTGTCGAGAAGACACAGCGGAGAAGTATCGATGAAAGTAGCGGAAGAATACGGCTCTGATTGTAGAAACTACAAACCTCCTGTACGTAGGAAACGAACGAGAAAAGAAACGTGGCAAATCGATAGAGAAGCGAAGTCTAGAAACGAAGAGAGACGGAAAGCGTATCGGGAGTTTACGCGGGTGCAGGCGGTTAGGGTATATAATGGAAGGGAGCTAGTCGAATGCAAATAAAAATAGCTTTTGACGATAATACTTTCAAAACACTTACGTATTCTGAAGGAGATAGTTTTACTGGATGGTGCAAGACGTTCTTTTCCGGTAGATATTTTGTATTAAACGCCCACGATACGAAAGGTAATATGTGTATTGATACGCAAAAAGTAAAGTAAGTTGAATGTATAAAATAAGAACTGATGAAGACTACCTATATGGTGGTCTTTTTTATGGCTTATTCATATGTTAGAATTGTATAGTAATATCAAGATGCTGATAATTCAGATTTTAAATATTAAGGGGGAGATAAAAATGAAAAAGCTAACAGATGTACTTTCACTTAAACAAGCGGAAAACCCAGAGATGCAATACCATATTTACATAAGCACAAAGAGGGATATCGAATTAGAAGGGCGAATTGATTTAGCAGAAAAAAATAAAGAAGAGCAAATACAAACGGAATTGATAGAGTTCATAGAAAATCAAGACAATGAAAATGAATTTATTCTAGTTGGTAATCAGGCTGTAAAAGTTAATGAAATTATCTACGTAAAGGTAGAATCGTTGAGGTACTTTGGTTTTTAAGAAAAGACATTATCAATAAAGAATACCACATATTTAAAAAGGTGCCTATTTTAGGTGCTTTTTTTGTAATTTAATCCAATTTATTTTTCTTTATCAATTTACATATGTTAATAGGTTTGGTATAATATAAGTATAAGGAGATAATATGAAGTGACCCCCTAGATTATCAAGTCAGGGATTTTAAACCATAATAATGAGTGAGAACAAACATTATGAATGGGTTTATACCCTATGACAATAGGAGGCCACTATGGAAAATATAATCTATATCGGGATGGATGTCCACAAGGAAAGCTTTAGTTTATGTGCGTTGCACGGAACAACTGGGGAAATTGTAGGAGAAGCACGATGTGCTTCAAATGTATCTCTCGTGAAAAAATTCGTTGAGAAACTGAAAACAAAATATGGCGAAGACATAAAAATTAAAGCTGGGTATGAGGCAGGTTGTTTAGGATATTCACTCCATAATCTTTTGGAAGAAAACGGGATTGATTGTGATATTTTAGCTCCCACAACCATGTATAGTTCATCCAAAAATAAAATGGTGAAAAACGACAGATTCGATGCCAAAATGATTGCTCTTAATTTAGCGAATGGCACTTATAAAGAAGTATATGTTCCAGAAGAAGAGGATGTTGCCGTAAAAGAGTATATCCGCATGTTAGGTGATTTTAAAACATCATTGAAGAAAATAAAACAACAGATAAAAGCATTTCTTTTAAGACATGGTTATGTGTATGAAGGAAAATCCAGCTGGACCATCGCGTATATGAAATGGGTAAAGAATCTTGATCTACAAGGATTATTCAAAGAAACATTAGATGAATACCTATTACAGTACGATGTTCTAGTTGATAAAATTGAGCGGTTCAGTCTGAGATTAGAAGAATTATCTCATAGTGAAAGATATGAAGAACCAGTCGCAAAGTTAAGATGTTTAAAAGGTATAGACACCACATCAGCAATGACTGTTCATGTGGAAATTGCAGACTTCACTCGTTTTCCCACGGCTAAAGCATTTATGGCTTATGTAGGATTGACGCCAAGCGAAAGCTCAAGTGGAGAGAAAATCAGTCGAAATTCGATTACAAAGCAAGGCAATTCGATCGTTAGGTCTACTCTTGTAGAATGTGCAAATGCGTTGGTAAAAGGAACAATTGGATTAAAATCAAAACGAGTGAAAGCAAGACAAAAAGGGCAACGAAGCGAAGTAATTTCTTATGCAGATCAGGCTGTAGAAAGGTTACAAAGAAAATATCATCGAATGATGTATCAAGGGAAACCTAGAAACGTCGCCGTGACCGCTATCGCAAGAGAATTGGGGTGTTTTATATGGGGATTAGAAACAGGTAAAATTCACCGAAAATAAAGAAGAAGGGATAGGAAGTTGATTCATTCATAGTTAGAGACCAAAGGTATCAATTGATGGCATAGATGAGCTTCAGAGATAGTGAATTCCAGGTCTGGCTATCTATGACTCACCTCTTCTGGCACAGTTGAAATTCTGATAAACAAGCTATTTATTAGAATGTGAAAAGATGTGATCCACGCAGGGAGATTATAAGAGCCTAACGACGGACCATTAACCTGAGGTAACCAATCCACGAATAACAGAGTGGTTAACTGTCGATAAATCTTATTTCTGAAGCTTTTGTATGCCATCAAAAAATATTATGGGTGAAAAACTATTGACAAAGGTCACTTCATAACAGGTGAGAAAATGCTAGACGATATGATAAAAGTTCTTCAAGTTATCTACTTCATCGTTTCAATCGCTTGGGTTGTCGCGCAAGCTTCGAAAAAAGACGACGAGTAAGATAACCGAAGAACTCAGCAAGGGGAAGCGAGTTGGTCGCTCGCTTCTCAATAAAATTATAACACGTCTAGTTATAAAATGAAAAAGAATAACAAAACGTTCGTATTTTCGTTAATATTAATGTGTTTCGCTGTTATTGGAATCCGTCAAATGTGGCAGAATACATTTACCGATGTAATAACGATGATCGCGATAGTAATAACAATCGTAGTAGTCGTTAAGGATTTAGTGGGAGGTAAACGCAAGTGAGGTATGATTTAAAATCACGCGAGGAAGTCGAGGATTTCATACGTAATGAAGTTCTTACGGCTCCTGAAGCTATCGAAATATTAGGTATAACACGTGCGCGTATGAGTCAGTTAATTAAGCAGGGGAAAATTACGCCTGTAAAAAAGTTGGACAAGGTTAGTTTATTTTTACGAGCAGATGTCGAGGAGAAACGTAAGGAGTTAGTGGCATTACGGGAGAAATATCAGCCGTATAATTCTGCAAATGAAAACGATTAGATGCCGCCAGAGATGGCGGCTATTCTTTACGTGGTAATTGTACTAGACAAGATTTGATTTTATAAATATAATTAATAGAGTTAGGGATTTTATAGTAATAAAGGGATACTTATCCTGTTTACTTGTTAGGGGAAGAGATATGTGCGAACAAAATGAAAATATTTTTAATAGTGGTACCTGTGATGTGATTTTAGACGCTGCAAAGGCTGTATATGATGAAGAAGCAGAAAGATTTAAACAGGCTGAAGCCAAAACAAACATTACCTTAGCCTTCGTTGGTGTTTTATTTGGAGCATACTTAACTTATTTAGGCTCGTTTAAACCTCCAATCAAAGAAATTTCATATGGAATTTATACAGGAGTGTTTAAGTTAACAATTTTTATATGTTTTACTATTAGTATTATATATTTTTTAAGATCTATAAAAACTGGTGAGTACGACCAAGTTAGTATAGAGAACATTGTAACGGAAGACTTTGCACAGAGGGAAGAGAACGACGCTAAACTAACTGTAGCTGGGACATATAATGATGCAGTTGCTCTGAATAGAGAAAAATTAGAGTTTAAAATGAAACTATATAGTATAGGTTTGAATTTTATGACTTGCGGATTTATTATGTTTGCAATACATTTTATAATTGAGGAGGTGATTAGGTTTGTCAAATAATAACAATAAACTTTCTTCTTTTCGTGAAGTTGTACAAAACGGAAAGACTCAAACTATTAAAGGTGTAGGAACAACTAAAGTAACAAGAGATAAATTCAGCGAAAATACAACTACATATATGACAAGAAATAACAACAGTAAGAAACAAGGAAACTAAGCCTTGTTTCTTTTTTACTACTAACTTTTACCCTCTCAGTTACCTATACGTTATGAACCCCCTCGTGGAATATTCTTCGACTTCCAAATATATGGAAATTTACTACAGACCAAGTGGTTAGTCCACGATAACGGTTTTTTAAAGGGAAGCGAATTAGAATTCCACCCTTCGTATTTATAACTAAAAGGAGTCGATTAAATGGCGGATAACAAATCACGCGAATTAAACGCACGAAACAGTTTACAAATTAACGTAGAACTAGACGCTTCGGAAGCAATTAGAGGCTTAAAAGCGATTCAAAGAGAAGCGAAAGCCGCAACGAAAGCACTTCGAGAATTGGAAGAAGCGCAGAAAGCGGTGAGTAACTAATGTCTACATTAAGAATTATCGATGTAACTACTGGTGAAGACCGTACACAAGAATATAGTTTAGTTAACCATAAGCAAGCCGAAGGATATAAGCAAGTCATTGACGCGGAGAGATACCGTATATTAACGAAAGATAGAGATTGGGTGGCAAGCTATAACGACCCAATAAGAGAACTCACTACGGGATTAACATTAACAGAGGCAGGAGCGATTATAAAGCTCTTGCCTTTTTTGCGTTTTAAGAGTGACGGTAAACTAATTAAGGATGGTAATCCATTAAAGCAAGCCGATATCCAACGTATCTTTAAACGAGGTAAGAAGGCTACAATAAAGATACTTGACCGTCTGAAAGAATTAGGCGTTATTAGTGTTATTAGAGAAGGACGTAGTAATACGTACTATATCAGCGCTAATTTCCATACGATGGGTTACGTTAGAGACGGAGAGAAGTTTACGAAGTTGTATCGTGTAAAGACAAGAGATATCGTAGCTGATCTGGACTTACACGAAGTCGGTTTATTATATAAAATACTACCGTTCTTTCACTTTACGGAATACTACTTATGCGACAATTCTGACGAAGAAGACCCGCAAGTAATCAAGCATTTAACACGAGAAGAGTTAGCAGAGAGAGTTAACCTTGATGTAGATACGATAACTGATTCCGTAAATAAACTACAGAGAAAAGGCGCTATCTTATCGACTAAAAGCGGTCGCACAGTCCGCTATTTGGTACACCCCGATGTCATGTTTCGTCAGAGGTACGAGACAGATTGGACGAGGTCAGTACGTAAGATGTTTGAACAACACGCGAAAAGAGATTAATATGCGGTCTAAACGATACCTTTTCGGGCTAATATGCGGTCTAAACGATACCTATTGAAAACGTCATGAGCCTTAGAGCCACAATAGATAGAGGTGGTTTTGAACGGAAAACTATTCTTTATCTTGTTGTTTATAAAAACGTAAAAGATAAAACCTTGCGACTTCGGTTCCGGCTGTCGCCTCCACTCGTCGCTACTATTCTTATTAATTATATTATCGATAATAGATACTTTGTCGGTGAAGTAATAAAAGGATAGTAGCAGACGACTTTGGAGCGAAGCGGAAAAGGCGGATGCAAGGTCTTATGTATTTTATCTTTTTACTAACGTTATTATAAGCGTAATATAATACGTTCATTTAACGATAATACACGGTCCAAACGGAACCTATTAAATAGATTATTATCGGTGTGGTATTACGTTTATCGGAAGCTAATATAAAACGGTACATTTACGTTATATATAATAGGAAGAAACTCAGTTAGTATTACGTCAACAGGACGCTATGTATTTCCGAATTACCAGTCGATGCCTTCACGACGGAGACGTCTCGAAAACATCGACCCTGATGTTGTATAACGTATTCATTATTCCTTTATTCACTCGATGAATAAACCGCATGATATCAACGTTTGTAATCTATGCATAAACGATATAAATAGTATGCAGTTACGGTAAGTAGTACGAACGTTGATATGACACGGCTTATACGTGATTGTAACCAAATTGATTACTTCATATAACGTGAATTATGTAAACTAACAATGAATAAAATAATGTATAAAAAGAAGCGGGTTAAATAGCCCGGGGGCGTTCGAAATGGACGACAGCGCGCAGATCCCAGACGATTTCTTACAAATCTTAAAACCTCGGGTCTAACGAAAGTGCCCGATAACTTACTCGGAATCTATAAGCGTAATCTATTACGAATACAAATACACTACGATTAATTTACGTAGTCGAAACGTTAGAGTTTTGTCTACGTTTTTTGTGTTTAAAACGGAAAGGAGGACGTTACATGAGCGATAAAAAACGACGCCTTGAGACGCAACTTACTCGTGAACAAATTACGGCAGCAACTTTATTATCGATTAATAAATTCTTACCGAAACCAAATACGATTGATAATCCAGAGGAATTAGCGAGAGCGAAAGAAAACGGACAAGTTCGATTAAACCTCGAAGAAATTGCTGAAAAATCGGACATCAGCACGCGCCAACTTTATACGTGGCGTCATCGTGATAGTAACTTTATTGAGTACGTCAATTTACTTTCCTCAGACGCTTTTATGTCGCATCTACCTGACGTAATGCAAAAACATCTTGATATGATGTTAAAGGGCCAAGGTTCGATGAAAGGTATTGAGTTATTCTATAAATTCGGCGGCTTACTAGTCGATAAACAAGAAGTTAAGACGAAATCAGCGGATGGCGGCTTAACGATGGAAGAACGTCTTGCCCGCTTAAAAGAGCGTACGGGCGGCGGTCAGTAATGGCGTGGCTTGATGGTAAATGGTTGGCTAGGCAAGAACGCCAACAAGCGATAAATGATCGTTTATTATTACGAAAAGAATATGAAAGACTCGCTTTAAAAGGCGATTTGTTAGAGCACGATCTCACACAATGGGAAGTGTTGGAGGATGAATTAGAAAAGTTACAACGAGTGCACGATTGCGAGCACGACGTACTACGTTTTACTTACGAATACTTTTCCGATGAATTAAACCCTGATAACGAATCGAACTTAATTCCGGCGGGACAGACGTTAGAAAACGCAGCTGATTTCCACGTAACGCTTTGTTCTTTACTTGACGATATCACTGAAGGAGTAACGAAAAGTAACGTAGGTTGGTCGGTAGGACGACGTCATGCTAAAACCGCTTACCTTTCGAATTCTTATTTGTGTCACCAAGTAGTTTATCGATTACAGAAATATATCGTAGAAGTTTCCGAAACTACAGACGTAGCAGGTGATTTCATTAAATGGACGGTAAACCAGCTTAAGTTTAACGAAAAACTACGTGAGGATTTCGGTGAAATATTACACCCAAAGCCGTCTATGAATGAAGTCGATAACAAATATGAATTTATTACGTCTACTGGTACAAAAGTTGAAGCGAAAGGTATCGGGACTCAGATGCGTGGTTTGCGTCATTTATCTGAGCGCCCAGGCCTATTTATCCTTGATGACTTAGAAAGCGGAGAAAATACGAATACTCCGGAGTTGCGAGCGAAAAACTTGCATTGGTTCCGTTCAGAGATGATTGAAGCGCTGGGTTTCGGTGGTATTTGCGTTTATATGGGAACTATCGTTCATTATGATTCGTTGCTGAACCACGTACTAACTAAGCGTAAAGATTTTATATCACGTAAATTCCCGGCTATTTTATCGTGGTCAGAGCGGGAAGATTTATGGGAAGAGTGGCGAAAGCTCTACAATGCAGACGAAAAAGACGCAGTAGATCAAGCCAACGTCTTTTACGAAGCAAATAAAGAAGAGATGCTACGTGGTACAAAAGTACTATGGCCACAAGCATATGATTATAAATATTTCATGGAAAAACGTGAATCGATGGGTGCTCGAGCATTCAACCAAGAATACCTTGGAAACCCTGTCGATGAGGAGTCGCAAGTATTCAAACCCGAATATTTCACGTACTGGACTGATAAGGATATAGAAAACAAGCAATTAGAATATTTTTGCGGGATAGACTTCGCCATGGGCAAAGAAAAAGGCGATTATTCCGTTATTTTGACCGTTGGACGTTCATCTAACGGTATTTTTTATGTCGTTGACACGTTTATTGAGCGTGTGCATCCCGATATCTTATTACAAAAAGCAGTAGAGAAATCGCTTCAGTATCAATATTCGGGCATTGCAGTAGAGGCACAGCAAGCGCAAGAATGGTTTGCGGACAAGCTATCTCAAGCACTACAACAATCTGGCTATCCGTCGTCTACTCGTATGAAACAAATCAAACAAAGAACACGTAAGGCCTTACGTATTGAATCGTTATTACCGGACATTCAAGCTGGGCGTATTCGATTTAAACGAGATCAGCGTTTACTACTCGAAATGTTAGAAATGTATCCGAATCATAATCATGATGACGGGCCGGATGCTCTGCACATGGCGGTTTCAACAGGTATCAGTAGTAACGTAGTAGTAAGGACGACTGGAAAAAGAATGAGATAGAAAGGAGGTAACTTATGAATCTACCTATGGCAGATTACAACATATTAAATCCGACTGATATGGACGAATTATTATTTTCACCATGGCAACAAGCTATCGGAAAAGAAACCTGGGGCCGAATCAATAGACAAATTCGTTACTACGAATATTATGACGGAAAACAACACGTTGATCCTAATACCGGACAACTTGTAAAGGCTAGAGAACTACCACGTCCTGATGGATTAGATTATGACCCGACGCGTTACGCTACGAATTACTTTAAAGTCATGATTAATGAGAAAGCACGTTGGCAAATGGCGGGTAAACACGGTGTTTCTGTATCACCAATGAGGATTGATTCAATCGAAGAAATGCTACAAATGGACTATCAACCTTCTGAAGCACAGATGGCCGAAAACCAGCGAGCAGACAATTACGAAAAATTGTTATACAAGATATGGAAAGAAAATAAGATGCGTGAAAAGCTGATTCAAGCAGCACGTGATCGCTTAATCGTCGGTAGAGTCGCTTGTAAAATCGCTTTTAACCCGACTAACGGTAAAATCAAGTGGGTTTTCCGCCCAGATACGGAAGTAATCCCGATTTATTCGGACGATGACTATGACGAATTAGAAGCGGTACACTTTGTTAACTTTAAAAGTCTAAACAATGAGGAAGCTATCTATAAACAAACGTTTAGTCTCGAAGAAGGACAATGCTACTTGGAAGAAGCTTATTACGATAAAACCCTGAAAGTTGTCAAGGAAATTCAACCTAAAAAGGCAATGGGTATCGACTTCATTCCAGTAGTATTGTTTCCGGTAAATGATTTGAGTGCCTCTGAAGCAAATAACACGGAAGTTGACGATATGAAAGAGCAAACGGACGTATTAAATCGTATGAATGAAGATGCACTTGATTCACTTAAATTTGAAATGTTCTCGATGACGGCTTTGTTTAACGTACCTGATGGAACTGCCGATAAGATGCGAATCGCACCTGGTGCAGTGCTCGAAGCAAAAGTTGGGATGAATGGACTGAATCCTGATATTAAGAAAGTTGAAGGTGGCTTTCGTTGGAAAGAGGCATTTAAAGATCAATACGCAAGGGTAAAAGGAGCATTGCACGAAATCACCTCGTTACCACAAATCGTACCTTCTGAAATGAACTTCGGGGGATTAAATAGCGAAACATTGCACGTATTGTTCCACGATATTATTCAAGAAACCGAAGAGCATTGGTTATCATGGGGGCCGCGTTTAGAAGAATTACATGAAAAGACAATCCGATACTTACAAGCAAGGGTTGACCGTCAAAAATTCGGATACGACCGAGAAATAGTGAAAGCAATCGGTGATAACTACGACAATGAGATTCGATTTGTTCTTCCTTTACCAGATAATCGTAAGGAATTAGTCGAGTTACTTACAGAAGAAACGTCCGTAGGATTTGAATCTATTGCCGGAGCGATGAATCGTTTAGGTGTAGAAAATATCACAGCTAAGAAGCAGGAGATTTCAAACGAGCAGCAACTTCGAATACAAAAAACTGATCCGTATGGAGGTAGTGAATAAATGAGATTAATTGATCAAAAGAAAGCGTCATTCAGATTACGTCTAGGGAATTTGCAACACTTTTCAGATCCTGAACCTGGTGTTCCACAAGACCCGCCAACTCCGCCTGAGCCACCTACACCAAAACATACTGACGAAGATGTTCAGCGTATGATTGACGAAGCATTGGCAAAAGCGAAGGCTGAAGCTGATGAAAAGGCGGAAAAAGAACGCCAGGAAGCAGAACGTAAGAAATTAGAGGAACAAGAGAAGTACAAAGCGCTTTATGAAAACTTACAACAACAAGTAGAAGAACAAAAGGAAAAAGCAGTAGATGCAAAGAAAGAAGCGATTTTAGCAGGGGCAAATTATGCGCCGGAACAAATTGTTTTAGTCAAAGACCTGTTAAAAGGCGAATCGGACGAAGAATTAAAGCAATCACTAGAGTCCGTAAAATCAGTAGTTTTACCTTTAGGGAGTGGCGCCGATCCTTCACCTGGTAATCCAAAAAGAGGAAATCCAGAGCCGAAGGATTTAGCAGACGTTGGTCGCGATTTATATGCGAAATTAAAAGCCGACGGTAAATTATAAGAAAAATTGAGGAGGAATATTAATGCCAGTTTACACACCGAAATTTACAGAACAACCGTTTAAAAGTGGTAAAAACATTTTAGCGAGTGAACACTTGCAGTATATCGAAGGGGGGGCGACACTAGACGCTACTAAATTCGGTGCAAAATACGTTGAGTGTGGTACGACTATTGCTCGTAACATAACTACAGGTAAGTTTGAACCTTATAAAGACGGCTCAGAAGGAGCGCTACCAACCGGGTTCGATGAGTTTGCGATTCTTGATATTGATTGGGATTGCGATGGAAAAAATGACGGGGTAGTTGGTCAAGTAATTGTTCGAGGTTCAGTATACGAATCAAAACTTGTTGGTGTTACAGAAACACTCAAAAAAGCAACACCACTAATTCGATACGTAAAACACATCTAATCAAGTCGCTAATAAAGCGGCTTTTTATTATAAATTTTTACGGAAAATTGAGGAGGAATATTAATGGCAGGTATTGCAGAATTAAAGGAATTTAAAAAGCCCGCACTTCGCGGATTGGTTGATGCATTGGAGAAGGAAAAACAAGACGCACCGTCGTTGGCAGACCGTTTCTTACCAAATGATCAAATCTTTTCTACAACGTTTGCTTACGATGTAATTAAGAAAACGAACCATATTGCAGCTATGATTGGTTACGGTGCAGAGCCACCAGTAGTTGACCGTGATGCAGTTGCTTCTAAAATGGGCGAACTTGCAAAAATGGGACTTAAATATATCGCTACAGAGGAAGAATTACTCGCGTTAAATCAGTCACGTTCTGACGCCGAACACAAAGCGATGATTGAAAAGTTAATCGTTAAAGGTGCTGACTTAGTAAAAGCATTACAACGTCGTGTTGATATTGCGAAATTAGAGGCTATTACCAAAGGTAAATTCGATTACAACAAAAATGGCGTGAAAATTGTAGTTGACTATGGTATCCCAAACGAACATAAAGTTGCTTTAACTGGTACGAATGCATGGACTAACGTTGATGCCGATGCTTTAGGAAACTTAATCGAGTGGAACGATAGATACGTTGATACGAATGGGAAAAAAGCTGATGTTATCTTAATGACTCGTGAGACACAAGCACTATTACAAAAGAATAAAGGGATTATCGCTGAAGCTCGTGGTGTAGCGAAAGACGGAGTTGCACGCGTTTCAGTTGCGGAAGTTAACGATGTTTTAGATGGTTATGGTTTACCGCCAATTCAAATCGTAGAACAACGCAAGGTTACAGTACGGAACGTTTACACAGGACAAGACGAAGTAATCGAGTTCATGCCTAAGTATCGTGTCGTATTCGTTGCTCAAGGACTTGGTAATTTCGTATATGGTCCAACCGTAGAAAATGACTACAAACCAGGTATTGATTTACGCGCTTATGATAAATTCGAGCCAATCGAATCTGTACTTCGTGTAGCAGCAGCAGGTTTCCCAATTGTAGAAAAACCATCATTACTATTCCATGCTGACGTAGCAGCTGAATAATGATTAAGGTCAAAGTAGTGGGCGGTATCGTGGACGGACATGGTATCGGCTCACAAATCGAAATCGACGAAAAATCGGCGTTATATTTAGCATCGATTGGTTACGTCGAAATTATTGAAGCGCAAGCAGTTACGGGTGAAAAAGGTGAGTCAGCACCGAAAAAGCCCGCTACACGCAAGCGTAGTACAAAACCTAAGGAAGAATAAAAGAGGTGACGGCTATGGCGACGGAAGGTTTTATTAGTGTAGAAGAATTGAAACAACGGTTGCAAGCCGACGATTCGTTATTCGAAGAAGCATTAATCGCGAATGGCTTTTCGTCGCTAACCGTTCTTAACGAGAAACAAGCACAATTAAATACGTTCTATTATCGCTACGTTGATTCAATAGCGAAAGCAACAGCCGAAGCATCTTCGTTTAAATATACAGATGGTGAAGAAAGCGTAGATAAGTCTAGTGTATCGAAGAATTACCGTGACTTGGCGCAGCACTATTATGAATTATGGCGTAGCAAACGAACGGAATATGATGGTACAGGTTCTAGCTTTCGAATTGCAAAACGAGTTGATCGTCCATGAGCGATTTACAAGGTGAATTTGACGAAGCACTGGGTAAAATATCGAAGCAATATGAAAAAGAAAATGAAAAACAAGTAGAAGAGACGGTAGGCGCTATTATGCTAATTCGTCTTTTTTTACTGGACTTAATTAACGACTACCAAAAAGACGGTGTAATTAAACGAGGTAGATTAAACGCCTTGTTACGGGATTTAGACTATTACGAAAAGGAGTTTCGCAAGAAAGCAGGAGCGTCATTCGAAAAAGTAATCGATGATACAGCGAAATGGACGACTTCTAGACTTGCAGAAACTCCGTTAAACGTAACGGCTTTAGATTCTGTAAACCAGCAAGTTGTAAGATACATGCTGAAGCGGAGAGGTGAGGACGGTTTAATCCTGTCTGATCGAGTGTGGAATCTAGCAGGTGACATGCGAGCAGAATTAACGAAGGTAATACGGCCGGCTGTACTCAAAGGTGAAAGTATTAGTTCAATTTCTCAGAAAATACGAGAAGTACATGATAACGAGAAATGGAAAATTGAACGTGTAGCAATTACGGAGAGTAATAACACGCACCGGGCAGCCACGATCTACAACGGAAACGAGAGTAATATCGTTACAGGTTACAAGATTGTAGATAACGGGCATCGACATCGGTACCACTCGCGGCATATGTGTTACAAGTTAGCTAGGCGTGACGCTTATGGATTAGGTCCGGGTAGATATCCGAAAAAGATACCTGAAAGTTTGCTAACTCAATTGATTAGTCCGCATCCTCAGTGTTCATCTCGTTTAAATTACATTATCGGTGAGGAGGAGTAACGAGTGTTAACCGAAAAAGACATCGAACAAATTCGAGCCAATCGTGAATTAATCGAACAAAATAGACGTGAATCTATTATTCTATGGCGAAAAGGCACTACGGAAGAAGACCCGATTACAGGCGAAGTAATTGGCGGTGTGCCTTTAAGCGAAACAGTGCAAGTCGTTTGGAAAAATTTCACGCTAGAAGATAACGTGAAATTCGCAGGTACTGACGTAAAAGAAGGCGAAGCACTCGTTACTTTTCGACTCGATATCGATTTGAATAACGTCGAGTACCTCGAAAGAAACGGCATCAAATACGTAATTATGCTTGTTGATGAACGAGGACTAGGTGGAATTAACCGTCGAGAAGTAGTCGTAAAGAGGGTGGTTTAATGAAAGTCAGCGCGAGGATTAAAGGTATGGGAGATATTTACCGCATGGCTAATCCTGATCGTTATAAAACACCAGTTGCTAATACAGTAGAGAAACATGCGAGGCTACAAGCGAACACAGCTTCTAACAGAGCGCCTGTTGAATCAGGTAATTTAGCGGGAAGTATTCCACCAAGTGTGAAAGCTTTCAACGGAGATAAAACGGGATGGTCTTACGGATCAGAAGTCGAATATGCAGCCGTTCAAGAATACACACATAAAACGAAAAAAGGATTCATGCGTAAGACAATGTTCGAAGGCGAGCAACCGTTAGTTTCTGACTTGGAAAAAACGGTGCAACGAACAGCGAGAGGTTTATAACGATGTATACAGTAAATGACGTAATGTATTCGCTGAAGAAATCATTAGATGAATTCGCACCTACTACTTGGGTATATGACGGTGTTTCTCTAACCGGAAAAGCAAAGCCGTTTCTAACGATTGAATCTTTAACAGGGAAAATCGACAGGTATTCAAAGGATAATTACGCACGAAACCATCTAATACAAATCGGAGTGTATTCCGATACAGTATCAAACCGAAACGAATTACAAGATAGAATCATCGACCGACTAGAAAAGCGACCTATCGACTTGTATGGCACAAGTTCGAAGGTACCTACGCTAGTCGGTTTTTTATATGCGGAAGTTTCGTCGTTCGAACCAATCCCTCAGGAAGATGGAACGCAAGTAACGGCGAAACACCGCAGTTTTATCACGATAACTATACGAAACTAGGGAGGAAATTAAATGCCAGGTTCACCGGAATTTAAGGGTAAAGAAACGTTATATTTAATCGATATTCCACAGACAGGAGGCGCTAGTAAAACAGTTCGCCTCTTTAACCAAACGTCTGGCTCACGCTCTATTGAAGCGGGCGAAATCGAGTTGAAGACGAAAGATAAAAGCGGTTCAGATTATGGCGATGTAACGCAATCGGTATCTATTGAGGGCGTGAGTACAGAAGGTGACGAAGCGTTAGACTACATCGAAGAAGCAATTACAAATAAAAAACTCGTTAAAATTCACGAAGTTTCTTTACGTAGTGCGAAAGCAGGTGAGTACAAATCGAAGAGTGGTACGTTCATGTTAAGCAGTGTGGAACTATCGCACGAAAACGAAGAGTTCTCGAAGTACTCTATCGAAGCAAAATTAAACGGCGGGTTGTCCGTAGGTAAGATCACAACGGTTCCACCAGGCGCTCCTGACGGAGATATCGCAGATAAACCTAGCGCATAGATAGGACGGGCTTAAGTGCTCGTCTTTTTTAATTTCGAAAATAAAATTAACGGAGGTTTTTATAGATGGCTAAAACATATACACGTTTTGAAGTAAAAGGGAAAGAACATGAACTGAAATACGGATTTGAAGCAATTAAATTAATCGATGGAAACGGTGGTCCTTTTGAGTTTGTCCAAAAAGCGATGCAAGGCGGTCTTGAAGATTTCGTTGATGTAATTTATTACGCATTGATCCATACAGGAGAAGGTATTACACGAAAAGATATTGAGGAAGAAATTGAACGTCAATTACTGTCTGAGGAGTTATCTTTCGATGACATCTTAAAGGTAAATAAGGCGGTGGTTCTAAATAGTTTTTTCTTCAAGAAAACAGTGAACAAATTACTAGCGAGCATGGGCGAGGATCAGAAGAAAGTGTTCGAGAGTCTGTACGAATAAACGTTGATGATTTACAGGCCGATTGTTTTCGATATTTCGGAATGTCAACGCTTGAATCGAAACAGTTAAGCATTAAAGAATACCACATTATGCTTACCGGATACCGCGAGCGTCTACTAGATACCTATGAAATTGCTAGTGTTCAAGCTTTGTTTTACCGAAATGCTCAAAGCGATAAGGTTAAGAGTTTAGATGACATATACAAGCGTCCTGAAAATGCTCGAATGTTAGAAGAGAGAGAAAAAGAGCGTGAGCAACTTACGAAAAAAATTCACGCCAATGAGTCTTTATTCGATGATATCGAACGGGCGTTACGTCAAAACGGAAAGGGTGGTGAATAGTTATTAGTCAAAACAGAGTAGAAGTGCAGTTATTAGCTGATATATCGTCGTTACGGAGTAGCTTAACACAAGCAACCCAGCTTTGGCGTAATTTTCATCAAGCAGTAAGTCAGCCAATTAATATACCAGCTCCTAATATTCCGTCCCCACCGCCGATACCTAGACCCGCACCTCCGCCACCGCCTGATATGTCAGGTTGGCAACGGACGTTTCAAAACGTAGGTAATCAAGCACAAGAAATGGGACGTAGGATACAATCAGTTGGACAAAACATGACGACGGCGTTTGCACCACTCGCTTATGCTTCCGGTAAAGCTTTCGGAAGCATGATTAAAAACTCGATGGAATTCGAGCAACAAACGAGAAAAGCGGCCGTACTTACAGGCGGTGCATATGGACAAGTAAAGAAAGATATTTTAGAAATGGCTACTAGCTCTGTTTACTCAACTGGTCAAGTAGCGGCAGCATATGCGGAACTAGGGGCGAAAGGATTCGAAGCAGCGCAAGCAACTGACGCATTGCCTGGTGTTTTATCAGCGGCAGCAGCATCGGGTGAGGACCTGGGTATGGTAGCTGATACAATAACTTCCGCATTAAATGCATTTAGTATGGAAGCGAAGGATAGTGGGCGCGTAGCGGACGTCCTTGCTCAAGCGGCAAATGCAACCGCCGCAGGCGTGTACGATATGCAATACGCCTTTAAGTACGCGGCAGGTCCGGCAGCACAGTTGGGTATTGGAATGGAAGAACTTGCAGCCTCTGTTGGGATTATGTCTAACGCGGGTATTAAGGGTGAAACGGCAGGTACAGCGTTAAGATCAGCAATGCTTCGTTTAGTTAAACCGCCGAAAGCAGCGGCGAATATGCTGAAAGAGTTAGGCGTTACTACGACTGACAGTAGCGGTAATATGAAGTCACTCTCCCAAATTATCGGTGAATTACAAAAGGGTATGGACGGAATGACAAGCGCTCAAAAAGGCGCGGCGTTAGCCACGATATTCGGTACAGAAGCTGTTTCTGGTATGATGGCGCTCGTTTCAGCAGGTCCGGAGAAAATCGATAAATTAACGCAATCTCTCATTAAATCGGACGGTGCTTCGAAAAAAGCAGCGGACTCAATGCTTGAAGGTTGGGCAGGTGCAATTGTTAAGATGCAGTCGTCTATTGACGTAGCAGCTCGCGCATTTACAGATGCATTAGCGCCTGCAATTTCGGTTGTTGCTGACGTTATTAAGAAATTAGCTGATGGATTTAATGGGTTATCTCCGACGATGAAAACAGTGATTGCTACAGTAGCTACAGCCGTTTCAGTATTTACAGTATTCATGGCAGTACTAGGAGTTTTTATTAGTAGTATAGGAGCCACAATAACAGCGTTTGGTGCGTTAGTCGGTTGGCTAGGTAAAAGCACAATGGTCGCCAAACTTGCAAGTGCAGCAATGGTAGGATTACGAGCCGCTTTCACATTTCTAACGGGCCCTATCGGTGCAACTATCGCGATATTAACTCTACTAGGAACAGCACTTGTCCAGCTATACAAACACAACGAAACATTCCGTAACGCTGTTAATAGTGCTTGGGAATCGATTAAAACTACAACTATATCAGCCGTAGAATCTATGAAAGCGGCATTTGACTCATTTGGTGCATATCTTGCAACAATCCCCGCTAAATTTACAGCGATGGGTGTTGCGATAGGTGCTTTTTTTAGTTCTGTAACGGCTAAGCTAAGCGGTATCGGCCAGAGTATAAGTGGAGCTTTCGGTTCAGCGATTGAAGGACTAACCGCTAAGTTTTCAGGTATGGGAGCAGCGATTTCACCGGTTGTAGATTTTATAAAAGCATCGTTCTCATCAATCGGTAACACAATCGCTACATTAACGCCATTAATCGTACGTTTAGGATTATCGTTTTTAGGTGTGTCCGGTCCGGTTGGTTGGGTTATCGCTATTGTCGCTTCATTAGGCGCTACGATATTCAAACTTGTGAATACGAATGATCAGGCAAAAGCAGCATTGATGTCAGCTTGGGAATCAATTCAGAGTGTATTTAGCACGGTTGCTTCTGTAATCATGCCGATAATTACTTCACTAGCGAAAGGTTTTATCGACGCTTTTGCGCCGTTAGCACCGGAGTTTCAAAAGACCGGTCAAGTCATCATGGAAAGTTTCGCATCACTACAACCGGCATTTGCAGAATTAGGTGCAGCGTTTGGTGAGTTAGGTACGACTATTATGAGTCTTTTTGGAGACGTTGTAAAACAAGTAATGCCGGTAGCAATGGACTTATTTAAGTTATTCGGAGAAAACATTCAATTAATCATGCCTATGGTTACGGATCTAATGAAACTATTCGCTGATACCACGATTGAAATCATGCCTGCAATTACGCAAGTAGTTCAGGAGTTATCTCAAATGTTTGCAGAATTAGCGGCTGAAGTAATGCCGATGCTTTCACAAGTAGCACAAGAAGTGTTCCCGACAATATTAAACGTTATCCAAGCATCGGTTGGTATATGGGTAATGCTGATAAAGACTTTCGGTGAGATTCTTGTAATTGTAGCGCAAGAGATGATACCGGTCATACTAACGGTTGTACAAGAGGTATTTCCTATCATTCAATCGATTATTGAGACGGCTATTCCTATAATCATAGAAATTATTAAATTGTTCGGTGAAATTATAACGATAGTTGCTACGACTGTAGTTCCGCTGATCTTACAAGCGGTGCAAGAAGTCTTTCCGGTAATTCAAGCAATTATTCAGGCTGTAATTCCTATAATTTCAGCATTGTTACAAGGTGCAGCCGAGATTATTAAAGGCGTATTAATTCCAGCAATTCAATTCATTTTACAGATCGTGCAAGCCGTATTCCCAACGGTAATGGGCGTTATTAAATCTGTTATTGGCATCATTACGAACATAATCAAACTATTTACGTCGATATTGAAAGGTGATTGGAGTGGCGCATGGGACGCGGTTAAGGGGATTACGTCAAATGTAATGTCGTTAATTAAAAGTATTATTGATGGAGCGATTTCTTTAATAGGTGTAATCGTACGTAACGGGTTGAATTTAGTCCAATCGATTTTCTCTAGCATATTAAATGTGGTATGGAATGTAGTCAAATCTATATTCGAGGGAATACGTAATGTGATTTCATCAGTAATTTCAGCGGTTGGAAATATTATTTCTGCGGGTTGGAATGCAGCTAGTTCCGCGACTTCAAGTATCCTAGACGCAATGTCTAATACGGTATCAAATATATGGAATAAAATCATCTCGTTCTTAAAAGGGATTAACCTAATGGATATCGGTAAGAACATCATGGAAGGTATGCTAAATGGAATAACTTCGATGGCTAGTCGTATTTGGGACAAGGTAACTGAGATAGGTAACGGTATTAAGGACAAGCTTACCGGACTATTTTCGATTCACTCTCCTTCCCGTTGGATGCGCGACATGATCGGCGTAAACATGATGCAGGGTTGGATTAAC
Organism: Bacillus sp. CPT56D-587-MTF; assembly: GCF_058792335.1. Lineage (NCBI taxonomy): Bacteria > Bacillati > Bacillota > Bacilli > Caryophanales > Bacillaceae > Bacillus > Bacillus sp. CPT56D-587-MTF. Next base: position 3,089,413 of record NZ_JBYTEF010000001.1, on the reverse strand, counting down.
GGTGTTGACGGAATGAAAAGTTCGGTGCAACGTACGACGCAACAAATGTCTGATTGGATGAAGCCGGAAATGTTAGCGGTGGATACAGGTGCAACAATAACGAGAGGAGTAAGCGGGTTAGGTGCGTATCAATCAGCTAAACCAACGCCAAGCATGTATAAGCCGAGTCAATACGATAATCATACGTCTAGAGATAAGCAGCCAGCGTATATTAACGTCCAACTCGGTAAACAAGAGTTTGCGAGATTCGTTGACGATATTACTGGCGAGCAAGAAGCGGTTAGAAAACGTAGAGAAGTATTTTAAAGGAGGGCGGTAGATTGCTAGTTTTTAATGGAATTAATTTAGAAGAATACTTCGAGAAAAAATACGAAAAAGGATTTTTTATGGTTAACGACATAAGAGGTCGCGGAATTTTAAGTGACGAAATTAATGAGTTAACGGTACCTCATCGCCCAGGTTCATATTTTTTGAATAAAAGGACTCCCAAGAGAGTATTAGAAGTAGATTTCTCTCTTAAGGGAGTCTCCCTTTTTGAACTGAGGAAACGAATAGACGAATTAAATGGTTTATTAGATACAGAGGAACCTGTAAAAATCATCTTCACAGACGAACCAGATATTGTGTATTACGGGACTAAGGAATCTGTAGCGGAGACTCTAGAAAAATCTAATATTCATCAAGCGACTATTACACTAATATGTCCAATGCCGTATAAGTTAGGAAAAGAGCAAACGGTTGATTTTAAAAAAGAAGTTAATGGATTAGTTGCTAATATCCAAAATAAAGGTACTGTCCATTCTAACCCTATCATTGAGATTGATATTACGAAACCAAACACGTTTTTAGATGTATGGTTCAGTGGGGCATCTTTAAGTGATCGAGATTATTTCCGTATTGGAATGCCATTAAAAATAGAGCAATTGCCTATAGAAAGAAATCAACGTCTTATATGGGATGAAATGTCCACAACTGTGGGGTGGAGTAAGGTTAGTTCTATGGAAGATGGTAATCCAGTTGGTGAAATGAAAACAGATAGTTACCAATTCTATTGTTCAGACTATGGTTCGAGTAATGGATGGCATGGCGCATCTGTTAAAAAGAGTATCCCTGGTGGGCCAGTACAAGATTTTATTATGCAAGCCCACGTTACATGTAAAAGTAAAAAGATCAATGAAATGGGACGAGTTGAGATAGCGATACTCGATGAAAACAGCAAAGTTCTTTCAAAAATTGCCATGAATGACCTCTATTGGCAAGCTGAACAAAATTTTGGAACGATGGTTATTGGATACGATAACAAGCCAGGGAAAACAGGGTTGATTTATGAGAGTGGTGATTATCCGAATACATGGAATCAATATTTTGGACGATTGTGGATAGCTAGAACAGGAAATGTATGGGAAGCGTATATTTCGAAATTCCTTCCTGGAACAGAAAAAGATGATGCAGAGCGCTTTGCAAGATGGACCGATAAAGACAATAAACATATGGAAAAAGCAGCTCAAATACAGATTAGTATCATGCAGTGGCAAGATGTTCCACCAGTAGAAGCAATGACAGTTTCTGATTTGAAATTTTGGAAAGTGAATTTAAATAATCAAAATACACCTCCTTATATAGTAGATGTTGGTGACAAAGTCGTGATTGATACAGAAAACAGTCATGTCAGTATTGAAGGGAAAAACGCTATTGACATAAAAGATATTTTTAGTAATTTTCCTGTTATCAATAAAGGTACTAATAAACTTGAAATCATGCCTTCCGATATAGGAACAGCAAAGATTAAATATAGGGAGCGATTTAGATGAGAACACCAAGTGGGATACTTCATGTTGTTGATTTCAAAACAGATCAGATTATATCAGTCATTCAATCAAAGGACTATTGGGATGATAAACGCCATTGGGAAATCAAAAACAACATTGATATGCTAGAGTTCAAAACTTTTGATGGAACTCCACATGCAGTTACATTACAACAGCAGAACTTAGTATTAAAGGAGGTACGTGATGGTCGTATTGTTCCGTATGTTATAAATAACGAAGTTGAAAAAGACTCAAAGGATAGATCAATTACCGTACATGCTTCTGGTGCCTGGGTTCAAATAGCTAAAGATGGAATTATTAAACCTCAACGTATAGAGAGCGAAACAGTTAATACGTTTATTGATATCGCTCTTGCCGATTCAAAATGGCAACGTGGAATAACGGATTATTCTTCATTCCACACTATGACTATTGATGAATTTATTGATCCGTTAACGTTTTTAAAGAAAATAGCTTCTTTATTTAAATTAGAAATCCAGTACCGCGTTGAGATTCAAGGTTCACAAATAATTGGATGGTATGTTGATATGATTCAAAGGCGTGGTCGAGACACAGGGAAAGAAATAGAACTGGGGAAAGATTTAATAGGTGTTACACGTATTGAACATTCAAGAGACATTTGTACAGCACTAGTCGGCTTTGTGAAAGGTGAAGGCGATAATGTAATTACTATTGAAAGTATCAATAGGGGACTTCCCTATATTGTTGATAATGATGCATTTCAACGATGGAATGAACGTGGTAAACATAAATTTGGTTTTTATACACCAGAAACAGAAGAATTAGACATGACTCCAAAACGTTTAATGACTTTAATGGAAATAGAATTAAAAAAACGTGTCAATTCTTCCGTTTCTTATGAAGTAGAAGCACAATCGATTGGACGTATTTTCGGGCTAGCACATGAACTAATTAATGAGGGCGATACGATCCGAATCAAAGATACAGGATTCACACCTAAGTTATACCTTGAAGCACGTGTAATTGCTGGTGATGAATCTTTTACGGACCCTACACAAGATAAATATGTGTTTGGTGATTATCGTGAAATTAATGATCCAAACGAAGAACTACGAAAAATTTACAATCGAATCTTAGGGTCATTAGGCAATAAACAAGAGCTGATAGATCAGTTAGATAAATTAGTGAAAGATGCAAATGAAACAGCTAGTAATGCTAAGAAAGAATCCGAAGCAGCGAAAACATTGGCTGAAAAAGTGCAAGAGAATCTTAAAAATAACACGGTAGACATCATTGAAGCTAAGAATCCACCGACAACAGGACTTAAACCTTATAAGACACTTTGGCGTGATATTAGCAATGGAAAGCCTGGTATTTTAAAAATATGGACAGGAGCAGCTTGGGAATCGGTTGTACCTGATGTTGAATCTGTTAAGAAAGAAACACTTGCGCAGGTGAATAAAGATATTGAGTCCGCCAAAACGGAGTTAAATCAAAAGGTTCAAAGTGTGGAAGGTAAAGCGCAAGAAATAGCTGGACAAATAGTGGATGTTCAAAAGCAAGTCAATGGAAAAGTGGATCAAACATGGATTAATACACAGTTAAAAGATAAAGCCGATAAATCTGGAGTGTTTACAAAAGAGGAAATTAACAATGGTTTTATAGGGAAACAAATCTATGAAACTGATAAACAAGGGAACGTACAGAAGTTCAAGGATATTAATACATCGATGGGTCAAACGAATGAAGCTCTTACACAGAAAGCGGAGAAGTCCGAATTAAAGAAAACAAATGAAGGCTTGTCACAGTTGGAGCAGAAGACAAACGAGATTAAGACAACAGCTGAGGGGACGAAACAGACCCTTACAGAACTTAAAACGCAAGTAGATAATACAAAACTAGATGGACGAAATTCTCTTAAAAACTCTAATTTTTCTAGTTATATTGTTAATGATTCTATAGGTTGGGACAAATCGTTAAATGGTAACCTTCAGGCATCTGGCTGGGGAAGTGGGTATAACGGTGGTGTAGCAGATCCAACAAAAGGTTATCATGCCCATCTAGATATAACTACTTTCGGTTATCCAGTTGTAGCGTTTATTAACAAAAACAGTATAATCGGTCAAAAAAATAGATGGATGGGTATAGCTGAAGATGTGGTTGCAGAATTTGCGAGAAATAATGTCGCAGGTAAAGAAATTACTATTAGTATGGATATTTGGTCAGATACAAAAGGTTTCCGTATAAACGGTGGGTTACATCATTTCATTGAAGGTAACACAGCACAAAGCTTTCACAGTGGTCAGTATCTGCTTAACGTAAGTGAAGTTAATAGATGGGAACGCTATGCGTTTACCATGAAACTTCATGAAAAATTTGACGTTACTAAAGCTGTTAGATTGTATATATATGGTGGCGAAGGTATTGAAGGTACAGCGTATGTAAAAAACGTCAAACTTGAATTAGCTAACGTTGCTACAGCATGGACACCAGCGCCAGAAGATCAAGTAACAACAACTGATTTCACTAAAAAGACAGTGGAGATTGAAAACAGTATCAAAGGTGTAAATACTACTGTTAGCAATATTCAAAATGAACAAGGGAAACTTGCTGAACGTATGACGAAATCAGAGCAAACCGCAGATGGATTTAAAACTTCTGTTGAATTGTTAACAAAAAAAGATACTGAAATCAGTAACAAATTAAATACAGTCGAACAAACTGTAGAAGGTACAAAAAAGACGATTTCTGATGTGCAGCAAACAACTAATGATCTAAAGAAAACCACAACTGAAATTAAAGAACAAGCAGGAAAGATTAGTGAAAAATTAACAAGTGTAGAAACAAAGATTAATAGCGATAAAGCTGGTGGACGTAACCTTTTATTAAAATCAAATGTTAAATATGAGAAGACCGATTATTTAATTAACCAATATAATTCTACTGAAAATTTCTCTACAGGTGAGGAATATACCTTTGTAATGAAAGGGAGTGTCCCGCAAGGTCAGAAATTTGGAATTTGGCAGAATGGCGGGTCTAGCAATGTTGGATATGTAACAAGTGTTTACGCTAATGGAATAACATATGTAACCTTCAAAGCTGTTGCGGCTACAAGTGGAAATGAACGAAAGTTAAGCTTATATAATTATCCGAGTAGTACTACAAAATCTATTGTGGAATGGGTTGCCTTGTATAAAGGGAATAAGCCGCAGGATTGGACGCCACCGCCTGAAGAACAGGTAACAACCGATGAATTCACCCAGAAAACCACTGAAATTACAAAAAGTGTAGATAGTATCAAAGAAACAATAACAAAAGTAGAGAATAATCAAAGTGGATTTGATAAGCGTGTTGCTACTGTAGAAAAAGATGCGACTGGCATTAAACAAAATGTTACTAGCTTACAAGAAATACAAACCAATCAAGGGAAGCAGTTGCAGGAGGCTAAGGCAGGATGGGAAACAACTGCAAAAGCATTGGAAGGAAAAGTTGAAATAAAAGATGTTGAAGAGTATGTTGGTGGAATCGGTAATCAAACTGTATTACGGAATGTTCTTTTGAAGAATGACACAAAATATTGGGTTCTTCAATCAGGTACAACAAGAGATACAACCGTTTTATATAAGGGTTGTAATACACTTCGTACAATCTCCACAGGAAATACAGCAGACGTATACAGGGGTGCATCACATGAAGTTATAAATGCAGGACCTGGTTGGAATTACGTTTTTTCTGCATACTTTTATACAGATAATAAGTCTAGCATTGATAATGGTGCGAAAATGGAACTTAAATGTTTAGATGCAAATGGAAATGTGTTAAAGCAATACGGACAAGATATTACGTTAACACAAGGAATGTGGGTAAGACATCATGTGTTTGGTCTACTTGTAGACGGAACGAAAAAAGTACAAGTACAATACTGGCTGCGTAGAAATGGAAGGCTGTGGGCAGCTCAACCTATGTTGCAGATCGGCGATAAACCTTCTTCATTTATGGAGAACCCCGTTGATATTGTAGATAAAGATAAAATCATGGAAGAAGTGGCCGATAAGATAGCAACTGAAGATTACACTAAAAAAGTTACAGAATTAGAAAGAAGTATTAGTGCTAATGAAAAAGGCGTTTCAATCATCTCTGGAAAACAAGAAACGTTTATTAATGAGACCTATAATGCCTATGTAAAGAAAACAGAATCTAGGTTAGAAGTATTAGATGAAGGGATCTTAGCAAAAATTTTAAAAGATGGTATCATTACTTCTATCAATATGTCACCTGGTAAGATTACAATCGATGCTGAGAAACTGAATATTAATGCCGATACAATGGTGAAATGGTTAACTACAAAAGGTATTGATACGAATCTCATTAGAATTGACGGTGATAAAATTACCATTGATAAAGATGGTGTAACTGTTAAAATGCTAGACTTCCTATTCCAAGACGAATGGGGAACAAAAACAACTGCAGTATCAAGACGAAACTTAATAGCAGATCCCGACTTTTCTAGTGTTACAAAGAAAAACATTGGACATAACGATTATTATGGATTTGAAGGTGGATACGGTCTTACTTGGAAGTCCTGGGGAAATGTCGTAATAGAAAAGAATACACATATATTTGATTACGAGCAAATGGTGAATGCCGCAAGAGTAGATATGTATAACTATCCAGAAGCAATCGTGAATAACGGTATACATCCTGGTAACGAATATACAGCATCAGCTCATTTTAGAACTGCTATGATAAATGGCGTGCGTAAGACAGGAAAACCGAGAATACACGTATGCTGCGTTAAATTCCGAGACAACGTAAGTTACGACATATTGAGTGAACAAAAGATGGACTTCCCTGAGCCGTCTACATTCTACGGAGAAATCAGAAGGTATTCTTTTACTTTCAAAGTGCCAACAAACTATATTCCGCAACAACATGCATTGATTATTAAAGTTTGTTCTGGAAATGCTGACATGAGACAAGGGACAGCGATTTGTGTAAGTGGTGTAACGCTATACAGTGGGAAATATGCATCTATGTATAATTGGGATCGTGCTGCAGCAGAAAGAGCAGATGGTATTCAGCCTTTCAACGGACTTGCTGTAGGCGGTGTGAATAACAATATATCTCCAGCACCAGACGGACAAACGTTTGATATAAGTACAGAAAAAGAAGTTAAAATCTTTAGGAATATACGAGCAATGCAGGGAGTTAACTTAGGTGGCGGCGGATTCCAACAATGGGGGCATATTCGTTTTACAGACGGTAATGCTGGAGCTGGTTTTTATACAAGTACTCCAAGTGGTTGGAAATTTAACGCACTTGGATAGAAAGGAGAAATAAGAATGAATGAGAATCAAATGATGCCACTTCAAGCAGGTGAAGGCTTTCCTTTTGTGGGGAGGCTGGTGGATGCAGAGCGCACAGAGACAGGGATTTTTGTTCAAATACCTGCTGATATGTTAAATAATGCAGGTCTTCTAAACGGTGTTAGCAGGGTTGAAGTATGGAGAGAGATGGATGGGACAGTAAAGTTTCGAATTGCTACGCTGTGTGAAATATGTAAACGTGGAGCACGCCTATATGAATTGGATATGGGATTTGCGAAAAAAAATATTTGCCTAGAGTGTTATACATCACTCACTGGAAATTATCCATCACAAGAACCGCCAACACCAACTAATGAAAATAACATACAAACAGAGCAGGAGCAGCAATAGCTGGTCTTTTTTTATTGCCCATAAAGGAGGATGACGATGTTTATGCCGGAAGAAGTCTTTAAATTAGCGTTATCACAAGGACTCTTAGCAGTCCTTTTTGTTTGGTTATTTTTCGATTCACGTAAGGAGAGCAAGGAGCGTGAAGGCAAATACCAAGCGGTAATCGAGAAGAACCAGGAGGTAATCGAAACGCAAGCTTCTGCATTTGGTTCGCTATCGAAAGATGTAACGGAAATCAAACAGATTTTAAATACGAAGGAGGACGTAAAGTGAAACGTATTAACAAACTATTAATCTCTATGGCTACCGTAATGGTAGTCTTTTTTTCATTCATGGGTGGGGCGTTTGCCGAATCGATTAACCGTATGCTCATTCCGGACCTACCTAAGCAATCCTATCGCTATGGAGTCGGTGCCTATGAAGGTGTCGTTGCCCATTCAACCGCCACTCCGGAAGCGCCTGCTATTAATATCCGAAACTATGAAGCTAGGACTTGGCGAAATGCATTCGTTCATTTTGCGGTAGACTGGAACGAAACAATTCAAATTGCGGATACGAAATATATCGCTTATGGGGCAGGGCCAGCGGCAAATAAACGATTTGTTCACGTTGAGCTTTCTGAATCTAGTAATCCAGCGAAATTTAAATCTTCGTATGAGCGTTACGTTAAATTACTAGCTAAGATTCTGAAAGATAACGGTCTATCGGTCGAACAAGGTCTTTGGACTCACGAAGATGTAACGAAAAAACTAGGCGGTACTGATCACGAAGACCCACGTGCATACTTAGCTTCTCACGGTGTATCTATCGCTCAGTTACGTGCTGATGTAAAGAAAGCGTACGACAATAACGAAGTGTCGGTTGTAGTACCGGGAAAACCTACTAAGCCAGAGGTTGAGAAACCTAACGTCTCTGTAACGCCATCTAACGGTGTCGCATACATCGATGGAACTAACGTTAACTTACGAAAAGGCCCGAGCGCTGATTTTTCTAAGATTCGTAAGTTAAATAAACCGGAAGCATACCAAGTTTGGGGCGAAGTAAATGGGCCTAACGGTAAGTGGTTAAACTTAGGCGGTGACCAATGGATTAAGTATGATTCGTCTTATATTCGTTATGAAAAAGGGAGTAATAACGAGAATACTAACGTTGTAGGTAAACGTGTCGTATCGAAAGTAAACGACTTGAACTTCTATACAAAAGCTACGTGGAATAAATCATACCTAGCGGGCACTGTTGACGCAGGACTCGGTTTTACTCTCGATGCTAAAGTTGATGTAAATGGTTCGCCTCAATACCGCGTGCACAATTCGAAAGGAAATACGTATTACATCACGGCTAGCCCGACTTATGTAAGTATACGCTAATGAGCGTAGAAAAGACCGCCTGTGGAGGGCGGTCGATTTTTTTTATTTCCATTCGATTAATGTATTCTTTTTACAACTACCACAAGTGTAATTTCCGATACCTTTCTTGATTGCTTGCTTACGGTTACAGTTCGGACATTCTACACGTTGATATCCTAACGATACAGCAATAAGTCCCATTGATGCTATTGCTAGTGGAATAGCAAATATGATTCCTATTATCGTGATAAATAGTAGCATCGAAAGTAAAAAACCACCGATACCCAATAACATAGAAACTAAGCGCATAGCACGTTTCGTATTAGACGATTTCTCGCGCTCTATCTCCATAATAAATGATTCGCCGTCCACGGTTTTTCGTAACTCCACAGTAACCCCTCCCGTAATTTCTCTACAATCAGTATATCAAATGTTACGGTAAATTTCTCCAATAAAAAAGAACGCTTTACTTAGCGTCCTCCACAACGAATAAATCTTCGATTTTCAATTCTAACGCATTACTAATACGGATCAAAGTTTCGATTTCATATCGAGATTGACGACTGAACCGACTAATTGTAGCTTCTGTCGTACCGGCCATCTCCGCTAAATCCTTTTGACGTAAGTTACGTTCCGCTAAAATCTCCGACAAACGTGGCGTCACTTTCATAGTAGTACCTCCGTCCTAAGTATCCTTAGTTACATCTTACAGTTTCGTAATTATTTCGTCAATAACTATTGACTTGCGAATTACACAAGTGTAATATGAAATCATAAATAACGAATTACACATACGTAATGTGAAAGGGGATGAACGGAATGAATGAGTTTAAATCGTTAATGAACGCTATTCAATTCATAACTTTCGAGGAATTACCCGTAGGATTACAACATGAGATTACTAGCAACGTAGATTCAAACGAGATAGAAAACGGAGTATTACTGTTTAAAGTACGTAAGCTAAATATTGGAGGGTACCCACATACGATTGTTTACATCGAAACAGAAGCGAACTATTACGTATTTACTCACGTAGTACTTAAAGCTGGACCGTCAATTAGAAAACAGACGATTAGTAAAACAACTATTAGTATGTTTCAGTTATTACGTAACGAAGATGGAGGAGGTAACGCATTATGTTCGCAAAGCTAAACAATTACTTCGGTCTTGAGACGTTATCTGACCGTGTCTGGTATTACGGAATCTTCGGAGTAGGTGGTACGTTGTACGCTATCGATATGTTTATTGCTTATGTACTTTAATACGTGAATTCACGTATGCAGAAAGACAATTGAATAACGGAATTTCTCCGAATAGCCTCATGTAATCATTCGTTTTTAAAAACGGAATACACGGGGCTTAGTTTCCTATTGTCTTTTTTAGGAAACGAGGAGGTAATTTCCGAACGTGGAATTGCCTGTAAACCACGCTAAAAACTGACGTTGGCTTGCTATCGGTCGTGCGGGAAGTACTGAGTATGCTTCTACAAGGATAGCGTCCCGTAACGTATTCCTATTCATGCGTTGCGGGTGGGTGAGAGCGACCTATAACGGCTCGGGTGGTAGCCATGAGCATTAAGGTGCTCGGGAACACGTTCAGCTTGTTGCACAGGGGTGGCTTTGTGTAGTGGACAAGCCTTTGGCGAAGGGCGTGTGTGATGAAAATCGCCAAGTGAATAGGGTCTATACATACGGAACACTGACAAAGCAAGGCATGAAATGAAACGTATAAGACGCTTGTCTCTCTTACGCGCTTCGTTTATTTTTTAACGTAGCGACGTAGGGGACAAGTTCGCCTGCCAGCCGTTTTCCTAACTTCGCTTCGGCATGATAAAAAACGTAAAACCTTAAAGTCAAGGGCAAAAACGAAAGTTAACGCCACTGGCTACGATAGGCGGAGGACGGTAGTAACTGCCGCTAACTAAGAGTAGGGAAAAACGGATCAGTAAGTAGTTGGGGAACGGAGTAAGGCATAAGTAAAGTTTAAATGAAAATAACGAGATAACTTACTGATAAAACGGAGGAGGGATTACGGTTAGGTGTTAGTGGTGGAGGACGAAAATTGACGTAGATTACCGAGAGTACAGTCGGTAAATATAGTGGAGGGGGACAGAATGGATATATAATAGAAGAAAGTGGTCGGACAAGTGGGTGGTTATGGATACAATTGTTAAGAAACTAGAGTGTGGCAGTATCCGTATATTTTATGTGGTCACGTAATGGACACAAGAAGGAGAAAGAACAAAAAGAGCGCTAATTAAAAGCGCTCAATAAATCGTTAGTATGGAAGCTAACATTCAATATTTAACCTGTTATTTTTTTAAAACATGGTCACAAACGTGGCAACATTTGTGGTCACTAGTAGATTTTCTATAACGTTAATAAATATCGACTAAATCCTTTAGTATTGCGGGATAAGGGAAGCCTTATTCTCAATCCGCTCAATCACATCTTGCAGCTCATCTGGCTTCAGAAACTCAATAGGAGAGAAGCCTTTTTCAAATGTAAGTGTGTCTGCTTCAATCATAAGTACATATCGATCATTTACCTTCGCAATATGTATTTGATCCCCGAAATCAGCAAGCAGGGCCTTCACAGAGATATGATCTGCTTTTAGTTTTAATTCGACTTCAGGAGCATGCTCGACGATTTGAGCAGTTGCTTCCATTACTTCTTCGGTTGAAAATTGTTCCATAATTTCGCGTTTCGGACTGGCAGCCCATACTTCCATCGCTTGGTCGAATTGTTCGCGTTCTTCCGTACCTTCTTCAAATACATCTTCAATTTGGTCGTATACCATGTCCATTACTTGTGTTTTCATAATTTCAGGCATAGAGCGTTCATATTCGACGAATTTTAAGAAGTCTTCAAAGTAGCGGGCATGTGATGCTTGGTGTATTTTTAGTTCGCCTACTTCAACCATACCTTCTTCAGGCATGTACGGATATTGGATAGATTTCATATTCTTTGTTGTGATGGCCATTTCAACGTTACGAATCAGTGTTGATTCATCAGAAATAGAAGCAACCTTTGGTTCAAAGTCGCATTTCATTACGAATACGAATGGATCATCAAAGTATTTGCGTAGTTTTGCCTGAGCAATTAAAAATACACCACCACGTACAGCGCTTGTGTCAAGATATGTATAAACGAGAGGTTCGCTCATATCTTTAAAGTTTTCTTTTGTTTCTGCAAAGCGAATACGATTAAAAAGGTTGTAATGAGGGTTTGAATCAAGTTCGTGCCCTTCTTCTACAATAAAGCGACCAATTTTTGTTGGGGCTTGTTCTGTTTTTGCATGACGTTCTACTTTTCGCTTCGATATTTTTAATAACTCACCATTCAAAAATTCTTTTAAGGAACTATCTTCATATTCTTCAGCGTCTAAAGTTTGAAAATGTTTGTAGCGTTTATCAACTGCTTCACCTTTTCCTTCTACTTGTACAACATAAAAGGAAAGATAATTTATTTCAAAATCCATATTTATCACCTTGTTTCATTTCATTAACTCTTATCAGTATAGAGATGGAAAAAACTTTCGTCAATTTATATAAGGAAGGGGAAGCCCCTTCCTTTATATAATCTTTATTTTCTCGATTAAAATCCGTCTTCTAATGCTGCGAATGGAATGTTTAGTCTGTTTTCTACTGTGCGTAAACGTTGGTTTAAGCGGTTTAGTCTACGTGTATGGCGCTCAACTGTATTTTCTAGTTGACGAACTCTTTGTTCAAGCTCATTTACGCGTCTTTCTAATTGACGATTTCCAGTGCCAGGAAAAGAGATTGGAAGTTGGAATTGTCTATTTTGGTCATATGGATTCGTGTGCTCTGCTTGATCTATATAAGATTGATATTGTGTTTGTAAGTCATACTGTGGTTGTTGGTACGCATATTGATTATATGGATCATATGGATTGTAGGGATACATAATAACATCCTCCATTTCTTTAAAATAGGTTGAATTCACCATAATGTATGTGCAAAAGCGGAGTGGTGGCACGGCAAATACCTATTTATGTTGACGGGATTTCTCTTTATCCCGCTATTTGCTGGGCAATAAGACCCCCATGTCAAAATTCAGCAGAAACAAAGAAGATCGGGATGCCCGTAAAACCCCCACTGATTACAGTTTCACTTTATAAAAAATAGCTTGAGGGTTTTTGATTTGTATTTCTTTTGCTTAATGGTATATACTGGATAAAAGAGAAAGTTTACATAAAAGTTACAATTCTATCAAACTCAAACTTTTATGTAAATATGTATAGACATTTATAAAAGAAAAGAGTAATTTATATAGAGTGAAAAATAACTTGTAACATTTTATAAACATATTGTAAAATGATTGTAACAAAACATACATAAAAATGAAATAAATACATAATAGTGATGTTGGGGAAAGGGAGAGAGTATATTGTTCCGTAAAGTAAAGGGTATATTGGTTGGGGTGTTATGTGTAGCTATAATGAGTGGCTGTGGTGCAAAAGTAAGTGATGTTGCATTGGTAAGTGATATTGGTGGGCATACTGTAGAGGCTAAAGCAGAAGTGCAGGATACTATTAGTTTAGTTGATGGTCGAACTGGTACTGAAGTGAAAAAATTAGATTTATCTAGTTTAGGCTATTTTGAAGATGAAGCGAAATTTAAAAAGTCTGTAACAAAGGTTGTTGGTGAGGTTGGAAAAAGCGTCGACAAAAAAATGGTTCCTTCACGTATAGCACCTGATGGAAGTTGGCAAGAAGGAAAACCTTCTTATGAATTAATGGAAAAAGAATTAGTAGATAAATTGTTAAATGTTGGTATGTGGGATGCTACGTATCAGTTGCCGATCGTGGAGAAAAAACCAGTCGCAACATTAAGTGATGCGCAAGGAAATGGTACGGTAATTGGTAGATATGAAACGAATTTAGGTGGTTCAACAGGTGGCCGTATTGAGAATATTCGTTTGTCAGCAGCGAGCATAAATGGAGTTGTGTTAGCAAAAGGAGACCGTTTCTCTTTTAATTCATTAATCGGTGATACAACACCAGATAAAGGATATCAATTAGGGAAAGAAATAGTTGATGGTAAATTAGTAGATGGATATGGCGGTGGTGTTTGTCAAACATCTTCAACTTTATACAATGCAGCAGATCAAGCTGGTCTGAAAATGGTGGAGAGAACTACACATTCTAAAACGGTAGGTTATGTTCCACAAGGAAGAGATGCTACAATTGCATATCCATACTTAGATTTAGTATTTGAAAATACGAATGATGCACCTGTGAAGCTTTATATGGGCATTCAGGGTGGAAAGCTAGTTGCTGAAGTACATAAAATGAGATAAGAGTTAAAAAGCCATCTTTTCTAAAAGTTAGAAAAGGTGGCTTTTTATTATGAAAATAAAAATGTATGTAAATTCTGACTTTTCTTATTTACATAGGATGATTTTAGTTGTATCCTTCATAGTAACGGTTATATGTAATGGGAAAATATAGGGATAAGGAGATGAAGTTATTCATGGTAAAAATTCATCCGAAAACACGTATTGGTCATGTTGAATTTAAAGTGAAAGATTTAGAGCGTCAAATTGCTTTTTATGAGAATGTTGTAGGATTAGAGGTAATTAAGCAAGAGGGGAATAAAGCATATTTATCTGGAAAAGGTGGAAAGAATGCGTTACTTGTTCTTGAAAAGTTAGAGGACGGGGTACTGCAAGAACCGCGTACGACTGGTATATATCATGTAGCCTTTTTAGTTCCGACTCGTGAAGCTTTTGCTTCTGCGCTATTTGGGGTTCTTCGTAATAAGAATGTAATTGACAGCCCGGCTGAGCAAGAAGGGCGTTATACATATTCAAATGAAATTTTACCAATTTCAAGGTTTAATAGTGCAAGTGATCATACATATAGCGAAGCTTTTTATTTGCAAGATTTAGAGGGGAATGGTATTGAAATTTATGCAGACCGTCCGCGCGATCGATGGGGAGAAGGGCCAGGAGGAAGTACACCACTTGATTTAAAAGAATTGGCAACATTCGTTGATTATGAGTTTGATGGTTTGCCTGCTAATACTGTCGTTGGGCACGTACATTTACGAATAGCTGATGTAGAGAAATCACATGAATTTTATGTGGAAACAGTAGGTTTTGAAGTACAACAGCGTGAAGAGGATTGCTTATTTATTTCAGCAGGGGGATATCATCACCATATTGGTGCAAATACGTGGAACGGAGTAAACAATCCACACCCACCAGTACATGCAACTGGGCTAAAGGTGTATACGATTGTACTACCGTATAAAGAAGCGTTAGATGAAGTGAAAGAAAGATTAATAGAAAAACAACATGAAATAAATGAAACTACAAATGGGTTTGTGGTGGTAGATCCAAGTGGTATTACAGTGCAGTTTGAAATAGAAGCAGTGTAAAATAAGCGAGAAAGTGTATAATCACTTTCTCGCTTATTTGTGATCATTCATAGCTCAATCCAATATCTTCTTACTACATTCCCATCTTCCTCAGTGAAATCATCATCACGAAGCCCGCCGTTATGTAAAATCGCTTTTTCAGAAGCGGTATTCACTGCGTCGCAAACGACAAGTACTTTCGTGATGTCTAATTCCTTCGTTTTTTCTAATGATAATGCTAGTAACTTCGTAGCATAACCTTTTCTTCTTTCAGAAGGGCGAATGCCATAACCAATATGACCGCCAGCGTTAAATAAGTGTTCGGTTAAACTATGACGTATATTAACAGCTCCCACAATTTTATTTTCATCTGTAACAAGCCAATATGTAGAGTCTGGTACCCAAGTTTCAGGGATATTTATTCCGTTATGCGCATCGAGAAGTTCTTGAACCATAGCTGGGAAGTTGGCAGGATTTTTTGAGATAACCCACGGGATCATTGTTTCACCGCTATCTTTCCATTCGTTATAGAAATCTAAGTATTCTTCTTGTAAATCAGTAGTAGGTGTAAGTAACGAGACGTTCATTGTTAGTAAGCTCCTTTGTTTATGTAGTATTTATAAAAAATTATGATACAAAATGAAAGCGTTTTCTGAAGTTTCTCAACCTAATTTCATGTAATTCACCTTTTATTTTTTAGAAAATTAGTGAAGGTTTAAAATTAGAAGTTATTTATTTTATGTTAATATTTTAAATATTAACATAAAACGACCGGAGTATTAAGTGTATTTTAGTGGTATTCCTTCATGTTGATAAATGGATGTTTGTGATATTTTTTGTTTTATCTATCTATAATGAATGAAAGGGGGAAGTGCCCGTGAGTGTAGATTTTGATTTTATTATACGAATCGGTGTTGCTGGCTTGTTAGGAGCAATGATTGGCATTGAAAGAGAAATTCGATCGAAAGAAGCTGGATTAAAGACTCATTTCCTCGTAGCGGTAGGAAGTGCGTTAATAATGGTTGTTTCGAAATATGCCTTTTCAGATATTGTGTTTGAAGAGCATATGTCTCTAGACCCAAGTCGTATTGCAGCACAAGTCGTTAGTGGAGTTGGTTTTTTAGGTGCAGGCACAATTATTATTCAAAAGCAGGCGGTGAAAGGATTAACGACCGCGGCTGGTTTATGGGCTACTGCCGGTATAGGATTAGCAATTGGAGCGGGAATGTATGTAGTAGGCATTGGAGCGACGATTCTCGTTTTAATTGGTTTAGAAATTGTAAGTCGTATTTTTAAGGTGCAATTTCTATTTCCACAAAATATAACAGTGCAAATGTTTGTAAATAAACATGAAGCGATACAACAAATATTAGAAACACTACAAGTGAAAGGCATCCCAATACTCTCATATGAGGTGGAAGCTTCACAGCAAGGTACAGAAACTGTTTATAAGGTAGGAATGCAGCTGAAAAATATATCGTCAGAAGAAAAGAATGAGTTTATTCAGCATATGCAAACATTACCGGAAGTTACGTTTATAAAGTTAAAATCATAGTGTTGAAAACGAGGATAGATGTAGCAGAAATTTTGCTATTATCTATCTTTTTTGATATAAAATGCACGGAAAGTCAAGCGTTAATTTTACATGGAATGGATACATGTGTGAACGTTACCTTATTTTTTCTCAATACAGGACAAAAAGCGAAAATAGTAAAATAATGGAGCGGGACACTAAAAATGTAAGGTAGGGGAGAGCATGAAAGGCTATTCAAAGAACATGTTAGTAGGGGTAAGTTTTGCTAGTTTAATGTTAGGGAGTTTTCAAGGGGTCAGTTTGGCAGAAGATACTAAGGGAGAGCAAGTTTCTTATCGAAATGTGCTCAAAATGGAGCCAGTCGGTGTACAACTACCAGTACAAGAATTAGCTCATTCATCGAAAGTGCTCGAAAGCAAGTCTTTTGAGAAAAGGTTACAATTTGCCGATTTATCACAAAGACCACCTGAGGTGAAAAAAGAAAGTAAGCAATTAGCTGTAGCGAAAACTTATACAATTGCTGAATTAAATCAATTAAGCAATCAGCAGTTAGTAGATTTACTTGTAACAATTGATTGGGAGCAAATTACGGGGCTATTTCAGTTTAATACAGACAGTCTAGCATTCTATCAAAATGATAGTAGGATGCAGGCGATTATTGATAAATTGAAGCAGCAAGGACAAGCCTATACGAAGGATGATTCAAAAGGGATTGAGACATTAGTGGAGGTATTGCGTTCAGGATTTTATTTAGGATTTTATAATTCGGAACTTAGTAAATTAAATGAACGGAGTTATCATGATAAATGCTTACCTGCATTAAAAGCGATAGCTAACAATTCAAATTTCAAGCTGGGTACATTAGAGCAAAATAGAGTGGTATCATCATACGGAAAGTTAATAGGAAACGCTTCGAGTGATGTGGAAACGATAACATCAGCTGCAAAAATTTTCAAACAATATAATGATAATTTTTCTACATTAGTAGATAATCTTTCAGCTGGAAATGCTATTTACGATATTATGCAAGGTGTTGATTACGACATTCAATCGTATTTGTACGATACGAGGAAAGCTCCGAAAGATACAGTATGGTATCAGAAAATAGATAGTTATATTAATGAACTAAGTCGTTTTGCATTAATGGGAACGATTACAGCAAAAAACGGTTGGCTTATTAATAATGGCATTTATTATACAGGTAGACTTGGTACATTCCATAGTACAGGAACGAAAGGGTTACAAGTTGTAACAGATGCGATGAAAATTTATCCGTATTTAGGGGAGCAATATTTCGTAGCTGCTGAGCAAATCGCAACGAATTATGGCGGAAAAGATGCAAATGGTAAAGTGGTGAATTTAGATCAAATAAGAGAAGATGGAAAGAAAAAATATTTGCCAAAAACGTATACGTTTGATGATGGGGCAATTGTTTTAAAAGCTGGAGATAAAGTGACAGAAGAAAAAGTAAAACGTTTATATTGGGCGGCAAAAGAAGTGAAGGCACAATTCCATCGTACGGTTGAAAGTGATCAACCTTTAGAAAATGGAAATCCTGATGATGTACTAACGATGGTTATTTATAATAGCCCAGCAGAATATCAATTTAATCGTCAATTGTACGGTTATGAAACGAATAACGGTGGTCTTTATATAGAAGGAACAGGTACGTTCTTTACTTATGAGCGTACGCCAGAAGAAAGTATTTATAGTTTAGAAGAATTATTCCGGCACGAGTTCACGCATTATTTACAAGGTAGATATGAAGTACCAGGATTATGGGGACAAGGAAAAATATATGAAAATGAAAGATTATCTTGGTTTGAAGAAGGAAATGCTGAATTTTTTGCAGGGGCAACGAGAACGGATAATGTTGTACCGAGAAAGAGTATTATAGGAGGATTATCTTCAAATCCAGCAGAGCGTTATACGGCAGAGCGAACGTTAAATGCAAAGTATGGAACGTGGGATTTCTATAATTATTCCTTTGCTTTACAATCGTATATGTACAATAAGAGATATGATATGTTCGATAAAATACATGATCTTATTAGGAAAAATGATGTAACAGCATATGATGCATATCGCTCTACATTAAGTAAAGATGCGAATTTAAATAAAGAATATCAAGACTATATGCAAATGCTAGTTGATAATCGTGAGAAGTATAATGTGCCATTAGTATCAGACGATTATTTAGCGAATCATGCATCGAAGCCAGTTTCAGATATTGCAGCAGAAATAACAGCGGAAGCAAAATTGAAAAATGTATCAGTGAAGAAAAATAAATCACAGTTCTTTAATACATTCACACTACAAGGAACATATACAGGAACTGCAGCAAAAGGAGAATACGAAGATTGGAAAACAATTACACAAAACGTTAATGATACGTTAAAACGTTTAAGTGTAAAGGAATGGACAGGCTATAAAACAGTAACAGCATACTTCGTAAATTATCGCGTGAATGCATCAGGACAATTTGAATATGATGTTGTGTTTCACGGTATTAATACAGAAGAAGGTGCAGAGAATAAAGCACCAGTTGCAGTTATAAATGGTCCGTATAGTGGAAATGTAAATGAAGCAATTTCATTTAAAAGCGACGGATCAAAAGATGAAGACGGGAAAATTACTTTGTATAGATGGGAGTTTGGTGATGGAGCAGTAAGTAATGAGCAAAATCCAACTCACGTATATACAAAAGAAGGAACGTATACGACGAAATTAACGGTAACAGACGATAAAGGAGCAACTAATACTGCTACAGCGACTGTAACTGTTCAAAAGAAAGAAGATAACAGTGTAGAAAAAGAACCGAATAACTCATTCCAAACAGCAAACAAACTGCAGTTAAATCAAGTTTTACGTGCTAGTTTAGGAAATGGCGATACAAGTGACTTCTTTGAAATTAATGTGGAGAATGCTAAAAACCTTCAAATTAACGTAACGAATGAAAATAATATCGGAATGAACTGGGTACTTTATTCTGCAGCAGATTTAAATAATTATGTTACGTATGCTCAGCAACAAGGGAATAAACTAGTAGGTAGTTACTACACATATCCAGGGAAGTATTATTTACATGTGTATCAGTATGGTGGTGGAACAGGGAATTATACGGTGGAAGTGAAGTAGTAAAAAGGGAGTTGTCTTTTTCAATGAATGGCACAAGGTCTGTACTTTAATGAAAAAACAACTGCAGGAAATGTCCCTAATGATAATAACAAATTAAGTATCGCGAGATATTATATTTACATTAAACAAATCTAATCAGTAAATGAGATAAAATCGATGAACTAGTATTTCATCACGATGTAAGAAAAGTTATAAATATTAAGTGCGTTTAATGTAGTTAAACTAAAGGATCAGAGTGTATCTGTAACAATAGATAAGCTCTGATCCTTATTATATTTAATTAACGCATATGAATTTAAGATAATTAATAAGTAAGCTAGCTAGCGGGATTCTTAAAATTCATTTATGTAATTAACTAAACAGAAAATTGTTATCACATTAGCAAGGGATACTAATAGAAAAGCGTGTCCCTTTACCTAATTCACTCTCTATTTCTATATCTCCGTTTAATTCTCTAATAATACTATAAGCAATCATAGTACCAAGCCCAGTTCCTTTTTCTGTTGCTAGAAAAAGACTTTAAAATTTACATGTTTTTTATGAAGTGTAATATTGTAGCTTTATCTATGTGGCTTTCTCAATAACTATTAAGGCGGAAAGTTAATATATATAGGTTTATAGATATGAATTATTACATAAAAACGCACTTAAAAAAGGATGTATGATGGTAATAGAATACAAACATCAAGGGGGAACTTAAAATGAAGTTAAATAAACTAGTGCTTAGTTGTGGAGTAGTTTCAGCATTAACACTTGGTGTGTTAGGGAATAATACTTATGCTGAAGAAGTACACAAAACGAATGATCCAATTCATGTAGTTGAACATGTTTCTGCAGACTTATTATTAACCCAAACAATGGATTATAGTGGTGAGGCTGTAACTTCTTTCGTATATGATGGGAGTACTGACTTAAGCTTCTCTATGAAAAATAATGGTCAAAATACAATGGGATATAGTGTAAAAGGTCCAAATACAGAGCTAATTGTTGGTGGTTATATAAAACCTGGAGAACAACAAATTAATGTTACAAATGTACGGAATGCTTTATCTCCATTACCGAATGGAACATATAAAATTTACGTTTCAAATGATGATGGTTCTAAGGGGCAATTCCAAGTTTCAGTAAGATCTATGAATTAAATTTAAAACGCTTTGTTTTTAAGTTAATTTAATCTTTACTTATTGGAAAGAAGCTAAATTGAATTGAGAATTACCGATAAAAATGAAAACGAGCACCTTATCTAATTGGGAGAGGGTGTTCGTTTTTTGTTTTTTGCTATTAAACAGAAAATAATTATAAATATATTTTGATATTCCCATTGCTAACCTACTAGATTGTGTCAACTAGAGAATGTCTACTATAAAACATATTAAAATAAAGATGATGTAACATTCCGCTAAATTATATGGGGAAAGCTTAATAACTGGAGTAAAGGAATTGCTATTTATATATTTAACATACATATTTGTCTTTTAAATTGTAGACGTGTTTTAGAATTTGTATATAGTAAATTCGTTAAAAAACTTGATAAATAATAAAATGTGTAAATTTTTTGACTATTTTATTAAAATTATTTAATATTTGTAATTTATTGTTTTATAATGATAAATGGGTCGATCGTGAATGTTTTAGATATTGCGATATATACTCGGATTAATTTATTCTAGGGAGGTTACAAAATTGGGTAAGAGAGTCATTATAAGAGTTTTTACATTATTATCAGTACTGGCATTATTCCTTAATGTATTTTTACCTAGGGATAGTGCAGAGGTTATGACGCATGAGAAATATCAATGGACTGGAGTTATAGTAATAGTCTAGGTAAGTACATTCGCACTGAAATGATTAAAAATTCAAGTGGTCAAATTGCTTATTGCTTAACCCTTGGATTAAAATCACCAAATGGTGAAGATCTTCCTGAAATGGGGAAAACAGATAATGTAGTATATAGAGTCTTATTAAATGGTTTCCCGCAAAAAAGTGCTGAACAGCTGGGAGTAGCTAATAAAAATGAAGCGCATTATGCAACGCAACTTGCGGTTTGGAATGCATTAGGTCAACTCGATGTAAATGAATTAAAACATGAGAATAAAAATGTTGAAAAAGCAGCTAAGGCTATTATTAGTAATGCTAATAATAGTGAAGAGACTCAAGATGTTTTTATGAATGTGATTCCTGCTGAAAAGCAAAAAGCAGAATTAAAGGGTGAATTCTTCGAAACAAATCTATATTCAGTACAAACAAATGCTAAGAGTGGTTCTTATAAGGTAGTAGCGAAAAATGCACCTAATGGAGTTAGAATTGTTAGTGAAAATGGAGAAGTGAAAGATCAGCTTTCAGTTGGAGAAAAATTTCGTATCCAAATTCCTAAGAATACAAAAACGGGTGAATTTAATTTAAGTGTTGCTGCTAATTTAACTAAAGTTCAAGCAATTGCTTACCGTGGTACGGATACTGTTCAGAACGCTACAGTACTATTAGAAAGAAATGAAGAAAAGCTTAGTAGTGATCTTGCAGTAAATTGGGAAGCAGCTGGTTCTTTAAAAATTAAAAAGGTTGGAGAAAATGGAGAAGTTTTAGCTGGTGCAGTATTTGAGGTCTTTAATGTAAATAATGAATCAGTCGGAAAAATCACGACTGGTGCTGATGGTATGGCAGAATTAAACAACTTACCAATTGGTACTTACACATTAAAAGAAATTAAAGCACCAACAGGCTATGTTTCAGATGATAAACCACAAACTATTGAAGTTAAGACAGGAGAAACAGGAGCTGTCCAAATAGTAAATAACAAAGTAAAAGGTAACATCGAAATTAAAAAGCTTAGTGATTCAGGAAAGATTTTACCAAATGTTGAATTCACAGTCTTCACTGAAGATGGAAAAGAAGTGAAAAAAGTAGTAACAAAAGAAAATGGAATTGCAAACGTTGAAGGTCTTACGTATGGTAAATATTATTTCTTAGAGACAAAAACACCTAATGGATATATTGGAAATAAAACAAAGTATCCTTTTGAAATTAAAGAGCACAATAAAACACTTACTTTTACAGTGGAAAATACCGAAGTGAAAGGTAGTGTAAAATTACTAAAAGTAGATAATGAAGATATTAGTAAAAAATTAGAAGGTGCAGCATTCGAGCTAAAAGATGCAAGCGGAAAAGTAGTTGGGGAATATAAGACAGATAAAAATGGTGAGATTAACGTCAAAGATTTAGCGTATGGTAAATATTCATTTGTAGAAAAGGCTTCTCCACATGGTTACGTTCTTGTTAAAGAACCAATTATGTTCGAAATAAAGGAACATGGGAAGATTATTGAGTTATTGGCAGTTAATCATCTTATCAAAGGTGATCTAGAAATTACAAAGGTAGATGTAGCTGATGTGCGCCCGTAGGGTCGCTTTAACAAATCATTAGGTGGCACTAATGTAGGGAAAGATCACATGTATACCCTATCATCAATCAACTAACCTGAAAGAGAAATCGGAAGGGGACAATAGCATGTTGATAAAGCTCTAAGTTGGCGAACTATCCCGTCAAGACTGAAGAGCAAGGTGAAATACTACAAACAAGGATGAAAGCTAAACTGCTTGAATGATAGCCTGAGGGAGTATAATGTCGCTAGTAGCGAAAGATAGTTAGAAACGTTACATGGTCCCAATAGAGTTGGAACCAAACTCTATGCAGGGAAAAGAATACCGTCCGCGTTCTTAATCCTAGTGATCCAGGACCACCCATCCTCCATAAGAGGAAAAAGGCGAAAGTCACACCCGATATTGTAGAAAGCCAGTTGTTAAAGTGATAAACGGGGATTACCTAAATCAAAATGCCTAATATTATTACAGGCTATTGAGAATGACTTCAAGGCACTGCCAAGAAGTGTGACTCATGAAAAATTGACAAGGTAACGGAGTTTTCGTAGTAGTCTGAGTTGGGGAAAGCCTAATACATGGCGAAGGGAAACAGCCTATTCTATCTTAAAACAAAATTGGAAAGTGTGTGAGACGCTATGAGAAATCCAAAAATAGTTTTAGATAATCTATCTTCCCATGCAACAAAAGAGCATTACGTATTTGAAAAGTTATATCGCAATCTCTATAACCCAGAATTTTATTATTTGGCCTATCAGAAGATGTATGCGAAAGAAGGGAATCTTACAGCGGGAGTAAATGACAAAACGATAGATGGAATGAATGTGGACCGAATTGCTGAGTTAATTAGCCAGCTTAAAGCACAAACGTATCAGCCTACACCGGTTAAACGAGTATATATTCCTAAAAGAAATGGAAATAAACGGCCATTGGGAATACCTTCATTTGAGGATAAGCTCATACAAGAAATAGTAAAAAACATACTTGAAGCTATTTACGAGAAGCATTTCTCTACATCTTCTCACGGATTTCGTCCAAATAAAAGCTGCCACACTGCTTTAATGCAGTGTAAAAATACCTTCAATGGAGTCAAATGGTTTATTGAAGGAGATATCAAAAGTTTTTTCGACCATATTCATCACCATATACTCATTAAACTATTGCGTAGAAATATTAAGGATGAAAAATTTATTAACCTAATCTGGAAGTTTCTGAGAGCTGGGTATATGGAAAATTGGGTATTTCACAATACATATAGTGGAACTCCGCAAGGTGGAATTATCAGCCCTATTCTTGCCAATATATATCTAAATGAATTAGATACATATATTGAAAAATATAAACTTAATTTTGATAGGGGACAGAAAAGACGACAAACAAAGCAGTATGGGACGTTGCATGCCAGAGAAATGACATTGAAAAGGAAATGTAGAGAACATTGGCATACATTAGATGAGAAAAAGAAACAAGAAATTAAGAAAAAATGTAAAGAAATATCAAGTATGAAAAGAGCTATATCTCAGGGCGAACCAATGGATGAAAACTATAAAAGGCTACAGTACGTCAGATACGCAGATGATTTTATTCTAGGAGTAATAGGGAGTAAAGAAGAGGCTATACGACTCAAAGAAGATATACATAAATTTCTTCGAAATCACCTCGGTCTTGAGCTATCCCTAGATAAAACTCTTATCACGCATAGTAGTAAAGCAGCTAAATTTCTCAGTTATGATATTAAAATAAATCGCTCCTTACAAGTAAAGAAAACGAAAAGAGGTTATCTTAGAAGAACGCAGCTAGGAGTATGTCATTTACAACTATCTAAAGACATATGGTTTGAGAAGTTACTAGCTTTAGATGTTCTTTTTATTACAAAAGAGAATACATGGAAACCTAAACATAGGGCTTACTTAATCACTAAAGACGACCTTGAAATTTTAAGTATATATAATGCTGAAATTAGAGGACTGTATAACTATTTCAAACTAGCCTGTAATGTAAGTACTCTCAATAACTTTAAATACATTATGGAATATAGCATGTATAAAACTTTCGCGGCCAAATATAAAACATCAATCGGTAAAATACGTAAAAAATATAACATTAATGGAAAATTCGCTGTTACATATAAAACTAAAAATGGAATAAAAACACGATTCTTATATCATGAGGGATTTCAGTGGGTCAAGAGTATTAAAGATAAAAATATAAATATTGATGAAATTCCCAATACATTAACATACACATGGCGAACTAGCCTAACTGAAAGACTTTTGGCTGAAAAATGTGAATGGTGTGAGTCAAAAGGAATTAAAATTCATATTCATCACATAAGAAAGTTAAAAGACTTAAAGGGGAAAAAGCTATGGGAACAACAAATGATAGCCAGACAGCGAAAAACGTTAGCTCTATGTGAAAAATGCCATCGAGACCTACACGCAGGAAGATTAGATGGATAGGTGGAAAGCCGTATACCTCGAGAGGGGTACGTACGGTTTGGGAGGGAGTATTTGGAAACCTATTGTAGAAATACAAAAAGGCGCTGGGTGCTTACCTTACGGAAATAACAAGCTTCCAAATGCAGAATTTACGATTTATAACGAAGCAGGAAAAGAAGTAGTAAAAGGAAAAACAGACGATAAAGGAATCGCTAAATTTGAAAAATTACCATTTGGAAAATACACATATAAAGAAACTGTTGCACCAAAAGGTTATGTATTAAATGAAGAAACGTTCTCTTTTGAAATTAAAGAGAATGGTCAAATCATTAAACACATTGTCAAAGATGAAAAGATTCCTTCAATAAAAACAACAGCTACTGATAAAACAGATGGTACAAAAGAAATGCACACGTCTAAGTCTGTAACAATCCAAGATAAAGTGGAATACAAAGACCTACAAGTAGGTAAAGAGTACACTTTAAAAGGTAAATTAATGAATAAAGAGACTAATAAACCATTAGTTGTAAATGGTAAAGAAGTAACTGCTGAAACGAAGTTTACACCAAAAGAAGCAAATGGTTCTATTACACTAGATTTCACTTTTGATGCAACTGGTTTAGAAGAAAAAGAAGTAGTAGTATTCGAAGAGTTACTGAAAGACGGAAAAGTTGTTACGACACATGCTGATATCAATGATAAAGGTCAAACAGTTAAGTTCGTTAAGCCATCAGTAAAAACGACAGCAACAAACAAAGCTGATGGTTCTAAAGAGTTAGACGCTTCTAAATCTGTAACAATCCAAGATACAGTGGAATACAAAGACTTAATCGTGGGCAAAGAGTATGTTGTAAAAGGTAAACTGATGGATAAAGCAACAAACAAGCCATTATTAGTTGATGGTAAAGAAGTAACAGTAGAATCTAAGTTTATTGCTAAAGAGAAGAATGGTTCTATCACACTAGATTTCACATTTAATGCTTCTGCATTACAAGGTAAAGAAGTAGTCGTGTTTGAAGAACTGTATCAAGATAATATATTAGTAGCTATTCACGCTGAAATTGAAGATAAGGGACAAACAGTGAAATTTAAAGAGGCAAAGCCGGAACAACCTAAACCAGAACAGCCAAATTCAGATAAAAATACTTCAACACCAGAGCAGCCTAACGAGCAAGTAAAAGAACAACCACAACCTAAGCAAGAAATTCAATCTAAAATTGGATGGTTACCGCAAACAGGTACTAATCTTACAAGTTGGATCTCTATGGTTGCAGGCGCATTACTGTTAATTGTTGGTGGAGTTATTTTCTTGAAACGTAAAAATGCATAGAAATTAAAAAATAAGCACATCTGTTTTTTAACAGGATGTGCTTATTTTCTTACATATCTTTGATTTAAAATAAAATTTTTGCAGGATCAATTAAATTCATTTCTTGTTATGCAAACACATTTTCAGCGAAAATAACGTCTTCACTATTTTGCGCAGGACAGACTTTATAAAAAAATGGCTACGTTTCCTGATTTTGAAATAATCTTCTCAAATTGCAATCCTGCTTTTCTAAAAGCTTTACTGCATCAACAATAGAAGTAATTGCTAAAAAGGTTATTCAAATGAAATTTATAAAAGCTTGATAGGCGATACCAAGTGAAAATACCGTAGCTACTATATGTGCAGTCCATTTAGGCATATTTAATTTCAATACGGTATTGTACAAGATTCCATATACGATACAAATAATTAATATAAATGCAATGAATTGAAGAACTAATAAAAATAGCGGTTGTCCCATTTATTTTCACTTCCTTTATTTAATATATTAATATAATTTATTTAGAAGTGAAAGTTTTATTTCTATGAATTTCCAAAAATGTGATATGAAAGGAATAGTGGTAATCACAAGAATTACTGCAAAACTATAATGTAACTAAAAGTATTATTACGAGATCAGTAAAGTAGTAAAAAAGGTCGCCATTCAAGGCGACCTTTTTTACTATGCGTTATACCCAAATAATTTTAAATCTTCTCCTGAATCTGAAATGATTTTCTCAAATCGTAATCCTACTTTTTCTAAAAGCTTTCCTGAGGCAATGTTATCTATAGAAGTAATTGCTACAATTCGTTTCATGCCGAGCTTTTGTACACCGTATTCGATTATCGCAGAAGCTGACTCGTAGCCATATCCTTTTGAACGGAATGTTTCTAAAAAGGCAAATCCGATATCAACGTCTTCTAATGAATCTCTTTTAATAAGGCCACACATACCAAGTGGAGTGAGATCTTCTTTTCGTTCTACTAAGTAAAGGCCAAATCCGAGTTTGTTATACATATCGATGGGACCGTTTACAATATAATTTTTTGCATCTTCTAAGTTTCTAACCCCTTTGTCACCGATAAACTGAATCCATGCAGGATCGTTTACTAACTCAAGAATAAAAGAAGCGTCTTTTATATCAAACCAACGAAGATTTAGACGTTCGGTTTCAAGAACTATCAATTATTACACCACCTTTAAAAAGTTATAACAATTAGTATGGATTGTGTAAAACAAAAGTGCAACATATTTTAATGGGGGTGTTTGTTCACATAAAGTTCGTTTGTTTTGTATAGAGAGATATTTTATAATTAGGATTGATTGTAAAGAGTGAGATACTTATACAATGACTCCTAGGTGACTAGGAGTTTTTACTATATAACTATCATTATTACTAAATATGACACACTACACATTCTACTCAAGGAGGTACATAATGAAGAAATTATATAATGCATCGTTTACGTATTTGATTATCGGTTTATTATCAGGGATTTTCGCTAGGGAGTATGGTAAGTATAAAGGGATTTTAGGATCTACTTTGTTAAATCTTTTGCATACACATACACTTGTACTTGGCTTTTTCTTCTTTTTAATTGCTTTAGGATTAGCAAAAGTATTCGCATTTCATGAAGTGCAAGGGTTTAATAAGTGGTTTGTTTTACATAACATTGCATTAACATTAATGTTAGGTTCGCTAGCAGCGAGAGGGCTTCTTCAGTTAAATGGAGCTGACTTTAAAGGGTTAACTTATATTGTAGGGTTTTCTCATTCGTTGATGGCAGTTACTTTAATTTGGTTTATGTTGTTAATAAAGAAATCGTTTAAAATGTAGTAAAAAAGAACTTGTAGCGTGTGCTACAGGTTCTTTTTTGTATGTTCAGATTTAATAATCTTATTTTTCTAATTATTTAGTATAAAGATGGTATACTTGTTTTAAAATTAAAAAGGAGAGTTGATTATGGAAATAACAATTGAACATGTAGTAAATGAATTAAAAGGCATACTTCCTGAAGATCGAGTAGTAATAAATATGACAGTACGAGAGTTACATAGTAAAGATGAATCTTACCATAGTAGTAGTTTACCTGATGTAGTTGTTTTTCCAAAAACAACCGAAGAAGTTAGCGCGATAATGAAAATAGCGAGTCAGCACGGAACAGCTGTCGTTCCATTTGGAGTAGGATCCAGTTTAGAGGGACATGTAATCCCTTACGAAAAAGGAATTACAATGGACTTTTCTCTTATGAACAAAATACTTGAAATAAGAGAAAAGGATTTTCTTGTGAGAGTACAGCCAGGGGTGACGCGCTCTCAGCTTAATAAAGAATTGAAAAAGTATGGATTGTTTTTTAGTGTAGACCCAGGAGCTGATGCAACGTTAGGAGGAATGGCTGCTACAAATGCGAGCGGAACGACAGCGGTAAAGTATGGGGTAATGCGTGATCAAGTTCGAGATTTAGAAGTCGTTCTTGCTGATGGAGTAGTAATACATACCGGGAATTTAGCGGCGAAGTCATCATCAGGTTATCATTTAAATGGTATTTTCGTAGGCTCAGAAGGAACACTTGGATGTTTCACGGAGTTAACTTTAAAAGTATACGGTATACCAGAACATGTTATGGCTGCGAGGGCATCGTTTCCAACTATAAATGATGCAGTAGAAGCTGTAATTAACATATTACAAGCAGGTATTCCAATCGCGAGAATTGAACTCGTTGATGAATTATCTATGAAACAAGTAAATCATTACAATGAAACAAGTTACAGAGAAGAACCGACACTGTTTGTAGAGTTCCACGGCAATGAAGCAGGGTTAAAGCAAGATATTGAATTTACGAAAGAAATCGTTCTTGATCATAAATGTATAGAAATTGCGTTTGAGATGGAAACAGCAGCGAGAAATAAACTGTGGGATGCAAGGCATAACTTAGCGTACTCTTACGTGCATAGTTATCCTGGTAAAAAGCTAATGAGTACAGACGTATGTGTGCCAATTTCGGAATTAGCTGGAGCGATTCAACATGCGAAAGAGGTATTAGATAAAGTAGGGCTTATTGGCGGTATTCTCGGTCATGTTGGGGATGGGAATTTCCATGTACTCTTAATGATTGATACAAATGATAAAGAGGAAGTGAAGAAGGCAGACGAAATAAATGAAAGTATCGTTCAGTATGCTCTTAAACGAGGAGGAACGTGTACAGGAGAACATGGCGTTGGAATCGGAAAACGAAAGTATCAAGAAGAAGAGCATGGGGCAGCATTATTTGTAATGGAGAAAATAAAGAAAGCTCTTGATCCGCAAAATATTTTGAATCCGAATAAGGTGTTTCAATTAAAAGATAGGGGCTGATTGGATGAAAGTACTAGAAGCGATAAGTAATATAGCTGGAAAGTATTTTGCATTGTGGACCGGCTGCTGCACTCCCAAGTGTATTAGCGGCAGTATGGCATAACATTGTAGGGCCAATATTAGCAACCATCTGGTCAAAAAATGCAAAGAACACTTTCAGCGATGAAAATGTATCAATAAATATAGAAAAATAGGAATGATAAATAATGCAAAAACGTATTGTACATTTTGAAGGAATGGTTGTATTTTTAGCCACGATTTATATGTATTCAATATATGAGTTTAGTTGGATTATATTTTTTGTATTCCTTTTTGCGCCGGATTTATCCATGTTAGCGTATGGGATCAATAATCACGTTGGTGCGAAAATATATAACGTATGTCATACATATATCATATCCATATTAATTGTTCTAATAGGTGTCTATTTTAAGATAGATACCGTTATAATGATTGGCTTAATATGGACAGCACATATTGGAATGGATCGAATGTTTGGATATGGATTGAAATATGAGACGGATTTTAAGGATACTCATATTCAAAGATTATAATTGCTTTTGAGGAGAGGGATACGTTGAAACAGAGAATTACTATCGAAGAATATAACATCAAATGGGAAAGTGAATTTAATAAGCTACAAACTCTCATTAACGATGTGATGGAAGACAGCATTTTATCCATTGAACATGTTGGGAGTACATCTGTTAAAGGGCTTGCATCAAAACCAATACTAGATATTGATGTTGTAATAGAAGAGTACGAAATTTTTCATGAGGTAGTAAAAAAACTTGAGAAGATAGGGTACTATCATCAGTTAGAATGGAGCTTTAAAGGAAGAGAGGCATTTGGAAGAAAGGATATGTTCGTTCCATGGAACGAGGGAAATACAGTTTGGATGGAACATCATTTATATGTGTGTGATAAAAATAGTGAAGAGTTGAGAAGGCATATAGCGTTTCGAGATTACCTTCGTGAACATACTGAAGTAGCTAATAAGTATGGAAACTTGAAGGAAGAGTTAGCAAGAGAGTCGAAAAATCGATCTAGTTATATTGAAGGTAAGACCGTATTTATTACAAATATATTAGAAAAAATAAACTAAGGCAGCATGGAATACATGCTGCCTATTGTTTTGAAATAGAAAGCTGCCATTATAAAACAAATATAAACTGGCCCTGTTGATTGATGCGGTTACTAAATATAATAGGAAATAAAATAGAAAAGAGCGGAAAAGAGGGAGCTTATGTACATACCAAAATATTTCGCAATACAAGATGAAGAGATGAAGTACGAAATAATGGAACAAAATAGCTTTGCGACATTATTTTCTCAACATAACGGAGAACCATATGCAACGCACTTGCCGTTGTTGCTAAATAGGGAGACCCTTACTTTACATGGTCACTTCGCACGACCGAATGAACAGTGGAAAGATATTGGGACTCAGCAAGTACTAGCTATATTTCAAGGACCACATAGTTACATCTCTCCGTCATGGTATGAAACAAACAATGCAGTACCAACATGGAATTACGTTGCAGTGCATGTATATGGTGAATTAGAAATTGTTGAAGATGAGAAGACATTAGTAGATTCTCTTCAAGATTTAGTAAATAAATATGAAGATCCAGAGAGCACCTACTCACTTAATGATGTAGATCCAAATTATATGGGAGGATTAAGTAAGGGAATAGTTGGATTCAAAATAAAGATAAATAAAATAGAAGGAAAAGCGAAGTTAAGTCAAAATCATTCTGTAGAGAGACGGAATTTAGTTGTGGAGAAACTTGAGAAAGTTGGTAGTGAGGAGAGTAAGAGGATTGCGGAGTTGATGAGAAAATAAAGCCTACATGAAAGGGAAATATTCTAAATAAGCGTATTTAAAAAGACCTTCTTAATTGAAGGTCTTTCATTTTTTAAAGTGCTTTTTCAGTTGTTGTTGAGTTGTAGTCTTTACTTACGTCAATAGATTGAACAAGGTCAGGTCTTTGTGGTGCAGGGGTGTCCCCAATGTTTAATGCTACATATCCTAACTGTGTTTTCGGTGTTTCTGAGGTGAAGCTTAACCCAAGAGTTGTGATGCTAATAACAGCTAAGCCAATGATGCTCAATTTAATCTTTTTCATTATATCAAAGCTCCCTTTTCTTCATGTTTTTTTCTTGCTTGATTGGCCATGTAAAAGTATTGATTAGCTTTTATATGGTCTTCTTTTTCATAAAACATATTTGCTAGAACATCAGTGTACTCTTGTATACATTCCCAAAGGTTTTCTGTTTTAAAGTAAGAAATTCCTTCCAAAATTATCATTTCTAAATCATTTATAGAAGTTTTATTATTTAGTTCTCTTAAAATCATGAAACGATATTGAAACTCTTTGTTTTCTAGTTTATTTGAGATGTTTAATCCTTTTTTTATAAGTTCTTTAGCCTGGGTATATTCTCCAAGCTTGTAGTATTCACGTGCTTCAACAAAAAGTGCTTTAAAGTGATTTGGTTGCTTAGTTGTAACCTCTGAAATATGACGCATTGCTAACTCTGAAAGGTTTTGACTTGCATATAGCCAAGCTAAATTATGTCGTACTCTTAATGATAAAGTCTCCTCTGAATACTTCTGTAGAATATTTAATGCTGAATCAAGTCTAATTTCAGCTTGTTCAAACTGTTTTAAATCAATACAAGATAAACCAAAGATGTTATCACACAAAGCAA
Source organism: Bacillus sp. CPT56D-587-MTF (assembly GCF_058792335.1). Classification (NCBI taxonomy): domain Bacteria; kingdom Bacillati; phylum Bacillota; class Bacilli; order Caryophanales; family Bacillaceae; genus Bacillus; species Bacillus sp. CPT56D-587-MTF. The sequence goes on along the minus strand of NZ_JBYTEF010000001.1, from coordinate 3,056,317 downwards.
CATTAATTTCACAGTTTATATGTTTTGAAAAAATCGCTTTAGCTTCATTTGCAGATTGGATTGCTACTAGTGGTTGATATGTTTGATAATAATAGGCAGCTAAGCGGTAGTTAAATTCAGCATTCTCTAGTTCGTCAGATACGTGTATTAGCAGCTTTTTAGCGTTCTCGAAAAGGTGTTTTGCTGCATTGTAGTTTCCAATAATTGTATTGTGAATAGCCTTAAAAAAATGATAATAATAAGAAAATAGCCCATTCTCTGGAAGTGGGAAAGAATCAATTTTATTAAAATCATCTTTATTAATATTTAAACCATCTGTTAAGATTTTGTATCTGAAATTAAAAAGTGAATAATACAATTGTAGGTTTGTATCTTCTTCTGAATTAGAGATGGTATTTTCAATATCTTTTTTTATTTTTGTTGCATGGGTAGTTTGATGCTGTAACATAGCTCTATACCAGTCATTAAATAATTTTGTAATTTGTTCATTACCTTGTAGTTGAACGTTCATGAAATCCCCTCACTTTTTGAATATTCTTATAAAATATAGTATCAAAAATAAAAATATTTAGAAATGATGTTTTATATTTCTCAATATTTGTTTAACAAGCTTACGAGTAAGTCTATTGGAATAGTGTAGAATTTGTTTTGGATTAAAGAAATGGCATCGGGGGATGTGTATTTTAAAGTTTTAGTTGAGTGGGGGGATATAAAAAGGGTGCGTTCACACAAATTATATGAACGCACCTTTTTACATATTAAACAATCAAGTCCCACAAAAAGTACGATAAGGGCGATTCGTCGGTGCAGGCGGAATGCAGTATTCTTCTTGATCTGTAGAATACGCATAAGGGTTTGATAAAGCTTCAAGAAGTTGCTCCATTACGCTATAGTCTTCATTTGTAACAGCTGCTTCTAGTGCTTCTTCTACACGGTGGTTCCTCGGGATGATTGATGGGTTATTATTTTTCATCATCTCGTAGGCGTTTTCTTTTGATTGTTCTTGTCTTTCTAATCGAGATTGCCACATTTTGTACCATTCTTTAAATTCAGGACTTTCAAATAGAGCTGTATTTTCGATAGCATCAAGAGTTAATGAACGGAATGTATTTGTATAATCCGCTTTATATTTCTCCATCATTTTTAAAAGTTGCTCAATAAGTGATTGATCTTGTTCTTCGTTGCTAAATAGTCCTAATTTCTTTTTCATTCCAAGGAACCACTGTTTTTCATACTGTACGCTAAATTTCGAAATTTCGTCTTGAGCGATTTTTAATGCTTCTTCTTCATCTTCGTGCAGAATTGGTATTAAAGATTCAGCTAGTCGTGCTAGATCCCATGCGGCCATATATGGTTGATTTCCATATGCATAACGACCTTGTGTGTCAATAGAGCTAAATACGGTTCCTTGGTCGTAATTGTCCATAAATGCACAAGGACCGTAATCAATTGTTTCGCCACTGATTGTTATATTGTCAGTGTTCATTACGCCGTGAATAAATCCAACAAGTTGCCATTTTGCGATAAGACTGGCTTGTCTTTTAATGACTTCTTGTAGTAATGCAGTATATCGGTTTTCATGAGCTTCAATTTCTGGATAATGCCTTTTTATCGTATAGTCAGCTAGTGATTTCAGGTCCTCTATTGAACCACGAGCTGCAGCATATTGAAATGTACCGACCCGTATATGACTACTAGCGACTCTAGTTAAAATTGCTCCAGGTAATTTTGTTTCACGATATGTTGGCTCCCCGGTTGTAACAACTGCTAAACTGCGAGTAGTCGGAATATCAAGTGCATACATTGCTTCACTAATAATATATTCACGTAGCATCGGACCGAGTGCAGCACGGCCATCTCCTCGGCGTGAATAGGGAGTAGGGCCAGAACCTTTCAGTTGAATATCGAAACGCTCACCTGAAGGAGTAATTTGTTCGCCAATTAAAAGAGCACGACCGTCGCCTAACATATTAAAATGTCCGAATTGATGACCAGCATATGCTTGAGCTAATGGATGAGCTCCTTCTGGAAGTCCATTGCCAGCGAAAATGGCAATTTCAGCTTCCTTTTTCAGTTCTTCAGGGGTTAAGCCAAGAGATATCGCTAATGAATGGTTTAGTTTAACTAACTCCGGTGAACTTACGGGAGTAGGGGGGATTTCTGTATAAAATGATTGTGGTAAAGTCGTATAACTATTATCTAAATTCCAACCTGTTTCATTATTTTTAGTCATTGTATCTCCTCCTTTTTGTATTTTAAATTATGTATTTGTACGTATATATTCTTTGTAAAGTTAACTAAAAGTATAATATAATATTTCCCCTTGCAATCTATTGTAAGGACTTCATTGCACTATGTCTATTTAACAGCAAATTTAAAACCTCCATTTTAAGAAAATGGAGGTTTTATTATTATTTAATTTTTACAATTATTTTTCCTTTTGCTCTTCCAGCCTCGGAATATTCCATTGCTTTTTGCGCATCTTCAAAAGGGAAAACTCGATCGATTACCGGTTTGATTTCACCAGCTTCAATATAGTTTGCAATAGTACGTAATTGACCCCCACTTGGCTTCATAAATAAAAATGAATATTGAGCATTATGCTTTTTTTCAAGTGCAGTAAGTTTTTTGCTGGCTAATGAAAATAAGAGAGTTTTAAAGAATCCTGAACCAAATTCTTTACCGAAGCGAGCATTCGGCATGCCTGAAACGGAAACAATGTTTCCTCCCCTTTTTATAATATTGAATGATTTTTCAAGTGTTGCACCGCCGATTGTATCAAATACGGCATCATAATTTTTTAGTATATCTTCAAATTTCTCTGTTTTGTAATTAATAATTTCATCTGCGCCAAGAGACGTTACTAAATTCGCACCAGCTTCACTAGCAGTCGTTGTAACAATGGCACCCATTATTTTTGCTAGCTGAATAGCGAAAGTACCAACACCACCGGATCCGGCGTGAATTAAAATCTTTTGTCCTTTTTGTAATTGCATGATGTCATGTAATGCTTGATATGATGTTAAGCCAACGAGTGGAATCGAAGCAGCTTCCTCAAAACTTAAATTTTTCGGTTTTAAAGCAATATCATCTTCATGAATGGCTATATACTCCGCGAAAGTACCAATCTTATTTTTTCTTGGACGAGCATATATTTCATCACCGACTTTAAAACGAGTCACTTTTGATCCAACCTTCGTGATGACACCGGAAAAGTCATTCCCAAGGATTAGAGGCATTTCATATTTCAGTAACATTTTAACTTTTCCATCACGTATTTTAAAATCAATTGGGTTAATACTAGCTGCATGAATTTCTGCGAGCACTTCATACTCATTAATTTCAGGAGTAGGTACCTCTGCCATACGCATTGGGACTTTTCCATATCTATCAATTATCATTGCTTTCATATCTTATACCTCCAAGTTTTAATAAAAGTTTTGCAATAGCTTCTCAATATCTAATACAAGATTTTTTAATAAACCTAATTTTGTACGTATATCAATATAATAAAAATTCTTTGTACCTTCTTTTCTCATTAAAATAATGCCAGCTTCTCGTAAAATCTTAAGGTGATGTGATACTGCTGGACGGGAAAGGTGTGTTTGCTTCGTGATTTCTCCTACACGTAATCCTGTTTGACATTCTGTTTCCATTAGCACTAATAAAATAGCTTGACGTGTTTCATCACCAATTGCCAATAATACTTTTTGAGAATCAATAAAATCTTTTTTTATAATATTTAATTGTTCTTGTTTATTCATTTCAATCACTTTGCCTCCAGGTAATTAGTCGAAAGGTTTAAGATGATAAACCATTACTTCGATACGGTAATGCTACATGATTGTTGTACGAGGTGCAATATTGAGAAAGAAAATCGAGACGAATGAATTTTTTATTGTTGAAAATTATAGGGAGATAGAAAAGGGATTGGAAGGATTACATAACACAATAGATGAAGTTTTAAAAACAAAAAATGATGTAACAATAAAATAAGCGGTCGTAACCTTGTATAATCCATAAGGTTACGACCGCTTATAATGTTTATATTATTTTTGATTTTTACGATAGAACATGGTTCAACGTAAAGTAAGTTCTTTTGTTTTACACTTTCATACAGACACAATTCAGGTGGATTATAGATGTATGAAAAGGTAAAAGGAATTTTGGGGCGTAATCTATCTATATGATAATTCAAAATGAAATATAAGTCTATATTTTAATGTTTTTTTTGATTATATTTATGTCACTGAGCTCAGAACAATGATGTGGAGGGTAAATATATGAAATCGAATTATGTACCAGTTTTAATTGTTGGAGGGGGATTATCTGGGTTAGCGTCTGCGTTATTTCTTGCAAAACATAACATTGAGTACTTACTTATTGAAAGGCATCCGTCTACTGCCATTCATCCGAAAGCAGGTGGTCTTACTTTACGTACAATGGAGTTATTTCGAGAATTAGGCTTGGAACAAAGAATTAAATTGGCAGGTAAAGCATTAGAGAACTGCCGAGGAAGAATAGCGGTTCATACAATAGCTGAAGCGAATAAAGAAGACCTGGAACAAATGAGAGCGACGCAATACAGAAACGATGAAGAGTTACTTCAAAAAATAGAAAAGATTAGTCCATCAAAACAAACTGCATGTTATCAAATTATTTTAGAAGAGATGATGTTACAAGAGGCAAAAACGCTAGGCGGGCAACTATCTTTTTATCATGAATTAGTTTCATTTGAACAAAGTGAAAACGGGGTAAAAGCAAAGATTCGAAATCGTGAAGCAGAAAAAGAAAGTGTCATACATTGTGACTATGTAATTGCAGCAGATGGAGCGAAAAGCAAAATACGTGAGCAGTTAGGGATTAAAACTGAGGGGCGTGGAACCATTGGTGGCTATTATATGAATATTTATTTTGAAGCAGACTTAAGTGAGTTTATACAAGGAGACGCATTCGGTTTTTCTATGGTACTTCATCCAGAGGTTCTTGGTGCACTGATCCCAGTAGATAACGTAAAAAAATGGATTTACCATGTAGCCTACGATCCATTAAAAGGAGAGGGACCAGAGGATTTCACGATGGAACGTTGTAAACAAATTATTGAAATAGCAATTGGAAGTACAAATGTTGAGTCAGAAATATTAAGTGTTTTACCGTGGGAAGCGGCCGAAAGTACAGCAATGAAATTTCAAGGAAATCGAGTCTTTCTAGTTGGAGATTCAGCACATATTATGCCACCAACAGGCGGATTTGGTTCAAATACAGGAATACAAGATGCGCATAACTTAGCTTGGAAATTAGCGGCTGTTACAGTTGGATATCAGTATTGTTCAGAGGCGATTATAGATAATTCAGTCACTCCACATAGAATGGATAGCATAGAGTTGAACGGAAGACCTGGAACGCGAGCGCCACATTTATGGGGAACGTATGAAGGGAAGAAAGTTTCTACATTAGACTTATTCGGTAACAGTTTTGTATTACTTACAGGAGTAGAAAATAGTTCTTGGGCTGAGGTAGCACATACTGTTTCAGCTAAATTAGGAATAAATATAAAAGGGTATCGTGTTGGCTTAAGTGGAGACTTTATTGCTCCAGAAGATATTTTTAGCAAATTATATGGTATAGAGAATGGAGGTGCTGTATTAATTAGACCAGATGGCTTTATAGGATGGCGTTCAGAAAAAGCGGTAGTAAATCCAGATATAGTATTGGACGAGGTAATGGGAAATTTATTATGTGATTTTTAAGTAACTACGGAAATATTGTTTTATGTGCTTCACTGCACTGAAAAAAATATTCACAAATTTCAATAGGTTTGATATGATTAAATTCGACAAGTTAATAGAGGCCGGAGATATTTGAGAAAAGCCATAAATTTATTTAGGGATACAGGAGTGTAGCCTAAATAATTTATGGCTTTTTTTATTGAATGAACCGTACAAAATAGGGAGTTACATGTGAAAAGGAGGGCTATAGAAATTAAATAGGATAATACTAGTTTTCTATATTAATAATATAGAAAACATTTGTAAGATTGGAATTTTAATATAGGTTTATAAAAATAATGAAAGTGTGTCTTCTGTTTCGTGTAAATCTCATTAGCTTGTTGAAATTTGCAACGTAGGAAGGGTTAGAAGAATGAGAAAGATTATTAGCGTTTTAGTTATTTTCTTTATGACTGGAAGTATCTTTGCTGGGGGAGCTGTTCATGCGAAAGCAGAAGGAAAGCATGAATGGAATACGAATAAGTTTTTAAATATTGCACATCGCGGAGCAAGTGGACATGCACCTGAGCATACTTTTGCTTCTTATGATTTAGTGAAAAAAATGAAAGCGGATTATTTAGAGTTAGACATTCAATTAACAAAGGATGGCCAATTAATTGCAATGCATGATACAGCAGTTGATCGCACTACAAATGGAACAGGCGAAGTACGCGATAAAACGTTAAGTGAAATAAAGAGTTTAGATGCTGGATCATGGTTTAATAAAGCGTATCCAGAAAAGGCTAAGCAAGAGTATGTTGGGCAAAAGGTTCCAACTCTTGAAGAAATCTTCCAAAAGTATGGAAGAAGTATGAAGTATTATATTGAAACAAAATCACCAGATGTGTATCCAGGAATGGAAGAGAAATTGTTGGCGTTGTTACAAAAATATAATTTAGTAGGCCAAAACATGTCTTCTAGCCGTGTTATGATTCAATCATTTAGTAAAGATAGTTTGAAAAAGATTCATAGTATGAATGAAAATATTCCGTTAGTTCAATTGCTTTGGTATTACCCAAATGAAAACAATGAAATTGTTGAATGGTCTGGCATTACACATGAACCGAAAAGTGTAACAAATGATGATTTTCAAGAAATTAAAAAGTATGCAGCTGGTATTGGACCAAACTTACGTAATGATAACGGGGAACTAATTATTGATGAGTCATATATGAAAATGGCTAGGAAAAATGGACTGTTAATTCACCCTTATACAATTAATGAGAAACCAGATATGAGACTGTTAATCAAATGGGGTGCTACAGGAATGTTTACAAATTATCCGGATCGATTACATAGTGTATTGAAGGAAAAATAAGTGGAAAAGGGTATACCAGTGTTTTAGGTATACCCTTTTTAATCTAACTCTCCAATAAACAGAATCTCTTTTTCATAGCATTCATCTGCATCATAAATAATTTCTTGAAAGTGAAGCGTTTTGAAGGAATGACAAACTGACATTTCCCGTGTCTCCCAAAAATCAATTTCATTTGAAAGAAGAATCCATTTTTGAAATTCACTATCTCTATTAAAGAAATTATGAAAGTAGTCCTCATTTTTAAATATAATGATTTGCGAATCCCACAAATTATTTATAGAAATCAAAACAACAACTCGATATGTATGTGTATCGCTCGGTTTCATATTTATTAAATGATTTGCTTGATTTAATAAGGTTTGAATACATAACCGTTTTACTTTTCTAGGTGTTTTACGAGAGTCAATAAAAGCTTGCGAAACTGGCAATAGCATATTCCAATATTCATCGTTATAGAAAGTAGAAGGGAACGTTTTTGTATGTTCCTCAATTCGCTTTATCATAGTGTTTGTTTTTCGTTTCATACCACTTATTTTCTTTTCACGCATTGCGAGTCATCTCCATAAATTTTTGTAATGCAGCAGAGTGATATATATCTTTTCTAGTAATAAAAGTAGTAGGAACTTTTTTGAAGCTATTTGGTAAAGGATTGAATGATATGTCATGTTTATGACCACTTAAAATAGACTTCATCATAATTGCTATGCCTATACCTGATTTTACACATGCGAGAATCGCTTCAATTGTTCCAAACTCTAATACTCGCTTAGGTGAAATTCCTTCTTCTTGAAGCCAATCTTCTAATAAATTTCTATAATAGCACCCATGACTAAATGCAAGTAAATTCATGTCTCCTATGTCTTTAAAGGAAGATAAAGGCTTTTTGCTAATGAGAACTAATTCTTCTTCACGAAATATATTTGTATGAAGTTCAGCATGCTGAGTAGAGCCAGCTATAAACGCTCCGTCCAGTTTTCGTTCTAGTACAAGCCTAATCAATTGTTCCGTCGTATTTGATTCTAAAATCAATTCGACTTTTGAGTATTTCTCATAATAGGCCGTTAATATAGATGGAAGTCTTACAGCGGTTGTAGATTCTGTACATCCAATTTTTAAAGTGCCTCTTGGTTCGATCCCATTACTTTGAACTGCTTTAACAGATTGATCCATTAAGTAGATAATTTGTTTGGCGTATGTTAATAAAATCTCACCATTAGAAGTTAAAGTTACACCTTTTCCGTTTCGGTAAAATAAAGGCACACCTAATTCGTTTTCTAGTTGTTTCATACGCATTGTTACGCCAGACTGTACATAGTTTAAATTTTTAGCTGCGTGAGATATGTTTTTTTCTTTCGCAACTTCGTAAAATACAGTTAAATCTTTTATATCCAAGTATCATCCCTCCAGAAAAGGTATCATTTTTTTTGATGAATTACATGATAAATCTTTATTTTATATGATATCAGAACTTTCATACAATGGAAGGGGATGGAGGGATTATTGTGTTAATGGAAGAAAGGGTAAATAGTACTTATAAGTGGGTTATGTTAATTTTTGCGACGGTTGCTCAAACAACAGCGACACTTATAACGTATGGTGTTGGAGCGTTTGCTTTATTTTGGAAAGAAGAATATGCACTTACGAATACGGAGATTGGATTGTTAGTAAGTGTTGTAAATATAGGACCGCTATTTTGTATGCTTTTTGTCGGGCGGCTACTTGATCAATACAATGAAAAGTTGTTAATTTCGATAAGTTCATTTTTACTAGGAGGTTCGTTTTTACTGACTAATATGGTCAATGGATTTAATGGGTTACTCTTTGTACTTTTATTAGTAGGAACGTTTTATAGTGTTTCGCAGCCAGGAGGAAGTAAGGTGATAATGAAGTGGTTCTCAAAAGAAAATCGCGGGTTAGCGATGGGGATTAGACAAGCCGGTATACCGATTGGTGGTACATTAGCGGGAGTATTGATCCCGTTTCTTACAATAAAATATAATATGGCCTATGCGGTAAATAGTATTGCATGTATTTGTATAATTGGAGGGTTTTTATTTTTTATATTTTATAAGGAACCATATATTCAAGAGAAAGTTAAACAAGCACGTAGTAAACTTTCTTTTTGGATGCAGTTAAAAGAAGTGATGTGTAAAAAAGAGTTATATGCAATTTATATAACTGGCATTTGTATGATTTCATTGCAAATGGTGTTAGTTGCGCACTTTATAAAATTTTTAGTATTGGAACAATCAATCACGCCAATTTTAGCTGGAAAAGTATTTTCCGTTATGTTCTTTTCTGGAATGGTTGGTAGGGTTATATTAGCAGCTACTAGTGATTTATTTTATAAGGGGAATAGGCGTAACCTCTTATTTATAACTGTTTGTATTTCTATTTTCTTCATTCTAATATTAGTAATGAGCATACATACAATAACGAATGTATTGTATGGTGTAAGTGCATTGTTAGGGTTCTTTGCAATTGGATGGTTTAGCCTTTTCATAACTGAAGTTGCGGAATCAGCAAGTGAAGAATCGGTAGGGATGACAGTGAGTTTTGCACTTACATTAAATCAAATTGCCATTATTGCTGCGCCTGCTTTATTTGGTTATATTGTAGATAAGAAGGGATATACGTATGCGTGGTTATGCATAGTTGTATTACTAACTATTTCAGCGGTTAGCTTATATAGGAAGGATAGAAAATGAAGGAATGTTAGCAATGTAAATTTTTTATGAAGAAAGTTTAAAGAAATGTTGAATGAGCGACATTTCTTTTTTTTATTTGTTGTATAATCAAAATATAAATGAGATTCGTTTTCAATTTCGTTCATTACCTCTTTTGAAATTACCTGTAATTTTAGCCATAATTAGCTGTTTTTCTTTATCGTTATTTGCATGATTTATTTTATTTGAAAATTTTTCAGCATCTTTTCCTTTTAATACCATAATCAGTTTTCCGTAATATTCAATTAATACCATGTTGTTTTTTGTTATCCGATAATGAAACATCTTATCATCTAAACGATTGCGTTTATCGGTGTTTTTCATATTACATCTCCATTCTTTTTAGTATGTAACAAATGTTACAAAAGAATTTGAAATTATAGTGTAATGCATCCGATTGTATGTTGGAAATTTTGCAAGAAAGAAATACAATAGAGAGTAGTCAAAATTGAAAATGAGAAAAAGGAATCTAGTTTTAACAGAGTGAATATTAAATAATATTATAATATACTTGATAATTAAAAGATATAAAATAGAATGGATGTACGTTAAGTGAAACTAGATAAAAGAGGGTTCCTAGTATGTTAAAGAAATGGCTAATCGTTTTCTTTATTTTTGCAGTTTTTTGTGGAAGTATTGTTACACTAATACATGCAAATAAAGGAAAAAAATATGATGCAAAGGCATTTTCTAATGTAAATAGTAAGCAAAAAGATGTTAAGCAGGAAATTGATGCGAATGAGAAAAAGCGTTATGAAATTGCAGCTGGAAAACTAGATCAGTACTTAAAAGATAAAGGATTTAATGGAAGTGTTCTTGTAGCAAGTAAAGGTCATGTGATTTTACGAAAAGGCTACGGTTATGCGAATGTGAAAGATCAAGTATTAACAACGCCAAGAACGAAATATCGCATTGGTTCTATTACGAAAACAGTTGTTGCAATATCTATTATGCAACTAAAAGAAAAAGGGAAGTTGAACATTGAAGACAATGTAAATAAATATATCCCATCGTTTCCAGCAGATAAAAATATTACGTTACGAAACTTGTTAACACATACGTCTGGATTACCAGAACAGGGACAAGGTAGTGTTGACGCAGCATCACGGTTAAAATTAGTAACGTGGATTGGGGCACAAACGTTACAATTTCCAGCAGGGACAGGATGGAAATATACAGATTATAATTATATGGTGCTTGCATATATTGTAGAAAAAATATCGAATAAACCACTTGCTGAATATGTGAAAGAAAATATTTTGACTCCCGTTGAAATGAATGAATCTGGAATGGGCGCAACACTTCCAGAAGATATTTTCTTAGCAGAAGGGTATACGAAAAAAGATAATAAGTTAATAGCCACGCCGCGCTTAAAAATGAACTGGCTGTATGGTTGTGGTGAAATGTATACGACTGTTGAAGATATGAAAAAGTTAGATGAAGCTATTATGGATGGTAAACTACTTTCTAAACAAAGTGTATCAGATATGTTTTCTGCATCACCTGCAAGAAAATATGGATTTAGTTTCTATATTTACCCAGATTATTATCATAACCACGGTGTATTAGCTGGCTGGAACACTTTTAATAATTTTAACTGGGATAAACGAACGTTTGTCATATTATTTTCTAACGTCCAAAATGGTATGAATGACGCATTTAATCAAGAATTCAGGAAAATGGCGAATGATTTAATAGAAGGAAAATAATTATAAAAAATCGGTATTGATATGTAATTATCAATACCGATTTTTTTATTTTGTAAAGTTTTACTTACTGAATAAAGTGAAACTTTATTCAGTGGAGGGGCTTTGTTCATCCCCCACTGAGTAGAAGCCCTCATCAATCGGGCTTTTACGGGCAGCAGGTCCCCCACCTAACTTTTTTGCTTGCGCTGAATTTTGAGGTGAGGGTCTTACTGCCCATAAATAGCGGGATAAATAGGTAAGAAAGGTGATTGGCATATGAATAAATCTAAATAGGTAGTTAAATGCTAAGTAATGCAAAGAACAATTGGTAATTTTTACATTGATAAAAAAGCTTGAGCTTCACACTATGTGAAGCTTTATATTATTGGAGACAAGAACAGGAGGTTGAAAAAATGAAAAAAGCAATAAAGTTTTGTTTAATAGCTACATTATCTACAACAATTATTAGTGGATGCTCTTTTGAGGGTAACAATGAAAATGTTAAAGGGAAAGAAGGGGAAAAAGTAGAGGTACAGAAAAATACTGGGAAATATACGATGCCAGATGAAAAAGATAAACATGAAGGTACATGGCTGCAATGGCCACATGAATATACATATGGTGAAGAGTATAAGAAGGAAGTTGAACCTATTTGGGTTAAGATGGCAAGTGCTTTAACTGAGGGTGAGAAAGTCCACATTGTTGCATATGACCAGGAAGAAAAAGAAAGAATCAATAACCTTTTAACAGATGAAGGGTTAAATATGGAGAAGATTGATTTCTTTATCGCGCCTACTGATGATGTATGGGCAAGGGACAGTGGACCAATTTTTGTTTATGACAGCAATAAAAATCTCAAAATATTAGATCCAGCATTTAATGGTTGGGGGAAGAAAACACCTTATAAAAATGATGCTCAAATACGTAAGAATGTTAGTAAACAATCAGGAATTGAAAGAGTTGATTGGGGGAAATTTGTCCTTGAAGGCGGCGCAATTGAATTAGACAGCAATGGGACTGCTTTATTAACTCGAAGTGCAGTAACGAATAAAAATAGAAATCCTGATTTATCAGAAAAGGAAATTGAAAAATATATAAGTGACCTTGGGGTATCAAACTTTATTTGGTTAGACGGAGTACCTAATTTAGATATTACGGACTTTCATATTGATGGATTTGCTAAATTCCATAATAAATCTACTATTGTAACGATGAAAGAAGATGACCTAGCTGAATGGGGTTTATCTAATAAAGATATGGATACATTGTTAGATGCCAAAAATGCTTCAGGACAGAAATATAAGTATGAATACTTGCCGCTTAGTAAAGAAAAGGTTGCTTTAGAGAATGGAAAAACTCTCGATTATAAGGGATCGTATATCAATTATTATATTGGGAATACAGTTGTATTAGTGCCTAATTATAATGATCCGAATGATAAAATCGCAAACGATACGATTCAGAAGTTATACCCAGATCGTAAAGTAGTCGGTATTGATGTGAGGGAGTTGTATAAAAACGGCGGTATGATACATTGTGTGACACAACAACAACCAATTGCATTGAAGTAATTAATTGTAATTTCGTTGTGCTGCTATATAGACAAAATAGGTGGAATCTTATTACCTATTTTGTCATTCCTTATTATTTATAAAAATAAATTTAAATATAATGATAAATGAATTGTAGTGTATATTCGCTTTTCGTTTTATATGGTAAAGGAGAAAAATGTTTGTGTTAAAGAATTTTAAAATAGTGTTTTCGTATTTCCCTATCGTTTTACAGTACATTTTAAATGTAGCTTTAATTTGCTTAGGGGTTGTTCTAAGTGTGTTTCTTATGAAAGAAGTCATTCAGTTTATACAAGAACTGAAATTGGATGGTAATGAATCTAGTTATCATTTAATTGATAGTATCGTCGTATTCTTTCTGTACTTCGAGTTCATCGTAATGATTATAAAGTATTTTCAAATGAATTTTCATTTTCCATTACGATATTTTATATATATAGGTATAACAGCTATTGTGCGTCTCATCATTATAGATCACGATAGTCCGTTAGATTTATTGTTATATGCCTGTGCAATCTTTGTATTAATTAGTGCATTGTTCATTGCGAATTCTAAAATGATGCGTCGGGATTTAGAATAGTAAACATTTGTTGTTGAATTAAATAAGATATTTTATCTTTTTGCAAAAAAGGAGTAACGGTATTGAAAGAAATAATCTTAACCAGCCTCATAATGATAGGGTTTATGATTCTATTATTTAATTGTATACTTTCATGATTTAAAAGAATAAAAGGTTAATAGAGAAAGAGGTTTTTGTAAATATGGTTCATTACAATAATCAAAATAGTTTACATCAAATATTTACATTAAAAGGGACAATTATAAGAGATATTTTCCCACAAATCGTATTATATACGTGTATTTCAACGATAGTAGCTGTGATTAATTATTACTATACAGAAATAAATATAAATCAGACTCCTTGGGTAATCGTCGGAGGAGCTTTAGGATTACTATTAGTGTTTCGTACGAATACTGCCTATGATCGGTACTGGGAAGGTAGAAAGCTGTTTGGCGCGATTGGTGCTTGTACTAGAAATTTAGCAATTAGTTTTTTGTGTCATTGGGATTCTAAAGGGAAGAGTATGGAGCAGGAAAAAATAAAATTTTTACATCTATTAATTGCATTTCCAAAGTTAGCGAAAGGACACTTGAGAGAGGAAAAAGATTTATCTGAAGTGAAATCATTGCTCGCTGTCTGTTCTGAGAAGGAAAAAGCACTTTTGGTTGAGTCCAATCATTTACCGATTAGTATAGTTTTTATGTTGAAAACTATACTATCAAAAGGTTTGAAAACGGGGCAAATTCATCCAAATGCGATAATTAGTATGGAAATGGATTTGAATACGTTACTTACATCTGTGGGTGGATGTGATCGTATCAAAACAACACCTATTCCTTTTGCATATTTTGCTCATATAAAAATTTTATTGATTATATTTTGTGCGACTTTACCAATTGGTCTTGTTGATAGTCTCGGATGGTTTACAGTACTTGCGACTACGTTTATAAGTTTTGCATTCATAGGTATTGAAGCAATAGGGGTTGAAATTGAAGATCCCTTTGGTCAGGATCCAAATGATCTTCCGCTAGAAGGAATTTGTATAGGAGTAGAAGCGCATTTAGTGAATTTATATAATCAAAACGATCTATTAGAAGTAATGGGTTTGAATCTTGATACAAAAATCATTTAATCATTTATTGTTGTTTTAAAATAGGTTATTTAAAAAACTTGTCAAGAGTCAATTTAAGACTTAACGTCAGCTTTATATTTTTTATATAAATATATAATATTTCTCCATGCTATAATCCATTCATGAAATATACGCGGTTCATGAGTTGTAATGAAAAGAGAAATGAATTGAGGAATAGTTGGCTTTGTGAAATCAGTTATGTAACTACTATTAAAAAGCGAGGTAAATAATATGGAACAAAAACATAATGGGATTATTTTTACTGCAATACCAGACGAATCGAATGAATATTATCAACCATTTTATGAAGACTTGATTTACTTTAATGAATGTTTAAATGAAAAGAAATCAATTGCGGATCAACTTATATCTTTATCTGTTGAAGAACAAGACTTTCATACGAGCTGTTTTGAGTATGATGATATTTGGCTAAGAGATGTTGCACCGGTTGTCACAAATCATCTAGTTAAATTTAAATATCGACCAAATTATTTGCCAGATGATCAAGGGCGATATTTAGATCAACAGTTTAATAAATGGTTGAAAAAGAATGACTTTGAATATGTGAAATCCCCATTAATATTAGATGGTGGTAATCTTATTTGGAATAAAAAAGATACCGTAATATTAACAGAACGTATATTTGATGATAACGATGATTGGACAGAAGAGGAAATTATTGAGCAGTTAGAATGGGATTTAGATGTGAGCCGAGTTATTATTATTCCTGCTGAAGAAGGGGATGTACTAGCACACGCAGACGGAATGGTTAAATTTATTGATGAACATACAATGTTTATTAGTGATTTTTTAGGGGATCATGAATTTAGATATAGTGTTCAAGAGATTATTCAAGAACAAATGCCAGAAGCTGAATTTATAGTTGTTCCTTCATCATATACAGAGAAAGGACAATATGATCAAGAGATAGCATCAGCAAAAGGGTTGTATATAAATATGTTAGAATCATGTGATGCTCTTTATGTTCCTAAGTTTGGATTAGCTAAAGATGAGGAAGTTTTACGATATATTCAACAGTATACGGAGAAGCAAGTTATTCAAATTCATGTAGGAGAAATATCAACAATGGGAGGCGCAATGAATTGTTTAACGTGGTATTGTCCAAGCCATTTGTTACCTTCAAAAATGAGAAGATTAAAAAATCAGAATGAAGATTTTTCAATGAAGAAGATTTTTGATTGGTTTTAATAAATAAGTAATGAAAAGAAAATCTATTCAAGGAGTATTGATATGTATACCATCGCTGAGTTTTCTCGGATTTGTAAAATGAGTACGCGGATGTTAAGACATTATGACAAAGAGGAGATATTAAAACCGGCATATGTGAATCCGGTTAATGGGTATAGATATTATGAACAAGAGCAGCTGGAAGTAGCGTTGAAAATCAAAAAGTTAAGGGAGTATAAATTTCCTCTTCCAAAAATTAAAATTGTTTTGCAGTCATCAGATCAAGATTCGTTTGTTCAACATATACAATCACAAATTATCGAGTTGTCTCATGAAGTGAAGCAAAATTTACAGGTTATTTCAGAAATGAATGAAATGGTAAAGGTGAATAGTAGTCTAAATATTGCTCGTCATAGAAATTACGATATATTAATGGGAATGAGGAATGAAGTAACGATAATTACTCAAAGAGTAAAAATAGATATAGATGATATGGATGATTATTTTTATGACTTATATGAAGAGGTACAAAAAAATAATTTTCAAATAGTCGGTTCACCATCTGCAGTCTTTTATGATGAAGAATATATTCCAAGTAACAGTGATATTGAATTAAGAATCCCGGTTATGCAGGGGAATGATGAAGACGTAGCACAAGAGTATGAAATGAAACAACTAAGTCCACATCATATCGTTACTACTATGCATTATGGAAGTTACGACTATATAGGTTACGCTTATATAGCGTTAGAAGAATGGATTGAAAGAAATGGGTATGTGATAATTAATTCGCCATATGAGGTTTATATAAAGGGACCTGAATGTGATTGTTTAGCAGAAGAGTATGTGACACAAATTTGTTTTTTAGTTACGAAAATAGAATGAGAATAAGGATTGACATTAACATTATGTCAATCCTTATTCTATGTATGAAAGCAATTTATCATAATAAAAAGGAGAGAGAATATGAGAAGAACAATCATGATTATTTGTCTCGTTCTAAGTATGGTATGGATTTCCGCATGTACTGCTGGAGTAGGAGAAGGTGAGAGTGGTAGCGCTGTACTACCAAGTCAGTTACCTAAAAATGTAGTGTTTAAAAATGGTACAATCTATACTTCAAATGAAAAGCAAGACATCGTAGAGGCTGTAGCCGTTAAAGAGGGGAAAATTATATTTGTTGGTTCAAACAAGGATGTAGAGGAATTTATAAATGAAGATACGAAAGTGGTGGATTTACAAGGACGTTTTATCCTTCCTGGTTTTGTGGACAATCATAATCATATATTTGAAGCAAAATCACCAGCAGCAGGAAATTGTAGTGTCTCACCAGATGCTTCTCTGCAAAAACAACGCTCGTATTTAAAGGCTTGTAAAAAAGGTGTGAAAGATGGCGAATGGATAAGTGGAACGGGGTTCAGTTTGGAAGCGTTGTTAAAAGATATGGACGAAAAATCAGAGCAACAAACCCCATTACAAGTTCTTGATGAGTTATTTCCTAATAATCCAGTATTAATTATGGAAAGAACCTCCCATTCTGTATGGGTTAATTCAAAGGCACTCGAGTTAGCTGGAATAAATAAAGATACAAAAGATCCACAAGGTGGAAGGATTATTCGGGATTCCGAGACAGGAGAACCGTTTGGTATTCTTTATGATACAGCAGGAGATATCGTGATGGAAAAAGCATGGAATTCTCAACCAAATCTGTTTGAAAAAAATTATGAAGGTTTATTAGACGGTTTAGATGAGGTTGCAAAGAATGGTATTACTACAGTTGGTGATGGACGTCTTTATTGGAAGCGAGGCTGGTTAGACGTTTGGAATAAAGTAAATGACGAAAAAAAGCTAACGTCACGCGTAGTACTTCGACCATGGGTATATCCAAATTTAAACGAAGCAGAACAAATGGAGTATTTCAAAAAAATTAAGCGTGATGATGTGTCATCCCGTATGCTTATTAATCAAGTGAAAATGTATAGTGATGGAATTAGTATTAATAGCACTGCTAAAACACTAGAAAAATATAAATTTGAATGGTTTACAGGAACTCCGTATGGGTTGAATTATATTCCAGAAGAAAAAATGAAATGGTGGTTAACCGAATTAAATAAAATTGGTTACGGTGCACTTATTCATACAATTGGAGATGCTGGGGTAAGAGAGAGTTTAAATGCGATTGAAGCAGCGAAAAAAGAAGGTGCAAACCAGCCTTATACACTTACGCATGTGGAAATGGTAGAAGATAGTGATATAGATCGTTTTGCTAAGTTAGGTATTAGCGCTGATTTTCAAGTAGGTCATGATTTTGCGGAAGATCCAAAACAAAGCTGGGCAAGTACGTATTTTACAAATCAGCAAATGAAACGAATTATGCCGTTAGGGCGAATTTGGAAAACCGGTGCGAATGTATCACTTAGTAGTGATTGGGATGTAAACGAACTGAATCCACTTGTGACGATTTCAAATGCATTAAGCATTGATGAAAAGGGCTTGTCTGATGTATACGCAGCTATTGATGCCTATACAATTAAGCCAGCTAAAGCGCTAGGTCTTGATAACATTACAGGTTCGATTGAAGTAGGCAAATCAGCTGATATGGTATTACTAAATGAAGATATTACTAAAATGAGTGCCGATAAGATTCCGAATGCGAAAGTTTTAGTGACGGTTTTACAAGGAGAAGTAGTGTATCACAAGGAGAAATAAAGAGTCACCTTATAAAGTTGCTACAAGTAAATGAATATATTCCTGTTGACCTTAACACGATGTCAAAGTATAGACTGGACATACATTCATATAAGGGGTGAACACGTATGAGAAATATAGAAAATAGTTTGTATTATATGCCTGCGGAATGGGAGAAACATGAAGGTACATGGCTCCAATGGCCACATGATAAAACACATAGGGGTGAAGGTTACAGAGCTAAGTTAGATGATATTTGGATATCGATGGCAAAGGAGCTTCACTATGGAGAAAATGTCCATATTGTTGTATGTGATGAAGAAGAAAAAATACATGTCCAATCGAAGTTAATGGAAGCTAACGTGAATATGAATAAAATTGATTTCTTAATTCAAGAAACTGATGATATTTGGATAAGAGATAACGGACCAATCTTTGTAAAAGATAAAGAAGGGAACCGCTATCTAACGCACTGGATATTTAATGGTTGGGGAAATAAATATCCGTACGAAAACGACGCTAATATTCCGAATAAAATAAGTGAAATGTATCGCATTCCAAAAGTTGAATCTAGTGTCTGTCTAGAGGGCGGGGGAATTGAGACAAACGGAAACGGGACCTTAATGGCGGCGGAAACGTCTATTATAAATGAAAATCGAAATCCTACACTAAGTCAGAAAGAAATTGAAATGGAGTTAACGAAATATTTAGGAGTAACAAATTTTATATGGATAACTGGTATACGTGGAGAAGATAATTATGATGAAGATACGGATTATCATATTGATGGCGCAGCACGGTTTGTAAATGAAAATACGATATTGTATGAATATGATCCTTTCGGTGAAGGAGAGTCATATCTTTTGGAGGCGTACGAAAAGCATTATCAAGAATTGCGACAAGCAAGAAATATAGATGGCAAGCCATTTCAGCTCATTCCAGTACCAGTAACAAGAAAATTGGTAAAAGAAGCAGATTGTAAAGGATCGTACTTAAATTTTTACATTGGTAACGAAGTTGTATTGGTACCTATATACGGTGATGAACATGATAAATTAGGGCTTCAAATCATTGAAGGTCAATTTCCAGGGAGAAGAATTGTCGGTATATATGTTAACGAATTGTATGCATACGGTGGTATGATTCATTGTGTGACGCAGCAGCATATAGAATAGAGTAATTCAAATAAAAAGCATGCAGAGCATATACTCTGCATGCTTTTTATAATGTTGAAAACTCCTCAACAAGTTGAGTGAATTGTTTCAATGCACTTTCAATCGGTTCTGGCGTTGTTAAATCGACGCCAGCTTTTTTCAATAAGTTTAGTGGATAGTCAGAACTTCCACCTTTAAGGAATTCAATATAATTTTTCTGAGCATTCGGATCACCGCTTAATAGTTTATCAGCGATTTGAATGGCAGATGCGAATCCAGTTGCATATTTGTATACGTAAAACTGGCGATAGAAATGAGGGATTCTAGCCCATCCGTATTTTACTTCTTCATCAAATACAAGTGAATCACCGTTATATTCTTTAAATAGCTTTTCATAAATTTCACTGAATACTTGTGCATTTAATGGTTTACCTTGTTCAGCCATTTCATGTGTGATTTTTTCAAATTCTGCAAACATAATTTGTGTAAAGAAAGTACCTTTAAATTTCTCAATAAAATGGTTAACTAAATGGTTACGTACGTTCGTTTCTTTTGCTTCTTTTAATAAATAGTGAATTAATAACACTTCATTTACTGTTGAAGCGACTTCTGCGACAAAGATAGAATAATGTGCAGAAATTCTTGGTTGGTATCCATGTGAATAGTGCGTATGCATACCGTGTCCGCATTCATGAGTAAGAGTGAACAGGCTGTTTAAATCATCGTGATGATTTAAAAGAATGAAAGGATGAACGCCGTATACACCAAAGTTATAAGCACCAGAACGTTTTCCTGGTGTTTCTCTTACGTCTATATATCGTTTATCTTTAAAACTTTTTAATGTCTCAATATATTCTTCTCCTAAAGGAGCTAGTGATGCAATCATAATGTCAAATGCTTCACTATATGGGATGTCTTGTTTTGCACCTTCTACTAAATCGACGCCTAAGTCGTATTGTCTTAGTTCATCTACGTTTAATTTTTCTTTTCGAATTTCATTGTATGTATGTAATGTTTGAATGTTTTTTTTCGTTGTATCAATTAGGTTTTCATATACTTCTTTCGGAACCATATCGCCAAATAATGATTTCTCTAGCGCTGATGGATAGTTTCTTAGCTTCGAAACAGTAACATTATTTTTAATAGCAGCGGATAAAGTAGATGCGATGGAATTCTTTAACTGAACATATGGTTTGTAATATGCTTTATAAGCTTCTTTACGCTTTTCACGATTCGTATCTTCTATTAATTTTGCATACATTCCGCGTGTTAAGTTCACTTTTTCTCCATCGTCATTCGTCACTTCACCAAATAATATATCTGCATTGTTTAACATACCAAATGTGTGCTGTGGAGAAGAAAGAGCTTCACCCATCTGTGATAAAATTTCTTCTTGATCCTTATTCAATACGTGTTTTTTATAACGGTATAATTCAAACAAGTCTTCTTTATAATATTGTAAGCCTTCTGTTTCTTCTATGTAAGAATGTAATGTGCTTTCGTCTATGCTAAGTAAGAAGGGGGAAAAGAAAGATTTCGCCGCACTTACTTTTACGTGTAATTGTGATACTTTATCGACAAGAGATTGCGCGTCAGTATCGCGTGTATCAAGGTCAGATTGTAATCGTGCATAAGCGAACATTAAAGATATTATGCTAGAAATTTCTTCACTCTTCGTTAAATAAGCTAATAAACTATTGCCATCGTGAATATTGCCATTAAACTCGTGTAATTCCTTCGTTAATACTTCAATTTTATGAAAATCACTTTCCCAATCTTCAATTGTATGGTAAATGTCTGTTAAATCCCATTTTTCTATATCAGCTACTTGTAATCGATCTTTAAGTTCTGTCATAATCATTTCCTTTCTAAACATGTAGTTATATTTCTATATAACTATGAAATACAACAAATTGCAAAAAATCCCTGCTGAAAATTGAAAAGCCTTGCTAAAATAACAAGGCTTACATACTTATAGTGTAATTCCGAATTTTGAATGTAAAAGGTTTGTATATTGCATGTCTGTAACGGTTTCTTTCGTTTTTTTACCATTTTTCGCTACTGTAAGGCTATCTTTCGTTAAAGAGGCATGCCCATCTTCAGTTAGTTTTACAATAAGAGGTACTTTATTAAAGGGTGATCCTTCATGTTCAACGATAATTTTTTGTGCTGTATTTGCTTTTTCTTCATCCACTTCTTCTATATAAAATGCATAGCCTAACGTCCAATCATCAGCAGCAGATTGATCCAAGAACTCATTGTTTTTCCGCATCTCTAAAATGTAGTTTCCCTTTTCGGTCATTTCTTTACGAATACGATAATCTCCTGTAGCAGAGTGAATGACTTCACCTGAGAAAGGGATAGGGGCAAGAGGTAAGTATGATCCGAATCCTACTTCAATTAAATAAAGTTCATTATGATGTGTTAAAACGGTTGCGATATGGCCAGAATCAACAGCCCATATGGAGTTTGCAGCGTTATAAACTGTTCCTGAAACGAGATGAACATCGAATCCAGAATCTTTCAGGAAGTAATACATAGTAGGATTGAGTTCATAACAAAGACCGCCACGGTTATTTACTAAAATTTTCTCTTTCAAATTTTCTTTTGATATTTCTTTAAAATTCTTTTCGAGAATATTTAAGTTTTCAAAAGGAACAGTTTGTGCCATTGCGTACATAATGTTAGATAAATCTTCAAATGAAACTGTGTCTTTTTCTTCTATATGTAATCGTGCGAAAAATTGTTTTTGAAAGTCTGTCATCGAAATCCCTCCGTTATGCTTTTATAGGTAAATTGTAAACAACCTTGAATAGGATGTGAAATGAAAACTACGTTGAATATTTGAAATTAGATTAAAAATAATATGGGAGAGTGAGAGATTGCTACTTTACTAACGGTGGGACGAATATTATAATAATTCTGATAAACTATGCAAACGCTTTCTTGGAAGGGGATAGTGTACAGATGTTTAAAAGAATAACAATAGTCGGATTGTCAGTTGTTATGTTTTTACCTAGTCTATATGAGGGGAGTAAGGCATATGCAGACACAGTTAACAATGGAACGTTAATGCAGTATTTTGAGTGGTATGCTCCGAATGATGGGAATCATTGGAATCGTTTGCGTACTGATGTTGAAAATTTAGCGGAAAAAGGAATTACATCTGTTTGGATACCACCTGCATATAAAGGAACTACGCAAAATGACGTAGGATATGGAGCATATGATTTATATGATCTGGGGGAATTCAATCAAAAGGGCACAGTGCGGACGAAATATGGGACGAAAGCACAATTGAAATCTGCAATTGACGCTTTACATAAGAAAAACATCGATGTATACGGTGATGTAGTTATGAATCATAAAGGTGGGGCTGATTATACAGAAACTGTAACAGCAGTTGAGGTAGACCCGAGCAATCGAAATGTTGAAGTATCAGGTGATTATGAAATTAGTGCGTGGACGGGATTTAACTTTCCAGGACGTGGAGATTCTTATTCTAATTTCAAATGGAAATGGTATCATTTTGACGGAACGGATTGGGATGAAGGAAGGAAATTAAACCGAATTTATAAATTTAGGGGCATAGGTAAAGCATGGGACTGGGAAGTGTCTAGCGAGAATGGGAATTATGATTATTTGATGTATGCGGATCTTGATTTTGATCATCCAGATGTTGCGAATGAAATGAAAAAATGGGGAACGTGGTATGCGAATGAATTAAATTTAGATGGTTTTCGTTTAGATGCTGTTAAACATATTGATCATGAATATTTGCGCGATTGGGTAAATCATGTTAGACAGCAAACAGGGAAAGAAATGTTTACAGTAGCTGAATATTGGCAAAATGATATCCAGACTTTAAATAATTATTTAGCGAAGGTTAATTATAATCAATCTGTGTTCGATGCACCACTTCATTATAATTTTCATTATGCTTCAACAGGAAATGGAAATTATGATATGAGAAATATTTTAAAAGGAACGGTAGTTGCGAATCATCCTACACTTGCGGTTACTCTAGTTGAAAATCATGATTCACAGCCTGGTCAGTCATTGGAATCTGTAGTGAGCCCTTGGTTCAAACCGCTGGCATATGCATTTATTTTAACGCGTGCAGAGGGGTATCCTTCTGTTTTCTATGGTGATTACTATGGTACAAAAGGAAATAGTAACTATGAAATTCCAGCGTTAAAGGACAAAATTGATCCGATTTTGACGGCACGAAAAAACTTTGCATATGGTACGCAGCGTGATTATTTTGATCATCCGGATGTGATTGGCTGGACAAGAGAAGGTGATAGTGTACATGCTAATTCTGGTTTAGCAACATTAATCTCTGATGGACCAGGAGGGGCGAAGTGGATGGATGTTGGAAAGAATAACGCAGGGGAAGTATGGTACGATATTACGGGTAATCAAACAAATACTGTAACAATTAATAAGGACGGATGGGGGCAGTTCCAAGTAAGTGGAGGATCAGTTTCCATATATGTTCAACAATAATTTGGTGATGAAAAAGAAGAGGTAGACTGAAATATAAGTTTTCCTCTTCTTTTTATATTGTGCATATTTATCCCGCTATTTGTGGGAAGCCCGATTGGTGAGGGCTTATTAAAGTTTCACTTTATTTTTCATAAATCTTTATTGTAATAAAAGAGCTAGTCGACCTTTATAACAACAAGAGAGGCATTGGAATATATAATGTCACCCGTGGCTTCTCTTATTCGTACTCGAAGAACATCCCCTTGATTTAAAGGTAGTAAATCAGTTCTGGCGGATGTAGCTCTCACCCCAGAAGCACCACCAACTCGCGTTTCAATTGCGAATTGAATGGAATCGTTTATTGTAAGATTTAATATACTAGACGATATAGCTTGTATTACAAATACAATTGAAAAGGATACAGAGTACACGCCAGTGGTATCAATTGTAATAGAATTATTTAATGGATTTAGGGTAGTTCCACTAGCAGGTCCTGGAATGGTAAAATTAATATTTGTATTAACTACTGCTGAAAAACCGATTCCTACTTCAGAAGTTATTGTTCCAAATATGGGAAGAATCCCTAAACCGGTTGCGCCAGTAGGACCAGTTATTCCGATTCCGGTAGGACCTGTAACCCCAGTAGGACCAGTTATTCCGATTCCGGTAGGACCTGTAGCCCCAGTAGGACCAGTTATTCCGATTCCGGTAGGACCTGTAGCCCCAGTAGGACCAGTTATTCCGATTCCGGTAGGACCTGTAACCCCGGTAGGACCAGTTATTCCAATTCCGGTAAAACCTGTCGCGCCGGTAGGTCCTGTGATTCCAGTAGGTCCGGTGGGGAATGTAAATGGTGGAATTGATGGTAGTGTGGGACCGATTAAATTTGGTCCCAGAGCAGGTCCGTGTAAAATACTATACTCTTCATTCATATAGTAAACCTCCTATCATTGCTTGTCATAATTATTAAATGTATTTGGGGAAGTAAATGACATTCGCAATAGCGGAGGCGCTTCTTATAATTTCTCTTCAGCGAATATAGACCTAATTTAAGCAATATTGAAATTTATAGTTACGTACTACTAAAGTATGACACCTTTACTTCTCACGTAACATATAGTATGATGATTTCAATAAATTAGATTTCAATGATTATAATATAAATTAATGAGAGGTGCTTTTTGTGAGTGCGGTAGGTATTAAATAGGAAAAATTTAATGAAATAAATCGGATAAGACCAGGGGATTTTTATGTACATCATACCCCTAATTTTGTCATGCATTTATTTCAAAACCTATGAAGATACCTACAATACTTTATAAAGCGTGTAATAAGGGACTGCCATCTATTTTTTATGGCTTATTTCCTCATACGTTATTACACATGCCTTGTAAATGTAAAAGCTGCGGTATCCCCGCAGCTTTTTTGTATATGTTTTTATTGTATAATTATGGAATTTTATATGGCTCATTGGAATCTAATGAGTAGGTATCTTCATTTATGATAAAAATCAATCATAGTGAGGAGAAACAAAATGAATACGATGACTTTTGAAAAATTACAATATAACGAATTAAAGGATATAGTGAAATCTTATTGTGTAAGTGGATTAGGTAAGGAATTATTAAACAAATTAGAGCCAAGTACGAGTATAAAAGTAGTGAGAAATCGGCTGAATGAAACGACAGAAGCACGAGCTATATTAGATGCAGAAGGGCATGTTCCTTTCTTCGGCATTTCTAATATTGCTAGTACAATTCAAAAATTAGAAAAAGGTATGATTTTAGATCCAGAAGAATTAGTGAGTGTTTCAGACTTTTTACGTGGATGTAGAAAGATTAAAAGGTTTATGTTAGATAAAGAATTTTTTGCACCAGTATTAGCTTCTTATGCAAATTCAATGACTGAATATAAAAGTATTGAAGAGGAAATTAACTTTTCAATTAAAGGAAATAGTATTGATGCAGCTGCAAGTAAAGAGTTAAAACGAATTCGAAATAATATCGATTCTGTAGATGGGAAAATAAAAGAACGTTTAACGAAGTTTTTAAATAGTAGTGCAAATAAGAAATTCATTCAGGAATTCTTTATTAGTAAAAAGGATGACCGTTATACGATTCCAATTAAATCTTCCTATAAAAACCAAGTTGCCGGAAGTATTATTGAAGCCTCGGCAAAAGGTTCTACTGTATTTATAGAACCGCATACGGTTACGAAATTGAATGCAGAACTAGCAGGTTTGAAAGCAGAAGAAGCGGTTGAAGAATATCAAATTTTAGCGACTTTATCAGGGATGGTATTAGAAAATATTTATAGTATAAAGATTAACATGGAGCTAATTAGTCAGTATGATATGGTATTTGCGAAAGCGAAGTTTAGTAAATCGATTGATGGAATAGAACCGAAGTTAAATGATCATGGCTACATTCATTTAGTGAATTGTAAGCATCCGCTTTTAACAGGGCAAGTTGTACCCTTGAATTTTAAAATTGGTCAAGAGTATCGTAGTTTAATTATTACAGGGCCGAATGCGGGCGGAAAGACAATTGTGTTAAAAACGATTGGATTGTTAACATTAGCTACAATGTCAGGTCTTCATATTGCAGGAGATAAAGGGACAGAAATCGCTATTTTTGAAAATGTATTTGTAGATATTGGTGATAATCAAAGTATCGAAAACGCACTAAGTACATTTTCATCTCATATGAAAAATCTTTCTGAGATTATGAGGATGTCAAATAATAATACGTTACTTTTATTTGATGAAATAGGGAGCGGTACAGAGCCAAATGAAGGTGCAGCACTTGCAATTTCTATTTTAGAAGAGTTGTACTTTGCGGGATGTATTACCGTTGCGAGTACGCATTACGGAGAAATTAAACGATTCTCAGAAATGCATGATGACTTTATGAATGCAGCGATGCAGTTTAATAGTGAAACGTTAGAGCCGCTTTATAAATTAGTTATCGGAAAATCAGGAGAAAGTAATGCACTTTGGATTGCGAATAAAATGAACGTAAAAGAACATGTACTGAAAAGGGCGAAAGAGTACATGGGAAATAAAGAGTACGCTTTAGAAAAAGTGAATGAAAGTAAAATTAGAAAACCGAAATTCGTACAAGAAAAAAGAGAATCTCATTATGAGTACAAAATCGGCGATCGTGTTAATTTATTGGATCATGATGATTTTGGTATCATCTATAAGGAAAAAGATAATTTTTATAACGTTGTTGTATATTATAACGGTGAATTCGTTGAAGTAAATGTAAAACGTATTACTTTAGAAGTAGCAGCGAAGGAGTTATATCCAGAAGGATACGATTTAAATACACTATTTGTTGATTATAAAGAAAGAAAAATGCAACATGATATTGAGCGCGGATCGAAAAAAGCACTGCGTAAAATTCAAAAAGAAATAAGAAAGAATAGAGGATAAGTTAAAATGGTAACGATTAGACAAGAACAAAAAAATGATTATAGAAAAACAGAAGAAGTCGTAAAAGAAGCATTTTTAAAGGAAGAATTTAGTGATAAAACAGAACATGAACTTGTAAAACGTATTAGAGAATGTGACGCGTTTGTTCCAGAGTTATCAATTGTTGCGGTAGATGAAGATATAGTTGGTCACATTATGTTATCGAAAATTACAATAGAACAAGATGGAACTTCTGTAGAATCGTTAGCGCTTGCACCAGTTTCAGTTGCTAGGGGTCATCAGAAAAAAGGAATTGGTGGAAAAATGATTGTAGCTGCATTAGAAAAAGCGAAAGAACTTGGATACGGATCAGTTGTAGTATTGGGATATCCAGAGTACTACCCGAAATTTGGTTTTAAGAAAGCAAGTGAGTGGAATATAAAAGCACCGTTTGAAGTGCCTGAAGAGGTATTTATGATAATGGAATTAACAGAAAATTCTCTTCGAGGTGTAAAAGGAATTGTACAATATTCGAGTGCTTTTGCTGAGTAGGAGTAACGGTTAAGAAATGTAATCATAAAAGATGCTATCTTTTTGTATGGATATACAGAAAGATAGCTTTTTTTATTAAGCGGATCTACTGACGTATATTTTGCTCAATGAATAATTGAGGTGGTAAAATTGATATAGAAACGTAAAGGGAGAGAATGAAATGAATAAGCGAGAAACAGATAGCAATGAGAATGCAGTTACGTTATATGTTACAAGACACGGTAAAACAATATTAAATACGAATCATCGCGCGCAAGGTTGGGCTGATTCTCCATTAGTAGAAAAAGGTGTTGAAGTTGCCACAAATTTAGGGACAGGATTAAAAGATATTCATTTTATGAATGCATATAGTAGTGATAGCGGCCGCGCAATTGAAACTGCTAATTTAGTATTAAAATATAGTGAGCAATCAAAATTAAAACTTGAGCAAAGAAAAGATTTGCGAGAATTAAATTTCGGTATTTTTGAAGGTGAAAAACTTGAGAATATGTGGGATGTGGTTGGAAAAGCTGCAGGCGTTGCATCACCAGAAGAACTTATGAAGTTTTCTATTCAAGAAGTGATTAATCTTATTAGAGTAGCAGATCCTACAAAACAGGCGGAAGATTGGGAATTATTTTCTACTCGCATAAAAGCTGAGATAGATAAAATTAGTGAAGAAGCTGCTGGAAATGGTGGCGGTAACGTTTTAGTTGTCGTTCATGGGCTTTTGATTACTACCTTAATAGAAATGTTAGACAGTAGCAAAACAAAACTTGGGGTGGAAAATGCTAGTGTGACGAAAATTGTATACCAAGATGGAACATACACAGTCGAGTCGGTTGGAGATATGAGTTATGTTGCAAAAGGGAAAGAAAGTGTGGAAATATAATTAAATCTCAAATAGAAATAAGAAAAGGAAGGTAGAGAAATCTAGCTTCCTTTTCATTTTGTGAATTATGGGATTAATAAAATCTTCCCTGTGCTTTTACGGCTCTCTAATAATTCATGAGCAAGAGCACCGTCTTGTAAAGAGAATGTAGTAGGATTTGAAATGTTTAATTTTCCAGTTGCGATCCAATCGAATAATTGAGTAGATCGTTTTTTACGTTCTTCATAAGTGGTAAGCACGTTCCAAAGGTCTCCACCAGTTAAAGTTTTTGAAGTATCCATAAGCATACGCGGATCAACTGGCGCAGGATTACCACCAGCCATTCCGTAAAATACGACAGTACCGCCAATTTTAGTAGCGTTAAAACTTTCCCCTAATGTAGAACCTACTGATTCATACACAACATTTACTCCAGTTCCATTAGTCATTTCCAGTACTTTCATATGCCATGCTTCGGTATATAAAAATACGTGATCGGCACCAGCTAATGTAGCTATCTTTGCTTTTTCTTTTGATGATGTAAGACCAATTACTGTTCCGCCCTGTAGTTTAATCATTTGAATAAGAAGTTGACCGACGCCACCAGCTGCAGCGTGTACTAAAGCTATATCACCTTGTTTTAGTTGATAGCTATCGTGCGTTAAATAATGTGCAGTTAATCCTTGTAATAAGACAGAAGCGGCTGTTTCAAAAGAAATAGAATCTGGCAGTGGGATTACTTTTTCAGATGGAACGGCAACTAGTTCTGCATTTGCAAATGGGACGTCCGCAAATGCAATACGGTCTCCTAGGTTGATAGTAGTAACGTCAGCTCCTACTTTTTCAACAATTCCAGCTCCTTCATAACCTAATACATAAGGCGGATTGCCAGCAAGATGATAGTCGCCGCGGCGTCTATAAATATCAGCGAAGTTTAATCCGATTGCTTTCGTGCGGACAAGAATTTCATTTGGACTTATGATTGGATCGTGTATTTCTTTATAGTGTAGAACATTAGCGTCTCCGAATGTTTCGAAACAAAGTGCTTTCATATGGAATACCTCCATTTATATTGTTTATAGATGTTCTTTATCATACGATACAAATATCAATAGACAAAGAGGATTATTTCGATGGAATCAATCGGAAATATCGATTGAAAAGAGGGATGATAAATGGAAATAAAACAGTTAATTACATTTAAAGTAGCGGCACATACTTTGAACTTTACACAAACTGCGAAGAAATTAAACTTTGCCCAATCGAGCGTTACAGCACAAATTAAAACATTAGAGGCTGAGCTCGGTACACCACTATTTGAGAGATTAGGGAAACGTCTTTTCTTAACTGAAGCAGGTAGGAAGTTTCAACTATATGCCGACAAGATGATTGCACTCAGTAACGAAGCGAAAATGGCTGTGAAAGATGATGAAGAAATAGCAGGTACGTTAATAATTGGTGCACAAGAAAGTCAATGTACATACAGACTGCCTTCTATATTAAAGAGGTTTAAAATACAATTCCCAAAAATAAAACTTATATTTAAACCAGCACATTCCAATAAAGATGCGAAGGAACAATTGATGGAGGGAAAAGTAGATCTTGCATTTATTTTGGATGAGTGTAAAACAGAAGATGTTTTACATGTGGAACCGCTTATGAAAGAAGAATTAAAAGTAGTAGCTGCTCCTACACATCGTTTACTTGAACAGACTACTGCTTCTATAAAAGATTTAGAGAGTGAAACACTGTTACTAACAGAATTAGGCTGCTCGTATCGGACTTTATTTGAAGAGCTATTTCGCGGGGAAGGTGTATATCCAGCAAATAAAATTGAATTTGTGAGTGTTGAAGCAATTAAACAATGTGTTATTGCAGATTTAGGTATAGCCATTTTACCAGCGATAGTAGTAGAAAAAGATATACGGGAAGGGACGTTAAAGGAGTTAATGTTAAACGAAACAATATCTCCAATTTATACACAAATTGCTTGGCATAAAGACAAATGGATGACAGTGCCACTGCAGCAATTTATTGATGTAACGAGGGAGTTCTTTACAACGGATTAAGTGGAGAAATATTTATTTTATAAAAAGAAAAAATGGCAATTTTTTATAAAGAACTGATGCTTGCATGTAACAAGTATCGGTTCTTTTATGTTTGAAATAAAGGATGTCTTCAAATGTGTATTTCTCAACTTTTTTTCTTAAAAGGATAAGTAAATTTCTTTGTATATTCCAATAATCGTAAGGGAATTTACAACTTTTATTCGTTTCTGTAAGATGCCTCTAGGCAGCATGAAAGGAGGGGCGTACATAGGGGATAGATAAACGTACTTATTTTGAGGGAGGAGATTTACAATGTTTAAAAAGCTAATGAAAGTATGTGTGTTAAGTGCAGCGAGTGTAGGGGTATTATTTAGTTTCCAAGGAAGTACATTTGCAGCTACTGATTTAAGCAGTTATTATGACGGGAAAAATCCAGCAACAACGAAAGTATACGGGGGAAGTACGACGTGTGATGCAGATGGATTTAATGCAAAATCTACAGCTGTATATGAAGGTAGTAAAAAAGTAGGGACAGTGTATTTACGTTACAGTAATAAATGTCATGCAGCGTGGTCTAAGCTTGTTTTAGATCAACCAGCTCCTTCTGTTTCTGGAGGGGGATATGCTTACGCTGTTATTAATAAATATAAAAATGGTGTATTCCAAAAATCAGTAGACTCTAATAGTGGCAATAGGGCAATTAAAACAGGACAAACGAGTACGTATACAGGAATGGTGTTTGATTTAACTGCTGATTTTGGTTATACAGCTGATGCCGAAGCGGTGACGATTAATAATGGTTACGGGAAAACAGCACGTTATTAATAAAGGAGTGAAATTCTATGAAGTTTTTTAAAAAGGTAAGCGCATGTCTTTGTCTGGCATTGCTCATCGTAACTAGTGTTTTTAGTACGACGAATAATGATAAAGCATTTGCAGAAGACCATTCATATGATGGGAAAAGTCCTTACTACAATAGCTGTGATCAATCAGCAGTAACGAAAGAAAAGAAGTGGATTGATTCAAATTCTTATGTGGAATTAAAATTTAGCAAGACGTGTAAAACAGCGTGGGCAAAAGTTACTGTAACTCGCCTGGCAGTTTATAATAATGAAGCTGATGCAAGGATTGTTAGAAAAACAGATGGAAAGGCATACACTTGCGGAAGTGCTGGAGGAAATGGTGTTGTAAATAAAGGGCAAACATCATGCTATACGCCAATGGTATATGATTTAGATCCAAGAAAGGCGCAAGCGCAGGGGAAACATGCAATTCCGAATAGTGATGCATATAATTATGCGGAGACTATTTGGTATTAATACGATTATACATGTTTTAAGAGCTGTTATTTGATATAAAAATGAAAGAGCCTTACTGCATTTTATTGTGGTAAGGTTCTTTAAATTTGTTTAATAGATTAAGTGCATCCATTTACAAAGGTCTCTCTATATAATCGCTTTTAAGTATGGCCATACTAATTTCATCTGAGTATGTATCGTTATAAAATAAAGATTGACGTAAGGTTCCTTCTTTTACAAAACCAACTTTTTCATAAGCTTTAATTCCGCGTAAATTATGGCTAAATACTTCTAACTGTAAACGATTTAATGATAGTTGTTCAAAAACAAATCTTAAAACTATTTTAATAGCTTCCGTTCCATAGCCTTGTCCTGTTAATGCTATTGAAAGCATTGATATTCTGAATCCTGCTCTTTTGTTCTCCTCATCGATATCTAAAATCGACAACTCTCCAATCATCTTGTCAGTACTTTGTAAACAAATAGCGAAATCATAGCGACTTGAATCATTATTTATATGATCTATATGTTTCGTAATTTGCTCCAATGAAAAAGTGGACTTAGTTCCAGTCATATATCTTATTTCATCATCCATTGTACTTTCTAATATAATAGGAGCATCTAGTTGACAAAGAGGCCTTAAATAAATTCTCTCGCTCTCTAATCTCATTATAATTTTCTCCTTTAGTTAGTAATTGAATGTATAAATACTTAACTTTCTTCAATGAGTTACATAAAAAATATGAATCTTAATTCGATGTTACATGAATTTTATAATGGCATGGTATACCTAAAACAAATAATAAATGTTTTATACACAACAAAATGTATCAACGAGTTTTTTAATCATACTATTATTCTTGCTGCTCATTCCGCTTTTAAATGAACACGAATGTATTAACTAAGGTCTGTATCAGGAGGAGTATATCCAAGGTGACGAGCCATAGATACAATTTGTCCTTTATGGTGAAATTCATGCGTCTCCGTATGAGTTAAAAGCCATAGCGGAGTTGTGCTCCAAGGTTCTTTTTGCCATTTCACTTCATTTGCTATATTTTCGAGCCAACGGTCATTGTATTCATCTAAAAAATGTTGTACAGTCTCATCTACTAACTTAAATCTAGCGCGAACTTTTTCCACATTTGCATGCTCAATTTCGTAATCGCTAGCAAATGAAAAATCTGCTCTTTTTTGCTTGAATGCGAATGATCCAAGCCAGTATCGATAGCAATCGGCTACATGAATATGAGTTTTTATAATGCTACCGCTTCCGAAATTAGAAACTGTGCTATGTAATTTTTCTACTGGGATTTCTTCCAAAAACGAAAATAGAGTTTCTCTTGTAGAGCTAATAAGATTATATTGTTGTTTTAAAATATGTAACATGCAAGTACACTCCTCTTTTATTAACATAGTAAGTAATTCTATATTTACGAGGAGTGAACCTTTTTATTATTTTTAATAAGCATATATGTATTTCTTATTTGTTTCTGATAGATTAAACAAGGTGAAACTTTAATAAGTTGAACATTCTTAGTTCATAATAAATTGTACATCAAGAAGGGGAACGATAAAATGAATAGAATAGTGGGTTTAAAACAATTTGAAATAACGCGCGGGGCGTTACTTAAATTTATGGAAACGTTAGATGATAAAACTGTGGATACGCAGCCAGAGGGTTTTAACAATACAATTCGTTGGCATATCGGTCACGTGTTAACAGCAGCAGAGACTTTCATGTTCGGAAGAGAATTTAAACAATTGCCAACTGAATATCCAGGTATGTTTGGATATGGATCAAGACCATCTAAATGGACGACAGAAGGACCATCGTTAGAAGTGTTAACGGCTCAATTAAAAGAACAAGCAAAACGTATTAACGAAATTCCAGCAGAAGCATTTGAAAATAAACTGCCAGAGCCATTCCTAGGATTGGAAACAGTAGGGGAGCTTTACGGTATGATGCTTTATCATGAAGCTGATCATATTGGGCAAATGAAGGCGATGGAACGTATTATTAAAGCTCTTTAGTCTTAATTGCATATAACAAGCAATACAGTTGTAATGTTAAATAATATATACAAAAAAGGTAGATAAATTATTATCTACCTTTTTTGTATAACTTCTTGAAGGATTAGAGAATTTTATAATTTTTTATGTTGTGATTATTAATTATAGTATTCCTAAATATGGAATATACGTATAATAATAGAGAAGAACTAGAAATAGGGGTGAATACTATGATTACATTAGAGCAAAAGTTGGAGCAATATAAACATACATATGTACAGTTAAAGGGAGAACTAAAATGGAAAACGAGTGATTCTCGAACAGGAATGATGATTGCTGCTATGTATGCAGGTAGTGATAAATTGTTTGATCTCGGACGTTTTTTAGAAATTAGTAGCTATATTAAGAATCAGGTAGGGATGTTTTCATACTTAAAGTCTTATCATCGTTTTGTAGTGGCCGCAACATTAGATATTCACTTTACAGATTACAAGGAAGCTTTTCGGAAGTTTTTAGATTTATATGAACAATTGGTCACTGGTGGCTTTAGCCGGAGTATATTTACTTATCTCGCAGCAGCTGTGCTTTTAACAGAAGAAAATGAACAGCATGGCGCGCACATTCAGCGTTCGATGCAAGTATATAAACGCATGAAAAAGGATCACCTCTTTCTTACAAGTACAAATGATTATCCGCTCGCAGTTTTATTAGCAGGACAATCAGAGCATGTAGAAACACTTATGGACCGAGTGGAACGTCTTTATCAGAAACTAGCGACAGCTGGTTTGCGTAAAGGGAATGATCTTCAATTTTTGAGTCATATTCTTTCACTAAAGAAGGATGTCAGGGAAGAACTATTAGTTGCAAAATGTACAAATATATGGAATTTGTTAAAGCAAGAAAAGGTAAAAGTAAAACAGATGCATTACCCAGCTATCGGGCTACTAGCGTTACTCGAGGACGGAGAAAAAGAGATTCATTCTATTCGAGCATTTATTGAAAAATTGCAGGGGGATAAATTGTTCCGTTGGCATACAGATACAACTATTCTTATTGCTATTCAACTGTTCGTAAGTCAGAAAGGTGAGGAAAGTAAAGCTACTAACACAGGTTTACAAACAATGATAGAAGTCCTCATACAAGCACAACAGGCAGCCATGATGGCAACGATTGCCGCTTCATCTGTAGCAACATCTTCTGCTAGTAGCAGTTCATAATGTGTAATTGCTTATACTCTTGTAAATTATAACTCCCTTGATAAGGACGGTTTAAAAAATATTACTAAAAACAGTTAGCTCATCACTCTCTAATGAGTGATGGGCTAACTGTTTTTACATAATTAGCATTATCTTTTTGATTCCTTCAAATGTTTGAGCTGCGTGACAATCATAATGCTAATAACAACGAGTAAAAACCATGAACTAATTTTGCTTAAGTGAACGAGATTCCATGCTTCCCGTTGATTTGGATATTGCCATGCTCCGAAAAATGTTGCGATGTTCTCTGCAATCCAAATGAAGAAACCGATAAGGAAAAAGGAGAGAACGAGTGGTATTTTATATGTAACGCCTCGTAATGAAAATTCCACAAATGTCCGAAAGAAAACGATGAATAGAAGTAAAGTTAAGAACCATCTAAAATCGTATAGAAAATGATGCGTGAAAAAATTGAAGTAAATCATTGCTCCTAATGGCACGGTAAAAATAGCTTTCGGCCAATAATGCATTTGTAAATGCAACCTTCTCCACGCTTGGCATATGTAACTTGCGACACTCGCGTACATAAAGCCGCTGTAAAGCGGAACTCCAAAAATCTTTGAATACGCCTCTTCAGGATAACTCCATGAACCGAAATGAACTTTATATATTTCTAGTAAAAGGCCGATGAGGTGAAAGACAGTAATTACTTTTAATTCGTCTTTCGTCTCAAGTCCAGTCTTGTACATAATCCACTGCATAAGAAGACATGCGATGAGTATGAAATCATAGCGATATAACCCTGGAATAGAAACGATTTTTGAAAGGGCTAGTGTTAAGAAAATAATGACTGGGAATAAGCAAGATAATGCTTGCTCGTAAGTGAAGTGTAGTAGTTGTTTTATATAGAACATTGTGTCACCTTCGGGATTTTTATTAGAAAAATCAAAATAATTAATAAGTATACTACAATTTAAAAAATAATCCAGTAGTCTATTTTGCATGTATTTGTAAGTTTTAGAAGGGAATTGTAATGAGTATTTTAATATTTAGCGAAGTGAAAAAATAGTTTGCTATTTAAAAAAAGTGGGGATATAATATCTAAATGAAAATGATAATTATTATCAATAATAATTATAAATAAAAAATAATTATAAAAAACAACTGAATATAAAGGATGAAATGAAACATGTTACATAAGTCTACTGTACATGCTGGTAATAACCGCTGGATACATATTAAGTTCATATGTTTCATGAGCTTAACAATTTTATGTTTAATTGGATCTATATTTTTAGCCATTTCATTTGGTGCAAAAGATATTCATTTACAAACGGTGTGGGCAGCGATTTTGAATTACGATCCGAAATTAACGCAGCACCAAATTATTTATGAATTAAGGCTCCCGAGAGTAATTGGTGCAGCAGTTGTAGGGGCAGCTTTTGCGGTTGCTGGTGCTGTTATGCAAGGTATAACACGAAATCCTTTAGCTGATGCAGGTGTACTCGGAATAAATGCAGGTGCGATGTTTGTAGTAGCACTTAGTTTTGCTTTTTTTCCGCATATGCCGTATTCCTATTTAATGATTGTTTCCTTTATTGGAGCAGTCTTAAGCACAGTACTTATTTTTGTTATTGGATCAGCAACATCAGGCGGGTTAACACCAATGAGGTTAACGATTGCTGGAGCGGTTATGGCAGCGCTTTTACATTCATTAAGTTCAGGTGTTGCGATTTATTATGATTTAAGCCAAGATTTAGCGTTTTGGTATGCTGGTGGTGTTGCAGGGGTTAAGTGGGAACACTTGAAATTTTTAGTTCCTATTATTCTTATAACGATTATTTTCGCGACAATGCTAGGGAAATCTATTTCACTCATATCAATGGGGGATGATGTTGCTACAAATTTAGGAGTGAAAACGAACCGAACGAGAATACTAGGGATGATTATAGTAGTTATTCTGGCAGGTGTTTCTGTTTCAACTGTTGGTTCTATTGGATTTGTGGGACTAGTTATCCCGCACATTGCTAGAAAATTAGTTGGTGTGAATTATAGACTCATTATTCCTATGTCAGCATTATTAGGAGCTATGTTATTAGTTGTAGCTGATTTAGGGGCAAGAACAGTAAATCCTCCTAAGGAACTTGCGATAGGGATTATGGTAGCTCTTGTTGGAGTTCCGTTCTTTCTCTATATAGCACGTAAAGTTGGGAGGGAGTTATAAGTGAAAGATCTTTTTAACACGGATAAAAAGAGAGCTATTACTGTAACTACAATCTTCGGATGTATAAGTATCGCTGTAATTTTAATTAGTTTAAATACAGGGACACTGAGTATAGCGCCACTTAGAGTAATTGAAACACTTTTGGGTTATGGTAATTTTGAGAGTGCAACCGTGCTATATGATTATCGTATGCCAAGAATAATAATCACGATGTTAGCCGGTATTGGTCTTGGTATTTCCGGTGCGATTTTGCAAGGGTTATCACGTAATGCACTTGCAGATCCTGGTATTTTAGGGTTGCATTCAGGTGCATCTTTCGGTCTTATCGTATTTGTTACTCTCTTTCATTCTATTAATGAGAGTGCATCCATTTTAATACCGTTATTTACATTTGGCGGAGGAGTATTAGCTGCATTTCTTATTATTTTACTTGCGAGTGATCGGTCAAAAGGTTTACTTCCCATTAGACTTATTCTCGTCGGTATTGCAGTTTCAGCTGGCTTTAGTGCAATTTCGCTATTTTTCTCTCTCAAGTTAAATGATGAGACGTATACATTCGCTTCTAGATGGCTAGTTGGTAACGTGTGGGGAAGGGATTGGATTCATGTCCTTGCATTATTACCTTGGATTTTCATACTAACCCCTTATGCGTGGCTAAAATCTAAAACGTTAAATGCATTGTCACTAGGTGATAGTGTAGCAGCAGGACTTGGTGTTTCTGTTCAAAAAGAACGGTTATTACTTTTAGCTACAGCGGTTGGATTATCTTGCACAAGTGTATCGATGGCAGGAGGAATTGGTTTTATCGGTTTAGTTGCTCCGCATATCGCAAGGAAGTTAGTAGGTACTACATATCAACACTTTCTTCCTTTAGCTGGCATTATCGGAATGATTATTTTAGTGCTAGCAGATACGATAGGTCGTTCTATATTTGAGCCAAACTCTATTCCAGCTGGTATAGTAGTGGCAACTTTAGGAGCACCG
This sequence comes from Bacillus sp. CPT56D-587-MTF, assembly GCF_058792335.1. Lineage (NCBI taxonomy): Bacteria > Bacillati > Bacillota > Bacilli > Caryophanales > Bacillaceae > Bacillus > Bacillus sp. CPT56D-587-MTF. Next base: position 3,017,457 of record NZ_JBYTEF010000001.1, on the reverse strand, counting down.
TATTTTCTTTATTTACTTACAAAAACAAAATAAATACTTCAAAGAGGAGAACATATGAAAAAGAAACTTACTATTTTATTTAGCATGATGTGTATTTTAGTATTAGCAGCATGTGGTCAAACGAAAGCTAATGAAGAGGCAACGAAAAAAACGGAAAAAAGTAATGACCCAAAAATTGCTTCAATGTCTATTCATTTAACGAATGATTTACTTGCATTAGGAATTACACCAGTAGGTTCTGTTATTGGTGGAGATTTAAAAGATTTCTTACCGCACGCTAAAGAGAAGTTGAAAGATACGAAGAAGCTTGGTGTTGTAACAGATCCGAATATGGAAGCGTTACTTCAATTAAAGCCAACTGACATTTATGTTGATGAAAAATATGCTGGTAAAGATGTAGCGAAATACGAAAAAATTGCAAAAACACATTCTTTCAATTTAGATGAAGGTACGTGGAGAGAGCATTTAAAACAAGTTGGTAAACTTGTAAACCGTGAGAAAGAAGCAGATAAATATATTCAAGATTACGAAGAGCAATCAAAACGAGTAAAAGGTTTAATAGATAAAGAGCTAGGTAATAACGAAAAAGTAATGGCAATTCGCGTTACTGCAAAAGAATTGCGTGTATTTAGTACGAAAAGACCGATGGGACCAATTTTATTCCAAGACCTAGGGTTACAACCTGCAAATGGTGTAGAGAAAATTGATGGAAACCGTCCTTTCGAAGTCATTTCACAAGAAGTATTACCTGACTTTGATGCAGATGCTATTTTCGTTGTTGTAAACAGAGACGATAAAGCAAAAGCTGCATTTAAACAACTTCAAGAAACACCAATCTGGAAAGACTTAAAAGCAGTTAAAGGCAAGCACGTATACATTATCAATGATCAACCATGGCTTGACTATTCTGCTTTAGGAAACAAAATGGCAATGGATGAAGCGGAGAAAATGTTTACGAAATAATATCGATTCGTCGTTAGGAAGATCCTCTAAATTTAGAGGGTCTTTTTTTATTGTTAGAATAAATGAAAAATTATACAATGAATTTAATTTAACGTAGAGGAGATGTGCCAATGTCAGCGCTTATTGTAAGTATCCCGTTTATAAAGCAGTTTATGGAACAAGGGGATAAATAGGCTAAAATAAGTATCCCCGTTATTAAAAAAGGGGGAGTTTGAAATGACAATGAATCTTTTTCGAAATAAAACGATTAAATTATCAGCTATGAGAGAAACAGATGCTGAAGTAATGGCTATGTGGCAAGAAGATAGTGAGTATTTAAGAAATGTTGATACAGATGTAGCATTCCCGCAATCTTTAAATGAAATAGCAAGTGATGGGTTATTAAAAGGACGAAGATCGAATAGTGTTTCTTTCATGGTAAGGACAGTTCAAGAAGATGGCTTAATTGGTTTTGTGGCGATTCATGGTATAGAGTGGAATAACAGAACAGGTTTATTAGCCATTGGTATAGGAGATGCGAATGATAGAGGAAAAGGATATGGGAAAGAAGCAATACATCTTATTTTAAAGTATGCTTTCTATGAATTGAATTTACACCGCGTCGGTCTGGATGTGATTTCTTATAATAAAGCAGCCATTGCGTTGTATAAAAAGATAGGTTTTCAGATGGAAGGGTGTATGAGAGAAGCGGTTCAAAGAGATGGGAAGTGTTTTGATCGTATCATTATGGGGATATTGCGGGATGAATGGATAGGGTTGCAAGATTAGCGAATACATTCAATATTATATATGTAGTATGCAGGAGATATAATGATAATTAGCGAAAATTTACAGTGAACTGATTGAATTTATAAGGAGTTATGTAAAATGAATTTAGAAAAAGCAAAACCAGTAAATGAAGAGGTCGCTGAATTAAAGGAACTAATTAAAGAGTTACACGGAAGTGTACATCAACTGCAAAGCGAAGTGCAGCAACTAAGGCACGAAAGACCAGTTGTTGAAGTGAGAAAAGGTGTTCAATTATCACCAACAATTGTTGGACAAATTGGTGGTATGATTTTAGGTGGGTTAGCAATTATCGGTATATTTTGGTGATGAAAAAAGGTTTGCAGCACGATGCTGCAAACCTTTTGGATTTGACGATATAATTTCATGCAATACAACTTTTACATTAAATAACGTAAATATATATAAGCATGTGATAACAAGAGTGCAACAATAGTTAATGGTAAACCAATTTTTAAGAAGTCCATATAAGAGAAAGCATGTCCTTCACGTTTTGCAATACCAGCAACGACTACGTTTGCAGATGCTCCGATTAGCGTTCCATTTCCTCCTAAGCAAGCTCCAAGAGATAACGCCCACCATAGTACTTCGATTTGCGGAGAATCGACAGATAGTCCGAGTCCTGTAGCTAAGTCTTGAATAAGAGGAATCATCGTAGCGACAAAAGGGATGTTGTCGATTGTCGCAGATGCGATGCCAGATACCCATAAAATAAGTATAGCTGCGAATCCGATGTCACCGTTTGTTACGCCGATTACTTCTTTTGCAAGTGAAGAGATAAGTCCGATATCAATTAACCCGCCAACGAGAACGAATAGTCCGGCGAAGAAGAAAATGGTTACCCATTCAACGTGGGCAAATACATCTTCAATATCATGTTCTTTCACGCCGATTAACATAAGAAGTGTAGCGCCTGTCATCGCTATAACGGCAGCGTCTACATGAATAATCGAATGAAGTACGAAGCCTAAAATAGTTAGTCCTAAAATCGAAATAGATTTTAAAAGGAGGCTTTGATCCTTAATATAATCTTTTTCATTTAATGCCATTAGTTTTTCGATTTGTTCAGGTGTTGTTTTTAGTTTGTTACGGTACATGAAGTAAATAATGCCAAGTGTCACAATAGAAATAATAATTACGATTGGAGCTAAGTTAAGTAAAAAGGCGTTAAAGTCTAAATGCTTGTTTGCTGATCCAATCATAATATTAGGTGGATCACCGATTAATGTTGCTGTTCCGCCTATATTTGAAAACAGCACTTCTGAAATCAAATAAGGCACAGGATTTACTTTTAAAATACGTGTAATGGATAATGTAACAGGAACGATTAATAAAACAGTCGTTACATTGTCCAAAAATGCTGATCCGACAGCAGTTAATAGGGATAGTAATAATAAAATGCGAATCGGTTTTCCGCCAGCTGCTTTTGCCGCTTTAATGGCCACAAATTCAAAGACGCCTGATTGACTCGTAATATGTACGAGAATCATCATCCCAATTAAAAGGGTAATCGTTTCCCATTGAATATGTGATGTGAAAGCAGTATGTAAATCTACAACTCCAAAAATAATCATAATAGCAGCACCGAATAGTGCGATTACAGCACGATTCAATTTCTCAGAAATAATAAATCCGTACGTGATTAAAAATACGGCAATTGCAAAATAATATTGCCAATTTGCTACTTCATGTGCTGACTGTTCCAATCATGTCACCTTCTTTAAATTATGTATTCAATTGTCGAAATGTATCTCGCTGCAATAATACGGGATAAAATATATTGTAGCAAATTCAAAAAAGAAAGAAAACTATTTAACAAAGTGAAGGAAAAAATGTATTTTTTACATATCATATAAAAAATATAAAAAACACAGTGCAAATTATTAGGAAAAGTGAGCGTTGTCCTCTAATATAGAGATAGCAATTTACATTATTTTTGCGTAAAATGGTTTAAAGAGGTGAATTCCGATGGAAATAGTAAAAGATAGTTCTCTTATTCAAAATGAAATTGAACGTTTTGTAAATAAAGATGTATATATTCATTTAGAAACGACAAACGGAGCGTATGCATCACACATAAATGAAAAGATGATGACAGTTGGTGCTTTCATTCGAAATGCGATTATCCGTTTTGAACGCGGGAAGATAACTGGAACAAATCCATACCGAGTTGGTCTGAAAATGGATCACGGTTGGGTATATGCTGAAGGTATTACGCACTGGGAAGTAGACGATCAAGAGCGTTTATTATTAGCTGGACATGATAATTTAGGTCGTCTAGCAGTTGCACTTGAGTTAAGCTTAACACCATTTAAGTAAGAAGGAGGGAAACTTATGGAGAGACATGTACTTGTTGTATTTCCGCATCCAGATGATGAAGCATATGCTGCGGGAGGAACAATTCGCTTATTAACAGATCAAGGAGTACCTGTAACATATGCATGTGGTACTCTAGGACAAATGGGACGTAACATGGGTAAGAACGTATTCGCTAACCGTGAAACGATTCCACATATCCGTAAGAAAGAATTGAAAGATGCTTGTGAAGCGATGGGTATTAAAGATTTAAGAATGCTTGGCTTCCATGATAAAACGTTAGAATTTGAAGATGTTGATTTCGTTGCTGACAAAATTGAAGCAATCATTCAAGAAGTAAATCCATCTCGAATTATTACATTTTATCCAGAGCACGGTGTACATCCAGATCATAATGCATTTGGCCGCGCTGTCGTTCGCGCTGTATCACGTATGCCAAAAGAAGAGCGCCCAGTTATTCATGCTGTTGCGATTACGAAAAATCGTGAAGCAGTATTAGGAGAACCGGATGTTGTAAATAACATTAGTGAAGTATTTGATCATAAATTAACTGCATTAGGTGCGCACCGTTCACAAACAGAAGCAATGCTTGAAGACACGCATGCAAAAATAAAAAACAAAGATGCAGCAACATTAAAATGGCTGCAACTTGAACAGTTTTGGACTTATAAATGGGAGTAGGCTAGAAGGATATCTTCTAGTTGCTCTTACATAGAAAAAGCGCCGTCACTTGTGATGGCGCTTTTTCTTGTTGAAGACTATATATTTTTTAGGGTGCTTCAAAATTTTTAAATTAACGTGCAGTATAGCCTCCATCAACAAGAAGTGTTGTGCCGTTAACAAAACTAGCATCATCACTTGCTAAAAATAAGACAGCTTTAGCGACTTCTTCTGGTGTTCCAAGTCTGCCTTGTGGATGAAGTGAAGCTAAATATTCTTTCTGTTGAGGATTAACACTACCTAGTAAAGGGGTGTCAATATAACCAGGGCACACCGCGTTAATACGTATTCCATATTTAGCGTAGGCAGTACATAAATTTTGAGTTAATAGTTTCACACCACCTTTTGCAGAGGAGTATGCTGTTGGTGTAGGTAATGAAACAAAACTATGAATCGAACCAGCGTTAACGATGACACCACCTGTACCTTGTTTAAGAAATTGTTCAATCGAATATTTATCAGAAAGGAATACCCCAGACAAATTAATATCAATAGTTCTTTTCCACTTTTCATAGGATAATTCGTTTGCCGGTGCATCATCAGCAACGCCGGCATTGGCATACATAATATCTAATTTACCGTATGTACTTACTGTCTCATGAATTAGCTGTTTAATATCTGCCTCTTTTGTTACATCGGTTTTAATAAATAACGTATTATATCCATGTGCATTCAATTCATCTGATAGTTCTTTTCCACGTTCAGAAAAGTCAGCAATAACTACTTTTGCACCTTCTTCGATAAAAAGACGAACAGTAGATTCGCCAATTCCACTTGCACCACCAGTTATGATTGCTACTTTGTCTTTTAATTTCATATAAACCTCTCCATTCATTAATGAATTTAAGTCGAATTTTTAAATCTTGTTACTAAACTATTAACCTTAAATAGTAAGTAGATAGAAGAAAAAAGCTCGCGTTTACTTAATCGTGAGAGTGCTATTTTTTCTTTAGTGTACTTTTTGATACAGTTATGGACGAAAATATTAATTTGGTCAATTTTATCATTAGATTGAATATTTGGTAAAGAGCTCTCGAACAGAGCGAGTAAGGATGTTGAAAAAGTAAAATAAACATTCAGTATTATTTGTAGGGTAAGGAACAAAGGGGAGAGATGCATAACGAAAACTACTACTCTAGTTAAATAGGAAAAAGCCTTGCAGGGGGGCAAGGCTTTAAACAGGGTATTAAAAATGATTGATTTATTAAGAATAACTTCTTCTTGTGAATAAACTAATTTTAGCATAATAACTCATATATATGTGTTACGAATTTGTGAATAAAAACTCAATGATAAAAGTATGAGTGAAAGGAAATAATGTATTTGAAATATGCATTATTACACAAAGTTAAGTTGAAATAGGGGATTTGTATATGTAATTTCTTTTTGCATTTAATTCTTTAGAACTGATTTTTAATAATGTATATGAGAAGCGTATATTTTGAATTATTTAATGGAATAATATATATTTATATTGATTTAATGATTTTAGTTTGTTAAAAATGGGGAAATCGATATGAAGGTTAAATTTGCCGTAATAAAAGATGAGAATTTTGATTGTAGTTTATTGGAAACAAAATTATTGAAAACTTTTAAAGAAGTAGATTGTGAAGCAGATATTGTAAAGGTTGAGGATGAAATTTTTGAAAACAATGATATACAAACGTATTTATCAGAAATAACCATTCATGTTACTGGAAAAAATATTGGATATAGATCCGTTTCAGCCAGTATATTTATTGTTCTAGAGAGTTTATCAATACAGCTATTTCGTATTCATATTAGTATACTTTAAGCAGTTCAAAAAGTGGCTTCTTCAGAAAATCATACTGATTATATGGAGTTGTAAATATGAAAACAATAGAAATTATCGTAGGTGCTCCCGAATGTTGGATTGCACCTTGTTTGTTGTTAAATAAACAAGGGATTCCTTTTTTAATTTATCTTAACGCTGATTTATATAGAAGATAGGAAACATATGAATAATTCAATTAGATTGTACAAATAATTTGGTACGCGGATGTACGCAATGTATTCACAGGTAAGAGGGTTGTCTCATAATATATATAGATTTTTCTATTAAGATGAACAGAGGGTGTGAATATATGGAAGATGTTTACGCTAAAATTGACAGTCTCAAGGCGGAGCAAAAAGAAATTATGAGAGACATTCGTGCTTTAGAAACGCGTACTACTATTAATGAGAAAGATATAGCAACAATCAATAAGCAATTAGAAAAAATAAGTACAAACACTACTTGGATTTTGCGAATTATTATTAGTGCGATAATAATGTCAGTTTTAGGATTGATATTAAAAGGGATGATTTAAAAGAAAGAGGGGAGCTCCCTCTTTCTTTTATGTAAATGAGAAGCTATAAATTTTCCGTTTCCTTTTCATCTGCATACTTATCCTCTAAGGAAATTAATAGAGGGATTGATATAGTTACAAGAATGATTAAAGTAGTTATAAAAGATCTAGAAAGAGAAAAAGAACCTTCAATTAAAGGTGATAAAAACTTGAATGAAAGGCTAGTCTATCGTTTAATAATTAAACTTAAGAATTCAAACTATTTCTAATTATTCCATAAAAAGGTGACTGCATCAAGTTATCTTTTTAACAATCCTCCAAGGCCGAGCACTAGTAAAAGAAACGTAGTATGTAATATAATTGAAAAAGTATATTTAAAAATCGATGTTAATATTACCCTCCTATAAGTATTAACATACGTAATTGAGGTGTTTTCTTTGTTGTTTTATGAACGGATTTCTATAATGGCCCCTCCTGTTCCGTAGCTAAGGAAAGTCTTTTTATTTCTGAGATTTTCAAAGTTATAGGAGGGTATGAAAAATGAAAAAAGTCTCAGTACCATCACTTTTGTTAATGATTGTTCTTGTCGCATTTCCGCAAATTAGTGAAACGATTTACACACCGTCTTTACCAGACATTTCAAAGGCGTTACATGTAAGTAATAATGAGGTGCAGTTAACACTTAGTGTGTATTTTGCTGGTTTTGCGTTAGGTGTATTTTTTATTGGGTGGTTATCAGATATAATGGGGCGTCGCCGGGCGATGTTACTTGGAATTGTCGTATATGGCGCTGGGAGTTTCTTATGCTATATTGCAAGTTCCATTGAAGTTTTATTGATAAGTCGTTTTATTCAAGCGTTTGGAGCAAGTGCAGGATCCGTGGTTACACAAACGATTCTTCGGGAAAGTGTAGAAGGGCATAAGCGGCATGTTATGTTTGCTCAAATCTCGGCAGTCATTGCTTTTACACCAGCGATAGGACCGTTAATTGGTGGCTTTCTTGATCAAATGTTTGGATTTAAAATAGTATTTTTAAGTTTAGTAGTTATGAGTATCGGTATTTTTCTGTATACGTTTGTTTCTCTCCCTGAAACAAAAACGATCTCAGTAACGAATAAAATAAATGTATTTTCAGTCTCGAAGAGGTTAATTACAAATCCGAAAGTGGTAACATATGGGCTGTTAATTGGAGGAGCAAATGGTGTTTTATTTAGCTATTATGCAGAAGCGCCGTTTATCTTTATTGAATATTTTCAATTATCGCCTAGTATGTATGGATTTCTAGGAATTGTTGTTGCATCTGCTTCTATTGTTGGAGCGAAAATTTCAAAACGTTTACTTGCTACTTATAAACCAGAGAAAATTATATATATCGGTTGTCTCGTAATGACAGGGGGAGCTATCCTTTTATCTGTTATTACGTTTATTGGATTAAATCCGAATGTAATATATATGGTTGTATTTTTAATAGCAATGTTTATATTGTTATTAGGGATTGGAGTAGCGTTACCTAACTGTTTAAGTTTAGCGTTAGTAGATTTTCAAGATGTCATTGGTACAGCAGGTGCATTGTTTAGTTTAGGGTACTATGTAATTGTAACGATGACAATTTTGGGAATGAGTCAGCTGCATACAGGCTCGTTACTAGTGATGCCACTTTATTTTCTGGTTATTGTAGTTATAATGGCAGTGTTTACTAGGGTATTTATCTTTGGTAAGCAAACTTCGAAATCGATTTAAATATGAAATTGTAAAAGAGTCTCATTTTTTAATGAGACTCTTTTCAGGCTGTGGAGAAAGTCTTCTCCACAGCCTGTTTTTGTGTCTGAACCTCTTTTTATGTGTCAACACTGATAAAAAAGAGGAAAAGGAGAGATTTTTTATGATGGGTGCTTTAAAAAATCATCGTGATGAGCGTGTATCTGTTTCTGTAGAAGAGTTGGTTCCACAAGATCATTTCCTTCGTGCAATTGAAGCGACAATTAGTTTTGATTTTATTGAAGAGAAGTTACGCCCTTATTACTGTGAAAACAATGGACGCCCGTCCATTCATCCTATTGTTTTATTTAAGATGATGTTTATTGGATATTTTTACGGTATTCGTTCTGAGCGTCAATTGGAAAAGGAAATTAAAACGAATATTGCCTACCGTTGGTTTTTAGGGTTTTCTCTATCGGATACTATTCCGGATCACTCTACAATCAGTTGGAATCGTCGTACTCGTTTTATTCATACAAATATTTTCGAAGAAATTTTTGATGAGATTGTGAGACAAGCGACGGAGCACCGGATGGTAGGAGGACGTGCACTGATGACAGATTCTACACATATTAAGGCCAATGCCAATAAAAATAAATTTGTACATAAATATAAAAAAGAAAAAGCAAAGTTTTATATAGACGAGCTAGAAGCTGCGGTAATCGAAGATCGTGAGGTACATGGAAAAAAGAATTAAAACCTAGAAAGGAAAGTGATACCCCTACCAAAAAAACTCGTATAAGTACAACGGATCCAGATAGTGGATTTTTAATGAGAGATGGAAAACCAAATGGTTTTCATTTCTTGGATCATCGTACGACTGATGCGAAGTACAATATTATTACAGATACCTATGTAACGGCTGGAAATATGGCAGATTCCGAGCCGTATTTAGCACGCCTCCAAGCTCAGATTGATAAATTCGACTTCAAAGTAGAAGCTGTTGCCCTTGATGCTGGCTATTTTACAGGATATATCTGTAAGAAACTATCAGAACGGAATATATTTATGGTGATGGGGTATCGCCGATTTGGAAAACGGAATAAAGAAGTACCGAAAAGCCAATTTAAATATGTAGAAGAAATGAATGTTTTCGCTTGTCCGATGGGATATATTCTAGAATATGTAACAACTGATCGTGAAGGATACCGTCAATACAAATCGAATCCAGAAGACTGCGCTGTTTGTCCGTTACGTGAGGTGTGCTTTTCAAAGAAACAAAAACAAAAAGTTATCACTCATCATGTGTGGGAGAAATATAAGGATATTGCTAGAAAAAACAAGCTAACAGCTACAGGGAAAAGGTTGTATAAAGTACGCTGTTCCACTATAGAGCGAAGCTTTGCAGACGCCAAAGAACTACATGGCTACCGCTATGCCCGGTTTCGAGGGCTGAAGTCTGTCCAAATGCAAGCTTATCTCACCGCAGCTTGTCAAAACATGAAAAAAATAGCCCTCCACCTGACCAAAAAGGGTCAGGTGGAGGGCTATTTTTTAAAATTCTATTATTTTATGTTGTTTTTATTCGCTAAAATCAAAAAAGATTCCAGAGTGTTGGGAACCCTAAAGGGTTTCCCAACACTCTGAAAAGAGTCTCATTTTTTAATGAGACTCTTTTATATTTTGGCTGGGGTAAAGAAGTTAGTAGTTTATTAATATATTAAATTTCTCATTGGTATATAAATCGAATGTGTGGGGAATTACGTTATCAACTATAAAGGTTGAAGTATTTGAGATATGAAACCGAGGAAGAAATACTCTCCTCGGTTATTTATATTGTAATAATATACATGCCGGAATCATATTGAATAGATGTATTTTATTGTTAATTTAGTTAAAAATTAATCAGACTTATGTATAATAATTTATTGAAAAAATAATTGAATTTTTCAGATTAATGAATTAATATAAGGTAAGTAATTTTAAGATTTATAGAATATTGGAAGATGAAAGGTTTTGAGAATTTTATTAGGAGCACAAAACGATTTTAGGATAGCTTTAAAGCTAGTGTAAAATGACGTTTGCTTCATCATTTTCAGGGCCGAAAGGAATTAGGGGAAAGCATCTTGTGTTAAAATGCGGCTATGAATCATCTAAGAGGGGGAAGTGAAGTGGCAAACAAAGAATTGAAAAGAGGTTTAGAAGCACGTCATATTCAAATGATTGCTTTAGGCGGAACGATTGGTGTTGGTTTGTTTATGGGGTCAGCCAGCACAATTAAATGGACAGGTCCGTCAGTAATGCTTGCTTATGCCATTGCAGGTATTTTTATCTTCTTCATCATGCGTGCCATGGGAGAAATGTTGTATATGGAGCCAAGTACAGGCTCATTTGCGACGTTCGGTCATAAGTATATTCACCCGTTAGCTGGTTATATGACAGCGTGGAGTAACTGGTTCCAGTGGGTTATCGTTGGGATGTCAGAAATTATCGCGGTTGGAGCATATATGCAATATTGGTTCCCGGATTTACCAGCTTGGATACCAGGTATAATCGCAATGGTTATTCTTGGTGCAGCTAACTTAATTTCAGTTAAGTCATTTGGTGAATTTGAATTTTGGTTCGCGATGATTAAAATCGTTACGATTCTATTAATGATTATTGCGGGATTTGGCCTTATTTTCTTTGGAATTGGTAACGGCGGAGAAGCGATTGGCATATCTAATCTTTGGTCAAATGGCGGTTTCTTTACAGGTGGTTTTTCAGGATTCTTCTTTGCATTATCACTTGTAGTTGGGGCGTATCAAGGTGTGGAATTAATCGGAATTACTGCTGGTGAAGCGAAGGATCCAAAGAAGACACTTACAAGAGCGATTCAAAGTACAATTTGGCGTATTTTAATTTTCTACATCGGTGCTATTTTCGTTATTGTAACTGTGTATCCGTGGGATCAATTAAGTACAATTGGTAGCCCGTTCGTAGCGACTTTTGCGAAAGTTGGTATTACGGCAGCAGCTGGACTTATTAACTTTGTTGTTATTACAGCAGCAATGTCTGGTTGTAATAGTGGTATTTATAGTGCTGGTCGTATGCTTTATACGTTAGGTGTAAATGGACAAGCACCGAAATATTTTACGAAACTTTCTGGAAATGGTGTACCTTTATTTGGTACAGTTGGCGTAATTATCGGTCTGGCGGTTGGTGTTGTTTTAAGTTACATCGCACCGAAAAACTTATTCGTATATGTATATAGTGCGAGTGTACTTCCTGGTATGGTACCATGGTTTGTCATTTTAATTAGTCAAATTAATTTTAGAAAAGAAAAGGGAGCAGAGATGAAAGATCATCCATTCAAAATGCCATTTGCTCCTGTAACAAACTATTTAACGATTGCCTTTTTAATTATGGTATTAATCGGAATGTGGTTTAACGATGATACTCGTATTTCATTAGTTGTAGGTATTATTTTCTTAGCTATCGTTACAATTAGTTTCTATGCTTTCGGAATAGGAAAGCGAGCTCCGTTAGACGTTCAAAATAATAAAGAGATTTCAAGTAAATAAAGAAAAGGCTGTTCATCTGGAACAGCCTTTTCTTATTGTTGCTATTTGTCGATAAATCGATATACCTTGACGAATCGTTGATATAATTTGATTTATGATAGATATATTTGAAAAATCGTTGATATATTGTACGTTATGATAGATATATTCGAAAAATCGTTAATATAGTTTCACATACTATCTGTCACTATCATGATTAAAATCTCTCTAATACGATTTTCCCAATGGTGTGCCCGCTTTCAAGTAGTGCATGTGCTTTCTTTAAGTTTTCAGCGTTAATCGGTGTTAATGTTTCATTTTTATGTAAGCTGTACTGATAGTCTAGAAGGAATTTATTTCTAAAAAGAAGAATTTTTTACTGTATTACTTTATCCCAAACTAAATGTAAAGGTGGATACATAATGACAGTAAAGAAACTTTATTTCATCCCAGCAGGTCGTTGTATGTTGGATCATTCTTCTGTTAATGGTACACTCGCGCCGGGGAATTTATTGAACTTACCTGTATGGTGTTATCTTTTGGAGACAGAAGAGGGGCCTATTTTAGTAGATACAGGTATGCCAGAAAGTGCAGTTAATAATGAAGGGCTTTTTAACGGTACATTTGTTGAAGGACAGATTTTACCGAAAATGACTGAAGAAGATAGAATCGTGAATATATTAAAGCGTGTAGGGTATGAGCCGGACGACCTTTTATATATTATTAGTTCTCACTTACATTTTGATCATGCAGGAGGAAACGGTGCTTTTACAAATACACCGATTATTGTGCAGCGAACGGAATATGAGGCAGCACTTCATAGAGAAGAATATATGAAAGAATGTATATTACCGCATTTGAACTACAAAATTATTGAAGGGGATTATGAAGTGGTACCAGGTGTTCAATTATTGTATACGCCAGGTCATTCTCCAGGCCATCAGTCGTTATTCATTGAGACGGAGCAATCCGGTTCAGTTTTATTAACAATTGATGCATCGTACACGAAAGAGAATTTTGAAGATGAAGTGCCGTTCGCAGGATTTGATCCAGAATTAGCTTTATCTTCAATTAAACGTTTAAAAGGAGTTGTGGCGAAAGAGAAACCAATTGTTTTCTTTGGTCATGATATAGAGCAGGAAAAGGGTTGTAGAGTGTTCCCTGAGTATATATAGTGCAAAAAGTCATGAGTTCGCGTGCTCATGACTTTTTCGTTTAAATAATTTTTTTAAATAAATTATAAACTTTTTTTGAACTATCTTCGTTTAACTGATAGTACGTAAGTTTTACATCATCAGGAGTATCTTGCTGAGCAATCATCACTTCGCTGCTGTGATGATCAACTACCCATATGAAATATTTTTTATAAGTTCCATCCTCGAAAGTAATCCACATATCACAATCTATTAAGTCTGATCCTTCTTCATCTAATGTTAATTTACCTTTTTTTGCGGTATTCATACTGTTAATAAACGTTTTTAATTCATCTGTTTTTGTGAGAAAGATATCCTGTTTTGTTTTAATTGATTCGACATGTATATCTTTTATTTCCTGTTTACCTAAAAAAACAGGGGGCTCATTTGGATCTCGCGAGCTTGAAATAATAGTAGCTTTCTTTTTCGGCTTATTTGCAGTATAGAGATCTTGAATAGATTTTCCCGAGTTTATAAACCATGCAATTCCAGAAATAATTAATACGCTACCTAGCAATAAAATAATTTTTTTAATAGGATTTTCTCCTCTCTATTACTTCGTGTGAAGAGCTTTTCTATTAATATATGATAGGTAAGCGTAAAGTATTATAGTTGAACTTGGTTATGCTTCACAGTTTTTATCGGGCGATCTATGAGTAAATTGTAAGTGAGCCCAATTAATACGAAAATGCCACCGATAACTTTACCAATTGAGAGTTCATTTGTCAGGAAGAAATCAATAATAGTTCCCGCAAATAATTGTCCGATAAAGATGAGTAATGTTAAATAAAAGGCTGATATTTTAGGAGTAATATAGTTGGATAATGAAATAACGATAACTCCTACTAATCCGCCTAAGTATACGGCGATAGGAATAGATTGCAACTTATGAATAGGGATATACAATGAATCTGAACTGAAAATTAAAAATAACATAGAGAAAAATAATCCAGTAATATAATTGAAAAACGTGCCTTCCCAGTTTCCAATTTCCTTTGCTAAATTCGCGTTAATAATTCTAGCAACAACGATAGAAACACCAGCTAAAATAGCGATCGTAATATATAACATTTTCTTGCCCCCATTAATAAATTGTCATGATTATAATTCCAGAAGAGATGAAACATAATCCAATTAGTTTTTTCTTTTCAAACTTTGCAACTTTCATTCCTAATAAGCCGAAATGATCAATAACGATGGAAGCAATAGATTGACCGAGTAAACTTAATGCGATCGTAATAGAAGCACCAAGGACGGAAAAACTTATATTGTTAAAAAGAACAGTGAATACTCCAATCGCTCCAGCGCTATATAAAAAAAGTGGAATACTTTTATCGAAACGAATTTTATTTTTGTTTATGATTAAAATGAAGATAACTGCAATTAAACCGACAAGGTGAATGACCACGCTTGCTGTGTACTTGCCAATTAACTCAGATAAAATTCCATTCAATGGAAGCATAACGGCGATGAGCACACCAATAAAGACAGAAAGAAAGTTATACAATGTAATATCCCCTTTGTATTTCATATTTGTAATGACTGTATCATGCTGAAATTGTGTATTGTTATGACATATGTCATAGTGGAAGAAGAAAATTTTGATTACAATGGGGATGAGTTGTAAAGGTGGGGAACTATGAAGAAAATATGTAATTCTATTAAATTAGCAGAGTATATGAAGAAAAATAATATTGATTCATTTTTTAGTCATGATATGAAGCCATATATGGAACTTATATTTTTTAAAAAGAATGAGTTTATTTGTAGAGAAAATGAAGAGATAGATTATTTATATTTCTTTGTTGAAGGAAAAGCGAAAGCGTTTAACACATTAAGTAACGGGAAATCCGTATTACTGTGTTTTTATGATAGTTTGCAGTTACTTGGAGATGTAGAGTTAATTCATTCCCAAAGGATTACTTCAAATGTACAAGTAATGGCAGATTCATATTGTGTTGGTTTACCATTAGGAAAAGTGAGAAATCAGCTATTTCATGATGCGAAATTTTTAAGATGTATTTGTGGATCGTTAGCACATAAGTTAAATCGACTTTCAAAAAATAGTACAATTAATTTATTGTATCCGCTTGAAAATAGACTTGCGAGTTACATGTTAGCAGCAGGAGAACGGGCAGTACAGCACGGAAATAGAATTGTATTTAGTGGGAATTTAACGGAAACAGCGGAATTGTTAGGAACGAGCTATCGGCATTTGTTGCGCACATTAAATGTTTTTTGTGATAAAGAGATAATAAAGAAGAATGATGGTTGTTTTGAAGTAGTAAACGTGGAAGTTTTGGGAGAATTGGCAGCAGATGTTTATAAATAGGAGGAGAGTATAAATGATAACACCTATATTTAGAATTTTTGATATTGAAAAAGCAAAACTATTTTACTTAGGTTTTTTAGGATTTAAACTGGATTGGGAACATCGGTATGAGGAAAATATGCCATTATATTTGCAAATTTCGTTACAGGATGCTGTGATACATTTATCAGAACATCATGGTGATGCCTCACCAGGTGGTGCGATTCGGATCAAAATAGATGATGTAAAGGATTATCATTCTGTAGTATTAAGTAAAGAATATGCTTATTCGAAGCCGAATATAGAAAAAACACCTTGGGGTACAATTGAATTAACTGTAATTGATCCGTTTTCAAATAGAATTACACTATACGAGGAAAAATTGTAGAAATGGAATGAAGAGTAGTTCATAGAGCAGTGAACTGCTCTTTTTTATTTTGAGTAGATATTGAATCATATAAAAAGAAAATGTTATGATTATGGAAACGTATGAATATATGAACAAGTATTCATGCGTTTAAGAAGAGGAGGGATTAGAATGAAAGATCTAATTATTATTGGGGCGGGTCAAGCTGGATTAACAATGGGATATTACTTGAAGCAAGAAGGGTATAATTTTTTATTACTTGAGGCAGGAAAACGTGTTGGTGATTCATGGAGAAATCGATATGATTCTTTGCAGCTTTTTACCCCAAGGTCTTACAGTAGCTTGCCGGGTATGGCGTTAATAGGTGAAAAAAATGAATTTCCATATAAAGATGAAATTGCAACTTATTTAGAAGAATATGCAAGACATTTTCAATTACCGGTACAATTACAAACGGAAGTTCTAAAAATAAAGAAAGAAAAAGAAATATTTGAATTACATACTCCTACAGAAATTTTACAAACGAAAAAAGTTATTATCGCATCAGGTGCTTTTCAGCAACCGTTTATTCCCTCAGTTTCAGCAAATCTATCATCACATATTTTTCAAATACATTCATCACAATATAAATCACCATCACAAATTCCTAAGGGAAAAGTACTAGTAGTAGGTGGTGGGAATTCAGGAATGCAAATTGCAGTAGAACTGGCAAAGACTCATGAAGTTACGGTGTCTATTAGTCATCCTTTAACGTTTTTACCGTTACAACTTTTTGGAAAAAGTATTTTTAATCTGCTAGAAAAAGTGGGTTTATTGTACGCTGAAATAAATACAAAGAGGGGAAGATGGTTTCAGAAGAGAAAGGACCCTATTTTCGGTTTTGAAGGTAAGAAACTTATTCGTAATGGAGCAATCAAACTGCAAGAAAAAGTAGTAAGTGCATCAGGAAATAACATTATGTTTCAGAATGGTGATACTTATAGTGCAGAAAGCATTATATGGTCAACTGGTTTTGTTCAAAATTATAATTGGATTGAAATTGAACAGGCAGTGAATGAGAAGAGATTTCCTAATCATATAAAGGGAATCAGTCCCGTAAAAGGATTGTATTATATCGGTTTACCATGGCAATCTCAAAGGGGTTCCGCACTTATTTGTGGTGTAGGAAAGGATGCAGAGTATGTACTTTCTGAAATCAAAAAAATAGATCAGTAGCAATAACTACTGATCATCCATATGTACATGAATTAGGAGAGGTCAAACATTTATTAACTTTATTATAATAGACTTTCATAGAATTAAAAACTGAAAATTCAAATTTAATGTTGAGAAAGTTTTTTGTATCGAAATATACGAAAAAATAGGGATTTTTATTAAAACAGAAAAAGATATTTCTATTTTAGTAAATTATGATATAGTCTAAATAAGTGTGTTTTTCCATAAATGTAATTATTTTCATTGTAATTTTGTTTATATGAGGGAAGGAGAAGTAATTATGAAGTTTGATGATCAACGCTTACTAGGAGTCCGATTAGGTTCTGTACTTGTGACAGAGGAAAATCAATATTTAGTAATTAAGAAAAAAGATCATTATGCACTGTTAAATATACATAATTTAGAATGCACTCATGTTGAAGTGCAGTTAGAACATTTGGAAGAAATGTTGCGGGAAGATTTCCAAGAAAGTATAACGGAGATTATCGCACCAGAACATATAAAAATTGTTGCGAAAAATGTTATATAGATAAAGAAGCTGGAAGGAACAGCTTCTTTATTTTCATTATAAGGGTAACCTTTTTACAACCTCACCAATGAAGTGTTTTCTTTTTTAGTTAGTTTGAAGTGAACTTTTGAAAAAAATTGTCTCGGTACATGTACATAACCCATGAGATTGTTATTAAAGAAATGATGATTTGTTTGTTTTTAATTGGTGCATTGAAAACAAGCCAACCAACTATATCAAATAACAAATGTAGCACGATTGAAAGAACTACAAATTGAAGTAACGTATTTAAAAATCTTTTCATAAAGTGTCCCCCTAAAATAATAGGTTTTATTAACAGTTTGATATAGTGATATTATACATTAAATGTGTATTGTGGTAAAATTTACATAAGTTAGTGGAATAAAGTAAATGAAAGTTAGTAAGGGGGAACATTCATGGAATTTTGGATGGTTATACTGATAGTAGCCTTTGGTTTCATTTATATCGCTGAAAAATTAACTACAATTGAAAAGAAAAATGATGCGCATTTAAAGAGAATTGAAGATAGATTACAATTAATTACGAAAGAAATGGGAATTGTAGAAAGAGAACCTGAAATTAATAAAGAACTACGCCAGCTTGTAGAAGAAGGCAAAAAAGTTACAGCAGTTAAGAGAGTAAGAGAAGCTTTTGGTTTTTCCTTACTACAAGCGAAGCAATATGTTGATAAATTATAAAAAAGATCATCCATTTGGGTGATCTTTTTTCACTGCACCATGCGTGTATTTACATAAGCGGCGATAATAAAGTGTCCAATTATATGGAACAAACATTTGAGATAAATTGTCTAATATAGGTAATAACTATTTAGCTTGAAAGAAAGGGTTGATGACATGAAAAAGAATACGTTGTTAAAAGTAGGATTATGTGTAGGTTTACTAGGAACAATTCAATTTGTTAGCACAATTTCTTCTGTACAAGCATCACAAAAGGTAGAGAAAACAGTAATAAAAAATGAGACGGGAACCATTTCAATATCTCAGTTAAACAAGAATGTATGGGTTCATACGGAGTTAGGTTATTTTAATGGAGAAGCAGTTCCTTCGAACGGTCTAGTTCTTAATACTGCTAAAGGACTAGTGCTTGTTGATTCTTCTTGGGATGACAAATTAACGAAGGAACTAATAGAAATGGTAGAAAAGAAATTTCAGAAGCGCGTAACGGATGTCATTATTACACATGCGCACGCTGATCGAATTGGCGGAATAACAGCGTTGAAAGAAAAAGGAGTTAAAGCGTTAAAGCGCATAGTACAGCATTAACCGCAGAACTAGCAAAGAACAGTGGATATGAAGAGCCGCTTGGAGATTTACAAATAATTACGAGTTTGAAGTTTGGCAATACAAAAGTAGAAACGTTCTATCCAGGGAAAGGACATACAGAAGATAATATTGTTGTTTGGTTGCCACAATATCAAATTTTAGCTGGAGGCTGTTTAGTAAAATCTGCGGAAGCTAAAGATTTAGGAAATGTTGCGGATGCGTATGTAAATGAATGGTCTACATCGATTGAGAATGTGCTGAAGCGATATGGAAATATAAATTCGGTAGTACCTGGTCACGGGAAAGTAGGAGACAAGGGATTACTTTTACATACATTGGATTTATTAAAATAAGAAATTGTAGAAATACAAAAGAAAGGAGAAATAATTTTCTCCTTTCTTTCCAGAGTGTTGGGAAACCCTTTAGGGTTCCCAACACTCTGGAATCTTTTTTGATTTTAGCGAATAAAAACAACATAAAATAATAGAATTTTAAAAAATAGCCCTCCACCTGACCCTTTTTGGTCAGGTGGAGGGCTATTTTTTTCATGTTTTGACAAGCTGCGGTGAGATAAGCTTGCATTTGGACAGACTTCAGCCCTCGAAACCGGGCATAGCGGTAGCCATGTAGTTCTTTGGCGTCTGCAAAGCTTCGCTCTATAGTGGAACAGCGTACTTTATACAACCTTTTCCCTGTAGCTGTTAGCTTGTTTTTTCTAGCAATATCCTTATATTTCTCCCACACATGATGAGTGATAACTTTTTGTTTTTGTTTCTTTGAAAAGCACACCTCACGTAACGGACAAACAGCGCAGTCTTCTGGATTCGATTTGTATTGACGGTATCCTTCACGATCAGTTGTTACATATTCTAGAATACATCCCATCGGACAAGCGAAAACATTCATTTCTTCTACATATTTAAATTGGCTTTTCGGTACTTCTTTATTCCGTTTTCCAAATCGGCGATACCCCATCACCATAAATATATTCCGTTCTGATAGTTTCTTACAGATATATCCTGTAAAATAGCCAGCATCAAGGGCAACAGCTTCTACTTTGAAGTCGAATTTATCAATCTGAGCTTGGAGGCGTGCTAAATACGGCTCGGAATCTGCCATATTTCCAGCCGTTACATAGGTATCTGTAATAATATTGTACTTCGCATCAGTCGTACGATGATCCAAGAAATGAAAACCATTTGGTTTTCCATCTCTCATTAAAAATCCACTATCTGGATCCGTTGTACTTATACGAGTTTTTTTGGTAGGGGTATCACTTTCCTTTCTAGGTTTTAATTCTTTTTTCCATGTACCTCACGATCTTCGATTACCGCAGCTTCTAGCTCGTCTATATAAAACTTTGCTTTTTCTTTTTTATATTTATGTACAAATTTATTTTTATTGGCATTGGCCTTAATATGTGTAGAATCTGTCATCAGTGCACGTCCTCCTACCATCCGGTGCTCCGTCGCTTGTCTCACAATCTCATCAAAAATTTCTTCGAAAATATTTGTATGAATAAAACGAGTACGACGATTCCAACTGATTGTAGAGTGATCCGGAATAGTATCCGATAGAGAAAACCCTAAAAACCAACGGTAGGCAATATTCGTTTTAATTTCCTTTTCCAATTGACGCTCAGAACGAATACCGTAAAAATATCCAATAAACATCATCTTAAATAAAACAATAGGATGAATGGACGGGCGTCCATTGTTTTCACAGTAATAAGGGCGTAACTTCTCTTCAATAAAATCAAAACTAATTGTCGCTTCAATTGCACGAAGGAAATGATCTTGTGGAACCAACTCTTCTACAGAAACAGATACACGCTCATCACGATGATTTTTTAAAGCACCCATCATAAAAAATCTCTCCTTTTCCTCTTTTTTATCAGTGTTGACACATAAAAAGAGGTTCAGACACAAAAACAGGCTGTGGAGAAGACTTTCTCCACAGCCTGAAAAGAAAGGAGAAATAATTTTCTCCTTTCTTTCTTCTAACTATATTTAAATGCTGAATCTGTCAATTACGTCAGCATATATTACTGAGATTTTAATTCCAAGTATACAAATACTAGTACTGTCATAATTGCAATAACAACGTAAGTAGCATCAAGCATTATAAGTGTTTTTAAAGTTTCAGTCATCGTAATTCACCCCTGTTATAAAAATATAACATGATCTTTTTATTGATTAGATTAGAGATCATAAAGATAAAATGTATATGAAATTTCTTAAGTAGCTTCTATATAAATATATCATATAAATAATGTAAGTAATGTTAAGATAGTGTAAATGTATTGTAAATAAAGAGGTTTACAATGAAGGCTTTAATAAAAAAATGATAGTTCCTTAAAATAAAAAATACGCTATTTTCATATGAGATGAATTGCAATTATTTGTATAAGGGATTCAAAAAAATTTTTTGTTGTATATATTTCTCCAAATTAATTATTTAGCTATTTAAAAGTATCGAAAGATGTGTGCACACTAATGTATATTTTTTGGATGTCAATAAAAGTATTATGTCAACAATATGAACTGTCACAAATCTTTATATATTATTGTGATTGATATCACATCACTTTTTTTCAATGGGTATTATGCTTAAGGTGTAATGAATGATTGGGAGAGGGTGGGATGATATGTTTTGTTATCAATGTGAACAAACGCCAACAGGCGGATGTAAAGTAATGGGTGTTTGTGGCAAGAATGAAACGATTGCGAGTCTACAAGATACGATTGTGTTTGGGCTAAAAGGAATTGCAGCTTATCGCACACATGCTGCTCAGCTAGGGTATACGGATGGATTTGTAGATGCTACAACACAAGAAGCTTTATATATGACATTAACAAATTCTAATTTTAACGAACAAGAGCATATTGATATGGCTATGAAAGTGGGGAAATCAGCTTTACGGGTGATGGAATTATTAGATGAGGCACATACGAATCATTTTGGTGTGCCAGAACCTGTACAAATTACACAAAATCGTGTAGAAGGTAAAGCAATTGTAGTTACGGGCCATAATTTATTTGCATTAGAAGAACTATTAAAGCAAACAGAAGGAAAAGACATTAATATTTATACGCATTCTGAAATGCTACCAGCACACGGATACCCGCAACTGAAAAAATATAAACATTTAAAAGGAAACATCGGTAAGGCATGGTATGATCAAAGACGCCTTTTTGAAAAATTTACTGGTGCCATATTAGCTACAACGAACTGTGTTATGCCAATTAAAGGATCATACTCTGATCGATTCTTTTCATATGACATTGCAGGTTTAGAGGGTGTACAAAAAATTGAAAATGATGATTTTACACCATTGATTCAAAAAGCACTAGAACTTTCAGAAGTACATATGGAGTCGGATGAACAGTTAGTAACAGGGTTTCATCATCATACAGTATTATCATTAGCTCCGGAAATTATTAATGCAGTAAAAGAGGGGAAGATAAAGCGTTTCTTTGTTATTGCCGGTTGTGATGCACCGGGAAAAGGTGGAGAATATTATCGTGAATTAGCAACGTCACTTCCGCCAGAAACAGTTATTTTAACAACTTCTTGCGGGAAATTCCGCTTTAATGATGTGGATTACGGTGTTGTACCTGGTACCGAGATTCCGCGCTACATCGACTTAGGACAATGTAATAATTCCATTTCTACAGTGAAAATAGCAGCTGCATTAGCTGATGCTTTCCAATGTGAAGTGAATGAATTGCCAGTAAGTATTGTGCTATCATGGTTTGAACAAAAAGCGGTTGCCATTTTACTCGGGCTATTTAGTCTTGGAATTCAAGATATTCGCATCGGTCCAAAGGCTCCTGAATTTATTTCACCTGGCGTGCTTGATGTATTACAAGAAACATTTGGTTTAAAACTAATTACAAATGCAGCAGAAGACATGGCTATGATGTTATCGTAACGGAAAAGATTCATTTACATTTGAACGTGATCAAAACGGACAAGTTACGAAAGTGAAAGACCATGTCAATGGTGTAGAACGAACAAAAACATACGATAAGGCTGACCGCGTTACAAGTGCAACAGATAGCCGAGGCGGAAAAATTGACTGGGCATATCACGACAAAGCAAACAGTAAGACAGAGAAATTAAAAGAACAAACAGTAACACAAGGTGGATACACAAATAAAGTATCGTATGACTACAACACGCTAGATCAAAACATTCGTGTAACAGACGGTTCTCAAACGTATCGATTTGATTATGATGATCAAGGAAACGTTCGTACGTATACAGCTGGTAATGGTTCAGGTTCGACGTTTAACTATGACCACGCGAACAAAATTAAAGACCTAGTAGTAGGTACATCCAACAGTATTCTTCTTTCTGAACGATATGAATATGATCAAGCGGGTAACCGTACGAAGATTAAACATGAAGGTGCGGGCGGAAAAGTAACAGAAACAAACTTTGTATATGACCCGATTAACCAATTATTAAATGAAGCACTACCAAACGGAACAAGTAAATCTTACACATATGATGGATTTGGAAACCGTACGAGTGTGAAAGTTGTAGAGAATGGAAAAGAAACAAAATCTATAGCGGCAACATTTAATGACGGAAATCAGCTTGTGAAATTCGGAAACGAATCGTTAACGTATGATGCGAATGGAAATCGTACATCTGACGGGAAGTACAAGTATACATGGAACGAAGATGACCAGATTGTAGCGATTACAAAACAAGGTGAGAGCAATGCATTCGCAACTTATAAATATGATGAGAATAACCGTCGTATTGAAAAGAGTGTAAATGGTCAAGTAACACGTTATTTCTATGATGGAGATAGTATCAACCCATTATATGAGACGGATGGTAGTGGAAAGGTACTCCGCCAATATGTATATTCCGTAAATGGTTTACGCATGGCTATGAAATCGCAAGGACAAACGTTATACTATCACTATAATCCTCGTGGTGATGTCGTTGCGATGACGAATCAAGACAAGGAAGTTGTAGTAACATACGAATATGATGCATGGGGTAACGTATTAAAAAGTGACGCAAAAGGTATCGCAGCAGATAATCCGTTTGGATATGCGGGATACATGTATGATAAAGAGATTGGCATGTATTATCTAGTTGCGCGTTATTATAATCCAGAGCATGGTGTGTTCTTATCGGTGGATCCTGATCCGGGCGATGAGGATGACCCGGTTACAATGAATGGGTATACGTATGCGGATAATAATCCAGTCATGCTGACCGATCCAGATGGTCATTTTGCTTGGATGGTATTGAACGCAGGTTTTGCGGCCTATGATGGTTATCAAGCGTATAAAAAGAATGGTTGGAAAGCAGCTGCAGTAGCTGTTGGTGTCGGATTAGTTGGTGGAGCAGCTTATAAAGGTGCGAAATTAGCATATAATACATTCAAATATGGAAAAAAGCTTAATTTTACTAATACTACAGTTGGAAATTCTGTATCAAATTTTAGGGTTAATATAAGTCTGCGCCAATTACACAATAGATTAGGAAAAGCAGGATGGAATCAAGACATAACTTACCGAAATGGTTTGCAAATTAGGAATTTTACTAAAAACGGAAGGAAAATAACTACTCGCAATGGATCGAGTAATGGTGAGAATACTGCTGAGTATTATGGAAGAGGGAAGAAAAAAAAGAAAGATGTTATTAAATTTAGGTTAAAGGGAAAGGGGAAACAGGTTGAGAAAAATAGATAGCTTATTTCAACTTACCGAGGAAGAGTATAGTTTTGTTTATAAAAGAATTGCCGAGATGGTAGATATGGAAAAAAGTTTACCAGAGTATGTAGTCAGGGGTGACCTTGATAAATATATATTGCTATTTAGTTGTTATGATTTTGGTGCTGAGGGATTTATTGATTCGTTAAAACAAATAGGCGAAGTTTTAGGAGAGCATACGGCATATATATGTACAAAACAAACTTTTCGATATCGAACTTTTCTATTTTGGACTAAGAGCGGATATTTTGATGAAGATGTAAAAAAGGCAGCAAAGTTTGATGTGAATATATCATCAGAAGACTATTGGGATATTATCACATGGCGGGAAGAAAAGGATGGAAAAGAGTTCGGATGCTCACTGCGTGATCATTTTGTACTTTATATACTATTTTCTTCTGGAAAGGTATTGTTGGTGATTGATGTTCGTGACGACGTAGCGTTGCTAATTAGTGAAAAAGATATTTATAGGGATCAGATGATTGATACAACGATATGGCAGCCTCTTTCTGATTTTCTTATTGAAACGGAGGAGTACCATAAAGAAATTTTTCGCGATGGAGGAAAAAGGTATAGGAAAGCTTTAATTGAAAACTATGCTGGTCTGCAATAAAGGAATGGCAATGCAAGTATTGAAAGTAGTAATATTTTATACATGTCGTTCTAGGATTATAAAATTAATTCATTGCTAATATTCTTTTTAATGATGAGTGGGATATAAAGTTTTATAGATTCAGTGCATCTCGAAAATTAAACAGGTAATTTTTGAGATGCACTTTTTATTTTAAATAATCTATTATTCTTAAGGAAGAGGTAGTATTCCACCGTTATATGGGATAGATGGAAATGGGACTGCCCTTCGTCAATATATGCATTTAATAAATGGTGTACGTGGAGCAATGAAATCACGAAGACAAACAGTATACTACAACTTCTTCATGGTGACGTAGTCGCGATGACAGATCAAAATAGGGAAGCTGTAGCAACGTATGAATATGATTCGTGGGGTAACGTATTAAAGAGTGATACGAAAGGTATCGCAGCAGACAATCCATTTGGATATGCGGGATACATGTATGATAAAGAAATTGGCATGTATTATCTGATTGCGAGATACTATAATCCAGAACATGGTGTGTTTTTATCGGTAGATCCTGATCCGTATGCAAGGCCTGGTCAAAAGAAACAAGGAAGAGAAAATAAAGAGAAAAAAAGAAAAAAGGTTGGAAAAGTCAATCAAACAAACGAGATGGTCCTTCAAAACCTAAAAAACATACACCAGGTAAGGGGCATAGAAAATATTAGGTAGTTAGGGTGATGATATGCATATTTGGACACTGACAAATTGGCAGAAATATTATAATTTAGAAGACAAGAGCCACCGTACAGGATTAAGATTAAAGTTTGATAAAGATGTTGATCCTGAGGTAAGAAGAGCAATTAAAGAATTTTGTAAATGGTTACGACAAGAGTATTATTTCCCTATTAGAGTACCGATATATGTGAAATCTGCATGTAAAATTAAAGCGATGGATGGAGAGCTAGTCTATGGAACTTTCTTCGAGCCATTTAATCGAAATGATGAGCCATATATTCGTATTTCAACAGGTGATTATTATGAAACGTTAAAAAAAAATGGAAAAGATGATGCATTAGGATATTATCTGGTTACTATTGCTCATGAGCTGACCCATTATTTCCAATGGATTAATGATATTAATTTAACTAAAATTGGATATGAAAGGCAAGCTACTACCTATTCGGGATATATTATTGATGAATATAAAGAAACGAGAGAACACCCTTAATGTTCAAATTGAGAAAAAGGCACTCAGCGGAATCAATGATTGGAAAATTAAGAAGACTAATGAAGTAATACAATTAAAACTGAAGTGAACCCTGAAAATGGAACACCTATCAAAACACCTAAACCATCTGTTCCCTAAATTCTTTAGGGGATAGGTGGTTTGATTTTTCTTGTATTCGCACACAATTGTAGTAATGAATGTATTCTAGCACAACCTTTCGTACAGCTGTGTTGAATACTCTTGCTATCTTTTGTGAGTAGAAAGTTCCGCTTTTAAATGCGCAAAGAAGCTTTCCATGATGGCATTATCATGGAAATTTCCTTTCCGGGATATGCTGGTGATAATGCCATTTTGTTTGGCATACGATTGAAATTCCTTCGCAGTATAAACACTTCCTTGGTCTGTGTAAAGAATGACATCTTTTACTTTTCGTCCTCTCATTGCTTGTTTTACTATCTTCATCGCTAAGGACCGATTACTGACGACATAACTTATAATTTGGCGATTAAAGGCATCCATAATCGTTGATAAATACAAAGTACGCTCTCCAAATAATAAATAAGTTACATCCGTAAATCACTTTTCATTTGGAGCTAAATGAATTTTCGGGATTTTTTAGAGGGAATTAATTTATTGCTGATGGCATGATCAAGGAAAAATGGAATTTATTAAAAGTGAAAACAACTCATAAAAATTTTCTAACTTTCATTCGACCTTTGGTATTTTATTAAAGGATCCGAAATTAGGTATAAATTAATACCGAAATATCGAATGGTTTTTTACATATTAGATGCTACATTGGGTATTTCTTTTATAAACTAAGGCATAATTTAATTGAAACTTGGCTTAGCTTTAGTAATGATATTTTTAATGTTTCTGTATAGTGAAGAGGGCAGTTGATATTTAACGAACAAAAAACACAATTCTCTTAATCTATTTCATGAAAACAAGATACATCGGTATAAAAACACTAAGAGAGGTGATTTAAATTACACTTTGGGTTGTATATAGTATTATTGTAAGCGAATGGCTAATTATAAAAGAACAACCATTACAAAAACTAGCTGTATATGAATAAGGACATATGATCAAATATATAAAACCGAGATACTCCCATTTTTTCGGTTTGGGGGCATCTCGGTTTCGCTAGCTTGATGGAAATGGGGTAGCCCCTTACAAAAAAGATTGTATTTATTTTTGTTGTAGAGCATTCTTTAGCTTACTAGCTATATGGATAGTTCAACATAAAAAAGTAGGCTGTATCCGGTTAGGGTAAAGCGGATTTTTAATTTTTTTGAAAATAAAGTTGACATCCATAACTACTTAGTCATACAATGTAGATGTAATAAGTGATACTGAATAGTTCGGATTCACAAAACTGTTCAGTAAAAAATTCGCCTTAGTACTCTGTGATACTGAATATAAGTCAGACAGAATAGGGGGTAAAGGAGGATCAGGACATGGAAAATTTAACTGAAATGCTGAAAGGTTCACTGGAAGGGTGTGTACTGGAAATCATTAGTCGCCGTGAAACGTATGGCTATGAGATTACCCGCCACCTGAATGATCTTGGGTTTACCGAAGTTGTGGAAGGTACGGTGTATACCATCCTCGTACGATTAGAGAAGAAAAAGCTTGTGAATATTGAAAAGAAACCATCAGATATGGGACCGCCTCGTAAGTTTTATTCATTAAATGAAGAAGGCCGCCAGGAGCTTGAATTGTTTTGGAAAAAATGGGATTTTGTATCGTCAAAAATTAACGTCTTGAAGTCAAAATAGGTTCATAAGATAAAATGTTCCGGCCGATATTTTGAGAATTTCTTGTTCGGTTTTATAAAAAAGGAGGAAAATAAGATGTTAGAAATGTTCAAAAAGTTAATTGGTGATAAAAAAGAGTACAAAATGATGATGGCACGAGTTGAGGCTCTGCCAGAGGACTACCAATTTGTATTTAAGAAAATTCAAAACTACATGTGGAATTTTTCAGCGGGTAACGGGATGGATATGTTACACATACAGTATGAATTAATCGATTTGTTTGAAGCTGGTGCAGCGGAAGGAAGACAAGTGCTTGACATTACTGGGGATGACGTGGCTTCCTTTGCTGACGAACTAGTGGCAAATGCTAAAACTTACGTCTCCAAGTATCGTGAAGATTTGAATGAAAGTATTATGAAGAAATTGAGAAAAAAATAAATGGAATAAGTAGTACCGACTGATTAGCTGGTTACACATATGAATTGCCCTCATAGCTATTCAGTTATATTTTTAACTCGGTACTAAGTAATACAGAATATCAGTGATACTAAATAGATAGAGGTAAATAAATAGTCTTCGCAAAACATTTTTATAGGGAGGAAAAAAGTATGAGTCATGCAGCGATTTCTGTAAAAGGCTTGAAAAAATCCTTTAAAGACAAGGAAGTTTTAAAAGGGGTAGATTTTGAGGTGCAGCGTGGAGAAATTTTCGCGCTGCTAGGCTCAAATGGAGCTGGAAAGACGACAACGGTTAACATCCTTTCGACGCTAATGAAGCAAGATAGCGGTGAAGTAAGTATTTGCGGATTTGATGTACAGCGTCAACCAGACCATGTTCGTCAAAGTATCAGTTTGACAGGGCAGTTTGCAGCTTTAGACGGTATGCTGACTGGGAGGGAAAACTTGATAATGATCGCCAAATTACGTGGTGTTTTCAATCCCGCTCAAGTTGCTGACAATCTACTTGCAAGATTTAGCCTGACTGATGCGGCAAACCAAAGGGCAGATCAGTATTCAGGCGGGATGAAGCGCCGGCTTGATATCGCGATGAGTTTGATTGGGGCGCCAGCAGTTATTTTTCTTGACGAACCAACGACTGGACTTGATCCTGAAGCGCGAATCGAAGTGTGGGATACAGTCAAGGAACTTGCTGGTAGCGGCACAACTATTTTGCTTACGACTCAGTACTTGGAGGAAGCAGAACAACTGGCAGACCGTATCGCTATTTTGCATGGCGGAAAAATTATTACGACAGGTACTCTTGCTGAACTAAAAGAGATGTTCCCGCCAGCAAAAGTGGAGTATATCGAGAAGCAACCGACATTGGAAGAAATATTCCTTGCGATCATTGGCAAAAAGGAGGAGATGTAAATGAAAAGTAAAACAGGTGTATTACTAGGTCGTTTAATGCGTAACATTATGCGCAGTCCGGATACAATTATTACAGTAGCGATTACACCGATTATGATGATGCTATTATTTGTCTACGTGTTTGGCGGCGCAATAAAAACAGGAACGGAAAATTACGTCAATTATTTATTGCCGGGAATTTTGCTAATGGCTATCGCATCCGGTGTAGCTTACACTTCCGTGCGACTCTTTACGGATGTAAAGAGTGGGCTGATGGCACGTTTCATTACGATGCCTATTAAGCGCTCATCGATATTGTGGGCTCACGTTTTAACCTCTCTTGTTGCTAATGTACTTACTATCGTGGTGGTTATTCTTGTTGCACTCTTAATGGGCTTTCGTTCCAGCGCTAATATTCTAGATTGGCTTGCAGTAGCTGGGATACTAGGGATGTTTACGCTGGCGCTAACATGGCTAGCTATCATTCCAGGATTGAAAGCGAGGTCTATGGAAGGGGCGACTGCTTACTCGTACCCGCTAGTTTTTCTTCCATTTATTAGTTCGGCCTTTGTACCTACCGAAACGATGCCAAAAATTGTTCGTGTGTTTGCGGAGAATCAGCCTGTAACTTCAATCGTGAATGCGATTCGTGCTCTTTTATATGAAGGAACTGTTGGTAACGATATTTGGATTGCGCTCGCTTGGTGCGTAGGTATAATGATTATTTCTTACTTTTTCGCCAGTAAAGCATTTAAACGTCAGTTAGGGTAAGAAACGAGATAAACGAAACCTTCAGGAATAATATATATTTAGAAAAGCACGGGAGATTTTCCGTGCTTTTATTATTTATCATGCTCTCATTGTAGTAAATGAAATGGTATTTAAAAATAGAATAATTGTCCATAAAGCTTAATATTTGAGGCTCACTGCTTATGGAATGTATAAGCGCACTCGTTTTTGTAAATCTGCTAATACTTCATCGGGAATTTCTTTGATTTTAATATCCTTCCCTAGAAAAAGCAGCCAATTTATTATTTCCGTCATTTCATCGGGATTGTTAACATTGATAAAAGTTTTTAAAATGGCTGTGGATTGGTAAGGATTAGTATAAGATATTGAAATTTTTAAAGGATGGTATTTTTTGAACTGGGCAATTGCTGTCGGACCAAGTTCAAATACAAGGTTAATTGCTTCGTCCTTCTTACTTAGTTTTTCTAAAATCTTTTTCTTATTTAGCCTTTTGTTCGTCGTGTATGGTTCAATATTAATGAGATCATCGACAGGAAACATCATCTTCTTTTCTTTTTTTAAGTCAAACCCTTCAATGATCCAATGGCTTTTTTCTTGATAAAGGTGCAATAGATAAATTGGATAAGACTTGATTTCTTCATCTTCTTTCATAGTAATCAATAAATGGTTATCCAAAAGAAGGATTTGAATGAGTTTTTCTAACATAGGATGGGGGAGATCAGAAAGCTCAAGTAGATCGGGATTATGAGGGTTAGTCCCTTGGAAAAGCAAGAGTTGATTTAAAAGAACGAGATCATCTTGCTGGGTTTCTGAGATGAGTCCTAGTAGTTTTTCGGCTAAAGATTGACGACTCTTTAGGTAGGGAAGTTGTTGATTCCTTGTAGCCATAAAGGCAATAAAAAGAGCTTTCACTTCATTATCAGTAAAGCGAACAACGGGCAGGATAGAGTTGTGCATAACAAAATATCCCCCGGTCCTCCCAACTTCAGCGACAAGTGGCATTCCCATAGCTTCGATTTCTCTAATGTCTCTAATAGCTGTCGACCGTGATATGTTAAATTCTTGTATGATTTCAGAAATTGTAAAGTGGGAGCGGTTGTTGATATACCGCATAATTGTATTAATCCGTTCAACTTTTTTCATTTTAGTCTCCTAAACAGTATCATTTTTTGACATGGTTTAAAGGTATTATAAACGTATCAGATGAAAAGATAAATCGTTTGATTAATAAAACAAGAGGCAGGTTTTGCAAATGAAAAATTATACTATAGAAGAAAAAGATAGCTTTATTGTGTTAGGTATTGGAACTGAAATTAAGAGTGAATACACAGACTTTGCTGGAATAAATAAAGAAAAGGAAGACTTTTGGTCGGCTGTTAAAGAAGATGGAAGGCTGGACACTTTAAAAGCTTTAGCTACAAATGAATACATTTTTTCCGTGAGCGAAGCGGTGAATAACAAAATGATGTATTATGCGGGTGTCATGACAGAAGCACAAATAGAAGAAGAATCTAGAGTGATTCAGTTTCCGAGGGGAGAATACTTAGTAGTGAAAGGGGAAGACAAAACGGCTAAAGAGCTAAGTAATAAGCTTACTGGCATCGCCTTCGGTCAAGCTTTACCAGAAGCAAAGGATTTTGCCTATGTTGGTGGACCGAATACAACGGTTGAGATGGGACAGAGAAATGGCTTAGTATTTGGTGAAATGTGGATTCCGGTTGTTAGGAAGTAAAGTGATAAAAGGTGCGAATATGGAAAGTAGAGGCTAACGATCTTGTATTGTTGGCCTTTTTGAAATGAATATAATATTCATATACTGCTACACAGTATGTTCTGATAAAATGGAATAAAAGGGGATTCCTGTAAGGTGGTGGCAGATTGAATAAAAAAAGATTATTTGAGCTATTCATAGTAACGTTTGTTTTTCTATTCCTTCATGTAAGTACATTTACTAATGAAAAATTTAACGATAAATTGGGATCTTTTACTTACATTGTTTTATTTCTTATGCTTACTATCAACGCTATATTTATAGAAAGGTATTTTGGTGATATACAAAAGTGGATTCGAAATATTACATGTTGCTTTGCTTTATTCGTAGTGGTTTTAGTAGCTCTATGGATAGGTTATTTTTAGTCCTTACTTAAGAGAATGAGAAATATGTGATTACACTACATTTGATCCGATAATATTACTTAGCTGCATCGGTTTATATTAATCTTTTCTCTCCTCAATCATGATAAAATGTACAATAGGAAATTTTATGTAAGATAAAGAAGGAAGGTTTACGGTCAGCCTGAGTACTTTGCTAGCTTTTGCGCTTGTTTCACTTAGTATGGTGAGCCTATTTTGATTTATCTTATTTCTCATTCCATTACGTAGGGGCGTATGGCAGGATTTATTTTTTTTATTGAGCATCATGCTTGGATTTGTAATTCATATAAATGAAGCAACTTTAGTATTCACTCAAAAATCCATTGTCTATGAAACAACTAGATTTGTAAACGGCTTTAATAGAAAGATGTCTATTGTATTTTTTGCGGCAAGATTAAATAGCTTTTTTGTTACTTTACAATAAAGTATACTTAATATCAGTAATTCATGTAATTAGGGGTGGTTTCTATATTTAGAGAAAATACAAAAAGGATACTTCTGTCATTAGTAACAAATCCAATACTAATAATTGTATACGGGATTTTTTGTTATGAGTTGGCCTTATACTGTAAGTACGGAAGAATGAATTATAATATTTACATTTTGTTATTATGTATAGTACTTTTTATATCCATAACTACATTTACTACAATGCGGGTGATAAAAAATAGAGAATATGAATCTAAAAAATTAACAAATTCAATAGCATGGAGATCCATTTCTATTATCATTATTGTTGCAATTACATCATTTTATGGGATGCAGATTTATAAAAGTGCAATAAATTACAATGGCAAATTGGCATGGTTTATAGAAAAGTTAAAACATGAAAGGTCAGTTAAACTTAAACTTAAACATAATAATATATATAAATCTGGAGTAGAAGGTATTTTTGAAGATATAAATAAAAAATATCCTTTGCCAAAGAAATTGTATATGGCAACTGATTTTGATCTTACATTTCATTCAGATGGAACAATCACAGCGTTTGATACATTTGTTTATGGGAAAAATGTTGATGGGAAAGAAGAAACTTATTTAATCTCTTATAATAAGAAGAAATCAGAAGATATTACTATAATACGAGATGGATATGCAAAGCCTGATTATAATGATGATAAATTAGTAGAACCTTTAATTAAAACGGTTAAGGCGATTCCAGTTAAGCAAACGGTTAGAAAATGGAATGAAAGTAAGTATGGGTTGATTTATTATGGAAAAAGAAATTGGGGATCCAATACAGAGGGAATTATTAATATTACTGAGGATGGTAAGGGGCAGAGTCTTAAAAAAGCAGCTTCTGATATCATTGGATATACTGTATCTATATTTGTTCCTGGAAAAGAGCAAGAGCTAGTCCCTGCTAGATATAATTTAATAAGTGACGCAAGTTGGAGTAAATCAAAGACGCCTCCAAAAGAAGATATGCTTAAAGAGAAGAAACAACAAGATTTAAAGAATGAAAAAGAACAGTTTTTCCTATCGAAAGAAGTTGGTTATAAACTAAATATGACAGATAAAGCATTAGGGAGCGCCTTTTATTCATTAAGCAAGACTAGTGATGAAGGGAAAACATGGGAGGTTATCAATCCAGACCCATTTAATGGGGGGATTGGTAGTGTATCAGGAATCACTTTTATAAATGATAAACTTGGTTTTTTAGGAGCAATTAGGCCTTCTGGTAATGAAGGAGAGTTATATCGCACAGATGATGGGGGAGTATCTTTCAAAAAGGTAGAATATCCGCCGCATGAAGTGAAATTAGATCATACACAGTCCACAATAAGTCCTTTTGATTCACCTAGTATGCCATATGAGAAAGATGGGGTTTTTAATATGTTAGTTGGACAAGGGGCAGATGGAGACTACAATGGCGATAGTAGTGCACTTTATCAATCAAAAGATAACGGAGAGACATGGGAATTTGTAGAAGAAGTGAAAAAGAAATAATCAGAATGTTTTTTTGAAAAATAAGGTAACTACTCAGCTATACATTTTATTTAGAAGTTTGGTAAGGGGTATAATTCCAGCCATGAAGATAAAAATGGACCTATACCTCGCTGCCTTTCTTTGTTTTATTTCTTATGCTTACTATCAACGCTATATTTATAGAAAGGTATTTTGGTGATATACAAAAATGAATTCGAAATATCACATGTTGTTTTGCTTTATTTGTAGTGGTTTTAGTAGCTCTATGGATAGGGTACTCTTAGATCCTTACTTAAGAGAATGAGAAGTATGTGATTACAATACATTCGATCCGATAATATTACTTAGCTGCATCGTTTTATATTAATCTTTTCTCTCCTCAATCATGATAAAATGTACAATAGGAAATTTTATGTAAAATAAAGGGGGAAGGTTTATGGTCAGTTTGAGTACATTGGTAGCTTTTGCAATTGTTTCGCTTAGCATGGTTTGTTCACCTGGGCCTAATATGATTTACCTCATTTCCCGTTCCATTACGCAAGGACGTATGGCGGGATTTATTTCTTTATTGGGCATCATGCTCGGATTTGTAATCTATATAATCGCAACTATGTTTGGACTTACAGTTCTATTCGTTGCTGTTCCCGCTGTATATGAAGCAGTAAAGTGGGCAGGTGCTGCTTACTTGCTCTGGCTCGCCTGGAATTCGATTAAACCGGGTGCTACATCTATTATGGAACCTCATATGATTTCTAATGAGCCACCAAGGAAATTATTTCTGATGGGACTCATGACGAATCTTCTGAATCCAAAGATTGCTATTTTGTATGTATCACTTCTACTTCAATTTGAAGATCCAGAGAAGGAATCGTTGCTTTTTCAAGGTGCAGTTTTGGGGCTTACGCAAATCACTGTTAGCTTTATAGTTAACCTTGTAATTGTATGTACAGCAAGTAAAATTGCAAAATGGTTTGGCACACGCCCGACGTGGCTACGAGTACAGCGTTGGCTTATGGCAAGTGTTTTAACGGGGCTTGCTGTACGTCTTGCTTTTGAACGTCGACAGTAAGAGCCTCTTTACCGTCAGTTTCTATAATATAACCTAATAAATATTAATATAATTTATGTAT
Organism: Bacillus sp. CPT56D-587-MTF; assembly: GCF_058792335.1. NCBI lineage: Bacteria > Bacillati > Bacillota > Bacilli > Caryophanales > Bacillaceae > Bacillus > Bacillus sp. CPT56D-587-MTF. Next base: position 2,981,604 of record NZ_JBYTEF010000001.1, on the reverse strand, counting down.
AGTAGATATTTACCTTATAAAATAAGGGGGGAATATTATGACTGAGACAAACGAATCTTCAGGAGTTAATTTGAAAAAAGATGTGAAGTTTTCTATTATAATTCCTGCGCATAATGAAGAAAAGTACATTAGAAAATGTTTAGATTCAATTGCAAAGGCATCAGAGGCATATAAAGAGCAAACGGAAGTTATAGTTGTTTTAAATCGTTGTACAGATAAAACAGAGGAAATAGCAAAATCTTATAATTGTGTTACATTGAAAAATAACGATAAAAACTTATCTAAAATTCGAAATGCAGGGGCTAAAATAGCTAGTGGAGAAATAATCGTTACTATAGACGCTGATACCATAATGACAGAGTCTATGTTGTTTAATGTAGATAAATATTTAGCTTCAGGTACATACATTGGTGGTGGGGTGAATGGTAAGTTTGAAAGAATATCTTTAGGAATATTTCTCTCCGCAATGTTAATCATAATCCCCTTACTTTTTAAGTACGGAGCTATATCTGTAGGGATTTTTTGGTGCTATAGAAAAGACTTTATGGCAATCAACGGATTTAATGAAAACATGCTTATGGCAGAAGATGCAGATTTCGCTAAACGTTTAAAAGAGTGGGGAAAGAAAAATAATAAGAAATTCGGTACTATTAAAAATGGAATGATAACTTCATGCAGAAGATTTGATACATATGGAGACTGGACTTTACTTAAAAATCCAAAAGTAATTTTAGCTTATCTAAAAGGAAATGATAGAAAATACGCAGATAAGACATATTATGATAACCAAGAAAGATAAAAATGGAGAAAATCAGAAGAGGATAGCTAGTACTTTTTTAGATATAATGAGAATCCAACTTAATTTAATAGACATTATAAGAAAACCACCAATTTGATTATCCTTTTTCAAATTGGTGGTTTTTATTTTTGAAATAAATATGTATTTTTTTATAAAAATATTTTTTGACCCCCATAAAACTATGTATTCCTCCGAATATGTATAGTGAAGAAAATAAATAGAAGAAAAATGACTATGAAAGAATATAGAAGCATTAATAAAATTACTAGATTAGGTGGGCATCCAAAATAAAAGGATGAAATTACCAATGGTATAGAGGAGAGTTATTCAAGGATTGCAGATAAAATAGAAAAAGAATAAGCAAAACGAACGGTAGAAAATAAGAAAGTAGATAAAAATACAAACTTAACTGTAGTGCCGAGAGAAAAGGAAAATCATTAAGAAAACGTTGGAAAAAGTTAGACTCAAAAAATATAACTAACAGCAAGAAAACAAGACCGAAGAAAAGTACCAAGAAAATCTGGTTAAATGGTCACTTTTGTAGTGGCCATTTTGCTATTTGAAGGGGGCTGGGAGATTACAAGTGTTGAGTTTAGTAATGAAGATCTTAAGAAAACCGAAAATAGAAGATATCGTATGTAACATACAAAACAACGAAGAAGATAAAGAAGCGTTTATCGTACAGTATCAGCCTTTTATTAGAAAATCAATCTCATCTGTCTGCCGCCGGTATATTACAGAACAGGATGATGAATATAGCATTGGATTGTTTGCGTTTAACGAAGCAATTGAACAGTATTCCTATACAAAAGGAAAATCCTTTTTAGCGTTTGCTGATCTTCTTATAAAAAGAGATGTAATTGACTATATACGTAAGGAGTCTAAACATAACTTTGTCTTTTTAAAAGAAGATGAGCAAGAGGAAATGTTAGAAATGCAAGTGTCGCTTACAGAGTATATGAAAGAGATGGAAAATAGTAACCGTAAGGAGGAAATTCTTCATTTTCAAAGTGTGCTAGCTGAGTTTAAAATCACATTCTCAGAGCTTGCTAAAGAATCTCCTAAGCATCGTGATACGCGTGAGCACTTAATAGAAATTGTAAAAATTATTATAAAAGAAGAGGAAATGATGGAAGAGCTGTTCCGAAAGAAAAAGTTACCGCTTAAACATATTGAACCGCGTGTTAGGGTAAGTCGTAAAACGTTGGAACGACATAGAAAATACATTATTGCAATGTGTATTATTTTTGCAAACAACTATACATATATTCTGGATTACATAAGAGGGGAAAAGCATGATGAATAAAGGAATTGTGATGGATATAAAAAAGCATAGCGTAGTTGTTTTAACACCAAATGGAGAGTTTATTACGTGTAAAAGAAAAGGGGATTCTTGCATGATCGGGGAGGAAATCTCATTTGATGAGCAAGAACAAAAAGCATCGCATTTTTCGATCCCTTCCTTTTTAAAACCTGCATCAATACTTGTTGCTTGTTTTCTATTTGCAGTGCTGTTTTTCTACAACCAACCAGAAGAAAAAGTATTTGCTTACGTCTCAGTTGATATAAATCCAAGTTTAGAGGTGAGCGTAACGAAGGATTTTCGTGTTATAGATTTACAGGCTTGTAATGATGATGGAAGGCGTATTTTAAAAGAATTGAAGCAATGGGAAAATAAACAATTACAAGAAGTAATACGTACTATTATAAAGCAAAGTCAAGAGGATAAGTATTTAACGAATGATAAGCAAGTTATGCTAACAGCAGTTGCAAAGGACAAGGCGCTAGAACCACAGTTAGAAAAGGCAATGAAAGAATTGAAGAAAGAATATGAGTTAAAACATATTACAGTTGAATATCAAAGTAGCACGATGCAAGTACGAGAGAATGCTAGAAAAGCTGGAATTGGCACAGGTGTCTATATAAAGCAAGAGAATGAGAAAAACAAATCGCTTACTCCTCCTGCCACGCCGCCTAATCCGGTGGAAAATGAAGAAGAGGTGCAATCACAGCCGGAGTCATCTCCTGATGCATCAATGGATTTATCTCCTGTAAAAGAAAAAAAATATGAAAAGCAAGAGCAGAAAGAACAAAAGAAAACAGAGGGACAGCCATCGAAGCAAATAAAAGAAAACAATGGAAGAGGATCTCAGCAAGAAAATAGAGGGAATCAACAGGAGAATAACAGTAGAGAATCACAACAAGGAAATAATGGGAATCAGCAAGGGAACAACGGAAGAGAATCACAACAAGGAAATAATGGAAATGGTCAAGGGAACAACGGAAGAGGATCACAACAAGGGAATAATGGAAATGGGCAAGGGAACAACGGAAGAGGATCACAACAAGGGAATAATGGAAATGGGCAAGGGAACAACGGAAGAGGATCTCAACAGGGAAATAACGGAAACGGACAAGGGAACAATGGAAGAGGGTCTCAACAAGAAAATAATGGGAATCAGCAAGGGAACAATGGAAGAGATCCTCAACAAGGAAATAATGGGAATCAGCAAGGGAACAATGGAAGAGGATCCCAGAAAGAAAATGACGGAAACGAGCAAGGGAACAACGGTAGGGGGTCTCAACAAGAAAATAGAGGCCACCAGCAAGGGAATGAAAAGAAGAATCAATAGAATATGGAAGTGAGAGATTCATTTCAAAGCTAAAAGGATTTCTCTCGCTATTGTGGGCAGTAAAACTCCCATCTCAAAATTTGGCTGGAGCAAAGAAGTTAGGTGGGAGTTGGGCTGCTTGTAAATGCCCAATTGGTGAGGGCAGATTAGAGTTGCACTTTATTATTTTATAGTTCTATTAAGAAGGAGTATGTGAAAAATATAATGGAGAAAAACATTCAACAAGAGAAAGATAAAGAAAAACCTGTTTTTTATGATCCGAAAGGAAGGAGAAACATAGCCTTTATTTCGTTTCTATGTATCTCAATAGTTAGTGTAGTGTTGTATTTTATTTTTTCTTTCAAAGTATTTTTTCAACACCAGAAATTCCAAATATGAATACCGCTGTACAACAAGATACTAAACTTGTACCAATTAATCAAAAACTTAGTGATCAGCAGCTAAAGAAGGAAGAATTTAACCCAAATACCGAAACGAAGGATAATAAAAATTTGGTGAATCCGCCGAAGGATAGTAAACAACCTAAAGAAGTGTATGGTTTTTATGTAAACTGGGATGAAAATAGTACCGCTTCTTTAAAAGAAAATATCGATTCCTTAACTACGTTAGTACCAGAGTGGTATCATTTAAAAGCAGATTTAACGATTAGAAGTGAGATCAAACCTGAGATAGTAAAGTTGGCAGAAAAAAATCAAGTGAAGATTATGCCTTTGCTTACTAACTATACTGAGGAAGCTTCTGGTCCTGATAGTGGGCTAATTCATAAGTTACTGAATTCCTCAAATGATGTAAAGACAAAGTTTATTAATGATTTAGTAAGCCAAGTTAAAAAGAATCATTTTTCAGGAATTAATATTGACTTTGAGGCCGTACCTGAAAGTGACAGAGAAAACTTAACAAATTTTATGAAAGAACTTACTACGGAATTTCATCAACATGATTTGCTCGTTACACAAGATGTTCCAGCTAATGATAAGGCTTTTGATTATAGTGCGTTAGCAAAAATAATAGATCGAATGATTGTAATGATGTACGATGAGCACTATGGAGCCGGGGAACCAGGACCAATTGCTTCAAATAAATGGTTCCAACATACATTAAAAGAACTGAATATTCCGTCTAATAAGCTTATAGTTGCTTTCGGTAACTATGGATATGATTGGCAAGTAAATAGTAAAGAAGCTGCGAAGTCTTTAACTTTCTCAGAAGTTATGGCAATGGCTCATGATTCAAATATGAAAATTCAATGGGATAAAATGAGTGGAAACCCTTATTTTAGGTATAAAACAGAAGGGAAAGAACATACTGCTTGGTTCTTAGACGGTGTAACTCTTTATAATCAAGTGAAAATCGCAATGGACAATAATGCAAAGGGATTTGCGTTATGGAGACTAGGAGCAGAAGACCCTACAATATGGAAAGTTTTAAAAAATCCGATTGAGGCACAAAAAAATCCTAATGTATTACATAAAATCAATAGTTTAGATGAAGTAAATTATTCTGGACAAGGTGAAATTTTACAGATTGAGAATGAAAGAAAAAATGGATTGAGAGATTTTAAAGTAGGCAAAGATGGTTACCTTACAGATGAAGTATATCAATCCTTACCATCTGCATATGAAGTGCAACGATATGGAAAACCAAATGGGAAACAAGTAGTATTAACATTTGATGATGGACCAGACCCGAAATATACGCCAGAAATTTTAGATATATTAAAAGAGAATCAAATAAAAGCTGCTTTTTTTGTACTTGGTGAAAACGCACAACTAAATACTAGTATTGTAAAAAGAATATACGATGAAGGGCATGAAATTGGCAATCATACTTTCAAGCATCCTAACATAGCTGATACGTCTTTACTACGAACGAAAGTAGAACTTAATACGACGCAACGTTTAATTCAGGAAGTAACTGGACATTCTACGGTTTTATTTAGACCGCCATATGAAGCGGATGCTAACCCGGATTCATCAAATGAAATATTGCCTATTTTACGTGCACAAAATATGAACTATACAATGGTAGCGGAAAAAGTTGATCCCGAAGACTGGGCAACACCATCAACAAATGAATTAGTAAAGCGTGCTCTTAATCCCATTTATAAGGGAGAGGGAAATATTATTCTTCTCCATGATGCGGGAGGGAATCGTACACATACAGTAGAGGCGCTCCCAATCATTATTAAAGACCTAAAAAAGCATGGATATAGTTTTGTAACAATTTCAGATTTAATGAATAAAGAACGAGATGAAATTATGCCTCCTGTTTCTTCTGAGGGGAAGCAATATTTACTTTACAATAAAGCTGTCTTTTCAGGAGCGGGATACTTTAAACATATATTAACTACTATTTTTTATATTGCTATTGGATTAGGGATTTTTCGATTTTTATTCTTAATTTATTTTGCATGGAAGCAGAAAAGAAAAACGTTATCTCGCTATATTAATTCGTCTTATCAACCTTTTGTTAGTGTTGTCATAGCGGCATATAATGAAGAAAAGGTGATAGCCAAGACGATTCACTCAATTTTGAATAGTAATTATAGAGAATTTGAAGTTATTGTTGTGGATGACGGATCGACAGATGGTACGTCAAAAGTAATGAAAGAAACATTTTATAAACACCCTAAAGTTCGTTTCATTCAGAAAGAAAATGGCGGGAAATCATCGGCAATGAACCTAGGGTTTCAACAATCGCGAGGAGAAATCATTGTCACTTTAGATGCGGATACTATTATTGCGCAAGACGCTATTTCTTTAATGATTAGACACTTTGAAGATCAGAATGTAGCTGCAGTTTCAGGTAATGTCAAAGTGGGGAATAGACGGAATTTGTTAACTACTTGGCAACATGTTGAGTATATTACAGGGTTTAATTTAGAACGTAGAGCTTTTGATGAGTTAAATTGTATTACAGTCGTTCCAGGAGCTATTGGGGCGTGGCGCAAGAAGAATGTAGTTGAATCTGGATATTTAAGCGAAGATACATTAGCAGAAGATACGGATCTTACTATTACATTTTTACGTCAAGGGCATAGAATTGTATATGAAGAAAAAGCGCATGCTTTTACGGAATCACCTGAGGATGTGAAAAGTCTCATTAAACAGCGATATCGTTGGTCATATGGTACACTTCAATGTCTTTGGAAACATCGAAAAGCGTTGTGTAATTCTAAACATAAAACATTAGGGTGTATTGCACTGCCTAACATGTGGTTATTCCAATATGTTCTGCAATTCATTGCTCCTTTTGCAGATATATTAATGATTATAGGACTATTTAGTAGTAATCCGCTAAAAGTTTTAGGATTTTATCTTGTATTCTTTTTAATGGATCTTCTCGCTTCTCTATTTGCATTTAAATTAGAGGAAGAGAATCCGAAACCATTAGTATGGTTAATTTTACAACGTTTTATTTATCGTCAATTTATGACTTATGTTGTCATTAAATCTATATTCTCATCGCTTCGAGGAGTAGCGGTAGGGTGGAATAAACTAAAGAGACTGGCGAGTGTTAAACATTCCACGGAACATAAGGAGGCATCATAAAAGAGCGGACTATCTGCTCTTTTTTTCATTAGTTTTAGTTAGTTGAATGTAGAGTTGTAGCATAAAAACTGCTCCTTCTATAACGAGATTCCTATTCATTATGAATAGTGAGACAGTATGTTAAGCTAATCCTTTAGTTTCGGATTAAAGTTTTTTTATATTTTTTTAAAATGACGGACACAAAAACGCATATACCTTCGAATTATATATATGGATAACATAAATATGTATATAAAAGGGGAGAAATAAGATGAAAGAAAAAAAAGAAATGTTTCAAGAAATCGCTGAGGTGTTAAAGGTATTGGCGCATCCAGTTCGTCTATCTTTAGTAAAAATAATGCTTGCAAAAGGTCCTACTAATGTAACAACAATGTATGGGGATTTACAAATGCCTCAAAGTACAATTAGTCAACATTTATCTAAACTAAAAGCTGCTAAAATGGTTACAGGTACTCGGAAAGGATTAGAAATTTATTATGAGGTAACTGACAATCGCACAAAATCAATATTAGCATGTTTAGTTTAAATAATGACTTCTATTTCAAAATAAAAAACGCTATTCTTTTCTATGATTTTACAGAGAGAATAGCGTTTTTTATTTTTAAGGAGTATCTTTTTATATGCCTATAGAATGGAGTGAAAGGTTTATGGGTTTAAATGTACCTACTATTACCTTAGGTTCTAATGCGTCTAATAATGAAAAAATTCTCGGTTTAGGGGTACTTCTTTATAGCTTACGTACAATTGAGATTAGAAAAAGTAGAGCGAGCGTTTAATGAGGCGGAAGTAGTGTTTATATGCGAAACTGTATAGAAATCTCATTTTTCTAATTGTATCTTTTTAGATTGATGGATGTGGCGTCACGTCCATCAATCTAAGAAAACAAGTTAGCTAAAAAACAATGAAAATAAACTTTATAAAAACAAAAAATATGAACGTAGAGGATGAAACAAAGCATATAGTGCTTTTTTAGTCATGTAATCTTTTAATTTGATGATCTTTTCCCCATTCAAACAGATTATCCATTATTTGCATTAAAGATTTTCCGTATTCACTTAGTGTGTACTCAACCTTTGGTGGTACTTCTTGATATACGGTACGATAGATAATCCCATCAGCTTCAAGTTGCCGAAGTTGTTGTGTAAGAACCTTTTGTGTAATGTTTGGGATTTCTCGTTTAATTTCATTTGTTCGCATTTTTCCATCCGACAAAATACATAAAATATGAACTTTCCATTTTCCACCGATTACATCGAGTGTTGTTGCAATTGGGCAATTATCATTTTGATTCATATAACACCTCCAAAGGTACTTCAAGGTTCCTATAGTACCTGAAAGTACGTACTTTTCAATTATATGTAACTCATTCATACTAATACGTAAAGGATTGATTAATTTATAAAGGGGCTGGAAAATGATGAGAACACTTGTAATTGTAGCACACCCTCATATTGAAAAATCAAAAATTAATAAAAGATGGATAGAAGAACTTGAGAAACATTCAGATGAAATTACGGTGCATGAATTATATAAGGTGGCACCAAATTGGGAGTTTAATATTGAACAAGAGCAAAAGTTATTAGTAGAACATGACAGATATATATTTCAATTTCCGCTTTACTGGTACAGCACACCACCATTATTAAAAAAATGGTATGATGATGTATTAACATATGGATTTGCGTACGGATCACAAGGAGATAAAGTGAAGGGGAAAGAATTTGGTGTAGCTATTTCTATAGGTGGATTAGAAAAAGACTATGAAAATAGTGGGATTACAATGGATGAGTTGACGAAACCATTCCAAGCTACATGCCTATATACAGGTATGGAATTTATACCTTCCTTTTATTTATATGGTGCAGAATATAAACTAAGTGATGAAGAGATTGATAAAAGTGCACCTGAGTATGTGCAATATGTAATGAACAAGAAGTATTCTAATATATAATGAAAAATAGCCATTTACTTGTGAAGTAAATGGCTATTTTATATTCTTCTTATATTCACTAAGTGTAATCTTTAGTAAATTAATAGTTAATCTGGTAAAATAAAAAACCTAACATATATAAAGGGGAGTTTTACTTGAGAACGATGCGACAATTATTACAAAAGAGAGCAATGCAGTCACCAAATTTGGAAGCGCTTGTAGGAGGGAAGAAAAGATATTCGTTTCAGCAATATAATGAACGAGTAAATCAGCTTGCACATTATTTGTTACATAATGGTGTGCAAAGAGGAGATCGTATAGGAATACTATGCAAAAATAATCACCCATTTCCAAGCGTTATGATGGCAAGTTTAAAAATTGGAGCGGTATTTATTCCGCTAAATCATCAGCTTACTGTATATGAATTAGAAACAATTGTAAAAGAAGCGAAATTAAAAGTGTTAGTTATTGATGAAGAATTTAGTGAAGTGTTATTAAATGTTGATGCTGTTAAAGAAATTCCTTATGTAATTCAAACGACAAAAGAAGGTTTTGGTTCATTTGAATTAGAGCTGCAAAAACAGCCAACGACAGAACCGAACGTAGAAGTTCATGAAGAAGACGACGCCATTTACTTATTTACTTCAGGAACGACTGGACAGGCGAAAGCATGTGTAATTGGACATAAAAACTTACATCACTATTTTGCTGAAATTGCGGGACAAAGAGAAATCCCAGCAGGTGAACGCTTTTTATCTGTGCATCCATTGTTCCATATGAGTGGCGTGCTTTCTATTTTAAATTGTATTTATCATGGCGTTACGATGATTTTCTTAGCTGATTCGAATCCTGCTATTATTTGGGATAAGATTGAAGAAGAGAAAATTACTACGATGCTTGCGTTCCCTGCTGTTTATAGTTACATGCTTGATGAATTAAATAAAAAAGAACGTAATATTTCAACCTTTAAAGTAGCACAAAGCGGTGGTACAAAAGTGCCAGAAACACTCATTCAAAAATATATGGAAAAAGGAATATATATGGTGCAAGGTTATGGTAGTACAGAAGGTTGGGTTGTAACCTCATGGCATCCAATGATGGGAAAAGAAAAGATGTCTTCTGTAGGAAAGACCTTGAAAAATGTAGAGGTGAAAATTGTTCATCCGGAAACAGGACATGAACTAACAACAAATGAAGTTGGAGAGATTCATGTGAAAAGTCCATACATGTTTAAAGGGTATTGGAATAATGAAAAGGCGACAAAGAAGGTAGTAAAAGATAACTGGTTTAACATGGGCGATGCTGGCATGATAGATGATGATGGATTCCTGCATATTATGGGAAGATATAAAGACGTTATTATACGCGGTGGTGACAACGTATATCCAGATCAAGTAGAAGATGTTATTCATGAAATACAAGGTGTTTTAGAAGTTGCAGTAGTTGGAGTTCCAGATGACTTTTGGGGAGAGGTTCCAAGAGCTTACATTGTGAAGGATGGCGAAACAACATTAACAGAAGAAAGTATTATTCAGTATTGTAAGGAGAAGTTAGCAAGTTATAAAATACCAGAAGTAGTATTCATAGACGAGTTACCGAAAAACGCTTTAGGAAAAGTGTTGAAGAGGGAATTACGAGATGTAGTTCTTGTGAAATAGAAAATTATAAAACGATGGAGAACCCAGTTATGTATAAGACATGACTGGGTTTTTATGTATCAAAAACATAATGATTTACTAGATTTTGCATTTTGTGTAAGATAATAAAGAAAATTCAATTAATATTTTGAGGGATGAAATTAAATGAAGCTATCGTTATTAGAAGTAGAGACGGATAGACTCATTATCCGTCCATTTCAAAAAGCTGATTATGAAAGTTGGTTAGATCAATTTTCTTATTGATTATAAAAATAAAGAAATGGACAAATAAGGGGAAAAGAAAATGAAGACTATAAACGTATTTCATTATGACGCATTTACGAATAAGCCAAATAAGGGAAATCCAGCAGGTATTGTATTAGAAGCAGATGGATTAACGGAAGAGGAAATGCAAATTATTGCTGAAAAAGTTGGATATAACGAAACAACTTTTGTTCTTTCCTCAGAAGTAGGAGATATAAGAATGCGCTATTTTACACCTGGTTTTGAAATGGATTTATGTGGTCATGGGACAGTAGGGACGATATATGCCTTGCGCGAAAAAGGTTTATTAGAAGAGAAAAGTAACCTTACGATTGAAACGAAGGCAGGGATTTTACCGATACAAATAGGTGTAAATGAAAATGGAGAAACCTTTATTAAAATGAGGCAGACAGCACCTCAGTTTAAAGATTTTGCAGGTTCAAAAGAAGAATTAGCTCATAGTATTGGTTTAGAAGTAAATGATTTAGATGTAAGTTTACCGATAGTATATGGAAGTACAGGAAACTGGACTGTAATTGTGCCGATTAAAAATCTAGATGCGTGTGAGAGAATGAAACCTAATAATGCTGCATTTCCATCGGTATTAAAAGAAATACCTAATGCTTCTATTCACCCAATTTGTCTAGAAACTTATGATGAACTAGCACAAATGCATGGCCGTCATTTCTCGTCAGCTTATGCTGGGACGATTGAAGATCCAGTGACAGGAACAGCTTCAGGTGTAATGGGAGCGTATTATGCGGAGTATTTAGAGAAAGATTTTGAACATGAATTGGACTTAATCGTTGAGCAAGGACAGGAAATAAATAAAGATGGCCGTGTAACTGTTTATGTAACGAAAGGGATAGAAAACGAAAAGTTACAAATAGATATTGCTGGAACAGCGGTGTATGTGAAAGAGTTTGAAGTTTTAATATAAAAAAGAAAGCCCGGCATACATCCGGACTTTCATTATCTGTTCAACACTTCAATATACGAAGCATCTCCAGTTGTTCTTAAAGCAGAGCGAAAATTGTTATTTTCTAGCGTTTTAGCGACTTGTTGTAATTGCTGTGCATCATCATGATGGATAAGTAAGCTGTCAGCACCGCTTTCTTCTATATGAATATGTTCGACGTTTCCAATGGCATCATGTACAGCTTTTAAAAATTCAGGTTTCATGGTGTCCTCCTATATGTATGTAACGTTTTTATTTAGTATTTCCTTATTTTTGAAATATAAAAGTAAATGAAAGGAGAAATAAAATGAATATAAAGCAGTTTAACGAACATATAACATCACTATTTGGAGAGCATCTTCATAAATACGGCGATGATGAATATGGTTTTACTCATATAAGTAAAGATGAATTTCACAAAATCGGTTACACAACAAATTTAACGTTAGAAACTATTGAAGAAGCGTATAGAAATGGAGTCGATATGATAGTTACACATCATGCGCCGTGGAGTTTTTTATTTGGTATGGAAGAGGCTTGTATTGAGAAATTGAAGCAATATGAAATGAATCATTTTTGGGTTCATTTGCCGTTAGATTTTGTAAAGTTTGGCACATGTACATCGTTATTTAACGGAATTGGGATAGATACAATACTGGAATATTCCACGTATGAGGAAGAAGAACTACCGGGAATAGGAGAATATAAAGAAGCGATTCCTTTTTCAAACTTAGTTGGAAAACTTGAAGAAAGAATGGAAGAGAAAGTGAAGAGCTGGAGAAATCACGATAAACCAGTAAAACGGATTGCGATTTTAACCGGTGCAGGAAACAATACAAATTTGATTGAACGTGCATTAGAAAAAGGGTGTGACACGTACATAACAGGTGAAAAAACATTATATACAGTGCAACATGCGAAATTTAAAGGGATTAATTTAATTGTAGGCAGTCATACGTTTACAGAAGTGTTTGGTGTAGAAAGTTTGGCTCATAAGTTAAAAGAAAGAGATAATTCAATAGAAATTACTAGATTAAATGAAGAACATTTGGAGTGAAGAAATTACATCGCATTACCATCAATGGAATGAATTATATGATGGAATATTGAAAGACGCAGTTGCAATGAGATAAAATTATCTTTTGTTATATTAAGATTTTTAGGAGGAATTCCCTTATGTTTGTCAAATAATAGTAAAGTTGTCTTTTGAATTAAGGGAATATTCGGAGTTAAAGGGTGAGAGAATGGATATTTCAATAATCACTGCACAACTAGTTAAGGAGAAAGTGATTTCACATTATCCAAATAGTGTAAAAGTGTTAAACGGGGGAACAACAAGTACTATATATTTGTTAGATGAACAATACGTTGTAAAGTTGAATGAATCGGATGTCATACGTGAAGAAGCTTATTTTCTTCAGTTTTATAAAAAGGATGAATTATTTCCAAAGCTTTTTTATAAGGAACCTTTAAATCGCTATATTGTTTACTCATTCCTTGAGGGCACAACTTTTTGCAAACTAGGCCATAAACGGAGCGTTCTTTGTAAACTTGTAAAGGAAGTTATCAATAAGTATGAAGTAGCTACAGAGATTGATGGCTGGGGATGGAAAGAAAACCTAGTTCAATCTTGGAATGAATTTTTAACGACAAATGTGATGGAAGCTCATGAAAATGTAAGACGTTACATAAGTGAGGAAGCGTATAGAACGGTTTTTAAGTTAGCAAATAGTCCAAGTAGGGGGACTGGAATAAATCAGCCATTTTTATTGCATGGTGATCTTGGATTTCATAATTTTATATTTCAAGAGAATAAACTGCACGGTGTAATTGATCCTTTACCAGTGTTAGGAGATCCTATATATGATTTAATTTATGCGTTCTGTTCAACTCCGGAAGATTTAACAAAAGAAACGATTGGTTATGCGATGAAACAATGTGTATTTCATAAAAATGACCGTGATTTATATGAAGAGATAGTCATAGGATTATATTTGCGTATAGATACATGTTTACGGCACCACCCGAAAGATTTAGAGGATTATTTAGAAGCTTGGCGTTATTGGATGGGTGAGGTTGAGGTGACTTTATAGTACAAATATTTTGGGGGAGATAGTGAGATGAATGTTGCAGAAGTGAAAAAGGATTTACTGTAATTCCATTATCGGTTACATTTATCTATTTACTTACTTTTATAAGTTTATTAATTGAAAATAAAAAAGCAGATCATTATCAACAAAAATCAGCTTAATAAAAATTTAGGGATAGGGGGAATTATGATGAAAAATTTCGTTTGTACAACGTGTGGCGTGCAGTATGCAGCGAGTGTAGAAGAACCGGTGAGTTGTCATATTTGTGATGAAGAAAGGCAGTATGTGAATCCGAAAGGGCAGTCTTGGACGACTTTAGAAAATTTGCAAACAGATGATACATATAAAAATGAAATAATAAAAGAGGAAAATGGACTTTATAGTATTACGACAAAACCAGGATTTGCGATCGGTCAAACGGCATTTGTAGTGAAAACAGAATCATATCGTTTACTGTGGGACTGTATTACGTATTTAGATGAAACGACAATTACGAAAATAAAAGAGCTTGGCGGATTAGATGCGATTGCATTGTCTCATCCTCATTATTATTCAACGCAAGTAGAATGGGCAGAGACATTTGATGTACCAATTTATATACACGAAGATGATAAAGAATGGGTGATGCGCCCAAGTAGTCGTATTATTTATTGGTCTGGTGAGTCTTTACAATTAGCGGATGGGATTACTGTACATCGTCTTGGAGGACATTTTAGTGGTGGTTCTGTCTTACATTGGGAAGAAGGTAATGACGGAAAAGGAATTTTGTTAACAGGTGATATTATTCAAGTTGTAGCAGATGAGCGGTGGGTAAGCTTCATGTACAGCTATCCAAACTTAATTCCACTACCAGCGAGGAAAGTGGAAGAAATGGTGAATCGAGTGAAGCCGTTACAGTTTAATCGTTTATACAACGCTTTTCATCGAGTAGTAAAGGAAAATGCAAATGAGGCAGTTGAACGTTCTGCTGAAAGATATATAAAAGCAATAGAAGGAAAGTTGTTTCATACGTAAAAGGAGAGTAGCTTAATGAAAACGTTAGTATGTTTTGGAGATAGTATTACAGCTGATGAAACATTTTATGATGGAATGCCGAGATTAACACCACGTTTGCAAGAGATGTTTCCGAATTGGATAGTAGTGAATGCAGGTGTTCCAGGTGATAATACATTCGATGCGTTAAATAGGATTGAAGAAGATGTAATATCATATAAACCAGATTTCGTAACAGTTTTTCTTGGTACGAATGATGCAGTTTCTTTTTCTCAAGTGTCATTACAAGCATATAAAGAAAACTTAGAGAAGATTGTGAACCAAGTTTCGTCAGGTAAAGTGCTGCTTATTAGCCCTGCGCCAGTTGATGAAGAGAGGCAGCATAATAGAACAAATGAAGTGCTCTGTCAGTATGCAGACGTGGTGGAGAAAGTGGCAAAAGAAACAGGAAGCTATTTTCTAAATTTGTATGCTGAAATGATTCAAGAACTGAATTATAAAAGGTTTGTAGAAAATGATGAAAAAGATGGATTACACTTTGGTCCAGAAGGTTATGAGTATCTAGCGAAGTTAATTGGTGAAAAGTTAAAAGGGATTTTATAAAAAAAGCAAAGCGATATCGCTTTGCTTTTCATTGTTTTTAGTAAATTAATCTAGAAATGCTTGCTGTAATGCTTTCAGTCCATCGCTGTAAATACCATGAAACAGATTTATTGCTTCTTCATCACTAACCTCAACAGGAGTGAATGTACCAGACCACTCTACTAACGATGTGTTACGTTCAGTACCTTCTTTCACCTGGATTGTAGATAAATAATTAGTGACTGGGAACGGTGCATTCATGATTGAATACGTGTAGTAGCGTTCTTTATCATTGAATACTTCTAAGCGTTCTATAATTGTATCGCCATCTGGATTAGCTAGATGACGTACACGACCGCCTTCCGTTAATTTACTGCTAGGTATATAAGGTAACCAGTCTGGAAGGGAGTTGAAACCTCCGATTAATTGCCATACTTGTTCAGGTGAACCGAAAATTTCCATAGATGTAGTAGTATGTGCCATGTTCATTACGCTCCTTTTTATCTCGATATTTGCGAGCAAATAATCAGTGGGGATGACCCCACTGATTAAGGTTTCAAATTATTTTACGTTGATTGGTAGTGGTGCATTAGGTGCTACTAATTTTTGTTCGCGCATTTCTTCCCAGAATGCTGCTGGAATTACTGTATTTAAGGCGTTTTGGTCTTCTACAATTCGTTCCGGTTTACTTGCACCAGGAACAACAGCAGCAACTGCTGGATTGGCTAGTGAAAATTGTAGTGCAGCAGCTTTGATGCTGATTTCGTGACGATCTGCAAGAGCTTTGATTTTCTCAACCTTTGCAATAATTTCTGGCGATGCTTTTTGATATTCGAAGTGAGCGCCTCCAGCAAGAATACCTGAGCTATATGGGCCACCAACAACAATATCCATATTATGCTTTACAGCTGCAGGCATTACTCGTTGCAATGCACGTTCGTGGTCTAATAATGAATAGCGACCAGCTAATAAGGATATATTTGGTTTCGCTTCTTCTAAATCAAGCATAAGTTCAATTGATTCTACTTTGTTTACTCCAAGCCCCCAGCCTTTAATGACTCCTTCTTCACGTAAACGTGTTAGCGCACGGAATGCTCCTGTTCGAGCAATTTCAAATTGTGAAATCCACGCATCACCATAAAAGTCTTGTGCTAAATCATGAATGAAAACAAAGTCTAGACAATCTGTTTTTAAACGTTTCAAACTTTGCTCGATAGAACGAAGTGTTGCATCTGCGCTATAGTCATTGATCATTTTATTTTTGCGACCAAATTCGAAAAGCCCGCCTTTTTCACCTAAATCACGTGCAGATGGATCTTCTAATTCATCCGAAATAGTTCGACCTACTTTCGTACTTAAAAAGTAATCATCACGATTTCTTTTTGATAGTGCTTCACCAAGACGAATCTCCGCTAAGCCAGATCCATAAAGTGGAGCTGTATCAAAGTAACGAACGCCATTCTCCCAAGCAGCATCCACTGTAGCGATGGCTTCTTCCTCTGGGATATTACGGTACATATTTCCTAGTGGTGCTGTACCAAACCCGATTTTTTCTTTTAGTAATTTACTCATTATAGATATCCTCCTAAAATGTATTTGAAAATTATTTATTCATTGTGAATGGATGTGAAAATGAAAACATGTCATTTTATCGTCTGACAAAATGTATGAGAAAAATACTCACTTTAAAGTAAAGGTACTAACAGGTAATTTCTAACACTGTATGACTCACTCAACTCTTACAAATGCTATTATGAAATGTATTTTACATAATGAAAAGTACGTACTTTAAAGTGATATAGATACTAAAAAGTAATACAGGTACTTTTTGGTGCCGTACTACTCATCTGCTGTTTACGTATGCTATTATGAAACATGTTTAACAGGGTAACAAGTACGTACTTTAAGGTGCTATAGATACTTAAAAGTAATATTTAAATATTTTAGCTTATTTGTCTTATAAAATTATTAAAGGAGATTTTTATATGAAAACATACAATATTCCTGTAGAGGCAACTTTAGAGGTTATCGGTGGAAAGTGGAAAGTAGTTATCCTTTGTCATTTAAAGAAAGACAAAAAGAGAACGTGCGAATTAAAACAATTAATGTCTGGTATTACACAAAAGATGTTAACGCAACAATTACGTGAATTAGAAGAAGATGGTGTAATCGAGAGAAAAGTGTATAACCAAGTGCCACCAAAAGTAGAATACTCTTTAACGGATTACGGTCATTCTTTAGATTCTATACTCGATACTCTTTGTAACTGGGGAGAAAATCATCTTGAAAAGAATGGTAACACGTCTATGCTTATAACCGCAGTTGAATAAAGAAAGAAAAAACGAACGAGAATACGTTCGTTTTTTCTTTTTGTATAGAGGGAGATTTTTAAGCAGCATAATTACTTTTTTGTAATATAGGTACTTTTTTGTGCTGTAGGAACTAAAATGTGCCGTATAGAAAATTATTTGTTTTTACGTAACAATAGAGAAGAAATTTAGAAAAAAGGAGGGAGATCGTGTGAAACAATACAATATACCGATAGAAGCAACTTTAGAAATTATCGGTGGAAAGTGGAAAGTCGTCATTTTATGTCACTTAACGAAAGGAACAAAGCGAACGAGCGAGTTGCAGCGTCTAATTCCTGAAATTTCTGTTAGAATGTTGACGCAACAATTACGTGAGCTAGAAGATGATGGTGTGATTACACGTGAAATCTATAAAGAAATTCCACCCCGAGTAGAATACTCCTTAACTGATTATGGGTGGTCTTTGCAAAATGTATTAAATCAATTGACCGTATGGGGAGAACGATGCATAGATAGAAAAAACACAGAAGTTAAGTGAAATCTCTATATGTAATATTGAAAACACCACCTAATGACGAGGTGGTGTTTTTCGTTTTAAAACTTTAGAAAGTTGTTATGATGAAAAGTAAAATTTTTGAGGACCTGTTTCAGTCATGGGTACTTAAAAGTGCCTACATCACTTTAAAGTACGTACTATGCTTCATAATATAACCGTTTTATAATGACACTCGTAGCAAGAAGTCAGTACAATAACGATTTTAAGCTATGTTCAAAAAGACTTATTAACTAGTATAGTTTTTTGTTCAATTTTTTAGTAGGAGATGTTTTTATGGTTGAAGAACTTTTTTATAAAAAAATACTCAAAAATCTGTTTTCAGATCCAGTTCAAATTACACTTTGGAATGGAGAAACAATCCAATATGGCGAAGGGGAACCTCAATTTCACATAACATTCCATAAGCCACTTTCAAAAAAAGAAATCGCTAAGGATCCTTCTATTGCATTCGGTGAAGCATATATGAATGGGGATCTTGAAATAGAGGGTAACCTTGAAAAAGCAATTCAATCTATTTATAAAAGGCAGGATAGCTTTTTAGGTGATAGTAAGTTGCAATATTTCAAAAGTAAATGGAATTTCTCAAAACAAAAAAATAAAGATGATATTGCTCATCATTATGATATTGGGAACGATTTCTATAAATTATGGCTTGATGAAACAATGACATATTCTTGTGCATATTTCCAAAATGAGCAAGATTCTTTAACGACAGCGCAGCATAATAAAGTGAATCATATTTTGAAAAAGTTGAACCTTCAAAAAGGTGATACGCTATTAGACATCGGTTGTGGGTGGGGTGAACTCATTACAGCTGCCGCTAAACAGTACGGTGTGAAAGCGATGGGAGTAACGTTAAGTGAGGAACAATATGCTAAGACTTCTGAGCGAATTAAACAAGAGGGACTTACGGATTTAGTTGAAGTATCTTTACTTGATTACCGTGATATTAAGAATCATAAATTTGATAAAATTGTTAGTGTAGGTATGATCGAACATGTAGGAAAAGACAACATTACGCAATACTTTGAAACAGTTAACAAATTATTAAATGATGGCGGGATTTCTCTGCTGCATTGCATTACTTCTCCGGCTAATGGTGGTGCTACGAATGGTTGGATTGAAAAATATATATTCCCTGGTGGGTATGTTCCTGCTGTGAACGAATTAATCACGAACATGACAAACGAACAATTTTTTATTGTGGATGTAGAAAGCTTACGTAGACATTACGGAAAAACATTACAACATTGGGCTCGAAATTTTGAAAACGTACTAGAGGAAGTTCGTAAAACGAAAGATGAGCGATTTATCCGCATGTGGCGTTTATATTTAAATGCATGTGCAGCTTCGTTCTTTACAGGTAATATTGATTTACATCAATTTGTATTTACAAAAGGGATTAATGATACAATTCCGATGACACGTTCGTATATGTATGAATAAGAGCATGTAACCAAGTAGCTCTCAAGTCATTGAGTATAAATAAAATGATGATAGGATATAAGTCCATAACGTAAAGTCGAGATGGGAATCAGAAAATGATTTCTATCTCGACTTTTTAATATATAATTTTAAAATTAAAACTATATACTTTTAAAGAAAAAATATATAATAAATGTAGAAACGAAAATTTATGAGCAAGGAAGTTGAAGAACATGACATTAACAATGGGCTTTATTGGATTTGGAAAATCAGCTAACCGTTATCACCTACCTTATCTAAAGACACGTAATAATATAAAAGTAAAAACGATTTTTGTACGTCAAATAAATGAAGAATTAGCGGCTCCATATGAGGAAAGAGGTGTTTACTTCACTACTGATTTGGACGAATTGTTGAATGACAAAGAAATTCAAGTCGTGACGATCTGTACGCCAGCACATACGCATTATGAATTAGCAAAAAAAGTTATACTAGCCGGAAAATCAGTTATCGTTGAAAAACCATTTTGCGATACAGTAGAACACGCCAAAGAATTATTAGCATTAGGACGAGAGAAAGGTGTAGTCGTTATGCCTTATCAAAACCGCCGTTTTGATGGTGATTTTTTAGCTGTGAAGCAAGTAATTGAACAAGGATTCCTTGGTGATATTATTGAGATTGAATCACATATTGATTATTTCCGTCCTAGTTCAATCACTCATGAAGCTCCAAAAGAAGAAGGTTCATTTTACAGTTTAGGTATTCATACGATGGACCGCATGATTTCACTATTCGGCCGTCCAAATACAGTGACATACGATATTCGTAATAATGAAGTGGAAGGTGCGGTTGATAACTATTTCGATGTTGGTCTACATTATGGAAATCAGTTGAAGATTAAGCTGAAAACGAACCATATCGTAGCAAAAGATTATCCACGCTTTATCGTTCATGGAACAAATGGCTCTTTTATTAAATACGGTGAAGATCAGCAGGAAAATGATTTGAAAGCGGGTATTATGCCTGAGAGTGCAGGATTTGGTGAAGATTCGCCGATGTATTATGGAATTGCTAAGTATCGTAATGCAAATGGTGACTGGATTGAAAAACAAATTAAAACGCCGCTTGGTGATTACGGTCGTTTCTATGATGCAGCGTATGACACAATTGTAAATGGTGCACCAAAACTTGTGAAAGATGAAGAAGCAGTAACGAATATTGAAATCTTGGAAAACGGATTTGCTGCCCCATCACCTTCAGTTTACAAACTTGAGGCTTTACATTTGAATGAATAGAAGAGAGTTTGCAGTATAAAGGAGGTATGGAAATGGCAAGCGGATCAACACAAGTAAAATACCTCGGCATTTATCAAAAGATTAAACAGCAAATTTTAGACGGTGAATATAAAATCAACGAAAAAATTCCGAGTAGCTCCGTCCTTGCTGAAGGATTCGATGTTTCAGCACTTACGATTAAAAAAGCGCTGGATCTATTAGTAAGAGACGGCTACATTATCCGTCGGCGCGGAAGTGGAACAGTGGTACAAGATTGGCATCAGCAGGAAAAGGCACGAATGATTCAAACTTTAACAGGTACGAAAGCTGTTTACGGTAGTGAGGTAGAAAGTAAAATTATCGAGTTTGCGATTGTAGGTGCTGATGAAGTAGTTGCTGAGAAATTGGGAGTTTCAATTGGTGATTTCGTCTATAAAATCATTCGCCTCCGCATCATTCACAGCATTCCGACGATTATGGAGCATACATGGATGCCAATTTCGGTTATCCCAGGTGTTGAAGCTTCTGTTTTAGAGGAGTCGATATACTCACATATTCAAAATAAACTTGGTCTTGAAGTAGGGACATCTGTTGTCAGGGTTAAAGGGATTCGCCCAGATGATAGGGAAAAGCAGTTTATGAACTTAACAAATCAGGATTTCCTAATGCGAGTTGAGCAAGTAGCTTACTTAACGGATGGACGAACTTTTGAATATTCTTATGCAGATCATCTACCGGAAACCTTTGAGTTTGAAACAGTCATTACGGCAAAAAAATTATAAAGAGACATAAAATAGGTTGAGGCAAGCATTGTCTCAACCTATTTTATGTCTTCTACAGTTATGATTCATCTGCTGTAATCAGCATGGATGTGTTCCCGGTTTTTTCAAGATGAACTTCTCCCCAGGAACAGAGGGAATCGAGTATAGCTCCTAAAGACGAACCGTAATCTGTTAAAGAATACTCTACTTTTGGTGGTACTTGGTCATATACTTTCCTTTGGATTACACCATCTTCTTCTAGTTCTCGTAATTGTTGCGTTAACATTTTTTGCGTAATACCAGGCATTAAACGTTTTAATTCACTCGTTCTTTTTGTTCCTTTTTTTAAATGACAAAGGATAACAACTTTCCACTTTCCGCCAATAACTTCTAAAGTCGCTTCTACAGGAATATTGTATGTCTTCATAAAAAAACTCCTTTGATGAATTTAGATTACAGTTGTGAGCCTACATCCGTTGCAATACTAAAATTATTTCTTTTTAGTACCTATAACACTTTAAAGTACGTACTTTTTATTAGGATGAATATAATCCATAATAGCACTTGTAAGCAAGAAATGCGTGAAATGTGCTTTGAAGGAGCCATCATGCTATGGGGAATTTTACATGAGAATAATTTGTTGTGTTATTAAAATTAATCCAAGACTTAACAGTTGATTAATTGAACTGTAAAGTTTAAAATTACAGTAAGATTTTTAAAAGTGAGTTGTTAACGTCTGTAAAATGTAGCATGAATAATAGAGATAAATGAAACATTGCTGAATAATTAACATTATGTGAATTTGATTCTAAACTGTAATTTTTTTTAATACATTTCAATAAGCGATATTTAAAATGTACGTTTAATAACATTAAAGGAGTGAGTTAAATATGGTAATTCTATATACAACAGCAAGCTGTACTTCATGCCGAAAAGCGAAAGCATGGCTTGAAGAGCATCAAATTGATTATATTGAAAAAAACATCGTATCAAATTCTATGACAGTTGATGAGCTTAAATCGATTCTTCGTTTAACTGAAGAGGGGGCTACTGAAATTATTTCAACTAGATCCAAAACTTTTCAGGACTTAAATATAAATATTGATGAGCTCTCGCTAAATGAATTTTATACATTAATAATTGAGCATCCACTAATGTTGCGTCGCCCGATTATGCTGGACGAAAAAAGATTGCAAATTGGTTTTAACGAAGAAGAAATTCGCAAATTTTTACCACGTAGTGTCCGAACATTTTTAAACATTGAACTGCAAAAGTTGGCTAATTAATAAGTAATAGTATGAAAGAGGAATTTTTTGAAAGGAGGAAACTGAAGGTGATAGAAGTATGCGTTACAGTTAATTATAAAGATAGAAACTATCAAACAAATGTCATTGTGAACAAAGATACGATTTGGACAAAAATTGAACAGTTGGCAGAAGAACAAGTGAAGAAACAGTGGGGTTTTTAAACTTAATTATTTAAAAAAATGAAGTTATATGCTAGAGATTATAACTAAATTTAAAATTTTTCAGGTATTAAATATAAATAAGAAATTTTCTTGAAAGGAGGAAGCAGAAGATGATTGAAGTATGTGTTACAGTTAATTATAATGATAGAAATTATCAAACAAATGTTATTGTTAGTAAAGATACGATTTGGACAAAAATTGAACAGTTGGCAGAAGAACAAGTGAAGAAACAGTGGAGTGTTTAATTTTCTTTTTAACTTAAAAAGCTAAATGAAGTTATCAGATATAGGTGGGACGGGATAGAATATAAGGGAATTAATTTTTTATGGCAAGAAGCATTCCACATGTTTTAACGTTCTAACCAATCTGTAATATTTATGGCTACAGTATGTTAATGTATGAGAAACAATATTTTTAATCGTAGGAGGAAAATCATGAACAGCGACTTTACCTTGGCCATACACAGTTTAACTTATTTAGCTTTACAGCCAGACCGGATGTCAACAAGTAATGCTATTTCAGAAAGTGCAGGTGTTCATCCAGTACGCATTCGCAAAGTACTAAGTTTGTTAAAAAAACATAAGTTTATACAATCGAAAGAGGGGACTGGTGGCGGTTTTATTTTCGCTCGCGATTTAGATGAAATTAATCTTTGGCATATTTATCAGATAACCTCTGAAGGTGCTTTGCAGCCGAAGTGTCCAGAATCAAACAATCAGTGTGTTGTAGGTTCGAATATGCGAAAAGTTCTTTTCGCTATTTTCTTAGGTGCTGAAGAGCATCTAGGTGAATACTTAAAGAATTATACAATGAAAGAAGTTGTTGACCTTATCAATCAAGAGCGTTAAGCGGCTTAATTATTATATAGCCGTGAGTTCTTAACACTTAAATGTAATGAAAAATATTACAGTATAATTTGTTTTTATATCTTTTTTATCGTCACAAAAAATATTTATAGGAAGGTGAAACGGTATGATGTCAAATAATAATCATGTTTTAAAAGTAGGAGATTGGGTTCGTGGAATATCAAATGAAGGTGAATTAATAGTTGGTTATATTGTATCACTTGATGATGTAGAGGATATAGTTACAGTTAGTATTGTGAAACGTGACGGCCAGTACACAATAAACGAAGCGATTTTACTCTTTAGTAAACACGTTAACAAACTCCCTGAATCAAAGGTAATAAATAAGGAACAAATCCTTTATCTTATAGATCTTGCATTATTAACAGGGGATGAAGAATGGTTTATCGAGCTTTCTTCAAAATTAAACTCGATAAAAGAGCTAGTTAATGAGGGATTTTAAAATTTAAACTTTTGAGGGTGCACACAATCCGCCTTATGGGACACAATTACTTTTCGCATAAAAGGAAATGATGTAAAAACGATTCATTACAAACATAGAGATATCCCTGAAGAAGAGCCGAACAAACTACAATTAAGATGATATTGAAGTGATTTGTTTGTGTATTCCTGATAACGATAATTATGTAAATGAGCTGTCCATATGGGGCAGCTTTTTTGTTTTTTGCTCATTGTAGCTTTTTAAATTGTATATGAATTCAATATTAATAATATATATCCTAAAATTTGGTTTTTGTATTTTGGGATTTTTTTCTTTTTACCTACATTAATTATTTATTAGAATATCTTTTATGTTTAAAATAAAATTTTTTGATAAAAGGGGATATAAGTATTTTTATAATAAGTCACCTAGAAAAACAATGTATTATTGTATTTTTTTACTAACTAATTCAGCTTTAAGCGATAAAAACAATGGCTACATGCTAACTGTAAAATATTATCCATATAAAATTATTCCTCTTTAATATTTCTGAAAATATAAAAATATTAATTTTATAAATATACACGTTATAATGAGGGCGTCGAGAGAAATTTTATTATCTCTGGAGAAAATATAAAAAATGCGATTATTAGTAAGAAAGGTGTGTGATTAGAGGCGAAATGTATGTAATGTGCTTCAGTGGCTTGTGTGAGCAATATCATCAGTGCTACCGAAGTTATGAAAGTAATGTATAGAATTGAGAAAGAAATGCCTCGCAAATGAAGAGAGGCCGGTTTAGCTAAAATTACTGTTAAAAGTAAAAAAGAGAAACCATTAAAGTAATACACTGTTATTAGAAATGTTGCAACGTATTTATGAAATCTATTCTATATTGTTCTCTTAAGGGTTCTTTATATAAAGAGCGGATATTACGAGTAAACTTTTTTGTGAACGCTAACAATTATATTAGGACGCTAATTAGCGAATGTTTCAATTTGGATTCATTATGATGAAGGACATACAATGTGGGGCAACTTGTAAGGAATTCATTTTCCGAAAAGGGAATATTTGTTAGGTGCAAAGAGAGATGCAGGAATAGATACAAGGGGGAGTTATTATATGAACGGGAATACTGCAAAGAAAATAGAAGTTCAAGCTGAAAATACCGCACTAAAAAATGAGCAATATGCAGATCCGAAAAAGTGGCATAAGCAGGATACTACATGGGCACTCAGTCTATTTGGAACTGCAATTGGAGCAGGGGTGCTCTTTTTACCGATTAATGCAGGTTCAGGTGGTTTATTATCTTTACTACTAATTACATTGCTTGCATATCCAGTTATGTACTACTCACATAGGGCACTTGCTAAAATGATATACGCTTCTAATTCTGCTGATGAGGGGATCACAGGTACAATTAGAGAGTATTTCGGAAATAAAGCGAGTATCATTTTTAACATCGTATATTTCGGTTCAATTTATACAATCGTACTAATGTATTCGGTTGCGCTTACAAACACTGCAAGTAGTTTTATTGTGCATCAATTGCACATGCCAGAACCTCCAAGAGCTATTTTATCACTTGTATTAGTTCTTGGTCTTATCGCTATACTGAATTTTGGTCAAGATATTACTGTAAAGGTAATGAGTATGTTAGTGTATCCTTTCATAGTTTCTCTACTGTTTATCGCAATATCTTTAATTCCACAGTGGAATACGTCAATGCTTAGTTTTTCAGCTGTTTCAACTGCTTCAACAGGAACAGGCTATTTTGGGACGATATTGATGATTCTACCAATCATCGTATTCTCATTTAATCATTCACCTATGATTTCATCATTTGTTGTGAAACAGAGAGCTACGTATGGAATCGAAGCCACTGATGCTAAATGTGCGCAAATACAAAAGGTTTGTTATATCATGACATTCGCTGTTGTTATGTTCTTCGTTTGGAGTAGCGCATTGAGCTTGACTCCAGATGATATAAAAATGGCAAAAGAACAAAACTTATCAATTCTTTCATATCTTGCTAATGAGCTTAATTCGCCTGTAATCACTATTGCAGCTCCAATTATTGCTTTTGTGGCTATTACAAAGTCTTTCCTTGGCCATTATATAGGAGCATTTGAAGTAATGCGTGACATGATTATTAAGTTTGGTAAATCACGTGGAAAAGATATTGAAGAAAAAACAATTAAGACAATAATTCTTACTTTTGTTGTATTATCATGCTGGTTTGTTGCTTATACAAATCCAAGTATTCTTGGACTTATTGATTCTCTAAGCGGTCCTTTAGTTGCTGCTATCTTATGTCTATTACCGATGTATGCGATTCAAAAAGTGCCAGTACTAGCTAAATACAAAGGGAAAATGAGCAACGTATTTGTTATTATTGTAGGTGTACTTACTGTCTTAGCAAGTATTAAGTCATTATTCTAATTCACTACTGTTGGTTTTAGTGTCAAAGTAGTGGAATATGAAATATCTATTTTTGGACAAACTTCTCAAGTTGGAGAGTTTGTCCTTTTTATTCAATCTATTAACAAACAGCCACCTTTCAGATAAGGTGGCTGTTTCGGTATTAATTTATTATTCACGTCTAAATGGCCCTTTTGGAGCAATTAGCTCTAAATTAGTACCATCTGGATCACGGAAGTAGGCAACTCTTGTACCAAATCCAGATTTCAAGCCGTTTTCTTGAAAGATAATTGGTTCTCCATATGGGTGCTATCTTATGCACATCAGGCTAACAAAATGGATTGCCTCTGAAACAAAAAAATGATTTTTATTACTATAAAAAACGTAAAGTATCTGTTTTAGAAAAAAATTAATTTTTATAAATTGATGGAGATATAACTCAATTCTTTTATATATTTAGTTAAATATGATTGTCAGAATGAACTTAAAGTAATTATGATTTCTAGAAATGCGAACTGATGTTTTGAATTGGTTTAAAGTTGCTAGAACAAAATAAAACCAATTGAGCAAAAAAACTTGCAAAAATAAAAAGAGAGATGTATATTAATTGATATATCAATTAATATTTTGACAAGAAAGAAAAGGAACATTTTATGAAGGAAATGTTCGTAAATATCAGTGGAGAAGAACGCAAAATACTTATTCATGTTCTATTACAGATGCAAAAAAATGTAGAGAATATTAAAGAATAGAGAGTGTAGGGGGCAGAATAGTGTGGAAATAATCGCAGCTATTTTAGTCGGGATCGTAGCATTAGAACATTTGTTTATCATGATCCTTGAAATGTTTTTTATTAATTCAAAAGTAGCGAAACGTGCTTTCAAATTACCGAAGCATTTAGAAGGAGATCGAAACGTAGCCATTATGTTTGCAAACCAAGGTTTATATAATGGATTTTTAGCGGCTGGTCTCATTTGGGGACTTGTACTTGGACTCAATCCAATTGGTTATATGGTCCAATTATTTTTCGTAATTTGTGTGGTGGTAGCAGCTATTTTCGGAGATTTCACATCTAATAAATCAATTATTGTGAAACAAGGACTTCCAGCTGTTTTAGCACTGGTTGCCCTTTTATGTATGATATAGAATCAAAGTTTCTCAATAAAAGAACTCATTTTTGAAAAGAATACGCTATTCTTTCTTTAAAATTATAGGAAAGGATGGCGTTTTTGTATGTCTATTTCTGTATCTGATGAATTACAACCATTGAGCAAAAAAGTTAGTGATTAAAAATATTATTCTTTAGTACATACATTTTTAAGATGTTAAATATATTTCATAATAGTCTCTGTAAGATAGGGATAAGTAGAATAGTACTTTAAAGTACCTATAGCACTTTAAAGTGCGTACTTTTTATAACTTTGAATATCATTCATAATAGCACCAGTAAGAAGAAAACAAGCTTTACGGTACTACTAGTTACCAACGATGTTACAGTAGTTTATTTGGAATCAGATTGATTGAAGGGTTGTACTATATGGCCTAATAATTTCGAAAAAATGTCGGTGTGGCATAAAACAATTATGGAGGTTAAAAATATGAGCACTTCAAATTTGAATGAAATAAGTAAACAAATTTTAAAAGAGGAGGAAACGCTTCAATTTTCCTCTTTTACAAATGAAGATGCCTTGCAACTAGGTTTATTTATCGTTGAAACAGCAAAGCGAGAGGGGAAATTGATTGCTGTTGATATAACGAAAAATGGTGTGCAATTATTTCATTTCAAGATGACAGGGACAAATGCGGAAAATACGAAATGGATTGAGCGTAAAAAACGAGTCGTTTCCCTGCATGATCGTAGCTCGTATTATATGCAGATACAAAGTGAAATAACTGGAATTTCATATAATGAAAAATATCTTTTAGATACTTCGGAATATGCTGCGTTTGGTGGATGCTTTCCTATCAGGATAAAAAACGTAGGGGTTATTGGAATGATAACAGTTTCAGGATTACCACCAGAAGAAGATCACGAATTGGTAGTAAGAGCAGTTAAAAATCATTTGAACCAATAGTTGTAACTAGTCAATAGATAATTAAATTTAGGGGGCAATACTATGCCATTAATCGAGCTAAATACTTGGCCAACCATGTCAACAGAAGAAAAGAAGGAATTTATTTATAGTGTAACGGAACTTACAATAAAACTATTAAAAATTGTCCCTGACAAAATTCAAGTGTTGATAACGGAACTTGAGAAAGAAAACTGGGGGAAAGCTGGGGCTGTAGCATGTGATGCTACCTTTGCTGTGAAAAGTAGGGTGTCCGATTGGGAGACAAAAGAGTCTTACGATACACTAGGTCGTAACGTTAATGGAATGGCTATTATTAAGATTGATATATGGAATACATTTGATCAAGAGACAAAGGATAAGTGGGTAAACGAACTTACACAAGTAACATCTAAATATACTCATGCACCTTTGGATAAAGTGCTAATTCTTATTCGTGAAATGATTCCAGGGAACTGGGGACAAAGTGGTGTAACAGGAGCTAATGCAGATTTCCTTTCCAAAAGTCGTACATTTTAATCATTAAATAAAAAAGGCAAAAATGAACACATTTCTGTTCGTTTTTGCCTTTTTATTATTTGTCTGTGGTAATGAACATGATCCTTTATATGTTTAAGTAATATTCTCTAAAGTTGCCTCTACGGGAAAGTGTATTTCTTCATTTGAAAGTCTTTTTCATGGAATGTAGATTTCAATTTTTGAGCAAAATAAGCTAGGTTATATAAATGTTACTTTTTAGTACCTATAGTACTTTAAAGTACGTACTTTTTATTAGGGTGATTATCATTCATAATAGCACATGTAAGAGAGAAACAAGCTTTACGGTACTGGTAACTAACTATGTTACTTTTTAGTACCTACAGCACTTTAAAGTACGTACTATTCATTGTATTGAATATATTTCATAATAGTACATGTAAGAGAGAGACAAGCTTTACTGTACTAAAAAGTACCTATAGTACTTTAAAGTGCGTTCTTTAAAAAAAGAATGAAACCATTCATAATAGCGTTTGTAGAGATTAAATATGTTTTTTAGAAGATAAAAGGGCCTTTTTATCGCACTATTATGATAGGAATTATAGGGAAGAGGGGAAACTCAATTGAATTCATATACAGCATCGTCTTCAGAAGTTCAGACGAATCGAAGAAGTATATTTGCGTTGTTAGCGTTAGCAATTAGTGCGTTCGGGATTGGGACAACTGAATTTGTTAGTGTCGGTTTATTACCATCTATTTCGGAAGATTTACATGTGTCGGTTACAACGGCTGGTTTAACAGTTTCTTTATATGCGTTAGGCGTAGCGTTTGGGGCTCCAGTATTAACGTCATTAACAGCTAATATGTCACGAAAAACGTTATTAATGTGGATTATGATTATTTTCATTATTGGTAACGGAATCGCAGCGGTAGCAACAAGCTTCACTGTATTACTTATTGCGCGAATTATTTCTGCACTTTCGCATGGTGTGTTTATGTCAATTGGTTCAACAATTGCTGCGGCACTTGTCCCAGAAAATAAGCGTGCTAGCGCGATTGCCATCATGTTTACTGGTGTAACAGTTGCAACTATTACAGGGGCACCAATTGGAACATTTATTGGTCAACAATTTGGCTGGAGAACATCATTTTTAGCAATTGTAGTAATTGGAATTATCGCCTTAATTGCAAATAGTATTCTCATTCCATCTAATATGAAAAAAGGTGCGTCTGTATCATTCCGCGATCAATTTAAACTGATTACGAACGGAAGACTGTTACTAGTTTTCATTATTACTGCATTAGGATATGGGGGAACATTCGTAACATTTACGTATTTATCTCCGTTATTACAAGAGGTAACAGGATTTAAAGCAAATACAGTTACTATCATTTTATTAGTGTATGGAATCGCCATTGCGATAGGGAATGTGATTGGCGGAAAATTATCGAATCATAATCCAATTCGAGCGCTATTCTACATGTTCTTTATTCAAGCGATTATATTATTTGTTTTAACATTTACGGCACCATTTAAGGTAGCTGGGTTAATCACTATTATTTTAATGGGGCTATTCGCATTTATGAATGTTCCAGGGTTACAAGTATATGTCGTAATGTTAGCTGAACGATTCGTACCGAGTGCTGTCGATGTTGCATCGGCAATTAATATTGCGGCGTTTAATGCTGGGATTGCTCTTGGTGCTTATTTAGGCGGTATTGTAACGAACTCGTTAGGGTTAATTCATACAGCTTGGGTAGGCGGCATTATGGTAGTAGGTGCTGTTATTTTAACAGCATGGAGCATGACATTAGAAAAAAGAGATCAAGTAAAATAAAAGGAGAGAAAATAAAATGAAAAACTTACAAAGTAAAACAGTATTAAGTAATGGTGTGGAAATGCCTTGGTTTGGTTTAGGTGTATTTAAAGTAGAAGAAGGACCAGAACTTGTAGAAGTGATTAAATCAGCAATTAAAGCAGGATACCGCAGCATTGATACAGCTGCAATTTACGGAAATGAAGCAGCTGTAGGTGAGGGGATTCGTGCCGGTATTGAAACAACTGGTATTTCAAGAGAAGAATTATTTATTACTTCAAAAGTATGGAACGCAGATCAAGGATATGAAGAAACGATTGCTGCATACGAAGAGAGCTTAAAAAAATTAAAGCTAGATTATTTAGATTTATATCTTGTTCACTGGCCTGTAGAAGGGAAATATAAAGATACATGGAGAGCGTTAGAAACACTTTATAAAGAAAAGCGTGTACGTGCAATTGGCGTAAGTAATTTCCAAATTCACCATCTGCAAGATGTAATAAAAGATGCAGAAATTAAGCCGATGATCAATCAAGTAGAATACCATCCTCGTTTAACACAAAAAGAATTACAAGCTTTCTGTAAAGAACAAGGTATTCAAATGGAAGCATGGTCACCACTTATGCAAGGTCAATTATTAGATAATGAAACATTACAGGCAATTGCTGAGAAACATGGTAAAACAACAGCACAAGTGATTTTACGTTGGGACCTTCAAAATGAAGTGATCACAATTCCAAAATCAACGAAAGAGCACCGCATTATTGCAAATGCAGATGTATTTAACTTTGAATTAACGAAAGAAGATATGGAAAAAATCGATGCATTAAATCAAAATCACCGCGTTGGTCCAGATCCTGATAACTTTGATTTCTAATAGAAATGAGTAAAAAGAGTGCAAAAATTGCACTCTTTTTTTCAGGCTGTGGAGAAAGTCTTCTCCACAGCCTGTTTTTGTGTCTGAACCTCTTTTTATGTGTCAACACTGATAAAAAAGAGGAAAAGGAGAGATTTTTTATGATGGGTGCTTTAAAAAATCATCGTGATGAGCGTGTATCTGTTTCTGTAGAAGAGTTGGTTCCACAAGATCATTTCCTTCGTGCAATTGAAGCGACAATTAGTTTTGATTTTATTGAAGAGAAGTTACGCCCTTATTACTGTGAAAACAATGGACGCCCGTCCATTCATCCTATTGTTTTATTTAAGATGATGTTTATTGGATATTTTTACGGTATTCGTTCTGAGCGTCAATTGGAAAAGGAAATTAAAACGAATATTGCCTACCGTTGGTTTTTAGGGTTTTCTCTATCGGATACTATTCCGGATCACTCTACAATCAGTTGGAATCGTCGTACTCGTTTTATTCATACAAATATTTTCGAAGAAATTTTTGATGAGATTGTGAGACAAGCGACGGAGCACCGGATGGTAGGAGGACGTGCACTGATGACAGATTCTACACATATTAAGGCCAATGCCAATAAAAATAAATTTGTACATAAATATAAAAAAGAAAAAGCAAAGTTTTATATAGACGAGCTAGAAGCTGCGGTAATCGAAGATCGTGAGGTACATGGAAAAAAGAATTAAAACCTAGAAAGGAAAGTGATACCCCTACCAAAAAAACTCGTATAAGTACAACGGATCCAGATAGTGGATTTTTAATGAGAGATGGAAAACCAAATGGTTTTCATTTCTTGGATCATCGTACGACTGATGCGAAGTACAATATTATTACAGATACCTATGTAACGGCTGGAAATATGGCAGATTCCGAGCCGTATTTAGCACGCCTCCAAGCTCAGATTGATAAATTCGACTTCAAAGTAGAAGCTGTTGCCCTTGATGCTGGCTATTTTACAGGATATATCTGTAAGAAACTATCAGAACGGAATATATTTATGGTGATGGGGTATCGCCGATTTGGAAAACGGAATAAAGAAGTACCGAAAAGCCAATTTAAATATGTAGAAGAAATGAATGTTTTCGCTTGTCCGATGGGATGTATTCTAGAATATGTAACAACTGATCGTGAAGGATACCGTCAATACAAATCGAATCCAGAAGACTGCGCTGTTTGTCCGTTACGTGAGGTGTGCTTTTCAAAGAAACAAAAACAAAAAGTTATCACTCATCATGTGTGGGAGAAATATAAGGATATTGCTAGAAAAAACAAGCTAACAGCTACAGGGAAAAGGTTGTATAAAGTACGCTGTTCCACTATAGAGCGAAGCTTTGCAGACGCCAAAGAACTACATGGCTACCGCTATGCCCGGTTTCGAGGGCTGAAGTCTGTCCAAATGCAAGCTTATCTCACCGCAGCTTGTCAAAACATGAAAAAAATAGCCCTCCACCTGACCAAAAAGGGTCAGGTGGAGGGCTATTTTTTAAAATTCTATTATTTTATGTTGTTTTTATTCGCTAAAATCAAAAAAGATTCCAGAGTGTTGGGAACCCTAAAGGGTTTCCCAACACTCTGGTAAAAAGAGTGCAAAAATTGCACTCTTTTTTTATTGAATAGACAATAAAATGTTTCTGTTTATATTATGACTTTTAAATTACTTTAGACGAGCTAAAGAACTTATTAACAGTATTAAAGTTTGACATAAAATAATGGATTCTATATTATATATGCTATAGCATGTAAATTACGATTTATTTAGAGGTGGCATATGGACTTATATGAGTTAACAGGACATCTTGTTCATCATACGGATGTGAAGTTAACAAATTATATAATGTAAGTTTTTAATCACATATTGCTTATAAAATTTACTTTTTATATGCTATAGCACATAAATGTCACCTCTTAACTTGTAATGGTAAAGATTCAAATAATACAAGATATATTATGAAACGAGGAGATTTTAGTTATGGAAAAATTCATATTAGCGTTTGATAGAGAACTTGTAATTGCAGAAAAAAAAGACTCAACATGGAGCGTCCAATCGCAGTTTGTAGGTGCGAATCCGGTTGCGTTAGCTTCAGATCCATACGATCCAGAAAGAATGTATTGTGGTACCTTTGACAGGGGATTATGGAGAAGTAAAGATGGGGGAAGTTCATGGGAAGCGATTGGTGCGTTACCTTCCTTTGGTGAAGTGTTCCCAGCAAATGCTATTCATATGAGAGCTATTACAGCAGTTTCTGTATCTCCAGCGAAGGGGGATGACGGTAACGGGATTGTATATGTAGGAACTGAACCGAGCGCAATGTTCGTATCCAAAAATGGAGGAGACAGTTTTGAGCTGCTAACTGATTATCGACAAATGCCATCATATTCATCATGGTTCTTTCCTCAAAGAACATATACACACCATGTAAAACATATTGAAATTGATGCTAATAATCCAGAAACTATTTATACGACTATTGAGGTTGGGGGATTAATTAAAAGTGTAGATGGAGGTAAGACATGGACTGAGGAAAAAGAGGGGAACTATCCTCAAGATATTCACATTCTTACATCACATCGCAATGCCCCAAATCGTTTATACGGGGTGTTAGGTGATTCATTCTTGAAAGAACCAGGTCAAGAGTATGCGGAGAGTAAT
The DNA here is from genome assembly GCF_058792335.1 of Bacillus sp. CPT56D-587-MTF. Lineage (NCBI taxonomy): Bacteria > Bacillati > Bacillota > Bacilli > Caryophanales > Bacillaceae > Bacillus > Bacillus sp. CPT56D-587-MTF. Next base: position 2,946,749 of record NZ_JBYTEF010000001.1, on the reverse strand, counting down.
GATGGAGGTAAGACTTGGAACTATATGTGTAGCGGGCTAAAGCATCATTACGCATATCAAATGGCAGTTAACCCAAATGATCCAGAAAATATTATTATCGCGACATCTTCAAATCCACACGTAGCGCATGATTACAATAATGGAAATTGTGAATCATTTATTTATAAGAAAGAAAAAAATCAGTCTTGGGCAGAAATGAATGTAGGTTTACCAACTCCTAAAGGCACAATCATACCAGTATTAAAGGCAACAAGTGATGGAACGTTTTATCTGTTTAGCAATAAAGGAGTGTATCAGTCAGTAGACGGTGGTTCAAATTGGACATCATTAGAGATTCCTTGGGAGAATAGATTTATGGAACAACATCCATATGAGATGTTAATTATTAAATAAGTGACGGGTATAGTTTTTACTACTATTCATTGGTAATGTTTAGTTGAATGTAAATTAAAAATGTAAAAAGCCAGGCAATGTGTTATTCATACTACCTGGCTTTTTTGACCAGCAATTTAAGGTTATTTTCATATTTGTGTAAATATGAAACAAGCAGGATACATGAATAGAGAATGGGTAAAATAATACCGAATGATCACTAGATTGTATCAATGATGCTATAAGTGTTTTTTTAGGGAAACTGAAGCAAGAAGCAGTGGTTTAGATTCAGAATGACTAGCAATTGGTGTTATGGTGTTCAATGGTTCAAAAATGAACTCATTTCAACTCATATTATCTTCGCAATGTATCATTTTGAAGAATATTAAAACTTAGGAGGAAATGAATTATGACAAAAGATTTCTATACTGCACTGAAAGAAAGACGTACTTATTATGGAATTAACAAAGAGGTACAAGTATCGGATGAAAAAATTAAAGAAATTGTGGAGTTTGCTGTGAAATATACTCCATCAGCTTTCAATTCTCAAACTGCGCGATTAGTTGTATTATTTGGTGAAGCTCATGATAAATTATGGGATATTACAACTGAAACATTAAGAAAAGTAGTTGGAGATGGAGATTTCTCAGGAACGCAACAAAAAATGGATTCTTTTAAAGCTGGTTATGGAACAGTACTATTCTTTGAAGATGAGGCTATCGTTAAATCGCTTCAAGAAAAATTTGCTGCATATGCTGAAAACTTCCCAATTTGATCACACCAAGCATCAGGTATGCACCAATTAGTCGTGTGGACAGGTTTAGAAGCAGAGGGATTAGGGGCATCTTTACAACATTATAATCCATTAATTGATGATGAGGTAAAACAAGAATGGAATGTTCCTGCTAATTGGAAACTAATTGCACAAATGCCATTTGGTAATCCAACAGCTGCACCAGGTGAAAAAGAATTCCAACCACTTGAAGAGCGTGTGAAATTTCATAAGTAATATTCAAATGCAATAAAATGGAAATTTAATTAGTGGTGGTCTTACTGTCCGCAAATAGCGGGATAAGCTAACTGTATTGCGAAAATAAAACTGTTTAGTTACAAAAATTCTATTTATTATTTCTGTTAATCGAGTATGTATTAATAAAAGTTGTTAAAATCACTATTTTAATCTTTAAAGGAACAAGGTGATCGGTTTGATCATCTTGTTTCATTTCTTAAATTTTATTTTATTCATTAAAAAACGCTAGCTTTTCATAAATGCTTGAAAAACTAGTGTTTTAATAATAGGTATCTGTAATTTGATTACTTAAAACTATATACGAAAAAGCTTTTATGTTATTCCTCAAGTTCTATCCATTCCTGTGACCATTCTTCTATTCCGCGAATAATAGCTTCTAAAGCAAATCCTTTTTGAGTTAAAGAATATTCTATACGAACTGGTGTCTCAGGAAAGACTTTACGTTCGACAATTCCTTCTAGTTCTAATTCTTTCAATCTTTCTGAAAGTAATCTTCCGCTAACAGGAAGAGAAGATTCAAGCGTACAAAAGCGCTGAGATCCAGAAAAAAGTTGGTAAATAATTAGTGCTGTCCATCGTTGGCTAAAAAATTTCATTCCTTTTTCAAAGCGAGGGCATAATGTAGAATCATTCATTTTCCTTCACCTCCTAAAACAAATTATATAACATCTTACAGTTAGTAACAAATGTTTTTATAATTAATTACTTTACGTAAATTAATTACGAATGTATACTCACTTACATAAAGTAACTAAGTTGTTTTATGTAACTGTAATTCTTTTCTTTAAATAGCCAAGGTTGTAATGATACATATTGCATATATGCTGAGAGAAAAAAGAATATCATCTGTAAAAACACTTACGCTGTGTAAGTTAAACAATAAAAAATATAACAATGGAAGAGAATTTTTTAGAGATTCTCTATACTAGGAGGTACCTAATGGTTACAACAGATACAATTCATATGTTAGAAGATAAAATTCAATTTATACATCAAGATGGAAAGGATATTTATTTAGTAGGTCCTATCAAATTGCCAATTAATTTATATGGGGAGACTAAAGTTTTTCAATGGTATTCTTGGTTGCAATGTAGTGAGGTTACAAATAGTGTAGAAGGAATTATTGAAAAGCTTTCATCTATTAATTTAGCTGATATGCAGCAATCTAGTGTGCTTGTGTATGGTGATTTTAAGAATTCTGAAGATGCCCTAATTCGTATGCATAGTATTTGTCACACTGGTGACATCTTTGGTAGTAAACGTTGTGATTGTGGATTCCAATTAAAGCAGTCTTTACAAATGATTACAGAACATGGTTCAGGTGCTTTATTTTACTTAGCGAATCATGAAGGAAGAGGAATTGGCTTGTTTAGTAAAGCGATGACGTATCTTTTGCAAGAAAATGGGTTAGATACAGTGGAAGCCAATCTGAACCTAGGTTTTGAAGATGATATTCGAAATTACGATGACACAATTGAAGTATTAAAAGCGCTACGCTCAAAACCTGTAAAACTTATTACAAACAATCCGAAAAAATTAGAAGCGTTACAAAAAGCTGGATTAAATGTTACAAGTCGTGAACCGTTATGGGGTGATGTCTCAGAGTTTAATGAGAAATATTTGCAAACGAAGGTTCAGCGTTCTGGACATTTTGAAGGGGGACACTTACATGCTTGAGCATGAATTGTATATGAAGCTAGCATTAGAAAATGCCAAGGCTATGAAGGGACAAACCACTCCTAATCCATTGGTTGGATCTGTAATTGTAAATGATAACCGAATTGTAGGGATTGGAGCACATATGAAGGCCGGAGAACCACATGCCGAAATACATGCGATATGTATGGCGGGAGAACAGGCTCGTGGAGGTACAATCTATGTAACTCTTGAACCTTGTTCTCATCATGGAAGAACAGGCCCTTGTGCAGAAGCAATTGTACAAGCAGGCATTAAGAGAGTAGTAGTTGCTACACTTGATCCAAATCCACTTGTTTCTGGACGAGGAATTCAAATTCTACAAGATGCAGGTATTGATGTACTTGTAGGAGTGTGTGAAGAAGAATCTAAAAAAATGAATGAAGTCTTTAATAAATATATTTTGACAAAGCGCCCATTTGTAACGATTAAATCGGGTGTTACATTAGATGGGAAAATTGCTACTTCTTTATCGGATAGTAAGTGGATCACATCTACAGAGGCAAGACAGGAAGTACACCAAATACGAAATGAAAATGCAGCCATTTTTAGTAGGAGCGAATACTGTACAAAAGGATAATCCATCATTGACAACGCGTATTCCAAATGGAAGAAATCCAATTCGCGTAATCTTGGACTCAACATTACGCATACCAATGGAAGCTAACGTTGTTACAGATGGAGAAGCTCCTACCTGGATATTTACAACAAATAATCATGCAGCGGAAAAAAAGAAGGCATTAGAAAATGCAGGAGTCAAAGTATTTGTTACTAGCGGAGAAAAGCATATAAACTTATATGAAATGCTTGATGTTTTAGGGGAAAAAGGAATTTCCTCCCTGCTTATTGAAGGTGGTGGAGAGGTAAATGCTTCGTTTATTGAAAATAAATTGATGGATAAACTTATATTATATGTCGCACCAAAAATTATTGGGGGCAGATTGGCGCCTAGCTTTGTAGAGGGGACTGGTATTACTAAAATGCAAGATGCGATTGAATTTAAGGATATATCATTTACCCAGGTTGGAAAAGACTATAGATTTATGGGTTATCCAGCATATCGGAAAGATAAGAAATAAGGAGAATAAAAAATACTTATATGTTCCGATAAATAGATTGCAGAAAGGAGCGATGAAGAGTGAAGTTTGGATTTGATATCGATGATACGTTAATTGATTTAAGGCAGCATGCTTTTCATTTATATAATAAAAAATTAAACAAAAAAATAGGATTGGATATATTTCATTCTTTAAAAACAATTGAAATTCATGAAGCATTTGGCATGACTTCGGAGGAAGGCAGTCATATGTGGAATAGTTTGCTGGATGAGATTTATTATACTTCTTGTTCACCGTTTCCATATGCAGTAGAGACATTACAAGAATTAGAAAAACAGGGACATGAAATATACTATATAACAGCACGGCCTAAAGAACATGGAGAGCAAACAAAAAAATGGTTAATAGAAAAAGGTTTTCCGGTACATGAAGATCGCTTTTTCTATGGAATGAAGGATGAAGAAAAAATACACTTCATACAAGAAATAAAATTAAACTATTTCTTTGATGATAAGCCGGCAGTCTTAGAAACGTTAATAGGAAAACCGATAAATGTGTATGCAAAAACTACTTCTTACAATCAACATCTCAATATCCCGCGGATTACAAGTTGGACGGAGTTAGGAGATATTATAAAGAAAGAAATGTGAGGATTTAACTGGCAAATCAAATAGAGCTAAGAGTATATTGAGTGTTACAATTTTAGAGGAAAGACATAGGTGTTATGTCTTTCCTTATTTTTTAATACTATCGTTTTTATTAGTGTGATGTGCTAGGAGTACTTCTAATAGAGAGGAAATAGAAAAATGAGCAATAAGAAAAATATTTTTAAGCTAGTCTTGTATGGTAGTGTAATTTATACATCAATGATGGGTTCCCCTGGTGCCACAATATTTTTGGATATTTTGGATGAGAAGTTCAAGAATTAATAGGGTGTGTTCATAATCATGAATTTTTGGAAAACCAAAATTACAATGTTAGGTTATTTTGAATCAGTAGTGGATGATATGCAAAATTGCATATTACAAAATAAACATCGTAATTTTTGGATTATTGGTATAAAATACATTACTTAAACTATATATTAGAATGGAAAAAGTGAATTGGAATTATTAAGAAACAGTAAGGTTGGTACAAAACTAAACATATTAATAACTATATCAAGTATTGCATGTATAGTATTATCCCTAATAGGGTTTTGGGGATTAGAAAGAGGGAAAAGTACTTCCTCTAATATGTATGAGGATAATTTACTACCAATTGAGTGGATTGGTATTGTAGAATCTAATTTTTATCATTTTAATATGAACTTTATGGAAATTATGGTATCAAAAGATGAAAAAAGAATGAATGAATTAATAAGAGAAATGGACGGAATTCGTCAGGAAAATGATTATCTTTTAAAGCAGTTTGAGGCTAAAGTTATTTCTACTAAAGAAAAAGAATTATATAACACGTTTTATGAAACATTTAATAAATTAAGAACTCAAATGAAGAAAGCGCAAGAATTAGGGAAATCTAATAATGAGGAAGCATATGCATATTACCTAAAAGAGATTGAACCTAATATGCAAAAATCAATAAAATCAATTCGTGAATTAATTTTATATAATAGTAATAATGCAGAGCTTTTACAGAAGGAAAATAATAATAGTGCTCAAAATACAATGATAATGTTTGTTAGTATTTCGCTTTTAGCAATTTTAATAATTATATTAATTGGATATATTATTAAATTAACTATCCGAAAACCACTTGTGTTATTATAAAATGATATGGAAAAAGTAGCAGCTGGAGATTTAACAACACGTACTCCTTATAAAGCAAATAATGAATTAGGGCATATTGTTCAGTCTTTTAATAGTATGTTAGATAACCTTCAACAATTAATTGCGAATGTTAAGATGACAACACAAGAGGTTATTTCTACTACGGAGGGCGTATTACAAGATACAAATCGAGCGTCTAGTATTTCAAATGAGGTTGTACAGACTGTTTTAGAAGTAAAAACAAAAATAGAAGGACAGGTAACTAGTATTCAGGAGAGCTCATCCTCAATGGAAGAAATTACAACAGGGGTGCAAACTGTAGCTGAATCTTCAGCAGTAGTCGCTGAGGTAGCAGTAACGACTACAGAACGAATAAATATCGGTAGTGAAGTGATAAATCACTCTATTCTTCAAATGAATAGTGTGCATGATGTTGTCGAGGAAACATCAAAAGTAATAAATAAACTTGTTACACGTACACAACAGATTGATACAGCTCTCGCTGCAATTACTAATATTGCCGAACAAACGAATCTTCTTGCCTTAAATGCCGCTATTGAAGCGGCACGTGCTGGAGAGAATGGGAAAGGATTTGCAGTGGTTGCCGCAGAAGTTCGAGACTTGGCTGAGCAATCTAAAGAATCTGCAAAGGAAGTGAATCATTTAATAAAATCCATTCAACAAGATACTCAAGATACAGTTAATGTCATGCGAAAAGGCCAACAGAAGGCAGTAGAAGGAAAAGAAGCTGCCCACAAAGCGAATCAAACCTTCTTGTCTATTATGAGAGATATTGATAAGATTACAAGTCAAATTCAAGAAGTATCCGCAGCGACAGAAGAGATGTCTGCTGGTACAGAAGAAGTAAATGCTTCTCTTTCGCTAGTTTCTGAAACTGCAACGGATGTGAAAAAGGAGACGCTTCAAACAGTAAATTCAATTCAATCACAGGCCGTATCAATTGAACAAATATCAATCCAATCCAACAAAATGAAAGAAAAGGTGGAAGAATTAAGGGGATTGGTTTCAAAATTTAATATTACAGAATAAGATAATTTATTCAATTATAAATGTAATAACATGTATGAAAACACATGAAGACTTAAGGGGCTGCGTGTGTTTTTTTTATTGAATAATGTATGAAATAATATTGGATCATTACAAGATATCTCGAAATTTTTCGTTAAACATTAATATATGCAAAATTACATATATTTAATGATTGATAATCATGAGCTAATGTAACTATAATAATTACACTAATAAGTAACTTACTGACGACAGTTATAAGTAAAGAAGGAGGGTTTTATTGTATTTTGTATATAAAAAATAGAAAAGGAGATATGTAAATGAAAAGGCTACTTGTTATAGGCATCATGTATACAATGTTTTTCCTCATAGGAAATATACACTTACATGCTGATGAACGAACAAATGTAAAAGAAATTACTAGTTTAGAAGAGCCTACTTGGATATTTCAGGCGGGCATAAGTAAGGGTAAATATCACGATCGACAAGATTTAGGATTTATTTTGCAGAGAAATACACCATTAAAGGTAAGACAAACGAATCCTAATTTTAAAGACAAATTAACATTACGTTTATTGTCTAATGACTCTAAAAATGAAAAATCCATACAAGTAGGAAATGAATGGATTACCATTCAAGGTGATACGCCTTTAGTTCCTTTCATAGATACTCCGTATGGTGAAGAGCACGCTGTACTTGAGTACCAAGTAGGGAATGAAAGTGCTACTAAACCTCTTCCCATTTATAAACAACAAGGAAGTGTATCTCAATTTTTTAGTACATGGAATCAATTTGATGGAGAGTATGCGTTACTTCAAGGGGAGAGTTTTCAATTATTTATACCTAAAAAAGATAAAGAAATAGTAAGGTCTTTAAAAGATTTTCAATCATTGGATGAGTTAATTGCGTATTATGAAAATATTTTTGCGATGTATGATTCAATTATTGGTTTAGATGGTTCAGCGGTTGAAAATAAAAAAAGTCAAAATCGTTATTTTTTAAAAGCAGATATATCCGGTGCTGGCGGTGCCTATTATGGTGCAAATTGGACAGCGAATAGTTCAGATAGTACAAAGATGTGGTTAGATAAACTGAGTTGGGGAACTTTACATGAAATCGCTCACGGATACCAAGCTGGTTTTGATAATCAAGGAATATTTACAGGAGAAGTTTCTAATAATCTATTCGGTGTTCAATATCAATATAGTAAATATGGAAAAAAAGCAGATCAAGTTGGTTGGTTGTTTAATTTCGGGAAAAAGGAACAAGTAGAACGGAATTTATATAATGCTTTAATGAAAGAAAATAAAAATTATGATGACTTAGATTTACGACAAAAACTTATTCTTTTAACGATGGCGAAACAAAAAGCTGGCGATGAAGCTTTTGCAAAAATGTATCAAGGTTATCGAAAACTAGCTAGCAATGCTGCTTTCAAAAAGGGGGATTATTCTTTACCGGATTTAATGAATCAGTATTATAGCGAGAATGTACAAGTTGATTTTACACCCGTTTTTGAAAGATGGGGCTTTAAGCTTAATCATAAACAAATAGAGATGAATAGGGCGAAAGGTTATCCGGCAATGACTTCTTTAGCGTATATAGTGCCTGAATCACAATTAGCTAAGGCGAGAGCTCTAGTTGATCCTGATATTCCGATAAACTCTAACTTTGAAATAGTTACGAATCAGCAAATTGCTTCACTTGGGTTAAAAGGGAATTTGCATATCCATTTAAATACAAATGAAATAGATACATTGAAAGGAAGAAAGATTAAATTAAAAGAAGGGAATACAGTTGTTCAAGAAAAAACAATTGAAACAGCAGATATCAATTTACAAGACGTACCAAATGGGGTTTATACGGTTGAAATTTCAGGTGAGAAAATGGATAGAATGTATCATTTCCGTTCGTATTATGCCTATGTAAAGGAAAAGGATAATAGTCTAACGATTGATGTTAACGAAATGAAAGTGAGCAATTTGGTAAATGAAACGATTCAATTCCTAGGATTAGGAGATGATCAGTTTGCCGAATTAAATACAGACTTAGAGCAAAAGCGGGCTGTTTTTACGGTTACTACTAAAACGCCTCATAGCTATTATGCAGATGAAAAATACGCATCAATAGAGGTGTTTAATGAGAAAGGTGAAAAAATTTATACGAAGGAAATGGAAGGGACAAATGTAACGATTGTAAAAGATACTATTCCACTAAAAGAAGGATATAAAATTAAAATCTATCATGATGAAATAAAAAAACGATTAACTAGTAAAGCTACTATTATTAATCCTATGAATAAAACGAATGAATTTATAATGACAAAATGGGGACTGAAAAATACTTATTTAAAAAATAATCCAGAAGAAAATCTTATGAAAAGAATTGATGAAGAAATGGAAGAAATTATAAGTAATCCGGTTTTAAAAGAGATACCAATGCAAAAATTAGAAATGAAAAAGAATGTGTGGATGGCGATAAATATGTTATCAGAACCACAAAAAATAACGTATATAAATAAATATAAAGATAGCTTATATAATGAGTAATTTTTGAGGAATGAAATGAATCTAAAAGTAAAGACGCAATCTATCTATATTATGAGGAATCACAATTCATAAACAGTAGATAAACATAGATAGTTTGAAATATCTATGTTTCCAATTTTGAAAAAACATTTATTTAACTTAATAATAAGATTATAAAGGAGTAAGAATATGAATAATTTCGTAAAGGTAGGTTTAACTACAGGAGTGGTGTTATCGGCGATTATGCCCTATGGAGGAGTGCATGCGGAAACAGAAGATTTAAAAGTGGAAACAAAGGAAGATACGTTCCGAACAGGTAATTTAACAGCACCTTCTCAAAATTCGGCAGAAAATGTAGCAAAGGATGCACTAAAAGGAAAAACAGAACAAGCATTATCATCAAAGCAAGTTAATACGGAATCCAAAGTTAATTATAATGTTACGCAAAGTCGTAAATCTTATGATGGTACTACATTGGTACGTCTTCAACAAACGTATGAAGGACGTGATGTATACGGATATCAACTAACAGCACATATTAATGATGATGGTGTACTTACGAGCGTTTCAGGGGATAGTGCCCAAGATCTACAACAACAGGAAGATTTGAAACAACCTATTACTTTATCAGAAGAGGATGCAAAAAAACAGCTTTTCAACATCTATGGAAATAATCTCACATTTATTGAAGAACCAGAAATTAAACAAGTGGTATATGTAGATGAAAATACAAATAAAGCTACAAACGCATATCAAATTACTTTTAGTGCATCTACACCTGAATATGTATCTGGTACAGTATTAATTGATGCTTTTGGTGGTAATCTATTAAAAGAACTCGTTCAAAAATTGGGTATACAAGTAGATAGTAGTATTGTCCAATCTGCGACAGCAAATAAATCACAAGATTCTTCAAGATTAACAGGTACAGGAAAAGATGACTTAGGTATTAATCGTACGTTTGGAATTACGCAGCGAAGTGATGGAACGTACATGCTTGCAGATTATTCTCGTGGTAAGGGAATTGAAACATATACTGCTAATTATAAAGATTATAATAATTATAGAAGAAATGTATGGGGTTATCTCGATGATTTAGTAACAAGTAATTCTACAAATTTTACTGATCCTAAAGCAGTTAGTGCTCATTATTTAGCAACGAAAGTATATGATTTTTATCAAGAAAAATATGGCCGTAACAGCTTTGATAATAACGGACAAAAAGTAATTTCTGTCGTTCATGGTTGGAACACAAATGGTACGAATAAAGGAAATCCTAAGCAGTGGTTTAATGCATTTAGTAATGGAGCTATGCTAGTATACGGAGATCCAATTGTTAGAGCATTTGATGTGGCAGGACATGAATTTACACACGCGGTTACAAGAAATGAGTCTGGACTTGAGTATGCAGGAGAAGCTGGTGCAATTAATGAGGCTCTATCTGATATTTTAGGAGTAGCAGTTGAAAAGTATGCTAATAACGGAAAGTTCAATTGGACAATGGGAGAACAATCAGGTCGTATTTTTAGAGATATGAAAAAACCATCATCTATCTCTTCTAGATATCCGGAGGACTATAGACATTATAATAACTTACCTATTGATGCTGACCACGATCATGGTGGTGTACACACGAACTCTAGCATTATTAATAAAGTAGCTTACTTGATTGCTAGTGGTGGAAACCATAATGGAGTAAACGTACATGGCATTGGAGAAGATAAAATGTTTGATATTTTCTATTATGCAAATACGGATGAATTAAATATGACTTCTAACTTTAAAGAATTAAAAGAAGCTTGTATTCGTGTAGCAACGAACTTATATGGTAAAGACTCATTAGAAGTACAAGCTGTCCAACAAGCCTTTAAAGCAGCTTATATTTAATAATATTGCGATGAATTATAAACCCTTTCATTTTAATATAGTGATTAATTTGTGTGTATAGGCAAAAACCTTGTAGAATTTTTCTGCAAGGTTTTTTTAGAATTTTATTTTACAAATGTGTTATATGGTTTTTAGTTAATTAGGATAAAAATAATCCTATAACTGTATGTAAGAATGTGTGATTTTACAACCTTTTCTATGATAAAAAAAGATACTACTTTAGCAAATATAAAGAGTTAGAAATTATAGTTTATAGGGCACTTTTTTGTTCCTATGGAACTTTAAAGTGCGTAATTTTCTTTATCGTTAATATATATCATAATGGTATTTATTAGTTGGTTTTAGCTTTACTCTGCTGTTGATGTGATTTTTTAACATGACAATGATTAGAATCAGAATTATCGAGTAGATCTAAATGATAATAATTTCGATTTTTAATTCCGTACAGAGTCCAATAGCTACATAATTTTCGTTTATACTCTTTCGAAAAAAGGGTGGATCTGCTTATTTTCTGTTAAAGATAAGAGAAGTGAACCACAATATAAACGTAATTATTTATTCCAACGTAAGTCAATCATGTAGCACATGAATTTGGAGGGATCTATATGCATATGCAATTAAAAGGAAAAATAGCACTGGTTACTGGATCTACGGCAGGGATTGGAAAAGCAATTGCCACTTCATTAGTAGCGGAAGGAGCTACTGTACTTATTAATGGACGCCGTGAAGAAAATGTTAATCAAACGATAAACGAAATTCGAGCGCAGTATCCGGATGCTATTCTTCAACCTGTAGTAGCTGATTTAGGAACAGAACAAGGGTGCCAAAATGTGATTGAAAAGTACCCTGAAGTAGACATTCTTATTAACAACTTAGGAATTTTTGAACCTGTAGAATATTTTGATATCCCTGATGAAGATTGGTTTAAATTGTTTGAAGTCAATATTATGAGTGGTGTTCGACTTACTCGCTCGTACTTGAAAAAAATGATTGAAAGAAAAGAAGGAAGAGTCATCTTTATTGCTAGCGAAGCAGCTATTATGCCATCTCAAGAAATGGCTCACTATAGTGCGACTAAAACGATGCAACTCTCACTTTCTCGCAGTTTAGCTGAGCTGACGACAGGAACGAATGTGACTGTTAATACTATAATGCCTGGTTCGACTTTAACGGAAGGAGTGGAGACTATGTTAAATAGTCTTTATCCTAATGAGCAATTGACAATAGAAGAAGCTGAGAAGCGATTTATGAAAGAGAATCGACCAACCTCTATTATTCAAAGACTTATTCGACCAGAAGAAATTGCCAATCTTGTCACGTTCTTAAGCAGCCCACTTTCTTCAGCAATTAATGGTTCCGCGTTGCGAATAGACGGGGGATTAGTACGTAGTGTGTTTTAAAAAATTAAAAACAACATAATATTCTGTTGAAGGTAAAGATGGTAAGGCAAATGAGTTGTATTTTATTTATTAATGGAAATATATAAAAAGCAAATTGCGACATGCAAACAGCCGAATTTTCTACTATAAGAAAAATTCGGCTGTTCTTTTTTTACTTGTTGTAAAGGATGGAAAGCTTTTAAGATTGTGGCACGCCTCTTAAGACAAAGATAAGGCGAAGCAATCCCGCTGTTATTTGTATTATTTAGTGAAAGTTACCAAACGTTTTTCAATACTATTTTCCCAATTGCTTTATTTGACTCCAAATATTCATGTGCTTGTGCAACTTCATCAAACGTAAAAAGTTTAGAATCTAGCAATGGTCGAAGGTGTCCTTCTTCTACTATTTGCGTTAGTTTAGTTAAAATTTCCCCGCAAGCGTCACGTTTATCTGTATGTAATATTTTTAACGCCATAAAAGTAACGTGCAGAGAGAGTCCTTTTGCGTGTAAAGGAGAGAGGTCATGGGTTGAACGAGCTGCAATTGTTACGACAGTTCCGTTGACCGCAGCAGCTTCAAAAGAATGATCAAGATTCTTGCCGCCTACTGTATCAAATATAACTTCAAATCCGTTTCCGTTCGTATGTTTTTGTACATATTCTTGAACAGATTCTTCTTTATAATTAATAGCTATGTCGGCTCCTAGACGATGGGCGATGTCTATTTTGCTTTGCTGAGAAGCGGTTGTAAAAACTTTAGCGCCTGCCCATTTAGCTAGTTGAATGGCTACGTGTCCTACGCCACCAGTAGCTCCATGAATGAGAATATTTTGACCAGGTTTAATATTTGCACGATCAAATAAAGATTCCCAAGCTGTAATTGCAACTAATGGTAGAGCAGCTGCTGCTTCCATTGTTAAATTTTTAGGTTTGTGAGCAATTAATCGTGCATCAGCAAGCATAAATTCTGCAAGTGCACCTCCAGTTTCTTTAAAACCTCCGGCACATCCGTATACTTCATCCCCACATTTAAATTTCGAAACACCTTCTCCTACTTCAATAACAATACCAGCTACATCGCCGTGTAATATAGCTGGAAACTCAGGAGCGACTGCTGAAACGGCACCACTACGCATTTTTGTATCGATTGGATTTACACTTGTTGCTTTTACATCGATTAGAACATGACCTGGTAAAAGTTTTGGTTTTGAAACTTCTTCTAATTGAAATACAGATGAACCCCCAAAAGAATGGATAATTTGTGCTTTCATAGTTTATACCTCCTGTTTGTGGTTATAGCATAGCAAAGTACGAAAAATAAGTATAATATTTTGAATTTGGTTAGTAACAATTTTATATAAAGAAAGGGAAAGTACGTGAAATAATGAAACGTATTTGCAAAAGCAACAGTAAAGCTTTTTGAAGAAAGGGTAGATGTTATTTTTGCAGCATGATTTATTATTACTCACTTAGTATAGGTACTTTAAAGTGCCTACATCACTTTAAAGTACGTACTGTTATTCATGTTATGGCCGATTTATAATAACACTCGTAGCACAAAGAAAGTTATAACGATTACAATCGGCAACAATGTGGTGTTGCAGTGTTGCTTATAAATTTTGAGAAGAAATATGAAAAGTATAGGTTTATATGAATGAGGGAAAGTGAGTGAAACACATGGAAAAGTTTGCGAACCATTTTGGATATAATCGTATGTTTGCGAAAGATCAACTTACGTTAGGAGTTCACATTCCGATTGAAAATTATCAGTTTCATGCTCCAACGATGGAAAAACAAGTAGAGTTAGTACAAAAAGCGGAACAATACGGTTTTACAGGTGTATGGCTTCGCGATGTATTGCTGCAAGACCCTGATTTTGGTGATCCTGCAACAGGTCAAATTTACGATATGATGATTTATTTAACGTATTTAGCAAGCAAAACAGAGAAAATCGCATTTGGAACGTCGGCAACTGTATTGTCACTTCGTCATCCATTGCGTGTAGCAAAAGAAATTGCTACATTAGATCAACTATTTCCAGAAAGAATTATGCTTGGCGTTTCATCCGGTGACAGACGTGCCGATTTCAAAGCGTTAGGTGTTAGTCATGAAACACGAGGTGAAAAGTTTAGAGAAGCATTTGCTTACTTGGAAGAAATTTTGTATAAAAACTTCCCGTCTATCCAGTCGACACTAGGAGAAGTTCATGGTGCGAATTTAGTTCCAAAACCGTCTAAACGTGTTCCAACCTTTATTACAGGTTTTAGTCAGCAAAATATGGAATGGTTTGCTGAACATGGAGATGGATGGATGTATTATCCACGTAGTCCGGTGCATCAGGCGGGAGCAATTGGACAATGGAGAGAACTAGTAGAGGATTATCATCCAGCTGTATTCAAACCATTTATCCAACCGATGCATTTAGATTTATCTGAAGATCCAAATGAACGTCCTACACCGATACGTTTAGGTTACCGTACAGGGCGTAAGGCACTAATTGAATTACTTGATATATATAAAAGTATTGGTGTGAATCATTTATTCCTTGCTCTATTTGATGGTCAACGTCCAGCTGACGAAGTATTGGATGAGCTAGGAGAAGAAGTGCTACCGCATTTCCCAGCCTTGTAAAGGAGTGAAAAGAATGAAAGCAATAGGACTTATGCAATATGGAGATAAAAGTGTACTACAAGAGATTGAAATGCAGACACCGCTATTGGAAGACAACGATGTACTGATTGAAGTATATGCAGCTGGTGTAAATCCTGTGGATTGGAAAATACGTGAGGGTTTACTTCAAGACGTAATTTCTTATGACTTCCCGCTCGTTTTAGGATGGGATGTTGCAGGTGTAGTTGCTGCTATAGGAAAAAACGTAACAGTATGTAAAGTGGGGGATGAAGTATATAGTCGTCCAGATATTGAACGAAATGGTACGTATGCAGAGTACGTGGCAGTAGATGAGAAGTATGTAGCGAAAAAACCGAGAAATCTATCTTTTGAGGAAGCGGCATCAATCCCTCTAGTAGGTTTGACAAGTTGGCAAAGTTTAGTGAAATTCGCTAATGTTCAAAAGGGTAATAAGGTTTTAATTCATGCTGGATCTGGCGGGATAGGTACGTTTGCTATTCAACTAGCGAAAAGTTTCGGTGCATATGTTGCAACTACGACTAGTACGAAAAACATGCAATTTGTAAAGGATCTAGGCGCTGATACTGTCGTCGATTACAAAATGGAAGACTTTTCTTTGCTTTTGCATAATTACAATATTGTATTTGATGTGTTAGGTGGGGATGTACTAAAGAATAGTTATAAAGTACTTGCACCAAATGGAAAGTTAGCGTCTATTTATGGTCCGAAAGGTATGAAAATTCCGCAAACCGAGATATCAAGAGAGAAAAATATTGAGAGTGACCATATATTTACTGAACCTAACGGATATGAACTTTCTCTTATTACAGAATTAATTGAGAGCGGGAAGATTAAACCTGTTGTCACGCATGTGTTGCCTTTACATGTAGAAGGTGTAAAAAAAGCACACCACATAAGTGAGTCAGAACGTGCTCTTGGGAAAATTGTATTGAAGAAACATTGGTAAAGTATGAGGTTTTAGAGACAGTATTGTGCTAAGTAGCGAATGAACTTATATATTCTATTCTAGCAATTGTTTTAAAAGGGAGAGAACAAATGGATTCAATGACATTTCTTTTACCCCGCATTAACAGGCAGTAAGACCCCCACCTCAAAATTCAGCGATATCATAGAAGTTAGGTGGGGGCAACTGCCTGTAAAAGCCCGATTGATTCAACTAATAATCAGTGGGGATGAACAAAACCCCCACTGATTAAAGTTTCACTTTATCCGGAGCGACAGGGGATTTAGCGAAACGCAAAATTTATCCTGCTTTATATAAGCTATTTAGTAATCAAAATATACCACAATCTATTTCGATTATCGGTATCGGCAGAAGGGTAATGTCAGATGTGGAATTTCAAACAAAGGTAGAACAATCCCTTGCTACATTTTCTAGAAAATCTACTGATGATGAATTAGGAGTAGAAGAATTTATTAGCACATTTCGTTATTGTCAATTAAATACAGCGAATATAGAGGACTATCAAGATTTGTTGCGTCTTGTAAAGAGGCGTGAAACAGAATTAAACATTCCTGAAAACCGCATGTTTTACCTATCTGTTATACCAGAAGTATTTGATGTCATTGCTTTAAATATTAAGGAAAGTGGATTGTGGGCTACAAAAGGATTGAACCGTCTTATTATAGAGAAGCCTTTTGGTTATCATGTAACGTCTGCTCGTGAGTTTAATGGAAAAATGATTGAAGATTTTGATGAAACTGACATTTGTTATATCAATCATTATCTTTGAAAATGAATGGTAACTAGGAATACACTTAGAAAAGTATTACAAAATAAATAGTATTTAATTCAAGACATTTTTATTGACGATAATAATTTATGTGGTTAATATACTAGACATAGGATTACTTAATTACTAAAAGTAATCAGATATAAAATGTTTCGTTAAATTCTATAAATAAGTAGGTTGTAGTAGAAATGCTTTGAATTGCCACTATTAATATTGGGGACAATGAGAGAGCGAAAGGTATAAAAAGAATTGGAATTAGATAACTCTTTGTTTTTTATAAAAACAGGAAGTATAAGAGTATGAGCTTCTGTACAATTCATTTTTAGTATATTGAAGAGGATTATACAACAAGAGGGGGACTGAACTTGGAATCAATGACCTTTGTTTTATTTGGAGCGACAGGGGACTTAGCGAAACGCAAAATTTACCCCGCGCTATATAACTTATATAGAGATCAAAAGCTTCCAAAGCAAATATCCGTTATCGGGCTTGGAAGACGTCAAGTATCTCACGAAGATTTTCAAGAAAGAATAAAAGAATCAATAGAGACGTTTTCTCGTCAGAGGGAAGAAGGTACTCCGGAACTGGAAGGTTTTTTAGATAATTTTCGCTATTGTCCATTAGATGTGAGTAAGCCGGAAGACTATGAGAGATTATTACAAGTCGTTCGTGAAAGGGAAGAAGAACTACATATAAAAGGTAATAGAATGTTCTATCTTTCAGTTGCTCCTGAATTTTTCGAGACGATTGCTTTAAATATTAAGGAAAGCGGACTTGATAAAACAGATGGATGGAAACGCCTGATGATTGAGAAACCGTTTGGGCACGACCTTGCATCTGCTCGTGAGCTGAATGATAAGCTTAGTCGCACGTTTGAAGAAGACGAGATATACCGTATTGATCATTATTTAGGTAAACCGATGATTCAAAACCTTGAAGCGCTAGAATTTGCAAATCCTGTTCTCCAGTCGATTTGGAATAAAGAACATATAGCGAATGTACAAATCACAGCTAGTGAAACAGTTGGGGTTGAAGAAAGGGCAGGATATTATGACCAGGCAGGAGCCATTCGAGATATGGTTCAAAATCATATGTTACAAATATTAATGATGACTGCTATGAATCTGCCGGAAAAGGTTAATGCATGTGAAATTCGAGAGGAAAAGCGAAAGGTAATGGAGACGCTTCGTAAAGTGAAAAAAGAAGACGTTCAAAACCATATCGTTCGCGGTCAATACGTTTCAGGAGAAATAAAAGGCGGACAAGTTGTAGCGTATAAAGAGGAGCCAGGAGTAAATCCTTCTTCTAACATAGACACATTTGTTGCTGCTCGCCTGTGGATCGATAATCCATTTTGGACTGGCGTTCCATTTTATATACGAACAGGTAAACGAATGAAAGAAAAGTCTACTCGTATTGTAATCGAATTTAAAAATACGTTAAAACAGCAATATCAAGATAGTAATCCAAATGCAGCACCTAACTTATTAATAATTGAAATTAGTCCAGGTGAGAACGTTTCATTACAGTTAAATAGTAAAAATCCATTGAAAAATGGAGAAATTGAACCGATGCGTATTAACTTTACTTGTGAGCAAGCGGATGCGGGAGTACCTGAAGCGTATGAAAGACTCATTCATGATGCGGTGAGTGGAGACGCTACATTCTTTGCACATTGGAGAGAAGTTGAATTGTCATGGGAATGGGTACAACCAATTCTTGAAGCATTCGAGGAGAACTTATTACCACTTCATGAATATGAGTCTGGTTCATATGGTCCAGATGCGTCTAATGAATTATTGCAAGAAAGTGGATTTAAATGGTGGTTAGATCAAGAGACGGAAAAATAAGTACTTTCTTTCATGAAAGCATGTAGGGGGACGATTACTATGACACAAAACATAAATCAATTAGCAGTGAATACAATTCGTACATTATCAATTGATGCTATTAATGCGGCAAACTCAGGTCATCCAGGTCTTCCGATGGGAGCAGCACCAATGGCTTATGCATTATGGGCGAATCATTTAAATTACAATTCTAATCACCCAGAATGGTTTAACCGTGATCGTTTCGTTTTATCGGCGGGACATGGATCTAGTCTGTTATATAGCCTACTTCATTTAGCTGGATATGACGTTTCAATTGATGACTTGAAAAACTTCAGAAAGTTAAATAGTAAAACACCAGGACATCCTGAGTTTGGTCATACTCCTGGAGTTGAAGCGACGACAGGCCCGTTAGGACAAGGGATTGCTAATGCTGTCGGAATGGCAATGGCAGAAGCTCATTTAGCAGCGAAGTTCAATAAGGATGGTCACTCTATTATAGATCACAATACGTATGCTTTAGTCGGAGATGGTGACTTAATGGAGGGTGTCGCTTATGAAGCGATGTCAATGGCAGGACATATGAAACTTGGCAAGTTAATTGTACTGTATGATTCAAATGAAATTTCACTTGATGGTGAATTAGGCATTGCTTTCTCTGAAGATATTGAGAAAAGGGCAGAATCTGTACATTGGCAATATGTAAGAGTTGAAGATGGAAACGATGTCGATGCTATTACAAAAGCTATTCAATCAGCGAAAGAAAATACGGATCAACCTACTCTTATAGAAATTAGAACCATTATAGGTTATGGAAGTCCAAAAGTTGCTGGAACGAACAAAGCACATGGTAATCCGCTTGGAGTAGAAGAGGCAACAGCGACAAAACAAGTGTATGGTTGGGGTTATGAGGAAGATTTCTTTGTACCTGAAGAAGTAAAAGCTCATTTTAATGAACTGAAACAAAAAGGTATTGAAAAAGAAAATGACTGGAATGAGCAGTTCAATTCATACAGAGAGTCGAACCCTGCACTAGCAGATGAATTAGAAAAAGCGATTACAGGTGATGTTTTAATTGAAGCGAAAGACATTCTATCCTTTGATATTGAAAAAACGATTTCCACTCGTGTTGCAAGTGGGGAAGCTATTAATCATTATGTGAAATCGATTCCTTCTATTTTCGGTGGAAGTGCAGATCTTTCTCATTCCACTATGACAGATATAAAAGGTGAAGCTGTGTACGCGGTAGAATCGTATGCTGGACGAAATATATACTTCGGTGTACGTGAACATGCAATGGGCGCGGCAGCAAATGGACTGGCTCTCCATGGAGGAGTAAAACCTTTCGTAAGTACATTCTTTGTATTTAATGATTACCTTCGTCCATCGATTCGACTGGCTGCACTGCAAAATTTACCTGTTACTTACGTATTTACACATGATTCGATTGCTGTAGGAGAAGATGGTCCAACGCATGAACCAATTGAACAATTGGCAGCGCTGCGAGCAATTCCTGGTCTAACAGTTATCCGTCCGTCAGATGCAAATGAAACAGCAAGTGCTTGGGCGTATGCTTTACAGCAAACGGATGGTCCAGTCGTTTTAGTACTGAGCCGTCAAAATTTACCGGTGTTTAATGAAACGAAAGCGAACATAGAGAATCTCTCTAAAGGAGCTTACGTATTAACACAAACGAATGAAAATCCGGATGTAATTTTAATTGCGACAGGTTCTGAAGTATCCTTAGCTACTAGTGCGAAAGCAAAATTAGAAGAAGATCAAGTTTCTGTTCGCATCGTTGCAATGCCGAGCTGGGAGTTATTCGATCGCCAATCGAACGAATATAAAGAATCCGTTCTTCCGTCTTCTATAACGAAACGAGTATCTCTTGAGATGGGTGTATCTCTCGGGTGGGAACGTTATGTAGGACAAGAAGGAAAAGTACTATCAATTGAAACATTTGGAGCTTCAGGAACTGGAACTGAAGTCATGAATCTATTTGGATTTACGACAGAAAATGTTGTTCAAATTACAAAAAATGTGTTGAATTCTTAAGCTATGACTGTGAATACCTTTCTGTACATACTAACATTTCAGTGCTGAAAGGTATTCCAGATTGTAGTGATATGAATTTTTAATAAAAGATAATTTGAGGAGGAATTATATTATGCAAGTAGGATTAATTGGGTTAGGTAAAATGGGATTAAATTTAGGGAAAAATTTAATGGATCATAAACATGAAGTAGCAGCATTTGATTTAAATGCAAGTGCAGTGGAAGAAATGAAAGAGTACGGGGCTACAGGTACATCTAGTTTAAGTGAACTTGTTCAGTCATTACAAACACCAAGAATTCTTTGGGTAATGGTACCACACGCTGTTGTTGATTCTGTTATTGATGAGGTTACACCACTTTTATCAAAAGGAGATATTCTAATTGAAGCTGGTAATTCACATTATAAAGAGTCTATCCGCCGATATGAACAATTAAAGAAAGATGGCATTCACTTTATGGATGCAGGAACTTCTGGCGGAATGGAAGGCGCTCGTAATGGTGCTTGTTACATGATTGGAGGAGATCAAGAAGCTTGGGACATCGTTGAACCTATCTTCCGCGATACTTCTGTAGAAAATGGATTCTTATATGCTGGAAAAGCTGGTAGTGGTCACTTCTTAAAAATGGTTCATAACGGAATTGAATACGGTATGATGGCTGCTATTGGTGAAGGATTTGAGATTCTAGAGAAAAGTGAATTTGACTACGATTATGAAAAAGTATCAAGAGTATGGAACAACGGTTCAGTCATTCGTTCTTGGTTAATGGAATTAACAGAAAATGCATTTTCTAAAGATGCAAAACTGGATGAAATTAAGGGTGTTATGCATTCTTCTGGTGAAGGAAAATGGACAGTAGAAACAGCATTAGACCTTCAAACAGCAACGCCTGTTATCGCAATGTCTCTATTAATGCGCTACCGCTCATTAGACAATGATACATTTACAGGAAAAGTTGTAGCAGCTCTGCGCAATGAATTTGGCGGACATGCAGTAGAAAAGAAATAAAGTGAAACTTTAATAAGTAGGGGCTTTATTCCACATCAATCGGGCTTTTAGGGGATAAGCATATTAAACATGTAACTCATCAACGTTTAAAAACTGGAGGGAATTGATCATGAAATTTTTTATTGATACTGCAAATCTTGAGGACATAAAAAAAGCATATAAACTTGGAGTTTTAGCTGGTGTTACAACGAATCCTTCTTTAGTAGCAAAAGAGGGCGTTAAGTTTGAAGACCGTATCGCAGAAATTTGTCAGGCAGTACCTAAAGTTGAGTCTGTTTCGGCAGAAGTAACGCCAGATGCTGTTACAGCTGAAGAAATGATTGCTCAAGCAGAAGAATTAATTAAAATTAACGGTGGCGATAAAAACGTCACGATAAAACTTCCAATGACGCTAGCAGGATTAGAAGCTTGTCGCTATCTTACTGAAAAAGGTGTGAAAACGAACGTTACACTTATTTTCACTGTGAACCAAGCACTTTTAGCTGCTCGAGCAGGTGCAACGTACGTTTCTCCATTTTTAGGACGTTTAGATGATATTTCTGAAGATGGTGTACTATTAGTTGCTAAAATTGCTGAATTATTCGATGTTCATCAATTAGATACACAAATTATTGCGGCTTCTGTCAGACATCCAGATCATGTAACTCGTGTAGCGATGGCAGGTGCTCACATTGCAACAATCCCTTATAAAGTAATCGAGCAACTTGCTATGCACCCATTAACAGACCAAGGTATTGAGAAATTTGCTGCGGATTGGGCGAAAGCTCCTAAATTATAATGCATGAAAGTGAAGGTGCTTGCCGAAAATTGCTTTTCATGAGAGGACAAATCCTAAGTAACTTCATCGTTTAAACTGGATCCTGAGTTTGTAGTCTTACTACGTGAAAAAAGCAGAGATGAAAGTGTCATTCACTTTTAAAAAAGGAAAAATTGATCGCGCGAAGCGTTTATCACAATAACATTATAATTATGAAAGAGAAATCCCCTTATTAGAGAGATGAGTTATAGTGTATCTCTAATAAGGGAGATTCTTTTTATATAAATCATTATGATGTGAAGATGCTTTTAAACGTATAGCAATATGTAAAGGTATCTTTTACTCAAGTAAGAACTATATAGGTTCTTTTCATTATATAGTAATTATGAAAGGGTTTACATAAAGGGGGATTGAGTATGAATATGTACCTTTTAATTATTACATTATTATCAATTGTAATTGTTATTTTAGGGGTATCGTGGTGGAGATGGCATGCGTTTATTAGTTTAACGGTTGCAAGTTTGTTTTTAGCAATTATGTCTGGAATGCCAATGGATAAAATAGTGAGTGCTTATGAAACGGGAGTTGGAAGTGTTCTCGGGCATTTAGTAGGTTAGGTACAATTTTAGGGAAAATGATGGCAGAGTCAGGTGCTGGAATGCAGGTGGCAGAGTTCTTTATAAAATCCTTTGGGATAAAAAACTTACCATGGGCTATGTTAATTGCAGGTTTTATTATTGGAATCCCGGTGTTTTTTGAAGTAGGTATTTTAATATTACTACCGTTAGTAATTTCAATTCATAAAACAACGAAACAAAATATTTTATTGATAGCATTACCAGCAATTGCTGGGCTATCTGTCGTACACGGCCTTGTTCCTCCGCATCCAGGGGCAATTGTAGCAATTGGTATTTATAAAGCGAATCTTGGGAAGGTACTAATGTATTCACTCATTATTACATTTTTTGCAGCGATTATTGCAGGTCCTATATTTGCGAAATGGATTCACAAACGTGTAATTCCTGAAAATGAGCCAGAATTGATTCGTGTAAATACAAAATCAACGAAATTACCAGGAATAGGAGTTTCATTTTTAGTTATATTGTTACCTGTTATGTTAATGGTTTTAGCTGCAGCAGCTCCTTATGTGCCTCTTTCTACTACTTTGATGAAGACTGTCACATTAATCGGTAGTCCTATCATTGCACTATTGATTGCATGTTTTGCAGCGTTTTATTTTCTTGGATTTCGCCAAGGTATCGATAAAAAGGCTATTAAGAAGGTAACAGAAGATAGCTTATTACCAATCGGTTCAATTGTTGCGATTATTGGTGCCGGCGGGGGATTTAAGCAAATTCTTATCGATAGTGGTGTAGGCAATGCTATTGCTCAAATGTCTGAGCATTTAGCTCTATCCCCAATTGTATTAGCATTTATAGTAGCAGGATTAATTCGAATTGCAACAGGGTCAGCGACAGTCGCTTTAACAACAGCAGCGGGTATCGTTTCGCCAATCGTTGAAAATACAACAGGTGTGAACTTAGAGTTACTCGTTATTGCAACAGGTGCAGGAGCATTAATGTTTTCACACGTAAACGATGCTGGTTTTTGGATGGTAAAAGAATACCTAGGTTTAACAGTGAAAGAAACATTTAAAACATGGACAGTATTAGAAACGTTACTTTCATTTATCGCTTTTGGAGGAGTTTTACTACTCGATATGTTTGTTTAAGATAAAGATGTTTCTATTTAGATAATTGTGGCATACAACGTTATCAATAGATAAAAGGAATGTATTTTTATGGTGGGATACTGTAACAATTTTTTGTTAGGAGGAAGAAATGGTGAGCTCAAAATATATGATTGGTGTAGACATTGGGACAACTAGTACAAAATCAGTTCTATTTTCTACTGATGGATCTGTTATTGCTAGTCATGGAATTGAATATCCTTTATATTCTCCTACGCCTGAAACAGCGGAACAAGACCCAGAAGAAATTTTTCGTGCAGTAATAAATACGATTAAAGAAACTGTACGATTAAGTAGTGTACAGCCAAGTGATATTCTTTGTGTCTCTTTTAGTTCGGCAATGCATAGTATCATTGCCGTAGATGAAAAGGGAGAGCCGTTAACGAGATGTATCACTTGGGCAGATAATAGAAGTGCAAGCTGGGGGGAGAAAATAAAGAATGATATGAATGGTCATGAAATTTACCTTCGTACTGGGACACCAATTCATCCGATGTCACCACTTTCGAAATTAGTTTGGTTACAGAATGAGCAGGCAGAGTTATTCGCAAAAAGTTATAAATTCATTTCTATTAAAGAATATGTTTTTTACAAGTTATATAAAGAGTATGTAATTGATTATTCTATAGCGTCAGCAACAGGGATGTTTAATTTGAAATCTTTAAAATGGGATGAAGAGGCTTTACATGTTGCGGGAATTACAGATGAAAAGCTTTCTAAACTTGTTCCAACAACGCACAGTTTAACAGGATTAGATGAAGAGCTTGCCAAAGAGATGAATGTACTTGTTTCTACGCCTTTTGTAGTAGGAGCGAGTGATGGAGTACTATCTAATTTAGGTGTAAATGCAATAGATCCTGGCGTTGTGGCTGTTACAATTGGTACAAGCGGTGCGATACGTGCTGTAACAAATCGTCCTGTAACAGATCCAAAAGGTAGAATTTTTTGTTATGCGTTAACTGAAGACCATTGGGTAATCGGTGGACCAGTGAATAACGGCGGTATGATTTTCAGATGGGCTCGTGACCAATTGGGTACTTCAGAGATTGAACTTGCGAAGCGTTTAGGGAAAGATCCATATGAAGTACTTACTGAAATAGCAGCAAAAGTGAATCCTGGATCTGACGGTTTATTGTTTCACCCGTATTTAGCAGGGGAAAGAGCTCCTTTATGGAATGCAAATGCACGAGGATCTTTCTTTGGACTCGGATTGCATCATAAGAAAGAACATCTTATCCGTGCTGTTTTAGAAGGAGTAATTTATAATTTATATACGGTTCTTCTCGCTTTAAAAGAGTTAATTGGCGAACCGAAAAAAATTCAAGCGACAGGCGGCTTTGCAAGGTCGGAGCTTTGGAGACAGATGATGGCGGACATCTTCCATCAAGACGTATATGTTCCGGAAAGTTTCGAAAGCTCTTGCTTAGGAGCTGCAATCCTCGGTTTATATAGTTTAGGTGAAATAGATACATTATCTGTAGTTTCTGAAATGGTAGGTGCAGATTTCCATCATGAGCCAAACATGGAAAGTGTGGAAAAATATAAAGATTTAACGCCAATCTATATCCGTCTGTCCCGTCAATTGGAAGAAGAATATGAAAGTATAGCAGCGTATCAAAAAAAGTGGGTTTAAAAGCTATTTACCAAGAAAATATGGTAACGTATAAAGAGGTACTCCGATTTTTTAGGATATTCTTTCAACATAAAATATTTTAATAAGCATGATGAACGAAAAATATAGGGAGAGAGGGTTATGAAAATGAAGGATAACAAAGAGTTTATTGGATATGTTGGAACTTACACGAAAGAAAATAGCGAAGGAATATATAAATTTACGCTAGATGTAGAAGCAAAAAAAATTAGTAATGTAACACTTGCCGCTAAGCTGGATAACCCTACATATGTAACGATTAACCGAAATAATGAATATCTCTATTCCGTTGTTAAGGAAGGCGAATCTGGCGGTGTAGCTGCGTATTCCATTGATAGTCATACTGGAGAACTAAAAGCGAAAAATAGACAAGTAGTAGAAGGTGCTTCTCCTTGTCATATTAGTGTTGATAGTGGAAATCATACAGTAGTTACAGCGAATTACCATAAAGGAACGATTGAGTCTTTTGAAATAAATGAAGAAAATGGAACTGTAAATCCTGCTTCATCTATTATGGCACATGAAGGTTCAGGTCCGAATAAAGAAAGACAAGAAAAACCACATGCACATTACGCGGGGTACACTCCTGATGAAAAATATGTAGTGGGCGTTGATTTAGGGATAGATAAAATAATTACGTATGAAGTAAAAGATAGTACATTAACAGAAGTGAATCGTTTATCTGTAAATCCAGGAAGTGGTCCAAGACATATTACTTTTCATCCGAATGGAAAGTATGCGTATGTGATGACGGAGCTTAGTTCAGAGGTTATTGTGTTAACATATAATCCTGCAGAAGGATCCTTTACAGAATTACAGTATATTTCTACTGTTCCAGAAGAGTTTGATGAAAATAATCAAGGAAGTGCGATTCATATTTCTTCTGACGGCCGTTTTGTATATGCAGGTAATCGTGGTCATAATAGTATCGCTGTTTATAGCGTAGATCAAAATTCAGGTCAGCTTACATTTGTTGAACACACATCTACAGAAGGAAATTGGCCAAGAGACTTTGTATTAGATCCTACTGAAAAGTTCCTTGTTGCTACAAATGAAAAGTCACATAATCTTGTGTTATTTTCAAGAGGTGAATCTACAGGTAAGTTAACACTTTTACAATCTGATGTTGTTGTGCCAGAGCCTGTTTGTGTGAAGTTTTTAAATATATAATTTCAGATGCCTAAACAAAAGCAAAGCGATATCGCTTTGCTTTTTATTGTTTCTTTTTTGGCCTACGTACTAATTCGCCGCCGCAGTTTGGACAAACGTTATGTCTTTCTTCTGTACATGGTGCGCAAAATGTACATTCATATACACAAATGTATGCTTCAGAATCTTGTTCGAGCGATTGATCGCAAATTTGACAGTTTGTTTTCATTTCTAGTGCCATAATAAGTCTCCTTTTTAGTTAGAAAATTTATAATTTAATTATAATTCATTAAATAGAAATAGTCCTTTTCAATTGAAAGGAAATCGAATGATAAAGTTATGAATTGAAACGAAAGATGCTGGTTTATTTTAAAATTGATTATTTATTACAGTTGGAATATTATAAAATAGTCAAAAGACAACAGGGGGTATAGATTTTGACTAATCATAACGATCATTTAAAAGCAAACTGCGAAAAATGCTTCGGTCTGTGTTGCGTTGCATTACCGTTTGCAGCATCGGTAGATTTTGCAGTGAATAAAGATGGTGGTAAACCATGTTCCAACTTACAATCAGATTTTAAATGTAGTATACATAAAAATCTTAGAGGAAAAGGTTATAAAGGTTGTACAGTATTTGAGTGTTTCGGTGCTGGGCAGAAGATTTCTCAGGGTACGTTTAAAGGGATTGATTGGAGGAAAGATGCAAAGCATGCAAGAAAAATGTACGATACTTTTCCGGTTATGCATCAACTTCATGAAATGCTTTGGTATTTGAATGAAGCGATTCTTTTAAAGGCAACACAGCCAATTCATAAAGAGCTGGAGACCGCAATTGAGGAGACAGAGCGACTTTCGAATTTAAATCCAGATGAGTTAATGAAAATAAATGTTCCAATGCATAGGGCAGAGGTGAACATTCTTCTTTTAGAAACGAGCGAATTAGTATGGAAGGAAATGAATACTGCGCGTAAGAAACGAATCATTCACCGCGGAGCAGACCTTATGGGAGCGAATCTGAAAAAGAAAAATTTACAAGGTGCAAATTTAAGAGGAGCTTACTTAATTGCGGCTAACTTAAATGGTGCAGATTTAAGAGGAGCAGATCTCATCGGAGCAGATTTGCGAGATGCAGATATTCGCGGGGCTGATTTTACTAATAGTATTTTTCTGACGCAAGTTCAAGTTAATGCTGCTAGAGGGGACAAACATACGAAATTACCGAAATTATTGTCTCGTCCATCGCATTGGAGTGCGTAAAGAGTGAGGAGTATTTAGTGTGGATATATTTCAGTATTTAGAAGAGATGCAAGAGGATGTCTTTTCGTTAGCAGTAGAGCAAATAGAAGCGAAGTATTATGATATTTGTTGCATGTTGGCGTCTACAGAATATGCAGAACGAATTAAAGTAATTGATGTAGAGTCATATAAGGTAAGTATTCGAGTAGGTTTGGATGCAGCTGTAGAAATGGCTACTAATGAAGAAGCAAAAGCGATTTATTTTGAGTATGACCTTGATAACGAGTGGACTAGTCAGTTTTATATTTGTGAGGAGTATGCTCCGCTTGAAGAAGAGGATGATGATTGGGCTTCTGAATGGACATATGATGTTGAGGGACCGGAGTCTGTAGAATTAGCGGATATGTATAATGAAAATGGCTTTGACACAAGTGAAAAAGCAATTGGTATCACTTTATATTTAATTGCTAAAACGCTGTGTAGTTTTATAAGTGTACGTAGTGAAGTGCAAAATAATATACCGATTTGTATTGGTTTTCACGACCAAGATCCAATAATGCGAACAGGCAGAGACTAAGAATCTCTGCCTGCTTTTTATTTCTTTTCAAAAGTAGTAATTAAAACGCTACATATAATAAGAATACCACCAATAAAAAAGTTACTATTTAATGTTTCATTTAATAAGAGCCAACCAAGTAACGATCCAACGATAGGTTGGAAGAAGAAAAATAAGGAACCTATGCTTGCATCCAGTAATTCTAATCCTTTATTCCAAAGGAAAAAGGCACCTGCTGTTGAGACGATTCCTAAGTATAATACGCCTAATATTACGTACGTATTTACTGTTCCGATAGAGGCCGCTTGTAGCTCCCATATCATAAAAGGTGTAATAAAAAAGAGTGAAAAGAAAATTGCGTACGTTGTAATAACTAAGGATGAAAATTGGATTGAAGCGATTTTTACATAAATAGATAGTAAAGCCCACGTAATAGCGGCTCCAACTAAAATGATTGTTCCGATAAAATAGGAGCCAATTTCAATATCCCATCCGATTACGATAATGACACCGATTGTCGCTATTATAGTAGATAAAAGTCTACGAGCAGTTAGTTTTTCTTTCAAAATGAGCGCTGCAAATATAACCATAAATGCAGGTGTAGCTGATGTAACTAACGAGCCTGTATGAGCGTCGGATAATTTTGTTCCGATAAATTGGCATGTGATCGAAATGAAATAGCCGATAAATCCAATCCAAGCGAATAGGAGCCAATCTTTTTTGCGAATGGTTACTTTTTTCTTTTGCTTTTTCTCAGCTAGTTTCAAAATGCCATATAAAACAACAAAAGCGATAATAAAGCGTAGCCAAACGAGTGTTAGTGGTGGAATGAAATCGAGTACGTATTTGCTAACAACATACATACCGCCCCATATACTTGCTGCTAGTGATAAGCATATAGCTCCTAAAATTGTTTGTTTCATTTGAAGTACCTCCGTCTATTTTTAGGGTAATATGAGTTCCCTAAGACGAGGCATAGTGTATGTGTTATAAGCCCGTCTTAGTTTATAGACGGCCTACAGGTTGATCGTTTTCGAATGAAGTGTTGTAGTACATGAGTGCATTCCTCCTTCATAATTTTATAATGATATTATAACTTAATTTTCAGTTTATTGTACTGAGTTAATTTTTTAGAAATAGAACGATATGTTCTAAAATAAGAAAAATTGAAAAGAACAGGTGATTTCATAAATATATTTGGCTAGCACGTAATTAATGAAATTTAATAATTTAATTATATAAGTAAAACCATATTCTATAAGTTTAAGAAAATATATGAAGTTGTGTATAAATTGTGAATAATAAACCGTCACGTTTGACTGTACAGTTTATGTATTGTATGATGTAAGTAATATAAACAAGGGGGGAAGATCGTTGGGAAGGTGTATCGAATCGGACAGTTGGCTCTCATGGCTCACGTGTCGAAACGAACGATTGATTATTATACGAATCTAGGTATCTTAAAAGCGGAGCGATCTCAATCTAATTATCGCTATTACGACGAAACAGCATTTGAGACATTACAATTTATTGAGAAGTGCAAAGAAATGCATATGCCGCTTTGTGAGATTAAAGAGAAAATCGAGGAGAAGAAGAAGCTGCTCGGTATCAATGAACACGTTTCGAAACAAGTGAATGAAGTGACAGACCATATTCATCGATTAGAAGTGGAGCTTACTGAGTTAAAACCGCTTTTAGATGAATTGACTGATTCACAACGTGAAAAAATATCGAAATCTTTATCAGGTCAAACGACAGCTTTAATACAGACACTTGCTCTATTATTATAGAATAAGTGAAATCCGACCTCTTTAATTTTTGTATCGGGCTATGTTTTCTAACAAACAAATAAGAAAACATTATAGTATACAGGAGGTGGACACCTTAGTTTTTTAACTAAGGGGATTCATTGGAAATATTTAATTTAGTCATGGTTGCGATTTTAATCGCATTTACTGGATTTTTCGTAGCAGCAGAGTTTGCGATTGTAAAGATACGTTCAAGCCGTATCGATCAGCTTGTTGCGGAAGGAAAACGCGGTGCTTTAGCAGCGAAAAAGGTAACAACAAATTTAGATGAATATTTATCTGCTTGTCAATTAGGTATTACAGTTACGGCTATGGGATTAGGTTGGTTAGGTGAACCGACAATTGAAAAGTTATTACACCCGTTATTTGAGAAATGGAACTTAAATCCTTCTATTTCATCAGTATTAACATTTGGTCTTGCTTTTATGATTATGACGTATTTACACGTTGTAGTAGGAGAATTAGCTCCAAAAACGATGGCAATTCAAAAGGCTGAAAGGGTAACGTTATTATTGGCAGGTCCATTAATGATGTTCTATAAAATCATGTATCCGTTTATTTGGGTATTGAACGGTTCAGCTCGTGTGATAACTGGTTTATTTGGTTTAAAGCCAGCTTCAGAACATGAAGTAGCTCATACAGAAGAAGAATTACGTCTTATCCTTTCAGATAGCTATGAAAGTGGCGAAATTAATCAAGCTGAATACAAGTATGTAAATAACATTTTTGAATTTGATAATCGTATTGCAAAAGAGATTATGGTACCGCGAACAGAAATCGTTGGTTTCTACCTGGAAGATTCAGTAGAAGAACACATGAAAGTAATCCAAAATGAGCGATATACACGTTATCCGATTTTTGGAGAAGATAAAGATGATATTATCGGTATGGTCAACGTAAAAGATTTCTTTATTCGATATATGACCGAGGATCAAAAAGATTTATCATCTATTCGCTCGTATATGCGTCCGATTATTGAAGTGATGGAAACGACTCCAATTCACGATTTATTACTTCAAATGCAGAAGAAGCGAATTCCGATGGCTGTTTTATATGATGAGTACGGAGGAACAGCTGGAATTGTAACGCTTGAAGATATCTTGGAGGAAATCGTCGGCGAAATTCGTGACGAATATGATGAAGATGAAGCACCACCAATTCAACATGTGAACGAGCAACATATTATTGTTGATGGAAAAGTGCTTATCTCAGAAGTGAAAGATTTATTTGGATTACACATCGAAGAAGATGATGTGGATACAATCGGTGGATGGATTATGATGCAAAATCATGAAATCGAAGAAGGACAACACGTTGAGGCAGAAGGTTATGAATTTAAAGTGTTAGAAAAAGACGCTTACCAAATTAAACGTGTTGAAATTCGTAAGATGGAACAAGAACAAGAAGAAGAGAAAGCAGCAACTGTGTAAGTTGCTGCTTTTCTTCTAAAGTACAAAAAATGAGAACTTAGGAGCGGATATTTTGATTCAAGAAGCCTTACGTGTATATCGATTACAATTGTATGTGATCTTTAGTGGTTTACTACTTATGTGGACGATTACTCCGTTTGGAAAACAAGTGACAGGGTTCGGTATTGGATTAGCAGTAAGTGCTTATTGTCTTTGGTTATTAGCTCGCAGAGTGGAGAAGCTCGGAAAAAGTATCGTAATGAAGGAAAAGGCTCCTGGATTAGGAGTTTTAAACCGATTTGCAGCTGCTATTTTAGGAGCTATCATCATGTATGAAATTGAGCATGAAATGGAAATGTGGGCATTCGGTACAGGTATTTTAGGTGGTCACTTTTTAATGATTGCAAATTTAGCGTATGCAAATATGCAGTTAGTGAAAGAAGAAGAGAAGCAAAGAGAACATGCTTCGAAAAACATAGAGCTATGATGAAAGGGACCTAATCAGGTTCCTTTTTTAGTTTAGCGATATGATACAAGTAATCAAATTAACGACAAATATAATACGCTTCTTTTTTGCATTTTTCAATAGTATGAAAAATAATAAAAAAATTTTAAAAAACCCATCGATTTCTAAAGGTTATGTATGTTATTATGACAAAAGACTTTTTGAAAGAGGTGGATACCAATGTTACAAGCGCTACTTATTTTTGTGCTTCAAATTATTTACGTTCCAATATTAACAATCCGTACGATTTTGCTTGTAAAGAATCAAACAAGATTCGCTGCTGGTGTTGGATTGTTAGAAGGAGCTATTTACATTGTCAGTTTAGGTATTGTGTTTCAAGATTTATCAAATTGGATGAACATCGTTGCCTATGTCATTGGCTTTAGTGCGGGACTGTTATTAGGCGGTTATATAGAGAATAAATTAGCAATTGGTTATATTACGTATCAAGTTAGTTTACTAGACCGTTGTAATGAATTAGTAGATGAGTTACGTCACTCTGGATTTGGCGTTACAGTATTTGAAGGCGGAAGGTATTAATTCTATACGTTATCGCTTAGATATCGTCGCAAAGCGTTCTAGAGAGAAAGAGCTTTTAGAAATCATTAATGAAATTGCACCGAAAGCGTTTATGTCTTCGTATGAAATTCGCTCGTTTAAGGGTGGATATTTAACGAAGGCGATGAAGAAAAGAGCGTTAATGAAGAAGAAAGATGAACATGCATCGTAAAAAAGAGGAATAGTGATGCATTAAAAGCGCAGTATAAGTCTAAATGTAAAAGGGAGGAATCTATTTTGATGTAGATTCCTCTCTTTTTTTATGAAAAATATTCATCTGTTAATTCAAAAAAACTAAATCGTATAATTATGTTTTTTACTCATTCTCAAATTAATGATTAGCCATATAATTTGAAAAAATACCGGTATGATAAACGTGATTAATAAAACGATAAGTGATATTGATTTAATTTCAGGTGTTTGAATAACACCAGCACCATCAACCTCTCGTAACCAAATAATAGCGGCCCATATTCCAAAAACGATAATCCAAAATAGGTTACCAATCCACCAAGAAATCCATCGTTTTTTCATGTTAGCACCCCCTACATTTATCTACTGTTAAAAGTATATTTTCTTTTGTTACATTTATAATGAAACAACTTTAAAATCAGTTTTTAACTGTATATCTAACTTGTTTGAAGGTTACTATTTCTCCATCATCATCATCGTCTTTCGTTTGTAAAAGTTGAACTTTTGGTTTGTAGTCCGTCCTATGAGCGTGTTCGATATCTTTAATGTTAAGTTTGTAGGATTCACCATTTTTTAGTTTTTGTTCCAACACTTTTTTATTAGCAACATAAATAAAAGTTACTTTATTTTCATCAATGCCTTTAGTTTTAATTTCTAATTCATTATCTTTTGCTGTAATCGTTGGTGTTAATAATTCCATACTGCCTTTCCCGCTTTCTAAAGAATTCTCTGCTATAGTTGAACATCCTGATAATATGATTCCAGTGAATAGAAGAACAAGTAATTTCTGTTTCATAACATCCCCTCCGATTCTATGTGATTTTTGATTTTGGTATTGCTAGATTACTAGTGTGGAGCGTAAATGTTTAGTTAGTACCCCCCCTTAATTGTACCATAATATGTAAATTAAAACAGGGTGTATATCCAATTTAAGGGAGATTGAAGAATTTACTGATTGTTGTAAATTCTTGTGTTTTAGCTTCTATTTCAATCGAAATGTAGACGAGAGAAAGAAATTTTTTTATAGAAATTATAATTTTTACATTTTACAATAATGATAGGGAATAGATGAATTCATTTACTTCGGAGGTAGTTATTTGAACATTAATGAGAAGGCAATTGAAATGTTTGAACAAAATAAATATGAGGAAGCAATGGAACTGTTTCAACAAGCAGTACATGAATCTAGAGACGTACAATCTCTCAATAATCTGGCTTGGATGTACTTTTATGAGAAAGAGAATGATGATAAAGCTCTTGAATTAATAAGAGAAGTTGTTAAGTTTAATCCTTCTTCATACTTTCCTTATAACATCTTAGGGGACATTTACATGAAACAAGAAAAATGGACAGAAGCGAAAGAAGCATTACAAAAGTCTATTTCGATTCAACCATCAGATGAAGCATATCATAATGTAGCTGTAGCGCATTATAACCTTGGAGAGCTGGAAAAAGCTTCAGACTTTTTCTTGCGAGTTGCAGGGGATTCGGACTATATCATGTATAGCTATGTAAAATGTTTAATTGATTTAGAACGAACGACAGAAGCAAAAGAGAAGTTAGATACTTTTAACAGGGAATCTGATAATTTTTTAGGGGAAATTAATGTAGCAGATTTATATGTTGAGTTGAATTGCTATAAAGAAGCAATTGAATGGTTCGAAAAGGGATATAAAGAATGCTGGAAAAGTCCTAATTGGATTAGTAGATTTGTGTATGCTCTATATAAAACGAATAATTTCTCCCGTATAAATGAAGTTATACGGGAATCTATCGAAGCGAAAAAAGCAGAAATAGAAGATGTTCAGAATGAAGAAGTAGAAGAAAACTGGACAGAAAATGATAAGAAAGAGTTAATTGAGGAATATACAGAAGAGAATAATTGTTATAAAACAATGGTAGAACGTATCAAATCTGGATATGTTCCAGGGTTAGAATTTGAAACGGATTTTATAGGTGGGTGCTATTTGTTTGGTTGTAAAAGGCATAATCATCTTTTTATTAATAGAAGAGCCTGGACCATCGAGCTCATTTGATGAAGAACTAGCTGACCTGTCTATGTCTACGAAATACTATTCTTTATATAAAGCTAGAATGGTGCCAATTACTTTTATTATTAAGGCGAGAAAGTAAAGTGTTTTATAAAAAGCAGCCTATCGTTTCAAATAGATGAAATGATAGGCTTCTTTATTTTAAAAAAATGAGGTCAAAGGTGTACTTTTCTTATAAAAATGCATTTCATATAAAAGGTGTAATTATTTTGGGGAAGGGGGATTGTTGTGCGTCATCATAGAAAGTGCAAAAAATTTGGAGTGGCACTGCCTCTTCCGCTTATAGGAGCAACGGGTCCGACAGGTAATAGTGGTCCAATCGGTCCAACTGGAGGGCATGAAGGTCCTGTTGGTCCTACAGGGGTGACTGGACCGACGGGAGCAACTGGGCCCCAAGGTCCTCAAGGTATCAGGGGGATACAAGGTCCCCGAGGGACAACAGGAGCACAAGGAATACAAGGAGTTATTGGTGATACAGGAGAGCAAGGTATAACTGGCCCAACTGGTCTCCAAGGTGCTCAAGGATTAATCGGAAACCAAGGTCTAATTGGTGATATTGGAGTACAAGGATTAGAAGGAATACAAGGAGCTACGGGTCCTGCTGGTAGTCAAGGAATACAAGGTATACAAGGAATACAAGGGGAAATAGGTGAGCGAGGACAAACAGGGGCACAAGGAATGCAGGGAGAAAGAGGCGTAACTGGAGTCTCGGGTGTAACTGGTCCACAAGGCCCTCAAGGTGTTCAAGGAATACAAGGAGAGCAAGGGGCTATTGGTATACAAGGAGAAGACGGCTTCCAAGGTATACAAGGAATTACTGGAGAGGAAGGCCCACAAGGAGCTCAAGGAATACAAGGTGAAGTGGGTCCAACTGGTTCTACTGGAATGCAAGGTGCCCAAGGTATAAGTGGAATAAAGGGGATAACAGGTGTAATAGGTTTACAAGGACCACAAGGTGTGCAAGGAATACAAGGTATAACGGGAGCAACAGGTTTTCAAGGGATAAAGGGAATAAGAGGTATAACAGGAGCGACGGGTAGTATTGGTACTCAAGGCTCAGAAGGACCACCGGGCGGTCCGACGGGAGTGACCGGTCCAATTGGCCCTTCTAGTGGAGTGACTGGACCAGCTGGCCCACCCGGTCCACCAGGAGGTCCAACAGGTCCAACGGGTGCGACCGGTTCAACAGGTGTAAGCGGAGGGATAGGTCCAATTGGAGGGCAAGGTGTGCAAGGTATAACAGGTCCAACAGGTCATCAAGGTGTAAGGGGAGCGCAAGGTGCCCAAGGTGTAGTTGGAGCAGTTGGAGTACAAGGAGCACAAGGTCCTCAAGGTAACCAAGGTATAACAGGTCCAACGGGTGCAGAAGGTTCTCAAGGAATACAAGGTCCGCTGGGAGTAACTGGTCCAACTGGTGCAGAAGGTCCTAAAGGTATTCAAGGTATTCAAGGTGTGATAGGTCCAACAGGTGCACAAGGAATGGTGGGAATACAAGGGATAGCTGGTCCAGTTGGTGTTACAGGAGCGGAAGGAGCTCAAGGAGCACAAGGAATCCAAGGCGTACAAGGAATTCAAGGGGAAACAGGAGCAGCTGGAACACAAGGTCCTCAAGGTGTTCAAGGGATACAAGGGACTACCGGATTGACAGGTACACAAGGTGCCCAAGGTCCTCAAGGAGTGCAAGGAATAATAGGACCGACTGGAGCTATCGGTTTGCAAGGTCCTCAAGGATTACAAGGAATAACGGGTCCAACAGGAGCGCAAGGAGTGCAAGGAATACAAGGTGTGCAAGGAATTATCGGTCCAACAGGTGCACAAGGAATTAGAGGTCCCCAAGGAAATACAGGGGAAGTCGGTATAACAGGCCCACAAGGAGTCCAAGGGGCGCAAGGTAGTCAAGGCCCACAAGGAAATGTTGGAATTACAGGTGCAACGGGTGAAACTGGGGCTACTGGAGCAACCGGGGCAACTGGACCACAAGGTGTGCAAGGAGTGCAAGGGATTACGGGAATACAAGGAATAACGGGAACGACAGGCAATACAGGTGCAACGGGTCCGCAAGGAATACAAGGGATACAAGGTATTCAAGGGTTGCAAGGCCCAATTGGAGCAAGTGGGGTGACAGGTGCTAGTGGTAGTATAGGCCCAGTTGGAGCACAAGGTAGTCAGGGCCCAAGTGGCGTGGTGGGACCGACAGGAGCGACTGGTTTACCTAGTGGGGGCGGTTATTTCTTTTCTACTTCAACGAGTACAATTGCAGCGAATGCGTTAATACCAATTAATTCTGGATCTACAGTTTTTGGTTCTGATGTCAGTTTAACAAATGCAACAACTGTAACGTTAAGTACGCCGGGAATTTATTTAGTAAGCTATTATTTTCAAGGTGATCCAACGGCCGGAAATGAAACAATTTCAGTGAGGCTTACTTTAAATGGAACACAAGTCGCAGGGAGTTTTATTTTTTATGTTACAGGAGGTACTTTTATATTAGAACCAGCAGTTTCGAATACGATGGTCATTGAAGTTACTTCTTCAAATGCAACTTTGTCTTTACAAAATGGTCCGTTAGCTATCGGGCATGTAACGACATTATCTGGTGTGATAACAGCTAGTTTAAATGTATTAAAAATAGTTTGATACGTTAGTTATAACGGGGGAGATGCTTGTGAAGAATCAAGATAAGTGTAGTAAGTTTCAAGCACCTATTCCTTTTCCACCGCCAGGTATTACGGGGCCCACTGGTCCAACCGGTCCAACTGGTCCAACTGGTGCTTTAGGTGGCCCAACTGGACCGCAAGGAATACAAGGCGTACAAGGTCCAATCGGTCCAACCGGCCCACAAGGAATACAAGGAGTGCAAGGGGTGCAAGGAGAAAATGGTCCAACCGGCCCAACTGGTTTAACTGGACCACAAGGTTCTCAAGGTAATCAAGGACCTATGGGAGAACGAGGCCCACAGGGAATACAAGGTGTTCAAGGAATACAAGGAGAAAGAGGTCCGACTGGTCCAACTGGTATTCAAGGGATACAAGGAATTCCTGGCCCAATCGGTCCGACCGGTCCAACAGGAATACAAGGCATACAAGGAATGCAAGGAGAAATCGGTCCAACCGGCCCAACAGGAATACAAGGCATACAAGGAGTGCAAGGGGAAATTGGTCCGACTGGACCAACTGGAAATACTGGTATACAAGGTGTGCAAGGTAATTTAGGAGGTAGTGGTTTACAAGGTGTAACCGGAATACAAGGAATACAGGGTCCGATTGGTCCAACCGGTCCAACTGGTTCTCAAGGAATTCAAGGGGAGCAAGGACCAATGGGTCCACAAGGGGAAACTGGTGTTCAAGGTTTACAAGGTCCCCAGGGAGAAATGGGGCAGGTAGGTCCAACAGGAATACAAGGAATACAAGGAGTGCAAGGTGTAATCGGTCCGACTGGTCCAACCGGTTTACAAGGTGATTCAGGTCCAACCGGCCCAACAGGAGCCACTGGGATAACTGGTCCGACAGGTTCTGCAACTGGCCCGACTGGAGCAACCGGTCCAACTGGTCCACCAGGAGGTCCAACTGGTCCAACCGGTCCAGCAGGATCACCAGGGGGTCCAACTGGTCCGACTGGAGCAACAGGGGCAACAGGAGCGACCGGAGCAACAGGAGCGACTGGAATTCAAGGGGTACAAGGAATCCAGGGACCGACCGGAGCAACTGGTGTAACAGGTTTGCAAGGAGTACAGGGACCGATGGAGGCAACGGGTCCAACGGGTGATCAAGGCATTCAAGGTCCACAAGGGATACAAGGAGTAACCGGTCCGACTGGTCCGCAAGGTCTACAAGGAATCCAGGGACCGGTAGGAGCAACCGGTCCGACTGGTCCACAAGGAGTGCAAGGGGCACAGGGGCCAATCGGTCCAACCGGCCCTCAAGGGATACAAGGCATACAAGGTGAGCAAGGAGTAAGGGGAGCGACCGGTCCAACTGGTTTACAGGGGCTACAAGGAATCCAAGGTCCGAGTGGTTCAACCGGTCCTCAAGGAGTGCAAGGCATACAAGGTCCGAGTGGCATAACAGGTCCAACTGGTCCTCAAGGAATACAAGGTATTCAGGGACCACAAGGAAGTATAGGCCCAACTGGTCCTCAAGGAATACAAGGTGTGCAAGGTCCACAAGGCCCAACCGGCCAGGCGGGTGCAACGGGTCCTCAAGGAATTCAGGGAATCCAAGGTCCAATTGGTCCAACCGGCCCCCAAGGAATTCAGGGGATACAAGGCGTGCAAGGTCCACAAGGCCCAACTGGTCAGGCAGGCCCTCAAGGTCTACAAGGAATAACTGGTCAGGCGGGTCCAACCGGTCCAACCGGTCCAACCGGCGAGGCGGGAGCAACGGGTCCTCAAGGTCCACAAGGAATTCAAGGACCACAAGGAGCAACCGGTCCAACTGGAGCAACCGGCGAGACAGGAGCAACGGGCTCACAAGGTCCTCAAGGAATCCAAGGTCCACAGGGGATAACGGGTCCGAATGGAGCAACCGGCCCGACAGGAGCAACTGGTCCACAAGGTCCACAGGGAATCCAAGGTCCACAAGGTGTAACGGGTCAGGCGGGAGCAACAGGTCAGACGGGAGTGACTGGTGCAACTGGACCGACCGGAATACAAGGCATACAAGGAATAACTGGAGCAACAGGGGGAACGGGAGTAACAGGCCCAACAGGAGCCACGGGTCCAACAGGCTTAACAGGAGCAACAGGCCCTTCTGCTATATCAACAGGTGGAGGCTATTTCTTTTCTACATCAACAAGCACAATTGCAGCAAATGCCAACATCCCAATTAATTCTGGATCCACTGTATATGGAACTGGTGTATCTTTAACTAGTGCTACGACAGTCACAGTAACGACGCCAGGAATATATTTAGTAAGCTACTATTTTCAAGGGGATGCAAATGGTGGGAATGAGACAGTATCTGTTAGATTGCTATTAAATGGAACGCAACTAACAGGGAGTTTTATACAAAACGTAACGACATCAACTGTAGTAATCGAACCAGCCATTTCAAATACACTTCTTGTGAATGTGACGAGTGCCAATTCAACATTAATATTACAAAATGGCCCGTTAGGTGTAGGGCATGTGACTACTATAGCAGGTGCGATTACAGCAAGCTTAAATGTAGTGAGAATTTTATAAAGAATATAAAAAACACAAGGAATATCTTTGTAAGACACACCTTGTGTTTTTTAATATTAAATAAACATTTTCTTTATCTTTTCGGTTGAAAAATATGCTGAAAGAAGTATTTGTGATGTAAGTTATCTACAACCTTATTTGCTTGATATGTGCGTTGTTTTTCAATTCGAAGTCTTTGCTCCATCATTTTAATTGCGTGATCAGATAAACGTAACATAATACATTCTCCTTTTCTATAAATATAGGTGACTATTTGATATCGATCCCATATTTATAATTAAGGAGGCAAAATGTGTAACATAGGCAAAAAGCACCTTCCTCTCCCATTACGCTTACGAGGTTAGCTGTCGGACTCGGGAAGTGAGAGTTTCCCTACTTAAAAAAGATTCGCCCCAAGTAGCATAGCTACAAAAATGGTTCCCCCGCTCCAAAATTTGGACTCAGCAAAAGGTTTTATAAAGTAAAAAATAACATAAAGGAGCGAACAAGTCAAATTATTTTGTGTATTCTGTCTTTTTTAATTGCGTAAGAATCATACCGTCAGGAAGTATTGTATCTGATACTGTAATGAATCCGTGTTTTTTATATAAAGTAATAGCAGGGGTATTCGCTTTACCTGTTTGTACAATGTATGCCATTGAAGAGGGAAACATGTTAAATATATAAATTAGGAGTTTCGTTGCGATTCCTTTTTGGAAAAAATTGGGTGATGCAACTAACCTGTGGATATCGATTAGTTTTTCTTCTTGTACAAAAG
This sequence comes from Bacillus sp. CPT56D-587-MTF, assembly GCF_058792335.1. Classification (NCBI taxonomy): domain Bacteria; kingdom Bacillati; phylum Bacillota; class Bacilli; order Caryophanales; family Bacillaceae; genus Bacillus; species Bacillus sp. CPT56D-587-MTF. The sequence continues at coordinate 2,905,164 of NZ_JBYTEF010000001.1, read as the reverse complement.
AAATAAAACCGACAAGTTTATTTTCAGAAAAATATCCATAGAATGTTTCAACGCAATTTTGAATATCGTTTACAGTATCATATAAACGAGGTATGGCAGTACTATTTAAGTAGTCTGCTTCAACTTTATAAGCTGGAATTTGAACCTGTAAAATGGAGGTTGCTACTTCAAAAGAAGTGGAATTTAACTTAAGAATCATAGATAATGAAGCCTCCTTTAAATATGGTATATGAATATAATTGCTTTATGGGTTAGTTTGACAATATTTTTCTTTTTTGCATATAATATATGTATCTCCATATGCAAAATAGTAGTAAATATATTTCTATAGTGAAATATGATTAGCAATGATAAATACATATGTTTGTATTGAATCATACAAACTATAATAGAAATGGAGGACTAAAAATGGGATGGATTATCACATTAATAGTTGGTGCTATTATAGGTGCAATTGCTAGTTCTATAACCGGTAAAAATTTCCCAGGTGGTATGTTCGGAAATATTATCGCAGGTTTATTAGGTGCTTCGTTAGGTGGTAGATTATTTGGATCCTTTGGGCCATCATTTGGTGGGATTCATGTCGTGCCGGCATTATTAGGTGCAATCGTGTTAATTCTTATTGTATCATTTGTAGTGAAAGCTGCAAAGAAATAGAGATATAGATTATGATGAAGAGCCCTGAATAAGGGCTTTTCATCATTCGAAGAGGTGGTTTCATTGGAGAAAATAAATATAAGAAAAAGAGATAAGTTAAGAAAGTTTTTTAGAGAACAAAATTATTTGGCGGTATTACTTGGATTTGCGTTATTGTTCATTAATATTTTATTGCTAACAAAAATATCATTTGTTTTTACACCGTTTATCGTATTTTTAAAAACAATTTTCTTCCCAGTACTATTAGCAGGCGTGCTATTTTATATTTTGCATCCATTCGTTTCGCTTTTAGAAAAGAAAGGTGTTTCAAGAATCGTATCGATAGCTTCCATATATTTAATCGTACTAGGATTATTTGTATTTTTAGTTGTAACGGTTATCCCTATTATTAAAGATCAAATTGATGCATTAATTGATAACTTACCGTATTTTGGCCATGAGATTGAACAAGCAGCACGTAGATTCGGGGAAAGTAATTTACTCGGTAAAATTCAGGAGAATTTAAATATTAATGTTGCGAATATGGTAAAAGAATACACAGTTGATTTTACAAAGTCATTATCATCAGTAACTGGGAATGTAACTGGATTTTTGAGTACTGTTACAGAGGTTGTTTTGACATTTGTAATGGTTCCATTTATATTGTTCTATCTTTTAAAAGATGGTGAGCAATTGCCGAATCACTTTTTAAAGTTTATTTCAGAGCAAAGACAACCAGCAGCAATGAGAATACTAGATGATATGCATTATGCGATTAGCTCGTATATTAGAGGTCAAATTATCGTCAGCTTATTTATCGGTATTATGCTATTAATTGGTTATCTTATTATTGGTATTAAATATGCGGTATTACTTGCGATTTTAGCGATGATTGTAAATATCGTTCCGTACGTAGGACCAATTATCGCGATTACACCAGCGTTAATTATCGCATTTATCGACTCGCCAGCAATGGTGTTAAAAGTAATTATCGTTATGATGGTTGTACAATTAGCAGAAGGTAAATTTATTTCTCCGCAAGTTATGGGTAAAAAGTTAGATATTCATCCGATTACTATCATTTTTATCATTTTAACTGCCGGAAACTTATTCGGGATTATGGGCATTATTTTGGCCATTCCAGGATATGCGATATTAAAAGTGTTAGTTACACACGGTTATAGATTTGTTAAGTTGAATACGTGAAAAAAAGCGCTAAAACAGTGGGAACTGTTTTAGCGCTTTTTTATTAATAGGTGATTAGCGTATGTACTTGCCTATTAATCCATTTCTAAGGATTACTTCAAATTAAGTATAAGCATGGTGTTTAAGTTAGGTTCTCTCACCATTAACTCCTCATAAAGAAATATAAAATGCAAAGGGAGTGAAATAAATGGAATGAATTATAAGAGATGTGTTAATCACAAATCATATTTATGATTTGTCAAGGTATAAGCTCTTGATAGAAGACGGAAACTTAAGAATTAATATAACGGAACAAGTTTGACAATAATTTTTGCAACGTTAAGAACAACTGTGTGATAGTTGATACTTTTTATAAGAAAGTAAAAAATTACTATTTTGTTCACAATACAACCTTTAATTACAATAAAAGGAAATGTAAAATAGGGATAGTAATTGGAAAAAAATGAAAAATATAGAAAGGAATGATATAAAATGAAATTTATTTATAAGGTTGGATTGTTTAGTTTCGCATTTATCTTTTTTATTTGGAATGCTTATTTACCTTCGTCAGCTTTTGCGGTTTCGACTAGTCAAACAGAAAATAAAAACGCTCCACTAATACGGGTGTTAAACAACTTAGGCCATGAGATAGATACATATTCAATGGTAAAAGGTAATGATAAGGCTATGAAGCAAGCTACAGATAAAGTAAAGTCTTTACCTGTAAATGAGCAAGGAAATAAAGGAACCATTGAGGTACCAGAAGGTAAGTGGAATTTTAAAAATGAAATTTTTTTACCTGAAGGAACTACATTACGAGGGAAAAGCCAAAAGACAATATTAGTTCGGAGTTTTGGGGAATTTCCAAAAAAACCAATGGAAATTATAGATGGCAAAGAATATTATCAGGGGATTATCCGTATGCAAAGCCATACGGTACTGAAAAATATCACTTTAGATGGAGAGAAAGGTAATGAAAAGTCTAATCCACTTCAAAATGGTATTGTTGCAAGAGGACATTATACCGAGGGAGGAGAAGCAACTTTACCTGATGAGAGCGATTATCTTAAGGATATTATGATAGAGGATGTTGTTATTCGAAATATTACAGGAGATGGAATAACGCTTGATTTAATTAAAGGACTACATATTAAGGGTTCTAAATCTGTGGCAGTAGATGGAGAAAAGAGGATGTTGGTTGAAAATGCCGGAAATAGCGGAATTATAGGGTATTCTATAGAAACGGCAGAGATACAAAATGTGGTGACTAGAAACATTGGAGGTGAAGATAAGAAAGGAAAGATTGGTAAGAACTATAACATAGCGCTGTCCATGCGCAAAATGAAAGAACCTCCAAATCCGGGTTATAAATTACAAGCAAAATATCCAATTAGTAAAAATGTGAAGGTGCGAGACAGTGTGTTTATTGATAATTGCTATTGGGAAGGATTGGATACTCACAGTGGAGAGAACATGGAATTTACTAATAATATTTTTGTAGGTATTGCTCGTCCAATTGTAATAGGTGGACTCGAATATAGAGGGAAATATTACTATCCACCAAAGAAAATTACAGTGGAAAAGAATTATATAAATGCTGCTGAGCATATTGATAAATGGAAGCCGAAGAATAACAAAAAATCAGAAGTAGGTATTGCGGTTTGGGGTACTAACCAGACCTTCCCTATTGAGAAAAATGGCAAACTATTAAATCCATTAGATGAAGGATATAAAGAAAATATTGGTTATATTAAAGAAACAAAGATTATGAATAATGTTATTGAACAAGTAGAACCAGAAGATGATTCCTCGGGGTTTGGTGGTGTTGCTCTAAAATTAACTGAAGGAATTCTAGTAGAGAACAATCAGATTGGTTGGGTTAAAAGTGATTCTGTGAAGCGAGGTGGTATCATTTTAAATAATTCTAATAAAGAGTTTGAGATTCGAGGGAATCAGGTGGGGTGGATTCAAAAATCTAGTCTGATTACAGATGATACGAAGCAAAAAGGACATGCACCCATTGAGATAATTGGAACAGGAAATAATGGGTCTGTTACGGATAATTGTTGGAATGAAAATAATAAAGTTGGCATCAATGATGAAAAATATGGAGATTATACAAATAATAAATTAAGAGGTGTAGAATCAAATAAATGGAGAACAGGAAAACCATATGATGAGAATGGGTATAATTATGGATTAAGAAAATTGAAATGGGATACTAAAGAAGGCGTAGTAACTGGAAAGGCAGGAAAAGATGTTGGAAGTGTAATGTTAAAATATGGGGATACTAAGTTAGTAGAAACAAACGCCTCTAATCAGCAATTCACGTTGACAACAGATGAATTAAAACATGGTGATAAAAAGTTTCAAATTGTAGCGAGAAACTCCCATATAAATCCGAAATATCGATATGAAGTGCATAGTGAAGAATTAATAAAGTAGGATAAAATGAAGTGAGTCTCTATGGTGAAATGATATGAATGTAAATATAATATAGACAGTCCTGATTGAACTATATCTTATACGGTATATAAATTTACGGTGTTTAGTAATTTTTTTATTATTTGAAGAAATGAAGGTATTTTGTATATGTAGAACAGGATATCTCGAGTGTGGATAAATTTGCAAAATGTAATTTATACTGTAATAAGTGATTCAGAAAAGGAAACAGTAATAATATTAAAATTACATACTATTAGACAGTTCAAGTGAAAATTTTCTACTGTATAAATCAGAAAATTTATGTTCAAGTCAATGAGAAATGTGATAAACTGTAAAAAATAACGAAAAAGCAATGAAAGAGAAGAGTACATATTCGAAACTTTTCAGAGAGCTGATATGTGGTGAGAATCAGTAAGGGATGAATATGGAATGGGCTCTGGAGCTTCTAACTGAAATGAGTAGGTAAAGACGGTTACTTCACGTTATTGAAGTATGAAGTGAGCTAATGATAGCTAATTAAGGTGGTACCGCGGGAGTCTCTCGTCCTTTTTTAAGGATGAGGGGCTCTTTTTATTTTGAGAAAGGAGGAGTTAGTGTGAGTGAAAAAATAATGTTAACAGGAATTAAGCCGACAGGTTATCCGCATTTAGGGAATTATATTGGTGCGATTAAACCTGCATTACAAATGTCAAAGAATAATGAAGGAAGAGCATTGTACTTTATAGCTGATTATCATGCATTAAATGCTGTGCATGATTCAGAAAAGTTCAGCAGTTATACGAAAGAGGTAGCAGCTACTTGGTTATCGCTTGGACTTGGGGAAGATGTTGTTTTTTATCGGCAAACAGAAGTACCGGAAATTCTAGAATTAGCTTGGATTTTAGCTTGCCTAACTCCGAAAGGTCTTATGAACCGTGCTCATGCGTATAAAGCGAAGGTGGAGCAAAATAAAGAAGCAGGGTTAGAGGTCGATGCGGGAGTGAACATGGGGTTATATACGTACCCGATCTTAATGGCAGCCGACATATTACTATTTCAAGCTACACATGTACCTGTCGGAAAAGACCAAATTCAACATATTGAAATCGCGCGTGATATTGCGACGTATTTTAATCATACATTTGGCACGACATTTACACTACCGGAGTATGTAGTGCAAGAAGAAGGAGCTATTTTACCTGGTCTTGATGGAAGGAAGATGAGTAAAAGTTACGGAAATGTAATCCCATTATTTGCAGAGCAAGAAAAACTTCGAAAGTTAATATTTAAAATCAAAACAGACTCTTCACTTCCAAATGAACCGAAAGAATTAGAAACATTATTTATGATATATAAAGAGTTTGCGACAGAAGACGAAGTACAGTCATTACGTGAAAAATATGAGACTGGAATCGGATGGGGCGATGTGAAAAAAGAGTTGTTTCGCGTTGTAGATCGTGAGTTAGCTGGACCTCGTGAAAAGTACGCAATGTATATGAATGAGCCGGATTTATTATATGAAGCATTAGAAAACGGTGCTGAGAAGGCACGCGCTATTGCGAAGGTAAATTTAGCGGAAATTAAAAAACGGATTGGATTTGAGAGGGAACGTTAAGCGTTCCCTTATTTTTTTAGATAATCTGTAATAATCTTCTCGATAACAGGAGGAAGATTATTAGGTAATTCATCAAGTGAAAAGAAGCGTAGTTCTTTCGATTCCGTATGGTCGCATACAAGCTCACCGTGGAATTCGCGGCAAATATAAACAACGAGTACACCGTGTACTTGATCGCCATTTGGATAGATTTGAAAGAAATCTGGTCCTGAGTATGTACGGAATAGTTCTGGATTTTTAATAATAAGTCCAGTTTCTTCAAACACTTCTCGTTTTAAAGCATCTTCTAACGTTTCGTTATATTCTAAGGCACCGCCAATAATGCCCCAGCGGTTAAAATCTGTACGGAGCTGCAGCAATACTTCATCTTTTTCATTTAATATAATGGCGTGTGATCCTATTAGAATAAGTGGATGATTTCCTACTAAATTTCTCATATCTTCAATATAACCCATGTCATTGCTCCTTGTATTTAATAATAGTTAGGAAGTTCTTTTAACATTCTTTCTGTTTTACGTGCTGTAAAGGCTAAGTTATGGTCATCTTTCGTTCTGAAAAATAATGTGCGTAAAAAGGTTTTAATATTGGCACATAAAATACAATACTCATTAAGCGAAAGGCGTTTTCTAATTTGAGGAAGCCTTTTTATTTTTTTATGAATAATAGAAATTAAATCGTTCTGAGGAAAATCATGATACAGCATTGCTAGTAATGGAGTAACAATGCGTTCATCTTCGTTATTATGAAAAAGGTCAGATGGAATAAAGATTTTATTTAATAAACAATGAATTAATTCTTCGTACCATTCAAAAGTTGTATACGTATTATGAACAATTTCAGTAAAGGCATCAGATACATGAGCAAGACAATGAGCCCATCCTTTATTTTCAATATAGCCCCGAAAATCCGTTTCTAAGTTTGTGTATGTAATGAGTTTATTTTTTATTTCTTCGATATCCTCCTCTGTACAAAAGTAGTGCGAATTAGCGAATTGGAGTATTAACGCAATTAACGAAACAGTGTAAGAACGTGTGAAAACCCCATCTGTATGTGGGGAGTAAATGTCACAATATAAATACTCATCACTTAAACAAGTTTGCAGAAGTAATTTCAGCTGATCGTCCATAAGGAATTCATGATGAATGAAATGCGCAAAACATTTATATATAAGTTGGTAACGAACGTAGCTATCAGTCGTTCCGATATACTGAAGCATGTTCAAAGTTAACTCATTTACGTCTATATGTTGCAGTTGCGTGTAGTCATTTTGTTGTATAAGCTCTAACTGTTGTTGCAATGCTGTAATATCCAATGGAGAACCTCCTCCGCACTTTAAAGATGCGATCTTTTCTAGTATTCTATATATTCAAGGACAATCCTGCTCATGCAAGGAGAACGATTAGAAATTCGAGTATGATATAGATGAGGGAAGAATATGACGACGATAGAACAGTTAGAAAAACATTTTAAAATAAGGAGAAGTGCTTCTTCTATTATGATAAAAGAAAATAATGCAGAGGTTTTTACAGAAGAGCAATTAGAAGAGATGGTGCAATATTACGTTGCTGAAGCTGAAAAAGATGGATTAGAAAAACTACATTTTGAAGTCTCTTCAAAAAGTCCAAATTATGATGTGTATAAAAAATGTTTTGAAACGTATTCATTTGAATATGTTACTGAAAACATGATTGTATTTAAAGATATATATGAAGTAGAAGATGTAGAAAGTGAAATTGATTTTAAGCTTATTGAAGAAGTTGGAGAAGAGGCTTTTTATTCACTGTGGAATGAAGCAACGGGAGAACCAGTCGCTCATGATCAATTTGTGCATATGATGCTAGAAGAAATTGGTGAGCAGTGGAAAGAACATTGTTTAATAGCGAGTGTAGGTGAAGAGCTGATAGGAATTGTAATTCCACATATTGAAAGAGGTGCGTTAGAAGAAGGGAAACTTATGTACTTCGCAGTTACTCCAAATATGCGTAATAAGGGATATGAAGCTGCGTTATTTGCAGGTGCGATGTTTGTCTTAAAGGAAATAGGTGCATCTTATTATATTGGTGAGACAAATATACAAAATGAGTGGATGAAGGATGTTTTTGAAAAGAACGGATGTCAGTTGCTGAGTTGTACTGAGCGGTATGTGAGGGAGTTTTAAAGGAGGAATAATGCGCTCTCTCGAACTCATTTAGCGGGAGTTTAGGGCTCAAAAATAGTGTATATCTAATTATATGTATGAAATTTACTTAAAGTTTTTAATAGGCATTTTTATGAGTAAAATTACGTTATCAGTCATTACTATGACTGATAACGTAATGAAGAACATAGTTTAGATATTGAACCATGCAGAAAGGTACATAATACGAAGTATTTGTAGGGGAAAATTAGAAGTCATGCATTCATTATGTGAATCCACTGACATAAGTTTTCTTTCAGATAACCTAAATACCTCCAACACAATACGCTTATCTATCCAATTGGCAGGATTCGAAAAAAACTATCGAAAGTTTATTAAAAGGAGTGAGTATCCATGTATTACTTTTTAGACATATTTGTTCGTGACGTAAGTTGGTATGTTTACTGGGAAGCAATCCTTATCGGTGTTTTAGTTGCTACATCCCTTTACTTTTTCACAAAAAACAAGTGGGGTTCTCTCTTTCTTGGAATCCCGATAAGTGCCGCTTACCTTTCATTTGTTCATCACTATTCGTATCATTTGATTCTGATTAGTATCCATGTTGCTTTGCAATATCTAGTGCTGACCATGATAGAAGAGTGTACACTTCGTAAAAAGAAACGTAGCGGCTAACGTTATCATTCTATGTATTTCTAAACATCATTCATACTCCAGACGGGTAACTTCCTTTGAAAATGGTAAATATTCTATTTTACACATGTAATAATCCTCTTCTATGTCTGGGAGTTCTAATTGATCTGCTACTAAGAACAAATCATCAATTTCAATGTCTACTCTTGAAGATTTATAGTGGTTTTCATTTACAGTGATATAGCATTCACCTTCTACCTTACTAACATTTCCTTTTAGATAATAATTTAATTCCAGAAGAGTAGAAGCTAACAAATAAACTGAAGAGATAACGAAAATAGACAGAACTACTATCCCTTGCCAGAATTCCCTCTTCTTTCGCTTTCTATTCTTTTTATAAAAAACAACCAATCCCACAATGAATGCAATCAGTAGTGCAGAACACAAAAAAATATCTAGTATAAAATAATCTCGAATGATGTTTCACCCCTTTTTTTAATTTTACTATATAATATTTTCATTACGAATAATATATTATATCTCAACTTTATTGGATATCTTATTTTTTAATGTTACCACCTTTTACCTTACAGATCTTTCCCTGTTATTTTTTCCGCCAATAAGTACCGTGGAGAATCCTACAGTTCCTCTTATATAATTAGATATAAAATATGTAAAGGTGTGAAAGGGTATGGAGAAACACGAAGGAATCAAAGATATTTCAAATGAAATTACCGAACACACTCGTCCTACTCTACAAGAGTATTTTAATATGTTTATTCATATCAAACATGTGGAAGGACGCGGGCCCTGTACCATACAGCAATATCAAGAGAACTGGCGATATTTCCTTGAATACTTAACGGAAAAGAACAAATCGCATAATTATTTCGAGGGAACCCGTGTACAAATTGTGAACAAGTAAAAGAACTTTTCGCCTGTTTGTAAGATAAAAAGAAAAATGAGAACGACAAAATAGATATTCCCATAATACAATAGGGTAAGATTCAATTATAAGAGAAAGCGTTGGTGAAAGAATGGAGCAGCAAAGAAATTGGCTACAAGCAACTGTAGAAAGAATTGAAGATAATACGTTACAAATAAAGTGGGAAAATAATATAGAAGAAGTTCGTATTTATTGGAGTACTTCACCAGATCATATTGAAGAAAATGGAGAACTACTTGCAACTGTAAATGGAGAATTATCATATACAATTGAAAACCCGAGTGAAAATGAACGTCCATATTTTAGACTAGTAGGAAGTAATGGACAAGCAGTGACAGTAGCTGAGCGTAGATTGCCATTACAAGGTGCGTTTAACTTCCGTGATATGGGTGGATATGAAACGACAGATGGACGTAAAGTGAAATGGGGCAAATTATACCGTTCTGAAGAATTAGCAGGACTAACAGAGTGGGATATCGACTATTTACAAAAGTCTGGTTTAAAGTTAATTTGTGACTATCGTACAGACTTTGAGGTAAAGCATAAGCCAAATCCTGAGATTACAGGTGCTCGTCAAGTGTGCTTACCAGTTATGCAAGACTTAGCGAAAGACTTAAATATTAATGAGTTTTTCCAAGTTGGTGACCTTTCTATGTTAGGAAAACCAGGTGAGTATCTTGTAAAAATGAATCAAGATTTCGTAAGTGGTAACGAGGCGTTCGTAAGCTTCTTAAACTTAGCGCAAAACCCGGAAAACTTACCGTTAGTAAACCACTGTACAGCTGGAAAAGATCGTACTGGATTTGGTTCAGCATTATTACTACTTTTACTAGGTGTACCAGAAAAAACAGTAATGGAAGACTACTTACTAAGTAACGGATTCCGTGAAAAGCTAAATGAAAAAATGATGGCCTTTTTAGGTGCGAAATTACAAAACGATGAGAGCAGAGCGATATTAGGTGCAATGTTTGAAGCACGTGCTGAATACTTGCAAGCTGCGATTGGTGAAATTCAAAAGCAATACGGATCAGTTGAAGCATACGCTGAAAAAGCTCTTGGCTTTACGAAAGATTCGTTAGAGGAAATGAAAGAGTTATTGCTAGAAGATTAATAATGAGAAGGAGGCTGAGCGAATTAGCCTCCTTTTACTATTGTTGCTATAATTTTGTTAATGAGGATGTTGTGCACCGAGGAGAAAATGGATGAAAAGAACTTAAGAGTCGGGGGATAAAATGATTTATACACGTGTAAAAGCAGAGGGGTTAAGAGAAAAGCTGGCAACAATACTAAGTCAAGAGTATAAGGAACTAGCTATTCAAGATTTAAAGGTGATTGGAACGGGAGTGCAAAATATTGTTTTTCAAGGAGATTCAGAAAAGGGGTCTTTAGCATTTCGAGTACCGTGGGAAAGAGAAGTGGAAAATATAAATGAAGACTTATTTAACAGTCGGATTTCGTTGCAAAAGGAAGCGGAGCTGTCTAAGTATTGTCATTCAAAAGGTATTCCAGTACCAAGGATACACGGATTGCATCTTTCAACCGAACTTGATTTTTTAATTTCGGATTGTGTGTATGCTGATCGTACGCCAATTTCCGCATGCAAAATAGGGGAGTTAGTGAGCAATCTTCATAGTATGCCAATTGATGGTTTGTATTACAAACAAAATATTAGAGAGCACATTAGTAAGTATATAGCAGAACGAATTGTAAAACGGATAGAAGGGTTTAATACAATCACGAACTGTAAAATTAATCTTCCGGATACAAAAACAATTGAATATATTCTTAGTACAGCAGATCATGTAAAATGTTTATTACATATGGACATTCGACCAGCCAATTTAATCGGGTATAATGGAGAAGTTAAAGCAATAGTTGATTGGGATAACGCTTTAATTGGTCATCCATTGCTGGAGCTTATGAGAATAGCTGAAACAAATGAGGTTAGTTGGGATGAATTTAAAGCTGGATATAAGAATGATAGTATCTTTAATGTTACTCCTCATATTGTTAGTTTATTTTATAGACTAGATACAGCAGTCATGCTAGCAAACTTATTTATAGCACATTTGAAAATAAAAGATAAAGGTGTATTCTATAAAGAGCGGGTTAAAGCGCTTCATCACGAAATATATAAAAATTTATAAGCAATGAGAACGAAGCTTTTAAAATAGGAATTGAGGAGAACATCATGAAATACAAAGTTATATTATTCGACGTAGATGATACATTATTAGATTTCCCTGAAACGGAAAGACACGCATTACATAATGCGTTTGTACAGTTTGATATGCCTACAGGGTATAATGATTATCTTGCAAGCTATAAAGAGATTAGTAATGGATTATGGAGAGATTTAGAAAATAAAATGATTACGCTAAGTGAATTAGCAGTAGATCGATTTAGACAATTATTTGCACTTCATAATATAGACGTAGATGCACAGCAATTTAGTGATGTATATCTTGAAAACTTAGGGAAAGAAGTACATCTTATAGAAGGCGCAGTACAATTATGTGAAAATCTACAAGATTGCAAGTTAGGTATTATTACGAATGGATATACGAAGGTGCAACAATCAAGAATCGGAAATTCGCCTTTATGTAATTTCTTTGATCACATTATTATTTCTGAAGAAGTTGGTCATCAAAAACCAGCACGTGAGATTTTTGATTATGCGTTTGAGAAGTTTGGGATTACTGATAAATCAAGCGTACTAATGGTTGGAGATTCGTTAACTTCTGATATGAAAGGCGGAGAAGATTACGGCATTGATACGTGTTGGTATAATCCGAGTTTGAAAGAAAACGGGACAGATGTTAACCCGACTTATGAAGTGGAGAGTCTGCTACAAATTTTAGAAATTGTAGAAGTGGCTGAAGAAAAGGTAGCTTCATTTTAATTGTGCTGATATTTGTCGAAAAATCGATATATTGAAAAAATCGTTGATATATTGTAAGTTGTGATAGATATATTTGAAAAATCGTTGATATATTGTAAGTTGTGATAGATATATTTGAAAAATCGTTGATATATTGTAAGTTGCGATAGATATATTTGAAAAATTGCTCATGTAAATTCATATACTAAGATATAGAACAAAAAAATAGAGCTACTATACAAGGTCATTCACGTGTTATAATGCGTGAATTAAATATGCGTATATAAATAGTTTCCTAGCGTGATGCGATGTCATGTATGATTAGTGTAACAACTAGAGGTGAATAAAGGATGTTAAAGTTTTTATTTGAGTTAGACAAGAATCTCCCGCAGAAGGATGAGCCACGGTATGATGCTTATTCAAAGGGCTTTATCGAAGGAGATGTAACGATTTGCGCGAGTGACAGCGTATTTTTTCAAAAATCATGTATGAAGGTTGCAGAGCTGGGGATTTATTTAGGTCAGTGGATGGAACAAGTTCAACATGGGCAGAACGTGCCTATGAAATATGAAACGGCTGACCGTGAAGAGGTAATTCTTGGTTTCTTCTATGAAGAGGATCATAATCAATGGAATGTTTTTTCCAGCTGGCAAGAATTTGAACTTCAAGAGCGTATAGCTACTACAACATTAATAGAGAGTGTTCAACGCTATTTGTATGAGTTAAATAAAGAACTGCGCATGATAGAATATTCTGTGACGTTTGATCAGTACTTAAGAGGAGAGCGAATGATGCAGCTCTCTTACAAACGACCGTGTGATAGCAAAGCAGATACGACGCCGATAGAGTTTTATAATGGAAGTGAGCAAGTAGGCGTAGTACGGGGTTATTATAAAAATACGTTGATGAGAGTGCTGGACTTCATTCCGAAAATTGGTAGTAATATTATTTATGAAATAAAGGATAGTAAGGACAATATTCGCGTCATTGCAAAGGATGTAAGTAGGCAGCGCCAAAGAAGGATTTTAGTAATGTACAAAGATAATCATGATGCAGAGCATGAAATACTTGTATGTGACGGAAAGTTATTGGATGCAAATTTCTTATTTACCTTTACATATAAGGCAGAAGAATATGTTGTTCATAAAACTTCATTTGGAATGGGAAAATTATTACGAAAGGGCTATGTAATTGCAGATTGGAATATTCGTCTTGAGGAAGATATGTATTACATCGAGATGAATGCATATGATGGAGATTACATGGAGGATCAATACTTACTATTAGGCGTATTTCATGCGGTTTTATATGGATAATCAATGAGAAATACCGTCATTCTTCTTGGAAAGAATGACGGTATTTTTTATTTATCCTCAAAAATAAAAATCTCATCAATCGTACTATGTAGTGCCTTCGCTATATCGTGAGCAAGTTGTAAGGAAGGATTGTATTTACCTTTTTCGAGATGACTAATTGTTTCACGTCGCACACTAACGCTCTTCGCTAAATCTTCTTGTGTCATGTTCAATTTTGCGCGGTATTCTTTTATCTTCGTTACGAACGCCATGGTGCATCTTCCATTTCATCAACAGGTTTATCATAAAAGAACATAGAAAAACCGAATGTAAGAATGAGTGTGCCGAAAATAAGAGCGATATCAATCTCTTGTAGCGTAGAGTTTGGAAATAACATTTCAATAAATATAATGATAGCAGTAGTTAGTAATGTAACGATAAATGCATTGCGACACGATTTATTGACAATTTGTTCAAACAGTTCATCGTGTTGAACTGTTCTATACGATGTGAAAAAGGAGAAGAAACAGAACATAGTAAACAATCCTTTTTCATAAAAAAATCCGAGGAAACCGAAGAAACCGAGAAATCCTAAATATTTTATCCAAGTTGTTTTCATGATAGGTCCTCCTTACGTTGTTAGAAATAAGTCACGTTATGTTACAAATATATCACAATTGGATAGGAATGGTAATAATAGTTTTCCAGTTTGCTTCATAATAATAGTAAAAAGAGGAAATATGCTGCGAAATAAAGAGGATAATATTGTAAAATGGTTGTAAGGAGGGGGAGGAAGAAATGCTAACTTGGATCATGATCGTTGTATTACTTGTAGTGATTACTGTCATTGCGACGGTGTTAATTGGGCGGAATGGTGATGCAAATTATAGCAAAGCGACAAAGGGGAATATTAAACGCTTAACAATGATTTATATTATACTAGCTGTCGTTTTAGTTGTTGGATTAGGGGTGTATATTTATTTTAAAGGTTAAATATACTGAAAAATGTAAAAATCTTAAAATAGAACTATGCTATAATATCAATATAGTTATTTGGTAATTAAGGAAAGGATTGGATGGAATGATTGAAATTACGAATGTGTCAAAAAGTTATAATGGGTCTACCTATGCAGTAAAAGACTTAAGTTTATCTGTACCTAGCGGCGAAATCTTTGGATTTTTAGGACCGAATGGTGCGGGTAAATCAACGACAATTAAGATGATTACTGGTATTCACGGGGTGGACAAAGGGACTATTACGATTAACGGAAAAAATATTATGGAAGAGCCGATGGAAGCGAAGAAGACGTTTGGTTATGTACCAGATAGTCCAGATATGTTTTTACGATTAAAAGGAATTGAATATTTAAACTTTATGGCCGATATGTATGAAGTGCCGAAAGAAGTACGACAAGAACGAATAGAGTCTTTAGCGAAGAAGTTTGATCTTTATAATGCTTTATCTGATCAAATTCAAAGTTATTCGCACGGTATGAGACAAAAAATCGTTATTATTGGTGTGCTCGTACATGAGCCAGATGTATGGATTTTAGATGAACCATTAACTGGGCTTGATCCGAAATCTGCATATATTTTAAAAGAAATGATGAGAGAGCATGCGGATAAAGGAAAGATTGTATTTTTCTCTACACACGTATTAGAAGTAGCGGAAAAAATATGTGACCGGGTTGCTATTATTAATAAGGGGAATTTGCAGTTTAAAGGAAATTTAGATGAAATGAGAGATCATTTTAAATCCAATGAATCACTTGAAAAAATGTTCTTGGAGATGACGGGCAATGAGTAAAATTTGGACGTTAACGAAGGTACTATTAAAGTTAAATTACGCAGATTTTATAACAGATAAGAAGAAGCGATGGGCGTATGTATTTTCATTTGCAGCTATTTTATTTGTCGGCTTTTTACTGTTTGGTTCTATCACGCATGCAATGTATGAGGGAATGATACATTTAGGGCAAGATCCAGGAATGATTATCGCAATGGGACTTGCGATTGCGAGTATATGGGTATTTTTAATGAGTATTACGAACATTTTAACTGTATTTTACTACAGCAATGATATTGAAATGTTATTACCATTACCATTAAAACCAGCGCAAATTATTTCAGCCAAATTTTTAACAGTATTAATTACACAATACGTAATGAGTTCATTTATTTTATTACCGATCTTTATTACGTACGGTTTAAAAAGTGGAGCATTTATTACATATTACATATACATGATTTTCATTTACTTACTCTTCCCAATTGTGCCGTTAGTACTAGCTTCGTTACTGATGACAGTTATTATGAGGTATACAAATATAGCGAAAAATAAAGACCGAGGAAATATATTTATTGGAATCGTAAGTATACTATTTATTGTAGGAATTAACGTGTTTTTGCAGTGGAAAAATAAAAGTTCGTTTTCTGAAGATGCAATTGCGGATTACCTTGCAAACAACCAGTCTTCTCTTTTAGTACAAATGACAAACTATTTTCCAACTACATATTTTGGAGCAGTAGCATTAGTAGAAAATGCAAATTGGAAGGGACCTTTATATGTAATAATCTTTGCAGTTATTTCATTTGTCTTCTTTGTGTTGTTTTATTACATAGCAGAGCGTACATATTTAAAAGGGGTTATTGGACTTTCAACGAGTACAGCAAAGAAACAAGTTATTTCGGCGGAAGGTTTACAGAAATCAACAGTACAAAGTTCGCATTTAAAAGCGTATGTGAAAAAAGAATTTAAAACGTTATTCCGTACACCACAATTTTTCTTAAATTGCATTGTACAAACTTTCGTTATGCCAATTATGTTGTTCTTTATTTTATTTGTGCAAGATGGAAATTTAAAGTTTATTACAGAGTATATTAACAATCCAGAGACAACGGGATTTGCAATTGGTGTTGGCCTTTGTGCATCGTTATTTTTAATGGGTAGTAACGTCATTGCAACAACGTCATTTTCACGAGATGGAAGCTCTTGGTTTGTGAATCGTTATTTACCAGTAAAGGCTTCGGATATCTTTTTTGCGAAAGCAATCACTGCTTGGTTAATTAATGTGATCATTTTAGCAGTATTCGGTATTACGATGGCAGTTGTAGCTGGGATTTCTCCAGTCTTTATGATACTGTGGTTTTTACTAAGTGCGAACGGGTTGTTATTAATTAATTTAATCGGAACACGCTGGGACGCGCAAACTGCAGATATTCATTGGGATACAGAGCAGAAATTATTTAAAAGTCGATATACAACTTTGTGGAATTTTTTAGCTAATATTTTAATAGCTTTAATTATTGTGGGGGGAGTAAGTGTATTATACTTCTTCCTTCATGTCGGACTGTGGGTTATGTTTATTGTTTTATTTGTAATGTTTACGATTGTAAATTATATCTTTATTAAAATGTTAAAATTAGGTGCTGAACGTATACTGTCAAATATTCAATAAGAAGATAGATCCTCTGTATTCATGCAGGGGATCTGTGTATAGATGGAGGAGAAAAAGGTGAAGAAAATAGCAATTGTAACAGGGGCAACTCGTCTGAATGGAATTGGTGCAGCTGTATGCAAGGTGCTTGCTCAAAAGGGGATAGACATTTTTTTCACGTACTGGCCAAAGTATGATAAAGCGATGCCATGGGGAATGAGTGATCAAGAACCCTTTTTGCTGAAAAAGGAAATTGAAAGTTACGATGTTCGATGTGAAATGGCAGAAATCAATTTATCGCAGTCTTATTCGCCAAATCGTTTGTTTTATATGGTATCAGAACGGTTAGGTGATCCATCTATTCTAGTTAATAATGCAGTATATTCTACTCATACGAGGATTGAGGAATTAGATGTAGAGCAGTTGGATAAACATTATACAGTTAATGTTCGGGCTACTATGCTATTAAGTTCATTGTTTATAAAACATTATTCACTTAAAACGGGCGGGAGTATTATTAATCTTACTTCGGGACAGTCAGTAGGTCCAATGCCAGATGAACTTGCATATGCAGCAACGAAAGGGGCAATTGAAGCATTTACAAAGTCAGTAGCACCAGTTGCGATGGAGAAGGGGATTACAGTGAATGCTGTAGATCCAGGACCGACGAATACAGGATGGATTACAGAGGAGCTGAAGCATCATTTAGTATGGAAGTTCCCACAAGGTAAAGTAGGAGAACCGGTGGATGCTGCGCGCTTAATTTCTTTTTTAGTAAGTGAAGAAGCGAAATGGGTTACTGGGCAAGTCATTCACTCGAATGGTGGTTATTCATAAAAATATTATGTTAACAAATGTTGAGAAACAAAAAACGAAAGAAAATTTTATTTTTTTGTATAAATAAAATGTCAAGAAAGATAAAAATTTGATAGAAGAGTATATCGTCATATGAAGATAGTAATTCTTAATGTGACAATATACTCTTTTTCTTTTACTTGCGAGTAGAAAAATGAAGTAGAAGAAACTCGAATATTAAAATGAGTTTATCAGTTTTTGTACGTATTATTATGAAGATTACTGTCGGAAAGATGATAATTCGTATGAAAAGGGATTTTTTAAGGGGGAATCGAATCGTAAAGGGGAGGATAAATTATGTAAAACATAGGGGGATTTATATGAAAATGAAAAAGGTCGCTATCGCATCGATAACAATTGGTACAATGCTTACTATGGCAGCTTGTAGTCCTTCAGCAGATAAAGAAACGGAAAAGAAAGAGCAAGTAACTGCGCAAAATGATGGAGAAGCAAAAACGACAAGTGCAGATGAAGCGTCAAAAACAACGAAAGATACTGAAAAAGAAACAAATACTTCTTCAAATGAAAAAACAGATAAGGATGCAAAAAATACGAAAGAATCATCAGGGACAGAAAGTAACGGCAAAACGTCAACTCAAAACGAAAATGTAAAAACAAAAGAAAAAGAGACGACAGGAAAAACGAATGATCAAACGACTAGCGGGAAAACAACAGATCAAAGCACAAGTACAAGTACAAGCACAAGCACAAACAATAACGGAAAGACAACGAAAGATCCGAAGAAAAGTGTTGCTGTGAAAACGAATGTTAAAGAAGTTGTAGCATTAATTGATAGCTTGGACAAGCAGTTAGCTGCTAATCCAAAATTGGAAACAGTGAATAAGCTTGGCAAACAAATTAATGAAAAGTGGGATGTGATTGAAAAAGAGCTAGAAGCATCACATCCGACGGATTCTAAAACAATCGGTCAAAGTATGTATCCGTTAATTGTAGGAGCGGAGAAAGAAAAAATCGATATTAATAAAATGAAATCATTAACGACGAAAACGAAAAAAGATTTAAATCAGTTATTGACGAAACTTTCATAGTTTCAAAAGCCTACTCGTGTGAGTAGGCTTTTTTTGGTTGTTGTAATGTGCACAGTATAACTTATTCATTTTCAATTACGATACGAAAGGAACTGAATGCTTGTTGACTAACATAATCTTCTTCGCTAACTTTAAAAGGAAATGGAAAAGCGACGAGTTGAAAATTACTTTCCTAATCTACTGAAGGCAATGTGAAATTAAAGATTTGTCTCGTTTCAGGTGCAACCTTAGTATAAACGACTTTTCTATTGTTAAATATTTCAACTTGTTTCCAATCTTTAAAAGCCACGATTGCGTAAGTCATTTCATCATTTTTTTCATTACCGTTTGATAAAATTAATTGCTTGCCTTCCTTTTCAAAGAAGACAGTTTGTAAGTTCTCTTCACGGTTCGTAACAAATACTGGTTCGTAAAGACCATCTTTTAAAATAGCATTTGGATCTATAAGGGAGAGTTTTATTTTTTCGTTTTCTTTCTGAAGAAGATGCATTGAATACCGCATACTTAGAATATCTTCTAAAATAGCTGCTTTATTTAAGTTATTATCTTTTAATTTGTATTCAGGTTTTTTAATTATTAAAAAGGTTAATTCACTTGCATCAGGAGAAGTGTGTAAAGAGATTTTCGTAGTCATTGAACTGTTTGGTTTCATATCAAAAAAATAGTGTGATATTTCAGTAGTAGTATCTTCTATTTTAAAAGGTTTTTGTTCGTAATCTTCTAGAACAATTAATCCATATTTTCGGTTTTCATTAATAGTATGTACGAATGATAATGTTACATTAATTTTATTATCCTCACTAGTAATTGTACTACCATTGTTAATATGTTGGCCTTGATTATCCTTCAATCCGTAAGAAATAGTATTGGTTTGTTGCTCTCGTTTATTTTCTATGGAAGGTGGATGAGGTTGTATGAATGAAGTATTGAACAAAATATAAATTGTAAGTAATGAAATAAGTAAAACACCGCTAATAATATATATTTGTTTCATAAATAGCACCTCAATATATGTAAAATATTAGAGAAAAAAGATATGCAAGATGCATATCTTTTTTCTCAGGCTGTGGAGAAAGTCTTCTCCACAGCCTGTTTTTGTGTCTGAACCTCTTTTTATGTGTCAACACTGATAAAAAAGAGGAAAAGGAGAGATTTTTTATGATGGGTGCTTTAAAAAATCATCGTGATGAGCGTGTATCTGTTTCTGTAGAAGAGTTGGTTCCACAAGATCATTTCCTTCGTGCAATTGAAGCGACAATTAGTTTTGATTTTATTGAAGAGAAGTTACGCCCTTATTACTGTGAAAACAATGGACGCCCGTCCATTCATCCTATTGTTTTATTTAAGATGATGTTTATTGGATATTTTTACGGTATTCGTTCTGAGCGTCAATTGGAAAAGGAAATTAAAACGAATATTGCCTACCGTTGGTTTTTAGGGTTTTCTCTATCGGATACTATTCCGGATCACTCTACAATCAGTTGGAATCGTCGTACTCGTTTTATTCATACAAATATTTTCGAAGAAATTTTTGATGAGATTGTGAGACAAGCGACGGAGCACCGGATGGTAGGAGGACGTGCACTGATGACAGATTCTACACATATTAAGGCCAATGCCAATAAAAATAAATTTGTACATAAATATAAAAAAGAAAAAGCAAAGTTTTATATAGACGAGCTAGAAGCTGCGGTAATCGAAGATCGTGAGGTACATGGAAAAAAGAATTAAAACCTAGAAAGGAAAGTGATACCCCTACCAAAAAAACTCGTATAAGTACAACGGATCCAGATAGTGGATTTTTAATGAGAGATGGAAAACCAAATGGTTTTCATTTCTTGGATCATCGTACGACTGATGCGAAGTACAATATTATTACAGATACCTATGTAACGGCTGGAAATATGGCAGATTCCGAGCCGTATTTAGCACGCCTCCAAGCTCAGATTGATAAATTCGACTTCAAAGTAGAAGCTGTTGCCCTTGATGCTGGCTATTTTACAGGATATATCTGTAAGAAACTATCAGAACGGAATATATTTATGGTGATGGGGTATCGCCGATTTGGAAAACGGAATAAAGAAGTACCGAAAAGCCAATTTAAATATGTAGAAGAAATGAATGTTTTCGCTTGTCCGATGGGATGTATTCTAGAATATGTAACAACTGATCGTGAAGGATACCGTCAATACAAATCGAATCCAGAAGACTGCGCTGTTTGTCCGTTACGTGAGGTGTGCTTTTCAAAGAAACAAAAACAAAAAGTTATCACTCATCATGTGTGGGAGAAATATAAGGATATTGCTAGAAAAAACAAGCTAACAGCTACAGGGAAAAGGTTGTATAAAGTACGCTGTTCCACTATAGAGCGAAGCTTTGCAGACGCCAAAGAACTACATGGCTACCGCTATGCCCGGTTTCGAGGGCTGAAGTCTGTCCAAATGCAAGCTTATCTCACCGCAGCTTGTCAAAACATGAAAAAAATAGCCCTCCACCTGACCAAAAAGGGTCAGGTGGAGGGCTATTTTTTAAAATTCTATTATTTTATGTTGTTTTTATTCGCTAAAATCAAAAAAGATTCCAGAGTGTTGGGAACCCTAAAGGGTTTCCCAACACTCTGAGAAAAAAGATATGCAAGATGCATATCTTTTTTCTCTTTCTTACCAGAAAGCTTTTGTTTCGTGATTCACATCATTATAACCACTTAATTTATAGGTATGATTACCGATAGCGTAATCATCTCCATAATAAATGCTTGTGTTGGTCGCTGTAGCACTTACAAAGGATGATTTTTTTGCACTATTACTTTTCGTATTCACTAATGAGCCATCGCCATTGAAAGTTCTTGCTTTTGCATAAACATAGTCTTCGGTCGTAGTTGATTTCGATTTAGCAACTGCATATGGGTTACCAAAAAAGGGAGTATATACGCTAATGTTAGAGTCATTCTTAGGTGCAGCTGCAATAGTCAAACTAGGAACACTAGATGTTTTTGTTGATTGAATTGTATCAAAGTCAACTAAAACGGGCTGCTTGTCTACAGTATCGACCTCTGAAGCACTTGCGTTATTAGTAAAACCAAAACCTAAAACCGCTAACCCTAAAGTTGTCACCGATAAAGATTTTTTCATATTCACTAATTTTCCCACCTTTTTAAATTTTTGAGTTCGAACTCAATTCATACAATATATGAAAATTTCGAAACTCTCAATGGTTTATCCCATACTTAACGTTTCTTTTACTTTCGATTCAACATGTCTTCATTTGCAAAAAAGCGAATATATCTTCTAATGCTTAGCCAGCAAGGGATACAGGTTTAATTTTATGAAATTCATGTAAATTTAAATCTATTCATGTCAGAATCTCTGTTATTTTTAAGTTCATATGGGAAACTTATTAAAAAAAGGATGGTGACAAAAATGACAATCGATCGAATTTGTACAATTGGACCCGCAAGTAATAATAAAGAAACATTAGCACAGTTAATAAAGAATGGTATGAAAATTGTTCGACTGAATTTATCGCATGGCACGCATGAAAGTCATAAAGACATCATTCGTTTAGTGAAATCATTAGATGACTCTATTAAATTTTTGGGTGATGTACAAGGTCCTAAAATAAGATTAGGTGAAGTGAAGGGAGAGCAAATTACACTTCAGGCAGGAGATTCTTTTATTTTACATACACAACCAGTTACAGGGAGTAATACAGAAGCGAGTGTTGATTATGAAGGAATTGCGAATGATGTGAAAGTAGGCAGTAGAATTTTAATTAATGATGGAGAAGTTGAATTAATTGTTGAAAAGATAAGTACGGACAAAATAGAAACGAAGGTAAAAACAGGTGGCAATATCTCATCTCATAAAGGAGTTAATTTACCAGATGCGGCTGTTCGTTTACCAGCTATTACAGAGAAAGATAAAAAAGATATTCAGTTTCTTTTAGAAGAGAATGTTGATTTTATCGCGTGTTCTTTCGTAAGAAAACCTAGTCATATAAAAGAAATACGAGATTTTATACAACAGTATAAAGAAACGTCACCTAATGTAATTGCAAAAATAGAAACGATGGAAGCAATCGAGAATTTTCAAGATATATGTAAAGAAGCAGATGGAATTATGATTGCAAGGGGCGATTTAGGAGTAGAGTTACCGTATCAATGCATTCCGCTTTTACAGAAAATGATGATTCAGGAATGTAATCGAACGAATACATATGTCATTACAGCAACACAAATGCTTCAATCTATGGTAGATCATTCTATTCCAACAAGGGCAGAGGTGACTGATGTGTTTCAAGCTGTACTGGACGGGACGAATGCAGTTATGCTTTCAGCTGAAAGTGCATCAGGAGAGCATCCAATCGAAAGTGTGAGAACATTACGTCTCGTTTCAGAATTTGCGGAACATGTTAAAAAAGATGGACCTTTTGCGATGAAAGATGTACTGCAATTACTGCGTGAGTCTCTGGATGAGTAATAAATAAAAAGAGGGCGGATATACATCCGCCCGCGTGTTTTTCATTCATACTATTCTTGCTCTTGCTCATCCAAAATCTTTTCAAACGCAGTAGATACTTTATCAAACTCTTCATCATTTTCAATGTATGAAAACTCATTATCTTCTTCTACTTTTAAAAAGAAAATATCAATGTCTTCCTCAGTTTCTGTTTGGATATCTTCAACAAAGGCAACTGCAATATACTCTGCACCTTCGACATCCATCGCTCCAAGTACTTCTACTTCTTGCTCTTCGTTATTCTCATCACTAAGAGTAAACACTTCGCCAACTTCAATATCAGACATATTCATTCTCCTCCTGTTCGACTCTAAAAATAGAGCACTCAAACTGTATACATACTAACATATCTTTCCATAAAAAACCAAATTCATACATAAGAAAAACGACTGATAGTTCTTTAGTATAAGTATCCAGCTATTAGGAGCATTATTTGTCTGTGCTATATTACTTAATCCATTCAACAATTGTATCCATAGTCTGTCTTGTTTTATCACGCTTTGGCTCTTCTTTACGGTAACCAAAGGCAACCATAACTGATACTTCAAAGTTATCGTCTTGTATAATGCCTTCTTGACGAAGTAAAGAATCTACTTCCTCTTTATCAAATCCTTCTATTGGACAAGAATCAATACCGATTTGAGCTGCGCTCGTCATCATATTACCTAAAGCAATATAAGTTTGTTTAGATGCCCAATCAAATACAGCACGATCGGATTGTAATAAGTTAAAATCTGTTTCCTGGAACTTTTTGAAGAATTCATATCTAATTTTTTGAGTGTCTTCAGGCAATCCAATAATATCGTTCATCATATATTTAATATACTCTGCATCATAATGCATATCTTTAATGTTTCTTGAAAGAACAATAACAAAATGACTAGCTGTTGCAAGTTGCCCACCAGCGCCCCATGAATACGGTTGTAGTTTTTCTCTTAATTCTTTATTTTGTACGACAATAAATTTCCAAGGCTCATATCCAAAAGAAGAAGGAGATAATCTGCCTGTTTCTAAAATGAATTTGAAATCCTCTTCTGAAATTTTGTGCATAGGATCGAATTCTTTACATGCATGTCTGAAATGAAAAGCCTCCATAATCTTTTCTTTTGTAATTTCGTTTGTATTTGTCATAAAAGTTCCTCTTTTCATGAATTTATTTTTGTAAGTAAATTATATTTTTAAAGTAACATAGATACAAGTACGCACATTTATGTGGTATAGTATCAAAAAAGATACTAATGTTAAGGGAAGGGATTTATTATGGATTGTTCAAACGAAAATAATATAAATTACCCATTTTTAAATAAATATTCTTGTCCAGTTGAAGCTATGGTTGAGGTGATTGGAGGGAAATGGAAAGGGGTAATTTTGTATCATTTATTAGATGGTACAAAGCGGTTTAATGAATTAAAAAGATTAAAACCAAATATCACACAAAGAATGTTAACGCTGCAGCTGAGAGAACTTGAAGCTGATGGCATTATACATCGTGAAGTATACCGTGAAGTGCCACCTAAAGTTGAATATTCGTTAACTGAGCTTGGTGAATCACTACGTCCAGTGATTCTATTAATGATGGAATGGGCAACTCATAATATGGAGAAGGTTTTGGAGAATAGGAATACGAAAAATAATAGTAAGAGTTGAAATTGATATAGACGAGTTATGTGAAATAGTTGTAGAAATAAAAGGTGTTTCCATACGTGAAAACACCTTTTATTTCTATATTTTTTACTTTTTAACTTCAACTGCTGAAGTTGGAAAGTTATTTAAGTTTGCAGTTTGACCATACCAATCAGCATGTTTAAAAACAACACCTTTTCCATATCCGTCAGTTGAAGTACGTTCCCATAGTGTTGTTGAATAGCTAGCAGTAGGAGCTGCTGTACGTACAGAAACAATTTGATTTTGCCAACTAGCAGACAAGTTTTTATAACCGCTACTTAGAGAAAAATATTCGCTACCTTGATTTGTGCGTTTATAGAAGTCTGTACTACCAGGTCCGCTTCCTCCAACACCAAGGGGAGTGATTGAATGATTCAACCTTTGTTTATCTTTTTCAATAAAAGACTCTAAACTTTCTTTGCTCGAAAATCCATAAGATAACCAGTCTCCATTTTGATTTTGTTTCGGTAGAACTAACGTTATTTTTACGTCTTCCTTTGATGGAGCACTCAATTTGTTAGACGAATCAACAGTCTTTTCATCTACAGTTACATATTCGAAAGAGGAAATCGTATAATTTTTTTCGGTACTAGCTGATACTGATCCCAGTCCTCCAGTTAACGACGAAACAGTTAATAATGCACCTGCTACCAACTTTTTCAGCATGGATTCATCTCCTTAAAACTTAGATTTTTTACATAACTAAAATGTATGTTAATTTGAATGTTTTATAAATGTTTAGAAATTTATAAAATTTAAACAGAATATTCTTTTATTGGTCGGGAGTAAGGAGGGGAATTTAAAAAAGGTTTACTTAAAAAGTAAACCCTTTTTGGGTGTTAGCAATGAAGTTATTGTGTAAGTTTTGCAATTTGCTAACCGACTTCAAAACTCTACTGATTAAAGTTTCATTTCATCCTGTTATGAATCATACACTTCTTTTGCATTCGTAGAAGCAGCATCTAATAAAAGGAAAATGGCTGCTATCATATGTAGAAAGATGTCTATATAAGGAAAGAAGGCAACTAGAGTAACGATAATACCGATATAATGAGGGTACGTATTCATGCCTTCTTTTTTAGCTAATAAAATAGTATTGATATGTAAAACAATCAATAGTAGTAAAGGTAACCCATATAGGTTAACAAGACTTGGAAATACATAATAACAAGGAAGTAATAAAAGATGATAGATCCCTGTAGTCCACTTTAGTAATTGGATATTGTATATTCGTAGTTTTGAGTAGATTATAATTATTTTATGTAAACTAATTGTTGATTATCTATAAAATAGAAAAACCAACTCAATAAGGGGGAATGGACGTTATCCACATCGATCAAACAGTAAGTAATAAATATTTGACTAGATTATTGAGTTAATCTCAGTTGTTTAAAAACTTGTATACGAGATTCTATAAAGGTATGAAGGCGTTTTACGTTTAAGGGATAATATATCCATTGTTTTTAGGGAACAGTAATTCAAAACTTAAAACAATGGAGGTAATACTAATGCAAAAAGTACTTTTTTCTTTTTTATGCATATTTTGTTTCGTAATTGGAAGCTCTTTCACTGTTCATGCTTTTTCTCCAAAGCAGTTACCAATTTCTAAAACGTCAGATCGATGGAAAATAGAAATTAAGCAACCTGATAAAAAAACTGGTTTAGTTACACCTAAAAAGGATGTTTTTAATATGTATGGTTTCGAGGTTCAAGATATTGGAAAGGACGCTTATCATGTAACCGTTGAAGTATTTCGAAATGAACCAGATTCTCAAACGAAGTATGAACTTTTCACTTCTAAAAAAGATCATGTGTTAAGTAAAGAAGTTGCTTTTAATCATACGAATTTCCCTATATCCGTTCAGTCTAATGAACTTGAAGTTATTATAACTTGGCAAGAAAAGCCTTCTAGAGCGTTGGAAAATGGACAAAAAGACTGTGAGGCAGAAAGAAAGTATAAACAGACATTTATATTTAAACAAAATTAAATTGTGCGAAAAACCTCCATTATTTTTAATGGAGGTTTTTATTATAACATTTACATTTTGAAAACACTTTGTAGTCATAGTGTAGTAGGCATTGTAAAATAATTATTCAATGTATTATCTTTCAAAGAAGAAATCGGAACCTTTACCTCACTACCTTCCTTCATATTCCGCAACACAACAGTGTTTGTACTAAGTTCGTCTTCCCCAATAATAAGCACATAAGAGATATTCTCTTTATTGGCATAATTAAGGGCACGTTTTAATTTGCGTCCTGCTAGTTCTAGTTCGACTTTTAAGGAAGTGGTAGAACGTAATTGCTGGGCAATTTGTAAGCATTGTAACTCTGTCCCGAGTGGGATGATAAATAGATCCGCTGTAGATGAGATTGTTTCTTTCTGCGATAGTGCTGTATAAATAACGTCTAAACCGAATGAAATACCGACTGTTGGATAGTACATATTATCACCACGGAATGCTCCGATAATGTTATCGTAACGGCCGCCGCTACCGATGCTAGATGTAATCGATCTATCTTTTAAAAAGATTTCATATACAGTACCTGTATACATTGTGAGTCCTCGCGCTAAAAACGGGTTGAATATCGTATTTTCATTTATTCCAAGGGCGATTAAATATTGCTGTAATTGTTGTAGTTCGTTTACTCCATCGGCAACGAGTGGATTATTGAAAGCTTCTTTAAAGTCAGCGATAGTAAGCTTTAGACAAGATAATACGGTATTACATATCGTATCAGCCATTTCTTCAGAAATTCCGCGCTCTAATACATCTTTTCGATTTTATCTAATGATAAAATGACGTCACTTGTTAACTCAGTAGGGATGTTAATGGCCTGAAGAATACCATTTAACAATTTTCGGTTATTATATTGGATCGTTATCTCTAAGTTTAACGTTCGGAACAGCTCAAACGCCATAGCCATAAGTTCAGCTTCTGCCATGACAGACTCAACACCGACGATATCAACGTCGCATTGTATAAATTCACGAAATCTTCCTTGTTTAATTGGCCCATCTCGAAATACTTTCCCAATCTCATAACGTTTAAAAGGGAGGCGGAGGTTCGGATTCATTGCCACAACCTTTGCGAATGGAATAGTTAAATCGTATCGTAAGGCGAGCTCACGTTTTCCTTGATCCTGAAGTGTATATATTTCTTTTAATATTTCATCGCCACCGCCGTACTTGTAAGACATAAGCTCATACATATTTAACGTCGGCGTTTCTAAAGGTTTGCATCCGTATCGTTCAAACGTATCTTCACAAGCTCTTTTAATTTTATTTCGCAGCACTTGCTCCTCTGGTAAATAGTCTTTCGTTCCTTTTACATTTCTCATTTCCATCATAATCACTCCTTTTTCAAATTAAAAAAAGCTATGCAGGTATAAAAATACCCACATAGCTTTATGAACGCTTCGTGGGTCAACAGGAAAAGCCCTGTACCCACGAAGAAAAATTTTTCTTCGGATACACGGCGTTACGTTTGATGATGAAGTTGGAAAGAAGTATTAAAATTTAGCATTGCAAATCTCTCCTTAACGTAAGTTTTTCCAAATTATATCAGATGATTTTTGAATTATCAATATTTTTAGTTTTGAAATATACGTGAAGTTATGTAGGAGAAATGGAAAAGGGTGTATAATAAAACTTAATAATATGAAATAACCTTTTAAGGAGATCACTATGAAAAAAGATAAAACAAATGCGATGC
This sequence comes from Bacillus sp. CPT56D-587-MTF, assembly GCF_058792335.1. Classification (NCBI taxonomy): domain Bacteria; kingdom Bacillati; phylum Bacillota; class Bacilli; order Caryophanales; family Bacillaceae; genus Bacillus; species Bacillus sp. CPT56D-587-MTF. The sequence goes on along the minus strand of NZ_JBYTEF010000001.1, from coordinate 2,876,176 downwards.
GAATATTAGATAAAGAAAAAATTGAATATTCGATGATGTCATATGATCCAGACGATGGGAAAATTGATGGCGTATCAGTAGCCGAGAAAATTGGACGAGAAGTGAGAGAAGTATATAAAACGTTAATCGCTCAAGGGAATAGTAAAAATTATCATGTGTTTATTATTCCGGTAGATGAGGAACTAAATTTAAAAGCTGCCGCAAAAGCAGTAAGTGAAAAGAAAATTGAAATGATTCCTGTTAAAGATATTACGAAAGTGTCAGGATATATTCGTGGTGGTTGTTCACCAGTCGGAATGAAGAAGTTATTTTCTACATGTATTGATGAAAGTGCCCAATCACTTGAAACGATGATAGTAAGTGGCGGGAAAATTGGTATACAAATTGAGCTTAAAGTAGATGACTTGGCGAAAGTGACGAGAGCGCAGTTTGGAGAGGTAACGAAGTAAATATACATAGGAAAAGAAGTTCTAGTTTTATCCCGCTATTTGCCGGGCAGTAAGACCCTCATCTCAAATTTCAGTGGAAGCAAAGAAATTAGGTGGGGATCAACTGCCCGTAAAAGCCCGATTGGTGAGGGCTGATTAAAGTTTCACTTTATTGAATTTAGATAATAATTTATAGGATAGTTAGTCCGTTATGGGGCTGATTATCCTATTTTATTTACAAACTGGATAAAGATTGAATGTTTAGTTTGATATAGGCATGTAATCTGAATTGTTTGTTTGGCTTTGGGAGAAGGTAAAACCTCGATGCAAGAACTTGAAATAAACAAGCAGGGTTTATTCTTAAAGATAGACAAAGAACAGGAGAGTGTTTTAATGAGGAGTCAAGAAATATCCATAAGAAAGCACAAATTGGGGGATGCCAGTATTTTTGAAAAAACAAGCTAATAGTATGCAAGATTTTATACAGTTTTTTGGCTAATCCAGTAACAAACAAGAGCACTAAAACCACGTTAGGATAGGAATGTATATAATATGTATAGATTCATAGAACTAAAAAAGGGTTCACTTGTGAGAGCAGGGTTGTCCTTTTTCCTCGCTAACGCTAATGATGGGTTATGTTAACCTCATATGTATAGAATATACAGTTAATTAAAAATGAAAAGTTTACAATTAAAAATGAACAATAAAAACAGTAATGTAAAATCACTACTGTTTTTTATTGTTTCTTATAAGTGAATCATTTGTACTCCTGTCTATATAATTTAAACGAATAAATAGCTCCAATAAAGAATACAAAAGCTTCAAATAATATAAAGATTTGACGGAAATTCTCAATATCTTTACCAACTAAAGAAATAAATATAGCATTCATTAGAATTTGAGTAGTAAACATACGAGAAGTAATTTTTAAATAAATAGCATTTGTTCTTTCAACCGGTTTACCAATTTTTTTGTAAATAATAATAAGTGCAATTACTGAACCCAAAAATAGAAGTGCTGTAAGTCCTACAACGATATTAAAATTGGCTGTACTTTCTAACATCCATTTATTTAATAGATCGATCATTATTATCTTCCTTTCCTACATAAGAGAATATTTTGTTCTTCTTTTTCACTATAATAAAAAAAGGAAAAAGAAAACATCGAACTTTCTTACAAACATTCGTGTATTCTTACAGTTTTGTCATTTTGTAAATGTATTCCGCCCTGTTTTTCACTATTTTCTTTGGAAAACATAGTGAATTACGAGAAAGAGCGCTACAAGATCAACTTTTGAGAACAAAAATTATGTAAATAAGCTGTTCACTGGATTCTCGTAGAAAACTTTGGTGAGATAAAATTTTTGATTTTGTAGCACTTTAAAATCTTAGCTAGAGGGCTATTTATCGGTATCCCACAATAAAAAGGCAGGAACATATCAAATATGTTCCTGCCTTTGATTTTATTAAGTTTAATATCTATGACCTAAATATAATAGAATTTGGAGCTTCTTTTTATTTTAAATAAATTGGGTAATTAGACTATAACATTAATATTTATCATTGAATATAATAATAATATAATGGAGGTGGTGTTATATGGCTCTTACTACAGGACCAATTGAAAACGTAGGAAATCAACCTGCTAATGCAAATAAAGTTAGGGTGAAGATCCTTAACCGTACTGCGGGCCCACTTACTGGAGTAGCTAGAGTTTTTAGACTTGACGGTTCATTAGTATTAATTGAACAGGTAAACTTCAATGTGAATTCTAATGCTTCTACTTTTGCAACTCTAAGTTTAGTTCATCCTGCTCTTGGACAAGCATTTGAATATGAAGTTCAAATTGTTCCTAATCAACCTGGTGGACTATATAGTGTTTATGGACTAACAGCTGAAAATGTTATTATTACTGCACAACGTGTTGTGAACTCAGAATTGACACAGTTTCTTTAATTAAAATAGATTGGTGCCTACATGGTATCCAATCTATTTTTGTACGTATTATTCAGAGAAAGAAAGGTTTTACACAAAAATAAAGATAGTTATGGAAAAGGGAAAAGTCGAGCTATCATCTTAATTTTTATTATTTCTGTCTTAGACCGTATCTGTTTTGTGGCACGGTTTTCTTTGAATGCATTTTATTCAAACTGTTTTTAAAGTATTTATCAAATATGCATTATTGCATAAATAAATTTAAATTTATAAGTTAATATTAAACTACTTTTTAGTTGTAAAGAATATGTTAATAATCTTTATAAGAAAAGGATATTCCTTGTAAAAAGTGAAATTGTTTGGAATGTGAATAAACAAAAAGTTTAGAAGTGATACAGACTGGATAGAGTCTTGTATTAAATAAACAGAAAAGGGGTATGGGTTTCTAAAAGGTTTCGGGGGTTAGAAAGCACTTTTTAGTTAATAGCTTTAAATTATATTTTAAAGGGGAATGGGTATATGAAGTTTCGAAATACAAAGATTGCTATGGTTACACTATCTTCATTTTTTATTTTAGGTTCTGCATCTCTATCATTCACAGATACTATTATACATGGTGAAGTGGTTCCTGCATCAGCACAGGAGATTATTGTAAAAAATTATGACGATACATATTATAATAACGCAATAGGAAAAACGGGGTTAGAATTAAAGAAGGAATTGCATAATATTATTGATAATCATACAAAGTTATCATACAGTGCGGTTTGGGAAGCGTTAAGAGATACTGATGAAGATCCGAATAATAAAAATAATGTGATACTCTTATATACTGGTCGTTCGCAAGGGAAACTTACGAATGGATCAGGAGTAAATAACTGGAACCGAGAGCATGTTTGGGCAAAATCTCACGGTGACTTTGGAACGACTGCAGGACCTGGAACAGATCTACATCATTTAAGAGCGACGGATGTATCTGTAAATAGTTCACGTGGAAATCTAGATTTTGATAACGGTGGTGTAAATCATTCTGAAGCGACAGAATGTAAATATGATAGTGATTCTTGGGAACCTCGTGATAGTGTAAAAGGAGATATTGCTAGAATGCTGTTTTATATGGCTGTTCGTTACGAGGGAGACAACGGCGAAATAGATTTAGAACTAAATGAAAAAGTGAATAACAATAAAGATCCATACATGGGGAAACTATCTGTCTTATTAAAATGGAATGAACAAGACCCGGTCGATGATTTAGAGCGAAAGCGTAATGAAGTGATTTTTACAAAATATCAACATAACCGCAACCCTTTTATTGATCATCCAGAATGGGTAAATAAAATCTGGAACTAAGATTTTTAAAGGTATTATATTTTGATAAAAGGGATTGATCATTATGATCAATCCCTTCTTATATTTTTACTAGAATAAATGATTTTTATAGGACTAGTGAGGGAAATAGAATAGATATTTATATGGAACGATAGTACTTATTTATCTAGTTAAGTATTTAGTAAGGTCCCCACTCAATATTCACCCCAACAATAAGAAAAACAAGTCCAATGATAAACCAAATGAGTGCAAGTGGAGCCATGAAACGAATCCATTTTCCATAAGAAATCCCGCTTGCTGCGAGAACGCCCATTAAAACACCGGAAGTTGGATTTAAGCAGTTTACTACACCTTCTCCGAGCATAACAGCCTGTACTGTAACTTGGCGTGTAATGTGCATGAAATCAGCTAATGGAGCTAATATCGGAATAAAAATAACCGATTCTCCTGTCCCGGATGAAATAAGGAAATGTAATGCAGCACTACTTACGTACATACCGATAACGCCAAATACAGGGCTTTGTCCTTCAAGAGACTGTGCGAGCTGGTTAACGATAGTATCAAGTAATTTGCCTTGTTCTAAAATGACTGAAATACAGCGAGCCATTCCGACGATTAAAGCACCGTAGATAAGATTTTGGCAGCCAGTTAGAAAAGTGGATGCGATATCGTTTGCTTTCATGCCACCTATTATTCCTGCTGTAATTGCTATGAAAATAAAAGTAGCGGTCATTTCTGCGTCCGTCCAATGTAGACGAAAAGCGCCTATTAAAAATGCAATTAATGATAAAGCTGAAACGAGTAAAATTAATTTATGACGTATCGTCCAAGGGACTTCTTTTTTCTCTGCTTCTTTTTCGCTTGAAAGAGCGTTACTGGGAAACCAGTTGTCGCCAAGGATGCTTCCTTTATTTGATTTTTTCAAGCGTTTTACATACCAATTTATATAAAGGATAGTGGCAAGTAAAAAAGATATATAGATTGCGGTGCGTAAACCAATCCCGGAAAACATCGGAAGTTCTGCGATCTTTTGTGAAATGCCTAAAGGTGAGGGAGATAAAATAGTAGCATTAAAACCAGCATAAGTGCCTAAATAAATAATTGCTACACCGACGATAGCGTCCCATTTTAACGTGCGTGCAACGATGATGCCGATGGGGATAAAACCGATAACTGAGTTAACGATAATACCAGTCGTTCCAAGAATAGAAAAAAGCGCGGCGACAATACATATGAAAAGTAATTGCTGATTACGAAATTTGTTAATAACATGATAGATTAAACCGTCAAGGGCACCTGTCTTTTCAAGAATTGCAATGGCTCCACCTGTAAATAAAATTAGAAAGATAATAGGAGCAGCAAGTGTCATTCCTTTTTCAATAGCGGTAAAAAAAGAAACAAATCCTACAGGTGATTGCGGAACAGAATGGTAGCTACCTGGTATTGTCGTTGTAACGGTCCCGTTTGTAACCCTTTTAAATTCTCCAGCAGGAACGAAATAAGTAGCAATGGCGCAAAGTAAGGCAATAAAAAATAGCAGTACGTACGCATCAGGCATTTTAAACTTTGGTTTACTAGGTTGTTTTTTTGCCTCAGTTTGTATTTGCATAAAATCCCTCCTTCTTCACTTGGTTAATTTTTAATATTCTGAATTTAATCTGTGAAATAGATTATAATAAAGGTAGCTTCTTAAGGCAATAGTTTTTGTATCCTTTTCCCGCACGTACAAATTATTGCAATATTAGACAGGGAAACGATAATAAGCCAAGAATATGTTATGTAGAAAGAAAAAGGAAAAGAGGGAACAAGATGTGGAAAACTACTGATCTATGTGATGAATTTGAAAAGGAATTACAAATATGTCGCCAGTCTTTTCGGTCTTTTGGGAAGAAAGAACAATTCCACGGGAAAATTGCAACTGTAAAAGTGAAAGATGATAATGTACTAGTGAAGGAAGGATTGCAAATATTACCAGAAGGAACAGTATTAGTTGTTGATGGCGGAGCGTCTACTAATTGTGCGTTACTTGGTGATAATTTGGCAGCTATTGCGGAAGAAAGAAAGCTAGCAGGAATTATTGTGAATGGGTATGTTCGTGATTCTAGTGAACTAAAGAATATTAATATTGGTATTTTAGCGTTAGGAACGATGCCAAATAGAAGTGTGAAAGAAGGAAAAGGAGAACGAAATATTTCATTGCACTTTGGACAAGTGGATTGGAATCCAAATGAATATGTCTATGCGGATGAAGATGGCGTCATTATTAGTGAAAAGAGTTTACATCGTTAAGAGTTAATAAGTTATTATTCTTAGAAAATAAATCCGATAAAGCATGGACAAAATTCTTTGTCAATAGTAAAATAATACAGAAATTTAAAATTTACAGAATGTATAGGTTTATCGTTTTACGATAACTTAAATGGAAGTAAGTTGTGCCAAGAAAAGTGAATGTTATCACAATGATACGTTCATAAACAAAATTATTTTTCCTATACAAATATAGCCGCGAATAATGCGGGTAGGAGGTGTTGTACATTTTTGTTCGACACTTACAAAAAGAGAGTGTCAATCGCACGCCCTTGAAGGGCCTTTTTTTGTGTAAATGGTAGTAAGGGAGGAAATTTTGGGATGGCAATGTTGAAAAAGTGGCTGCTTACGTTGTTAATGGCAGTGACACTTGTATTTGTTTCTTTTGCGAATACAGTACATATTACGTTTGCTGAAGGAAATACAGCAAAACTTGCAATTATTGGGGAATCACAAAAGGGCATTATGTTATGTCCGAAAGAAGAGCAAATTAAAGATGGGGAAACAGCTTTAAGTTTGCTGCAAAAGGTCATGGGGGACAAAGTAGAATCTGAAACGATGTCGTTTGGAACATATGTAAAAGGAATCGATGGTTTAATGGCCGGGGCTACAAGTGCTTGGCTATATGATGTAAATGATAAGTCTGCAGAAGTCGGAGCAGATAGTTATAAATTAAAATCTGGAGATGTTGTGGTCTTTCGCTTTGTTTCAGACTGGAGCAATATAAGCCAGGAAACATTGAAAGAAACGTTAGATAAGTTCGGGACGTGTAAAACAGAAGAACCTAACGGTGGCAAACCAGAAGAACCAAAGACGGATGATCCAAAACAAGAAAAACCAGAAGAACCGAAGACGGATGATCCAAAACAAGAAAAACCAGAAGAACCAAAGACGAATGATCCAAAACAAGAAAAACCAGAAGAACCAAAGACGGATGGTTCAAAACAAGAAAAACCAGAACAACCAAAGCAAGAGAACATTCAAAATCCAAGTGCACAATTAAACGAAGCCATTTCTAAAACATCAGATAAGATGTTACAAGATGGAATTGAAAGTGACTGGGTAGCTGTAGCGCTTTCTCGTTCTGGAAAGAATGTGCCAATTGAGGCGAAATTAAATTATGTTAAGTCAGTAACTGAAAAAGTAGAAAAGCGCATTAATCGTTTTTCAGCGACAGATTTAGCTAGAACAATTATTATGATGAATGCAATGAGTGCAGACCCTAAAAATGTAGGTGGACATAATTTAGTTCAAAAATTGTATGAGTCAGATAAAGTGAATTCTGTTACAGGTTATGCATTTGCTTTACTTGCATTTGATACGAAGAAGTATGAGATTCCAGTTGAATCAAAATGGAACAGAGTTGCTCTAGTGGAAGCACTGTTAAATAATCAGCATACAGACGGTGGATGGACTTATAATAGTTCAGGTAGTAAAGATAGTGCTAGTAGTGTTGATGTATCAGGTATGGTTTTATCAGCATTAGCTCCTTATCAAGAGCGATCAGATGTGAAACCAGCTATACAAAAAGCTGTTGCGTATTTATATAACGAACAGCTGCAAAATGGCGGTTTTTCAGCTGATGGACAAGAAAATTCAAATAGTACTGCGCAAGCAATTATTGGATTATCGCTTGTTAAAGATGTAGATCAAAATCGTCTTCATAAGGCAATGCAAAACCTATTATCATATCAACTTTCAAATGGTGAATTTAAATGGTTACCAAGTGATCAAAATGGTAACGGAATGGCTACAGAACAGGCTCTTTTAGCATTACTTCAATTTAAGGAAATGGGAAAATCTATTTATGATTGGTCTAATGTAGACGCTGGTGATGTAATTAAGCCAAAACCGATTGAAGAGCCAGAAAAGGTCGTTGAACCAGAAAATAATGTAGTAGAAAAAGAAGTTATTGAAGAACCGAAAGAACAAAAACAAGTACAACAAGAAACAAAAGATGAAAATCTAAAAGTAGTTGTAGATAACGAACCGGTTAAGAATAAAAAAATCGGAAACGATAACAGTCTACCAAAAACAGGAGCATCTTCTCATGGCGCAGCAACAGAAGTAGGTATGGGTGTATTATGTATTGCTTCTGCATATGTATTATGGAGACGTAAAGCAGCTTAACAAAAAATTAGGAGCAATTATTTGCTCCTAATTTTCGTATGAAAGGTGAGAGATAGGATGAGTAAGGTGAAATGGTTCATTTCTTTACTGCTTTCGCTCGGGCTACTTGCCGGATGTGAAGAGGCAGCTGTAAAGCCTGAGAAGAAGGTAGAACCGAAGCAAGAAGAGGTAGCGAAACAAGAAGTACAAAAAGATGAAGCGAAGCCGGAAGAAAAAACAGAAGAAAAGCAAGCTGAATCAGAGCAAAAGCAGCAAGAAGAGCAGAAAGAGAAACAAGAACAAAAAGTAGAAGAGAAGGCGAAAGAGGAAAAGCCGCAGGCACAACCAGAGGTAAAGAAAGAAGAGAAACAACAGGAACAACCGAAAGAACAGCCGGCTGTAAATAAGCAACCAGAGCAGCAACAAGCACAAGAAGAGAAACAACAACCGAAAGCACCAGAAGTAAAAGAAGAAGCAAAGGTTGTGAATCAGCCGAAAGAAACACCGAAGCAGGAGCAAAAGAAAAAGCCAGAAGAGAACAATAGTGTACCAGCTCCACCAACACCGGTACCACCACTAAACCCAGTGCCACCACCAGTACCACCAGTACCTAAAGCAAAACAAGTAACAATCTCGGTAAAAGGAAATAACGGATATATAATGGGTGCGAAAAAGATGGATGTACAAGATGGCGATACTGTGTATAAAGTATTACAACGTACAGGATTAGATGTTGATGCAAGCGGATCTAGAGATAGTATTTATGTAAAAGGTATTAATGATTTATATGAAAAAGATATTGCGGATACTAGTGGATGGAAATATCGTGTGAACGGTGCTTTTCCAAACCATAGTGCTGGTGTAGCTACGGTAAAACCAGGAGATACAATTGAGTGGGTATACGTATTACAATAAGAAAGGCATTCGGTAAAGGGCTATGAAAATAAGTTTTTCTTCTTTACATCCTTTTGTGAATTTTTTCTATTATATCGGGGTGATGATACTATGTATGATGTGTCTTCATCCTCTTTTTTTAATTGGAGCAATAGTATTAATTATTATGTTAAATGTGATGCAAGGAAATAGCGAAAAGATAAGAAAGATGCTACCGAGCACAATTGTTTTCTTTTTTATGGTAATTTTATTTAATTCGTTATTAACGCATAGAGGTCGAACTACGTTATTTTGGTTAGGTGATAGCCGTATTAAGCTTGAGGCGATTATGTTTGGAATAGTAATGGGGTTATTACTAGTTGCAGTTATGTTTACGTTTGCGTCATACAATGATATTATTTCCAGTCATAAATTTTTATATTTGTTTTCAAGAATTTCACCGAAAGTTGCATTGTTAACGATGATTACAGTGAGATTTGTTCCTTTGTTTATAAGGCGATTAAAGAAAATCACACTCGTCCAAAAAACGAAAGGTGTGCAGGTAGATTCAGGTTCGATAATAGAACGCGTCAAAAATGGTATGCAATTGCTGCAAGTATTATTAATTTGTTCATTAGAAGATGCACTGCAAACGGCAGATTCTATGCAAGCTCGTGGATTTGGTGTAACGAAGCGTACGACGTATATTCGCTATAGAATGGAAAGGCGTGATTGGTATACGCTCAGTTATTTAATCATTTTATTTATAGCTGCTATTGTATGTAGTAATTATGGCGGAGGGAAATTGATTATTTATCCGAAAGTCGAATCTATTTTATTCCAGCAATACGATGGAATGATGTTTGTATTATTTACACTGTTTATTAGTTTACCAATTATGATGGAAGGAAGGGAATGGATATGGTGGCGCATGCAGAAATAAACAATTTATCATTTGTATATGCTGATGAAAATAAAAAAGCGTTACAGCATATTTCTCTTTCTGTTCAAAAAGGTGAGTTTATTGCACTTGCTGGAGGATCGGGATCTGGGAAGACGACGTTATTAAAACATTTTAAAAAGGAGTTACTTCCAATTGGTACGCGTTCTGGAGAGATATTTTATGAGGGTGTTTTAATAGAGGAAGTAGCTGATTTGTTATCTGCCCAAGAAATTGGGATGGTATTTCAAAACCCAGAAAACCAGATTGTTATGGATACAGTGATTCAAGAATTAGCATTTTCTTTAGAAAATATCGGATTACCATCACATATTATTCAAAAAAGAATAGCAGAGCTTATTAGCTTTTTAGGATTTCAAGATTTATTGCATCAATCTGTTCATACGTTATCTGGTGGGCAGAAGCAGCTTGTCAATTTAGCTGCGGTATTAGTTATGCAGCCGAAATTGCTATTATTAGATGAACCGACAGCGCAGTTAGATCCAATCGCTGCAAAAGAGTTTTTAGGATTATTAAAACGGATTAATGAAGAACTTGGAATTACGATTATTTTAAGTGAACATCGTTTAGATGAAGTTATCCCGCTTGCAACACGCGTTGTTTGTATGGATAATGGCCGTATTATGTATGATGGTAGTCCTAAAATTGTTATTACGGATATGTGGGGAGTAGAAACATTCCGTCCATTTATTCCGCAAATTCCAAGGCTATTTTTAGAGTGGAATGTGAGAGATATTCCGTTTACAGTGCGAGAGGCGCAAATGAAAATGAATGATTTTGCAGCGATATCATATGTAAATGACCCAATAGCACAAAGTGAAAAGCAAGAGGTAATTTTAAGCGCAGAGCATATTTCGTTCCAATATGAAAAAAATAGTCCGCTTATTTTACGTGATTTATCAGTTCCAATTGAAAAAGGAAAATGGGTAGCGCTCGTTGGGAAGAACGGTACAGGTAAGTCTACACTGTTAACGATTTTAGCAGGATTACAAAAAGCGAGAAGAGGAAAAGTAAAGTGGAACGGAAAAGTGGTACATAAAATCGATTCGAAAGAACGGTTTAAAAGTATTGGGTATGTATCGCAGCATCCGTATTACCATTTTACATTTGATACAGTATGGGACGAGGTTTATGAACGTGCGCGTGAATTATATGGAGAACAAGGAAAAGAAATAGCAGAAGATACGCTAAAACAGTTTTGGTTGTACTCGCTTAAAGAACGCCATCCGCATGATTGTAGCGGAGGAGAGCAACAATTACTTGCGTTATGTACAACGTTATTATCAAAGCCAACGTTATTATTACTTGATGAACCGACAAAGGGATTGGATCCATGGAAGAAAGAAAGAGTAGGAGAACTATTTAGGAAGCTGCAAAAAGAAGGTACAACAATTGTAATGGCAACGCATGATATTGAGTTTGCAGCGAAATACGTGGATCAATGTATGATGTTATTTGATGGAACAGTCATTATGAATGATGCACCGAAAGAATTTTTTAGCGGCAACTTCTTTTATACAACATCTATTAATCGATTCATTCGAAAAGAATTGCCATATGCATTAACGTGGGAGGATGTGTACGAAGCTTGTCCAAACAATATGTTGCATTCATAATATGTATCTTTGCAGTAATAATCGGCACATTACTCTTTACGACACTTGTTATGGACGGTTATTACATGTTAAGTAGTTTGTTTCTATTAGCGGTTATTATGTTACCTTTCTATATCCGTTTTGAAAGAAAGGCGTTTGTTTCACGTGAAATTGTTCTCGTTGCTGTATTAGCGGCAATTGCAGCAGTAAGCCGGGTGCCATTTTCTATTTTACCAAGTGTACAACCAACTTCTTTTGTCATTATCGTTTCTGCAATTGTATTTGGAAGTGAAACTGGTTTTATGATTGGTGCTACAGCAGCAATCGTATCTAATATTTTTTTAGGACAAGGTCCATGGACACCGTGGCAAATGTTTTCGTGGGGCATGATTGGTTTTATAGCAGGTTTACTTCGTAATACATTTTTTATGAAAAAGCTATGGGGAAGACTTCTTTACGGAGTAATTGTTGGCTTTTTATTTGGCTGGATTATGAATTTCTGGGGCCTTCTCGGTTTTATACGAGAAGCAACATGGGAAACTGTCATTTCGTATTATATCGCAAGTTTTTACTTTGATTTGAGCCATGCGATTTCGAATGTTATTTTCTTATTACTATTTAGTACTTCATGGATTACGATTCTTACAAGATTTAAAAAGAAATACGGTATATTAGATGAGCATAACGTGACATAGAAAAGCATACTCATATAAGGTAGGGTCGCGACTTACATATTCGTTTGCCTCTTTCATGCTTCTTACATAATGTAAGGAGCATTTTTTTGTCAAAAAATCGATTCAATATGCATCCGCTATTATATAAAATTATTTGTATAATTGTAGGTGAGAACTTTTTTCAAAAGGGAGGTGTATAGTTAATGAAGTTAGTTATTCCGAAGCAACATGGTGCATGGGCCATGCTTGTTATTCCTTTTTTATTAAGTGTCATACTTGGGAAACCTACTATTTATCATATTCCATTGTTTTTAGCGTGGTTCTTTATCTATTTAGCTACGTACCCATTTCTTACGTACATAAAGCAAAGACGAAAAAAAGAGTTTTTACAAGTTTCCATTATTTATTTTCTTATTGCGTTCCTATTTGGGATGATTTCTTTATTATATGAGTGGCGAATTCTTTTATTCGTAATAGTAATGATTCCATTATTTATAGTGAATATGTATTACGCTCGTCAAAAAAATGAAAGAGCACTATTAAATGATATTTGTGCGATTATTGTGTTTTGTATCGGTGGGTTAATTAGTTATTCCTTTTCAATGAAGCAAATCGATCATACAGCATTATTCATTGCGCTTATTTCATTTTTATACTTTTTAGGTAGTACGTTCTATGTGAAAACGATGATTCGTGAAAAAAATAACCCGAAGTATCGTCTTATATCTTGGGGATATCATATCGTATTAACGATAATCATATTTGTGATTAATCCGTGGTGTTCTCTTATTTTTATACCAAGTGTCATTCGAGCAATTGTGTTGTATGGCAAAAAAATTTCTATTAAAAAAGTAGGAATTTTAGAAATTGCTAATTCTGTATATTTTTTAATCATAACGGCAATAATTATGAAGTATGCCATTTGAAAAAACTTCCCATCAATTGATGGGAAGTTTTTAATCTTTTTCTAAAATGTGAACGGTGTACTCGCAACGTTGAATAGCTTGTTCAACAGCATAAAGTGATTGTTCAATACGAGCGCGATTAAAATCTTTTTCAACTGTTTCGAGCGCTTCTTCTAAACAATTTTTAGCTTCTTGTAATGATTGAAAAGAATCTTGTACATATCCGCGAGCATTTTGATGCATTTCATAATCCTCCTTGCATGTTCGTATATGGGTAGTATGAACAGTAAGGAAGAAAATATAATTTGTTATATTTATTATATTTATTATATTTATTATATTTATTATATTTGTTTGACAATTAAAGTGGAATTACGTATAGTAAGAATTAAGTGAATATTTTCTTATCCAGAGAGGTGGAGGGACTGGCCCGATGAAACCCAGCAACCGCGATGCAGGTGCTAATTCCAGCAGAACATATTTGTTCTGGGAGATAAGACGAAGATATATACGTAACTTCTTCTTATCGGAGAGGTTTTTTTATTGCAAAAAAACCGATTACGAAAATTTATATTAAGAAGAAAGGGGTTGCGCATTACTGTGACACTCGAAAAATACGTAAAACTGCGTAGTACAGTTTATGAATATATGATAGAGCAAGATAAGCCGATATCATTGTTAGATATTCAAGAACATATCGTTTCGCATCATGAAGGAAAATTCACGAAAAAGATGTTGCATCAATTTTATTTATCAAGATTATTAGACGAACTAAAACTGGATGGGAAAATTACATTAGCTGATGAATATCTCTATGCTGAAAAAGGGGTATTGTATAAGGCGAGAAAAGGGAGCTAAGCTCTCTTTTTTTCTTAAAATAACGGAGTATGTAGAGTAAAAGACTGCTAAAGCAGCCTGATACAGGGAATGGTGTTGAGTGTGTAGTGTCAAAAATTGAATGTGCCTGAAAGAGGCAATTCATATCGGCTGCAAATGAAAAGAGACACCTTCGCCGAATAGGTGTCAGTCGTTTTGTCACGTAGACTTGCTACTTAACAGTAATTAGAATAACATGCAGGATTTTTGAAGTCAAAAGGGAATTAAAGGAAGGGGTACAATTATGTACGCTTACTTATTAAAAGATATAACGAAATGGATCCCAAAGTACATTGTAGATAAGGGATATGAATATTATGAAGATGGGCATGTAGAAGATGTTGAAATACAAGATAAAAAAGTGTTTGCTTTCGTTACTGGAAATGCAGGGGATTATGAAGTAGTTATCGATCTCGAAGATTTTTCAGAAAGTAACTGTGAGTGTCCCTATGAAAATTATTGTAAACATATGGCGGCAGTTGTTTATGATATGCAAGGTGCTGGTGAGAGTGCAGTTAAAGAGAAACTGAAAGATTTAGAAAAAGAAGAGTTACTTATATTATTAAATCGATTGTTGCAAAGTTCGAAAAACGTACAAATTGTAGAGAAGTTATTAAAGAAGGAGAAACTTTAACGTATAGAGGGAGTTGTTTTGTAGTGAACGTACTAATTATATATGCTCATCCTAACCCTTCAAGTTTTAACGCGGCGATTTTCAATCATGTGCAAAAAGGACTACAGGAAACAAATCATTCAGTTACCGTACTTGATTTATACAAAGAACAATTTGATCCAGTCCTCGTATTTAATGAAGAGAAGAAAAGACGCGATTTAGTAAATGAAGAGGAAACAGCTCGGTATAGAACGTTAGTAGAAGAAGCAGATACACTTCTATTCATCTATCCAATATGGTGGTGGGGGATGCCAGCAATTTTAAAAGGATTTATCGATCGTATTTTCGTAGCTGGATTTGCTTATAAATATGAAGGGGCTCTGCCGAAAGGATTATTGCAAGGGAAAAAAGCATGGGTTATTAATACGTTAGACTCGCCTCTATGGTACGTCGCATTGTTATATCGATCAGCAGATTGGATTATGATGAAGAGAGGTATTTTACGTTTTTGTGGCATTCGCGATATAAAACGGTCAGTGTTTCAATCTGTGAAAACGAGTAAAGTATCAAAGCGTGAGAAATGGTTATTACAAATAGAAGAAAAGGCTCGTGCATTATGAATGAAGTCGATCGTATTATAAACTGTGTTCAGTATGATGGCGAACTTTTTCGGAAGTATGTTACGTGTTTACTTCAATTGAAAAAATGCAGCGAAACATTTCAGCAAATTCAAATAGAGTTAAGAAATGATTATTTAATAAGAGGAATTTGTGAAAGAGAAGTTGATCAGGTAGTAAGGGGAAGTAAAGAATATGAAACATATTTTCTTCCTAAAGCGTTACAGTGGAATTTTTTGAGGGAACATCCACACCTGATCGGAAAAATTTGCGAAGATTTTTTTGCATTTGAGTCATTACATCTTACGGAGTTAGAGTGGGAGAAGATTATAAATTGCGTGGGAAATAAGTGATTTATTATGTAAAAAAGCTAGTATAAAACTAGCTTTTTGTTTAAATAAATAAGAAACATAGACTAATGATAAAACCCGCATATAGTAAGTTCACAACACAAAATCCCATAATGTCACGAGCACCTAAACCAGCTATCGCTAATGCTGGTAATGCCCAGAAAGGTTGAATTAAATTCGTCCAAGCATCGCCCCATGCAATTGCCATTGCTGTTTTTGCAGCAGGTACACCAAGTTCAGCGCCAGCTGGAATCATAATTGGTGCTTGCACAGCCCATTGACCGCCACCAGATGGAACGAAAATATTAACGATACCAGCACTTAAAAAAGTAAAGAGCGGGAAAGTTGATTCGTTTGAAATGCTAATAAAGAAATTAGAAATAGCTCCTCCAAGTGAAAGTCCTTCACTATTTGCTCCAATCATCATGCCCATAATTCCTGCGTAAAACGGAAATTGAAGTAAAATGCCAGAGGCACTTTTCGTAGAGTCTGAAAAAGCGCGAATATACTGAATCGGAGTGCGGTGGAAAATAAGTCCAGCAATTAATAACATAAAAATCACGATATCGAGAGTAAGATTAAATCCTTTCGTATAAAAGTAATTGAAAATATAAATGAGACCTAACAATCCAACGCAAAGTGTAATAATAATGCTATTTTCCATCTTTTCAGCGAACGTATTTTTTTCTACTTCTTGAGCAGCAGCTTCTTCATGGAACACGCTAGGATCTACTGTAATCGTATGTTTTTCATCTGGATGCATCGCTTTATTAATGAGAGGCATCGTAATGAGAAAAATAATAACTGGAACGAGAGCGTATGGTGAGAATAACGTTTCTGTTATTGGAATCGCCTCTTTAATACTTCCAGCAGTCGTTTTAATTAACGTTTCACCGCCTGTTGCTAACGTAAGAGGGATAGAGGCAGAAAGACCGGCATGCCAAATGAGAAATCCAGAGTAAGAAGAGGCGATTGCTAGTCTATAATCTAATCCGTCCAGCTGCCTTGCCACTTCTTTTGCGTATAAAACAGATACAACAATTCCAAAGCCCCAGTTTATGTATGCACCGAGTAAACTTACAATTGAAATGGCAATAATGCCTTGTCCAGTTGTTTTTGGTAGTCTGGCAGCTTTCGTTAATCCTTTTTTAATAAGAGGAGCATTTGCTAAAGCAGATCCTGTCACGAGTACAAGTGCCATTTGCATAGAAAAGGCGAGGAGTCCCCAAATTCCATTACCCCAGTGATTAATCATTTCTACAGGTGTTTGGTGAGTCGCAAACATACCAAAAAAGATAACGAAAACAGTTAGTAAACATGATAAAATAAACGGTTCTGGCAAGAAGCGCTGCACTAAGGCGACGCAACCATTTGTAAAGGAACGAAACAAAATAAATCAACCTCCTTATGTATATGTATTACAATTATTCGAGGTGTTTCGTTCATAACCTTTTATAATCGGAAAATTATGATATTTTAAAAGGGGATTGAAATATTTTCAATAAGAGTAGTACCATCATCACCCTGACAAAAAAATGATGGTAGCGGCATATAAGCAAATATTCTATACCGTAAGTGCTGAGCTACCTAACAATCCATCCAATCTGTTTGATAATAGTGTTTACTTTTGATGAGTTAACTCGTAAAGGAGTAAGTCATTCAGCTTCACCTGTTATGGTTTCAAATGTAGCTTATGGTAGAACGATTTATGTAAAATTAGAAACAACATCTAAGAGCAAAAATGTACAATCTGTTTTTAAATCCTTACTTAAGGATAACAGCGTTGAAACAAGTGGACAGCATAAAGATATTTTTGAAGAAAGTACCTTTACTGCTGTAGTATTCATATTTTTTATGGCTGTATCAATGTTTTTAATGATTGCATTTCCCATTATTAAATCCCCATAAATATAGCCTATCTGAGGTTGATAGTGATGCATGGTGCCTCCATGTATGTAAATGCATTTTGTCGAAATTATTAAAAAGGGGAATCTTTCTATTTGAAGAACTAATAATTGATTGTCAATATGTATTAGAAATCTCAATCTAAACTAAAGGAGAACAAAATGGAACAAAACAATAAGGGCTTTTCTGAAACAGGATTGCGCAGCATGTCGATTCTGGAAAGATTCCTGGGCTCGTCGCCTTAGTCAGCCGAAACGGCGAGACGCACGTCGAAGCACTTGGAACAATGAGGCATGATGGTGGTGCACCAATGCGTCGGGACACGATTTTTCGATTGGCGTCCACTAGCAAGCCAATCGCAGTTTCACCAGTAATGGTTTTGCTCGATGAGTGCAAACTGCATTTAGACGACCCAGTAGACAAATGGCTACCGGAACTTGCCGACCGGCAAGTGTTGAAACGACCCGATGGCCCGCTAGAAGAGACCGTCCCAGCACGGCGTCCTATCACTGTACGAGATTTGTTGACCTCCACATTCGGGCTCGGAGTGGATCTCACGTTGATGGGTTCTCCAATCATGAACTCGTTCTTCGAGAGTGGGATATTCGACACGCCAGGGCAGGATATGCCCGATCCAGATGAGTTTATGCGTCGCCTAGGTGCACTTCCGCTAAGCTATCAGCCCGGAGAGCGGTGGCAGTATCATATCAGTATAGAAGTAATCGGCGTTCTTGTTGCCAGGGTCACGGGTCAGACGTTCGAGTCGTTCTTGCGCGAACGTATATTCGATCCGCTAGGAATGAAGGACACTGGATTCTACGTACCTCAGCTCAAGATTGATCGGCTTCCACCAGCCTTCAACCCCAATCCGCAGACAGGTGAATTCATCGTGTGGGATGAGGGGGCGGGTGGACGTTACAGCAAACCTCCAGCATTCCAAGCAGGCGGTGGTGGACTGCTTGGAACCGTCGACGATTATCACGCTTATTTGCAGATGCTTTTGAATAAAGGGATGCACGGTACTAAACGGATCTTGTCTAGGCCCGCAGTCCAGCTGATGACCACCAACCGTCTTACTCCGGAACAACAAGTATACCGAGACGATTTGGCCAAAAATAACGTCCATTTGTCGTTCGGACAAGGGATCCAAGGTGGCTGGGGCTTTGGGATGGCGGTGCGTACCTATCTTGGAGACTACGCGTCTATTGGTCAATTCGGCTGGGATGGTGGAACCGGTACTTCAGCTTACGCTGATCCAGATAAACAGTTTATTGGAATTCTGTTCACCCAGGTGGGGATGTCCACTCCGGCCCCATCGCATCTTATCCAAGACTTCTGGACCACGGCCTATCAAGCAATCAAAGACTAGGGTACGTTTAAAGGAAAACGCCAAGAAGTATAGATAATCATAGGCTTGATGGCCACGATCACCACCATGGTTAAAAGTTAGGATAGGACCGTGTTGGAAGTACTGCGGTAACAGGTGGGCATTATTAATAATAGCACAACAAAAAATCCTCTTGGATGCAAGAGGATTTTTTTATTGGGAATAGTAAGGACGAGAGGAGGTGCATTACATATGGGAAAAGGTAGAAGTAATAATGCTGGTAAAAAGCAACCGAATTTCGATGATTCATCTAATTTCGCTAAACAAAGCCAACCGACAGAAAAGAAGAAGAAGTAAAAAAAGGATCTCTCTTGATAAAGAGAGATCCTTTTTTTACTATATTGACGTTTCAGCACAACATATCGATTGCTCAACCAAATAGTCATTATAGTCATTCAGGCAAGGCTTAAACTCCTTCGAATGGAAGTTAATTTAATATTATTGTCCTGCTTTTTATAATGCTTCTTCACGTTTACCTTATTTAAAAAGCCAATAAAAAAAAGACACGTTTCCTAAATAAACGAGCTCTTAATGGAGTATTATCTTTATTTTGAGTATTTAATAAAATTCTCCAATTTATATTTTATAATAGTCTATGAAATGTAATTAATTAAATGTAAAATTTATATAGTGAGTTATAAAAATTTATGGAGAACTTTAAATATATTATTCTACAATCAGGCCAAATTATAGAGTGAAAGTTCTACTAGGGCTAAAAATATTGGGAGACATGAGGAGAGGGTTACATTGACTATTTATGAGCAATTTATAGAGGCTCTTAAAGAAAAAATAGGTGATACTGTAACATCTGCAGAGATAAAGGACAGATTAATAGCAAAATTTCATACGAAACCGGGGAGTATGAATCCTGCTAATTATTGTTATAACCGCTATAACAAAGGAAGAGCTGTTAATAAAAATCTGTTTATATATATAAATAAAAAAACTTATAGATATGTAGGTGAAAATTATCCTTATAATGGATTAGTTTTTCACAAACCTAAAGGGGCAGAGTGTGAATCTGTTATAGGTGAGTGGGATAATGGGAAACTTCTTGTCTATGAGGATAAGGACAAAATAGGAATCTCACAAATTAAAAAGTTATATGAGGTATACTTTGAAATGTTACGATTTGAAATGAATGTTCTTGGTTGTAAGGCGACTGAATTAAGGCATCTTATAGGTCGTCTAGGTGAGTTTTTTTGTGTCCTTTACACGAATGGTGAGCTATCCAAAGTGACGAATCAGCATGGATATGATGTCATTAAAGATGGACGAAGAATAAGTGTTAAAACAACTGCTCAAGAAAAAGGGTTTATCACGATTAATCAAAACACATTTGACCAATTCGATGACTTCTTCGTAGTTCAGTATAAAGATGATGATTTGAAACTATTATTTTATGGGTCAAAGGAAGAGATTCCATCACTTAGACCATATGGGAATATTTATGAGGTTGATATAAATTCTTTAAAGAGAGTAGAAAAGACACTCCTATAGGGTGTCTTTTTAGCAGAAGTAAGCAGCTCCAACAATGATAATTCAGCTTTGTAATTGTTATAGGAATCATATGAAACAAAAAATATTAGTGCTCAGTGACTAATATTTTCTATCCGGCCCCATCAAACTAAAAAAGAACATATACAAACATAGCCTTATAGAATTGTATTTAACTTTAGTTAAGTCTTTATGTATGAGTGTTATTTTATACATTCACTTAATTGTTGAATATGCAGGTATGATTCTCAACGCTCTTATGTTTACCTGTTTTGAGTTAAAAATAAGAAAATTTGAAATGTTAGTTGTATATATCGTGTTAAATATTGTAAAATGAAATGGTACCGAAAAAACTAAAACGGTACCAAAGGTTTAGGGGGCGGATTATGAAACAAAGAATAGTAACAGAAACAATTCATCAAATTCAAACGAAGGGGTTTACATTTACAATTAGTGATTTAGCAAAACAATTAGCTGTCAGTAAGAGGACAATCTATGAGCACTTCTCTTCAAAAGATGAAATAGTAGATGAAGTTATTCGTAATGTAATAGAAAGTATTCAAGAAAAGGAAAAAAATATCGCTAAAGATGATACGTTACAAACAGTTGAAAAAATAAGGCTCATTTTAATTTGCATTCCACAACAATTTACATTTATGGATGCACGATTATTAGTAGAACTAAAAAAACATCATTATTACCAATGGTTAAAATTAGATCAGTTTTTACGTGAAGGCTGGTCTACTGTAATCGGTTTAATAGAAGAGGGAATAAGAGAAGGAAGCATAAGAAAAATTCAAATTCCATTTTTTATTGAAGTGTATTTAGGGGCACTGAATCGCATATATGATCCTATGTTTATTGAAAAGAGTGATTATACATTGGGAAGTATGCTTGAATCAATTATGGATATGTTACTGTACGGAATTTCTAATTCGAAATAGAAGGTGGGAGAATAGTGCAGTGGATTTATTTAAGTTTAGCAATTTTATTTGAAGTAGCGGGTACAACTGCGATGAAACTATCTGATGGATTAACGAAACTTGTACCAAGCATTCTTATTTTTGTATTTTATGTAGTAAGCTTTGCATTTCTTTCATTTGCATTAAAGGGGATGGAAATGTCCGTAGCGTATGCGGTATGGTCAGGTATGGGAATTGTAACGATTACAACAATTGGTTTTATTTATTTTGGAGAAAGTATCAATATAATTAAGATACTAGCAATTCTTTTTATTTTAGTTGGAGTCGTAATATTAAATTTTAATAGTGCGGCACATGAAGCGAAGAAAAAAGAAATGGTGGAGGAACGTATACATTGAATCGATTAAAGTATTTTTTCCTTATTACTGATCTTGGATTTGTTGTATATTGGTTTATAACAATTTTCCATATGATTCCGCAAGAATATTTATTTAAAGATTATGAAGACCCAATTTTAGTAGCATGGAACTGGTCTTTTTTACCCTTGGATTTGTTAATCTCTTTAACGGGACTTTTAAGTTTGTATTTGTATTCTAAACAAAAACATATTTGGAGCCACTTTGCGTTTTTATCATTAATTTTAACTTTTTGCTCAGGGTTACAAGCTCTAGCATTTTGGACAATCCGTTTAGATTTTGATATGTCTTGGTGGATCCCTAATTTATATTTATTAGTCTATCCATGCTTCTTTTTAAAAAGCGTTTGGAGAGAGTGTGGATCGTATGAGACTAGCATGAGAAAAGAAAGAAAAGAAATCCATGTAATATAGGAAAGATAGGACCTTTAAGCACATTCTAATTCTAGATGCTACAACATTGCAGCTTCTAGATAAGTTTTTTCGTTAGCCGTACAGTAGTAGTCAAAACAATTTTCGAAATGAAGGTAGCCGATGATTCCTATGGTAAGGAAGCATCGGCTTGTATTATGTATATTGAGTGAGTTCACGTTTCTGGAATAATTGTAATAGCAACGGTCCGAACCGGAGTCTCTATTTCGTCGCCTTTACTTTGGCTATTGTAGTATTTAATCATTAATTCGTTAAGTTCGTTTTGAAATTTTCCAAAGTGTTCTTCATCTAGCTTTAATTCTACTACAGAAAAAGTAGCAGTATCTTCTTGACTGTTTTGTTCCTCTAATTTCTTAAGGTAACTTTGATATTGTGTCATAAGTGATAACTGATAATAGGAAATGTAGTTTAACTTTTCATCATCAGATAATCCTTTCCATTCACTTCCTTCAATTTTTGCATCTTCTTCATTAATTGCGTAATATTTTTCAGAAACAGATTTTACTTTTTTTTCTTTAATTACATGGACGATACCAGAATCAACCATAGTTTGCAGCTGTCTATATAGCGTTGCTTGTGGCACATTTTTGATAATTTTTACCATTTCTAATGGTGTCAGCCCATCTTCTTTATTTCTCATTAATACTTGGCAAATTTTCATTCTTACAGGATGCATTAAAATTTCAACTTTATTACTCATTATATCACCTTATGTATTGTTTTTTATTCTCATTATAAATAATGAGAATAATGATTGTAATCCATCCGTTTTTATTTTATCATTATCAATAATGATAATGATATTTAAAAGGAGTGATGACAATGAAAATACATTATGGATTGAATGATCTTAAAGACATTGATATTATGGCTTTTCTACCCATTATATTACCAGTTATTGCAGTGGGAGCACTTTTAGTTTTAATTGCATTCATTGATTTATATCGACATAGGAAAACAAGAAAAAATGTACTTGTATGGACGTTAATTATTCTTTTCGTTAATATATTGGGACCTATCTTGTACTTTGTTATAGGGAGAAAGGACAGTGAGAAATTATGAAATTAGAGATTAAAAATGTAACAAAATCATTTAAAGGAAAAATTGCTGTGAATAATTTCTCGATGGAACTGCAAGCGGGGGAATGCGTCGGATTAATTGGACCAAACGGAGCAGGGAAATCCACATTAATAAAAGTAATTTCGGATATTACTAATCCAACTGCTGGTGAAGTTTTATTGAATGGGATAAAAATATCAAAAATGAAAAGTGAAATTGGTTATTTACCTCAATATCCTAATTTTTTTCATTGGATGACAGCGAGAGAAACGCTTACGTTTATGGGCCAACTTTCGGGGTTGAAAAAAGAAGAATTGTCAAAGTCGATTCCAAAAATGTTGCAGAAAGTTGGACTAAAGGAAGAAGAAAATGCAAAGGTTAGTACATTTTCTGGTGGAATGAAACAACGACTTGGTATTGCACAAGCATTATTGCATAAACCTTCGCTTATTGTCATGGATGAACCAGTATCCGCATTAGATCCGATCGGCCGGCGGGAGGTATTGAATCTGATTAAAGAAATAAAAAAAGATACAACCATTTTATTATCAACCCACATCTTAAGCGATGCAGAAGAAATCTGTGAACGATTTGTCATTATAAAAGATGGAACAAAAATAGAAGACACAACAATTACGGAGCTTTTACACCGTAATCGTGAAAATAAATTAATTATTGAAATAACAGCTAAAGATCAAAAGTGGATTGAAATTGTAAAAAAATTACCGTATGTGAAGGACGTTGAAGTGGTTGGGCTTAAAATCAAAGTGAAGGTTGAAAGCATTGAAATAAATAAAAATATGTTATTGCAAAATGCACTCGAACATAAAGTGAACATCGTTAAATTTGAAATGAGCAACGATACTTTAGAAGAAATCTTCTTGAAATTGGTGGTGCAAAAATGAATAACTCAATTGTATTGATAAAAAAAGAATGTGTTCAAATGTTACGTGATTTCAAGATTATTTGGCTACCAATTGTTTTTATATTTTTAGGCGCAACACAACCGATAGTAACTCATTATTTGCCATCAATTTTAGAAGCGTTAGGTGGAGGACAGGGAATTACCATTGATTCGAGTATGGCAACGCAAAAAGGGGGCGAAGTATTAGCGAGTACTTTGGGATCCCAGTTTGATCAGCTTGGACTTATGATTCTAGTGATTTCTATGATGGGTGCTATTCAAACAGATAAAGCTAATGGTATGTTGGCCTTTATTTTAACAAGGCCTGTTACTGTTCCTTCATATGTAGGTGGGAAAATAGTGTCGAACTATTTAATGGTAGCGTTTAGTGTAACAATTGGATTCGTTACTTCTTATATATATGTAAATTATCTTTTTACTGTTGTTCCATTCGCACACCTAATTACTGGATTACTATTTTATTTAATTTGGGTTCTTTTTATCGTATCTTTCACAACAATGATAAGTGCTATTTTTCAAAGTCAAGGTATGATTGCATTAATTTCAATTGTTTTCCTTTTAGCTTGTAGAGTAATCGTCGGTTTGAATCCAATAATGGATCAGCTTAATCCAGCCAGTATGAGTAAGTATGCAATGGAAATGTTAGTCACGGGGGGAGTAAATTCAAACGCAATAATCAATGGATTACTAACTATAGTATGGATTTTATTGACACTCTTCGTAACGTTTTATTGGATTGCTAATAAAAAGTTTAATGATGAATAACCATGATGAGTATAGTAGATTTACGAATGCTTTTAAACCTGGAATAATATAATGGATTCAAATAAAACACCGAAATAAGAAAAAGCTTCCACTACTGTGGAAGCTTTTCTCAGGCTGTGGAGAAAGTCTTCTCCACAGCCTGTTTTTGTGTCTGAACCTCTTTTTATGTGTCAACACTGATAAAAAAGAGGAAAAGGAGAGATTTTTTATGATGGGTGCTTTAAAAAATCATCGTGATGAGCGTGTATCTGTTTCTGTAGAAGAGTTGGTTCCACAAGATCATTTCCTTCGTGCAATTGAAGCGACAATTAGTTTTGATTTTATTGAAGAGAAGTTACGCCCTTATTACTGTGAAAACAATGGACGCCCGTCCATTCATCCTATTGTTTTATTTAAGATGATGTTTATTGGATATTTTTACGGTATTCGTTCTGAGCGTCAATTGGAAAAGGAAATTAAAACGAATATTGCCTACCGTTGGTTTTTAGGGTTTTCTCTATCGGATACTATTCCGGATCACTCTACAATCAGTTGGAATCGTCGTACTCGTTTTATTCATACAAATATTTTCGAAGAAATTTTTGATGAGATTGTGAGACAAGCGACGGAGCACCGGATGGTAGGAGGACGTGCACTGATGACAGATTCTACACATATTAAGGCCAATGCCAATAAAAATAAATTTGTACATAAATATAAAAAAGAAAAAGCAAAGTTTTATATAGACGAGCTAGAAGCTGCGGTAATCGAAGATCGTGAGGTACATGGAAAAAAGAATTAAAACCTAGAAAGGAAAGTGATACCCCTACCAAAAAAACTCGTATAAGTACAACGGATCCAGATAGTGGATTTTTAATGAGAGATGGAAAACCAAATGGTTTTCATTTCTTGGATCATCGTACGACTGATGCGAAGTACAATATTATTACAGATACCTATGTAACGGCTGGAAATATGGCAGATTCCGAGCCGTATTTAGCACGCCTCCAAGCTCAGATTGATAAATTCGACTTCAAAGTAGAAGCTGTTGCCCTTGATGCTGGCTATTTTACAGGATATATCTGTAAGAAACTATCAGAACGGAATATATTTATGGTGATGGGGTATCGCCGATTTGGAAAACGGAATAAAGAAGTACCGAAAAGCCAATTTAAATATGTAGAAGAAATGAATGTTTTCGCTTGTCCGATGGGATGTATTCTAGAATATGTAACAACTGATCGTGAAGGATACCGTCAATACAAATCGAATCCAGAAGACTGCGCTGTTTGTCCGTTACGTGAGGTGTGCTTTTCAAAGAAACAAAAACAAAAAGTTATCACTCATCATGTGTGGGAGAAATATAAGGATATTGCTAGAAAAAACAAGCTAACAGCTACAGGGAAAAGGTTGTATAAAGTACGCTGTTCCACTATAGAGCGAAGCTTTGCAGACGCCAAAGAACTACATGGCTACCGCTATGCCCGGTTTCGAGGGCTGAAGTCTGTCCAAATGCAAGCTTATCTCACCGCAGCTTGTCAAAACATGAAAAAAATAGCCCTCCACCTGACCAAAAAGGGTCAGGTGGAGGGCTATTTTTTAAAATTCTATTATTTTATGTTGTTTTTATTCGCTAAAATCAAAAAAGATTTCTAAATGATGTGCAATATCAATATACATATTTGAGTAAGTCGAATGTATTTCATTACTTGGCATAGCGTTAGAAGAGAAGTGGACAATTACCATATTTGCTTTCGGATCGATGTAAAGTGTTTGTCCGTAACTACCTAACACTTCAAAAGCACCCTGTTCATTGTGGGGAATCCACCATTGATTATGATAAGAAATGGAAGCTCCAGGGCTAATTGCAAGTTCACCTTCTTGGACATTTTTTATATCTTGAGTAATAGAAGAAGGGAGAATTTGTTTTCCGTTATATTCCCCGTTGTTTAATAGTAATTGCCCGAATTTCGCCATATCTCTAGCAGTTGCATTTAAGCCAGCGCTTGCTTGTTCTATTTTCGTTTCATCTGTAACGTAATACGCGTTTTCTTCCATACCAATTTGAGACCAAATTCGTTCGCTTACATTTTCAGCTAGTGATTTACCAGTAATAGTTCTAATAATCCAAGCGAGCGTTTCTGTTGATCCGTTATTGTAAGAAAAGGCAGAACCAGGCGGTGCCGTTTCTTCGGCTTCTCGTAACATATCATAAATTTTCATCGGACCGTCGTAATTTTTGCCGCGGGGTAAAATATTGCTAGCTAAATATAATTGTGCATCTTGATTTTCTAGCCCAGGCTGCTCATATCCGTGGGTCGGGTATTCTGCTGACACTTGCATGTCCATTAATTGCTGAAGTGTGGCATTACCGAACGGTGTGTTTTTTAATTCTTTTATGTAAGTGTCAGCTGTTTTCTCTAAATCGATACGATTCTCTTCAGCGAGAGATTGTATAATTGCCCCGGTAAAGACTTTTGCTAATGATGCCATACCATGAGGTTCATTCTGTTTATACCCATTGAAATATCGTTCGTAAACAAGTTGTCCATTATGTACAACGACAAAAGCATCTGTTTTGTTATCATCTAAAAGTTTTTTTAGAGGAGTTGTATTTCCGAATCTACGCTCCACAGCAAAATCGTCTAAGTTTTGCAATGCGGAAGGGAAGTGAGCAATTTGGTCAGGATTGTTTTTTACGTTATTAACTAAAGTGAATTCTTTCATGTGTGTGTACGACCAACGTAAGTAAGGGTCATTTAACCAGTTTTCTTTTGTCACATTATGTTTTGATGGGGTCGTTTTATTTTGTTTGAAGTAAGTAAACCCAAGCCCTGTAATTACAAATATGAATGTTAGTATAAGTAAGAGTAGGGGAGATTTTTTTAGTTTCATATATGGCCCTCCTTTTTATTTCTACTATAAGTATACGCTCGTCTTGAAAGAAATACAAAATAAGGAAAGTAAACGGGGAAGTTTACTTTCCTTATTAACGTTAAGCGGAAATTTTTCCGTCTGTAGGTTGTTTCTTGAATTTTTGTTTTCGTCCGTGTAATCCATAATATAAAAGTAAAGTGAACGCAACGATAATAGCTGCGATAAAATACATATTATGATAACTGGATTTCGCTGCGACAATACCTAAAATGAAAGAACCAAAACCAATACCACTATCAAAGAATGAGAAATACGTAGCTGTCGCAGAACCACGTCTATGGTTTGGAGCGGCAGAAATCGCAATCGTTTGGAAACTTGGAATTAATGTCCCGTAACCTAAACCGATTAGCATACCTGCGCCAAGGAACCAAAATGAAGTTTGTGCTTGGCTTAATATGAACATTCCGATTGTGAAAATAATGATAGCAGGGTAAACGAGTACATTTTCACCGAAGCGATCAAAAATCTTTCCTGTAAATGGACGAGAAATGACAACAACAAGTGCGTATAAAATAAAGAAGTAACTTGCAATTTCACTTAAACCGAGTTCTTTCGCATAAATAGGAATAAAGGATAAAATACCACTATAAGAAAAGGCTAAAACAAATCCTGTAAGTGCAATCGGAATAGAAGATGGTTCGATTAAGTCTTTCCATTTCATTTTTTCACGTTTTTGTTTGCTAACAGGTGCTTCGTGCGGAATATCTACAAGTAGTCCTAATAAAAATGCAAGTAATGAAAATACGGAACAAACGATAAATAATACAGTAAACGAAAAATGAGAAATAATTGTTAAACCTAAAAAAGGACCAATTACCATCGGCAGACTCATAAATACGCCGAAATATGCAAGCGCTTCGCCTCGTCGATGAGCTGGCGCAACATCAGTTACAATCGTACCAGTAGCTGTCGTTGCCATCCCGAACCCAATACCGTGCAAGAAGCGAAGGGCAAGTAATAAGAATAAACTTTGCGCACCGAAATACATAACAGTAGCGGCTAAAAATAATGAAAGTGAAATAAATAATATTTTCTTTCTTCCTAAATCATCGAGCCATTTTCCTGTGAATGGTCTACATAAAACAGAAGAAATAAGAAACACAGTTGCAACTAAACCAATTTCCTCAGGTTTTCCTTTTAGGCCGTCTATGACATAGACAGGCAGAGTAGTCATAAGCATGTAAAATGTTAAGAAGAGAAATAGACTACTAAAACAAGTTCCGAGGAAATCCTTCGTCCAAAGTTGCTCACTTTGCATCGTCATCCCTCCAATTTAATCTAAATTTTTAATAATTTGTTGTAACACTTGAAATGCTTGATGTAAATCATCTTCATTAATACCTTCTAGCGTTTTTTCTTCGAAAGTATCAACTTCTTCTTGCCATACTGGAATCATCTTTATCGCTGTTTCGGATAAAGAAATGAGCTTCTCGCGGCGATCTTTACCTTCTGTACGAATAATCCATCCCATCGTTTCCATACGTGTTAACGTACGAGTCATCGTTGGTGATTCAACATTTAAATACTGGCACAATTCTGTTTGCGTACAAGAACCAGTTTGATTAATGCGGAAAATAACAGCCCATTGCGCACTAAATAACCCTGTTGGAGATACACGTTCATTAAATTTCTTCGTAAACTTTCGAGAAGTCTGGCTGACGATGTGAAAAAAATGTTGTTTTTCGTCCATGTATTTTGATCCTTTCAAATTAGTTACCTAGCTAACTATATACTTTTTTATAATAATTGTCTAGTAATAGACATGTTGATTTATGTAAAAAATTCTTATAGGTTTTATGTTGCGAACGTATATTCTACGTGCTATTCTTTAATTAAGTAAAGAATTTTCTTTCTATTAAATAGAATGGGGGAACTTGTGATGATTAAGCCTGCAACAATGGAGTTTGTTTCACTATCGAACGGAGAAACGATTGCATATCAGGAAGTTGGAAGGCGAAATACAGATATTCTTGTACTCATTCACGGGAACATGACATCGTCACAACATTGGGATTTAGTTATTGAAAAGTTGCAAGATCAATACCATATTTACGCTCTTGATTTAAGAGGGTTTGGACAATCAACGTATAATCAGTCGATAGATTCATTACAAGACTTTGCAGACGATGTAAAATTATTTATTGACGAGTTAAAGCTAGAGAAATTTTCATTAATGGGCTGGTCAATGGGTGGTGGCGTTGCGATGCAATTTACAGCGAATCACCCAACTTTTGTAGAAAAGTTAATTTTAGTAGAATCAGTAGGAATGAAAGGATACCCAATCTTTAAAAAAGATACGAATGGGCAGCCGATTGTATCAAGTTTAGTAAAGACGAAAGAAGAAATTGCGCAAGATCCAGTACAAATCGCTCCAGTATTAGATGCGATAAAAAATATGAACAAACTATATTACCGTACAGTATGGAATCTATTAATATATACACATAATCAACCTGAACCGGATCGTTATGAAAAGTATTTAGATGATATGTTAACGCAACGTAATTTCGTAGATGTGAATTATGCGCTCATTACATTTAATATTTCAGATGAACATAATGGGGTTGTAGAGGGGAGTAAACAAATTCATCGTATTAAAGCGCCAACACTCGTCATACAAGGTGATAGAGATTATGTCGTACCGCAAGTAGTCGGTGAGGAATTAGCGAAACATTTGCCAAATGCAGAGTTGAAGGTATTAGAAGATTGCGGACACTCGCCGTTTATTGATTGTTTAGATGTATTTATAAAACATGTAGAGGATTGGTTAGAACAGAAATAATCCCCGAAATGAGAAGTGTTGCATATACTATAACATTTGTATGTATAAGGGGAGATTATCAATGCATAAACCATCCTTAATCGCTTATTCGCCATATAATCATCATATCTATACAAAAATAATGATAGATCCGATGTATATGCAAGTTTCACCAGCTGTAGTTCCTTTACAAATGCAGCAGCCACTAACAGCTCATATGCAACATTACTTATATGGACCTTCATTTTATGAAAATCCATATTTTAAACACTTTCATTACAATGTGAAAGCGCAAGTTTGGGAAGGATAAGATAACAAGCTAAAAGGTTCATTCTTTTAGCTTGTTTTTTATTGCGAATATTCGTACACGCATTTGAAGAAACAGTTTATAATGAAAAGTGGAAGCGTGAGAAGGAGAGGGACAGAGGATGTCAATGCGTTTTACTTTTTGGATTATGGTTGGGATTGTAGCAATCTCGGGTTTGTCACAAGGAATGCTCTTACCGGCCATTGCAATGATTTTTGAACAAGAAGGGGTTAGTTCAAGTATTAATGGTATTCATGCGACGGCATTGTACATTGGGATATTAGTTATTTCGCCGTTTCTTGAAAAACCGATGCAAAGGTTTGGAATGAAGCCGATTATTGTTATAGGTGGGTTTCTCGTTATTATTTCATTATTCTTTTTTACACAAACATTTTCATTTTGGGTATGGTTTATCCTTAGATTTCTAGTTGGAGTTGGAGATCATATGCTTCATGTCGGAACACAAACATGGATCACGACAACATCAGACCCAAGTAAAATAGGGAGACAAGTATCGATATACGGTGTATTCTTCGGAATTGGTTTTGCCGTTGGTCCGTATTTAGCAAGCACTGTGCAGTACGGTCTTGCAACACCATTTATTATATCTACTATACTTTGTCTAATAGGTTGGCTTTTACTACTTCCAACAAAAAATGCATTCCCAGCGCAAGATGAAAGAGAAGTGAAGAGTGAATCATCATTTTCTCGTTATAAACAAGTTGTTGGATTAGGATGGATTGCATTGCTAGGTCCACTTGCATATGGCGTACTTGAAGCGATGTTAAACAGTAACTTACCAGTATACGCACTTCGTAAAGGGTGGTCTGTTTCAGATGTATCCTTCTTGTTACCAGCATTTGCAGTTGGGGGTATTATTACACAAATTCCGCTCGGTATATTAAGTGACAAATACGGAAGGGACCGTATATTAACGTGGACGTTTAGCATAAGTACGGGCATTTTTCTACTTGCCGCCGTATTTGATCAATATTACTGGATCGTCTTTGCCTGCATGCTTTTAGCGGGTATGGTTATTGGATCGTGCTTCTCTTTAGGGCTTGGATTTATGACTGACTTATTACCGAGACACTTACTACCGGCAGGTAATATATTATCCGGAATCGCTTTTAGTTTAGGAAGTATTATGGGACCTGTATTAGGCGGCGTATTTATAGAAAAAATACAGTATACAAGCTTTTTTATTGCGGTTATGATTATAATGGGAATTCTCGCAATGTTATATATGGTCTACATGAAAAATCAATTCGCATCAAGAAAAATAGAAAGTAGGTTAGGGCATGACAAAACAACCTAATAAAAAGAAATTTGAAGTACTTGAAAATGAAACAATTACAGACTGCTTAGCACGTATGGAACAAGAAGGCTACGCTCCGTCTCGTCGTATGGAAGAGCCAATCTTTCATGAAGTAAAGAAAGACGGCAAAACAGTAGTTGAGCCGTGCGGTAGGAAGATTGTTTTTGAAGGGAAATTGAAGTAATCCAATAACAAATTCTCTTTATAGTATAGAGCCATCCAATAGTTGGGTGGCTTGTTTTTTTATTAATCAATGAAGGAATTGAATAGAATGAATCTCTCGTTCATTTCTCCTAATTGGCTTCTTTATATGGGGCAAAAGATTGCTACTTTTTTCGTATATTGGTAAAATAAGTTCTTGGGTCTTACTTATTGTTATCGGTATAATGTTTGTCGCTTGAATGAAAGAAATTAGTTGCAAAAATTTCGCACTATGTAAAGGGGTACAGCAACGATCCCTTTTTTTGGAGGCACCTTAAACATAAAGCGAGAGAAGAGGCTATATGAACGATTCTCCTATCTTGTTTAAATATTAAACGAGTTACTGCAATTGGAACAGGTATATCAAACTAGTCGACATCCTGATGGATCATCTTTTTCTAGTAATCTATCACTTCTGATGGAATCGATAGATTGCTAGAAAGCGGAAAATAATTATTAGTATATTCCGAAGCAGGTGTAACAGAGTGTCCTTCCATAATTAAGGGTAAAACCAAAATACGTTGTTGTAAAGAATGATTTGTTAGAACTAGTTATAAGGAATAAAACAGAAAAGAGGATCACATGTTAGATACTTTACAGAGAAGTAAAAAGTTTTTTTTAGTATGTCTTATTTTTTTAGTGCTTTTAACCGCTTGTGGTAATACTGATGTTAAGACATCTAAAGCTTCATTACCACCGGCTGAATCCAATATAGATACATCATTAAAAGCACCAAATTGGGTAGATAAAAGTCCTATCCAACAGTCTCCTAATTTTACGGAAGATAAAAAAGTACAATCGGTTGTGAATTTAATAGCAACGGGTGATAATTTATATCATGACGCAGTAATTAAAGATGGCAAACAAAAAGACGGTTCATATGATTATAATTATATTTATGAAAATATCAAAAAAGCTGTTAAATCAAGTGATCTTGCTATCGTGAACCAGGAGACTCCGATTGCCGGAAATAATTTAAAAGTACAGGGATATCCGACTTTCAATACACCTGAAGAAGTAGGCCAATCTTTAGTGGACACTGGATTCAATATAGTGACGCAAGCGACAAATCACGCTATGGATATGGGTATTAAAGGTGTTGCGAATACAAGAGAATACTGGAAGAAATATCCGGATGTTATCCCGGTAGGTATTAATGAGAGTCAAAACGAGCGTAATGAAATAAAAACGATTACAAAAAATGGTATTCGTTTTGCGTTACTCAATTATACATATGGTACGAATGGAATTAAAATTCCAGCTGATAAGTCTTGGGCTTTAAATTTAATTGATAAAAAAGCGATACAAAATGATGTGGAAAAGGCAAAGAGTAGCTCTGATATGGTGATTGTTATGGTGCATTGGGGAGTAGAATATACCTCAACACCTTCAAAGCAACAAAAAGAAGTTGCTCAATATTTAACAGATTTAGGTGTAGATGTAGTAATTGGAAATCATCCACATGTAATTCAACCAATTGAGTGGAAACAAAATAAAGATGGACATGAAACGCTAATCTATTATTCTCTTGGAAATCTTATTTCTGCGCAAGAAAAACTAGAAACATTGGTTGGAGGATTATCTTATGTACAATTTGTTAAGTATGAAGATAAAACTTTTGGTATACGACAAGCGGCAATCGTACCGACAGTAACCGACTATGCTGATGGTAAGAAACAATTTAAAATTCAATTTTTAAAAGATTATTCGGATGAAAATTCTAAAAAACATGGAATTAAAAAATTTGTCGGCCCCGTTTCTTTGAAGGATTTCAAGGAGATTCCTAGAGACGTGTTGGGAAATTGGTATAAAGACTAATAAACAAAAAGGGAATGAGATACAATTAAAAAATTTATAATTTTAGCATTGGTATTAGCAATGGGATGGAGTCTTGCTGCTTGTAGTGGAAAGCAAACATCTCAGGCAACTACTAATAATAACGATAAAAATAAAAATGAAATACATGCGAAGAAAAAAGATGTTTTACCTATCTCTGATGTTAATGATTGGAGAATTATCCTTGTAAATAGAGAGCATATGTTATCAAAGGAACTAGGAATTGAATTAACAAGTATCACCCAAAATGCGAAGCCAAATATGAAAATAGATAGTAGAATTGCAACTTCCTATCAGGATATGGTAGCAGCTGCAAAAAAAGAGGGAATCAATCTTTATTTAAGATCAGGTTATCGAGCTATAAAATTACAACAAACGTATTATGATGCTTCAGTTAAAAGCTATAAATCTCAAGGCTTGTCGGATAAAGAGGCTAGTGCTAAGGCATTGGAATATCTTCAGTATCCTGGTGCAAGTGAACATCATACTGGATTAGCGTTAGACATTATTTCAGTTGAATGGCAAAATACTGTAGAAGATTTAAATGCAAAATTTGAAACTACCGATGCATTCAAATGGTTAGATAAGAATGCTGCAGAATATGGATTTACTCTCCGCTATCCAAAAGATAAAGAGAATATTACTGGCATTAAGTATGAGCCATGGCACTATCGTTATGTAGGGAAAGAAGTTGCTGTTTATCTAAAAGAAAAAGGGTTAACTTTAGAAGAATATAACGAAAAAATTAAGTCTGGTAAGTAAAAATATGCTGTAATTTTATTAAACATTATGCACTGCTACAGGAAAAGGTGAATCTGAGGATGTGTTAACCTTCCGCCTAGTATTGTAAAAACTGAGTATGATAATTTGAGCACGTATGAACCAGTTATCGTGTAAAAAGATGTATGTATTAAGAAATTAAAGTTAAGGATCTGATATTCATATCAGATCCTTTTTCTATCGTTCTTTTAAGAGCGACTGAGCCAAAATATTGGAATGAATATAAAAATAAAACAGCCCAAGGAATAGTAAAACGAATCCGGGAGCCTACTCGTACGCTTCATTGGGATTATCCAGAAATAGTTGTTGATGAAATAAGAAAGAATGGGTCTTACTCTCAAGCAAGAATTTAATATGAATGAATTGGATAGAAGGTAGTAATAAAAAACACTGCACCTGGCAGTGTTTTTTATTATTTCTGCACATAAATACATAGTCATATTGATTAAAGTTTCACTTTATTGAAGAAAAATGCGAAAGCCATTCATAAAATATGGAAATGTTAAAATCCCTTTGATAAAATAGCAATATGTAAAAATAATTATTTGTTAATTCTTAATGTAATGAATATTCATGTTTAAATATACGAATTTAACTACATAGTTATTGCGCTAAAGGGGGAGAAAGATGTTAGATGAATTATACAATGCTTTTTTAAATGCGTCTGGTTTTACAGAAAGTGCGAGGAAACGAGATCGGTATGATGATTTACATGATTATTTAAAAGATAAAGAAAGAGAGTTAAAGCAATTCATTCAAGAGGCTGAATCAGCGAAGAGAGAGTATGAGAGTAAAAGTAATGGCTTAGAAGCTAATAAAATTCCGGCAGTTGAATTTGAACAAAAACGTCATGAAAAGGATGAAGACTTAAATACAGTATTATCCTATTTTAAAAGTGCATTAAGCGATGTTGGATCTGCAAAAAGTACAGCTTATGCAAAGTATTTGGAATATAAAGCGAAAGCAGAATCAGAGAAAGCGTCAGCATACGCCGCAGCGACCAAGGCTTTTGAAGAAAAGAAAAAGGAATTTGAAAACTTTATCCATTAAGCATACAAAGAATGGAGGGAACCAACATGAGTGGTAAAGAGGTTGAAATTATAGGAAGTAACACTGCAAGTGCCATTTCTTACGCACAAAACATTGAAAATGGTATGAAGGATTCTTTAAACCAAGCGAAAGACTTAAAAGCATATGTCACAGGTGCGAAATGGAATGGAAAAACGCGAGATGCTTTTTTAAGTTATCTTGATTTGATCATTCAATATAATTCAGAAATGGTAGAGGCATTTGAAGGGCATACGAAAGCTTTGAAAGAGTTAGATAAAAGCATTCAAACGTACGGAGATAAATCGGAAGTAAGGGCGATAAAACAACTGTGATGGAGAAACGAGGGATAAAAGAATGGGGAAAGAAATGAGTTTTGCACCTGCTGAATTATATGTTCTCGCAGGTGCAGCTGGGGTTACCGATATATTTGGATTGCCAAACCGTGACGCAATTATTTTACTTGATGCAGAATGTGTCACGAAAGCAACTACGAGTTTAAAAGAAAAAGGCCTACTTACAAGTGAAAATGGAATTACCCCTGCAGCTTTTCAAATAATTGAACTATTAAAGGAATATGAAAATTGTCATGAATACACGAGAATGAATAATGTATTAATTGGCTTTTTGAAAGAGGATAAAGACCGAGTGGCTGTATTAACGGAAATAGAGCCAAATAAAAAATACGAGATCGACTACATACCAAAGCCAGACGTATATTTTTCCTTATTAACACGCATCCCTTTCTTATTGAGAGAACCGAGGGAAATAGAAGATACATTTTTCTCAAAGAGAATGACAGAGGCAGAACAACAAACATTTGAGGAAAAAGATTTATCAAATAAAGACGTTATAGCGATAGAAACGTATACGAGGCCTCGAAGTAATAGAGGAGGAAAATGGGAATGTTTCTTATATTTTACTGAAGGAGAAGATTTCGTTCAAATAGATGTAGATCGTAATCGATATGACTGGGTGAGCCTCTATGCGGTTAATAAGAAATTGTATGACGTGTTAAAAATGCCATATAAAAAGTTAATTGACCCGAGACAATTCTCGTTAGGAGGTATTCAATAATGCAAGTATCAATGGGAGATAGTGGTTCTGGTGGTGGAGAAGAAGTATTAGTTAATTTTCAAGAACTACTAGATATAGTAATGAAGTTAGAAAATATATATAAAATCCATGTAGACGTCATTGGAACGAATATTGAGAGTTTATTAAGCTGTGATTTTTATCAAAAAGGTGAAGCGATGAGAGTAATTGAAAAATATCCTGATATATTACACAAAACACTAGAATTGGCTGAACACTATTCTAGGTCAGCGACAGTTGTAGGGAATGTATGTGTAGAAATGCTTGAAAAGGACGAACAATTACGTGAAATATTAAGTAAGTTGTAGAAATCACCATACGGCTGGGGGGATGAAAACGAGATGGATGTGAAATATAGACCTGAACCATGGCAAAACATGGGGGATGGTATGAATCGAATTACAAAAGATGCACTCATGAAATTACGGGAAGCAAATGAATCATTAAAAAGAATTGATGGAAGAATACGAGATTTAGACTCGGATGGTAGTATACATTTTAATCCTAAAGATCAATCGCAAAAAATCGGGGAATTACTTGATAGTTATACGACATTACAAAAATATTGCGGAGAAGCAGGGCGATTGGTGTCTGAACATATAGATAAACCTTTTTTAGTAGAAATGGATAAATTCGCTCAAAAAATGAGAGATACATCTATTCTCAGTTTTGAAACAAATAACCGAATTGGCTCTACAACAACGACAGTATTACCAGGTGCGCATGCGGGCTACGGAAGTGTACCACAAACAATACAGAAGAAGAAAGATAAAATAACAGTAGAAGATATTTTTAAAGATTCACCTGCATTTGATAACGTACTGAGAGCGGAGTACGAAGAACTAAAAAAACAAAATCCAGATGCAAAATTAAATTATGAAGAATACAAGAAAGTGGTCCCATCCACACGAGGATTTGAATACAAATCGATAGAAGATGAACAGAAAAAACTAGAAATGGTGCGAGACATAGGAATAGGCGTAGGAATCATCATCACAACAATCCTTTGTCCACCACTCGGGGCCGCTGCCGCAGTAGTATACGGCGCTGTACAAATAAAAAGTGGTATCGACGGAGAAGACTGGGGAACACACCGGAAATTGAGCCAAGAAGAGCGGGTAGGAAACATCATTTTTGGCGGATTAGATGCAATCCCAGTTGTTGGAGCGGTAGGAAAAGGAGTAAAAGCATTCAAAGGGACGAGTGAATTAGCTGATTTAGCCAAATTATTAAAATTCAAAGAAGGAATGCCTGGTTTTAATCCAAATTTGGGTAAAAATGTGGTACAATCGCTTAAGGAAAATAAGACTTTAAAAAATGCACTAGATGCTATGAAAAATACTCCTATTCCAGTAGCAGTTAGGATGGTGGATACTGGAATAGGAATGAGGCTTCCTTATATAGAATCTTCAACTGTTGGAGAAGTAGCTGGAAAGTTTTCAAAGGCAAGTACGGCAGCTAAGGATGACGCTTATCAACTTGCTAAGGGTAGTGGAGGGGGTAAGGGTACGGGTGAAAATCCAGAAATAGTGAAATTTACAGAGGAACAATTATCTACTAAACCCTTATATTCTAGAGATCCTGAAAAATGGCAGAAAAAAGGTGGGAAAATCGAAATTAGTGAGGAAGGAATATGGACTTATATTGATTGGGAGATTCCTCCAAATCGAGTTTCTTATCCTGGAGGTTTTCCCGACTTTAAATCTGCTGGGTTGGTAAGACAAGAAGTTCCGATAGGTGAATTTAATAGATATGACATTGATTTTGCTAAAGCTGATGAATTAGCTCCAAATGGACCAAAATTAGATGAAAACACATGGCACCATCATCAAGATTTAACAACAATGCAAGAAGTTAGTAAAGAGATGCATAGAAGATTTCGACATATGGGTGGAATGTCATTAGCTAAGAAGTTAAAAGATTAAATAGGAGTGAAATAAATGAATTTAAATGCTTTTGGTAAAGCAACTGAAGAATCAATTGAAGAATTAGAAGAGTTTTTAGGATTTTTACTTCCGGAAGATTATAAAAAATTTTTAAGTGAATATAACGGAGGTACTTCGAAAGTTAGGTATAGTAAATTTTTTGTTAAAGAATTAAATCAGGAAATCCCTTTAGATGTTTTGTATGGTATAGGTGTAAAAAAAACTTTTGATTTAAGTGAATGCTATGAAGAGTTTGAAGAAGATATGTTACCGACCAGTTTAATCATAGGAGATGATCCGAGTTCAGGGTTAATTGTACTTATTACAGATACTGAAAACCATGGTGTATATTATTGGGATCATTCTTTTTATTTTCCACAGTCTAGTGAAGAAGAAAATACGTATAAAATAGCTGATAGCTTTAAGGATTTTATTAATGGATTGAAGAATCCTTAATTACCAACTTTTATATGTTGTAATTAATAATTTAAGATATTAAGCAAATATACGAAATGGATTACAGTAACTTTATAAATGCTAAAACTATACTTTATACATGAGAATGCTAAAAAATGTGGTACTTGGTTAAAGATAACAATCATATATGTAGATGAATAGAAAATAAAGTGTATTTGCAGTGGAAAAAAAGTAGGCTATTAAAAAGTGCATACTTCAAAACACATGGAATGCATATTAAACTAACGAACTGATAGAAACTCGTAAGTTTTAATGTAGTAGTTGTCATGACATATAAAAGGTGTCGTACTGTTACTAAAAAACTTACAGATTTATGCTATTTAAAAATACATGAACTTAAAGCACTTGATTGTCTCCGAAAGGCAACGAGTGCTTTTTTATTAGATAGACATGCTATAAATTTTTAGAAATTATTTTTTATGAATTCAGGCTAACATAAATTATTAGTATTATATAATTGAAAATACATTAGCAAAAGGTGTGGACTCCGTAACCCCATTCGTAAAAGGTGTAGAAATACTGCCAGATGGAAGTGTCGCTAGAACTGGAACGAACTATAGCGGGAAATTCCAAGAAGCCCATGATGCCTCAAAGGCGAGTATTCAGAGTAGGGTCTCGAATTTGGAGAGTGGTGGGGTTAAGGTTACGGGTGAAGGTACTCAAACTAAAAAAATTAAACCGACTAATGAAAGAACTGCAGAATATGAAGAAGCTATGACAAAAGCAGCTAGAGATTTACCTCCTTATAGTAGAAAACCTAATAAACCAAGAGATTTTGAAGAAAAAGTAGTAGATGATTCCACAGGAATTACTACTTATACATTTAAATTCAAGAAAAATGTGGAAACTTATAAAGTTAAATATGATAAAGATGGTTACCCAATTTTCGATTCAAAATATGAAACATCTTTATCAGAGTCATATCATATAGAGCCTGACTCTGTGCAGTTAAAATATCTCTCACAAAAAATATAGGACGATATAATGAAAGATCCAAACTTAGCAAAACAATTCAGCCAAACAGATATTGAGTTATTCAAATTAGGTAAGAAGCCAAAATCAGTCACATGGCATCATCATCAAGAGACTGGTAAAATGCAACTTGTTGATTATTATGAACATCAGGTTGCGGGTCATACAGGTGGTAGAGCAATTTGGGGTGGTGGAGATGACGGTAGAACAGGTAAATTGAAGGAAATTATTTTGGAGATGATAAAATGAGCCGAGTAACTTGGCTATTTACGGATGGAGCGATAGATGAGCAAGTAATTATTGCTGTGGAGAATTCATTTTGTGTCAGATTTCCAGATGACTACCGTGAATGCATTAAAAAAAATAACGGTGGTTATCCTGAGCCGAATATTTATGATATTAATGATGATGAGGGTGGAGCAGTCTTTGATTGTCTATTAAGTTTTACAAGCAGAGATGCAAATATAGAAGTTGTTTATGAATTAACTTCACTTCCGGAAGGTATTATTCCATTTGCAAGAGACCCATTTGGGGGACTTATTTGTTTTAATTACTGTGATACTAAAGATTCTCCGTCAGTAGTTTTCTATGATCAGGAATCAGTGAATGAGGATAAAATTAAATTAATATGCGACTCTTTTTCTGAATTGATTGAGAGATTATACTCTGATTGAGAAAAACAAAATGAACAGGAAAGAAGGTTAATTGTATGAGGAATTTAGATTTTGAATATACTTTTACCCCTATTGGCATTGAAGATATCGAATATTTCGAAAATAAGTATGGTATATTGTTACCTGATGATTATAAACAATTTTTGCTGTCTAAAAATGGAGGGAAAACTGAGCAACGAAGATTTAAAACTAATGATACAACTAAGAAAGGCGTAATAACATCGTCTGTTTCAATGTTTTTTCCTCTATCAATAGAAAATGAAATAAATCTAGAAGAGAAATTAAGAAGGTATAATTTGATGCAAGTGGTACCAAGTAATTTTCTTCCAATTGGAATTGACCCAGCGGGGAGTTTGATTTGTTTATCAATTGATGGGAAAGAGAGAGGTAGTGTATATCATTGTGATATGGATTACTTTGAAGAAGATAACGAGTTAAGAGAGGAATACATCCGACTAATTTCTAAAAGTTTCTCTAAATTTGTGGATAATTTATATATTCCTGAAAACTAATGGTAGGATTTTATTGAAGGAAGAAAAGCTTTAGGAGAATATCTTGACCGTAAGCTAAAGAATAATAACGTTGGTAAGATTGTTACGTATACATCCAGTGAAGGGCATCTTACGCGTCCGGATAGTATAGGTCGTAATGCTAAGGATGAAATCGATTTAGTTCATGATCACAAACACAAAATAAGTGACAAAGAACACGTTATTCATAATGACAGTCAAATGCGAGCTGAAAGAGAGATGCTCGAAGATAAAAATGGAAGTCATATTGTGACAATATCAAGCGATAAACCCGATTTGAATGGGATTCCTCCTCATCCAAGACCAAGTGGGCCTTTGGGTAAGGATAGTGATGTTTACTACACTGATCCAAATAGCGGTAAAGTGACTCATAAATGGGAGAACAATACACGTTTACCTGGTGGAGGTAGGTGGAAAAAGCTGTGAATAAAAATTATTATGTGACTATATTTTTTAATATTAAGGGGGATATACACATGCCCATCAACTTAAGAGAACAAATAAACTGAAATTCCCTTCAAAAGGGTTATAAACTGTTCAACAGATTGATTGTTCTTAAAAATCCGCATGCGAAATAAACTCTAACGAGTTTTGTTTTTTAAATTATGCAGCTTTCTTTTGTGCTCTAGCTATACTATACTCATAATGGACACCCATGATATCAAAGACAGTTTTCTTCTCATATCTGTGAGATTTCCGCCCGTTTTTCTCTAGAAGGTGGAACAGGTGAACCAGAAACTTTGTTATCTCTTGGGTGTTTTGTATGGCTTGATAGAGGAGAAATAGATGATCTTGAATCATTCCAATCGCTTTATATTCACTTAATTCTTTTTGCTTCTTCTGTAACAAAAGTTGGCGCATTTTAAACATGGTAGAAGAACATAAGAAAATAGCAATCAGTTTCCCGTATAAATGGCACTCTATTCGTTCTTGTTTAACAGTGCGACAATGATCTATATGAAACAATGATTTCCACGTTTTAAAAACTATTTCTATCTGCCAACGTAAAGAGTATAGTTCATGGACTTGCTTCATCGAAACCCACTCCCACGGAGTGTTAGTTACATATACATTCAACCCAGATAATATTTTACTTTTTTTCGAATA
Organism: Bacillus sp. CPT56D-587-MTF; assembly: GCF_058792335.1. Taxonomy (NCBI): domain Bacteria; kingdom Bacillati; phylum Bacillota; class Bacilli; order Caryophanales; family Bacillaceae; genus Bacillus; species Bacillus sp. CPT56D-587-MTF. The sequence goes on along the minus strand of NZ_JBYTEF010000001.1, from coordinate 2,833,351 downwards.
TGGTTTTCCTTTTTTCTTTTCACTTTCCATTTGTTTTTTTCGTCGTTCTCGTAATTGTTTTTCTGTTAGACGATACAGAACGAGTCGGGCAAACAAAACTTTTTGATCTCCTACATAAACATTACCTACTTCATAAGTTTCACCAGGTAACAAGCGCTCCATCATCATTTGCAAGTTGATTTTTACATATTCTGTCTGTTTTTTGAGTGCACCATTATGAAAAAATGTAGGATTAGGATTTTTGATATATACATTTGAATTTAACTTTAAGCGTGAAATAAAATATGTTCCCCGTTGATCCATTTGATCTAAATCCTCTAATGAAAAATACCCTAAATCACGAATACATAAATCGCCTGGTCGTAACGTATCTAAACATTCTGTGCCGAATGTTTTATCATTATTTTTTCCAGGCCCCACTTGAAAATTAAGAAATTGTCCACTATGTAAATCATATTCTAATTGAATTTTGATTCCAGCTGTTTGCGCACATCCACCTGAACCAGGGTATATATGCTCCAACGTATTAGGTACCTGAAACATGGTGGCATCCATGATGCGAATGCGTTGAAAATGAGCAAGAAGTTGATTAGAAATGTGAGTCTGTTCACAGATTTTTTGTTGTAATAACAAAGAAAAGATATGTTTTAAAAATAACACTGATTTTTCATTAAATCGTTTATTTAAGCCCTCCGGGCTAAGTACAGTACCTGTAACTGCATGAAGCCTACTACATAATCGGACTAAAGAATCACTGGCCACCCTTTGGCTAATCCAAATACAAATGGTAGCTAAATCTGCCCCTGAAAATTTGCGTTTTCTTTTTACAAATTTCATCTCTCTTGCTAGTTCTTCCAAAAAATCAGGTGTGATATAGCGCTGTAATTCTTCTGCAAATGGTTGTAACTCCTCTTGAAGCAAGAGATTCATAAAAAACGTCACCCTTTCTCATAGATTATTAAGAAAGAATAACGTTTTTTTGTACTTTGGGGTAGTAAAAAGCCTTAAGTTGATGGGCATGGGGGATATACATGAAACCAGATTTTTTCACAATTACAATGTATCCTACAGTATCTTTTAACGAAGAAGAATTATTAGGTCGTCTTTTGGATGTGTTTGAGTCAAATGAAAAATTTGCTCCTACTCATTGGGGCAACTGTGAAACGGTACGGGTAGAATATAACCGTCAGGAAATTCTGGAAAAAGTAGTTTCAGAGCGTATAGTATCAGAAGTTTACCTGTATCGTGATAAATCTGTGAACTACACAGGACGTTTTCAAGTTAACTGGAGCCATCGTTCATTTTTAGAGTTTGAGTTTCATAAATCAATACCTAAAAAATTATGGTCTGCTTTTTTTGAGTTATCTGATCAAATCGCAGAAGCTGCGAAACCAAGTTACGGAGTAACTCAAATTTTTTGGCCTTTATCATATCCGTGGAATACCGACCGTGAACGTTTACAGATGTGGATGGAAATATCTTCCCAGCCAATACCGGTTAGGTTTCTTCCTAACGGTCCCTTAGGGATAGGCGCTAGAACATACTTTAGTGGTCATATTTTAGAAATGTTTGATAAGGAATTATTACAAAATAGTCCAGCTGTGGTATCTGAGCTAGATTGGGGTGGGCTTTGTATTGATATTTTAAATAATCCATTAGGGAGTGATAGTGATACATTACTTGATAATTGGCTACAAGTAATGAAGTATTTGGAACCAGCACAAGTAATGGCTATACCAAGTTTTGATGAAGATCAAATGGGTGTAACTTATTCTCCAAATATTGCTTGGAAGGACTATCTGAAAAGCTAAATGAAAGGAGATCGTAATAATGAATGAGAATGGTAATGATAGAATAAGAGTCATGGAAATATTAAATAGATCTCAATACAATGATGAGGTTATAGATGGACTAGATATGAGTGATTTAGATCTTACTTTTTCAGATTTGTCAGAGGTGATGGCAGAGGGAATCATGGCAAAACAAGTCCATTTAAGAGCTTCTTCACTAATGAGAGCATCTTTTTTTGATTGTGATTTTGAGTTTGCTGATTTCAGGAGCTGTAATTTAGAGGAAATACATATTGCAGATTGTAGATTTGGTGAAGCTAATTTCTCTAAAGCCAATATGAAATATGCAAAGGTAAATATAAGTAGTTGTTTTGAAACATGTTTTGATGAAGTTGATTTTTCATATGGAGAATTAGTTGGAACAATATTAAATCATGCTACTTTTCGACAAGCAAATTTATATAAAATAGATGCAAAACAGGCCGACTGTACGGGAACGGATTTCAGCAACGCGAATCTTACAGAAGGTAACTTTGAAAAAGCATATTTAGAAGATGCTAATTTATCAGAAGTAGATGCTAGAAATACAGATTTTACAAACGCGGATTTAACAGGAGCGAACCTTTTAAATGGGAATTTCACGGATGCGAATTTTACCGGTGCCAAACTAGACAATGTAGTTTGGAAGGGAGCACAGGTAGAAGGAGCCAAGTTTGACGAAAATGTGAAGGAACAAATCTTAAAAATGATTTAAATATGATGGGAAGTATATACATTTGAGCACTCGAAAACCTATTATTGGTAGCGAGTGCTTTTTTCGTAGAGATATTAGAGATTACTAAATTAGTGAAAATCAATATAGATTATTTTTAAGGATTATTAGATAGATTAAGTCGGGAATATTATATAATTGAAAATACATTAGCAAAAGGTGTGGACTCCGTAACCCCATTCGTTAAAGGTGTAGAAATACTGCCAGATGGAAGTGTCGCTAGATCTGGAACGAACTATAGCGGGAAGTTCCAAGAAGCCCATGATGCCTCTAAGGCGAGTATTCAGAGTAGGATCTCGAATTTGGAGAGTAGTGGGGTTAAGGGTACGGGGGATAGAAGTAAGACAGCAAGTGAAGTTAATTTAAATAATATAGCTGATTTTATTAACGGAACTAAGAATTTTGATGATGTATTAGATGATTATGCTCGACATTATATTGAGGTAATAGATATTAAAAACTGGTCTTGGGCCAATAATATTAAAGGTGGGAACAAATTAACAAGTAATAAAAGGAAAATGATAAAACAAAGAGCTGAAGAATTAGGTCTTATCCCGAAAGTTGAAGTGAAAAAAGTAGAAGGTATGCGCTATGGATTTGCTGATTTTGAAGGACTGGGTCTAGTAGTACATAAAGATGAACTTCCAAAAGATTTATGGTTAAAAAGAGATGTGGAGCAATTTGACTGGTTGAATAACAGGCTTCCAGAGGATATAAGGGCTATGGTGGAAAATGGTTCTTATACGTGGCATCATACTGAAGTACCAGGGAAAATGTAACTAGTTCCTTACGGAATCCATGGTATTACTGTTCATAATGGTGGAAGGACTAAAGGAATGTGGGCAGATGCGCCAAGATAATAAAAAAGGAGTGTTTTGAATGGAAATTAAAAAAGAATCTATAATTTATCCGTTACCGTCTGATAGTTTAATATTAAAGAAAGAAGAATTTTGGAGAGTTCAACTACCGGTAGATTATAAGAATTTCATAAAAGTTAATAATGGTGGTTCCCCATGCCCATCAACTTAAGGCTTTTTACTACCCCAAAGTACAAAAAAACGTTATTCTTTCTTAATAATCTATGAGAAAGGGTGACGTTTTTTATGAATCTCTTGCTTCAAGAGGAGTTACAACCATTTGCAGAAGAATTACAGCGCTATATCACACCTGATTTTTTGGAAGAACTAGCAAGAGAGATGAAATTTGTAAAAAGAAAACGCAAATTTTCAGGGGCAGATTTAGCTACCATTTGTATTTGGATTAGCCAAAGGGTGGCCAGTGATTCTTTAGTCCGATTATGTAGTAGGCTTCATGCAGTTACAGGTACTGTACTTAGCCCGGAGGGCTTAAATAAACGATTTAATGAAAAATCAGTGTTATTTTTAAAACATATCTTTTCTTTGTTATTACAACAAAAAATCTGTGAACAGACTCACATTTCTAATCAACTTCTTGCTCATTTTCAACGCATTCGCATCATGGATGCCACCATGTTTCAGGTACCTAATACGTTGGAGCATATATACCCTGGTTCAGGTGGATGTGCGCAAACAGCTGGAATCAAAATTCAATTAGAATATGATTTACATAGTGGACAATTTCTTAATTTTCAAGTGGGGCCTGGAAAAAATAATGATAAAACATTCGGCACAGAATGTTTAGATACGTTACGACCAGGCGATTTATGTATTCGTGATTTAGGGTATTTTTCATTAGAGGATTTAGATCAAATGGATCAACGGGGAACATATTTTATTTCACGCTTAAAGTTAAATTCAAATGTATATATCAAAAATCCTAATCCTACATTTTTTCATAATGGTGCACTCAAAAAACAGACAGAATATGTAAAAATCAACTTGCAAATGATGATGGAGCGCTTGTTACCTGGTGAAACTTATGAAGTAGGTAATGTTTATGTAGGAGATCAAAAAGTTTTGTTTGCCCGACTCGTTCTGTATCGTCTAACAGAAAAACAATTACGAGAACGACGAAAAAAACAAATGGAAAGTGAAAAGAAAAAAGGAAAACCATATTCGAAAAAAAGTAAAATATTATCTGGGTTGAATGTATATGTAACTAACACTCCGTGGGAGTGGGTTTCGATGAAGCAAGTCCATGAACTATACTCTTTACGTTGGCAGATAGAAATAGTTTTTAAAACGTGGAAATCATTGTTTCATATAGATCATTGTCGCACTGTTAAACAAGAACGAATAGAGTGCCATTTATACGGGAAACTGATTGCTATTTTCTTATGTTCTTCTACCATGTTTAAAATGCGCCAACTTTTGTTACAGAAGAAGCAAAAAGAATTAAGTGAATATAAAGCGATTGGAATGATTCAAGATCATCTATTTCTCCTCTATCAAGCCATACAAAACACCCAAGAGATAACAAAGTTTCTGGTTCACCTGTTCCACCTTCTAGAGAAAAACGGGCGGAAATCTCACAGATATGAGAAGAAAACTGTCTTTGATATCATGGGTGTCCATTATGAGTATAGTATAGCTAGAGCACAAAAGAAAGCTGCATAATTTAAAAAACAAAACTCGTTAGAGTTTATTTCGCATGCGGATTTTTAAGAACAATCAATCTGTTGAACAGTTTATAACCCTTTTGAAGGGAATTTCAGTTTATTTGTTCTCTTAAGTTGATGGGCATGTGGTGGTTCCCCAGAAAAGAAATCTTTTGTGTGTAATAACCATAGCTATGCAGTTATTAGGTTTTTATGTATTCTTGAAGCCCCAGAAAATATTGAAATAGGTATGTTTGATATTGATGTAACATGGACCCAGCTAGATGAGAGACTTACAGATGATGGAGATTTACTGGGAGTAGCTTTATTACCAATTGCTGTATTATTTGCCGGTGATTTTTTATGTTTAGATTTTAGAGAATCAAGAAGTAACCCGAAAGTTTGTGTGTGGGATCATGAGAATTCTGCTGAACTTGAACCAGTAAGTCATCATGTTGCAGATACATTTGCTGAATTTATGGGTATGCTTCACTAATACATCTATCTAGACAAATCACATGATTAAAACTAGATAAAGGAACTCCAAAAAGATTTTTGAGTGATACAGAAAAACAATGAGAAGCTTGAAAATAATGACTCATGATGGTTGTACCATCATAGAGTATTATGTGCAATGATAGAATAGAAAATAAAGTACGAGCTTAGGCGAGATGACATTTTATCGGGCGATAAATATAAACACATGGAATGTATATGAAACTAACGAACTCGTACAAACTCGTAAGTTTTAACATAGTATTTGTTATGAAGTATAAAAAGTGTCATATTGTTACTACAAAACTTATAAATTTATGCTGCTTAAAAACAAATGAACTTAAAGCGCTTGATTGTCTACGAAAGACAACAAGCGCTTTTTTATTAGATAGGCATGTTATAAATGTTTAAAAATTATTTTTATGAATTAAGGTTAACAAAAATTACTAGTATTATATAATTGAAAATACATTAGCAAAAGGTGTGGACTCCGTAACCCCATTCGTTAAAGGTGTAGAAATACTGCCAGATGGAAGTGTCGCTAGAACTGGAACGAACTATAGCGGGAAATTCCAAGAAGCCCATGATGCCTCAAAGGCGAGTATTCAGAGTAGGGTCTCGAATTTGGAGAGTGGTGGGGTTAAGGGTACGGGTGAAGGGCCTGTAAAAGTAAACTATGGAGAACAATATGCTAGGGAAAAACGTAAAAAGATATTAAAGCCAAATGTTGAACAAGTAAAGAAGGATATACATATACAACAGATAGTCAAGGGTGTGTTGCAAGTTGCGAGGGTAGCCTTCAATTAGGTGATGGTAAGCGGAATAACTACGCTCAGAGAGTGGTAGGTGGGAATGATCGTTTGGATGATGATGACGGCGGACATTTAATTGCAACTATATTTAAAGGCTCTGGTAATATGGATAATTTAGTTCCAATGAATAGTAACTTAAACAGAGGAGAATGGAAAAAACTAGAGAATGAATGGGCTAATGCTCTTAATGATGGTGATAAAGTTAGGGTGAAAATAACGCCGAATTATAGCGGGAATTCAAAACGTCCAGACAGTTTTGTTATTAGATATAAAATTGGTGATGAAGATAGATGGAGATTGAAGAATTTTGATAATGTACCAGGAGGAAAACTAGATGAATGATGAAAAATTAAGCAAGTTATACAATGAAATAGCAGAGGTTGTAATTGATACAATTCCAGAGAAGTGGTTTAAGGTTTACCTGTATGGTGAGGTTGGGGAAGGTGCTCAAGAGTCATATTTTTATTACTATCCTGAAGAGAATAGTACTCCTATTTACAGTCATAGTATTGTTGAACTCTTTAATGTCCCAGAAGAAGAATATTTTAAGAAGTGGCATCGTTTGTTAGATTGTATTAAGAGAATGAAGAAAGAGTTTATTGATAATGATCAAGAAGCTTGGACAAATTTCACTATGATTTTTGATAATACAGGAAAGTTTAATATTGACTTTAATTATGATGACCTTTCAGATGAAAATTCCCACGAGAGAATGATTATTTGGGAATATGAACATCTTGGTCTTATGCCTAAAAGTAATTCAGGGAAAAAATACTTAGAAAAGCATCTTAAAAATCTTGAAGATACAAAAAATTGAGTGCAATACCATATATGATAAAAGTTTATAGTGGTTTAACGTAAACATGCATAAGCATATATGAGAAGTGGGTAGAAAAAGAAATGGCTATTTTGAAGAATAAACTCCATGATGGTTGTACCATCATGGAGTACTATGTACAATGATAGAAAAGAAAAAGAAGTACGAGCTTTGGCGAGATGACATTTTACTGAGTGATGAATATAAACACACGGAATGTATACTAAACTAACGAACTCGTACAAACTCGTAAGTTTTAACGTAGTAGTTGTTACCACATATAAACGGTGTCATACTGTTACTACAAAACTTACAAATTTATGCTGCTTAAAAACAGATGAAACTTAAAGCACTTGATTGTCTATTTGAGGCAACAAGTGCTTTTTTATACATTTAATTATTTTTATGAATTAAGTCTAATATATATTGGTAGTATTATATAATTAAAAATAAACTAGCGAAATATTGTGATAATAACTCTTCATTAAAGGGGGAGAAGTATGAATTAATGAAAGTGTAAAAAGAAGTTCTTGTGGCCTGTCAGGAGGGTATTCAGTATGCAGAGTAGAACCTCGAACTTGGAAAGGTGTGTTGTTAAGGGAACAGGTAATATTGTAAAAAAAAGTAGCTTCAAAAAACTGTTACCAAGAGAAGGTGACATAGGAACGTATAAAAATCTAAATAAAGCAGAATCGGTTAGCTCAAATAAATGCTGGTTAAAGAAAAAGAACTTGAAAGAAAGATACAAAAACAGATTAACGACTTTCATAAACAATGAAAAATGGGAGATGGATAGTAGATGGATCAAAAACTTACTTATTTAAAAAGGTACAATAAAAATGTTCGAATATTAACAATCGATGAAAATTACTTGCCACCAAATAAATAATTATTGGGAGGATTTATATTGGAACTTAACGATCAAGTGTATGACCGAATTGTGAAATTATGTAACGAAGGAGATGCTTTTGTTGAAAAAGGAAAAGATGATAAAGCAATAGAGAGCTATATCGCTGCTCTGGATTTGGTTCCGTTACCGAAGACCGATTGGGAAACAAGTACATGGATTTATACAGCATTAGGAGATACTTATTTTTTAAATCGTGAGTATGAGAAAGCGAAAAGTAATTTATATAATGCACGAAACTGTCCGGATGGTATTTCAAATCCATTTATTTTACTGAGACTTGGAGAGAGTTTATTCGAGTGCGGGGAGCTTGATAAAGCTAGAGAGTATTTGCTAAGAGCATATATTTTAGAAGGCTATAAACTCTTTTTTAATGAGGATGATAAGTATTTTGAATTGATTAAGGATATGATTTGAGGAGGGTAAATATGGCTATTTTACAATCACATATGAAAGAAGAATTCGAAAGTCTTTTAGAAAAAAGCAATGAAGAATTCAATAATGGTAACTATAATGACTCTATTGTGTTATTAGAAGAGGCATGGGATATAATTCCTGACCCTAAAGGTATTTATTGTGAAGAGAGTTACCATTTAGTTAAGGATATTATTTCCACTTGTTTTATGGTAAATGATTTAAAAAAAGCAAAGGAGTGGGCAGATAAAATATTTTTAACTGGATTTGCACGTATAGATTCCGGTGATAAGGAATTTATTGCAGGAAAAGTTTCTTTTGAATTAGGTGATTTAGAAACCGCAAAAGAATTTTTTAGTATTGCCAATAAAAAATCAGAGGGTAGATGTTTTGGGAATCCGAAGAATACTAAGTATCTGAAAGTTTTAAAAAGTTAAATGTTTAGCTGCGTAAAAAGAATTTAAGAAGCTGATTACATTATATCTGAAACAGTATGCCTGATTTATTACCATTAGAACATAGAAAAATTGGAAAGGAGGATTAATATGGAAAGTCCAGGAGCTGTTTCTCTTTGGTTTGGAAGTAGTACTAGCGAAATGGTGTTAAGAAAGTATGTAGAAATAAAATATGATAATGAGGGGAACAGAATCCCTTCACGTTTTATGACTGACTTTCAAATAGATTTCATTGAGTATAAACCAAGACTTATTAGAATGTACATATAATGAACATGTTACATCTTCTTTGTCTGAATTACTACAGAATGCTTCGTATTCTGAATCAATTATAAGTGAACTTATAGAATTTTATGTTGGAAATTTAGAAGAACAATACAATACTGTCATTAGGTTATATGATTTTGAATATGAAGAACTTGTTGAAGAAGCAAAACTGGATGGTAGAAGCCTGAAGTATATGGGATCGGTAATTTATGAAGATTAGAAGTTTAATGTAATAATAGGGATGGAGTAAAAATGACAATCATACAATTTAATTCTTATCATCAAAAAGTAGAGGTAAAGAGAAATTTAGAACTTATGAACTTAGAGCATAAAAAACTTAGAGAGTATGTGAATTTTGATGTATGTTCTTTTGAGCAATTAGATGAATTTCAAGATGGATGTTTTTTATTTATCGTAAAACTTAGGATTGAGAGTTGTTTTTGATTAGAATTTATTTCTATTGATCATATAAACATTCTTGAAGAAGTAGAAAGAGATCTAGAGATGCGTGCACTAAATCGTTTAGTAAATGGAAAAGTGGATAATTTTTATCCCGCATTAACGGGCAGTAAGACCCCCACCTCAAAATTCAGCGAAAACAAAGAAGTTAGGTAGGGAATCAACTGCACGTAAAAGCCCGATTGGTGAGGGCTGATAATCAGTGGGTGATGAACAAAACCCCCACTGATTAAAGTTTCACTTTATGAAAAGGTATTTAAGGTGTATAAAATGGGAGGATGGCCTTGTGGATGGAAAGGTGAGTACATGAAAGGGAAAATGATTGTCTACTTACCAAATGAAAAATGAAGGCTTACATACCGACATACTTTATGAATTTCATGAAATCTATTGCGAAACGATTATAGAGAGATGATAGGCGATACGTTTAAATATCTTGATAGTTTAGGAGGAATTATTAAATGATTAATCTATTTAATATTCCAGATTTGATAGAAAAGTCAGCAGCGAGTGATATTGAAATCCAAGCAGTAGAAAATCGTATGAATGTTACATTACCTAATGTATATAAGGGATTATTGAGATGTACAAATGGCTTTTCAATCGGTAGTGGGTTACTTATTTATGGTACGGAGCATATTGCAGAAAGGAACGAGGTTTGGGAAGTAGATGAGTATGCGAGGGGGTATGTCTCAATTGGTGATGACGGTGGGGGTAATGTATTTTTAATGGCTCAACATGCAGAGGAAAAAGAGGTGGTAGTAATTGATTCTGGGGACATGAATCCAAACCATGCTACTGTAATTACCGCTGATTTAAAAAAATGGGTGAATAGTGGTTGTGTAAGTGAAATAGAACAGAAAGCGATACATAAGTCGTCTGATATATGTAATATAGTGTTAGTGAAAACTCCTAGTGAAGGTTTGAAAGATTTAATAAGAATAAAGAACATATTAGGGCTTGAGATTTCCGCAATTGATTTGCTAAAGGGTTCAAAAAATCTTCCTTATATATTAGTAGAGAGATTTCCATACGGTAAGGCGAAAAAACTTATTGAAAAATTAGCAATTGATAGTACTATACTGAGTATAGAAACGACTGGAAAAAACAGTTAATATTAGAGGGTAACTTTTATACGAATAGAGAAATCTATATGGATCCAAGGGAGTAAATAGGGAGAGTTAAAAATGATTATAAATGATGCAGTTTTTGGTGAGATTGAGTATACATATGGATGGGTTAAGGACATTAACGTTGAATTTTGTCGAAAAGAAGTTGAAATAGCATTGATAGTGAAAGGTGAAGAAGACGGTAAGTTTGATGAAGGACAATATACTGCTTATAATTCATTATTGCAAAATTGGGAACGACTACAGCACGGTTTTTTACAAGCGATTTTAGACTATTACAAGCAAGAGCGTCAACAATTAGGATATGATATTGAATTTAATGAAAATTATCCGCATATCGAAACAATTGATCAATTACTTAAGAGGATCACTTTAGTTGGAATTGTAGTCCCATATGGAGATATTCATGAAGAACGAGATATTGGGATAACTTTCGATTGTACGTGGGATACAGAGAATGGATTAGGAATACGTTTACTAAATGAAAAAGTAACTGAAGTGGGGTATCAAGACGTTGCTATTTGAATTTTAATCTAAGGAGTGAAAAAGTAATATGAAAGAATTTGAGGAAAGGTTTAGTGAATTGCAAGCTGATATGATATCTATATGCATGGAATATGTTGAAAATAGAGCTGATAAAGTATATGTGTACGCTTCATGTGAAGAAGATATGATTTCTAGTAGTTTCTTTTATTTCATTAACAATAAGTATGTAGAGTGTCACAAGGTTAATGATGCATTGGAAAATGGGAAAAAAAGATATGATGTATCTCCAGAACGAATGTTTCAGGTTCTACAAATTATAAGTGAAGATATTGAAGGAATTGAAATGTTATGCAAAGAATACGAAAAAGATATGCCAACTGAGATGAAATTAATATACGATACTAAGAGTGGTAAGTTTAAAGCTGAATATGAGTATGATTTAATCCATACAAATGATGATATAAAAACGGCGGATGATTTTGCTGATGAGTGGTTTGAGGAAGTGAAAAATAATAACCTTTAAAAGGGGTAAAGCAATAGTTATATCTTAGTTAAATAGATAATGAGTGGGAGTAGAAAATGGAGAAATCAGTATTAGAAAAAATAGAATTAATTAAGGATATTTTAGATAATGATCCATTTTGTTTGCTTATTGGTGAAATTATAGAGGCAGAAAAAAAGATTGATGAAAGATTAGAAGAAGACCCTCTGAAAGATTATAATTTTATTATAAAAAAATATGAATTGTTGAACGGTGGAGTAATTACTATATATGGTCATCTAAAACGCGAAAGTATTCAATTTTATACGGAGGACATGCCAGGTGGTACTGATAAGTGGGTTTGTATAGGGAAAATTGAAAGATATCCATTGTTTATTAATAAGATTAATGGAGAAGTTTCTTGTTTGTATGGAGATTTAATTAATCAAAATTTTATTATTGAGTCATATGGTGATTTTAATAATTTCTTACAACATTATTATGTAGGAAAAAGATATTGTGAATTAGGTAATAAGTTTGTTCAATTTGGAGGAATTAGTGAAACCGTAGGAAGCAAAGAGGATGATTGGTATCAGTTATTAGAAAGTAATAATTTATTATAATAGATTAGTTGAACGTATTATGAACATAATGATGTGAAGATATGTGATAAATTATAATAACGATGTTGTAAAAAGGAGGAGAAGTTAATAGATTTTAAAGGGGAAATTTCCGTTCTATATAAAATGCGTTTTCTAGAGAATGAAGGGGATAATATTGAAGTTTTTGAGAGTATTCTTAATGAATTAGCAAATAAAGGGACAAATGATATAATTCCTGATCTTTGTATAATTTTTGAGGATCATATTGCTGAGCCATCAGCGGGTGACTACCTTGTTGAAACGATTTTTTATATTGCTAAACATTCCGGAGTAGAGGAAGGACTATGCAAATTAGCTATTATTATTCCTAAAATGTTATCTCATGCAGAATTCTAGGTGGAAAGAATTCATCGGACACTTTTACATTCAAAAGATTTAGTCGTATCGTATATGAATGTTTTACAAAATATAAATAGTTCAACAAAGCAAATAATTAAAGGAATTCTTCTCGAGATAAGAGAGGACAATCCAGATTTATATTTAGAAAAAGTAAATTTAATCTTAGAGAAATTGTGATAAGGGGATACTATGGAAAAGAACACATATTTAGTAGTATTTGACTTTAATCGAGAGAATACTTGTAAATAAAATAGAATTCAGCCTTTTTTCTAGTATAAGGGGGATAGTTTGTGGGAAAAGATGAAATTGCAAACTTATTAGACAGTATGTTAGATAAAGAATTAGAGGATTTAGATTCCCCTTCAGATAATGATTAGAGGGAACTGGAGAAAAAATTTGGATGTCAATTTCCTAAAGAATTTAAATGCTTTATTGAACTAATGTCTGAATATGTATTTCCAGGGGATATTTTAAATGTTTCTAGTGGTAAGACGAACGGAAATGATACTATTGAATTTATTTATGATTATGAAATGAAAGAAGGTTTTTGGAAAAAAGAACTAATCCCTTTTTATAGTATAGGTAATGGGGATTACTTTTGCCTTCATTCAAAAGAGGGGCAGAGAACGGGAGTTTACTTTTATTTTCATGAAGAACATGGTGTAACTAAGGAAGCGGATAATTTTGAAGAATGGTTAAATCAATTACCAACCTATTTGAATTAATAGCAAATGATAGATTTGTAAAGAGGTTATTTAATAAATTTATATAAAATAACTCTAAAGTTTGCGTGTAGGAATATGAAAATTTAGCTGAATTTGAATCTGCAAATAGCCTGGATATACTTCGTTAAAATATCAATCTAGATAAATAAAATGGTTAAAACTAGCTAGGGGAGCTTCGGAAAATATTTAACGGAGATGCCTAAAGCTTTACCAAAAATGGTTGAGAGTGCAAAAGAGTGGGCAATGCTACTAAACATAAGAATTTTAAATAATGATTTATATAGAAGTGAGTATGCTAAAGTACTTGTAGGAATGAATCATGATATACAACTAACGATAATTAATTTACTTAATGAAATTATTGCTGATAACCCTAAAAGATTTGAGAGGACTGCCAATGAGGTTCTTAGTCAATTACAAGGAGTTCATAAAAATAAATAAGACTTGTAGAACTACTGTATTATAGATAAAACTAAGAACACCCTAGCGAAGAGCTAGAGTGTTTGTGTTATATAGTTTCACCATATGCTTCCGAATTAGGAGCAGGAGTAATCAACGAATTTTTTGTAGCGTTTCCTATAATAGAATGTAGATGTTTAACATTTAAATATAGGAAGAAAAACAATTAAGCTTTTATTTTATTTAAAATGGATATTCTATTAGTAGTGAATAATAAATAATTTTGCTTTACTGTCTTAATTAAAATACGATCAGTTGTACCATATGCTGTTCTAATTCGGATTGCGCTTTTTTCTTCAACACCAGCATATGTATTATCTTCCGTCACCTCAGTGATTTCACATAATGGAATATGAATTTTAGAGAATTGCCATGAAATAATTAGTTCATCTTTTGTTTTTTCAACATGAATACCTAACATATTAACAGAACCTTTCTATAATAAAATTTCACTCGTACTATTTTATTATACAAATTTATAAATTGAATTTCTGTTTTTTTACAGATAGTATACAATTAACAACGAGAAAAATGTTCATCATTACTTTCATTCCTATTATAACGAATTCTACAATAGAAAACAGAACGTATATTTGGTATAATCGAAATATACTATATGAAACGATGTACATGAGTTTGGGATTTATGAAAAAAGGTAACATAATAATACATACGCTATAGGATTCAGTTCATGTTATACAAATCAATCGTTAGAAAGGAAAAGAAGTATGAATCAAATTTCATTCGAAGATTTATTTGAAGAAGAAAACAAACGAGAAAAGGTGGAGGTAGCTGAGACCCCTGTGCCTTTATCGCCCTTACAAAAGGATATTTTAGAATTAATTAATTCTGAAGAAATAAGTGCACTTGAGTTATGCGAACAATTAATACGAGCTGGTAAAATATCAGATGAGAGATTCACAACGAATAAGCCTAAAGCATATGGGCAAGTATGCTTACTATTAGAAGGTTTTGTTAAAGAAGGAAAGCTTATTTTTGTCAAAAGTGATGAGAAAAGAGATAGAGTATATAAATTGAATGAAGAAGATTCTAACGAATAAGATTCTAACGAATAAAATGTGTAAAGTATAGTAATGAAATAAGGAAGTCCTCATATTTGTGTTGAAAGATTATTTTCACATAAGCGTGGGGATTTTTTTTGAGGGAGGATGTATGAAAGATTGGGAGTATAATGAATTATTTCATGCAATTCGGGAGGCGTATGAAGAGTTATTAGATGAAGAGAGAGGGTATCGATATGCTATAGCAAAACTAGCGGATGAATTTGATAATTTAGGAAAGATTGAAGGTGTTATAGTTGATACTGCCATAGGAGAAATTGCAGTCGATTATCATATAGTTTTTGTTGGGCGTATTGAAGGTATAACAAAGAGGCTAAGTATGTTTAACCCTCAAGAGGCAGAAGGAGAATTGACAGTAGAGGAAATAAAAGATTTATTGGGAAGAATAAATAATGTAATAGAAGGATTGAAAAATGTAAAGAGTGATTATAAATCTTCGGTTGAATAATTCATGTTTCTGCCAATGTAAGAGACATAGCTAAACAAGAGAATAGAAATCGCTGCATACATAAAACGTAAGATAGATGAGAGATAATAAAGATTGGAAAAAAATAAGACTAAAATAATGGGATTGATAGGCATATGGTTATCAAATATAAAAAAATTATCTTATAGATAGTTAAATGGCTATTACTATATTACAAATAATCAACTTTTGTTTTATTTTTTATAGGAAAACAAAAGAGTAATCGTAAAGACTACTCTTGGATTTTTTTCTTTTCTTCCTTTTCAATTTCGGAAACGGATTTTTCAGGGTCTTTTATAAGTTTTCCCAGTTCTCCAGAACGTGAAAATTTATCTTCGAAGTTTTCTGTAGTACTGATACTAGCATCAAACCATAGATCTTTATCATCATTTATATATCCTTCTATAGAAGGAATTCCCATTGGACTTATTTTATGTTCTATAAATGTAATAGATTTTACATCCTGAATATTATAACGAATATACTTTTCTACACGTGCCTTTTGTGCCTTCCAAAAAATTTCTTCTTGTTCTTTATGTTTTAAGTATTCCAAAGTGAAAAATCCTCCTGCTATGAGCACCAAAGCAGATACAATCAAAATAACTACTTTCTTCATTAGAAAATCCCCTTATAAAAAACTTACCATTACATTCTTCTTAAAATGGGATAGGGAAGACAAGAGTAGTGCAGAGACTATTCTTACTTCTTTTCTTTCTCTTCCTTCTCTTCCTTTTCAATTTCGGATACGGACTTTTCAGGGTCTTTTATAAGTTTTCCTAATTCCCCGGAACAGTCAAATTTATCTTCGAAATTCTCTGTCGTACTAATACGAGCTACAAAATCTAATTGTTGGTCATTATTTATATACCCTTTTAGTCTAGGAATTCCCATAGGACTAGTTTCACGTTCTGTAAATGTAATAGATTTAACATCTTTAACATTATAATGAATATACTTCGTTACTCTTGCCTCTTGTACTTTCCAAAAAATTTCTTTTTTTTCTTTATATTTTAAGTATTCCATTGTAAAATACCCTCCTGCTATAATACAAATAATGGATAAAATAATTACCAATTTTTTCTTCATAAAAAATCCCCTTATATTTCAATATAGTTAAAATATACCATGAAATGAGTTGAAACATATGAGTGAATTTAAAAAGAATGCAATTGCGACAGAGGAAGATTGTTTCGATTTATCAGATGCCGTTTATGATGATCGAACTTTACATAAAGGAGCAGAAATAAAAGGACATAATAAAAGATGGGTAGTTATAGAATCAATAGATGCAGATTGTCAAAAAGTGAAAAATGGATTACAAGCTATTGCAGTGGTGCCGAAAAATGATTATAAAGAGAATAAAACTCACTATGAAACTATAGTATTTGCATTTCGTGGAACAGAGCCTAAGCAATTAGCAGATTTCGAAACAGATATCGATCAAATTACGTTTGGAATTAAAACACATTCTAAATTAATTACTCCAAGTAATAGTCAAACAGTAAAACCAGATTTTGCAACATCTTTTAATACCGGGTTGGAATGGGTAGATAAAGTAAATGAAACATATCAGCCAACTTATGTGCATGCTACAGGGCATAGTAAAGGAGGCGCAGAAGCTGATTATGTTGCTTCGGAACGGAATTTTTATGCAACTACATGGGCTGCACCAAATCCTTATCGTTTGCTAAGTCCTGAAGCGAAAAAACGGGTAGATAGAGGGGAAATGGAAAACAAAGCTACGGATTATACACATGAGAATGACCCAATTGGTAACCATACTCAATTCGGTGCACCTCTAATTGGTAAGCAATTTACAGTGAGACAGAATGATACAAAAGAAGATTTTTTTACACGTTTAACTATGGAAGGACACGGTAGAGATACATTTAGAGGAGCATTTCATTCAAATGGAAGTCCAATATTAAAATTAGAACCTGAAGATATTATAAGACAAGCACAAAAAATTCAAATGCTCAGTAATCGATTATCAGATATAGCAAAAAATATAGAAGAGTTTCAAAGAAGAGAAGCTGAAGCGGTTCAAAAGTTGAAAAGTCAATTAAAATATGAAACAGGGCCAGGTGGGAAATATCATCTATTAGAAGCATATGAAATAGATGAAGCCATCTCACGAATTGCCAAAACGAAAGAAGGTGGAAATGACTATTTTCACGATGTACACATGGCAGAAGAATTAATTCATCTTTTAAGAAAAGAACAAAAAAGTTTAAGTAGATTTGGGGATGAAATTAGTGATGCAGCAAATTCACTTAGGGATAAAGATAATCAATTAGCGGGGAATTTTCAGTTTAGATAAGGAGATAATTATATGATGGATTTTATGGGGGAAATTAAAAAGATAGAAAAGCAAATCGAAAGTGTTACAGGAGATTTAGCAGATCAGGTTGTTGAGGAGTTACAAGCTGCTAAAAAACAGATTGAAAGAGAAATGCAGCGTATGATGTTAAAAACAGAAGTAGGGTTTAAATCAATAGACATTATAAAAGAAGATACATATGCTCTTCAAAAAAACATAGGGGCATTTCATGAATTACAAACAAGTCTAAGAGATATAGCAGCAGAATTAGAGAAAAGTTTTGAAAGTAAAACTGGCAGTAAAATAAATGAAACATTAAAAAAATATGAAAAACAAATTAACAACAACATTTTTAATGAACATGTTCACTTAGCAAACAGTTGTGGCAAAAAATAAGAGAAGAGGAAAAACTAAAGATAGTTTCTATTGCTTTAATTTACTGAAAGAGATGCACTGTGTAAATGCGAGGTTTGGATTGAACAGAAAAGTGTGTCTGGTGAGAAGTAAATGAATTTTGAACATTTAAAGGCCTATGATAGCATACGTTACAAACGAATATTAGAAAATCCCTCTCATTTTATATAGAAATTACACAATAAAAATAGAATTATATTACGATAAAAACTTACTATTACACAAGGCTTAACCATTAGCTAATATTGTAAAGGAGGATTGAAAATGTTAAATGATGTGTTAACGAAGGAGTATATAATACAGAATGGCCTTGAGTTTGAAGAATGTTTAGAATATGGGGGACCTTATGGGTTAGGAATAGTAGAGTGTGCGGATGATGGTAAAGAAAAATTGTTTACTGGCTTAGCTTATGATGTTTATGAGAATGGAAATATAGAATGTTATTTCTATGTAGAAAATGGTGTTAAACAAGGAGAGTATGTGGAGTTTTATATGGATGGAAATATAAAAAGAATCAGTAATATGAATAGAAGCGCGGTTGAAGGGTACTGTGTTGAATTTTTTCAAAATGGAATGAAGAAGCATGAGTCTGAATGTATTGCGGGACGTGAAATGACTTTTAAAAAGTATGATGAACAAGGGAATATTATAGAACAAAAACTAGAACTAACTGAATTCGATATACTATATGCGGAAAAATTCAGTAGCGGTTTAAAGAAGTAATAAGCACTATATTAAAAATGTTGAATATTAATAAAATAACGAATTGTAATTCGAGTGAGAGATAGTCGTAGAAAGAGATATAGGAAATGTGAAGAGGTATCGAAATATAGAAGTATGTTTATGGCGCGAACAAACAAATATAAATGAGAAAAAGAGTTGGGCATTCATTTTCCTTTAGATTATATAGAATGTGTAATGAAGAATAACGGAGCACATGTTAGCCCAGAAGTATTTGAAGTTGAGGGGAAGAGAAAAGTTTTTGGTACATTACTAACTTATGATATGGATAATGATGAAAATATTATTGAGGTATTCTATGACTACAATGACACATTACCGAGTGAATTGGTGCCATTCGCATTTGATCCAGCAGGAAATTTAATCTGCTTTGATTATAAAAATCATGAAGAAGATCCAATTGTCGTCTTTTGGGAACATGAGGGGGCATGGGAAAAGGAAACATTGATGGAAAGTGAAGGGATTACGGCTGAGGAAACAGAGGAAGTAGCGAGAGAAAATGTATTCTATATTGCTAATGATTTTACGGAGTTTTTAAATAAGTTACATGATTAATAGTGGGAAAGGGATTTAAACTTATTTGGCTGTGATAAAGCAAATAAAAGGAGTAGTAAAATGAAACCGAATTATTTTACAATCGCAATGTATCCGACTGTAGCATTTAACGAGGAAGAGATATTGAATCGTCTTCTAGATGTATTTGAGTCAAACGAAAAATCCGCTCCTACTCATTGGGGAAACTGTGAAACGGTGCAGGTAGAATATAATCGCCAGGAAATCATAGAAAAAGTAATTTCGGAGCGTAGAGTGTCTGAAGTTCACCTCTATCATGATAAAATGACGGGTTATATTCACTTAAGAATATAACCCTATTTATTAGAACCAGTAGTATATAAGGAGATTATTCTACGAGTTATATACAAATATTAGACGAGGAATATTTGACGCTGTAAAAGAAAAAATATTGATTCTTATATCATTATTGATGTTGTCCTCAATTTTCCTCATGTAGCACTTGAAAATCAGTAACAAGTGAAACGATTTTTCCTGCTTCATCGATTCCCCAATAGGAAGGGTAAAATCCATCTCCATAACCTGAACGGAATATAATAATATTACTTCCTGTTTCCTCACACACCACGCAATTTCCCCAATCTTCATCATGTTCTGTTAGTATGTCATCTATAAGATCATCATACAAACTAGTAAATTCTTCTCCTAGTTCTTGTTGTAACCTATCTTCTATTTCTTCTAACTTATCAATTGCCTCAACATCTGCAAAGCACCCTAAGCCTGTATCAACGGGGTAACCAAAAATATATCCGTCTTCCAGTTCACTGACATTTTGTCCTGGTTTTGTTGCCATCTTCCATCTTACCGCTTTTGACTCCGACAATTTCAATTCGGCACCAGCAATGACTCCATCTTCCTTATGCCACCAAACAACAATTGGATATGTACCTGGCTGAATTGTTTGTTCGAAGTGATTTTTATTAAAAATAAGAGGATCACAAGCAACAATTTTACCTGAAGTAACTTTTAACTGTTCTAGTGCTTCGGAACGCAGGGCCTCACTATCCGGTTTAGATAATTCACGTAATAACTTTGACATAATGTTTCTCTCCCTTTCCTTTTAAAATATTTGTTGGTGCTGCCTCCCATATATTTTTACATGAGTTACATTTGTGTTCTGTGGTATTTCTAGCGCCTTTGTATGTTCCTATAACATCGCCATGAACTTCTAAAACCTCTGCGGCATATTGTACCCGCGTTTTCTAATAGTTCCGCAACATATTCTTCATGCGTTTTACGTTTTCGGATATATTGCTCCCCCGTACAAGTGTAGATAGAACAAACCTTTATTCATTGAAAAATATAACAAATGAATTTGATTTTAAAATTAGACCCAGTTTTGAGGATGTAAATAATAATCCACCCGTTGATTATATTATTTTAAGGGCAAAATTGCATTAATTAAAAATTCAATAAAATAAGATCGAACTAGATAGTCTTTCTAGATTGATCTTCTTATTTTATATTCTCAAGGGATATTCCACTTCACTGCGACTCATTGCAATATGTCTACTTCTGTGACACATTACACAATTGTACAGAGATAATGAAGTAATATGAAAAATAAAATAAAGATTTAAATTTAATCCTATATATTTTTTATAAATTCTAAAAGTAAATCCCTTATTTTTGGTATGATTGACAGAGACTATTTAATTTCTTATGAATATTCTTGAAAAGGAAGTGGTGCTGTATGAAATCAATAAATGTAAATGGGAATATATATTATATTGAATCTGTTCCTTTTGAAGATAAGAGTGAGCAGGATGAAGAAGGATACTACGAATATTTTTACAAAGGAGTCAATTTATCGTTTCACTCGGACAAAGAAATAATTAAAGCCCGAATTTATGACGAGGAAGAAATAATATATTTTTTAAAAAATCCATCTCTTGCATTTGGTAAAGATTTTAAAGCTATAAAAGTATATATAATTAAAGAATATGATGTAAATAAATTTAAAATTCCAAGTGAAAAAAAGCCTATATAGAATTATAGCTATAATTCTATATAGGTTTTACCATGACCAATTATAATAAAACAGGAAAACTCACAAAGTACTTATGCCTGTGGGTGATGAAAGGAATGTATTCGAAATTGAGTAAATCAAGTGAAATAAGTAGATTTGAAAATAGATTCTCAGAAAATGTGATTGAAATAGCAGCTGTCACAGGGGCATTAGGAATCGGCGCATCAAAAGGCGGTGACAACATTTTGTGGACTGCGTCAATTGATTTGATTGCGTGGAAAGACTTACATAACAATGAAACGATTAGAAAAGAAGACATACGACTGGCATGGTTGGTTGATGATGCAGAATGGAGAAAATCAAAAGACATTTTGACAGCAAATACAGTTGTAGCATTACAGGTGCGCAAGTCAGAAAATTCATTGATGCTTGTTAAGGTTTTGGAAACACCATATAAAGATGATGAGTTGGAAATCATCTTACAAGATGCAATGAAACCGCTTTTTTATCATGATGAGATGTTGGGTGTGTTCGAACTCGATAAAAGAGTGAAAACTTTTGAAAAGAGAATATCTTGGGCTGGTGAAGAATGTCATTTATATTTTGATTGGAGTGAAGACAAACATATGATGAAGTCTGCACTGGAAACAGCACATGCACTTTTCAAAGAGCAAGATGAATGGAAAATGAAAATGAAAATGTACGCTGCAAAAGAACTGGTAGAGTTAGCAAATGAATGGCTACAAGATGATGATGAAGCAGAAATCGACGAAATTACAAAAGAAATGTTCATTAATTCCATCACATTAAGCAGCTTAAGCGTTTATTCAGAAGGTGATTTTGAAATATTCTTTTCGGATGGAGATATATTTTGGGGACATTCTATCATTGTAAGCGGAAATATTCATGAGGGGCTCTCTTCGGCTGAGATTGCAGGATAAAGTGAAACTTCCATTTGCAGCATGTTTATTAGTATATTCAAAAATGATTGATAAGGCAGTAGAGATAAATGGTGAGGATGCCTTTATCGATAATAATATACCAGAGTTTACAATAAGTTGGTTGAAGGAAGAATTGAAAAAATTGATGATAAGTGTATGGAAAAGGGTTCTTTTTGGTGTATGGAAATTGAGAGCTTATATGAATAATTGGAAGTGAAAATGAAAATGTATGGTGCATCGAAGAGGAGTATGGTGATAGTGAAGAATGCTATGAGTACATATTTTAAATTAAGAAAAGAATATTTTGATAGAGGTTTGAATTTCTTATTTAAAACACCGTATAACGAAAAAGTCAATTTCGTTATCTATCATGGGGAAATAGAGGAAGAAGAAATTTCATGGAAACCGGTTGAGAAATATATTAAAACTAATTTAACAATACTTGAGGAGCGGTTCGGAATTAAGTTTCATGATTCAGTTCATCACTATTTTAATTCATATTGGTTTACTGATTTGGATGGGTTTATCGGTGACCATTATATTAGTTTAGAGGCTGTATTGCCAAATATAGAGTTGGACTCTTTCAAAGAGAAGTTAGAAAGGTATGAAAAAAATCATCGTAAGCTAGATAAGATTCCTATAGGAGTAGAAGGAAATGGTTTACTAGTTGTTTTAAATAATGTAAGTGGCAAAGTCGAATTGGAGGATTTCGAACGTGGGTTGTTTATGGAGATTTCGAACAGTTTAAATGAGTTGATTTCTAGTTTGAGATTACAAAAATAGTAAAGTAAAGAATGTTTATATGAATTATAGACCGGCTAGATGGGGTGGGAAAGTGGAATATAGTGGAATGGCTTCAGTTTGGTTTGGAATTGCTAAATCACTCCAAAATCTTGAGGAGTATGTCGATATAGATTACACGATAGATGGTGATTCAGTTCATTCAAAGTTTGGGACGAGCTTTGAATTCGGTTATTATGATGAAGATAATATTGAAATTTGTTTTTATGAGAATAATAAAAGGGAAATTGAACATATTTTAAATGATTTTTCTTATAGTGAACGAATTATTCCTAAAATAAAAAAGCTAGTAAATGGAGATAGTTTAGCGAACGATATTAACTTTGCTATTGTTCTTTATGATTTTAAATATAATGAAGTGAAAAGAGAGGATATGTTTGATGGTTTAGAGGTTACATTTATTGGTTCTACGCCGTACAGGTAGTTTGCAGGGAGCTGCAAATTCATTTCATAAACACATGGATAAACCTTGTAAAGGAGGGATACAAATGCATGCTTTGCCAAATCGTTTAGAAGAAGTCTTGGAAGAAGATATATATAAAAGGGAAGATAAAGGTCAGGTGAATGAAGTAATAAATAGGTTAGGTGTAGAAGTGTCTAATACATTTAGAGAGTTTTATTATCGATTTGCAGGACCATTTTGGGAAGAGCATGTTCCTTATGAATTACTTGACATTATAGATGAAGAGAATAATATAGAATATTACACAATTATTGCTCGAAAGGAACATGGATTTCCTAATAAGTATTTAGTATTAACGGAAATGACAGCAAATGCTGCATTGGTCCTTGATAGTGTAACCGATAAAGTTTACTCAGTAAATTTTGAAGGTGGAGATGAATTACTTTTAAATGGAGAATTAAAGGAGAGTTGGCCAACGTTTTATATGTTTTTGAAAGAGTATTTCAAGTGTTAAGTGTTGATGGGAGTTAACAATAAGCAGGGACACCTTAGTAATAAGTGCGAGAGGAATGACGGGTAAATGAGAGTGAACAATTCAGTTTTTGGAGAGATTGAATATAATTATGCTTGGGCTAAGTGTATGCCTATAACTTTTATAGGCAATGTAACTGAGATTGATTTGATGATAGATGGTGAAGAAGATGGAGTGTTTGATGAAGGGCAGTATGTAGCATATCAATCATTAATAAAAAATTGGGAAGAGGTACAAATAAGTTTACTACAGTCTATATTAGACTATTATAAACAAAGGCGATGTGAATTAGGATATGATATTGGAATGCAAGAAAATTATCCATTAATTGAAACAAATGATCAAATACTAGAGATGATTAGTTTAGATGGTATTGTTGTTCCGTATGCAGATATTATGGAGGGAAAAGAGGTTGGAATTACATTTAATTGTACGTGGGATATAGAAAATGGTGTAGGAGTTCGTTTATTAAATGAAAAGGTAATGGAAGTAGGTTATCAGGATATTATTTTTTAATATAAGTCAGGGGATATATAACCTGAAGGAAAAAGGTGTCAACCTTTCTCGAATTGACACCCAGATACGAATCTGTTTAACACCTTACATACTTACGCTTGAAACCAAGTCTTCCTCTATCAAGTTCTTTCTGAATACTCTCTGTAGCATTTAGCACACTGCTTTTTTTATTATCACGTTGGACTTCAACTATACCAACTTCTTTTGCAGTCTCAACTGCCTTTTCGTGTAGTGGTACATATGAAATTGCCACGGTGTTTAGGAAATTATTCATAGCGGATTTTGTTCGTTCTGGAGAATGATGAATTGTATCTTTCACCATTTCAAGCATATCGGAAATTTTACTTTCGGAAAATTCATTGTCTTTGCGATTTCCTAATAGCCAACAGTAGCAACTCCAGCCGGCAGACATTTTAAGCTCGTCCCCACTTGCAATCCATTTATCAGCAACGTCTTGCGCAATATTTGACTCTGATAAAGTTACTGCCACTACATAATCAGAGAGCATATAAAAATATGCCCCGTCTATCCAGCGATCAAAATCAGACTCACTCATAGCTTTTGGATCCGCAATAATCCCTGCAAAATACATAGCATCGTAGTTGCCTGTGGCATAAAGTTCTTCAGCTAACTCTTGGTTTACTTTTATTTTTTTAGCGATTGGTTTCATAGCGCCTGTAGCTACGCCAAAAACTGGCTCGTGGGCGCCGTTAGATATGTATATTTTTTTCGTTCGTTCCTTACCTAGAGCCTCAAGTTCTTGCATAACTGTTTTAAAATCCAAAGTTGTGCACTTCCTTCCTTCATGTAAGAGCCTTTTTAAGTCTTTCATATTTCTTATTTTAATACTAATTGTATTTAAGAGGTATTTCTACTTTCTAAAGGCATCGAAACTTGGTTTGATTTTTAGATGAACTACATTACACTTTAGTGTAAATAAAGAGCTAATTAAAAGAATGGTATAATATAGAAAAAGTAAGTGATGAAAATTAAATAGGGGGAATTTAATTGGAAATAAAATTGAATCGATTATATAGAGAGATAGCGGAAACGGTTTATGCCATGATTCCAGAAGAATGGGAGAAATTTTATTTTTATGCACAAATATCAGAAGCTGGAGGGGGAACTTACTTTTTCTATAACAACTTCAGAAATAAAGAAAATTATAAGTATAGTGTAGAAATTCCTTTTAAATACGAAGTTGATGAAGAGGAGTTTGAAAGGAAAGAAGATTTTTTATATAAATTGAGTAAGGAATTAAGAAATGTTTTCAAAGATAATCAGCAAGAGCTTTGGTACTCCTTTACAATGTCTCTGGAACATAGTGGGGAATTTAACATGCATTTCGATTATACAAATTGGTTCGATACAGAATATAGTTTTAGTGATCAGATGATTATTTGGAAACATAAATACTTAGGTGAAGTACCAATTGATGAAAATGATAAAGCGCTAATTCATAAGTATGACAATGAATTTCCGAATAATCCTATTTGACTGAAAGGAAAGAAGAAATGGTTTTTATAAAAATCATGAATTTTAAAGCGTAAGTTGAATGAGAATATATATTCATAATGGAGGACGCTATTAATGGAAGTACACGGAATGGTTTCAATATGGTTCGGTAATATGCAAACGCAAGATCAGTTGGATACATATATAGATGTTACGTATGATGAAGAAGGAGACGCTATACCAGCAAGATTTTTTGTTGATTTTAATATTGATATGATTGATGTAGATGAAGATTTTATTGAAAAGGAAGTGTTAGAAGAAGCGAGTGATGACATTTCTATGTTATTAACGGGATGTTCATATGATGATAAAATACTTTCTCGAATTAAGGAAGTAGTTAAATTAAATAAATCCTATAATTCTATCGTTTTAATTTATAATTTTCAATATGACAATTCAGTAAGTAATTGTGAAGGTTTTAATTTTGTAACTGCTACAAGTTATCTATAGATACAAGAAAATTGCAGTAGAATAAAAAATACATTTGTATAGTTTTTCCAATGAATATTTGGTATGATGGTGAATGGGAAAAATATACAAGCAGTTAGTGGTTCATAAAAGGGGGATTGAATTGAAAAGAACGCCTGAATTTGTATTAGGTTTAATTGGTGGCATTTTGGGAATTATTATTTCTATAATATTAATAGTTGTAGCGTTTAATATTATGGAAGGTGTTGATTACGAACTTTTAGCTTATTACTCTATTATTTTAACGGTTCAAATAGGGTTGTTCATTTTATCGTGTTTAGTAAACAAGGTTAATAATAAAGTTTATGGAGTTTGTATGATTGTGATTCCTATAGTTATGTTATTTATGTCATTATTCTTTTTACTTATTCCGACAATTTTACAAATTATATCTGGTTCATTTGCATTTAGAACATTACAGTTAGAATCGAATGTAAGCTAAATATAATTATTAACGTCTGAATATTCGGTTTTTTAAACATTTTCGTTTGTAGTTCAAATTAACATAAAGCACAAAGTTGTATGCTTTAGGAGGAGAAATAAATGATTATTTGGTCTGGTTGGGGTTTTTTAGTCGCAATTATTGTAATTATTAATACTCTTTTGGGTAAGGCTATTTTTGGATCTATAACGGGGGACGCTACATATTTTCAAAATCATAGTTGGCCAATGGCGGTAATGTTTATTATATCAGGGGTTATGTCTTGGTATTTAGGTAAATATATTAATAAGCCAGATGGTAAAGTTTATATAGATGCCGAAACTGGTGAAAAAGTTATGTTTAACAAAAAACACTCGCTATTTTTTATAAAAATGGAATATTGGGGACCAATTTTAGGAGTTATTGCAGTTGTAACTTTAATTACAAGATAAAAAAAGAGGATGGGTATAGTAAGAGTAATCTATTCAAGTAGAAGGAGAAATCAGTCATGAATGCAAAGAAACTACTAGGGGTAGCAGTTCCGGTCATGTTGTTATTTGGTTGTGGAGTTTCTGAGAAAACGAACACTTCTAAACAGGAGAAAATGGAAGAGTCTAAAGTAAAAGAATCGAAGTCTAATAGTAAGAAAGAAAAAGTTTCAAAGGAAGACTATCCTAATAAAGTGTATAAATTAGGGGTAGAGTTTGATAAGTTGTTTGCGGAGCATAACAATATTACAAGAGAGGTTTTTGACGGTAAGAAAAAGAAATCAGATATAGTAGATAGTGTGAAAGAATTAAACAAAGTGTTAGATAAATTTGAGTCGATAGATCCCCCTACAGAGTATGTAAACCAACAAAAAGATTTTGAAAAAGCAATTAGTTATTTTAGAGAGTCTTTTTCTTTAATAAATGAAGTATTCACCAGAAAAGAAAAAAGAGAAAAAGGTGATAAGACTGATAAAGAGTTAATAGAGAAATCTGAAAAGCTAGTGAAAGAAGGAGATATTTACTGGCTTAAGGCATTCAAAGATCTTGAAGGGGATATTAAAATCGGTGACGGTACAGTATCTATGAAAGATTTGAAAGAGTTAGATAAGAAAGCTGGAATTAATACAGATAACGTTATGAAGAATGTGAAAGATGGTACGGAATTAATCGGTAATTGGGGATTCCAAGGAACAGACGGTTTCAATATGTCACTCATTTTAAAAGGTGATAAGACATTTGAAACGTATGGTAAAGGTGAGTATCCAAATAAAAAGAATTATATTGAAGGAACTTGGGAATATGATAAGGAAGCTTTTACAATCTATTTACATCTCAATAAACGTTTAGTAGACGGTGTAGAAGATACAATTCAAAAAAAGAAAATAGCATATAAAGTTCAAGATTATGATGGGGAAAACTTGCAATTATTTAATGAGACGTCATTTCATACAATTAAGTATGTGAAGCAAAGTTAAAGTTATGTAGGACTAGGTTTAAATGGCCTAGTCCTTCATTAAAGTGTGGGTATGTAAAGAATATGTTATCTTTCGTTCTGTTTACTTAATATCATGTTATTCTTTAATAGAGTAATAAATGGAGTTTTGCATTAAATATATGAGGTTGGTTACAAATGATAAAAAAATTTACTAGATTCGTATTAATAGTGGTTATCCCAATCAGTCTTATTACAGGTTGTGGGGCTGCTGAAAAAACTGAAGCACAAAAGCCGAAAGCGGTACAAACGGAGAAAAAGGACTATATGGATTACTCATATGGTAGCAAAGGTATATTAGTAAGTGGCAAAGCGAAAGAACGGCAACAATACGAGATTGGATATATGGATGATAATAAATTAATTGGGATTGATGAAAATATTGAAGACTGCATTATTTTAGATAATAAAGATGAAGCAGGTCTCATTTGGAAACAAATAGAGCGAGGATCTATTATTGAAGTGCAATACGGTAAGGATCGCAATGATATCGTAGGCGTGCAATTCGTAGGAGATCGTGAGTCATATGAAATTAGTGATAAGTTTGATCGGAATACGATAAATGAGATTGTTGAAAACGTTAAAGGGAATTTGTAATAGATGTATTTCGATAGTATAGGATCTCTTATTATGAAATTGTATGCCAGTTATTTGTCTAAGTCTAAATTGATTATTTTGACGGTATTTGTAATTAGTTGTAAAATAATGTTTGTTGATGTATTTTATAAAAAGTATGTTAGATGAAATTCATCTGTAGGGATGACATATAAATATTTTCTTAATAGGTATAAAATGTTTTAATTTAAATATATGAATAAAAAGAAAATATATTAGGAGTACATAGTAGATTCATATTTTTAAAAATTATTGTGACAATAAAGGGAGGTTGAGATACATACACGGCGGGAATGTGTATGTATTTATTATAATAATGAATAAGACAATCAAACAACAAGTAATCGCACTATCAACAAGTCTAGTGATTTTAGGAAGTGTACCTTTATCAGCATCAGCAGAAGAGATCAACAAATCTCAAACTGATCAACTTAATATTGCCCAAGGAGAACACGGAACGAGCGGATTAAATTATTCTAATTTCAAGTTGGAAGTTCCTGATCATGTACAAATTAACGAAGCAGAAGTATCTGAAAATGAAAAAATGCTTTTAGAAGAATATAAGCATAAACATGATGAAACAGAAGAATTAAACAAAATGCAAGATGCTAAGAAGGGACAAGTAGCAGAAAAGGAAGCTATTTCAAACATTGAAAAGGCATTTGAATCTGTAGATGGTCGAAATGATGGATCTGATCGTCAAATGAAACCTGTTGCAAAGCCAAGAGGTATTCAATATAGTGCACAGAGTACGAAGAAATATGGAACACTTGCAGGAGTTCCATTTGTGGAGTGGATTGTTCCAGCAGGAAATCCTGATATTCGTCCTGCGAATCCGATGAAAGCACGTTACATTACAATCCATGAGACCGCAAATACAGCCGCTGGTGCTAATGCTGAAAATCATGCGAAATATTTATACAAGCAAGCAACTGAAGGCACTTTCCGAACAGCTTCATGGCATTTTACTGTAGATGATAAACAAATTTATCAACACTTACCAACAAACGAAAATGGTTGGCATGCAGGAGATGGAGATGGTTCAGGAAACAGGGAGTCTATCGGTATCGAGATTGCGGTTAACCAAGACGGTGATTACAATAAAGCGTTAGAAAATGCAAAACGACTTGCAGGTTATTTAATGAACAAAGAAGGAATTGGTGCAGATCATATATACAAGCATCAACAATGGAGTGGGAAAAAATGTCCTGACATTTTAATTTCACGAGGTAATTGGGCTGGTTTCGTACAAGGAATTCAGTGGTATGCAAATATAAATGCGCAGATTGATACGCCTTTACAAGATAAAAATGACTCATTTAATCCAAATGAAAATAATCCAGCTGAACCTAGCATGGAACTAGTGGTAAATGGTAGTGGCATCAATGTACGTAGTGATGCGGGCATTGAACATCGTGTTGTACGTAAAGCTTCAAACGGAGATCGTTACAAAGTATTAGCGGTTAAAAATGGTTGGTATAAAGTAGGTAATGGAGAATGGATTTTCTATGACCCAAGTTGGATTAAAATTAACTACAATGTACCAAAGGAAGAAGTACAAAAGCCTAAGGAAGAAGTACAAAAACCAAAAGATGATATTACAGGTGGATGGTTTGAAGGGCATATTCGTAAATTAAACAGTCTAGGTATTATGCAAGGCGAAGGCAATGGTGTATTTGCTCCATATCGAAATGTAACGAGAGCGGAGTTTGCGAAATTAATCTCGAATGCTCTTAAACTACCAGAGGGAAATAAGTCATTTGTAGATATCAATGAGGCACATCCATCACTTCATGACGGTATTAAACGTTGTGCAAGTGCAGGAATTATTAATGGTCGTGGTGAAGGGATTTTTGATCCTAACTCACCAATTACTCGTGAAGAAGTATCTATTATGATTGACAAAGCATTACGATATAAAGGAATTACAGGTGAGTTAGTAGCATTACCATTTACAGATAAGCATTTAATAACATACAAAGAATCGGTTCAACGATTATACAGCTTAAAGGTAGTTAATGGTATTGGAAATAATGAGTTTGATCCTCGAGGCACAGCAACTCGTGGTCAGGCGGCTGCCTTTATTGTGAAGATGTTAGATTCAATGCAAAAATAAAAGGAAACTTTAATCAGTGAGGGCCACTCGCACTTACATCAAGCAGTTTATTCACCAAATTTTGAAATGAGAGTTTTACTGCCCGCAAATAGCAGAAGAAATTGTATGTAGAAGCTGACATTGGTAGAAGTAAAAAATAAGAAGAATTTGAAAGGAGCTATCCAAAATAATAATTTGGAATAGCTCCTATTTAGTAGGAAGAACAATTGTATTTGATAGATTGTAATGTAGAATGCCCTTCCAAGCCCCTCATAAGCCCCTATCAAGTAATAAATCACTAAGAAAAAACAAAAGCAAAACAAAAACAAAAACAAAAACAACTACAAGAACAAAACAAGCACGAAAAAATGAAACCGGCGTTGTAGTAGTAAAAAAAATTGTAATTCGAATGCCAAAACCATTCCCGCATGCCTATCTTTATAATGAAGGATTAAAATTTTCCTATTTACTAGCAAAGAGTGGAGGGAAACATATGGCGGTATACCGTAATGTGCAGGTGAACTTTTGGCAAGATGAATTCATATTAGATTTAACGCCAGAGGAGCGTTATTTTTACATATATTTGTTAACTGGTACGAAAACGAAGCAATGTGGTATCTACATATTACCGAAGCGTGTGGCAGAGCTTGAAACAGGTTATAGTATGGAGACTGTTGAGAAGTTGCTAAACAGGTTTGTTGAGTATGGAAAGATTCTATATGATATGGAAACGAAAGAGGTATTCATAATAAATTGGTTACACTATAACCCTATTTCAAATACGAATGTGGAGAAGTGCGTATTACGTGAGTTAAAGACTGTAAAAAGTAATGAGTTCATACATATATTTTTACGTAAATGCCTTGAAAAAGAATACAAGATTCCATTAGTACTGCAGCATTTTGGTATGCCAAAAGAAGAGGATAATAGTAGTTCACAAGTAGTTATTGAAGAGAAAGAAGAAGCGGAAGAGGTGGAAACCATAGAAGAGGACGTTCCAAATAGTGAAGTTTATAAGTTTTATGAACAAAATATTAGTAGTTTATCCCCATATATTGTGAAGGAATTGAAGAATTGGATACAAAGACTTTCTGGAGAGAAAGTGTTAGAGGCACTTAAAATTGCGTTTGAAAATGATAAGAAAACGTTAGCTTATGTGAAGGGGATTTTGAGGAATTGGTGTAGCAAAAAGTTAAAGGATTTTAGTGGGGGGAAGTCTGTAATGGGAAGTTTAGAGAGAAGGAAATGTATGTTGAGTAGTGTATTTTAATTTACATTAATTTAATGCAGAATGTACGTTCGTTTTTGTGAGTTTTATGCTATACTACCATTAAATAAGGGTATTTTTATAATAGATAAAAAGATGCGGGGGGTACAAAGTTTGACTACTAGTACATCTGAGTTGTTTCAATATATTAATATGACAGAAGAACAGAAACAATTATCACAACGATATTTACAGACAAAAGAAGAAGAGATTTTAAAAAATATTCAACTAACGACAATTCGTGATCAAAAAAGAAGTGATTTTGCGGAGAGATTTATAAACGATTTTAGGAAAGTGCATAAACAAGATCCGGATTTTTTTCGATTATTTTACCATATACTCGAGGAGCAATTATTAAATGTTCTTGTAGTCCGTTTTGCGCATGTCAGTTTTTCTAAAATGAAGATTTATTTAGAAAAAAGTGCACTTCCTTTGGACAAACTTGTAGCAATCGCATGTAAATATTTATCCAGTATTTCAAGTTATGTAAATGAAGCAGATGTTTTTCTTAGAGAGTTAACAAAAGAGAGTCCGAACTATATAGAGGGACAATTACATACTTTACCAACTAAGCAACAATTAACATTACTTCTCATAATGTTTGATGTAGATTATGAAAAGTTTCGTACATATAGTTCTTTATTGAATGAAAGGTTAGAAGAACATACAGAATTTATATTAAAACTGCTAGGGGAAAAGGTTGAAGCAGTTAAACGGTATTTAAAAGGTGAAGATGATAGTGAAGTATTTATAGGTGGGAATTTACCGGAACATATTTGGCGGCTATTATTTTGTGTTCATAAATATTCGGATGTTGCGAGGCGATATATTGAAATATTGGCGAAGAAAAATGTTTGGGGTTTTATAAACTATGCAACACGTTATATGTGTCACACTCTCGGTCAGTCTCAAAACTACAAAAAAACTGGTAGTGTAAATAGAGAAACATATGAAGAAATTCAAAGTTTTTGTACACAGTTTTGGATTTCTAAGGAAAGATTTTTTGCGCATCGTCTAAGGCAACATGATTTGAACAGTGAGGATTTTTGTAAGACGTATGAATATGAATTGCTATGCTTTATGTTGGAGGAAGATCCTGAATGTATTCAACATACTTTGCGATATGTAAGTAAAATGAATTATCTCATCATCGCACGGACGTTAGCTGAAAAAGGATATGAGCTAAATATAGGGAAAATGCGAGAAGAATTTTTTGTTGCTGCTTTGCAAATAAAATTGTCTACAGTGCGGGATACATATCGTGATTATTTACAAGGGAAATTGTTACTTGAGGATATGAAGCAAATACTTAAAAATCCGAAATATAGGAGTATGTATTGGGGTATGCCGGTGTTAGAGGTTGCGCTTCTTTGGGATATAGATGATGTAGCGAAGAGGGAAGCTGTACTTACACTACAGTTTGGAGATGATGATAGTGTTAATTTATACGAACTTCTTTACGAATGTTCTGTCAGAGGAGTAGAACCGAAACAAGTATTAGAAGATCTGCTTTCGTATGGGTTAAGTAAGGAAAAGCTTATCGCTTATGCAGTTGAAGAAGCTGCATGCTACAGTGAAGAGAGAAATAAGGCGAAGGAAGCGCTTGTTTGTGTAATTGTAAAAGAACAAGCGTACATTATTGAAAGATTTGATGAGTATTCTGCTGTGGCCAAAGCATATATTTTAGAAGAGTTAGCAAAGGATAACATGATTAAAATGCGTCCAATTTTAATTAAAAGCTTAGGAGATTCATCTAAAAAAATGCGTGAGTCTGTAGTTAAACTGCTTTCAAAAGATGTAGAAGCTGCAGCAGATGTAGCAGTTGAACTTCATAATAAAAAGAAGATTGTTCGTGAAAATGTGATGAAAATACTAATAGAGTATAAGCTTGAAAAATATACGAAAATTGTACAGGAAGCTTTGCAAGAAAGTAAAAATGAATCTTTCGCAGGAAAATTCTCATTTTTATTCCAAACGGAGGAAGAAAAAATAGAAGAACTATGTGCACGTATTTTAACTGAACAAACAAGAAATTCACTTCTGCAATTGATTGGGGATGAGCCACAAATCCGTTTACGTGACTCTGATGAAATTGCTGATGCTGCAATTCCGTTAGCCTATTTACAACAGTATATTTCAGATGCTGTTATTGAGAAGAAAGAAACGGCAGAAGTAATTGGTAGAGCTTTAAATGAAGAGGACTTAAAAGAATGTGTGCAAACAATATATCAAATATGGATTTCTCAAGACGCAGATGTGAAGAAGCGTGGAATTCTTTCGTTATACGGAATGTATAGTGACGACAAAATGGTCGACATACTTATAAAGCAAATTGATGAATGGGTGCTTCAAATGAGAGGAAAGATAGCAGCGGATGCCGTTCGTGCTTTAGGTTTGTCTTCATCTAAGCTTGCACTTATGTCTATTCATGCAATAGCATTTAAATATAAACATAAGCAAGTACGTAATGCAGCAAAAGAAGCGCTAAGTCTTGCTGCGAAAACACGTGGTATAACAGAGGAAGAGCTGGAAGATCAATTGGTGCCGGACCTCGGCTTTACTATACAGGGTGAAAAGATAATTGATTTCGGGAATCGAAGTTTTACTGCCATTTTAACTACAGAGTCAAAAATTGAATTAGAGACAGAAGAAGGAAAACGTATGAAGTCACTTCCAAAGCCGAATGCAAAAGATGATGTAGAAAAGGCTAAAGAGGCTAAAAAAGAATTAGCCTCTTTAAAGAAGGAACTCCGAACTACTCTTTCAATGCAAAAACAACGATTAGAAGCGGCACTTTCGTTAAAGCGTTATTGGTCACATAATGCATGGAAATCTGTATTTATGGATAATCCAATTATGAAGCAATTTTCTATTTCACTCATTTGGGGTGAGTATAAGGAAGGGAAGTTGCTGAAGGCATTCCGTTATGCAGAAGGTGGCGTGTTCTGTACAATTGACGGGAAGAGTTATGAACTTTCATCTGGCACTGTTATTGGTTTCGTTCATCCGTTAGAATTGTCTGGGGCGGAGAAGGAATTATGGAAAGAGCAATTAGAAAGTGCGGGAATTGTTCAGCCGTTCCTACAAATTGAGCGTCCAGTGTTTGTAGTAGAAAAGAATGATGAGAGTGCTATTGAGGGATTTGGCGGTATTTTACTAAATGGTCGTTCGTTATTCGGTAAGATGACGAAGCTTGGATGGATCCGTGGGTCTGTTCAAGATGGCGGTGTATATTATACATTTTACAAAGAAGATACTCGTACCGGATTAGGCGTGCAATTGTCATTTAGCGGAGCTCCGATTGGTTATGAAGATGAAGAAGATGTATGTGTATTTGACATTCAATTTTATAAAGCAGGTACAGTGAAGCGTGGTTCATATGAATACGATGAGATTGATGATGAAAGACGCATTGTACCAAAAGAAGTAGATAAACGCTTCTTTAGTGAAATGTTATATGATGTCCAAGTAGCGACAGATTCAAATCTTGGGCATAATGAAAGTTGGCGTAGCGAACGATAAGAAAACCCCCCTTCATTGGTAGGAAAATGAAGGGGGGTTTTCAATGTCTTTAAAAGGTTCTTTCTCAAAAAGAAGCGAATAGTGTGAGAAAGGGGTGGTTATATGGAAGTCGTTATAAAGAAGAAACGAAAAAGGGGAAAAAGAATTTTTATTTGGGCTAGTAGTATCGTTTTTTTGTTAGTTATTTCCGCTGCGATTTTTTTGAACATATATACGCTGAAATCTATGCCAAAGATAGATGGAACGATAAAGCTAGAGGATTTACAACAGGCTGTTACGGTGAAGCGTGATAGTAAAGGTGTACCGCATATTAGATCGGAAACTGCACATGATTTATATTTTTCACAAGGATATGTGCAAGCGCAAGATCGTTTGTTTCAAATGGACTTAAGTAGAAGACAAGCGTCTGGTATGTTAAGTGAAGTTGTTGGGGAAGCAGCTGTTGACCGAGATAAATTGTTTCGAACACTCGGTTTACGGCGAGCGGCCGAAGCTTCAGTTAGTCAATATAATGGAGAAGCGAAATATGCCCTGCAGTCATTTGCTGATGGGGTGAACGCTTTTATACGTGAGGCGAAAAAGGAAAAGAAATTACCAGTTGAGTTTACTATATTAGGTTATGAACCTGCTGAGTGGTCAATTGTTGATACTTTAACGATTGGGAAGTATATGGCGTTTGACTTAGGAGGACATTGGCACGGACAGGCATTTCGATATTGGGCGCTGAAAAATCTTCCGAAAGAGCAAGCGAATGAGCTATTTCCTGCATATCCGAAAGATGCTCCTAGATTGCTAGCTGAACTGAAAAATACAAATGTGGACGTAGCACAAAGTTTTTCAAAAACGATAATTCCGCCGGAGTTTAACGGTAGTAATAACTGGGTTGTGAGCGGTGAGAAGAGTGCGTCAGGTAAGCCAATTTTAGCAGATGATCCTCATTTATCTCTTGCGACGCCTTCTATTTGGTATCAAACGAGACTTGAAATGAAAGGTTTAAATGTGAGTGGCGTTATTTTCGCTGGAGTACCAGGTGTTATATTAGGACACAATGACAAAATAGCGTGGGGTGTTACGAATACAGGGCCTGATGTGCAAGATTTATATATTGAGAAGAGAAATCCTAATAATGAAAATGAATTTCTGTATAACGATAAATGGGAGAAAGCTATCGTTGTAGACGAGTCTATTAAAGTAAAAGGCGGGAAGACAATTCCTTATAACGTTACGATTACGAGGCATGGACCAGTAATTTCAGAGTTTGCGGATAAGGGGAAGGAGAAAACGAAAACAGTATTCTCTTTAAAGTGGACAGCTTTAGAACCGTCAGCTGAGTTAAAAGCTGTATTAAATATGAACAAAGCAAAAGACTGGAATGAGTTTGAAACCGCTCTTCAAGATTTTCATACACCAACCCAAAACTTTGTGTTTGCATCAAACGACGGCACAATTGCTTATAAAGCGAATGGAAATATACCAGTGCGTAAAAAAGGTGATGGTAGCTTACCTGTTCCAGGATGGACAGATGAATATGAATGGGAAGGGTATATCCCGTTTGATCAACTTCCAAAAGTAATTAATCCAAAACAAGGGTTTATTTCAACTGCGAATAATAAAATTGTTGATGATGATTATCCGTATCATATTAGCAATACGTGGGCGCAGCCATATAGGCAAATGCGTATTCAAGAATTTTTGCAAGAGAAGGAAAAGTATACGGTGAAAGATTTAGAAGAGTTACAGATGGATCAAAAGAATTTATATGGGAAAGAGTTTACTCCTATATTTTTAAAAGAGTTAAATAAAGCATCTTTAAATGAGGTAGAGAAAGAAGGCGTAAACCAATTAACAAAGTGGAATTTTTACGATAGTAAAGATGAAGCGGCACCATTAATATTCCATTTGTTAATGAAAGAGATTTCAAATACGTTATTTTCAAAAGAAATACCGAAAGATGTAATGGAGTTATTTGAAGGGAAGTCACAAGTTGTTGATGAATTGATTCGAAAAGAAGCAGCGGGAGAAAATAGCGTTTGGTTTACGAAGTACGGAGGTTTCACAAAAGTTGTGCATACATCGTACGAGAATGTAATGAAGAAATTGCAGAAGGAATATGGACCCGATATTGGAGAGTGGAAGTGGGGCGATTACCATCAACTCGCTTTTACACATCCAATTTCGAAATCATCGAGTATGTTAGCATTACTGGCTTTTAATCGTGAGAAACCAGTTCCGATTGGTGGGAGCCAAGTTACCGTGCAAGCAGCGAGTTACGGCGAAAACGGCATTGTAAATCACGGGGCGTCTTGGAGATTCATTATTGATACGAAAGATATGTCAAACGGTTATCATATCGTAGGGCCAGGACAGTCGGGCCATTTTAGAAGCGATTGGTATCATGATCAAATAGATGATTGGGTAAATGGCACGTATCATACGACTACATTGAATACGGAGGGGATAGAGGGGAAGGTGCTAAATTTAGAACCGAAGTGATAGGGTGTTTTTGTTTGTGGAGGGAACTAGTAATACTCTTTTTGATAATGAAAGCTTATCATTTAGAACATAACCCAGTTCTTAAATAATTTTAACAGCCAGCCTACTATCATTTAATTTGATAGTAGGCTGTTTCCATCTTCGAAATACGCTGTAGCAACTTCTTCAGGATTACGATTATTTCCACATGCTGTAAGTGCTGTAACTATTAACATGATCATTCCAGTTTTGAGGGGAATTAGTTAACAAAGACTAGGTATTATTTGCAACAGAACTGTTCCTCTATCCCCCTTGTTTCATCATTTTTTTAGGCCAGCCAACTTGACAAATGTTTTTTTATCAAACTACAATGAAAATCATTATCAATAATATAGGGAGGATACTTTGGTCAATAAATGAAAAACAATATATTTATAGGTTAATAATCAGATCTTGTTAAGTTGTATGTACTATTTTTAGTTTAGCGTTTCCCAGAATGTACACCAATTAATCTCGCGAATTACAAGAAAACTATTATTGAAATGAGGCGTGTATTGTGAAGTTAGACGTGAATGAGTTAGCAGAGTATCTTGCCAATACTCCTTTCCGAGTAGAAGGAGTATATCGTTATGCTAAAAATCCAGGTGTGCCTTTTGCTGAGTCTACAGATTCTTTCCCAGGATTTGTATTTCCAATTACAGGGAAGACGCAATTTCAATTTAATGGTACGCCGTATACTCTTTCCCCAGGAAAAGTTATACATGGGGGTGCAAAAATGACATTAGCCCATAAAATGCTTGGTGAAATAAACTGGGAATATATTCTTGTTTTATATCGGATAAGCAATTCAGAACGAGAAGACTCTGGCTTTACTCATCAGCATTTTGAATTATTAACAGGACAATCTCCTCGTCTTGTCGAATTACTTATGCGTCTTTGGGATGTATATAATCAGCGTGGAGGCATTTCGATGTTTCAGACCGAAATGCTGTTTCGCGAAGCGTTGAATGAAGCTTTATTAAGTGTTTTCAATAGAGAAAGCAATTATGAGTCGCATACTTTATTTGAACGAATATCTAGTTACGTTCGTAAATACTATTATAAAGATATTACAATTCATACACTTACAGAACAAAATAATGTTAATCGAAATCGTCTTTCTTACGTGTTTAGAAAGCATGCAGGTATGGGGGCAGCAGAATATTTATTGAACTATCGTATAAAGATGGCTCAAAAAATGTTATGTACAAGTGATGTGCCTGTACAACAAATTGCGCAGGCTGTTGGAATCGCAGACCCTTTTTATTTTAGTAGAGTTTTCAAGAAGCGAGTTGGCATTTCGCCTACTAAATATCGCGAGAAGTTCATCAATAATCCATACTAATGTCAACAGGGGTCCATTCTTATTTGAAAATCACTGTTCTATACTTATGGAGAGTTAAAGGAAACATTGGATTGAAAGTACTTTCATTGAAATCACTCCTTTGTACTATCTGAATGAAAAGTTCTGGCCGGAGCATTTTCTTTTTAAGCGTAATAACGACTTTTTTACTTATATTACTGTAATATAGTGGAATTTGAAAGTGAGGAGGGATTATTATCCATTACCAACCTATTAAACTAAATGACGAGTTATCTAAAATTAACGATTATTGGTATCCACAAGTGATTGGTGAAATGAATGACGATCAAATTCAGCTTTTTAAAGCTAATGGAGATTTTATATGGCATGAGCATCCTAATACAGATAAGCTATTTATTGTGCTTGAAGGGGAGATGTTCATCGATTTTCGTGATGGACAGGTGAAAATTTCTAAAGGCGAGATGTTTATTGTCCCGAGAGGCGTTGAGCATAAACCTTTCACTGAAAAGGAATCCCATATCATGTTGGTAGAGCCTAAAAGGGAAATGGATTGATAATTGTAAAAAGATAAAAAAGGAGCGGAAATCCGTTCCTTTTTTATTTATCTTACTATTTTTAGGAGCTTAGTATGAGTAAGATGTGAATAAAGGATGAATAGCATTTTTATCAATAAAAATTTATTGGATTTTTTGTGGAATATATATGAAACGTTGTATAAAATAATCAAGAAAGCCAAAAATTATAGGGGGAAAGTTGTGAAGAAAAATAAGAGTTTAATAAGTTTTTTAGGAGTGTTTCTTATGTTGTTTTCTTTTTGTTTTCAAGGAAATGTACAGGCAGATGTAAATACTGTTCAATCTGGAAAAATCAAATCAGGAAACGTAACAGTATGGGAAGTTGGAAATGTAGCGAAAGTGTTAGCTGATGTAGAGCGTTTAAATTTAAATACAGTAAATGTACCGATTCAAGTAGATATCCCAAATGTGACTTCTACGAACATGGTAATTAATCAAGCGCAAAAGCAACAAGCTATTATTTTAATTCAAGAATTATTAAAGCGTAATATTCAAGTTATAGTGGAACCGTTCCCGTATATTCAGCAGGGGAATGTTGGAGAGACAGAATGGAACCCAAGTAACATTAATGATTTCTTCTGGAATTGGAAGACGGTTATTCTGCAAGATATTTTTAATTCCATTACAAGTAAATACAATGTGTATGGACTAAAGATTGCTTCTAATTTCGTGAATATGGAGTATGCAGAAGGATACTGGAGCGATACAATTGATTTTGTTCGTAATCAGTATAAAGGAAATGTTTTGTATCAAATGAACTGGTGGTTAACAGCAAGCTGGGACCCTTCTTATGAAGCGAAGTTTAAAGAGAAAATCAATCGCCCGTATTTAAAAAAGGTGGATATTGTTAGCATAGACAGTTGGTTTGAAGTTTCAGGAAAAAGAAATCCAACATATGAAGAAGTGAAGCAAAGTTTATTTGCGACAACAGTATATAATCGTGGGCAAAATGTTGTTCAGCAATTGGAACAATTACATAATGCAACAGGAAAGCCAGTTTACTTCGGTGGATTTAACGTTCCAGCACGTGAACTTGGATTACAAAATCCATGGAATCCAGATGTTTCAAATGTGTTTTCGAAGGATGTGCAATTAAATGGATGGAGTGCTTACCGCGATGTATTAGAACCGAAACCATATTTTAAAGGTTTTTCAATTTGGTTTATTGGCTCTAATGATAGTACACATGCGTATCAAATACATAGTAAAGAAGCAGCGGCAGTTATTAACGGGTGGTACAGAAAATAAATTTTATAAAATAGGTAAGTTTTAAAGTTTACTACATATATTTCTAGTGAAAGGCCTTTCACCATCTTATCACCTAGGGGGCAATCATAATGAAATTTTTGTCTTACCTTACAGTAATTTTGGTGATTCTTGGCGGTTTGAATTGGTTATTTGTAGCGTTAGATTACAATGTAGTTGAGAAATGGTTTGGTTCTATGCCGGCGCTTGTGGACACTATTTATTGGCTCATTGGTCTCTCTGCTATTTATCAAATTTTTGATCGGTTCTTTACGAACGATTAGCTATTATTCTTTCATTATTAGAGTGTTAAGTACGATTATGTACTTAACACTTTTTTATATGTCCATAAAAAAGTCTGCACTTGCAAGCGATTCCATCGCGTCTTGCGCTCTAATAATAGAAAACAAATTGACCACATATTATATTTTAGGTTATAATTCAGAAAGTTTAAAAAATAATCCGATGAGAAATAGGGAGGTTATGAGGGTAATGGAGAGAGTCTATAATTTTTCAGCAGGACCATCAATACTCCCTTTGCCAGTTTTAGAGAAAGTGCAAAAGGAGCTATTAAATTATAACGGGACAGGCATGTCTATTATGGAAATGAGTCATCGATCTTCTTATTTTCAAAGTATTATAGAGGAAGCGAGTAACTTACTTCGTGAATTAATGAGCATCCCTGATGAGTATGAAGTTTTATTTTTACAAGGCGGTGCGTCATTACAATTCTCTATGATACCGTTGAACTTAATGAATACGTATAAAAAAGCTGGATACGTACTAACTGGCTCATGGTCTAAAAAGGCCTTGCAAGAAGCCGAAAAAGTTGGGGAAGTACAAGTGATTGCTTCTTCCGAGCAAGAGAAGTTTACTACGATTCCTAAACTGGACGGTTTATTAAGTGATGAAAAACTAGATTATGTACATATTACAACGAATAATACAATTGAGGGGACAAAATATGTGGACATTCCACATGTAGAAAAAGTGCCGCTCGTTGCGGATATGTCCTCAAATATTTTATCAGAGCGATATGATGTTTCGAAGTTTGGTCTTATATATGCGGGGGCGCAAAAGAATTTAGGACCTGCGGGCTTAACGATTGCTATTATAAAAAGAGATTTAATTGGGGAAGCAGATCGCTCTTGTCCGACAATGTTAAATTATGAAACTTACAGTAAAAATAACTCCTTATATAATACACCGCCGTCCTTTAGTATTTACGTAACGAAACTTGTACTAGAGTGGTTGAAAGAGCAAGGCGGAGTATCTGCGATTGAAGAACAAAATAGAATGAAATCTTCATTTCTTTATAATTTCTTAGATGAATCAAAATTGTTTACTTCACCAGTTGATCCTACGTATCGATCACTTATGAACATTCCGTTTACAACACCGTCAGAAGAGCTGAACAGTGAGTTTTTACAAAAAGC
Source organism: Bacillus sp. CPT56D-587-MTF (assembly GCF_058792335.1). Taxonomy (NCBI): domain Bacteria; kingdom Bacillati; phylum Bacillota; class Bacilli; order Caryophanales; family Bacillaceae; genus Bacillus; species Bacillus sp. CPT56D-587-MTF. Next base: position 2,790,129 of record NZ_JBYTEF010000001.1, on the reverse strand, counting down.
GAAAGAACGAGGACTTGTTACGTTAAAAGGGCATCGATCAGTCGGTGGTATGCGCGCTAGTATTTACAATGCGATGCCAGTACAAGGCGTACAGCAATTAGTAAATTATATGAAGGAATTTGAGCTTGAGAATAGATAGGGAGATGGGGATATGTTTCGTGTTCAAACGTTAAATCAAATTGCAGAAAAAGGTTTGCAAGTTTTTACTGAAGAACGTTATGAAGTAGGAGATAGAATCAATCATCCAGATGGAATTTTGCTTCGTAGCTACTCTTTACATCAAGAAGAGTTTTCAAAAGACTTAAAGGCGATTGCAAGAGCTGGCGCTGGTGTAAATAATATTCCTGTCGAGCGATGTACAGAAAAAGGAATTGTAGTATTTAACACGCCGGGGGCAAATGCAAACGCTGTAAAGGAACTCATTATTGCCAGTCTTATTATGTCTTCACGTAACATTATTAATGGTGTAAGTTGGACGAAAAACTTAGAGGGTGAAGAAGTACCACAGCTTGTTGAATCAGGAAAAAAACAATTTGTTGGATTAGAAATTGCAGGGAAACGTCTAGGTGTTATCGGACTTGGCGCAATCGGTGCTTTAGTTGCGAACGATGCGTTAGCGTTAGGGATGGATGTTATCGGATATGACCCTTACATTTCAGTTGAAACAGCTTGGCGTCTTTCTACACATGTGCAAAGAGCATTTAGCCTTGATGAAATTTTTGCAACATGTGATTATATTACATTGCATATTCCTCTTACGAATCAAACGAAGGGGATTATTGGGGAACACGCTGTAGAGAAGATGAAAAGAGGGATGCGTCTATTTAATTTCTCTAGAGGAGAACTTGTAGATGAAAAGGTTCTTCAAAAAGCATTAGAAGAAGATATTATTACACATTACGTAACGGACTTCCCGAATGAAAATGTAATAAAGATGAAAAATGTAACAGCGACGCCTCACCTTGGTGCATCTACGTCTGAATCAGAAGAAAATTGTGCAGTAATGGCAGCACGTCAATTACGTGAATATTTAGAGACAGGAAATATACGTAATTCAGTCAACTATCCAAATGTTGAGCTGCCGTATATCGGAAAGAAACGCATTACAATTATGCATCAAAACGTCCCGAATATGGTAGGGCAAATTACAGGATGCTTAGCGGAACACCATATTAATATTGCCGATATGATTAATCGTAGTAAACATTCTTGGGCATACACAATGATTGATATCGATAACGGAATTGATGATATAATAAAAGAGAATATTGTAGAAAATATAAGCAAAATTACAGGTGTTGTAGCCGTTCGAATGATTGTGTAAAGGAGAGAGGAATGTGGCAAAAATACGACCGTTTCGGGCCATTCGTCCAGTAGAGGAAAAAGCGGCACAAGTGGCAGCTTTACCGTATGACGTATTAAATAGTGAAGAGGCAAGGGAAGTTGTAAAAGGGAATCCATATTCTTTCTTGCATGTTGATAAAGCAGAAATTGATTTAGATCCTGAACTGTCACCGTATGATGATCGCGTGTATGAAAAAGCGGGAGACAATTTAAAGCAATTTATACGAGAAGAAGTGTTCATACAAGATGAAGAGCCAGCGCTATATATTTATGAACTGACGATGCAAGGAAGAACGCAGTCAGGCCTTGTCGTTTGTACATCTATTGATGAGTATGAAGATGATACAATTAAAAAACATGAAAGAACACGTCATGAAAAAGAGCTAGATCGTATTCGCCACGTAGATGTGTGTGACGCAAATACAGGTCCGATTTTTTTAACGTACCGTACAAAAGATGAAGTAAAGCATTTAATTAGAAGCTGGAAAGAAGAGCATGCGCCAATTTATACATTTACAGCAGAAGACGGTGTTAAGCATGTTGCGTGGAAGATTGCAGATGAAGATGTAATTACGACTTTAGTAAACGCATTTGAAGATATTCCTAATCTTTATATTGCAGATGGGCATCACCGTTCTGCATCAGCTGCAAAAGTAGGACTTATGCGAAGAGAACAATATCCAAATTACACAGGAGAAGAGGAATTTAATTTCTTCTTATCGGTTCTATTCCCTCATGATGAATTATCGATTTGGGACTATAACCGAGTTGTGAAAGATTTAAATGGCTTATCAGAGGAACAGTTTTTAAATCAAATTACGCAGTACTTTTATGTAGAAGGAGCACCTGTTTCTCCGTATAAACCAAATGAGCCCAAATCATTTGGTATGTATGTAAATGAGAAGTGGTATAAGCTCACAGTGAAAGAGGAAACGTTTGATGCGAATGATCTTGTTAGAGGTTTAGATGTATCTATTCTGCAAGACCATTTATTAAGCCAAGTGCTTGAAATACATGATCCGCGTTCTGATTCACGCATTGATTTTGTTGGCGGAATACGGGGGCTAGAAGAACTAGAACGACTTGTGAACAGCGGCGAATACAAAGCAGCATTCGCATTATATCCGACATCTATGGAAGATTTATTAGCAATCGCAGATGCCGGTGAAGTCATGCCGCCGAAATCAACGTGGTTTGAACCGAAACTGCGTAGTGGGTTGTTTGTCCATTCTTTAAAGTAAATATTGACTTCTATAGTTTTGAAAAACCGAAATGATTTGAGTTTCGGTTTTTCTTATTTTACAAGTGTTTTTGAGGAGGGGGATCGATGAAATTGCAAGTAGGCGAAAAAATTACCTTTGAAAGAACTTTTACGAGAGAGGATGTTGTTTTATTTACAGAAGTATCTAAAGATGAGCAGGGGAGATTCGCTGTACAAGGCCTATTAACATCAACACTACCTACAAAAATTGGCGGAGATTATAACGTACTAGCTCGTCAACAAAAAGGACATTCCGAGTATTACAAGAAATGTCCTTTCCACTAAATTATAAGGTATTTCGCTAAAATTCAAACTCTAAAATTAGTTTACTAGTTTGACCTGTAAACTGATAATGATAGGATCCTCTCAGGTTTTCTAAGTTACCGGTAGCTTTAATAATTGTTCCTGGGGAATCTAAATTTCCTTTATCAAATATTCCTTGCTCTATAGCTGTAAATGTCCCTTGTTGCCCCTTATAAATTCCTTCGAAGTGTAAAAAACCAGAAATTTTAGCAGTAGCCAAGTGACCATCATTTATATTTGAGTCCAAATAATATAATAAGTATTCAACAAAAGCTTTTCCTTGTAATTCCCCATCGATATCATATTCAACATGAGCAATATTAATAGGAAAATCTTTTCTAGTATCATCAATTGGTTTTTCATCCCATTTACTTACTGTAAATGTTACTTCCATACACGTAAATCCCCCTTTATCATTAGATAAGTAATCTCCATATCATTTAAAAAGTACCAATTCACTGTCATATCTCATAGGAGTGTTTTTATTTATTTGAGTCCTGTCATATTGCTATCAAGCTCATCAAAATAAAATACACCCTAAAATGAAAAAAATTATAAAACTTATGGCTAAACTTATTTAAAGTTTTCCTTTATTCCACACCACTCTCCAAAATAGAGAAAGATCCATTCTCACAATCAATTTCTGCCATTGCACCGTAAGGTAAAATAAACTTCGGTTCAGTATGGCCAAAATTTAAATTATAAAGAATTGGCAAATCTTCTAAGTTATGTTCCTTCATAACCTGCAATATTTCCTGTTTATATTCTTCATAGTATTGTTCATCTTTCGGTTTACCAAAAATGATTCCTTTTGCTTTTTGCAGAATACCTTGTGCTGCATAATTTCGTAACCAATATTTTATATAACTTGGTTCTGGATGATCTTCAGAAGTTTCAAAGAAGAGAATACTATTCTCCCAATGTTTTTTCTCAGGCCAAAGTTCCGTTCCTTTTGCAAATTCCAATACTTCAATACAACCACCAATTAAGCGCCCCTGTACAGTGGTAGAGCCTTGAAGTACCTCATATCCATTGTTTTGCTGCATCGTACGTCTTGTATCCTTATTTATTTCAATCCATTCTAAATGCTCACTTGTCCATTCATGAGCTGGTTGAATCTCGCCAATCGTTTCATTTGAAAAGAGGGTACGATTTACCATTTCAATTGTGTATGGATCCATTTCTACATTTTCGGCAAAATCGGTCAGAATTGCTGGACCGTATAAAGAGGAAAGCCCTGCTTTATGACAAAATAAATGTGTAATAGTAACGTCAGAGTACCCCATAAAAATTTTCGGGTTTTCGCGTATCACATTAAAATCTATATGAGGAAGTAAGCGAATGCTATCTTCACCGCCAATATTAGCAATAATTGCTTTCACGCGCGTATCTTTAAATGCTGTCATTAAATCTTCCGCACGAGCCTCTGGATTGTTATAAATGAATTCGCAACCTTTTAAACTATTTGGCATGGGAACAACCGTAAGACCGAAAACTTCTTCTAACCTCTTTACCCCTTGATCATATCGCCATCTTATTTCAGGATCACCTGCTCCTCCCCATGAAGGACTTACTGTTGCTACAATATCTCCTGCTTGTAACCTCTTTGGTTTTATTAACATGTTAACCCCGCTCCTACATAATGTAATAGACTACGATTATACAAAATGTATCATTGAAAAAATATGATGCATGACATTAGTTTCTTCATCGTCAATTCGTTTACCTGCTGGGATTTAAGAATTCAATCTTAGTGTTGAATTGTATTTGAAAATTACAGTATGCAACATTGTATGAGAAAGAAAGTTGCTATTTTCTGCAATCTGTAACTGTAATGATTATAAGTTAATCGTATTCAATCCGAAAAATAAAATCATCATGAATGGAGAGGTTACAGCTTTTCCTGAACAAGAAAGCTAGCGCCTTTAGGCATGGGAGAGGTAAGGGAAGTTGGATACGGAGTGTCACTAAAAATCGCAACGTTCGTGGTACTTTAAGTGTCCGAAGTATAGATAATTTCTTCGTTTTTTTGTTGGGATTTTTAGGGGATTATTCTTTGAGTAGTAGATAGAGAGGTGAAAAAATACACCTAATTAATAGGTGTATTTTTTAGACTTGAAAACCACATATGTATTGGAGATTTCTCTGGGGTACAGCGTATCATTACAGAAATCATGCGTATACATAATAGGTGCTATATTGAATGGTTTCCAAATATATATGGAAATTGAAAACTAAATAAATCTCAATATTGGTAACTTAAATACCTGTACTATATTAAGAATTAGTAGGAGCACCGCCAGTATGGCCATGAGCTTCAAATTTTGGAGCCGGGAAATGTGTATGTCCTTCTTGTTTAGGAGCCCCACCAGTGTCACCGATGTTTAAAGCAGGAGCGCTGCCAGTACCACGTGAATCTAATTTCGAGCTTAAATCAGCATGTGTCTCTTGTTTCGGAGCAGGGAAATGTTCGAGCCCCTCAAGTTTCGGAGTCGGCGTATCACCAACATTTAAAGCAGGAGCGCCAGTATTACCATGCGCTTCTAACGTAGGAGCAAAGAAGTCAGTATTACTCTCTTTTTTAGGAGCCATTCCTTCTCCATGAGTATTTGTATAAGCAGGAGCCCCGCCGTGGTCCCCATGGCTTTCTAATTTCGGAGCAAAAGTTTCACCGTGCTCAGCTTTTACAACGCCGCCATCCCCAATATTTACACCAAAAAGACCAAAGCTAAACACTGATAACCCTACAACAGCTGTACTAATTTTTCTTTTCAATCTATATCTCTCCTTTTGTTATGTTTTTTCATTTTGTCTAAACGTGGTAGATAAAATGAAATGAATCGTAAAAAATTACCAATTATATTACGATATACGAATAATTCTGTGTAATATTTTGTAAAACCTCCTTGGAATTTGAATTTTATGAAAATAAAATTCGACACGGTTCAGTTTTCAACTAGTTGAATAGAATTTGATTGAGTTTTTATAAAGCTATTGGTTAACCTTAGGATCAAAAGTAGTTCTTAATTTCTTTATAACGTGCCCATAAGGTTATTTTAGCTTTGAATTAACTATTATAATTCGAGAATTTATTCCTCTTGCTGTATATTTAAAAATTACAGTATGCAACATTGCATAAGAAAGAGGGTTGCTATTTTCTACAACCTGTAACTATAATAGTTGCAGGTTGGTCGTATCCAATCAAAAATAAAATCATCATGAATGGAGATGTTTCATAATGGGTATGAAAAAATTAATTTTAGCAGGTGCTTTAGGAATCGCAGCATTATCAGGAACAAATTTACCAGGACTAGAAGTAACAAAAGCGAGTGCAGCTTCTATTGAATCGAATTTCTCGACGTTAGAAGGACGAGTAGTAGAAGTAGATAACGGTGTAATTGTCGTAAAATCTAAGCAATACGAAGAACCTGTTAGTGTATACATGGATACTTTCTCAAATGTGAAAGTAGGAGATGAGGTTAAAGCTACTGGATCTATGATGCGTAATTTTACAGAATATATGGTTGCAACTGCAATTGAAAATACAACAAACAAGTTTGGCATGCACATGAAAGAAGATGGCTCACCTGATTATGTAATTGGGGAAGTATCAAAAGTTGGAACAGACGGTGCTACTAAATATGTCGTAGTGGGGTATCCATCGTTAAACGGGAAGAAAGATATTATTGATGTTTTCTTAACAAAGGGACAAGTATTTAATGTGGGTGAGAAAGTGAAAATTGATATGAATTATGTGGGCTGGGGTGGAAGTTCTATTAACTGGAACACAACGGATCATATCGAAAAGGTTTATGAGGTAAAGAACAACGCTGTGAATAATGATGATGTTTGGATTTGGTCTTAATTAGACTTCTGTAAATAATAAATGTATCATGTAGTACTCAGCAAATGGTCATGTGTATGACCATTTGCTGAGTACTTTTTTCTTTTTTTTATATTTGGGGCTAAGGTACATCATTGTATCTATAATAATTTTTAAAATCCCGGTACACAGTTGAATCGAATAAATCTATACAGACAAGTGTTTTCAAGTAATGCTTATGCATTGATTTTATTCAAAACTGCTACTCTATTCGTCGTAAATAATAGATAATTTTGTTTTACTGTTTTGATTAAGATTCGATCTGTTGTAGCATATGCTGTTCCGACTCGGATTACGTTTTCTTCTTCTACACCAGCATAAGTTTCATCTTCTGTAACTTCAATAATATCACTTAATGGAATTTGAACCTTAGCTAGTTGCCATGAAATAATTAATTCTTCATCTGTTTTTTTGACATCGATACCTAGCATGTTATCAAAACCTTTCTCTATTAAAATGCCACTATTAATTTAATTATACAGATTTAAGGGTTTTATTTCTATTGTGAAATTTGATTTTTCACAAGGTATCGTACTACGAACAAATAAAGGTATCCACTGACAACTGTGATTTTTCTGCAATGAAGATGGTCTTTTTTATGTTGTGAATTTTTGAGAATAAGGGATTCCTGACTAGAATATGATGTTTAAATCGGAGCGGATTTAAAAAATACAATAATGAAAGAGGTGTTTACATATGGAGCGAAATGAGAATTATTTACGAGCTAAAAAAAGGGTGGAGAATTTAAAAGCGTTTTACATTCATTTAACGGTCTATATATTAGTGAACTTAATGCTTTTTTTTATAAATATAAGTTCTGATTCAAGTAAATTATGGTTTTTATATCCACTTGGAGGTTGGGGGATTGGTATCGTTATACACGGTTTAACAACTTTTCCATTTGGGATATTCGGAAAAGAGTGGGAAGAACGAAAGATTAAAGAGTATATGGAGAAAGATAAGTGAATTTATTTTTGGAATGTATGAATATAAATCTCTACAATCAAATGCTTGATGCGAAGCCTATTCTATAGCTTCGCCTATTTGTTTTGTATTCGAAGTTTGCGCGAGTGAGAGTGTTCCTATTCACTTTTCAGCGTAAATTGCAAATGAAATCAAAACTTTACTTGTAGTACATAATAAATAAAGTTGTTACCCTTTTAAAATTACATGTGGATATAGGATAAAGTTGATTTATCATCCTATATTAAAATAAAAACAAACCACTGTTCGATTTGAATATTCCACGATATAATAGTGAGAGTTTATGGCAGAATAAATATTTACATAAGAAGTGAGGTACTGTATGAAAAAAAGAACGACAGACATTATTTTTATTATTATCGGTGCATTTCTTTTTGCGTTAGGTGTCAATTTATTTGTTATTCCGAACGAGTTTGGTGAGGGCGGGGTAACAGGTATCACGATTATTACGTACTATTTATTTGAGTGGTCACCAGGTTTAGTTAACTTAATTTTAAATGCGATTTTGTTAATAGTCGGTTATAAATTTTTAAATAAGATTACAACGATTTATACGATTATCGCTGTAGTGACTAACTCGCTATTTCTTCATTTAACAGAAGGCTGGACGATTGCTTCTGATGAAATGCTCGTAAATGCCATTTTCGGTGGAATATTTATCGGGTGTGGTATTGGTCTTATCATTCGCGTTGGTGGAACAACTGCAGGTACTACGATTTTAGCAAGAATGACGCATAAGTATTTAGGCTGGAGTATTAGCTATGGTCTACTGTTCTTCGATTTAATCGTTGCGTTTTCATCTTATTTCATCATTGGTGCAGAAAAACTGATGCTGACAATTATTATGTTATATGTAGGAACGAAAGTAATGGAATTTGTAATTGAAGGCTTAAATCCGAAAAAGGCCATTACAATTATTTCTGATAAACCAGATGAAATTGCCGGGAAGGTAACTTCTTTAATGGGTAGAGGGGTTACTGTGTATTCAGGTCATGGTTATTACACGAAAACGCCGAAGGACATTCTTTATGTTGTTATTAATAAGCAAGAAGTAGTGAAGCTAAAGCGGATTGTTCAAACTACAGATCCGGCTGCCTTCATCGCTATACACGATGTTCGTGATGTGTTCGGAGAAGGATTTGTTGATATTTCGAAGGCTTAAAAATTGTTTTTGATTAAAATAATCTTAATACTAAAACGTGAGAATCTATTTTGAATAATCTTTTTTCAAAATAGATTCTTTTTCTTTTTCTTGCAAAAAATCCAATTGTTTCTTAATGTAGTGATGTAGAAGGATGAACGAGAGAGGGTTTAATGAAGATGATACATATTTTATTAGCTGATGACGATAAACATATAAGAGAGTTATTGCATTATCATTTACAAAAAGAGGGGTTTAAAGTTTTTGAGGCGGAAGATGGAAAGGTAGCGCAAGACGTATTAGAGAAGGAAAATATTCATCTTGCGATTGTAGACATTATGATGCCTTTTGTTGATGGTTATACGTTATGTGAAGAAATTCGGAAGTATCATGATATTCCTGTTATTTTATTAACTGCGAAAGACCAGTTAGTGGATAAAGAAAAAGGATTCATTTCTGGTACAGATGATTATATCGTAAAACCATTTGAACCAGCTGAAGTGATTTTCCGTATGAAAGCTTTATTACGCCGTTATCAAATGCTGAGCGCTGACATAATTACACTCCATGGAACGACAATTGATCGTAAAGGTGTTGAAGTAAAGTGTAACGGCCAGACGATTTTACTTCCTTTAAAGGAATTTGAATTATTATCACAATTAGCTAGTTATCCTGGGAGAACATTTTCAAGAGAAGAATTAATTGAATTAGTATGGGGAATGGATTTTGAAGGAGATGAACGAACAGTTGATGTTCATGTGAAAAGGCTCCGAGATCGTTTCTCAAAACGAACGGATGATTTTCAAATTACAACGGTGCGCGGCCTCGGGTATAAGTTGGAGTTGAAATAAGATGAAATCACTATATTCTAGATTTGTATTTATGACGGTCGGCATTATGCTACTTAGTAGTATTATCGGCTTTTTATTAACGAACGTATATTATCAAGTGAAGTTAAAACCGTATAATAGTGAAAAGATTTTAAAGTATGCGGAAGAAGTTAAATCGTTATATGAAAAGCAAAGTGAAGAAAATCAAGAGACGTATTTGCATTCTATTGCAAAGTTAGGGTATGAAATTTATATTGTCGATGATCAAAAGAATGGAAAGCGTATCGGTAATGCGTTTCGTAAGACGTCTATTAGCGATGCTACTGTTCATAAAGTATTGCAAGGAGAAACGTTTAATGGTGTTTCTACGTATCCAACGCGTCTTTTTATTACAGGATTTTTCGATAATGAATTAATAAATAGTGTCGGTGTACCGGTAAAGCACGGTGATAAACAGTACGCGTTATTTATTCGCCCCGACATTCAGAACCAATTTGGCGAAATGCGAATTTTCTTAGCGGTATTACTTGGGTTTATCGTACTATTAAGCATTATCTTTATAGCGATTGCAGCAGGTTATATCGTTCGCCCAATCCGTAAATTTACGAAGGCTACGCAAAAAATTGCGAGTGGGGAATATAAAATTGAATTAGACGTAAAACGAAAAGATGAAATAGGAACGTTATCTACAAGCTTCCAAAAGATGACGAAAAGTATTAAAGAACTAGATGAAATGAGACAAGAATTCGTTTCGAACGTTTCACATGAATTTCAATCACCACTTTCTTCCATACAAGGTTTTTCAAAAACGTTGCAAACAGAAAAGATGAGTGAGGAAGAAAGAAATCATTACTTACAAATTATTGAAGGTGAAAGTAAGCGAATGTCTAGTTTATGTAAACAGTTACTTACGCTCGCTTCATTAGATAAGGAGGAAAAGGTTTTACAAATAAAAGACTTTTCCTTACAAAAACAAATAAAAGACGCCATTTTTATGCTTGAATGGAAATGGCGGGAAAAAGATATCGCCGTTGAATTTGATGTGCCGGACATTACAATTCAAGGTGATGAAAACTTACTTCATCAAGTATGGAGTAACATTTTCACGAATAGCATTAAGTTTTCAAACGATGGTGGAACGATTGAGTTTTTCGTGGAAGAGTTAGAGTCTAGCGTTATAATTTCTATATCAGACAACGGAATCGGTATGGAAAAAGAAGAAATGGATCGTATTTTTAATCGTTTTTATAAGGTGGATACAGCGAGAGCAAGAAACGTAGAAGGTAGCGGTTTAGGGTTATCAATCGTGCAGAAGATTGTTGAACTGCATAAAGGGACCGTTTCGGTATATAGCACGAAAGGGGAAGGGACGACTGTTCGGGTTGAACTTCCTAAATAGATGAAAGAGGCTGTTTGGGAACAGCCTCTTCTTTTTTTGTCGCTAGTATACGTGTAAAATGAAAAAATATGAGTCATTTTAATTGCATAATCGGATGAGTTTATGGAGTGGGATTAGGAGGAAGTTTATTTAAAAATGTAGAATCTCTACAGAGTTAGAGGAAGTGTATTAAAACTTGAACTGTGTAGGGAGGAAATTACTTTGAAACGAATTGACTTGTTATTAAATAAACTAGATTCAACATTCGATAAAGAGAGTTGGTATGCACCGTTTAAACATGCTATAGAAGGACTTACAGCTGAACAGGCTATGTGGAAACCAGCTGGAGAGACAACGAATACCATTTGGGAGAATGTTAATCATCTCACTTATTACAAAGAAAGACTTGCTGCAAACTTGGAAGGACGTGAATGGACACATAATCTTGACGGTAATGACACCTTTTATCTGACTAAGCAATCTAATAATGATACGGAATGGAAGGAAGTCGTTGAACGCTCTGAAAATGCTCAGCGTAATTTAAGACAGGTATTAAGTGCAATTTCTGAAAGAGAGCTTGAACAAAATTCACTTGAAGGTAAATTACTGGACATCATGCTTCATGATGCTTATCATACAGGCCAAATTATTCAATTAAGGAAAATGCAGGGGGCATGGCCATCAAAGCGTTAACTGCCGTTTTGGTGCTTTTGTTGAATAAAATTTAGATATTCAAACGACTTTATTATTATATTTTTAACCCCGTCCCAAATTTAGAACGGGGTTATGTTTGCTGGCTATAAAGCAGCACCTTTCCTGCGCTCCTCCTTAAACTGCACCCCAAAAGTATCCGCTGTAATCTCATCAGCTTTCGGCAATGCTCGTAATTTCGGATGAAGTAGCCATACGAGAGAAATAAATAAAATCCCGATGCTAGCGAGCGCGAAAATGAGTTGGCTACTAAATACATTTGCAGTGTATCCGCCAATTAAAGAACCGATCGGCATAGCAATTGTGCTCATACTTCGCATGACTGAATTGATGCGGCCAATATATTGATTTGGAATTACAATTTGGCTAATTGTCGCAAATAATATGTTGGTTGCACCAATTGGAATCCAAGCTAGGCCGAATAAGAGAATAGATAGCCATTGAAACGGTACGATTGTAGAGAGAAACCAAAAGGTAGCGCCAGTCGCAAAGCCAATAATAGAGACACGGCCAACATTACGTTTACCAACCCATGAACTGAATAATGCACCGATGAGACTACCTGCTGATATAGCAGCTAAGAAGAAGCCATATGATTTCACGCCCCCTAAAGAATCAGCGAAAGAAGGGAGTATGGCCATCGTCATACCAATTGAAAAATTAGCGACAACGGAACCGATTAAGAATACGCCCATTAAGGAACGGAAGACAATTGAAAAACCTTCTTTTAAATCAGAGAAATATTGTTTAGTTGAAAGTGATGTGCCCGTTTCGGTTTGCTTTGGCATTTTTAATGAAAAGAACAAAAGGGCAGTAATCGCGAATGTGAAAGAGTCAATTACATATAAAGTGATCGCGCCAAATAGTGCTACTAATATTCCAGAAAGCGTCGTACAAATTAAATCAATGCCTTGATACGCAAATGAGAAGAGAGAGTTTCCTTTTAATAATTGTGTTTTATGCAGTAGAAGTGGTAAAGCTTTTGATTGTGCGGGATAGGCGAATTGTTCGATAAAGGCTACGATGGGCATGATGATGAGTAGTAGTTGGACTGTTAGTAGGTCGAAGTAGTGTGTAATAGGAATGATTAATATAAGAATGCATTGCAGTACTTGTGTGATGACGAGGGTGTTTTTAATTGGCCATCTATCAACGAATGGACCGGTAAGAAATTGTAATGCAGAAGGTAGTAACGTAAGGAAACCAGCCAATCCAGAATAAAAAGGATTACCACTTAGCTTATATACGAGCCACATTGCTGCTACGTAATATAAGCTATCTCCTATGTTGGTGAAAATTCTTCCTAAAAATAATAAGAGGAAATTCCGGTTTTTTAATATGTCCATTTAATCTACTCCTTTATAAGAAATTTATTCGGTAAAATAAATTTGACCGTTTATGTAAAAAAAATCGTATTACGATTTTTCTTCTTTAATAAATTGCTGCATTGTTCTCTCAGCGATTTGAAGTGCAGTAGTAGAAATATAATAAGGTTTACTATTCGGATCTTTATCTGCACCTTTTGTGATTTCGTTTAATTCAGCCATTAATTCATAAAACTTTTTTACCCACACTTGAAATTGTTCTGGCGTAGCATCAAATTCCCAGCAAGATGAAACGTAATTCCACTTAGCTGGATCTTCACTTGCATTTCGTAATGTAAAAGCTTCTTCTGGTGCAGCGAGAATTTGGCTTTTCGTTCTTTCTATCATTTGTAAAAAGATTTGGCGACCTGATTCGCTTAATATTTCTAAATGAGGTAATAGATCTGCAGCAGGGGTGAAGCCTTTAGCGACAGATTGATAAAACTTTTGAACAATCCCATTCTTTTCTTCTGTATAAACGATCTCTATAAGACCATTCTTTTCTAATTCTTTTAAATGATAATGAATTTTCGCCCTTGAAATGCCGAATTTCTCAGATAGTAATTGTCCAGTATAAGGACGTTCGCATAGACGTATCATCATTTCGGCACGTAGTGGATCGCTTAATGCTTTTAATTGGCTATAAGTAGTTAGTGTTAATACGGGCTTCAACATGATCAACTCCTTTAATAAAATTACTCGGTCAATATTATTTGACTGAATTGTATCAAGGATTTCGAATGTTTTCAATACTTTCTGAAAATTAAATCTTAATCTCTGTAATCTTCTGTTCATATTCCGTTCATATTTCTTTTTTATGATAAGTGCATAGAAAGAAAGAGGAAGGAGCGAGCGAAATGTTTTTAGCTCTGCGTGAATTAAAACAATCAAAATTACGATACGGATTAATCGGATTGATTATGGTGTTATTATCATTTTTAGTCCTTGTTATTTCAGGATTAGCAAATGGATTATCATATGATAATGCTTCATCGATTCAAAATATGGAGGCAAATAAGTTCGTTTTAGCAGATGATGCGGAAAATAAATTACTTCGTTCACAAATTAAGAAAGACGATGTAGATAACGTAGTAAGTCAAGTAGGCGAGAAAGAGGCAGTTCCGTTTCGTGTGAAAGTTTCAACATATGAAAAGAAAGATAGCTCGAAAAAGGTTGATATCGCTATTTTCTCAAGCGAACGAGATTCATTTTTAGAACCGAACATTGTAAAAGGGGAGAAATTAGGTACAGCAAACAACGAGATGGTTGCTGATGAATCGATTAAAGAGAAGGGAATCGATATTGGAGATACAATTATCGATCCTGTTTCAAAGAAAGAATTTACAATCGTCGGATTTACGAAAGATCAAATGTTTAGCCATACACCAGTCGTTTATATAAATGAAGACGTATGGGGATCTATTTCACAACCAAACCAAAAAGATTATAGTGCAATTGCACTTAACACAGATAAAGAAATTAAAAATGCTCACGTTATCGATAAAAAAGAAGTACTGCAAAGTATTCCAGGATTTAAAGAAGAGCAAGGAACATTAACGATGATCATTGCGTTCTTACTTGTGATCGCTGCGTTATTAATCGGTGTATTCTTCTATGTTATTACACTACAAAAAACACAGCAATTAGGTGTATTAAAAGCAATTGGTACGAAGAACTCATATTTAGCAAATAGCTTAGTCGTACAGGCGTTATTCTTATCAGTCGTTGCGATGGTAATTAGTATCGTTCTTGTACAAGGGTTAGAACAAATTTTACCAGCGGGTATGCCGTTCTTATTAACAACACCGATGATTGCACAATACGCAGCAATCTTTATCGTAATTAGTATTTTAGGAACACTTATTTCGTTATACCAAGTATTAAAAGTTGATGCATTAGAAGCAATTGGAGGCGGGATGTAATGACTTCATTATTGAAATTAGACAAAGTAAGTAAAGTGTACGGAGAAGGGAATACGGAAGTAACGGCCCTTCATCCGATGTCGCTTGATGTGAAAGCTGGAGAGTTTATCGGAATCGTCGGTCCTTCTGGATCAGGGAAAAGTACATTATTATCAATCGCGGGTGCACTATTATCACCGTCAAAAGGGGATATTTACATTCGTGAGCAAAATATTACGAAGCTATCAGAAAAGGAAATGACAGACATTCGTTTGAAAAAAATCGGCTTCATTTTCCAGTTCGCAAATCTTGTTCCATATTTAAATGTAAAAGAACAATTGCTTTACATTGCTAAGTTAAAAAAAGAAAACAAGAAAGAATCAGAAAAGCGTGCGGATCATTTATTAGCAGCATTTGGATTAGGAGAAAGAAAAAATCATTATCCAAATCAACTATCTGGTGGGGAAAAACAAAGGGTAGCAATTGCTCGTGCGTTCATGAACAACCCAGATTTAATATTAGCGGATGAGCCAACGGCAAGCTTAGACTCAAAACGCGCACGTGAAGTTGTTGAAATGATGAAACGTGAAGTGAAAGAGAGCCAAAAAGCAGCAATTATGATTACACATGATGAAAGAATGCTTGATGTATGTGATCGTATATTGACGCTTCGAGATGGACAGTTAATATAAAAAAAGGAAAACCGTACATGTATGTGCGGTTTTCCTTTTTTTAATGGATTTATTTAGAGAATAACGTTTTAATTTTATTACGAGTAAGTAATAAAATCCCGCCTAATACAGATAGCATTCCTAGAGCCATATTGTTTGATTGCTCGCTACCAGCGTTAGGAAGTTCTTTAGCGTTATTGTTTTTAGTACCATTATCTGCTTGCGTTTGTTTAGACTGTGATACTTCATTAATCTTGTTATCAACATTTTGCTTCGTTGTATGTAACTCAGCTAATTTGTCGTCAATTTTTTTCTCAGTATGCTTAAAGTCGTTGATTTTAATATCTAAGTCTTGTTTTTTCTTTGTTAAATCGTCTGAAACAGTTTGTTTCGATTGTTTAATTTCGTTAATTTTATTTAGTAAATCTTCTCTAGCCTTTTGTAATTCAGCTAGTTTGTTTTTTACATCTTGTTTAGCTAGTTCTAAGTTAGCGGAAAGACTGTCTAAATTGCCTTTAATTTTCTTAAGTTCCTCTAACGTGTTACCAGTATTCGGCTTGTTTTCTTTTAACTCAGCAAGTTTGTCCTCAGCAGTTTGTTTCGCTTTCTTTAACTCAGCTAATTTTTCATCTACTTGTTTTTTTACTTCCTTAAGTTCATTAACCTTTTGATCGATGTTCTCTTTATGTTGCTTCATTTCATTCACTTTTTCATCGACAGTTTGTTTATGTTCTTTAATCTCATTAACCTTATTATCGATATTTTGCTTATGTTCTTTTACTTCAGCAACTTTATCTTCTACTTGTTTTTTATGCTCTTTTATTTCCGCGATTTTATCTTCGGCGATTTGTTTGTCTTGCTGAAGTTTTGCATCTAACTCTTGTTTATGTTGTTTAATCTCGTTAATTTTTTCATCAGCAACTTGTTTACGTTCATGTAGTTCATTCACCTTCGTATCAACATTTTCCTTAACTTTGTTAAGTTCATTCAATGTTTGATCCACGTTTTCTTTGTGTTGCTGTAATTTCGCATCTAACTCTTGTTTATGTTGCTTAATTTCAGCTAATCGATCTCCCGTACTTTGCTGAGGAGTAGCATCATTTACTTCCGCATGAGTAGAGTTCGCGCCAGCAATCATTGCTAAAGCTAGTGTAGACGCAGCAATTGTTTGTTTTGTTTTCATATTTTTGTACCTCTTTTCTTTCATATGCATGAGCTGTTTTGTGTAAAATTGAGCATATAGAAGTAGATTATCTTATTATTATATACTATGTTAGGCGCTTAGAGGAAGGATTTGCATAATAATCTATGATTATGTAATTTTTATAATCTCTTATTTGGGGTAGGGGAGTACTCTTTAGCAAATGTAGTTTTTCCAACTGTAATGATAACTAATCTTTTCATGACGCCCTCCATTTGTGTTGTTATAAACTGGAATATTCGGTGTAGATCGAAGTCTTCCTGCTAGAGATTACACAAATTGTTGGAGCGTTAGTAGGCTGAAAACTTGACAAAAAAACTTATTTGTGCTATAATTTACCAATATAAAAATAAGGTGTATAATAGGGTTCTCCTGGCCAGGGGAACCCTATTTTTGTTGTGAAAATGAAGGAGAGTGTATGTGCGTGAAACAAGGTGAAGCAAGTGTAACGTCGTTAGTATCAGCTTTCAGCAGGGCATATCATAGTGAATTTGATAATCCGAAAATCTTTGATGATTATGTAGCTAAAGAGTTCATTTCGCCAAAAGAACGAATTAATATTGAAACGAATATGGTTCAAGGAATACATTTCTTCAATACAGACATTGCACAGCAGTTTCAAGATAATCCACAAGAAATATTAAAATGGATTACACAAGTGCAATTATCACCAACACCTTTAGCACGTGCGGCATATTGTGAAAGAGTATTACTACACGAGATTACGCTGGGAGCGAAACAATACGTCATACTCGGTGCAGGCTTAGATACGTTCAGTTTTAGACACCAAGAATTAGAAAATAAAATAGAAATATTTGAAGTAGATCATCCTTCTACGCAGGCGTTTAAGAAGGAAAGAATAAAAGAAACAGAACTTGAAGTTCCAAAAAACCTTCATTTTGTTTCAATGGATTTTACGAAAGGATTTTCCTATGAACAGTTACGGAATGAAGGATTTGAACATAAAAAGACTTTCTTTAGCCTTTTAGGTGTTACGTACTATTTAACGAAAGAGGAACTTGCTAGTTTATTAGCATGTTTATTCGAGATGGTTCCGGCAGGTAGTTCTATCGTTTTTGATTATCCCGATGAAAATTTGTTTACGGAAAAGGGACTGTCCAATCGAGTTGAAAATATGGTGAAAATGGCTGCGGTAGGCGGAGAACCGATGAAATCATGTTTTTCTTATGCCGAAATGGAAGCATTGTTAGAGAATTCAGGTTTACTCATTTATGAGCACTTATCACCAGAGGATATAAATACATTATATTTTGCCGGAAGAAATGATTATTTGAAAGCTTTCGAGACGGTATATTATGTGCATGCGGTGAAGAGGTAAGGAATTAGTAGGCATAGGGAGGAATCTCTGTGTCTTTTTTGTATTAAATTTCCTGCCCTCGAATAAAGAACAGTAAAACCCCTAAGCATGTAGATCTTTGATTTTTATTACAATTTTGTAAGGTTAAGTAATGAAAATCGATAGAACTAGATATGTGAATAGGATACTCTAATTAACGGATAGAATATTCTGAAAAAAGGGGCGGAGCAAATGAAGAATAGACAAAAAGCATCGATAATATGCAAAAGTATTTTATGTTTAATTATTTGCATATTTATTACGAATGAAGCATGGTTTACAAATGTGGTGAGGGCAGAATCGGGCACGCTGACTGATAGGAGTATAGAGGATTTCAAAAAAAAGCTGGATGAACAGGTACCAAAATGGCAGGAGGATTATGAGGTACCCGGGGTTGCAATAGGAATTGTGCATGAGGGACGTATTGCTTATACACTTAACTACGGTTATGTAGATAAAAAGACAAAAAAAGCGGTGAGTGATGATACTTTGTTTCAGGCTGGTTCCATATCTAAAAGTCTTACAGCGTGGGGAATCTTGCACCTTGTAGATGAAGGGCGTTTATTACTAGATGATCCCGTTGGAAAATATCTGACCAAATGGAAATTATCTAATTCAGAGTTTAATAATAATGAAGTTACGATAAGAAGATTGTTAAGTCATACAGCAGGGCTGTCTGCACATAAAGGATATCTCGGGGTTGCACCAGGGAAACATCTTGACTCTATTGAGGAGTCTCTGTCTGGAAAAGGATGGCTTAATGAACCAGTGGAAGTTACCAATAAACCAGGTTCAGAAACAATTTACTCTGGTGGCGGATATACAATTTTACAACTTGTAATTGAAGAAGTTACCGGAATACCGTTTGATCGTTATATGGAAGAACAAATTATGAAACCTTTAGGAATGAAATCTAGTTCATTTTTACAACGTCCTGAAAACCATAACCTTTCAAAAGCTTATGGTTATTTTGGAGAGGAGCTCCCTAGTTACCAATTTACCGAACAGGCTGCTGCAGGTCTTAAGACAAATGTTACCGATATGATGGCATTGATACTTGCAAGCATGGATGCAAATAATAAAGGGAATGGTGTCATCAAAAGTGAACGTGTTGAGGAAATGCAAAAGCCGATATTAGGGGAGAATGGTTTAGGTATATTTGAAAAAAAACTATCTAATCAATGGAAATTACTTTATCATTCTGGTGACAATCGTGGCTGGCATTCTTTTTATGGTTTCATTCCTAATACAAAGGATGGATTGGTAATCCTTACAAATGGTGAAGGTGGTATAGACTTACGACAGGATATTTACCACGCATGGATTGAATATGAAACTGGAAAATTACCTGAAAGTTACTTCGCTCTAGCTGAGCAGAGAAAAACTAACTTCATTACATCAATTGTTATTGGCACCACATTTAGTATATATTTGCTACTGTTTGTGATTAGTTTGTACAAAGGTAGAAGAACGTTCATTTTTAAGCAAGCGAAGAAATCTTACATCGGATTAGTAGTTAGGACATTTTTACTTATTATTCCTGCTGTTCTCGTTTTTTGTGCTGCCAATTTGTGGAGAGTGTTTAGTTTGAATTCCGGTAATACAATAAATTTCATTCTAATAATGGTATGGATTATAACATTATTAATTAGTGGATTTTTCCCGAAAATTAAAAGTAATAAAAACAACGTATGAAACGAAAAGATTTAACATCAAAATTTACATGTATGTAATGTAAAAGACTAGAAAGCTAGATTGGCGTGAATCGCGAATTGTGGAGTGCAAAAAACAACAAAATCTCTTAAAAAACACTTAATTTTTTACTCCATCTATCTTTACAATCCCTCTTTATAATGTGAATTGGACAAGCACCTAAGAGAAAGCAGAACATGTCAGTTTGTACATTCTATTATTAGGGGGAGAATTTGTATGAAAAAGACAGTTGCTTCGTTAGCAGTTATGGCGGCATTATTACCGACGTTTTCAGTGCATGCGGAAGGGAAAGAGCAAGCCCGAAAATCAGCTACAACTTTTAATGTTATTAGTGATATTCAAGGTGATTTAGGGGATTTTGATCATGTGCTAAAAGATATGAACAAAGTGACGCCACTTTCTAGAGCGCTTATTATGAATGGGGATATAACGCCGACTGGACAACAGTCACAATATGATGATGTAAAGCGTGTGTTAAATAAAAATAAGCATCCAGAAAATGTATGGTCTACTGTTGGGAATCATGAGTTTTATGCTGGTAAATGGACAGCAGATGGAAAACTCTCTCAAAGTACATGGCCAAATGGTGTAAATGAGGAAACTTTATTTAACCGCTATCTGAAATTTAGTGGACAAGAAAAGGTATATCATAAAAAAGAATTAGACGGTTATCCGTTTCTATTTTTAGGAACTGAAAAATATATGAAATACCACGATTCAAAAATGTGGGACGAAGTATATATGAGTGATGAGCAATTAGGTTGGTTAAAACAAAATTTAGAAGAGTATAGTCAAAAAGATAAAAATAAGCCAATCTTTATTTTCTCTCATCACGTTTTACCTGATACAGTATCTGGATCAAGACAATCACCGTACTTACAAGATTATTTAAACATCGATAAGTTGTACGATATATTAAAAGACTATCCGCAAGTTGTTTTCTTTACGAGTCATACGCATTGGGATTTAAACTTACCGGACTGGGCTGGTAAAAAGAAAATTAAAGGCGGAGATGAAAAAGGTTTCACTGTTGTAAATACGGGCGGGATTGAAACAGGCTGGATGTCAGCAGGACCAAATGGAGGAGAGAAAACTGCTCCAGATGGCTATTCATTTAAACAAGGGTTACAAGTGAAAGCATATGGTAACGATGTAATTGTGACAGCTTACGATTACAAACGTGATAAGGATATAAAGAAGTTATTAATTAGTGATTCAAAAATTGCGCAGATGGCACCAAATGTAACGGCAGATGATAGTAAAAATATAATTGTCGGTGCAACTGAATATATGGAGTACACTATAGAAGGAACGAATGAGTGGCATACGTATAGTAAAGCAAATCCTCCGAAATTTGATGGAGATAAAGTCGTATACGTACGCCACAAAGGTGAAATGAATTTAGAGCCGGGATTAACGCAGTTACTTCGTTTTTCGGTAAATAAGTGATTGGAGGGAGTCTGCATTTGAATGTGTGGGCTCTTTTTTGTTGATGAGAAAGGGGTTGCCTGTCTGTCGTTTTTTGTCGATAGATTGATATATTAAGAAAATCGTTGATATACTGCAAGTTACGATCGATATATTTGAAAAATCGTTGATATATTGTAAGTAATGAACGATATATTTAAAAAATCGTTGATATAAATTTCATGTACCATAATTAAGTTAAAAGCATTAATACGGTTTTACTTATCAAAATGAAATTCTAATACATTTTTAACCGAGAAAGATGACTTCACCATTTTTACGTGTAATAATAGTAACGTTACATATATTGTGAAAGAAGTACAAAAGGAGCGTTACAATGAATTTAGCTAAATTCCCGAGAAAAAAATATACAGAATCATATACACCAATTGAAAAGTTAAACAATTTTTCTGAAGCACTTGGTGGTCCGACTATTTATTTTAAACGAGATGATTTACTTGGTTTAACAGCCGGTGGCAATAAGACGAGAAAGTTAGAATTTTTAGTTGCAGATGCACAGGAAAATGGTGCAGATACGTTAATTACAGCTGGTGGTATTCAGTCAAATCATTGCCGCCTGACACTTGCTGCTGCGGTAAAAGAAAAAATGAAATGTATTCTTGTATTAGAGGAAGGGCTTGAGCCAGAAGAGAAGAGAGACTTTAACGGAAACTATTTCTTATATCACTTATTAGGTGCTGAAAACGTCATTGTTGTACCGAACGGAGCAGACCTGATGGAAGAAATGCATAAAGTAGCAAAAGAAGTAAGTGAAAAAGGAAATACACCATATGTAATTCCAGTTGGTGGATCAAACCCTACAGGCGCTATGGGATACGTTGCTTGTGCGCAAGAAATTATGGCGCAATCATTTGAGCAAGGAATTGATTTCAGTTCAGTTGTTTGTGTAAGTGGTAGCGGCGGTATGCATGCTGGTTTAATTACTGGTTTTTCTGGAACACAAAGCCATATTCCTGTAATCGGGATTAATGTAAGTAGAGGAAAAGCTGAGCAAGAAGAGAAAGTAGCAAAACTTGTAGATGAAACTTCAGCACATGTTGGTATTCCAAACTTTATCTCGCGCGACGCTGTTACGTGCTTTGATGAATATGTAGGACCAGGCTATGCGTTACCAACGCCGGAAATGGTAGAGGCAGTTCAGTTACTTGCGAAAACAGAAGGTATTTTACTTGATCCAGTGTATACAGGTAAGGCAGTAGCGGGATTAATCGACTTAATTAGAAAAGGTAATTTTAATAAGGAAGACAATATTTTATTCGTACATTCAGGTGGTTCACCAGCTTTATATGCGAATACTTCTTTATTTGCGT
Organism: Bacillus sp. CPT56D-587-MTF; assembly: GCF_058792335.1. Taxonomy (NCBI): domain Bacteria; kingdom Bacillati; phylum Bacillota; class Bacilli; order Caryophanales; family Bacillaceae; genus Bacillus; species Bacillus sp. CPT56D-587-MTF. Next base: position 2,767,289 of record NZ_JBYTEF010000001.1, on the reverse strand, counting down.
AAGTGTAAAAAGCATTGGGTATCCAATGCTTTTTTGTTATATACTGGAATTATTGAGAGGTAGGAGGATGATATGAATTCAAATTTAAAATGGATTATATATACGGTACTCGGCATTTCTATTCTATTAATCTTATTTGTGGCTTATGGGGTGTATTCTTATTTTACATTTTAAAAGCGTAATGGAAGTGAACCATAATGTAATGTATGTTATAGTTTGATATGTTAATTAATTACAATACTTTCCACAAGGAGAATACATAATGAGAGCAAAGAAACTAGTAACGTTAGCAGTTCCATTTATGCTGTTAGTCGGATGCGAGGTAGGAGATAAAGATTCTACTCATAAGACTGAGCAAACTAGTAAAGCAATAACAATACTTTCCGAACAACAGTATCCGTACTACATATGTGAGCAAGTGGTAGAGTTCCAATTTAAGAAGGATGAACTATTACTAAACTTAGGAGAATCCTTAAAGGATAAAGAAAAAGCAAAAGCTGTTTTAAAAACATCAAACGAGATAGATAAAATTTTAGATAATATGGAACACATAAAAGTACCTGATACATACAAAGACATTCACAAATCCATACAAGAAGGGGTAACAGAGGCAAGAAAAGCAACGAAGTTAATTAAGGATGCTGGTAAAGAAGATAAACAGAAGATTCAAGAAGCTGCAATGAAAGGTACTGAATTTTTATCAGGTGTAGACGGAGAGCATTGGAAAAAAGCAGTTTATGAGTTATCACAGGAAAACAAAGATGCTTATAGTAAGGCACTTGATAAGAAAGTAAAGGAGTACTCAAAGTAAAACAGTAACTTGTAACAATACATATCCACCTAAAATTTCCGCGAATGCTATGCTAGGAAGTTAGGTGGGAGATTACTGTCCTTAAATGTGGCTGATTAAAGCTACAGCCACATTCTCCTGTTCTAATTAACTAAAAGAAGAACTTCCCCATCCCGATTAAACTACTGATCATTCCTATTCCACTCATGGTGCCTTTTCCTGCTGTAAGTAAGTTTCCAAGCAGTCCTAGCTGACCGTTACCTCCGTTATTTCCCCATCCTATTGGGGCCCACGGACCACCCCATCCTGGAGGGTTTCCAAAAACACCCGAGTTATTGGTATTGAAATGAAAAGGCTTGGCTGGCGGCGATAGTAAAGCTGCAAGATGACCTTGTGCGAACATCCCTGTATGATTGAATGGTTGCGCCCAGGGGAAGGGAGGTTTTTGAAAATTAAAACCTGCATGACCTGGTAATGGAGTCCAATTAGCAGGGTGACCTTGTGGTATTATCCCTGCATAATTAATTGGCTGCTGCCCCAAAGAGAAGGGAGGAGGTTGGGGATTGAACCCCGTATAATTGGCTGATGAATCCCAACTAACTGGATAAACTCGGTAACTCCAATTCTCAGGAAGCTTCAAATCATTCATTACCTCAGATTTAGTTATTTCGGGCTGTGAATATAATGAAATTTGGTTATTATATTGTTCCCCGTTTCCCTGTGACTTCAAATACCAATATTGGTGCATACGCTAATTCCCCTCACTTTAAAAATGTAATGTTAGACTTAGCCTATGTAATATTCCTTTTTTGGGATGGTTACATAACTAGATCTACAAGCCTGTATTTAAAGGAATGGGTGCGTGGTCTTGTTGATTTTTCTCACTGCCTGTAAAATTCCCATTGATTTAAAGTTTCAATTTATTTTAGAAGGGTATTTTCAGTTGCTTCTTTTTGTATTTCAGCCTAATTTAAATTCCGTTAACAAACGTTTTTATAAAGGTTTCATCAACAAAAAGATTTTAAAATGGTATGTTGAGCAAGTGGAATTGCTAAAAAGAGAATATCCATTCGAAGAGTTTGGCAAAATACTGCAAGGGTAATGTTTTCTTGTGCAAATATGTAAACGATTTAAACGAATCAATGAAATTTATAATGAAGGGGCAATTAAATATATGAGTGAAACATTACATAAAAGAAAACCACCATATTTAATGCTTGTAATCCTTTTTATTGGGGCATTTGTTTCATTTCTAAATAACTCCCTTTTAAATGTAGCCTTGCCATCAATAATGAAAGATTTAAACATTCAAGATTATTCAACGATCCAGTGGCTTTCTACAGGGTATATGCTTGTAAGTGGTATATTAATTCCGGCCTCAGCATTTTTAATAACGCGTTTTTCAAATAGGAGCCTATTTATTACATCTATGGTGATTTTTATTCTTGGTACTGCCTTAGCGGCTGTAGCACCGAATTTTGGTTTATTACTTACTGGTCGGATGGTTCAAGCGGCAGGCTCTTCAGTTATGGGACCTTTGTTAATGAATATTATGCTAGTAAGCTTTCCGAGAGAAAAAAGGGGAACAGCAATGGGGATTTTTGGACTAGTTATGATTACAGCTCCAGCAATTGGGCCGACACTATCAGGTTATATTGTAGAGTATTATGACTGGCGTTTGCTTTTTGAAATGATTTTACCGTTAGCAATCATTAGCTTACTGTTAGGGATTTGGAAATCTGAGAATGTCATGAAACAAAACAAAAATGCAAAACTTGATTATCTCTCATTACTATTATCTTCTGTCGGTTTTGGCGGTCTGTTATATGGATTCAGTTCTGCAAGCTCCGATGGCTGGACGAATAAAGTTGTCTTAACAGCCTTAATCATAGGCGCTATTGCCTTAATTGCTTTCATTATCCGTCAATTAAAAATGGATGAGCCGTTATTGGATTTACGTGTTTACAAGTACCCAATGTTTGCACTTGCGTCTGTAATTGCAATTGTTAACGCGGTGGCCATGTTTTCGGGTATGATTTTAACACCAGCTTATGTACAAAACGTCCGTGGCATTTCGCCGCTGAGCTCTGGGCTGATGATGCTTCCAGGTGCGGTAATAATGGGGATTATGTCACCAATTACAGGTAAACTATTTGATAAATATGGTCCTCGGATTCTTGGCATAGTAGGGCTTTCCATTACAGCTGTTTTAACTTATATGTTGGCAAATCTGCAAATTGACTCTAGTCACACACATATTATTCTTATTTATACACTGCGGATGTTTGGGATGGCGATGGTGATGATGCCACTTATGACAAATGGTCTTAATCAATTGCCAACTCGCCTAAATCCACACGGTACAGCTGTTAATAATACAGCTCAACAAGTGTCCGGTTCGATTGGTACTGCTATTCTTGTTACGATTATGAACTCTGTAACAAAAACAAAAGCTGAAAGTTTAATGTCTCATATAGATCCAACAACCTTCACAGAAACTACGAAGGCAATAGTAACTCAGAAGGCTTTATTATCCGGAATTCAATATTCATTCTATGTAGCGCTTGGCATGAATGTTGTTGCACTACTATTAGTTTTTTTCGTTAAACGTGTAGACACAAGTGCGGAAGCCGTCGAGAAGTTAAATCGGTAGAGAAGAATAAAACGTTAGATAATGATTCCTACAAGTTGTTTGCTGATTAGATAAACTATAAAGAAATACAAATTTTTGCTACTAAGGCGCCGGTATTTAAAATGGGAAAAGAACTGAAAGAAGCAGTGACATAATTATATAGTGAAAGAGGACCTGATGTTCATATCAGGTCCTCTTTCATTAGTAACACGGTATATTGCTTATTGTATTGGTTTAACTAAACCACTGATTTTTCAAATACTACAATCTTAAGCTCGTCAACTTCTCTATTTTGGGGTGTTTTAGAAGAAAATGAATCAAAATAATCATTTTTATGAACAAATACAAGAGATGAGATCCGTTTACAATTTCTCATAAACATTACAAGTTTAGATTATCTTTTAATACCAACATTAAAAGGCTCCAACTATATTTATTCGCTTCATTTTAATTTAGTATTTTTCTACAAGTTATAAATCTAATTGCCAAGCTTATACGCAATATCATAATCATGAATAGTTAGGGAAAAGATAAAATAAGGTAATCAATTACATATCTTTATCCCAGGCGATTAGTTGCTATTTCCTCTTTATTAAATGGGATATGTTATCCCGCATTAACGGGCAGTAAGACCCCCACCTCAAAATTTAGCGGAAGCAAAGAAGTTAGGTGGGGGACCAACTGCCCGTAAAAGCCCGATTGGTTCAACTAATAATCAGTGGGGGATGAACAAAACCCCCACTGATTAAAGTTTCACTTTATTTCATGCTTTTTTGAAAGGGTGTTTTAAATGGAAAAAAAAGTATCTGCCATTCCTCAGCCGAAAACATATGGACCGCTGGGTAATCTCCCATTAATCGATAAAGATAAACCGACCCTATCCTTTATCAAGATAGCGGAAGAGTATGGTCCCATTTTTCAAATTCAAACTTTAAGTGATACCATCATTGTCGTTTCTGGACATGAATTGGTAGCAGAAGTCTGTGACGAAACGCGGTTCGATAAAAGTATAGAGGGTGCTTTAGCAAAAGTTCGTGCCTTTGCTGGGGACGGATTATTTACTAGCGAGACTCACGAGCCTAACTGGAAAAAAGCTCATAATATTTTGATGCCTACATTCAGCCAACGGGCAATGAAAGATTACCATGCCATGATGGTCGATATTGCTGTACAACTCGTTCAAAAATGGGCACGGCTTAATCCGAATGAAAACGTAGATGTTCCGGAGGATATGACTCGTCTTACGTTAGATACAATTGGTCTATGTGGTTTTAATTACCGATTCAATAGCTTTTATCGTGAGACCCCTCATCCTTTTATTACTAGCATGACCCGTGCTCTAGATGAGGCGATGCACCAATTGCAGCGGCTGGATATAGAAGACAAACTTATGTGGAGAACGAAACGTCAATTTCAGCATGATATTCAATCTATGTTTTCTTTAGTAGATAATATTATTGCTGAACGTAAAAGTAGTGGAGATCAGGAAGAAAATGATTTACTTTCCCGTATGCTAAATGTGCCAGATCCGGAAACTGGTGAAAAATTAGATGATGAAAACATTCGTTTCCAAATTATTACTTTTTTAATAGCTGGACATGAGACAACAAGTGGATTGTTATCTTTTGCAATTTACTTCTTATTAAAGAATCCGGATAAATTGAAAAAAGCCTATGAAGAAGTAGACCGTGTTTTGACAGATCCTACTCCAACATACCAACAAGTTATGAAACTGAAGTATATACGGATGATTTTAAATGAATCGCTACGTCTATGGCCTACCGCTCCAGCATTCAGTCTCTATGCAAAAGAAGATACAGTGATTGGCGGGAAATACCCAATTAAGAAAGGAGAAGATCGTATTTCTGTTCTTATTCCACAGCTACATAGGGATAAAGATGCATGGGGAGACAATGTGGAAGAATTCCAACCTGAACGATTTGAAGAGCTGGATAAGGTTCCTCATCATGCTTATAAGCCATTTGGAAATGGCCAGAGAGCATGTATCGGTATGCAATTTGCACTTCATGAAGCCACTCTTGTAATGGGAATGCTTCTTCAACATTTTGAATTAATCGATTATCAAAACTATCAGCTGGACGTAAAACAAACATTAACGCTAAAGCCCGGTGATTTTAAGATTAGGATTCTACCCCGAAAACAAACTATTAGTCATCCTACTGTTCTTGCACCTACAGAGGACAAGCTGAAAAACGATGAAATTAAGCAACACGTCCAGAAGACACCTTCTATTATTGGGGCCGATAATCTTTCACTTCTTGTTCTGTATGGCTCGGATACAGGTGTAGCAGAAGGTATTGCAAGAGAATTAGCAGATACAGCTAGTTTAGAAGGAGTTCAAACGGAAGTGGTAGCTCTTAACGATCGAATTGGAAGTTTGCCAAAAGAAGGAGCGGTACTTATTGTGACTTCTTCTTATAATGGAAAACCGCCAAGTAATGCAGGGCAGTTTGTGCAATGGTTGGAGGAACTAAAACCAGATGAGCTAAAAGGTGTTCAATACGCAGTTTTTGGTTGTGGAGATCATAATTGGGCTAGTACCTATCAACGGATTCCAAGATACATTGATGAGCAGATGGCTCAAAAAGGAGCAACAAGATTTTCTAAACGCGGAGAAGCAGATGCAAGTGGTGATTTCGAGGAACAGCTTGAGCAATGGAAACAAAACATGTGGTCTGATGCGATGAAGGCATTTGGATTGGAGTTCAACAAAAATATAGAAAAAGAGCGCAGTACTTTGAGTCTGCAATTTGTTAGTCGTCTTGGAGGATCTCCTCTTGCACGAACATATGAAGCAGTTTATGCATCTATACTAGAAAATCGTGAACTCCAATCACCCAGCAGTGATAGAAGTACACGACATATCGAGGTATCTTTGCCAGAAGGCGCTACATATAAAGAAGGAGACCACCTTGGAGTGTTGCCAGTTAATAGCGAGAAAAATATCAACCGAATTTTAAAACGTTTTGGATTAAATGGGAAGGATCAAGTTATACTGAGTGCAAGTGGACGAAGTATAAATCACATACCTTTAGACAGTCCTGTTAGTTTATTGGACCTTCTTAGTTATAGTGTTGAAGTTCAAGAAGCTGCCACTCGAGCACAAATACGAGAAATGGTAACATTCACAGCATGTCCTCCTCATAAAAAAGAATTGGAAGCATTATTAGAAGAAGGAGTTTATCATGAACAAATATTAAAGAAACGGATTTCAATGTTGGACCTTCTTGAAAAGTATGAGGCTTGTGAAATCCGATTTGAACGCTTTTTAGAACTTCTTCCTGCGCTCAAACCGCGTTACTATTCTATTTCAAGCTCTCCACTCGTTGCACACAATCGTCTGAGCATTACGGTCGGTGTTGTTAATGCACCTGCATGGAGTGGGGAAGGGACATATGAAGGAGTCGCTTCTAATTACTTAGCTCAGCGTCATAATAAAGATGAGATTATCTGTTTCATTCGAACGCCACAATCAAACTTTGAATTACCTAAAGATCCAGAAACACCAATTATTATGGTTGGGCCAGGTACTGGAATTGCACCATTCCGTGGATTCTTGCAAGCGCGTCGTGTTCAAAAGCAAAAAGGTATGAACTTAGGACAAGCGCATCTATATTTTGGTTGTCGTCATCCTGAAAAAGATTATCTTTATCGTACAGAACTAGAAAATGATGAAAGAGATGGATTAATCTCTTTACACACAGCTTTTTCTCGTTTAGAGGGACATCCAAAAACATATGTACAGCATTTGATAAAACAAGATAGAATCAATTTAATTTCGTTATTAGATAATGGAGCTCATCTTTATATATGTGGTGATGGAAGTAAAATGGCTCCGGATGTAGAAGATACCCTTTGTCAAGCATATCAAGAAATTCATGAAGTCAGTGAACAAGAAGCAAGAAATTGGTTGGATCGTGTGCAAGATGAAGGGCGATATGGAAAAGATGTTTGGGCTGGTATATGAATGTTTCTTAATTAGGGTGTGTCTAAAAACTGTTGTTCATTGTGTTAATCGAAAAATGGCAGCGATATACACAAAGGCTAAAAAAGAAGATGCCAGCTTATCATACCGTGTTGCGATTCTACGGAAATGCTTGATTTTATTGAAAAAACACTCCACTAAATGGCGTTCTTTATATAAATACCAATCCACATTCCAAGGAGCTTTCGCATTTGATCTGGGTGGAATGGTATAGGTTGCTTCATGATTGGTAATATAGTTACGAATCGTATGAGAACCATAGGCTTTGTCACCAAGAATATTGCTGCCCTTAATTGGTATTTCATCCAAAAGCTCGCAAACTGGAGTGCTATCAAAAATATTTCCGCCAGTCAAATGAAATAAAATGGGGTTGCCTAAACCATCAACAATTGTATGGATTTTGGTAGTTTTTCCACCGCGACTCATGCCAATATGCTGATGAAACTCATGATTTATGGCCTTTTTTTTGCACCAGCACTATGTTGATGCGCTTTGATACTGGTTGAATCTATGCTGAGATTTTCAAAATCCGGTTCAGCATTTAATTCTTGAAAAATGGTCAGTAGGACACCTTCATCACGCCATTTGCAGAAGCGAGCATACACGGTTTTCCATAAGCCGTAATGGTCCGGCAAATCACGCCAGGGAGCGCCGCTCCTAGCTATCCATAAAATAGCATTGAACATTTCACGATTACTTCTTTTAGGCGGACGACCAGTAGAATACGGTGGGAAAAAGTCTTTGATTTGTTCCCATTGTTCATTTGTAAGTTCGTAGCGGCGTGGCGTCATAGAAAATACCTCTCTCTAAATGGTTTGAGGTAATCCTACCATAGAAATAGTTTTTAGACACACCCTAGATACATATTAACTAATGAACTTCTTTCGAATAAATTTCACTTTATTAGTATAGTGTATTTAGATGAATAGTGATTAACCAGATTATTTAGTATCTACTAAATAAAAAACAGGACCTGATATACATCTATCAGGTCCTGTTTCACATAGACATTATACATCGATATTTTCCACACATTATCAATGTTTGTAATGTAGTTAGCCTTTTGAGTCAGCTATAAAATCAGATATTATTTTTTCGATATCGAAAGGAGTAATCCCTTTATTCAAAGAGAAAATAGTTTCTGCTTCTTCGATGTCTTGAACGAGTTCACCTCTAGCTTCAATATGTAATCGGAACAAGTCATATAAATTCGGTTTAACTAAATTAGTTAAAGCCTTTCCAACTAGTATCATACCTTTTTGATTAGCTTCGATGGTATTATCATAAGTTAGATCTCTTGTAAGAGACAAATCTGTCCAAATCAATTTTCGTTCCTTTAAGTCTAAAATAACTGGAATAGAGATTTGGGTGTCGGCAGTAATATCCACTTTATCTTGAACAGTAGAAGGTTCAAATATTTCACCTGAACCAGGATATTGACGAACCATCCAACCAGTAAAGCATTCTGGTAAATCTTTATATGGTTGGTCTGTGTAAGAAAGCAAAGTCATAACTACATAGCGTCCACCATATTTCAGCACAGACGGAATATCGAAATCAATGAATTCAGATGCCCCCTTTGGTGCAGAAGTAATATCTCCGCTATGGTAGGCTTTGAAATTTTTTGAACGTAAGTTCGTGAAGGATACATGTTCTTTGTATTGCCAATCTTCGTCGTACATTGCAGCAGACAAATCAATGTCAACACGTCCTGTATGTTGTCCATTCACATAGCCTTCTTTCCACCATAGGAAAAAACGAATCGTATCTCCTTCTGGCAAATCTACTTTACTTCCTCGAGATAATGTGCGAAGCGCTTTGCTGGCTGAACGTTGAGAGAAGGGAACTAAGTGATTTTTTAACTGTTCATCCAAAAATACTTTTCCGAGACTTGGAAGTTCTGCGAAGCGATTTTTTAAAGTATCTTCACACATTTTTACAATCATTAAACAAATATCCTCTGAGATAAATGGAAGTGTATTTTCAATACCTATAGCTTTTGCTACATTGCCCTTTGGAAAAAAGGTGCGAAATTCATTTTTATCATTTCGATGCTTAAAATGAGCCGTGAGTTGAAGTAATACAGGAGTAGAAACATTTCCTATTATACTTAGAAACTCTTCGAGAATATTGAAAACATCTGTTGACGTATCACTACATAAACGGATTAAATGATCCAAGCGTCTGGCAAATTCCCCCGGGCGAGTTTTTAAAAGATTTTTCGCTGTCATGATATCACGATTCAACAAAGCTGCTTCTATTTTTCCATTAAATGTTTCAACTTTAATGTTGTTGCGAAGCATCTCAAATGCTCGGTGGGTTTTTGGGAAACGAGTATGATATTCTGCTGGATGAAGAATTTCACCTAAACGAATCCAACGTTTTTTGTATCGAATCATATCTTCGGTAATGTTTCCGCATTGCTCTAACAATCCTAAAAGGAAGCGTCTTTCTACTCGGTTAAACTTCTTGAATCGAACGGAGGATGCTAAACTCACATCACCTTCAGATAAAGCAACTGCAAGGCGAAGAACATCAGTTGCTGTTTTAAAATACTTTGCAGCAGCATCGGCTGATATTTTTCTGTTTATTAATAAAACCCCAATTATAAAAGACATATTTTCCTTATGAGGAATTACATTAGGTAGAAAACAGGAAACATCTTCAGTGTGTGTAATAGCCCATTCTACATCTGTCTTATCAGTTGAGGAAATAGAGCTGTTTGCACGAATCAATTGAGAAATCATTTGATTGAAATCTTCTTCACTTCCTAAGTCAATAACTTTCAAATCAACGCTATCTAAAAGAGGAAGTCGTTCTTCTACTTTTGATACAGGTAGGCGCAACGTCACATAATGAATAACGGCATTGATGTATAAATCAGCGTCACTTAAATCCATCATTTGTTGCGGAAAGTTTGGATACATAGGAGTAAACTGAATATGTGCACCAACCATTTCTTTTAAATGTTTTACCAACTCTTTGTAAAACGATGTGAATGCACCAACCGAAAGTGTTTGCAACTCTTCTATTAAAGGCTCAGAAAAAGTAAATCCTAAACTTTCCAAGTTTTTTAAAGCAGTGGCTAAATACATGTTCGGTAGTTTATTTTCTTCTCTTTTTATAATTACTTTCAAACTTCTTCTTATATAAATAGAATTTTTCATGAGAACGCCGATTATTCACTCCTTATAAAAGAGGGGAATAGTCTGACTGTCCTCCTTTCAGTGGTAGATTTTTATTTTTACATGCATAAACACACTAATTGTAGAGAAATGCACTGAGGGTATAAAGCTATTTTTTAGTGAAAAATTAGGGGTATAACATTTAGTTGTTAAGTGGTAATTTGTTAATTAAGAAAAGAAAACCTCTACATCAATGGTTGATAAACTAAAGTTTATTCAATCCCAAAGAAGAAAGAGGTTTTATAGTCTAATTATTTTCATAGGAAATTGACAACTCTAAAACAATTTGAAATTTCTACAAAGAAGGAAGAATTGTCATAGCCTATGTGTTTAGCAGGAAAGTAACATCCCTATTTCGCCAAAGAAGTTAGAAGGAAGGAACGTCGTAGCCTGCTTTATTAGTATATTCTCTTGCGAAGAGCAATTCAAGTATACTGTCTGATTTTTTATATTTTTCTTAAAGGGGAATTTTCATGTTTATCCCGTATTAACGGAGTATTTTTATTTTTGATATATTATGGAATGGAGTTGAATGAGTATTATAAATACAAAAGGTGAAATTAAAAAAACAAAAAGAAAAGTATTACTAACTATACTTACTATGTTAGTAATTATAATTGGATTTGGATATTGGAAACTTTTTAGTTTGCAATATCCAAAAGGGGAATTAATTCGAACAGTGAAATCTCCAGATGGAAAATATCTCATCAAGACTTATTTTCATAATGCAGGATCATTAAGTGCGGATGCTGTTAGGGGTGAATTAGTTAACCTTGATACAGATTCAGAGAAAAATATATATTGGAATTATCCAGATACCGATCCATATATTGAATGGGTAAATAAGAATATTGTTAGAATTGGAGATCAAACTTTAGATGTTTCGCAGAAAGAAACCTATGATTGGCGTGATGATGATAAGCACGTTAAAGAAATGCCTAAACAGTTTATTAGATAAAACAAGAAAATTTAAATGTATTTAATCTTATTTGTTTAACTATAGATAGTATTATATGAGTGAAAAAGTCCATTTAAATCTTCTAAATGGACTTTTTTAGGTTTCTAGATACGACTACTGATAAAAATGGAACAAACTTGTTACTTAGGTTGTCTATTAATTATACGCATAAAACAGGAGTTCATGATAGTTCGCTCATTTTATCCCGCTATTTGCCCGTAAAAGTCCGACTGATGAGGGCTGATTAAAGTTTCACTTTATCCTTTACTGTATCTTGTAACTACATTTTGCCTTGCTGTAAAGAAACAAAAAACATTTTTCTTATTCAATAATTCCAATTTCTAGAGCTTTTTGAACAGCTTCTTCTTTGTTGCGGACTCCTAGCTTTGTATAAGCTGTGGAAGCATAATTTCTGACCGTACCATTCGATAAATATAACCTTGATGCTATGGTAGTGTATCGAAGTCCCTTGGCTACTAGTTGCAATATTTCTATCTCCCTAGCTGTTAGCTCATAAGCGGTTGCTTTTGATTGTGGTGTCTCTTTTTGCTCATCAAATTTCTCAAATATTTTGTGAGACATTCCCTGATCAATCAGTGTCCCACCTTTGTGAATAAGTCGGATCGTATTAGCTAGCTCCAATGTTTCAATAGATTTGAGTAAAAAACCATCCGCACCGTTGCGAAGCGATTCCAACGCCTGTTCGGTATCCTGAAAAGTGGTAAAAATCAATATGCGGATATGTGGCCATTGTTGCTTAATCTTTTTGGTTGCTTCGACTCCATCCATGTGTTGCATATCTAAATCCATAAGTATAACATGAGGTTGAAGGCGCCCACACAAATCGATGGCTTCATTGCCATCCTCGGCCAAACCGACTACATTTAAATCTTCATATCTATCGAGTAGTGTCCTCAAACTTTCCCGAACAAATGGCTGGTCGTCTACAATTAACAAACGAATAAGTCCATCTTTTATTTCAGTTTGTCGCGGTATGGTACATGTAACAAGCATTCCTTCATCTGGCTTTGTATATACAGACAATTGACCTTGCAAATTCATTGCTCGTTCTTTCATCGCATTCATACCGAAGCCTTCTTGCCATTCTACATTTCCTTTTCCATTATCTTGAACTTCTAATCTCGTATATTGTTGTTCAAACTGCAATGAAACTATAATTTCAGTTCCCTGACCATGACGTACTGCATTCGTAAGGGACTCTTGTAAGCAACGAATGAACGCTATCTTCGCTTGCCGAGACAATTCATATTCCTCTCCGTATGCCCGAAAACTTACATTAACCAGAGCGTGCTCCTGAAATTCGGCTCCAAGATTTTGGAGAGATTGAATTAAGGAAGGCGATTGACAAGGAGACTCCATTTGATGTAGGTAACCTCTCACGTCCTCGATGCTTTTACGTCCCATTTCAAGCAGAGAATCTAGCCTCTGTATACCCATTTCAGTAGCAAGTTCGGTGCGCAACGTTTCCATCCCCATAATAATAGAAGTATAAGCGTGACCAACTGTATCATGAAGCTCACTCGACAGTCTGTTTCGTTCTTCCGCCAGTGTAATGCGTTCAATCTGAGACATATATTGCTCAAGTACCGCGTTTTGTTTACGAATTGATTCATTTTGTTTATGATTGACGATTAATAAATGAAAAGCGAAGCCCATTATATATGCGAATCCATAATAGGTGACCATAATCCAATAGCTATTACTTGGCGCAACCGCATAGAAAATTCCAGTTGTTATAAAAACCGTTATTGGAGCTGTCCAATAATAGGACAAATGCTTACTATTCGCAGCAATTAGAAACACCGATATAAGAAATGTGTTGTAAGCTTCTGGAAATAATAAGGTTAAATATATACATAGTCCACCATATAGCAGTATTTCTGTGAATAAATAATATTTATAATTGAATAGTAAGGCTACCCATGGAACAGAGAAGGCAATAATTTCCCAAAGAATAATAATCCAAAGTGGTAATGTTAAACCATCCTGAAAATTTAATGTAGCTAGAATGATAGACACACTAGCAAGTAGGCGTACCCCTAACATAATCCAATCATACCAAAACCAATACTTAACCATATCTAACAAGTCCTTTACCCCCTAAATAGCCTACCATTTTACTTCCTATATAATAATTTAATCCTTCCTGCCTTATTATACTTTTTAATTTAAAACTACGATACTACTCACAGACTGCAAACTTCTATTGATTTAGTTGCCGAATCATACTACGTGTATAGCCCCCAATTTTCTTTGTCAAACCATCGACTATTCTAATACTTATGGCGGTAAATACTATACCCATAAACATTACAAAGAGTGACTTGGCAAAAGTATCTATTTGTATAAATATAATATTCATATCGATGTATCGATACAGTAGTGGTGCCAACAGGAACATAAGTGGCATTACGTAAAAAATGATTGCACTAATGAGACTGAAAATGCCAATCGTAAATTTCTGCATTAGCCAATAGACAGCACACCAAGTGCGACGATCTGTTAGCACTAATTTCACCTGAGACCAGTTCGATGTATCCATTGTTATACTTCTATCGTAAGAGTCTGTTGAAATATCTGTATAAATTTTCGTCTGTATGCGCTCGAATTGGATAAAGGGTGTGGTAGTCTGTAGTACGCGCATAATTAATGGAATCCCAACAACAGTAAATGAAAGGGTTAAACTAAATAGCAGAGCTATTAGGTAAAAACAAAAATAAAACAATCCTGTACCGAAAGTTAGCAATAAAAAATAACCATTATGGATGAATCTTGATTTCATAAAGTTCATCGCTCCTATCTGTGTAATAACCGAATCATACTGCTTTTTTTGTCATTCTCACTAGTGTAAAAGTGTCATATGACAGTTCTAAATGATGTTAAAAAGGGGAGAGCAGCTTACTTCTGGTTAAAAAAGATGCTTTTATCCCGCTATTTACTGGGCAGTAAGACTCCCACCTCAAAATTCAGCGTTAGGTGGGGGGCGGGCTGCCGGTAAACGCACGATTGGTGAAGGCTAATAATCAGTGGGGGATGAACAAAAACCTGCTGATTAAAGTTTCACTTTATTACTCCTCCACAAAGCAATCCCGTTCTTACATCTGCAAGAACGGGATTGCTTTGTACTTTTATTTAATATGAGATGGACTTGTTTTTCGAATATGAAAAATAATATCAAATTGCTCAAGCAATGAAGTATCAAAATACACCGAACTGTTCGGGAGGAATTGTCCCCCTATACTTAGTAATGGTCTTTTTGCTTTAACCCATTTTTCTGCTTGTCCTTTAAGGTGACGGTTATCCAATAAAAACATTTTATATGGCACTTTTCCGAGAGTATAATTGAAACTTTTTACATCTTGTGGAATAGTGTCGGTTGTAATCTTACCTCCAGTGGAAGGATCATATTCGCTGTATAAGGTAAAATTCCCCTCCGTAGTTGTACTACCAATTGTGACATAATTATTGTCTAAACGTTCCTTCAAAAACTGCCCCGCAACATAAGGGTATAATTTCTCATCGATAATTCCTTTAGCTATATGAATATTGTGTGCCCATACCATCGTTTTACCACCAAATGTCTCTTGTGCCCACATTGCATGATCGGCCAAGTATTGTTCATGTAGTTTTATTATACTTGGATAGTCGTTAGGAAGTAGCATTGTGGTAAATTTCTCTATTGCACTTGCCGTTGCTTTCGCCCAGATGTACTCGGATGGAATTATTTCTGTGTTGGCTTGCTCATTCTCATCTTTTAGTAATCGGGCTACTCTCTCAGCGTTTGCTTTAAACTTCTCTTTTCTTTCAGGAGCAAGTTTCATATATTCCTGTATACTTCCAGTAAAAGAAGACAATTCTTTATAATTTTCTTCTACTTCTGCCAGCAAATCTGGTCGATGCAGCCTTACATAATCAATTACTTTATTAAAGCTACCTTGGTCCAACGCCTTTAAGTCGAGCCCAATAAATTGGATCTTTTTTTTATTGGATGGATCAGCATTATAATCTTTCATCCACTCAATCATGGCTATAATTTCATCAGTAGGATATAACAATTTTAAAAATTCCCTAGGGTTTCCTTTTCCTGTTTGGATATATTCATTTAGTTTTAAGCCGTTTCCCCAATCTTCTTCCATTGCAAAATTCGTAAAACCCATTTCAGTAACCAAATATTTCACAAGGCGAAACTTCATAGTAAAAATTTCAGAGCTTCCATGAGTATTCTCTCCTAATCCTACATATTGCGCGTTCCCAATCATTTTCTTAAGTGGTTTTAAATCTTCAAATGGTTTTGACGGCTCTATCGTTTTTAATGGGTTAGCCTGTGATTGTATTGATTTAACTATATTTTTTTGGACTGATTGACCTGAATTTTCGACTGCTACAGTTTGAGCGTTTCCTACTTCCGCGCATCCTGTGACTAATAAAGCTGTACTAACCATTGCAATCATTCTTTTCTTATTCATTTTTGCCCACCTCAATTGAATTATTTTCAAAAGCAAGATTGATTCATGTACTTGCACGAATCAATTGCCTTAATTCAATTGTTATTTATTCCATATCATATTTTCTAGTTACATATTGTCATAAGATTAATTGACACAAGTCATAGGTTAATCATTACACTTTTGTACTATCGGCTATGACAGTTTATAAATAATAATTAAATTGTTGAATCGCAAGTAAGACTAGATTATGAATTTGGGAGGGATTTTAAAGATGAATGATCTGTATGTCAAAATATTTTTATTCTAAGTTGTAGCTGTTGAAATGACAGGAAGTAAATTTGATAAACAAATGAATAAAGGGGAAGGGCGGATTACAATGTTATTACACGCAAAATCGTTCCACAATAAAGATAAAATCCATCGTGCTAAAATAGGACTTCAACTTTTTCTAAGTATCTTAACTATTACTTCTATTATCCTAAATGTACTAGTAATGATTACTAAAAGTATGCCGCTTATTGTGGTATATATGTTTACTCCGGCATTTTCTTCTATTTTGACTCGTATAATATTGAAAGAAGGGTTTAAAGATGTATCTTTTAGTCTCGGTAACTTAAAGATATGGAAGGGGATTGGTTTTGCTCTGCTAATACCTATGATTATTTGTGGAATTACTTATTCTATCGCCTGGTTGAGCGGAATTGCGAAGTTTCAGCCCCCGCAAGGTGGTATGCTAGAACCTATTTACAATATACTTGGATTTCAGTATCTACCGATACCATTAAGTTTCATTTTTATAGTAGTATTGAGCGGAGTATTAGGTAGCTTGCTTAACTTAATTCCAGTTATGGGAGAAGAAATGGGTTGGCGAGGTTATATGCTTACAAGACTAATCGATGCAGAGTTTTCACGCCCAATCCTTATTAGCGGATTGATTTGGGCAACGTGGCATGTTCCAATTGTTATTGCTGGTCTATATGTAGAAGGAACATCTGCCTTACTTTCAGTACTTGGCATCTATTTTTGTATTGTGCCATTCAGTTATATTACAGCTTATTTACGACTTATCACAGGTAGCGTTTGGCCTTCGGTTATCATTCATACTACTTGGAATGCCATTATTCAAGGACCTTTCGCACGTGCAAGTACAGGAGATCAAACTGAGATTTGGATTGGAGAATCTGGTTTGATAACCGCTATTATTATCTTGGCTACTGCAATAATTATGTCTCGAATCGTAAATTTTACTAAATAGCATACGGATGTGTTTTAAATTCAATTAGTGTAATATGACAAGGTTGAAATAAGATGCTCCTAAAAATATTAGAAAAAATCTAGTTGAACGGACTCTTACTTAATCTTAGGCTGCTGGATATATGGAAGGCATCAAGCTAAGGGGTTAATTTATAAAAATAAACTTGATTGTCATAAAAAAATAATGTTTTTCATTTAAAGGCTATGAGATGAAATTTCATCATCTTCATCACATTAGACCTTCAGGAAATAAAAAGTTAAACGATTATACAAATACTCTAACTGAAAAAACGATAGTCCTTTTATCAAAAATGTAGAAGGACTATCGTTTATTTTTTGACAAAATTAGGGATTGATGTTCATAAAAATGGATAATATAATTCGTATTTTACGTAAAGAGAAAAATTTCCCCCTAGAATATTAAGCTAAATCTCTTGGTGTGACGGTTAATTTAAGTTTCGCTTTATGACTTGTAAAGGGCTGTTCAATGCATCGTACTATTAAAAAATCTAAATTAAATCATTAAATTGCGATAAAATGTGGTCGGAAATAATGAAATTTTAGGAAAAATAAGGTACACTAGTCTATGATTTTAGTTGAAAATCGTTTGACGTTAATGCATACGGGGGAAAGATTGATGAACAACAATACAACAAATGAATCAGTTGAAGAAATTGATCAAAAACGAGTAAGATCAAAAAAACGTTATACAAATTGGAAGTTTATCGCAGCGGGTATTGGTGTAATTGCACTTCTTATTGGGGGAATGAGTTATTATCAGGCAACTCACTTCAATTCGAATGTTACAATTAATGACACAAAAGTTGGTGGTCTGAGCGCTGATCAGGCAATACAAAAATTAAAGACATCTGGACTAGCAAACAAAGTCTATGTTGATCAACAACAAATTTTAGATGAAAAAGATACAAAAACGGAACTTACGGAAAAAGATTTGCCTCAAGTTAAGAAACTATTAAAAAGTCAGTGGACATTTTTCCCTTCCTCAAAGGGAGAAAATTATTCATTGCTACCAGAGAAGGCAGATCAGTATCGTAGTGAAACGATGAAAAAACTTGTAGAAGAAACGCTCATCTCAATGAATGAAAAGTTAAAAGCGCCTCAAGATGCTATGGCGAAGCTAGAACAAGGAAAAATTGTTATTTCGAAAAGTGTTGAAGGAAAACAGTATGACGTTACTAGTCTACTGAAAGATTACGATAAGCAAAAATATAAAAGCGAAATTCATCTGAAGTCTGCATACATAAAACCTATTAAAGAAGACGATCCGATTGTCAAAAAAGAGGAGAAAGCACTACAGAATCTTCTTGGGCAGTCTGTTGAGTATAAAGTGCAGAATGAAGTTTATCCTTTAAAAGCGAAAGATTTAATTCAAAATGCTTCTATGTCAAAGGATATGAAAGTTACAATTGACGCGAGCGACATTAAGAAGAAAATTACTGAAATTAATAATGCCAAATCAACATTAAATAAAGATTTCTCATTTAAAACGCATTCTGGTTCAGTCATATCAGTAAAAGGGCAAGGCTACGGCTGGGCACTAGATGTTGAAAAAGAAACTAAACAAGTTCAACAAGCCTTTGAGAAAGGCGAAAAGTCGCTTTCTGCTTCTAACATTCACGGAAATGGTTGGGAGAAGGAAGGTATCGGTTATAAAACAACAGCGAATAATGGCATCGGAGACACGTATGCGGAAGTTTCAATTGCAGAGCAACAAATTTGGATTTACAAAGATGGAAAATTAGTCGTTACAACAAATGTAGTAACGGGTAAACATAGCACGGGTGAAGATACATCACCAGGCGTTTGGTACGTTCTATACAAACGAACACCATACACGCTAAGAGGTAGCGCAGTAGGGAAAGCTGATTATGCGGTTAAAGTAGATTACTGGGTTCCATTCACAAATAGCGGTCAAGGATTCCACGATGCTGGCTGGCGAAAAGACTGGGGAAATAACGCTTATTTAACAGGTGGATCAGGTGGGTGTGTGAACCTTCTTCCTAATGTTGCAAAAACTGTATATGATAGTTTGAACACGTATGATCCAGTTATCGTGTACTAGAAAATAGCTACGTATCAAGAAATAAACAAAGCAGGAAATCTTATCTGATGGTATATGAAAAAACACCTCTTGCATTCGCATACTAAGTGTGCAAATGCAATGGAGGTGTTTTTGTTTGAATACAAGAGTGTATTGCTTATAAGAAACAAAGTAGAAAGAGATTCAGAATAAGTATTCAAATAATCAATAAAATCGACAATGAATATCATTTTCACTTAATATAGAATCGTCGCATTTAATTAGACATGAATTTTTTGTTAATATAATAGATTTCTATTAAGTTGTCATATTTACGAACTATCATTAAATATTTTAAGAATTTAAACGTAGGAAAGGGTAATATAAAATGAACTGGAAAAAAGGCGGATTATGGGTTATTATTTTTTTCGTTGTAAAAGGCACGATTTCTACACTTTTAATCGTTACAGGTGCTAAATATTTTGATTTATCATTTATGCAACTTATCTTATTAATTCTGACCTTATTAGTGATTTCTCTAATAAGTCGTAAATTGCTCTATAGACATAAACAAAACAAAAAGCAAAAAGAGCTAAATATATAATGAAGCCCCAGAGACCATTGGATTTCTGGGGTTTTATTTTGATAGTGTTTTCGCATGTATATTAATTTAACAGAATAGGTTGTCCAAAATGATAAAATCGATGATGTTTAAAATGCGTCAGTTATTTTTACATAAGGATTGTAGAGAGCCTTTGAATCAATCTTTATTCTGAAGCGACAGACACGTATAAATTATGCTCTTTTTTCAATTGGTAGTTTAAATGTAAAAGTACTGCCTTCTCCTAATTTACTTTCAACCGTAATTTCTCCTCCGTGTAGTTCGACAATCCATTTTACCATCGACAATCCTAAACCTGTGTTTCCGATGTTTGAAGATGTGCGTGCTGCATCAACTCGATAGAAGCGGTCCCATATTTTAGTAATATGTTGCTCGCTGATGCCGATGCCATTATCGGAGACTTTACCTATTATGTTGGTTTCATCACGGAATAGTTGCATATGCACAGTTCCACTCGCTTTACTATAAGCAATCGCATTCGTTAGTAAATTCATTAATAAACGCATCATCAATGTTTGATCTGCTTTAATAAATAGGTCTTCCTCTATATTAGTTGTTATTTCAATCGAATTTTCTTGAACCATTAATGAAAGTTCTTCTACAACGATTTCCGTTAATTCACTCATATTGATACATTCAAATTGGAAAGTATTATGATTTCCTTGGTCAGCTCTTGCTAATAATAAGAGTTGTGAGATTAGAGCGGACATTTTACGTGATTGCTTTAAAATTACTTCTAACGATTCTTCCATTTCTTTCGGGTTATTCCTCTGCGATAAAGCGTATTCGCATTGTGAAATAATAACAGATGTTGGCGTTCTTAATTCATGAGATGCGTCAGATGTAAATTGTTTTTCACTTTCAAATGATGTCTCCAATCGCTCAAACATTTTGTCAAAGGTTTGTGCTAAATGATACATTTCGTCTTTCGGTGAACCTTGTAAATTAATTCTCTTCGAAAGGTCTTTACCATCACCAATTTTACTGGCGGAATCACTCATTTGTTGCACAGGTCGAAACGCCCTTTGCGTGATAAAATATCCTCCGAATGCCGCAATAAGAATAAGTAATGGGAATGAAATGATTGTTACCACGATAAGCGTATTCATCGTTGAGGATAATTGGTTCATAGTCATTATTCCACGAACCCAGACTTGCTCATCGCCGCCTGCATTATGGAGAAAATCATATACTATCCATTCTTTATTGCCGTCTTTAATGGTTTGTATTTCATCGGATTTAAGGGATATCTTTTTATTAAAGCTTGTTGGACTATGTCCTACCAACAGCTCACCTTGTTTACTATAAATGCTTATATTTACTCCATCTTCTAAGGTTTCAAAATCATCGTCAATCTTTAACTGCCCATGCTTATATTCGATATCTTCCATGCTTTCTTTTACTGTGCTCTTCAATTGATCTTTCATATTAAAAAGTAAAACTTTATCTGAAGAAGTTAAAATAAAAGCTAACACGAGTGCCATAATAATTACAATTAGCCCCGTATACCACAGGGTCACTCTCATTTTTATTGATAGTCTTTTCATGGTTCTACTCGCAATACGTAACCAGTTCCGCGCACTGTATGAATTAACTTCGTTTCAAACTGGCTATCAATTTTTTTACGAAGATAGCGGACGTAAACATCAATAATATTCGAGCCGCCTTCATAGTCGTAATTCCACACATGTTGCTCAATTTTATCTCGTGTCAGCACAACTTCTTTATTACGAATCATATATTCTAAAATAGCAAATTCTTTACTGGAAAGAGTGATAACTTGGTCTCCTCGTGTTACTTTATGCATATTGCAATCTACCACTAGATCAGCGATTTCAAACACATTCGATGTATTTCCTGTTTTTCTTCGCATTAACACTCGAATTCTTGCTAACAGTTCGTCAAAAGCAAACGGCTTTACTAAATAATCATCCGCACCTAAGTCGAGTCCTGTTACACGATCATCAATTGTATCGTTAGCTGTAAGAAGCAAGACAGGAGTTGTATTATTGTCCGCGCGTAATCTTTGTAATACTTGTAAACCATCTATTCCTGGAATCATAATGTCAAGTACAATCAAATCGTAGGTAGCCATGTTTATATAATCCAGGGCATCTTCTCCATTCCCACATGCATCGACACTATAATGTTCTGCATTTAATCGTTTTACCAATATATTTTGTAAGTCTTGTTCATCTTCGACAATAAGAACTCGCATTAACATTCTCCTTTTCTTCTTATTAATATGTATCACTATAATTCCGAAACATTAAAGAAAGATTAGAAACTAGTTAATTATATCATTTTATCCCGTATTAACGGGTAGTAAGACTCCTCCCTCAAAATTCGGCGAATGCGAGGGGGGAGTCGGGCTACTTGTAAAAGCCTTCACTTTATTTTTTTGTACATTAATCTTCCTTTAATGTTTGTTGAGTAATATAAAGGCAAGGATAAGGTGCACATGTAAAGGGAGGAAAACAGAATGGGAAAATGGATGCTGATTGGAGCAATGTCTTGTGTATTGTTAACAGCTTGTTCTACTCAAGCTGATAACAATACAGAAGTACAACAACTGAAAGTGGAAAATGATAAATTACAAAAAGAAGTTGCTCAATTACAACAAGAACCAAGCAAAATAGGGCCTGCTACGAATGATACGAAGCAAACACAAGATTTCAAAAACGAAGTCACATCTATTGTAGAAAAGGCAAATAACACGAAACCAGTTGGAGCAAAAGAAGAAAACCTAAATACGTACTTAGCAGTAAAAAAAGAAATTGACCAACTGGATGACAAGATAGATCTATCTGATAATCAGCTAGAAGCAGATTATCACGCTGGAACGATAACTGTTGAACAATATCAAACGCAAGAAAGAGAACACGATATACTGGAAGATCAATTAGAACAAGCAGAAAATGCACTTGAAGCAAGATTTGGAATAGAGGATTAATCATTAAGGAGTGGATGGAAATGTTAAAACATAAAAAGAAAATAGTAACTACTCAGCTTCTTCAAATAAAAAAACAGGCCAAATACATGTTTCCGATTCGAAAACATGAAAAGAAAATACTCCAATCAGAGAAAGAATCTATGCCAAATAGAGAAATTCTCTTATGAAGTCGTGTTATTCCAAGGAACCGTTCTAGTTTCTATGACTTGGTTTATCGCTTGTAAGACCGATTGTTTTTGTTTTTTCATGGTACTCATAAAGCTTCGTATCTGACAAAAAGATTCTGCGCCTTTCTTACTTCGGAAAGTCCCAGACACTTTCTGTTTTACTTTCGTCATCCGAATATCCCGTTCTGCTTGATTGTTATCAAATGGAATGGCTGGATGTTCTAAAAACGCTAGAATTCTGTCAGAATACTTGACGAAGCGATTCCATAAATTTTGAGAAGGCGTCTGCTTTCCTTTCTTCTTTTGTTTCGTGGAAAGAATCTGTTGTTCTTTCAATATGGATTGATACATAATAAACAGATTCTTTTGCGTCGCTTTTGGCATGGTACCTTCGGATTGCTTTTTCATCGTCAACGCTTGCGTTAGAAATTTCTGCATCTGTTGTGCCCATTGTTCTCCAGTACTATCTATAATTCCTTGTAAATCTCGTAAGAGATGGGCATTACATAAAACGTGACGACAATCTGTATACGCATCATACGATTTCCAACCATCATGCATCGCAATTCCAGAAAAAGATGGCAAGATTTCTCCAGCATCCATTGCTTCTTTTCCACGTTTTTGATGAATATGTTGCAATGTCACCTCCGGTGTACTGGCAGTATGTAACCATTGTGTTTTGTTTTCTACACGCATACCAGTTTCATCAAAATGGACAACAGGAGACTGCAGAATCTTTTCCTTTACTTCTTTTATGAATGGCTGCAATTGAGAAGCGAAAGCCTGTGTATGATTTACCAGGGTTCCTTCGCTTATAGAATGTCCAAAACAATCCTGAAAGAATTCTTTTGTTCGCTTCAAAGAAATGCATTGATAATGCGTTAAATAGGGAATCAGTCTTTTTATATTTGGACCATATTGAACAGGACGAGATACTGTCGAAGGAAATTGGGCTTCTTGGATAGAATGGCAATGTGGGCATTCTTTCTGTTCTACTTTATGTTCTGTCACTTCGATCTGAATAGGTGGTAAGTCATACACTTGGCGAATGCGATACCCTTTTACAGGCTCGTGGTTCAAGGAAGTATGACAACAAGTACAATATGTAGGAGAATGTGTAATCGTATGATCTGGAGTCGCTGTCAAACCAAGAGTATGTCCCTTGTGGCCCAACTGGCCACCCGTTTGACGATGAGACGGTTTGCGCAAACTTTTTGTAACGGGCTTACCCAAACCATCTGTAGAAGGTGGCTTATGACTATTTTTGGAGTTTTTTTTTGAAGCATTTTCTAGTTCTTGTATACGTTTTTCTAACTTAGAAAATGTTTCTTCAAATAAAGAAATAACAGCTTCAGGTCCTTTTTTATATGTATCTAAAATAATTTTTCGATCGACCATAAGATTCACCTCCCCTGTTTGATATACTCAGTATTTACAAATGGGAGGCATATGAAACTAGTAAAATTTAAAAAAGACACCGAAAGGTGGCTGAGTAGTTACAGAAAATAATGATAAGTGTAATTGCTATTTTAGTAAGTGGTATTGCTATTATTAGTGGATATTATGGCATGGGTTACAATTATGCAAAAAAGAATGAAAACTACACAGAGAAACAAGTTCGTGAAATTTCTTTAGCTCATACAAATGGAGAAATTATTAATGTGAAAAAAGAATTCGAATTAGAAGATGACAACTTAGCACAATCAAAATTTGAATATGAAGTGGAAATCAAGACACCTGATAATCTGTTAAATATTTTAAAAGTTAGTGCAAGGACAGGTACAATAGAAATTGATAATGAAGATTAAATAAATATCGCGTATTTGAAAAAACTCCGAACAAAATTTGTTTGGAGTTTTTTCATGTTTATACTTTACTATTTTAAAATGTGGAAAATCTTCATACTTCTACAATCTATATAAATGGCTCAAGCTTCACATCTTATGAATTCCTTGAAGCGCTAAACTTAAGCAAAATAATGAACTATCCTATAGAAGAAAGTTGAGGGAGCTAATCGCATATGTTTTATTGAAAGGATGTGATTGAATTATGGAACGGCCAAATTGGGGAATTGGAGGATTAGTATTCGTTGGCTGTATGTTTCTTGGTGGAGGAGTGGGATCTATGTTAGGTAATGCCCAAACTGGATGGCTAATAGGAATGGGCATTGGATTTCTTGGGATGGCTTTAACGAGACTGTTCAGAAAATAATGTAACTGAGATTCTTCTTCTGGTAAATAAGGAAATATGTAAGTAATTCATGGCATAAGAGTTCTATAAATTATAGTTAGAATTTTCTCTTTTGTATTTGTCTTTTCTAAATTTCTCCATACATAGATAAGATTCTCAAGTCGGAGGATAGCACCTTAGGCTGTCTTTTTTATGCTTTTTAAAAATGTCTTATCATATAATAGCTGAGTTTTGCTTTCAGTCTCCGATGCCCATTAAACATAAAATGAAAATTCTGCACCATTTAAACTCTGATAACAATTCATACGATCAAGAATAATTGAGCTAATAGCTCTCGGTAGATTGTCATCATTTTTTTATAATACATTAGATTCATTACCGTTTCAGACCTATGTATTCATTCATAACCTAACAGTAAAAGGGGGAATGATTAAAGGTATGGCGTTTAATGATGAATTAATTTGTCAACAGTTTGCAAGAATCATAGGTGGACAAGAAGGATTCGCCGGTGGGAAATGCGTGGCAACAATAAACAGGGATGAAATACGAGCAACAATCTTGGGGAAACGTTTTAGAGTAACCACTTCTTTTTCATTCGAATCACGAGACAATAAAACTGGACGGGCATTATGCCTAGGCCGAGTAGCACTCTTACAAAAAGAAGTCACTGAATTTGTGGCGACAATTATTAAACAAGGAATAATCGTTTCGTCTATACACAATGAGTGGTTATGTGATGATCCAAATTTGATTTACGTTAATATCGAGGACGTTGATGATCCACTAAATTTTGCAAGAAAAGTGAGAAGAGCATTGTGCAATTAACTAAGTTTTTTAGTTAAATGAGTGATTGCGTTAAATAGAAGATTTCAGCGTGTTGAATGTTATATTTGTAAAATAGATTTAAGTGGATGGTTTTATAAAACGAAAGAAGGTGTTTCATATTTGGAATGCCTTTTCTTTATGTTTTCGTTGCTAATGTGGGTGGTTAACTGATTATATGCTGTTTATCTTGTAATAGCAAGAACTGGATGAGGTATCTTTAAAGGTGTTTGACTATTTGTAGATACCATATTTTATCAAATGTTATTAGCATATCATAAAATGATAAGGGAGAAATCGCCAGAGAAATACGTCAAATTAGTCATTCCTTCTATAATCTAAGGGGGGGCGATTTTGTTTTCGAAAAATAATAGGTAAATCATTTGACAATTAAAATAATCTACTTTATTATATGTGCCATAGCATATATATGGTGAAACAAATACATTCATTGTGAATGATTGACTGGTATGCTATATCCTTTTATATCTTAATTTATAGAGGTGATATATGAACTTACATGATTTAATAGGCTATCTTGTTCATCGTACTGATGTGAAAATGACCAATTATTTTACGAAGAAATTAAAGCCTTATGGAGTTACGCCAGAGCAGTGGGGGATTATTAGTGTTCTTTGTAGCCAAAGGAGCACTACTCAAAAAGAGTTGGCGGAAGCTATTGATAAAGATCAAACTACTGTTGTTAGAATGATACAGTCAATGGAGAGAAAAGGGATTGTAAGGAAGGCTTTGAATGACCAAGATAGGCGTTCACATAACCTTTTTTTAACTGAAAAAGGTGACGAGTTAAAGAAAACAATCTTGCCTGTAGTGAAAGACGCTCACCATTTCGTTACGAGTAATTTGAGCGAGGAAGAAATTAAAGTATTACAATCGTTATTAAACAAATTGTATGATACACACTATTAATATTTGTTCCTTATTGATGCTATGCTATTCATAAGGAACAAACTTTGTTTTAGGTATTATATGTGCTATAGCATATAACTTTCAGCCCTTTAATATTGAAAAGGGTAATGTAAATTGAAGCGACTTCCATACGGGTAATCTCAGGAAATAGGGTAAAGGTAGTGACTACTACCTGAACAATACTGAGTTTTTATCAAATAATAAGAAAGGTGTGATTACTATTTTAATTTTCATCAATATTGTAAAAGTAGTGTTGTTTCTGTTCTTTTTAATGACAGGAACGAAAATTATATCGGGGAAAATGGCAGATGAATTCAAACGATTTGGTTTACCTTCGTTTTTTAATTTCTTAACTGGAGCTTTTGAGATTGTAGGAGCGATTGGAATGTTGATAGGAATTTGGATTCCAACAATAGCTTTATTAGCAGGATTGTTATTAGGCGGTACGATGCTTGCAGCCGCATTAACTCTAATTGTATTAGCGAGAGATCCCTTTAAGAAAGCAATACCTGCACTTGTTTTGTTTGTCCTTAGTTTAGGGATAAGTTTGTATCACATTTTTTAAACATAACTGAAAACTATTAAACTTTCACTTTATGCGTTCAAGTTACTATCGTTTTGTGATTATGTTACAAATAGGGGGATTCTCCAATTAGTGCTTGAATAATAATAGCAATATGGATTTAGACATTACTTTCATTCGAATCATGATCAGTAAAAGAATGGGAAGAATTTTTATACAAAGGAATTCCCGATGAATTTTATATTAAAAATAGGAGTGAGTGAAAATGGCATATTTATTACAAGTCGATTTTCCGTTTGAAGGTCCTTTTGGTGAAGAAATGGAAAAAGGATTTTGGGATTTAGCAAAAAGTATTAACGAAGAAGAAGGATTCCATTGGAAAATATGGACTGAGAATGAAGAAACAAAAGAAGCTGGAGGCATTTATGTATTTGAAGAAAAACAAGATGCTGAAAAATACGCGGAAATGCACAAGAACAGACTTGAAGCAGCTGGTGTTAAAGATATTAGAGTAAGAATTTTTAACATCAATGAAAAGTTAACTAAGTTGAATCGTGGTTTTATTAAATAATTCCGACAGTCGGAGCAAGCGTAAAAAGGAGGGGGATAATCCCCTTCTTTTTTTAATTCTTAAATTGATGGTGAGGGGACTCGCATAAAAAATAATCAATTATAAAAGTAATTTTGAACGTAAGGAATTTGTAAGGAAGAGGTAAGAAAAAAGAGATTTTCCTTGTGTAAGATGAAAATGTAAAGAAGAGTGAGAGGAGAAAAATACTATATATTTCTATAAAAAACAAATCAATTAATAAGACTTGTTTGGAGGAAAAGAGACATTACAGATTCAATGTCGTCCTTTTGCAGTGGGGTAAGAAGAAAGCTGTGTGATTAGTTCCAAACAGCAAATAACCATTTATACAATATGAATAGGGGAGAGGAATATTTTGATGAAAAAGCATCGCCAAATTACATGTACAGGTTTAGCCCTTTTAATAACTGGAGGTTCCCTGTTTTATACAACTCCAACCTCAAGTGTAAAAGCGGAGTCCATTCAAAATGTATCTAGTTCGTTACAAATAAGCACCCAAAGAGATCATAATTCCGTCAAAGAGGCAATGCGGGATACATTGAAACTAGGATATCCAGGGATACTTGCTAAAACTTCTGAGAGTGGAAAAACATGGAGTTATGCGGCTGGTGTAGCTGATCTGAGTACCAAGAAACCAATGAAAACAGATTTTCGTTTTCGAATTGGCAGCGTGACAAAGACGTTCACTGCAACAGTTATACTTCAATTAGCAGGAGAAAACCGCTTAAATCTAGACGATTCTATTGAAAAATGGATACCTGGTGTCATTCAAGGAAATGGATATGATGATAAACAGATTACTATCCGGCAATTATTGAATCACACAAGTGGTATCGCTAATTACACAAGGTCAAAGGATTTTAATATGATGGATACAAAAAAATCTTATACTGCTGAAGGATTAGTAAAGATGGGAATATCCATGCCTCCAGATTTTGCTCCAGGAAAGAGCTGGTCGTATTCAAATACAGGATATGTATTACTAGGAATTCTTATTGAAAAAGTAACTGGGAACAGCTATGCGGAAGAGATTGAAAATCGAATTATTGAACCACTTGAATTAGCGAATACATTCTTACCTGGAAATTCAAGCGTCATTCCAGGAACCAAGCATGCCCGTGGATATATCCAATTAGACGGAGCAAGTGAGCCAAAAGATGTTACTTATTATAACCCAAGTATGGGGAGCTCGGCCGGAGATATGATTTCTACAGCTGATGATTTAAACAAATTCTTTTCTTGTTTACTTGGGGGCAAGTTATTGAAAGAACAGCAACTAAAGCAAATGCTTACAACAGTCCCTACAGGAGTAGATGAGCTTGGTGATTCCGGGCTTGGAATTTTCAAAATGAAGCTTTCAAACGGTGAATCGATATGGGGGCATGGAGGAACCATTCCTGGCTTTTTAACTTTTGCTGGAGGCACACTTGGAGGCAAGCATACATTGGCAGTCAATTTGAACAGCCTTAAAGCTGATACTCCTGATCCTTTTAAAAATATTTTACTTGCTGAATTTAGCAAGTAGTCTAAAAGTAAAAACGGGTAAAATTTATCATAGTTTCATAGTTAAACAAATGAATGATGAAAACGATCAATTATTTAAGGAGGTAATTCCGTGATGAAAAATAAGCTAACTGGTGTGTTAGCCACTGCATTAGCGGTAACTATGATTCTACCAACCGGAGCGAAAGCATTTTCTGAAAGTAAGACTACTGTTGTAACTGGTGAAGAAGTAGCTAGTCAGGAACTGAAGAAGATTGCAGCAGAGAAGGCGGAGCTACTTACGAAGTCCCATGGGGCAGCTAGCGTACAGTATGCACTAATTGATAATGGAAAACTTATTTTGTCGGGTCAGGCTGGCAAGAACGATATGGAAGGGGAAAAGCCGCTAACCAAAGATACTTTATACGGGATTGGTTCAGTTAGTAAAATGTATGCAACAGCGGCTGTAATGAAATTGGTCGATGAAGGAAAAGTCGATTTGGATGCTCCTGTTGTCCGCTATGTTCCTGATTTTAAGATGAAAGACGATCGATACAAACGTATTACACCGCGTATGTTATTGAATCACTCCTCTGGATTGCAAGGTTCTACGTTAGGTAATGCATTTTTATTTAACGATAATGATACCTATGCCCATGATACCTTGTTACAGCAATTGTCAAATCAAAACTTGAAGGCGGATCCTGGTGCTTTCTCGGTATACTGTAACGATGGTTTTACGCTGGCCGAAATTTTGGTGGAAAGAGTTAGTGGTATGAGCTTTACTGAATTTCTACATCAAAACTTTACAGAGCCTTTAAAGATGAATCATACGAAAACGCCGCAGGACAAATGGAGGGATGAAAATCGGGCTGGACTATATTACCCGGCGTACCAAGGGCAACTTCCAATTGAATCGGTGAATGTTATTGGTACGGGAGGTATATCTTCCACGGCAGAAGATATGGTGCGATTCTCACAACTATTTATGGGACAGGGAAAAGGAATCCTCTCTGATAAGGTAGTTAAGGCAATGGAGCAAGAGGAATATAAAAAAGGAATGTGGCCGGGGGCTGGCGAGAATATTTTTAACTATGGTCTTGGCTGGGATAGTGTGAAACTATACCCATTCAGTGAATATGGGATCAAAGCTTTGGCTAAGGGCGGCGATACGGCATTGCAACATGCTATATTAGTCGTGCTTCCGGAACAGAAAATAGCAGCGGCTGTATTGACATCTGGTGGACGGAGCTCTACAAATCAGCTAATGGCAACTGAATTGCTGCTCGCTACGCTTAAAGAAAAAGGTACTATTAAGGAAATCAAGCCGAACAAATCCTTTGGTAAGCCGGTCAAAGTCAAAATGCCTCAAGGCGTAGCAAAGAAAGCAGGATTTTATGGCAATAGCGAAACTCATTTCAAAATTGAAATTACGAAGAACGGTGAACTATTCTTACCATCTAATCCAGAAGAAAAATATGTATATACTGCTGATGGCAGCTTTATTAATGAGGGGGGTACTTCCAAGCTCAACTTCGTAACCGAGAAGAATGGAAGAACTTATTTGGAGGAGAGCGCATATAAATCTTATCCAGGTTTAGGGCAAAGTGTGATGACCCACTATTTAGCTGAGAAACTAGAAGACAACGTGCTTTCGAAGAAAAACGCTGCTGCATGGGCAAAGAGGGAAGGTGTCAAGTTTTATCGTGTAAACGAGAAATTTAGTTCTATTCAATATCTTGTTCAGTCGAAACATCTTAGTACTCAAATTACTCGCAAGGAAGGCCCAGCAGGCTATTGGGATGGCAGAAAAATTACAGGTCCGAACACCGCGGTGCATCAGATCCAAGTACCCGTGATGAATGGTCGTGATACGACGGAAACGCATTTTTATACAGAAGGCGGCAATGAATATATGGAGATGGCTGGATTGTTATACGTAAGTGAATCTAATGTAAAACCAATTGATGTAGGCCAATCATCCAAAGTTACGCTGGGAGCAAATGGACATGCGAAATGGTTTACAATTCCACAAGCGGCAACAGACAAAAGGATGACCGTGACGCTGCCATCAAATGGTTCATTTGCGGTGTATGATGAGAAGGGAGTTTGCGTCAACTTCACCATTGTGAGTGGCAATAACAAGGTGGAACTTCCGAAGAACGGAACAATCGTATTCGCTGGGGCACCGAAATCGGAATTTGCAATCTCGGTGAACTAGCTATAATTTAAGATGATCTTAAACAAAACCAGTACGGTACAGAAAAGATGTATTACTGGTTTTGTTTGTATTTATGCATTCTCAATGAAAAAGCTTGAATAATATCACGCTCAAGCACTATAAAAACATCAAAACTAGAAAATTAGTATCTCTAGAAGATGTACAGTTTTTTTTGGAGTTGAATAATTTTAACAGCGTAGGGAGATTAAATTTCTACTCTTTTTCTTCAATTAATAGAAATGTATGTACATACACATTATATTTTTATTTCATAAATTTTAAAATTTTGTTCACGATAGTTTGAAATTGTAAAAAAAGAAAATATGTGGCACGACATCACTTTGTTTTTATACAGCTTTGTAATTAAACTATAATATTGTATTTTTTCTTCATTATTGAAATTAGTAATAATAAAATGTATTATTGAAAAGCACAATTTATAATTCAAGTAATCAAGCATATGTACCTATAATAATTTGAACATTCAGAAATTATAATATTGTCTAAAAACGAGGTGAGATTCATAGAAACAGTACATATTAAGTGGTATGGCATGTATAGTATAAATGACTTTTATAATAGGGAAGAAGCTTCTAAGAAGGGGATATTTGCAATCTCTAGAGTATATGCTAAGAATGTAACATTGCTCTATATAGGACAAACTAAAAGAAGCTTTATACAAAAGATAAGAGAACTTAATAAAGAGTGGGCTTTTGATGAGAGCGAATTAAAGATTACATTAGGAATAATAGAATTTCCTAGTGGTGAACTTTACTCTGAAAAGAAGGTAAAAGAGATAAAATCTCTTTTGATTTTACGACATACCCCATTAGAAAACGAAACATCTTTATTATACTATAGAGGGAAATTTAATTTTAAAATTATTAATAAGGGAAGAAGAGGTTTAATTGTTAAAAAGCTTTCTACAGGAGATCTAATGTGGACGTAATTGGAATCACCTTTGAATAAAATTGAAGGTTTCTTAAGTGCAGAAGCTTATCAATTTTTAATGTATTAAACTATTTTGAATAACATATGTCAGATACTTGAAAAAACACAAATTTTATTATGATATGAAATCCTGTATGGAAAGTGTAGTTTATTTCTATTGTTTAATAAAAATATTAAGAATTTTAGGGATAATACATAAAGAGTAGAGGAGAAAGTAAACACGGAGGTTTGAAGAATGGGACAAGTAAGCAGATTTCAAGAAAAACAACAGAATCGTCGTCAAAATGCAATTTTTAATATTGCATTTACTTTGGTATTAGTGACAGTTGGTATAGTGACATACCAATTGTTTACCCCTTCTAATACATCAACGAAAGCAATTGCTCAAGAAAAGAAAGTAACAAAGATAGAAGAGAAGAAAACTGAAGATAAAGAAACAGCAAAGATAGAAGAGAAGAAAACTGAAGATAAAGAAACAGCAAAGATAGAAGAGAAGAAAACTGAAGATAAAGAAGCAACAAAGTTAGAAGAGAAGAAAACTAAAGATAAAGAAATAGCAAAGATAGAAGAAAAGAAAAGCGAAGATAAAGAAGCAGCACAGTTAGAAGGGAAACAAAAAGTAGAAAAATCGGTAAAAACGAACGGAACTGAAAATAAAGAGGAAGAAAAAACGGTATCTCAAGAAAAGGATCCTCAAACTAATCCTTCATGGAAGCCAATTGGTACAGAGCAAGGAGCAAAACCTGATATGAAATTTAAAGAAGGAACAGTAGATTGGAGTGAGATGAAAAAAGCAATCTCTTATGCTGTTGATGTTCCAGAGAGCCAATTGATTTTCGATTTTATTGGAAATAATGGTAATAATAAAGCCTACGGTAATGTACGAGATAAACAAAGTAATAAAAAATATAAGGTTAATATTGATTGGGTAGAGAATCAAGGGTGGAAACCAGCATCTGTACAAGTGGTAAAATAAATAATAGAAATGTAATTATGTGCTTAAAAGTTTACTCTTGTAAAAACTCATAAAAGAGTTTGTTTCAATCAGGACTCTTTTGTTATGTTGACAGCATTAATTACTCAGACTCAATTGTGAGATCCTGATGCAGACAAAGTTTGAAGTTTATTAAAATCTACCTAATTTAGTGCTTCGAAAGGTTCAAAATTGCATTTTTAAAGCATTAAATAATTAATGGTACCTTTTGAAATATTTTTGGTCTCATTTTATTAGAAACAATTCCGTCTATATAACTAAAAAATGTATTATGATATCTATTGAACATATGAATAGGATAACAATTACCTGCTGTTAGCAAGTTGCAGTTTATATACATTTCCTTTACTATTTTTAAAATTGAATAGATATTTCAATCTGTGTAATTACAATAGACTTGATTAAAATTAAAACTGCAACAAGGATAATACCGTCCATATTTGTAGTAAGAAACATATATATAATATCTTAATGCAAGGTTGGCCTATGTTCTATGAAGATACTAAAGAATTATAGGAAACATTGAGAAACGGGAATTATTTTTATTACAATATTTATGCATCTTTAGGCCTAAATAGCTGGGTATTAGCTAAGAAACTTGAGATATTAGACTCCTATTAAGTTAAAAATGACCTTAAGTGTACTTCCCATAAAGAAAATTGTGTAAATAAGCTGTCCATATGGGCAGCTTATTGTATTTTTTGGCTTAGCTTGTTTTTTTCGAAGTGCTGGCGGTTCCTCTACAAGTATTCTTGCATTTAAATTATTTTTAATATATTATATTTATATGGTTATATAGAGATTGATGTATACAAAAAGGACTCAAATCTATTAATAAGATTTAAGTCCTTTTCAAAGATAAAAAGATTGTACCGAAATGGAATACAACTTATACTTTTCTTTTTAATATGTATCTAGTAAAAAGACATTTTTTATCAATAAAATTGTATTTTCAATATAAATGGAAGTTCATTTATATTCAATGATAGGAAATAGTGGGTCTAGAACATAGAGGAACAAAGAACCATACAGAGAAATTTGAAGAACCTGAAAGCTATTGTATGTAGTTTGTTCATCTCAAGTACAATAAAAGAGTTTTACCTCTGTAGGCAAGACTCCACTAGTATCGTTGTATAATATTTACATATCAACTAAAAAACAAAAACCATATAACACCAAGTAGCAGAATCCTAATATTCCTCCTACAGCTAATACTTGTTTAAACCAACTTTTAAATTTTATATTACTGTAAATATCTTGAATTTTTTCCATATTTCTTCCTATTAAGGAGAACCCTTAAAGAATGGCTAATAGAGGTCAAATATTGTCAAAACGTATAAATATGCAATATTGCATACAGAAATGTATTGTTACAAATGTAAGCGTTTACTATAATGAAGGTATAAAGTTTAATCACATCCCAGTATTAACAAAAGAGGAGGAAATAATATGGAAATCGCAATGGCAGTTTTAAAATTTATAGGTGGAGCAATCCCATTAGTTCAAGAGCTTCTAAAAGCATTTATGTAAATTCACTATTTAGCAATTATTTATAAAAATTATCATTCGTATGAGTAAAGCCCCTTTAACAATATTAGGGGGCTTTTTAAATTTCTAAATATTTAAGGTTACGTCACTTTTAGCTAGCAGAATTAATAGAGCTATTGAATTTTATAAGAAACAAGAAGCAGTTTCCTCACCACCTAAGATTATTTTCTCTGGTGGACAAGGATCAGATGAAAATATTTCTGAAGCGAAAGCTATGCAGGAGTATGCTGTGAATAATAGGATTCCTCTAGAGAATACAATAAAAGAGGACCGTTCTACTACAACATACCAAAATATGCTTTTTTCAAAGAGAATTATGGAATCATTAAAAGGAACACAGTATAACTGCATTTTTTCTACAAACAACTTCCATGTGTTTCGCGCCGGATTATACGCTAAAATAGTAGGATTAAATAGCCAAGGAATTGGCTCAAAAACAGCCTTCTATTATTGCCCAAATGCGATGATTCGAGAGTATATTGCAATCTTCGTTATGAATCGTGTACGTCACAGTATTGTAATAGTAATTATTATGGGATTCTCTATCATAGCAACCGGAGTAAATTATTTATTTTTTTAAGGGTGTTGTATAACTTATATTTTGGGAGTTATCTTAGGTAAGGAGTCACCTTAGGGTGACTCCTCTTTTTTGTGTTTATATGGGTTGGTTTATTTAAATGTTAGACTACAATGCAAGTGATTGTTATGATGGTGATTAAAAAGGCAGCTGTTGTAGTCGTCTTTTTATTATCTTACAAAAGTGTAATCTTCATGTCATGTTCTTGAATTTCTTCTCAAATAAAAAGGGGTTATGATAACAGCATAATAAAAAACACATGAGGTGAATGATGTGAAAAGATATATTACACTTTTTAGTATTCTAGTTGTATTTGCTACAATGTTAGTTGGTTGCGATGTGAATCGTATGGGAAAAGATGAATACTATGTTCAAATTACAACTGATGCGAAAATAAAGTCAGGGGTATCTAAAGAAGGAAATAAATACACAGAGTATAATTATGAATTACAAGGATTTGACGAAAATGGTAATGAAAAAACAGTGAAATTTAATGGATTTAAAGAGCTTCGTAAAGAAGCATTCTTACGCGTATTCCACTCCGATAAAAAAGGTGTAACTGCTTGGGAAGAGGTGAAGAAAGACGAGCTTCCTGGGAAGGTAAAAGAAAAATTAGACGTGAAATAAATGATTTATAATGGCGAACCCACATATTCGAAGGGTTCGCTGTTTTTTTGTGGGGTAATTTTGCCCAAATCCCCGAAAATGGAGAATAAGCTAAATTAAGTAGGTATACCACCATATCGCCATAAAGACGTTATTCTTACGGTAGAATTATAGGAAAGGATGACGTTTTTTTATGTCTAACTCTGTATCTGACGACTTACAATTATTTGCACAGGAGATTAAGAGTCTTTTATCACCAAATACCTTACAGAATCTAGCTAGAGATGTTGGATTTGGGGTACTGCCACATCGCCATCAACCTAAGATTTTGAATTATCCCCAAAACGAAAATTTCATTCTTTCATAGTTGTCCATAGAAGTTCAGTTCGTTTTTTCGTTTATGGGAAGAATGTATTTTTTAACTTGATAGCACTGTGACGATTCCCCTAAGAGACCTAAAAAAACTATGTAAAGAAGGTTTTCCAAAAGATTAGGCATAGCGCTACTCTTTTTGGAAAACCCTAATCGATAAATTCGTGTTATTATTCTTGATATTGCTGTTGAACCGCCTCTGGTAGTTCCTCAAAGATTATTCTTTTAAAAATGTTAATAATACTTCATTAAATTCTTTTGTAGGAGTTGCGTTTAATCCATGAGGACAACTTGTATTAGAGCAAGTTTACTATCAGGAATGGAATCATATGTGCGTTTCCACTTAACTCAAAAGGTACAGTTGCATCAGAGTCACCGTGAATTATAAGATTTAATATAAATATAAAATTTACCAATATATATAAACCAGTATTATAGTTTGATACTAATTTATTTGATTCTTTTATTTATGTGCTTGTTAATTTAGCATAGATGATAAAAAATAAGGTTAATTGTCCTATTATCACAATATTCGGCACTACTATAATTAAATTAATAACAAAAAAGACTGCTAAAATTCCTAAAAACAAGCACAAATGATAAATGTTCAAGCGGTGTTGTTCAAACCTGTATTGATGAAAAACAATTGTAGTTGACAGGAAATAGAGCAATACAGAACCAAAAACAAAATATAAGATAAAAGAATAATAGACCTCATGTAAAAATAATAATCTAATGGATGCTGCAACCATACTCAAAGACATTAAAATAAATAGATGACCGTAAATAATAATTTGACCAGAAGTTTGTCTAGACTTGTCGAGTTTCTTCTCCATGTTATCGAAATATTGCCACCACATCGAAATAATGAGGATAAATGAAATGATCGCAAAGCTTATTGAATCCCAATTTCCTTGTTTAGGTTGAATGACCACAAGAGTGCTTACAAGAGCTTCCCCAAAGAGAATAATGGAAAATAGACCAAATCTCTCTAACAAGTGGGCTGTATTTGTAGGAACCTTTTCTAAACACTTCCTTCCAAGCAGTGGGACAATAATATCGATAAGAATCCCAAAATATAACACAGCATATCGAATCCAAGAATCAAAAAAGACGGATAATAATGAAATAACGATTCCAATCCAAAAATATCTTCCTAAAAAGAGTGCTGCTTTTTTTCGAGCCCCCTCTTCTATACGCTGGACAACAAGATATTGAATTGCAGTCACGACCCTTAAGCCAATATAGCCAATTAAAAAAGAAAGATAATAAGGATCAAAATCAGCTGATAAGCTTGATGTCATTATTAGGACAAAAAACATTTGCAGGATCAAAAAAATTCTTTGATGAAATAAATCTTTTCCAAACCGGTTAACAAAGATGGTTTGCCCTACCCAAGCCCACCAGATCGGAATAAAAATTAAGACAAATTTTACTAAATACTCTGCATGGATTTGACCATCTTCAACATGAAGTAAAACATGAGTCGCAGCCGTCACTGCCGCCACAAATAACAAATCATAAAAGAGTTCTAACCACGTCACTTTCTTTTCTTCCATTTCTGCACTCCCTCCTTATAGTTAATAGTATGCTAAAAAGATATAGTAATTGGAAGAGAAAATAATATAGACATAAACCATTTCTCCTCATTATTGTATTCAACATAATCCCCTGGAACGTCAGTGTTACATTTTATATAGTTGGCTACCTTTAAAATTTTAATATTAAAATACAATACTTTTAGACCGTTTAGTTTTTCTCCTATGTCATCCGCTACGATTTTATCTCCACCATATAGGGGACACCCTATATTCCCATCAACTTAAGAAATTTTAATACCTTTAAGTACAAAAAAACGTTATCATTTCTAAACAGGATAGATTAGAAATGATAACGTATGGATGATACTAGCTTATATTAGTCTTTCTGGTGCTGTGATGGTATATCATACTAATTAATAAAATGAAAGAATGTAGCAATAATAATTCTAGAATTTTTTATCATAAAGATGTAGCAACTATAGAACGCTTAGTAACAGCTATGAACAAGAAGAACGTAAAGCTAGAACAGGCTATAAATCGAGCAATGTCAAGTGTTGAAGAAAATGAGATAGCAACTGTTGCTACAGATAGTGTAGCGGATACAGAACACGAACTTCATCACATGAGGGTCATCCGAAATCGG
Source organism: Bacillus sp. CPT56D-587-MTF (assembly GCF_058792335.1). Taxonomy (NCBI): domain Bacteria; kingdom Bacillati; phylum Bacillota; class Bacilli; order Caryophanales; family Bacillaceae; genus Bacillus; species Bacillus sp. CPT56D-587-MTF. The sequence goes on along the minus strand of NZ_JBYTEF010000001.1, from coordinate 2,728,223 downwards.
TACTTGAGTTAATCGTCAGCTGAGATCTTTGGAATTGAACCGACGGGTAACTTTAACAAAATAAGGAGTACAATTAAACAGCCTAAAATATGCAAGTTTTTATGCGAAACTGCTTGCGTATTTTGGCTATTTTTGCATTCGTAAAAGTGCTATAAGTAAACAGCATTTTTAAATTGCCAAATACCCCCATGAGATCAATGGGACTTATATTCCACTTCTTTATCAGAATTATATTAAGAAGTGGAAATAGTATAAGTACCCAAAAAACGATAATAAAAACTGTATTCATCAGTTTCTACTCCTTATGTGAATCACAAAGTTATTATCCCGTTTATTGCGGGCTGACTAAAGTTTCACTTTATCTCTCCGTCTCAAAAAACTCAATCCACTCTCCATCAGGGCCCGCGAAGAATATGTAACGTGTTCCATCTGGTAATGTTTCGATCTCTTCTCCTAGTAAAAAGGTTACGCCGTGTTTTTGTATTCTTTCAATTTCATCCTCTAATGAATCTACCTTAAAGCAAATGTGATGTACTTTTCCTTCTGCCGGAAGAGAAGAGTTATAACCTTCAATGAGTTCGAGTATCGTTTCCTTCGATTCTTCCACACCTAAAAAAGCGAGTTTTAAGCCTGGGTTCGGGTGCCCCATACGTTTAAGGAGCTGTAAGCCGACTACTTCTTCATAAAATGAGATAGATGCTTCTAAGTTTGCAACCATAAGTCCAACGTGTTCTATTCTTCTAACTGGCATGTAGATTCCTTCTTTCTGAAAATTATATACAATATATTATTGAAAATTAAGAAAATAAGCAAGATAAAAACCTTACAAATTTTAGCGTGTTATATGGTATAGTGAGAAAGTATGTTTGGGGAGAAGGAAGGAGATTATACGATGAATACAACTACTCAAATTCCTTCATTATCGGAAACGATGAAAGAGTGGCATTATGCATTAGCATATGAAATTAAACATTGGAAAACGATAGGTGGTAGTAAAATTTCTATCATGAATGGTCGTTTTTTATATACAGATTATGAAAGTACAGTATACGTATTTCAGCTTATTTCGGAAGTAAGCTTACCTGAAGGTTCACCGATTCGAATTGAGTTCGATGGTGAGGAAGCGACAGGAGAAGTATTATCTGTACATGGATTAGAAATAGAACTGAAATTAAATGATTATATACAAGGTGAAATAAGAGAAGCGGTTTTATACAGTGAACCGTGGCAACTTTTAGAGCAACTGCAAGAGCGATTGAAAGAAGCGCGTAAAGATAAGCTGAAACGTAATCGTATAAAGCGTCTTGTTGATGGGACGAGCAGCCCGAAACATATTGAGAAGATGAAAAATCCAAAAAATGAACTGGCATATCGCGCGTTTTATAATCCGACAACGTACGTATGGGGACCGCCGGGAACAGGGAAGTCTTACAATTTATCACGTATTATTTCGGCCCATTATCAAAAAGGAAAATCGGTACTTGTGTTAGCTCATAGTAATGCGGCAGTAGACGTATTAATGAGTGAAGTAACGAAGCAAATTGAGAAGAAAAAGAAATGGACGCCTGGCGAAATTGTTCGTTACGGTTATAGTCAACATGAACATATACGAAATCATGAAACGTTACTTGCATCTAAGTTAGTTGAAACGACGAACGAATCATGGGGTGAGGAAAGACTCTATTTAGAAGAGACACGCCAAGAGCTTCGTGAAAAAATCTTATCGTATAAGGCAACGTCCTCTGATAAGAAGCGTATGCAGGAGATTGAAAGTGATCTTCGAAAGCAAAAGGCTAAAATTAAAGAAGTAGAAAAAGAATATATTGAAAATGCAAAAGTAATCGGCGCAACTTTATCGAAATGTGCCATTGATGCGCTAATTTATGAGCGTACATTTGATTTAGTTGTCGTAGATGAGGTGAGTATGGCGTTCGTTCCGCAAATTGCATTAGCTGCTTCACTTGGAAAACGTATCGTCGTTTGCGGTGACTTTTTACAGTTACCTCCAATTGCGATGGCAAATCATGAACTCGTTCGCAAATGGCTTGGGGAAGATATGTTTTACCATGCTGGGATTGTGGAGTCTGTTAATAAATCAGAAGCACACCCAAACCTATTTATGTTGCAGGAACAAAGACGTATGCATGCGGATATATCGAAGTTTACGAATTCGTTTATTTATAAAAATAGAGTATACGATCATCCGTCTGTTTCAGAGCGTAAAGAACTTGCGCAATTGCAGCCGTTTGCAAATGAAGCGAGTGTTTTATTTGATACGAGCCAAATGGGAGCTTTTTCGTTAAAAGATGCTGCTTCTGGTTCACGTTTTAACATTATGTCTGGTTTAGTAGCAATGCAAATGATGTTAATCGGATTGTTAGACGGTGTTCAATCAATTGGTATTGTGACACCTTACAGGGCGCAGTCACGCTTTTTATCGACGTGTATTAGAGAAATGTTGCAGAGAACGAAATATCAAAACATACCAGTTTTAGCGGCGACAGTTCATAAGTTCCAAGGTTCTGAAAGAGATATGATGATTTTTGATACGGTGGATAGTTATCCGCAAGAACGACCTGGTGTATTATTCTTTGATCACAAAAACCATCGCCTCGTCAATGTAGCAGTGACAAGGGCGAGAGGGAAGTTCATTCAATTATCAGATTGCCATTATATGCGTAAAAACCTTTCGAGAAAACAAGCGTTATCACAATTAACAGCTCATATAGAACGTCACGGAGATGTGTATGATCGCACGACATCAAGACAATTGTGGGAACGGAAAATTTCGAAACGTTTACGCTGGTTTATGGAAATGAATCTTGAAGAGCCGAAAGGGCTATTAAAAGATATTTTAGCAGCAAAACGAAAAATTATTATTTCACTTCCAAGTACAAAACAAGTGGATAAGCGAGTATGGCAAGCGTTAATGCGTACAAATGCGCAAATAACAGTGTATAGTGACGGACCAGTTCCACTGAAAAATGTAAAGTTACAAAGACAAAATAAAGCATTCCCGTTCCTAGTAATCGATGATGAAATCTTCTGGGCAGGCGCACCGCTTACATCTCAAATGATGTTTGAAGGTAGTACGGAATTTCCGTACGTATGTGCAAGACTGCAAGCACCTGAGACAATTGGTGTATTAAAAGGATTTTTAGATATTCGGTAAATTCGGATAGGAATTCCTTGACTTTTACTTGGAATGAACTTAGAATAAAAAATAATTTAATATAATTTTATGAAAATTCTTATCACGAGAGGTGGAGGGACTGGCCCTATGATACCTCGGCAGCGGATTCGTTATGAATACTGTGCCAATTCCAGCAAGGTAACTTGAAAGATAAGAAAGAAGCTCATTTTGACTGTATATACAGAAGCCTCTTTCTATCTTTTAGAAAGAGGCTTTTTTACGTGAAAATAAAAGGAGGAAGAACAATGGGAGCGACAGGAGTAGCGTCACAAAGAAAAACAATTGAAGAGAGTATCGAAAGAAATAAGGAAAAGTACATAGAAACAAGTCATGATATTCATGCGAATCCGGAGATTGGAAACCAAGAGTTTTACGCATCAAGAACGTTAAGTTTATTACTAGGTAGTGCAGGGTTTCAGTTACAGCACAATATAGCTGGACATGAAACGGGATTTATCGCGCGAAAAAGCTCTGGAAAACAAGGACCGGCAATTGCATTTTTAGCGGAGTACGACGCTTTACCAGGACTCGGTCATGCGTGTGGTCACAATTTAATCGGCACAATTAGTGTTGCAGCAGCAATTGCATTATCAGAAACACTTGAAGAAATTGGCGGAGAAGTTGTCGTGTTTGGTACGCCAGCAGAAGAAGGCGGGCCAAATGGTAGCGCGAAATCAAGTTATGTAAAGGCAGGTTTATTTAAAGACATTGATGCGGCGCTTATGATTCATCCGAGCGGAAAAACAGCGACAACGAGTCCTTCACTAGCAGTCGATCCACTTGATTTTCATTTTTACGGAAAAACAGCTCACGCTGCAGCTTCGCCAGAAGAAGGGATTAACGCATTAGATGCGGTTATTCAGCTCTATAACGGTATTAATGCACTTCGCCAACAACTTCCGTCAGACGTGAGAATTCATGGCGTCATTACAGAAGGAGGAAAAGCACCTAACATTATTCCTGACTACGCTGCAGCAAGGTTCTTCATCCGTGCAGCAACGCGAAAAAGATGTGCAGAAGTAACAGAAAAAGTAAAAAATATTGCTGAGGGAGCAGCGTTAGCAACAGGTGCGAAAGTAAAAATCCATCAATTCCAAAATGAAATCGATGAATTACTCGTAACAAAAACATATAACGATATTGTAGCGGAAGAACTAGAACTATTAGGTGAAGATGTAAATCGTACAGAAAGAGTAGGAATCGGTTCAACCGACGCAGGAAACGTAAGTCAAGTCGTACCGACAATTCATCCGTACATTAAAATCGGACCAGATGATTTAATTGCACATACGAATGAATTTAGAGAAGCAGCACGTTCAGAACTTGGAGATAAAGCATTAATTACATCGGCAAAAGCATTAGCAAATACGGCGTATCGATTAATTACGGAAGAAGGGTTGTTAGAGAAGGTGAAGGAGGAGTTTAGAGAGGCGCAGAGGAATCAAGGGTAAGGGGATTAAGGTACTTTTTTCGAATAGAGATCTAATTAATAAGTAGAGATATAAAAAAGAACATTGAAAATCAATGTTCTTTTTTTTGTTACTAATCATTGATTCTGTTGGATTTTCTCATAAAGGAAAAGCTTGTACTGTTAGCGGAGGATAATACGTATCCCTTTGTTAGAACGACAATTTCTCCTCAAACTCACTCTTTAAAACAATTAAAGGAGATGACAAGCCAAATTGCATTAAGGAGTCTAAAAATGTAGCGAGAGAATCCATCGAATCGCTCATGACCTTTATCATATAATTAAACTCCCCACTAATTCGATATAAATCTGTTACTTCAGGAGCGGCATTACAAAATTGAATAAAATCAGAGCATTGGCTCGTTTTAAACATGATGAATGCTTGAATGTTTTTATTAATTTTTGCAGGCTCAAATTTCGTTCGATAAGCCGCTATAACTCCTTGATCTTCAAGTTTATTAATACGCTCTTTTACAGCAGGTTGCGTCATGGATATAATTCGTCCTATTTCTGAAACGGAAATTCTCGCATTTTCATACAACAAGTTCATAATTTTATGATCGATTTCATCCAGTTTTACTGTGTTTTGCATTGTGTAGCCTCCTTATTTTGTTTTCTAAAGTGAATCATAAATTATAACTATAATATCATAAGTGAACGAACTAAATTACCTATAAATCTATATTTAAAATGATTGGTTTTTGCATGAAAATATAAGTATGGCATTCATCAAACGGAAATTTAGGAAGGATGGAAGAAATGAAGAATCTTAATGGAAAAGTAGCATTAGTAACAGGAGCGAGTCGCGGAATTGGCCGTGCGATTGCGATGAGATTGGCGAAAGATGGAGCATTAGTTGCGATTCACTACGGTCGAAATAAAACAGCTGCAGATGAAACGATTAGTGAGATTGAATCTAATGGAGGAAAAGCGTTCTGAATTGAAGCTGAACTCAATTCAATTGATGGTGTCAAAAAGCTAGTAGAACAGTTAAAGCATGAATTACAAATAAAAGTTGGTACATCAGAGATTGATATTTTAGTAAACAATGCAGGGATAGGTACACAAGGAACGATTGAAAATACGACAGAAGAAGTTTTTGATGAAATCATGTCTGTAAATATGAAAGCACCATTCTTTTTAATCCAGCAAACATTACCATTAATACGAGCAGAGGGTCGCATTATTAACATTTCATCAGCTGAAGTAAGGCTTGGTTTTACAGGCTCAATTGCATACGGCTTAAGTAAAGGTGCGCTTAATACGATGACACTGCCTCTAGCTAAACATCTTGGAGAAAGAGGTATAACAGTGAATACAATTATGCCTGGATATACGAAGACAGATATCAATGCAAAATTGCTAGATGATCCGGAAATACGAAATTTTGCTACCAACTCATCTGTGTTCGGACGAATAGGGCAAGTTGAAGATATTGCAGATGCAGTAGCATTCCTTGCTTCTTCTGATAGCCGCTGGGTAACGGGGCAGATTTTAGATGTTTCTGGCGGGTTTTGTTTATAGGGTCACTACTCCATAGCCATCAAGCTAATCTAGTAATTTATAGAAAGATAGGCATACTAAAGAAGTCTATTAAAACGTGATTTTTTCGCTAGGCAACTTGAATCAGGGGGCATTTCTTTTTCTTAAGTTGACGGGTATGTATGGTGCCCCCGATTAGACGATAGTGAATGAACAATTTCGGGGTTCAGTTCAACTTTATTCAAAATAAGATTTTTTGCAGTAAAATCAATGTTAGTGGAACTTTTTTAAAAATTAACATAAATACTTGCAATATTTAAATTAGTACTATATAGTTCTAGTTATGACAAAGATAAAATTAATGAATCAAAAACGTGTGATTGAAGTAGCTGCAACATTATTTTTAGAAAAAGGGTTTGCTTATACAAGTATGGATGAATTAGTACGTGTAAGCAAAGTTTCAAAGTCTAATGTGTATTATCACTTTTCTAATAAGGAAGTATTATTAGAAGGGGTCGTTGATTATTGGATTGAAATGTATCAATCTGCAATTGATGACGTACTTTCTCAGAACCAATTTTTAGTTGAAGATCGTATCCAACTGTTTTTAAAGCAATTATCACAAGGAGTTCAATCGAGAGAGTATAAGGGAAGCTGTCCATTTATTACTCTTTATATTCAAAGTCCTAAACAGGCCACGCAAATAAAAGAAAAAATAGGTCTTTTTTTTACAGGATTACAAAAGAAAGTTTCTCTATTACTTAAACAAGGGGTAGAGAATGGAGAATTTAGAAATACGATTAATATTGATGAGGTTGCATCACTTTTTATTACAAATCTTGAAGGAGCGTTATTTATTTCAGAAACATTGAAGGATGCAACTGTAATCACGAAAACAGCAGATCATTTTTTAAAATTGCTTCGATAAAAGAAGCATTTTTTTTACATCAAATTAGTACTAAGTAGTACTAAAAGGGGGATTTTATATGAGAACAGTATTTTTAACTGGTGGAACAGGCTTTATTGGAAAGCAATTAGTAAAAGAATTAGCCAAAGAGGATGTTAAAATTCTTCTTTTAGTGAGGTCGAAAAATAAAGCAACACGCCTTTTTCAAGAAAGAGGCATCTTAAAAAAGGAAGTTATGCACTTTATTGAAGGTGATTTGACGAAAATAGATTTAGGTCTAAGTGCTGAAGATAAGGAGAGGGTATTGAAAACGGATGTGATTATTCACGCAGGAGGCCCCATGGATATTCAAGCGACAAGTAAAGAGGCAGCTTCCGTATTTTTAAATGGCGCCAAACATATTAGTGAATTAGCTAAAAGTATTCATCAATTGAAGGGTTTGCAACAATTTATTCATGTTGTAGGTTATATGAGTCCCTTTGATGATAAAAATAGCAAGATTACAATTGATGTGTTTAAAGAAGGAAACAATTACTTGAAAATAAAAAATCCATATGAGAGAACAAAATTTTTAGCAGATCTTTATATCCGTCAGCAGGCATCAGCAGTAGGTTATCCGCTTTCTGTAATTAATCCGCCAACTGTAGTCGGTAGTAGTAAAACAGGGAGTACAGAGCAGATAGCAGGATTAGGTTTGCTTGTGCTGAGTATGCGAAGAGGGCTCATGCCAGTGATTCCTGGAGGTAAGGGATATAGGTTACCACTTATTTCAAACGATGAGCTTGCGAAGTTTATTGTGCAGGTTTTCAGATTGGAGCAACCGACTATTCAAACATATACACTTGTTGAAGACAAACAGCACGATCAAAACATTGCTGAATTATTAAGTATTATGTCGGAAAGTATGAATATGAGGGCACCAAAAATCTCTGTTCCAATGCCATTTATGAAAGCAATTATGAATAGTGGAGGAAGTAAAATAACAAAAATTCCTTCTGATGGACTGAATTTTATTACAAAACAAAAATTTTCAAATGTTTCAGCGAAAAAAATTATGGGAGGAGATTGGTTTAAGAAGACGAGTGTAATGAAATTTTTCCCTGCCGTAGTAGCTGATCTGGATTATCGAATAATGTATCAAAATGGCCGGCATAATCATTTATTTAAACGAACATTATGCGATAACACTACCCTTTACCAATTACAAGGAAAGGGTAAACCGTTTATTTTATTACATGGTTTATTGAGTGATGGAGAGGATTTATTTCCTTTAGCACAAGAGCTTCATGAAAAAACTGGTCAACCTGTATGGATCTTGGATCTTCCAGGTTTGGGACGGTCTCCTTTTAAACGAGAGAAAAATCTTCTAGATATCTATTTGAATGTAGTGAAAAAGTTATTGGAGAAAGCTACGAATGGTGCGCATCTAATTGGACATTCATTCGGTGCGTTTATTCTTCTGGAAGCATTGGTACAAGAGTACATAGATAAGAAGTATTCAATCACTTTACTTCAGCCACCTGTTGCTAAAAAAAATGCTAAATCGCTAAATGTTCCTCAAGTTATGAACAAATGGACATTAAAATTAGCAACTACTAATTTGATAGGGCGTTATTTATTAAGTAATGGTTTGTTTGAAAGTACGGAGAGCATCCCTGAACATTATATTGAAAAGATAAGTAAAAGTTTTACTTCTCCTAGAATTTTAAATACTACGGTTCAGCTTAACAGTTTACTACTGAAAAACGATCAAGGTGATTTCAATGAAGTAACAAAGTATAATCTTCACATTATTTGGGGGGATTATGACAGAGCCTATTCTGCTCCATCGCATCTTGGTAAGGTTGATTTTGTTCCATATGGCCATCATTTTCCTCTTAGCCACCCGAGTGAAACGGCAACATTAGTAATAAAAAATAGTAATAGTAGCAGATGAGAGTGTGGGATAAATAAAAAGTGTGTAGTAAGATCGTTGTGTCTTTGAAATAAAATCGTACTGTTTGGAGTCCCGCGAACAAGACGCGAATTTTGCACGCTAAGCAAAAAAACAATAAGCTGTCCACATGGACAGCTTATTTACATTATTCTCGTTATTGGAAGTTATTTTTAACTTTTCCTGATCTGAAAGAGTCAATCTTTTTTTATATAATTTATCAATAATTATTCTTTTTTCTCCGGCTGATAGGAAAGAATAACGACACCTGAACTGGTCGTTATTGTTTCTATAAGTTTTAATGCTTTTGTATTGCTCTGGTCTTTAAAGAGACGCTTTCCGCTTCCTACGATAACGGGATTGATTATAAAGTGATATTCATCAATGAGGTCATGTTGCATCAATGTCTGTATAAGCTCACCACTACCATAAATTAAAAGGTTCTGACCGGGCTGTTCCTTCAGTTTCGATATTTCTTCTACAATATTACCCTTGATAAGATTTGCATTCCATTCGTTTTTTTCCAAAGTTGTTGAAGCAACAAATTTAGGTATGCTGTTCATCTTATCAGCAAAACCCTCTTCATCAGTCATAGAAGGCCAGGCAGCTGCAAAACCTTGATAGGTTACTCGCCCTAGTAGAAGCGCTTCACTTTCAAACAGTAAATCGGATTGAAACTTTGCTACTTCTTCATTGAAATATGGAGCAGTCCAAGCTGGTTCCTCCATGACACCATCTAGTGAGAGGTACATCGATACAATTATTTGTCCCATTTTGTTCTCCTTTAATTTTAAATTGAGATTTTTACATATTGGTAACACAATTATTAATTCTCCAGCTAGAGAAATTCTCCCTTTTTAATAGTTTCGACAAAATGTATTTATATATGTTTCGGAATAATCTAATATATATTAATAACTTTGAAATATTGTATAACTTCTAATTTTTATGCATCATTGATTAGCATTGCTTATTGTGCTAACGAATCAGGATAGTGTGGCGACCGACTAAATAGTTGCTTATCCTCATTTATTAGAAGGGAAGTTCTATCATTTCGCGAATTTGTTAGACATAGACGAGCGCTATAATTTTCTATATCTACATATAAGAGGTGACTACGCATGAATCAAAGACCGTCAGAAGAAGAATACGCCGGAAGCTCCGGCGAATATATCCGTTTGGTGCCGGACGGTAACATCATCGATATTCTGCTCGCCCAGGAAAAGCAAATGACCGAGCTCCTGGCATCGTTGACCGAAAGCCAGGCCGCATATCGGTATGCGGAAGGGAAATGGACGCTGAAAGAAGTCGTGGGCCACATTGCAGACGCGGAACGCGTCATGACCTACCGCCTGCTCCGGTTCGCAAGAGGGGACCAGACACCTCTGACTGGTTTCGATCAGGAATTGTTCATACCTCCTTTCGGAAGCTGGACAACCGCACAATTGGCCGAAGACTACCGGGCCGTACGGCAATCAACGATCACATTGCTGCGCGGGCTACCGGCTGAGGCGTGGACCCGCAAGGGCACAGCCAACAACCTAAGCATTACGGCGCGCGCCCTCGCGTACGGCGTCGCAGGACACGAACTTCATCACATGGCGGTCATCCGAAATCGGTATTTGAGTTAATTGCCGGCTGAGGCCATTGGAATGGAACTAACACCTATCATACAATCTTTTAGATACCGTTCTTATGAGGGGCCCGCCCCACAACCATCTTAGACAATTTTTGAAATTAAAAGCACGTTACTATTCTCTTATGTTAATGAGAAAGGTTGACGTGCTTTTTATGAATATGCACCAAAAACAAGAGCATATCGATTTTTCTCATTTTGGGGTATTTGTTTTTCTTAGATTGAGGGTGATGGGGCACTACTCTATAATGATCAAATTAAAATTTAAAATAGTTATAGAGACTCCATTTCTCGGAAATATTGTAACTATTAAGTTGTAAAAAGAACCATAGTTTTTCATTTTTGAAAAGGTTATGGTCTTTTTTAATTGTAACAAAGATATGATGCGAGGAAGTTTTTTAGATAAATCAAAAAAACTTGATTAATAAGTTGCATATAGAACTCATCTACGTATATACTATAAACATCAAAAAAAGTTGATGAAGGGAAGTGAACTACAGTGGCACAAAATTTTCAGCTCTATGAGAAAAAGTTTAAAGCGTTGGCGGATCAGAAACGTTTAGAAATCATGTATGAACTTTGCCAGCGAGGACAGACGTGTGTATGTGATTTAACAGAAGTTTTTGAAATGACGCAATCTAAATTATCATATCATTTAAAAATTTTATTAGATGCAGGTTTGATTGTAAAAGAAACAAAAGGTACGTGGAGTTATTATGATTTAAATGATGCGGAAGTGAATAATTTATTATCAGAAGAATTGTGCTGTATCTTTAGAAAAACAGGGAAAGGTAGTTGCTGTTAAAATTTTGAGTTATTAATCAAAAAAATTTGATTAATGATATATAAAAAGGAGGAATAAGGTATGAGATATGTTCACGTCGGTATAAACGTTACGAATTTAGAGAAGTCTATTGAATTTTATGAAAAGGTATTTGGTGTTTCACCAGTTAAAGTGAAAACAGATTATGCAAAATTTTTATTAGAGACGCCAGGACTTAATTTTACGCTGAACGTGCGAGATGAAGTGAAGGGAAATCAGGTAAATCATTTTGGTTTCCAAGTGGATACAGCTGAAGAAATTACATTGCATAAAGAACGATTAGAAAAAGAAGGTTTCTTCGCGCGTGATGAGATGGATACGACTTGTTGCTATGCAGTGCAAGATAAGTTTTGGGTAACAGATCCAGATGGGAATGAGTGGGAATTCTTTTATACGAAAGCAGATAGTAATGTTCACAAAATTGAAGAGTCATCTTGTTGCGCGACTTCAAATGAGGTAGCTAAAAATTCTTGTTGTTAATAGGAGATGGAAAATAGAATGAAACATTTATCTTTTCTAGACCGATATTTAACACTATGGATTTTTCTAGCGATGGCTGTTGGGATTGGTTTAGGGTTTGTGTTCCCTAGTGTAGTAGACGGACTGAATACATTACAGGTTGGAACGACGTCTATTCCGCTTGCTGTTGGTTTAATTGTAATGATGTATCCACCGTTAGCGAAAGTTCGCTATGAGGAAATGGGCCGAGTATTTAAAGATGTAAAAGTGTTAGTGCTATCTTTAGTACAAAATTGGATTATTGGTCCGGTACTTATGTTTGTGTTAGCAATTATTTTTCTTCCTGATAAACCAGAATACATGGTTGGTCTCATTATGATTGGGTTAGCACGTTGTATTGCAATGGTAATTGTTTGGAACGATCTTGCTGATGGGGATAAAGAGTATGCGGCAGGTTTAGTTGCTTTTAATTCGGTATTCCAAATGCTCTTTTTCTCAGTTTATGCATACGTATTTGTAACTGTAATTCCAGAATGGTTAGGGATTGAAGGTGCTATTGTCAATATTACAATGATAGAAGTAGCAAAATCAGTATGTATCTATTTAGGAATTCCTTTTATAGCAGGTATGTTGACACGCTTTGTACTAGTTAAGTTAAAAGGAAGACAGTGGTATGAAAAAGTGTTTATACCTAAAATTAGTCCACTTACATTACTTGCATTGCTATTTACAATCATCGTTATGTTCTCTTTAAAAGGAGAGATGATTGTTAGCGTGCCACTAGATGTGGTAAGAATAGCGATTCCGTTATTAATCTATTTTATTGTAATGTTTTTTGTTTCTTTCTTTATGGGAAGAAAAATTGGTGCAAACTATCCGGTGACGACAACGTTAGCATTTACAGCAGGTAGTAATAACTTTGAGTTAGCAATTGCTGTAGCAGTTGGTGTGTTTGGTATTCATTCGGGCGCAGCATTCGCAGCTGTCATTGGACCGTTAGTCGAAGTACCTGTCATGATTGCACTTGTAAATGTCGCTTTTTGGTTTAAACGTAAATATTTTAATGATCAATCAACTTAAAAACAAAGGTGGAAAACAACATGGAAAACAAAAAAACAATCTATTTCTTATGTACAGGAAATTCATGCCGAAGCCAAATGGCAGAAGCGTGGGGTAAACAATATTTAGGAGGTAAGTGGAATGTATATTCTGCAGGAATCGAAGCACATGGAGTGAATCCAAATGCGATTAAAGCAATGAATGAAGTGAATATCGATATAACAAATCAAACATCAGATATGATTGATACAAACATTTTAAATAATGCTGATTTAGTCGTTACACTTTGTAGTCATGCGGATTCTGTTTGTCCTTCGACACCTTCGCACGTAAATCGTGTTCACTGGGGATTTGATGACCCGGCAGGAAAAGAATGGTCTGAATTTCAACGTGTTCGCGATGAAATTGGTGAACGTATAAAACGATTTTCTGAAACAGGTGAGTAAATAAAGGAAAGAGTCAACTCAATCGAGTAGGCTCTTTTTTATGTGCTATGAAACTTCAAAATAGAACGGTATGACGGCAGTAGAATGTTGTAATAAACGTGGATTTAATCACGAAAAAAATGACTCCATTCACGTTTTTCAGGTTATCTGATGTATAGGTGAATTTTTTGAGAAAAAAATGTTTGTAAAAAGCCTTGAAATATTCTGAAAATTAAATTATTATTATCCATGTAAACTACTAAGTAATCGTTTACATGGATGGAATAAGGGTTTAAACAAAACTGAAGTAAACGATTTCTTGAAAACTAAGAAAGAGTGATGAAATGGCAAAGTCTACAATTAAAGATGTTGCAATGGAAGCGAATGTGTCTACAGCTACAGTATCTCGAGTGTTAAACGAAAGTGGATTTGTAAGTGACGACATTAAAGATCGTGTTTTTTTAGCTGTGAAAAAGCTTAATTATCAACCAAATGCGATTGCTAGAAGTTTAAAGCAAGATAAAACATACACGATTGGTGTTGTGATTCCGGATATCACAAATCATTATTACATGACAATTTCAAAGGCGATTGAAGATATTGTGCAGCAAAAGGGCTATAACCTTATTTTTTGTAGCAGTCATGAAAATCCTAAAAAAGAGGATAAATTGTTGCAGCTACTAGTGGAACAACGGGTAGATGCAATTGTGTTGGCTACTGCTGGAGGTTGTGAAGAAAGAGTAAGAAGTATTCATCAAGCTGGTGTACCAATAGTTTTAGTTGATCGGACTGTTGAGATTGGAGATTCAAAATTAGATTCGGTTGTAGAAAGTAATTTTGAAAGTGCTTATAGATTAACGAGCTATCTTTTACAACAGGGGCATCGATCGATTGGTCTTGTAAATGGATTGTTAAACGTTAGTACAGGTAAAGAGCGCTATGAAGGATTTCAGAAAGCTTTAGAAGAGTTTGGGATTCAAGAAGATGAAAACTATACGTTTAATAGCACTTTCACAAGAGAAGGTGGTATGAAAGCAGTTGATTATTTTCTTAATTTCACTGAGAAACCGTCAGCTATTCTATCTTTGAACAATGAAATGGCATTTGGTGTTCTTCTTGAATTAACGAGGAGAGGCTACTCTGTACCAGAGGACATCGTGATCGCTTCTTTTGGTGATGTGGAAGCAGCACAATTATTACAAGCGCCTGGGATTATATCGGTAGCGCACAAACCATACGAAATGGGAGAAAGGGTAGGCGATATATTACTGAAACGCTTAAATAATGAAGAAGGTCCCTTTAATGAAATATTTACACCGAGGTTACAAATAGATGCACAAAGTGTAAGTAGTTGAAACGTATTTTCGTTAAGATAAAAATCGGAAGGGAGATAGAAATGCTAAAAGGAATACCGAAAATAATGAGTCCGGATTTAATGAAGGTTCTTTTAGAAATGGGGCATGGGGATGAGATTGTTTTAGCGGATGGCAATTTCCCCGCTGCCTCTTGCGGGACGAAGCTCATTCGATGTGAAGGTCATGGGGTTCTTGAAGTATTACAGGCAATTTTGCAATTCTTTCCACTCGATACGTATAGTAATCATTCTGTTTCATTAATGAAAGTCGTAAAAGGGGATCCTACCACGCCCTCCATTTGGGAAACATATGATGCGACAATTAAAAAATATGATACTCATTTTGATGGTTTTGAGATGAGTGACCGCTTTGCATTTTATGAGAGGGCAAAGAAGGCGTATGCAATTGTTGCAACGAGTGAAAGTGCTCTCTATGCCAATATGATTTTAAAAAAGGGCGTGGTTACTGATTAACGCATTATTAAACTAATATATTGTTTCATTAAAAATTTGATAGGGTAGTAGGTGATAGGATGAGTGAATTATTGCTGAAAATGGATGGAATTAGTAAAGCGTTCCCTGGAGTGCAAGCGCTTTCTAATGTGCGATTTGAATTGAAAAAAGGCGAAGTTCACGCACTTTTGGGAGAGAATGGAGCCGGAAAATCTACATTAATGAAAATTTTAACAGGAATTTATCAAAGAGATGCTGGAACCATTGCGTATGAAGGAAAAGAAATAGAGGTTCCAGATACAAAAGCAGCACAAAGACTCGGAATCAGCATTATTCATCAGGAACTTAATTTGGCTCCGCATTTAACAGTTGCCCAAAATATTTTTATTGGAAGAGAACCTAAAGGGCTATTTAATCTTTTTTTGGATGAAAAAGAACTCAATAACAGAGCGAAAAAACTATTTGAAAGGTTAAACATTCATCTAGACCCAAGAGAATTGGTAGGCAATTTAACAGTTGCGAAACAGCAAATGGTGGAAATCTCTAAAGCTCTTTCTTTTGATTCAAAAGTACTGATTATGGATGAGCCAACCGCAGCTTTAACGGATACTGAAATCGATGCATTATTTGTTATGATTCGGAAATTACGACAAGATGGTGTGGGAATTGTATATATCTCTCACCGCATGGAGGAGCTTAAGAAAATTACGGACCGTGTATCGATTATGCGAGACGGTACATACGTAGGAACGATGAACACGAAGGATGCAACGATTGAACAAATTATTTCCATGATGGTTGGAAGAGAAATTGATAACAATCAAAAACCAGAAATGAAAGAGAGAACGAGAGAAAAAGTGTTTGAAGTAAAAAATTTAAAGAGAGGGAACACGATAAAAGATGTAAGTTTTGAACTGTATAAAGGGGAAATCGTTGGCTTTGCTGGATTGATGGGTGCTGGAAGAACAGAAGTAGCCCGTGCCATATTTGGGGCAGACCCACTAGATTCAGGGGAGATTTTTATTAAGGGAAAAAGACAGAATATTAAAAATCCTTCCGATGCAGTACAACATGGAATTGGCTATTTGTCTGAAGATCGAAAACAGTTTGGACTTCTAGTTGGGATGGATGTCAAAACAAATATTGCAATGGCATCGATGAAAGATTATGTAAAACCTTTCGGCTGGATGCATGTATCGAAAGTGGATCAACAATCTGAGGAATTAATTAAGAGGTTAAAAATAAAAACACCATCAGGTAATCAATTAGTGAAAAATCTTTCAGGAGGGAATCAGCAAAAAGTTGTTAT
Organism: Bacillus sp. CPT56D-587-MTF; assembly: GCF_058792335.1. Taxonomy (NCBI): domain Bacteria; kingdom Bacillati; phylum Bacillota; class Bacilli; order Caryophanales; family Bacillaceae; genus Bacillus; species Bacillus sp. CPT56D-587-MTF. The sequence goes on along the minus strand of NZ_JBYTEF010000001.1, from coordinate 2,711,722 downwards.
TGGCAAGTGGTTGACTAGAGATTCAGATGTCTTAATCTTTGATGAGCCTACTCGTGGTATTGATATCGGGGCAAAAGACGAAATTTATAAGTTACTACATGATTTAGCACAGCAAGGAAAATCTATTATTATGATTTCCTCAGAGCTTCCTGAAATTTTAAGGATCAGTCACCGCGTGATTGTTATGTGTGAAGGCAAAATAACAGGAGAATTGAAAAATGATGAAAAAGCATCGCAAGAAGCAATTATGACTCTTGCAACAAAACGAATGATGTAATGAATAGTAACGGATGATAAAGGAGTGAACAAAAATGGAAATACAAAAGGTAGTCGAACTTCCAGTTGAAGGGAAGATGAGGAAAGGGATAAATTCAAACGCGCTTCAACAGCTTCTAGCATTTGCAAGTTTAATTGTACTTGTTGTCATTTTTTCAATTACTTCAGCTAATTTTCTACAATTTGATAACATTATAGGAATCTTTTTATCGACAGCTGTTACAGGCATCCTTGCTTTAGGGGCAACGATGATTATCGTTACAAGTGGAATTGATTTATCCTGTGGAACCGTACTAACCTTGTCTTCGGTTATGACAGGTGTATTTGCTGTCAACTTAGGTTTACCAGTTTGGGTAGCTGTACTTGGAGGTATTTTAATAGGTGCCGTAGTAGGTTTAATTTCTGGAGCTGCAATTGCAAAGTTGAAGATTCCCCCATTTATTGCAACGTTAGCGATGATGATGATCGCAAAAGGATTGGCACTTGTTTTGCCAAGCAGCTTTAAAGTTAGAAAAATTACCTTCTAGTCTATTATCATCGCCAGAAGTAAATAAATTGGCAGAAGAAATGAATTATATAAATACAGCAAGTATGCAAGCCTCTGTTATGCAGCCAATAAGTTCGCTTATAGAGAGTCAAAATAGTGAAAACCTATCTGATGTTCTTAATTATCATATCATTAAATGGTGTAAATTATATCTTGATGAATCCGGATCAAATTGGACGATGCCAAATCGAGAGAAAGGTTTTTATCGCGCATGGCAACACCTTATTAAATTTGATCCAGCGCTCAGTAAAAATGAGCGTAAAGTTTTAAAAAATTGGGCACAAGATGCCGAAGTAGCTTTAGCGAGAGCATTATCTGAACTAGGAATTTCTGAATCTAACATACAATCTTACCTTGAAGGGCACTTACTTTCTTTGCCTGGGTGGGCAGGAATGATACGATGGCGCTCACAACAATCAATTCAGGAACAGGAACTTCTCATAGAATATTTAGCAGTTCGAATTTCTATGGAGCTGGCTATTGTAAAACCTTATTTACCTTTAAAAAATCAAAAGGTTGAGAAAAAAGTTTCGATCGTCCCACTTATAGCTTCTTGGATTTATTGGGGGAATATTTCAACACGGGAATGGTTACAAATGCCTGCTACTGAACAAAGTGAATTATTAGTATTCGCTTATCGTTTTGATGAAAATATTCGCAAGAAACTTTGGCTGGAAGCTTGGGAACAAACGCATGCAGAGCAATTAAGGGAGAAGATTGCTTCTACACAACGTGCAACCAATGATAAAAAGCGTGTATTAGCTCAATTAGCATTCTGTATTGATGTACGTTCAGAACCGTTTCGTCGCCACCTTGAAAAATTAGGTCCGTTTGAAACATTTGGAATAGCTGGTTTCTTTGGGTTACCAATTGCAACTAGTGAACTAGGTAGTAATAACAACCATCCTTCTTTGCCAGTTATACTCAAACCGAAACATCAAATAAAAGAGCTCACAAATGAAAATGAACTTAAATCTTATGAGCAACGTAAGAGGGTAGGCAGTTCGGTGCGTTATACTTTTAAAACGATGAAACAGAACGTACTGACAAGTATGGCGCTACCTGAGTTAAGTGGTCCTTTACTTGGTCTACAGATGGTGACAAGAAGCTTTGTTCCAAGAGGAGTTGGTGGTTTCATTCGTAACCTTCGTAAAACTATGTTACAAAAACCTGATACAACATTCTCGCTTAATCATGCTCATGACACAAAGGGTGAGATACCTATCGGTTTTACGAAAGAAGAAAAAGTGAACTATGTGCGTCAAGCTTTAAAAATGGTGGGACTGACAGAAAAATTTGCTCCTTTAGTTGTAATGTGCGGACATAGTAGTCAAAGTACGAACAATCCTTATGCTGCAGCACTTGAGTGTGGTGCTTGTGGCGGAGCAGCAGGAGGATTCAATGCAAGAGTTTTTGCTACTTTATGTAATCTCCCAGAAGTGAGAGAGGCGTTGTTTGCGGAAGGTATTAAAATTCCTGAGGATACCATTTTTACAGCAGCTGAACATAAAACAACAGTGGATGAATTGGAATGGATTTACGTCCCAGAACTTTCGGAAACTGCGCAAGAAGCATTTGATTGTATCGAATCGATTATGCCAAATGTGAGCCAACATGCAAATAGAGAGCGTTTAACGCAATTACCAAATTTTAAAACGAAAATAAAAAATGCGAGTAAAGAGGCACATCGATTTGCAGAAGATTGGAGTGAAATACGTCCAGAATGGGGATTAGCTCGTAATGCATCTTTTATTATCGGGCAACGAGAATTAACTCAGGATTGTGACTTAGACGGTAGGGCTTTCCTCCATAATTATGATTGGAAACAGGATGAAAGTGGCGATATATTAGCTAACATTATTGCAGGACCAGGAACAGTAGCTCAGTGGATAAATCTACAATATTACGCTTCAACTGTAGCTCCTCATTATTATGGTAGTGGAAACAAAACAACCCAAACCGTAACCGCGGGTCTAGGTGTTATGCAGGGAAATGCAAGTGATTTGTTGCCAGGCTTACCTTGGCAATCCGTTATGCAGTCAGATAGTGAGACGTATCATTCACCACTTCGTTTACTAATTGTAATTCAAGCGCCTAGTCAATATATAGAACGTTTGCTAAATAATGATTTCACATTTCGAGAAAAAGTTCAAAATGGATGGGTTAGACTTGCAAGTGTTGATCCAGAGGGACACTGGAAAAACTGGTAACAATCATGTAATGAATTATCAACTATTGTTACTAACTTAAAAGTTTCATAAATACAATAATGAAGAAGGAGTGCTCCATATGAATTCAAAGAATAAAAAAGTTTTATTGTTAACAGACATTAAACATGAAATAGAGCCTATTATCCAACAAGTAACTAACATTCAACAAGAAAACATGTTGACTATACACAGCTACGATTCTGTAATTGTACATCCTTATGGAGATATAATGAGATCTATTATTATTGCTATTTATCAAGAAAATGTTGAAGAAATTTTTGTTGTAGGAATAGAGGATAAAGAAACTGAGGTAGTTAATCTACAAATTCAACGTGATTCCATAAAAAATAACAGGGAACTAGACTATCTCTTTGAAAATTGCATGCCTGAATTTTCAAGTGGTAGCCTTGATGAATGGCTAAGTGGAAAAGAAAATGTTAGTGAAAATATTGAGAAGAGTATAGATATGATTTGTCATCATCCACTAGTACCGTCTGATGTTAAAGTTCATGGTTTCAAGATTGATAGAACAGGGGAAAAAGAAACGGTTGTTAAAGTTTCTGTTAATAAAGTAGTGAAACAAATGCATTCTTATGTGTAAGTTATCGATAGATAAGCAACTTTTATTTGGTAGATACTATAATATGTTAAATATTTGGATTTATTTCCTTTAAAAAGAGTAAAAGAAATCTTCTATAAATGGAGATTTTTTGCTCTTTTTATAATAAAAATAAAAAATTATTTGACGTTTTTTCGAAAAAATTTTTAAGACAAGGCTTTTAGGTTTATGAAAACCTTTATTCATGATAGCAAGATAATTTTGATAAGAAGTATATAGTAAGAATGATTTGGAGATACCGATGGGGATATAACTATTTTATTTAGGACGGTGCAATTAAAATGGATTTACAGAAAGGGAAATTATATTGGAACACGACTTTTTCTAATACACCTTCTTATCCTCGTTTGGACGAAGATATAAAATGTGACGTACTAATAATAGGAGCAGGAAGTTCGGGTGCTCAATCAGCATACTATTTGAGTGAATCAGATTTAAATATTGTTATCGTTGATAAAAGAAAGGTAGGACATGGAAGTAACCTTACAAATACAGCACTTATTCAATATTTAGGTGATAAGATGTTTTATGAACTTGTAAATACATTTGGGGAAGAGTATGCAGTTAAGCATATGAAATTATGTGAACAAGCTATTAATGATATTGAATATGCTGATCAAAACTTGCCTTATTGCTCTGACTTTAAACGACGTGACAGCTTATATTATGCAAGTTATGAAGAGGATATAAAGAAATTAGAAAAGGAACTGTATTATTTACATAAGCATGATTTTAAAGCGGCTTGGTTATCAGAAAAACAAATTGGACAGAGATATCCATTTAAAAAACGTGCAGCTATTTATACGTATAATGATGGTGAAATAAATCCTTATAAATTTACACATAGTTTATTAGAACAAGCCTCTAATAAAGGAGTTCACATTTATGAAGATACAGAGATTGTTGGCAAAAAGTTAGAGAAAGAATGTGCTATCTTTTATACAAAGGAGGGCAATTCTATTACTGCCAATAAAGTAATTGTGGCTGCAGGATATGAAGGATTGGAATTTAAAAAGGAAAAGAACGCTACACTGATTAGCTCATATGCAATTGTTACTAATCCTGTGGAAGATTTATCTTCTTGGTATAAACGCACTCTCATTTGGGAAACTGCGAGACCATATATTTATATGAGAACTACTGTAGATAATAGGATTATTATAGGTGGATTAGATGAAGATACAAACATTGCTCAAGAAAGAGATTCAAAATTAATCCATAAAAAAGAGAAATTAGTGAATGAATTTAATAAGCTCTTTCCCAATATAACAGTTGAACCTGAATTTTATTTAAGTGCTTTTTATGGTGGTACTCATGATGGTTTACCTATAATTGGAATGTATGAAGAGTTTCCAAATTGTCACTTTATCTATGCGTATGGAGATAATGGATTAGTTTATAGTATGGTACTTTCTAAAATTGTTCGAGATATAATTATTAACGGTTCAAGTCCAGATTTGAATTTATATTTACAAACTAGACCAAAACTAAATGAGTAAACTGCATGTATACAAAATCATAGTAGTAAGGAGCATATTTAGGATTCCATTATAAAAAAGCTATTTTAAATGTATTAGTTTCATGTGACTATTTGTTATGTTTATGAATGCTTAAATAAAGCATTCATAAACAATATTATTTGTTAAATCCATTCATTTTACTAAGTTCAGTTATTTGTATAATCCATTCTTTTTTTAGGTAGGGTAGAGTTGCTTGGATATGATGATATTCCCATTCTTCCTCAATGGTAGGGTAAAGATTAAATAAGTATTTTTCTTCATCATTTGTTACACTTGCTTTAGGATTGCCAGTAAGTTTAAAATAAATGTCGCACCATCCGCTATAGTTTGTTAACATGAATAAAAAATTAGGACATGTGAATTCGATGAGGTATATTTCTTTCTCTAATTGAATATCTGATAGTAATTCTCTTGCAGTCTCATAAGTAGGCTTCTTTTGGTAACCATTGCATGAATGCCATGCCCAAATGGGTAAATCTATAATAAAGTCAATACCTTTCTGTTTCATGCGTCTTACAATGTATTTATATGCTGTGCAATCTTCTTTACTAACAAAAATAGGATCGGCTATAAGCTTACCTTCATTCAAAAGTGTATTTATGGCATTTTGGTTTTGAAAAGTCCATAGGATTATTGAATCTATAGATGTATTTAAGTTTGATTGTTTATAAAATTGTTTTTTCATCTTTCTCTCCATTTTCTTTTTTATTTTATAAGAGTTTAAGATAAGTACAAAGTGCATTATATTTTTATCTTTATTAAGAGTTGGAAAAATCCATTAAAGATAGAAGAGTTTGTTTGCAATTACAAAAAATGATTCTTATAATCATTTAAAAATAACAGAAGTATTTGTTCTAATAAAGAATGAATTATGCTTTAAGAATTAGAAAGGATAGCCATGCAAAATAAAATTATTGTTATGTTTCAAAAAGATTTTCGTTTATATGATAACCCAGCTCTATTTGAGGCTGTTCAGTCTGGTGAGGTTCTTCCTGTATATATACAAGATGAAACTTTTTCAATAGGAAGTGCGTCAAAGTGGTGGTTGCACCATGCTGTAATAGATGTAAAGAAGCAACTTGAGGCATTGGGCTCTACTTTAATAATTCGTAAAGGACGTACGGAGGAAGAAATACTTTCTCTCATAGAGCAATTAGATATAACGGCTGTATATTGGAATATTTGTTATGATCCGGACAGATTACAATCTAATCAAAAAATGAAAATGATGTTAGAGGATAAAGGTATTATCTGTAAAGAATTTAATTCGCATTTATTATTAGAACCGTGGATTATTAAAAAGAAAGATAACACTGAATATAAGGTGTTTACGCCTTTTTACAATGCATTTCAAAAGCAGGTAATACCTAAACCTTTTAGCAGAGTGCAGAGTATAAAGTGGGGGAACTCTTTACCAGCAAGCTTATCTGTTTCAGAATTACAATTGTTGCCGATTATACCGTGGACATCTCATATGGAAGTAATATGGGATCCGACAGAAGAAGGGGCATATAAAACATTCAAGAAATTTTTCTCTAGTAAATTAGTCTCTTATAGTGAAGGAAGAGATTTTCCAGGTCAAAATGTCCATTCGATGTTGGCACCGTATCTTTCATTTGGTCAAATATCAGTAAAGCTAATGTTTCATTACTTAATAAATAAAAGTACCGAAAGACAATGTAGTCTTTTTGAAAAACAAGTTAATAGCTTTATACGTCAATTAATTTGGCGAGAGTTTTCTTATTATTTACTATATCATTATCCATTTACAGTATATAAACCTCTTAATAAGAGCTTTGAAAATTTCCCGTGGGATAAGGAAGAGGAGTTATTAAGAGTATGGCAAAAGGGGAAAACGGGTTATCCGTTTATTGATGCGGGAATGCGAGAACTATGGCAAACAGGTTTTATGCATAACCGGGCAAGAATGGCTGTAGCCTCTTTTCTTGTAAAGCATTTGTTAATTCCGTGGCAAGAAGGAGCAAAATGGTTTATGGATACACTACTAGATGCTGATATTGCAAATAATACAATGGGATGGCAATGGGTTGCTGGAAGTGGAGCAGATGCATCACCGTACTTTCGTATTTTTAACCCAATCACACAAGGAGAAAAGTTTGATAAAAATGGAGAGTATATAAGAAGATGGGTACCAGAATTAAGAGATATCCCAAACAAATATATACATAAGCCTTGGGAAGCACCTGAGTATATTTTACAAAAATCCAATATAAAACTTGGGGATACATATCCTTTTCCGATTGTTGATCATAAGGCAGCACGGGAGAGAGCCCTTTGTGCATATAAAAGTATGAAAGAATTTGTATGAAATAGGTTAAACAATATGTATTTTGAATTTTAATATTAGAATTTTATCCATTACAAGGACATACTAATCATATAAAGTTTCTATAATTTTCTAGTAAAAAGGAGAATGTTTATGAAAAAATCTAGTATTATAGTATTTTTACTAACATATGGTTTGTTTTATGTTTCTAGTGTTTTATTCCCTATTGATCGTACTTGGTATGACGCGTTAGAAAAGCCGTCTTGGACACCATCTGGTATGACAATCGGAATGATATGGGCTGTATTATTTGGACTTATTGCATTATCAGTTGCAATTATTTACAACAACTATGGATTCAAGCCAAAAATATTTTGGTTTATTTTCCTTTTAAATTATATGTTCAATCAAGCGTTCAGCTACTTTCAATTTAGCCAAAAAAATTTATTTTTAGCAACAGTAGATTGTTTACTAGTGGCTATTACTACGTTACTTCTCATTATGTTTTCTTCCAATTTATCTAAAGTATCGGCATGGTTGCTAATCCCATATTTTTTATGGTCTGCATTTGCTACATATTTATCTTGGACAATTTATAGTATAAATTAAAGACGTAAATGAAAACTTGAGCACAAAGAAAATGCTCGAGTTTTTATGTTTATTAATGATAATCTAAAGTATAGAATATACACATCTTAGGGAGGTCATATGTGTGAAGAAATGGATAAAAATTATTCTGTACTCTGTATTAGGTATTTTAATGATCGGAAGTATTACTTTTTTAACTTGGTCTCAGTTTACTTATAAACCAACGAAAGAGGCTTTGTCTTTAGTAGATGATAAAAAAGATGCAGATTATATAGTTTTTGGAGAGAAAGATGCAAAAATAGGAGTTATTTTTTATCAAGGAGCTAAAGTAGAAGCCGAGGCTTATAGTTACTTAGGAGAAGCTCTTGCAAAAGATGGGCATTTTGTAGTAATGCCTAAGTTACCATTAAATTTAGCGATATTTGGAATAAATGAGGTAGATAGTGTAATTGAACAGTATCCTGAAGTTCAAAAATGGTATGTTGCGGGGCATTCAATGGGTGGAGCTATGATTTCTAGGTATGCCTTTCAACATGAAGAAAAGGTAGACGGGATTATTTTCTTAGGTTCGTATCCTGCAGATGACTTCTCTACTAAGTCGATTCCAATGTTATCAATTTACGGGGAAGTAGATGCTTTAGCAACTGTAGAAAAAATAGAGAACAATAAAAAGTTAATGTCAAAGAATAATACTATGCACATGATAAAAGGGGGGAATCATGCTAATTTTGGCATGTACGGTGAGCAAAAAGGTGATAATGCGAGTTTAATTACGCCAAAAGCACAACGAGATGAAACAGTGAAAGTAATTGAAGAATGGTTATTGAAACAATGATAACGAATTTAATAAATCTACCGAAAGAATTCTCCCAGCGGTAGATGGAAGAGAGAATAAAGAGCCAACTCGTATGAATTGGCTCTTTTATTTATTTGCTATCTCCAATTGTCCCCTTATTTTCTCCGGAATAGGTTCTGGTGCAAAAAAGCGAAATGATTTGAAAATGCTCTTTCAAACTTGGCAATACTGGTGCTATTACTAAAAAAAGGTGTGTGATCAGTATGGAAAAAGAAAATATATTCAAATGGAAACAGTATCAGCCTGATATCATTGTATTAACCGTACGTTGGTACCTGCGGTACAACTTAAGTCTTCGTGATTTAGTGGAAATGATGGAGGAAAGAGGATTATTCTTAGTACATACAACAATTATGCGATGGGTGCATCAATATGGACCAGAATTAAATGAGCGTATTCGAAAACATTTGAAACCAACCAATGATTCTTGGCGTGTGGATGAAACATACATCAAAATCAAAGGAGAGAAAATGTACTTATATCGCGCGATTGATTCTGAAGGAAACACGATTGATTTTTATTTAAGTCGTAAAAGAGATGCGAAGGCTGCCAAACGTTTTCTAAAGAAAGCCTTGGCTTCTGTTCATGCCACAAAACCTCGTTCGATAACTGCTGATGGCGATAAAGCCTATCCTGTTGCAGTACGTGAACTAAAGGAAGAAAAGTGTATACCACACGGTATACCACTTCGTGTAAAAAAATACTTAAACAATATCATTGAGCAAGATCATCGGTTTATCAAAAAACGGATTCGGAATATGCTAGGATTGAAATCATTCCCTACAGCTATAAAAATGATTACTGGAATAGAAGCTATGCATATGATCAAAAAAGGACAAACTCTCCAAGGGGAGAAGTCTGTCCAAAAGCAGATATATCTTATCAATGAACTCTTTGGTTTAACAGCATAAAGTTCCATTCCGTTAGGAATCTTCTATTCTTTTTTCACATTCCACTATTGTTGCACCAGAACCTCGAAAAGGTCATCGCAACGAAAAAATTAGCCATCTATGGACGAAAAGAAGGCGGAACAGAGAGAAAGAAAATTTCTCCTAATCAGCAAAAAGTTCAAACACTTACTGAACAACAAATTTTACAACTAGCACGCATCGGAAGACAAATCGAAGCTTATTTTGGTTGTCCGCAAGATATTGAATGGTGCTTAGTTGATGATACATTTTATATAGTCCAAAGTAGGCCGATTACGACTTTATATCCAATTCCAGAAGTAAATGATGGGGAAAATCACGTATATGTATCGGTCGGTCACCAGCAAATGATGACTGATCCTTTGAAGCCATTAGGAATGTCTTTATTTCAGTTAACATCTTTCGGACCAAGGTTTCAAGCTGGGGGAAGGTTGTTTGTTGATGTTGCACAAAGATTGGCTTCACCTGCAAGTAGGGAGTTTTTATTAAATACAATAGGTGAGTCGGAGCCGCTTATTAAAGATGCATTAATGACTGTAATAGAGCGAGATAATTTTATCAAATTGTTACCGGATGATGAAAAAGAAAATAGTAAGAGAATGCCGCCTGCAGGCTCACAACCACAAATCGAAAATGATCCAGCAATCGTTACGGATTTAATAAAGAATAGTGAAGCATCGATCGAAGGGTTAAAACAAAACATTCAAATGAAATCAGGATCAGATGTACTTAGTTTTATTTTAGAAGATATCCAGCAATTAAAGAAAATATTATTTGATCCGCAAAGTATGGCTGTAATTATGGCAGGTATGAATGCTTTATCATGGATCAATGAAAAAATAGAACAATGGCTAGGGGAAAAGAATGCAGCAGATGTACTTTCACAATCTGTACAACATAATATTACGTCAGAAATGGGGCTAGCGTTATTGGATGTGGCAGATGTGATTCGGCCGTATCCGGAAGTCATTGCGTATTTACAGCATGTAGAAGATGACAGCTTTTTAGATGAATTAATTCAGTTTAAAGGCGGGGAAAAAGTTCGGGATGCAATCGATGCTTTTCTAAATAAATATGGAATGAGATGCAGCGGAGAAATCGACATTACGAAAACGCGCTGGAGTGAACAGCCAGCTACAATTATACAGATGATTTTAAATCATATAAGAGACTTTGAATATGGTGCTAGTAAGCGGAAGTTTGAAGAAGGGCTGCAGGAAGCTTTGAAAAAAGAAAAAGAGTTGTTAGAGCGATTGCAGCACTTGCCGGATGGGGAACAAAAAGTAGAAGAGACGAAGAGAATGATTTGTAACCTCCGCAATTTCATCGGTTATCGTGAATATCCGAAATACGGCATGATTCATCGTTATTTCATATATAAGCAGGCATTACTGAAAGAAGCAGAGAAACTTGTGCAAAATAATGTTCTGGATGAAATAGAAGATATATACTATCTAACTTTTGAAGAACTTCACGAAGTCGTCCGCACAAATAAACTAGATTACAAGATTATTCATAAACAAAAAAATGCGTACAAATTATATGAAAAACTAACACCTCCGCGTGTTATCACGTCTGATGGAGAAATCATTACAGGTAAGTACAAACGCGAAAATCTCCCGGCTGAAGCAATTGTAGGTTTGCCTGTTTCTTCTGGAGTGGTTGAGGGGAGAGCACGCGTTATTTTAAACATGGAAGACGCGAATTTGGAAGATGGAGATATATTAGTTACGGCATTTACCGATCCTGGGTGGACACCTTTGTTTGTTTCTATAAAAGGGTTAGTCACTGAAGTCGGCGGGCTTATGACGCACGGAGCAGTGATTGCACGTGAGTATGGCCTGCCAGCAGTTGTTGGAGTAGAGAACGCTACGAAACTAATAAAAGACGGGCAACGGATTCGGGTACATGGAACAGAAGGATATATTGAAGTGTTGTAGTTGTATTTTAGATAAATAAAGAAATCGTCCACTAAATATAGTGGACGATTTCTTTATGATTTTAATAGTTTTATCAACTTTCATCAATATTTTCTGAAATATTGATGAATCAGAATGTATGTTCATCTAAAACAAAGGATTTTTTCAAAAATATTACAAATTCAGACAATGCATTGATAATTTTCTGAATTTTCCGTAATATATAAACGTTGTATCGTATTTAATATTGGGGAGGAATAGGGATGAAGAAAAAACCTTTTAAAGTGCTGTCTACGCTTGCGGCGGCAGCTGTGCTTAGTTGCACATTTGGGTATGGGGGTCAATCTGTTTATGCGGCAACGCCGTCTAATGGAGGAACTTTAAGTCCGATTGATGAAAATTTAATTCAAGAGGAGCGTTTAGCAGATGCGCTCAAGAAACGCGGTGTAATTAATGAATCTACGTCGAAAGAAGACACATTAAAAGCTGTTGAAAAATACGTAGAGAAGAAAAAAGGAGAAAATGCGGGAAAAGAACCAGCAGCGGGGGATAGTGTTACGAGAGAAGCGGCTGACTTTTTGAAAAAAGTTAAAGATGCAAAAGCAGATGAGAAAGAAAAAGCAGATCAACCTGCTAGTGGTCCAGTAGCGGGACAAGAGCCGGTTAAAGGGGGATTAAACGGCCAAGTACCAACTACTTCAGCGAAGCAAAAACAATATAACGGTGATGTTCGTAAAGATAAAGTTCTCGTATTGCTAGTAGAGTTTGCGGACTTTAAGCATAACAATATTGATCAAGTACCAGGTTATATGTATTCAAATGATTTTAATCCAGAACATTATCAAAAAATGTTATTTGGTAATGAGCCATTTACACTCTTTGATGGTTCAAAAGTACCAACATTTAAACAATATTATGAAGAGCAATCTGGTGGTAGTTATACAGTAGATGGCACAGTAACAAAGTGGTTGACAGTTCCTGGTAATGCGGCAGATTATGGCGCAGATGCAGGAGATGGCGGTCATGATAATATGGGACCAAAAGGACCTCGTGATTTTGTAAAAGAGGCATTAAATGCGGCTGTAGAAAGTGGTATTGATTTATCTGAATTTGACGAATACGATCAATATGACAATAATGGTGATGGCAATAAAAATGAACCAGATGGTCTGATTGATCACTTAATGGTCATTCACGCTGGAGTTGGGCAAGATGGGGGCGGTGGTAGACTAGGTGATGATGCAATTTGGTCACATCGTTGGCACCTTGGAACACCATATCCAATTGAAGGAACAAAAGCAAAAGTTGATAACTGGGGCGGTAAGATGGCAGCATACGACTACACAATTGAGCCAGAAGACGGAGCGGTTGGTGTATTCGCACATGAATTTGGTCATGATTTAGGTCTTCCAGATGAGTATGATACGAAGTACACAGGAGCAGGTGAGCCAATTAACTCCTGGTCTGTTATGAGTGGCGGTAGCTGGGCTGGTAAAATTGCAGGAACAATGCCACCGAGTTTCTCTCCGCAAAACAAAGAGTTCTTTCAAAAGAACATAGGTGGAAACTGGGCAAATATTGTAGAGGTTGACTATAATAAATTAAATCGTGGTATTGGCTATGCGACGTATTTAGATCAAAGTGTAACGAAATCAAATCGTCCTGGTCTGATTCGTGTTAACTTACCAGATAAAGAGGTGAAAGGTATTCAGCCTGCATTCGGTAAGAAGTACTACTATAGTACAAAAGGTGATAACCTTCATACAACATTAGAAACGCCAGTGTTTGATTTAACAAATGCAACAAATGCGAGGTTTGATTATAAATCAATGTATGAAATTGAAACGGATTATGACTTCCTTGAAGTACATGCAGTGAAAGAAGATGGTACGAAAACGTTAGTGGATCGAATTGGTGAAAAAAATGTGAAAAATGGTCTAGACACAACAGATGGTAAATGGGTAGATAAGTCTTATGACTTAAGCAAATTTAAAGGTCAAAAAGTAAAATTAGTATTCGAATACATTACAGATGGTGGTTTAGCGCCGACCGGTTTTACTTTTGATAATGCTACATTAACTGTAGATGGAAATGTTGTGTTCTCTGATGATGCAGAAGGCGAAACGAAATTTAAATTAAATGGTTTTGTTGTAGCAGACGGTTTTGATAAGAAGAAGCATAACTACTATTTAGAGTGGAGAAACTATGCTGGTGCTGATCAAGCGTTAAAATATAGCAGTGGTGTACCATATAATACAGGTCTGCTAGTATGGTATGCAGACTCTAGCTTTACAGATAATTGGGTTGGTTTACATCCAGGTGAAGGTTTCTTAGGAGTTGTTGACTCTCACCCAGAGGCAATTGTTGGAACACTAAACGGCAAACCAACTGTTAAAAATAGTACACGATTCCAAATCGCAGATGCTGCGTTCTCCCTTAACCAAACGCCAGCATGGAAAGTGGTATCTCCAACACGCGGAACATATGATTACAAAGGATTACCAGGTGTAACGAAGTTTGATGACTCTAAATTGTATATAAATGATTTAATCCCAGATGCAGGACGTAAATTACCGAAATTTGGATTGAAATTTGAAGTAGTTGGACAAGCAGATGATAATTCTGCAGGTGCAGTTCGTTTATATCGTTAATAATGTAGAAGCTGTTGAAGGGGAGTCCTTTCAACAGCTTTTTTTACAGAAACATAAATTTCAAGTTATTAATAAAATAATAGAAATTACTAAGCAAGCGGGCTTATTTCTTTAAGCCAGCAGCATAAAAAGGTCCATGAACTGCGATTGTTGATAAAAAGCGAGCAATCTCCTCAGGTGTTTCTTTTTGTCCATTATTTAACCATTGTTGGATGACACCTATATGTGCAGATGCCATATAAGAAGTTAAATATTCGCTTGGAACAAGTAAATTCTCCTTATTAATGAGAGGACCATTCGTATCTTCAAATAATGTTTTCCACATAAAGTCTTTCAGTTTTGTTTGGAAAGATAAATCTCCTTTCGGACTTAGTACAGCTCTCATAAAATCACTATTTTCATTTAGAAATTCAAGAATAGAAGTGATAAGTATAAATGGCATTGTTGGAGTAGGATTTGATCCAAGGTCAGCAATAACTTCCGGGAATTTCTGTTTAGCAATGCTAGAAAACTCGTACATAATGTCTTCTTGGCATTTTGTCATTAAATCAAATTTATCTTGATAGTGCGCATAGAAAGTACCGCGATTAATGTTTGCTTTCGTTGTAATATCTTTCACTGTAATGGCGTCAAAACCTTTTTCTTCAATTAGCTCCACCAATGCATTTCGTATGGCAGTTTTCGTACGAACAACACGCAAATCTAAATTACTATCGCGCAAAGCATATCCCTCCTTAATTTTACTCAACACATTTGGAAAATGTGTCTTATAACCAACACATTCACGATTTTTGATTATTGTATAAGGTTCAACTCGAACATATAATTCAAAATATAAATAAACAACACGTTGTTGGTTATTATAGATCAAATTAAGGGAGGAGAAAAGAAAATGTTTAAAAATAAACTTTTATTTTTATCACCAGTTATTGCACTACTTGTGGTTTTTATTTTTTCATTAACGCTATTTCCAACTGTTCAACCGCAGCCGAAAAACTTGCCAATTGCAATTGTAAATGAGGATCAAGGTGTAGAAATTCCAAATCAACCGAAAATGAATATGGGGCAAACGATCGTTGATAACATGAAAAAAACAGCGAAATCAGAGGAAGAACCCGCAGTGAAGTGGGTAGAAGTAAAAAATAAAGAAGCCGTTCAAAAGGGATTAAACAATAAAGAGTATTACGCGGCATTAGTCATCCCGAAAGAATTTAGCGCAAAACAAGCGTCGTTACGAACACCACAGCCATCTTCACCTGAGATAGAAATATATATTAATCAAGGAATGAATACGGCTGCATCAACTATGGCAGGGCAAATATTACAGGCGATTGTTGATAATATGAACAATACTGTTCGTACACAAATATTAGAAGGGTTGAAAGCAAAAGGAGCTACTGTAACAACAAATCAAGCTGAGAAATTAGTAACACCTATTGTAAAGAACGTGAAAAATGTGAATGAGGTCGGCAAAAATAGTGCGAACGGTAACTCACCAATATCATTATTCCAGCCGTTATGGATTGCAAGTTTAGCTAGTGCAGCGATTATTTTTATTGCGATTAGTAAAATGCCAGTAAGCTCAAGAAAAGAAAACTTTCTGTTAAAAGTAAAACAAATCGTAACAGGAGCTATTGCGACACTTGTAATTGGGTTTGGTCTTACATGGATTGCAGATGGGATGGTAGGGTTAAATATTTCGAACTTCACGGATACAGCTCTATTCTTATCCATTACTTCTTTTAGTTTCTTCTTAATGATATCTGCAGTACTATCATTAGTTGGGTTAAAAGGAATCGGTTTATTCGCTTTATTACTATTCTTCGGGGCACCGTTATTATCATTAGCACCTGAGATGTTGTCTCCGTTTTATCAAGACTGGGTTTACTCATGGTTACCAATGAAATTTATGATTGAAGGCCTAAGAGAAATCTTCTTCTTCGGAAAAGGGTTAAGCTGGAATACACCTGTTACTGTACTCGTTTGGATTGGTATAGTAAGTATGGTTACTATATTAGCAACTGCACTCAAACGTAGTGTAGTAAAAGGGCATAAAACAGAATTGAACGCTTAAAAACAAGCCGTTTCACTAATTAGTGAAACGGCTTGTTTGTGATTTTTTCTCAATGTAAATGCCTGATTGTTGAAAAGTGTAGTGTTTAGAATTAAGGCGAAATCTTTAAAGATCGCGTACGTTCCAAACAATCTCACCACGTTCATCATCCCACGTACTGTGATGTCGCTTAAATCCTATCTTTTCTAGTACCCGGAGGGAAGCGATATTCCAAGCACCTACAGTCGACCAAAGTCTTTGGCGCCCAGTAGCAATCGCCGCGTCCAGTACAACAGATGCGGCCTCAGTCGCATAACCTTTACCATGAGCGCTGCGGAACAACTCGTATGCAATCTCCGGCTCTTCAAGTGTGGAACGACCGATAATTAAGCCACAGTACCCAATGAAATCGCCTTCGTCTCTCCTTCGAATAGTGAGAAGGGAAATACCATTTTCGTCTGCCTTCTTGCGCATCTCAATAAGCCGGTTACGAACGGAATCAACGGCTGGAATGTCCACGCCACGTTCGCCAATTAATTTGCTCAGCCAAACGGAATCGGATTCCTCCCACATACTAAGCTCAAGTCTTTCGGTTTTCAGCTGGAAGGCCATAGTTTTAAATAAAGATGGCATAGTGGTACCTCCTAGTTATATGACTGGATTCATAATAGCTTCGCATCTCAACACCACATCTGGTTGGAAACCTGATTCATTCGCGAATTTATAGCAACAGCGTACAAAAAAATAGTGATATTTTATCCGCTATTTGCCGTGTAGTAAAATCCCCACTGATTATAGTTTCACTTTATGAATAAGCAATTCCTTTACAAAATAGACCCTTTTCTCAAACTTTTCTTTCAATCTAAAGCCGTCCCGTTATATACACAGGCTCCTACTATTTCTAAATGCATAAAATGTTAAGCGAAAGTATGGGGGGATATGATGTATAATTCGAATTATTATGATTGGTATAGGCAGAATGATAAGTTAATTAGTGATATTGAAAAAGCTATAAATGGAGAGTATAGCGCTATAAGCTGCTATGCAAAATTAGCGAATATGGCTCCAAATCAAGTAGAACAAAAACAAATTCTTGAAATTCGTAATGATGAAATAAAGCATTTCCACAACTTTGTACAAATTTATATGAACTTAACTGGTAGGCAGCCAAAACCACAAATTACTGAAGACTGCCCAAATACGTATTTACAAGGATTAGAGTTCGCTATACAAGATGAACAAAAAACAGTAGATTTTTATTTGGAAATTTCAGATGAGACATCGGATGTACATTTGAAAGAGTTGTTACGGAGAATAGCTGCGGATGAACAAAATCATGCAGTATGGTTTTTATATTACTTTGTAAAGTCGAAGTGAGCATTAAGAATGACTGATGTGGTGAATATATTAGAAGTTATTTTAAAACGCAGTGCAACGATTGAATAAGATATGTAAATGTAAGTAGAAGGAAACCGTTTCGCTAGTAGTGGAGCGGTTTTTTTATGATGTACTTATGTATCGACACAATATAGTAATTACATTTCATATATAATGTATAGAACAAAAATAAATAAGCTAGGAGCAGACATATGAAAAGAGGGATTACAGTAGATATTCTAGATGGATATGATAATTTACTTTGGAAAGTATTAAAGCCAATTGATATTACTGTATTTGATTGGCGAGTGAGGGATGAGGAGTCCTACTTAATAGCACGTGGTGAATTGGATGAGGCATTATTTCCAGAAGAACCAAGTGTAGTGGAAGGGTTAGCGTTGAAAAAGTTAGTTAAAGACAACATATATTATCTTATTTTTGCAGATTTAAAAGCATATCCTAAAGGAGAAATAGCGATAGATATTGAAACATACGAAGAGTTTAAGGAAAGCAAGTGTGAGGTAGTTGTATTAGCGGTGGATGCTCAATACATACAAATTTATGCGAAAGATCAAAAATCGATTGAATTAATGTATGAAAACGCAGTGAATCAAGGATTTTATGTAGAATATATTACAGATGAAAATGATGGAAGGACTCGTTTGTCAGTATGGTAGCAATTTGAAAGGGGAAAGGCAATATGGAGAGAAATATAAGTAAAGAATATGCAATTCGAATTGCTACTGAAAATGAAAGTGATAGTATTATCCTTTTATTAAAAGAGGTAGCACAATGGCTACAATATAAAGAAGTGGATCAGTGGCAGTATCTTTTAGGAGAGGAAGCTACGGCTGAAATACTAGAATGTATAAGAGAGAAATATACATATGTTGTTCTGAAAGAAGCTGAAATAGTTGGTACGGTTACAGTTTCTCCTAAACAAAATGAATGGGATGAACATATTTTTGGTAAAGAGGAAGTTTCTAATTCATTATATATTCATAGATTTGCGGTGAAACGGAAGTATAAGGGAAATGGAATAGGAGAATGGATTTTACGGTGGGTAGAAGAGAATGTGCAATGTGATAAAGAGTATTTGAAGTTAGATTGCGTGGGGCATAATCGTACGTTGAATGATTTTTATAAGAAAAATAGTTTTGAATATGTTGGAAGTACGGATGGGCTTAGTAAGTTTCAAAAGAAAAGGAGAATGTGAATGCATCCAATTAACGTAAGTTTAGTTGAAAAGTTAATACAGGAACAGTTTCCTGAATGGGCCCATTTAGAAGTGAAACCTGTAAAGTTTAGTGGGCATGATAATAGGACGTTTCACTTAGGGGATGAGATGAGTGTAAGATTGCCAAGTGATGTGGCATATGCACCGCAAGTAGAGAAAGAAAATAGTTGGCTTCCTATATTAAATAAGGGGCTTTCTTTACCGATTTCTACCCCACTTGCGAAAGGAAATCCGTCTGAAGCGTATCCATTGCCTTGGTCTATTAATAAGTGGATAGAGGGAGAAACAGTTACGAAACAAAACGTTCGGGATTTAAATGAATTTGCGGCGGACTTAGGATCTTTTTTAGTAGAATTGCAATCTATTAATGCGAGTAACGGACCTTTAGCTGGAACACATAATTTTTACCGAGGCGGACTTATATCTGTATATGATGAAGAGGCGAGAGTTGCTATTGAAAATAATAAGGATGTTTTTGACGAGGCATTATTAAAGCACCTTTGGAATGTAGCACTTAGTTCAATATGGGACCGTAAGCCAGTTTGGATTCATGGAGATGTAGCACCGGGGAATTTACTCGTTAAAGATGGAAAACTTTGTGCTGTAATTGATTTTGGTATTTTAGGTGTAGGAGATCCTGCTTGTGATGCAGCGATGGCTTGGACGTTTTTTGATGAAAATAGTAGAAATGTATTTAAAGAAGTATTACGCATGGATGAAGAAACGTGGAATAGAGCGAGAGGATGGGCACTTTGGAAGGCGTTAATTACATATGATACGAATAGGGATAGTAATGAAAAAGTAGCAGAAGAATCTTATCGTATCATTCAAGTGCTTGTGGATGATTATGAGAGGTAATAGAAAAGCCTATTTTAAAATAGGCTTTTTCATATGATTAAATAGTAGAAATGGAAAGAAGGAATATAACATTATTATACAGAATATTTAGATAATAGGAGGTGTCGAATTTTGAGTGAAATTGAATTAAAGAGTAATGTAATTAAGACAGGGCGAGAGAAGGGGATTATTCTTCGGTTTATACTTGCTAGTCTCGTTGGGGTGTTTATGTTTTTCGTTCCTGTTACGATAAATGGTGCATCGTCTATTATGATTGATCATATCGTATCGTGGATTAGGGCTTCGGTTCCTGGCGTAGTACCTTATTATGCATTATTTGTTATGGCGATTGGTGCGATTTATCCATTTTATACGAAGAAATGGAATGCATCTATCGTAGACATTTGTTTTTCTATTTTAAAAGTAGTTGGCGTTGTTTTTGGCATATTATATTGTTTAAAAGTAGGACCAGCTTGGTTCTTTGCGCCAGATGTTGGACCGTTTTTATATGAGAAGCTAGTCATATCAGTAAGTTTGCTCGTTCCAATTGGCTCGGCGTTTTTAGCGTTATTAGTCGGATATGGATTACTTGAATTTATCGGTACATTTTGTCGTCCAATTATGAGGCCATTATGGAATACGCCGGGGAGATCGGCGATTGATGCAGTTGCGTCCTTCGTTGGAAGTTATTCGCTTGCTCTCCTTATTACGAATCGCGTGTATAAAGAAGGAAAGTATACGACAAAAGAAGCGGCGATTATCGCTACAGGATTTTGTACAGTATCCGCTACATTTATGATCATCATCGCAAAAACATTAGATATTATGCATTTATGGAATGTTTATTTTTGGACTACACTTGTTGTAACATTCATCGTGACTGCTATCACCGTAAGAATCCCGCCCCTTAGTAGAAAACCAGATACATATGTAACAGAAGAAGGGTTCCCAGAGCCTGTTTATAAAGAGAAAATGTTAGAACGTGCTTGGGAAGATGCGTTAGAAGTATCAAAGTCTGCACCGAGCATTATGAAAAATATTGCAATGAATTTAAAAGACGGATTTATTATGACAATGGGAATTTTACCATCCATTATGTCAGTAGGATTAATTGGTATCGTCTTAGCGAAGTTCACGCCAACATTTGATTGGATTAGTTATATTTTCTATCCGTTTACATGGCTATTACAATTACCAGAAGCAGACTTAGCTGCTAAAGCCGCATCAGTTGGCATTGCAGAAATGTTTTTACCGTCATTATTAGTAGTAAGTGCACCACTCGTGACAAAGTTTGTTATTGCAGTTGTTTCCGTATCATCTATTTTGTTTTTCTCCGCTTCCATTCCTTGTATATTATCAACAGATATTCCGTTAAAAGTATCTGAACTCATTATTTTATATGTGCAGAGAACGATTTTAACGTTGCTTATTATTACGCCGATTGCTTATTTGTTGCTTTGAAGTTTTAATAAGATAAAGTTAAACAAAAGAAGCCGTCTGTAAAAAGAGGGCTTCTTTTGTTTAAAAGCGGGATATTCTTATTTATTTTTCGTATATGACGTAACGCTTCTTAAGAAGATTCCTAGTCCTGCAAAAAAGAATCCTAAGCATAATAAGCTGCCTGGCGTTCCCCAAGTAATTTGATCTAGCATTTTTTATCCCCTCCCGTTTATCATTATATAGAATTTATTGGAAATTATCAAAAAATTCTATATAATGATTACTGATGAGTCTTCCTACCTTATACGAGAAGAATATATTTGAAAAGAATTCTTTTCTTTATATTTTTTTATTCTTATAATGCGTTTTTGATTCTTATGATATAGTAACAACAAAGGGGGCTTAAAAATGGAAATTATTCACGAAAGAGCAAAGTTGCGGTTAATGGATAATACTGATGTCGAAACTTTGTTTTTGATTGTAGAAGGAAATCGGGATATTTGGGCGTATTTAATCTCTAAAATGGATAGTGTGCAAGATATGCAACAATACGTTCAAAAAGCTATAAAGGGTTACGGAAGAGGTACTCAAATACCTTTCATAGTCGTAGATCAACAGTCGAATAAGATTGTAGGAAGTACACGTTTATATAATATTTCAGTAGAAGATAAGACAGTTGAGTTAGGGCAAACGTGGTATCATCCGAGTGTGCAACGTACGAGTATAAATACAGAGTGTAAGTATATGCTTCTTCAGTATGCTTTTGAAAAATTGCATATGCTGAGAGTGCAAATTAAGACGGATGCAAGAAATGAAAAAGCACAACGAGCAATTGAAAGGTTAGGCGCAGTAAAAGAGGGTGTGCTTCGAAATGAAAGAAAATTACCGAATGGTTATGTGAGAGATGCGGTGGTGTACAGTATTATCTTGAGTGAATGGCCAAGCGTAAAAGAAAAATTAGAGTTGTATAAAGAAAAGTTATAATTCGTGTTTTGAAAGGTATATTGTTCGTGAGATATGAAAAACATACCTTTTTTCTTACAAAATGCTACTTTATTTTAATTCCTTTTGTTTCATCGTTCCCTTCTGAGAAAAAATTCGTTACAATGTAGTTGTATGGTAATAAACTTATGAATTTAAAAAATGTAATGAAAACCGCAAATGAAAATGAATTGATAATCCTCAATTTTAAATGAGAACCCTTTTATACATAAATAACAAGTAAAGTTCCTTCTTTTAAATAAACTCAAACAAAACGATTTGATATAAATGTTTTTTATAGAAGTATGGATGATGTACGGAGGCAATTACAAATGAAAGAAAATAAGAAGAGTAAGAAAAGACGAATCTTTCAAGTATTTTTACTAATGATTTGTTCTGCTATTTTATATGTAAGTTATGCAGCTTACGATATTTGGAGTTATCGTTTTAAAGCAAATGATGACGTGAAAACGGATGCTGGTATCGTACTAGGAGCAGCTTCATGGAACGGAAAACCATCTCCTGTATTTAAAGAAAGAATTAATCATGCGATTTCTTTATATAAGAACGGAAATATTAAAAAGATTATTTTTACAGGTGGTACAAAGTTCGAGGCAGAACTCGAGGAAGCACGTACTGCAAGAGTATATGCAATGAAACAAGGTGTAAAAGAGGAAGATATTTTAATTGAAACTAAATCCCTTTTCACTGAAGAAAATTTAAAAAATGCGAAGCAAGTTGGAATAGAGAACGGCATACAAACATACACGATTGTAAGTGATCCACTTCATATGAAACGCGCAATGAGAATCGCAAAACATATTAATATTGAAGCGTATGCTTCACCAACGCCGACATCAGCATATAAAACGTTAGATACAGAAATACCATTCTTCTTTAAAGAATTATTCTCGTATATTGGATATGTAACCTCTTTGCCATTAAAAGCATTGAAGGGGGACTAATATAAGAAAAGGATCTATCCTTAAATAGGAACTTTTCTTATTAGTCAAAAACATTGTATTTTTATCGGAATAGTGAAACAATAGAGAGGTAGCTTCATATAATCATAATGACAAAATGAACGGTTTATGAATCGAGCATAAAGGAGATTATAGTATGGCACTCTCATTTGTTGAAACAGAAGAACAGTCTTTAATTATTGAGAAAATAAATAAATTGATTCCGAAGTTCATGGAAAGGGAGCATCAGCTAAGTGAATTAGGATCATTTCCGTATGAAAATATAAATGATTTGAAAGATATCGGATATACGAAATTAACGTTACCGAAGGAATTTGGTGGTAGTGCCATTTCTTTATATGACTTCGTTTTATTTCAAGAGAAAATCGCGGAAGGCTGTGGAGCTACTGCATTATCGATTGGCTGGCATCTTGGCATTGTGAAGGAGCTAGCGGAAAATCGCTCTTGGAATGATGAGATGTTCAAATGGTTTTGCGAAGAAGTACGTAATGGTGCGCTCTTTAACAGGGCAGCAACAGAACCGAAAACAGGGAGTCCGACGCGTGGCGGCAAACCAGAAACAATAGCGGCTCAACAAGGCGAGAAGTGGGTTATAAATGGAAGAAAAACTTTTACAACGATGGCGCCAGTACTTGATTATTTTATTATTTCAGCAAGTATGGAAGGCCGTGAAGAAGTTGGTGAGTTTGTTATTCCAAGAAATACACTCGGTGTATCTATTGAAGAAACGTGGGATAGCGCTGCAATGCGAGGGACTGCTAGCCACGACCTTGTCTTACAAAATGTAGAGATAGACAACCGCTTTTTTACGGATGTAAAAGGCGGGAAAGTGAAACAAAAGGGTATTGGCTGGTTGCTACATATACCAGCATGTTATTTAGGAATTGCACAATCAGCAAGAAATTATGCAGTTCAATTTGCGGAATCATACAAGCCAAATAGTTTAAATCATTCTATTAGTTTATTGCCGAATGTTAGAAAATTAGTTGGAGAGTTAGAACTTGAGCTTATGCAAGCTCGTGTCTTTTTATATCAAATTGCGAAAAAGTACGATGAGGCAGAAGATAAACTATCACTGCAAGCAGAATTAGCAGCTGTGAAATATGCTGTAACAAATGCGGCGATATCTATAGTGGATAAATCGATGCGCATCGTAGGAGCAAAAAGTTTATCAGAAAAAAATCCGCTCCATCGTTACTATTTAAACGTCAGAGCAGGATTACACAATCCACCGATGGATGATGCAACATTGTCTATGCTGGCGGATGCGGCGTTTCGGTCGTGATTTTTGAAGTTTACATTTTATTGTTTATGGATATTATAGTTGTTTTGAAAGCACGGGTTTGATTAGTAATCAAACCCGTGCTTTTTATGTGTATGAAGTACTTAATGGAGATGTAGGTTTTTAATATAAATGATTATCATGGTGTTGTGATTGTTTCTTGTTGAAAAATTCTTATTGTAATGCCAGTTTGGAGGCTGTATAAACATTTTTCGTATTTAATCCCAAATTAAAGGTCTTTCCAAGTTAACCATTCGCAAATATTGTAAAAATTGACCCGCATGGACCGCATCATGATAGGCAATTCGTAATAGCATATCACCTAAATATCGTTGATAGCCAACATCACTTCTATCAATAAGTCTTGAATCTAGCTCGGCTATGCTTATTGATTGAACATATTCTATGAAGTCAGTAAAGTGTGATTGTGCCAATTCAATTTCTTTTTTTATACAAGTAATTGGCTCGTCATCATACGGGGTACGTATGTCGTTTATTGAACCGTTGTTTTTTATAATCATATGATAGTAAAAAGTTGAGCTCCATACGTGACGAATCATTTCACCAAAGGACATAGCCTCAGAATCAGGCTTCCAATTAAGAAAATTATCGGGAAGAGAATTCCATAATTTTTCTGAGCGCCTTCTCGTTTCTTTTAAATTTAATATACTAAGATCAATTGCATTCATAATACATTCTCCTTTACTATTAAACTTAAAATAATTGTATCAATTTAATAGTTAGGGTATCATCGAAATATGAATGTATATCCGAATATCTCATATATAGCTAAACTAATTGCTGAACCTACAAGAGCAATCATCTTAGATTGTCTAATGAATAATCAGGCACTACCTGCTAGTGAATTGGCTTATATGGCAAAAGTGTCACATCCAACAATTAGTTCGCATCTTTCTAAATTAGTAGAAGGGAATTTACTTACAGTTGAACAACATGGTAGACATCGTTACTATCGACTTGCTAATCAAGAAGTTGCAGAAGTGCTTGAAAAGTTAGGGACAATTGCACCAACAGTTCAAGTTCGCTCTTTAAAACAATCAAGCCAACTAAAACAAATTCGTTATGCTCGAACTTGTTATGATCATCTTGCAGGCAAACTCGGTGTAGAGATAACTGAAAAATTACTAGATAGGCAATTTATAATTTTAGAGGATGGAGAATACATTGTAACGGAACAAGGCAAGAAATGGTTTCTGAATTTTGGAATAAATGTTGATGAGGCAGATACAAAAAGGAGGGTATTTGCAAAACCTTGCCTTGATTGGAGTGAACGGTGTTACCATATTTCTGGTTGGTTAGGGTCTGCAATTGCAAAACTGCTTTTTGAACAGGGATGGATTACGAAAACGGATAAGAACCGAGCTGTCCATCTTACAAAGAAAGGTGTAAAGTTATTGGAAGATCAATTAGGCATTGATATGAAAACTGAGGAAAGAAAAGCTTGAAATTAGAAAAATCCGTCAAAATGAAGGGCTTTTTTCATTATGGTAGGAGTGTACATGAATAATAGGATGTTACCAATAATCGTTGCCAATAAAAAATCTTTCTTTTCATTCTTCTTTTTTAAGTTTTAAAGGAGAAAGCTAGGCTTCTTATTTTTACTAATGTTATAATAAGAAAAAAGCACGAAAAGAGGTCATCTCATGCTAGAGGTTATTGCAACATGTTTAGAAGATGTAAAACGAATTGAAAGTGCTGGCGGGAAGCGGATTGAATTAATTTCATCTTATACAGAAGGTGGTTTAACACCGAGTTATGCTTTTATAAAAAAAGCGGTAGAAGTGGTAAGTATACCAATTCATGTTATGATTCGTCCGCATGCGAAGTCTTTTACATATACGGAAGAAGAAATTGAAATGATGAAAGAAGATATTATAGTTGCACAGAAGTTAGGAGCAGCTGGGGTAGTATTAGGCGTATTAAACGAACGAAATGAAGTGGATGAAGAGAAATTAGCGGATTTACTATCTGTTGTAGATGGAATAAATGTAACGTACCACCGTGCGATAGATGATATAAAAAATCCAGTAGAAGCGATGAGCACTTTAAAGAAGTTTCATAAAGTGACTCACGTTTTAACTTCAGGTGGACAAGGAAATATAGTAGAGAATATTCCGGTGCTTACAGAAATGCAAAAGGTAAGTGAGGGTCAAATTCAGCTTGTAGCTGGAGCTGGCGTGACGAAAGAAAATATAAAGCGATTGCTAGATGAAACTGGAATCACGCAGGCGCATGTCGGTACAGCGGTAAGAGAAGGAAAATCATGTTTTTCTGAAATAGATCCTAATTTAGTACAAGAATTAGTTGAAATAATAAAATAAGTGCTTAAGAAAGAGGAGAAACGATGAAGGAAAATACGAAGAAAGAATTATTCTCTTGGGCTAAAACGATAGGTTTTACCCTTGTATTAATTGCTATTATTCGCGGTGTTTTATTTACACCTTCTTTAGTACAAGGTGAATCAATGATGCCCACTTTAAAAAATAACGAAAGAGTTCTCGTGAATAAGATTGGTTATAGTATAAGTGGATTAGATCGCTTTGATATTATCGTCTTCCACGGGAAAGAAGGATACGATTTAGTAAAACGAGTAATTGGTTTGCCAGGCGATACAGTTGAGTATAAAAATGATGTTTTATATGTAAACGGAAAAGCGATGGAAGAACCATATTTAAAACAGTTTAAAGAAAAAGCAGTAGGCCGTGTATTAACTCCAGACTTTACGTTAGAACAAATCACTGGGAAAACGAAAGTGCCAGAAGGCCAAGTATTTGTTTTAGGGGATAATCGTGAAGTTTCTAAGGATGGTCGCATGTTTGGCTTTATTTCAGAAGATGAAATTGTCGGAAAAGGACAAGCTGTTTTCTGGCCGTTGGAACAAGTAAGAGCGTTATAAAGTGTGGTGAAGTATGGGAGAGATATTCTTCCATACTTTTTTATTTGCTTAAAATCTATTGATTGAATTGAAAGAATATTTTATAATTTTAAATTATATGTTTGTTTCGAAAAACGGAATTTAAGTTCCGTAATTCGGAACGAAAGGGAGATAGAATGAGTATAAATAAAACGGCAGTTAAGACAATGGATATTTTGGAGTTGTTTTATGAGCATGAAGAGCTAAGTTTAACAGAGATGGTTCAGCTTACAAATATGCCGAAAACATCTGTTTATCGTTTAATTGGCTCGTTGGAAGAGATGGAGTTTTTACAAAAAAACGAAAAGGGGAAATATCGTTTAGGGGTCGTATTTTTACGGTTCGGTCAACTTGTTTCACAACGATTATCAGTAAGAAATATAGCAATTCCTTATATGAAAGAACTTAGAGATAGTTTAGGACAGGCAGTTAATTTAATAATTCAGGATGGAAATGACGCAATTTATGTTGAAAAAATGGAAGGTGTTCAGCCGGTACGCGTGTATACGGCGGTTGGAAGAAGAGCACCGCTTTATGCTGGCGCATGTCCAAGAATTTTACTATCGTATTTCTCTGAGGAAGAGAAACGGAGATACATAGAGGAAGTGGATTTAAAACAGTTTGCAGATGGAACAATCGTGGATAAGAAACAATTGTTAGAAGTGTTGCAAATGGCAAAAAAGGAAGGCTACACCATTAGTTATTCTGAGTTAGAAAATCATACAGCCGCGATAGCAGCACCCATTTTCGCGAGCGATGGAACGGTTGTAGCAGGCATTAGTATTTCGGGATTAGCAATTGAGTACAACGAAAGTAACATTTCATATTTTATTGCGAAGGTGAAAGAAACAGCGCATCGCATTTCGAAAGAACTCGGCTTTTTGGCATAGAAAGAGGGAGTAGGATGAAATTTTCTGCGTTAGGGGATCAAGCAATTATTGTTACATTTGGTGAAGAAATTAAGAGGGATATATATGAGAAAGTACAGCGGTTATTTCAAGCACTGCAGCAACATCCGTTTGCAGGAATGATAGAGTGCGTTCCGTCGTTTACTTCATTAGCTGTTTACTACAATGTATACGAAGTATGGAAGGGAAATGAGAGAAGTGAAAGGTCACATGATTACGTTCGCCAGTATATAAAGGAGCTGTGTGATTCTTATAAAGAAGAAGTAAAACAGGATGTGAAACATATTTCTATACCAGTGTGCTACGGGGGAGAATATGGACCTGATTTAGAAGAAGTCGCGCATTATCACGGTTTACAAGTAGAAGATGTGATTCGAATACATAGTGAAACTACATATTTTGTATATATGCTAGGTTTTACACCAGGGTTCCCGTATTTAGGAGGACTTTCAAAAGAATTAGAAACACCTAGAAAAGAAACACCACGGTTACAAATCTCTCCTGGTTCAGTAGGTATTGGCGGAAATCAAACAGGTATATATCCGCTTGAAACACCAGGAGGATGGAATATTATCGGCCGAACTCCTATTTCATTATTTAATCCGGAAGAAGAAATACCGACATATATTCAAAGTGGTATGTATTTACGATTTATTCCAATAACGAAGGAAGAGTACGTATCGCTTGAGGGGGCTAAAAAATGGATGTAGAGGTTTTGCATGCGGGAATGTTTACAACAGTCCAAGATTTAGGGCGATCTCATTATCAACAATACGGTGTGCCAGTTGGCGGGGTGATGGATCAAAGTACACTTCGGATGATCAATATGTTAGTTGGTAATGAAGAGAATGAAGCGGGACTCGAAATGACGATTATGGGACCTAAATTGTTAATAAAGAAAACGACTTTACTTGCGATTGGCGGAGCAGATATGGAACCGTTATTGAATGGAGAACGTATCCCCTTATGGCGTCCCATTTTAGCGGAAGAAGGTAGTATGCTTTGTTTTGGAAAAGTGAAAAGTGGTTGCAGAGCGTATGTGACCTTTGCGGGTGGAATACATATTGAGCGTACAATGGGAAGCAAAAGTACGTACATACGTGCTGCGATTGGTGGTATAGAAGGAAGAATGCTGAAAAAGGGTGACTACTTCCAAATTGGTGCACAACCAGAAATGGCGAGTCGTTTCATTCTAGACTTACAAAAAGATGCGAGAATAAAAACGAAATGGGCAATTAGCAACAGCGTACTACCAAAGTATAAGAAACATCCAAAGCTTCGTGTCATAACTGACTTTGAATACGATCAATTTACAGAAGAAAGTAGAAAGGCATTTTTTACGAAAGAGTATAAGGTATCTAATTATGCTGACCGTATGGGCTATAGGGTTGAGGGAGAAGTATTAAATAGGATTGAAGAAAAAGAGATTTTATCGAGTCCTGTTACATTTGGAACCATTCAAGTTCCTAATGGTGGACAGCCGATTATATTAATGGCAGATAGGCAAACGACAGGTGGCTATCCGAGAATGGGAAATATCATTTCAGTAGATTTACCTCTTCTTGCCCAGCTAAAGCCGGGGGACTATGTTTCTTTTGAGAAAATTACGCTTGAAGAAGCGGAACAATTGTACATAGAACAAGAAGTAAATATGAATCTATTAAAGAAATTCATCGCTTTACGAAGCTGAAATTAGGGGGAATACATTATGACTACAATCGATTTAAACTGTGATTTAGGAGAAAGTTTTGGCGCTTATAAAATGGGGAATGATGATGAAATTCTTCCGTTCGTTTCCTCTATAAACGTTGCTTGCGGTTTTCATGCGGGTGATCCGTCTATTATGCGTCAAACTGTTGAAAAAGCTTTGGAGCATAACGTAGCAGTAGGAGCGCATCCTGGATTTCCTGATTTAATTGGATTTGGTAGAAGAAACATGAATGTTTCAGCAAGTGAAGTATACGATTATGTTTTATATCAAACAGGCGCATTAGACGCATTTGTGAAAGCGGCAGGCGGGAAAATGCAGCATGTAAAGCCGCACGGTGCCTTATATAATATGGCGGCGTCTAATCCGGAAATTGCAGATGCAATTGCAAAGGCAATTTATCATATAAATCCAAGTCTATTACTTTATGGATTAGCAAATAGCGAGGCGTTTATACAGGCTGCAGAAAAATACAAAGTAACTCTCGTACAAGAGGCTTTTGCGGATCGTACATATAAGCAAGATGGTACATTAACGAGCCGTACAGAAGAAAATGCGCTTATAAAAGATGAAGACGAAGCGATAAAGCAAGTACTTCAAATGGTGAAAGAAGGCTATGTAAATTCGGTGAATGGTGAGAAAGTAGCAGTTCAGGCGCAGACGATTTGTTTACACGGTGATGGGGAAAAAGCAGTACAATTTGCAGAAAGAATATACAGAACATTCAAACTCAATGGTATTTCTATTTGTGCACCGAAATAAAAAATAGGGGGAAGTGCTAGAAATGATTAAATTAATCGGAATACTACTTGTTGCAGTGGGCTTTTTATTTAGATTAAATACACTTTTAGTAGTTATGGTTGCAGGTATTGTTACTGGTATGGTTTCAGGATTAAGTTTTTATGATGTGATCAGCATGTTCGGTAAATTTTTCATAGAGAATAGATATATGTCTATGCCAATTATATTAACTTTACCGGTAATCGGAATTTTAGAGCGTTACGGTTTAAAAGAAAGAGCCGAAGCACTTATAACGAAATCAAAAGGAGCAACAACTGGAAGAGTATTAATGTCATATTTTACGATAAGAGAATCATCAGCAGCACTAGGGCTTAATATTGGTGGGCATGCGCAAACAGTAAGGCCGCTCGTTGCACCGATGGCAGAAGGGGCCGCGCAAGGTAAATACGGTAAACTTCCTGAAAAATTAAGAGAAAAGATTAAAGCAAACGCAGCGGCTGCGGAAAATACAGCTTGGTTTTTCGGAGAAGATATTTTCATCGCAACTGGAGCTATTTTATTAATGAAAGGATTCTTCGATTCAGTAGGTATGCATGTCGGAGTATGGGATATGGCACTTTGGGGCATTCCGACAGCAATATCTGCACTTATTGTAAGCTGGATTAGATTTAGAAGGTTTGATAAATATATAGAGAAAACAATGAAGGCAGAAGGAAAAGAAGAGAAGGAGGCAATTTAATATGAACATCATCACAATGGATACAATCTATTATGTATTAGGGATAATCGTTGCTTTTATCGCTGTTCGTATCGCATTCGATCGTGAACATCCAAACAGATTCGGTTCTAGTTTATTTTGGGCATTGTTTGCAGTTACATTTTTATTTGGAAATGTAATTCCTTCGTTTTACGTTGGCTGTATCGTGCTCGCTATGGTCGTTTTAGCCTCGCTAAATAAAGTAACAAAATCAGAGGAAAAAGAAGTTCCAGTACAAGAACGTGTGAAACATGCTGAGAAATTAAAAAATAAAATTTTTATGCCTGCACTATTAATTCCTATTTTTACAATTATCGGTACGTTGACCTTAGGGAAAATTAAATGGGGAAATGTCTCTCTTGTTGATCCAGATAAAGTAACATTAGTTGCACTAGCGCTTGGTGCATTACTCGCATTTGTTGCGGCGATGCGTATTACAAAATCAAAAATAACAACACCTGTACAAGAAGGAAGCAGACTATTACAAGCTGTTGGCTGGGCTGTAATTTTACCACAAATGTTAGCAGCACTTGGCGGTATATTCGCGAAGTCTGGCGTTGGACAAGTTGTTTCAGACTTAGTCGGACAAGTGCTACCGACAGAGTATCCGTTCGTTGCCGTTATGGCGTACTGTTTAGGCATGATGCTATTTACAGTCGTAATGGGAAATGCATTCGCAGCGTTTGCTGTTATTACTGGCGGAATTGGCTTACCTTTAATAGTTCAAATGCACGGCGGAAACCCAGCAATTATGGCAGCACTCGGTATGTTTGCTGGATATTGCGGAACGCTGCTTACACCAATGGCAGCAAACTTTAATATCGTACCTGCGATGCTTTTAGAGCTAAAGGATAAAAATGCGGTTATTAAAGCGCAAGTACCAATTGCTCTTTCAATTTTTATCATAAATATGTTTATTATGTACGGCCTAGTATATCGTTTCTAATTAGGAGGATAAAACTATGAAAACAGTATTATTAACAGGGTTTGATCCGTTCGGCGGAGAAAATATCAATCCAGCTTGGGAAGTAGCAAAAGGTTTGCATGAAAAAACAATTGGAGAATACAAGATAATAAGCAAACAAGTACCAACTGTATTTCATAAATCAATAAGCGTATTAAAAGAGTATATAGAAGAACTAGAGCCGGAAATTATTATATGCATTGGACAAGCTGGGGGCAGACCAGATATTACGATAGAACGTATCGCAATTAATATTGATGATGCAAGAATCGCTGACAATGAAGGGAATCAGCCGGTAGATGTACCGGTTGTAGAAGAAGGAGCGATTGCGTATTGGTCTACACTTCCGATGAAAGCAATCGTAAAAAAACTTCGCGAAGAGGGTATACCGTCATCTGTTTCACAGACGGCAGGCACATTCGTTTGTAATCACTTATTCTATGGACTTATGCATGAACTAGAGAAACATGATAAGAAAATAAAAGGCGGATTCATTCATATTCCGTTTTTACCAGAACAAGCGAGTAATTATCCAGGGCAACCGAGTATGTCACTTTCTACTATTCGTAAGGGGATAGAATTGGCAATCGAAGTAACGACGACAGTTAAGGTAGATATTGTAGAGGTTGGGGGCGCAACGCATTAAGTAAAATGAATTGTACAACACCTCCTGTAAACAACTGGTATAATAAGAATAGGAAAATACATAGAGGTGATTTTTGTGCAACAATTTGAAGAAGTACGTTCAATTTTAGAAAAAGCGAAGAAAATTACAGTATTAACAGGCGCTGGTGCAAGTACGGAAAGTGGTATTCCAGATTTTCGTTCAGCAAATGGGTTGTATGCTGATGCGAATGTGGAGATGTATTTATCAAGAGGGTATTATAATCGAAGTCCGAAAGAGTTTTGGAAGCATTATAAAGAAATCTTTCAAATTAATACGTTCCATCAATATAAACCAAATTGTGGACATCGCTTTTTAGCTGCGCTAGAAGAACAAGGGAAAGATATTACGATTTTAACGCAAAATATTGACGGTTTACATCAATTAGGTGGCAGTAAGCATGTCATTGATTTACATGGAACACTTCAAACAGCGCATTGTCCAAAATGTAAATCAGGCTATGATTTACAGTATATGATTGATCATGAAGTACCGCGTTGTGAGAAGTGTAATTTTATTTTAAATCCAGATGTTGTTTTATACGGAGATACATTGCCGCAATATCAAAATGCGATGAAACGTTTATATGAAACAGGTGTACTTCTCGTTATGGGAACGTCATTAAAAGTACAACCTGTCGCTTCATTCCCGGAAATCGCAAAGAGGGAAGTAGGAGCAACAACTATTTTAGTAAATGAAGAGTTAACAGGACAGGAATATAACTTTGATTTTGTTTTTCAAAATAAGATTGGTGAGTTTGTTGAAGGGTTATCTTCAATGAAATAAGTTATCGAAAAAACTGAGGTATCTGCCTCAGTTTTTTATTTGAGTAATCACTGTTTTAAGCCATATGAAAACATTTTGATAACGTAGTAACAACATCTCTATAATTTATAAAAAATTGTTTCGTAGGTAAAATAGCAGAGTAAGAAGTAATATTATCTTTAGCGAATACACAATCGTCATAAAGTAAGCTAATATGTAGCTGTTGTAAAGGATTTATTTCGTTTTGCTTTAAGTATAAAACTAAGTCATTATAAAGTTGTTCACTATAATTACTTACGGAATATTCTATTGAAAGCTGACCTGCTATGCTAGTCCACCATACTTTAAAACTACATATTAATTCTTTAAATGATTCCTCATCACATAAATTAGCGTCAAAAAGCTTCTTATAAAATATATGATTCTCCTCGTGAAAAATTTGTAAATCATATCTGTCGTTAGCAGTTTGTTTACGAAGAGTCAGCCATAATTCTTTGAAATTTGTTTTAAAGTCAGTGGAGAAATGTAATGTTTTTGTTATGTAAGGAAAACGAAAATTTTCTTTTTTTCCTTTTTGATTGAGATAAATATTTTGAATGTAGATCATAAAGTTTAAACAATGTGGTGTATGAGTATGTATGATAAACGAATCTGTCATTTCCGTTCTCTCCTTAAGAAATGTCTTTTATGAATTTATTTCTTTAGTATACAAAGAAATGTAAACTAATGGTATAAAAATCAATTTGCCCCATTTTTCTTTTAGAATAATATTCATGTTATTGTGCATTAAGGGAATGGTAATAAATAGGATGTAAAAACAAAAAACTGAAAATTAAATCTTTTATTTCTTTTATAATTAATATAAAATTCTATATATATCATATAAATAAATTTGATACATAATGATTTTGCGTAGAAATGTTAATAGAATGAAGCGAGGGAGCGAAATGAGACAGAAAAAGGAGCAGAAAAAACAATCGAAAAAGAAAAAGACTCATATTCCATTTCGGTTAAATGTACTATTTTTTATTGTCTTTCTTTTATTTTCAGCTATTATAATTCAATTAGGTAAAGTACAAATCATTGATGGAGAAACGTATAGAAATGAAGTAAACAAAAAGGAAGATGTAACGGTAAGTACTCCCGTTCCTAGAGGGAAAATGTTTGATCGGCAAGGTCACGTTATTGTAAATAATAAACCATTACGAACCGTTACATATACGAAAATGAGAGGAGTAGACTCGAAAGAAGTTTTACAAGTAGCAAGAGATTTAGCTAAGCTAATTGAAATGTCGCAAGAGGACATGGATAAGTTAACAGAGACAGATAAGAAAGATTTTTGGATGCAGTTAAATGAAAAGCGGGCAGCGGCGAAAGTAACGAAAGAAGATGAGAGTAAATTTAGAAAGCAAGAAATAGAAGGAAAAGAGTTAGATAAAAAAGTAGAAGAACTGCGCCGGGAAAGAATTACACAAGAAGAACTAAATGAGCTTTCAAAGGAAGATATAGAAGTATTAGTAATTAAAAGCAAAATGAATGCGGGATATAAAATGACGCCGCAAATCGTTAAAAAAGATGTAAGTCAAAATGAATATGCTGTCGTTAGTGAAAGGTTGGCAAGCTTACCAGGGGTAGATACGACAGTAGATTGGGAACGTGAATACCCAAATGATAAAATACTGCGCTCTATACTAGGTAGCGTTTCTAATGAAAATGAAGGATTGCCAAGAGAACAATTAGATTATTATTTAGTTCGTGATTATAATCGAAACGACCGTATTGGTAAAAGTTACATTGAAAAACAATATGAAGATGCACTACATGGAACGAAGGAACAGTCTAAAAATATTATGGATAAAGCAGGGAAGATTGTTCGAACAGAAAAAGTGACTGAAGGAAAAAGTGGAAATAACTTGATGTTAACAGTCGATATGGATTTACAGAAAAGAGTAGAGGGCAGCCTTGAAAAGAATTTACGAGCCTTTCATGCTGCAGAGCCAATGATGGATCGTGCGTTCGTAGTAATGATGAATCCGAAAAACGGTCAAATTTTATCAATGGCAGGAAAGAAAATTGTAAATAAAGATGGCGGTATGCAAATAGAAGATTATGCATTAGGAACGATGACAAGTTCTTATGAGTTAGGGTCAACTGTAAAAGGGGCTACTTTATTAACTGGATATCAAACAGAAGCGATTAAGCCGTATACACATTTCTTTGATGCGCCAATGTATTTTAAAGGAAGTTCTAAGCCGAAGAAATCGTGGAAAGAATTTGGGGATATTGATGATTTAAGAGCTTTGCAAGTGTCATCGAACGTTTATATGTTTAATACGGCTTTAAAAATGGCAGGCATTAATTATGTCCCAAACAATCCATT
This sequence comes from Bacillus sp. CPT56D-587-MTF, assembly GCF_058792335.1. Taxonomy (NCBI): domain Bacteria; kingdom Bacillati; phylum Bacillota; class Bacilli; order Caryophanales; family Bacillaceae; genus Bacillus; species Bacillus sp. CPT56D-587-MTF. The sequence goes on along the minus strand of NZ_JBYTEF010000001.1, from coordinate 2,675,308 downwards.
AGACATTAAACAAGAAACATTTAATAAAATGCGCTACTATTTTAGACAATTTGGCCTAGGTGTGTCGACTGGTATTGACCTGCCAAATGAATCAATTGGTCAAGTAGGTAGAACTGATAACATACCCGGATTTTTACTTGATTACGCGATTGGACAGTATGATACATATACGCCGCTTCAGCTTGCACAATATATTTCCACAATTGCAAATGGCGGTTACCGAATGAAACCACAAATTGTACAAGAAGTTAGAGAGCAACCGAATAGACCAGAGGATGTAGGAAAAGTCGTTCGGTCGATTGAACCAGTTGTATTAAATAGAGTGGATATGGACACTTCGTACATTAATCATGTAAAAGAAGGATTTAGAAGAGTTTTTCAAGAAGCTGACGGAACAGGTACCGGAACGTTTAAAGGTCTACCATATAAACCAGCGGGAAAAACAGGAACAGCTGAGACAGTATATGGTGGAGAAAGTGATATTGGAAGAGATGAGAACAACAACCGAAAAAAATGTTATAATTTAACTCTTGCCGGTTATGCACCATATGATGCTGATCCGGAAGTAGCTTTTTCAGTTGTTGTACCATGGGTGAATGATGATAAATCAGGAATTAATTCTGCGATTGGTAAAGAGATTTTGGATGCGTATTTTGAATTAAAAACAAATAGATCAAATGCAAATTCAATTCCAGTAGAACAACCGAACAAGGCACAGTAAAAATAGTATCACTGCATGGAAATATATTGTGCAGTGATATATTTTTTGAGTTAAAAAGCGCTTTATAAGGTGGGAATGGATATGAAAAAGGAGATTAAGAGAGGCTGGGGAAAGTACATACTATTTATATTGGTGATAGTCATAGGCTACCATTCTTTTACTTTATGTAAGGTGGAAGGGGAATCGATGCAGCCGACTTTATATGAAGAAGACTACGTATTTGTAAATAAAGCGGTAGTACGTCTTTCTAATTTACAACACGGAGAAATTGTCATTATAAAAGAAGAGGATGAAGCGAAATATTATGTGAAACGTGTAATAGGGCTTCCTGGTGATGTAATTAACATAACGAACGGAAAGGTATATGTGAACGATAAAAAGCAAGAAGAACCATATACAAACAAAGATTTATTTAACAACACACAAGTGTTTTATAATTTTCAAAAGACAAAAATTCCGCCAAATAAGTTATTTGTAATGGGAGATAACCGCGAAGTAAGTAGAGATAGTCGAAATGGCTTAGGATATATTGAAGAAGATAACATAATAGGCAAGGTGGAATTTGTATATTATCCTTTTTCAAAAATGAAAATGATAGAATAAGTGGGGGATGAGCAAAACCCCACTTATTAAAGTTTCACTTTATTTTCTTTAAAAAACCTTTTGGATTAAATGATATGAAAAATTTATGTTTAGACTCGTCGATTATGAAGTTATTATTTTTAGTTAAAAACTCATCCACAGCTTCCATCGGGCCAGGACCCCAATCGGGAAGAAGCGGATTTCCATTAATGGAGGTATCTTCTACAATCATATAACTGCCAGTAGTGACGATAGATTTATATAGTAATAGTTCTTTGGAGACATGTTCTTTACTATGATCAGAATCTAAAATAACTAAAACCACATCATCAGGTTTGCGCATGCTTACAATTGTTTGGATGGCCTGCACAGAAACAGAAGATGCTGTTAAATACGTAATCCGATTATGTGATGGCCGATTTGGCTGCGGAGTTATATCGATAGTAAGTACGTGACCTTTTCCAATTAAATCTAACATAGAAGCTAAATACAGTGCACTACCACCGTGAAAAGTCCCACATTCAATAATTAAATCGGGCTTTAATTCATAAATAATTTCTTGATACAAAAAGAGATCAGAGGGTAGTTTACAGATTGGAACTCCAAACCAGTGTGTATCGTTTAACCACACGAGGCTGTTGTAATATTGGTTTAGAAATTCATTGCTTATATTATCGATTTTAAATTCTCCTTTCTAAAAAGGATTCTCTCGTTTGACGTAAAGTGTTTACGCATGAAAGTTGTACTATATATTATGTAGTAAGGAATTGTAAGGCGAGTGTTTTTACTTGAAAATAAGCCAAATAACTCATGTGGAAAATGAAAGGAAATGATCGTATGTACAAATACACAATTTGTTTTATTAGAAAAAGCGATAAAATACTGCTATTAAATAGAAATAAAAAGCCGAATATGGGGATGTGGAATGGTGTTGGAGGAAAAATAGAAGAGAATGAAACGCCATACGAAGGAATAATTAGAGAAACGTTTGAGGAAACGGGTATAGAACTTTCAAGTGTAACGTATAAAGGGACTGTTGTTTTTAAAGGTAAAGATGAGCCCCAGGCTAGTGAAGGAATGTATGTGTTCGTTGCTGATTTTCCAGATGGAATGCAAATGAATACACCATTACGTACGGCTGAAGGATTATTAGAATGGAAAGAAATTGATTGGATATTAGATGGTGATAATAGAGGTGTAGTTAGCAACTTACCAAAATACTTACCGACAGTAATAACAGAAGAAAATAAGTTAAAACATATATTCACGTACGATAACCGGAATATTATTCATTACACAACTGCATGTTTGACAGAAGATGATGCGAACAAGCGATATGAAAAACAACTCATTTCTCAATAGAAGAGGATAGTGAAAAATCACGTTTTGTTCTCATTATATATACGAAGTGATTATATGTTTCAGAAATACAATTTATTGGTCAGAATTGTAATATGTATGATATAACTTTTCTTATGGTGAAAGCGTAGAGAACATACGTAAACGGAACAAAAAAGCGGTGGCTTTGCCGCCTCCTTTTTGTTAGCTGTGAATCGCCTTAATCATAAATCGATGTTGCTTCACATCAAAATATCCTTTTTGTAAGATAATTTCATGTATACGATATAACTCCTCATAATACCTTTCGATAGTAAAATCAGGAATTTGCCACGGAATCGCTTTTAAATAGTAGACGATAGCGCCAATATCATAAAAGCGTTGGAAAGGGAATTCTTCCTTTGCTTCTAAAATAGTAAATCCAGTTTCCTCTAACTCACTACATGCTGCTTCAAGTGACCAACTTGCAAATTCGTTATTTAGCGGTGCGTTAAATTGCTCATTAAGTTCCACACAATCGAGACCACCAACTTGTTGTGTAAGGAAAATCCCATTTTGAGAAAGGATTCTTTTTACTTCAGAAGCAGCATATGATTCATGTTGGTTTAGGATTAGATTAAACTGATGACCATCTTGAAATGGCAATGCAGTATCATCGTTCACCTCTACAACAGTAACCCCTAAAGGCTCTAATTTCTTTCGAGCAATTGGCACGTTTGGAGCGTAGCCCTCAGTAGCATAAATAGTTGACGGGAACGGTTGTAACATAGATAAAAACTCTCCGCCGCCAGTTCCCATATCTAGCATTGATTTAGCGCGTTGCATAAGCTGGAAAGCAGTACTGCCGTACGACCATGATAAAGGCTCGCTCTTCATTCGGCCCGTTTCTGAAATGAAAGAAAAATCCCAACCGCTAAAATGTGTATTTGCACTTTCTAATAAAGTTAAAAATAATGGATCACGTTTCATAATTATGTCCTCCTATTTTTCAATGAATGATATGATGAGAACGGAGAACGGGAGGACCTCTCATGAAAGAGAAGCGGTTTTACGTTTCGTGTTCGAATAGATTCATATAAATTTGCTCCTTGTGAGAATAGTAATTTATATATTCGGGATAATCGAGTGGGAATCCTTTGAGGGTATAAAAGAAGGCAGTTGTTTAATGAAAAAATAAATTGAGTTATCTAATTTTATAGTGCAATTGTTCATCCATACGCATAAAAAAATTATTCTCTCCATAAAATAGTAAAATTATATTGGAGGTTGAATTATGAAAAAATTTAGTGTATTTTCAATAACATTGATGACTTTTGGAATGTTATTATTTGGATTAAATAGGATAATAGATAGCTATTCTGAGCCTATTATCCTATTAGGGTATATTTCTTTTTTAATTGGAGTGGTTCTGAGTATTATAGCGATTGCTAGACGTGAAGATGGAAGATTAAAATTCATATCACTTATCTCTTTCTTTGTTCTCCTGTTTTTCATTACTTGGTTTGAGTCGTTTCAGGTACTACGAATTATTACTTGGCTAAAAAATATCTATTAAAATTTAAATTGTTGGTAAAAATGGGAAAACTTAAATTTAGGTTTCTTTTTATTATATTCGATTATCAATATTAAAACTTATTAGAGCCATTAATAAAAGAAATAGATATATAAACCGAGTGTAAAAATATTTTAATTCTTTGAAAACATTCAGCGATTTAGTATTCTTTATATATGGAATATTTTGTTTATGCGAAAAGAGGGCAAGGTGCTATATGAAAAGAATGAAAAATGTAATGTTACTATTGTTATGTTTCTTATGTTTAAGTGGGTGTAATTATAAAGATGACGATCAGGTGAAAAAATATGTGAAAAAAAAGCACGGAATTGATGTGATTGTAACACATTGGGGTGCTATAAACGAAGGGAATATGGGGCATACATATCATACTGTTCAAGCAAAAAATAACAAAAATATTCAATTTAGAGTAGAGGTAGATGGCTTCTTATATTCAAGAATAAAAGGTGATGAATATCAATACGGAAAAAAAACATATGAGGAATATAAGAAATTTAAACCAATGCTAGAAGAAATTAAAAAATTAGGTTACGTGGAACCTGAAAATAAAAATGTTTTTCAATATATAGTGGATGATGATATAGAGGAGAAACCAACGGATACGTTATTATTAACTTTAAAAACGAGTGACAAGGTTGATTACAGTCAATTTGAATCAAAAGAATTAGATCGTTTATATGCTCTAATCCAATTCATTCAGAAGAGTAATAGAAAGATAACAACACTTGAAATTGAGGATTATAATGGTGAATCTATAGGCTTGCCTTTTCAAAATGTGCAAAAAGCTATAACGAAAGAAGAACTGCTTTTAACAATGAAAAACACAGTAAGCGGTTATTGGACATATTTGGTTCAAACTGAAACAAAAGTAGGCGTAAGGTTAAATGAAATTCAAAATGATCGTTTTGAAATTGAGGATATTACTTGTCCACACCCGAAAGACGGCAATTGTCTAGAGTATGAATTGACATTAGTTTTCAATGACAGTGAGATAAAATATAGAAATGATCCATATGTAATAGATGATTTGAGAAAGGTAGTCACTATTCTTAAAGAAGAACTATATAATAAGGAATTTAACATATATTTAAGGAACAAGGATGGAACAAGTTATTCACTCTGGCTATCATCCGAAAAAATTAAGGAAAGTAATAACATAGAAGAGCTAGTAAAATAATGATATAAAGAAGAAATTTAAAGTGCTTTTTACGTTTGTTATTTCTGTATTCAAAAGGAAAACCGCTTATACTTCATTTTTGAAGCATAAGCGGCTTTGTTTAAAATATTTAAAAACAAAAATCTTTTGGTAAATTACCATTTTTAATAACTGTTCTTAACCCATGTTTTATAATCCAAGGATTAATAGGATGCTGTTTATCACGTAATTGCTGTAACCACTGAAAAACGAGTTCTTTATCTTCTTTCGTAATATCGTTAATATGATTGGCTACAGATTTTTGAACATATTTAGAAGGGTCATTCATTAATGGTTCAAGAAGTTGTAAATTGTACTGAAAATCACCTTTTAGAGCTCCTATTTTTTTAGCCCAAGGAAGCCTTGGTCTTGTACCTTCAGAAACTAATCTCCTAATGTGGCTGTTTTCGTCATGAATCCACTGTTGTAATATGTTTAGTGTATCTTCATGGTATGTTTCAAGAAAGGGCCGAATGGCATATTCAGCAGTATTCCTTTTCGTTATTTCATACATTGCATTAAACGAGATTTTAAAATCGTTAAGCCCATATTTTTCAACGTATTTTGCAACAGGCATGTACATATATCCATTTGTAAATGTGCCTACTTCTGTTGTATTTTCTGGTCCTAATGTTTTCAGTAATATATGTATTGCGGCATTAAAATCTTTTTGTAAAGCATTGTGTAATTCATCTGCAATTACTTCAATACGCTGTTTTAACTCTAAATTTTCAACTTTACAAGCTACAGAATCTACAAAGATGCTTTTAGAGAAACAAGGATCGTGTTTACAAATAGAATCAGCTATTTTTTCTGCTAATTCTTCATTAAATAAAAATTTTAACGGAACATATTTACCCATTTTTTCACCTCGGTGGTCAAATGAAAACAATTTTTATTTTTTAATCGACAATCCATAAACCAAAGTCTCACTCGGAGTCGTAATACTAAAACCTGTCGTCTTATAATCAAGCTTCACTGTATCACCAGTGTAGTCTTTCGTAAATGAATCCATTTGTACGATAAGCTCCGCATCTTCATATACAACATCATCTGCGTTAAATGTATCCCAAATTAAATCGACATCAACGAAAATACTACAGGAGTTTGTCATTGTTCCTCTAATGCGAATGATCTTTTTGTCTTCACGTTCTAATCTATGTATAGCTGCTTTTGCTTCATCAGTAATGCGAATGTTCATTGTATCCCAACCTTTTATTTATATTTCTTCTATTATGGCAAAAACAGGAGCAATAGGGAAGGAAAGAGGTTTGCAACAAAAAACGAGCAAACAAATTTGTTTGCTCGTTTCACTTTATTTTAGTTCACATTTATCAAGTGGAATCACTTTTGTTTTTTTCGTAAATTTATATCCTAACCATAGTACTAAGAAGAGTGGTAAACCGATGTAAGAAACGAGTACGCCATTCCAATCGATTGATTCACCCATAAATGCGCCGTAGTTTTGTCCTAAAATTACGATGATACAAAGTGTAAATGCGAAGATTGGACCAAATGGGAACCATTTTGCTCTATATGGTAAGTCATTTAAATCTTTTCCTTGTGCGATATACGCTTTACGGAAACGGTAATGACTAATTGCAATGCCGACCCAAGCGATAAAGCCAGACATTCCTGATGCATTTAATAACCAAATGTATACAACACCGTCACCGAATAAAGAAGCAATGAAAGCGATACTACCGACAATTGATGTTACGATTAATGCGTTAACAGGTACACCGCGGCTATCTAATTTACCAAGAAACTTTGGTGCTTTTCCTTGGCGAGCTAAATCCCAAAGCATACGAGTTGATGCATACATACCAGAGTTACCAGCAGATAGTACTGCCGTTAAAATAACAGCGTTCATAACAGAAGCAGCAAAGGCAACGCCCGCTTTTTCAAAAATAAGTGTAAACGGACTTACTGTAACATCACTTGCAGCAAGGCTTTCAGTTGTATAAGGAATTAATAAACCGATAACGAGAATTGCAAGGATATAGAATAAAAGAATACGCCAAAAGATTGAACGAATCGCTTTCGGAATATTACGCTCTGGATCAGAAGTTTCACCAGCAGCTACTCCTAATAGTTCAGTACCTTGGAATGAGAAACCAGCTGCCATAAACACACCGATAATTGCCATGATACCGCCGTTAAATGGTGCATCTGCAACAGTGAAGTTTTTAAATCCAACCGTTTCACCGCCCATAATTCCAAAAATCATCATGAAACCAACAATTAAAAAGATAATAATCGTAACTACTTTAATAAGTGCGAACCAATATTCAGATTCACCAAACCCTTTAACAGATAAGTAGTTTAAAAGGAAAATAATAGCTAAACATAATCCGCTCCAAATAAGAGAAGGGGTATCTGGGAACCAAAATTTCATAATTAATGTTACGGCTGCAAGTTCAGCAGCAATCGTAATTGCCCAGTTATACCAATAGTTCCATCCAAGTGCAAAGCCAAGTGATGGATCAACAAATTTTGTTGCATACGTACTAAAAGATCCAGTAACAGGCATGTAAGCTGCAAGTTCAGCTAAGCTTGTCATTAAAAAATAAACCATAATTCCAATTGCGGCGTATGCAATTAATGCGCCACCAGGTCCAGCTGTATGGATGACACCACCACTGGCAAGAAATAGTCCGGTACCAATTGTACCACCGAGAGAAATCATCGTAAGGTGACGAGATTTTAATCCGCGTTTTAATTCACCTTGTCCTTGTGTAGTTTGCGTTTTAGAGGTAGATTGATTTGTTGCGCTATTCATGTTCAACACTCCTTTTCTTGTAGGTTAGGAAGGAGCGGGGGAGAAAAATACAAAAAACCGCCAAAGGAATTTGGCGGAACGTTTCACAAATAACCACCCCATCATACCCTTCCGTTAAGATAGCACCCCACGTTTACACGGTAATTTTGTAAACGTGACAGTTCTGTTCCTTTCGGAGACAGCCCCAGCTCATATTTCCAGAGAAGAAATATAAACTTCGGCAACTTTTCCTTTCAAACGGAGTCAGCTGACATTCTCTGTGTCTCGTCCGTTTTACTATTAAAAGTCGCAACCTCTACCTCATCGGATTGATGAGGATTTATATATTGCTAAGATTTTTAATATATGGCAATTGTAATGACTTTCTGAATATATTGCAAGATATTTTGTTAGGAAAAGTCAAAGAATATCGGTTATTGTATAGGAAACGCTTGCAAAACTCCACCCGAACCTACTATTATGTAGCAATAAGCAAAGAAAAAATTGTTATACAAATGTTTCGCAAAAAATATTGAAAAACCCTCTAAATTAAAAGAAAATTCAGAAAAATATAATTCGACATTCATAATAAAGTCATATTATTTGTTATAATTAGGGTAACGTTTAAGCAAAAAGGGGAAATCAAAATGAAATTAGAAACAGAAAGGCTCTATATAGTGCCGTGTACAGAAGAGAGGATTCAAGTCGCTAACGAGCAAGGATATAATAGCGGTCCGCATATTGTAGGGCATGTAAAGAATGTAAAAAAAGATGCAACTTTATTACCATGGGGGGCGTGGTATGTTCTTCGAAAAGAAGACGATAGCGTTTTAGGTGATATTGGGTTTAAAGGGAAACCAAACGAGGATCAAACAGTAGAAATTGGCTATGGATTCATTGAGAAATATTGGAATCAGGGCTATGCAACAGAAGCTGTAAAAGAACTAATCGATTGGGCTTTCAAAACAGGTGAGGTAGAAACAATAATTGCAGAGACACTTCTAGATAATTATAGTTCGATGCGTGTTTTAGAAAAGTTACATATGAAGAGAGTAAATGCTACAGAAATGATGATTAATTGGAAAATAGAAAAATAAAAAATACCGCTCTAAATTGAGCGGTATTTTTTATAGTTATGGTAGCATTTGCTTCTGATCATTCGGATACTCAGCCGTTGACGTATTAGGACGATTGGAATGATTACGAACAGCAATGAAAATAGAAATAATAACGACAAGACCAACTGCAACGTAAGAAAGTGAAATAATAGTTGGATCCACTTTAAATGTAGTAAGCAGTGTACGAATGTTTGTAAAGATAATAAGACCACCAACTAATACGCCAAGTAAATGAGAAGGAACGATGCGAACTAGCCATGCCGCGATTGGTGCCGCTACGATACCACCGAGCATGAGAGAAAATACCCAAACCCAGCTTACTTGTTCCCAGCCAAGTGAGATGAAGAAGCCGATTGTTGCAGCGAGTGAAACAGGAAATTCACTCGTATCTACAGATCCAATAACTTTTCTAGCTTCATTTCCTCTTGCTAGAAGAACAGGTGTCGTAATCGGCCCCCAACCACCGCCACCAGTTGAATCAACGAATCCAGCGAATAAACCAAGCGGCACAAGTTGTTTTGCAGACATACGCTTATTTGAAGTGACAATTTGTTTTTGAATGATGAATCGTAATAAAATATAAACCCCTAAAGTAAATAAAAATACGGAAATGTACGGTTTGATTACATCTCCAGGCAAATTACTTAAAAAACATGCCCCAACAAATGCGCCGATTGCCCCAGGTAATGTAAGCCTGGAAACTGTATATTTATCAACGTTTCCAAATTTGATATGAGATGCGCCAGAAGCTGCAGTTGTAACGACTTCAGCTAAATGAACCGATGCGGAAGCTACAGCCGGTGCAATACCAAACATTAATAATAGTGAAGTAGACGTTACCCCATACGCCATTCCGAGTGCTCCATCGATCAGTTGAGCGAAAAATCCAATAATAGCAAAGACAATTAATTTCTGCATAAATAATCCCCCTGTAATAATAAATGAAAAAGACACTTTTCCCGTATGAGAAAAGTGCCTTTGGTTTTTCCAATCAGCAATAATTAAATTTGTTTCATTATAATACATATTAATCGTATAAATCAACTAGGTTTTAAAGTTTTTGAATTGAATGAAAGAAAAATAAAATATACAATAAAAGGATGGAGAGAAAGGGGAGAAAGACATGTTACGATTTGATCATCTTGTTCACGCAGTTCATGGTACACCGGAGGAAGCGGCAAAACAAATGCAGGAACTTGGATTTCATACTGTATTAGGCGGAGAGCATACGAATTGGGGTACTTGGAATAGTTTAAGTTATTTTGATTTATCATATATAGAATTTTTAGCAGTTCAATATGAAGAAAAAGCGAAAGAAGCAGAAAATCCATTAGTACAAGAAACAGTGGTGAAACTACAAAATGGAGAAGGAATGCTACAAATCGCGATCCGAACAGATGCAATTGAGGAGCTAGCAGTTAACTTTAATAAGTACGGCTTACATACGATAGGGCCATTTGAAGGGAAACGCATGAGAAAAGATGGCCGACTTTTAGAATGGAAAATGTTATTCGTTAAGCAAGAAGAGAACGGACCGAAATTACCTTTCTTTATACAGTGGAATGAAACGGACGAAGAAAGAAGAAACGATTTACGTAACAGTGGGACGATTACTGAACATAAAAACAAAGTGCAACAAATTGAAACGATTCATTACGCAGTAAAAAATGTTCGAGAAACAGTACGGAAATGGAAAAAAGTAATGGGACTATCTACAAGCTCAGTTGTGAAAAATGAAAAATGGAATGCTGAGAGTCAAAGTGTAGTGTTTGGAAATATTCATGTGCAGTTTTGTGAACCGATTGGAGAAGGGCTAGTACTAGAACATTTGAATAAGAATGGCGAATATCCATTTGCAGTAGAGTTTAAAGGTGGAAATAAACGAGAGCATGAAATGCTAGGTAGTTTGTACATATATTAATAGAGGTGAACGTTGTGAAAGAAATGCTTAGGGAGATAGAGAGAATACTAGAATGGCCTCGTATGTTAAAAGCGACTGTTATTTCAAAAGGCTTTTCATTCGATGAGAAATATAAAATTGAATTAGAGAGTGGGGCCTCGTATTTTATTAAAGTATGCGATTCATCATATTTTGAACGGAAGCAGGAAGAATATGAATATATGCAGCAGCTAGATTCTTTACATATTCCTATGCCAAAATTAATTCATTTTATTAGTCTTACTAAATTCAATAAATGTGTACAAGTTTTTGAATGGATTGATGGATTAGATGGTGAAGATATATTAAGAACGTTGTCTACAGAAGAGCAGTATAGGGCTGGAAAAAAGGCTGGAGAAGTACTAAAAAAGATTCATTTAGTTGAAAAAGAAGATAAAGGTAATTCATGGGAAATGTCTATATGGAGTAAATATGAGAGATACTTAGAAGCGTTGAAAGAATATGAAGTAGACTTTTTTCGTTTAAATACAGTGATAGATTTTGTAGGAAATCATAAAGATTTATTAAAAAATCGTCCCATCGTATTTTTACATGACGATTTTCATCCGGCTAATATAATGATTGACCAAAATGAGTTTCGGGCTGTCATTGATTTTGCTAGATTCGATATTGGTGATCCTATTCATGATTTTTATAAAGTAGCACTATTTACAACGAATATAAGCAAACCATTTGCGGTTGGACAAGTTCACGGTTATTGCGGAGGAGAACCTGATCTACATTTTTGGAAACTGTACTCATTATATGCAGCAATGATATTCCCGGCTGATATCGTATGGACAAACCGAAGCACACCATATTTATTAGATGATATGAAGGAAAGATTAAATGGGATTTTAGAAGATCATAATGATTTTTCATCCTATATTCCAAAATGGTATCAATCAAGCGAATTTAATAAATAAAGGAGTAATTTATATGGATAAAATAGCAGTAATTTCAGATATTCACGGTAATATTCAAGCATTAGAATCCGTGTTGAATGATATTAAATTAAGAGGAATCGAGCGCATTATTTGCCTTGGAGATTTAGTAGGAAAAGGACCTCATTCCAGTGAAGCAATTGAAATCATTCGTAAAGAATGTGAAGTAGTCGTAATGGGAAACTGGGATGATTTTATTACAAAGCCGACTGAATTTGAAGCATTAAAATGGCATCAAAAACAATTATCGGAAGAACAAAATGATTATTTAAGAAGTTTACCATTTTCAATCGAATTTTTTATGAGTGGAAAACTCATTCGTATGTTTCACGCTTCACCGAGAAGTTTATATGAAAGAATTCAACCACACGCTTCAAGAGAAGAACGTATTAGTATGTTCGAAAATAGTGATCTGACAGAAAATATAGAAGGAGAAAGAAAACCAGATGTCGTTTGTTACGGCGATGTTCACCAAGCGTTCGTTCAAAATTTCAGAGGGAAAACGTTATGTAATGCCGGTAGCGTAGGAAACCCACTTGAAATAACGCAAGCTTCCTATTTAATATTTGAAGGAACATATAATGAAAAAGAAGCGGCGAGCTTTTCTATTCAACTTGTACGAGTACCGTATGATATTGAATTAGCTATCAGATTAGCAGAAGAACTCGAAATGCCAGAAATTGCAGAATACAAACAAGAATTACGGACTGCACTGTATCGAGGATTTAAGGGGAAATAAGGAGAAATATAAATCAATATTTGTTGTTTATAATTATGTTATGTAGACTAATTACAGGGGAGATATTAGATGGATAAAAAAGAGAATCCGAACGATTGGCCTGTATGGGCGAATGAGTCAGTAGAGATAGTTAGTGCAAATCCTGATTGGCAAGATAAAGGCCGATGTGAAGAACAGCAACTATATGAACTGCTTGCTCCTCTCGGTATAAGCAAAGTAATACATATAGGAAGTACATCCATACCTGATTTACCTGCAAAACCTATCATTGATCTAATGGCTGAAATAGACTCTTTTGAAAGAGTACTAGATATTTCAGCTACATTGGCCATATATAATTGGCATTATGTAAGCCCAGAATTAGATGAAAGACCTTGGAGAAGGTTCTTTGTGAAAGTTAAGAATAATAGGCGTGTAGCTCACCTGCATTTGATGGTTAAAGGAACTGAGCGATGGGAGCAACAACTTTTGTTTCGCAACCACTTACGAGAAAATCCACAATTAGTTTATGAGTATTCAAATCTTAAACAAGATTTAGCTAAAAAATTTAAACAAGATAGAGAAGCATACACAAAAGCTAAAACAGAATTTATTAAACAAGTTCTAAAATGATACAACCTTGGATTGTAACTATGTTTGAATACAAAAGAAAAAACAAACTTTATTTTATAACTTAAACTTACATGAAAGGCATGTAAACAAAGTGATAGACTGCGATATTTTAATGTATTTCCTTTTATTTATTAGGATAAATTATATATAATTGAATCAAGTTCATATAAGGATAGGCAATTACAGGGGATAAGGCGAAAATATGTTAAAAAACGCAAAAAGGGGACAAGAAATATAATGAATGAAGTACTAGAACTAAAAGAAGAACTACTACAAATTAAAAATAACAATTATGCTGTACCAGAAGATGTGGATGCATATCCATATGCGCAGTGGATGTTAGATTATATCGGATCACCTGATGCTGAATTACGTGATGATTTAATTTATAGTACGCTTCACACATGGATTACAAATGATGTATTTAGACAAAAAGAATTACGAGGATTAATGCTGCAAGCAATTAGCCCTGATTATTTATTTTATAAAATTGGTGAAAAGGGAACAGACTCTGTTTTTAAACGTGCATTCTCCGTATTAATTCCACCACTTATTTTATCTGTTCATGAAAGAGAACCACTGTTATCTGAAGAACAACTGTACAGTGTGGCAGAACAAGTGCTGGAATATGTATATTTAGAAGAAGATGTAAGAGGCTACGTAGAAGGAAAAGGCTGGGCACACTCTACTGCACATGCAGCAGATGCGCTCGACGCTTTAGCACGTACAATCCAAAATCGTGAGTTCTCATATGCAATACTAGCTGCCGTTCGTCAGAAGGTACGCTTACATGACTACGTATACATTCACTTTGAGGATGAGAGATTAGTAGCACCAATTATGTCGTTACGTAACCAAAATCTTTTAACTGAAGAAGAGTGGAGCAACTGGTTACATAGTATAGCAACTGTTGAAGACATCCGACATCCGCAGCATGCTATTTTAGTACATAATATTAGAGCTTTCTTAAGAAGTTTATATTTTAGAGTTTTAGAGACAGAGGGTAATACAGCCTTTACAGATGATGTATTGGAGACTTTGAAAGGATTGCGTAGATATTAAAAAAAGAATAAATAGTCTATTACTTGATTCCAGTATAAATGAGCATTTAAGTAAAGATTAAGATTTAAAAACCGATTATATTTGTGGGTTGCCTACAAATATAATCGGTTTTTTAGTTGAATTGAAATGTTAGCCTTAACTATATATGAGCTTATATGTGATAATGAGTTTATTAAATATGTAATTGCGGATTTTCTTCATATAAACTAGGGTGTGTCTAAAAACTATTTCTATGGTAGGATTACCTCAAACCATTTAGAGAGAGGTATTTTCTATGACGCCACGCCGCTACGAACTTACAAATGAACAATGGGAACAAATCAAAGACTTTTTCCCACCGTATTCTACTGGTCGTCCGCCTAAAAGAAGTAATCGTGAAATGTTCAATGCTATTTTATGGATAGCTAGGAGCGGCGCTCCCTGGCGTGATTTGCCGGACCATTACGGCTTATGGAAAACCGTGTATGCTCGCTTCTGCAAATGGCGTGATGAAGGTGTCCTACTGACCATTTTTCAAGAATTAAATGCTGAACCGGATTTTGAAAATCTCAGCATAGATTCAACCAGTATCAAAGCGCATCAACATAGTGCTGGTGCAAAAAAAAGGCCATAAATCATGAGTTTCATCAGCATATTGGCATGAGTCGCGGTGGAAAAACTACCAAAATCCATACAATTGTTGATGGTTTAGGCAACCCCATTTTATTTCATTTGACTGGCGGAAATATTTTTGATAGCACTCCAGTTTGCGAGCTTTTGGATGAAATACCAATTAAGGGCAGCAATATTCTTGGTGACAAAGCCTATGGTTCTCATACGATTCGTAACTATATTACCAATCATGAAGCAACCTATACCATTCCACCCAGATCAAATGCGAAAGCTCCTTGGAATGTGGATTGGTATTTATATAAAGAACGCCATTTAGTGGAGTGTTTTTTCAATAAAATCAAGCATTTCCGTAGAATCGCAACACGGTATGATAAGCTGGCATCTTCTTTTTTAGCCTTTGTGTATATCGCTGCCATTTTTCGATTAACACAATGAACAACAGTTTTTAGACACACCCTAGTAACATATTGTTTTAAATTCTTGATGAATAATAGAATCTCTTGGCTAGGCATTCTAGCATGTTGAAGGTGAAATATGTTTCCTTTTCCGATTTCTAATTCGGTTGAATTCAAAGTAATAGGGGTATTTCTGAAGATATGCCATGGGAAATACAAGTGTACAAAGGTTTCTCTAAAATATATACCCGATTGACAAATTAATACTCCGTCCGATCCTTTACCTAAATTACCAAGAACAGATGTATCTAAAAAAGCAATGATTTGTTCTTCTTTTGGAACAATGTATCGTGCTCCAATTTCGTTTAACTTTTTTTCGGAAATATGAGTATCTACAAATAAGCCATTATCAGGTTCTAATAATTCATCGTGTGTCTCAAACAAAGAGCAGATTGATTTTATCTCATTTACATTTATAACCGGGTGTATTTCATTTTGCCTTGAATCTTGAAATGAATTTGTAAGAGCTATAAGTAATTCTTTAAATAACAGTGGTGGATAATCACTCCCGTTAATATTAAAACTTTTTTGGGCATCAAAAGATAAAAAACCATCTTTATCAATTTCGATTTTTTGCACTTCATTTAATTGATTCCATTTCATATTTCCTTTTCCTAATAACCAATTTTTCCAGTATAAACCCGAACTTGTAAAGTAAACACCATATTTTCCTGATCCAAATAAATTACAACTTAAAAATGCGATAATTTGATCATCTGTCGGTATAGAAAAACGCTTTTGCGCAATTGACAAGAAATCTTTAGGGATTCTAGTAACATAAAATCTAGATTGCTGATAATGTAAACAAATATTAGTTAAACGATTAATATCTATATTCAACATAATCATTCTCCATTTCATATTTCTTTTCGATATAATAAATTATAATGTTTTTAGGAAAATATTAACACTTAAATTTAGCTTAAATTTAGCGGTAAAGGTTTAAAAAGCATGATCTGGGGTGTTTTTTGGAAGTAGTGTAGACTTTTTGAGTTGGTAAAAAAACACATAAAACCACTACATCCCAACCATACTAATAAAATGTGTTGGAGGTGAGTTTTATGGACAAAAAAGACTTTGAAAAAGTGTATAATGATTATTTACATCAAGGAGAAGAGCAAGCTCAATTTGAAATAGCTCAGGAAGTTACTCCAGGAGCAGAACAAATTGTTGCTGTTCGTAAAAATGATGATGGAGATTTAATTGCGTTTAAAACAAGTAGCGGGAGAGAGTTAGATTATATGACTGCTCTTAGTGAAGCGAAATCAGGGAAATTAGCTCATGTGGACGTATTTCATAAGTATGGCAGAGATATTATACGTAGTGAACCTGATGGAATAAAAGAAAATAACTTAGATAATTTACCTTCATTTTAAACGGGTAAGCCTTAAGAAGAGAATGTTCATTTGGATATTCTCTTCTTTTCTTTCTCTACAAATAGACGGTTCATTTCTACAGTGCGATCATACTTTTAAAGAGCGCTCTAAATTTTTCTTTATCTTCTGCTGTAAATGGTTTCGGTCCCTTTGTACGTTTACCACTTTTTCGAACCATTGCACTTAAATATCGTGTTTGTAACAATTGTTCAATGTTATCATTCGTATACTTATAGCCTTTATGGTGTAGTACGATACAACCTTTTGCTAAAGCGAGCGAAGCAAGACCGTAATCTTGTGTTATGATTAAATCTTCTTTTTGGGCTAACTGCATAATTCGGTAATCCGCAGCATCTGCTCCAGAATCAACATAAATTGTTTCCACACCTTTTGGCTGCTCTGCATTAGAATAATGAGAAAAGCTTGTAACGAGGGTAACAGGAATTTCTGCCTTCGTTGCTTCAAAAATAATTACATCTTTTACAGGGCAAGCATCTGCATCAACATAGATTTTCATTGGTATCACTCCTATAACTAGGTTCGTGTTGATGATAATGGTAGATTTAGGTTTTGTCAAACGAGGGTTTGTATCTAAAGTTACTTTTCACAAACCCAAATAGCCTCCCGCAAACGAGAAATACCTTCCTCAATTTGATTAATATTCACTTTTCCATAAGATAAACGTATATAACCATCTTTTGCGCCGAAAATACTACCTGGCATAAAAGCAATTTCTTGTTTTAAACTTTGCATAATAAGTTGCTTTTCGTTTATCGGTTCTTTTAATTTTCCCCATATGTATATTCCACCGGTCGGATTTGAAAAAGAGATTTTATCATGAAGTTGCTCGTTTAGAGCGTGGACGATAACGTCTCTTTTTTCTGCTAGTTGTTTTCGTAACGGTACGATATGCGACTGAAATGGTACAGTTTCAAAAAATTGTTGCATAAGCCACTGCGGGAAAATACTCATTCCTAATTCCATTTGGTGCCTTGCGTCGGATAACCTTTCTACTACAGACTGCGGGGCAACGAGCCAACCAACTCGTAAGCCTGGTGCAATCATTTTTGATAAAGAATGTACATAAATGACAGTTCCATTTTCATCAATTGATTTCAAAGTAGGGCAAGGTTGTTTCTTTTCTAGCGTAAGTAAACTAGACGGATCATCTTCCACAATCGCAATTCGTAAGTCTGCACAAAGTGATAATAGTTTTTTTCTACGGTTTGGATGAAGCATCGTCCCCGTAGGGTTTTGGAAATTTGGATTTAAAAAAATCATTTTAATGCGGTGCTTTCTATATAACTCCTGTACATCATCTGGGTTAATGCCGTGTTCATCAACAGGTAATGGGAAAATACGAATACCTGCTGATTGGAATAGAGGCAGGGAATAACAGTGTGAAGGACTTTCGAAAGCAACAGCATCACCTGGATTTAATAAACATTGCACGATAAGGTGAAGTGCTTGCTGTGCGCCAGATGTAATCATAATGGATTGTTCAGTCGCCTCAACTTTTAAATATTCCTTCATATATTTTACGACCGCTTGTCTTAGCGGGAGATAGCCTTGCGGATGATCGTAACTTAATGAATGCGTTAACGGTTGTTCACGTAAAATCGCTTGTAGTTGATCGTGGGGATAAAGATTACAACCGAGCTCTCCGTTTGCAAAATCAATAATATTTTCATTTTGTTGTACTTCTGCCCGAATATGGCGGAGTAGTGGTAAGTTTGGTAAAAAAGTACCACCTTCTACGAAATTTCTCCAGTTGGGTGTTAATGTTGGAGAAACACCCCACATATGTGTACTCACGCGTGTTCCTTTACCAGTCGTACTCTCTACAATTCCCATAGCACGTAGTTCATTATAAGCAGTCGTTACTGTACTTCTGTTTACATTTAACTGCGTAGCTAATTTCCGTTCTGAAGGAAGGAAGCTTCCTGGAGGAAGTTCTCCATATGTAATACGTTTTTCAATAAAGTCAACAACTTGCTGATAAATAGGGATTTTACTGTCACTATCTAGTTTCCATTCCATAAAAAACGCCTCCGTATCTCTTATATACATCAAGTATAGCAAATTGGCTGGGTAAAAAAACAGCCAATTGGACGGTGTTATATCCAGCCAATTTTACTATGCTAAATAGGGAAGGGGAGATTCGGATGAAACGATGGCAAATGGAATGGCTCCTAGTATCAGTTGCATTAGTATGGGGAGCAAATTATACAATAGGAAAGTATGGAGTGGTATATATGTCATCCATTCAATTTAATAGTTTACGATTTTTAGTAGCATCACCGGTATTATTACTTATTACATTTTTAATGGAACGCTCATTACGTATTGAAAGAAAAGATTGGTTACGATTAGTAGCAGTCGGTATCGTTGGTACGACAATGTATCAAACGATGTTTATGCTATCTGTGAAATATACTTCAGCAACGAACGCCTCATTATTAATTGCGATGTCACCTATTTTTACAGGGATATTAGCAGTATTGCACAAACAAGAACGTTTTTCGATGAAAGTACAAATTGGTTCAATAGTAGCGTTTATTGGTGCAGCATTCGTTTTATTAACAGGACATACAGGAGGAACTACTTACGAATATGCGTGGCTCGGAAACATAATTGGATTAGTCGCAGCGATTGCGTGGGGATGGTATCCAATATTAGCGCAACCTCTTATAACAAAATATTCCGCAATGAGAGTCACATCTTGGTCAACTTTAATTGGAATTGTACCTCTCGTTGTATATTGTTTATTCAACGTAAATACATTAACGTGGCCAGTAGACATGCCAAGCTGGGGGTCTCTAGCATATTCAATCGTCTTCGCGACAATCTTCGGACTTGCAATGTGGTATGTCGGTATTAGTCAAATAGGCTCAACGAAAGTAATGGTTTATATGTATCTTGTACCGTTGTTCGCAGTTATTTTTGCGGCAGTAACAATAGGGGAGCAAATCAATATGATGCAACTGGTTGGCGGACTTATTATCTTTGTGGGTCTATATGTTGTAAAAAAAGGTGGAATCAAAAAGCCAGCTCTCAATTTGAAAAAGGTAAGCTAACAGTAAAAATGATCTCTTTCATATAGAAGGAGATCATTTTTTGTTTCGTAATAAAAGCGCTTGTTCAACAGCCCATTTTTGATGATCATGAAGTAAATATTCTATAGCATGTAATGGAGACATCCACCTTAAAACATGATCCTCCTCACAGTTTCCAGTTCGTTTCTGCACCATGTTCGCAATATAAAAAAATCCATCGTTTAAATAATATGTATCTTCTTTTTCCGCATAAAAATATCGCATTGCATTACCGATATATTGATTAATTTCAATTGCCCATCCTAATTCCTCTAGTAGTTCACGATGTAAGCATTCATCTTTTGTTTCGGTACCTTCCATACCGCCACCAGGTAAAAAATAACGGTCTCCTTTTTGGATAATAGCAATCTTTGAAGAGGTTGAGTTAAAAATAATTGCATAACAACTAGGTCGTAATACATATTGCTCAGTAGGCTTTTTATAACCAAAAATAAGTTTAGATATCATAAGACACGTCACCTCTCTATAAAATACACAAAAGGAATAATAAGGTAAAAATAGAATTGTATAAGTATAATCTTACGAGATTGGAGTGATAACAAAATGATAAATCGAAAGTGTTCGCGCTGTAAAGAAATTACAGGTACATTGCACGGTGGTAAAAAAATTAAGGAAGAATTTCTATGTGAGGACTGTTTACAAAAAGGAATTGTGAGCGGTGAAATCGAATTATCACAAGTGGAGCAAGAACAAACTTCGTATCTTTCTATAAAAATATTAAAAATAATGAGTGTGATTTATTTAATAGCATCTATTTTAATGGCTTTTTCAACCGGTCCATTTATACATAATATAGGATTTGATGAAATGTCCATTTCAGGCCCAGAATTAGGTTTAATAAGTATTGTTATGCTAGGTTCTTTATTCCAGTCTGTTCTTGTATTTTGCGGGATATGGGTATTCATCCTTTTAGTAGAAACAGTCATTAAAATTTATGAAAAAATGAAGTGAGTGAGAGGGAGAAACATATGCGAGTAAGAAACATCCAAGGGGAAGATTATGTAAAGATTCATTCTGTTTTAAATGATTGGTGGGGCGGGAGAGACATGGCTGCCATGTTGCCAAAATTGTTTTTCGTTCACTTTCAAGAAACGAGTTTTATCATTGAAGAAGATGGCGAAACGTTAAGTTTCTTATGCGGATTCTTTTCGCAAACGCATAAAGAGGAAGCGTACGTTCATTTTATCGGGGTAAATCCGAAGTATAGAAGAAGAGGAATTGCATCGACATTGTATTCGTATTTCTTTGATGTCGCACGTGCAAATAATTGTAAAGTTGTAAAAGCAATTACGTCACCAGTTAATAAAAAATCGATACAGTTTCATCAAGAAATCGGTTTTCGAATTGAGGCTGGGGATGATGAGATAGAGGGTGTATCGGTACATACAAATTATGATGGGAACGGCGGTAGTAGAGTTTTATTTTTGAAACATGTGTAAAAGTAGGCTAGCGAAAAGTTAGCCTTTTTGTTGTGAGGAGCTAAAAGTATGGAGAGTAAACAAAGTAGAAATGAATACTTACGACGCATTTATAAAGTGCAAGATTATATAGAATCAAACATAAATGATTCACTTTCAATTGAAGAGTTAGCGGATGTAGCAGGATTTTCAAAGTTTCATTTTCATCGGATTTTTAAGGGGATAGTAAACGAGTCATTATCACGGTATGTAAACCGATTGAAGTTAGAAAGGGCAACACATCTACTTACATATCGGACAGATATGACGATTACAGATATTGCGTATCACTTCGGATTCACAGATTCAGCAGTTTTCTCCCGAACATTTAAAAATTATTACGGCGTAAGTCCATCTCAATATCGAAACGACAATAGCAAGAATTGCAAAGACGTAAGGGGAATTTCTCAATACAATGAATGTAAGAAGGTTCGAGGAAATGTTGAAATTGTAACAGCGGACGATATAAACGTCGCATACATAAGACATATCGGTACATATGAGGAGTTAACTATAGCTTTTCCAGAAATGATAGAAAAACTATTTCATTACGCAGCTAAGCAAAACTATCATGTATTTGATGATACGAAAGTATTAACCATTTACCACGATCATCATGAATTTACTGAGGAATATCATTTAAGAACAAGTTTATGTGTAACAATTTCATATGAATCCACAGTAGAAACGAACGACGTTGGAATAATGGTAATACCTTCTGGAAAGTATGCAGTAGGACATTTTGAAATATGCCAAGATGAATATAAAGGAGCATGGGACTTTATATATGGTGAGTGGCTTCCAAATAGCGGATATAAACCGAGAGATTCGTATCCTTTTGAAGTATATAGAAATGACCCAAAGCAGCATCCAAAGCATAAACATATAGTTGATATATATGTACCTATCGAACCTTTTTAATTATAGGTTAAAGGGGAAAGAATAATGAAAATTGCTGAAAAGTTAGATCTGATTATAAAAGAAGAATACAAAAATATGAATGGTATGTTAGTAGTGCAGAAAGGTAATGTTATTTTTGAAAAATATTATAACGGGCACGGTCCAGATGATGCATTTCACATAGCGTCAGTCACAAAAATGATAATCTCTGCGCTAATTGGGATATGTATAGATAAGGGCTATATAAAAAGCGTTGATCAAAGAGTAATAGAATTTTTCCCGGAATATAACGTTAATTCATCTGAAATAACAGTACGACATCTGTTGACAATGACAGCTCCACATCCTTTCGTAGACTGGCAGGAGCCGTTAGAAGAACTATGTATGCAACGAGATTGGGTAAAGTATACGTTAAATAGGATAGGAAACGGCGGAGAAATTGGATCTTTTAAATATTCATCTGCAGGAACGCATGTACTATCAGCAATTATTACGAGCGTAACAGGAAAAAGTGCGCGTGAATTCGCGAATGAACAGCTATTTCAGCCACTCGGTATGAGAGAAATTCCAAACTACAATATGAAAGCGTTTGGATTTGATGACTTATTCGGAAAAGATGTAAAAGGATGGGTTCATGATCCAAATGGTATTTCGACAGGCGGCTGGGGACTAACGTTAACAGTTAAAGATATGGCTAAGTTTGGACAGCTGTATTTGAATGAAGGTACTCATAATGGAAAACAAATACTATCAAAATCATGGATAAAAGAATCGACAGAAATGAACCAAAATCAATATGGTTACTTATGGTGGTTACGAGAAGAAGAGGGTGTCTATTCGTATTGTGCAATGGGTGATGGTGGGAATATGATTTGTTGTATTCCGATGCAGGATTTGGTTGTAGTAATTGCTTCTGAAATTATGCCGAATGCACGGGATAGATGGGAATTGATTGTGGAATATATTCTTCCTTGTATACGGTTAAATAAATAATTTTAGTAAAAAGATGGTGTGAATTGGAGCTTCATACCATCTTTTTGTTTTATGACGGAAATTTCAGGGGAATGTAAGAATTGCGTGAATAAATGTAAATATTAGACTTTATCGATATATGGTTATTTTTTTTATGTATAATGAGGACAAGGCCTAAAAATACTTAAATATTTAAGTGAATATTTTAAAAAGGGAGATTAAGAATATATGAAAAGCCTACTTCAAAAAACTTTAGCTGTTATAGGATTAACTGCTTCTTTATTAGGTATGGTTTCTTCCGTTTCATTTGCTTCGATTAGTTGGGATAATAATGCAACGTGGACAGGAAGCGGAGCAAAAGCTAAGGCAACTGCCTATACTGCGAAAAAGAACGAACCTCATTTTTACAAGATGACTGTAAGAGCTAGCTTTGATGATGGGACTTCTAAAGAGTTAGCATTGTATGATGCTAAAACTTCAGATCGTATAAACGTTAGCGTTGCATCCAAAGGACCGGTGACCAGAGGTTATTCGGGTCATGAATGGATAATGGTAGGGGATAGTGCGTACACTTCTAAGGAAATGGTAATTAAATAAAAATCAACAAAAACCGTGAAAAAGGATAAATACCATTTTCACGGTTTTTAAAATGAGGAGGATATATGAATCTAGTATTAAAAGAAATAGTGGTGAACAAAACAATATTCATTATGTTATTTATTGGATTTGTATTGACAATATGGCCAATCCTGATTGCAATATCGACGCGAGATTATTATGATGAGAAATTTTATGATAGTAAGAATGGTTATTTTAATTATTACTATTCTGTTCGACTTACTAATATGGGGGAAATCAATTTCGAACAATTTCAGACGTTAGTAGAATCTGATTTTAAAAACGCTAGCGTTATTACAAATGATATTCGTATTACTATTCCGGATATCGGCCACGTAATAATGAATGGTCTCCTTAATAAAAATTGGTCTCCACCTTTACTAAAAGGTTCTCAGATGGGACAAGATGAAAAAAATAGTGTAATAGTGGGGAAGAAAATTTATAAGGATATGGAAACAATAAAATTATTTAATAAGGAATATACAGTTAAAGGCGTAGCTGGAGAAAATACTGGATATGAGTATAATATTAAAATTTACGTCTCACTAAATGACATGCCAGATGAAGTGAAACAGATGATACAAAAAGATAATACATTCCAAATGATTGTTCGTTCTAACGAAAACCCTATCAAGGAAATAGAAACTTTCATACAGCATATGAAACAGAACAATAAAGATATAAATGCCAAAGTAATTAGTGAAAAAGAGAACTATGAGAAGGAAAAAAACTCAAGTGAAGCCGTAGAAGAGTTACTCAGTTTTCCATATAGGCTTTTATGTATAGCTTTCATTACCAGTATAATAGTAAGTTATTATTGGATTTATACGAAGAAAAAAAGTTTGTCGTTAAGGAAAGCTTTGGGAGCAAGTAATGTAAATCTTTTTATTTTTATATTTAGTCAATTATTTTTATGTGCAATCACTGCATCAGCCTGTGCAATATGCATACAATGGATTTTCAGCATTTTGAGTGAAAGTATTATAGAGTTTACAAGCTATAATATTAGTTTACAGTCTACTCATATTGTAATGTGTGTATTTTTTTCACTTACTATAGCTTTCATTCTCTCTGTAATACCATTTGTATATGTGCTTAAAAGTGAACCTGCTAAAGCATTAAAGGAGTAAAAATGATGAGAATAAAAAGTGCGTTCCTAGCATTAAAAAAGAGATTTCTATTTTCCGTACTTCTTCTAATACAGATTACATTTGGATTAGCAACTATAGCGAGTTCAATTAATGTATTTTATAATTTACACCATCTAAACGATAAATCCAGCTCAGCATTAAATGTGGATAAAACATATTTAGTTACTTTTGAAAGGACGACAGATAGGTTACAAAGCAATCAATTTAATAAAGAGCAAATTCAAGAGGTTTATAAAACAATTCATCAAAATAAAGATGTGATTTCGTATGGTACATACGAGGAGAGTTTAATTGAAATAGAATCAAGTAATAGGCAACTTCAAAATAGTATGATTGCTGATTTGAAACATAAAACGTTTCACGATGAAAGACCTACTATTCAAACAATTGTTGTAGATGAAAATTACTATAAATTGTTAGGTTTACCTTTAAAACCTGAAGAGGGTTTCTTGCATGAAGATTTTCCAAAAAATAGTGAAGAAAAAACAAAAGTATTAATGGGTTCTTACTTTAAGAAATATTTTCAAGTTGGGGATACAATTAATAATCAATATACAATTATAGGCTTTTTACCAGAGAATAAATTTATCGTAGATAATAATACAACGAACGTTTATTTGAAGTTGGATTACGCAATGATAATGCCTATGTCATCTAATAGATATGAAAATTATGAAGGAATGTTTTTAAGACTGCATCAAAGTACAGTTTTACATTTACGAAAAGATGCAGATGTAAAGAAACTAGAAAAATCAATTCAACTTAAAGGAAACGGCGGTACGTTTTATTTGAAAAATTTAGGTGATGAAATAAATATAGATGTTACTCTTAACAGCTATTCTGAAATACCTCAACTGATAGTCGGAATCTTATTTATTTTATTCTCAATCGTCGGAATTGTAGTAACGACTATTATTTCTATCTTGATGAGAAAGAGGGAATTTGGTATAAAAATAGTTTTTGGCGAAAGTAAATTTGGAATGTTTATTCAAATTGTTATAGAAAACATTATTGTAGCAATAGTTGGCTTAGGAATGTCAATAGCTTACTTTTCATGGAGATATGGGACTCTATTGCAAATGTCGAAGGATTTTAAAGCAGTATCGGCATTAGACTTTAAATTGGATATGCCTATATTATTTTTAGTATTTCTATTCTTATTATTGATCATCGTTGTCTCAAATGTAATTGTCTTTTTATTTATTAGAAAGCTTGAACCGAAAACATTAATAGGTGGGATGGAATAATGAGTTTAATTGAATTGAAAGACATTAAGAAGGTGTATAGTAACAAGAATCACAATACGTTCGCATTAAACGGTATAAACTTAACGATAGATAAGGGCGAAATTATAGCGATAATGGGTCGATCAGGATCGGGGAAAAGTACGCTATTAAATGTTATAGGGTTAATTGATTTGCCAAATGAGGGTGAATATACGTTAAATGAAAAAACATTAACTGAAATTAGAGCAAATAAAGTTCATAAAACAAGAAATGAAATGATCGGATTTATTTTTCAATATTTTGCATTGTTAAAAGAACATACTGTACTGGATAATGTAGTGCTACCACTCACATATAGAAAGTTAAAGCAACGGGAAAGAAAAAATAAGGCGAAGTTCTATTTAGAAAAAGTAGGTTTAAAAGAACATATGCATAAAACACCTGACGAGCTATCAGGTGGACAACAGCAGCGAGTCGCAATTGCAAGAGCGTTAGTAGGTGAACCAGAAATAATTTTGGCTGATGAACCGACAGGGAATTTAGATAGAAAAACAGGAGAAGAAATTATGGATCTATTATTACAACTGAATGAAGAAGGACGAACGATTATTATTGTAACGCATGATATTGAGGTAGCAAATAAGTGTAATAGAATTATTGAGTTAGTTGATGGGGAAGTTGTGCGGAGTTAGTAATTCAATAATTATATCTAATGTAAGAATCCGTATTGATTAATTTTTCAAAATGGATTCTTTTTATTTGTAGGATTAAAGTAAAATAACAAATCCCCCGTAACTTTTTATGATAGAAATTCGTTTAACAAAAGAAAGGGTTTTTAATGATGAATGGGGGAGAACCATGAAAATTCTAATTCTAGGTGGTACACGTTTTTTAGGAAGAGCATTAGTAGAAGAGGCGAGGCTTTAAAAAGAGGGCATGAAGTTACAATATTTAATCGCGGAACGAACAAAGAAATTTTTCCTGAAGTAGAGCAATTAATCGGTGACAGAAATAACGATGTATCAAGTTTAGAAAATCGAAAATGGGATGTTGTCGTGGATACATGTGGGTTTTCTCCACATCACATTCGGAATATTGGAGATGTCTTAAAAGATAATATAAAACATTATATATTCATCTCAAGCCTTTCCGTATATAAAGATTGGATTCCGCATGACATAAAAGAAGACTATATATTACAACCTGAACCAACGGAAGAGCAAATAAAGGGTGTAGAGAATGGTGAAATATCTCCTTATGAGCATTATGGCGCACTGAAAGTATTATGCGAAAAAGAAGCAGAGAAGTATTGGCCGGGGCGTGTTTTACACGTAAGAGCGGGACTTCTTTCGGGAATGTTTGATTATACGGATCGACTTCCATACTGGATTGGGCGTATAGCAAAGGGAGGAGAAGTGTTAGTTCCAGGAAGAAAAGACCGTCCAGTGCAGATAGTTGATATAAAAGATGTTGCATACTTTGGACTCAACATGGCAGAAAACAATAAAGCAGGTATATTCAATGTAACAGGTCCGAATGATGAATTGACGATGGAAGAGCTATTAAATACGTGTAAAAAGGTTACGAATAGTGATGCTGAATTTGTTTGGGTAGACGAATCGTTTATGAGTGAACATAATGTGCAGCCTTGGACAGAAATGCCTTTGTGGATTCCAGAAACTTTCCCATTAGATGGTGAGACGAAGCCGTGGAGAGGCGGGTTTTCTATTTGTATCGAAAGTGCGGTTAATGAAGGGCTTACTTTTAGAAGAATAGAAGAGACAGTTACAGATGTGTATGAGTGGATGGAGAGTACGGAAGAATGGGAATTAAAAGCAGGTATTTCAGGGGAAAGAGAAAAGGTGTTATTGGATAAGTGGTATGAAAGAAAGAGAGTTTAAATAAGAATCTTGTGAAAAAAGGACTCTGTTTATTGGTTAAACAGAGTCCTAATATGAATCTACCACTCAATCGGTTCTTCCCCATACATCTCCCATAGCTTAGGAAACATCTTTTTTAAACCTTCTTCATCGTCTTCATCCCAGTCAAATTCAAAATCAACATCGTCGAATTCTTCATTAGATAAGACATGGTAAAGTGTAAAGTAAGTATCATCTTCGTCACCAGTTTTTTCTGCATATACAGTGAAACCGAAATATAAAGAAAGTTCTTCTATTTCTGGAACGTCATACTCACTCAAATTTTCTAATACAGGAATTAATCGTTCTGGATCTTCAATACAAGCTTCGTATGTCTCTTTTCCTTGATATAATAACCATCCACGGAAGTAATCAAAAGGATCATCTGAACAGCCACCCATAATAATATAAGCGGCTGCCCATAAACGGGAGGTATAGGAATCTTTTAAAATACGATGCATATGCGTATCAAAAGCAACAATTTCATGTACTGTACGTTTAGCAAGGTGAGAAGTAAGCCATTCTATTTGTTCTTCTTGGTCCTCACCTTTCGTTTTTGCACGAGCGAGTAGTTCCCAAAATTCTTCTTCGGTTATCGTCTTTTCTTTTATGTAATCTTCCCCTTGAATAGGGTCTATATATCCTTTTTTACGTTTGGAAGCAACTAGTTTAGTAGCTTCTTTCATACATTCTTCTTCTGTTTCAAACTCTTTCGCTTTTACACTACCAGCTGTGCCAATTTTTCCGTAAAACACAACGTAGTCTTTTTCTTTCACAACGATTTTCCAAAACTTATTTGATTTCTCAGTTTGCTGGATTAATAACGTTTCCATCCGTACCCCCATAATGTTTTCTAGTGTGCAATGTGATTGTAACATATGTATATATACTTGTAATGATGAAAAACAAAAGTTTGGAAAATTCGAAAATGATTGAATGAAGTGGATAAATTTAGTAACCTTATTCGTACAGTAATTACATAATCGTTTTGTAATAATTAAATATTAATTATATAAGGGGGCATTACGGATGGATCTTACGTTCAAAGTTGAAAAAACATGTTTTAACTACCGCGTCGGAGCAATTTGTAAACATGATAATAAAATACTTATTCTTCAAAACAAAGGGGAAGATTATTGGTATGTACCCGGTGGTAGAGTAAAAATGCTAGAGAATAGTGAAGATGCATTAAAACGAGAGCTTGCGGAAGAGATAGGTGTTCCTATTAAAAGGAAAAGGTTAATATGGTCAGTAGAAAATTTCTTTACACTTTCTGAGCGAAAGTTTCATGAAATTAGTTTTTATTATGAAGTAGAGCTACATGAGTTACCTGCGAGTGGAGCGGATCAATATATTTTGGAAGAAGAGGGTAGAACGTATTTGTTTAGATGGGTGCCAGTAGAAGAACTGCATACATATAACTTACAGCCTGCATTTATAAAAGAGAAAGTAAAGGATGTATCAGTTCACACAGAACATATCGTATTACAAAAGTAAATGTATTCGGAGGGGAAAATGGTGAAGGGAACTAAAAAAGAGGTACATATAAATGACAAAGTAATTTATTACACACATATCGAAAAAGGTTCTAGTACCGTTTGCTTTATGTTTTCAGGTTCAGGATACAATTATGATAAGCCGTTATTTTATTACGCGACGATGTTAATGCTTGAACATAAAATAGATGTTGTACATATTCATTATTCTTATGATGGACAATTAATGAATAAACCAATGGAAGAAGTAACGAAAGTAATGATGGATGATATTAATCCGGTAATAAATGAAGTATTAAAAGATGAGCAATACAACGAGACTATGTTTTTAGGGAAGTCACTCGGAACAATTCCGATTGCAAATGATTTAATGAGGAGAGAAGAATTCGCGCAGTCAAAAATGATACTATTTACACCTTTACTGACGTTTGATACAATTTTTGATTCTATCTTACATAGTCGACACGAAGGGTTTTTAGTTATTGGGGATAAAGATCACCAATACAATGCAGGTCAAATTGATCAGTTATATAAAACGAATTTACAGATTGAAGTTGTCAAAAATGTAAATCATTCTGTAAATGTTGGGGGATATGAAACGGAAAATTCAATTGAGGCTATAGCGAAAATAATAGGAAAACTTAAAGAAGTTGTTAGGACAAACTAACCTATTAATACATGCAAAAGAGGTGCGAATTGCACCTCTTTTACTTTAATAAGCCTTCAAAACATGAAGTAAATAATCCTTACGATTCAGCGGATTATAATCAACACGTTTTCGAGTAGGGAAGGGAGCCATAAGCTTTGTGAAACCAGCTGGCCTCGTTGTAAATATGCCTTCTCCTTCTGTAAATGAATGAAGCATGCGTTTAAAATTCTCTGTTTTCGCAACAGGTAATGATCCTGTTAACTGGTAAGAGTTATTACTTAATATAGGCTCTCTAAAAGTTGCTGGAATAGTAGCAAGTTTATACATTGCGGTACTAATTGCTTGCTTCGGTACAGTTAATTCAAACTCGTTTACTGGTTCATATACATATGTTTCAGCTTTCTTTAAGGCATCCATTAGTACGAGTGGTGTTAAGTTTCTAAAATCACTCGCTGTTGTAACAGGACTAGCATAACCAGTATGTGTTAACGTGACAGAAATGTCCGTAACTTCCCATCCGTATAAACCTTGTTTTAACGTTTGAAATACAGTATCTTCAATTGCTTTATGAAATGCTAAAGGTAGTGAGCCAAGTTCAACGCCTAATTTATATGTTATGCCAGAATTAAGTTCACCACGTTCGACTTTGAATCCAACTGTTGCGTAAAAAGGATTCGCTTTTTCACCCATGACTTCAACGGAATTCCCAATGCCAATTGGTTTCTCCATACATACAACTCGCGTACTTGAAAAAGTAACCTGCAAATTATATTTCTCATAAAGTGTTGTTTCGATAACCTCTTTTTGTACTTCACCGAAAAGGCGAATATAAAGTTCATTATGAATATCATCTTTCCACACTTTAATGAGCGGATCTTCTTCACATAGTTCCATAAGTGCAGCGTATAAATCATGAATTCGTTCTTTTGGTACTGCATTGATGGCTGCTTCCATTTGTGGTTCGGCAAAGTGAGTATCTTTTATATAATCCGTACGTTCACCGATAATATCACCAATTTTAATATCATTCAGTCCCCACACTTTACAAAATTCACTGCTAGGAACGGTAGTAGTTTGAACGGCATCTCCATTATGAAATATGCACATTTTTTTTATCTTTTCCTTATGTGGTAGAGACTCATCGCGCTGTATATCAACATATTTTCTAACATGTAAGCTACCTGAAAAAACTCTTATATACGCAACCTTTTCTCCAGAAGGTTCACGTTCAATTTTAAAAACAACACCAGATAATGGTTCCTCTTGTGCCGATGTAAGAGCTGGCATTAGGGGCGGAAGTTTTTCAAGTATTTCAGTTACTCCTATACCTGTCATTGCTGAACCGAAAAAGATTGGATACACATTTGCTTGCTGTATTTGCTGTTCTAGTTTTTCTCTTAATAGTGCGTCCGGTATTATTTCGTTATTTACATATGATTCAAGTAACGATTCATTAAATGGTGCTAACAGTTCCATACAATCGTCATATGATTTGTATTCAATGATCCGGGCTTCTTTCGTTCCTTCGTTTAGAACAGAGTAGAAGGGGAATGCTTCATTTGAAAGAACCTCTTTTATTTGTTTCATAACTTTTTCAGTGTTTGCGCCACTACGATCAATTTTATTAACGAATAAAATAGTCGGTATGTTTAGTTTCTGTAATGTTCGCATTAAAATTTTTGTTTGTGCTTGCACACCTTCAACGGCAGAGATAACTAAAATCGCACCGTCTAGAACGCGGAATGATCGCTCCACTTCAGCGATAAAATCAGCGTGTCCAGGTGTATCAATGACATTTACTTTTACATCATCAATAAAGAAAGAAACGACAGATGCTTTAATCGTAATGCCGCGTTGTCTTTCTAATTCCATTGAGTCAGTTTGTGTATTACCACTATCTACTCGGCCAATTTCTTTAATCACATTCGTTTCATAAAGAATACGCTCAGTCAAACTCGTCTTGCCAGCGTCTACGTGCGCGACAATCCCTATATTTATTGTTGTCATTTATGAATATCCTCATTTCATTTTCCATTTTCATTTCCTCATTTCTATTTGTGTATTGCCGCATTATCAATCACTCTCCAGTCATTTAAATTATTACTATTATAGTGCAATTAACATTATTTGTAACGCTACAAAGCGCCTTAATTTGGAAAAAATAAAATAAAAACAAAATGCTTGCATTCTAAATCGATATAGATTATATTAATTGACATATCAACTATTGATACATCAAATGTTTTTATTTTGATTGTAAAGGAGGGTTAATTTGACAAGTTCATGCTCAAAAGAAGCGATTATTTTATATAAATTACACTTTCTAAATAAAGAAGTAAGTTCGAAATTTGAAGGGTGTACGGGTATGAGCCAGTCTCGATTAGAGCTTATACTTCAATTATTTGAAGTAGGTGAAATTAGTCAAAAAGCACTTCAGCAAGAAGTGAATATTGATAATGCTGCGATAACAAGGCATTTAAAGCAGCTTGAGGCCAATGAAATGATTGTAAGACGTAAAAATCCAGATGATAACAGAATTACGTTAGTTTCTCTTACTGAAGAGGGGCGAAATAAAATTCAGGCGTTTCAAGAAGAAAAAGAACGTTTTGCAGCATCTGCATTTAAAGGATTAAGTGAGGAAGAACGCGATAATCTTTTAAATATGTTAAATCACATTCAAGAAAATATAAAAGAATTATAAAAAAGGGAGAATACAACTATGACTAACTCAGTAAAAACAAATGATTTTAACGAAATTTTAACAGGACGTCGTTCAATTCGTAAGTACGACCCTTCAGTGAAAATTAGCAAAGAAGAAATGACAGAAATTCTTACAGAAGCAACACTTGCACCATCTTCAGTAAACATGCAACCATGGAGATTCGTAGTGATTGAAAGTGACGAAGCGAAAGCAACACTTGCGCCACTTGCGAAATTCAATCAATCTCAAGTAGAAACGTCTTCAGCAATGATTGCTTTATTTGGTGATTTAAACAACTTTGATAACGCAGAAGAAATTTACGGTACAGCAGTAGAGCGTGGACTTATGCCAGCAGAAGTAAAAGAAGATCAAATGAAAAAACTTTCAGCTTACTTCTCTATGGTTACACCAGAAGTAATGAAAGATACGGTATTAATTGACGGTGGTCTTGTAGCAATGCAATTTATGCTAGCAGCTCGTGCGCACGGTTATGACACTTGTCCAATTGGTGGATTTGAGAAAGATCAAATCGCAGAAGCATTTGGACTAGATAAAGAAAGCTACGTACCAGTTATGTTAATTTCAATCGGGAAAGCTGCAGACAGTGGTTACCAATCAGTACGTCTTCCAATTGACAAAGTTGCTGAGTGGAAGTAATCTAATTAGGTCATAGAAATATATGGAATATGAAAGGGGAAACACCATGATTATTATTCACGCAATATTTCAAGTAGACCCAGCAAAACAACAAGCATTTTTAGAAGAAATTCAGCCACTCATTCATGGTTCAAGAGAAGAAAGTGGAAATGTATCTTATGATTTATATAAAGATACAGAAAAAGAAAGTGTTTATACGATGGTAGAAGTATGGAAAGATGAAGCAGCAGTTGCGAGCCATAATACGAGTGAACACTTCACATCTTTCGTTAGTAAAGCAGCACAATTTTTAACTGCTCCGCTTAATATAAAAGCTTATAATGGAGAATTAGTAAAATAATAAGGTAGAAAAAGATGACTTTAGCATATGGCTGAAGTCATCTTTTTTGTATAAGTAGAATCCATTTTGGACTCAGTTATGTTGATAGATAAGCGTTGCTCGTATCCTCAGTAACAGTGCTGAATTGTATGTTAAATTCGAACATTCGGTTTATTGGGATATTTTTCTGTGGTATAATTTTCTTGTAAATAAAAGGTAGAGAGGAGCAAGTAATGGGAGAATTTCAAAGTAATTTGCATACGGCAACGCAACTTGCAACGAAAATGAGAAATGCTTCAGATAGAATGAAAAGTGCTACTAGTCGCTCTATAAATAAGGCAACGCGTACTACACTATCTGCGAACTTCAAGGCACAAGAAGCAAATCAACAAAATTTACAGATCACGAAACAATTTTGTACTGCTTTTCAACAAACAATTGATAATATCCATTCCGTAGCAAATGAATTTGAGAAAATGGATACCGGACTTCAAAAGACTTTTCAATAATGTAACGGCCTACGTAAAGGGGAAAAGGTAGGGAGAAAAGATGAGTCAAGAAATTGAAATGAGAATCAGTCAATGTAATCAAAAATTACGAAGTATATTTGAAGAGCAAAATGAAAACCGAATTGCGTTGCAAAATCAAGAACGAGCTGAGGCTAGTTTTCATGAATGGAAAAATAGAAGTAATCGTTTATTTAA
This sequence comes from Bacillus sp. CPT56D-587-MTF, assembly GCF_058792335.1. Lineage (NCBI taxonomy): Bacteria > Bacillati > Bacillota > Bacilli > Caryophanales > Bacillaceae > Bacillus > Bacillus sp. CPT56D-587-MTF. Next base: position 2,640,396 of record NZ_JBYTEF010000001.1, on the reverse strand, counting down.
CCGAATACTAGAAACTTGGCACGGCGACAAAGAAGTGTTTCACCTTTTTACGAATATGCGGCAAGAAATCGGACAGTATGAAAGAAAACTTACATTCGAATTAGAAAATGAAAAAGAGACGTTGCTTAAAGAAAAACGGCATCTCAGTGAGAAAGAAAACGACCTTTCCTATGAACAGCAGCAACTACAAAGGGAGGCCAATACATGAGTTTAAACATGTATTTGGGAGAAGTACAAAGTCAAACTCAAAGTATGAACGCTATATGTAATGCTACGATTCAAAGTATGGAACAAGTCATTCAATCTATTGATGCCTTTGCGATAGACACAGTATTACAAGGACAAACATACAGTAGTGCAAAATCCTACCTTGTCCAAACATTTCGGCCATTAGCGCAAGGAATTATATGCTTATGTGAAGAATTAATTCGCCAAAACGAAGCATTTCCAAATGAGTTCCAAGCGAAAGTTGCTTCGACAGATGTGATTGAACAAGAAATAAGAGAACAAATAAGGGGAATTAATCAATCGATTACAAGTATAGAAGCAATAGAAGTACTTACACCAATGCCCGGAGTAGGTGCAATTGTAACGGTATTAGGTGCAATGAGAAAAAAACTGGAAGAAAAACTAGAGCATTTATATGAATTCAATCATTCATCCAGCAACAACTACAGCACCGCCCTCCAATTAGCAGCTAGCATCACAGCCGGACTCTCTGAAGTGCAAAGCGGGAAAGGATTTAGTCCTGTGAGTGGTACGTTTAGTACACAAGGGTTGAATATGGATTGGGTGAGTTCGATTCAGGGGATTATAGAAGAAACAGCTCGAAAAAATGATCAGTCAATTAAAGATATAGAAACAAATAACATAATTGAGAAGAAATCTCCGGTTAGAAATGCTTGGGACGATGCGACAGACAGTATAGTTGGCACGTTTGAAACAGCGAAAAAGATGTGGGAAGCTATTCAAAGAGGATCGGGGAAAGCTATTGGTGATGAAATCGAGTCCGCAATAGCTTTAAGTAATATGGACATAGGAACTTTTATTAATGTAACCTATGCACTTTTCCATTTGGATGAAACTGCAAAAAATATGTGGCATGCATTTTCAAATAAAATAAAACGAGATATGATAGAGGGAGATGCAGAGAGTCGTACAGAATTGACTACCTATGGATTAACACAAATAGCTACCACAATATTAGGCGATAGGGCAATAAATAAAGTAGGCCATATCACAAAAGGAGCAAAAGCATCAAGTGGAGTAAGTACATTTGCTAATGCGGTAAAACTAGCAAAAGAATTGAAGCCTACGCTTGAAATGTTACAATCATTTAAGAGAGAGGCTTCCTATGCACTCTCTAGTGTTGGTGGAACTATCGTAACCAAAATACCTCAAGGCGAATTAATGGAAGCTTATTATAAGTTTGCGAAGTCTAAAGATGGTGGTAAGGGTACAGGTGAAACACTATCTAAAAAGAAATCAATACCGGACTTTGTGAAAAAGCAATGGGAAGCAGGGAATAGATTTAATAAGGAAAATCGTCCTCGATATCCTTATAATGAAGTAGAGTTAGAGGCAAAGGAAATCAATGGGAAGAAATATGTTGTAGATTCTTATATTCCGGGTGAAGAAATTGTCTCGAGGAAATTTACCCAATTGGCTGAAGTAAAAGAAAAGACGGCATTAAGTTATCTAAGTGAGTTTACTAAAAAGTATTCTTCCGGTTCAGAAATTTCTTCAGGTAAATTTAATCCTAATGCTTTAAAAGGTGGTCGACTAGATGGAGAGTTAATTTTGGAAATCCCTGTACAAACAAAGCCAGTTCCACAAAAAATTATTGAAGAGGCGAATGAGAAAGGGATTATTATTCGTGATATTAATGGGAAGGTGTATAATTAATGGAAATTTATTATTGTGATAAGTGGTCTAATATAAAAAAGAAGCCTTGGAATATTATTGATGAGAATGCAGCCAAGACACTTCATGAAAATCGTCATTCTTATACTGCTGTTCTTAGTGATGGAGAGCAGCCAAAGTATTTAGTAAATGTCACTGAGAAATGGGTATCGGTAAGTTTTTTGGATGATTTTCTTCGTAAATATTTACACTACGATTTTATTGTTAAAGAAGATAATAGACTATTCCTAAGGACAATAATGTATTGGGAATATGACGGGGATACACAGTTAAAAAGTATGATTTTGGGGTATCAAGAAAATGGTCATATTGCTATGGAGCAAAAAGATTCTAAAACTGGAGAAGTAGAAGAGCGAGAGACAAAAGATGATGTATCTAGAAATTGGGATACATTCCCTGAGTTTGGCCAATACTTATATTTGTGCAAAGAAGAGAGATAATTCTTTTGAATATAAGAACAATAACTAGGCGAGATAGCTATTAGTGAGCTAAGAATATAAATAAATGGAATAAACATGAAACTAATGAATTCCTAAGTTTTAAAGATATTGTAAAGTTAATTGAAAATCCCCTCAAATGATCCTACTTAATAAGCAGATGAACTTAAAGCACTTGATTGCCGACTAAAAGCAACAAGTGCTTTTTATTTCGGAATTACAATATTTGGTGAATTATATATCCAAAAATACCAAAACAAAAGTTTCAAATGATGAAGTGCTTCCACAATTCTCTTTCATGATATGAAGAAGTTTTCAACGACTGGATTATCGTAGCAGAAGTAGGAACTGGTGGGTTAGCATCACCAATTGTTATTCCATTAGATATAGCAGCAACAGCTACTGGGGCAAGTCTTTTTGTACATGGTGGATTTGTTTGGAATAAATCGATTCAAAATACTAAGGATACTCTTCAAAAAATCCAGTCTTCTGGTGGAGGTAAGGGTGCGAGTAATCGAATACCTTCTTATGGAAAAGATTCTGTACCTAAAGGCCCATACCGTGAAGTAAATGGTTATCCAATAAAAGTGAAAGCAGGAGCTCAAGAAAAGCATATTCCTGATACACCGAACTATAAACAAGAATTAGCAAATGGAAAAAATAAGAGCATTTTCTATGGCGATAATAAAATAGCGCAAGAATTGCTTGATAAGTTCGCCGGGAAAGGTGAACTATTAAAAAACGGTAGAGAAAGAGTAGACTTTGGTGAGCCAATAGGAAAATATTATGACCGCAATACTGGTGAATACTATGAGACTACTAAAGGGTTGATCCATTATGGAAAAGATGGCGCTCATATAGTACCATCAAGACCATAAAAATCATAAGAAAAGAGGATGCAAATGGGGTACGATTCTTTAATTGGAACATTAATAAATTATGAACATAGTGACATGATACTAGAATGGAAAAGTGGATTGAGGATTATTGGAGAACTAGATACAGTTTTTGAAACAGACAATGGACTAGATGAGGATGATATAAATTATACAGAATATGATGCAGCTGTATTTAGAGTAAATAATATTTTATCTCGACCTAATACAAACGAAGGTACTGTATATAATTGGTTAAAACAAGAAAAAAGTTCATTGGTTGAAATTTCTCTCTATGATGATCCGCCAAGTGCAGTGTTTTTAACTGACGGAAAAAGAGTATGGGAAAGAAAAATGTGTAAATAATAGGTGGCATTTAAACTGTTACCTTATTAGTCAAATTAGATCTAGTTAATTTTGATATATGGTTTTTAAAGGAATCAGAACAGGCTACTAACATATACTCTGGTATGAAGAAAAGATATCCTAATCGTAAGCTGATTCCTTTTGCTAAAAGAGTTGATAATGATGATACTGCATGTTTTGAAATCGGCAAAGGAAGTAAAGTTCAACTTATTCATGATTTTGCTTCTGAAGGCTTTGAACAAAGAAAAGATAAGCATCCTATTATTTTAGAAGTTAATACTGAAAAAGCTAGAGAAGAAGGCGTTAAATTTTATTTAGGAAATGAAAAAGTTTGGTTAGCAGATGAGATTCCTAGTGAGTTTATCGCAATTAATAAGAATTAATTGAATCTATTCTACTAGATTATGACGGCAGGAAAAATTTTTTCTTTAAGATATATATTTGAATGAACCACGTTATCTGTCTTAAAATAAACAAATAAATGGCGAGTTACTTATGGAAAATAATCAACAAGAGAGACTTCACATTTGAGGTCTCTTTTGTTGATTTCAATTGAAAATTATTATTTGAGCGAATGCACTTTCGTACCTTGCATTTCACAGGCACATAGGCTTTAATTGATGCTATATAGTATGTTTTTCAATGTCAAAAAACATTAGAAAAACAGGGCAATATTATTAAATAGCCGGGTCCATTGTAGAAATGTTTGAAGCTATTTCGTTCATAGGCGGATCTAATTTCTTAACTATCGTCGCAGAAGTAGGAACTGGTGGGTTAGCATCACCAATTGTTATTCCATTAGATATAGCAGCAACAGCTGCTGGGGCTAGTCTTTTTGCGCATGGTGGATTTGTTTGGAATAAATCGATTCAAAATGCTAAGGATACTCTTCAAAAAATCCAGTCTTCTGGTGGAGGTAAGGGTACAGGTGATTTTGTTAAAGTTAATAATGAAACTATAATAAATACTGCAACTTCTCCTAAAAAGGGTGGAGAAACTGTTGTAGGTCATGCTTTACAAAAACATGCAGGAAGAAATCCAGATATTTGGGGGGAAGTTAAAGGTGGCCCTGACCAAATAAACCAAACTGCATTGAAACACCTTAAAGAAATAATGGATGGACCAGGAGGATTTATAAAAATTAAAAGTCCTAAAGGAATAGAGTTTTTGGAGAAAAAACTACCAGATGGACGTGGAGTTCGATTGAACCTTGATGGAACTTTTAAAGGGTTTATTGATCAGTGAAAGAGGGGGATTGTAAGTGGAAAATTTAGAGATTATATTAAGAGATTTTAATAAGAGAAGTATTGATAAGTTAATTTACGACGAACTTAAATTAAATATATTAAAAATTAAATCATCACATTTTTATGATAATATTTTAGAAAAAGATTTGGATTTTTCTCAAGTGAAAAAAATGGAAGAGATTTTAACACCGAAAGGCACAGGAAATGTATGTTTAGAAGAATTACAACTAGGTATTTCATTAAAAAATGTAGTAATAGTATTTTCATTTGATGAACAGGATGGTGATATTGTATTTAACTTTCCTGAAAATGAAATATTAAAGGATGAGAGGAATGATAATAAGTTAAGGTTAAAAAAGTTAGTGCATTATCTAGTTAATTTGAAAAAAGAGTATGATATTCCAAACGTAATAATTGGTTATGAACCTGCAACGGATGAGGATACTTTGCTAATAGAAATTAATGATAAAGTAAAAAATTATGACAAAAAAATAGAGGGAATATTTTCTTGATTTATGAGCCTTAAGGTATATGCCTTGGGGTTTTTTTAGTAACTTTGAATAAATTAGAAAATGAAGGTTTAACTTTACTGAAAGATAATTAACTCGTATGAACTTAAAGCAATTGATTGCTGATAAAAAGAAATAAGTACTTTTTATTTTGAGATTACAATATTTAGTAAGATGAATTATATATCCAAAAATATCAAAACAAAAGTTTCGAATGATGAAGTGCTTCCACAACTCTCTTTCATGATATGAAGAAGTTTTTAATGCCTGGGATTATCGCAAAAGGAGCAAAAGCATCAAGTGGAGTAAGTACAATTGCTAATGCAGTAACACTAGCAAAAGAATTGAAGCCTACGCTTGAAATGTTACAATCATTTAAGAGAGAGGCTTCCTATGCACTCTCTAGTGTTGGTGGAACTATTGTAACCAAAATACCTCAAGGCGAATTAATAGAAGCTTATTATAAGTTTGCGAAGTCTAAAGAAGGTGGATTCAGTAATGGAAATAGTCGGGCTAACAAGGTTAATATACTCGAAAGTAGCATTAAACATTCAAATGTAGGTGACTTTACAACACATCCTAAAACAGGAGATATTTCAAAAATGAAGGGTGGAGGACATGGACAAAGTAATATTGAATTTTTGGAAAAAAATAATGTAGATTATAATATAAATAAAGTATACGAAAACGGTGTTAGGGTTGGAGTTATAAAAACAAATGGAGAGATAGGGACTATTTTTCCAGATGCGACTAAACAACCGTAGATAGAGTTTGGAGGATTAATATGGATATAGCAAATAAAATGGAAGTTATATTAAATGAAAGAAAAAAATTAAATTTGAATGATGACTATGGGATACAAAAAAGTTGGAATGAAATAATAGAAGTTCTCTCAGAAAATGAGGAAAATACTATAAGATATTTAGAGAACTGTAGTAAAGAAGAGTTATATTGGATAAGTGAAGTTTTGGAAGATATAGTAGAAATTATACAAAGTAAAGAACTAATTAATTGCTTAAGAAAATTAGATGGAAAATTTCCAGAATTAGAAATGACAAATGATATTGATATTGCAGAAAGTTATATAGAAAATCCTTAAATTAAAGGAATAGTTGGTGTGCTTAAGTATAGAACCATGGGATATAATGATACTTTCTTGAAATTCATAGATCATGATGGTTGTACCATCATAGATTATTATGTGCAATGATAGAATAGAAAACGAGGTACGAGCTTAGGCGAGATGACATTTTACTGTACGACGAATATTAAAGACTTGGAATGGGAAAAAATTCACAAATTTATGCTACTTAAAAACATATGAACTTAAAGCACTTGGTTGTCTATTTGAGACAATAAGTGCTTTTTTAATTGAAAGGTAAGCTATAAATTTATCGAAATTATTTTTATGAATTAAAGCTAACAGAATATGCACATAGGCTTCAATTGCAGGTATATAGTTTGTTTTTCAATGTCAGAAAACATAAAAAAATAGGGCGATATTATTAAATAGCCGGGTCCATTGTAGAAATGTTTGAAGCTATTTCGCTCATAGGCGGATCTAATTTCTTAACTATCGTCGCAGAAGTAGGAACTGGTGGGTTAGCATCACCAATTGTTATTCCATTAGATATAGCAGCAACAGCTGCTGGGGCTAGTCTTTTTGTACATGGTGGATTTGTTTGGAATAAATCGATTCAAAATACTAAGGATACTCTTCAAAAAATCCAGTCTTCTGGTGGAGGTAAGGGTGCGAGTAATCGAATACCTTCTTATGGAAAAGATTCTGTACCTAAAGGCCCATACCGTGAAGTAAATGGTTATCCAATAAAAGTGAAAGCAGGAGCTCAAGAAAAGCATATTCCCGATACACCGAACTATAAACAAGAATTAGCAAATGGAAAAAATAAGAGCATTTTCTATGGAGATAATAAAATAGCACAAGAATTGCTTAATAAGTTCGCCGGGAAAGGTCAACTACTACCAAACGGTAAAAAAGAAAGAGTAGACTTTGGTAAAACAATTGGAAAATACTATGATCGTGATACTGGTGAATACCTTGAAACTACTAGAGGAATGATTCATTATGGAAAAGATGGAGCACATATAGTGCCTTCAGAACCACTAAAGAAGTAATAAGAGGGGGATATACATGAAATATGATCCTTTAATAAAAACGTTAAAAGAGTATAAAGATAGAGACTTGATAATAGAGTGGGAAAGTGGATTGAAAATTATTGGTGAACCAGACACACTTTTTGAAACAGACAATGGGTTAGATGACGATGATGTGAATTATACCGAATACTATGCCGTTACATTTCAAGTGAATGATATTTTAGCGCATCCTACTAGGGAAGAAAATAGTTTATATAATTGGTTAATACAAAAGAAAGGCTCGTTAGTTGAAATTTCTCTCTATGATGATCCGCCAAGTGCAGTGTTTTTAACTGACGGAAAAAGAGTATGGGAAAGAAAAATGTGTAAATAATAGGTGGCATTTAAAATGAGACCTTGATTGGCATATATACCAATCAAGGTTTTTTTCTATGTTTTTACACCTGTAAAGGGTGTTCATCAGTGGTACGAAATTGGTTACAAGAAAAAGAGACGGATGAGAGTATGAGTGTACTTAGGATATCTAATAAGAAATCTCAATGCCGATTTTGTGAAAAAACATGGATTGAATGCAATGAAAGAAATATTCTTGAATATGGCAAGGCAGAAGGACCTACACCTGAACAACTTTATAAAAAGTATGGTTCATGGGAAAATGTGATATATGGCAGTTTAAAAACAAATCCAGCAATGGATGTCATAGTATGGGAGGAAAATAATTATGAAAGAAGAAAAAATACAAGGTAATATAAAGTGGATTACATACAATAATTTAAGATTTAGAATAGAGAAGGTTAATGATGATTCATCTGTAATTTGGGTTTCTGATAATTTTGTGAATTGATGTTTTACCTTAGTAATGAATGACTTTTTAAGTAAATGTGAGGAGGGGTTGAATATAAATATCGAAATTGATTTTACTTGGAATAATCATAGAGGTTTGATTATAAAAAATCATGATATAAATCTAATTTTAGGAGAAATAATTAATTTTATTAGTGAATGGGAGTTAGAAGGAAATTCAAATGCTGATAATTTTTCTACGGAAGAGTGGTATTCAGCATAAGCTTACAAGGTATGCTAGCTTTCCATCATTCTTAGGAATTTAAATTTAATGTATGTTTAGGGGATATTGAATGTGAATTGAACCTAAAGAGTTAGATAAATATTTTAAGCAACTAGCGAGGAATGAATTCTGTATAGTAAAGAATTCATTCTTTTTAAGTTTGTTTTAATTTACTTGTAATTATAGTAGTTAATATTTGAAGAGGCAATCACCCTAAGTCATAAAGAGACGAAAGCCTATACTCAAAGTAAGATTTCAAAGCTTTAGGAAGAAATTGGTTAATTTAAAGAGGTTAAGAATGATACTTAGGGTACGGCTAACGGTAAACCTAGCAGTAACAAAAATACAAATGTAGACAATTTTGATGCAAAAACAGCTACCAATAAGCAAAAAGGTAATTATGGTGAAATAAAATCTAGTGACAATTTATTGAATAATCAAAGTTTAAAAGAAGCTGGATTTGATTTAAAGCCAGTCGGAAAAAGTGCACCAACAGGTATAAATGATAAAATAGTAAAAGGAATTGATGGATTATACGAAAATGCAAATCCAAATTCAAATATTAAATATGTTATTGATGAAGCAAAGTTTGGTAGTTCACAATTAGGAAAAACTAAAGATGGACCACAAATGTCAGATGGTTGGTTGACAGGTGTGAATACTGAAAAAAGTAGAATATTGAAAGCTGTTGATGGGGATAACAAATTAGCAGATAAGATTACAAAAGCGTTGGAGAGAGATAAGGTAGAAAGAGTATTATCAAAAGTCGATAGTAGCGGAAAGGTTAAAACATTTAAGATAGATGCAAAGGGTAACATCGTTGGAGAATGGCCATAATTTAGAAGCGAGGAGGAATTGAATGGTATGAGAGATTATTTATGTATAGAAGAAAAGTGTAGAGAAGGAATTGAATATCATAAAGAGTTTATAGAGGAAAATAGAGAAGATATTAAAAGTTTAGAAGAAGATACTAAAAATGGAATTCAAAGATATTCTAAAGATAATAAGAGTATTATAGAAGGGACATATCTAGCCAATTTTAGATATGAGATGGAGGATATTAGGGCAAAGTATTCTTTAGGGGAAGATGTTAGTGTAATAGAAAAAGAGTTTCATAATGCAATTTATGATTTAGAGAATACAGGAAGTAGGGAAATTGGATATTTAAGTCTGATTTGGATGATTTCCTTAGGAATTTTGTTAGAAACGGATAAAAAGAATATAGAAAGATTAAAAAAGATAGTTGATACAAAAAATATGAACGACGCAGTAATCGATTTCCTCTTATGCGCTAGTGATATCGGATACACAAAAATGACGAATAGATATTATAAAGAAAATCCATATGCAAAAACGAGAGAGATTATAGAACTTGCACAAACAGATAAAAAAGAAGCGTCTAAAAGATTGCAAACGTACATGGAGAAAGAATGGTTTAAAGGCCATTATGATTATGAATGGAAAAATGCACATAAAGAACCTGGATATGTGGGGTATTGGAGCTTTGAGACAGCTGCAATAGTAAAGATACTCGGACTTGATGATACAAGTTTAAAAGATAATAATCATTATCCATATGATTTGGCACATTATAAAAATGAAATGAAATTCAAGCATATAGACCTAAGTGAATATCACTATGAAGATGAGACAGAAGAAATCGAGGATATAGTAGAAGGAATTGAACATAATCCTGCATTGGAAAATATTATTCCGCCAAAATGGCATTCATTGGTCAATGAATTAATACATGATTATGAGAATATGGATGATAGTAGTTTTTATGAGAAATACAAAAAAACAATAGGAATAGGTCAAGTGTGGTTCTTACCACAAGAGTATGAAGAAGAAAATGAGCAAAAAAATCTATTAGGAAGTTTAATTGTGTTTGCCCTGACGGTAAGAGATTATATATTACAATTGGACTATAAAGAAGATTTAGAGGACTACATTGATAATCTTAAAAATTTCTGGAATGTTTCAGAAACAAAGTTAGTTCAATTTATGTTAGAAAATGATCAAAATTATTATGCATGGGTACCAAAAGAAGCAAGCATCCCAAATATGTATGAAGTGAAGATAGAGAGTGTCGATGTAGAGGAAGTTCTATAACGAACAAATCGAAATGGTTTTTATTATATGTAATATTAGAATGCATTTTACTAGTTAATTGAAAACAATGCATGCGTGGCAGAAAAAAGGATGTATTGTTACTAAAAATTAGAGGGAAAGAAGGCTGTTGGATTGAGTTAAGCACCTCATTGTCAATATACGACAATAGGTGCTTTTTTGCGTGCAATGAAGAAAAAATAAAAGATTCATTTTCACTCTATTTCATCTTCGAATTACATGTTATAATTTGGAAAAAAGTATATTCTTAATTTTTAGATAATTAAAAGGTGGTAGATACTATATGAGTACATTAAAGAAAATTACTAATAATATTTCGAAGGTTATTATAGGAAAAGACGAATCGATAGAACTAGCAGCCATTGCTCTAATAGCAAGGGGACACATTTTATTAGAGGATGTACCTGGGACAGGAAAAACAACATTAGCGAAAAGTTTGGCTAAAAGTGTGGACGCCAAATTTCAAAGAATACAATTTACAGCGGATACTTTGCCTGGAGATGTTATTGGCCTTGAATACTTTGATGTGAAGGAATCGGATTTTAAAACAAGGTTAGGACCCATTTTTGCAAATATCGTATTAGTGGATGAAATTAATCGAGCTGTACCGAGAACACAATCTTCGTTACTTGAGGTTATGGAAGAGCGTACGGTTACAATTGCGAAACAGACACATTCATTACCAGAACCTTTTTTAGTTATAGCAACGCAAAATCCACTCGAATCAGCGGGCACATTTCCTTTACCAGATGCTCAATTAGACCGATTTTTACTTACGATTCGCCAAGGTTATCCTACGAGAGAAGCTGAAAAGGAAATGATGAATCGGTTTCAAATGAATGATCCGTTAGAAACATTACACTCTATTATTTCAAGTGAAGAAATTATTACGATGCAAAAGCGTGCAAGAGAAGTGTTAGTAGGGAATGATGTGCAAGATTATCTTCTTGAAATTATTGAAGCAACTCGTAACCATGAGTTAATTGAAATTGGTGTAAGCCCTCGGGGAACGTTGGCATTTATGAGAGCGATTCAAGCACGGGCAATATTAAATGAAAGAGATTACTGTACGCCAGATGATATTAAGACGCTCACTGCATCAGTTTGTGCTCATCGTTTAACGTTAACGATTGAGGGAGAGATGAAAACGACGAAAGAACAAATTATGAAAGAAATTCTTCATACGATTAGTGTGCCAGTGGAGAATGTACGATGAATCAACAGCTTGTGTATACACCTTTAGCGGAGCCTTTCGTAATGGGGGTTATGTCAGTTGTAGCCGTTATTTTAAGTGTATTTTCAAGTAATCTACTGTTTTTATCTCTCGTATTTTTATATGTAATTTTAATAGGTGCTATGCATGTATATATACGTAAAGTATCTCGTGTTGAATGGGAATACAGTCAAGGGAATTCGAATGTTTTTATAGGTGAAACGAATATGTGCAAAATGAAAATTTCAAACAAGTCGATATTTCCTATTCTTAATATCGTATTTCGATTTAAATGTGAAAATAAGCTAACTTGGAATCATGATGAAATAAACAAAAATCATAGTACAGGTTCAAATTATTATATGAATTTTAATTTAAAAGGAAGGGAGTCAGTTTCATTTGATTTGCAAGCTGTAGCGTTAAAAAGAGGCATCGCGAAATGGGAAGAAGTTGAAATTGTTATTACTGATCTCTTTGGATTTATAACGAACCATATAACATATAAACAAGTTGATACGCCCTCTTATTTAGTTTTACCAGCTGTTCCGAAAATACAAGTTCCTGAATTACAAGAATGGTCACGAGGATTTCGAAAAGCGATGTCTTCACCCTTATATGATGAAACGAAAGTAATGGGAGTAAAGTCTTATGAAAATGAAGATTTTCGTTCCATCCACTGGAGTGCAACAGCGAAAACAGGGACAATAATTGCGAAAAAGTATGAGCGAACACAATGTGATAAATACGCGATTTATCTCAACTTGCAAAATAAAAGTGGTGTTTCTTTGCGAAATGATATAGAGGAACTAATTGAATTAACAGCAGGTATATGCAAACAACTTCTTATGCAAAACTGTTCGTTTGAAGTATGGATCAATAGTGTAAAAGATAACGGTTTGCTACATATAAAAAATGGGGATAATCGGAAACATTTGCAAAATGTATTAAGGATACTTGCCTCGATATCAGACCAAGATACGCCTATATCTTCTTCTTACTTTTACACAGTAGGCTTTCGTCGAAAGGAACTGGATGCGGTTCCTTTAATTATTGGTACTTCACCAAAGAAATACAGTAGAACGAATAAATGGATTGTAATGAAAGAATAAGAAGGGGCTTATGTCATGGTGAATAAAAAGCGACATATGAAAGTGAAGTTATGGAGTGTGAGAACTTTAATCATACTTTTCTTTGCGATTAGTGCGATAACGTTATCACAAGGTATTGTGTATGTACAAGACATAGTAAAAGAGCGTTTTTTCAGTAAGACTAAGACAATATCGGAAAGAAATTATGACTTTACTAGTATAGGTGAAAATTTTGATGATTCCAAAATAGATGAAGATGAATATGAAGAAGTAAAAGATACGGGTATAAGAACGAAAACGGGTAAAAAATTTCAACCTTTCGAAAGAGAAAGTCTATGGAGTGACGTGCTTTCTGTTCTTTCAAATGTATGGATTACTATAGTTTTTTATGTGATAATCGCAATATTAATTATATATGCCATCTGCAAGTATATTAGGAACAAATTGACGAGAACAGAAATAGTACAGGAGAAAGAATCGATCACAAAGCAAACTGCGGTAAGAAGCATAAAGAATGAAAAAGTCATTCATCAGTTAGAACGGCCGTTACCGACAGATAAGATAAGAAAAACGTTAGTTGAATGGGAAAGAACATTACCATTTCATGAACAGAGAAGGTCCTATGAAACGATACAACAATGGTTAAAAAGAATTTGTAGAACAAGGGATATTATCTCGTTATATGAGTCTGTTCGTTATGGTGAAAAGACGTATACGGATTTAGATGTGGAAGAAATAATGAAGTGGGTAGAGGGAGACGGGAAGGTGGATACATAAATATCCACCTTTTCTATTTTTATACTTAAATTTGATTAACATGAATTATTTTCTTATATGAAACCGTCTTCAAATAGGTAAACAAAATTAACTTTATTTACTTATACTTCATTACATGTTAACCTATACTTAATTTTTATAAATTATAATTAATTTTTGATTTTTTAAGGGTGTGAAAATGTAATGAAATCGGTATTAAAAAGCATACTTATTTCCTTTGTTTTTTCAGCAGTAGGTATGTGTTGGTTACTGTACGTATTATTCAAAGGAGACGGAGACTGGTTATTGTCTTGGATAGGTGTATTAATGGCATATTTATCTTTATATACTTTAATAGATTTATATTGTAAAAATACATACGATAAAAAAATAAATAAATGGCTTATAAAAACATCGGTGACTAGTTTTAGTTTTGCTGTATTAGGAATCTCATTTTGTATCATACATGAGCTATTAACACCGTGGAGTCTTAGTTTAATGGTGTGGTATTGGTTGCTAATGTTAGTATTATTTTTAACAACTATAATATCATTAATCAGTTTAGTATTTGTTAATCGTAAAAATCACAATTTCACCGTTGGATATAGAATGCTCATACTTCTAAATATATTTCTTACACTAGGACCAGTATTATGGCCGCTATTACTTTCTATTATTGGAAATGGTATGAATGCTAGTGCGGGCTGGTAAAAAGGAATATAAATTAGTTGTGTAAAGAATAGGATGAAAAGTTGATATAGAATTTTAAATGTTTAAGAGAACATGTTTACATAAAAAATGAAAACATGTTCTCTTTTTATTTGCATGCATAACTCTTCCTCAGTTTACCATATTTAAATTTAAACGTAAGTATTTCGTAAGGAATGGATAAGAAAAAAGAGAGATTTATCATATAGGATGAACGTATAGCTTGAATCAATCCGATATTAATGGAGGAGAGAAAGCCTTATGAAAAAATGTAATTCAATTAAGTTAGCAAGTTTTGCAGTTTTATTAGCGGGTACTGTTCTATTCACACCTGGTTTTACTGTGACTGCAGAGTCAGCTCAAAATATTTCTAGTTCGTCACAAGTACATGATCAAAAGAATCGTAATGGCTGGAAACAAGTAATGCAGGAAACAGTACAGCTTGGTGCTGTAGGAATATTAGCTAAGGCGTCTAACAACGGAAAAACTAGTAGTTTTACTGCTGGCGTGGCGGACTTAAGTACAAAGAAACCGGTGAATTCGGATTATCGCTTTCGGATTGGTAGTGTGACGAAGACGTTTACTGCGACGACTGTGCTTCAATTAGTAGGAGAAAATCGCTTACAACTTAACGATCCAATTGAAAAGTGGCTACCAGGTCTCGTGCAAGGAAATGGGTATGATGGTAATCAAATTACGATACGACAACTTTTGAATCATACGAGTGGTATCGCTGAATACTTAAAGTCAAAAGACGCGGACATAATGAATTCGAAAAAAACGTATACAGCAGAAGAAATAGTGAAAATAGGCCTTTCGCTGCCTCCAGATTTCTCGCCGGGTAAAGATTGGTTGTATTCAAACACAGGATACGTAATACTAGGAATGCTTATTGAAAAAATAACTGGAAATAGTTATGCGGAAGAAATCGAAAAGCGAATTATTGAACCTTTGGATCTATCAAATACGTTTTTACCAGGAAATTCACCCGTCATCCCAGGAAAGAATCATGCTCGTGGATATGTGAAAATGGAAGGGACAGGCGAGTTCAAAGATATTACGTATTATAATCCGAGTTTAGCTAATGCAGCTGGAGATATGATTTCTAATGCGGATGACTTAAATAAGTTCTTTTCATCTTTACTTGGTGGTAAGTTACTGAAGGAACGCGAGCTAAAAGAAATGCTTACTACAGTTCCTATAGAAGGCAAAGGGGTTGGTGACGCATACGGTCTTGGAATCTATGAGACTAAACTTCCAAACGGTGTTTCAGTTTGGGGGCATGGAGGAGGAATTCCTGGATTTGCAACTTTTGCTGGGGGAGTAATTGGAGGCAAACATACATTAGCTATCAGTCTTAACTCAATAGGTGGGGTCGATATTGTTCCACAGTTAAATAAAATGATGCAAATTGAATTTAATAAATAGATGAAAAGAAAATGAATAGAATTTTGTTATAGTTGTATTTAAAAGAGGTGCTTTTTTAAGTTCGCAACTATGGACAGTAGTTGCATTTATGATATGACATCAAGTGTATTCCAAAGTGAAAATCAATCTTAATGCTTACGACAAAATAAAAAAGGATGTCAGTTACATGACATTCTTTTTATTTTGGATAAAAGAGGTATGTATATAGTTCTGAAAATTGTTATTTTTTAAATTTTTACATATAATGAAGGGTATAGGGGCACCAATAGGGGAGTTATGAATGGAAAATACTTTAGTTAGTTAAATATTACTCGTTTTAATCAAAATAATTATGAGTTGATTTGGAGTTGAATACAATGGGGAAAAATCATTATAAATGGAGTAATAAACAATTACGAGAACATGTTGAAGTACTAGATGGTAAGAGAAGCACACACATATTTTTAAAGAATGCAACATATTTAAATTCTTATATGCGCGAGTGGATGACAGCGAATATTTGGATATATAATGATCGAATTGTATACGTAGGGGAGCAGCTGCCAGAGCAATTAACGGAGTGTGAAGTTGTTGATTGCGAAGGAAAGTATGTCGTACCCGGTTACATAGAACCACATGCACATCCGTATCAGTTGTATAACCCAGAGACGATAGCGAATCATGCGATGCAGTTTGGGACAACAACTTTTATTAATGATAATTTAACTTTATTTTTCACATTAAAGCGTGAAGAAGCATTTCGTTTATTAGATGAATTCAATAAGATTCCAGCAAGTATGTATTGGTGGTGCCGTTTTGATGGACAGACTGAATTGCAAAACGGAGAATCTTTGTTTAATCGTGAAGAAATAATAGAGTGGCTGCAGCATGAAGCGGTTCTTCAAGGCGGCGAGCTAACAGCATGGCCAAAACTATTACATGGCGATGATGAAATGTTAACTTGGGTGCAGGAAACGAAGCGATTGCAAAAGAAAGTAGAAGGACATTTTCCGGGTGCATCTGAAACGACTTTAGCGAAGTTAAAACTGTTAGGTACAGATTGTGATCATGAAGCGATGACAGGGCAGGAAGTTTTCACTCGTCTTATGCAAGGTTACACTGTTTCCCTAAGAAATTCTTCAATCCGCCCAGATTTAGAAGTTTTACTGAAAGAATTGTTGGAACTAGGCGTAAAGCAGTTTGATAGATTCTTTTTTACAACAGACGGCTCACATCCTTCGTTTTATGAAAATGGAATGACAAACGTAATGATTTCTACCGCGATAAAACAAGGAGTGCCAGTAATAGATGCATACCATATGGCAAGTTATAATATTGCTCGCTATTATAATATGGAACATGTACATGGTTCGATTGCGACAGGTAGAATTGCTAATATCAATATTTTAGAAAGTAAAGAAAACCCAGTACCAATTAGTGTCCTTGCAAAGGGGAAATGGGTGAAGCGTGACGGTGTAAATACGCATGAAGCATTACATATAGACTGGAGTAAATATAAAGTAACTTCATTATCATTAGATTGGTCAATAGAAAAAGAGGATATGATTTTCTCTAATAAAACGGGGATACACTTATTAAATAACGTTATTACAAAACCATATACTAGTGAAATCAATATAGACTGTGATGAATTATCCACAGATCATGATGAATGCTTCCTCATGATGATTGCTCGTGATGGTACTTGGCGAGTAAATACAGTTGTAAAAGGTTTTGCGAAAGAATTAAGTGGTCTTGCTAGTTCTTATTCCGGCACAGGTGATATGATTCTCATTGGAAAAAGTAAAGAAGATATGCTTACAGCTTTTCGTAGAGTAAAAGAGCTCGGTGGTGGAATGGTCGTAGCAGAAAACAATGAAGTGTTACACGAAATAGCATTACCATTGCTCGGGATTATGTCTAATTTAAAAATGAGTGAATTAATACAGGAAGAGAAACAGATGGTGAAATTACTACAAGAGCGTGGCTACGCGTATGATGATCCAGCATTTACAATTTTATTCTTTTCTGCGACGCACTTGCCTTTTATACGAGTAACACCTATAGGATTATATGATGTGAAAAGTAGTAAGGTAGTTGCCCCGCCCGTGAATTTGATAAAGCAATATTAAAAGGAAAGATCCTATAAAAATTTTATAGGATCTTTCTCATTATTAGCATAAGAATATTGTAAGCCTCAAATGATATAGTATCTAAATCATTTGAGGTGATATGTAAATATGAAAAAAATATTTTACATTTTAAGCGTATTTATTCTGTGTGTATCGATACAACACGTTGTACATTCCCAATCAGATGCACCAGAATTATCTTCGCATTGTCTCGAAGAAAGAAAAGTTAGAGATGAAAAGCATGTGAAGAATATAATACAGGACATTAAATCCACATTTAATTTAAATATTGATGAACATAGTTTTTGGGAAGTAAGTAAAAGAGATCTGGAGGCTGCTCATTTGATGTATGGTGGAAAGGAAAATGATTCTTATTATAATTCGCTAACTAAAATTTATGATAGTGGTGGATTTAGCGAACAGCCCAGCTTATTTGTGAGGGCGCAAGAAGCATTTTTACTTTATAAAGAAAAAGATAATATCAATGTAATGAAACGCCTAAAACTAGACGTTGAAAAAGGGGAATGGCTCGTTATAAAAACGAAAAAGAAGAAAGGGAAAAAAGTGAAATTCAAGCTGTTGCAATGTGAAAAAGATTATATGAAAAAGAGAAATGAATAACAAAATACTTATTCATACTGTTTTTATTCAACGATATTTTGCTGTTGATGTGAAATAGAAAAAGGTAAACGAACATATTAGCTTTATGGAATATGTTTGTTTACCTTTTTTTGAGAGATTTAATAATTGGGGATTATTTACTGGCTAATGAACTTATAATATTCAATGAATTTGTTCTTCATAAACATTAGATTTTGTGTCAAATGATTTATACATTGCCGAACCACCTATGTATATTTTATTCTACAGTATTTATAAAAGAATGTTGGCTATTCATAAGAAATATGATTGGCACGGTTTTTGCTTGTATTACATGTAAGGAAGGGAGATTGTATGTAAGGAATCTGTACTCGTAATAGTATAAAACAAGCTACTATTGCATTATTAATCATAGTTGTATTTATAGCGGAACTGTAAATACATACAAATAAGTGGTTTTTTGATTTCAAAATTCTGAATTTTCTTTTAAATTATTAGGGGGCAATGGGATGGTTAAATATTCGAAAATTTCTAAGTGGATTCTTGGTGTTGGATTAGTGACAATAACATGTAATGGTTTGCAAATTCAAGCAGAGACAAAAGAGCAAAATGTGAAGAACGTATTACAAATGGAGCCGGTAGGAATACAGAAATCTGTTGATGAATTGGCGCACCCTTCAAAAGTACAAGAAAATGCATCTTTTACAAAACGGTTAAAATTAGCGGATTTATCACAGCGTCCACTAGCACCAACCGATAATATTAAACCGTTAGCTGAAGAAAAAAAGTATTCAATGGCTGAGTTAAATCAATTAAATAATAAACAATTAACTGATCTTCTTGTGACAATTAAATGGTATCAAATTCCGGAATTATTTCAGTTTAATAGTGATAGTCTTAAATTCTATCAAGATGATAGCCGAATGCAAGCAATTATTAATAAACTAGCAGAACAAGGACAAGCTTATACGAAAGATGATTCAAAAGGGATTGAAACATTAGTAGAAGCTCTACGTGCAGCATTTTATTTAGGTTTTTACCATGATGAATTAAGCAAACTAAATGAGCGTAGCTACCATGATAAGTGTTTACCAGCTTTAAAAACAATTGCAAAAAATCCAAATTTCAAACTTGGTACATCAGAACAAAATAAAATAATTGCATCATATGGAAAATTAATTGGAAATGCATCAGCAGATGTTGAAACGGTTTTATATGCAGGTGAAATTTTTAAACAATATAACGATAATCTTGCAACTTTCATTGAAGACCGAACAAAAGGAGACGCTATATATGAGTTGATGAAGGGAATTGACTTTGATATTCAGATGGATATGTACACGACTGGAAAAGAGCCAAAAGATACGATGTGGTTTCGGAATATCGATAACTTTATTAATGAAGTAAATCGTTTTGCACTACTTGGTACAGTAACAAATAAAAACGGATGGTTAATTAATAATGGAATTTATTATGCTGGCCGATTGGGCAAGCTTCATAGCACGCCGACAAAAGGACAACAAGTTGTTACAGATGCAATGCGAATTTACCCATATTTAGGAGAGCAATACTTTGTTGCGGCAGAACAAATTACTACAAATTATGGAGGAATAGATGCGAATGGAAAAACTGTAAATTTAGATCAAATTCGAGAAGAAGGTAAAAAGAAATATTTACCGAAAACGTATACGTTTGATGATGGAGCAATTGTCTTTAAAGCTGGGGATAAAGTTAGCGAAGAGAAAATTAAACGTCTATACTGGGCGGCAAAAGAGGTGCGTTCTCAATTTTATCGTACAGTTGGTAGCGATAAACCACTTGAAAGTGGACATGCTGATGATGTGTTAACGATGGTTATTTATAATAGCCCAGATGAGTATCAATTTAATCGTCAACTGTACGGATATGAAACGAATAATGGTGGGATTTATATTGAAGGGACAGGAACTTTCTTTACATATGAACGTACACCAGAGCAAAGTATTTATAGTCTGGAAGAATTGTTCCGCCATGAATTTACGCACTACTTACAGGGAAGGTACGAAGTTCAGGGATTATGGGGCCAAGGGGAAATGTATCAAAATGAACGTTTAACATGGTTTGAAGAAGGGAATGCAGAGTTCTTTGCAGGTGCAACTCGATTAGATAGTGTAGTACCGCGAAAAAGTATAATTGGCGGGCTATCTAATGATCCTGCAAAACGTTATACAGCATCACAAACGTTAAATGCGAAATATGGAACGTGGGATTTTTATAATTATTCGTTTGCGCTGCAATCATATATGTATAATAAGCGCCCAGAAATGTTCGATAAAGTACATGATTTAATTCGCGCAAATGATGTTTCAAGTTACGATGCATACCGTGCTACATTAAGCAAAGATAATAAGTTAAATGAAGAATATCAATCTTATATGCAAATGCTTATTGATAATCGCGATAAGTATACGATTCCACAAGTATCAGATGAATATTTAACTCAACATGATCCAAAATCGCTTTCGGACGTTACTTCAGATATTACGAATGAAGCGAAATTAAAAGATGTGAAAGTAACAAAGAATAAATCACAATTCTTTAATACATTTACACTACAGGGAACATATACAGGAAGTGTGGCTAAAGGAGAAGTTGAGGACTGGAAAGTGATGAATGAAGCAACAAATGATATGTTGAAACGTCTTTCAGGAAAAGAGTGGACTGGATATAAAACATTGACTGCTTATTTTGTAAATTACCGTGTAAATAATGCTGGGCAATTTGAATATGATGTTGTGTTTAGCGGAGTGAATACGGAAGAAGGTACGGCTGTAGAAAAAGAACCAAATAATTCATTTGAAACAGCAAACCCACTATCTTTGAATATTTTGTTAAGAGGAACCTTGAGCGATCAAGATCAGGGGGATAAATTTGTTATTGATGTAAAGGATCAAAAAGATTTACAAATTTCTGTTACGAACGAACAAAATCTTGGACTGAACTGGGTATTATATTCTGAATCAGATTTAAATAATTATGTAGCTTATGCAACAAAACGTGATGGAAACAAATTGCTTGGAAATTATAATGCAAAGCCAGGGAAATATTACTTAAGTGTATATAAGTATGGTGGTGGAACAGGGAATTATACGGTACAAGTAAAATAGTTTACTATAGTTTGTTTTGAAAGGCTACTTATCGCATTTTTTAGCGAAATAAAGTATGTAATGTTAAACATTAAACTAAGCCAACATATCCCTGTTCTAATTATAGAACAGGGATATGTTGGCTTTATATTTTCAAATTAAATAACCTCATTGGATTTTGACAAGAAAATAATTAATATAGATTTGAATTCTCATTCGTAAAGCATGTTTTAATCTTCTTAATGCTCTTTCATTTTTGTCTCAATGCTTGTTTTCAAATCAGTTGATACTTGATTGAAATACCCCAAAACGATCTCCCTAATATCATCGGATATAACTTTCAAATCACTAGCTAAGTTTTCAGCGAGATGTTCTTTTTCTATTGGCTGTAACTTCGTATAAAATTCACCAGCCTGCGTAAAGTCATCCTGTTTCGTTATAGAAGTTCTTTCAAGTTTACCTTCAACGTACCTTCCTTCACCGGTTGTAATTTGATTAGCAGGTGTCCAATCTTGCTGCTGGTTAATCGTTAATTTGCGAAATTCGGGACCAATTCTTCTTCTTTGTGAATCACTGTAAATGTTAGCGCGCCCTTGCAGCATTTTATCATCTGATAACTCAGCGCCTTCTAGCAAATTAGAAGGAGAGAAGGCGACTTTTTCTACTTGTTCCATAAAATTTTCAGGATTTTTATTTAATACCATTTTCCCGACTGGTATGAGAGGATACGTCTGTTCATCCCATACTTTTGTGTCATCTAAAGGATCATAAGAAAGATGCGCTTCATCTTTCGGATCCATGAGCTGGACGTATAAACCATACTCCACTGGTTTACCATTTTCAATAGCATCATATAAATCTTTCCCGCTATAATCAGGATTTTCAGCAGCTAATTTAATTGCTTCTTTACTAGTAATGTACTGTACACCTTCAAATGGGTACCAATGATACTTTACATACTTTCGATTACCTTCCGCATTTCTCCATACATATGTATTAACACTATGTCCTGGAATGTGGCGAAGACTTTTGGCCGTACCATTATTAGAGTATAAACGGACAACAAAATGAATAGATTCAGGTGCTTTAGCGACAAAACTCCAAAATCTATTAGGGTCTATTAAGTTATTTTTAGGTGAAGGCAATAATGCTTGAATCGTTTCAGGGAAACGCATTGGATCACGGACAGAAAAAACAGGAATGTGATTACATAAAAGGTCAAAAATGCCTTCTTTTGAATAAAATTTTGTGGAAAAACCGCGTACATTTCTAGCAGTATCCGGTGTTCCTTTCGTACTAACAGCTAACGAAAATCGAACCATAACAGGAACTTTCTCATTAGAATTTTGTAAAAAACTTAATTTAGTATGTTCAGACATCGAATATATCGTTTGAAAATAACCGAACGCACCAAATCCTTTTACATGAACAGGTCTTTCTAAAATTTTTTCATGAATAAATTGTTGTAATGACTCATGCAGTACACAATCTTGCTCTAGTACAGGTCCACGTGAACCAACTGTTTGAGAGTGAAATTTAGCTGGTTCAGTAAGTTCTCGATGTTTATTAAAGTCTTCTTCTAATAATTCTTTCCTATGTTTATCATATTTTTCATTCATCGATATAGCCTCCAAATTTTTTCGTCGATTGTTACTAAATATGATTTTATAGTCTCGATTATGTATGACATACAAAGTTCAAAGCAGTAACATACCGCTAGATGAAAAAAACACATATGTAGTGGACCTGTTGAAATAGAAGAAATTATGGAAAAATGAATATCGGGAAGAGAAAGCACACGTTTTAATAAAAAATGTGGAAGAAAACAACTATTAAAATTTCAATCTTAAAACTTAATTTATAAACGATTATATAGAGAATAAACGTTAAAAAAGGAAAAATAACTAGGAGGAATTTAACATGTCGGATTGGTTTCAATTAGATAAAGAATATATGGTGTCTACAT
The DNA here is from genome assembly GCF_058792335.1 of Bacillus sp. CPT56D-587-MTF. NCBI lineage: Bacteria > Bacillati > Bacillota > Bacilli > Caryophanales > Bacillaceae > Bacillus > Bacillus sp. CPT56D-587-MTF. The sequence continues at coordinate 2,616,730 of NZ_JBYTEF010000001.1, read as the reverse complement.
ATTGTCGGACAGAGGTTGCAATGGAAAGAGGAGAAGGATGTAAACTATATGATGTAGATGGTAAAGAGTATTTAGATTTATTTTCTGGCGTAGGAGTAAATGTACTAGGATACAATCATCCTAAAATTGTACAAACGACAATGGAGCAAGTTGTGAAATCGTTGCATTTACCGTTTCATTTCTTAAACCCAGTTGCAATTGAGTATGCAAAGAAATTAGTAGAGTGTACTTTAAAAAGCGGAAAAGTCTTTTTTACAAACTCTGGTACGGAAGCGACAGAAACGACATTAAAATTAATTGATAAATATAGATCTATTGCGAATGAAGAGCGTGACGGAGTAGTTGTGTTAAAAGATAGTTTTCACGGGAGGACGTTAGGGGCACTACATTTTACGAGACAAGAAAAGGTATATCAAAATTTCCCTAAAACATCTATTCCTGTATACGAAGTAGAGCGTGAGAATATAGACCAATTAGAGGAGACCATTATTAAAGAAAAACCAATTGCGATTATGCTAGAGCCTGTTTTAGGCAGTGGGGGAATTTATCCTTTATCAAGTAAATATTTGCATGGTGTTCAAAATTTATGTGAAAAATATAATGTACTTCTTGTCGTTGATGAAGTTCAAAGTGGTATGGGTCGAACGGGAAAACTATTTGCTTATCAAAATTTTAATATCACACCGGACATTATTCAAATTGGTAAAGGAGCAGGAGGCGGGATACCGCTAGGAGGGATTATTGTAGGTGAAAAGTTATGTGATGTATTTTCACCAGGAGATCACGGGACAACGTTTGCTCATTCATCAATGGGAACAGCTTTAGGTTTAACGGTATTAAATACATTACTTGATGATGGGTTAATGCAAGAAGCTTATGAAACGTCACTATATTTGAATGGCAAACTGCAAGACATTCAGAAAGAAAATTCTTATTATATACAGGAAGTGCGTCATGCTGGCATGATGTTTGGAATTAGTCTGAATGATACGAATGAAAATGTGAAGAAATTACAGGTTGAGCTAATGAATAAAGGAATGTTAGTCGATGTAACAAAAGGGAATATTATTCGATTACTTCCGCCGTATATTATTACGAAAGAGGAAATTGACGCATTTATGAATCAGTTTATTATTTGTTTAGATAAAGTTGCTGCTGTAGTAAGTGCTTAAAAATTAAAGCTATATTTTATATAAAGTGCACTCTAATTGTTGGGGATAGTTTACAATTGGGGTGCATTTTTTATAGTTGAATTTTGTAAAATACAGTCGTTTGTATATGATAACGGAAAAATAGAAGGAATTTCGTTATATTTGAGTGGTGAAGAAAAGGGAAAGTAAGTATAAAGATAGTAGATAAAGCGGGTGTGCGCCCGTAGGGTCGCTTTAACAAATCATTAGGTGGCACTAATGTAGGGAAAGATCACATGTATACCCTATCATCAATCAACTAACCTGAAAGAGAAATCGGAAGGGGACAATAGCATGTTGATAAAGCTCTAAGTTGGCGAACTATCCCGTCAAGACTGAAGAGCAAGGTGAAATACTACAAACAAGGATGAAAGCTAAACTGCTTGAATGATAGCCTGAGGGAGTATAATGTCGCTAGTAGCGAAAGATAGTTAGAAACGTTACATGGTCCCAATAGAGTTGGAACCAAACTCTATGCAGGGAAAAGAATACCGTCCGCGTTCTTAATCCTAGTGATCCAGGACCACCCATCCTCCATAAGAGGAAAAAGGCGAAAGTCACACCCGATATTGTAGAAAGCCAGTTGTTAAAGTGATAAACGGGGATTACCTAAATCAAAATGCCTAATATTATTACAGGCTATTGAGAATGACTTCAAGGCACTGCCAAGAAGTGTGACTCATGAAAAATTGACAAGGTAACGGAGTTTTCGTAGTAGTCTGAGTTGGGGAAAGCCTAATACATGGCGAAGGGAAACAGCCTATTCTATCTTAAAACAAAATTGGAAAGTGTGTGAGACGCTATGAGAAATCCAAAAATAGTTTTAGATAATCTATCTTCCCATGCAACAAAAGAGCATTACGTATTTGAAAAGTTATATCGCAATCTCTATAACCCAGAATTTTATTATTTGGCCTATCAGAAGATGTATGCGAAAGAAGGGAATCTTACAGCGGGAGTAAATGACAAAACGATAGATGGAATGAATGTGGACCGAATTGCTGAGTTAATTAGCCAGCTTAAAGCACAAACGTATCAGCCTACACCGGTTAAACGAGTATATATTCCTAAAAGAAATGGAAATAAACGGCCATTGGGAATACCTTCATTTGAGGATAAGCTCATACAAGAAATAGTAAAAAACATACTTGAAGCTATTTACGAGAAGCATTTCTCTACATCTTCTCACGGATTTCGTCCAAATAAAAGCTGCCACACTGCTTTAATGCAGTGTAAAAATACCTTCAATGGAGTCAAATGGTTTATTGAAGGAGATATCAAAAGTTTTTTCGACCATATTCATCACCATATACTCATTAAACTATTGCGTAGAAATATTAAGGATGAAAAATTTATTAACCTAATCTGGAAGTTTCTGAGAGCTGGGTATATGGAAAATTGGGTATTTCACAATACATATAGTGGAACTCCGCAAGGTGGAATTATCAGCCCTATTCTTGCCAATATATATCTAAATGAATTAGATACATATATTGAAAAATATAAACTTAATTTTGATAGGGGACAGAAAAGACGACAAACAAAGCAGTATGGGACGTTGCATGCCAGAGAAATGACATTGAAAAGGAAATGTAGAGAACATTGGCATACATTAGATGAGAAAAAGAAACAAGAAATTAAGAAAAAATGTAAAGAAATATCAAGTATGAAAAGAGCTATATCTCAGGGCGAACCAATGGATGAAAACTATAAAAGGCTACAGTACGTCAGATACGCAGATGATTTTATTCTAGGAGTAATAGGGAGTAAAGAAGAGGCTATACGACTCAAAGAAGATATACATAAATTTCTTCGAAATCACCTCGGTCTTGAGCTATCCCTAGATAAAACTCTTATCACGCATAGTAGTAAAGCAGCTAAATTTCTCAGTTATGATATTAAAATAAATCGCTCCTTACAAGTAAAGAAAACGAAAAGAGGTTATCTTAGAAGAACGCAGCTAGGAGTATGTCATTTACAACTATCTAAAGACATATGGTTTGAGAAGTTACTAGCTTTAGATGTTCTTTTTATTACAAAAGAGAATACATGGAAACCTAAACATAGGGCTTACTTAATCACTAAAGACGACCTTGAAATTTTAAGTATATATAATGCTGAAATTAGAGGACTGTATAACTATTTCAAACTAGCCTGTAATGTAAGTACTCTCAATAACTTTAAATACATTATGGAATATAGCATGTATAAAACTTTCGCGGCCAAATATAAAACATCAATCGGTAAAATACGTAAAAAATATAACATTAATGGAAAATTCGCTGTTACATATAAAACTAAAAATGGAATGAAAACACGATTCTTATATCATGAGGGATTTCAGTGGGTCAAGAGTATTAAAGATAAAAATATAAATATTGATGAAATTCCCAATACATTAACATACACATGGCGAACTAGCCTAACTGAAAGACTTTTGGCTGAAAAATGTGAATGGTGTGAGTCAAAAGGAATTAAAATTCATATTCATCACATAAGAAAGTTAAAAGACTTAAAGGGGAAAAAGCTATGGGAACAACAAATGATAGCCAGACAGCGAAAAACGTTAGCTCTATGTGAAAAATGCCATCGAGACCTACACGCAGGAAGATTAGATGGATAGGTGGAAAGCCGTATACCTCGAGAGGGGTACGTACGGTTTGGGAGGGAGTATTTGGAAACCTATTGTAGAAATACAAAAAGGCGCTGGGTGCTTACCTTACGGTTTAAATAACTAATGATAGAACGTTTTGAAAATAATAGCATACGAATATATAAATAATAAGAATGAGGTGATATATTGGAAAATAATGATATTCAATTTACTTCTTTACAAATGAGAACGGATAAATATGGTTGGGCTAGTATTCAATATACAAATAAAAAGCAGGCTATCTTATATACTCAAAATAGAGGAGTAGAATGGGATGTTGTCAATCCTCTTAATTCAATTGTATTATTTGGGTATCCAATAAACGCTCGAAGCTCTTGGGCATATGGTTTAACAAAAAAGAATGACGATTTATTGCCAGCTATATTTTATACAGTTAATAGAGGAGAAAGGTGGAGTGAGTTTATTTTACCGGTTGAAGAAGATTGGGAGAAATCGACTGATGTTCAAGTACAATTGCATGCTACGAATATGGATAGTATATGGATTGTATTATCTAGAAAGCTTGCATCAAATAAATTTGAACATAATTTATACTATTTGAAAACGAAAGGGAAAGTTTGGAAAGTAATAAAAAATATAAGTATTAGTGATAGTATTTCAGGGATAACATTTATAAACGATCTAATTGGGTTTATTTCATTACAAAAACATTATGAAACATCAACGGTATTTAAAACAATAAATGGTGGGGAAAGTTGGCATCCTATAAAAGATATTCCAAGTATTGAAGGAATTAACAATGGGACTGCTATGGCTTATAAAGCAATCTATAAAAATAACTTATTAGTAATACCAACTAAAAAGAATGATGATGTATTTTTAATGAATTACTCATTTGATAAGACCTGCGGTAGTATGTCAACTGAAAAACAAAAGAACTTTTAGTTATCAAAGGCCTATTTGCTTAAAAAAGACATCACGAAACTAAACCAGTAATATATGTAATTTACTGGAAAATGATTGAAAGGTAGCGATGACAAGTTTTATGTCACACTTTCACGCACCTTTCTGGCGTAAAGAGTTGGTGACTGCGTAGTAGCGCATCCACCAATCGCACAAGTTTTCTTGCGGTTAGAACGAGTGCACGTTTGTGTTGATGTTTTGGTACTTCATTATATTTTTTTACGTAATATTCTTGATAATCAGATACATGCTTTCTTACAGAGTTGGCGGCTTCAACTAAGTAATACCGCAAGTAATGATTTCCATTACGGGATAATGAAGTGTTTTCTGCGGTGAATCGACCAGACTGGTGCGTACGCCAATATAATCCGGCATATTTTGCTACCTTGGTTTCATCATCAAATCTTTCGATTTGACCAATCTCAGCGATAATACCGGCGGCGAATACAGGGCCAATTCCGGGAATAGATTCGAGTGTTTGCGTTAATCCAGCCATGATTCGCTTAATGGACTTTTCTATTTCTTTGATTTGCTGTTGATAGGTACGAATCACCGCGATTGATGTTCCGAGAAGGACATCGATTGAGTCTTCTACGACCTTATCCAAACGATAGGAAGAGCGAACAGCCTTTTGAATAGTTGATGCGATACATGTCGGGTCACCAAATCGATTTTTCCCTTTTACTTGTAGGAACTCAACGAGTTCCTCTAAAGGCATATCAGCTAATTCTTCTAGACTGAATTTTTCAAGGAATAATTCCATCATGGCGTTACCAAATATAGAAGAATCCACTTCTTGTGAGAATGTATTACATTTATAACTTAGGTATTGTAAAAAATGTTGTTTTTCTTTTGTCAACATTCTAACGAGTTGATAACGAGATCTTGTTAATTGCTGGAGTGCCACATACTGACTCTCTTTTACGATGGACATTTGATTTCGGCCAAAGCGTAAGTAATCAGCGATGACAAAGGCATCAATCTCGTCCGTTTTATCCATGTCAGAATAGCTTTTCTTGAAGTTAGCAATTTGCTTAGGATTCATAAGAAATACCTTTGCTCCAAAGCTTTGTAAGTCTTCATCATAGTGAAGAAACATGGATGGATGAAAACTATAAACAGATGTGGATTCTAAGCCAATTTTAAAGATTTCTACCTTTTGATTGGCTATGTGCTTTAATAATCGCTCTTTGAGCGTTGTGGCACCTGGTAAATCATTATTGACTGAAAAGGAGTCTACCTTTTCTCCTTCACCATTTAGAATACAAACTTTTATATCAAACGAACTTACATCTAGACCAGCAAATAATCTCACGTAAGAGACCTCCTTTCGATTTAGAATCATTTCTTGGACGTCTCGAGATATCTCTAGTGTGTACGCCGACCAACAACCTCGTGTATGAGAGCTTGTCCTGAATATCGAAAGCCGCCCTAGAGCTACTAACATCTAGGTTCGAAGGTCAGGCTGCTCAGCCTGCGCGTAGGGAGTCCCGCACGTTCACTGAGAAACACTCTTTTTATGTGGTACATCCACAGGAGAGGGAAGAATTGTCCCAAATGATCCTAAGATCATTATCTAGAAATATCTTGAGACGTCCAAGTGTTTTTTACTGGTCTCTCATTAATATAAGTGGCAAATCTAAGCTCGAGATAGAGCTTAAATATAATATACGAGGGGAATTCGTGGCATATTTCAAATAAAACAATAAATACTAGTAAAGTGGCTGTTTCGTTTTTTAGTTCCTATTATGGCTGGGTTATAAATAGTGAAAATGGAAGTGTGTATCAAATAATAAAAAAAGGAGCAAAATGGATAAAGGTATCAAGTAATCCATTGCTGAAAAATGTATTTTGTTTACATTTTTTTAATCGGCGTAAAGGTTGGGCTTGTAATAAAAAAGAAATATTTACTACAAAAGATCGCGGTATAACATGGAAAAAGGTTGTATATAAAATTAATGATATTTATAAATTAGTGTAAAAGAGTCCTAAAGAAATTAGGACTTTTTTTATTTTTAAATGGTGAGAGTTGTAACAGACAACGATAAGAGGAGGGATACAAGTGTAGAGATTATATTTTCAAAAATAGACGTTTGTTTTCACACAGTATAATTCACTTTTGAATATGTTAATAAAGTAGCAAATTCATAGGAAATGGTAATACTTAATATTTTATGTCACATGATGTGTAAAGGGGGCGTGTAATGAAATCGTTAACGGTTATTATTTTGTACAGTGAAAGAGAGCAAATATTAGAAGAGTCAATTCAATCTATATGGAAGCTAAATCCTCTTGAAATTATAATTTTCGTTCCTAACGATAGAAGTAATTTGTATGAAATAGCAAAGAAACATAAATGTCATATTGTTTTTATGGACAAATATAATAAGCATTATGATGGATATGGAGCTTGTATAAAGGCAGCAAAAGGAGAAGTTTTATTATTTTTAGATGGCAATTTTTCGTTATCCACAAATGAAATGCAGAGATTTATTGAGCCAATTGTTACAAATCAAGCCGATGTAGTTTTAAATAAAATAGATAAATTGATAGAAATAGGTAAATGTCCAAATATGGATATTGTATGGAGAAAAATGTTAAATGAAATTTTAAGTCGACCAGATTTAAAAAGCAATTCAATACTTTCGTTACCATATGCGCTTACGAAAGAAGTAGTGGAAAATATCGGCTTTAATTATATGGAAGATATCGTTCTATCTCATATGAAGATTGTGAATCAAGGGTGGCGGATTAACGATCAATATGCAATCAATACGTTATCTAAAGATGAGACTATAGAGGAAGGAGGATATTTAATAAAAAAAGAGTTATCCAAAAATGAAAAAGAGAAAGTAGAAAGATATTTACGAGGTATAGCTAAATGGATAGAGAAAAAAGGAAGAAGAGTAGGGTTTACTGATGCAGGAAAAAGAAGAGATATTGTTCAAAAACTAGGTGAATGTAAGCGATATCCTTCCTATCATCAAGGGTGGGGAATGCATTCTTCAATTTATGATGGGAAGCAACTTTCTGTCATTATACCGGTACAAAATGAAGAAGAGACTATAGAACAAGTAATACTTGAGGCGAGAAAAATAGAACCACTAGAAATCATCGTCGTTGTAAATGGTTCGACAGATCAAACGGCTAATATTGCTAAAAGACTTGGTGTTACTATTATTGAATATAACGAACGACTTGGTCATAATGTTGGGCGTGCTATTGGAGCGCTTGAAGCTACAGGAGATATTCTTTTATTTATTGATGGTGATTTTAGTGTTTCAGGAAGTAATTTGCATCATTTTACAAAAGCAGTTTCAGCTGGTGTAGACATAGCATTAAATGATTTGAATCCGATGTTACACCCTCCGTTTTATGTTGTAGACGTCGTAAAATATATGCTTAATTTAGCATATAATCGTCCAGAATTAAGCAATGGCTCATTAGTAGCAATTCCACATGCTATGAGTAGATCATGTTTAGATGCAATAGGCTGGGAAAGCTTACTATGCCCTAGTCTTGCACAAGTAAAAGCAATATTACAAGGGTATAGAGTAGAATGTGTACATTACGTTGATGTTGTAAAACCGAATAGAATTCGTTTAATGGAGAATGTAAGTCACAATGGGCATCCTCCGGCAGTATTAAGAATCATTGGTGATCACGTTGAAGCTCTCTCTTACTTGATAGAACAACTTGAAATGGATGGAAAGGGTGATTAAACTGTTAGACCAGTATAAAATAATTAACATTTCATATGAACAATTATGGCAAATGGATTTTCAAATTACAGAACCATTTATACTCAAGGTTGATTGGGATAAAGTAACGTATGAATTTTTAATTCGTATTAAGCCCGATGCTTCTAACACTATTGTTTTTGGATCCGGAGCAGGTGGGTTTCAAGAACAGCCAATTGGTCCACCTATTTTTCATCGACATTCTTGGATGGATGAATTTGAAGATACTGTTATATATTATAATGACCCTACGTTATATCTTGGAAAATTATCTTTAGGTTGGGGACAGGGAGAGTTAAATAGATTTTATTTACAAGATATAGCAAATATTTTAGAAATAGTATTTGTAAAGTTAAAAGTTGATTCGAAAAATGTGTTGTTTTATGGCAGTTCTGGGGGAGGATTTATGTCTTTAATTTTAGCTGGATTCGTTAAGGGCTCCACAGCTTTCATTAATAATCCTCAAACAAATTTATTAAAATGGATACCTGTACCAATAAATCTAGTTTTCGATTTGTCTTATCCAAGTTTATCAAGAGAAGAAGTTGAAGAGAAATTTGGTGAAAGAATTAATGTTGTGAAATTTTTTAATCACATTAAATATGTACCGAATATTTATTTTTTGCAAAATTTCGCGTGTGAATTTGATGTGCAAAATCATTTGCTACCATTTATTTCCGAATTAGAGCAACTTGATAAAGACACGGAAGTAAATCAAATTATAATTGACTTATATTTTGATAAAAAAGCAGGGCATGCAGCTGTAGGGAAGAGTGAAACAATTGAATATATAAAAAAAGTAAAACCTAATCAGACTGTAAAAGAAGAACAAAAAGAAGTGGACCTATCAGTTGTTATAGTTTTAGGAGAAGAAAAATCAAAATTGAATCAAATTTTAAATAAAGTGCAGCATATAAAACCACTAGAAATTATTATTGTAGCTGATGATAGAATGAGTGCGATACAATCTATACCAACATTTGTTGAAAGTAACGTTGTTGTGATTGAGGAGAAAAGTAAATGGAAAGCACCAGTTCATGGGGCAAAAGTCGCCAATGGTGATGTAGTCTTATTTTTAAATGGAGAAGATGTTATTTTTTCGGTAGAATTAGAACGATTTATAGAACCGCTACTAAAAAAGGAACAGGATGTAATTTTAAATAATATAGACTCGGTTTGTTTTGAAAAGATGAGAGTAGAATGGCTAAGCATTGCTATGGTGTATAGAAAAATAGTAAACGATGTATTGGGGCGTATGGATTTAAAATATGATTCGATGTTATCTATGCCATATGCTATTACTAAAAAAGCAATTGAAGACATTGGATATGATATCTTGCAGAACCCTATTCTGTCCCAAGTAACTCTTATTGAGAAAGGGTGGCGACTACAATCCTCGTCAGCCATCACTAACACCTCCTTGAATAATATGCCTGCAAACAAAACCTCTTTCTATAAAAATGGATTAACTAAATTAGAAGTATATGAGATTAAAGAAAATATAAAAGCTTTGGAGAGTTGGTTACAACGAAAAGATGATAGAGGTAATTATACAGATGGAGGAAGAAAAAGAGAAATTATAGAGCAGTTAAAAAAACAAAAGAATTATTCACGTTTCCATAAAGGATGGGGAATGAATTCCTCTATTTATAATGGAAAACAGTTATCAATTATTATACCAGCACAAAATGAAGAATCAACGATTAAAGAAGTTATTCTTGAGGCAAGAAAAATTGAACCGAAAGAAATAATTGTTGTCATTAATGGGTCAACAGATCAAACAGAAGCAATTGCTAAGCAATCAGGGGCAACAGTAATTGTTTATGAAGAAAGATTAGGGCATGATGTAGGACGGGCAATTGGTGCACAAGAAGCGACAGGAGATATACTTCTCTTTATTGATGCTGATTTTGCTATTCCAGCAAAAGATCTTCATCCGTTAACGCAAGCTGTTGCGGATGGTGTTGATATGGTTTTAAATGATTTAAATTTAAATCTTAGATTTCCTCTATATATTGTAAGTTTATATAAATATATGTTGAATATTGCTTGTAACCGTAAAGATTTAGGGGTAGGATCTACAATTGCTGTTCCCCATGCTATTAGTAGAAAATGTTTAGAGGGAATTGGCTGGGACACTCTTCACACAGCGTGTGTTGCACAAGTAAAGGCAATATTAGAAGGGTATAAAGTCGAATGTGTCCATTTTGTAGATGTAATGAAACCAAATCGTATTCGGCCACAAGAGCATTTTGCGACGATAGGACATCCACCAGCTGTATTGAGAATTACTGGGGATCATTTAGAAGGACTTTCATATTTATTGAAGAATAAGGATTTTAAAGATTTATTTTAAAAGGTAAATTTGTCTATTGAATGAGTAACTTAAACATTTCATTTATGCAACTTGACGATATTTAGTATTGCAATGAAACTAAAATCAAAAATTTTTATTATTTTTAGCTCAGGTACAAGTGAAGAGCATGTTTCACTGACTGATAGTAAATGAACAAGTAACTAAAAGGTAAAGGCTTCTTTATATATATGAAGAAGCTTTTATCTTTTTTATTTTAAGTATGGAAGGTAAAGAGTAAATAAAGTTGTAACGGTATTTTTATTTTTGGATAAATTGATATTAGATATAAGAAAGGAGGGAATATCTTGTCTTGCATCAATAAAAGTTGTTTTCATATTTCTTTAGAAACTAAAGTCAATCCAAATGGTGGGGCAGAAATATTCGTAAGGTGCAATGATGAATGTTTATCTAATTTTAATGTAATACCGTTTATTGCATGTGTTCCTATTTCAGTAAAGGATGATTTGAGTTTTTTAGTTGATTTAGATAGTTTAATAAAACGTTAATTTTCTATGCAGTTAATAATAAAATAACATCTAATTTATAAGACTTAGTAAGAGAATCGTGTCCGAATTTAATTAACTGTATATATTGTTAAAAGAAAGGAGGGAGAGTTATGGCATGTACTACGAATAATGTTTGTTTAGATGTGTGTCTTAAAATTACAATTACCCCTGGTAGTGGAATTGATGCAGTAGTCGATTGTGGAGGCACATGTGGGACAAGTCCTACTATTGTAATTAGTCCTAGTGGATCAATTGTTATTACTTTACCATTAGTTGCATGTTTCTCAATTGCACTAAAAGATGATTTAAGTGTTGACTCTTCATTAACAAGCCTCTATTTTCAAACTTCTTAAGAAAGATACAGAAATGAAAAGCCTGCCTGCTACTTTTCTTTTGATCTAATGTAAAAATAAAAAAGATGGTTACAACCATCTTTTTTTCAGAGTGTTGGGAAACCCTTTAGGGTTCCCAACACTCTGGAATCTTTTTTGATTTTAGCGAATAAAAACAACATAAAATAATAGAATTTTAAAAAATAGCCCTCCACCTGACCCTTTTTGGTCAGGTGGAGGGCTATTTTTTTCATGTTTTGACAAGCTGCGGTGAGATAAGCTTGCATTTGGACAGACTTCAGCCCTCGAAACCGGGCATAGCGGTAGCCATGTAGTTCTTTGGCGTCTGCAAAGCTTCGCTCTATAGTGGAACAGCGTACTTTATACAACCTTTTCCCTGTAGCTGTTAGCTTGTTTTTTCTAGCAATATCCTTATATTTCTCCCACACATGATGAGTGATAACTTTTTGTTTTTGTTTCTTTGAAAAGCACACCTCACGTAACGGACAAACAGCGCAGTCTTCTGGATTCGATTTGTATTGACGGTATCCTTCACGATCAGTTGTTACATATTCTAGAATACATCCCATCGGACAAGCGAAAACATTCATTTCTTCTACATATTTAAATTGGCTTTTCGGTACTTCTTTATTCCGTTTTCCAAATCGGCGATACCCCATCACCATAAATATATTCCGTTCTGATAGTTTCTTACAGATATATCCTGTAAAATAGCCAGCATCAAGGGCAACAGCTTCTACTTTGAAGTCGAATTTATCAATCTGAGCTTGGAGGCGTGCTAAATACGGCTCGGAATCTGCCATATTTCCAGCCGTTACATAGGTATCTGTAATAATATTGTACTTCGCATCAGTCGTACGATGATCCAAGAAATGAAAACCATTTGGTTTTCCATCTCTCATTAAAAATCCACTATCTGGATCCGTTGTACTTATACGAGTTTTTTTGGTAGGGGTATCACTTTCCTTTCTAGGTTTTAATTCTTTTTTCCATGTACCTCACGATCTTCGATTACCGCAGCTTCTAGCTCGTCTATATAAAACTTTGCTTTTTCTTTTTTATATTTATGTACAAATTTATTTTTATTGGCATTGGCCTTAATATGTGTAGAATCTGTCATCAGTGCACGTCCTCCTACCATCCGGTGCTCCGTCGCTTGTCTCACAATCTCATCAAAAATTTCTTCGAAAATATTTGTATGAATAAAACGAGTACGACGATTCCAACTGATTGTAGAGTGATCCGGAATAGTATCCGATAGAGAAAACCCTAAAAACCAACGGTAGGCAATATTCGTTTTAATTTCCTTTTCCAATTGACGCTCAGAACGAATACCGTAAAAATATCCAATAAACATCATCTTAAATAAAACAATAGGATGAATGGACGGGCGTCCATTGTTTTCACAGTAATAAGGGCGTAACTTCTCTTCAATAAAATCAAAACTAATTGTCGCTTCAATTGCACGAAGGAAATGATCTTGTGGAACCAACTCTTCTACAGAAACAGATACACGCTCATCACGATGATTTTTTAAAGCACCCATCATAAAAAATCTCTCCTTTTCCTCTTTTTTATCAGTGTTGACACATAAAAAGAGGTTCAGACACAAAAACAGGCTGTGGAGAAGACTTTCTCCACAGCCTGGAAAAAAGATGGTTACAACCATCTTTTTTTATTTTGCTATATATTTAAAATGAATTTATATATTATTTGGTGGTAAGAATATACAATTAAAAGTATTCAGTGTTTCTTTTTTGTTCAATGAGGTAAGAAATTGCTTCTATATGATCACCAATGATTTGTTGCGTTGCTAATGAAAGGTAGCCTTCCTGCGAGAAGTGTTTTTCTGGTCGAACTCGATTTATCTTGTCAACGTCGATAGAATGAACATTTTGTACATGCAATCCTGCTAAAATTGTTTTAACTTGACTTAAGGTTGGTGAAAGAAGAGAATCAAACCCAATTGTATCAATGCATTTTCGACTAAAAGCATGAGGGACAGCAGTTGTGGAGCCCATACCTAAATCTTTTCGATTACATGCTAAATTAACAACATGCTTACATGCAGTTACGATAGTATAAGGAACACGATACATGTAGTAGTGCTCTAATTTATTTAAAGCTAAATCGGTTCCATTTTGAACAGATTGTACAAATGGTAATAAATCAGAACTAGGAATTAAGAAATCACCATCAATAAATAATAATATATCACCTTTTGCAAAATATGCACCAACGGCACGTCCGGTATCAATGCCGAGTGCTTCTTTGTAAGTAATAACTGTTGCACCGCAATTCTTCGCCAATTCCTCTGTTTTATCTGTTGATCCATTAACAATAATGATGATTTCTAAAGGTTTTAATTTCTGCACCTCAAAAATGATAGATTCTATCGTTTTTTCTTCATTTTGAACAGGGATAATGATGGATAATTGTTTATTTCCATAAGTATTTGAATAAAACTTTTTACCTGTAATTATTTTGGGTATAGCTCTTTGTTCGCCGTTTTGAAGTTCTAAAATAATATCTCGCCTTCGATTATTATCAGTATAGTTTCCTCTTGAATTTTGTAATATATTTACCCAATTTTCAATTGCTTCTAGGTGATAACGAATGAGTTGTTTTGAGGGGAAGGAGGGAATTTGCGGTATAGAAATTTTAAAATGATTGCTAATGCGAAATTTATTTTTAATAATTTTCATTTGTGCCAATATCGGATTTAATAAACTTTCTGGAGTAATTGCATCAAGAATCTCTTTTGTTATTGCATAGGGAGGAAATAATAGTGAGTTAACATGTAAATCTGGACGATGAAAAAAATGATTCGTAACCTGCTGCCAAATCATTTCTATAGTTGGCTTTTGCTTTTGATAAAAAAAGTCATCTAAATTGTTTAATACTATGTCAGCTGATTCGTCTAGTAATGGTTGAAGAAATTGTGTAAGTAAGGAAGATTGGATAATGTAATTTGCATCTAAAAATAAGAGGTACTTACCCTTTGCTTTTGTGGCACCAATTACATAACAATTATTTAATTCTGACGGTTCTTCTAATGTGATAATTTTACAATTGTAAGATTGTGCAATATCAATGGAATCATCGATATATCCGTTAATAGTAAGGATGATTTCTAAAGGGTGTAGTTGTTCACAGGCTTTCAAAATTTCAGGTAAAACTTTTATGTTATGCTGTATACGAATAATAATAGAAATCGGATTTTTACACATAAGTAGTCTCCTTTTTAATCAGAGGTAGTTATTAATAAGATTAGATAAAATAGGAGATATATATTTTATTAAATACGTAACGACTATTTAGTTTTCTCAGACTTAGAATTTTCATTACCTGAATTAGTACCTTTATTTATTCCAGAAGCCAGTAAATTATTGAGAACGCTCAGGTCTAATTGCATAGGGATTGAGTTTTCGGATGTAGTTTTCTCATTTTCTTTTTTGGTAGTTAATATAGTCTTTATATTTTTTATTTCTTTATATTGTTTTAAGGTAATGAAAAATCCAGAAATAATGAAGAGAAAAGAAATAGTAGCAAGTAAAAGTATTATTTCCAACATAAAACACCCTCCTTTAAATCTATAATAATACTATATTTGAATGTAATAAGACAAAATTCGAGCTAATGAGTTCACTTTTTAAATATATGCAAATCTTTAGTAAAAGTTACTAATTTCTAGGTTAAAGGAAGCAATTACAGAAATGTATAGATATAAATAAATTAAAATTTCATTTGTAGTGTAAAGGTATGTGTTATATAAGCTGAACGTCATTCTATAACAAGTTAAACAGGGTTTAATTTTATATAAAAAGAGCATTTAATTGGACAAATAATTAATTATATGAAATAATAATAACAGATAAGGAGACGTTGCTTTTCCTTAAGTGCTTCGAATTAATTTTATTCAATAAGAGAAGGTGTGCTTAAAGAAGTTAAATTAAATAAGGAGCTGTTTTATTATATGCAACAAAATAATGATTTAAATTTTGAACCTCAAGACGTTAATATTGTTAATCCTAAACAAGCCAGGAAAGCAGTAATTGCTACTGGTATAGGGAACGCAATGGAGTGGTTTGACTTCGGATTATACGCGTATTTAGCGGTAATTTTAAGTCAATTATTCTTCTCTGGTGTTGATAATAGTGGATTGCAACTTGTACTTACATTCGGTACATTTGCAGCAGCCTTTCTCGTTCGACCAATCGGAGGTGTATTCTTTGGTAGAATAGGGGATAAGTACGGCCGAAAAATCGTGTTAAGTACTACTATTATTTTAATGGCACTTTCTACATTATTCATCGCATTACTACCAACCTATGAACAAATTGGTGTATGGGCACCAATACTACTTTTAGTTGCCCGAATGATTCAAGGCTTCTCTACAGGCGGCGAATATTCAGGAGCAATGGTTTATATCGCAGAATCTTCTCCAGATAAAAAGCGTGGTATACTCGGTAGTGGTCTTGAAATTGGAACACTCTCAGGTTACATTGCTGCATCGGTAATTGTTACCATTTTGACGTTATTGTTAACAGATGAGCAAATGCTCAGCTGGGGATGGCGTATTCCGTTCTTAATAGCTGCACCAATTGGTTTGGTCGGTTTATACTTACGCCGTCATCTAGATGAATCTCCAATCTTTGAAGAGATGGAAAAAGCACAAGAGGAATCTGAAGACAATGAACAATTTTCATTCATGGATATTATTAAATATCACAAAAAAGACTTCTTATTAAGCACAGTAATTGTCGCCTTCTTTAATATTACAAATTATATGATTCTTTCGTATATTCCTTCTTATCTAACTCAAGTACTTAAAGTCGAAGAAACAACAGGCTTATTAATTATTTCTATTACGATGGCACTTATGATTCCACTAGCACTATATTTCGGTAAATTAAGTGATAAAATTGGTAATAAACGCGTTGTGCAAATTGGTTTACTTGGTTTAACTGTATTTGCAATTCCAGCATTTTTACTAATAGGTAACGGACATATTGCAGCTATATTTGCAGGTATTTTCGTACTAGGTTTCTTCTTAAGTGTATATGAAGGAACATTACCTTCATTATTACCATCACTCTTTTTCACTGATGTACGTTATCGAGCACTTTCGATCTCATTTAATATTTCTGTATCGATATTCGGTGGAACAACACCGCTTGTATGTTCATACTTAGTTCATGCAACTGGTAACCCGCTCGCACCGGCATTTTATTTAGCAGGTGTAAGTATTATTGGATTAGTTGTATTTAGTGTACTATTCGTTACAACTTCAGGGCGTGCGCTAAAAGGTTCATATCCTACAGTAGAAACGAAAAAAGAAGCACACCAAATCGCTAAAGAAGACCCTGAAGAAACACTTTGGTGGCATGAAGAGTCATTAGAAATTGAAGCAGGGAAGAATGCTTCAATTTAAAAAGCAACGTAGAAGTACAAAAAGACTCCTATGAATATAGGAGTCTTTTTGTTACGTTATTTCTTTCGTTTCTTCAAACTTTTTTGATATGCATAAAGCTTATGAATCTCTTCCTTAAATTCATGTAGAAGTACAGTGTTTGCACTATTTGAATAACGCACCGTATTATAAGTATCTATAATAATATCACTTTGAATATTTACATCTTCTTCATCGTTTATTCTTTCTAGCCAAGCCTCAACAGTTTCTCCCCGTTTTCTATTTAAAGGAGGGGTTAACTTACTCTCTAGCTTAAAAATTTCCTTCCGAATTTCGTTATGTGGCGGTTTATTTCGTTTAAAACGATTTTGGCTCATTCCTTCTTTATCAGTAATGATAGTAGATTCGAAGGCGGGCATATTTGGTAAACTTAAATGTTTTCGTTTTTTTACTATTTTCCAAACGACATAAATAGCGATAGCTGTACAGACTATTATTGTAGTGCTATTTATGAGTATTGGATCAAAATCAGGAATTTTTTTTCCGTCTTCAATTTTTGGTTTTAAGAGATGTCCTTTATTTGCCCAAACATCTTCAGTATCTTTTAATTCCGCTGCTTTAATTAATGGCATTAAAGCATAGCCGAAGCCTAATGCGACTACTTCCGTTATAAAACCAAAAATAAGTCGAATGAAAGGAAATACTTGAACAATTAATATACTCATTAAGCCAATCGTAATGATAGAAGAAAAACGTAATAGTTGTTGTTTGCGATTGGCCCCGGTTAACCAAAATGTAATCATAAGATGCAAGGCTAACATTAATAGTTTCCACAACGGTGGAAAGGGTGCATAAAATATAGCTGAAACGACAAACCATACAATACCACCTAAAGATTTTTGAACTGGATATCCAGGTCCGACCACATGTACGATAAAGAAAAATAGTGGTAATATGATTGTGCCAAATAGAGAAAAAGGTAAAAATAAAGAGAAAAGAACGATTTGAAGAACTAAAAGTATTACAAATCCTGTTGTTTTTTTCTGCATAAATTTATGAATAAGAAATACTCCAATATAGCCTGTTGTTAAAAATATTGCAATACTAATTAGTTCATCTCTTTCTGTTAATAATGAAAGCAGAAGGAGCAGAATGAAATCATGAATGTGATATAGCCAAGTTTTCAACTGGTTCCACCATCCCTTCACTAGTAATGAGAAACGTTGGTTGCGAGAGAAGAGGGAGTTCATTTCTTTGTAAACCAATGTATATCATTGTAGACGATCGTTCTCTTTTTCTCTTTACATAATGAAGGAATCCTTGTTTCGGAAGTAACGTACTATCATCTGAAATACGGGCTAATTCTTCTAAAGCTTTTGCATATTGTGTTTGTCCTTCATTTAACGGTACATGTAATGCACCGCCTTCTGCTAATACACTAATAAACAATTCAAACGGAATGTGGTGCTTCGTTGCATACTGGAAAATGTATGTTGCATATGAAATAAGTTCTTCTACATTATCTTTCCAACCAAATCCACGATCGGCAGCTAAAGAAAGACAAATCGTCCAACTATAATTTTTTACAGGTTCATATTGCTTCGCCTGTAATTGTTGCATTTTAGCAGATGCCTTCCAATGAATAGAGCGGAAAGACTCACGCTCATATCGCTTTACACCGATAATAGATGTTTCATCATTGTAAAAAGAAAAATTCGTTCGATAAGATCCATTCAAAAGTTGCTGAAGTTCTTGCAAACCTGCTACTTCTTTAGGAGAAGGATACACAATAATTTCAGTCCTTAATTTATCAAAAACAGGTAAATGTACAGTTAATAGATGAAATGGATCTTTTAATACACATTCAAATTGTTCAATTTGAAACACGCCACGCTTCGTGGCGGTTAATGTTAACCCCCATTTTTGTGCCGAATGTGCAAGTTGTGAAAATGGGAAAGAGAATAACGTTTTTGATATTTGTTCAATGCCTTGCTCTTTATGCGGTATAAGGGACGAATTTAAATGAAAGTAACAAACACCATTAACGATTGGTATGCTGGCTCCATTTTTTAAATGAATAAAAAACTGTCCAGATTCCTCAGGAAAAATCCGTGTAGTTTGTTTCTCATTTATGATTTGAAACTTCTTCTCTATGAAAGCGACATATTTATAAATAAAAATCGCAAATAAATAATAGAAGAAAAAGAGAAACATAAGCATTCGTTGCGGGAAAAAGAATGTGAAAAGTAATGCGATTGGAACGGTTAGTTGAATAATATGGAGTTGAAAAAATAAAGGCACAGTTACAACACGCTGTCCATTCATGCTTGTTCAATCTCCACAGGTACGTCAACTTCTTTTAAAATACTTTGCATAATATCATTCTTTGTCGTACGCAGGGCACCTTCCATTGATAAGACGATACGGTGATTCCAAACAGAAGGAACTAACAATTGTATATCTTCTGGTGTGCAATATTCTCTCCCGTGTAAAAAGGCTAAAGCTTGAACAGCACGTACTAAAGCTAATGTGGCACGTGGACTTACACCGTTAGCGATATAATCATGATTTCTTGTAGCATGAGCAAGTTTAATAATGTAATGTTCTAACGGTTCGGATACGAAAATCTCTTTTACTCGTTTCTGTGCATCTAAAATATCATCTAAAGTAATAACAGATGTGACACTTTCTAGTGGTGCATCGTTACGAAAACGTCGCATCATTTGTAGTTCATCTTCAGGATTCGGATAACCTATAGAAATTGTCATTAAAAAGCGATCAAGCTGTGCATCTGGAAGAGGGAACGTTCCTTGTGATTCAATTGGATTTTGCGTCGCAATAACAAAGAACGGTTTTGGAAGAGGAGTTGACTGCTTTTCAAGCGTCACTTGTCGTTCTTCCATCGCTTCTAATAAACTAGACTGTGTTCTCGGCATTGCACGGTTAATTTCATCTGCCAGTAGAATGTTTGCCACGACTGGTCCGAGTCTTAACTCAAATTCGCTCGTTTTTGGATTGAAATATTCAATACCTGTCACATCACTTGGAAGTACATCAGGGGTAAATTGAACGCGAGAAAAACTACCACCAATACTTTTTGAAATGGTTTTCGCCAGTAACGTTTTCCCAGTACCAGGCACGTCTTCGAGTAGTACATGTCCATCAGCAAGAAGTGAAACGAGCAGTAGATCAATAACATTTTCTTTACCAACAAACACAGATCCGATGTTTTCTTTCAATTTATTTATCATATGTACCATTCCTTTCATTATAAAAGAGCTAATATTTCTATATTTTAACAAATTATTCAGAAAATTGGTATGATTTTTCAATTCAAAGAAATGGATATTTAATTATTAAATTACTCTTGCATATTTTGGAATATAATTATACAATATCGATATACGATGTATCGTGAGTCGATATATCATATACCGATGTATCGGAGGTAGTTATAATGAATGCGAAGGCGCAAAAATATATTCCGTTAACTGAGGCGACATATTACATATTATTGTCACTCGTGAAGCCGTTGCATGGCTACGGAATTATGCAAATGGTAGAAGAGATGACAAATGGGGAAGTAAAGCTCGGCCCTGGTACTTTATATGGAAATACGACGAAATTACTAAAAGAGAAGTTAATTGTTGAAGTTGCCTCTACAGACAGAAAGAAGTGCTATGAGTTAACGCCACTTGGTAAAGAAGTGTTAGAGCTAGAGTATAACAGGTTGCAACGATCTGTAAGGAATGGGAATAGTATATTAGGGGAGTGAATGGAAGATGGAGACAAAAAGGGTATTCAAATTTTTTATGGCATGGAATTTAGAAAAAGAAGAAGCTTTTTTACGAAAGATACATCAGCAAGGTTGGGCATTACAAAAATATAATTTAATGTATACGTTTCAGAAAACGGAGCCAAAAGATGTAATGTACAAAGCTGATTTTAGATTGGTTTATAGAGATTCGAAAGAACAACAACAAGAATATTTCGAAATATACGAAATGTCAGGTTGGAAACGCGTAACAAGTTTCACAAGATGGAATTATTTTTGTAAAGAAGTAGAAGAAGTAAATGAATTGCCTGATATTTACTCAGAAAAGGAGACGAGGATACAAAAACTAAATGAATTATTGTTATTCCTTGTTATTATATCAGCAAGTTTATTACCATCAATGTATAATCTGTTTTTAAGCCCGATGGAATCAAGAGTGCCAATGTGGGCGAAAGTTATGACCGGTCTTACAGGTGGTATGTGGATGTACTTCTTTATAAGACTTTCTTGGAAAATCAAGAAATTAAAAAGTGAAATATTATAATAAAAAGTGGAGTTTAAAAGAAGTTGATTTTGTAAAGAGGTAATTAATATGGGAATCAACTTCTTTTGTTTCTATATAATCGTATTTTTGCTCACTCTTTTTTATATAATAAAAATCTATATGAAGGCATAAAATTAACAATATCAAAGCCGCAATTTAACCTGAAAATAATAAATGAAGAAAAAAGATTCATATTGAGGATCAAAAAATAAAAGATGACTAAAAAGATGTGGGGTGTAACTTATAATAAGGAAGAAACACGTTTTTTATTAAAGTATAAAACGAAAAAATCCCTTATAGAAAAATCTATTTCTACAAGGGATAATCATGTTTTTATTAGAAAGACTGATTTTGCGCAGGTTTAATAAATTGTTCAGGGTTTTCAACAAGTCCGCATACAGCACATTGGACACGGTATGTAGGTCCTTGATAGGCCATATGAAAAGCATTCATCGTTTCATTTGTGTATTCTTCTTCCACTTGACCAGTTTGTGGATTTATTTTGACTGGTTTTACTTGTTGCTCAAGAATATTAAAGCGAGTACGGTTCGTTTTACAACTTGGACATAGCATTGGTTCCATATGTATACACCTCCATTTGTATCATTTCTTAAAATCTTTAATTTTATGCAAGCAAAAAACTTTCTCAATATAAATAGGTGTTTAATGTATTTAAAATTCAGAAAAAATAAAATATAATAAAAGTACGAACTGGTTATGTCCAAACCAAACCTCCTGTTTTATGCCAATAAGCTGGGGGGCCGAGAAATCGGCCTCATTTTTTTTGCTCATTACTACAAGGAACAAGGTTTTTATGAGACTTTTGTCGAAATTTTAGGGATAGATACAAAGGGGGATGTAAAATGAATTTGAAAATGAAGTACATCATTTTATATGTAGAAAAGTTTGAGGAATGTTTAAAGTTCTATAAAGATATTTTACAGTTACCTATAAAAGCAGAGCACGGCACATATATTGAATTTAATACTGGAACTACCATTTTAGCGATGAATACGCGGCAAGATGTGAAAGAATTAACAGGACTACCGCTTACAGAAGGTGAATTACAGTCTTCTCATTTCGAGTTAGGATTCGTTGTTGAGAATGTACAAGAAACGATTGAGCAATTTAGAGAGCAAGGTATTAAAATTTTAGTGGAGCCAATTGTAAAACCGTGGGGACAAACAATTGCCTACATTGCTGATCCAGATGGAAATTATATTGAAATTTGCAGTTCATTAGAATAGAGGGAGAAAGAGAAATGGGATTTCCGAAACTAGAAACAGAACGTTTATTCTTAAGAGAACTTACACTATTAGATGCAGAAACGATATTCCAATATTTTTCGAAAGAATCAGTTATACGTTATTTCGGAATGGATTCTTTCGAAAATATTGAGCAAGCGAAAACAATGATTCAAACGTTTAAAAATCGTTATGAAGAGGGCAGTGTATTTCGCTGGGGAATCGAGAAAAAAGGGACGGGCCAATTAATCGGAACGTGCGGATTTCATTTAATTAATAATCATCATAAACGAGCTGAAATTGGTTATGAATTAGATGATACATATTGGGGACAAGGATATGCATCGGAAGCATTACAAGCGATTTTAGCTTACGGATTTGAAATGCTGCAACTAATAAGAATCGCAGCGGTTGTATATGTAGAAAATAAAGCTTCTCAAAAATTGTTAATAAAAGCAGGATTTCAAGAAGAAGGATTACTTCGAAAACATATGATTCAAAATGGTGTCGCTCATGATACCATTCTATACTCGTTATTAAAAGAAGAGTGGAAGAAGTAATGAGTACAAATGAGCTTATAAATGTTATGAAGAAGCATAAAGAAAACCGCTTTATTTTAGGGATAGATGGTTTAAGTCGATCTGGAAAAACAACATTCGTAGCCAATTTAAAAGAAAATATGAAACAAGAAGGCATTCCGTTTCGTATTTTCCATATTGATGATCATATAGTGGAGCGTAATAAACGATATCATACTGGATATGAAGAATGGTATGAGTATTATTATTTACAATGGGACATTGAATGGCTAAGGCGGAAATTTTTTCAAAAGCTACAACATGAAACAAAATTGAAATTACCTTTCTTTCATGAAGAAACAGATATATGTGAAATGGAAAAAGTACAGATTCCTATTGTAGGCGTAATTGTTATTGAAGGAGTTTTTCTGCAGCGAAAAGAATGGAGAGATTTTTTTCATTATATGGTCTATTTGGACTGTCCAAGAGAGACAAGGTTTCTACGTGAGAGTGAAAAAACGCAGAAAAACCTTTCAAAGTTTGAAAATAGGTATTGGAAAGCAGAGGATTATTACTTAAAAACGGAATTGCCGAGGGATAGGGCGGATTTAGTCATTGAATGATTTGAAAATAGAAGGTGAATAGAATGAATATTTTATGGGATTTTGATGGGACGTTATTTGATACGTATCCTGCATATACAATGATGCTTTCTGAAATATTAGGTGATTCAGTAGAAAAACAAGAAATATACAAAAACTTAAAAATATCATACTCTCATGCAATTCAGTATTATAATATTTCATGTGAGCAGGAAGAAAAGATTAAAGTTTTGAAGGGGAAATTCACGCCAAAAGATATGAAACCTTTTGCAGGTGTCGAAGAGGTTTTGAAATTTGCAGATAAAAATGTGATTATGACCCATAAACATAGGGCTGGGGTTATGGACATTTTAAAATATTACGGCTGGGAAAAGTACTTTGTAGATATGGTTGCAATTGACGATGGCTTTCCCCGAAAGCCCAACTCTTTAGCTTATAATCATTTACATAAAAAACATAATATTGATTTAGCTATTGGAGATAGAGAGTTAGATTTAATACCCGCAAAAGAATTAGGTATTTCAACATGTATGTTTCAAGGTAATTGTGATGTAGCGGATTATTCTTTATTACAATACTCGGAGTTTTTTAAGGTAGTGATTGATAGAGAGTTTTCTTTATAAAAAAAGTTATTAATAAAGACTGTATCTTTCATTTTAAAGGTACAGTCTTTATTTTTTAGAACTCTTTCATTTTATTCCGCATTAACGGGTAGCCCGATTGGTTCAACTAATAATCAGTGGAGGGTGAACAAAACCTCCACTGATTAAAGTTTCACTTTATTTTCTGTATATAATAATTACTAGAGGTTAAAGAATGATCGTCCATCTTTATTAAGGAAGTAGCCAGGTTAATTGTTAGATAGAAATAAACCGAAAGATAAAGTGATAGCGTCTACTTTATCTTTTTTATATTTTAACCAAATTATGGTTATTCATGCTAATATAAACTCATAGCTATATAGAAGGGGTGGGGTTAGTATGAAAACTGAAATAGTTCCTAAAAAGAAGTACAGTATAATAAGCTATGTATCTTTACTCATCGGCATTTTGTGTTTTCTATTCGTTTTTATAACGCCAACAAGGATAGCCAATGCAGGTAATATAGTTGGAGATTATATTACAATTGCTCTGACAGGTGTAGGTATCATACTTTCAATAATCACAATGACGAAAAGAACAGAGAAGAAGGGAATTGCTATTCTTTCATTAATACTGTCCTCATCATTTTTTGTATTTTGGATCATAGCAATTATCCTATTGTTTACTGGTCAAATTAGTTTTGCACCGTAATGTGTAATAAAAAGAGTCCTTCTCGTATGAAGGACTCTTTTTACTCGGTATCTTCAGGTTGATATTCTAAAATATCCCCCGGTTGGCATTCTAATGCTTTACATATTGCTTCTAAAGTTGAAAAACGGACTGCTTTTGCTTTTCCATTTTTCAAGATAGAAAGGTTAGCCATTGTAATTCCAACCTTCTCCGAAAGCTCTGTTACACTCATTTTTCTTTTTGCTAACATTACATCAATATTAATAATAATTGCCATATTATTCACCTCAGACCGTTAAATCATTTTCTGATTTTATATCTATAGCATCTTTTAATAGTCTTTGGAGAACGGCAGCAAAGACCGCGATTACCATTGAAGCAAAAATCATAATCATTCCGATAATAATAATGCCAGGGGCGTCATCTCTCTCTGCCACGAGATAGAAAAGTGGCATACCTAATACATATAATACACTAATTGCCAATGCGCTGTACTTAATATTTTTTAAAGCTTGAACAGATAACTCTGAGAATGCGTTATTTTTATCAATATAGTTTAAAAGCTTAAATGTTTGGTACAGTGCGAAGTAATAAGGTATTGCTGTTGCATATAAATTGATAAATACAAGATATTTAATATATGCAATATCTGGATATAATTCTGCAGCGAAAGCTCCTATTTTAGGGACTAAAAAAATGCACATAGCAAGAACGGGGATTCCGATCAGAATCACAACGGTCTTTAAAAAGAGTGTGGATCCTTGTTTCATAAAAAGCACCTCATTTATTTAATATCTTATTAATTTAACACGAAATTTATTGTTTAACAATAAATTTTTATTTCTTTTGATCGAGGATTTATTGTTAAACAAGTAATTAATGAAAAGGATGTTAAATCTTTTTTATAAGATAGATGATACATACCGATATTTAATAAAGGAAAGAAAGGGAAAGTAACTATTGTTAGCTTTATGAGAATTGGGAACTAATAAAACATATGTAGGTTTTGGTATGGAAAAGGAAATAGTGTGTATTTAAAATGAATGCAAAGTTTATGGAGGAACAATCATGTTGAATTATGGTGTGAAGATGAAAAAGTTGCTATTAGTGGCAGCTATAATAGTAAGCGTATTAAGTACGGAAAGTATGATGAATTATCATGCGGCCAAAGCTAAGGTGAAAAAAGTAGAACATCAGCCTAAAAATATAATTATAATGGTTATGGACGGAACGAGTTCAACGGCGACAACATTGGCTCGCTGGTATAAAGGGGCACCGCTTACGTTAGATCAAATTGTAACAGGAGGAGTTCGTACGTTTTCGGCGGAATCAGCTATTACAGACTCAGCGCCAGCAGCAACAGCATTAGCAACTGGAAATAAATCAAATTCAGGATATGTAGGTGTATTACCTTCTATTGTAAGTTCGCCTAGCTTAGAGCCAATAAAAGAAGAGGACAAGTTACGGCCGGTCGCAAACGTATTAGAAGGTGCAAAACGTACTGGTCGTGCAACTGGAATTGTTGCTACATCTGAAATTCAGCATGCTACTCCGGCGGGATTCTCGGCTCACCATGTCAATCGCAAGCAATTTGACGTAATTGCGAAGCAGCAAGTATATCAAAATATAGATGTCGTATTAGGCGGGGGAAAAGCAGCGCTGCTACCTATGCAAAGTAATGGAATCCGAAAAGATGGTGAAAATTTAGTGAAGGTGATTCAAGACAAAGGATACGATTTCGTTGAAACGAAAGATGCGTTATTGAACTCCAAATCTAATAAAATTTGGGGCTCTTTCTCACATCATGCTCTTGCGTTTGATATGGATCGTATAGCAACAAACCCAGAACAACCAACACTTTCTCAAATGACAGAAAAAGCAATTCAAACATTATCAAAAGATAAAGATGGCTTCTTTTTATTCATAGAAGGTAGTAAGCCTGATTGGGCAGCCCATGCTAATGATCCAATTGGGATGATTAGTGATATATTGGCATTTGATGAAGCGGTAGCAAAGGCGTTACAATTTGCGAAGAAAGATGGGGATACGATGCTCATCGCTTTAACTGATCATGGTAACAGCGGCATCTCTATAGGGAATAGGAATACGACAAAAGGATATAATACTACACCGGTTTCTGCATACATTGATCCATTGAAAAAGGCGAAAATGACACTTGAAGGAACTATAAATAAACTGAAATCTGATTTATCAAATGTAGAAGATGTAGCTAAACTATATGGTTTGGATAATCTAACTCATGATGAAAAAGAAAAATTAAAAGCGGCAAAAAAGAAAATGGATGTAGGACGAATTCTTACTACATTATTGGCTAATCGTGCAAATATCGGCTTTACGACAGGAGGACATACAGGTGAGGATGTATTCTTACATTCTTATGGACCTCAAAAACCAGAAGGCTTAATCCAAAATACAGACATTGCGAAGACGATGGCGAAAGCGATGGGCTTTAACTTAGAAGAAGTAACGAATAAAATATTTTTAGAGAGTGAACAAGTCTTTAAGAAAATCGGTGCAACTGTAACAGCCGACAAAAC
This sequence comes from Bacillus sp. CPT56D-587-MTF, assembly GCF_058792335.1. Lineage (NCBI taxonomy): Bacteria > Bacillati > Bacillota > Bacilli > Caryophanales > Bacillaceae > Bacillus > Bacillus sp. CPT56D-587-MTF. The sequence goes on along the minus strand of NZ_JBYTEF010000001.1, from coordinate 2,589,083 downwards.
CGAAGGAGCAAACCCGTTACTCGTAGTAAAACGTAATAAAGTAGAAGCACAATTATTTGGTAACAAAAATATAATTCGTATCAATGGTAAAGGACATGAATTAAGAAGTATTATTGTAGAGAGTAATGGAAAGCGCTATGTACCAGAAGAAGCAATTCAACTATTTGTAAAGCATTCTCGTTAAAAAATTGCCAACCAGTTAAGCTAACTGGTGGCAATTTTTTGTGTTTATTCTAAATATAAGGGTTCGGATTGTTTTGGAAAGTTTTCCATATGAGACTTGTATAAATGTGAAAGGGGAGTTATATTTTTTCTTACATTAAAAAATTTCGTTTTGTAGAATAGAGAATTTATACATATAGTAAAGTCTAATGTGTTATCAATTAATATTTACGAAAAATATATTAATACTTTAGAATTTCTTTAATTTTCATTATTTTTTATTTAAGGTTATCCGTTATATTTATAATGTATTTATTTCAATTTATTGTATTTCAGCGCAGTTTTATATAATTATAAAGCAATCATCAAAATAAAATCTCCACTAGAGTAAATTTATTATTTTTTTTGCGAAAATTATTATGCAGCTAAGAAAACTGTAGTTTATTGAATTAGAAATATATTAGAATTTAGTTGAAGAAAGAGAGAGGGAATAAAATGAATATAGTGCACTTACGTCCTAAACAGCGGTCTAAGTATCGCATTATGCTAGGGAAGTGGTATTACTCTACAAAGAGGTACATTCAGTGGTTAGCAGACGGAAAAACATATGCAAAAAGGTTCCAACAAGAAAAGCTACCTTGTACAGCAATTCAGCACCAAACGATATTACTTCGTAAGCTTAAAGATGTAGATATGTGGTATCAACAGAATAAGGTTGTTAATTTGAAAATTGCTGTTAAAAAACTAAATGATATCGTCATTAGACCGGGAGAAACATTTTCTTACTGGCGTTTAATAGGTAAGCCAACGAAGAAAAAAGGGTATGTAGAAGGTATGGTATTACACTACGGATCTTTTCAAACAGGTATTGGAGGTCTTTGTCAGCTTTCGAATTTAATATATTGGATGACTTTACATACACCACTGACAGTAACCGAACGATATCGTCATAGCTTTGATGTCTTTCCTGATTCTAGGCGAACTCAACCGTTTGGGAGTGGGGCGACTTGTTCCTATAACTATTTGGATTTACAAATTAAAAATGAAACGGACCAACCGTATCAACTTCACCTTTATATGACAGATGAACATTTAGTTGGTGAATGGAGAACAGTCTATCCGCAACTTTATCAATATGAAGTGTATGAGAAAGAACACTCAATTCAACCTGCATACTGGGGCGGTTATATACGACATAATGTGATTCAACGTAAAGTATATAATCTACAGAAACAGTTAATAGAAGATCAATATGTAACAGAGAATCACGCTATAATGATGTACGAACCACTATTAGCTTGTAATAATGAGAATAGTGAGTAATATGGTAACCCATAGATTAAATAGTATAGAGAATATTTAATTCTTATTTTTACTAAAAAAGTTCACTGTTATTTATAGGTGAGTTTGTTTTTCTATCGTATGTATTTCACCCTTCATAAAAAATATTTCTCAACATTTTATTTGTTGAAAAAGATTGAATATTCGTATTATAACGAATATTATGTTGTTATCGGCAAAAAACGATAATTTGCAGACACTGGGGAGGAAATACATTGAAAAAGAAAAAGAAATTAAAACCATTAGCGGTATTAACAACAGCAGCAGTACTAAGTAGTACGTTTGCTTTTGGAGGTCACGCAGCGCATGCTGAGACACCAACATCATCTCTACCAATAGATGAGCACTTAATACCGGAGGAGCGCTTGGCTGAAGCGCTAAAACAACGGGGGGTAATTGATCAATCTGCATCGCAAGCTGAGACGTCAAAGGCTGTCGAAAAATATGTTGAGAAAAAGAAAGGGGAAAACCCTGGGAAAGAAATTTTAACAGGAGATAGTCTTACGCAAGAAGCTTCTGATTTTATGAAAAAAGTAAAAGATGCAAAAATGAAGGAAAATGAGCAGGCGCAGCAGCCTGAAGTAGGCCCAGTAGCTGGACAAGGTGCAGCATTGAACCCTGGGAAATTAAATGGAAAAGTACCTACTACATCAGCGAAGCAAGAAGAATACAATGGAGCTGTTCGAAAAGATAAAGTACTTGTTTTACTTGTAGAATTTAGCGATTTTAAGCATAACAATATTGATCAAGAGCCAGGATACATGTATTCTAAAGACTTTAATCGTGAACATTATCAAAAAATGTTATTTGGTGATGAACCATTTACTTTATTTGATGGATCGAAGATTAACACATTTAAGCAATATTATGAAGAACAATCTGGTGGTAGCTACACAGTTGATGGGACTGTAACAGAATGGCTTACTGTTCCAGGAAAAGCATCAGATTATGGTGCTGATGCGGGTACTGGGCATGATAACAAGGGGCCTTTAGGACCAAAAGATTTTGTGAAAGAAGCATTAAAAGCAGCGGTAGCAAAAGGAATCAATTTAGCAGACTATGACCAATTTGATCAATACGATCAAGATGGTGATGGAAATAAAAATGAGCCAGATGGCATTATTGATCATTTAATGGTTGTACATGCTGGCGTTGGTCAAGAAGCTGGCGGCGGTAAATTGAAAGATGATGCGATTTGGTCACATCGTTCAAAACTAGGTTCAAAACCATATGCAATTGATGGCACGAAATCTTCTGTTTCGAACTGGGGCGGAAAGATGGCTGCATATGATTATACAATCGAGCCTGAAGACGGGGCAGTTGGTGTGTTTGCACATGAGTATGGCCATGATTTAGGCTTACCAGATGAATATGATACAAAGTACTCAGGACAAGGTGAACCTGTTGAGTCATGGTCTATTATGAGTGGTGGTAGCTGGGCTGGAAAAATTGCAGGAACAGAGCCAACGAGTTTCTCACCACAAAATAAAGAATTTTTCCAAAAGAATATGAAGGGGAACTGGGCGAATATCCTTGAAGTAGATTATGACAAACTTAGCAAAGGAATCGGTGTTGCGACATATGTAGATCAAAGTACTACAAAATCTAAACGACCTGGAATCGTTCGTGTTAACTTGCCGGACAAAGATATAAAAAATATCGAATCAGCGTTTGGTAAGAAGTTCTATTACAGTACAAAAGGAAATGACATTCATACAACACTTGAGACACCAGTATTTGACTTAACAAATGCAAAGGATGCTAAGTTCGATTATAAGGCATTTTACGAACTTGAAGCGAAGTATGATTTCCTTGACGTATATGCGATTGCAGAAGATGGAACGAAGACACGCATTGATAGAATGGGCGAAAAAGATGTAAAAGGCGGCGCGGATACAACTGATGGTAAGTGGGTTGATAAATCATACGATTTAAGCCAATTCAAAGGAAAAAAAGTAAAACTGCAATTTGAGTACTTAACAGATATTGCAGTAGCTTATAAAGGGTTTGCGTTAGATAATGCAGCATTAACTGTAGATGGAAAAGTTGTTTTCTCTGATGATGCAGAAGGTCAGCCAGCAATGACGTTAAAAGGCTTTACTGTGTCTAACGGATTTGAACAGAAAAAACATAATTACTATGTAGAGTGGAGAAATTACGCTGGTTCTGACACTGCGTTACAACATGCACGTGGCCCAGTATTTAATACGGGAATGGTTGTATGGTATGCGGATCAAAGCTTTACAGATAACTGGGTAGGCGTTCATCCAGGTGAAGGGTTCTTAGGAGTAGTAGATTCTCATCCAGAGGCAATTGTAGGGACATTAAACGGACAACCTACTGTGAAGAGCAGTACGCGTTACCAAATTGCCGATGCGGCATTCTCATTTGATCAAACACCAGCATGGAAAGTAAATTCACCAACTCGCGGTATCTTCGATTATAAAGGATTACCAGGAGTGGCAAAATTTGATGATTCTAAGCAATACATCAACAGCATTATTCCTGATGCAGGACGTAAGTTACCGAAACTAGGACTGAAGTTTGAAGTGGTAGGCCAAGCTGAAGACAAGTCTGCAGGTGCAGTGTGGCTTCATCGATAAAATAAGGTAAAACGAAGAGGAGCTGCGATAAGTCGGTGAAACTGACTTATCGCAGCTTTTTTCTTCTTGTGAAAAAACTTGCTGTTTTTTTATGTACTTATTGGAAAAATTCGAAGTTTCTTTTATAAATAAAATACTCCGCCTGTCCAATTATAGAAGCTATTTTGGGCGTAAGTAATTTGTAAGTAATGAGTAAGAAAAAAGAGATTTTCATAGTATATAATATTTATTATAGCTACTTTTAACACCTGATACTAATAGTGTGCTATAATATGAATTAGCAACAAAAAGGAAAGGAATTAGAACAATGACCTTAGAAAATACTAAAAATTTAAAAAAACAAGTTGCTCCTTTTGAAAAATCAACGATTAAAAAAAGTGTTTGGCAACTGATCAACACAATCGTGCCATTTATTATTTTATGGTACCTTGCTTATAAAAGTTTGTCAGTTTCTTATTGGTTAACATTAGTTCCAGCACTGTTAGCCGCTGGATTTATGACAAGAATTTTCATTATTTTTCATGATTGCACCCATTATTCGTTCTTTAAAAGTCGACGTGCAAATAGAATAGTTGGAACGTGTATGGGTGTTTTAACATTATTCCCATTTGATCAGTGGGGGCATGAACATTCTATTCACCACGCTACGAGTGGTAATTTGGATAAGAGGGGTACAGGGGATATTTGGACGCTTACAGTTGATGAATATGTAGCTGCACCATTTAGACTTCGTTTAGCATATCGCTTATATCGCAATCCATTCGTTATGTTTGGATTAGGTCCGATTTATGTTTTCTTGCTTAAAAATAGATTTAACCGAAAAGGTGCAAGGCAGAAAGAACGTATGAATACTTATTTGACGAATATTATAATTGTTGCTGTAGTAGCTATACTTTGCTGGGCAATTGGGTGGCAATCGTTTCTGTTAGTACATGGTACTATATTCTTAATAGCAGGTTCAGTAGGGATTTGGCTGTTTTACGTACAGCACACATTTGAAGATTCTTATTTTGAAGAGGATAAAGATTGGGAATATGTGAAAGCGGCAGTGGAAGGAAGTTCTTTTTATAAGCTTCCTAAAATTTTGCAATTCTTAACTGGTAATATTGGATTCCATCATGTTCACCATTTAAGCCCAAGGGTACCTAACTATAAACTAGAAGAGGCACACAATAATACGCTTCCGTTAAAAAATGTACCAACGATTACGCTTGCTACAAGCTTACAATCACTACGTTTCCGTCTTTGGGATGAGAAAAGTAACAATTTTGTTAGCTTTAAAGATGTCAAAAATATAATTAAAAATAATGTTTCTGTTCGAGTGAAATCTGAACTATAATTGCATCGTATATAAAACTCCCCTTAATCATTTTCGATTTAAGGGGAGTTTGTGTTTAAAGAGTAGATGCCAGACCAGATAAGAGGGAAATTTACATAATTCAAATTGTAATTGAAGCAGATTAGGAATTGCTCGTACGTAAGTACAAATATAAGATGACAGTAAATGCATTATGTTAACAAATTCATAGTAAAAGGGGGGATCGTACAACATTATATCCAAAAATAAGAAAAGACTTGAACGAAAATTCCATTCATTTTTCTTGGTGTTCCGCATTCCATACACTTAAATAGGACGCATATTCTAATTCATCTGGATTCTCATGTAATATAGAAATGAATTCTAATTTGTTTCCATCACAATCTAGAAAGTATACACTTGCAGCAGGCATCCACCTTTGGACAATTGGCTTTTGATTTCCTTTTCCTTGACTTCCTATCACTGCTATTCCACGTTCCTCTAGCCACGCTTTAGAAGTCATTAAAAACTCTAAATTTACACCAAAAGCAAAATGTCTCGGCTCAAAGTCTTCAATGTTATGTACTTCCCATAGTCCAAGCATTTGTTGTTTATTTTCTCCGACCCAAAAGAAAGCCACTCTTCTTTTGGAGAGTTTTCTTGCTAACGTTAATCCTAGCTTGTTTTGATAGAAATTTATTGCCTTCTCTAAATTTCTTACATGTAAATGAGTTTCGTATATGTTCTGTATTATTATGATCATTCCTTTCTTTCTTTCTTTCTTTATTGGTAATTACCAATTCAATAGTGAATATAATTCTAAAGTTGAAATATGTATAAGCCTAGTAATGTACATCTATATCCGATATTCCTATTTACTATTATATTGAAATTGGAATGTGATAAATCCCACTGAGGTAGTAAGTGTTTAAATGAACACTCTACTACTTTTGTAGGAAAGGGGATATATTCATTAAATTCGGATGAAATCATATAAAAATGATAAAAAAAGACCACACATGAAGTGAAACGCCATGTGTAGTCTTTTATGTATAGTCAAATATTACGAAGTCTCGCTAATTTTAGTTTCACTATGAGTGTTAGTAGAATTTCTTTTCTTAACTTTAAAGTGATAGTAAGTGTAGCAAAAGATGATAAATGGGACAGTGCAATAGATTCCAAGTCGTTGTTCTGGGATAAAAATAAGACTGATTAATATAATGCCATACAATCCAAAACCAAGAATTGGTACGAGTGGATAAAGTGGCGTTTTAAATTTTAAGTCTTCTAATTTTCCGCCGTCTGCTAAATAATGTTTGCGGAAAAAGAATTGAGAAACACAAATTGACATCCAAACAATAATGGTAATGACTCCGGAAATTGAAATGAGCCACAAGTAAACAGTTTCAGCAGCTACTACACTTGTCAAAAGAGAAAAAGCAGAAATAGCTATTGTCATGATTAAAGCGTTGAGAGGAATCCCACGTGATGATAATTTCTTTAAAAATGCTGGAGCCATTTCGTTTTTTGATAAAGACCAAAGCATTCGAGTAGCAGCGTATAGTCCTGAGTTTGCGACAGAAAGAACAGCAGTAAGAATAACAAAGTTCATAATATCAGCTGCATATGGAATACCGATATTATCAAAAACAGCAACGAATGGACTCTTTGTTAATCCAGCTTCTTCCCAAGGAATTAAAGCAACAAGAACAAAGATTGCTAAGACGAAGAAAAACATTGTGTGCCATATAATATTTCTAATAGAACGAGGTAAAGTTTTTGCTGGATCTTCACTTTCACCTGCTGCGATTCCGACAAGCTCTGTACCTTGGAAGGAATAATTGACTGTAACCATTGTTAATAGAATAGCTGCAAGTCCATTCGGAAATAAACCACCATGATTTACGAAATTTGAAAGAAGTGGAGCTGGTTCATCGCCTTTTAAATCAATAAAACCGAACATAGCGGCGCCACCAAGAATTATAAAAGCTATAATGGCAGATACTTTTATACTTGAAAACCAAAATTCTGTTTCTGCATAACTACGAGCAGATAATGCGTTAATAGTGAAGATGGTAACGCCAAATATTAAACACCAAACCCAAACAGGAATATCAGGAAACCAGCGCTGCATTGTAATACCGGCAGTTGTAAATTCAAGACCGGTCGTATTCGCCCAGCTTAACCAATACAACCATCCGATTGTAAAGCCAGTTGCAGGATTGATGAATTTAGTAGCATATTCCTGAAAAGAACCTGAAACAGGCATGGCTACAGCAAGTTCACCAAGACATAGCATAACGAAATACATTAATAATCCACCAGCAATAAAGGCAAGTACGGATCCACCAGGTCCAGCCTGACTTATAATAAAGCCAGATCCGTTAAATAACCCGGTTCCAATCACACCACCGAGTGCAATCATGAATAAGTGTCTACTTTTCATCGTACGTTTTAATTCATTGTTTGTATTGCTTATTTGCGCCATTGTTTTCCTCACTTTCGTAGTTGATAGAATAACGTTTGATGTTTTTCCGTATTATGGAATGTATTCCGTGATGTGAAATCTTGTTATAATTTTCAGATAATTAAAAAGAAAAGTCAATATTTTTTTGTTTGCGTTTTCAATTCGTTGTTAGTGATATGTTTTTATTGTTAGAAAATTAAATAAATAGATTGATTTCATTTCGAATGTTTGCTAAATTGATAGTTAATTAAGCGTACTAACATATTACGAGTAAAGTTGAGGCGAGTTATGGTACAGTCCATTGATCGAGCGATAAGTATTATTAAATTATTGAATTCTACAAATGAAAAAGAGTATTGGGCTATTTCTGATATAGCTGATGGAACACATCTCCCGGTTAGTACAGTACATAGATTACTTAACTCTCTAATGGAGCATGGGTTAGTTACACAAATTACAGAGACAAAACAGTACAAAATTGGACCAATGTGGATGGAAATAGGGTTGCGTCAATTGGAGAAGGTAGACTATAGATCTGTTGCAAGAGAAGTGATGAAACGTTTGGCTTCTGAAGTGGAAGAAAGTGTCTATTTGAATATTCCAAACGGAACACATTCTATTATCATTGAAAGAATTGATAGTCCTTTAAAAATTCGAGTTATCGATAATCTAGGAGAACAAATTCCACTTTCAATTGGTGCTGCAAATAAAACGATGCTTGCCAATATGAAAACGAATGAAATGGAACATATTGTAGAGTATTTACTTCCTTCATTACCAGAACAAAAGCAAATTCTTCTTAATCAAATAAAGCAAATAAAAAATGAAGGATATGCTGTCAGTTATGGTGAAAAAACAGAAGGGACAGCTTCAGTAGCTGCACCTATTATCGGATTTAATCATAAAGTAGTAGGAGCATTAAGTGTTGGGTTAATTAGTCATCGTATTAATGATGATCGACTATCTTTTCTTATTAGCAAGGTAAAACAAGCGGCTCATGAAATATCAATAAAAATCGGCAGTACATCAGAACTATAATTTTGATAGCTGTCGTCATTTTTTATTCATATACTGGAATTAGTTTTCATAATGCGGAAAATAGGGGGATTTATATGTCAAAGTGGCAATCAAAAGAACAATTGGTTCAATTATTAAGCAGTCTTGTTGAAATTCCTAGTATTACCGGTTCAGAAGCTGAAGTAATATTGCCAGACTTTGTTGTGGAACAATTATCTGACTTACAGTATTTCAAACAAAACCCGCACCATTTGCAAAAAAATCCGACAGGGGACGGACGATATTTTGTTACAGCACTAGTAAAGAAAAGCGATAGTACAAAAAATACTGTAATTCTAGTAAGTCACTTTGATGTTGTAGATGTACAAGATTACGGAATGTGGAAAGAAGATGCATTTAATCCTAAAAAGTTAACATCTATGTTTTATTCTCATAAAGATGAACTTCCAGACCATGTACGTGAAGATATAGAACATGGAGAATGGCTGTTTGGTAGAGGAACAATGGATATGAAATGCGGCCTCGCATTACAAATGGCAATGATTGAGCAAGCTTGCGAAGAAAGATTTGATGGGAATGTTCTTTTATTGGCTGTACCAGATGAAGAAGTAAACTCTGTAGGGATGAGAGCTGCTGTTCCAAGATTACTAGAGTTAGCAAGAGAACATGATTTAGAGTATAAAACGGTACTAAACTCAGAGCCTATGTTTTCAAGACATCCTGGTGACCAAAATAAGTATATTTACACTGGCTCTATTGGTAAAGTGTTACCTGGTTTTCTTTGCTACGGAAAAGAGACACATGTAGGTGAACCTTTTGCAGGGTTAAATGGGAGTTATATGGCTTCATTAATAACAGCAGAATTAGAGTTAAACACAGACCTTTGTGATATTGTAGAAGGGGAAGCGAGTCCTCCGCCAACTAACTTACTTCAAAGGGACTTAAAAGAGGATTATTCTGTACAAATTCCGCATCGTGCAGTTACATTATTTAATTTGTTTTTATTAGAAAAATCAATGACAGATGTAGTTTCATTGTTACGTCAAAAAGTAACGAAAGTAGCAGAGAAAATAGAAGAGTCGTATGAAAAACATGCATATCGTTTTTCTAAATATAATCCATTTATACCACCTAATCTCAAAGTAAATGTATTAACTTATGAAGAGCTTATCACATATGCAATTGAGCAACATGGACGAGAAAAAATAAATCATATTCAATCTAATATTATAAAAAATAGAGGAGATAAAGATGATCGTGCGGTAACCATTGATTTAGTAGATAAATTAGCGATTTTATGTAAAGAAAAGGCACCGATGATTGTACTTTTCTTCGCTCCGCCGTACTATCCAGCTGTGAGTTCACGCAACAATCCTTTAATAAAAGAGGTAGTTGTAGAAATGGAAAAGTATGCACACTACAATCATAAAATTACATTTGAAAACCAAAATTATTTTGGGGGGATTTCAGATTTAAGTTATGTAGGCTTGCAGTATCCACTGGATTCAATGAGTTCGCTTGTAGACAATATGCCATTATGGGATAAAGGTTATTCAATTCCGCTTCAGGAATTAGAAGAGTTTGATGTTCCAGTATTAAATATGGGGCCGGTAGGAAAAGATGCACATCAATGGACAGAACGTCTAGATGTAAACTACGCATTTGAAACGCTATTAGATATGTTACCGAAGTGCATTGAAAAATTATTAGTTTCTAATAAAATTACACAATCATAGTAGGGAATAGGTAAGGGATAAAACAGAACCTGTAAAGAAGATTTGAATGAAATTATTTTAATATAATTAAAACTGAAACGGCCAAACTCAATTATATATGAGTTTGGCCGTTTATCATGTAGTGAATTTCTAATTAAATTCATATGAATTCATAGCTAACGCGATCTCTTTTACAGTTTTACTTTTTAGTTTGACCAGATAGTTCAACAGACTTTTGCGTACAACGCTGCATAGCTGAAATAATCGCTGTTCTCAGTCCTTTTTCCTCCAATGTTGCTACAGCTTCTATTGTCGTTCCGCCAGGAGAACAAACCATATCTTTCAATTCACCTGGATGTATTCCTGTTTCTAGTACCATTTTTGCAGAGCCTAACACAGCTTGAGCAGCGAATTTATATGCTTGATTTCTTGGCATACCATCTAGTACAGCAGCATCTGCCATCGCTTCTATAATCATATATACATAAGCTGGTGAAGAACCACTTACGGATGTGACAACATCCATTAATTTTTCACTTACGATCTCTGTTTGACCAAAACTATTGAAAATGTTTAGTACATCTTCTAAATCTTTTTCTGTCACCATTTCATTCGGGCATAATGCAGACATTCCTTCTCCAACAAGAGCAGGAGTATTAGGCATTACCCTTACAACCTTTACTTTTTTATTAAAGGCATTTTCAGTACTTTCAATACTTTTCCCAGCAGCGATCGTAACGATGATAGCATCGTTTTTGATTATTTCTTTTATTTCATTAATTATTGACGCGTATAGGTCTGGTTTGATTGATAAAATTAAAATATCAGCATTTTTAGCTACTTCATTGTTGTCGGTAGTTGTAGTTAGCCCATATTTTTCACTAGCATTTTTTAAATTAGCAGTGTTTAAATCTGAACAAATAATTTGATTTGAAGACACTATATTTTTGTTTATCATTCCGCCAATCATAGCCATTCCCATATTTCCGCAACCGATGAATCCAATTTGTTTATCCATAATAACTCAATCTTGCTCCTTTTATAATCAATTATATCGGTTTGATATTATTTTCTTAGAATAAGAATAACATCCCTGTGCAATATAAAGAAACATTCTAAGAGAATATATTCCTTTTTGCAACACTAAAAGATAAAAATTAATTATATTCGACATTATGTAAATATATACACTATAATGTAAGGTTTTATGTTTATGAATATGAGTTAAACTTATATCATTTTGTATTTTCATTCAGTAGGGCGATAATTTCATACAAATAACTTGCGGCTCTATTTATTTTTAAAAATACCTCTTGACACCGAATCGAACTATATCGCATAATATAAAAAAATTAGATTGAAAATCGTTGAAGGGAATTAGTACATATGTCTTCTTGCGAAAGAGAGTGGAATTCACCGGCTGAAAGATTCCTCGTATAGAATATATCGAACCTATCCCTGAGTCTTAAATGAAAGTTTAGGCGTTCGCCTGCGTTATAGGCACCAAGTGGATATCTATGTATATCAATTAAGGTGGTACCGCGGAACAATGACCGTTTCGTCCTTTTTATTTTATTAAGGGCGAAGCGGTCATTTTTATTTTGCTCTTAAATACCTCATTGCAGCATTGATGAGAATAGATATAGTTACAAAGTGAATGAAGTGTAATTTATAAAAAACTATGATTTTAGACTTGGGGGATAAAAAAGTGAAAAAACAACGAGTTGTTGTAAAGATTGGGAGTAGTTCCTTGGCAGATAGTCACGGAGGCATCTCTACAGAACAGCTTTCAGATCACGTTGCCGCATTGGCTCGGTTGAAAGAAGAGGGGCACGAGGTTGTGTTAATTACATCTGGAGCCGTCGCTGCAGGTTTTTCAGCGCTAGGATATCCTAGCAGACCTGTAACGATTAAAGGGAAACAGGCTGCAGCAGCTGTCGGACAAAGTTTGTTAATGCAGGCGTACACGGAGGAATTCCGTAAATATGGCATCGTTACTGCGCAACTTTTGCTGACGAGGAGTGATTTTTCTAGAAAAGAACAATATAGTAATGCTTACGCTACGTTAGGAGAATTATTAAACCGCTCCGCTCTTCCAATTATTAATGAAAATGATTCCATCTCTTTAGAGGAGCTGACGTTCGGTGATAATGATATGCTGTCAGCTTTAGTAAGCGGGCTTGTTTCGGCGGATATGCTTATGATCTTTACGGATGTGAACGGGTTATATGACAAAAATCCTCAGAAAAATCCGGATGCAAAAAAATATTATTTTCTTCCTGAAGTTACGGAAGAAATTTCTTCTCTTGCAGGAGATGCTGGCTCAAAACTTGGGACTGGCGGTATGAAATCAAAAATCGACGCTGCAAAGACAGCGCTCTCTCTTGGTGTGAGTGTATTTATCGGAACAGGACGTGGACAGGAAAAGTTTGTAGATGTTTTGAAGGGTAAGGGTGATGGAACGTATGTTGGTAATGCTCCTCAAAAAGAAATGAAGATGAACAAGCAATGGATTGCCTTACATTCGCTTGTTAGCGGACAAATTGAAGTAGATGCTGGGGCAGCTACTGCCATCATTCAGCATGGTAAGAGTTTACTTCCAGCTGGTGTTACGAATGTATCAGGATTTTTCCAAGTGGGTGAAGTTGTAGAGGTTGTAACGCAACAAGGGCGCGTAATAGGAAAAGGACAATGCACATATAGTGCAGAGGAACTAATAGATGTAAAAGGTATGCAAAGCCAAGATATTCAAGTAAGAGGCGAGAGACATAGTTATGAAGTCATCCATAGGGATCATTGGGTTTCACTTTAAAAAGGAGGAAATAAAAATGAATGAAGTGTTGGCAAAGGGGATAAAAGCAAAAGAGGTTGCTAGAGAGCTTGTGCTTAAATCTACAGAGCAAAAAAACGAAGCACTTTCCGCAATAGCTGATCAGTTAATATTAGAAACAGCTTATATTTTAGAAGAAAACAAGAGGGATATTGAAGAAGGTAAGGCAAAAGGATTTTCTGATTCACTCCTTGATCGTCTTCTGCTAACTGAAAATCGTATTATTGATATGACAGAGGGGATTAAGCAGCTAATTGAATTACGTGATCCTGTAGGAGAATGTGTAAGTGCATGGGAAAGGCCAAATGGACTATCTATTCAGGAGATGCGCGTACCACTTGGTGTTGTCGGGATGATTTATGAGGCAAGACCGAATGTAACTGTTGATGCTGCTACAATTTGTTTAAAAACAGGAAACGCAGTAATACTACGTGGTAGTTCTTCTGCTATCCATTCTAACAAAGCCATCGTTAGCGTTATTCACCGGGCGCTTAAGCAAACTAGCTTGCCTTCAGAAAGTGTACAGCTCATAGAAGATACAACGAGAGATAGTGCAAAACAGTTGTTTACATTGAACGAGTACTTGGATGTTCTTATACCAAGAGGCGGTAAACAATTAATTGATACAGTAGTGAGAGAAGCGTCTGTTCCAGTACTTGAAACAGGTGCGGGAAATTGTCATATATTCATTGATGAAACAGCAGATAAACAAATGGCGTTTAATATTATTATAAATGCAAAAACACAGCGTCCATCTGTATGTAATGCAATTGAGACGATTGTACTTCATGAGAATTGGGTAGAGCAATATGGTAGCGAGTTGTTTTCTTCCTTGAATGAAAGAGGAGTGGAGCTACGTGGTGATAATAAAGCAGTGGCGATTGATTCTTCTATCTTACTTGCGACAGAAGAAGACTGGGAAACTGAGTTTTTATCTCTCACACTAGCAGTGAAAGTGGTTTCCACTGTTGAAGAAGCGATTCATCATATAAATACGTATGGATCTATGCATTCTGAAGCAATTATTACTGAAAACGAGGAAAACGTCAGCAAGTTTTTTACTTCTGTAGATGCCGCGGCACTTTATCATAATGCATCGACTCGTTTTACAGATGGATCCGAATTTGGATTCGGAGCGGAAATTGGTATCAGTACACAAAAGTTACACGTAAGAGGACCAATGGGGCTTCCAGCATTAACTTCTACAAAATATGTGATTCGTGGAAATGGACAAATTCGAAAATAATAATAAAAGACACTCAATTGGCTTGGGTGTCTTTTATTATTAAAATTAATTACCATACAAATAGCCCAACGAGCATAGCACTTAATAAAGAAACAGCCATCCCGCTAACAAGAAGCTTCCAAACATTTTTACCGATGACTGATGATTTTTCTCCGCCAAATAATGAATTGTAAGTTCCGTAAATCATACCTACTGTACTAAAGTTAGCAAAAGAAGCTAGAAATGTCGTTGCAACCGCAACCGTATGCGGTTGTAGCGACTTTAAGTTTGATTTTAAATCCATCATTGCAACAAATTCATTCGTCGTTATTTTGATCCCCATTAATTCAGCTACATACATAGCATCACTGCCTGATAAACCGAGTAAAAATGCAAAAGGACTAAAGATAATGGAGAAGATTTTTTGAATTGTTAACCCCGTTACAAAAAATCCTAAAATCCCATTTAAACATGCTGTTAAAGCTACATAACCAATTACCATAGCTAAAATAACGATAACCATATTCATCCCAACTAACATACTGTTTGAAATAGTAGAAAAGAAATCCTTTTTTTCATGTTTTGAAGGTGTGTAAACAATGTCTTCTTCTTTCGAAACTTCCACAGGATTTAATACATTGGCTAAAATTAATGCGTTAATACAGTTTAATGGGATTGCGCTGAAAATATATGTTGCTGGAACCATTGATAAATAAGCACCAAGAATGGATCCGCTAACGCTACTCATACTCATAATTCCAAAAGTTAATAATCGATTTTCTTTTAAAACAGATAATTGATCACGAACAACCGCAAGTGCTTCGGTGTTTCCTAAAAACATCATTTGAATCGAAAAGAAACTTTCTAACTTTGGTAAACGAGAAATCTTTGAAATAACTGCACCTACTTTATCAATAATCCAAGTTAAGATTCCGAAATAAGAAAGAATATCGAAAAAAGTAATAACAAAAATGATAGGAAGTAACGCACTAAAGAAGAAATCAATGTGCTGACTTTCCATAGCTGAAGGAAATGCAAATCGAATACCTTCATTCGCACATGCTAGTAGCCAACTGAAAAATGACGCAATTTTATTAATGATAATACTGCCGAGCTTTGTGCCTAACATAAACCACGTAATAAAAAGCTCCAATAGGATGAGAATTACAATTGGTCTCCATTTTATATGTTTTTTATTAGGCGAACATAAGAAAATGATTAATATGACAACGAAAATCCCTAACATATTCAATATGAAATGCATGTCAACAACTCCTTGAGAGTTATTATTTGTATATAAAAAAGCATCTATTCTTCCAAATTTGGATTATGATTAGAAGTTATGAAGCATGTAAGTTATGTTAGGAATCAATGTATTTTAATTTGCTTTATTTTGAGCAATCGCAGTAATTATCGAACAATTAGCTGTTTTCAATTGTTTTGTTGGATATTAAACGTATGCGATTTTAAACATCGTTTATTCCGGATTAACGGACAGTAAGATTTTTACCTCAAAATTCAAGGAAAACAAAGAAGTGAGGTGGGGATGGGCTGCCCGCAAAATCCCGATTGGTAAGAGCTGATTAAAATTTCACTTTATAAATAAGAACGGTGAGTTGGCCATGAACCTTGAAGTTTCCGAAGCTGTATAATTTGTCCTGTATGATAAGCATCATGCAAAAGGATATTCATATATTGTTGCCAAACTGGTAGAGAAGGACTTAGTTGATCTAGTTCTGCTTCTTGAAGGGCGGTTAATGAAGATTGTAAGGCATCATGTACTTGAAGCGTTCGCTTTACGGTTTGCTGCCAAGCGGCATCATCATTAGGTCCACCTTGGATAAACGTCTCATCATTATTTTGTGGAGCAACAAATGTGTCGTCTTCATGTAAACGGGAAAGTAGGCGTTCTTTAAAGATTAATAAATGGTTCACATTTTCCCAAATCGTATTACTGGCAGCACCTTCTGGTTGCCAACATGCTTGTTCAACCGTAAGATTCTTTAACGCTTCTGATATTGGTGGGTACCATTCTTCTTCGTAAAAAACTTGTTGGACTCCATTTTGCAACATTTCTTTTCTTCCCATTCGTATAGCCTCCTGTTCATTTTTCTTAATAAAACCAATTCTCTTTTCTCTTCAATAAACCTTTTCTATAGTTGCACAAGAGGGTGAAAGACAACTTATAACAGAGCCATTAAAAAACTTCTTTTTAATATGATACTTAATAATCAAGGCTTTAATTGAGTCAGAATGAAAAAGAGTATAAACTTTTCTCTATTTGCTCATGGATTAGAGTTTTTTTGAAGTTGCAAAATAATTCTAAAAATATAGAAGGTTAAATTCGATAAAAATAGAATTTGATATATAGCAAACAAGGAGGGGATAAAAATGGAGGTCTATCACATAACGAGTAGAAAGAGGGAAACGTATAACGTTCAAGTGAAATATTCGATACTTTTCGAATGTGCGCTTGGCATTGCAGCAATTACTCATAAGAGGTTAATTGATACACTTGAAAAGAGTCAAAATGAATGGGAAGAAATTAAGAAATCATTAACAGAAGAAATGAGAGAGCACTTACAATTTGTCGAAGAAAATAATACGTGGAAAGCATTGCTTCAGTTGTTGTATGAAGAAGACATACAGGATGTATCACAGTTTCATGTTAAAATCGATTCACTTTTAGAAGAAGATTTGAAGTATATATGTTTACCGTTTTTAGGGGAGAAATATGAGAAAAAAAGACGTTTAGCCGCAAGTAGAGATGGAACTGCAATACATGAACTAAAGGAATTAACACATGATCATCAGTTTTTCTCTACGTACATTCGCTTTATATGTGATGTAGATGTACAAGTGCTGAAATCTCATTTAATCGCTGTAATGACAGGGTGGTATGAGAGTGTAATTAAGAGTGAGGAAGAAGAAATACTTTCTATATTAAAACGAGATTATGAAGCAAAAAATGAAATGAATAAAAAGATGAAGCCGGAAGAGTTTGTCGAGTGGGCGACTGGCGGAGTGAACTATATGCCAGAGCCAAGTGTTCATCACGTACTTCTTATTCCGCAAATGACGTACAGACCGTGGAATATTGAAGCAGATATTGATGATACGAAAGTATTTCATTATCCAGTTGCGAATGAAAGTATTCATCCTGAAGATCCGTATGAACCGAATTATTTTTTAGTTCAAAAACATAAGGCTCTTGGAGATGAAGCGAGATTGCGAATTGTAAAAATGTTGTTTGAAAAAGAACGTACATTACAGGAAATAACGGAAAGATTGCAACTCGGTAAATCGACTGTACACCATCATTTGAAATTGTTACGTGCAGCGAAGTTAGTTGATATACATGACGGAAAATATGTATTAAGAAAGAAAGCAGTACAGTCTTTAGCGAAAGAATTAGATATGTTTTTGAATAGATAATTAACAACGAGAATGTACATAAAGGGAGGAATATAAAAGAAAAGTTGGTGTGTGAAATTGAAAAATATATTGAAAAATCGTTTGTTCTTTTTTATGTGGATTGGTAGTGCAATCTCTGAATTAGGAGGGGCTTTCGGAACGTTATGTAATTCAATTCTAGTATATGAGTTAACAGGATCAGAAATGGCTTTAAGTAGTATGTGGTTATTATATTTCATCCCATCACTCATATTGCAATTAATAAGTGGCCCATTTATTGATAAATGGAGCCGGAAGTGGATTATGATATTTTCACAATGGATACGAGCGTCCGTATTTTTATTACCTTTGGTGATGCTAGTTTCGGGTAGTATAGAAGTTTGGCACATTTATGTTGTTCAAATTGTAGTGGGACTTATTACACCACTTTATACACCTGCAAGTCAAGCAATTACACCGAGCATTGTAGGGAAAGAACAACTTCAAGATGCAAATGCGTACATTGATGGAATGACTCGCCTTATGATGTTTCTTGCGCCAGTATTAGGCGGAGTAGTCATTCATTTGATTGGAACAGAACTTACATTATCTTTCGTATGCATATGTTTATTTGTTAGTGGCACTTTCTTATTTTATATAAAAGAAAATAGAACGTCGCAACCTATTCGGAAAACGTGGCTAGAACAGTTTTTTCACGGTTTTACATATTTTTTCACAAAACCAATCATCGTTTGGCTCGGTATATTTCTTACTTTCGTGCAGTTTGGAGTAGGGGTAACGATGGTCACAAATCTTCCTTATATAAAAGACGAGCTGTCAGCGGGATATGCAGAGTACGGTTATTTCATGGCAGGTTTTCCACTTGGCTACGTAATTGGCTCAGTATTAGTCGGAAAAGTAACATATAAAAGCCGGCGTATACTGATGCTTGGAGGATTGTTTATAGGGGGACTCACATACATTTCATTAGGATTCAATCATAGTATTATCATTGCAATAATAATTGAAGTAATAGCAGGGATTTGTATTGCATTTTTCAATGTTCATAACACGACAATATGCCAACAAACCGTCCCAAATAATATGATAGGACAAGTATTTTCAGTGCGTTTATTTTTTATACGATCCGCTATGCCATTAGGTGTGTTAGTAGGGGGGATATTGAGTGAAATGTGGGGAGTAGAGCGCTATATGTAATCATCGGTGCAATTATATGTGTTACATCTTTAATAGGGATGTTACTTCCATATTTCAAATTTTTAGATGAGGCGATAGAAAAGAAATCAGCATAATTCAAAAAATTAAAACTTTACAATTGAAAATAATTATCATAATCAATTATAATAGAAGAATACTAGTATTCGTATAACAAAGAGGGAGTGGGATATATGTTTATCGAAACGAAAACATTTACAGTAAAAGAAGGTACATCAAATATAGTTGTAGAACGTTTCACTGGAGAAGGTATTATTGAAAAATTTGAAGGCTTCATCGATTTAAGTGTTCTCGTGAAAAAAGTAAGACGCGGCGACGAAGAAGTTGTCGTAATGATTCGCTGGGAATCTGAAGAAGCATGGAAAAACTGGGAAACAAGTGAAGAACACTTAGCTGGACATAGAGCGGGCCGTGGTAAACCAAAGCCAGATCATATTATTAATGTGGATCATGCAGTTTATTATGTGAAATCATCGAAATCGGCTTATCAACAGTCGTAATATATAAGTAGAGGATACATGTTGTAGAAGCAATCATGTATCCTCTTTTTTATGACTGGGGGGATGGGAATGATAGGAAATCTTTCATTCATTTAAAAAAACGTTCTAGGCTATGGAGAAAAGTATTAGACTTATAAAGCATAGTCTTAGATGGAACGCTTGAATATCTTGCCTTACATATTTAAGGGTTATGAAAATGAGTCTATATCCCTTCTTTTTAAAAGGAGATGAGTACATGAAGCTGAATCATTTAAATTTATGTGTTGATGACTTATCAGAAGCGAGACATTTCTTTGAAACATTTTTTGATTTTCAATTTTTAGAGCAAAAGGGAAAGGCATTATTAGTAATGAGTGATGAGAGTGGATTTATACTGGTGCTAAGCGACCCCAAAGCATTTAAGGGGAATAAGGAAGTGATGTATCCTGAAGCTTTTCATATTGGTTTTTTAGTGGATACTTCAAATGAAGTTGATCAAGCGTATAATCGTTTAGTAGCAGGCGGCATTGAAATAGATAAGGAACCTTATTCGATGCGAGGTAGTAGTTATGGTTTTTATTTTACAGTATTTAATGGCTTATTAATTGAAGTGTCTTGTCTTGATTATAGAGAAGGTATGAAAGTTTCACTGTAAAGTAAAAAAGACAGACTAATAAATAGTCTGTCTTTTCACATTAATTCTTCACATCATCATAAAGTTCAAGTGCCTCTTTCACATTCAATCCATTTTTCACAATGCCATGTATTGCTTGGATCATCGCAGCTGGGTGCTCGGATTGCCATATGTTTCGGCCCATGTCTACTCCAATTGCTCCTTCTTGCAATGCATTGTACGTAATGTTTAATGCGTCTTCAATTGAATCTAGTTTTGGGCCGCCCGCGATGACGACTGGGGCAGGGCATGTGCTCGTTATTTTTTCGAATCCTTCGCAGTAATACGTTTTAATAATATCAGCACCCATTTCAACACATACGCGGGAAGCAAGTGCTAGAAAGCGAGCTTCACGTTTTTGTAATTCCTTTGCGACTGCGGTAATGCCGAGTACTGGTAGGCCGTAATCATGAGCTTCAGAAACTACATTTGCGAGATTTGTAACAGTTTGTGTTTCATAGTCTGATCCGACAAAAACAGAAACGCCAACGCCAATTGCGTTTTGCTTCACTGCTTCCTTCACAGGTGTAACAATTGTTTCATTCGCTAAATCTTTACCGACGACAGTAGCGCCACCAGATACACGCATAACCATCGGTGTGTTGCAGTTTTCAGGAATGCAGGAGCTAAGTACACCGCGTGTTAAAAAGAGGGAGTCTGTATAAGGAAGTAAGTTTTTAACTGTTTCAAGTGGTTGTTCTAATCCGTGAATTGGTCCTAAGAAATAACCGTGATCTATTGCTAACATAACCGCTCTACCATCAGGTAAAATTGTATTTAATCGATTTTTAAATCCCCAAGTCATTCAAAATCACTCCTTCGTTAATGTTGGATTTTCCGTTTGTACCGTATCTTTATTTGGTAAATGTGGTGACTTTATAAAAACAGCTTTAAAAGGTTTGTCAGAATGGTTAATCAGATAGTGAGATTCATGAGGGCGAACTTGCAGGACATCACCTTGTTTAATCGGAACTCTTTCGTTATTTACATAGAAGTCTATTTCACCTTCTAATGCATAAAAGACCTCTTCGCACGTCGTATGATAATGGTTTTGAAACTCCTGGCCCGGTTGAATGACAACAAGGCCAAGATCAATATTTGGCCCTTGTATTAAATATTTCGGCCCGTTATCACCGAAGCGATAGGAGAAGTCATTTTCATTCGCTTTTAACATACAGTTCACTCCTTTATGTAATGTGTTACAGTGCACCAGGCGCAATCCACATATGTGAGGTGAGCCCTTTATCAGCTAAAGCGAGCTGACTGTCATATACAGTTTTCCATGTTTCATAGAACTCTTTATATAGTTCGTGATTTTCAGTAACTGGTTCGAATGTTTGCTCCCACTGTACAAACTCTTCGGCAGTTTCTTCCATAGATGAATATATGCCAGCACCAACTCCAGCAGCAATCGCAGTTCCTAAAGCAGCTGCTTCTTTCACAACAGGTACTTTTACAGGAATACCGAGTACGTCTGATAGAATTTGTGGCCATAGTTTTCCTTTAGCGGCACCGCCAGCAAAAATAACTTCAGAAGGGAATGTGCCAGTTAGATTTTTTATTAATTTTAAGTTTCCAAGTGTAATGAAGGCTGCATTTTCTTCAATAGCACGAAACAGTTCTTTTTTTCCGCATTTGTCAGCGTCTAAACTTAAATTTAAGAATGAAGGTGCGGCATGACGCCAAGAAATGTAGTTCATAACGTTTGAAAAAGTAGGGATAATGCCATGTGAACCGACAGGTACGTCTTTCGCTTGTTCTTCTAGTAATTCATAAGCATCTACACCAAGTTTATCAGCAAGTTTCTTTTCTTCTTGGCAAAAAGCGTCTCGAAACCAGCGCATAACGAGACCTGGGAAAAAGGCGATTGTTTCATATTGCCATAGGTTCGGAACGACGTGACAATTTACTCGAATCGCAGCATGTGGATCTGTTATTGGCTCAGTAACATTCACTTCTTGTTGCCAAAAGCTACCCCCGCATATTAACGTTTGATTTGGTTTCACGATTCCTGTTCCGAGCGATGCCATTTGAGCATCTCCACCCCCGGCGACGACAGGAATCCCTTCACGTAATCCAGTTAATGCTGCACACTCTTTTGTAACGTTGCCAATTACTGTACCAGCTTCATTTACTGTTGGTGAAAATGGCAAAGATAGACCGCACTCCTTAGCGACATCGTTATCCCACACTCTATTTTGTAAGTCAAAAATACCTGACGTACATCCGTTTGAAGGATCGATTTGCAGCACTCCGCTTAATTTATATAAGATCCAATCGTTTAACATTGTAAAAGAGTGAATAGTATTATAGACGTCGGGTTCATGTTTTTTTATCCAGAGTAGGCGTGGTAAAGCACCTAATGAAAAAGTTTGACCAGACTTTGTATATAAATCTTTTTCAAGATGTGACCGAATTTCTTTTAATTCACTAACTTCGACGGATGCGCGCCCATCAACATTTGCACACGCCCATATTTCTTGCCCATCTTGATCATATAAAACAAATCCTTCTCGCATACTTGTAGCGCTAATAGCAAGAATAGAAGAGGCAGGAGTGTTGCTTTTTTGAAGCACCTCTTTCGTACATTCTTGTACTAGCTTCCAATTTTCTACTACATCAAAGTTCATAGAGCCTGGATAACGAAGGTCAGATTTGTGAATCCATTCTTTTTGACTTACTGCAATTTGATTACCATGTAAATCAAAAAGAACTGCTCGAATGCTCCCTGTACCAGCATCGAAAGCTAATAAATGGGACATTAACAATCACCATCCTTTCGTAATAAGGAGAGGGCAGTTTCCTCATCGGTAATTAATGAATGAATAAACTTTCCTTTTAAGGCACCATAAATTGCATCTATCTTTTCAGTACCTCCAGCAACACCGACGACATGCTTCATATTGCGCAAAATAGAGAGGGGCGTGCCAATTAGACGATTGTGATGCGAGAGTTCTAATAAATCGCCATTTGTATTATAAAACTGTCCTAAAATATCGCCAGCACCGTTTTGACTACGAATATATGCCATCTCACGTAGTGTTAATTTTTCTTCTTTTACAATCGTAGCGTCTTGAGATAATCCCCCAATACCGACAACAGCCGTATGAGCAAGTGAAGCGACTTGAAGCATATCTTTTACACTCGGTTCTGATAGAATACTTTGTGCCATTTCGGTTGTAGACGCTAGAAACGGCGTAGGGATAATGTGAAGTTCGCCTTGCATGTAGTGTAAATAGTTTTGTTTTCTCGGGAGATAGTGATTTACCCCGCCTGTGAGCGTTACGATTGAAAGGTTGATAGAACTTTCAAAATGAATGTTTTCTAGCATTTTGCTAATTGTTTCTCCCCAGCCAATACCGAGTAAATCGCCTTGCTGGAGATGAGTTTCTAAATATTGTGCAGCAGCTTTTCCGAGAGAAGCGTGATAATTGTTTACTGGGGTAGGGATAATAAAAGCATCTTTTAAGTGGAATTTTTTCATTAGGTCACGCTCAATACTTAAACAGTGCAAACCAGTCCCTTTTACGTGAAATGTAACGATACCTTCGCTTCGCGCTTTATCTAATAACCGGACGACTTTATTTCTTGAAATATGAAGAAGTGACGCGATCTCCTGTTGTGTTAATTGGTCTTTATAATAGTACCAAGCTACTTTAGTTAATAAATTTTCTTCAAAGTTCAGCTGAGTCATACTCTTCATCCCTTTCAACAATTGACCACAGCTTAAACATATGTACCATATATTTTGTTTATTCCAGTTGAAACGATTAATAGTACGTAGAAAAAAGTGTTCTAGATATAAAAAAAGGAATATACAATGCTACAAAACAAGTAGAACAAATAATCATTTTCTCAAAAAATGTTCTGGATAAAGGCAGGTGACATCATGTGGAGAACGTACCTTTATTACAAGTAAAGAAAATGAGTAAGGCGTTTTTAAATCAACTTGTATTAAAAGAAGTGAACTTACAAGTAGAGCGCGGAGATATATACGCTTTAGTGGGGGGAAATGGCGCCGGGAAATCAACATTAATGAAAATATTAACGGGGTTATATTCGTATGATGATGGAGAGATGTATGTAAAAGGAAGGAAGCAACAGTTTTCAAATCCATCAGAAGCACACCGAAAAGGTATTTATTTAATACCGCAAGAACCACTCATTTTTCCGCATATGACTATTGAAGAAAATATATGTATCGGGTTAAAAGAAAAGAAAAAGAAACTAAAAGTACAGATTCAGCAATTGATTAGCAGCTTAGGATGGGATATTGACCTTAATAAACTAGGAGGAACATTATCGATTGCGCAACAACAGTTAGTAGAAATCGTTAGAGGATTAATAAGAGAAGCTGAGATTCTTATTCTAGATGAGCCAACATCGACATTAACAACACACGAAATTAAGAGTCTTTTTGTGTTGATGAAAAGTTTACAAGAAAAAGGAATTGGGATGATTTATATTACGCATCGTTTTCCAGAAATCTTTGAAATTGCCAACAAAGTAGCAATACTACGTGATGGAATGGTTGTAAGCCAAGGTGATGTATGTGACTATACATATGACATGCTGATGGAGGGACTATTGCCAAAAGGATATAAACAGAAAGAGAAAATAGAAGTAGTTCAAGAGACAGTAAAGACGAAAAAAATATTAGAAGTGGTTGATATAAATGGTCACGCATTCGAAAATATATCATTCACTGTACATGCGGGTGAGGTTGTAGGTGTTGCTGGCATTATAGGATCTGGCAGAACGGAATTAGCAGAAGCAATATTTGGATTGAAAACTATAAAATCAGGGTCTATCTTATTGGGTGGAAAATCAATTGATACGTGTTCTTTGCATAAAAGGCTAGACGAAGGACTAGTTTATGTGCCAGAGGATAGGGCGAGGAATGGAATTTTCTCAATTGCTTCTGTTAAAGAAAATATTGCAGCAGCAAGTTTATATCAAAATAATCGCTTTTTTATAAATCAAGAAAAAGAAAGCGCTTTAGTTAATTCATTTATAGAACAGTTCCGAATTGTTGTACAGAATATGAATAAAGAACTGGCATCTTTATCAGGAGGTAATCAGCAGAAGGTCGTGCTTGCGAAGTATCTTGCATGTAATCCTAAAATTATTATTCTTGATGAGCCGACTCGCGGAATTGATGCGAAAGCAAGGCTTGAAGTGTATGAGACGATAAAAAAAATGAAAAGGGAAGGACTCGCAATTTTATTAATCTCTTCAGATGTTGAAGAAATTGTCCAATTAGTAAACCGTGTATATGTAATGAGAAATGGGCGATTTGTTTCTCATATGGAAAAAGAACAACTGAGTGTGAATGAAGTTACACGCCTTGCATACGGAGGTGTAGCGGAATGAAACATATGTTAAAAATGCATGAAACGTCTATCATACTGTTACTACTAATGTATATAGCTATTGTAGGAATGATAAACCCTAGTTTTATTCAATTTAACTCGTTATCTTTACTGATGAAATCAAGCGTTATTTTAGTCGTGCTAGCAATCGGTCAATCGTTCGTCTTATTTACGAAAAATATAGATGTATCAGTTGGTTCAAGCATGGGGTTAAGTGCAGCAGTTTGCGGAATGATGTTAACGAATGGGTATAGTGCATTCTTGTCGATATTTGTAGCTATTATACTTGGGGCCATTATTGGTTTCGTAAATGGTATTGGAGTTGCGAAGTTTCGGGTACCAGCCATTATTATGACATTAGGCATGTTAGGAATTATTAGAGGTACAATGTTAATTTTCACAGGCGGGAAGTGGATTGAAGATATTCCAAACGATTTTAAGCAGCTGTCATCTATCATCATTCTTGGTTTACCTATAACTGTATGGTTCGTTCTTATTATTTTACTACTACTATACTTCTTTTTAAGAAAAGTGCCATTGGGAAGATACTTTTATGCGGTAGGTGATAATGAAGATGGCGCGAGGCTTATTGGTATACCTGTAAATAAAGTGAAGATATATGCGTTTATGATTTCAGGCATAAGCGCTGCGCTCGCTGGTTGCATATTTGTTATGAATATCGGTTTCGTGCCAAATCAAACAGGTACAGGATTAGAATTACAAGTAATCGCAGCCGCTGTACTAGGAGGAATTCATTTAAAAGGAGGAACAGGATCTTTATTTGGAGCTGCATTAGGAGCGTTATTTTTAGAAACAATAAGTAGCTCACTCGTCTTTTTAAAAATACCAGCATTTTGGAATAATGCTATTTCAGGTTTTTTATTATTACTTATCATCATATTAGATAGTGTTATGAAAAAGTGGAAGGCAGAAAGGAGGATGAATCTATGAAGTATGTATATAGATGGGAAGGGGTTCTAATTGTATTACTTCTTGTAGAATTCATCCTTTTTAGTTTAATGAATAGTGATTTCTTAAATATTAGTAATCTCCTTTTTAGTACAAATGATTTCCTATTTATCGCAATTGCGGCGATACCAATGACTTTTGTTATAGTAACAGGAGGAATTGATGTATCGATCGGCTCAATAATGGGGCTCACTTCAATCTTAATCGGTGTACTTTGGATGAACGGAATACCTATTTTGTTTGCTGTTATAATCGCCCTAATAATTAGTTGTTTAGCAGGCGCTTTAAACGGACTCATTATAAAAATGACGGATGTAGAACCACTCGTCGTTACACTCGGAACGATGTTTTTATACGGGGGAATTGCCCTCGTCATTTCAGGAGGGGCAGGTGCTTCTGGGTACGAAGGAATAAGCGGTTTACCTGACACATTTGTACAACTGGCAAACGGTAGTTTTATAGGAATACCGAATTTATTATGGCTACTGATCGTATTAACAGTTTTATGTACTGTATTATTTCACCGAACTATATACGGGCGCCATGTAAAATTAACAGGTGCGAACGAAAATACAGCAAAATACACCGGGATTAAAACGAAAAAAGTAGTCATTATCGCTTACATACTTTCCGGGTTAGGAGGTGGATTAGGAGGTGCTTTCTTAACCGCATATTTTGGTTCCGCACGTGCTGATATGGGAAGTGAAACAATTTTACCAATCATTACAGCAGTCGTATTAGGCGGGACACTTATTACGGGGGGAAAAGGAAGTATTATTGGTACTGTACTGGCGAGTATTTTCATTGGGCTCATGCAGTATGGCTTGCAAATGACGGGTTTAACAAATGAACAATCCAATGTAGTAATAGGTATTATCCTTATTCTTTCAATTATTATGAGACATTTCAAATTACATCAATTCTTAGCGGAGAAAAGAAAGAATTTGCATAAGGGGGAAATGTCATGAAGAGAAAACTGGGGATTGTATTGATTGTATGTATTTGTTTAATCGGTTTAATTGCGTGTTCTAGCCAAACGGCAGATAAGAAAAAGGTTGATGATGTGAAATTTGCATTTATTCCGAAATTAACAGGAGTTGGTTTCTTCACATCGGGTGGTGAAGGGGCAAAAGAGATGGGAGATAAGTTAGGCGTGCAAGTGAAGTATGATGGACCGTCTGAAGCGAGTGTTTCAGGGCAAGTTAAATATATAAACAATTTCATTAATCAAAACTATGATGCGATTATGGTTTCATCTACGTCAGTGGATGGGTTATCGCAATCACTGCAACGTGCTAAGAAAAAAGGGATGACGGTGTTAACATGGGATTCTGATGTGAATCCGAAAGACCGTTCCTTTTATATCAGCCAAGGAACACCAGACCAACTTGCTAATTTATTAATAGAAATGACTTCAAAGCAAATTGGAGATAAAGGAAAAGTAGCCTTCTTTTATTCTAGCCCGACAGTAACGGATCAAAACCAATGGGTAACGAAAGCGAAAGAAATTATTAAAAAGAAATATCCGAACTGGGAAATTGTAACGACGCAGTACGGTGAAAATAATGCGCAAAAGTCTTTGTCAGTAGGAGAGAATATTTTAAAAACGTATCCTGATATTAATGCAGTCATTTGTCCAGATGCAACGGCACTTCCGGCAATGGCACAAGCAGCTGAAAAT
This sequence comes from Bacillus sp. CPT56D-587-MTF, assembly GCF_058792335.1. Taxonomy (NCBI): domain Bacteria; kingdom Bacillati; phylum Bacillota; class Bacilli; order Caryophanales; family Bacillaceae; genus Bacillus; species Bacillus sp. CPT56D-587-MTF. The sequence continues at coordinate 2,560,623 of NZ_JBYTEF010000001.1, read as the reverse complement.
TTAAAAATGGATAAAAAGGTTGTCGTAACTGGCTTCTCTACACCAAACGTTATGCGTGATTACGTAAAACGAGGAACAGTAGCACAATTTGGTTTATGGGATGTAAAACAACAAGGTGCTCTCGCAACGTATGTAGCAAATGAAATTGTTGTAAAAGGGAAGAAGTTAAAAGTAGGGGATAGCTTCGAAGTAAAAGGAATTGGAAAAGTGAAGGTAGAGCCAAACTCCATTCAAGGATATGATTATGAGGCAGAAGGGAATGGAATTATCGTATTACCAGAACGAGTTGTATTTACGAAAGATAATATTGATAAGTATAATTTTTAGTAGACAAAAAAACGTCCGAATATATCGGACGCTTTTTTATTTCTTCATTAATTATGAACAGTTTCTTTTTCGTTTAATCCAAGTGTACGACCAGTAGAAGTGTGAAGATCTTGGAACAATCTTGGATTTTCAGTTAGTGAAATGCCATATGAAGGAATCATTTCTTTTATTTTTTCTTCCCATTCTACCATGCGGCTTGGGAAACATTTTTCTAATACTTCAAGCATGACGTGAACAGCAGTAGAAGCACCTGGTGATGCGCCTAGTAATGCGGCGATTGAGCCGTCAGCTGCACTTACTACTTCTGTACCAAATTGAAGTGTCCCTTTACCACCAGCATCAGTATCTTTAATTACTTGTACACGTTGCCCAGCAACTACAATATCCCAATCTTCACTTTTCGCGTTCGGAATGAATTCGCGTAATTCTTCCATACGTTTTTCATGTGATAACATAACTTGCTGAATTAAGTATTTTGTAAGTCCCATTTCTTTTACACCAGCGGCTAACATCGTTAAGACGTTATTCGGTTTTACAGAACCGATTAAGTCAAGATTTGAACCTGTTTTTAAGAATTTAGGTGAGAAGCCTGCGAATGGTCCAAACAGTAAAGCTTTTTTATTGTCTATATATCTCGTATCTAGATGAGGTACAGACATTGGCGGAGCACCAACCTTAGCTTTACCGTACACTTTCGCATGATGTTGCTCTACAACTTTTTGGTTTTTACATACCATAAATAGTCCACTTACCGGGAATCCACCGATATGTTTTGATTCAGGGATACCAGTCTTTTGAAGTAGAGGTAGGCTACCGCCACCGCCGCCAATAAAGACGAATTTAGCAGTATGATGCTCAATTTTACCACTATTCATATCGTGTACTTTTACTTCCCACAAACCATTTTTCGTGCGCTTAATATTTTCGACACTATGCTTGTAGTTTAGCTCGACATTTTTTGTTTTTAAGTAATCAAACAACATACGTGTTAATGCACCGAAGTTAACATCTGTTCCAGAGTCAATCTTCGTTGCCGCCATCGGTTCATTAGATGTGCGGCCTTCCATAATGAGTGGAAGCCATTTTTTTAATGTTTCAGGAGCATCAGAAAATTCCATTCCTTGAAACAGTGGATTTTTTGAAAGCGCTTCAAAACGGTTTTTTAGAAACTCAACATTTTTTTCCCCTTGTACTAAACTCATATGAGGTAGTGGCATAATAAAATCTTGTGGATTACGAATTAATTTGCTCTTTACAAGATATGCCCAAAATTGTCTTGAAAGCTGGAATTGCTCATTCACTTTTACAGCCTTACTAATATCTATAGATCCGTCAGCTTTTTCGGAAGTATAGTTCAGTTCGCATAGCGCAGAATGCCCTGTACCTGCATTATTCCATTCGTTAGAGCTTTCTTCCCCGGCACTTGCGAGTTTTTCAAAAACTTTAATTTCCCATTCTGGTGCTAATTCTTTTAGTAATGAGCCTAACGTTGCACTCATAATTCCTGCACCAATTAAGATAACGTCTGTTTTTTGCTGCATGTTGCTCATGATAATCTCTCCATCCCCTATATTGGCAAAAAAGTGTAGGTGTTTTCTATGTCTAAGCCGTAAAAGAGAAACACCGCCTAGGCCCCACCTAGGTGTATACCTTTTTTGTCTCAATTATATAACCATCTCATACTCTATTATAATAATTAATAGACTAAAATATCTAGTGTTATCTGATAATTTTAAACTATTTAACGTTTTATTCGCTAAAAATCTTATTTAACAAGCTCTTTTAAGGTGATAAATAGAAAAAAATTACAGTTTGAAATTATCTCGAAAAAGCTTACGTATCCTTAAGGGACTAAATCGAGTACCTTTTTATGGAATTATTCTTTCTGTAATGGTAAGATTATTCTGAAAAATAAAAAGGAGGGACTCTAATGTGTACAAAAGAACAAATTTCAAACTTATTTCGAAACTTTTCAATAAAGGAATGTAAAGGGTCAAGTGATTTATATGAATATTTATCAATGAAAATTGCTGAAGATGAGGAAGTACTTACACTATCGTCCTATGCTCAGGTAGGTCAACCAGTCCCAAACTTACTATTAGGTGCAGTACATTATTTATTGTTAGCAGGGAAAGAACATCATTTAAAAACGTATTATAGTAGTTTAGTTGAAGATGCTGATACAAATTTAGATAAAGCTTTTAATCATTTTAAAGATTTCTGTAAAGAGTACCGAGAAGAAATCATTACTTTGTTACAAACAAAACTTGTTCAAACGAATGAAGTAAGACGGTGCGCATACTTATACCCAAGTTTCTGCTACATATTTAAGAAAGTGAAGAAGCCGTTAGCGTTAATTGAAATTGGGACAAGTTCTGGGTTGCAATTGTTCTGGGACCAATATCGTTATTCGTACGGAACGGATGAAATGTACGGGAATATAAATTCAAATGTGCATGTAACTTCTGAAATAAGAGGGGAAAATGTGCCGCATTTTCTAAAAGAAAGCCCATCTGTCGTAGAAAGAATCGGACTGGACTTACATGTGAATGATTTACATAATGAGGAAGATTATTTATGGTTACGTGCTTTAATTTGGCCAGAACATAAAGAAAGGCTTGAGATGTTTGATCAAGCTGCATCTTTAGTGAAAAATGAATCTGTCCAATTAATAGAAGGAGACGGTGTAGAGCTATTATCATCTATTATTGAACAAATAAGTGAAGAAGCTATTATTTGTATTTTCCATACACATGTTGCAAATCAAATACCAGAACAAGTAAAACATAAGTTAGAAAAACAAATACAAGAAATTGGAGCAAAACGTGATGTATTCCACCTGTATAACAACATGTGGGATCGTGACCTTCATATTGATTATTATATTAACGGAAACGAATATCGTGAAACGGTTGGAGAAACAGAAGGGCACGGGAGATGGTTTAGCTGGAAGATTGGAAATGAGACGCTTATTTAGATTAATAGGGGCGCCCTCACTTGTAAAAGATGGGGCCATAGGCTCAAGCATTGACTAAATGGTTAAGGAATAAATGTATTAGTAACATACAAAAAATGCTTCGGAGAAATCCTAAGCATTTTTTGAATTACATTTAAACCCCATAATGGATCATGTACTTCTGTTCTGCTGCAGCTTGTACAATTTTTGAAGCTAACTCATTCAGCTCATCAGATTTTCTGAAGAACTTTGAGGATGTAACTGTTTCATAGAAAATTGCTAATGATTCAGGCGGGATAATTGTAATACCACAATAAGCTAAACCGTATTTCTGATTTTTGACTGTATGGAAGTAGGTTTTCATAATTGATAAATTTTGATTTAAACTACTGATAATATCATCATCAACAGATATACAATGATATTTCTCTGGTGTATAATCTTCGTAATTTTTTTGAGAAGTAAAATCGTCAATTATTCCAAAATCATGGACACATGCCATCATTATCATCCTTTCAACTTTAATAAAGTGAGTTCTATTAAAGTAAAATCGTCATTTTGTTTACGTGTAATAGAAATGATTATGTAGTTCATTAGTATAGTACTTCATAAAATATCTTCGTTTCTTCTTCGTGAAGACAGTTTACTTATCGGTAAACTCATCGGGAGCCCAAGTGGCGATTTCATTCCCAGGTGCAGCGACTACAAGCCATTGCTCACATAGGACACCAGCTTGCCAACATTCATAATAATCATGAAAACCATTTAAAAAAATAATTTGTCCACTCTCTAATGTAATAATTAAATGAGGGCTTTCTAAGCCAAGTTGTATATCGGTAACTTTTTGTCTTCTTATCTTACATATTCTTTCATATTCTTCTTTCTCAGAATAAACTTCAAATTCATCTTCATTTAATGGGTAGCTTTTTTGAGGTTTATTAAATAAACACCATTTGGATTCGATATTGATATATAATTGTCCGTCATAATCAACTGAGTCGTGAAAGTTTGTGAAATGAATCTTTATAGCGCCTGGAGAAATACCAAATTGTAATCCATCAACTTGGGATCCGATGAATAGATTTTTTAACACTTTTTCAGCGTGAATTTTATCCTCTGTATTCATTATTGAATTCCTCCTTTTCATAAAAATACACCTTATATTTTTATTGTAATAAATAAATTTTCATGTAAAATGAACCTTTTGTGAAAAACGAGCGAATATAGTGTGAAAGATCACGAGAGGGGAATGAAACTTTGGATGAAGTACAATTAAAAGAATGGCTATATAAACGAAAGTATGTTATCCAAAAAAGAGCTTGAGAAAGTTTTACTTTCGGTGATTGAATAGTTATTCGGTATAAGTAATTGATAATTATATTATGTAAACTTACTTTTACAAAACATCCATTTTTTAAAATGGATGTTTTGCATTTAGATAGATTAGGTGGAGTATATAGTTTAAAAAAGCGGAATACTTTGCGGAAAGTTAAAGACATTTTTCGCAAAGTATTCCGCTTTTACTTCCATTAATCGGTCAAAGTTGCAACTGAAGTATGCATCTGGCCAATTTTTAATGGATAGGTCAGGAGTATTAACATAGACACCTTTTGTAAATGGAAGCATTGCTAAGCGGAAGTCTTCAACTCATCGAATACTTCCACCAGCACCTTCTGGCTGTTCCCAAGTAGCGAATATTGGCATGTTTGATAGTGCTTTTCGGTAAAAGTAAGCAGTTGCCTCATTTGGCACCTCAACAACAGCACCGCCTAATCTGTGGAAAAATACGGAGGTGGTGGAAAAGGGTAAGTTAAATCGTAATTTCTATTTGATTGCCTTCTGGATCGCCTATTACACTTTCATAATAGCCATCTCCAGTAAAACGTGGTCCATTTAATAAAGGATAACCAGCATCTTTTATCACCTTTGTTAGTTCATTCACACGTTCTTCACTACCGACAGAAAAAGCCATATGAGTATAGCCGGTTATGTTTAAATTAGGCTTATTTTCAATCCCTTTTTTACGCATAAGTTCAAGTCTTGCTCCAGATTCGAACGTAATAAAATAAGATTCAAATTGTTTCGTTTTATTATGATATAAAGAGTTTGCTTTACCATTAAAGTATTTCATATAAAAATCACGCATACATTCTAAGTCATTTACCCAAATTGCAATATGTTCAATTTTCATAGGTTTCACCAATCCTATCTGTATCAATTAGGCTTCCACTGTATTAAATTTGCATTTGCATTGCAACAATTTTGCTTCGCTATTAAAGCTAGTTGTTAATTTTTGATTATGTACGTACATACAATATGTAATTAAGTGAATGACCATCATAGTAATTACAGAAAAGGGTGAATGAAGCATATGAATCAATTTGAGCAAATGATGTACGTTGGTGTCATCATGTCTATTGTACTATCCGTAATGATTTTAGGGTCCTTATATTATAATCCTCGACTTTCGTTAACTGATTATCCGAAAGATATTCAAAAAGTAGTTTTTCCAAAATCGATTCATGAAAAAAAGCAAACCATTTATTTTAATATTGTATATAATACTATTCTTTTCGGTACTCCTTCCGTTTCTACATATATACTACATAAGCATGAAAAGTTAATGTATATGGATGCCTATTTACACACTTTTGGTATTTTAATGATTTTCAATTTAGTAGATTTACTTATAATTGATTGGCTAATTTTTTGCTGGATTACTCCAAGGTTTGTTGTGATTCCTAGTACGGAAGGTATGAAAGGATATAAAGATTATAAGTTTCATTTAAGAGGGGCTATTGTCGCTACTCAAATTTTAGCAATCGTAAGTTTATTTTTGGTGGGAATTGCCACAACTATTTAGTGTGAAGAAGGGCATGGAGCTTTTATAAAAGATAAGGAGATTTATAATATATAGAATTAGAAATGAGAATTTGATAGTATTGGAGTAAGGAGTTTTAATAACAGTATATTAAACAATATTAATATACTGTTGCAAATGTTTTGATATTATGTAAAATTATATAATTTTACGGAGGCATTTGATAAAATTCAAAAAAATTTAATGGAGGCTAATATGAAAAAAGTAATTGGCGCAGCAACAGCAACTGTTTTTGGATTGGGAGCGTTTACCACAACTGCTACCGCAGAAACAATCGTAACAGCAGATGTACTTAACGTACGTGAAAAACCGACTACAGAATCAAAAGTGGTCGAAAAAGTAAAGAATGGGCAAGAGTTAAAAGTCATAAATACCGAAGATGGCTGGTCAAAAATTGAGTTGAATGGTAAAGAAGTGTTTGTAAGTTCGGAGTTTACAAAAGATGTATATCATGTAACGGCGAATTTGTTAAATGTACGTACTGAAGCAAACACAGATTCAGAAATTCTTGGTAGACTAAAAAAAGATGATGTAATTGAATCAACGCATCAAGTAAAAGACGGATGGTTGCAATTTGAGTATAAAGGAAAAACTGCTTATGCAAACGTTTCTTTCCTATCAAGTACAGCACCAACTGAAAAGAAAACTGAAGAGAAAACGAAGCAAGTAGCGAAAGTACAAAAATCAGTTAAAGAAAAGAAAGAAGTAAAGACGCAGAAAGTAGCAAAAGCAAAAGAAACAACGAAAGCACAAGAAATAGTAAAGCCTAAAGAAGAGGCAAAAGTAGTAAAAGTTAAAGAAGAAGGGAAAGCGCAAGAAATAGTAAAACCTAAAGAAGAAGGGAAAGCGCAAGAAATAGTAAAACCTAAAGAAGAGGCAAAAGTCAAAGAAGAAGTAAAAGTTAAAGAAGAAGAAAAAGCGCAAGAAATAGTAAAGCCTAAAGAAGAGGCAAAAATCAAAGAAGAAGTAAAAGTTAAAGAAGAAGAGAAAGTGCAAGAAATAGCAAAGGCTAAAGAAGAAGAAAAAGCGCAAGAAATAGCAAAAGCTAAAGAAGAAGAGAAAGCAAGAGAAATAGTAAAAGCTAAAGAAGAAGAGAAAGCGCAAGAAATAGCAAAAGCTAAAGAAGAAGAGAAAGCAAGAGAAATAGTAAAAGCTAAAGAAGAAGAGAAAGCGCAAGAAATAGCAAAAGCTAAAGAAGAAGAGAAAGCGCAAGAAATAGCAAAAGCTAAAGAAGAAGAGAAAGCGCAAGAAATAGCAAAAGTTAAAGAAGAAGAGAAAGCGCAAGAAATAGCAAAAGCTAAAGAAGAAGAGAAAGCGCAAGAAATAGCAAAAGCTAAAGAAGAAGAGAAAGCGCAAGAAATAGCAAAAGCTAAAGAAGAAGAGAAAGCGCAAGAAATAGCAAAAGCTAAAGAAGAAGAGAAAGCAAGAGAAATAGCAAAAGCTAAAGAAGAAGAGAAAGCGCAAGAAATAGCAAAGGCTAAAGAAGAAGAGAGAGCGAAAGAAGCATCTAAAAACAACATACAGTCTGCTAAACGTGAATTAACGGTAGTAGCGACAGCGTATACTGCTGATCCAAGTGAAAATGGTACATATGGTGGACGCGTTTTAACTGCGATGGGGCATGATTTAACGGCAAATCCGAATATGAGAATTATCGCAGTTGACCCGAAAGTAATCCCATTAGGATCTAAAGTATGGGTAGAAGGCTATGGAGAAGCGATCGCTGGTGATACTGGAAGTGCAATTAAAGGTAATCGTATTGATGTTTTAATGGGTTCAAAAAGTAAAGCTATGAATTGGGGAAGACAAACTGTTAAAGTGAAAATTTTATAATAACAATAATTATCCAAATAGAAGTCAGTTCTCTTTATTGAGGCTGGCTTTTATTTTTTTAGTAGAAGGATAATAGGATTTTTAAATGACTTATTAATAAACCTGTAATAAAACATAAAAATTGTCTCATGTTTAGAAAAACTATTAAGAATGAGGTAAGGAAGTAGAACAGAAGGTTATTGAGAAGTAGAGAAGAATAGTATGTTGAAAACGAAGGGTTAACGTATAATGAAATATATAAATCGGATCAAATCGTTTACTAAACACTTTCACTCATAATAGTGTAATTAAGTTCAAAGGATAGGTGTATTTCATGAAAGAAGTAAGAGAATATATTGAAACAAAGAAACAAGGTGTATTGGAGTTGCAAATAAAAGAAACGGAAGAAAAGCTAGGTGCTGCTTTCCCAAATCAATATAGGGATCTTATTAAATTAGTTAATAATGCTGAAATAGGGGAATGGATACTATATCCGATTAAAAGATAATAGAAATGTAACGAAAACTTGGGATGATATTGTTAGACAAAATATTGACATGAGAGATGAGTCTATACCAGAAAATCTTATCATAATTGGTGACGATGGTTCAGGGGATAAATTGTGCTTTAAAATAAATAATGGAAAAATGGATGATAAAATATATATTTGGTATCACGCGGATGACGAAATGGAAGAAATATCTCCGAGTTTAAAAGAATTTATTATGGAAACTATTCAGGAAGACGATGTTTTTTAGTCTTAATTATTATCATTTTGTGAATCATTCTTATAAAAGGCGAGGATAGAATATGACAATAGAATTATATGGCGCACATTGTAATGAGCGGAAAGGGTATAGAGTAATTGAAGGAAGAGGTTCATATAATCATTACTTTGGCGGTCAAGATTGTAATTTGCCAGTATGTAAGTTATGCGGTGAGAAGATGCATCAAATTCTCTGTTTTGATTTAAAAGATGGGAGACTTGCTGAACTTAAAAGTAATGAACTAAATATTTTACCATTCGTTTCATGCTTGAACTGTGCGATGGTGTGGGAACCGCAATATTTTCAGTTAAGTGATGGAGGTAAAACAGTTCAAATCATAAAGCAGCAAAATACAGAAGAATGGATAATGGAAGAGGAAGATAAGTTACCAGCTTCATTACCAAAAACAACGGTAAAGCTTATAAATATGAAAAATGAAGATATACCTACAGATGAAGATAGTTACTGGGAAGCTTTTGACTTGTTCGGTTCTGAATATGTATGTAGATTATTAGGGGCACCATTATATGCGGATCTTCCAGAGCATTTGGCGTGTCCAACTTGTTCTAAAGAGATGAAGTATGTTGCTACAATTACACAAGATATCGAGGAACGTGAACTTATTTCAGTAGTTGATTTCCAGTTTGGGGAAATGAATATATACTATTATTTATGTAAAGATTGTTCAATTATAAAAACGGAAACACAAAGTACATAACAAGACTAACATATTATATTAGTCTTGTTTTTGTATCGCAACATCATTAAGAATTGCATCAAATATATCTTTTTGCGTAAAGTTATCTGTAAAAATAGTTTCTGTGGCAACCTTAATAGTATCGTGCGGATTATACCATTTTTGTAGGGAATCCTCACCAAATTCATGTCGTTTGTCTCTTGTGTTATGTCGTCTAATAGTTTCCTCTAATGATAAATCAAAGTAATATGCAAATGCATTTTCATCAAAATAACGAATTAATTCTTTTAACATCTCACCATACCTATGACTGTTCAATATACCTTCTAAAATAACAAATTCACATTTTCCTTTTCCGTACTTCGTAATTTCAAATAGTAAATCATGTGATAAATTACCCATTGTGTCGTGTACTCTAAGCATATCTCTACGTACAACATCCTGTGATACTAAAAGTGTTCCTTGTCCGAAATATTCTTGTAGTTGTTTTGCAATCGTTGTTTTACCACTTGAGGAGTTTCCTCTAAGAATGATTAAAGTGGATGTAAGTATAGGATTAGACATAATGTATTTCCCCCCAACAGTATTAATTATATAGAAAATTTTAACAAATAAAGTGAGGAAAGTGTATAATTAATATGATGGATATTTAAGGAGGGGGTAAGATGGGAGATATATTAAAAAATGCACAACCTATATGGAAACGGACTTGGTTTCGTTATCTAGGGGCATTTTTTATTGTTCAGTTACTGTTTACCCCGCATTAAAGGGCAGTAAGACCCCCACCTCAAAATTCAGCGAAAGCGAAGAAGTTAGGTGGGGGATCAACTGCCCGTAAAAGCCCGATTGGTTCAACTAATAATCAGTGGGGGATGAACAAAACCCCTACTGATTAAAGTTTCACTTTATTTTGTGTGAAATCACTGCGTGGGCGCCAAACTTTAGGCCAGGCGGAGAGTTTTTTAATAGAATATTAAATTCTCAATTTTTCACTGAATGGTTCACACTCTATACAATCCCGCAATTTAACGTATTTACAGCATTTTTTGCGATTACATTACTACCATATGCATTAGTAGGTGCAATGAAAGATGTAACAGCAAGAAAAAATATAAAGAAATAATAGAGGTATAATATGCTTTTTCAAAAAGAAGGTTTATTGATTAGATACGTAATGGAAGATGATGCATCTATCATTTCTAAATGGTTAACGGACCCAGCAGTCCTGCGGTATTACGAAGGACGAGATAATCCGCAATCTGTAGAAAAGGTGCTTGATCATTTTATACATAGTCCAAACAGTAATGAAAAAAGATATTTAATAGAATTTGATACCATTCCGATTGGTTACATACAAATGTACCCAGTGGATTCAGAGTGGAAAGCGTTATATGGCTATAAAGAATCGCAAAATGTATGGGGTATGGACCAATTTATCGGTGAACCAGCCTATTGGGGAAAGGGAATTGGAACAAAACTCGTTCAGGCAGCAATTACATATATTATGGGTGAAATGGGAGCAGAAGCAATTGCAATGGATCCGAAAGTAAATAATGAACGAGCAATAAAGTGTTATGAAAAAAGTGGATTTAAAAAAGTAAAGATTTTAAAGGAACATGAGTTGCATGAGGGGAAATTAGAAGATTGTTGGATGATGGAATATAAACAATAATAATGGCTTATACAAATAAAGGGGGATGTGTGAAATGAAAAAAGCATTAATCGTAATTGATGTGCAAGCGGGTATGTATACAGCTGGAATGCCAGTACATAATGGGGGAAAGTTTTTACAAACATTGCAAGAGCTTATTAGGGAATGTCGTTCAAATGATATTCCAGTTATTTATATCCAACATAACGGTCCTAAAGACCATCCGTTAGAAAAAGGTACGGATGGATGGCGAATCCATGCGGCCATCGCTCCGCAAGAAGGAGATAATATAGTTGAAAAGACGACTCCAGATTCATTCCATAATACAAACTTAAGCGAAGTGTTACAAGAGAAAGAAATTGAACACGTTATTCTTTCGGGAATGCAAACAGAGTATTGTGTAGATACGACAACGCGCAGAGCATGTAGTGAAGGGTATAAAGTAACGTTAGTGAGTGATGCGCATAGTACATTTAATACAGAAGTGTTACGTGCTGAAGATATTGTGAAACATCATAACGCAGTATTGGGAGCGTTTGCGGATGTTGTTGCAGTAAAAGACTTAAAAGTGGCTGCCTCTAAATAAGAGGCAGTTTTTTATTAGAAAAAATAGCGTCAAATATTGTTAGTAAGTCGGTATTTTGAAATAATCACTTATATAATTTCACGTACCATAATGAAAAAATACAAAAAAGGAGCACCACATAATTAAAAAGGGCGCTCCTGCATTAAAACGTTACTTTTTCTTATCTTTATCCAATATATTTTGTTCTTCAGCAAACTCTGTACCATATGCAAAGCGGCGATTAATACGAATGTTATCATTGTTGTGCCTTGTATGAGAGTTAGAGAAGCGATGAACGATTACTTCAGATAAAGTGAAGACGATGGCAGAAAGGATACTGCCCCATGCAATTTGCATATAGTTGTCTAATAAAATATTACCGAAAATCCATACGCTTAAATATGTTAATAAGAAATCCGACATAATGGCACCAGTATTGCCAATTCGATTTAAAATAATTTTATCAACGAACATGTAGGATACGATTGTAACAAAGAGACTGAATGAAATAATTTGAACAAACGTTGCAGGGAAAAATAAAGCAAGCCCAATACTAAATGCGATAATGCACGATATAAACTTGATAAGCACTACTGTGAAATCATTCAAAATTTACACCTCCGATTTATACATAGTTTTTCAATAAATTCTGGAGTTCATACATTGTAACGGATTTATTTACATAAAACTTTTTCATGTTCGGAATTTAGTCTAAATATTATAAAAACAACGAAAAAATGTTATAGTAAAATGAGAGTGTATGACATTTTTAGGTAAGGGGGAATCCAAAATGTGGATTACTTCAGAAGTAGAAATTCCAGATGAGTTAATTGATCACCTTGAGCAAGGAAAGTTAGTGTTATTTGTTGGAGCGGGAGTTTCTATGAAAGGGAAATCAAACTTACCGAATTTTGATGATTTAGTTGATGAAATTGCAAAAACGTTATATGTCGAAAAACGTGAAATAACAGAGCCACATGATTATTATCTTGGTAAAATTGCGAAAACAAAAGATGTACATCAAGTCGCAAGAGATCTCGTTCATATAGAGAAATCAAAACCGAATCCATTGCATTATGCAATTCCAAGGTTATTTCCTTTAGATACAGATATCCGCATTGTAACAACAAATTTTGATCAACATTTTACAACTGCAATTAAAGAAATAAATAGAGATATCAATGTTTATTACGCTCCAGCTTTACCGACTGGGAGAGCTTTTAAAGGTCTTGCTTACATACATGGTAATGTAGAACAGGAGAAAGAGGCTTTAATTTTAACAGACGGTGATTTTGGAAGGGCTTACTTAACAGAAGGGTGGGCAAGAAGATTTTTAGTTGATCTATTCTCAAATTACACCGTTTTATTCGTTGGATATAGTCATAATGACCCAGTAATGAAATATTTAGCAACTGGTTTACCACCAAGTACAAGACGATTTGCTTTTGTCGCACAAGGAGAAAATACGTACCACTGGGAACATTTAGGGATAAGACCAATTGTGTATCCGAATAAAGTAAATAATCATCAATCTCTCGTAAAAGCGGTAAAACGCTGGGCGGAATTAATGGGTGATAATTATATTACGAAAAGAATGCGTATTCGGGATATTGTAACGGTTCCCCCGTCAGTAGAACAGGAACAATTATCATACATAAAGCAATCAATTAAAAAAATTGAAACAGTTCGTTACTTTGTGGAATTTGCTCATGATTATGAATGGGTCGAATGGTTAGAAGTAGAAGGTAAATTACAAAATTTGTTTATGCTTACGCCAAACTATAATGAAGTAGATGAATTACTTGCAGAATGGTTAGTCGAACAATTTCTTTTTAGTCATCAGAAAGAATTATTTCAATTAATTTATAAAAACTATTCTAAAATATCACCGTTATTATGGAGAACAATTTGTAACTACTTAACCGAAACGAAGAGTAAGATGGACCCGTTGTTGTTTGCAAGGTGGACACTCCTTTTATTAGAAACAGCTGAAAAAGATAGTAGCTCTATAGAAAAGATTTCTAAGTTACTGCAAAAATGTTCTTTTCCTGAGCATAAGGAAATTGCCTTATTGATACTAACTTTTATTTTAGACGGAAAACTGAAGTTAAAACGTGTAAGAAAATGGGGAAATGATACGCAAGAATCAATAGAACTCGAGGAATCGAGTCGCTTACCAGTATCTACATTCTCTCATGTGGAGCAAATTTGGAACGAAAAGATGAGGCCTTATATCGCTTATTATGCTGTTCCAATTATGATGATTGGATTAGAAAAATTGAGAATGTTGTCGTTAAGACAAACGGCACTGAAAAAAAGAAATAAGGAAAATATAGAGAAAGAGTTTCATCAAAATGATCTTGTATTTTTAATACGAATTGTAAAAGAGTGTCTAACTTATTTATGCGAAAACAATGAGAAAAAAGCGGATTATTATATTACAGAAATGATAGAAGCAAATAGTGTACTTCAAAAGCAAATTGCAATTGATGCGATGAATAAAAATATTTTTGTTCGTGTAGATGACAAAATGAAATGGTTGTTACATGAAGGACTTCTTTTAGATTTCACTTATAAACACGAAGTTTTTCAACTTTTAAAAAGGCATTATGCACATTGTTTAGAAAAAACAAAAGAAGAAGTCACTCGAACTGTAATAAAGCATCTTACAGAAGAGAGGGTATTTGATGCATGTCTCGTATTAGACTTATTATTCAAGTGTGATTCAAATAGTCCATCTACGGCAAATGGGTATGAGTTAATGAAGCAAAAGCATCCTCATTTTCATTCCGAACGATACAGTGTACAAAAGAAAGAGGATACAGAGCAAAGTATTACTTGTAATGTAACTGCTGACGGATTATTGCAACTGAAAGATGTTGAAATTATGAAGCAAGTTCAGCAATTTTCGCAAGATCGTGTTTTGGAACAACGCCATTTTTTAGAGATGTTATCAAAAGCATGTAAATTAAACACAGAGTGGAGTATTTCATTTGCATACCAATTAGTAGGAGTGCAAGAAATAAGTAATGAAGTATGGTTTGTTTGTATTAGAGAATGGCGAAATAATCGAGGATTGACAAATGATCAAATCCAAAAAATTATTCCGCTATTGCAGAAATTTGTTAGAAATACTGCTTTTCATTGGCTAATTAGTAGTTTTCTATATGAAATTAGTAATCGACTAGAAGAGTTAGAAGAGAATAGTATACGTGTTGTAAAACGATTTGCTTTTTCAGTGTTTCCTCAAGTTATGAAGAGTGATACAGACTTTAAGCTTGGGAAACAAGATTTTTACAATGAATCAATTCAGCATCCAGTTGGAAAAATGACAGCTGTATTATTAAAGTTGTTATCATATGATCATTTATACGATCGTAATGTATATGAATATTTATTTTTATTTGAAGAACAAGTAAGAGTTAATTCGGAACGAACAAACTTTATGTTTGCTCGTTTAATAGCAGATATTACATTTCTATATCATATTGAAAAACAATGGTGCCGAAAATATTTGTTACCATACTTAGATTTAAAAAAACAAAATGAGATTACGGAATATGCATGGGCCGGCTTATGTTACACGCAAATAAATTTACCTTTATTTACAGAAATGAAGCGATTTATTAAGTATGCGGTAGAACATTTGGAAGTATTACATCCGCATACGAGAGAAGCTTTCTTGAAGTGGCTTAGCTTTGTATTTATTAAATGTGTACTATATTGGGAGCAAAAAACAGATTGGTTATACCCGTTACTCATACTAGAAAATGAAGAAAATAAAATTAAGTTTATGCAGTTTTTATGCTATTACGTCAAAACATTAAGCGTAAAAGAACAACAAAAATTTTGGACAGCTTGGCTCAGTGTATTTTTGCGAGAACGACCAAAAATGGGTGAGATAACTGCGAGAGAATATGTAATGCTTTTACGTATTATTTTATACATGGATGAAATATTAGAAAAAGGATTATGTATTATGTCTCGTACATTTTCAAGTGTACATGGTAAATGTACAGGTGAGGAAATGAAGCGGTTATTGATTGAAATGCTTCATAAAAAAGAAAGTATGAAAGCGCATAAAGAAATGTTTGCAAATGTGTTTTTTATTTTACTACAAACATGTCACGAAGCCGTGTTATTCGAAAAAGAAATCATACAAATAAAAGAATTATTAGTTCAGTATGAAGTAGAGGAATATGTTTTACATTTACTAGAAAATGAAATAATTCGCATAGGAATTGTAATGGGTGATTTACAAAAAGAATTATAGGACGAAAGTGGAATTTTAAAAAATATATAAAAAGTTGTTGACAGTGTTTTGAAAAGCGTTCTATAATACGAATCATACTTATTCAATTTCAAAAACATTTGAATAAACAAAGTGCAATGAAGAGATCACAGTAGTGGTTAGTCTTACTGTAACAGAGAGCTGGTGGTTGGTGTGAACCAGTACAGGGATAATCATGAATTACAGTCTTGGAGCATCTTTTTCGTAATAAAGATAGTTTTTCTTTATGAGGAAAAAGCGGTCAATTGATCGTTAACAGTGAAGAGAGGTAGACGGAAAGTTAGTCTACAACTAGGGTGGTACCGCGATAAATATCGTCCCTACTGATTTATTCAGTAGGGACTTTTTGTATTTTAGTGGTCCAACTTGAAAATTAAATAGTCATGCATTGAAAGGAAAAGCAGTAGTTATTGTTTCCCTGTAACAGAGAGCTGGTGGTTGGTGCGAACCAGTACATAAACAAGAGCGAATTACAGTCCTAGAGCATCTTTTTCGTAGTAAAGATAGTATTGTCTTTATGAAGGGAAAGACGGTCAGATGATCGTTAACAATGAAGAGAGGTAGACGAAAGAAGTCTACAACTAGGGTGGTACCGCGATAAATATCGTCCCTACTGATTGGATCAGTAGGGCTTTTTTGTACAAAAAAGTGGATTTTTAACTAGTAGTTTATGTCTGTGTAAGAATTATTAGTTTAAAATAAGAAGAGGTATCGATTCCACTATAAATTTGTATAATTAGTCAGTTCAGAAAATAGAGAATTTTTATTCTCTTACTATACTTTTAAAACATTAGAGGAGGATTTCCAAATGGCAAATCATGAATTAGATCAATTACGTAAACAGGTAGATGAAATTAATTTACAACTATTACACCTTTTAAACAAACGTGGTGAAATTGTTCAAAAAATTGGAGAGCAAAAGCAAGTACAAGGCACGAAACGCTTTGATCCAGTACGTGAGCGTGAAGTACTTGATATGATCGCAGAGCATAACGAAGGACCATTCGAAACATCAACAGTTCAACATATTTTCAAAACGATTTTCAAAGCAAGCTTAGAGTTACAAGAAGATGATAACCGTAAAGCGTTACTAGTATCACGTAAAAAGAAACAAGAAAATACAATCGTTGATGTAAAAGGTGAATTGATTGGAAACGGAACACAAACGTTCATCATGGGACCTTGTGCAGTAGAAAGTTTAGAACAAGTTCGTCAAGTAGGGCAAGCGATGAAAGACCAAGGCTTAAAATTAATGCGCGGTGGTGCATTCAAACCGAGAACTTCTCCATATGATTTCCAAGGTTTAGGAGTAGAAGGACTTCAAATTTTACGTCAAGTAGCAGACGAGTTTGACTTAGCAATTATTAGTGAAATTTTAAATCCGAACGATGTTGAAATGGCATTAGACTACGTTGATGTAATTCAAGTTGGCGCACGTAACATGCAAAACTTCGATTTATTACGAGCTGTAGGTAAAGTTAACAAACCAGTATTATTAAAACGTGGATTAGCAGCAACAATTGATGAGTTCATTAACGCAGCGGAATACATTATTGCGCAAGGTAACGATCAAATTATTCTTTGTGAGCGCGGTATCCGCACATACGAAAGAGCAACACGTAACACATTAGACATTTCTGCAGTACCAATTTTAAAGAAAGAAACACATTTACCAGTTATCGTTGATGTAACACATTCAACTGGACGCAGAGATTTATTATTACCCACAGCGAAAGCGGCACTTGCAATTGGCGCAGATGCAGTAATGGCTGAAGTTCATCCAGATCCAGCAGTTGCATTATCAGATTCTGCACAACAAATGGACATTCCAGAATTCCATAGATTCATGGATGAGTTAAAAGGTTTCAAAAATAAATTATCTTAATTCCATATCATATATGCGTTGAAGAGGAAACAGTAGTGCTTATCTCACTGTTAAAGAGAGCTGATGGTCGGTGTGAATCAGTACAAAGGTAAGCATGAATTACAGCCTTGGAGCATCTTTCCCGACAACTTTTGGAGGGGAAGACGGTCAAACGATCGTTAAAGAAGAAGAGAGGTAGACGAAAGAAGTCTACAACTAGGGTGGTACCGCGATAAACATCGTCCCTACTGAGCGCTCAGTAGGGACTTTTTTGTACAAAAAAATAGTAAAGGGGCAAGAGAAATGAGATACATTACAGCTGGAGAATCACATGGACCGCAGTTAACAGTTATTTTAGAAGGTGTACCAGCAGGTTTGACACTTACGGCGGAACATATTAATAAAGAATTATTAAGAAGACAAAAAGGTCATGGACGCGGAAGACGTATGCAAATTGAAACAGATACAGTTGAAATTGTAAGTGGTGTTCGTCACGGGATGACACTTGGATCACCGATTACGTTAATTGTAAAAAATGATGATTTCAAACATTGGACGAAAGTAATGGGTGCAGAGCCAATTTCGGAAAAAGAAAGTAAAGACATGAAACGTACAATTACAAAACCACGTCCCGGACATGCAGATTTAAATGGAGCAATTAAATATGGTCATCGTGATATAAGAAACGTATTAGAGCGGTCATCTGCAAGAGAAACGACAGTTCGTGTAGCTGCTGGTGCAGTTGCAAAACAAATTTTAAGCGAATTAGGCGTGGAAATTGCAGGACATGTTCTTGAAATTGGTGGAGTAAAAGCAAAACATATTTCAAACTTATCAATTGAAGAAATTCAAACAATTACTGAAAACTCACCAGTTCGATGTTTAGATAAAGAAGTAGAGCAAGAAATGATGAATGCGATTGACAACGCAAAAAGTAGTGGAGATTCAATCGGTGGTATTGTGGAAGTCATTGCAGAAGGTATGCCGATTGGCGTCGGTAGTTACGTCCATTACGATCGTAAATTAGATGCAAAACTTGCTGGTGCAATTATGAGTATAAATGCATTTAAAGGTGCTGAAATCGGCGTAGGTTTTGAAGCGGCACGACAACCAGGAAGCAAAGTGCATGATGAAATTCTGTGGGATGAAGAAAAAGGATACACGAGAAGAACGAATAATGCCGGCGGTTTAGAAGGCGGTATGACAACAGGTATGCCAATTATCGTAAGAGGCGTGATGAAGCCAATTCCTACTTTATACAAACCGTTAGCAAGCGTTGATATTGATACGAAAGAAGCATTCCAAGCGAGTATTGAAAGATCTGATAGTTGCGCAGTACCAGCGGCGGGTGTAGTAGCTGAATCTGTTGTGGCATGGGAACTTGCAGATGCACTAGTCGAACAATTCGGAAAAGATCGTATGGAATTATTAAAACAAAACATTATGCAACACAATAACTACGCAAAAGAATTTTAATAAAAAGGTGGGTTTAACGTGCAAGTAAAAGATCAACTATCATCATTACAACCATATAAACCAGGTAAATCACCAGAACAAATGAAAGAAGTGTACGGAGATCATTCGTTTGTGAAATTAGCATCGAATGAAAATCCATTCGGCTGTTCGTCACGTGTTTTAGATGAGTTGCAAAAATCGTGGTTGGAACATGCTTTATATCCTGACGGAGGTGCTACAACGCTCCGTCAAACAATCGCAGATAAGTTACATGTGAAAATGGAACAAGTACTTTGTGGTAGTGGTTTAGATGAAATCATTCAAATAATAAGCCGCGCCGTATTACGAGCGGGAGATAACATTGTAACAGCAGGTGCAACATTCCCACAGTATCGTCATCATGCCATTATAGAAGGTTGCGAAGTGAAGGAAATTGCGTTAAATAACGGTGTATACGACTTAGAAGAAATTTCTTCAGTAGTAGATAACGATACAAAAATTGTATGGATTTGTAACCCGAACAATCCAACAGGCACATATGTGAATGACCGAAAATTGACTCAATTCATTGAAGGTATTAGTGAAAATACGTTAATTGTCATTGATGAAGCGTACTATGAATACGTAACAGCAAAAGATTTCCCAGAGACATTACCGCTTTTAGAAAAACATAAAAATATTCTTGTACTTAGAACATTTTCTAAAGCGTACGGATTAGCTTCTTTCCGCGTTGGATATGCGGTTGGACAGGAAGAGTTAATCGAAAAATTAAATGTCGTTCGTTTGCCATTTAACGTATCTTCATTAGCGCAAAAAGCAGCGACGATTGCTTTTGGTGATGACGAGTTTATTGAAGAAATAGTTCGTGTGAATACAGAAGGATTACAACAATACGAGAGCTTTTGTAGGGAAAATGATATTCCATTTTATCCATCGCAAACAAATTTCATCTTCTTGCCAGTTGAGAATGCTGGAGAGATTTATGAAGCTTGTGCACACGCAGGATTTATTATTCGTCCGTTCCCGAATGGTATCCGTATTACAGTCGGAACAAGGGAGCAAAATGAAGGGGTGATTTCAGTGTTACAACAACACTTTGAAAATAAAAAAAGAAAGTCTCGAGATGAGGAAAATGCGTAAAAAGGTAGTATTAATTGGAACTGGTTTAATCGGAGGCTCTCTCGCATTAGCAATTAAGAAAGAGCACGATGTAACGATAACAGGTTATGATATATTTCAAGAACAAGTAGAGCGTGCAAAAGAATTACACGTAGTAGATGAAATAGCAGTTGATTTACAGCTTGCATGTGAAAAGGCACATTTAATTGTTTTTGCTTCTCCAGTTGAAGAAACGAAGAAGCTATTACACAAACTTGCGTCATTCCGTTTACGAGAAGATGTTATAGTGACTGATGTTGGTAGTACAAAAGGCACGATTATGAATGAAGCAGAAACTTTATTTTCAAAGGAAGTATCTTTCATTGGTGGACATCCAATGGCAGGTTCTCATAAAACGGGAGTTGAAAGTGCAAAAGCGCATTTATTTGAAAATGCATTTTACATTTTAACACCGATGCATCATGTGCCAAATGAACATGTGGAAGAGTTAAAAGATTGGTTAAAAGGAACGGGATCACATTTCCTTGTTTTAAATACAGAAGAACATGATTATGTAACAGGGATCGTTAGTCATTTCCCGCACCTTATCGCAGCAGGTTTAGTGAAGCAAGTAGAGAAACATGTAGGAGATAATCCGCTCATTCATCAGCTAGCTGCTGGAGGGTTTAAAGACATTACACGTATCGCATCTAGTAGTCCGAAAATGTGGAGTGATATTGTAAAGCAAAATCGTGAGCATTTAATGGTATTATTAAAAGAGTGGATCTCTGAAATGGAAGATTTATATAAAACAGTTTCTACCGGAGATGCAGGCGAGATTCAAAACTATTTTGCAGATGCGAAAGAATACCGTGATTCTTTACCAGTAAGAAAGAGAGGGGCAATTCCTGCCTATCACGACTTATACGTCGATGTATTAGATAAGGTGGGGGCATTGGCTCATATTACGAGTATTTTGGCGCGCGAGGAAATTAGTATTACGAACTTGCAAATATTAGAAGCGCGTGAAGGACTGCTTGGGGTATTACGTATTAGCTTCCAAAGGGAAGAAGATCGTATGAAAGCAAAACTAGCGCTTGGAGAAGAAGAATACCAAACTTATGAAACAATTTAAATGAGAAGGTGAAAAACGTGAAAGAAAGAACAATACAACCTGTTAATAACGGATTGAATGGCAATATTACAATCCCAGGTGATAAATCCATTTCACACCGTGCTGTTATGTTCGGTTCTATTGCAGAAGGGAAAACAACAATTAAAGGTTTCTTGCCCGGTGCAGACTGTTTAAGTACGATTTCATGTTTTAAAGAAATGGGAGTAGAAATTACGCAAAACGGTGATGAGGTTACTGTAGTTGGTAAAGGATTAGAAGGTTTACAAGAACCGAAAGCTGTATTAGATGTTGGTAATTCTGGTACAACAATCCGATTAATGTCAGGTATATTAGCTAACACACCATTTTTCTCTTGCGTACAAGGTGATGAATCTATCGCAAAAAGACCGATGAAGCGTGTAACAAACCCATTAAAACAAATGGGCGCAAACATAGACGGCCGAGAAGAAGGAACATTTACACCGTTAACAATACGTGGCGGAGATTTAAAAGCAATTGAATATATTTCTCCTGTTGCAAGTGCACAAGTAAAGTCAGCTATTTTACTTGCAGGTCTTCGTGCAGAAGGTGTAACAGCTGTTACAGAACCACATATTTCACGCGACCATACGGAAAGAATGCTCGAAGCATTTGGTGTTAAAGTAACTCGCGAAGGGAAAACAGTGAAGCTGTCAGGTGGACAAAAATTAACAGCAACAGACATTCAAGTGCCCGGTGACGTATCATCCGCAGCATTTTTCTTAGTAGCAGGTGCAATCATCCCAAATAGTAAACTAGTATTACAAAATGTAGGAATGAATCCAACCCGTACAGGTATTATTGATGTTTTAGAAAAAATGGGTGCTACGTTCACTGTAGACCTAATTAACGAAGGGGCATCAGAACCAGCTGCAAATATTACAATCGAAACATCTTCATTAAAAGGAATTGAAATTGGCGGAGATATTATCCCTAGATTAATCGATGAGATTCCTGTAATCGCATTAGCGGCAACGCAAGCAGAAGGAATTACAGTAATTAAAGATGCACACGAATTAAAAGTAAAAGAAACAAACCGTATTGATACAGTCGTTGCTGAGTTAACGAAACTAGGAGCTCGAATAGAAGCAACTGATGACGGTATGATCATTTACGGAAAATCAGCTCTAAAAGGCAATACAGTAAATAGTTATGGTGATCACCGTATCGGAATGATGCTTGCAATTGCTGGCTGCCTAGCAGAAGGAAAAACAATTATTGAAGATGCAGAAGCAGTAGGTGTATCATATCCTACATTCTTTGACGAACTTCAAAAGTTAGCTAAATAAAAAGGGTGGAAAGCAGATACGTGATGTATCTGCTTTTTTGTTAAAACGTCCTTGTAATTTCACTTACCGAACTATAATAGTGAGAATTATGATACAATTCAAAAAGGGAATGGAGGAGAATTATATGAATGTCATACAATTAAAAGAAGATAAATTCAGAGAAGCATTACGTTTATCAGAATACGCTTTTCAATATAAAGTAGATGAGGAACGATTACAGCAGCAACTTACAAAAATGAAGGAAAGTCATGAAATATACGGCATTATGGAAGGGAAAGACTTAGCTGCAAAACTACACCTCATCCCGTTTCATATTTACATAGGTAAAGAAAAATTTAAAATGGGTGGCGTTGCAGGAGTAGCGACGTATCCAGAGTACAGAAGAAGTGGGTATGTAAAAGAGCTACTTCAACATTCACTTCAAAGAATGAAAAAAGATGGCTTTACAGTCTCTATGTTACACCCATTTGCTGTTACATTTTACCGTAAATACGGCTGGGAACTTTGTGCGAATCTTCTCGTATGTCATTTGACAAAGAGTGATTTAGTTATGAAAAAACAAGTGAATGGTACTGTGAAACGTTTCAATAAAGAAAATCACCCAGAAGAGGTCGAGAAGCTTTATGAAACATTTGCAGAACGTTTTTCTGGTATGCTAGTTCGCAATGAAAAATGGTGGTTACAAGCTGTTTATGAGGATTTAACATTAGCAATTTATTACGATGAAAATAAAACTGCAGCCGGCTATATGTTATATAAAATAGAAAACTATAAAATGACAGTAGATGAATTTGTTCCACTGCATAATGAAGCACGAAATGGTCTATGGAATTTTATTTGCCAGCATGATTCTATGATTAAAGAGCTTGAAATGACAGTAAGTGAAAACGAACAGTTGTTATATACATTGCAAGAACCACGTGTGAAAACAGAAATAAAACCATATTTTATGGGAAGAATTGTAGATGTAGAGCAGTTCTTAAAACAGTATGAGTTAAACTGGAACAATGTACAACAAGAAGTCATTTTACATATTACAGATTCATTTGCACCGTGGAATAATGTATCGGTGAGACTTGCAAATTATGAAATAGCAATTATAGAAAAACCAATGGATAAAGGGATCAACCTAGATATAAATGCACTATCTACAATACTGCTTGGATACAAACGCCCATTAGAACTAAATGAATTAGAATTAATTAGCGGAAGCGAAGAGGAAATACGGGCATTTGAGAATGTAGTACCAGTGCGCAAGTCGTTTATTTATGATTTCTTTTAATTTGCATATAAGATGGAGTTGTTTCGAACAAAATTTTGGGATAGCTCCATCTCATTGTATTAATTTTTGTCGGTAAGTTGATATATCCTGAAAATCGCTGATATAATTTTATTCACATACAAGAGAATAGAATCGCAACTATACGTTGTCACGCACTTGACTTTTATTCCCTGTAATTTATAATTAAAAACGGAATGAATTTTCATTCCTGAAAATAGAGGTGGAAAAAATGGCTAAAAACAAACAAGAGGATATTTTTGATGCTGCGATGCAACTTTTTGCAGAGCGTGGTTACGATGGTACGACAATTCCAATGATCGCTGAAAAAGCAAATGTCGGTGCGGGTACTATTTATCGCTATTTTGAAAATAAAGAGGCGCTTGTTAACTCATTATTTTCAAAAAGTATGTTACAGCTTTCTGAAATGATAAAAACGGATTTTCCTGTTGAAGCAAATATTCGTGAACAGTTTAGTCATACGTATAACCGTTTATTTGAATTTGCGAGAAACAATGTGGATGCTTTTTTATTTACAAATTCTCACTGTGATAGTTATTTTCTTGATGAGCAGAGTAAGAAAATATTTGACGATTTTATAGGCTTCTTTATGAATATTATTGAAGATGGAATCGCAAAAGGTTTGCTTCGTCCATTGCCTCCAGTTGCTTTAATTATTATTGTATATCAACCGTTAGAAAAATTAACGAAAGTAATTGCAACAGGGCAATTAGAATACTCGAAAGAGTTAGTAAAAGAATTGGAAGAAAGCTCTTGGAACGCTATTAGAATCATTTGATTCTATAGCTTTATAAGGACAGGAATGAATATTCATTCCTAAATAGAATTAAAAAATGAGAGTAGGAGAGGGTATTTGTGCAACTAAAGGAATGAATATTCATTCCGGAAAGACTGGTTTAATAGAGTGTACAAAATAATGTAATAGAATAATAGGAATGAATATTCATTCCGTAACTAACGTAAATTTTAATCGCGGGAGATGATGCAAATGAGTAAGCTGAAAAATTGGAGAAGTTTATCTTTTCTATTATGGATAGTTATTACCATTACAATGATCGTAACGATGCCTAATATGGATAAATTAGTGAAAGAAAAAGGGCACATTACGATTCCTAATACAGAACAAAGTAGTATTGCTGACAAAATGATAAAAGAAATGGATAAAGACGGGACAGAAAAGTATGACATTATAGTTGTTTTTAATAGTGACAGTAAAACAGCTTTAACGACTGAGCAAAAAGAGGAAATAATAAAAACAATCAACGCTTTGCAAAATGAAAAAGAACAATTAGGAATTAAAGAAGTTGTTTCACATTTAGATAATAAAGAATTAGAGAAACAATTAGTTTCTAAAGATAATACGACTATTTTAACGCAAATATCGATAGATAAAAAGCATGGTGAAATATCGAAAGTTACTAATAAGCTTCATAATAAAGTGAAAACGAAAGGGGTAACAACGTACTTAACAGGAAGTGATTTAATAGCAGGAGATTTCCTTACATCTTCTCAAGAGGGAGTGAAAAAGACTGAAGTTATTTCAATCATTTTCATTCTTGTAATATTAATCATTGTATTCCGTTCACCTATTGTTCCAATTGTTTCTCTTCTTACTGTTGGGGTATCATATTTAGTTTCAATGGGGATTATTGCTCATTTAGTAGATCAATTTAATTTTCCATTTTCTAACTTTACACAAGTGTTTGTCGTTGTTGTCCTGTTTGGGGTTGGAACAGACTATAACATTTTATTATTTACGAGATTTAAAGAAGAATTAAGTAAACAAGAAAACGCATTTTTGGCTACGAAAGAAACATTTAAATCGGCAGGGAAAACCGTTTTATATAGCGGGATAGCAGTACTAATTGGTTTTGCATCTCTTGCTTTAGCGAGTTTTAAACTATATCAATCTACTTCAGCGGTAGCAATTGGTGTCGCAGTTTTATTACTAGTATTAACTACGTTAAATCCGTTTTTTATGGTGCTTTTAGGAAAAGGGATGTTTTATCCCGTTAAAACATTTAAAGGTCATGAAGACAGTCGTCTATGGGGATTCTTTGCGAAAAACTCAGTAGTGAGACCATTTGTAGCTTTAATTATTGTATTCGTGATATCAATTCCTTTCATATTAAAGTATTCTAATACACTTAATTACAACGATTTATTTGAAGTAGACAATAAATATGAGTCGAAAATGGGGATTAACGTAATAGAAGAACATTTTCCACCTGGTTTTTCTTCACCAAGTACGTTAGTCATTCAATCGAATAACAAGTTAGATGAGGCGAGTTCGCTTCAAGCTTTAGATGAACTAACTGATAAGATTTTGAAAGTAAAAGGTGTTTCAGAAGTATATTCACCGACACGTCCAACTGGTGATAGGATTAAAGAACTATATATAAATAAACAAGCGGGTGAACTAAATACAGGTTTAGGAGATGCCAATGGTGGTATAAAGGAAATTAATGATGGATTAACTACTGCGAAAGATAAGATGGGTAATAAGGACTCAAATAGTCTTGCGAACGTTCAAAAGTTAATTGATGGAACAAATGAAGCGAAAAGTGGTGTATCAGCATTAGGAACAGCTTTAAATCAACTATCCAATGGCATAAATGACGGAGCACAAGGTGCGCGGCAAATTGAGAGTGGGTTAACTTCAGTAAATGAAAATATAAGTGTATTATCTCAAGCAACTTCACAACTTCATGCTGGCTATACACAGTTAGAAAAAGGTTTAAGTTCTTACGATCAATACTTCGGAAGTATTTCTCAAGCGATTGACGGTGCGAAGAAAGGTTATGAACAAATTGAAATGTTAATGACCAATTTCATTCAAACGAAACCAGAATTAGCAAATGATCCTAACATTCTGCAGACGATAGGAATTGCTAAAGAGGCTCAAAAGCAATTAGGTGGGCTTTCAAATGAATTAAATAAATTGAAAGCGCAGCATAATGCGGCGATGGGATCATTTAAAGAAGCGAATCAATCGTTATTGAAAGTGGATAATGGCTTAAAAGAAATGAACAATGGAGTTACTAAGTTACAAAAAGGAGCAGCTGATCTTAAAAATGGATTAAATGAAGGTGCTTCAGGTTCAAAACAAATTGCGAACAAGTCATCTGAGTTACAAACCGGATTAACGAAAATAAACGATGGGCAAGGTCAGCTATTAACCGGACTGAAAGACTTGCAAGAACAGATGGGTCAATTACAATCCGGACTAACTAAAAGTACAGAAGGCCTTGAAAAGGTAAGTAATGGCCTAGGGGATGCTCAGAAATATTTAGGAGAACTGAACGAATCAAAAAGCTCTGAGAAATTCTATATTCCAAAAGAAGTTTTGGAGAGAGAAGATTTCCAAAAAGCTTTGAATACGTACATGTCACATGATAGAAAGACTGCTAAAATGACAATCATTTTAGACGTAAATCCGTATTCAAAAGAAGCGATGCCAATTATTCAAGAAATCAATAACACAATAGATGGTACTTTGAAGGGGTCGGAATTAAATCATGCGAAAACAGCAATCGGAGGAACGACAGCTAGAAACGTTGATTTAAAAGAAGTAACTGGGCAAGATTTCTTACGTACAGCTACAATTATGTTAATTGGAATCGCGATTGTATTAATTGTGATTACACGTTCATTATTAAACACCATCTTTATTATTGGATCGTTACTATTAGCTTACTTTGCATCATTAGGGATAAGTGAACAAATTAGTACGCATATTTTACATGTAGATTCATTAAGCTGGAATGTTCCATTCTTTAGTTTCATAATGATTGTCGCTTTAGGAGTGGATTATAGTATTTTTGTAATGATGAGATACAATGAGTTAGAAGGGGACCCAGCGACGAAAATTGTAACTGCTTCTCGTCATATCGGAGGAGTCGTATTATCAGCGGCACTTATTTTAGGTGGTACATTTGCTGCATTAATCCCTTCAGGTGTATTAACGCTTATACAAGTAGCATCCGTAGTTGGCGTTGCGTTGTTACTATTAGCTATCATTGTGATGCCAATATTGTTACCTGCTTTAATAGGTTTAACGAGTAAAATGAAGAATTATGCAAAGAAATTAAGTGAAAGAAAATAAAAGAATCCCCTTTTAAAAGTAACTGTTTCAGTTATGGGAGAGAACATATAAAATAACACACAAATTAGGAATGTAAATCACATATGATTTAGCATCCCTTTTTTAATTGTTATTGCATTGTTTAAGTACTTTTATCTAGTTAAATTGCAAAGGAAGAGAAAAAGAAAACAGTAAAAACACCAGCGCAACGATTGGGGATTACTGACAAAGTATTTGATTTAAAAGATATAATTTACTTTAGATAGTTCACTCAAATAATGGTGGACTATCTTTTTTAAAAGGTAAATGGGAATTTATGTTGAAATAATGATAGAGATTGTGAAAAAAATGTTCTTAAACTAACGGTCAGGTTACTTTAAGAAGGATTTTTCAAAGGAAATGTTGAATATCGTATTTTGAAGGAGTGATTGCAGTGGAGTAAGTAATTTTTTAAATCTTGGTTAAATACTTTGAAGGAAGGGATTTATAAATATGAATACAAAACTAATAATAGTAGAAGGTTTACCTGGATTTGGAAAATCGACCGCTGCAAAGCTAATAAATGAAATTCTAAGCCAAAATAAAATTGAAGTTGAACTATTTTTAGAGGGGAATTTGAATCACCCCGCCGACTATGATGGTGTATCTTGTTTTAATAAATTTGAATTCGATAGATTAGTATCTAACAGTGGAGATTTTAAAGAAGTGCTTCTTAAAAGAGTTTTAAAAAAAGGAAGCAATTATTTATTACCATACAGAAAGATAAAAAATGAGTTTGGTGACCAGTTTTCGGACGAATTATGTAATGATATTTTTAAAAACGATATATATGAATTGCCATTCGATAAAAATGTTGAATTAATTGCTGACAAATGGAATGACTTTGCTGAAATTGCTCTAGAAGATAATAAGGTTTATATTTTTGAATGTTGTTTCATACAAAATCCATTAACAATTGGGATGATTAAATACGGTGAACAAAAAGAAAAAATAATAAATTATGTAATGAAAGTTGCAAAAATCATAGAGAATTTAAATCCAATGTTATTTTATGTAGAACAAGATGATCTTGAATTTTCATTTAGGAAGGCATTAAAAGAAAGAAATCCAGAATGGTCCACAGGAATTGTCGACTATTACACGAACCAAGGCTATGGGAAAGAACATAACCATTCAGGGGTAGAAGGAGCGATAAAAGTTCTTGAAGCTAGAAGGAATTTAGAGTTAGAAATATTCGATATGTTAAAAATGAAAAAAGAAAAAATCAATAATACAAAATATGAAATTGACTCATATAGGTCAATGTTAAAAGATAAGTTAACAATACAAATGGTGAAATAGCTTTTTACACTACCTGGTGCTTTAGTTGGAGAAGGAAATGAAAACGCTCAGAATATTTTCTGAGCGTTTTAGTTTGCTATTTATAATGCGAAATGCATACAAATTATTGTGTTATTTCAATTGATAAACATAATGCTCCAATTATAAATGTTTTTTCAAAATGAATCCTCTTTAAAACGTGTATGTAACTTTAATCTAATTAAAAACAAAGGTTTTATTCGAGTTTGGAAAGAAAGGAATAGCAATCAACCGTTGCTATTCATCCAGCTTCTACTATATAATAGCTATAGTCTATAATAATTGAGTCGTAATATGCGATTTTTTAAGACAATCGGTGAGAAAACGCTGAAATAAGCGGTATTAGTAGGAGGACACAAATGATTACAGTAAGTAACGTTAGTTTGCGTTTCGCGGATCGCAAATTATTTGAAGATGTTAACATAAAATTCACGCCAGGTAACTGCTACGGTTTAATCGGAGCAAACGGTGCTGGTAAATCTACATTTCTAAAGATTTTATCTGGGGAAATTGAACCATCAACAGGTGACATACATATTACGCCAGGTGAGCGTCTAGCAGTATTAAAACAGAACCATTTCGAATATGAAGAGTTCCCAGTATTAGAAACAGTAATTATGGGTCACACGCAACTTTACAAAGTAATGCAAGAGAAAAATGCTATTTACATGAAAGAAGACTTTAGTGATGAAGATGGAATGCGCGCTGCTGAACTTGAAGGTGAGTTCGCTGAGCTTAACGGTTGGGAAGCTGAGTCAGAAGCTGCAATTCTTCTTAAAGGTTTAGGTATTGGTGAAGATCTTCATGATAAGAAATTGTCAGAATTAACTGGGGCAGAGAAAGTAAAAGTATTACTTGCTCAAGCTTTATTCGGTCAACCTGACATTCTATTATTAGATGAGCCTACCAACCACTTGGACTTAAAAGCGATTCAATGGTTAGAAAACTTCTTAATGAACTTTGAAAACACAGTTATCGTAGTATCCCATGACCGTCACTTCTTAAATAAAGTATGTACGCACATGGCTGACCTTGATTTCGGTAAAATTCAACTTTATGTTGGTAACTATGACTTCTGGTATGAGTCAAGCCAATTAGCTTTAAAATTAACACAAGATGCTAATAAGAAAAAAGAAGAGAAAGTAAAAGAGTTACAAAACTTCATTGCACGCTTTAGTTCAAACGCTTCTAAAGCGAAACAAGCAACTTCTCGTAAAAAATTATTAGACAAAATTACATTAGATGATATTAGACCGTCATCACGTCGTTACCCATTCGTTGGCTTCACACCTGAGCGTGAAGTAGGAAATGACTTATTAACTGTTGAAGGTCTTTCTAAAACAATTGATGGTGAAAAAGTGTTAGATAATGTGTACTTCACTTTAAATAAAGGTGATAAAGTTGCATTTATCGGCCGTAACGATATTGCGATGACAACATTATTTAAAATTCTTATGGGTGAAATGGAGCCGGATAGCGGTTCATTCAAATGGGGTGTTACAACCTCTCAATCTTACTTCCCAAGAGATAACTCTAAGTACTTTGAGAACAGTGATTACAACTTAGTTGAATGGTTACGTCAATTCTCTCCACAAGATGAGTCTGAAAGCTTCTTACGTGGTTTCTTAGGCCGTATGTTATTCTCAGGTGAAGAAGTTAAGAAGAACGTTTCTGTATTATCTGGAGGCGAAAAAGTTCGTTGTATGTTATCTAAAATGATGTTAAGTGGTGCGAACGTAATCACACTTGACGATCCAACGAACCACTTAGACCTTGAGTCAATCACAGCATTAAATAACGGTTTAATTGCATTCAAAGGTACAATCTTATTCACATCTCATGACCATCAGTTCGTGCAAACAATTGCAAACCGCATTATCGAAGTAACACCAAACGGCGTAATCGATAAAGAGGCTACTTATGATGAGTTCTTAGAAAATGAGGAACTTCAAAAACAAGTAGATGCAATGTACAAAGGTCAATAATATATAATGAAAAAACTCGCTCTTTTTAGAGCGAGTTTTTTTGTCGAGAAAACGTAACATCGCTGGTCGGTCAAATGAATAATTATTCAAATATAATATTAATGAACAGGAGAATTTTTTCATGTATGAAGGGATGTAATGACTTTAAGATTTAAAGAGTTAGTTGAAGAAGGGAAATGTAAGTGGAGTAATATAATCAAATCGTATTATTTTGTCATGTGAAATATGTACCAAATTTGGAGATAGAATAGTTTGCGAATGAGTTTATAAAGGTATATAGTATGGGGTGTCATAATTAGTGGATGAATCTTGGGGGAAAACAGGAAATGTTACAAATTTATTTTGTTAAATAGAAACCAAGGTCAAAATGTCTAGAAAGAAATAGTTGAATAAATACTAGCTTCAAATTATAATTACTAATATTCTTCATATAGTTAAATAAAGATAATCTATTTGAAGAAGAAAATTTGAATAGAGAGACAGACTTATAAAAAAATAAGCCTTGGATGATCAAAAGAGGTGGAGAAATGAAACAGTTCTTATTAAAGAGCAAAAGCGTGTTAAGCAATCATTTTGGATTCTTTCTGTTTGCCGTTATTTTATTGTGGCTCAAAACATATGCAGCTTATGTAACGGAATTCAATTTAGGAATTTCAAACACAATTCAAAAATTCTTGCTGTTTTTTAACCCGCTTAGTTCAGCAGTTCTATTTTT
Organism: Bacillus sp. CPT56D-587-MTF; assembly: GCF_058792335.1. Taxonomy (NCBI): domain Bacteria; kingdom Bacillati; phylum Bacillota; class Bacilli; order Caryophanales; family Bacillaceae; genus Bacillus; species Bacillus sp. CPT56D-587-MTF. The sequence continues at coordinate 2,528,374 of NZ_JBYTEF010000001.1, read as the reverse complement.
AGGACTTGCATTATTTGCAAAAGGGAAACGATCTTATATTTGGTTAATTATCATTAATTTGTTATTGTCGATTCTTTTATACGCAAACGTAGTATACTATCGCTTTTTCAGTGACTTTATTACGTTCCCGACATTAACACAAACGAATAACTTTGGAGATTTAGGTGGTAGTATTCTTGCGTTGCTACATCTTTATGATCCATTATACTTCTTAGACACGATTATATTAATTGTGTTAGTCGCAACAAAATTTGCAAATCCAAAACCAATTCGTGTTGCGAAGCATAAATTATCTCTAGTATTTGTAGCAGGTATTTTATTATTCAGTGTTAACTTAGGTCTTGCAGAGTCTGACCGTCCTGAATTATTAACAAGAACGTTTGACCGTAATTATATTGTGAAATATTTAGGTGCATACAACTACACAATTTATGATGGAATTCAAAGTGCGAAAGCATCGACAGAACGAGCATTAGCTGATGGCGATAATATGACAGAAGTACGAAATTATTTAACATCAACTTATGCAAGTCCAAATCCTGAGTATTTCGGTAAAGGAAAGGGAATGAACGTAATTTACATTCATTTAGAGTCATTCCAAAACTTCTTAATTGATTACAAATTAAATGGTCAAGAAGTTACACCGTTCTTAAACTCATTTACAAAAGATGCGAATACACTTTATTTTGATAACTTCTTCCATCAAACAGGACAAGGGAAAACATCTGATGCGGAGTTTATGTTAGAGAATTCAATGTTTGGTTTACCGCAAGGTTCTGTCTTTACAACGAAATCTCATAATACGTATCAATCAGCACCAGCTATTTTAGGACAACAAGGATACACATCAGCAGTATTCCACGGTAACTACAAAACATTCTGGAACCGTGACGATATTTATAAATCATTTGGTTTTAATAAATTCTTTGATGCGTCATACTACGATATGAATGAAAAAGACGTAGTAAACTACGGGTTAAAAGATAAACCGTTCTTTAATGAATCTATTCCGTTATTACAAACGTTGAAACAACCGTTCTATACGAAGTTTATTACGTTATCGAACCATTTCCCTTATCCAATCGATAAGGCAGAAGCAACGATTGAACCAGCAACAACAGGTGATTCATCAGTAGATACGTACTTCCAAACAGCACGCTATTTAGATGAATCTGTAAAAGGCTTCATCGATTACTTGAAACAATCTGGTTTATATGATAACTCAATTATTGTTATGTACGGAGACCATTACGGTATTTCAGATAATCATAACGCAGCAATGTCAAAAGTAATGGGTAAAGAAATGAACTCATTTGAAAATGCACAGTTACAACGTGTACCATTAATCGTTCGTGTACCAGGAGTGAAAGGTGGCGTACAACATCAATACGGTGGTGAAATTGACGTTCTTCCAACGCTATTACACTTACTAGGTACAGATACAAAGAATTATGTTCAATTCGGTTCTGATTTATTATCACCAGATCATAAACAAGTCGTTGCGTTCCGTAACGGTAACTACGTAAGCCCAACAGTTACTGCACTAAACGGCAAATACTATGATACAACTACTGGAAAACCTGTAGAATTTACAGATGAAATAAAGAAAAATGAACAAATGGTTCAAAACTCACTAAAATACTCTGACCAAGTCGTGAATGGTGACTTATTACGATTCTACACACCGGAAGGATTCACTCCAGTAGATCGTTCGAAGTATAACTATAACAACCGCGATAAAAACAAAACGAAGGTAAAAACGACTCCGGAAGGGGAAGCTAAATAAATAATAAAAGGCGCTATTCATATGGATAGCGCCTTTTATTTGTAAATATACCATCATTATGAGACAGAACCAGCTGTTGCTTTTTGTTTAGCCTTTCCGAAGAAAACTACACCGATGATGATAATAATGATAAATGCCCATTTAACGAAAGGGTTACTTTCGAAAAATCCAGCGAACCATTTCTCATCTACAATCATTTTCGCGGCAGTATAAGCTAAAACGGCTGCTCCAATCGTAATGATGACAGGAAAACGATCTACCCATTTTAAAATCAATGTACTGCCCCATACGACTACTGGAATAGACACTAATAATCCGATGATTACTAAAGAAAAGTTACCATGGGCAGCTCCTGCAACAGCGAGTACATTATCGATGCCCATTAACGCATCAGCAATAATAATGGTTTTAATAGCAGACCAAAATCCTTCTTCGGCCTTAATATCATGATCTTTGCCTTCAGCAATTAATTTATAAGCAATCCATATAAGGAGTACACCACTAATTAGAAGTAGCCCTGGTATTTTTAACAACCAAACAACAACTAAGGTAGCGAGGGCTCTAATCGCGATTGCCCCGATAGTTCCCCATATAATAACTTTCTTTTGCTGATCTTTCGGTAATCTTCTTGCTGCTAATCCAATTACAATGGCATTATCACCGGCTAACACTAAATCAATTACAATGATGGCAAGTAGGGCGGACAAATATTCGGCTGAAAGAAAATCCATATACACATCACTCCTTAAGAGTAATATGTGCTAAAGTGTTGATAATATAAAAAATAGGATTGAATTTGTATATTCAATCCATAATTTCTTACTGTATTTTGATATATGTTTTAATTTCGTATAAGTCGCTTTTGTATTCTTTTTTGTTTATCGGTTCGCTTTCTTAATTTTCGATTCATCTTTTTAATGCGGTTTTCTTTTCTATTATCCCAGTTATCACTTCGAATTTTACTAATAGACTTATCTGTCTTAGCACGAAAACGTCTTACTTTTTTCACGAAGGAAAGGGGTGTTTTGCCGATAACACCTTGTTTTTCTAACGAATCCTCTTTACCTAGACACCAATCAGGATGAGATAATAAATAGTCGAAATCAAATATTATCCCGTATTCTTTATCCATATATGTATACCATTCATCTAAAGTACACTTATTTTTTGTATGTAAATATGTTGATCCATCAGTCATAGCACAGCACCAATAGTCAAAATAGCTCCATAGTACCCATTCTTTCGGTACATCTAGTGTTAAAATTACCATTTTTGAATTTGTTCTACCCCAAGCTTTATGATTTCGATTTGGGTAATTATTTGCTTCCCAGACCCAAATAGGATAGTTACCTTCGTAATGAGGCAATCTTGTTTTAGCGACGCGCACCATCCAGTCATATGAATATACATCGTCTGGATCGATGAATTCTTTATTACCTTCTAAATAACCAAGTTTCTTAAATTGTTTCCATGCTTCTTCAGTTTGTACTGTATATACGATCATATGGCACCTACTTATTTAAACTAAATTATAGTATAACATGTGATTTTGAATTTTTATTGATATTAGAGAAGGGGGAGTTTGAGTCGAATATACGAGGAGTAATTCCCAAAATGATAAAAAGACTTGATTCCCAGCTAAAGGAAATCAAGTCTTTTCATTACATACGATTATCATGCCAGAAGTTTAATGGGAAGTGTTCGTTCTCATTATATGCTTCTAATTCATATCCTTTTTCTTTCAGTCCTTTAATAATTCCAGGAACTGCTTTTACTGATTGTGGATGAATATCATGCATAAGGATAACTTCTGTTGGATTTGTAGCACCATGTAACACGTTTTCTACAATTTTAGCAGATGCAGCATCAACTTGCATTTTGTTATATTTCCAGTCTAAAGAATCAATTGTCCAATCCCAAACTTTTAAGCCATTTTCTACAACTTTGTTGCGAAGAGCTTCGTTTAATCCTGGCATAGAGCCGTAAGATGGACGAGTTAATACTGGTGATTTACCTAAAACACCAGCGATTAAGCCTTGGTCTTCCTTCATTTCATCTACGTAATGACCTTCAGTGTAAAGTTTCTTGTAGTTATGAGTCATACTGTGCATCCCAACGTAGTGACCTTCAGCATCTTCGCGTTTTACAAGATCAGGGAAAGCTTTTACGTTTGAACCAATTAGGAAGAATGTTGCTTTTGCATTTTCTTTCTTTAACATATCTAAAAGCTCAGCTGTGTATTTTCCAGGACCGTCATCAAATGTTAAATAAGCGACTTTTCTAACTTGCCCGTTATAATGTTTTGGAGCTTCTTTCGGAGCAAGAGATGTTTGAATCTCACTTACAAGTTGAACAGATTTTGCTTCATCCTCTGTACTAGCTAGAGCAGTATGTACTGATCCAAAAGCCACTTCGTATGTGAATAATACCCCCGCACAAACTAACATAGCCCTTTTTACTAAAGTTGTCATTCGAATTCCATTGTGCATAATTTTCCTTCTCTCTATAAAAGTTCTACTCTACTATATTAGCAATTATAGGTAGGGAAATGCAAAAAAACTTTTTTACAAGTGTAAAAAAGTTTATTCAAAAGTATGCAAGATTTTATATCAATTGCAGTTTTGAAAAATAGGGTGAATTTAAACTTTATTATTTAAACTTTCAATCACCAAATCATACTTTCGTATCATTTCATTTTCGTTCCAATTATTGATTCGAATATTTTTGTTTTTTATTAAAATATTGGTAAAGAAACAATTACATGAAAAAAGGAGTGGGAATATGGATAATTATATTTGCACTACATGTGGAGTACAGTATCCCGAAAATGAAGAAGCACCTTCTCGCTGTAAAATTTGTAATGAGGAAAGACAATATGTTAATCCAATTGGGCAGTCATGGACAACATTAGAAACGATGCAAAATAGCAATTTATACAAAAACGAAATAATAAAAGAAGAAAGCGGTTTGTATAGCATTACTACTAAACCTAAATTTGCGATTGGACAAACAGCATTTTTAATACAAAGTAAAACTCTAAATGTTATGTGGGATTGCATTAGTTATTTAGATGATAAAACGATACAACGTATATATGATTTAGGTGGTATTCAAGCAATAGCACTTTCTCATCCACATTATTACTCTACACAAGTTAAATGGGCGGAAACATTCAATGTACCTATTTATATTCATGAAGATGATAAAGAGTGGGTGGTTCGTCCGAGTAAGCAAATTAAATTTTGGTCTGGGGAGCATCTGATATTATCGGAAGAACTTACATTGCATCGCTTAGGAGGCCATTTTAAGGGTGGAACTGTTATACATTGGAAAGACGGTAATGAAGGGAAAGGTATTTTGTTATCAGGTGATATTATACAAGTAGTTTCGGATCGGAAATGGGTAAGTTTTATGTATAGTTATCCCAATCTCATTCCATTACCAGCGAATAAAGTTAGAGATATGGCAGAGAAGGTAAAAGATATCCAATTTAGTCGACTATATAATGCATTTCATGGTGTGGTGGAAGATGCGAATAAAGCTGTACAAAGATCTGCTGATCGGTATATAAAGGCCCTGCAAGGAGAACTATTTCATACGTAATAGCTTGTAATTCATCTCTATATTTATATAACTAATTTTATATGAATTTTATACTAAAGTCCTATTGTTTATTAACTAATAGGTCTTTCAACTTAGGAAGTTCACACTAATGAGGGATGTTAAAGGGAATATATGTAACCTATACTAATTACTATAAAGCTTTGGAAAATGAAAAGGAGGAGATTTGCATGAAGAATTGGGTTCAATTTAGAATTGCAAGACCAACAGATAAATTTGAAGAAGTGATAAGTTTTTATGAAACAGGATTAGGTTTAAAACGTATAGGGGAATTTCACAATCATGAAGGATATGATGGGGTTATGTTTGGCTTACCAGATGAAGAGTATCATTTGGAGTTTACTACACATGTTAATGGAAGTCCATGTCCGGCACCGACAAAAGATAATTTACTAGTTTTTTATATGCCTATTAAAGATGAAATTGAAAAGATAGTGAATCGATTAAGTAATATGGGCTATCATGAGGTAGAACCTGAAAACCCGTATTGGATAGAGAAAGGAACCACAATAGAGGATCCAGACGGTTGGAGAATTGTGCTTATGAATGCATCTGAATAAGAAAACTATTTTCATATGAAATAGAGTGTAACAAAATGATTTAGACATAAATCCCTACAGTGTTTGTAGGGATTTTTATATAAGAAATTTTTATTGAGAGAGTTATTAAAATGTAGAAAGTATTTTGGCTAAGAACAAATGTAGTAAACATAATTTATGAAGGAGGTATAAAAGTATGATAGTAAACCATTTTGAAGCGTTTTCTAAACATGTTGGAAATACACCGCTCGTGAAATTAGAATGCAAAGAAACGAAGGATCTTTCTATCTATGCTAAATGTGAATGGCATAACCCTACAGGATCGATTAAGGATAGGGCAGCACTTGGAATGATTAATAAATATTTACAAGAAGCGGACAAAAAACAAAATATTTTAGAGTATAGTGGTGGAAGCTTAGCGAGGCCAATTGGGTGTATTTGTAATTATTTAGGGATTCAATGCACGTTAGTTTTAAGTTCTGGAACCGATAAATCTCTATTAAATGAACTTGATCGTTATGGTGCTAACGTAATCTTAGTTGATAAATGTAAAGGGTTCTACGCAGTAATTGAGAAAACAATAGAGATTAGCAAACAAAAGCCAGAATTATATTTTTTATTCCAACATTATAATAATGCAAATCTAGTAAGTCATATAGAAGGTACAGGGCGAGAAATTATTGCACAAATGATTGGAAAACCAATACATGCATGGGTAGCATCTGCTGGTACTGGTGGAACTCTAATGGGAGTCTATACAGCAATAAAGAATTATACAAAAAATGTTGAACTACATTTAGTAATGCCTGCTGAATTGCCTTATGGTTCGGAACAACCACCAAATGATTTAAAGAAATATGCTGGATCAGGTGGGTTCGGCTTAGGAAGGAAACAACATTTCATAGAACAGGAAGAAAATTTGATAGAAAAACAATGGACTTATTCATATGAAGATACCCTGTATGAAATGGCACGTTTTTACAAAGATACTGGTATAAAAATAGGAACTTCTGCGGCAGCGAATTTATTAGCAGCTAAACAAATTGGGAAAGAAAAAGGTGCGAATTTTAATGTAGTTACAGTTTTTCCGGACGCAGGGTCAATAGAAGAGTGGGCAGATGTAAAAAATTCAGTTGAAAAAAATAGGTGATTGAGAGGACCATTAAAAGTTCTTTCGTAGTTTATATTTTATTCTACGCAAAATTGATACCATCAAAAAACTGTATGTTTAACATGTACAGTTTTTTGATGGTATAGCTGTGCAATGCTTAGAAATTTCACATACCGTATTTTAAAAATAAATATAGGAAAAACAAAAAGTAATGTAGAATATATCGTACATACATATATACAGTCAACATAAAAGATAAAGAGGTGGGTATATGTTACTTGAGGAAGTAATGCAGCAACTAGAGGAATATGGAACAGAACAAAATCGAAAAACGTATAAAAACCACGGAGCGAAAGAGCCGTTATTTGGAGTTAGTTTTGCGAATTTAAAATTGTTAAAAAAGAAGATAAAAAAAGATCACGATTTAGCAGTTGAATTGTGGGAAACGAAAAATATGGACGCAATGACATTAGCAACTTATATTTTAGACCCGAAAAAAATAACGACAGAACAGCTTAATAGTTGGATTCAGGATGTTGATTATTACTGTTTAATGGATGTTCTGATGACATCTATATGTACTTCGCCAATTGCAATAGAAAGAATGGAAGAGTGGATAAAGTCTAATGATGAATGGATTGGAAGAGCTGGCTGGTCTTTATTAGCAAATATAGTGATTAAAAATAAAACGTTACATTATGATTTCTTCTCTCCGTACTTAGAAGAGATTAAAGAAAATATACATAATGAAAAAAATAGAAAAAAAGAAGCGATGAATAGTGCTTTAATCGCAATAGGAATTCGTAATGAAGACTTAGAGCGACAAGCGATTGAAATTGCAAGTGAAATTGGAAAAATAGAGGTTGATCATGGTGCAACATCATGTAAAACACCAGATGCAGAAAGCTATATAAAAAAAGCGAGAGAAAGAGCTGAAAAAAAGAAAGTGAAATAAGAAAAGAGGATCGGTTATGAAACCAATTGAAGCAGCACAAAACATAATTACATTACAATTTCCGAATTGTGATGTAGCTTTACTCGGCGGAAGCGTTGCACGAGGAGAAGCGACGAAAACATCTGACCTTGACATTGTAATAGTCGATCAAAGTTTAACTTCTTGCTATAGAGAATCTTTCTATAGTAATGGATGGCCTGTTGAGGTGTTTGTTCATAATTTCGAAACATATAAAACCTTTTTCAAAATGGATTGTGATCGAGGGAGGCCGTCGTTACCACAATTAGTTTCAGAAGGGATTGCCTTAAAAGGGGAACAGGAAATTGTTGGGAAATTAAAAAAAGAAGCGAATGATTTACTACATAAAGGACCAGCTAAATGGACCGAAGAAACGATTAAGCAGAAGCGATATTTTATTACGGATACTTTAGATGACTTTATTGGTGCAACAAAAAGAGAAGAAGAATTGTTTATCGCTAATTTATTAGCCGATTTAGTACATGAATATGTATTAAGAGTAAATGGTAAGTGGCTTGGGAGTTCAAAATGGTTTATTAGAGTGCTAAAAAGATATGATGAGCAATATGCAAACAAATTTGTAGCCGCTTTTGATCATTTTTATAAAACGGGAGGGAAAAATGAATTAATTCATTTTATAGAAAAGACGTTAGAACAGTATGGTGGAAGAGTGTTCGAAGGATTTTCTATTGGTAAATAAAGAGAGGAGAAAAAAATGAATGTACCATATGTTCAATTAAGAGAATTGACAATAGATGATGTAGAAGATCGCTATCAATGGTCATTAGATAGAGATGTAACAAAGCATTTAGTTTTACCAGATCAATATCCTCCGTTCACTCGTGGAGATACGAGAAACTGGATTGAAGCTTGTATAAGCCGAAAAAATGGTTATGAACAAAGGGCAATCGTTACTGAGACAGGTATACATATTGGATGGGTAGACCTTAAAAATTTTGATAAAACAAATAAAAATGCTGAACTAGGAATTGCGATTGGAAATAAAGACTATTGGGGTAAAGGATTTGGAATGGCAGCTCTAAACAGCATGTTACAAATAGGTTTTTCTCAGTTTGAATTGGAGAAAATTTGGTTACGTGTAGATGAAGATAATACAAAAGCTAAAAAGAGTTATGAAAGTGCCGGATTTGTATGCGAAGGGTTAATGAGAAATGATCGATTGAGACAGGGAAAGTTCATTCATCGCTATCGTTACAGTATATTAAAAGAAGAGTATGAATCAAAAAAATAATAACCTATAAAAATATTATGTAAATTAAAAAGGGGAAAATAAAATGATTCGATTACTTACAAAAGCGGATGCAAAAAAATATTGGGAGTTGCGTTTACAAGCACTACAAGTAAATCCAGAAGCATTTATAACGACTTATGAAGAAGCAGTACGTCAAGAAAACCCTCTTGAACGAGTTGCTAGTAATCTTTCATCCAACAGTAGTTTTACATTTGGTGCTTTTAATAATGAAAATCGTTTAGTTGGGGTTGTTACTTTATTAACAGAAGAAAAAGACGCATATAAGCATAAAGGACATATCGTTGCAATGTATGTGGATACTGAAAATCGAAGAAGTGGTCTTGCACGTGATTTAATACGTAAAGCAATTGAAAGGGCAAAAGAGATGAAGCTAGAGCAATTGAATTTAGGGGTTGTGTCAACGAACGAACCAGCCAAACGATTATATGAGTCAATGGGATTTAAAACATACGGAATTGAAAAAAGGGCTATAAAAATGAATGGTGTGTATAGTGATGATGAACATATGGTGTTGTTCTTCTAAGAGAGGAAGTTTTGTATGAAAGATCTCCATTTAGAAAGAAAAATGGACCCTCAAGTAGCGATTTTGTATGCGACGGTTGCTGATACGTTTAATAGATTGCAAAGGTTAGTCGAAGGTACTGAAGAGAACGAACTATCCTATAAAGGGTCTGAAAATAATGAAAATAGTATTGGGCAGTTACTTCAGCATTTAGCAGTTGTTGATTTACATTGGTTGTATCGTTTCAAGGGAGAAGATGTTCCGCCAGCATTTGAAAATAAATATGGTCCTATGTTAAATGAAGTAGGAGAATTACCAAGTTTAAGAAAAAACACATTGCAAGAGTTAATGCAAGATTATGAAGCAGTGCAAAAATTGTTTTATGAAGAATGTATGAAACTAACAGAAACTGATTTAACGCGGGAAGTTTTGTATGAAAAAGGGGAAAACGCGACAATAAGATGGGGAATATGGCATATAGCAGATCATAATCGGTATCATCAAGCTCATATAAGTCGATTGAGGAAATTATACAGAGAATATAAACTACATATTCTTTAATTTTTGAATGAACGAACGCCCCTAAATAATAATTAAAGGAGGCGTTTGTTTTTATTCGTTCGCTTTTCTTCCCAAGCTATCATTAAATTTTTATGATAATCTTTTGGTTTCTCAATAGAAAACCAGTAAATTGAATGTGAAATAGTTGGTAGCCATCTTTTATAGCGGATGCGTATATTTTCATGGTGAGTATAGTGGGTCGAGATTAAAGTAGATTTTGACCCTTGAAAGTTTTGATATGTAATGGCCTCGATTTCATACCAATGCACTTTATTCCCATGTAAATCTACTACAATTCCTTCATCATCCTAAAGTGAAATGTAAGTTTGAATGTAGATTTTTCATCGCGTATACTAAAATATAGGTCATAGAGATAAAAAATTAAATACAAGGGGTTTTACAATGAAAGCAATTGTTATAGGGATACTGGCATCATTTTTCTTTGCCTTTACTTTTGTTTTAAACAGGGCAATGGACTTAGAAGGTGGAAGCTGGATTTGGAGTGCATCATTACGGTATTATTTTATGGTTCCAATGCTATTACTTATTGTTATGTATAGAGGGAACTTAAAGCAACTCTTTCAATATATGAAAAACAATCCGAAAGAATGGTTAGTGTGGAGTATCGTTGGATTTGGTCTCTTTTATGCACCGCTTAGTTTTGCTGGAGCGTTCGGACCAGGTTGGCTCGTTGCATCAACATGGCAAATTACAATCGTTGCAGGGATTTTGTTAACACCATTTTTTGCGGTGGATCCACTACATAAAAAACTTCCGATGAAGGAATTAGTAATGTCGGGCATTATTTTATTCGGTGTCGTTCTCATGCAAGTAGAACATGCTTCTTCATTAGGTATTCGTGAAACCGTTTTATGTGTAGTTCCTGTACTTATTGCAGCATTTGCGTATCCTCTTGGAAATAGAAAAATGATGCAAGTTTGTAAAGGGGAATTAGATGTATTTCAGCGAGTACTCGGTATGACATTAGCAAGTTTACCATTTTGGTTTTTATTATCTGGTTACGAAGTATCAACAGGCGGATTACCGTCAAATAGCCAAGTTTTTCAATGTTTTATTGTAGCAGTTAGCTCTGGGTTAATCGCGACAGTATTATTTTTCTTTGCAACAGATCTTGTGAAAGATGATCCGCAAAAATTAGCAACAGTGGAAGCGACGCAGTCTGGTGAAGTTTTATTTGCGCTAGTAGGAGAGTTGATCTGGTTATCTGCACCAATCCCATCATCATTATCTTGGATTGGTATGAGTCTCGTTATTATTGGAATGATACTTCATAGTTATGTGGCTGTCGTTGTAAAAAAAGAAGAAAAAATAACGGCGTAATGAGATTAGCTCTTTTTATTAAGAGCTAGTCTTTTTTCATAGAAAGGGATGAAAGTATGAATTTACAGTGTGTTAAACAAATTGAGAAAGATTCAATATTAAATGTGCTACAATATGCCGTCGGTCCAAATGAAATAAGCTTAAAGAAGGCAGTAATATTTTATCAAAGTAATAAAGGGACTTTGTACAAATATGAAGAAAAAGCTTGTCTAGGTATTGAAATAATCGGAGAAACTAAAGCACGCATATGTCATATAGCAGTGGCTCCAGATTATCGTCAAAAAGGAATTGCACTGCAAATGATTAAAGAAGTGGTAAGGATATATCAATTGACTTATATAGAAGCGGAGACAGACGATGGGGCGGTAGAATTTTATAAAAGAATTGGTTTTCAAGTTAAAAGTTTAGGAGAAAAATATCCAGGGATAGAAAGACTTCATTGTTACATGGAAAAATAGTATAAAATATGCATATGGAGTATAGTTTGAAAAAATAGGATTTACATTTTTCTTCATTTCAAAAAAACTCTCGCTCATCATTATCTACGATTTTAATAGAGTTTTGAGGCTTCAGTATAATAATATACATATTTTTGTAGTAATGAATATGATTAAGTTAAAAATTAAGAAAAATATGATAATATATTTATATAAAAGTTTAAATTTACGTGGCTAGTGGGGGAACCAATATGAAAATGAATGAAATAGTAGCAAGTACACAATTTCCAAATACAATCGAAACAATAACAAAAGATTTAAAAGCATTAGGAGTCGAAAAAGGAATGACAATTATCGTTCATTCATCACTAAGTTCTATCGGGTGGATATCTGGTGGTGCCGTTGCTGTAGTAGAAGCATTAATGAAAGTTGTTACGGAAGAAGGAACGATAATAATGCCAACGCAATCTTCGGATTTGTCCGATCCGAAACATTGGTCAAGACCACCTGTACCGGAAGACTGGTGGCAAATTATCCGAGATAACGTCCCAGCATTTGATTCATGTATAACCCCAACAAGGGGAATGGGTGAAATAGTTGAATGTTTTCGTACATATCCGAATGTAGTACGTAGTAATCATCCGTTAGGAAGTTTTGCTGCATGGGGAAAACATGCAGTAGAAATAACAATGAACCATTCGTTATCAATGAGCTTTGGAGAAGAATCTCCATTAAGAAAAATATATGATTTAGACGGGTACGTATTATTAATTGGTGTTGGATATGATTCCAATACGTCTGTTCATTTATCCGAGGTGCGTTCTGGTGCATGTGAGTTAATACAAGTAGGAGCACCTATTATAGAAAACGGTGAAAGAGTGTGGAAAGAGTTTGTTGAAATGGATTACGAATCTGAGAAGTTTGTAGAAATTGGTGTGGAGTTTGAGCGAAAAGGAACTGTAAAAAATGGGAAGATAGGGAATGCAACGTGTCGTCTAATGAAACAGCGTGATATAGTTGACTTTGGAACAGAATGGTTTCGTAAGAAAAATTAGTAAGGGATGGTTACAATGAAGGGGAAAAAGGTATTAATTACGAGCGGTGGTTGTCTAGAAAAATGGGATCAAGTACGCGGGCATACGAATATGGCCAAAGGTACAATCGGAAGGATAATCGCAGAAGAACTTCTAGCTAAAGGGGCACATGTTATATATTTACACGGTTATTTTGCGGAGAAACCGAGTGATGTACATAGAGGGTTAGAATTACATCCATTTGAAGGAATCGTTGATTTACAAGATAAAATGAAAAGTATCATATCACATGAAAAGGTTGATGCAGTCATTATGGCAGCGGCTGGATCAGATTGGATTGTAGAGAAAATTTGTGATCAAGATGGTAATGTTCTTAATATGAACGGAAAAATTTCAAGTGATATAGCACCGATTATTCACTTTCAAAAGGCTCCAAAGGTATTAAAACAAATAAAAGAATGGGACCCAGAAACAGTACTTGTTGGTTTTAAACTTGAAAGTGATTTAAATGAAGAAGAACTGTTTGAAAGAGCAAAAAATAGAATGAAAGAAGCAAGGGCGAATGTAATGATTGCGAATTCACCACATTCTTTATATTCGCGCGGGGCTGTGCATTATGTAATTGGACAGGATGGTAAAGGGAAGTTGTGTAATGGGAAAGATGAAACAGCGAAAGAAATTGTCAAAAGCTTAGAGGTATTATGTAATCGTGTCACTGCTTTTTAAAATTAAGTTTTTAGATGAGAATGAATCCGCATAGTAATAAGTAAGCGAAACTTTAATTGGTGGGAATTTTACTTTTACACGAATGTGAAGCGTATACCAATCAAGAGCTATACACAGAATAATTGGTGAGGAGTGGATTCTATGGAACATTTATTAAAGCAAGCTATTAAACTTAGAAATGAAAAGAAATATGCGCAGTCTAAAGAGATGCTTATAGGATTAACAAACTTTAAGGATGCAGAAGTACTGTATCAGTGTGCGTGGATACATGATGTAATGGGGCTAGAAACAGAAGCAGTTCCGTATTATGAGCAGGCAATCGCAAATGGACTTGATGGCGAATCGCTTTGCGGTGCTTATATTGGTTTAGGAAGTACATATCGTTGTATAGGGGAATATGAAAAGGCAATTACAGTATTAGAAGCTGGGGTGAAAAAATTTCCAGAGAACGCTCCGATGAAAGTATTTTTATCATTAGCAAAATATAACGTAAACGATTACGAATCAGCGATGAAATTATTACTTGAAACTGTCGTGAAAGTAGAGGAAGTAAAAGAATTTGAACGTGCCATTTCATTTTATAAAGACCATTTAAATGAGGTTTTTAAATAAAGGAGTGAACGTATGAAGGTTACACTATCACGAAGGCGAAAAGGTATTTGGATTGGACTCGTCTCTTTAATTATGCTATCAAACTATTTATTGTATGCCCTTCCAATTGTACCAGTTGCGCCGAAAGAAGTTGTGCTTGGGTCATTATTAGATTGCTTGTTTGTCATTCCAATCATCACATATTTCTTCATTATTCGAAAAAGATACTCGTTAACATATATAGTTCCTGTTGTAATAGCTGGTTATATTTTTGCAAGATTTATTATTCCAAGTGATTATTTACAAGCTTTTTCATTCATCTCTTATATTATTGTTGCGGCTGAAATTGCATTTGTAGGTCTAGAATTATTCCTTCTCTATAAAATTGTTAGAGTGCTTCCTAAAATAATAAAAAAATATAAAGAATATAGAAGAGAAAATTATTCCTTTTCTTATGCAATTGATGCAGCGTTTGACACTACTATGAAAAGAGGTAAGTTAATAGATGTCATTCTAACAGAGTGTAAGTTAATCTATTATGCGTTTTTATCGTGGCGTGAAAAAGTACCAACAGGTAAATCTGTATACTCATATCATAAAAAGACTGGTGCTATAGGCGTGTATATCATGATTATTCACGCAACAGCAATTGAAAGCATTGGTTTTCATTATTTACTACATCAGTGGAATCCAGTAATAGCATGGATTTTACTTATTTTAAATGTATACGCGATGATTTATTTTATAGCTGAAATACAAGCGATGCGCAAAAATCCACTTGTCGTAACAGAAGAACAAGTAATCATTCAAATCGGATTAGGAAAGAAAATTGTTATGCCATTTACACAAATTGATAATATTGCGTTCTACAAGGGTGAATTGCTAACGGCAAAAGAAGGGAAGCAGGTATTGGATGCAACTGTTATGGGGTTCATAAAAGAACCTGCTACTTTTGAAATAACATTAAAAGAGCCAGTGAAAGCGCAGTTGTTATACGGCTTTTCTAAAACAGTAAGTCGTGTTTACTTAAATGTTGATGAAGAACGAAAATTTTATGATGCGGTTAAGGAAAAGTTAAAACATGAGTAATAGTACTGTTAGTTGCATGAAAACAAATGAGTTTCCGTTAGAAGTGAAAAAATATGAAACATGGATAGTGAAAAACTCTTTCTAAATAAGAAGGAGTTTTTATTATGTACTTGTATAAATCATTATATAAAAAACTATACACTTCTTTATCACTACATAAATAGATATAATTGAGGATAGAACTAGCATAAGGGGAAACAAAATAATGAATAAGTTACTTACATCGAAAATTGAAATTATAGAAAGAAAAATCCGGTATAACTCAACAATAGTAGATCACAATTGCTTATTACTTGAAAAGCAATCACAAAGTATCGTTTTATTTCACGAGGTGCAGTATTCATTTACAATGACTGCAAATGATACTAAGTTAACAATCCCAAAAGGGAGTTATACAATCGCATATTACTGGAGAGATCGTCCGTACAATTTATACGTATGGAGAGATATAAAAGGAAAGTATTTAGGTTCCTATTTTAATATCGTAAAAAACACACAAATAAAAGATGAAGTGGTTTCCTTTGAAGATTTAATCATCGATATTATGGTACTTCCAAATGGAGAATACTTCATATTGGATGAGGATGAATTACCAGAACCATTAGGAAATTTCGAAGGTGGTTATGTGAAGAAAGCTCTTTATGAATTAAAAGAAATCATTCAAAAAGAGCTTCCACCAATAGTTTTGGAGACAGCCAGGGTGCGGAGGAAATAAAATTTAATTACATAAATATTTTGAATGGAAATGAGTAGTCTCAAGTTATATGATCTAACTTTTTTGATCAATCTAAGGTTAGTAGCATATCTCTTGAGATTACTCTTTTTTTGTAGAAATTTCGTCGCTTAGTTATTAAATCGATTTTAAATTTATGAAACAATATTGACTGAATCAAGTTCAGTCGTTTATGATTGAATCAGATTCAGTCGTGGTGAAAACAGTGTAGGAGATGACGTATGAAAAGAATATCAAAAGAACCAGATGTAAGACGCCAAGAGTTAATGGATATTGGTTTTGAACTATATATGAAAAATGGTATGAAAGGATTTGGCATAAAAGATGTTGTGAATCATGCAGGTGTAGCAACGGGCTTATTTTATTATTACTTCAAGTCTAAAGAGAATTTTGTTGATGAAGTTTTAAATGACTGTATTGTGAAAAATATGGAGTTAATTGAAGAAATACTTGTTTCAAATGAACGGTCTGTCATGCAAAAGATGAAAGATTCACTAGATATATTTTGGACATTTATTGAAAAGTTAGCACCTTATAAAAATGTGAGTTCGTTTCAGACGGAACAACATTTTCAACTGGAACAGAAATTATTCGCACGTATGCAACCGTTAATTAGACAAGTAATTGAAGAGGGAGTGAAAACAGGGATTTTTTATACTGATAACTCATTATTAGCTTCTGGATTTATTTTATACGGTCTTAACAGTATTGCTCATTCAGAAGTAAAGTTGAATCTAGATACAAAACATGAAATGGTTAATTTAGTATTAACTACACTACGATACAATCAAAAGGAAGGAGAAAGTTTATGAAAATTATTATCGATGGAAATAATATCTCACAAGAGCAACTTATAAAATGGAAAAGAGAACGGATAAAAAAAGTATTATATACATTAGGACATAAAGAGCTTGAAATAAATGATACAGACGTCATGATAAAACAGCTAACGGAAATAAAGTTGCGATATACATACAATGAAATGTACGAAAAGTTGAAATCAAAACTTAGATTAAGTGCATTAGGTATGCGTATCTGTACTCTTTTATCTGGCGATAGACGAAAATTTTCAAAAACTAGTATTTATTTAGACGGGATTACAGCAGAAGTAGCTATACATGGAATTGATAGTTTGATGCTTGAACAATCACGTGAAAATAACAAAGTGAATTTATCTGCTTGTCCTGATCACTATGTACTAAGACCCTTTGGGGAAAATGAATTAGAGGTTATCGAAACTACTGGTAATTCTCCGTTTCCAGTTCAATTTTTCATTGTTTTTGGTGACGAAACCGGATTGAAAACACCGAGAGATAAATCTTATCAATACCAATCAACAGGTGTTGCACGTATGAAAGATGGTACTACTATTGGTGGAGTTCGACATCAATTTAAAGATACTGATACAGGGATAGAAGTAAGTCTAGTTGTTGAGTTCCCAGCCCTTTGTCCTAATAGTCTAATTAAATCCCATCAAATGCATTTAGCGTGTGAGTTTTCTTATTGGTTACAGTGGATTAAAGATCAGAAAAAATAGTAAGTAAACGATATCGTTTAAATAAACAAAAGTAAAATGTTCAAACAAATCATATGTATGTTTTAATAAAACCTAGTTGACTTATCGGAAATATTTGTATAATATGTACTTAATTCCATAACGTATTGCTGATTGGAGAAACCAAAGGCATTTTATCAACAGATAAAATGCCTTTGGTTTTTTTATTGCACAAATACTGAATCTGTTCATTTATATGAATCATTTTAAGGAGGGGAAGAAATGACTGTTTCAATTGATGGGGTATCAAAATATTTTTTGAAACAAACTGGTATGGTTCAAGTGCTAGAGAATATTAATTTTCAATTAGAGGAAGGGGATTTTGTTACAGTAATTGGTCCGAGTGGGTGCGGAAAAAGTACATTACTAAAAATTGTTGCAGGTCTAGATAATGATTTTGAAGGTGAAGTTGTTATTGACGGGGAGCCTATCTTAAAAACGAGCAAGAAACAAGGTTTTATTTTTCAAGAACATAGGCTTTTTCCATGGTTAACAGTTGAAGAAAATATAGCGGCAGATTTGTCGTTAAAAGATAAGTATGTGAAAGATAAGGTGAGAGAATGGGTTGAAATCGTTCGGTTAGATGGCTTTGAAAAATCGTATCCGAAAGAAATTTCAGGCGGGATGTCACAACGTGTTGCGATAGCGAGAGCGTTATTAAGAGATCCAAATGTATTATTACTTGATGAACCTTTTGGAGCGCTGGATGCTTTTACTCGAAGTCATTTACAAGAAGTATTGCTAAATATTTGGGAGCAGAAGAAAACAACAATGATATTCGTTACACATGATATAGACGAAGCGATATATCTTTCAAACCGAATCATCATTATGAGTGCAAAACCAGGGAAAATACATAAAGTGATTGAAAATAATTTGCCTTATCCGCGAAATAAAACTTCTCAATCGTTCCAACAACTTCGAACGAAAGTATTACAGCAGTTTGAATATGGAGGGTTGATTCAAACAAGTATATAGGAAAAGGGTGATTTTATATGTATAAAAAATTAAAAATTCTTTCTTTTGCTTTAGCTATATCAGTATGTTTATTAGGATGTGAAAAAAGTACAGCAAGTAGTAAGAAAGAAGATGTAACAATACAAATTGGTATACAGCAAGGGTTAAGCCCGCTATTACTAGCAAAGAAAAAGGGGTGGTTTGAAGAGGAGTTTAAAAAAGAAGGAGTTAAAGTGAAATGGATAGAGTTCCAAAGTGGACCTCCTTATTTTGAAGCAATCGCATCAAACCGATTAGACTTTGGTGAAGTAGGGAATTCTCCAGTCATTTCAGCGCAAGCAGCAGGTATTGGATTTACCGAAATCGCCAATACAAGTTATGCGAGAAAAGGAACTGGAATTCTCGTTCAAAAAGATAGCAAGATTGCGAGTGTAAAAGAGTTAAAAGGTAAAAAAATTGCAGTAGCAAAAGGAAGTAGTGCCTTTAATTTATTGTATCGAGCACTTGATAAAGAAGGGATTGATGCAAAAGAGGTAAATGTCATTCAATTACAACCAGATGAAGCGCAGCCTGCATTCGAATCAGGATCAGTAGATGCATGGGCGATTTGGGACCCTTTCATATCATTACATACGTTAAATAAAGGTGCGAAGGTGATTGCAGACGGTGAAACATTAAATGTCTCTTCACCAGAATTTTTAATTACGAGAACAAAATTTGCGAAAGAACATCCAGAATTAGTTGAGAAATTCCTCAAAGTTTATGAGAAAGCACGTGTATGGCAAGATGCTAACTTAGATGAAGCAATAAAAGTATATACTTCTGTAAAAAAGATAGATGCGGAGATCGTAAAAGAAGTGTTTAATCACGACAAACCAATTTTAGTTCCGGTAACGAAGGAAATAATAGCAGAACAACAAAAGACAGCGGATTTTCAATATAAGCTCGGTTCTATAAAGAAAGAAATTAAGGCGGAAAAAGTTGTAGATAATTTTTTCGTAGAAAAAGCATTGAAAGCGAAGTGAAAAGAGGTTTTGTAAAGTGGAAAATACGAAAGCTGTTATGAAACCAGCGAGTATAACGATTGAGAAAAACAGAGTTAAGAATGTGCGAAAGTTAAATGTAAAAGTTTTAGTAAGGGCGATTACTATACCGGTTATTATATTAATAATTTGGCAGTTAGCTGGCGTATTCGGCCTTGTTTCTAAAACAGTTTTACCAACACCATTAGATATTTTTTTAGCTTTCCAAGAGCTTATTAAAACAGGAGAGTTATTCGGCCATTTAAGTATTAGTGTATTCAGGGCTGCGGCTGGTTTCTTTATTGGTGGGGGCTTAGGAATCATTTTAGGAACGATTGTTGGATTTTCAACGAGAAGTGAGCAATATTTAGATCCATCTGTGCAAATGTTAAGAACTGTACCTCATCTAGCTGTTGCGCCACTTTTCGTATTATGGTTCGGTTTTGGTGAAACATCGAAAGTGTTATTAATTGCAGATGGTGCATTTTTTCCTTTATACGTAAACGCATTTTTAGGTATTAGAGGTGTGGATTCAAAGTTATTTGATGTTGCGAGAGTGTTAGAGTTTAGCAAAAGAAAACTAATTACGAAACTCATTTTACCATCTGCATTGCCTAACCTTTTACTAGGAGCAAGGTTATCGTTAGGTGTTGCATGGGTGAGTTTAGTAGTAGCAGAACTTATGGGATCTACAGAAGGTATTGGTTATATGATTATGGATGCAAGGCAATTTTCAAATACAGATATCGTATTTGTCGGCATAATTATCTTTGCATTTGTTGGGAAGTTTTCTGACTCTCTAGTACGTTTACTAGAAGCGAAGTTTTTAAGATGGCGAGATAATTTTAAAGGTGAGACTGGGAATTAACATATAAATTATTAGGGGTAATTTATATAGAATGTGTTAGTATACGATTCAAAATAAATAAGGGGTGTGTAAAGGCATGGAATTATTATGGTTTATTCCGGCTTATGGAGATGGTCGATATTTAGGAACGACAAAACGAGGAAGAGCAGCTGAATATGGTTATTATAAGCAAGTTGCTGCGGCAGCTGATTATTTAGGATATACGGGTGTTTTACTTCCAACTGGTCAAGGATGTGAAGACCCTTGGGTGTTAGCTTCAGCTCTTGCTGCTGAAACAGAAAAACTAAAATTTTTAGTAGCAGTAAGACCAGGACTAATGTCCCCTACAGTTGCAGCGAGGATGGCATCTACATTTGATAGAATTTCAGATGGGAGACTGCTTATTAATGTAGTAGCTGGAGGAGATCCAGTTGAACTACAAGGAGATGGATTATATCTTAATCATGATGAAAGGTATGAAGCAGCGGATGAATTTTTAAAAGTTTGGAAATCGACATTGCAAGGTGAAACGATCTCTTTAGAAGGAAAACATATTCAAGTTACAGATAGTAAAGTTGTATTCCCACCAGTTCAAACGCCATATCCTCCTATATATTTCGGAGGATCATCAGCTGCTGGAAAAGAAGTAGCAGCTGAACATAGTGATGTATATTTAACGTGGGGAGAGCCGCCAGAGCAAGTAAAAGAAAAAGTAGAAGAAGTAAGAAAACTTGCAGAAGAGAAGGGGCGTACAGTCCGATTTGGCATTAGATTACACGTAATTGTAAGAGAGACAGAAGAAGAAGCATGGGAAGAGGCCGAACGTTTAATTCAATATGTGGATAATGAAACAATTGAGCTTGCTCAAAAGACATTTGCAAGATATGATTCGGTTGGTCAAAAACGGATGACACATTTAAATAAAGGTACGAGAGAGTCGTTAGAGATAAGCCCTAATTTATGGGCTGGTATCGGACTTGTAAGAGGTGGGGCAGGTACTGCACTTGTAGGCGATCCGCATACAGTAGCAGAAAGGATAAAAGAATATGAATCGTTAGGAATTGATACGTTTGTTTTATCAGGATATCCGCATTTAGAAGAAGCGTATGAAGTGGCAGAATTGTTATTCCCATTATTGAAAGACAAGAAGAAAGAAGAAAATAAAATTGTTGGTGAAATGATTGCTGGTGCATATGCATTAAAAAAATAGTGAGAAATAAAGTTTCACTTATTTATTGCTTCATTTTGTTTACTGCCTGTTAATAGGGTATAAAAAATCCGCAAGTTATTCGCTTGCGGGTTTTCATCGTAAATTATTAGAAAATATGGTAAAATCAAAGGGTAACTTAAGGTGCGGTTGGTTGTTCAATTATCACTTCTCCGAGTAGGAGGGGGGTGATAATACGTGAGTGAAATAGCGTTGCTACTGCAGGGTGGACTGTTTCTCGTTGCATTGTTAACGTTCGTCGTCGTTTTAATAGACAAGCTCAAAAAATAACAACCCACCTATGCCTATAGAATGTGGGTTGTTTTGTTTGTAAGAAACAAATAGGATAAATGAACAATCCAATCTGCTAAGTTACGTGGACTAGTGTGTAGCCGCACACTAGTCTTTTTTATTTATATACAATTTATAATTGGTTTATGTGATTGTATTGTTCTTTTCATACTCATTATAACACAGTGTCTTTTCATCAAGAAAGGAGACCGTATGTTCTGGCATCTATTATATAGTAGGTGCTTTTTCTTTGAACAGCCCATCCATATACTGTTTTAAACTTTGGACATAAAATTTCTGTGTATTCACATTATTTACACCGACAATGGGTGATGGAAGGTCAAATCTTTTTTCTGATAAATGAACGACAACATCAAAGATGTCAAACAAACGAATGAAGCAAAACAGACCGTCTTTATCGCTAAGTAAAATAAAGTAATGATTTTCACTACTTGTATTTAACGTATTCCATAAAGAACTTTTGCTTAAATCACGTACAATACTTTTTTCTTTTAGTTCCACGAAATCTGCATTTGAGAGAATGGTAGAAATATCAATCGCATCTTGATCTTCAAAGTAGCCATCAACTGCTTGTACAGCGAATGTATAAGCCATTTTTAATATACTCATTTTATATTTACGGTTATCTAATAGTAATTCCCGTTGAATAGAACTCGCTACTTTCGTTACACGTTCCTCTTTCCAAATTTCATTATGTAAGGAAATATCGTGCTTTTTACATAGTTTCATAATTAATGCATTAGAATAAAGAATTTCGTCGCTTACTTCGACAACATCAGTCTCAGCAGCCGCAAGTTCCTCACCGTGCTCATTCGTATAGAGTGGGGAATCAATTTGTCTTTTCATTTGTTCAATCTTAAATTGACTCAATTTATGCCTAATTAAAGGACGATCAATATTTGTTGTCATTTGTTCATGACAAGTATCACAAATTGAGTTTGTGAAATAATATCCACATAATATTTCTGGAATGACATATTGTTCACTAAGTTCTTTCGTATCTTTTCTGCATATGATGCATTGTGTCATTTTTATCACCTTTACCTGCAAATTTGTATGTAATCTCATTGTAGTGTATTTATCGGTATTTTGGAATATTGTAAAGGAAAATATTATGTGAAATTCATACTTATTTTGGTACAATGAAGAGAAGTGCTAGTTTAAAGGAGGCCGTTTTTTTGAAATCAAAAGTGCACTTTTGGACATTAGAAGTGCTAATGGTTGTAGGAATCATATTTATTTGCACAAAAATATCATTTTTATTTCAACCGATTGGTATCTTCATATCAACATTATTTTTCCCAATCTTAATAGCGCTTTTTTTATACTTCATATTTAATCCTGTATTAATCTTTTTGGAGAATAAAAAAGTACCTAGAAATTTAGCGATATTGCTGTTATATCTTTTTATCATAACATTAACTGCGGTTGGCGTTGGAGTAGTTGTTCCTACGATTTCACAACAGCTAATGGACTTAGTAAAAAATATGCCAGGCTACATAAAAGAGGGAAAAGTATACATACAAGAATTATCACATCATAGGTTGTTTGAATGGTTATCTACACAAAACTACGTTTCCATTGAAACAATTGAAAAAAATGCGATTGAATACTTAAAAGATATACCAAATACAATTACGTCGAGTGCAACGGCTTTATTTGGTATTATCACGAACGTTGCATTAGTTGTATTTACTGTACCGTTCATTTTATTTTACATGTTTAAAGATGGACATGCCTTTCCAGGAAAAGCGGTAAGTTTATTACCAGAGTCTTACCGTGAAGAGGGGCTTCGTATCATTAAGGAAACGAACGAAACATTATCTGCATATATTCAAGGGCAAGCGCTCGTTTGTATATTTGTAGGTGCGTTTACTTTTATCGGTTATTTAATTATCGATTTACCGTACGCTTTCGTTTTAGGAATTATCGCAGCATTTACAAACATCATTCCTAACTTAGGTCCATTTATCGGGGCAGCACCAGCTGTTATTGTAGGACTGTTCGTATCTCCGATGCAAGCCTTATACGTAATTATTATCGTAACAATTGTACAACAGTTTGAAAGTAATATTATTTCACCACGTATTATGAGCTCGAAATTAAATATTCATCCACTAACAATTATTATTTTAATTTTAGGGGTAGGTAACTTTGCGGGAATTATCGGAATGATTTTAGCAGTACCAGTTTATGCAGTAACAAAAACAGTTGTTTCGAACTTAGTGAGATTGTTTAAGACGAAGAGAAGTAACCGAAAATAGTAAAAACTGAGGAAGATACACCGCTTTTTAAGTGGTGTATCTCTTTTGTTTATAAATAATTAAAAGTGGGTTGATTTGATTTTATTATATATTTTTTATACATCAAATTCAGTGATAAACTTGTGTGGTATAAGCTCTATAAAACTATGTGGAATCCCTCTGAACTATCCAAATCATTTCCTTACAGCGTGCTATCAACATCATAATCGACTCCTTTCAATTCCATATAGTTAAACGATTAAAGGTGAGTGTAGTATTTGCTTCTACGATCTCGAATTTCATTAATAACTTGTTTATATTGTCTTTCTTGTTTTAATTCATTTTGAGATATTGTTTCTTTTTGAATCGTAATCGTTAAAAAGAAAAGGTGAAACTTCATATGTGAATTCCTCCTTTCGAATTGGAATTACAGATGACTACAGTAATGACTTTGTCTTTCTTTTACAGAATTCATAGCCTGATTAATTTGACGTTCATGAAGCATTTCAGACTCAGAAAATTTATTTTTTTGAATGGTAATGGTTAAAAAGAATACTTTAAATTTCATAAAATAATTGCCCCTTTATAAGTGATTTAGAAAAAACGAGTGTAATAAGAAATTACAGGTGACTACAGTAATGACTTTGTCTTTCTTTTACAGAATCCATAGCCTGATTAATTTGTCGCTCATGAAGCATTTCAGACTCGGAAAATTTATTTTTTTGAATGGTAATGGTTAAAAAGAATACTTTAAATTTCATAAAATAATTACCCCTTTATAAGTGATTTAGAAAAGACGAGTGTAATAAGAAATTACAGGTGACTACAGTAATGACTTTGTCTTTCTTTTACAGAATCCATAGCCTGATTAATTTGTCGCTCATGAAGCATTTCAGACTCGGAAAATTTATTTTTTTGAATGGTAATGGTTAAAAAGAATACTTTAAATTTCATAAAATAATTACCCCTTTATAAGTGATTTAGAAAAGACGAGTGTAATAAGAAGATTGGCGCTCTTTTACTTCGTCCATAATGTTTTGAATGTGTTGTTCACGTAAAATCTCTTTCTGTGAAAGCTTACGTTTTTGAATGGTGATTGTTAAAAAGAATGCTTTAAATTTCATGAATATATTACCCCTTTAAAATATATTTTTAATACATTTGAGTGTAGTATGAACTTTTAATGTCAGTTATTTTATCAGTCAGTTGTTTTAACTGTTGTTTACGATTGATTTCAGTTTCAGATAAAGTATGTTTTTGAAGTACAGTCGTAAAAAAGAAAATATGAAAAGTCATAAATGAATTCCTCCTTTCGAAAAGGAATTACAGGTGATCACAGTAAAGTGCTTGGCGCTCCTTAACATCATTCATAGCTTTTTCAATTTGCTCATTATGAAGAATTTCATCTTTGGAAATTGTATTTCTTTGAATCGTAATACTTAAAAACAATACGCTAATAGTCATTGAATGTTGCTCCTTTCTTAGAAAAATAATGTAAGAGACTAAAAAATCGCGCAAAAAAACCACAGGAAGATACAGTTCTCCTATGGCTGGGCGTGAAAAAGCCACAGGAAAGTATACGACCTCCTGTGGCGAATTTATGAATTAAATGAAATAAATTACGATTTTCAATTCTCCATTAGGGTGGTCGAATTCATATTTAATTGTCCAGAAAACACAGGTGCAGTTAACGCTAAAGTTAATGCATGTAATTGTAATTTCATCATTTCCTTCGACCTCCTTTTAGAATTTTTTTCTTACGTTAGTAAGTATATACAATTAATGGATAATTGTAAACATAAAAAATGAAATTTTTTAATTTTGATTAAAATGCGTATATTTAAAAAGGGATTTGAAAGTAAATATTGTAATTAACGAAATATCGATAAAAATGGGGGATGCTAAATGAAATATATGCATCATAACATAATCGTTATGCTAACAATTTTTTTATTCATTACGGCTTGTTCTAACGGGGAAAGAATAAAAGATATATATGATGTTAGGTCAGATGATTTTAAGAAATATACTGGGACATACGTTGGTAATAATTCAGATGTGGTTGCAATTGTTAATCATTTACCCGGTGGTGGAACAGTTCAAAGTATAAGTTTAGAAAAGTTTGGCGGGAAAATAATAATCATGCTATATGAAAACTTCTCATTTGAGAAGTTTTTTTATTTTTAGAGGTAAGCAAAACAAGTTGTTGAAGGGCAGGCTGTCATAGAATATGATACATATTATAATGAGGAAAAGTTGAGGGGATAAAAATGCGTACAATTTTACTTTTTCTAAACAACATGTTCATTAGCGAAATCGAGGACATTAGGCAAAAACATGATCCTTTATTTGGATTAATTTCACCGCATATTACAATTGTATTCCCATTTGAAAGTTCGATTTCAAATGATGAGCTGAAATTACATATTATAAATGTATCAAAACCGATACAGAATATAGAAATTGAATTTACGAATCAAATTACAAGTGAAAGAGAATATTTGTTTTTACGAGTTGAAAAGGGGAAAGAACAAATAGAGGAACTACATAATATTCTATATACAGGACCTTTATTACAATTTTTGAAAGAAGACATTCCGTACATCCCGCATGTAACAGTCGGAAGAAAAGAAAGTGCCGAATTAGCTGCTGAAGTAGTGAAGGAGATTCCTAGTTTTCATGGGAAGTTAAATTGTGTGATTGATAGAATAAGCGTGGAGCGAATTGGAGAGAACGGGGAATCAATTATTGAATTTGAAGTGCCATTTCTAAAAAGCTGACAAAAGTCAGCTTTTTATTTCGTAGCATGAAGTAATGCACCAATTGCACCGCTATTACCACCATCTTGTAAAAAGATTGGTGTTTTATTTTGATATTCGGTGTAGCTACTAATAATATGTTGAAGTTGTACGTTATTACATAAAGTCGAACCAATATAAATAATATGTTCAATGTTTTTTGTTTCAGCGAATTGAAGGCTTAATGCAGTAACGACTTCACCAACAAGTCCTTGTACAGTAGCTAGTATATCGGAGCTACTATTATTTGATTCTGTAATGGCTGCTTTTCCGAAGTTACTAGCAGTTAAGTTATTATCGATAGGGGAAAGAATACCACCATAAATATCTCCAACCGTAATATCTAGTTCTTTTCTAGATCCTACCTTTGTTAGAGGGATTACATCTTCAAAATGATCTATATTTGTTAACAATTTTGAAAGTCCCATAATAGTCCCACCGCCAACTCCGGTTCCACCAGCGCGAATATATTGTTCATTATAAACATAATGGATAGAAGTACCTGTACCGATATTGGTTAAAATAAAATTGTTTATAGTATGTTGTTCTTCTTTTAATATGAATTGGACACCTGCAAGAGTAGCTTCAAATTCGCTTAGCTCTATTATTTTATATGAACCTGTAAGCAGTTGCTGTAATAGTTTCGATTTACCCCCCGTAATACATATTTGTTTTATGCCATTGTTGTTTTTAATCCAATCTATTATTTTATGTTGTTCATGCGAATAAAATTTTTCAAAAGTTAATAGCTTTTTTTTGTTAAAATAAGCTATTTTCGTTAATGTGCCTCCAGCATCGATACCGATAGTACGTTCCATTTTCCTGCTCCTAACTACGTAATATGTTTTCCTATTTACTTAATCGGTTGAGAATAGATATTTCCAACTGATATAAGGAACACTTTAATCTGCTTGATATATTAATAGTTTTTCTATAGTTACAATAGGCTGGTCGTTTACAGTTGCAATACCTTTACCAAGAACAAAACCTCGGCGATTGCGCGTTAGCTCATAATGTAAATCAAGTTTATCACCGGGATATGCTTTTCCGTGGAATTCAACTCCATCTAAAGAGGAGAGGAATCCTAGTCCTTCAGAATCACTTGTATGTACAAATGCACTAAGCTGAGCAAGTGCTTCTACAATTAACATATGAGGCATATGTTTGTGACTATCATTTATAAACCATTCGTTATTTGTAATGAGTTTATATCCTGTAACGAATTCATCTTGTTTTACATTTGTTACTTTATCAATCATTAAAAATGGATAACGATGGGGAAGTGTGTCTTTAATATGCATATGAAAGTACCTCCAATTAATAATACCCCTGCTAAAGTTAAGCAGGGGAGCCGGAATTAATTTTTAACTAATTCATTTACTTTTTCAAGGACGAAAATGCCGCTATTTCTAATGTTTTCAACAACTTGTTGCAACACTTCTTTATCTTGAACGAGTGCAATACGTACGAAGCCTTCTCCGTGAGGTCCAAATGCATGACCAGGTGTAACAACGACATTCGCACGATCCATTAATGCATAAGCGAAGTCTAGAGAAGTCCATCCTTGTGGAATTTCTGCCCAGACAAACATACTACCAGCTGGCTTATCGACATTCCAGCCAAATGTTCGGAATCCATCGATTAGTGTATCTCTACGTTCTTGATAAATTTCACGGTTTTTCTCACAAAACGTAGCACCGTTTCTTAGTGCAGCACATGCCGCTTTTTGAATTGGTAAAAATACACCGTAATCGGTATTAGATTTAAATTGAGTAAGTGCACGAACAATTTCTTCGTTTCCAATCATATATCCAATACGGCTACCTGCTAAACTATAACTTTTTGACAAAGAATTGATTTCTACGCCAACTTCTTTAGCACCAGGTACAGAGAGGAAGCTAATTGGCTTATTACCATCAAAATAAAATTCGGCATAAGCAAAATCATGGACAACGATAATATTATGCTTTTTCGCGAATGCGATTACTTCTTTAAAGAAATCTTCATGAGCCATTGCTGGAACGGGATTCCCTGGGAAGTTTAAAATCATCATCTTCGCTTGATCGGCAATTTCTTCAGGGATGACTTCTAAGTCTGGTAAGAAATCATTCTCTTTCTTTAAAGGCATGTAGTAAGATATTGCACCAGCCATTTGAATACCTGTTTCATAAGCTGTATATCCTGGATCAGGAACTAATATAATATCACCTGGATTTGCATAAACCATAGGTAAATGAACGAGCCCGTCTTGTGAACCCATTAATAATAAAACTTCTTTATCCGCATTTAATAAAACGTTATGAGTATTGTTGTAATATTCAGTTACAGCTTCGTGAAATTCTTGAATACCTGATAATGTATACCCGTAGCTCTCTTTCTCACTCGCTGTATGTACCATTGTTTCTCTTACAAAATCAGCGGGCGGCATATCAGGATTTCCGATGCTCAAATCAATCATGTTATGACCTGCTGCAATTTTTTCTTTTTTATAGGCTCCTAATTCACTAAATATAGAAGATTGGAATGCTTTCATTCTAGTTGCTAACGTGTAAGTCATCAAAACCCCTCCTAAAACAGTGCTTTCATTCTGCATTTTTAATTATTCTGAAAACACATGTTTATATTTTATCATTTTTTTATGAAAATTAAAATGATTGACAAATTTAGAGGAAGGATTAGCCTATTTTGAAAAGTATCGATGTAAATAGCGTAGATGCGTTAATTGAAATGTCTATTATAGGATTCATTTTATATAACTTAAGGTATTCTCTAGTTTTTATTAAGTATATTTCTCATGTTTTGAATGAAAAAGAATACGAAAACAAGGGCTATTTTTGTGGCCGATTTCTAAAGTGAAATAACGCAGAAAATATTTTCTGCGTCTCCTCTGAAATGTAATCATTTCTTTTTATATGTGCATAATTTTTCGGCTGTCAAAAAGTATACATTTAGTGTACCGTCGGCAACTTTTAAAGTTTGGTCCGATGTAAATGAATTACCATAATCAATGTGATATACATTAGAATTTTTGACAAATGAGCCTTTATATAAATCGTCTTTATTCTTTGTTGTTTGCATTTCTACTAAATTTTGCACAATTTCCTCTTTATTTTCTTTTTTGACAACTGTTTCAAATTTATAATATACAGGGCATTCACCATTTTTATTGTCAACGACTTCCCAAGAACCGTATATATCGTTATTGCTGCATCCACTAAGTAGGATGATTAGTATAGGAATTGTAAGTAGAACCTTTTTCATTTTGTGCTCCTTTCTTTTAAATTTGAATAAACGTGCGAATACGATAGGGATATTATAATAAATAAAGTTTAAATTTTTTTAAAGAATTATTTAATTTCATATAAAAATTTAGGAGAAATTAAATAAGCATGAATCTAGTGTAAAGTCAGATTCATGCTAGTACCATAGCCTATGTTATGTCTTTTTTGAGCATAAATAAAGAGGAAAGCAGAATCACTATTCCATTTAATATATATACGCTTGCGATCATAAAGGCTAACGTACCTGCGCCAAATCCTGCTTTATCGAATATAGAAGCAAATGTTGCGATAGTCAAAAAGATAATGGGAGTCAGTAGTAAAAATATGAAACCTGCCACGATTCTTTTTTTAAAACTATGTCCAGATAAGGAAATGGCTAAAAAGTTTAGGATGCTAAACAGAGCAATTGCAAAGAGAAGGACAATAAATACTTCGATGCCATCAGACATTTTACCACTCCTTTTATAAAGAGTACTTTTTATAATCTATTCGAAATTAAAGGAGGATACTCCTTTAGGTAATTTCAATAAACGTAATAAATAGGCGTATTATAAAACAAAGAAGTATGGATCCAATATTAGATCCATACTTCTTTGTTTATTTTATAAATTCGCAGATTGCGAATGCTGTTTTTCATAATGTTTCTGCTTAGAGAGGGAAATAGAAATAATCAATAATGAAACGACTCCGAAGATGAGAACCATATATTGTAACCCAATTGTATCTAAGAAGAAGCCTGTGCCAAGTAAGACGATTTGGAACATAACCCTCTCAAACATATTACGGAATGAGAAGAGGCGACCGTGATAACTTTTTTCCACTTTCGTTTGGAAAATCGTCGACATAATAGGGAAGAAGCAGCCAACACTAAACCCAAACAACCCAAATGATGTAAGAGCCATCCATTTTATATCGCTAAAGAACAATGACAGATGTGCAAAAGCAGTACAAACTGCAAAGAAATATAGTAATTTTTCAGGTTTGAAATGATCAGATAGACGTTTAATTACGAAGGCACCTATCATAAATGCGACACCTTCAATTGTATATATGAACCCTTTAATCGTAGGATCATGTTGCATTTCGCTAATGTTAATAACCATTAAATTAAACCCAGCTATAAATAATAGAGGGATGATACTTAATATAAGTGCTGTAAAAGCAATAGGAATTCCTTTTAAAATACGAAATACTTCCATAAAGCTATTATCTTTTGCAGCTTGTTTACTTGGTGTTGTTGATTTCTTGTCTTCGAATTGTAGGAAGAAAGTCGAGAGGAATAATAAGGCGTATGCTGCCATTGAGAAGGCATACATGTACTGTAAACTCATCACAACTAAAAGAATTCCACCTAGTGAAGTACCTGCAATACGAGCAATTGTACCAACATTCATATGTACACCGTTCATTTGTAATAACTCATGCTCACGTACGATGAGTGGAATTACAGATTGTAATGCAGGGAAATAAAATGCTGCTGAAATTTGAAGAGCAACCATAAATGCAATCATAAATGCGATACTTTCAAATTGAATAGCAAAAAACATGAAAATAACACTTAAAACTCGACCAAACCCAGCGTAAAGAAGAACTTTTTTCTTTTCATACTGATCGATGACACGGCCAGCCATAGGTCCAACTAGAACACCGGCTAATAGTCCGATAAATAATATAACTGATTTCATGAAATCAGAAGGGACATATTTTTGCATAAATTCAAGGTTCCCAAGAATACCAAGCCATAATCCTAGACCTGCAATAAACTCCCCAATTAAAACAATCCAAACGTTTTTATTACGCCACATAACATTAAAACCTCTCCGTCTTTTAAAATGAAAAACTCGTATATAAAACCTCCTTATTTATGTAGTGTTTTTATACGAACTTTTTTAGAGTCAGAGTCTATATTACGTGTTTCATAAGTGGATTTCAATCTTTTTGATTTGTCAAAAATTTGATGTGTTAAGTGCTGAAATAAGTGAATCAAAACGTAAAAATTTTATGATTAAAGCTAATAGAAAGTAAGAATATATATAAAAGCAAGAACGTATAACTACGCCTCGCTTTTCTCAAGTACAAAATTAAATATTAGATTCACTTAGCAACATTTTTGCTCTTTTCCAATAGCTAAAGCGCTAAAAGATAGAGGACCAACAACTTCTGCACTAGCACCACTAGTAAGGTTTTCTACAGTTAATGAATATTCGTGTGTTCCACTGCTAACGTTTTGATCTATAGCTTGAAATGTTTGTACGTAAAATTGTTCAGAATCTGTAGATTCAATACCTACTTGTGCATTAAAAACTTCAATATTATCACGGAAAATTCGGAATAAAACTTGTGAAGTCCCAGTTATTCCTTCTACACCAATTGTAGCGATTAATTCTACTCGATTATTACGTGAATCTCTACTTGAAATTCTCAATTTCAAATTTGCTAAAATTGCTTTATTTGGAGAAGAGGGGATTGCAAAAGTTGTTTCACCAGTTTTACTAATAGGTTGAGTAGCTTGGTAATCAATGATATGAGTCATATTCTTAACTATTTTCATATACTAGAATATAAAAATAGTTAAGAATTAGCTTGGACAAATACTAGATTATTTAATAGAGTCAACAACAATTATTGAAAAGAAGAAATTCACATAAAAGCATCAAGAATATATCAAAATAAGATGATATTTTTCTTAATGCTTTTTGTAATTAAGCAGAATATTCTTCTTTACGTACTTCAAAAAATTCATTACGTCGTAAGTAATTATAAATTTTCTCGGAAACTTCTTCTTCTTCAGACACTAAGAAACGATGATCAAAAGCATAGAATGATTGACCTTTAATTAATTTCACATAGTACATTTTAAACACCTCCTTTGACAGGATTATTAGTTGTCCCATATTATGATGGCCTATTTGTCTGCTAAAAATACTTCGAGTTTCAAAGGGGGGAAAGAGCTTACAATTCTGTAAGGTTTATGTCACCTTTTTCGATAGTTTGTATTTACCAATTTCTTCTATACTACAAATAGTTATATAAAATAAGGGGGTAAAAAGATGGATGAAATAATTGGAGAAGTTGTAGCTGGTATTTATGAGTTTGTAGTGGAAGTAACAGCGGATGCTATAGGAAGTTTAGTTTCCGGAAATGATGAGGAAAAAGAAACATTATAATAATTTGTAAAAGTATAAAGTTGATCGAATTATAAAGGCTGATTTCTAAAGGGAATTCAGCTTTTTTATTTTTTACATTATATTAACTTAATTTGAATATTCGTTTGTTATCATATTTAAGAAGCCTATACAAGGAGGTGAATAAACAAATATGTCGAATTCAGGGCTTGATTTATCTGTTTCTCGTTTGATTGTGGTAAATATAGAGGAAAAAGAATATCATTTTATTGTTCGTGAACATCCGATTGTAGGGAAATTTATATCGCTATTTGAAAATGGAAAAGAATATGGTTTAATAGATAAACAAATCGCTAATAAAGATAAATTTATTACATCGGAGCTTACTAAGTTAGATTATTTTAATATAGATGTTTTATATCTTACACCTGGGTGGATATGGATTGGTATGGATCAATTTGGTTTACATGCTCGTGAGGCTACTTATAACGAAGTAGATGTTATTATGAAGTTGAAAGAGGATTTATATTATATAGATATATACGAAGAAATAAAAATGTAGTAAATATTTAGTCAGGTTAGGGGGAAAGTTCCCGTAGCCTTTTTTGTTTAATGCAATAACGTATAATCATATTATTTTGATTATAAGGGAATGTGATGAGAAGTGAGATGAAAAGAGGATTTGAAAATACATGAAGAGAATTGTAATAATTATATGAGTCGTATATGTAAATAACAATAGAAAGAAGATGATAATATGAGTAAAGAAGAGCTTGTGAAAAAACAGTTTGGCAGTAATGCAGATAAATATGTAAATAGTAAAGTACATGCTAAAGGACTGGATTTACAATATGTAGTTCAACAAGTTGAGTCTCGTCATAATAATCGTCTTCTTGATGTTGCTACTGGTGGTGGACATGTGGCAAATATGTTAGCACCTATGTTTGAAGAAGTAGTTGCACTTGATTTAACAGAACAGATGTTAGAAAAAGCAAAAGTTTTTATAAAGCAGAATGGGCATGAAAATGTATCTTTTGTAGCAGGAAACGCAGAGGATTTACCATTTGCAGACCATTTTTTTGATACAATCACATGCCGGATTGCAGCCCATCATTTTACGAATCCGGCTCAATTTATTTATGAAGTAAATCGTACATTGAAGGATAATGGATTATTCATCTTAATAGATAATGTTTCGCCAGAAAATAATGAATATGATACATTTTATAATTTTATAGAAAAAAAGCGAGACCCAAGTCATGAACGAGCTCTAAAAAAGACAGAATGGCTTACTTTATTAGAAAAAAACGGTTTGCAAATGCAGTCATGTCTTACTTTTGATAAGAAATTTGATTTTGACTGGTGGTGTAATATGATGGATGTCCCTTTACAAAAGCGTGAAAAATTAACAGAATGTATGATGAAAGCACCAAACGAAATGAAGGGATATTTTAATATTCAATTTAAAAATAATAAAGTAGAGTCGTTCTATACTGAAATGGCTATGTTTATATGTAAAAAAAGTACAACATTAAAAAGATAAATGTGTTGCAGTCTTTCTGAAGTACGATATACTTAGTACAGAGAAACTGAGAATTGAGGAATAGATATAATGATTCGTGTACGCATTGAAGGTACTGAGGAAGAAATGCTTGAATTTATGGAGAAAATGCCGGACATTCCTGGATTTGAAAAGATACATTTGAGAGAGCCGAGAAAAGGAAATAACCCGAAATACGATTCAAGTAAAAATGTACTTGCATATTTGTCTTATAAAAAGATTGAAGTCGCCAATAAATAGGCGGCTTTTTTAGTTTGCGCTGTTTCACCGCCTTGTCTTTTTCACATAATAATAATAGTAGATTATGCTTAAGAGGGGTGAGAATAGTTAATAAGAAAATTATCTTTTTTGGAGACTTTGGTATTGATGACGCCGTAGCGTTAATTTATGCAAATAAAACATGTAAATTAGATATTCTAGGTATTGTTGCTGAGTACGGGAATGTATCACGAGATATCGTTACGGAAAATGTTTATTTTTTAGAAAGGTACTATGCTACACAAGTGAAAATTATTGAAGGTGCGAGTAGACCGATGACAGCTGAAGAGCCTTTGTTTTTCCCTGAAATCCACGGGGATCACGGTTTAGGTCCTATTATTCCACCTGAGATGAGAATTTGTAAACGAGAAAATTTTTGTGAATTAATCAAATTAATCGAACCTTGTCCAGAAGATATTATAATTGTGGCGACAGGGAGACTAACGACGCTTGCTACGTTATTTTTATTGTATCCAAATATAATGAATCGTATTTGTTCGTATTATATAATGGGCGGCGCTTTCCTATTTCCAGGTAATGTTACACCAGTATCTGAAGCGAATTTTTATGGTGATCCAATTGCAGCAAATATTGTTATGAAATATGCGAAAAACGCTAGCATATACCCGTTAAATGTAACACAGGGCGCGCTTATTACGCCTGAAATGGCGAATATAATAGATAAACAAGGAACTGGACAGGCGAAACTCATTAAACCAATGATTGATTTTTATTATGAGAATTTCTATAAAAAAGAATATCCGGGTATTGGTGGAAGTCCTATACACGATTTACTACCGTTTATCTCGTTTATAAATGACAGTATTTTCGAATATAAAAAATCGGCAGTGTGGATTAGTACGACAAATGATGTGACTAGGGGCCAAAGTGTAGCAGACTTTAGAAAAATAGCTGAGCCAACAAGGTTTGATGATCGGCCGATTCAAAGAATTGCTGTTGGTTTTAACTATGCAGCTTTTAAAGAAGAGTTTATGCGAACAATATTGAAGCCAGATTGTTCTTAATGTGTGTAATAACAAGTCGGATAAATCGTTAGTTCAAAAAAAGGTTTAATCTGTGTGTATTATTCTCAAAAATCTTAAAGTTGAACAACATGAATAACTTATGAAAAATGTCACATAACTAATGGTAAGCAATTGTTTCTAATTATATTTTGATTGGTGAAATGTAAAGGAGGTTATTATATGATTTGGTCTTTAATCGTCGGTGGTATATTAGGATGGCTTGCGAGCTTAATTACTGGAAAGGACGTACCTGGTGGTGTAATTGGTAATATTATTGCTGGTATTATCGGTTCTTGGGTTGGTTCGAAATTACTTGGTAGTTTTGGTCCAGTCATTGGCGGATATGCAATTATTCCAGCTTTAATCGGTGCGATCATTTTAATTTTCATCGTAAGCTTCTTATTACGAGCAATGCGAAAATGAATGTAAGGACTGTTTACATTTGTAAGCAGTCCTTTTTATATGTTATGCTAGTATTATACAATCAGGAGGTGTCAGCATTGAAATCATTTACAGTAAATTTCCATCAAGAAGATAATGCAAAAGCGACAACAGTACATAAATTAAGTGAAGAGGACTTCAATAAAGCAACTGAAAAAGGTACTCGTCATTTATTTGATTTAGATACAAACGTTGGCTTCTTCGCATTCTTTGATGCAGAAGATGCAGAAGGAAATGATCAATACTTAATGTTACAATATGAAGGGGATCATGAAGAACCAACTGCATGCTACGGATTTGATTTAAAACTATACTATCAATTTTTAGCACTATACTTAAACGATCTTGAATTCCAAGGCGAAACAGATGAGGAAGAGGAAGAATACGGTCCAATTCATCATTTAGCGCATTTACTTTATCATATTGTTGAAGATGGTAAATCAATTGAAGTGTAATATACATATTTGAAGCTGCTCTTTTTGGGCAGCTTTTTTATATGACATTGAAATGGTGTACTGTAAGCTAAATAAGGTGAAATTTT
Organism: Bacillus sp. CPT56D-587-MTF; assembly: GCF_058792335.1. Taxonomy (NCBI): domain Bacteria; kingdom Bacillati; phylum Bacillota; class Bacilli; order Caryophanales; family Bacillaceae; genus Bacillus; species Bacillus sp. CPT56D-587-MTF. The sequence continues at coordinate 2,490,884 of NZ_JBYTEF010000001.1, read as the reverse complement.
AATCAGTGGGGGTTTTGTTCATTCCCACTGATTATCAGCCCTCACCAATTTAGCTTTTACGGGCAGCAGGGCCCCCACCTAACTTCTTTGTTTCCGCTGAATTTTGAGGTGGGGATCTTACTGCCCAGCAAATAGCGGGATAAATTAATAATAGAAATTTATTTATTACTTTCATGTTAGCGTCGTAAAACACCTGTTATAATGATTGTAATTAAATTCTTGGAGGCTAATTCTATGCTTGTAGATGTAAAAGCTTTTATTAAAGCTGCAGGTTTAACATGTATTTCATCATTAAGTGGAGATAACACGTTTGCTTATAATTTTGAAACAGTAAAAAACACTATCGCTACATTTTTTAAGAAGCTAAGATTTACCGTTTAATTTCATTTCAACCAGTAGGAAAAGAGTAATCACTTCCTACTGTTTTTTTTGTTTCAAGGAGCTGTTGTGACAGCATGTTTTAAGTTATAGATAGAGGATATTATCATCGAGAAGAGAAGGTTTAAAGAAGGAGATGAATACGATGATTAACAATATAATTCCAAGTTTTTTTAAATTATGGGAAAGTGACGATTTAGAATTAGAAGTCCTTAATTAATACTATACTTCGCATCCGGTTGATTATCGAAATGAATAAAATACAATAGGGGGTAAAAATGATGAAAGTATATTTCAAAATAGTTATGTTATTTCTTGCTTTTACATGCACATTTGCATTAGCAGCATGTAAAGGGACAGACGAAAAAAAGGAAGCAAATCCAGCCTCGGAAAATCATAAAAATGAACAAAGTAATTCTTCAGAAGAAAAGAAAAATCTTGAAGCAAAACCAAGTAATGAAAAAACAACAAAACCATCAGCTGAGCAAGATTCGAAAGATAGAATACTTAATCAAAAATCAATTAACCACGTTAAAGATTTGTTTGAACTAGCAAAAGAAGGAAAGGTACCTAATGTGCCATTTGGAGCCCATACAGGGGATATTGAAGAAATTGAAAAAGCGTGGGGGAAATCAAATAAAACCGAATATACAGGGAATGGAATGTACGCAACTTTTACAAATAAAAATGTTGTTTTCGGATTTAATAAAGGGTCACAAGTTTTTGATGTACGCTCATATCATGCGGAACTAAAATTGATTACATTACAAGAAATTGAAAAAGCATTAGGAAAACCATCTTCAGTTAAAGAGAATGGTGAAGATAAAATATATGTATACAAAGTAAATAACCAGTATGAATTGAAATTTGTCATTCCAAAATCGACTGGTAAGGTCGATCATATTTCCGTATTTTCGCCAGAGGATAGTATTAATAAAATGGCAGGATAAGAAATTAAGTGATTTCAAAAACACCTCACTTTCTTGAAGTGAGGTGTTTTTAGTTGTAAACAAGGAATGTCTCCTGTCATATAAAACATACTTTCATATGCGAAATACTTCACTTTTATTTTTTAGCATTTATCCAATAAGAAATGTTGATCTACTGAAAAAGTAGTAACCTATAAATTATGTGTAGGATGGTTCACGATTTTTTTACGTTCCAAACTTTGAACAAATAGCGCTTGAACAATACCTCCAACTAATAAGAAGCTAGCACAAATATAAAACAGCATACTTCCATTTAACTTACTTAATATAACTGCGCCAATAACTGGTCCACACGTTCGAGATATATCCCAGTGTATACCGTAAATTGAAAAATATAAACCACGTTTATCATGAGGTGCAATTTCTGAAACGAATCGTAATAAATGGTTTAGAGCAATACTTTCTCCAATGACTAAAAAGAGTAAGGTGAAGAATAACGACAATATCGTCGTTGAATAACTAAAGCCAACTGCAGCTATTGTATAGCAGGCGTAAGAAATAAGGATGATTTTCGCCATAGAAAATCGTTCAGACCATTTTACGAGGAAGATTTGTAGAATGATTTCCAAAATGGCTTTGCATGTTGAAATAAATGCGAGTATGAATACGAGATTAGGAAATACATGTTCTGCAAAAATACGATAATTCGTCTCAGTTTGTGCATAAAAAAAGCTAATAGGAAGTGTAGAAACCATAAGACCGAATATGGCGTAATGTTTAAAAACAAATTGCTTTGGTGAACTTGCCTCAACTGTTTGTTTCGACTTACTTATAGGTGGAACAGTTTCTGGGAGCTGGGTCCAAACAACAACAGCATATATCGTAAGAGTTACACTTTGCACGATAAATAAATATTCTGGGTGAGTATTATAAAAACTTGCACCGATTAAAGGGCCGACTACGGATCCGATTGCTCCCATCGTTTGTAGGAGAGCAAAAATCTCTGCTTGCTGCTCTTGTTTTGTTAAATCAGCAATTTGTGCACGCTGAGCTGGAATGTATAAGGAACGGCCAATACCATTAATAACATATAACAGTGCAAATATAAAAACGGATTGAGCGAAAACGAAACTACCGATTGCAACACCTTGTAGTAATAATCCGAGTAACATAATCTTTTTTCGGCCATATTTATCAGTAATTCCTCCAGCAATAAGTGTAAATAAAATGTCTGAAAGTGGCTGCAGTCCGAAAATCAGCATAGTTATTATTACATTGCCGTTTAACATTTTATTGACGTAAATAATCATAATGAGAGCTAACATAGATTCAGTCGTTCGGGTTAATAATTCACCGCACAGTCTAATGAAAATAGGTTTATTGTAACGAAGTAAGAGATAATTCAATATTAATTCCTCCTTTCTATATTGAAATGATAAGATGAAAGGAGAGTTGGAAAAAGGGTAGAAACAATAGGGAGTATTTTTCACCTTTTAGGGGGAGTATGATGTTTATTTTAGATCAATACATTGAACTATGGATTGCTTATGGAAAAGGGAAAAAAGAGGGAGAACGATTGGAAGTAACAGTGCAAAATATATCTAGAACACTATTTTGTACAGAGCGTAATAGTAAATTAATTATAAAAAAATTAGATGAGTTAAATTGGATTAAGTGGTTTCCAGGTCGCGGCAGAGGAAATCGTTCTAAGTTAATATTTCAAAAGCACCCGATGTCTTTAATTTTAGATAGAGGAAAAGAAATAACGAAAAAAGGGGATGTGAAAAGCGGAAGCATATTTGTGGAACGCTATAGCTCACATTTTCCATCGATAAAGGGAGAATATCACTCCTGGGTGGATTCAATATTTGGTCATAAGGTTGAAATGACATCTGAAGGGAGAAGAGATGTACTCCGGTTGCAAGTACAAATGAATTTAGATATCACATTAGATCCTGTATACGCTACAATGCGTTCGGAATGCCATATGGTAAAACATATATTCGACACACTCGTGTATGTAGACGGTAATACAAACATTATAGAGCCAAGACTTGCATTTCACTGGGAATATAATGACGCTGAAAAAATATGGACGTTTTACTTACGAAAAGGAGTTCACTTTCATAATGGAAAACAACTTACTGCACATGATGTTATATACTCGTTGAATCGATTTATGAAGCTGGAAAATAATGCACACGCATGGATGTTACAACACGTTGAAAATATCCGTTCAGTGGATGACTACGTTTTCGAAATTCAATTACATACGGAAAATCGAATGTTTTTACATATGCTAAGTGCAGAACAGTGTTCTATCGTGAATGAAGATGAAGCAGGAGGGTTAATTGGAACAGGGCCTTTTCAATTATATAAAAGTAATGAAAATCTGTTCATTTTAGAAGGACATCCTTTATATTTTCGTGAAAGACCTTTTTTAGATCGTATTGAGTTGTGGAATGTAGAACAAGGTGTAAGTACATACGATGTTTTAGTAAAGGCGCAGTATAAAGATAAAGAAAAACATAATAAAGAATTGTCCCGGCTTGAGTCGAACGTGACATATATAACATGTAATCTTACGAAAGAAGGACCAATGCAAGATGCGTTATTTCGGAAAGCGTTATATCAAATCATTCATGGTTATACAATCGTTCAAGAACTCGGCGGAGAACGTGGAGAAGTGGCAAAGAAACTAATATTAGCAAATGAAAGCATAGTAGATATTGACGAAGATATCGAAAGTTTAATTAAAAGGAGTACTTATCATAGTGAAGTGCTACAACTCTACACATTTACAGGACGAGATCATGTTGAAGAGGCACAATGGATACAAAAAGAGTGTGCGAAGTACGGGATTCGTGTAGAAAATAATTTTCTTGAGATAGAAGAGCTATTGGAAGTAAGTACGATACAAAAGGCCGATATGATGCATGATAGTGCCACAATAAGTGAACGAATAGAAGATAGTTTATTATATATGTTTCTTACAAAAAATAGTTTTATTCATGGACAAAGCAGCATGGACTTTCATGAAAAGTTGTCTCCTTATTTTAGACAAGAAGAATTAGAGAAAAGAGTTACACTGTTACGCGATATCGAGGATACTTTGTTACGTCAAATTCATATTATTCCTTTATATCGTAATAAACAAGAGGTAAGTACACATGAAAAAGTTCAAAATATAATGATTAATTCACAAGGTTGGATTGATTTTTATAATATTTGGTTTAAATCTTGATATATAAGGGCTTTTGCACATTTTCATAAGATGTGTAAGAGCCTTTTTGTATGTGAGAATAGGTTTGTTTTACACATTGTTACGCTACTTGTGATAAAAGTCTATTTACAGCGTAACAGTGTTATGTTACATTGTTATCAGGAAGGAGTGTTATACAGTTGAGTACAGATTTAATTTCAAAAAAAGATTTATTAGAACTAACTGGTATTTCATACGGACAGTTATATAGGTGGAAAAGAAAAAATTTAATTCCGGAAGATTGGTTTGTACGAAAATCAACGTTTACAGGTCAAGAGACATTTTTTCCGAAAGAAAAGATATTAGAGCGTATCGATAAAATCCAAACGATGAAAGAGGATTTATCACTTGATGAACTAGCGAACATGTTTTCACCGAGTGTGAGAGAAATTCTTTTAACAAAGGAAGAGATTTTACGCAAGGGGATTGCATCAGAACCAGTTTTACAATTTTTCATAGAACAAACGAATAAAACAGCAGAGTTTCAATTTGTAGACATTCTTTATGTGTACATGTTAGAAGAATTACTACAATCAGGAGAGATTAGTTTAGAAGAAGGAAAAATGGTCTTGCAAGTTTTACGTGAAAATTATGAAGCAATGAAACATAAAACTTGTGACTTAATCATTGTCCGAAAGTTAGGTATTTCTACATGTTTATTAGTTTCAAACGTGGACGATTTAATTTTTGAAAAAGGCACCAAAATCGTTTTACGCGAAGCGATTATGAAATATACCGAAGCATTAAAAACTAAATTGTTGTAGTGGAGGAGAAAGTATGCGTACAGATAATTTGATTATAAATGGTTACGGTTCATCGAATGGTGGCGAGTTTCATAAAGTGCAATTAAACGGAAAAGGAACTGTGAATGGAAATGTTGAATGTGAGCAATTTGAATGTAACGGTTACGGTGCAGTTACTGGCGATTTGAAAAGTAGCAGTGCACGAATTAGCGGATCTGGTAAAGTTGATGGCACAGTTCATGCTGAAACGATGCGAATTGATGGAAAAGCAACAATTACGCAAAATGTAAAAGCAAACAGTTTGAAAATTGCAGGAAAAGGTACGATAGGTGGAAATGTCACTGGTGAAGAATTTAAAGTCAATGGTCAAGCTACAATTGACGGTAATTGTGAAGTGGATACTTTTTCTTCAGAAGGACAATTTACAATCGGTGGTTTATTAAGCGCAGATGAAATTAATATAAATATTCACGGTACATGTCGAGCGAAAGAAATTGGTGGTCAAACGATTAAAGTAAGACATAGATCAGGTACATTTAGTAGGCTATTTAAAACAGTATTTGGCTTGCAGTTAGAAGCTGAACTATTAGAAGGTGACAATATCGATATTGATTATGCTCACATAAGAACGGTAAGAGGAAACAATGTTACAGTAGGAGCAAACTGTGAGATTGAACTGATTGAATATACCGGTGTTCTTACTGTTGATAAAAATGCAAATGTAAAAGAAATTAAGCAAGTTTAACGGAAGGGAGAAATCAATATGGAACATCCACATAGTCTCACAGTAAATGGTTCTGGTAATTCAGCAGGCGGAGATTATAATAAAGTGAAGATTCGCGGTGAAGGAACAATTACGAATGATATGAGTTGCAATGAGTTTAAAACGTACGGAACGAGTGATGTACGCGGTAATGTGAAAGTGAAAAATTATGTCGTATATGGAGATAACGAAGTACAAGGAAATGTAGATGCGGAATATGTAAAAGTATATGGTAATACACAAATTCATGGTGATGCTCATATTGAAAAAACAAAAGTTAGAGGTATGATAGATATTGCAGGAAAGTTTTCAGGTGATTTCGTAGATGTAAAAGGTGCTTTAAATGTAAAAGGAGATATTGAAGTAGAAGATTTATCATTAACTGGTGGTCTTGAAAGTGATGGATTACTTAATGCTGAAAATATTCAAATCTCACTTCGTTATGAAGGCAGTAAGGTAAGAGAAATTGGTGGTAAAAAGATTACTGTTCGTAAAAAAGCGAGATTTATTCCTTTTACTAGTCATGCTGGAAACCTCCAAACTTCGATTGTTGAAGGAGATGATATCTATTTAGAACATACGATTGCTGAAGTTGTAAGAGGCAACAACGTCACAATTGGTCCTGGATGTGAAATTAGTGTTGTAGAATATCATACTAGTTTTAATCAAAAAGGTAATGCAGTCGTAAAAGAACATAAACAAATATAAGTAGTATGAGGGAGAGCAAGAGATATGGTTGAGAAGAATAATAAGCTCGGCTTTGTTGTGGCGGGCTTATTGCTAGGTATTTTAATGGCATCGATGGATAATACCATTGTCGTAACGGCGATGGGAACAATCGTTGGTGACTTAGGAGGCCTCGAAAACTTTGTATGGGTCGTTTCTGCCTATATGGTCGCAGAAATGGCAGGCATGCCGATTTTCGGTAAGCTATCAGATATGTATGGTAGAAAGAGATTCTTTATTTTCGGTTTAATTGTCTTTATGATTGGTTCGGCACTTTGTGGTACTGCTGAAAATATTACACAGTTAGGTATTTATCGTGCCATTCAAGGTATTGGCGGCGGGGCATTAGTGCCAATCGCGTTTACTATCGTTTTTGATATTTTCCCACCTGAAAAACGCGGGAAAATGGGTGGTTTATTCGGAGCGGTATTTGGATTATCTAGTATTTTCGGGCCATTACTTGGCGCATATATTACCGACTACATTAGCTGGCACTGGGTATTTTATATTAACTTACCACTTGGCATTTTAGCACTTATTTTTATTACATTCTTTTATAAAGAATCACGCGTTCATAGGAAGCAAAAGATTGATTGGTTTGGTGCAATTACTTTAGTTGGTGCAGTAGTTTCTTTAATGTTTGCGCTTGAACTAGGCGGACAAAAATATGATTGGGATTCTAGCTTTATTTTAAGCTTATTTGGTGGATTCGCTATTTTAATCATCGCATTCATTTTTATTGAACGAAAAGTAGAAGAACCAATTATTTCATTTGAGATGTTTAAGCAGCGCTTATTCGGAATGAGTACAATTATTGCTTTATGTTACGGTGCTGCATTTATGTCAGCAACTGTGTACATTCCGTTATTTATTCAAGGTGTATACGGTGGTACCGCAACAAACTCAGGATTATTACTTTTACCGATGATGTTAGGATCAGTCGTAACAGCGCAGTTAGGCGGATTTTTAACAACTAAACTTAGCTACCGAAACATTATGATTATTTCTGCGGTTATTATGCTAATTGGACTATTCTTATTAAGCACGTTAACACCAGAAACAAGTCGTGTATTATTAACAGTTTATATGATTATTATCGGATTTGGAGTCGGTTTCTCATTCTCTGTACTAAGTATGGCAGCTATTCACAACTTCGGTATGGAACAGCGCGGGTCTGCGACTTCAACGAGTAACTTCATTCGTTCGTTAGGAATGACACTAGGCATTACAATCTTCGGAATGATCCAAAGAACAGGTTTCCAAGATCAATTAGAAGAAGCATTTAAAGGGATGAGCGGGGGAATGAATACAAACGCTTTAGGGGATTCAAGAGCTATTCTATCAGAATCGGCAAGATCTCAAATCCCTCCGCAAATATTAGATAAGATTATTGACGCTCTTTCTAGTTCAATTGTTCAAACATTCATGTGGGCATTGGTACCAGCTGGATTAGCATTCATATTTATTTTCTTTATGGGAAATGAGCGCATGGTAATTAAGAAACAACAAACGAATAAAAAGAGTGAAACATCAAAAGCGTAATGAAAAAGCTCCTTTCTAATTGGAAAGGAGCTTTTTCGTATGTACGGATTTAGATTAGCCTTCGATAATTTCGTATTCTTCGTCTGCTAATAGTAAAATTTGTGTTTTCTTACCTTTGTTTTGAACTTCGATTACATCGTAAGCACCTAAGTCTCTTACTTTGCTTTGAGAAGCGTTAACCATAACTTCAATAGAATCAATTAAGATATCTTCTTCAATGTATGATTCAGGCAATGCCATATCTTCAGTATCTAATACACATGCGTATAGATTTTGTAAGTTTTCAGCAGTTGGGTTTTGTTCCTCAACATCAATGATGTTTTTTACTGCTTCCATATTTTCCTCTTTTGCTTGGTATACTTTAATTTTAGCCATTGTTTTAATCTCCTTTATAACGTAATCGTAGAGGCTACACCTTATTATAACGTTTTTTTCATGAAAGATGAAATTGTTATATGTATTTATAGTAAAATTTATGTGTCCTTACTCAAAAATGGTGTGATTTCCATATAAATGTACGATTAGGTAACGATATTGCTACGTTAACGTTATATTGTCCAAGCTTTTCTTATTTTCTTCTCATATATATGTAGTAGCAATTCTATATAGAGAAGGGATGGAGTGTAAGTGGGGTGTGAACCGAAACGTGATTGTGGGTGTTGCCAAAATAGTATATGTGAGTTTTTACAGAGTCTAGAACCGTATACAAAAGTTGAAAGTATCATAATAGCAGGAAACGAAATTGCTGTATCTTATTTTCTTTCATTTAATAAGAAAACAGGTATCGTATCATTCGTACAAGAAGACAATGAGGTTATATTTGTCGATTGTTCAAAGATTGATGCAATTCGAATAGGGAAAGTATGTAGTTGCAAAACAAAAGTTAAATATATTGAAGAGGACTTTAGCTTGCTAGGAAATGTTTGCCCGCATTGTTTAACGGAGGGGAGTACAATCTTTTTCGATTTTAACAATCCTGAATTAAATGTGTCTTTCCAAGCAACAACAATTAATCCACCTAGATGTACTGAATTTACAGATGATCTCGGGAATGTAGTAAAGCAAATTACTATAGTAGGTGAGGCGAAAGTTTCTAGAGATTTTGTTCAAGTACCTGAACTGGTAGGTTTTCGATTACTTTTATCACATCTAGCTGGAGACCCTTTAAACTACGGATTATTATTTATTAATTTTCCTGATACGATTTTTATTTTTATATTGGCATCAAGCGGATACCTTTCCATTTCGAACTGTTTAAAAATAGAGGGCGGAACTGGTGATGCCGAAATAGAAGAGATGAAAAAAATGATAGAGGATGACGTTAACACGTACAAATCAGTTGTTAAATTGACTAAAGTATATAAGAACGGTGAGACGGAATCTTTTATTTATAAAAATGAGTTATAACACATGTATTTAAATGCACCCTCAAACTATTGTTGAGGGTTGTTACATAATTAATTATGTTGGTCCTTCAAACCGTTTGTTAACGGGTAAGAAATATATTTATTGTTGACTTATTTTATATGTTGATCATTTCATAGTTAGTAGATGTTATAATCATTTTATGTTTACTGATATTTTATAAATATTCAAAGTTTTAATTTAATAGTCAATTGCTTTTATGATGAACAGGTGGGTATGTATATGAATACGAATTATGGAGCGCTCATGAAAATGTTAAGAGTAGTTGATTCTAAAGAAGGCGGGAATGTAAATGATATATGAAGCGAATATACATACAAGAAAAAAACTAGTTTCTATGTTTGAGGATTTCAATAACGTTGTTTTACTTTCTTATTTACAAGGGCATATGGGTACTGCTTGGGTAAATGATCTTGAAAATCCAAAAGTAGCACAAGTTACGGTAGGGATTTTTACATTTTACGCTGGAGACCCAAATACGAAAGAAACAGAAGAGTTATTACGTAATATTCCAGAAAGAATTTTAGTTATCGTGAATAGTGAAGAGTGGAAACAACGCTTAGAAACATTCCATGAAAGAAAAATAGATAAGTTTTTACGTTATAAATTCAAACGAAATCCAGAAGTTTTTAATCGTTCAAAATTAAAATCTTTTATATCAGCACTTCCAAAAGAATATGAGTTAAGAAGAATAGACGAGCATATCGCAAATAGCCCTACATTACATAAGATATCTGAAGATTTCACAAGTCAATTTCATTCGGTAGAAGATTATATAAACCGTGGTATAGGTTATAGCATTTTATATAACGGAGAAGTTGTATGCGGTGCATCCTCGTATAGTATTTATAATGATGGGATTGAAATTGAAGTTGCGACTGATCACAATCATAGAAGAGAGGGCTTGGCAACTGTAGTAAGTGCAGCTCTTATATTGGATTGCTTAGAAAATGGAAAGTATCCAAACTGGGACGCAGCGAATACTACATCTGCTAAACTAGCAGAAAAGTTAGGATATGAATTTGATAAGGCATATGATACTTATTTTGTGGATAATAGATGAGTGAAGGAGTTACATACTAAAAAATAAATGCGCCCTAGTACGTAAGTCTAGGGCGCATTTATTAGTTGGTAAATATCTTCATAACAATCATATCATATTTTATCTTTTGAATGTTTGGAATTAAAGATATTTATGTGACTTTTTGAAAAAATAAAAGAGCAGCTAGCAAAAGCCAACTGCTCCTCTCCAAGGGGGAATGGAGAAATACAATCATATTATCTATAGTATTGACGGAACATAGAGTTTTAATCAAAGCCCGATTGGTGAGAGATTTGATTAAAACTCCCACTGATTAAAGTTTCACTTTATTACATTTACAATTTAAATAGTAGAACGTGTTTATCGTAGTTCTCCAAACACCAATTATATTTTTTTAGAATAATTGGATGGACTGCTTCTGTCGTAGTATCGACTTCAGTATATCCATATTTCTTATAAAAGTTTTCTAATTCCTCAAAAGGAAGACAATATACATTTTGTATTTGTGATTTTTTCGCAGTTTCTACTAAAAATGAAACAAGCTCACCAGCTAATTGAAGCCCTCTAAATTGAGGCAGAATAAAAATCCCGCCCATTTCTAAAGTATCTTCATCTATTTGGACTAATCGGCCAACACCTGCATACTCGTTGTTATATGTAATAATTGCAACTTTATCTCTCTTTAAATCACTTCGTACAAATCCTATTGAGTCATATTGACTATTAATCCATTTTAAATCGTTAGATGTGGCCAATTGAATACTCATATATATCCTCCTTCGGAATACTAGCGCTCTCTTCATTATATAGAACATAACATACTATATCAAAGGAACCTTGAGGTAGCCCATTTGTTTAAGTTATTAGTTAAAAGTGTGGGGTTGCTGGCATTGAAATGATGGCTTCATCAAACATAGGATAATAATCTTGTGAATTTAGTGTTACATAGTCAAAATAAAAATTAATTCATGTGTTCGGTAATGCACGATGGTTTAAGTGTAGAGAAGATCATAGGGGTATTTTAATTAGTAGCTACTATATTCATTGAAGTTATTAAGGAAATGTCGTAATCCCTAGCCTTAGTGATACAAATCATATTAGGGTTTAGTAAAAAACTCTTCCTGAAAAAGAGGGGGATTAAAGATAAGAGCACTTCGAAAAGTGCCCTTCAGTAAACGACTACTTATTCTAAAAAGAAAGGATGCAATATATTATATGAAGTTTAGTGTATTTAAGTATGGGGCTTTTATATAAAAGTTTTATTTTGTTCCGAATAAAAAGGCGGTTGTTTCCGCAACCACCTTTCAGTAAAACAAAGCACTTTTTATGAAATAAATTATGGATGGTCCCTAAAAAAGGTATAGGATATACCCACATTTTTATAACTAAAGTGACGAACTCAGGTTATAAGGAAGGAACAATTATATTGTATGAAATCTATTCTAGAGTAGTCACAAAGAAAGTTGTCTTCTTATTAGAAGGCAGCTTTTTTTATTAGAAAAAGAAGTAGAAGATTAAGTTACTTGTCCAAACAAATTTTTAAAAAATACATAAAATGCTATTAGTTAGTCAATATTTTAATATTGCTAATTTTTAAGACTAAAAGGGGTGATTTTATGTGTGAATGTGAAGTTTGTAGACGAAAGAAAAATCGGGATCCATTAAACCGGGAGTTTGAGCCGAAAAAACGAGTTCCTGAGCCAAAAAAAGAGGATTGTGAGCCAAAAAAAGAGGATTGTGAGCTAAAAAAAGAGGATTGCGATCCGAAAAAAGAAGATTGCGAATCATTAAATGATTATTCGTTTAGTAAAAATGCAAATTTTTTAGAGGAAGCTATACAAACAGATGAAATCGATCAAATTTCTGAGGAATATATTGAAATAGTTGATTCAGCAGATGTACAAGTTACTACTACAGATACAAAAGCTGCGCTATCTATCCAAGCGGCATTACAAGCAGCTATCGTAGTTGTAGTAAGTATTTCTATAGCAGATAGTGAAAAGGCAGATAAAATAACACAAGAATTATTTCAAAAATCAGCTATTAAACAAATTAATAGACAAAAAACATTTATTAAAAATTCTAGAAACGTAACCGTAACAACTACTGATACAGATATTGCAGTGAATATTCAAATTCTCCTTCAAATTTTATTAGCTTTATTAGGGTGTGTCTAAAAACTATTTCTATGGTAGGATTACCTCAAACCATTTAGAGAGAGGTATTTTCTATGACGCCACGCCGCTACGAACTTACAAATGAACAATGGGAACAAATCAAAGACTTTTTCCCACCGTATTCTACTGGTCGTCCGCCTAAAAGAAGTAATCGTGAAATGTTCAATGCTATTTTATGGATAGCTAGGAGCGGCGCTCCCTGGCGTGATTTGCCGGACCATTACGGCTTATGGAAAACCGTGTATGCTCGCTTCTGCAAATGGCGTGATGAAGGTGTCCTACTGACCATTTTTCAAGAATTAAATGCTGAACCGGATTTTGAAAATCTCAGCATAGATTCAACCAGTATCAAAGCGCATCAACATAGTGCTGGTGCAAAAAAAAGGCCATAAATCATGAGTTTCATCAGCATATTGGCATGAGTCGCGGTGGAAAAACTACCAAAATCCATACAATTGTTGATGGTTTAGGCAACCCCATTTTATTTCATTTGACTGGCGGAAATATTTTTGATAGCACTCCAGTTTGCGAGCTTTTGGATGAAATACCAATTAAGGGCAGCAATATTCTTGGTGACAAAGCCTATGGTTCTCATACGATTCGTAACTATATTACCAATCATGAAGCAACCTATACCATTCCACCCAGATCAAATGCGAAAGCTCCTTGGAATGTGGATTGGTATTTATATAAAGAACGCCATTTAGTGGAGTGTTTTTTCAATAAAATCAAGCATTTCCGTAGAATCGCAACACGGTATGATAAGCTGGCATCTTCTTTTTTAGCCTTTGTGTATATCGCTGCCATTTTTCGATTAACACAATGAACAACAGTTTTTAGACACACCCTAGTTAAACTAAACATTTTATAAAGTGTCTATCCTATTGATATTTAGCTATAAGTTTTCAATCTAAGTAAATGTTTTTTGTTGTAATACGTGGTACAAGCTTGGACTTTTTATTATGACTGAATTAATATTCAAGATTAATGGTAAAGCAAGTGTGGAAAACTACAAATAAAGATAAAATACATGATTTAACAGTAATGAAACTTATATTTATGTGAAGTGAAGGAAAGCTGTCTTCTTATTAGAAGTCAGCTTTTGATTTTATTAGCAAAAAGAAGTGAAAATAGAAGATTAAGTTACTTGTCCAAGCAATTTTTATTTCATTACATATAATGCTCGTAGATATTTAAAATTTTTATAGAAAATTGATTGGAGTGACTATTGTAAATGGATGATTTAAACAAATTTTCTTCCTTTAAGTTTGATAAGGATCAAAAGAATATAATTATAGACCTTTTACTCTCAGATATTTTTAATAGGCATGGGATAAATGAAGAAAAATTAAAAAATTTATCACCAGAAAAAAAGCAGCAAATTAAAAGTATTGTTTCTGAAATACAATCACAAGTTAATAATTATTTAGATTGAAGGGGGTGAACGCATGGACAAAACATGTCATTCAGATGAAAATAAAAAGTGGAGTGCATTAGATTCCTCGAATCCTCATCCATCTTTTAAAAATGCTAGCGTTTCAGAAGCAGCTGCGCAAGAAAGTAAACCGTATCAAATTTCTGAAGAATCTATTACAATTGTAGATTCAGCAGATGTAGAAGTTACTACTACAGATACAAAAGCTGCTTTATCTATTCAAGCAGCATTACAAGCAGCTATCGTGGTTATAATAAGTATTTCTATAGCAGATAGTGAAAAAGCTGACCGTGTAGCACAAGAATTGTTTCAAAAATCATCTATTAAACAAATTAATAAACAAGAAACTGTTATTAGAAATTCTAGAAATGTTACAGTTACGACTACGGATACAGACATAGCAGTAAATGTTCAAATTCTTCTCCAAATTTTATTAGCTTTACTAGTAAAATTAAATATTTTATAAAATGTTTAACTTGTTTTTATCTAGTGATTCTTACAGGTGAATATTCACTGTTTTAATTATAGTACAGGCTATAAATATTTATCATAACTGGACTAATATTCAACATCACCAAAGTATGAATGTAAACAAACAATTTGATGGAAAATAAAGTTTGGTTATTTTATGAAAATGTAAAAGCCATTTCCTTTATTGGATTTGGCTTTTCAATTTTAAACAGTATGAATTTGAAAAGATTATATTAAGATAAAGAATTAAAATATAATGATACAAAATACTTATAAAATTATTCGTGTTTTAGAAAAATAATAAGAAAAAGGTGTTTAAAATAGAATCATTTTCATTGACAGTTCAAGTTTTGAAGAATAGTGCATACAATATAAAGTGTTTTCCTTTCTTCATTTAAGTTTTACGTATATAATTTAAAAGTACTATTTTTATTTTATTATTTTATATTTATAACAGAATAGAGGTTTAAAAATGGGTGTTAAAATCATTACGGATAGTGCGGCGGATTTACCAGTAGAATTGCTGCAAGCATATGATATTGATTTAATTCCACTCCGTGTATATGATGAAGCAGAAACAGAGTATTTAGATGGAGTAACATTAGAGTCAGTTACATTATTGCAAAAAATGAGAGAAGGCGCTGTTTATAGAACGTCATTGCCTTCACTTGAAACGTTCCAAGAAAAATTTGTTTCTTATGCAAAAGAAGGTAATCCTTGTATATATTTAGCTTTTTCATCTGAACTGTCTGGTACATATCAATCATCAGTTGTCATTAAAGAGGAAGTAAAAGAAACATATGCTAACTTAGATTTAGAAATTATTGATACGAAATGTGCTTCGCTTGGTCAAGGTCTTGTCGTTTTAGAAGCTGCTAAAATGGCAAAAGACGGCGCATCAAAAGAAGATATTTTAAAGCGTGTTGATTTTCTAATGAGCCATATGGAACATATCTTCACTGTAGCTGACTTACAGTACTTAGTGAGAGGTGGACGTTTAAGTAAAGTCGCAGGATTTATCGGTGGTTTACTAAACATTAAACCGATCTTAAACGTGGAAGAAGGAAAACTTGTACCACTTGAAAAGGTACGAGGGAAAAAGAAAGTATTAAGCCGTATTGTTGATATTATGGAAGAACGTGGTAAAGACCTTAAAGGTCAAACAATCGGTATGACTCACGGTGACGATTTAGAAACAGCGGAAGCATTAAAATCATTAATTACGGAAAGATTTGGCTGTGAAGTATTTATCGTAAATACAATTGGTGCAGCAATCGGTGCACATACAGGACCTGGCGTTATAACGTTATTTTTCTTAAATGAAGTAGAGTAAAGGATTGATCTTTTGATCAATCCTTTTTTATTTTTTAATCTGTGATAATCGGTCGATATGGTATTGATGAAGATAAAATCTTTGAAGTTTTCCTATATCAAATGCAATCTTGTAGAGGGATTATTTTTTATATGTGTAATGATACTTAATGGTAGAAGAAAAGAGTATAAATAAGAATATATTTATAGGAATTTAAATATTTGAAGATATCAAAATTTTTCCATTTCATATATAATTGTGTGTGGAGAAATATCTGTAACTATTTGTAAAAATAGGAGGTGGCTATAAAAATGCAAGAAAGTGCTAGATGGGATTTAAATCGCTTGTATTTGAATGAGGATATTCTATTTCCGATTTTGGAGTTGAAAGAGCAATATTTTGTAACAAAAGATGTAGAGATTCTTTCAAAGCTTATACAAGTTATTGAAAAAGCAGAATACTATTTGTACTGTCGATCGGTTGAAGAAAGTGTTCCATCTGACCTTACTAAATTGACCGTGAAAGTGAAGGAACTAAAAAGTGAATTACAGCAAGTAATAAAACATAATGAAGTGGAAACTTCAGATAATACTAAGTTAATAAAAGATGAACTTAATGCGTGGGAAAATATGTACATACAATTACGGGATAGGATAGAAATAGAGCACAATAATAAACTATTATCCTTTGGACAAGCAAATACTATTGCAATGAATAGTGATAATGAAAAGGAAAGATTAGAAGTATTCGATTCATTAACATGTGCTTTACATAAGGAAAAAGAAATCTTTGCTACTGTATTAAATCAAGTAGGGAGATTGCGTAATGCAAAGAGTGATGAAATAGAAGATAGAGAGATTTTAACACAATCTTTTCATGCGAATGGCATTTCAGAAACTGTATTATTCCAAATGTGGAATGCGACAGAAGAAAACCTTGATAAATTAGTAAGTGCTTTAAACGTGTATAAGAAAGGGAAAGCTTCGATTACATGGCATGAACTTATGACAGTAAAGGAAAGTAATGAGGTCATGATTCCTTTTTCAGTAGCAATACAAAACGTTTATGATGCATGGAAGAATATTGATGAAGAATTAGCAGAATTTGCACGTAATGCGATAGAAAGTGGTTGGGTAGATGCTGAACCGAGAGAGAATAAACCACCAGGCGGGTTTTGTGCTCCATTTTTCAGTGAGAAAGAATCGCGAATTTCCATTCGTTATGATGGGAGTATAAATAGTGTAAGAGTGCTCGCTCATGAATTAGGACATGCTTGGCATTTTTATAATATGAGTTTTGAACAATCTACATCTTTTTTAGATGATTATTTGCCAATGAGTACGGCTGAATCAGCATCTATTTTCTTTGAAACGGTACTCTTAAATTATCTAATTGAAACAACGGATAGTAAAGATACGAAAAAGTCATTACTTAGCTGGAAAATAAGAAATAGTTTTAATTATGTAATGGCAATACGAGCATCGTATCAGTTTGAAAAAACATTTTATGAAAAATGTAAAGAGGGTCCTTTAAGTGCTGATGAAATTGAGAAATTATCTATAATTGCACAAAAAGAAGCTTATGGAAATGCTTTAAGTGAATACCAGCCGTTTGTATGGATGAAATATATTCAATTTTATATAGCAGATGTTCCTTTTTACAATTATCCATACACGTTTGGATATTTAGTAAGTTTTAGCTTATTAGAAATAGCTCAAGAAGGTAAAAGTACTTTTCATTCGAAATATAAAGAGTTCTTACGAGAAACAGGAAAGGCTTCAGTAGAGGAGCTTATGAAAAAACATTTTGAAATAGATATAAGAAATTATGAATTTTGGAATAAAGCTTTTATTCAAATTTCTAAAGACATTGATGAATATTTGCAGCTTATATAAGGGGAGAGTACAGTGGATCAGCAATTTATAAAAGGTATACCTTTTTCAACTTTAGAATATGCAAAAGCTATAAGTTTATTAAAAGGTTGGTTATATGAACAACAAGAGAAACCAAGGTTTGTAGTAACTGCAAATCCTGAAATTGTTATGTCTGCAAAGGAAAATACGGAAAAATCAAAGGAGTTTAAAAAGATGTTACTATCTGCGGATTTAATAACAGCGGATGGGATTGGTGTCATAATTGGCTCGAAAATATTAAAAGGAACTTTGAAAGAACGTGTTACTGGGGCGGATTTAACTCACGATTTAATAAAATATTGTAACGACAATGAATATCGTGTCTTTCTTTTTGGAGCTGCGCCAGAAAGTAATAAAAAGGCATTAGAAAAATTAAATGAGCAGTTCCCAGGAGCACAATTTAAAGGACAGCATGGATTTGTAAATGGTGAAGAAATAGAAGAAATAAAAATGAAAATTAAGCAATTCAAACCGCATTTATTACTTGTAGGACTAGGTTCACCAAAACAAGAAGAGTTCATTTATGAAAACATACAAACATTAAACGTTCCGCTATCTATTGGTATCGGAGGAATGATTGATATAATATCTGGTACTGTAAAAAGAGCACCGAAAATAATGAGGGATACTGGAACTGAATGGCTGTATAGGTTACTCTCACAGCCGAAAAGATTAAAGAGACAACTTGTACTTCCGAAATTTTTATTGTCGGTTATGTCAGAGAGGATTAAAGGGATTAATTAATAAAGGGGACTACATACATGAACAGAACCGGCATTATCGGAGCAATGCAAATTGAAATAGATTTACTTTTAGAAAAGCTAGTAATACAAGAAGAACAGACAATAGCGGGAATGCCATTTTATATTGGAGAATTCATGGGAACAGAAGTAATTATTGCACGTTCTGGTGTAGGGAAAGTAAATGCAGCTGCATGTGCGCAAACATTAATTCATAAATTTAATGTAGACTCTATCATCAATACGGGCGTTGCTGGTGGATTACATCCAGATGTAAAAGTTGGTGATGTAGTTATTTCAACGAATGTTACCCATCATGATGTAAGTAAAAATCAAATGAAAAAATTATTCCCGTTTCAAGAGGAGTTTATTGCAAGTAAGGAATTGATAGAGTTAGCACGTAAAGCATGTAACAGTAATAGTTCAAATATTCAAGCTCACCAAGGAAGAATTGTAAGTGGTGAATGTTTTGTTGAAGATTCAAAGTTAAAGGCAAAATTAATAGACGAATACGCACCTCATTGTACAGAAATGGAAGGTGCAGCAATTGGACATGTTGCCTACATAAATGATATACCGTTTCTTGTTATACGATGTATTTCTGACAGTGCAGATGATGAAGCTCAAGTTTCTTATGATAATTTCGCGAAAACTGCTGCAAATTATTGCTCAGAAATTATTATTGAGATTCTTAAAAATATATCTGGTAAAACTATAGTCCAAAAGGAGAGATAAGAATGTTACAAGCATTAATTTTTGATATGGATGGAACATTATTTCAAACAGATAAAATTTTAGAATTATCGTTAGATGATACTTTTGATCACTTAAGATCACTTCAATTATGGGATACGGTAACACCGATTGAAAAATACCGTGAAATTATGGGTGTGCCGCTACCGAAAGTTTGGGAAGCTTTATTACCGGAACATTCTATTGAAATAAGAGAACAAACAGATGCATATTTTTTAGATAGACTAATTGAAAACATAAAAAGCGGAAAAGGCGCTTTATATCCAAATGTAAAAGAAATATTTACATATATAAAAGAAAATAATTGTTCCATTTACATTGCTAGTAATGGTTTGAAAGAATATTTACGAGCAATCGTAACTTATTATGCTTTAGACAAGTGGGTGACTGAAACGTTTAGTATCGAACAAATACAATCGCTAAATAAAGGTGACTTAGTTAAAAGTATTATGAACAAATATGATATAAAAGAGGCAGCCGTAGTTGGTGACCGGCTATCTGATATAAATGCAGCGAAAGACAACGGTTTACTGGCAATTGGATGCAATTTTGATTTTGCGCAAGAAGATGAACTTGCTCAGGCTGATATAGTAATAGATGATTTAATAGATTTAAAGCGGATACTGCCTGCTGTACAGAGATAAATAAAGTGTGTGCATTTTTTTCGAGTCCTATATGTCTTATTTTATGGAGGGGAATATGCTTAAAAATATTTTTAAAATTAGTAATATTCCTGCGGTTTTGTGGGGAGATAAGAGTGAAAAAATTTTTATTGCAGTACATGGAAATATGTCAAATAAGGAAGATGCAGTTATTCAAATAGTAGCTGAAGAAGCCGATCGAAAAGGTTATCAAGTATTAAGCTTTGATTTACCTGAGCATGGAGAAAGAAAGAATGATAACACTCCTTGTAAAGTACAGTTTTGTGTTAATGAATTATCTATAATTATGAACTACGCAAAAGAACATTGGAAAGAAATAAACGTGTTTGCATGTAGTATGGGAGCATATTTTAGCCTTTTAGCTTTTCAAAATGATGTGATAGAAAAGGCATTATTTTTATCACCAGTAGTTAATATGGAACGAATTATAGAAAATATGATGAAATGGTTTAATGTAACACCGGAGCTTTTACAAAAAGAAATGACTATAGAGACACCTATTGGTCAAAAGTTATATTGGGATTATTTATGCTATGTAAAAGAGCATCCTATTAGTACATGGAATACAGATACATATATTATGTACGGAGCTAAGGATGAACTGTGCGAATTTGAAACTATTAACTATTTTACAAAAAAACATCGTTGTGAATTAGAAGTTATGGAGACGGGTGAACATTACCTTCATACTGAAGAACAGTTAAAAATATTTGAACAGTGGTTACACAAACATATCGATTAACAAATTATAATTTAACTTATACTTGCTAGAGAAGAATGGTGAATTTATAAACTGATATTATATTTGAGAGACATTATAAATGTATATGTATTCATTTAAGTAAACAGGTGCTTTAGTTCAATAAGAATTACACAACTTTAAAGAGCCTTACCACATACTAGATTGTAGCAAGGCTCTTATATTTTCATAATAAAATTAATTAACTGTATTATCGATTTACATATGAAGTGAATTATATGCATACTATGAATTAAATAAAGTAACAACCATAAAAATGCTCAGAATAAATGATTCTCGAGCATTTTTATGTATTTTCGTACTTAGGGGGAATGGACTTGAAAGATATACATATTCAACAAATAGAAAATTTAATGGAATATGAATTCAGTCATCTCGTTCAAGACAGTGAAGAAGAAGGGTTTAATTTCCTTATAAGACTAATAAATGGATATAAAAACAAAGTAAATGTATTCAATAAAACTGGAGAATGTTTATATGGTATTTTTCAAGGTGATATGTTAATTGGAGTTGGAGGTTTAAATGAGGATCCGTACACAAAAGACAATAAGATTGGGCGGTTAAGGAGATTTTATATTTCAAGGGATTATCGGCGTTTAGGGTTAGGGAACTTATTATTAAACCAACTATTATGTCATGCGGAAAAGTATTTTGAAGTGATTGTTTTACATACTGACACGAAGCAAGGGGATGTGTTTTATACTGCGAATGGATTTGTAAAAGGGGGATTATATAAGGGATCGAGTCACTACAAACTATTATAGAGATTGCTATCCAAATAATAGCTACGAACAGGTTTTTTGTTGGTAAATCGATATATCTTAAAAATCGCTGATATATGAAGTTGCGATCCTTATATTAAAAACCAACTTTTATAATTTCATTTACTAAATTGTTATTATAAAAAAGAGCACCTTAGCTTTTAAAATTTAGCTTATAAGGTGACTCCTTTTCAGTCAATTACGTTTTAACCTGCATTTGTTTCAATAATAATCCTGGTTTACCTTTTACATAATAAAAATGCGGATTATTTTCATCATCATAAAGCATAATATAAGGCTTTTCATTTAGTGGGAGCAGTATAAGTACTTCGTCTATTGTAGTGTGTAACCATTGATTAGTAATAGAAACCGGCTTAGATAATGGGATTTTTATCATATAGCCATCTTTTGGAACGACATTTAAGTTTTTAAATGGACCAGTAATTGCTTTAGCGTATTGAACTGCTTCTTTTTGGATTACTGGATCTAAAGATTGTTTTTGAATGACCATTTCTTTTTGACAATCAAATACTTCAATTTGTTGATTTGTATTTGCAAACACATTTGTTGATAATAGAAATAAAAGAAGAGAAATGACCCCGATTTTTTTTATCATAATACAACACCTCAACATTACTATCCCCTCAAAAGCTTTAAATATTTTTCTGTCACATTCATGTAACAAAGATGTTGTATGATACAATTGGTTTTTGTTTAAAAGCAATGGAGGAAAAAATATGAAAGTATTAATTGCAGATGACGAACAAGATATGTTAAGGATTTTAAAAGCTTATTTTGAAAAAGAAGGCTTTGAAGTATTATTAGCGAAAGACGGAGAGGAAGCACTTCAAATATTTTATGATGAAAAAATTGATTTAGCTATTTTGGATTGGATGATGCCAAAACATAGTGGTATTACTGTCTGTCAGGAAATAAAAAAGAATTCAAGCGTGAAAGTATTAATGCTTACGGCGAAAAGTGAAAGCGAAGATGAATTAGCAGCGCTTCAAAGTGGGGCAGATGAGTACGTGAAAAAACCATTTCATCCAGGAGTACTAATTACGCGAGCGAAAAAACTTATTCAGCACGATGATATTATTCAAGTACAAGATGTAAAGATAAATTTCGCCAAAAATAAAGTATATAAAAATGATATAGAGTTAGAAATTACAAAAACAGAGCTCGAATTAATAAAATGCTTTTTAAATCATAAAGGAACGATTTTAACTCGTAAAAAATTGTTAGACATTGTATGGGGATTTGACTATTTTGGAGAAGAGAGAACGGTTGATACACATGTAAGAAGGCTGCGTAAAAAAATTGGAGAAGATATTATTAAGACGCATCGTGGGCTGGGTTATAGTTTGGAGGAACAAAGTGAATAAACTTGGGAAAAAGCTATTTCTCAGCATTTCTTTAACCGTTATTCTTATATTTACAATTTCTTTATTATTAATTAACTTTCTCCTGCCGAAATATAATATTTATAAAACACGTGAAAACTTAAATGAATTTACAACTCAAATACAAAATGCGCCAGTCAATGATTTAGAAGATGTTATTCATACAATTGAAAGTGAAAATAATGTTACAATTGCGTATACGCCAATTAATCAGTCAGAAGATGCTATGAACGACGCGTTACGCATGCAACTTACGAAAAAGAAAGTAACGTTAAATAAGCTTTGGATTACGAAAGACGAAGTTATGAAAGTGAAGACGGAAGGGCAATCGAATAAACTGTACGATCAAGGAAAGGTAAAAGCGAGTTTTTTTGCTAAATATATTGCGAAAGATGATACGATAATTTTAATTGGGACTTCCATTGCGAATTCAAATGAAATTATAAATACGTTAAATACATTTTACTTATATATCCTATGTTTCTCGCTCCTTCTTATTATTTTACTTGTGTGGATACTTTCAAAAATAATAACGACACCACTGAAAGAGTTAAGTGATGTGGCTCAGGATATTTCACATTTGCAGTTTAAAAGAACGAAAGTGAAAACGAATGATGAAATAGGAGAGTTGGCCAATAGTATTAATATCATGAGTGAAAAACTACATGAAGCACATCAAGACTTAACTGATCGTAATGAACATTTAAAACGATTTATGGGTGATGTAACGCATGAATTAAAGACACCGATCGCATTAGTAAAAGCATACTCTATGGGGATTAAAGATGGATTAGATGATGGGACTTACGTAGATACAATTATTAAACAAACAGATCAAATATCAAACTTAATTGAAGAACTATTACGATTTTCTAAACTAGAAAGAGATATTTTACAAAAAGAAGAATTCCCCATTGAACCACTGGTCCAGAGTATATTAGATAAGCATCAGATTGAACTGGATTCGAAAGAAATTAACTTGCAAGTAAATTGTAATGCGGGCAATACAATCGTTTATGCAGATTTAAATAAAATGAGAATGGTGTTTCAAAATTTAATTTCTAATGCGATAAAATATACAGCAAATCAAAACATAATAATTACATTAGAAGATAGAAATAAAAGTATATATTTCCAAATAAAAAATGGCATTCCTACGGATAAAATTAAGGATATCGAGAGAATTTGGGAGCCTTTTTATGTACTAGAATCTTCTCGTAGTAAAGAAAAATCAGGTACAGGATTAGGTTTAGCGATAGTGAAAAGTATTTTAGAAAGGCATGGTTTTGAATATGGAGTTTCCTCTATAGATGGAGAAATTCAATTTTATATAAATGTGAAAAAGGACTAATGAAAATATTAGTCCTTTTTGCAGCTTTAGAGATTAGCGATATAGGACGAATCACCATAATTTTCAAAATTGATGTATTAAATGGAGAATTAGCAAATGTTCTACTTTCATTAAATTCACGTGAAGTTCACAGGAAAACGTTATATTTACATAGTTATATTTGAATTTAATGAAGTGAGGTATTCAGATTTGAAAAGAAAGAAATTAGTAATTGGTAGCATTTTAATGGGTATGACGTTATCTTTATCTGCATGTGGTTCATCAGATAATATTGTAACGACAAAATCAGGAAGCATTTCAGAAAGTGATTTTAACAAAAAATTAAAAGAAAACTACGGTAAACAGAATTTATCTGAAATGGTAGTAGAGAAAGTATTACATGATAAATATAAAGTTACGGATGAAGAGGTAACGAAACAACTAAAAGAATTAAAAGACAAGATGGGCGATAATTTTAATACATATATGGAATCCAATGGTGTGAAAAATGAAGATCAGTTGAAAGAGAAATTAAAGCTTACTTTTGCTTTTGAAAAAGCTATTAAAGCAACCGTAACGGAAAAAGATATTAAAGATCATTATAAGCCAAAGCTTCAAGTTAGCCATATTTTAGTAAAAGATGAAAAGACAGCAAAAGAAATTAAAGAAAAATTAAATAGTGGCGAAGATTTCGCGGCATTGGCTAAACAATATTCAGAGGATCCAGGTTCTAAAGAAAAAGGTGGGGAACTATCTGAATTTGGACCTGGTATGATGGTGAAAGAATTTGAGGATGCTGCGTATAAGTTAGAAGTTGGTCAATTGAGTGAACCTGTTAAATCTTCTTTCGGATATCATATTATTAAGCTAACGGATAAAAAAGAGCTTAAACCGTATGAGGAAGAGAAAGAGAATATTCGTAAAGAATTAGAACAGCAACGTATACAAGATCCTCAATTCCATCAACAAGTTACTAGAGATCTGCTTAAAAATGCAGATATAAAGGTATCTGATAAAGACTTGAAAGATACCTTTAAAGAGTTAGAAAAATAATAAATGGAATGTAAGGCAATCGATAGAAATATTGGTTGTCTTTTTCTCTATTTATTCCGCTATTTGCCGGGCAGTAAGACCCCACCTCAAAATTCAGCGAAAGCAAAGAAGTGGCCCTGCTGATCGTAAACGTCCAATTGGTGAGGGTTGATTAAAGTTTCACTTTATAAAGAAGGTGGGAGTGGGAAAATAATTTCACACCTCCATTAAATTTTACTTAATAAGAAATCTTTGAGTTTCTCAACTTTTATATAAAAACAAAACTGAATTTTCAGTTATTTTGTTATATAGTAAAAGAGAACGAATAAGGGGAGGGAATATTTTGAGTAAAAAGAAAATGGCAATTACACTGTCAGCAATGCTATCTGCAACAATTATACCTAGCTTTACTATGGATGTGCATGCAGAGAAGAAGGAAGAGACTAAAAATACGAAAATTGAATTAGAAAATGGGATGACAAAACCGATTTATTCTCTCGATGAAGCTATTATCGAAAATTTATATGTAGAGACAGAAGTTGATAGTGATCAAGACGGTAAGAAAGACAGAGTATCGATAAAAGTTATGCGTCCAAAGACAGATCCGAATGTGAAAGTTCCTGTTATTTATGAAATGAGTCCATATCGATCTGGATTAAAAGATGTTCCTGTATATAATGTAGATGAAGAATTGTATGCGTATGAAGGAAAACCGTATGGAGCGATTAATCTTGGTTCGTATGGGAACTATTACGTGCCAAGAGGTTATGCAGTTATTTTAGGCGAAAGTATCGGTACTGGAAAATCAGATGGATGCCCTACAACTGGAGATGAACAAGAGATACTCGGGACAAAATCTGTTATTGATTGGGTAAACGGTCGCGCGAAAGCATTTACAGAACAGGGTGAGGAAGTTCAGGCAAATTGGTCTACAGGCAATGTAGGTATGACTGGAGTTTCTTATAATGGTACATTACCAAATGCTGTTGCGACTACTGGAGTTGAAGGTTTAAAAACAATTATTCCAATCGCAGCAATTAGTAGTTGGTATGATTATTATCGTGCAAATGGTGCAGTCATTGCTCCAGGCGGATATCAAGGAGAAGATACAGATAATATGGCAGAAGCAGTACTGACAAGGGAAAACCCTGAAGTTTGCGGACAAGTTATAAAAGAGTTAACGGCTGGACAAGACCGAAAAACAGGTAATTATAATGATTTTTGGGATAAACGTAACTATGTAAAAGATGCTAAAAATGTAAAAGCGAGTGTATTTGTTGTTCATGGTTTAAACGATTGGAATGTTAAAACGAAACAGTTCGCGCAATGGTGGGAAGCACTTGGAGAAAATAATGTTCCGCGTAAAATGTGGCTACACCAAGGTGGTCATGGTGGGACATCAAGTAATAACTGGCAGCAAACACAAAATAAATGGTTAGATTATTGGTTGTACGGAATTGAAAATGGAATTATGGATGAACCAATGGTTGATGTGCAAAGAGAAAATAAAACGTGGCAAAAGATAAAAAATTGGCCAGATCCAGCAGCTGTACCTTCAAAAATCCGTATGTATTTAAGCAATAAATCAGTCAATTTGCCACTAAGTATGGGATCGGCTAATAAAGTTTTCTCATTCTTAGATGATGCACAAATAAAATCAAACCAATTAGTAGCAAACCCAGAATTAGAAGTAGCAAATCGATTAGTATATACAATGCCTGTACTGCAAAAAGATACGCGTATAAGTGGTACACCAAAGATTTCAATTACAGGAAATATTGATCGATCTGTATCAAATTTAACAGCGTTACTTGTTGACTATGGAGGAGCGAAGCCGGAAATCGTAACGAGAGGCTGGATGGACCCACAAAACGTAAAGAGTATAGAAAATTCAACAGCGATTCAACCGGGCAAAGATTATACATTCACATGGGACATGCAGCCAGATGATTATGTATTTAAAGCGGGGCATCAAATCGGAGTTGTTTTAATTGCAAGTGATTATGATTATACAATTAGACCGAAAGCTGGTACAAAACTTACTGTGAAATTAAGTGAAGTGACATTGCCGATTGTGAAATAAATATTTTTTCTAAAGAGCTTACTAAAGTAAGCTCTTTAATTTGTAGTCTGAATTTTAAATTTTTATATTTCAAATTGGAAGGTTATGTAATACAATATCATTATATTCTATGGAAAGTGAGTGATATATTATGACAGTCAGCTCTTTCGAAATCTCATTAAAATTAGAGGTACAGGAAGATTAGTTGAATTGAAATCTTCCGTACGTAAAAACGGAGGAGAAAATAAATGTTTAGCTTTTATAGTACACTTTGTACGGAACTGTATGATTACACAAAACCAGTCGGTTATTCTTTAAATGGTGATATTGAGTATTACAAAGAACGTTTAAAAGATTGTAGAGGAAGAATCCTCGAAGCTGCAGTAGGTTCAGGGCGTGTCATCATTCCGCTTCTAGAGGCTGGTTTTAAAGTGGATGGGATAGATTATTCACCTGAAATGCTAGATTCTTGCCGTAAGCGCTGTAAAGAGAGAGGCTTACATCCTAATTTGTATGAAGGAAGCTTGCAACAATTTTCACTTCCGCATAAATATGACGCAATTATCATTCCTACTGGATCTTTTTGTTTAATTGAAAATCGTGTGGATTCTATAAATGCATTGAAATGTTTTTATGAACATCTTAATCCAGGTGGACGATTAATCGTAGATATTATGCTCCCGCATAAATGGAAGACTGGGGAAATTCATACATCGACTTTCTCTTTGCCAAGCGGAGACGGAATCACATTAGAAAATAAATCAATTGAAATAGATTGGCTGAACCAAGTTACTGTATCATATTTGAAATATGAAAAGTGGAGTAAAGGACAGTTAGTACAAACAGAATTGCAACGCTTTGCGCTGCGCTGGTATGGAATAGAAGAGTTTATACTTCTTTTAGAAAGTATAGGTTTCTCAAACATTACTCGCTCTACTGAATATGTTTATGAAAAAGAACCGTCAAATGCAAATCAAACGATTACTTTTGAAGCTGTGCGAAAAGAATAGAACTAAAACTATGAATAAAAAATAAGGCAATCGTTTTAAAATCGGCTGTCTTATTTTTTATTTTATGTAATGGTTTATAGAGAAAGATTGGAGGGAAATAAATGAAACTTATATTAATATTTGGCCCACAAGCAGTTGGAAAAATGACAGTGGGGCAAGAATTAGCAACATTAACCGGTTTAAAACTTTTTCATAACCACATGACAATTGATTTAGTAAGTCCAATTTTTGATTACAGTACGAAAGAAGCAAAAAGACTAGTAAGTTTATTTCGTAATGAAATATTTGAAGAAGTATCTAAAAGTGATTTATCTGGAATGATTTTTACGTATATATGGGCATTTGACCTCCAAGAGGATTGGGATTATATACATCATGTAGAAAATATTTTTGAATCAAAAGGTGGGACAGTGTATTTTGTAGAGCTGGAAGCGGAATTAGATGAAAGATTAGAACGAAATAAAAGCCCGAATAGATTAGAACATAAACCGAAAAAAAGAGATATTGAGTGGTCTGAAAATAATTTGAAAGAAACGATGAAAATGCATAGATTAAACTCTCTTCATGGTGAAATTGAAAAAGAAGAGTATATAAAAATTAATAACACGTATTTGAGTGCAAAAGAAGTAGCGGAAATGATTAAAGAGAAGTTTCAATTGTAAAATTCCCGAAGTCTATTTCGTTTCTATTGTCCAAGCATTCTCCTACTAATTACATATACTATTTATGTTAAAATCGGTCACTATTTTAGATGGTGCTATTTTAATATATATAACTATGCAGGGAAGAGGGGAGAATAAATTTGGAAAACGTAGAACAAGATAGAATTGAAAATCAAGTGTATTCAAATCGTGTAGTAAGATCAGAATTTGATGCGAATTGGGAAACTTGTATATCAAAGAGTGGTTATGTAATTTATATAGCAACAAGTAATAATGCTGAAGTAATAGTGCTTCTTGCAGATGGTTCAAGTAAATTATTAATTTTCGAAAAAGGCGGTAAAGTAGTTGTAGGTGGCGGTGGAACAAGTTATTACAGTAAGCCGCATATTGCAAGAAATATTTAAGATAGAGCATGTTAATTAAGAAGAAACTAGAAAACGGTTGTCATTCATGTTTAGGGCATGATAGACGAACCGTTTTTTATTTGTTTATAAATTTAGAAGAACTTCATTGATTACAAATACATCAGGATGAGCAGCGAAATTAGAAGAAAACTTGGCGGGTAATGGTACAAAATATTATGTACATTTGCAAGAATCTTACAGCGATATAAAAAAGCATTTCCTATTTGGGGAAACACTACTTCTATGTTATAGTATAATAGTGTTTTTAGATGGTACTATTTTAATATATCTATAATTTTGTTATGTATTATTTTCATATTAAATTAGCACCTAAAGTATTTTTTTATATAAGGAGTAGTAATTAGAGAAATGAAAAATATAGACTTTATACTAGAAAGTGACGAGGCATTAAAACCGTCTGAACGATTAGTACTATTATTATTAGAGAAGCATAGAATGTTATATACGAACGATCTATTGGCATTATCAAATTTATCATATAAAACATTAACAGATTCATTAACGGCGCTAGTTTTAAAATCGTATGTGTTAAAGGAAACAGGTAAGGGAAGAAGACAGAATTGCTATAGATTAGTATGATAAGGCAGCTGTTTTAGAAACTTTTACATATGTTTTTTCAATTGTAAGGTGAAATTGTATTTTTGTTTTCGAACGAAAAACTTACTATAAGAGGGGCTAAGATAGTAGTGTTTCATTTTTGTAAATATAATTATTCTATCATTGAAAATACAAAAATAAAATAAACCGCATAAAACAGAAATAAAAAAACAATCCATTTTTAAAATGGATTGTTTTTTATTGGAATAATATTATTTGATATGTTGAAAGCATAAATAGCAGAATAAACATTACCTGTTTTAGTTCATGCAACTGAACAAATATGATGAAAACTATGTGTATAGTTTTTTGCTTGCTTTTTCAGTCATTCTAATGAAATCATGGTCTTCATTGTTTAAAGGCAGTATTTTTAACATTATTGCTATTCAGCATTAAGCACAAAAAGTGATATATAATATTATTATGTAAACTTAAGGTTTTAAAAGGAAAATATAATAATGAATAGAACATGTAGAAGGAGATGCTTAAATATTTTGAAGGATGGGAGATTATTATGGAGCATTTACAATCAATAGCACAAGCTGTTATAAGTGGTAATAAGGAAAAAGTAGTGAAGTTTATAAAGGCGAGTCCAAGTATTGTTAACGAATGTAGTGAAGATGGATGGACACCACTTCATTTAGCAGCTTATTTTGGACAGAAAGAAATAGCGAGTTTTCTTTTAGAAAGTGGTGCAGATATACATAGTAGAGCGAAAAACGAAAATGAAAATACGCCTTTGCAAGCAGCAATTGCGAACAAGCAAAGTGAACTTGTTGCTTTCTTAATTGAAAAAGGATTAGATGTAAATATTATGCAAAGTGGTGGCTGGACAGGACTTCACGAAGCGGCATTATTAGGAAATGAAGAAATAATTATGTTACTCCTTAAAAATGGAGCTAATAAGATGATAAAGAAAAATGATGGGAAAACAGCGTATGATATTGCATTAGAAAAAGGATATGATCATCTATTACATCATTTGAAACAGGAAGTGAACTTATGATGAATAAATGGAGTGTTGGTATATTTTTATTTAATGAAGTAGAAGTGTTAGACTTTGCAGGGCCATTTGAAGTTTTTTCTGTAACTGAGGTGAATGAGGAAAAACCATTTACTGTTTATACAGTTAGCGAGAATGGGGAAATGATTACAGCAAGGAACGGATTGAAGGTACAGCCAGATTATAGTATTGAAAATTTACCACCAGTGGATATTTTAATAATTCCGGGCGGGCTAGGTGCTAGAGAATATGAAATAAAAAATGAAATAGTAATAAAATGGATTCGCCAACAAATGAAAGAAGTAAAGCTGATGACTTCAGTTTGTACAGGAGCGCTATTACTGGCGAAAGCAGGTTTACTGGAAGGTTTAAAAGCAACAACACATTGGGCTAGTATTGAAAAGTTTAAAAATGAGTTTCAAAATGTTGAAGTTATAGAAAATGTAAAGTTTGTAGATGAAGGACATATTATAACATCTGCCGGAATTTCAGCTGGAATTAATATGGTATTTCATATTGTGAAAAACTTGTTAGGTGTGCATGTTGCAGAGGACACAGCGAAGCGAATGGAGTATGATATTAGTTTCCCAAATTAAAAAGCCCGAATTGGGCTTTTTATATTGAATGAATATAGTTAAGCTCTTCATCACTCAACATAGGGCGAACAGATGCATTTGCATTTTCTTGTGCTTGTATTCCTGTTTTGGCACCAGGAATTACAACACTTACTGCCGGATGAGAGAGTACATAGCGAAGTGCAAGTTGCCCTAAGGTCTGATTTTTATTTGAGAGCAACCGAAGTTTCTTTACAGTTTGTAAGTCTTCTTGAAACCAAGTTTCATTTGGCCAATCTTTGCGTAAATCTCCATCCGGAAAAATTGTTTTATTTGTGAATTTTCCAGTTAAAATGCCCATTTTTAATGGACCACGAATAACAGCTCCTAAATTTTTCTCTTGTAAAAATGGTAATATATCTTTTTCTGGTTTTCGATTTAATATATTGTAATCAAGCTGTACGATATCAATTTCGTTGTTGTTATTGAAATGATGAATGTATTGTAAATCATGAGTCGAAACACCGACTGCCCTTACTTTTCCATCACGTTTTAATATGTCAAATGCACGTAGAAATGCTTCTGTTTCTCTACGATTATGCCACCAAATATGACAAAAATAAAGATCAATATAATCTGTTTGAAGACGTTGTAAACTTGTTTCAAATACGGCGATGATTTTTTCGGGAGTATCATATACAGGAACTCCATTAGGGTCGTAGTGGTGTCCGATTAAACCACCTTTCGTTGATAGGATAATATCATTACGATGTCCTTTAATCGCGGTAGCCACCAACTTTTCACTATGTCCTAAACCATACACATCCGCAGTATCAATAAAATTCACACCACACTCAATTGCTTTTTTTATAGCAGTTATAGATTGTTTATCGTTAACAGGTCCCCATTCATCACCACCGATTGCCCATGCCCCAAAACCTATTTCAGAAACAGTTATTCCAGTTTTACCTAATGTGCGGTAATGCATATTTCTCCTCCTTGTAAGCATGTTATAACATGGATATGTGGGGTAAGAATTTTGTGTGTGAAAAAACTCTTCTACATATAGTAGAAAAAGAATTACAGAAACTACTATTTTATAGCAGTATGTATAAAAAAAAACGGTGTAAATGTAGAAATGTCGTCGAATGCTATCTTTAATTGGTTAATTTATGGGATATTTTTGTGAAGGAGTTTATTTTATAAGAATAGAATTTAGTTTAGTAAGAAAACGTGCCGATGGTAGTGAAAAATATGGGTTAGGGGGATTTGAATGAGGAAACTCAAACGAGTAAATGTTCCTAATATACCAGAACAATCATCACAACCTAGTGACAAGCGTAAGATAAATAAAAAGAAGTTAAGGCGTCTTATTTTAATGGTCCTTTTTATTGCAGCAACTACTCTGTACGTTCAATATATTTTAACGAAACAACAAGAAGTAATTGATAAAAAGAAAGATACGATTACGGATCAAAAGAAACAATTAGTATCTTTAAAGAAAGATAAAGATTCTTTAAAGACTAACATAGAAAATTTAACAGACGATGAGGAAGAAATTTTGAAGTTAGCGAGAAAAGAGTATCAATTTTCTAAGTCAAATGAAACTATATTTGTGATGCCAAAGTAATAAAAAAACAGTTAGCCATTGAACTGCACCTC
Source organism: Bacillus sp. CPT56D-587-MTF (assembly GCF_058792335.1). Taxonomy (NCBI): domain Bacteria; kingdom Bacillati; phylum Bacillota; class Bacilli; order Caryophanales; family Bacillaceae; genus Bacillus; species Bacillus sp. CPT56D-587-MTF. The sequence goes on along the minus strand of NZ_JBYTEF010000001.1, from coordinate 2,457,350 downwards.
CAATTGTTAGGCAGCGTCTAACAATTGGAGGTGCAGTTTTTTATGTATGAATGTCATGGTACAAGGAACAATCACATATTGTAAAAATGAAGAGTTTAAGCTGTTTTCATAAATATGGAATATACACTAAAATAAATGTTGTTAAAATTCTGTCAATTATATTATAATACAAGGTAAGCGGATACATTTTTTAATCAACGTTGAGTTCCTCGCTCATACGACTATTAAGAAACCCGTTATCCTCGTATAAGAAAGGAAGATAGCTGTGTACGCTTCAAATACAATTTATATCGTAGGGGATGCGAAAGCACCTCAAAATAATCCCATTACTGAAAAGTTTAAAAGCTATTTCGTAGCATTTATCCTTGTTAAGGATACAGGGGAAATTGTAGATGCAGACTGCTCAGCGACAATTGCATTAACATCTCAATTTGTTAAATATTTATTTCTACATAAAAATATAAATGACCCGGCGTTAGTAATGGAAGTAAAGAACCGATATTTCGGTTCTTCTCAAAAAGCGTTACTTGTAGCGCTAAAAGATGCACAGAAAAAATATAATCAGCTTGCTGCTTTGTCTACTCAATCATAGACAAAATCCAGCCGTAAGAATCATTCTTATGGCTGGATTTTTTTATTTCACATTATCGTCCTACATTAAAAGTAAACGAAAATAAAGTAGAGAGATAGGAGAGTAAATGCCCAATGGGTTTACCTAATAATCCGTGGGTATAAATCTCCGGTGGATTAAAATTTCACTTCATTGGAGAACGAAAGGATGAACAAAATGAAAATTACAGATGTAAAAGTAAATCGTAGACGTGTAAAACTGCATACACCGTTTAAAACCGCGCTTCGTACTGTAACCGAAATTGAAAGTATAGATGTTTATATTCATACAGACGAAGGAGTGATTGGTAAGGGGGCTGCAGCCGCAACGCCAGTTATTACGGGGGATTTCACCAGCGGAATGCAAGAAGCGATTTTAGGGCCGATGCGTTCATGTTTAATTGGTCAAAATATCATTCAATTTCAGCAGTTACTACAGCGCATTCAAATGAGTTGTATTGGAAATTCAAGTGCGAAAGCAGCGGTAGATATCGCTTTATATGATGTATATTGCCAATATCAAAATGTGCCGTTATATGCATTGTTAGGCGGGAAGAAAGAAATTCATACCGATATTACAGTGAGTGTGGATGAGCCTGTATTAATGGCAAAAGAAGCGAAGAAACATATAGAAAAAGGATTTCAAATATTAAAGATTAAAGTGGGTAAAGAGGCGCATTTAGATTTGGAACGTATTGAGGCAATTCGAAATGTGGTACCAAGAAATACGACATTACGTTTAGATGCGAATCAAGGTTGGAGTCCAAAAGAAGCGGTTTCTATCATTCAAGAGATGGAAAATCGTAATTTAAATATAGAATTTATTGAACAACCAGTACACGCGAAAGATTGGGATGGGTTAAAGTACGTCAAAGATCGTGTGCAAACGCCAATTATGGCCGATGAAAGTATATTTTCAGCAAGTGACGCATTAAAGCTCGTTCAAGGAAGATATGCAGATTTCATTAATATTAAATTAATGAAATGTGGTGGCATACGTGAAGCATGGCGTATTGCTGATATCGCAGAAACAGCTGGTGTGAAGTGTATGGTGGGCAGCATGATGGAGTCTTCACTTTCCGTTAGTGCTGTTGCGCATTTAGCGGCAGCGCATCCTAATATTCATTATTTTGATCTTGATGCACCGCTTTGGTTAATGGAAGAGCCAGAAGGAATGACTTATTCTGGATCAAAGGTAAACCTTCAATCGACAGTGAATAGTAAATCTTAGGAGAAGAGACAAGTAAACTATCTTTTAAGGGGGATATATATGAAAAAAGTAGGAACTGCATTTTTAACAACTTTATTTATATTTTCATCGTTTACATCGGCAAATGCTGAAGAAAAGAAGGATAATAAAGCATTTATAGATGTATCTGCTGCAACGTTATGGACAGCACCTGATTCATTAAGACCAATCGATACACCGAGTGCAATAAATCCAGTGGATCTATGGAAATGGACGAAATCAATGACACTTGACGAGAAACTATGGTTAACAAATGCAAATAAATTAGAAACACAAGCTTTACTCGGTCAAGAAGTAACTGTTATTGATAAGAAAGGCGAATGGGTGAAGGTATTAGTGCATGGACAGCCAACACCACGAAATGAAGAAGGTTATCCGGGCTGGATGCCTGAAAAACAATTAACATATAATCAAGAATTTGCAGATAAAACAAATGAACCTTTTGTCTTAATAACTAAACCAACAGCGATTTTATATATAAATCCTTCTGAAAAACATAAATCACTTGAAGTCAGTTATAATACAAGACTGCCGCTATTAAGTGAAGACACAATTTCATACCATGTATTGTTGCCAAACGGTCAGAAAGCATGGCTACGAAAAAATGATGGAACAGTTTACCGATCTCAAACTGATATTCCAACTCCGGCGGCCAATGATTTAATTAACACAGGGAAAATGTTTTTAGGCTTACCGTATATATGGGCTGGTACAAGTGGTTTTGGATTTGATTGCTCTGGCTTCACACATACGATCTATAAATCGCACGGCATTACAATTCCGCGAGATTCTGGACCGCAATCAAGAGCAGGGGTTGCAGTTGATAAAGAAAATCTACAAAAAGGAGATTTAATTTTCTTTGCACATGATCAAGGGAAAGGTAGTGTCCATCACGTTGCAATGTATATTGGTGATGGCAATATGATTCACTCACCAAGAGCTGAAAGGTCGGTAGAGATTATACCGCTAAATACACCAGGATATATAGAAGAATACGCTGGTGCTCGTCGTTACTTACCTTAAAAATAGAAGGGGGTTTTTAAATGAAAAAAGTTATTCGTTACTCATTAGTTAGTACTCTATTAGTTTCTTCATTTTTAGTTGGTTGCGTAAAAGAAAAAACTGCAACAAAGCCGAAAGATGAGAAGAAAGTATTACAGTTACTAGAAACAGGTGAAATTCCGTCGTTAAATTCAGGGAAAGTAACAGATGCGGTCTCGTTTAACGTTTTGAATAACGTAATGGAAGGACTATTCCGTCTATCGAAAAATGATGAAATAATTGAAGCCGGCGCACAAAAATATGAAGTGAGTAAAGATGGAAAAACATATACATTCCAATTGCGTGATGCGAAATGGTCTAACGGAGAGCCAGTAACCGCTCATGATTACGTATACGCTTGGAAGCAATTGATAAATCCAGATACTGCTTCTCAATATGCATACATTGCGTACGATGTAAAAAATGCTGAGAAGATAAATAAAAAACAACTAGGTCTAGATGAATTAGGAGTAAAAGCGAAGGATGATAAAACATTCGTCGTAGAGCTAGAACATCCTGTACCGTATTTTACGAAATTATTAATTTTACCATCCTTCTATCCAATTAACGAAAAATATGCGAAAGAGCAAGGTGATAAATATGGATTAGAAGCAAATAAAGCGGTATATAATGGACCGTTTACATTATCAGAGTGGAAGCATGAAGCTAGTTTTACAATGAAGAAAAACGATAAGTATTGGGATAAAAAAGAAGTGAAGTTAGATGAAGTAAACTATCAAATTGTAAAAGAAATTTCAACTGCGGTAAATTTATATGAAACAGATAAAGTTGATAGAGCTGTTATTTCTACAGAATTCGTAGATAAATATAAAAATAATAAAGAGCTAAAACAATATACAGATCCAGTTATGTACTTCTTCCGATTTAATGAAAATGTACCGATTCTTAAAAATAAAAATGCACGTCTTGCGCTAAGTACAGTTTTTGATAAGAAGGGACTCGCAGATTCATTTTTAAATGATGGATCGGTTGCAGCAAACTATTACGTACCAAAAGGATTTTTAAAGGGACCAGATAAAAAAGATTTTAGAAGTACGGCAGGTGAGTTTAATAAAACTGATGTAAAAAAAGCGAAAGAATATTGGGAAAAGGCAAAGCAAGAAACAGGTACAGATGAAGTGACGTTAGAACTATTAAATTATGACTTGGAAAACTTTAAAAAAGTTGTAACTACTCAGCCACCTTTCGGTGTCTTTTTTAAATTTTACTAGTTTCATATGCCTCCCATTTGTAAATACTGAGTATATCAAACAGGGGAGGTGAATCTTATGGTCGATCGAAAAATTATTTTAGATACATATAAAAAAGGACCTGAAGCTGTTATTTCTTTATTTGAAGAAACATTTTCTAAGTTAGAAAAACGTATACAAGAACTAGAAAATGCTTCAAAAAAAAACTCCAAAAATAGTCATAAGCCACCTTCTACAGATGGTTTGGGTAAGCCCGTTACAAAAAGTTTGCGCAAACCGTCTCATCGTCAAACGGGTGGCCAGTTGGGCCACAAGGGACATACTCTTGGTTTGACAGCGACTCCAGATCATACGATTACACATTCTCCTACATATTGTACTTGTTGTCATACTTCCTTGAACCACGAGCCTGTAAAAGGGTATCGCATTCGCCAAGTGTATGACTTACCACCTATTCAGATCGAAGTGACAGAACATAAAGTAGAACAGAAAGAATGCCCACATTGCCATTCTATCCAAGAAGCCCAATTTCCTTCGACAGTATCTCGTCCTGTTCAATATGGTCCAAATATAAAAAGACTGATTCCCTATTTAACGCATTATCAATGCATTTCTTTGAAGCGAACAAAAGAATTCTTTCAGGATTGTTTTGGACATTCTATAAGCGAAGGAACCCTGGTAAATCATACACAGGCTTTCGCTTCTCAATTGCAGCCATTCATAAAAGAAGTAAAGGAAAAGATTCTGCAGTCTCCTGTTGTCCATTTTGATGAAACTGGTATGCGTGTAGAAAACAAAACACAATGGTTACATACTGCCAGTACACCGGAGGTGACATTGCAACATATTCATCAAAAACGTGGAAAAGAAGCAATGGATGCTGGAGAAATCTTGCCATCTTTTTCTGGAATTGCGATGCATGATGGTTGGAAATCGTATGATGCGTATACAGATTGTCGTCACGTTTTATGTAATGCCCATCTCTTACGAGATTTACAAGGAATTATAGATAGTACTGGAGAACAATGGGCACAACAGATGCAGAAATTTCTAACGCAAGCGTTGACGATGAAAAAGCAATCCGAAGGTACCATGCCAAAAGCGACGCAAAAGAATCTGTTTATTATGTATCAATCCATATTGAAAGAACAACAGATTCTTTCCACGAAACAAAAGAAGAAAGGAAAGCAGACGCCTTCTCAAAATTTATGGAATCGCTTCGTCAAGTATTCTGACAGAATTCTAGGGTTTTTAGAACATCCAGCCATTCCATTTGATAACAATCAAGCAGAACGGGATATTCGGATGACGAAAGTAAAACAGAAAGTGTCTGGGACTTTCCGAAGTAAGAAAGGCGCAGAATCTTTTTGTCAGATACGAAGCTTTATGAGTACCATGAAAAAACAAAAACAATCGGTCTTACAAGCGATAAACCAAGTCATAGAAACTAGAACGGTTCCTTGGAATAACACGACTTCATAAGAGAATTTCTCTATTTGGCATAGATTCTTTCTCTGATTGGAGTATTTTCTTTTCATGTTTTCGAATCGGAAACATGTATTTGGCCTGTTTTTTTATTTGAAGAAGCTGAGTAGTTACTAAAAGTTGGAGAGTACATTAAAGAGCAGCTTGAGAAAAACTTACCAGGATTAAAAGTGAATGTGAAATTACAACCACATACGCAAAAATTAGCACTTGAGAAGAAGAAAGAATATGAAATGTCGTTATCACGCTGGTTACCAGATTATCCAGATCCAATGACTTACTTAGAAGTATTCCTTTCTGGAAGTAGCGTCAATAATACAGAATATGCAAACCCAGAATATGATGCGTTAATTAAGAAGATTAAAACAGAATTAGGTAATGATGAAAAGGCTCGCTGGAAAGCAATGCAAGAAGCTGAAAAAATGCTACTTGATGATGCAGTAATTGCACCGGTATTCCAGCGCGGATTATCTTACTTACAAAAACCATATGTGAAAGATTTATATGTACATCAATTTGGTCCAGCTACAAGTTTAAAATGGGCAGATGTACAAAAATAAAAGAATGGAGAAACAGACTTCATGTATGTGATAGTCTGTTTTTCTTATTTAAAGTTAGAAAAATAGTTCATGGTATAATTTATTAGTCTGTAAACAGTATTTGGAGGGGAAATGATGTCTATGTTTGAAGAAGAGAAAGTAATTTATACAAAAAGATTATTTATGAGGAAACCAATTGTAGAAGATATTAATCAGTTTTATAACATATTAAAAAAAGATACTGTTGGCAAATGGTTGGCTAAATCAAGAGGAATGTCGAAGGAAGAAACAAATGATTATATTGGGCAACTTATCTTACATTGGGAACAGTATGACTTCGGGGTATGGTTGTTATTTAATAGTGAAACAGGAAAGCTTTTAGGACATTGTGGTTTAAGAAAGGTAGATGAAACAGGTGCAATAGAAATTATGTATCTCCTTGACCCAGAACATTGGAGGAATGGGTATGCATTAGAAGCAGCAGAGGCTTCCATTAAATATGCAATAGAGACTTTGAATGTAACAAGAATAATTGCTAGAGTTAAAGTAGCAAATGAGAGCTCGAAAAAACTTTTACGAAAGCTCGGGTTTATATATACTCATGAAGTTAATCATAGCGGGCGTTTATTATCATATTTTGAACTTCATACATCATCCGAAGAATTCTAGACATTTCATATGTTTTTTTATTGTTAAAAAATAAAATTATTACTAGGGTGTGTCTAAAAACTATTTCTATGGTAGGATTACCTCAAACCATTTAGAGAGAGGTATTTTCTATGACGCCACGCCGCTACGAACTTACAAATGAACAATGGGAACAAATCAAAGACTTTTTCCCACCGTATTCTACTGGTCGTCCGCCTAAAAGAAGTAATCGTGAAATGTTCAATGCTATTTTATGGATAGCTAGGAGCGGCGCTCCCTGGCGTGATTTGCCGGACCATTACGGCTTATGGAAAACCGTGTATGCTCGCTTCTGCAAATGGCGTGATGAAGGTGTCCTACTGACCATTTTTCAAGAATTAAATGCTGAACCGGATTTTGAAAATCTCAGCATAGATTCAACCAGTATCAAAGCGCATCAACATAGTGCTGGTGCAAAAAAAGGCCATAAATCATGAGTTTCATCAGCATATTGGCATGAGTCGCGGTGGAAAAACTACCAAAATCCATACAATTGTTGATGGTTTAGGCAACCCCATTTTATTTCATTTGACTGGCGGAAATATTTTTGATAGCACTCCAGTTTGCGAGCTTTTGGATGAAATACCAATTAAGGGCAGCAATATTCTTGGTGACAAAGCCTATGGTTCTCATACGATTCGTAACTATATTACCAATCATGAAGCAACCTATACCATTCCACCCAGATCAAATGCGAAAGCTCCTTGGAATGTGGATTGGTATTTATATAAAGAACGCCATTTAGTGGAGTGTTTTTTCAATAAAATCAAGCATTTCCGTAGAATCGCAACACGGTATGATAAGCTGGCATCTTCTTTTTTAGCCTTTGTGTATATCGCTGCCATTTTTCGATTAACACAATGAACAACAGTTTTTAGACACACCCTAAAATTCCAGTGTGAAATTTATGTAGAATCTTGTATAATTAACATGTTTCTATGGAAACATTTTCTTGCGCTATTTATATAGGGCTTAATAGAACAAGGAAGGAAATACATACATGTATATAATAGATAAATAGAATGGAACATGTATAGAGACAAAGGAGAGAAAAGATGACGTGTCAAAAACAAGGGTTACAATTTAATAACGATAGAAAGAGGGACAGAAGATGAAAATGAAGCATGCTTTTGGTCCTATAATTTTAGCATGTGTGCTTTTTTTCATTATCATTCTAATCCCATCGAAAAGTTTAGTATCGCTTATTAGTGATAAGAAGGTAGAAGATGCGGCAACTTCTTTACAAAAAGAGAAATTACAAAGTGTTTTCTTACAGCAAAAAATGTTAGAGAATTCACAGTATTTACCGATGTACGGTTCATCAGAATTTTTACGAATGGATGCATATCATCCGTCTAATTATTTCAAAGTAAATCCAGCTGGTTTTACACCGTTTTTAATTGGAACTGGCGGTACACAAAGTTTAGCTCATATTTTAAATATGACATCTACTATGGATGAATTAGAAGGTAAAAAAGTAGTCTTTGTTCTATCACCACAATGGTTTACAAAGACTGGTGTCTCACAAGGGGATTTCACTAATAATTTCTCCAAACAACAAGCATATCATTTTATTTTTAATGATAAGATAAATCCAGAAATGAAAAAGCAAATCGCGAAACGGCTATTAGATTATAAAGTTGTTCAAGAAGATGATATATTAAAAAATTCATTAGAAGGTATTGTATATAATGATACGAAACATAACATAAAAGCAGGTTTAGTTAAACCACTTGCTTATATGCATCGAAATATTTTAGATCATAGAGATATATTTAACTCTTTATTTAAAATCGAACCGATGAAGGAGAAAACAAATATCGGACTTCGTTCAATTTCTTGGGAAGACGCACGTAAACATGCAGAACAAGAAGGGAAAGCTGAGTCTACTACAAATACATTCGGAATTGAAAATCCGTATTATCATAAGAATAATCTGAAGAAAAAACTAAAAGGTTTAAAAAACTTTAGAGCAAATGAAACATATGATGAATCACCAGAATACGATGATTTACAAATTATTTTAGAGTTATTTAAAGAGAAAAATGTCAAACCACTCTTTATTTCTGTACCTGTAAATGGGCCTTGGTATGATTATACTGGCTTCCCGAAAGAACGCCGTGAAGTGTATTATAAAAAAGTTCGAGAACAGGTTGAGAAAGCAGGATATCCAGTAATTGATTTCTCTGGTCATGAATATGATAAGTATTTCTTAAAAGATACGATTCATTTGGGCTGGAAAGGTTGGATTTATTTTGATGAAGCAGTGCAGAAATTTTATTCTGAGAAATAAAGTATAGAAATCGGAATGGCTATGAGCCGTTCCGATTTTTTTAGTATAGAGGATTTTGGTGAGGACAATTTGGGAATGCATGTATATCTTGAATCTGTCTATAATCATAATGTTTCATTGCAAACTGAGCTTGATAAAGGTATTCATACACATATAATTGACCATCATGCGCTGAACATAATACACCAGAAGTTCCTTGCCCATTTATGAAGGAAATGCCGATAGGGCGTCCGATTAAGTACGGTATTTTTTGCTGCCAATGCATAGGGGAATCACTCCTTTTTGAGATAATATACGAAAGAAATGATCAAATGGTTGCTTATCCATGTAAATGTAGATGGAAAGGTATTATATAATTCCTGAAGATTAATTCATATATAAATAAAAAACCGCTATAATTCCGAATGAATTTATAGCGGTTTTTATTATATTCTTAAGCGAGATTTTTACGCTTTTTTGTCCATTTTTTTATAACGAAGTATAAAAGTATAAGTACGACGCCACCAATTGCGAATGATTTCACATACGGACCAGCAATATCATTTATATTCTCCCAATTTTCACCTAGTTTTTCACCTAAATAAATGAAAATAATAGACCAAGGGATAATCGCAAGTGCTGTTAATGTAGTGAAACGTAGTAATGGCATTTTTGTAATACCAGCAGGAATTGAAATCGCATGACGCACTACTGGAATGAAGCGTGCTGTAAAAATGACGCCAGTTCCGTAACGATTAAACCAATCTTCTGCAGCATCTATTTGTTTTTTATGTATGAAAATATATTTTCCGTAACGTTCTAATATAGGGCGTCCGCCGTATCGTCCAAGCCAATAAATAAAGATTTGAGCAATAACACCGCCAATTGTACCGAATACAACAGCGCCTATAAATGAGATACTTCCATTGAATACTAAGTATCCTGCATAAGCAAGGACAATTTCACTTGGGATAATTTCAATCATAAGTCCAAGCATAATGCCCCAATAACCTAATCCTTCAAAAAACGTTAATACTGAATGAATAAAACTACTTAACATTGTTGCACCTTCTAGTTTATGAATTTTTGAGTATAAGAACCTTTTATTTAATGACGTAAAAGGTTCACTATATGTAGATTATACCTTATTTACATAGGGGATTGCTATTTCAATTCTTTTATGTCTCTCATAATTATTATAGTAAAAGATATAAGCCACGTTTTCATGAAGGGTTAATGAAAAGATTATTAAAAATTTCTCATATATCAATGATAATAGACTGAAAATTAAGTATAATGGTATAGGTCTTTCATTTACAAAAATAGGAGGAGAACGTATGTATATTACAGATCCGATTTATGGACCAATCTCTATTCGTGATAGAGATATCCTTCGATTGATAGATACAAAAGCATTTCAAAGGTTGGCGAATATTAAACAACAAGGACATACTTATTTTTTACATGAGAACGCAATGCATACGAGGGAAGAACATTCGATAGGTGTATATGTGCTAGTAAATAAAGTGATAGAACATCTTACTGAGATTGGTGACATACATTTATCGAAATATGAACGAAAGCTAGTATCTACTGTAGCCCTTCTACACGATGTTGGACATGGGCCATATTCACATTGTTTTCAGCAAATATCGGGTGAAGATCATGGTGAGTGGACGGTACGAATCATTCAAGAGGACGAAGAAATACGTACGATTTTAAATCAAACACATAGATTATTAGATGATGTAACGAAAGCTTTAACAGAAGATGGAGTTTTTCCAATTATAGATGAGCTCTTATTTAATTCATTAGGAATGGATCAATTAGATTTTTGGAATAGAGATTTATATTACTCATCGCTTGAATTAGAAGGTTTACAGATAGAAGAATTGATTGCTAACATGCGTTTAATTGACGATAAACTTGTTATTGAAGAATCAGGAATCCCCTTCATCGAACAATTAATGAAAATGAAAGAAGAGCTTTACAATAATGGATTTGGCCACCCGTTTGTGATAGGAAAAGACATATTGCTGCAAACAATTTTAAAAATGATAGAGGAGAAAAATCTTTCGTTCTATACTCCTGAACTTCAAAACTTCTTTCATAAAGGAGAGAAGTTAGAAGTAGAAGACTTTCTTCCGTTACAAGATGAAATGATTTTAAATGAAATAAAGTACTTTGCAAAATCAGAGGACGTACAATTAGCGACGTTAATTCACCTTTATTTTTCAGAAGCCAAAAGTTTATCTTTTGAAAAAGGACTAGAGGGTGATTTTAAAAAGGAAAATAGCACCTTAGCAGTAATAACTGAGAAAAAGGCGTACAGTTCATATGTAGGTGGTATTTACGTCTATAGTGAGGGGCAGTTAGAGGACATTTTAGAGAAATCAAATTTCATTCAAGAGATAGTAAAATTGCCTAAAAAAGAATATGCCTATTCAATTTGATTTGGTTCGAAAATAAAAAATGAATGAGATGGAAACGTAAGTTTAGATGTAAAATGATTTTTGTATTTTATATTGATTGAAAACAAGCATCCCCCCGTCATATACGTAGTACAGGGGGATGCTTGTTTTTTAAGGCTTCACATCTAAGTTCTGTAAAAATAAAGTTGCTGTTACGTAACGTTTTGCTAACATTTGTACATATGCGGTATGTACAGAAAGGGTCGCAATAATAATAGCGTTACGAATTGCTTCGCGTTGTTCGTTATTAATTTGATCGAACTTGCTTGCGATTTTATCAGCTTTTTCTTTTACGATGTTTTCAATTGTATGAACGGTATCTGTTGCATTTAATTGTAAGCAATTCCCTTGATTGAGTTCTTCAAATAGAGAAGAGTATGCTACATATAAATGAACAGGATTGATTAAATCATCACTTCGATCGGCTGGGTCATTTACAATAAGGCGTAATAGCTTACGAATGGATTCAAAATCAAGTGCTGTTTTTAAATCTTCGACAATAAATAGTAAGGCTGCTTGTTCAATTGAATATTTTTTCCCCTTTTGAGGAGAGCCAATCATTTCTTTTATATCTCGTTTCACCCAGTTTTGCATAGCAGTTACAGAGAAACTTGTGTTTTCAATCTGATTGCCAAGCGCAACTATTTCATTTAAAGAAAAACCGACATCAGTATCGTCAATTTTAATCAGCTTTTCAAAAATAGGTGAAAGTGCGGTAGTAATAAAAGCTGTAACGCTTTGTCCGCTTTCAATATCTTTTTTATGTGACTTTGCCCAAGCTTCTTGTAAAATACCGAGAGGCTTTTTCGTATTCCATCCTCTTAGTGATAGAAGAAGGGTAGCCATTTCGTTTCGTGTGAGATGAAATGTTTCCATCTTTTCACCTCCAAAATAATAAAAAGTTCTTATGAACTTATAATATGTTTTGTTTCATTTAAAGTCAATTCTGTTTTGCTTAATTTTTCCTTTGTCACCAAACTGTCGGAAGTAAATAATACTTGCATATTTCGACAAAAGTTCATATAATAAGTTCATAAGAACCTTTAAAATGTTCTTAAAAACAAATCTATCATTCTGAATTTACTAGAAAGATAGATTTCACATATATCTATATAAAAGGAGAATGGATATAATATGTTGAAAAAACTTGTAGCAGTAATGACAGCATTCATGGTTATCTTTGGGGCTAGCAGCTTTATGTTCGTAGATCATGCGGCAGCGAAAAGTTACAAATCTGGTAAAAAATCATTTACACCAAGTTCAGGTCAAAAGTCAAAAGTTGATTTAAACAAAAAAGACTCAAATGTAAATTCTCAAAAAACGACTCCAGATTCAAAAACGAAAGCAACAAATACAGCACCAAAAAGTAATAAAGGAAGCTTTATGAAAGGTTTATTACTAGGTGGTCTTGGTGGTTTACTAATGGGTAGCTTATTTGCAAATATGGGAGCTCTTGGTTCTGTATTAGCGTTTATGGTAAATATGTTAGTAATGGCTGGTATCGTAATGTTAGCGGTTCGTGCATTTAAATACTTCAAAGACCAACGTAAGAAGAAGGCAGATGAAGTAGCATGGAAACAATAAAAATTTCTGAACAAGAGCTTATAAATGCGCTTTGTATATATATCGCTGAAAAAAGACAAGTGGGTCCAGAAGAAGTATTAGTTGAACTTATGTATGATGATGACTACGGTTTCTCTGCGGAAGTAGAGGTAAATGGTCGCCAGCAAATTTTAATTCAAGCAAACTTAATCGAAGCTTTACGCTTATTGCTTGACAGAGAATATAATGTCAATCCATTCGCAGCGAGATTGCAACTTGAATTAGATGATGAAGAAGGAATTTACGCATTAGCGAAATTTAATAACTCAGATGAGTAGAGAAAAGAGCTGTTGAGAATAATCTCAGCAGCTCTTTTTAGTATGTGCATATGTAGAAGAATAATCACGCCAAATTTCATTCATTTTTCGTCTACCGATATCTACCATCGGATTAAACTGAATTGCAGCTTTCTGACGAACAAAGTGAACGTTTTGCATGGCGTGAGATAATTGTTGGTCGACTATATCACGTTTTTTACTTGCATATTTTGCGATAGATAGACCTGCAACTGTTCCTTGCGCCATCGCAATTTTTCCGCTTTCAATGCCTGTAATATTGCCAGCTACAAATAAACCAGGAAGAGGAGTTTCCATTGTTTCGGAATGGAGAGGAACGTGTCCGCCTAATTCTGAAATGTAATGGAAGGGACAACCGGCTACAGCTGCAAGTTCGGCAAGTGGGTATAATCCCCCGGCAATACATACAAAATCTGCTTCATATATTTTCTCTGTTCCATTAATAACATTTCCTTTAGAGTCAATATTAGCAATACGTACACCTTCAACTTGATCTGTTCCGATAATTTCAAGAGCTGCTTTCCGAAGGTGAAGTGGCGTTCCGTTTATTTTCATTCCGTTGTTTGGATAGAATGTTAATCCAGCTTTTCGAATCCAATCAAATTTCATAAAGTGGCTACCTATTCGCAAGAAAGCAGAAGGAGCGAGGTGAGCTGCATTTAAAAGAGAGTTTAAAACTTCTTCAGGTTCACCAGCTTTTTGACTTAACTCGCTTTTCTCAGGGAGTACAATATGATCCACTGTAATTCCCGCTAATTGCAATTCACTTAAAATGGCGAAAGACAAAATGTTAGCACCAATAATAATTCCTTTTTTTCCAACTTGCACGCGATGAACATTTGTCATAACTTGAGCTGCTCCAATTGACATCACTCCTGGAAGTGTCCAGCCAGGAAGGGGAATAGAATATTCCGCAGCTCCAGTAGCAAGTAGTACGAAAGGTGCTTCTAACGTACCGATATTAGTATGTACAAACCAATTGTTTTCATCTCTATCTAAATTATAGACCGAAACACCGCACCTGATATGTACTGAAAGTGATTCTGCTTCTTCATGAAGTCGCTTCGATTCTTCTATTCCGTTCCACCATTCTCCAGTAGGCTCTTGATGCAACTGTCCTAACAATCTCCCGCCCGGCTTCATAAATTCATCAATAACGAGCACTTTTAGTCCGAAACGAGCACAAGAGATAGAAGCAGATAATCCCGCTGGCCCTGCACCTATAATAATTACATCACTCATCGCTTTTTCACCATCTCTCTCACGATATTCGGATGCTGTTTCCCGCTTTCAACAATCATGTTTTCTTCTACAACAGTTAAGCATGCGCGTACATTTGTTTGATTATTTACTGTCACGCGGCATTCGGAACAGTGCCCGATATTACAATAAATACCTCGCGGTGTTCCGCTATCTTCATGAACTCTTAATGTTCGTATTCCATTTGCTAACAGGGCAGCAGCTATCGTTTCATGTTCATATGCTTCGTATTGATGACCGTTAAATTGAAAGGTAATACGCTCACTACTTTGTAAAGTACCTAAAATAGGGTGATGTGTAATTCTACTCATTTACTTTCACCTACTGATCCAAAAGTAACTGCACGTATTGGTGGTTGATATTTTAACGGTAGTTCATTAAGATTTACGTCAGGATTCGCATTTTCAATCATTCGATCTATCATTATTCTGCATGTGCGCCCACCGCAAAATCCCATGCCAGCACGTGTTCTTAGTTTTAATTCTCTTGCCGAGCAGTTATATTCAGCAATTGTCGATTGAAGTTGCCCATATGTAACCTCTTCACAACGACAAACGATTAAGTTGTTTTTATTTGTCATGTGTATTCCTCCTCTAGTTCGATTTTCACAAATTATATAAGCAAAAATCATGCCAATATAGAGAGGAGGTGGCTACCTGTAAACGCCTGATTGGTGCATAATGATTCTTTATTGAAGTCCAAGTTTCTTTAAACGGTTATATAAAGTAGCCCTTGTTACGCCAAGTTGTTTTGCGCATTCTAATTTATTCCCATTTAAAATTCGTAAAGCCCTTTCAATAACTTTTTTCTCATGCTCATCCATCTCTTCTTGTAAAGAAAGGATTGTATTATTGTTGCTGAGTAATAGGGAATGAGCTGTATGGTTGTCTAAAGTTTCAGTCGTATGAAATGGTAGATATTCTTGTTTTATAATTCCGTCTGTTGCGAATACCACAAGCCGTTCAACAACGTTTCGAAGTTCGCGAATATTACCTGGCCAATTGTAATGAAGCAGTTCATGCATAATGCTTGAAGGTAGGTCACGAATTGGTCGGTTATAGTTGATTGAAAAATCATTTAAGAAAGAATAAGTTAATTCAATAATATCCTCGCGTCTTTCGCGCAGCGGTGGAATATGCAAGCTAACTACATTTAAGCGGTAATATAAATCTTCTCGGAAAGTTCCTTTTCTCATTTCTTCTTGTAAATCACGATTTGTAGCAGCGATAATGCGGAAATCAATATTAATTTCTTTTTCACCACCAACTCGGTAATACTTTCGCTCTTGCAGTACACGTAACAGTTTTACTTGCATATCAAGTGGCATTTCACCTATTTCATCAAGAAATAAAGTACCGCCTTGCGCGAGTTCAATTTTCCCTTTTTTTCCTTTACTATTTGCTCCAGAAAACGCCCCACGCTCGTAACCAAATAATTCACTTTCAAATAACGCTTCTGGAATTGCCCCGCAGTTAATCGAAATGAAAGGCGCCTTCGCTGCCTCACTTGCTTCATGAATTGCTTTCGCAAATACTTCTTTTCCAACTCCGCTTTCCCCAAGTATTAAAACAGTTGATTTTACCGAACAAACTTTTCTAGCTAATTGTATCGTTCTTTGTATAACAGGACTTTTCCCATTCATCGCAAGGAATGGATCGGATTCATCTTTATACTTTGCCACTTCTTGTTCTAAACGGTGCATTTCATGTGACATATTAAATAGTTTTTCATTTAAAGCGACTTGATTTGTAACATCTGTTTCTGAAACGACTGCTCCTATAATTTCATCATTACAATAAACTGGATTTGAATTAATTAATACGAATAAATCGGGACGAGGCTGATGGAACTGAGCGACTATGCTTTTTCCATCATGTAAAGATTGTAAAATTTCCAAGTCTTTATAATCAAAAAAACGAGTAATCGGTTGCCCAATAATCTCATTATGATTGACTGAAAATATTTTTTCAGCGCCATCTGTCCAAGTTCGAACGTATTCTTTACTATCAATGACTGTAACAGAAGAGTCAGTTGTTTGTATTACAGTGTCATAAAATGACTGTAGTTCATTGTAGGACTTATAAAGAAATGGAATCATTTGCTGAGAAGTTATACAGCATAGCGGCTCATCGTTTTCGTTAAGGATGATAACAGCTAATTCATAAGAAAAAGCGTCAATTAATGCAGTGAATGAGTCATCTACATAAATAATTGCGCAATTATATTCTTCTGTAGTAGAAGGGAGATAATAAAACCTTTCGTTTATTTTCTTAATGCGATCAAGGCTACATGTATGATTGATTAAAGCGCTTTCCAAAAATTCTTGTATAGTCGGAAATGAAAATGCCATAATGTCCTCCTGTTATGTATAAAAATTTTGACAGTGATAAAAAAATAATACACCTATTTACTATAAATTAAAAATATTTTTACAAATAAAAATATTATTTATAAAAATTGTATATGTACAGAATTGGCACGTCAATTGCATAAAAGAAAGTGAGAGGTTTAGGGAAAGGAGGAGTATAGTGTGAGGCACTGCGACGTTTTAATTATAGGTGGTGGAATAATAGGGTGTTCTATCGCTTATTACACTTCAAAATACGGAAGAGACGTAACAATCATTGAAAAAGGAGAATTTGTCAGCGGGACGTCTTCACGGTGTGATGGGAATATTTTGGCCATTGATAAAGACCCAGGGTTTGATAGTCAAATGTCTTTAGTAAGTCAAAAATTAGTAACTGATTTAAGTGAAGAATTAGAGCATGCATTTGAATATAGGGCACCAGGAAGTATTCTCGTATGTGAGTCAGACGAAGAGATGGAAGCTGCGCAGCAATGGGTAAATCGGCAAAAAGAAGCTGGATTACCGTTTCGAATGCTTGATAGGCAAGATATAAGAGAAGAGTCGCCTTTTTTTGCTGATGATTTATTAGGCGGTTTAGAATGTGCGACGGATTCAACTGTGAATCCATATCTCCTTGCATTCTCGCTTCTGTCAGAGGCACAAAAGTTTGGCGCAAAAGCTTTTAAACAGACCGAAGTAAAGAGTATAAACATAGATACGAATGGTTCATTTGTTGTAGAAACTACGAATGGAACTTTTACAGCACAACAAGTTGTAAATGCAGCGGGTGTGTGGGCTCCTAAGATTGGTCAGATGTTAAATGTAAATATACCAATTGAACCGAGAAAAGGGCATATTATTGTAGCATCAAGACAACAACACGTAGGGTGCCGTAAAGTAATGGAATTCGGTTATTTAATTTCTAAATTTGGCGGAAAACGAAAAGTAGATGCTTTAACTGAAAAATACGGGGTTGCGCTCGTATTTGAGCCTACTGAAAGTCAAAATTTCTTAATTGGAAGTAGCCGTGAATTTGTAGGGTTTCATACGAGAATAAACAATGAAGTCATTAAATGTATTGCAAATAGAGCGATTCGCTTTTATCCGAAAATGGCAGATATGATGGTAATTCGTTCTTACGCTGGTTTACGTCCGTGGACAGAAGATCATTTACCGATTATTTCACGAGTGGAACATATTCCAAATTATTTCATTGCCGCTGGGCATGAAGGGGATGGGATTAGTCTTGCAGCAGTTACTGGGAAAGTAATTGAAGAGTTATTAAATGAAAAAGAGACAATTATTCCTATTGAACCACTTCGTTTGAGTCGTTTTACAGAAAGGGTGTTAAACGGATGAAGTCACAAAGAGTCTTTACGACAATTGATACACATACGGGTGGGAATCCAACGAGGACATTAATTAGTGGACTTCCAAAGTTGATTGGAGAGACGATGGCAGAGAAGATGTTACATATGAAAAAGGAGTATGATTGGATTCGAAAATTGTTAATGAATGAACCGCGTGGTCATGATGTAATGTCAGGGGCATTATTAACAGACCCGTGTCATCCTGAGGCTGATATAGGTGTTATATACATAGAGACAGGTGGATATTTACCGATGTGTGGTCACGATACAATCGGTGTATGTACAGCGTTAGTTGAATCAGGTTTAATTCCGGTAGTTGAACCAATTACTTCTTTAAAACTAGATACACCGGCTGGCTTAGTTGAAGTAGATATTGCTGTTCAAGATGGAAAAGCAAAAGAAGTATCTTTCTGTAACATACCAGCTTTTTTATTAAAAAATATTACTGTACAAGTGAAAGACATTGGAACTATAGAAGCTGATATTGCGTATGGAGGGAATTTTTATGCCATTATTGATGCGAAATCAGTAGATCTAGAATTAGTACCAGAAAATGCATCTACAATCATCGATAAGGCGATTCATATAAGAAACACAATTAATGAGAAGTTTGAAATCACTCATCCAGAGTATTCGTTTATAAGAGGATTAACACATGTTGAATTTTATACAGATCCTACTCATGAATGTGCGCATGTGAAAAATACAGTTGTTGTACCACCAGGCGGAATAGATCGATCTCCATGCGGTACAGGAACATCTGCGAAGCTAGCTGTATTATACGCTCAGAAAGAAATCGAAATTGGTGAAGAGTTCATTCATGAGAGTATCGTTGGTTCTTTATTTAAAGGATATGTCATGAATACGACACATGTTGAAAATATTGAAGCTGTCATAACGAAAATTACGGGATCAGCTTGGCTTATGGGTATGCATAGATTTTTTTACAATGAAATGGATCCACTTAAAGAAGGATTTTTGCTAATTCCGCCGATGGAACATGAAACGGAGGATATAAAATGAACATTCAAAAAATGTATACAGCAGTAGACGTACATGTAAATGGCGAGGCATTTCGTGTAATGAAAGACGTACCATGCAAATACTACTACAGTTTGGAGCAATTAAATGAACAATTTTCAGGTGAATTAGCAGAAGAGATGAAGCTTTTATTAAATGAACCACGTGGTTTTATCGGTTTGAATGGGTGTATTGTCGTTCCATCTATCCATAATGAAGTGGATGCAGCTGTATTATTTTTTAATCATGAAGGTTCGATTCCGCTTCATTATGGAGGCATTGTTGCAGTAATAACGATGTTACTCGAAAGTGGGTATTTAAAAAAGAGAGAGTCCAATCAATACAAAATTGAAACGTTATCTGGAATATTTTTAGTTCATGCGTATGTAGAGAATGATGAAGTTATATCGGTTTCGTTTGAAAGCAAACTATGCTATTTGATTGAGGAAAATTTACAGGTTGGTAATGTAAGTTATTCTCTCATACAAGCAGATAAAGTATATGCAGTTGTAGAAAAAGGTGCGTATTCGCCAGAAATTCGTGTTGAAAACATTTCAGAATTGAAAAGATGGGGAGAAGCTACACTGCAGGCTATACAAAAACAGTCGCTAATAAAAAGGCTTATTTTAGTAGATCCTTCGCAAAAAGAAAAGAACCATATAAAGTCGATTACATTTCATGAAGATAACTTTATCGTACGTTCGCCAGGTTTTGTTTCTACTATCGTTTCCTATGTTCATGCGTTATTTAAAAATGATTATATGGCGGATAAACCTTTTAAAAATGAAAGTATATTTAATAGTTTTATAACTGTGGAAAAAGTGAAGAAGGAGGAACTAGGATACATTTTCCGTTTTGAAAGTAGAGGATTTATTACAGGAATGCAGACGTTTCTATTAGACCCTACGGATCCATTTCCGGCAGGTTTCTTATTAAAATAAAATGTGATAAGGAGAGATAAATATGCAAAAAATTAAAGGGGCATTTCCAGTATTAATAACACCGATGGATGAATTTCAGGAAATTAATTGGGATGGGGTAAAACAAAATGTAAATTACTTTATCGAACAAAAGGTTGCAGGTGTCATCATTAATGGAAGTACAGGAGAGTTTGTAAGTTTATCAAAAGAAGAACGATTTAAAATGGTAGAAACCGTGTTGAAAGAAATTGATGGCCGTATTCCAGTCATTGTTGGAACTGCAGCAGAGACGACGAAAGAAACAATTGAATATACGAAACATGCAGAAGCGCACGGAGCGGATTGTGCATTAATTATAAACTCTTACTATTGTAAACCGAAGGAAGAGGAGATTTATTTTCATTTTAAAGAAATCTCAAATTCTGTAAATATACCAATTATGCTATACAATAACCCATTTACTTCTGGTGTTGATATGAGTACAAAGCTAATGCTCCGTATTGGAAAAGAGTGTGAAAATGTTACACATATTAAAGAATCTAGCGGAGATATTCGAAAAGCGAGAGATTTAGTAAGACAAAGTGAAGGGGCTTTCCAAGTCTTCTGTGGTTCTGAAGATTTAGTTATGGAATCATATTTAGTTGGTGCTTCGGGATGGGTTTCAGTAGCAGGAAATATCGTTCCCGGTCTCGTTACAAAAATGTATGAGCATTTTCAAAATGGTGAATTAGAAAAGGCGTGGGAAATAAACGATGCTATTTTACCACTTTGCGAGTTTCTTGAAGGATCAGGGAAATATGTTCAAATCGTTAAACGTTCCATGGAATTACATGGGCAAGCGGGAGGACCTTCTCGCTATCCAAGACTAGGATTAACTGTTGACGAAGATCAAAAGCTTCAAACGATTTTATCAAATATTGCAGCTCATGTAGCTGTTTAAATAAGGAGGAGAACATAATGTTAAAGACAAATATTGAGCTGAAACCAAAAGTGGAAGCGTTTTTAAATGAAGAAATTAAAATGTTTATTAATGGCGAATTTGTTGCTGCTATTGGGGGAAAGACGTTTGAAACGTATAATCCAGCTACAGAAGATGTTCTAGCTGTCGTATGTGAAGCGCAAGAAGAGGATATTGATGCTGCAGTAAAAGCGGCAAGATCTGCATTTGAATCCGGTCCGTGGGCAGAAATGACTACTGCTGAAAGAGCGCATCTTATTTATAAATTAGCAGATTTAATTGAAGAACATAGAGAAGAATTAGCGCAACTAGAAGCTTTAGATAATGGAAAGCCATATCAAGTAGCACTTGATGATGATATTTCAGCAACTGTAGAAAATTATCGTTATTACGCAGGATGGGCTACAAAAATTATTGGGCAAACAATCCCAATTTCAAAAGATTACTTAAATTACACGAGACATGAACCTGTAGGTGTTGTAGGTCAGATTATTCCGTGGAATTTTCCGCTCGTTATGTCTTCTTGGAAAATGGGAGCTGCACTGGCGACAGGTTGTACGATCGTATTAAAGCCAGCAGAGCAAACGCCTTTATCTTTACTATATACAGCAAAACTTTTTAAAGAGGCTGGATTTCCAAACGGTGTTGTAAACTTTGTACCAGGCTTTGGTCCTGAAGCAGGAGCAGCAATTGTAAATCATCATGACATTGATAAAGTTGCTTTTACAGGATCTACTGTTACAGGAAAGTATATTATGCGTCAGTCTGCAGAAATGATTAAGCATGTAACGTTAGAGCTTGGCGGCAAATCACCAAATATCATTTTAGAAGATGCGGACTTGGAAGAAGCAATTAATGGTGCATTCCAAGGTATTATGTATAATCACGGTCAAAATTGTAGCGCAGGATCACGTGTATTTGTTCATCGTAAACATTATGAAACTGTAGTAGATGCACTTGTGAAAATGGCGAACAACGTAAAACTTGGAGCAGGTATGGAGAAAGGAACGGAAATGGGTCCACTCGTATCTAAGAAACAACAAGAGCGTGTGTTACATTACATTGAGCAAGGGAAGAAAGAAGGCGCTACAGTTGCGGCTGGTGGTGAACGTGCACTTGAAAAGGGTTATTTCGTTAAGCCAACTGTATTCACAGATGTTACAGACGATATGACAATCGTTAAGGAAGAAATATTTGGACCAGTTGTTGTTGTTCTGCCATTTGATTCGACAGAAGAAGTAATTGAACGAGCGAACAACTCATCCTATGGCCTTGCTGCGGGTGTATGGACGCAAAATATCAAAACGGGTCATCAAGTGGCAAATAAATTAAAAGCAGGAACAGTGTGGATTAATGATTATAACTTAGAAAATGCAGCTGCACCATTTGGTGGATACAAACAATCTGGTATTGGCCGCGAATTAGGTTCATATGCGCTTGATAATTATACAGAAGTGAAAAGTGTTTGGGTAAATATAAAGTAATAGGGTGTTTTACTGACAAAAATTGAGGGATGAAATAATGAAAGATGCGGACAACTAGAAAGTTTGATAATAGTTGTCCGTTTTCTTATATACAAAATTGCTTTTCCAAAGAATGATAAGGGGGATTTGGATGGAGAATTTAGTAGAATGGTTAGTAGGGCAAGTGTGGAGTATCGGTTTAGTTGTTTTTGCATTAGGGGCAGGCGTATATTTCACGATTGCAACACGTTTTTTGCAAATTCGTTATTTTAAAGAGATGATTAAACTATTATTTGAAGGAAAGAGTTCCGAGACGGGAATATCATCTTTTCAGGCATTTTGTTTAGCCTTATCAGGAAGAGTTGGAATTGGTAATATTGCAGGGGTAGCGACAGCGATCGCTTTCGGCGGGCCTGGAGCTGTATTTTGGATGTGGGTAATGGCTTTGTTAGGGGCAGCGAGCGCGTTTGTAGAATCAACATTATCTCAAGTATACAAAAGTAAAGTAGGGAATGAATATCGCGGCGGTACTCCATATTTCATTGAGAGAGGTTTAAAAATGAAATGGTTTGCAGTCATTGTAGCGGTAGTTGTAACACTTTCATATGGCGTGTTATTACCAGGTATTCAATCTAGTAGTATCGCAGTTGGATTCGAAAACTCTAATGGTATTAGCAAATATATAACTGGTATATTTTTAGTCGTGTTACTAGCAGCAATTATTTTTGGTGGTGTAAAGAGAATTGCCGGTGTTTCTCAAATGCTTGTGCCATTTATGGCAATTGGTTATGTAATTGTTACATGTATCATATTAATTGCGAATGTAACGGAGATTCCAAGTATGTTTGCTTTAATTTTCTCTAGTGCATTTGGTGTAAATGAAATGTTTGGTGGAATTGTTGGTGCAGCTATTGCATGGGGCGTAAAACGCGCTGTATTTTCAAACGTTGCTGGTGTCGGAGAAGCGACGTATAGTTCGGCGGCTGCTGAAGTATCGCATCCTGCAAAACAAGGATTAGTTCAAGCGTTTTCCGTATATATCGATACAATTGTCGTATGTACAGCGACAGCTCTTATGATTTTAATAACAGGTATGTATAATGTTATACCTGAAGGGAAAACCGCTATTGTACAAAATATAGGAAATGTGGAAGCTGGTCCAATTTATACACAACAAGCAGTTGAAACTGCGATAACAGGGTTTGGTCCAATATTTATTTCAATTGCGATTTTCTTTTTTGCATTTACAACGTTACTCGCTTATTACTATATCGCTGAAACGACACTTACTTATTTAGATCGTCAATTGAAGTATGGCTGGTTAAAACCAGTTTTAAAATTTGGATTTTTAATTATGGTTTACATCGGTAGTGTTGAATCAGCGTCGCTTTTATGGAATCTCGGAGATTTAGGAATCGGTAGTATGGCATGGTTAAACTTAATCGCGATTCTATTATTAAGTAAAATCGCATTAAAAGTGTTAAAAGACTATGAAAGGCAGAAAAAAGAAGGGAAAGATCCAGTATTTAATCCTAAAAATGTGGAGATTGAAGGATTAACATTTTGGGAAGAAAGAAGTAAAGAGGTTGAAAGAAAAAGTTCTAGAGAAAAAGTTATTGTAGATGATAATTTAAAATTATAACGTAAATTAACTGAAAATTCTTAATTTAAAAGAAGGTATATTGCCTCCATTTCATCACATACTACAATAGGTATGGATAATATGACTGGAGGGAATAAGATGGAACATGAGCAACATAGTTCGATAAATGATATTCTACATCATTATAAAGAAGGTATAGGTAGTTTTACAAATCAAATTCCTGAAATCGCTGAGACATATAATGCGTTCACGCAAGCTTGTTTTCAAGAGGGTGCTTTAACAAAAAGAGAAAAGCAACTTATTGCATTAGGAATTAGTTTAGCAACGCAAGATGAGTATTGTACAATTTATCATACAAAAGGTTGTCTTGATCAAGGATGTTCAGATAAAGAGATTCTGGAAGCATGTGGTGTTTCAGCAGCATTTGCTGGCGGAGCTGCGATGAGTCAAGCGGTAACTTTAGTGCAAGAGTGTTTAACAGAACTGAAAAATCAAAAGCATTGAATAAAAAACGTTTTAAACTTTATGTTTAAAACGTTTTTTATTTGAAATTAAATTTGTATTCAATTTAATATTCTATATCTTCATAAATAGATTTTTCTACATCAGGAAGAACTGTGTATATACTCTTACCGATTAAAGCTTCTAATTCTTTCTTAATCGCATAAAACCCTTTCCAATGTAAAGATGTATGAGATGTTGTACCATGACGCAAACCAACAGAAATTAATCTTCTTTCCAGCGTAGTAAAGCCACCCGCATCAGCAAGAGCGTCACAAAGAGTAATTACTTTATTGTATAAGTCGTAGTTACAATGTTCATTTAATATTTCAACTAACCGGCTTCTCATATGGTCAGGAACGAGACTCCATTCCGCTGCGATATCTATATGTTCATTTTTGCATGGGAATGAGTGTGTCACACAAATAACAGCGTTTCCTGTATACCCTAAATCATTCATATACATATAACCATCATAGGAATGAATGACCGATTTGGTAAAACCTTTGTATCTTCCGATATCATGCAAAAGGGCAGCGTTATATGCTATGTCAGCATCTAGGTTATACCCATTTTTAATAAGTTCTATAATTATGTTTTCAGTTGCATGAGCAACATGTAGTGAATGTTCAAACCAAGGGCCCGGGTTTTGTTCATATGCCCATTCGAGTAATTCTTTTGCGTACGTTCTATCTAATATATATTTCATATCGTTATCCTTTCACAAAAAGTCATATCTTTCTATAAATTCATCTTATTATTTCATTATTCCTTCTTTAAAAATTGTTACAATGAAACAAAAGGGGGAAAAGTAATGCGAAATTTAGTAATTGAAGAAATAAAGCAACTAGAAAATGATATGGAAGAACTTTCGAAACTTTTGAAAATGGTTGTAAACGATGGGGCATCAATTGGTTTTTTGCCTCCACTGGAACAAAAAGACGCAACAAAGTATTGGCAAACAGTATTAGCGCCAGAAGTGATATTGTATGTGGCTAAAATAAACAACGAAGTAGCAGGGAGTATTCAATTACAATTAGTTACTAAGCCTAACGGAATTCATAGAGCCGAGATTTGCAAATTAATGACTCATCCAAACTTTAGACGTAACGGTATTGGACGATCGCTTATGCAAAAAGCAGAGGAACGAGCAAAGCAAGAAAACAGGTCTCTTTTAGTATTAGATACTAGAGAAGGAGATCCTTCCAATAAACTGTACAAATCACTAGACTACCAAGAAGTTGGAACAATACCAGGGTATGCAATTTCCCCGAATGGTAAGTTAGATGCTACGGTTATTTATTATAAAAACATTTAAGGTATAATCAAACGGGGAGAGTGCTTAATTATTAGTAAGTGAATAATAAACGACTATTTTTAACACCGTCTATATTTTTCTGGCGGTGTTAAAATAGTTAATTATAATCTAATTAACGCACTAAATGAATTTGAGAAATTTTTTAGAGGGTTCTTTTAGTAATGATTCTCGTCTTATAATAAATGTAGAGAAGATGACTAGCCAACTATAGTTATTTTCGCTTTATTATCGGAAGGGGATGAAAGTATGAAAAAGAATAGTTTACAAAAGATGAAGAAAGTTATTTTAAGTGGTGGAGTATTACTTACGGGATTATTAACATTTGGATTTTCAGAAAAGGCTTCAGCTCATGGATATGTAGAATCACCAGCGAGCCGATCTTATTTATGTAAGCAAGGGGTAAATGTAAATTGTGGACCGATTCAATATGAACCACAAAGCGTAGAAGGGATAGGTGGATTTCCGCAACTAGGACCTTCTGATGGACAAATTGCAGGGGCTGGTCATTTTCCCGCTTTAGATGTTCAAACTGTAGATAGGTGGAAGAAAGTTACGTTAAATGGCGGGACGAATATATTCAAGTGGAAACTAACGGCTCCTCATAGTACAAAAGAGTGGAAATATTATATTACGAAAAAAGGTTGGAATCCAAATAAACCTTTAACGCGATCAGATTTAGATTTAGTGCCATTCTATGTGAAAAATGACGGTGGAGCTAGACCAGGGACAACAGTAACGCACGAAGCAAATGTACCAACTGACCGTAGTGGATACCATCTTATTTTAGCTGTTTGGGAAATTGCAGACACTGGAAATGCGTTTTATCAAGTTATAGATGTAAACCTTTTGAATAATGGTTTATCCTCAAATTTCGCTTTTAACAATGTAGTGCAAGCTCCTACACTATTTTAATTGAAACATACATTTCGATCATCTAATTCATTTTAGATGATTTTTTTTATGAAAATGATGAAAAATATAGAAGAAAGTGCAATTATTTATAAAAAAATATGCTTTAAATATTGTCATATTTGCTTCTTTAAGATATCCTTTTCATGAAGAGGTGGAAAACATGGAAAAAGTACTAGTTTTCGGGCATAAAAACCCAGATACAGATGCAATTTGTTCTGCAATTGCTTATGCAGAATTGAAAAAAGAATTAGGAATGAATGCTGAGCCTGTACGTTTAGGCGAAATCAGCGGTGAAACTCAATTTGCGTTAGACTATTTTAAAGTAGAAGGACCGCGTTTTGTTGAGACAGTAGCAAGCGAAGTGGACAACGTTATTTTAGTTGACCATAACGAGCGTCAACAAAGTGCTAACGATATCGAATCAGTTCGTGTGTTAGAAGTTATTGACCATCACCGTATTGCTAACTTTGAAACAAGCGATCCTATATACTATCGTTGTGAGCCAGTTGGCTGTACAGCTACAATCTTAAACAAAATGTACAAAGAAAATGGCGTAACAATTCGTAAAGAAGTTGCAGGTTTAATGTTATCTGCAATCATTTCAGATTCTTTACTATTCAAATCTCCAACTTGCACAGAACAAGACGTAGCAGCTGCTCGTGAATTAGCGCAAATCGCTGGTGTAGATGCAGATAACTACGGCTTAGAAATGTTAAAAGCTGGTGCTGACTTAAGCGGAAAAACAATGGAGCAATTAATCTCTCTTGACGCTAAAGAATTCCAAATGGGTAATGCGAAAGTTGAAATCGCACAAGTAAACGCTGTTGATACAAACGACGTTCTTGTACACCAAGCGGAACTTGAAAAAGTAATCTCTGCAGTAGTAGAAGAAAAAGGTTTAGACCTATTCTTATTCGTTGTAACTGATATCTTAACTAATGATTCTGTCGGTCTTGCGATCGGTAAAGCAGCAAACGTTGTTGAGAAAGCATACAACGTATCACTAGAAAACAACACAGCTACTTTAAGAGGTGTTGTATCTCGTAAAAAACAAATCGTACCAGTATTAACAGAAGCATTCCAAGCTTAATCGTATTGCGTACAGATGAACAGTAAGGACAAGTAGTCAGATTGGCTACTTGTCCTTTTTTACCTCTAAAAAACAGAAAATTAAAAACGGGAGGATTGTGTATGTTTAATGATTTGGAGAGTAAATTACAGTCACTTTTAGAACGAAATATTACGTCGGTTTCAGAATTAGAGAGCTGGCTCTCGGAGGAGCTACCTTTAAACGCTGAAATACAGAAGTTGCGTTTGACTTTTTAGAAGAAAGGATATAGAGTACTGCAAGGGTCATTCTAAATTTGATTAACGAATTAAAATAAGGATAGCGTTAGCTATCCTTATAATCGTTTATTCGTAAGATTTTTTCTTGTTTATATAAAATGTAATTATAGCAGTAATGAAGAAAATAGGTATCGCATACACTTGCCCAACAAATAACTTCCAGCCGACATAATTATAGCCTTCAGATGCTGGGATGATAACGGAAATAACGCAAATAATAAAATAGACTAATAGTGCAGGGATAATATTTTTCATTTTTATGGACCTCCTTCCTAATTTAATTTATAAATCATAATATTTCAATTTAATTATAAAAATTTGAAGAAAAAAATGCAAAAATTTTTATGGTATTATAATATTTGCAATGAGAGTGATCCATAGTACATATATGGTAAAATGTGTAATTTAAACTTTTCAGAATTATTATATAGTATTTTGAGAGAAAAATGTACAAAATAACGAATTTTATTTACCAAAGTAAAGGGAGTAGAAATATATATGAAAAGGATATGTATAATTCCATGTGGAAAAAAGAAAATTTGGGATAAACATTCAGACTACGGACCGATGGAAGCAAAAGATGTGTATATTAGTCCGTTCGGAAAAGCATGTCAGGCGTACGCAACTATGTTTTTCGAAAACTGGGTTATATTATCGGCGAAACATGGATTTTTAAGACCAAATGATATTGTATTAGAAAACTATGATCTTGCATTTGATTCAAAAAGCGATGAGGTAATAAATATAGAGCAATTACAAAAACAGATGGTAGATAAAAGTTTATTACAGTTTGACGAAATCGTCTTACTAGCAGGGAAGAAGCATAAAAAAGTAGTGACAAAGTTATATCCAGAAGAAATGATTACATATCCGCTAGAGGGGTGTAAAGGGATTGGATATATGTTACAGAGGTTGAAAGAAGCTGTGAAGGAAGGGGAGGAAATATAGGTGTAGTTTCAGTGATTTTAAACTCTATTTATTTAGGGAGCTGAAAAGTAAAATAGAGTTTTTAGGCATCGCCGAAAGGGTGATGCTTTTTTGTTCGTGTCGTCATTCATGTAAAAGTAATTTAGAGAATAAATCATTCGATTTATGAAGCGATAGCTTTTTTATATCGAAAACAAATTGCTTCACTTCTAGAAAATGTAGGACATATGGGTACAGTTAAAATTGTAAGTGGGAATAGCAATAAGACAAGTTTTGAATAGGATATTAAGAAAGGAGATGTTGATAAATAATGGCCAGATATAGTTTGCACGGAGGACACAATAGTATTGTTCAAGGTGCTAATTTTGGGAATCGGAAAGAACACGTTTTAGATAGGCAAGTTAAAGATGCTGTGGCGGCTAAGTTAAGATCCCTAGGACACACGGTTTATGACGATACGGACGAGGTAGGGGCAACTCAATCACAAAATTTAAATAATATCATTCGGAATAGCAATTCCCATGCTGTGGATTTAGTTATTTCTTTTCATCAATGCAAGTGATGGAAATGGACAGGGTGTTGAGGTTTTGTATTATGATCAGAAAGATTTGGCGGCTAAAATCTCAGCTCAACTAGCAAAAGATATTGGATGGCGTGATCGAGGTGCGAAACAGCGTACAGATTTAGCGGTATTAAATGGGACGAAAGCACCTGCTATTCTTATAGAATTAGGATTTATTGACAATGAATCTGATATGGCAAAATGGAATGTTGATAAAATCGCTAATTCTGTTGTATTTGCTCTTACAGGACAAACTGGAGGAGGTGCAGCGGATTTGCTCAAAGTAAAAACTGGTGGTGTAGCATTTAGTAATCTACAAGCTTTGGCTCAAGCTATGGTAGATGCGGGTATTGATGGACAAATTGTCGTTCAGAAAGATGGCATTGGTTATGCTATAACGAATGGCTATCCGTCTGGAAATATCGATAAATTTACAGCTTGGTTAGATGCACGAAAATGGTACTATGAGTACGTGAGATAAAATGAAAATTAGTTTGATTAAAAACTAAAAATTGTCTTATATTTAGTTAACAAGTATATTAAGTAACCAATAATTATGTAACTATAAAAATATGGACAATGTATATGTAAATTAGTACACAAAACCACCTGTCAGAAAGGTGGTTTTATTTATCAAGCTATTTGTGGGTAGTAAAATTCTCACCTCAAAATTCGGATGAAGCTAAGAAATTAGGTGGGAATTCCACTGCTCGTAGCCTCCTACTAATTATAGTTTCACTTTATATAGTTTAGAGTTTTGTAAACCTTTACTTATTCAACCCGTAATAATATTTTGTTTTCTCAATACATAAGCCGAATTTTAAATTATTACCCAATAATATAATACCTCTCATACTATTTATTAGTTGATAATAGCAAAAAAACAAGCTTTGAATATAATAATGAAAAAGGAGATGTTAAATAATGGGTTATATTGTAGATATTTCGAAATGGAATGGCGACATTAACTGGGATATCGCAGCACCACAATTAGATTTTGTAATTGCACGTGTGCAAGATGGTTCAAATTATGTAGATCCTTTATATAAAAATTATGTACAAGCAATGAAAGCAAGAAATATTCCGTTTGGTAATTATGCGTTCTGTCGTTTCGTTTCAGTAGAGGATGCACGGATAGAAGCAAGAGACTTTTGGAACCGTGGTGATAAAAATGCAACAGTTTGGGTAGCTGACGTAGAAGTAAGAACAATGAACGATATGAGAGCAGGTACACAAGCTTTTATTGATGAATTACGCAGATTAGGAGCTAAGAAGGCTGGTTTATATATTGCTCATCATATGTATGCTCCATTTGGAATGGCAAATGTCAATTCTGATTTTGTATGGATTCCTCGTTATGGTGGTAACAAACCGGCATATCCATGTGATATTTGGCAATACACAGAAACAGGCAATGTGGCTGGTATCGGCAAATGTGATTTAAATAAGCTGATTGGAAATAAGCCGTTAGCTTGGTTTACAAATCAAATTGTTGAGCCGATAAAAAAACAAGAAGGGGTTGGAATTATAGTGAATAAATATAACAAAGTAGTTACTTATGAATTTGGTGTAAATTTAATTCCTGACATGATTCAAATGATGGATAAGCTTGGATATACTTCTAAAATAATATCTCGTGGAGATAATCAAGGGCTTGTGTATTTCGAAACAGATTATCGTCAAGGGAACGAACTGGACAAAGCAACTGCTTGGTTAGATACGAAAGGAATTAAATATTTTTATACAAAAGAGTAGTTTGCTAAATAAAAAGCCGTCATGTGACGGTTTTTTATTTTTATGTAATCTTTTAACTCTACTTATAATATGGAGAAAATAGACTAATAAACAAGCCTTTGTATACTTTCAAACATAGAATATGATGAATTCTATTAAGGAGGAAGCAGATTCATGGGGAATACTTGTCATTGTGGGCATTCCCGAAATTGTAATACATTTTGGGATAATTTAATGTTTGGGAGATGTAGATGTAAACGCAATGATTTTCACGAATGTTGTTGCAAAGAGAAACCGAAATGTGAGTGTGAAAAATGTCATTGTAAAACAAAACCGAAATGCCATTGTATTCATGAAGAGGAAGGGTATTAATAATAAAAAAGAGTACGATACGTACTCTTTTTTTGGGTGATTATATTCCATCTTGAACAGATTTCTTTACAATTACCCATGTGTCTTTCTTTTTAACCGTTATAGCTACATTAGTTCCATTAGATTCCTTATAAAAGATATATCCATTGTTTGAGTTTACATATGTTACTGGTTCGCCTATGCAATCTCGCGAGCAGGATTTGTTGACCAGTTCAATTAGGGATAGTTCACTTGGATCGGTTTTGCTTGCTTCTATAACAGCATCAAGGCTTGTTTTTCGATAACCTTGCAAGTTTATATGAAAAAGCTGCTCTATTTCTCCTGTAATGCTAGTGTTCATTACTTCTACTGAATTCTTTTTTTCTTGAAGAAAGCCGTTTTCATAAAGTAATTTTGTATAGCCAATCCCTGCTATTAACACTAGCAGGAAAAACATACCCGTCATTTTAAGTATTCGAAGTCGTTTGCTTATAATTGTTTCTGAGTATCTCATTCACTCTAATCCTCCAATGTTTTTAATTTAAAATATGCTTGGATACATACTTTTAGAAGAGGATGAAAGTTAATGAGTTTTCAATAAAAAAGAAAACATCCAGAGTTAGATGCTTTCTTTTTT
This sequence comes from Bacillus sp. CPT56D-587-MTF, assembly GCF_058792335.1. Lineage (NCBI taxonomy): Bacteria > Bacillati > Bacillota > Bacilli > Caryophanales > Bacillaceae > Bacillus > Bacillus sp. CPT56D-587-MTF. The sequence goes on along the minus strand of NZ_JBYTEF010000001.1, from coordinate 2,424,658 downwards.
TGTATTTTTGGCTATCTGTTCGTTACTTGTTTCATAAGTGGTCTTATTTCTTTAACTGGTGGTTTCTTATCATAGGCATCAACGTAAGAAAAGTAGTAGTTTAAGTTTCTTAGAAGACCTTTTCCTATTTTTGCACTTAAGAAAGGAAATACTTGTCCGGTATAATCATCGAGAGATTTACAGTAATATTTTTCATCTAAATATATACTGTATTTACATGTTAGTTCTACTAAAGGATTCCCTTCATCATCAAATACTTCTTTAGAATCAATAATATCTATTAGTGCAAATTTTTCATTTAAGTAAACTTTCTTTTTTTTCTCGTGTTTATTTGTAAGTATAAAAACGAGACCAATCGCGTTAATCAAACTATTTCCTCCTATAAAAAACGGATATTAATAAAATATATCGATATAAGCTAAATGTAAAGGAGGTGAAATATCATGGAGAGAAAACTAAATAAGCCGATTTATGTTTGGAAACCGACTTATTTTTATCAAGTATTACTTAGTAGTAATACCTACTCTGATTAAAGTTTCACTTTATTGAAATACTTGCGGGAATTGTTTTACGATTGCGTTTGTTATCATGTCGGCCATTTCTAATGCTTCTTTTTCAATTTTATCGTAAAGTTTTACTCCTGCTTCATAATCTTTATTTAGGAAGGCAAGTGCTTCTGCTTTCGTTAGTGCTAAATGTTCATAAAACATTTTTCTAAATTCTTCTTTATCTATATATGGGTTGATACTGTTAAGAAATTCAATAATTTCATCACCATTAGCGTACCATTTTTTCTCTATAGCGGCCGCTGCATTTTGATTACCAGCTTTTGCGGCTTTAACAAGATCCGCTGCAATTACTAAGTGATCTTTAATTAATGCACTATATTTTTTCACTGCATCCTCACCGTAAAATGGTTCAAGTGATAGTCCCATATGTGTTGCGTTTTGTAGAAGTCGTCCAACAGTAACGTTAACATCTGGTAAATTAAAGACTATACTTATAATAGCCAATCTCGTCCAAGCGACGTGTTGTTCCCATAAAGAACGCATATACCCTTTTAAAAAATTCTCATTTTTACTAATTCGGTAGTTCCGTACGGATAAATCATAGTTTACATAAGGGTTATGGTAGGGGGAGTAATACGATTGCCAATAAGAATACATAAATAGTAACACTCCTTTGAACATGTATAACTCAAAGTATGATGAAGATTTATTTTTAGTTACGTGTCCTAGATTATTTTTAGGGAATTTGAAATGGAGAAATTCAATGAATGATGTTGTGGTATATATGAATAAATTGAATATAAAGTAAAAGAGGGTCTGCAAGGGAAGTTACAGACCCTCAAAAGGGTATTGCCGAGATGTCGGACTCGACTACGTAATGTTATCATAAAATTCTTTTGAAAAATCCTGGTAAATGTGTCCAAATGAAATTAGGACCTTCATACAGTAAAAGGGACCTGCTTCCCGCGGCAGGCCCCAATAACTAGATAATGTCGATGAGCAAAAAACTCATCTGGAGTACTTTTATAGTAACAAGTAAAATGTCTTTTGTGTATTGAGAAAGAAGAATTGCATAATTATATGTGAACAATTTAACTCCCAACAATTCATGATTATCATGAATTGTTGGGAGTTAAATATGGTTATAAAATGGAGAAAAGACTTGGAAGTGAGATCGAGGTACACAGAAGTATGTAATCATGAAAAAGACCTGCTAATATAAGCAGGTCAACTTAAGGGGTTTATCCAACAGATTATTATATATGGTAACAACTGAATTCTAGTAAGTCTATACATTTAATATTGAGAAAAATTCTGTGAATGATACATTTTTTGCGCATATATTAACGTCTAAAAAGTTGAGAAAGAAAATGTAAAAGCTTTTTATAAGAGAGTAATGGCTGGTACTTATAGTATGATTCATATTTCCACGCTTCATTATTTGAGAATTGGAGTTTTTGTGTTTTCGTTTTCGCTGTGATGGAACTCATATTACAATGCTTCATATAGTAACCTCCTGAATTTATATGTATACGATTAGTAGTATTCAAGAAAGGGAAATAAAATGAACATTTAAATTGAAACTCTTTCTTCTTGTGTACTGGATTTACGTTATAAATGTTGTAAAACATATATAACACGGATGCTAATTCATATTAAATATAGAATAATGAAAAAACAATAAGCGTTTATCCATCCCTTTCAAGTCGCATAAGTGCTTGATATAATAGAAGTAGATGAAAGATAAAGAAAAGCAGGTGACTCTTTTTTGTTTACTAAAGCACAAGAACTTTTAGCGTCCTACTTTGGTTATTCTTCGTTTCGAAGAGGACAAGATGAAACAATTAAAAATGTACTAGATGGGAAAGATACAGTTTGTATTATGCCAACGGGTGGCGGTAAGTCAATTTGTTATCAAATTCCGGCATTAGTGTTTGAAGGCACGACGTTGGTTATATCTCCTTTAATATCACTTATGAAGGATCAAGTAGATACATTGGTACAGAATGGCATTTCAGCTACATATATTAATAGTTCTATTTCTATTGCTGAAGCAAATCAGCGAATTCAATTAGCGAAACAAGGACATTACAAATTACTTTATGTCGCGCCTGAGCGTCTTGATTCGATGGAGTTTGTTGACCAACTTATCGATATGAAAATCCCTATGATTGCGATTGATGAAGCACACTGTATTTCACAGTGGGGACATGATTTCCGTCCAAGTTATTTACATATACATCGCATATTAGATTATCTTCCAGAAAAGCCGCTCGTATTAGCATTAACAGCAACAGCAACACCGCAAGTACGTGATGATATTTGTAATACACTTGAAATTAATAAAGAAAATACAATTATGACAACGTTTGAGCGTGAGAACTTATCGTTTTCTGTTATTAAAGGGCAAGATCGAAATGCATATTTGGCGGATTATATTCGTCAAAATCAAAAGGAATCTGGGATTATATATGCAGCTACTAGAAAAGTAGTCGATCAGTTATATGAAGATTTAATGAAGGCAGGAGTTTCTGTATCAAAATATCACGCTGGTATGAGTGATATTGATCGCAATGAGCAACAAGAACTCTTTTTACGAGATGAAGTAAGTGTAATGGTAGCAACATCTGCATTCGGGATGGGTATTGATAAATCGAATATTCGTTACGTAATTCATTATCAGCTTCCAAAAAATATGGAAAGTTACTATCAAGAAGCAGGACGTGCTGGTCGTGACGGATTAGATAGTACATGTATATTGTTATATTCTTCTCAAGATGTACAAGTACAGCGTTTTTTAATTGATCAATCAACTGGAGAATCACGTTTTTCAAATGAACTTGAAAAATTGCAAAATATGACCGATTACTGTCATACAGAACAATGTTTACAATCATTCATTTTGCAATACTTTGGAGAAGAACCGAAAGAAGATTGTGGACGCTGTGGTAATTGTACAGACAATCGCGAGAGCATCGATGTGACAAGGGAATCACAAATGGTTTTATCATGCATGATTAGAACGAACCAACGCTTTGGAAAGCAAATGATAGCGCAAGTATTAACTGGGTCGAAGAATAAGAAAGTTATTGAATTTAATTTTCATACTTTACCAACGTATGGGCTTTTATCGAACCGTAGTGTAAAAGAGGTCAGTGAGTTTATTGAGTTTTTAATTTCAGACGAGTTAATTGCAGTTGAGCATGGCACTTATCCGACGTTAAAAGTAACTGAAAAAGGGAAAGAAGTATTACTTGGTAAAGAGAATGTTTTACGAAAAGAACGAGTAGAGACAAGACAAATTGTTCAAGACCATCCTTTATTTGAAGTGCTTCGTGAAGTACGTAAAGAAATTGCACAAGGAGAAGGTGTACCTCCGTTCGTTATTTTCTCTGACCAAACATTAAAAGATATGTGTGTAAAAATGCCGCAAAGTGATTCCGAATTGTTGACGGTAAAAGGTATCGGAGAACACAAACTTGTGAAATATGGCTCGCACTTCTTACAAGCAGTTCAGCATTTTATTGAGGAAAATCCAAATTATGCTGAAACGATTAAGACAGAAGTAGTTTCAGAGCGTAAAAAGTCAGGAAAAGCGTCCGCAAATTCTCATTTAGAAACGTATGAAATGTATAAACAAGGTATTGATTTGAATGAGATTGCAAAAGAACGTAACTTATCAAGACAAACAATCGAGAACCATTTAATTCGCTGCTATGAGGATGGAATGGAAGTAGATTGGAAAAGCTTTGTTCCAGCAGAGTATGAATCTCTTATTGAAACTGCCGTTCAAAATGCAGATGGTGGTCTGAAATCTATTAAAGAACAGCTTCCGAATGAAGTGAGTTACTTTATGATTCGTGCTTATTTACAAATAAGAAAGTAGAGGCATATAAAGGGGATAAGAATTTATGTATCATGTTTTCGTTTATGGCACGTTAAGAAGAGGACAAATGAATGCTCATTATATGCTAGGTGCAACATGCATCGCAGACAGAGCTTGGACATATGGCAAATTATTTGATACGAACGAAGGATATCCGGCCATGACTTATTCGATTGAAGAACAGGTGTATGGAGAAGTTTATGTAGTAAATGATGAGATATTGTGTAAGTTAGATGAACTAGAAGAATATACAGGTAATGCGGAGACTGATTTATATGATCGAATCACGCAAACAGTATATGTTGCTGATAGGGAAATTGAGGCATATGTGTATATCGCTCAAGATAAAAAGATGTTAAAGAAAGTGATAGACTCTGGTGACTGGCTTATGTATCAAAAAATATAATAAGGTAGTTTTAAAAATTGGAAAGCAGATAATGACGAATTCATTATCTGCTTTTTATTGTGTGAATAATTGTCGTTCTCTTTTTATTCTTATAGTTCTTAGTACGATTCCAATTCCGAGAAATAAAACAGTAGCAGCGACCCCGCTAATAGGATTTAACCAAAAATCACTACTGTTTGTAAGGGTAATAATCCCTGTTATGGTAACTAAAACAGTAGGAACAGCATCCTCAATCGCATGGCCAGACGGATTTTGTAAGTCTATATATTTCAACATACATAATTGACCAACAAACCATAAGGATACAGCCAGATAAAAGCATATTTAATCTTGAGATAGATTCAAAATATTCATTTGGCAAAAAGACTATATAATATGCAGCATGCCAAAGTGCCCAAATGAAACCAGAAATAATATAAATGTACCAATCGTTTAGATTTAGTTCAATCAACTTTGGAGTTAAATAACCGCGCCAAGAAAACTCTTCAAAAATGTTTTTAATAAAGTTACCAATAGAAGACATGACTATGAGTGACAATAACGTGGATATATCAAAACTAGAAATATGAGCTACTCCAAAAATGAGCGATATGCTTATCGTTATTACTGTAACGAATGGATAAATAAGTAGTGCAGTGAAATACCATATAAAGTTTCCTTTCAAATTTGGTTTGATGCCAAAATCATTCCAATCTCGGCTAATAACTCTAAGTAAAATGCTTACGAGGAAAGGTAATATTAGCCATAATCCCATACCTAAAGTGTTTCCTTCAGGTTGATTTGTTAGAAGAGAATCTAGAAATACCCCAATCCATCCACTGGCCAAAACAGTGAATACAAAAATAAGTAAATATAACTTTAGTGATTTCTTTTTCGCGACATTCATTTGAAGAGCCTCCTTTACTTTTATTTATCCGACTATTTATGGGCAGTAAAACGCCCATTGATTAAATTCTTTAATTTTTACAATGTTTTTTAATAGATAAATTAAATAGGAGACAAATAGAAAGTAGTATCTTTTGCATGCATCATTATACTATATGTGTATTTGTGTGATTTAGATGTTGCATATTCTTTTTAAATTAGAAAGATGAAAAGTAAGTTTTTTCGGAAAATTTAAATAGAAACTATTGACTTTATGATTGGATTTTTAATACAATGATACTTCGACTGAAAAATTAGAACGGACAGAAGGGAATCGTCGAAATGAGCAACATATTTGAAGATGAGTTACAAAAAATGAAGGATACTTTACATACGATGGATGAGCAATTGGATAAGCTTGAAAAAATCCCAGTTTATTATGGAGAAGATTTTAAAGAGCAAATTCTTGAAAGTATGAGGGAGTCTAATAGACAAAACTTACGTATTGGTGTGCAAGAGCCGTACTTTGGAAGGTTAGATTTTCAGGAAGATGGAAAAGAAGAAGTTATGCTGATTTATATCGGAAAAGTAGGGGTTTCGGATATGGACACGATGAAGCCAATCATTATCGATTGGCGGGCACCTGTCGCAAGTATGTTTTATTCATTTACCGGTGGAGACGAATTAGCATTTTATCAATCACCAGATGGGTTAGTAGAAGGTGATGTGTATTTAAAACGAAACATTTCCATTCGAAAAAGAGAACTTGAACGTGTTGTTGATACATATGTAAAAGGAAATGAAGATGTATCGCATGCCGATGATTTTCTTCTATATCGATTAGGTGAGAATAAAGATAATAAGCTAAAGGATATTGTTTCAACGATTCAATCGGAACAAAATGATATTATTCGAGCGGAAAGAAATTTACCATTACTTATTCAAGGGGTTGCAGGGAGTGGAAAGACAACAATTGCTTTACATCGCCTTGCTTTTTTAATTTATGAATATCGTGAACAACTAGAAGCAGAAAGAATGATCGTATTTGCGCCGAATAGTCTGTTTTTAGACTATATTTCGAGTGTACTTCCTGAATTAGGTGTAGGGAATATTAATCAAACAACGTTTCCGGATTGGGCATTACGTACGTTAGATGATTCAGTGAAACTAAAGCAGACAGAAGAAAAATTGAAAGAAGCATTTTCAATTAATCGTGATGAAAAGAAGGTAATGCTAGGTAAATTAAAGGGTACGTTGGAATTTAAGACGTTTATTCAAGAGAGAATGATCCAATTTGAAAATGAGTTAGTTCCGACAAAAGATTTTGAGGCGTGGGATAGAGCGATTATTCCAGTAGAAGATATTAAAAAATGGATGCAAGTTGAATATAAACATTATCCTTTACAGAAAAGAAGAGAACGATTAGTAGGACGAATGAAGCGCTGGATTGAAATTGAGCTTAAAAAATTCGGGGAAACAAACGAGAAAAAATTACTAAAAAAAGAAGCGACTAAGAGACTGAACGCATATATGAAGTTTTGGCCGAAAATGAGTGCTCTTTCACTGTATAGTTCAATAGTAAAAAGTAAAGAAATACTTGAGGCATTACCTGAAGAACTTGTTAAAGAAACAGAAAAGAGTTGTCGTAAAAAAGAAGTGTATGTAGAAGATTTACCAGCTTTAATATACATACATCATCGTATAACAGGGATTGAAATCGGGCAGAAGTTTCATCACGTTGTTATTGATGAAGCGCAAGATTTTTCGCCTTTCCAAGTTTATGTATTAAAAGAAATTACATTAGGTAATTCTTTCACTATATTAGGTGATTTATCGCAAGCGATTTATGATTACCAAGGAATTGAAGATTGGAATGCTTTTAAGGAAGTATTCCAAGAAACCGGTTATTATGAATTGACAAGAAGTTATCGTTCTACAAAAGAAATTATTGAATTTGCAAATGAAATAATTAAAAATGCAGAAATCCCAGTAGGACTCGCAACACCAGTCTTCCGCAGTGGAGAAGATGTGAAAGTAATTCATGCAGAAAATCAATTTACTGAAATTGTGAAGACGGTAAAACATTTGCAAAATGCAGATGTGAAAACAATTGCGGTAATCGGAAGAACAGAAGATGAATGCCGTGATATATATGTGAAATTAACAAATGCAGGATTAACGGTCAACGTAATTGAAGCAAACCAAAGTAAATATGAAGGTGGTATATCAGTAGTACCTGTCTATTTAGCGAAAGGTTTAGAATTTGATGCGGTGCTTTTAATTGATGTGGATGAAGAACATTACAAAAACACAAAACATGATGCAAAATTACTATATGTCGGATGTACGAGATCACTTCATGACTTATGGATTTTCTATAGTGGGGAAGCGTCACCTTTAATTAAAGGATTAAAATAAAGTAAAACTATAATCAGTGGGGAGTTTTACTGCAAGCTAATGTGGGATAAATATAAAAAGAGGATTTTCTAGTACTGTATGAAAATCCTCTTTTTTATATTGAAATAGTAGACGTGTAAAATAACAATAAAGTTATTTAATTTTAAAACCAAAAACAAGTATAACCCCGCTCTAAATTTAGGGTGGGGTTAAAACATAGTTATTTAATTTTCGATATAAGATACTTCACTACACCTAAAAATATAAAGTTGTTTCTGTAGTGCTTTAAAAAAGAATGTACTTTTTAATAGACTACATGCTACTAATTTAAGTCTTTAATTTATAGCTGTAGAATAAATAATAATGAATAAAGAGAATGATTAATATATAATTTAATGAGAACTAATGTACATTTATTTTTAAATGTGAGTTCTAAAAAATAAAAGCCTTTTCTCAATATCGAGAAAGTAGGCTCTTTAGCATACACTTTATTTTTCACATTCACAATCATCTAAATAATATACAACAAATATTTCCCAATCTTCATCTATTTCTGATGCACATCTTTTTAATGGCCTCGCCTGTAGAGAAGGATTAAAAATTAAAAGATGAGGTAGTAAGTCAGAAGTACTTTCTTTCTCAAGAACATGAAGCACCTCTCTTTGCGATGGGTCATCTTCATATTTTCGGTATTCAACACATCTAAAGTTGTATTTCTTTGATTGAGTTAGGTAAGTTGTTTCTTCCTCCAACTTTTTAAGTTTAATTCTCACTACATCATCAACCCAAGAGCCTATATTCTCGTAAACTACACCATTACTTACAATGTAATCAGTTATTAATCTCGCAGATAGCTCTTCATTTTTTAAGTTTTTACGTGAAAATAATACTTCTTTCGTTTCAGTAATATATTCGATGGTATTCATTTTTGCATTAGCCTCCTTCACTTAGTTTAAAATTAGCTTATAATATAAATAAGACAGATTTTGTCATATTTTATGAAAAAGGTGATTAAATGTCTAAAACTAAACGTATCATTAGAATTATGCTGGCATTAAACAATAATAATTCCATTACTGCAAAGGAACTTGCTAAATCCGAAGGAGTCTCAGAGAGAACAATCCTCCGAGATATACAGGAGCTAAGTGAAATTTACTTTCCAGTCTATTCAGAAAGAGGTAGAAATGGAGGGTTTAGTACACTAAAAAATAAAATGATCCCTCCTATTTGGTTTAGTGAGGATGAAATAATAGCTTTATTTTTTGCAATAGATGCCATGCAATATGTTGGCGCCACTCCTTTTTCTACTTCATATAAAGTAATTCTAAATAAACTGTTCAATATGATTCCTCAGGAAACTTCCGATACAATTGAGAATACTAGAGACAAAATCTTGATGTGGCAACCAAATATTAAAGTAGATAAAACGGTGCTAAGAAACCTTTATGATGCATCTGTAGAAGAGAAAACTGTTAATATCTTATATGAAACAACTGAAGATGAAATCTATAGAGAGATAGAACCTATGGGCTTATACGTATATAACGGGTATTGGTATTGTCCCGCTTACTGTAGAATGAGAAGAGGCATAAGGCTTTTCAGGGTAGATCGAATAAAAAAAACAATTATTAATTCTGCTTCTCATTCCACTAATGTCCATTTGAATGTTAAAGAATGGCTGTATTCTGAGTGTGAATCTAATCTCATAAAGCTCGAAGTGAGTTTAAGCAAAGAGGGAAAAAGAAAAGCTGAGAGCATATCATGGTTAAGAGATAATATGGAATACAATTCAGATGGAACCGCGAAAATAACAAAGAATATTAACCCTTCAGAAGAGTGGTTTTATGTTGAACTACTTTGGAATATTGGACAAGAAGCAGAAATAATAGAACCTGATTTCATAAAAAATAAGCTTATTGAAAGGGCTAAATCAGTGATAACGAAATATAATAACTTTTAGCTTAATTTGCATTTAATTTTATACTACTAGAAAGGATCACTTCATAGATAATTGTTCCTTTATTCAACTAAAGGGTGCGATTGTGGCATAAAATAGATAAAAAATGATCAAACTTTATTTCAAATCCACAACGGATGATGGTCCTTTTAGCAACGAATTGTATCTATCTTCCTAAGTCTATTAAAACGCCATAATCCTCTACTCGTGGTTTAGAAAGTAGGGGATATTTTTTGTAAAAGATTTATCCTTTTTTATCAAAGCACTACACTACATTTAAATAATGTTCAATTTTAAACGAATAAAGCCATTAATATTAAATTTTGATAGCTATCATCCAATTTTACACCCTTTGCTTTTCTACCCTCTTCAAAGAAGCCTAGATTCTTATATAACTGGATTGCACCTAGATTATCTTCCATTACCTCAAGACAAACTTTTTCAATCTTACTGTTATTTTTAGCCCAATTGATTAACGTTTCTAGAAGAGCTCTTCCAATACCATAATTTCGATATTCAGGTAGTATGGTCATCGCAAAAGCCCCTTGATGACTAATTTTTTCTTTGTTTCCGTTCTTAAAATCTATTGCACCGACTAACTTACCATCAACTTCAGCAATAAACTGTACATAATTTGGATTTTCATGATAAGCTTTTAACGTTTTTTGAATAGCATCGATACGTACCTTTTTTACATCCTCAACCGTACTTAGCATGTATGGAGCGTTTATTAAAGCTTTTGAAGCAGAATCTAGTATTCTTTCTGCATCCTGTTCTTTAGCTTCTCTAATTATTACTGTTTTTCCATCCTTAGATTTATAAGTAAAAACATTAGTTGATAAGATACTACACACACCCTTTCGGAATATAATTAATTAAAATTTTCAACTGTTTCGCGATTCTTAAGTAAGAAAAAGTCGTATCACCTTTTTCTGCAATCGTTCTGCTTCAACTTAATAATGATTATTTCAAATATTTCTAATTTTTACAAGGGTTCATTCCATTATATAGTCCGATTGTTGAATAACATGACTGGCGTTTTTTAAACAATTTTATTATGTTTTAAACAACTTTATTATCTCTGTACAAGATGAATTAACGACTTGAGCTGTTGTGTAAATAATATACAATGACCATTTCTAATTCCTTAGTTTGTTCTTTTTCCCATATACGAACAGCATCTACTGGAATTTGTGTATGTTTTAACCAATCTAGAATTAAGTGTAGTTGTTCTTGTATTTGACCAATGTTTTGCTCCTTTATGTTCTTATTCTGAATTCTATTAGTTAATTGAAGCATATAGGGAAGTTTTTCTATACATTCGCTTAAATCTCCGCAATAACCTGAAGGGAATTCATGTGTACCAAATTTTAAAGTATTGATGTAATTAGAAACTAGGTATATCATGGCTTCTTGTTCGGTATCACCACCTAATTCAATCGCTTTTCGAAGGGATTTTTCTAAATCGTCTTCTTTATTGCTAGAGTCCATATAAATTCCTATCCATCTAAAAGGCCTTGAATCAAATGGGGTGTTTTCTGTCCATCTATATAGAATGTCAATTAGAAAACTATTTAGTGAGAAAGTTAACACCTCATCTTTTTCGTTTGATGCATCTAAAATAGTAAACAGTGAAATGGCAAACTCCTCTTGATCTTTTGATTCCCATTTCTTTGCATTTGTAATAAATGTCTCTAAATGTTTATAAGCTAATTTTCGAAGTCCCGCTTCGCGATGCTGACAGTAACAAATAAAATCATGCCAATGCTCAGTTGTATTCATATGTATAATAATAGTTTGTAATGCAGTGAGAGGTTTATCCATTATAAGTCCCCAATCTATTAAGCACGTGTTGAAAATTTAGTGTTATTATATCATTACATAAATTAAAGTGGGAAGAATTTAAGATGGATTTTATTGGTCACGGGATCCAATCGATTGGTAATGAAGCAGTTCTAACAGGACTCATTATAGACTTTGAAGATGAAACGTAAAAAAAGTTATTGTATTTATCTGGTTATTAAGATAATGCAATATTTGTATTTATTTAATTTTTAGAAAATATAGACTACAACATTAATAAATGGTATAATTTCCTTGTTACTGGAATTAAAATGAAAATATTAGAAGAAAAAGGATTGGGCTGGTTTTAATGGGGGATTCTGATCACAAAGAAACAAAGGCAATATTAAAGTTATGGTTTATTTATATACCACTTGCATTTGGAGAGTTTGTCTTTTCGAATATCATAGGTTATTTAAAAAAATAAAGATTTTGCATTTGAAAAACAATTAACCTAATTTAATTGTTTTTTTATTTTACTTTAATAAACCAAATAAAAATAGAGATTTTGAACAAGATGAAGTTTATGAAGGAAATAACGTTGATTAGGTGCTGAAAACAGGGTGAAATCAACAGTGCCTAAAGAATAAAACAGGAATCATTCAACCATGGTAATTTGCCGTTTTAATAGCTTCCTATAGTGAGATGTTATGTTCACATCATATGTATACGATATTTGTAACATAGCATTACTAGAACTTCAAAATTAGTAGTTAAGGTGCTACCTTTTAGAGTGCTATAGATATATAACTTAGCTAAAAAAGCAAAAATCATATAATTTGCGCTTTTTATTATCCGTTTTTTGGTAAATGATTATAGTTTTTGTCACATTAATACTGTACGATACATAGTATAAAACACATACTGTATGACATATAGTAATGGAAATGAGGTGAGTGAATGGATACTTTATTAAACTCGTTAATTACTGAGTTAAGAAGAGGGACATTAACGTTAGCTGTTTTAAGTCAATTAAGAACGCCGCAGTACGGATATTCACTTGTCCAGTTATTGGAGCAATCAGGGATTACAATTGATCAAAGTACTTTATATCCGCTACTTCGCCGATTAGAAAAGCAGGAGTTAGTGACGAGTAGTTGGGATAAAACAGAGAGTAGACCTCGTAAGTATTATGTTTTAAGTGAATATGGATTAGAGATATTTTTACAATTGAAAAAGCAGTGGGTAAAGGATTCGAAAGAACTTTATAACTTATTAAAGGAGGAGGACGAAAATGAGTTTGATTGATATGTATGTCCATGAAGTTGCGAAGAGATTGCCTGAACAAAATCGTGAAGATATTACACTTGAACTACGGTCAACAATAGAGGATATGTTACCAGACGATTATAATGAGGAAGATGTGAAGAGCGTACTCGAAAAATTGGGAAGTCCAGTTTCATTGGCTAATGGGTACTTGGATAGACCAATGCATTTAATTGGACCACGTTATTTTGATGTATATACGACGCTATTAAAAATGATTATACCAATTGCAGCTGTTATTGCGCTCATTTCAATGGTTGCAGAAAATTTTATAGGCTATAATGGTGATCAAGCGGTATTAAATGTTATTTTACAATTGATAGGTAAAGGTATAGGGGAAATTTTTGAAGTGGGTCTCCATGTATTTTTCTGGTTAACACTTGTATTTGCTATTTTAGAAAGAACTGATAAAGAAAAGGATCCACACCCATTAACAACAAGCTTAAAAAAATGGACACCAGATGACTTGAAAAATGTTTCGTATATCCCGAAGAAAAAGGCGATTTCAAAGTTTGAAGTTTTTGGAGGTTTAATGTGGACAGCAATATGGGCTACACTTTACTTTTATGCGAATCATCTTGTAGGCGTATATCATGGTACAGAAAACGGATTGAAGTTTGTCGCGCCAACGTTTAATCAAGATGTTTTGCTTCAATATTGGCCCCTAATTTTGGTTATGATCGTTTTCGAAGTAGCTATATCACTTTATAAGTTAGTACAGGGACAATGGACGAAAAGGTTGGCAATTGGAAATGCTATTCTTCAAGTAGTCGGAACAATCATATTCATTGTAATTGTAGTAAATCCACATTTATTAAACGCAGGATTTATTACGTATTTGGCAAATGCATTTACTATTTCCCCAGAGGAGTTTAAAACGTGGCTCATTGGGGGAGGAATTTTCTTCTACATGTTATCTGCTGCAATAAATATACTTGATGGTTTCCGAAAAGCTAGTATTCGTATGTAGATAAAAATCGGAAATTTCGATAAAATAAAACTATTGAAAAGATAGTGAAATAAGATGAACATGATGAAAGGAAGAAAACAATGATAAGGGAAGCAACGAAAAGAGATTTAGCATACATTTTAGATATTTATAACGATGCGATACTTTATACAACAGCTGTATATGCGTATAAACCTGTAACCCTTGAAAATAGAATAGATTGGTATGAACAAAAAAAGGCTGAAGGGTATCCAATTTTCGTATATGAATTAGATAATAAAGTAGTAGGATTTGCGACATTCGGCCCATTTAGAGCGTGGCCTGCTTATAAATATTCAGTTGAACATTCTGTGTATGTAGATAAGGCATATAGAAAAAATGGCATTGGGTCTTCATTAATGAAAGAATTAATCAAAATTGCAAAGGAAAGAGAGTATATGACCTTAATTGCTGGAATTAATGCAGAGAATGAGAAAAGTATTGCCTTGCATCAAAACTATGAATTTATTCATGCAGGAACAATAAAAAAAGCTGGTTATAAGTTTAATAAATGGCTAGATTTAGCTTTTTATCAGCTGGAACTTAACGGTCCTGAAAATCCTATAGAAGAATAAATATTTTTCGGTAGCAAGAAAAAATTCATGCTACCTTTTTCTTATTTTAATAGCTAATGAAAAGTTTTTTTACATTCAATGTTGAAATATTAGAAGTTAATATAACGATATAAAAAGAGGGATGGAAATGGAAACTGTTATAAATAAAATAAAAGAGGTACAATCTAATTATGTGGGAATGGCAATTTATTCTACAAAAGATAATCGGATAGTTGCTTCATATAATAATGAATTAAATATTCCGTTAGCATCAGCAGCAAAATTAGTCATTGGATTTGTAGTAACGCAAATGGTGAAGGAAAATAAACATAATTGGAATGATATACTTCATCACATTAAATTTAATCCGCATGAAGATAGTGCGCAGTTATATCCGCATTTACAAGGAAGAACTTCTTTAACACTTAGTCAAGCGGTAGAGGTAATGATTGCTTGTCATGATAGTTGCGTTGCACAGTCAGTTGTAATGCACTGTGGTGGATGGGATGCTGTGAAAATGTACGCACAAACGTACTTTTCAAAAATTTATATACAAGAGAATGCTAGAGATGAGAAAAATGTTGGAGAATTAAGTGAAGTTCTTGCCCTTTTCATACAAACCTTTCAAGGTTATAAATCAGAACCAGAATTATGGGAACCAATTATTAGCGGCATGGTAAGACAGCAAGGAGAGTATGAAGAAATCCCATATTATCATTTAGCTCATATGACAGGTGGATTACTCACAGCTACAATAAATATTGGTATTATAGGAATGTTTAACGAATTTCCGCTTCTTTATGTGATGGGGGGAAAAGATTTACCGAATCGACGTGAAAATAAAGAGGTAGATGAAGCTTTTGCAGCAGTTTTAAAGTACATATACAAAGAATATAGTGAAAGCATGCTAGGAGTGAGCGATTGAAAAGAAACTTAAAGACTTCAACAATCATTATTTTAATTTTAACGATTATTGCTCTTGAAGTTGGAATCGCACTATATGATCACAATTTGTCATTAGATACAATTTACTTTGCAGCGATCCTTATTTGTATTGTATTGCTTTTTGGCACACGTGTTTCTGGAGAGAAAGAAAGTACATCGCAACGAGGAAGAAGAAAAACAGCTCTTATATTTTGGCCATCTATTTTATTGTCTATCGTTTGTTTTGCGGTTATAAGTTACATAAGGGTAGGATATGTCTCTGTACCAGGTATAATTAGCTTTTCATGCTTTGTTACATATGGTGGATTCGTATGTATTAGTATTTTAAAGAGAAAAAATAAAATGTAGATTACTAAGCTGAAAGGAAGCAATATAAATGAAACATATAAAGAACGGTACACGTACTGAAGGAGAATATATTAAAAATAAAGTTATTCAATATAATATGTCCATCTTAACAGATGAGGCAAGACAGACGATGGAAGAAGTACGCCTCGTAGTAAAAAATGAAGAAGGAAAAATTTTTGGTGGCGTAACAGGTACGATGTATTTTTATCACCTTCATATCGACTTTTTATGGGTTGATGAATCAGTTCGTCATGACGGTTATGGCAGCCAACTTTTACATGAAATTGAAGGGATTGCGAAGGAGAAAGGGTGTAGATTAATATTGCTAGATTCATTTAGTTTTCAAGCACCAGAATTTTATAAAAAGCACGGTTACAGGGAGTATGGTGTCGTTGAAGATCATCCGAAAGGTCATAGTCAGCACTTTTTTGAAAAGAGATTATAATAATATTATGTATACTGATTGATGGAGGGAAGCATATGTACACGTATAAATTGCAACAAGAACAACCAATCTGTGCAGAAAAAATAAAGAAGCTTTATGATTCTGTCGGTTGGTGGCCAGAAAGAAAAGAAGTCGATATTGAAAAAATGTTAAAGAATAGTATAGCCATTGGAGTATGGGAAGAAAATGAATTAGTTGGATTTGCTAGAGTCGTTTCTGATGGTATTTTTCGAGCATACATTGAAGATGTTGTCGTACATGAGAGTGTAAGAAATAAAGGTATTGGAGAGAAGATGCTTACAATGTTACTCGAGGAAATATCTCATATTCATATTGTTAGTCTATTTTACGGAGAGAAGCTAATAAAGTTTTACGGTGAGCAGCAATTTCAAGCAACGAAGCAAATTGTGATGCATCGTAATCAAACAGGGAAAGAATAAGAGGTGCCAATTAAAATGAATGCAACAAGAGCGTACTGTTTATCGAAAAGAAAGGCGACAGAAGATTCTCCAGATGGTTGGAGTGCAACATGTATGAGGCTTAATAATAAAATATTTGCGATAGTAAATCATGAAGAAGGCGAAAAAGCTGCGATTACATTGAAGTGTGATCCAGAAGTCGCATTAAGAATAAGAGAAGATTATCCAGAAACCATTATTCCAGGGTATCATATGAATAAAAAACATTGGAATACTGTTTATATTCATAAGGATATAGTGCAGGAGCAAATTAATAAAATGATTGATTGGTCGTATGATTTAGTACTACAATCATTTTCAAAGAAAAAGCAGCAGGAGTTAATGGATTAATATGTATTAGGAGTGTGTGTAATGAAAGATTCGATTAAAGATACGTATGATAAATTAGCGAGTACATATAAAGAAAATCTAGATTTCGCAAATCCATATAACAGTTATTATGAAAGACCGGCGATGATGGAGCTTATTCCAAAGGAACTAGAAGGAAAAAAGATACTAGATGCTGGATGTGCAGCTGGATGGTATACTTCTCAATTCATAAAAAGAGGAGCAAATGTTACAGCAATTGATGTAAGTCCTGAAATGGTAAAAGCAGCAAAAGAAAATATAGGAGAAGAAGCAACGTTCCTTTGTCATGATCTGCAAGAAACATTGCCATTTAAAGATAATACATATGATGTGATTGTAAGTTCATTAACTCTTCATTATATAGAAAATTGGAATCAAGTATTTCAAGAATTTCGTCGTGTATTGAAGCCAGGTGGAGAACTTATATATTCTATTCATCATCCTTTTATGGATTTCACAAAGTTTCCATGTGAAAATTATTTTGAAAAACAGTTATTAATAGATACTTGGGTTAAACCGAATATTACTATTGAAGTCAAGTTTTTTAGAAGATCATTACAAGACATACTAAATGAAACTACAAATTATTTTGTATTAGAAGAGATAGTAGAACCGAAGGCAATTGAAAAAATGAAAGAAGTAGACGAAAAATCATATTATTATCTAAATACGAATCCACATTTTCTTATCATTAAAGCAACTAATAAATAGCTAGTAAAATAACTTTGTTTTACTAGCTATTTACAGTTTTACATTACATATTAGGGGACTTTAAAATGAATACGAAACGAAATAGAGTAGTATATGCACTATTTACTATAGTTATTATTATTTTAGGTCTTAGCTCAAGAAAGTTTTCTTTTGCACTACCACATCTATTAAATGATTACTTAGGCGATGCTTTATGGGCATTAATGATTTTCACTGGCTTTGGATTTTTGTTTCCTAAAACAGAGACGAAGAAGTTGGCTTTTATTAGTTTAATGTTTTGCTACGGGATTGAAGCGAGCCAATTGTATCATGCGGAATGGATAGATAGCATGCGTGCAACGACTTTGGGCGGACTCGTGTTGGGATACGGTTTTTTGTGGAGTGATTTAGTGGCCTATACAATTGGTGTTGGAGTGGGAGTACTGTGTGAGGTTATTTTTCGGAAGACATAAGAATTGTAAAAGGGGTATTTGTAAATGGAACAAGCACTGGAAATTGCAAAGTTTTGGTTTCAAAATGAACATGTCACAGCTACTGTAATTCAACAAAAAGTAGCGAAGGTTATATGCAAGAATAAAGAGTATATTTTAAAGAAAACAGGATCAATAAAGCAACTTCTAGTTGAATTCGATGTTTTGAAGCAACTGTATGAAAAGGGAATTAAGGTACAGAGAGTAGTAAAGACAGAAAATGATGAACAATATGTATTATATAAAGAAAAATATTATTGCTTATATGAGTATGTTGCCGGAAGTGTTTTAGAAATAAAAGATACGAATAAGCTGGAAAGGCTAGCAAGTACAATTGGAGAAGAAATAGCTAATCTGCACAAAGCATTACATTCGGTGAATAGTGACCATGAGTTAATAAAAAGAGATTTATATAAGATGGTATTTGAATGGGCTATACCGATTTTAGAAAAGAATGAGTATGTTCATCGAGAGGTAATTCAAAAGATGGAGCGAATGCACGCAGCTTTCAAGGAAACAGTCCATCCATTACCGAGACAAATTATTCATCGTGATATGCATCTATCAAATGTAATCTTTAAAGATGATAAACTGGAAGGGTTTATAGATTTTGAGATTTTAGAAAATAATGTAAAAATATTTGATTTATGTTATTGCTGTACAAGTATATTAAGCGAGCTATTTAGTGATGAAAGATTAAGAGGGAAATGGTTACATATCGTTAGCAAAGTCTTTGAAGGTTATTATAAACAAAATGATTTAACGAAAGAAGAACTACAAGCCATTTGGTATGTTATGCTTTCAATTCAAATTATCTTTATTGCTTATTTTGTCCAGTTACCAGATTCATTAAAGTTAAATGAAGAAATGTTCTTCTGGATTTTCGCTAATAAGGAAACTATTGAAGAAGTTATAGAAGGTATCGTAAAGGTATGAAAAAAATAATATTAATTGGTTCTGGTGGTTCAGGAAAATCTACATTAGCAAGGCAGTTAGGAAATAAATTAAATATTAAGGTGCATCATCTTGATGCATTATTTTGGAAACCGAATTGGGAAGGTGTTCCGAGAGAAGAACAAATAACAGTTCAAAATAACTTAATTAAAGATGAGAAATGGATTATTGATGGGAATTATGGCGGGACGATGGGTATAAGACTGAATGCAGCTAATACAATTATCTTCCTTGATATTCATAGAACAATTTGTATTTATCGTGCTTTTAAAAGAATTGTAAAATACCAGAATAAAACAAGACCAGATATGGGCGCGGGATGTGAAGAAAGATTTGATTTGCAATTTTTTAAATGGATATGGGAATATCCTAATGCTAAACGACCTACAATTTTAAAAGGGTTAGAGCAATTGCCGGAAGAGAAAAAGGTTATTGTTTTAAAATCTCCAAATGAGGTTCGGAAATTTTTAGAGCACATATAATTATAGAATGTAACACAAAAATTCTTTGTGAATCTTACCGATTAGTTTAATAAAACTAATCGTTTTTTATTATGAAAAATTTAACGCTTTTTGAAAATTGTATTTTGTAATGAGTATATGACTTTAATTTCATATAAAATGAACGTTTGGAGGAATAGAAAATGACTAACGATTTAATTCAACTAATCGATTCATTAATGGTCAATATTCCAGCTGGAGAGGTAGTATTAAGAGATGAGCGAATAAAAAAAGAATGGCTAGTACAAATTCAACCATTTCTTCTTGCAAAGTATGCTGTAACAATGGAACTATATGATGCTATTACAAATAGTACATTAAATAATTTTGATAAAAATCATAAACCAGTTGTCAATATTTCATGGAAAGATGCCATTGCGTTTTGTAATGTACTTTCAAAAAAAGCGGGATTAAAAGAATATTATTCTATTAGTGATGGTGGTCAAATTGTGAAATGTAATTTAGATTCAAATGGCTACCGATTACCATCTGAGGTGGAGTGGCAATATGCATGTAAAGCAAGTACAACCGGATATACATACGGGAAACTTCATGATATAGCGTGGTATAATGAAAATTCAAATGGAGAGATTCATGACGTTGGCCAAAAAGAACCGAATGCATGGGGACTTTATGATATGCTAGGGAACGTTTGGGAATGGTGTTATGATTTGTATGATGAAACAGTGTACGGATCATACCGCATTTTTCGTGGTGGTAGTTGGGCTGAAACAGCGAGAGGGTGCGGCGCTACTTGTCGTCGTCGAAGCCATCCTACATTTCATATAGATGATCTCGGTTTTAGACTTGCTAGGTCAATTTAGTAGGAACATGATACGAACAGCTAGGAAAAGAGTATGGAGAGAATCCGTACTCTTGCCAACATAGAAATGATTTAACGTAAGGAGTGTTTATTATGGCGCGTGTTTTATTTATTAATGCTGGATCAGAAGGACATATAAATCCAACTTTACAAGTTGTAGATGAATTGATTTCTCGTGGTGAAGAGGTCGTTTATTTTTCAATAGAAGCTTTCAGGGAGCGGATTGAGAAGACAGGTGCTACTGTACGAACGATTGATGATCAAAAATTTATAAAAGCGTTTCTATCTGGAGGCAGAAATTATTTACAGGAAAGAATAAATGGCCTTCTACATACAGCGGATATTGTCATACCTAGCGTTCTAGAACAAATTGAAGGTGAACATTTTGATTACATAATTCATGATTCTATGTTTGGCTGTGGCCATTTAATTGCTCAAATCCTTAAACTTCCAGCCATAAATTCATGCACATCTTTTGCGCAGGATGAAAAATCCTTTGAGCAAATGTTAGGTCATCTATCAAAAAATATCCCAGTAGAAATTTATGATAAAATACAGAATGATTTTCAAAACTTAACGAAGGGAATTGCTGAAAAATATGGTGTTGAAATAAAATCATCGTATGAAGTTTTCTGTAATCCTGCACCCCTTACTATTGTATATACAATTAAGGAGTTCCAGCCTTTTGGTGATACGTTTGATGAAACATATAAATTTGTAGGACCATCTATCTCTGCACAAATGAAAAACAGAGACGTTGATTTTACTTCAATTGAAGAAAAAAGTCCGCTTTATATTTCATTAGGTACTGTTTTTAATGAAGCGATTGACTTTTATAAACTGTGTATGAAGGCCCTTGAGAATAGTGAGCATACAATTGTTATGTCTATTGGTAGTAAAACAAAAATAAGTGATCTAGGCGAAATTCCTAAAAACTTCATTGTGAAAAACTATGTACCCCAAACTGAGCTGCTTACATATACGAAACTATTTATTACACACGGCGGGATGAACAGTGCGCATGAAGGACTGTATAACGGGGTTCCGCTCGTTGTAATACCGCAAAGTGCAGATCAGCCAGTAGTCGCAAAGCAAGTGGAGAGTCTTGGAGCAGGAATAAAATTACAAATGCAAGGATTAACTGCGGATCAACTAAGTGAAAGTGTAGAAATGGTATTAAATAATCCGTCATTTAAAGAAGTTGCTTTGAATTTGAAGAAATCTTTCCAAAAATCAGGTGGATATAAGGAAGCTGTTGATGAAATTTTTATATTTGTAGGTCAGTGAAAAAATGAAATTATACATTAGAAAAGCATCTAAATAGGATGCTTTTTATTTAACTTTATAATTCTTATTTTTAATATCTAGTATGGTTAAAACTAAGGCACTGAGAGATATAAGTATAAGAATAAAAGTTAACCAGTTAAATGTATTGTCAATTATGAAGTAAAGATGATAGATAAATATATTCGAATTTTATTTTAAAATGTTAGGACTTAGTTTTACATGTTAGTAATAATTTCACTGTTTCTGCACAACTTCTGCACATACTCAGGTAATTTCTATGTCATGATATATTCATAAAGTGAAATATTTCACAAGAAAAATATAATTTCACTGCGGTGTATGCATAATTAACACATACATCGGTACAAGTTTGTCTCTTGTTATTCTTTTACATCAAAGCCCACATTCCACTACAAAGTATAACAAGAAGGAGACATGAACATGAATAATCGATTTTTAAAATAACTACAAAATATGAAAATGAACAAAAAAAGTTTAGGAGCTGTAGCATTAACAGCTGGAATTATTAGTACGACACTTATTCCTCAAAATGCTTATGCGCACGGTTTTGTTGAAAAGCCCGGTAGCCGATCCGCTTTATGTAGTTCAACTTATGGTGCGCTAAATGTAAACTGTGGAAGTGTTATGTATGAACCACAAAGTTTAGAAGCTCCAAAAGGGTTCCCACAAGGTGGTCCAGTAGATGGACAAATTGCTTCAGCAGGCGGAAAATTTGGTGGTATTTTAGATCAACAAACAGCAAATCGTGGGTTTAAAAATACAATCACTGGTGGGGAAAATACATTTACTTGGAAGTATACTGCGCCTCACTTAACGAGTAAGTGGCATTACTATATTACTAAAAAAGGATGGAATCCAAATAAAGCGCTAACAAGAGCAGATTTTGAACCAATTGGAACTGTACAACATGATGGTTCTGCAGCTTCAAATAATTTAACTCATAAAATCAATGTACCTACTGATCGTAGTGGATATCATGTGATTTTAGCAGTATGGGATGTAGCTGATACAGCAAATGCATTCTATAATGTAATTGATGTTAATCTTATTAATGATGTGAAACCAGACATAGAAGCGCCAAGTATTCCAAATGGACTTCAGACGCAAAAAGTAACAGCAAATAGTGTAGAACTAACATGGAACGCTTCTACGGATAATGTAGGGGTAAAAGGATATCAAATCTTCCGTAACGGAGAGATGATTGATACAGTAATAGGCACTCATTTTATTGATAAGAAATTACAACCAAGCACAGAATACTCTTATACTGTAAAAGCAATTGACGCAGCTGGCAATGTATCGAAGGAAAGTACAGCGCTTACAGTAAAAACAACAGTTGAGATTCCAGATACAGAAGCACCAACACAACCAAAAGGATTACATAGTATGGGAACGACAGCGTCAAGTGTGGATTTAATGTGGAGTCCATCTGACGATAATATTGGTGTAGACCATTACGATATTTATAGAGAAACAGAAGGATCAATGAAAAAGATTGCAACATCCAATACAGCTTCTTATATGGATAAAAATCTGCTCGCTAATACTACTTATAAATATGTAGTAAAAGCTGTTGATGTAGCTGGAAATGAATCCGTACAGAGTGATATATTCACAATTACTACAAAAACCGAAAGCGCTTCATATGAAGCGTGGGATGCAAAAAAAGCATATAAAAAGGGAGATAGAGTTCTACACGAAGGAAAAGTATATGAAGCAGTCCAGAGTTATCAAGGAAATGGTGATCCGAACTGGATTTATGCATTATCATTATGGAAAACAGTGTAAGCTTTACCTAGATATGAACTAAGAGATGATGGGCTTTGATTTCAAAAGAGAATCTTGAGAATTCACTTTTCTATTTATAAAAAAGGGTAGTGTATGAATACATAAGATTCATATACTACCCTTTTTATTATGATAACATTTTCGTCATAAGTATATGCGGAATGCCATCTTCCATAAATATATCAGAAGAAGTTTCATAACCTAATTTTTTATAAAATCCTTCAGCTTGTGTTTGCCCGTGTAGTTTCACTTTTGTAGCTTGTTCGTTACGAGCAATTTCTTCTAACGTTTGAATGATGACTTTACCTAATCCGTATGTACGATAATCTTTTAAAATGCAAATACGTTCTAATTTTCCGACGCCATCAACAAATCGTATACGCCCTGTGCCTACAGGAAGCTCATGATAATAAACTAAAATATGTTTACATTGCTCTCCGATTTCATCGAATGTATCGAATTCATCTGCAAGAGGGACACCTTGTTCTTTTACAAATACTTCTTTTCGAATATGAAAGACAGTTTCTAAATCAGCAAGTTCTGTTATAAGTTTGGATTGCAAAATATTCAGTCCTTTCTAATGTAATCAGCTTGTGTTTTCATAGTATATCATAATAAAGCGCTATAAAGAGAAGAACATACTAAAAAGCCAACTTTAAAAAGTTAGCTTTTATTACAATTCCTTTATCCCATTTTTAGCGCCGATAATTACTTTACTCGTCATACTTATAAATAACCCTGTTTCAACTACACCAGTAATCATTTTTAATTGAGTGTGTAAATGGGCAGGATTAGAAATATGATTAGGGAATATACAATCGATAATCATGTTATTGTTATCGGTTATATAGGTTTCATTGTTTTTCAAACGCAATGTTGTTTGACATCCTAAAGACTGAATTTTATTTTCGATTTGTTTCCATGAAAAAGGGATGATTTCAATAGGTAATGGAAAAGTACCTAAATGTGTTACAAGTTTCGATTCATCAGCAATGATAATTAGTTTTTTAGAGGAAGAGGCAACGATTTTTTCACGAAGTAATGCACCGCCACCGCCTTTTATAAGTTGTAAATTTGAATCAATTTCATCCGCTCCATCAATTGTAAGATCAAGACTTTGTACGTCGTTTAACGAAATTAGGGGGATATTTAGTTGCTGTGCTAATGCTTCAGTTTCCTTTGATGTTGGTACAGCTTGAAATGATAATCCTTCTTTTACACGCTCACCTAATTTTTGTATTGTCCAATATACAGTAGAACCTGTACCAAGCCCAATTTTCATGCCATCGTTTACAAAGTTAGCAGCATATTCGCCAGCGAGCTGTTTTAAATTCATCGCTTTACTCCGCCGGACGTGGCCCAGCATCAAGACCTGAATTTTCAACTGTAAGTACCGGACGAACGACTATATCTTTATGTACACGCATTTGACAAGATAATCGTAAATGATCTTCAATTCCTTTTTCCGTCATTGCATGTTTCTCATTCGCACTCGCTTCACAGAAATCACCTGCTAGTATTTCTACTCTACAAGTTGTGCAACGTGCATTCCCGCCGCAACGATGAAGAATGTTGACACCGCTATCTTCAATTGCTAATACTAACTTTGTTCCTTCTTTCACATCAAAAGTTCCCGCACCTTCAATTGTTAATTTTGGCAAATTTGTTCCTCCTCACGTAAAATTGTACATAACATATTTATGACCGCGAATTATTGAACATAAACATTATTTTTTTATATCCCCGTAACTTTTTTTAATGTTGAATCGTTTATTAAGTAAGCGCTGAAAAGGAGTGGTTATTTTGTGCACAAAAGTAACTCATGTTTTAAAGAACCATATCGATATGAATCATTCAAATATAAACTTTTTAATTGAACAATATGGAGAGTTAAAAAGATACTGTACTTTTTTAACGAAAAACAAATGGGATGGGGAAGATCTCGCCCAAGAAACAGTGTGTAAAGTGCTTCAAAAATATAGAAATAAAGATATTTGTATGACACTCGTCTATAAAATAGCAAGAAATCGTTGGTTAGATCAGATAAAGTCTAAGTCTGTTCATGAAAAAATAAGAGAACAAATCACTTTTGAAGAACCACATGAGAACATTGCAGATTTGCATGAAATGGTAGGGAAAGTATTGTCTTCATTAAATGTACAGCAATCCGCAATTTTATTATTAAAAGATGTTTTTCAATATAGTATCGCTGATATTGCTAAAGTGTGTTCTGTATCAGAAGGTGCAGTGAAAGCTTCTTTATTTCGGAGTAGAAATAGGCTGAAAACTGTAAGTGAAGAAGGGGTCGAGATAGTCGAATTCACAGATGATATGGAAGTTGTAGTAACGTCTATTCGAGAAGAGAGACCGGAATTATTAACGAAACTGCTTCCGTCAATAGATTTTACTAAGTTACCATCTAAACAGCCAGTCTTATTATTTAATGTGAAACAACCTTCTTCCTACAGTTGTATGCTTTGCGCAGCATAACAAGTATTGGAGGAATTGAAAATGAATACAATTCCATATGTAGTAGAACAAACAAAATTAGGAGAGCGTTCCTATGATATATATTCAAGGTTATTAAAAGACCGCATTATTATTATCGGCTCAGAAATTAACGATCAAGTAGCGAGTAGTGTCGTAGCGCAATTATTATTTTTAGAAGCAGAAGATGCAGAAAAAGATATATATTTATACATCAATAGCCCAGGAGGTTCAACGACAGCAGGTTTTGCAATATTAGATACGATGAATTTAATTAAACCAGATGTGCAAACGCTATGCATGGGCTTTGCGGCATCATTCGGTGCATTGTTATTATTATCAGGAGCAAAAGGAAAACGGTTTGCGCTTCCTAACAGTGAAATTATGATTCATCAGCCGCTTGGTGGTGCACAAGGGCAAGCAACAGAAATTGAAATAACTGCGAAAAGAATATTAAAGTTAAAGCATGATATTAATAAAATGATTGCAGAAAAAACAGGCCAACCGATTGAAAGAGTAGCACATGATACAGAAAGAGATTATTTTATGACTGCAGAAGAAGCGAAGGTATATGGGATTGTAGATGATGTTGTTACGAAAAAATAAGATGAAAAAGGCTAGAGGATATGTTAATTCTCTAGCCTTTTTATTAATCCTTTACCCATTCATCAACTAGCGCTTGATTGTTCTTAATCCATTTTCGTGCCGCTTCTTCGGGATCTTTCGTTTTATTTAACTCGACCATTAATGTACCAAGCTGCTCATCGTTCATTTTCCATTTATCAAAGTATTTTATGATATCCGGGTGATCTTTTTCGAAACCTTTACGAACGGAGTAATAAATGTCATCTTTTTCACCATATACTTTCTTAGGGTCTTTTAAATATTTTAAGTCAAATTCTGAAAAACCCCAATGCGGATTCCAAAGCGTAACAGCGATTGGTTTCTTTTTTGTATATGCTTTCTTTAGTTCACTCATCATCGCAGCTTCAGAAGATTGGACAAGTTTTAGTTTTATATCATATTCTTTCATTGCTTTATTCGTTAAATTCATAAGACTACTACCGGGTTCGATACCGACAATTTTATTATCTAGTTCATCTTTATGAGCATTTAAATCTTCGATACTGTTTATGTTTTTCATATAAGAAGGGACGACTAAACCTAGTCCAGTACCTTCGTACCATTTTGATTTTAAGACAATATCATCTTTATAACGATCGTTTAGCGGTTTATCTGTAACTGGTAGCCATACTTCTAAATTCGCATCAACATCGCCACGAGCGACACCAGTCCAAATTGCGGCTTTTTCTAAATACATGAGCTCAACTTTGTAGCCTTTTTCTTCTAATAAAACTTTCCACATGTTTGCAGTTGCAATATTTTCTTTCCAACTTGTTACACCAAGTTTAATTTTTCCTTTCGAATTTGCATTTGTTGCATTACATGAAGTGAAAATCATAGTAATAAATAATGCAAGGCATATAAACCAAATTTTCTTTCGCATCGAAAACCTCCTAAGTAACGTTTGCCTTATAAAATAAATGTATAAGTAAGCATTCTTATTATGAACGGAAACGAGAATTTTAAAGAAATCTTATGAATGTCATTTTTATGTAATATTTCTTTGTAAAATCGCAACACTATGTGAATAGATGGGTAGAAAAGGAGTAGTGACATGGATAATACAAAGGTGCGTGTTGAAAACGTAACAAAAGTATTCGGGAAACATCCGCAAAGAGCCCTTTCCTTATTAAAAGAAGGAAAAAGTAAATCGGAAATTTTAAAAGAGACAGGAATGAACGTTGGGGTGAAAAAAGCAACGTTTGAAGTTTACTCTGGAGAGATTTTCGTTATTATGGGTTTGTCTGGCAGCGGGAAATCTACGCTAGTTCGTATGTTAAATCAATTGATTAAACCAACTGCAGGTCATATATACATAGATGGTGAAGACATCGCAACGATGGGAAAAGAAGAGTTACGGAGAGTAAGAAGAACGAAAATGAGCATGGTATTTCAGAAATTTGCTCTATTTCCGCATCGTACAGTTATACAAAATGTTGCATATGGTTTAGAAATACAAGGAGTTCCGGTTGAAGAGCGAGAGAAAAAAGCGTTAGAATCGCTACAGTTAGTAGGACTCGATCATCATAAAGATAATTATCCAAGTCAACTTAGTGGTGGTATGCAGCAGCGCGTTGGAATCGCAAGGGCACTAACGAATAATCCAGATGTATTACTAATGGACGAGTCATTTAGTGCATTAGATCCACTTATTCGAAAAGAAATGCAAGATGAATTGTTAGAGTTACAAGATAAAATGGAAAAAACGATTATATTTATTACGCATGATTTAGATGAAGCGCTTCGAATTGGAGATCGTATTGCATTAATGAAAGATGGAGAAATCGTCCAAATTGGAACGCCAGAAGAAATTATGATGAGCCCCGCAAATGAATTTGTAGAAAAGTTTGTTGCGGACGTGAATTTAGGAAAAGTAATTACGGCTGAGTCTATTTTAAAACGACCAGAAACTTTATTAATTGATCGTGGACCTCGTGTGGCCCTTCAAATTATGAGGAATGCAGGCGTCTCAACTGTATATGTTGTAAACAAAAAGTATGAGTTTTTAGGTATATTAACTGCGGATGATGCGAGTAAAGCAGTACAAAAACAGTGGCCGATTGCTGATTTATTACTTAATGATATTCCGCATGTGTATTTGGATACTTTACTGGAAGAGACATATGCAAAAATGGCAGAGATGAAATATCCGTTACCAGTAATCGATGAGAAGAAAAGGCTAAGAGGAATTATTAAACGTGAAAGTGTCATTCAAGCTCTTGCAGGAAACATTGAGGAAGAGGTGAAAGACGATGAATAGTATACCACGTATTCCATTAGGGGAATGGGTCGACTCATTTGTTGCAAGTTTATATGAGCACTTTGAAGGCTTATTCCGAGGATTCTCTTATATTATTGGTGGATTCGTTGATTTACTCACTAATTTTTTAACAATAATACCTGCCATATTGATGATTATTATCTTGTGTTTCTTCATTTGGTACACAACGAGGAAATTATCTTTAGTCATTTTTACGCTTATTGGATTATTATTCATTTTGAATATTAACTACTGGGCACAAACGATGCAAACATTAGCACTCGTACTTACGTCTGTTATTATTTCAATTATTGTCGGAATTCCAATTGGTATATTAGCATCTCAAAATGAACGTTTCTCAAAATTTTTAAAACCAACACTAGATTTTATGCAAACAATGCCTGCATTCGTATACCTTATTCCAGCGATTACATTTTTCGGAGTAGGTGTAGTACCTGGAATTATTGCATCAGTAATCTTTGCAATGCCACCGACAATTCGTTTTACGGACTTAGGAATTAGACAAGTTCCAGAAGATTTAATTGAAGCAGCGAATGCATTTGGATCCACTGCATCACAAAAACTATTTAAAGTACAATTACCACTTGCAACCGGAACGATTATGGCTGGTGTGAACCAAAGCATTATGCTTTCGTTATCGATGGTTGTAACAGCATCACTTGTAGGAGCTCCAGGACTTGGAGTTGATGTATATCGCTCTGTAACACAAGTTAATATCGGAATGGGCTTTGAAGCTGGATTAGCTATCGTAGTAATCGCAATTATATTAGACCGTATTACACAAGGGTTCCATACGAAAAGAAAATAATGACCAAAAGACACACTTTTATAATACAAAGTGTGTTTTTTATTGCATCCAGATCACATACGAACGATAACAGAACCTCCAGCTGGTGCGCAAACTTGGTTTTGTTGTTGTTCCATTGATTTGATGAATTGATTATTTTCCTCGATTAATGAGATTAATTTAGTTAATTGATTTTCAAGACTTGCGATACATTGCATCATATATTGTGAATCATGATGCAATGTATTCCTTACAGGATGGGGGGAACGATTCCAATGAGGATGCATTTGAATCGTTCCCCCTTCAATAAATTACGGATCTTTCTTATAGTAAATGCCTATATATATTTAATGGTTACTTGAAATTTTTTCATTATAAAAGGAGTATGTACAGAAAATGGAAAATATTATATATGAAGTTAAAGTGCATTTTTTGAAAAGATTCAAGCGAGATAGTGCGTATATTAATACATTTAAGTGAATGCATGTTGTTTAGGGAGAAATGATGGGAGGAGATGCAATTTTGGCTAAAAATAAAAAAAGAAATGATGCTTTGGCAATAGGTGTCGGTATAGGGGTTGTAATTGGTGTATTTCAAGGGCACTTTACAAATAATTTAGTAATCGGAATTGTGATTGGGATTATAATTGGGATTGCGTTTTTGAAGAAATAATGAGGTGTAAATTCATTTCAAAAATTGCTGTATCAAAAGAATGAAAATTCGGAATACAAAACCTGTTTTTCCTTTTTTTGTGATATTATATATGAAAAGGAAGGTGATGGACATGTCAACAAACAATCAAGTAGAACAAAACTGCTTCATTTGCAAAAAGCATAAAGGAAATATTATAGTTCCAGGTGGAGCTATTTACGAAGATGAACTCGTTTACGTTGGACATGTCCACTGGGATAGTGAAGAAACATAATTCCGCGTTATTCGAATACACCAAAAGAGTTTTGGTCACCAAGCGAGATAGCGAAATGGACTGGCGCACCATATGGTGACGCAGCGAAAATCAAAAAACTATGCGAAAGAATACGAGAGTATATGGTGAGTGAATATGCATACAAAAAATAATAGACAACATTCATGGGTTGGAAGTAGAGAAATGTGTTTAGACGAAATTTCGGTAAAGCAATATGGTGATATCGTGCTCGGTGCATATGGTGGGAATATTAGTGCCGGAGCGAAAAAGAATGAAGATGGTGCATTAGTTTGGTCAAATGGTGAGTGGGAATTTGCAGCTATATTAGATGGACATAATAGTGCAGAAAGTGTTGATTTAGTAGTAAATACAATCGAAAAAGAATATGAAAATATAAAAGTAATTTTGAATGAACCAATTAATTCAGTATTTCAGTCTGTTGAAAATCATATACTTACAATTTTTCAGTCATCTTCATTTAAGGAAAAGTGTAAAAAAATTAAAGGTGAAACAGCTTGCTTACTATGTGTAAGGAAAGAAAATTATATATGGTGGCTTTCTATCGGTGATTGTTTAGTGTATGTATTTCATGAAGAGTTACATAAGTTAGGACAATATGCATTAAATCAACGTCATTTTTACGAATGGATTGGAAATGTAAACACATTTGATTTACCTGTGCCTTGCTATTCATCAGGTATTCGTGAATTACGTACTGGAAAGAACCGAATTGTGATGGTGACAGATGGAGTATTAGAATGCGGGGAACGCCGATATGAAACACCTGTAAATTTGTATAATGCTATGAACAGAAATGATAAAACACTTAAAGAAAATATTCACAATGTTTTAGAACACGTGCATCATCAGTTGGGACGTGATAGTGCGACAATTATTAGTTGGGACGTAGAAAATAAAAGGAATGCCACGTATCCGAGTGATCAGCCGGAGAAAATGCAAGTAAGAAAATAAAAGGATAGGGTTTTCTGTCAATTATAAAAATAACTCTATTAATTTTATCGGTACTATCTATATTCGTTTTTGAAAAAATAGAAAGAAAAAGGATTAAACATCCCGAAACAAAAGGGATGGGAAATAGATTGTTGTTATACAATACATAAAACATGTCTTGATAAAACTACTACTAAAGAAGATAAAGAAAATGAATACATTATCTACATATTAAAAAATATATAATCCATTTTGTTACGAAAACATAATTAATTTAATAGGAGGGAATGCAATGGGCAACTCTACTATTTGGATTATAGTTATTATTATGATAATTGGAGGATATTTTTTAGAAAAGTTTTTAAGAAAAAAACTAAATATGCCAAAGGGCAATGCTTGGATATATAAGCATGTAAATAGTTTACATGTAAAATTAGAAATAGGTCTTTTTATCGTATATCTTATAGTAAGTTTTATTTATCTGTTCAAAGTAGAAAATGCTAATATAGGAATTGCTGTACTTACTTATTTTGGAGCAATTTCCTTATTACGCGTATGGATGGAATGGAAGTATAGCAGAGAGACAAAGGAATATATTCTTTCTATAATTGGATTCTTTGCATTTGTTTTTATGGTTTCAATGTTACTTTATTTTGATCCTCTTTCTACATACTAATGTCGTTTTGGTTTTTCATGATGAATATTTAAAAAGAGTAGCTACCATTATTTATCTTGATAGTTACTCTTTATATTTACATCTTCTTAAAGCTTCTCAAAACAAGGTATTCCCACAATTTCCAAGGAAGAATCTTCTTCGCAAAAATCATAAATTTCACACCTTTACCGATTGGATAGCGTAAATTTGTGCGCTTAGCTTCAGCAATATCAACGACTTTTTTAGCAACATCTATCGGATTACCAAATGTATCACTACCGCTATTAATATGTTTTTGTATTTTATCCATATATTCTTTGTAAGGAGATGTTGTATCAGATTGGTTTTCAGCTAGTTGTTTACCAACCTCCCATATATTTGTGTTGTAAGAACCAGGTTCAATTAAAGCGACATCTATTCCGAAAGGTTTTAATTCTAAGCGAAGCGATTCACTCCAGCCTTCTAATGCATATTTTGAAGATACATAAGGAGATAAACCAGGGAATCCAACTTGGCCGCTAATGCTGCTTATATTAATGATTTTTCCACTTCTTTGTTTTCTCATATATGGTAAAACAAGCTGGGTAATTGATATAGCTCCAAAAAGGTTCGTTTCAAATTGCTTTCGATATTCGTCTACTTGGATTTCTTCTACAAAGCCCCCATTTGCATATCCTGCATTATTTATAAGGAGATCTATTCTATTAATTTCTTTTAAAAATAATTGGAAATTATGTATAGAATTTTGATCTGTTACATCTAATTGTTGAACTTTTATATTTTGCTGTAAGTTAAGTTGAGTAACTTGGGATAGTAAGGTTCCTTGTTTTTCAAGGTTTCGCATTGTAGCGATAACTAAATAATCTTTTTTTGCGAGTTCGAGTGTAGTTAATAGTCCAAATCCACTTGAGGCTCCAGTAATTATTGCGATTTTTTTATTCATTTTTCGCCAGCTTTCTTTTTCTTTTATCATAACGAGTTATGATAAGAAAATCTATTATTCTTACATTCATTATGAAACCAATTTGTATGTAAAAAAAGGGGATTATAGGGAATCAGCGTATATAGAGTAGTGTATATTAATATGATAATGAAATGAGGGAAGAAAAATGGTCCATGTAAAAGCTGTATTAGCAGATCAGCTATTAGCGAATGCAAATGATCCCAGTTGGTATATGCCATTTTCAGATGCAGTTAAGGATTTATCTGAGAGGGAAGCTTTCTGGAAACCGAATGAAGAGAGTAATAGTATAGCTGAAATCGTACAACATTTACTGTATTGGAACTCTACGTGGCAAACTAGGTATAAAGAATCAAATGTGAATGCAGTACCCGCTATAGGAGATAATAACAAAAGTGTTATGCTCTCAGATAATCAAACTTTCGATGAATTACGGGAAAAACTACTAGAAAAACTGTTACAATGGCAAAATCTCATAAATGAAGAAAAGGTTGAAAGTGATGTAGTGGGATTTCCTGTTTCTGCAAAGTGGTGGGAAGTGCTAGCGAATGTAACAACTCATAATGCATATCATATTGGTCAAATTATTTACATCCGAAAATTACAGAAGAGCTTTGATAATGAATAAAGTAACAATTCTCTTATTAAGGGAACAAAAGTGGACAAAACGAGACAAACGTCTCATTTTGTCCACTTTTTTATTGTTAAAAGATAGAGAAAACCTATTAAAACAAGGATTAGAATTTGGCACGGTACTTGCAATATAAAAGACGAACAAGAAAATAGGAGGGCTGGACATGTTAAAAACAACTGAAAGTAAAGGGAATGAAATTACGAAAGAACAAGCTCGTTGGATGTACGAAAAAATGTTAGAGATTCGTAAGTTTGAAGATAAGGTGCATGAATTGTTCGCGCAAGGCGTTTTGCCAGGTTTCGTTCATTTATACGCAGGTGAAGAAGCGGTAGCAGTTGGTGTATGTGCCCACTTAACGGATAGTGACAATATTACAAGTACACATAGAGGTCATGGACATTGTATCGCAAAAGGTTGTGATTTAAATGGTATGATGGCTGAACTTTTCGGGAAAGCGACAGGATTATGTAAAGGTAAAGGCGGTTCCATGCATATTGCCGATTTAGATAAAGGAATGCTTGGTGCGAATGGCATTGTAGGCGGGGGGTTCCCACTTGCTTGCGGTTCAGCATTAACAGCTAAATATAAAGGAACAAAAGATGTAAGTGTTTGCTTCTTCGGTGACGGAGCAAATAATGAAGGAACATTCCATGAAGGGGTTAATTTAGCGGCGATTTGGAAGTTACCAGTTATTTTTATTGCAGAAAATAACGGTTACGGTGAAGCAACTACATTTGAATATGCTTCAAGTTGTGATTCTATCGCTGATCGCGCAAAAGCTTATAATATTCCAGGTGTTCAAGTAGATGGAAAAGATCTTCTAGCTGTATATAAAGCTGCTGCAGAAGCAGTGGAACGTGCGCGTAATGGTGATGGTCCAACAATTATTGAATGTATGACATATCGTAATTATGGTCATTTCGAAGGTGAAGCACAAACATATAAAACATCAGAAGAAAAAGAAGAACATTTAAATGAAAAAGATGCAATTGTGAATTTCCGTAAGCATTTAATTCATGAAGGTTTATTAACAGAATCTGAACTTGTTGATATGGAAAAAGCAGTAGATGATGCAGTACAAAGATCCATTGAATTTAGTGAAAATAGTCCATACCCAGACGATGAAGAATTATTAAAAGATGTATACGTTTCTTACAAATAATAGGAGGGTGAAAAATTATGACTAGAACAGTAAGTATGTCAACTGCAATTAATGAAGCGATGAAAATCTCAATGCGTCGTGATGAAAATGTAATTTTAATAGGTGAAGATGTTGCAGGAGGTGCACAAGTTGATCACCTGCAAGATGATGAAGCTTGGGGTGGTGTTCTTGGTGTTACGAAAGGACTTGTACAAGAGTTTGGCCGAAATCGTATATTGGATACACCAATTTCTGAAGCGGGTTATATGGGAGCTGCGATGGCAGCTGCTGCAACTGGGTTACGTCCGATAGCTGAGTTAATGTTTAATGATTTTATCGGTAGTTGTCTTGACCAAGTATTAAACCAAGGTGCGAAATTCCGTTATATGTTTGGAGGTAAAGCAAAAGTACCCGTTACAGTACGTACGATGCATGGCGCTGGTTTTAGTGCAGCAGCTCAACATTCACAAAGTTTGTACGCATTATTTACGAGCATACCAGGTATTAAAGTTGTTGTTCCTTCCACACCGTATGATGCAAAAGGCTTATTATTAGCGGCAATTGAAGATGATGATCCAGTAATCTTCTTTGAGGATAAAACACTTTACAATATGAAAGGTGAAGTGCCAGAAGGATACTATACAATTCCATTAGGAAAAGCAGATATTAAACGGGAAGGTTCTGATGTAACAATTGTCGCAATCGGAAAGCAAGTTCATACAGCGCTTGCAGCTGCAAAGCAATTATCGAAAAAGGGGCTTGAAGTAGAAGTAATTGATCCACGATCTTTATCACCACTTGATGAAGATACTATTTTATCATCTGTTGAAAAAACAAATCGTCTTATCGTCATTGACGAAGCGAATCCTAGATGTAGTATTGCAACAGATATTGCGGCAATTGTAGCGGATAAAGGTTTTGATTTGTTAGATGCACCTATTAAACGAATTACAGCACCACATACACCTGTTCCGTTCTCACCACCACTTGAAAAGTTGTATTTGCCAACACCAGAAAAAGTAATTGAAACTGTATCAGAAATGATTGGAGACCAATCTTTATTACATGTGTAATAAAACGATGAGAAGGGAGAGAGAGACATGGCTGTAGAAGTTGTAATGCCGAAGTTAGGTATGGCGATGAAAGAAGGTATTATTACGAGCTGGAATATTAAAGCAGGCGATAATGTAGCAAAAGGAGAACTAATTGCTAGTATTAATTCAGAAAAAATTGAAACGGAAATTGAAGCGCCAGCTGATGGTACGGTACTTGATATAGCTGTAAGTGAAGATGAAGGAGTGCCGCCTGGTACTGTAATTTGCTACATCGGTAAACCGAATGAAAAGGTAGAAATGCAGGAAAGCACACATGTTGTAGAAGAAAAAACATCTAATATAGAATTACAAAATGTACAAAATCAAGAAGCAAATGGGAAAGAAGTATCGAAGCAAAGAATTAAAATTTCACCTGTAGCCAAGAAAATTGCAAAGTCTGAAAATCTGGATATCAAGGCATTAGTTGGTACAGGTCCTGGCGGAAGGATTACAAAGGCAGATGTATTAAAAGCACTTGAGGTAAGAGGAATCGTTCCGGAAATATCTGAACAAGAAGAAAGTAACGTGATTCCTGTTACTGGTATGCGTAAAGCCATCGCAAATCGTATGCACGCAAGCTTAAAAAATAGCGCACAATTAACGTTAACGATGAAAGTAGATGTAACAGATTTAGTTGCTTTACATAAAGAAATAGCGAAAATTGTACAAAAAAGATATGATAATAAATTAACCATTACGGATTTTGTCTCGCGTGCTGCTGTATTAGCACTTGGAGAGCATAAAGAAATGAACAGCGCTTATATAGATGATGCAATTCATCAATTTGAACATGTGCATTTAGGCATGGCAGTCGCATTAGAAAAAGGGTTAATCGTTCCAGCTATTCGCTTTGCAAATAATTTATCTTTAGTAGAGTTGTCTAAAGAGATTAAGAATGTGGCACAAAAGGCGCGAGCAGGTAGCTTAAGTAGTGATGATATGCACGGAACGACATTTACAATTAGTAATTTAGGTAGCTTTGGTATTGAATATTTCACACCGGTATTAAATACACCTGAGACTGGCATTTTAGGTATTGGCGCAATTGAACATGTTCCTGTATATAAAGGGAAAAAATTAAAAAAAGGTAGTATGTTACCTTTAAGTTTAACATTCGATCATCGTGTACTAGACGGTGCACCAGCAGCTGCATTTTTACGCACAATTAAACATTATTTAGAAGAACCTATAACAATTCTTTTATAAAGAGAAGGTGAGAGAATGAGTAAACTAGTTGTAATTGGAGGCGGACCAGCTGGCTATGTAGCAGCAATTACCGCGGCTCAAAATGGCAAAGATGTCACTCTTATTGATGAAGCTGACCTTGGCGGAACATGTTTAAATGTTGGGTGTATGCCGACGAAATCACTGTTAGAAAGTGCTGAAGTACATGATATTGTGAGAAAAGCGAATGATTATGGAGTTACGCTTAATACAGGAAGTATATCAATTGATTGGGATCAAATACAGGCGAGAAAATCACAAATCGTAATGCAACTTGTCCAAGGAATACAATATTTAATGAAGAAAAATAAAATTAAAGTTGTAAAAGGAAAAGCGAAATTCGAAACGGATCATCGTGTGCGAGTTGTACAAGGAAATAAAGAAGAAGTAGTTGATGGAGAGAGCTTTATTATCGCATCTGGTTCCGAACCTACAGAATTACCATTCGCTCCGTTTGATGGAAAATGGATTTTAAATAGTAGCCATGCCATGTCTCTTGAGAGTGTACCATCTTCATTGTTAATCGTTGGTGGTGGTGTAATAGGATGCGAGTTTGCAAGCATTTATAGTAGACTTGGCACAAAAGTATCGATAGTTGAAATGGCACCGCAATTACTACCTGGTGAAGATGAAGATATCGCGAATACTTTAAGAGAGAAATTAGAAAAAGATGGGGTGAAAATTTTTACGGGAGCAGTTTTAAAAGGTTTAAATAACTATAAGAAGCAAGCTTCATTTGAATACGAGGGAATTACTCATGAAGTAACTCCAG
This sequence comes from Bacillus sp. CPT56D-587-MTF, assembly GCF_058792335.1. Classification (NCBI taxonomy): domain Bacteria; kingdom Bacillati; phylum Bacillota; class Bacilli; order Caryophanales; family Bacillaceae; genus Bacillus; species Bacillus sp. CPT56D-587-MTF. The sequence goes on along the minus strand of NZ_JBYTEF010000001.1, from coordinate 2,386,334 downwards.
AATTTGTTCTTGTTTCTTTAGGAAGAAAACCACGAGTGCAACAATTAGGATTAGAAAAGGCAGGGGTTCAGTTTTCAAATAAAGGGATTGCTGTGAATGAACATATGCAAACGAACGTATCGCATATTTACGCAGCTGGTGATGTGATTGGTGGAATTCAGCTTGCTCACGTTGCCTTCCATGAAGGAACGACAGCAGCATTACACGCAAGCGGAGAAGACGTGAAAGTAAATTATCACGCTGTGCCCCGTTGTATATACACAGCTCCAGAAATAGCTAGTGTCGGGTTAAGTGAAAAAGGTGCAAGAGAACAATATGGTGATATTCTCATCGGAGAATTTCCTTTTACAGCGAACGGAAAAGCTCTTATTTTAGGAGAACAAGTAGGGAAAGTAAAAGTCATTGTAGAACCTAAATACCAAGAAATTGTAGGGATTTCTATTATCGGTCCTCATGCAACTGAACTTATTGGTCAAGGAACCGTAATGATTCATACAGAAGTTACCGCTGATATAATGAGAGATTATATTGCAGCACACCCTACTTTATCAGAAGCAATTCATGAAGCGTTAATGCAAGCGGTAGGACATGCTGTACATGCTTAAATGGAAATATAATAAACCACTATTCTCTAAACAAATAAGAGAATAGTGGTTTGATTTTTTATTAATAGAATATCTTATTATTTTTTAATTTCAATCGCTGAAGTAATATCGTTCCAATCAGGAGCTAAATTAGCAGTTTTACCGTACCAATCAGCATGTTTAAATAAAACGCCTTTTCCATATCCTTGTGTTGAAGTGTGCTCCCAAAGTGTCGTTGAATAACTTGCAGAAGGTGACGCTGTACTTACAGAAGAAATTCTGTCATTCCAGCTAGATGGTAAGTTTTTAAAGCCGCTACTCCAGTAAATATATTGGCCACCTTTATCTTTATGTTCATAAAAATCAGTACTACCAGCACCGCTACCTAAAGGATTAATTTTATTTTTAATTGCTTTTTTATCCTTTGCAATATACGCATCTAATGTTTCACGGCTAGTAAAACCATAAGCTAGCCAATCTCCATTTTCATTTTGCTTAGGTAATACCATAGTAATTTGGATATCTTTCTTATCCTGATCACTTAATTTTGCAAAGGAATTAACATTTTGTTCATCCACTTTTAAATAATCAAATGACTTAATTGTGTTACTTTTTTCTTCAGCACTTACCGCACCTAGTCCTCCAGTTAGTGCAAAACCCGCTACTAATGTCCTTGCTACTAATTTCTTCAACATATAACCATCCCTTTTTGTTTGAATTTTTGTACAGGTGAATCTTGTACAGCTAAAATGTATTCTAATTTTATACTTTTGTAAATATTCTGAAGTTTTAGAAATAATAGGCGGAATATTTACATTTTTACATTATTTCTTTAGAAAAAATGGTTATTGGAATGATATAATAAGTGGATGTATTGCTTTTACTGGATGTAAAGATATTTTAGGAGAGGTGTCATTGAAATATTTTACAAGAGAATGGTATAAAAAAATGCAAGTTTTAGAATTTGTAAGTTTTATAGAGTCTATAAAAGAATGGTCGGAAATGGATATACAAAGTTTAAAGGAAGAAATAGAGGAAAGGAAAATAGATTTATTAAAATTCCTTCCTGAATCGATATACTCAATTATACAAAACATCACAATTAATTCAGAATATCCATCAGGTGAACTGAAAAAACGTATGCAAGAGTGGACAACAGATTATGAGAAAAGAATGGCACAATTAGATCAATCATACGTAGAATATTTTAATTCCATTGAGAAAAAACTTCCGTCAAATGTCGCTCAGTTACACAAGACATCACTACACGATAGTGTAATTAAAGTAATAAAGAGAGAATCAGAAGATACTTTATCTATCGTATTAGATTGCAGTGGTACTTTTAGTGAATTTGATAAACTTGAAGTAACCTTTATAGGAGTAACAAATTGTTCTATGCCGGAAAACTTTGAAAATGCTTGGTGGTTATATCATGAAATAGCTCTTACTGAAGATGGTTTTGAACTAGGTGTTTTATTTGACTGTCCATTTAGAGAAGTGACGATTTGTGCGACAGATGTATTACTTGTGAATAAATAATTTTTTATGGAGCATTACAAACGTTTGACATAATAAAAAAATAAAAGTGGATTTTTAATCTGCTTTTATTTTTAAATTAATTAAGGATAAAAAGACTCTTTGATATCTTTAATTGTAGTTAGAAAATGATATGAAGAAGGAGAGAAGATGATGACTAAATTTTGGAATGATCGATATAAATCAGATGAATATTTTTACGGGGAAGAACCTAATACATTTATTAAAGAACAAGCATTTCGTTTAGCAAATCACAATAAAGTAATAGCTTTCGCGGAAGGAGAAGGTAGAAATGCTGTATTTCTAGCAAGACAAGGGAACGAAGTAACAGCTATTGATTATTCGGAAGATGGATTAGAGAAGACAAAAAAATTGGCAGAGAAGCATAACGTAAACGTGCATACAAAAAAAGTAGATTTATTAGCTGATAGTTTGCCAGAAAATGAATATGATGCAGCAATTATGGTATTTGGACATTTTCATGATGATTATAAAAAAATGATATTAGGTAAAATGATACAAACGATAAAGCCTGGTGGTTTAATTATGTTTGAAGTTTACTCAAAAAAACAAATAAACTATGGTACTGGTGGACCAAAAGATGTTGATATGCTGTATGATCCAATTGATACCCTTACTTGGTGTGAAGAACATAAGGTAATTCATTTCTTTAATGGCGAACAAGAGCGAATTGAAGGGAAAGGGCACACTGGTTTAGCTGATGTTATTCAAGTTGTTATTAGAAAATGAATATAAGTGTTAATGAAAGTTAAATGTATGAATGTAAAAGACCAGTCATGTAAGACTGGTCTTTCTATTTAGATACTAAATTATCAAGCTTCCAATATGTATCTGTTAACGGCGCTGCTTTGCTATCTATGTATAAACACATATTATTTAAATCTTTTGGTGAAGTTTTCAGTTCAAATACAACGTCAGTAGTTAAAGAGAACTCGTGTGGAACATTTTTATAGTGCTCGTCATCTATCGGATGAGCTTCACCTTCATATTTCTCACCAGTTTTTTCATCTTGTATGAAATATTTTATTTCCGAAAGATCAATAGTTTGTCCATCGTCTCGAACATTATTAATCATAACACGAGTAGTAAGGCGCCGCTCTTTGTCTATTTTTTCAAACTTTGCATTCTCAACTGTCGCTCTATAGTATTCGTTTTTAACTATTTCTCCATAGTGCATTGCATTCTTTTCGAGAGCGCTCTTTTCTTGTTTTGATGTAGTATTGCTATTACATCCTGTTAATATTCCAGTAAATAACAATGCTGTACATGTCGTTTTGATTAATGATTTCATAGTAATCCCTTTCTGTATTAAAAAGTAAAACATAGGAATAATTTTACATCAATAGGAAGGTAAATGGAAGTGTTTTTGCGTAATATACAGATATACATTTATTTGGTTGTCAAGTTAACAGGATAGAAAGAGGGAGAAGACTGTATAAAACGGAATAAATAAGAATTGAAAATATTGTAAAACGGAAGAGGCATGCATATAATTAAAATAAAGTTTAAGTTTCTGAACCTTCAATAACGGTGGTGATAACATGTTTACTGAAGAACGTCGAGAGAAAATTTTAGAACGACTTAATACAGATGGAAGAGTAATAGCAAAGGATCTTGCGGAAAGATTTGATATGTCTATTGATTCTATAAGAAGAGATTTGTCTATTATGGAAAAGGATGGTTTATTAAAAAGAACGCACGGAGGTGCAATTGAACTTACGCGAGTGAGAAACTTAGCTGCGGAACCAACTAAACGTTATAGTGATAGCTCAATATATGAGGACACAATTGCAAGAGTTGCGGTATCTTATATACAAGAAGGTGATTCAATTTTTATTGGCGGGGCTCCCGTTCATAATGCGATGCTGAAATATTTACCGGAAGTATCATTTACGGTTATTACGAATTCTATAGAAATAGCTGGTTATCTACGAGAATATAAGAATATTGATACGTATTTAATTGGCGGAAAAGTAAAACCTTCAGGGAATATTACTGATACACTTGCCTCTGAATTGATAAGTAGATTTTCTATTGATCTTTATTTCTCCACAGGTGGAGGCATTTCATTACAAGGTATTAGTACTGCAACACCTGAAGTTGCTTATTTTAGTAAAAGAGTAAGTGAAATTGCTAGAAGAAATATTTGTTTAGTTCCGCATAATAAACTTGGAATAGATTGTTTTATAAGAGGAGAGTCTCTAAAAGAAATTGACATTATTATAACTGACGAAGAGGCTAGTAAAGAAACTGTTCAGGACTTTGAGAAACAAGGTAAACAAGTTGTAATAGCGCCATTATATTCATTTGAAAGGAGTTTGACATGATTGTAAAAGAGCAAGAGTTTCATATAAATGGATTAACTTATACAATTCGTTCTGCAGCTGAGAAAGATGCTGACCAGTTATCGAAAATTAGAGTTCAGATTGATGGAGAAACTGAAAATATGGATAGAGATGCTGGAGAGGGATTTATAGATAATCTAGGATTTCAAAAAATAATAAAAACAGATAGTGAAGAGACGAAGAATCTCTTTTTAGTTGCAGAAGTGCACAATCGAATCGTTGGATTTTCAAGGTGTGAAGGATCAAATTTTAAGAGATTATCTCATAAAGTGGAGTTTGGCGTTTGCATTTTAAAAGAGTTTTGGGGATATAAAATGGGTAAGAGCCTATTACAACAATCTATTAAATGGGCTGACGAAAATGCAGTAAATAAAATATCTTTACAAGTATTAGAGACAAACGAGAAAGCTATTCATCTGTATAAAAAATTAGGTTTTGAAGTAGAAGGCATTTTGAAAAATGACAAAAGACTATCGGATGGAAAGTATTATAATACGGTATTGATGGGAAGATTTACTAATACTTTTCATGAAAGAGGTGAAGAAGTATGTTTTACAGAAGGAAGTACTATGTAGTGAAAAATGAATTCATAGAAGTATTTAATGATCATTTCAATAATACGAACTTACCTAATCAATTAAAGCATGGTTCTAGGCTAATAGGACGCTGGATGAAAGATAATAAGAATGGTACGTCTGAAGTATTTGCCATATGGGAATATGATAGTTATGAACAGTATAATGAAATAGAATCGAAAATTAGAAGTGACGAGAGGCATATTAAAGGAATACATGAATGGTATGAAAACCATGGCGGGAAAGAATATGTTTTACAGGAGTACATAGTAGAGATGAAGAATGAAGAGTTAGTATGTACTGTAAAGTAACAGAGGGGTGAGGGATAATAGAAATTAAAACAAAATTATATTTTAGTTTAGCATCCGCTATTTTATTTGCAATAGCCGTGATTGTTTTCTTTATAAATGGTAATCCACAAAAGTGGTTTTGGTTATGTATTTTGTTTGCGTCCATTATACAAAATATAGTGCTACTAAAAAAGAATAAAGAAGTGCATTAGGATATTCAAATTATTAACATATTTGTGTCGTATTGCTAGTTGTATTGAAAACGCTTTTATTCAGTTTTATAATAAAAGTATGTTTTATAAATCTCCAAAACAATTAAAAGGGAGATGATACAATGTTAGCTTCACCGTTTTACTTACATGCATGGAAAAAGTTTGTTAATGAAGGTGTTCTTGATTCAAATCGCATAAATGAAAGAATTTCAGAATCGTGGCATCGATGTAAACAGGCTAATGTTAATCCTCACATGAATAAAGGTCAGAAAGTTTTGTCTTCTAATATTTTTCGAGAACAAAAGAAAAAGAGTGAAATTTTCCTTGATATAGCATTACCCCAAATACAAAATTTGAGAAAAACCATTGATGAACTACAAATGATGGCATTATTAATCGATCCAGATGGTTATGTTCTATCCTTAAGTGGAAATAAACAAACGTTAAAGCGAGCGAAACATATTAATTTTATTGAAGGTGTAAAATGGACGGAAGCAACTGTGGGGACAAACGCAATAGGAACAGCGCTAGAAATTGAAGAAGCTATTATGATAAGTGGTACTGAACATTACTCCGTGGCATCTCATAGCTGGAGTTGTGCGGCTGCTCCCATTCATAACGATGACGGGAAATTAATTGGTATTCTAGATTTCTCCTGTCCAATTGAATTTTCACATCCATATATGCTCGGTATGGTAACTTCAATTGCACATGCGATTGAACGTGAATGTAGCATAAGGGTTCATCAAAATGAATTACACTTAATCCATCGTTTTTTAGATGTCATTGATAGTGATGAACAAGTAGTTATTTGTAATCATCGTGATGTTATCGTTTCTGCGAGTAAGAGCGTTCGGGAACGAGTAACTAATTGGTCAAGAATGAAACTTGAAGATTTAGTGCACCATGGATTGGAAACTAAATTAGAGATACCGGTATATAGTAATGAAAGAATAATCGGGAAATGTATGTATTTAAAGGAAAACAAACAAATGAATACATATTCTGCTTTCACATTTATAAAAGGAATTACTTTTCCAGGAGTTACCGGGACAAGCAAAGCATTTCAACACACACTAGAAGAAATTAAGCTTGTTTCACCGACTGATGCTAGTGTGTATGTATGTGGTGAGACAGGAGTAGGAAAGGAATATGTCGCGAGAGCGATTCATGAAAATAGTCCAAGAAAAGACGGGCCCTTTATAGCTGTTAATTGTGGTTCTTTGCCTAAAGAATTAATGGAAAGTGAATTGTTCGGTTATGCTGAAGGTGCGTTTACAGGTGCGCGACGTCAAGGGTATAAAGGGAAATTTGAACAAGCGAATGGAGGAACATTATTTTTAGATGAAATTGGTGAAGTACCACCAGAGATGCAAGTAGCCTTATTGCGTGTTTTACAAGAACGCACAATAACTCCAATAGGAAGTTCAAAAGAGGTACCAGTAAATATTCGTATTATTACTGCCACACATAAAGATTTACTAAGGTTAGTAGAAGAAGGGAAATTCCGTCAAGATTTATATTATCGTTTACATATTTATCCACTATATGTTCCATCGTTAATAGAAAGAAAAGAGGATATTCCATATTTTATACAACACTTTTGCGAACGGAAGAATTGGAATGTTGTATTTCCGAAGAGTATTTGTAATCAATTTTTACAACATACATGGCCCGGAAATATTCGAGAACTAGTAAATGCATTAGAACGCATTTACATTTTGTCGCAAGGACGGGAAATATGCGAAAAACAAGTCGCTTTTTTGATACAAACAATGATGGGAAATCAACAACAACTTGAGTTACAAGTTGAAAATAAAACCGAACATACATTGAATTTTCGCGAAAAAATACAGCGTGATAGCATGATTGAAGCATTACAAAAGACAAACGGAAATGTTTCATTAGCTGCAAAACTATTAGATGTACCCCGTAGTACATTTTATAAACGAATGCAAAAATATAAGTTATAAAGTAGATTTTTGTAATCTACTTTTTCTTTGTGGGCTCATGTTCTGTCGGAATGTGCGCTTACCGGGGAAATAATAGAATTGTTAGAAGGGAAATTTCCTAATGGGGGTTAGTGTGTGAAGTACATTGAAATTGGAATCGGGAATAGGTGGTTCGTTCGAACGGAAACTGAAAATAAAGATGGAACTGAATTTGAAGAACGAGGAATTATAAAACCTATTTATTTTGAGTCTTTATACATACGTATTTGGTTTCGGAAAACTTGTTTTATTTTTGATACGAAAGAGGGGTTTAAGAAAGATAAGAAGAGGAGGGTTGAATATAAATTTATAGTTGGAATTGTCAGTAGACTGGATAAAGAAGAAGTGGGCTAACATACGTAGTTATATTGGACAGGAAATTCTTTTGACTTATATCAAATTCATGAAAAGCACATTTACTAAATATAAATTGTTAATAAAACCACTAAAAATTATTATCAAGACCTAAAAGCTAAAAATCCTAAAAAAATAAAGGTGAGCGCATATTATACATGACTAATATGTACTCACCTTTATTTTATTGTTCAATTAAAGGGCCAGATTGTTGAGGAAACAGGAATAATAAGAATACTCAAAATACTGTTTGTGAAGTGTTACACTTAAACTAACGGGCAGTTTAGCTTAAGTACATTTTTTCACAAATTTAAATGGGGAAATTTCCCCATTTTTTATACCAGCTTAACGTTGATTCGGGAATATTGAACTTCGCTACCTGCTAATTGAATTCTACTTCATCTGGAGACCTTTAAATTAAAATGCTTCCTTTCTTCTGACAGACTTATTAAATTTCGAAAACAATCAATTCAATCATCTTTTCGTATAGAAAAACTTATTAAGAAACATGCACTAGAAAAAATATAAATCATATATAGGAGATATCCCGTTTGAACGCTTGAGGAGGATATTATGAAACCTATGTTACCTAGTGAAAAATATTTCGGTAATTTAGAACTAGTTTATGCATTTTATGGGGCTATGCCTACAGGTGTTACTGTTTCAGAAACCGGTCGTATTTTCATTTGCTTTCCGAAATGGGGAGACGATGTTAAATTTACGGTGGCGGAAATTTTTGAGGATAAATTGCAGCCTTATCCTAATTTACAAACCAATTTGGCTAACCCCGAGAATATCCCAATGACTTTCATCAGTGTCCAAAGTGTAGTTGCTGATGGAAGGGGAACGCTTTGGATATTAGATACAGCGGCACCCAATTTTTCTGAACCTATTAAAGGGGGAGCAAAATTAGTCGCTGTTGATTTAGAAACCAATACAATAAGAAAAGTATATACCTTTACAGAAGATATTGTCCTGCCTACAACTTATCTGAATGATGTCCGTTTTGATTTTCGTGTTGGAAAAGCAGGTTATGCCTATATAACGGATTCTTCTTCGAGAGGACCAGGAGCTATTATCGTCGTAGATTTATCAAATGGAAACGCGTTTAGACGGTTAAATGGAGCAAATTCAACTTCACCCGATACCTATTTTTTACCGAAAGTAGAAGGTCAAATTTTAATGAATCGAAACAAAGACGGTTCAACTTCTCCATTTAGGTTGGCGTCTGATAGTCTTGCGATTTCTCCCGATGGAAAGATATTATTTTTTGCTCCACTAACCAGTCGGCATTTGTTCTCGATCTCAACAGAAGCCCTGAGAAACAGAACGATACCGGACATGAATTTACCTTATCATGTGGAGTATTGGGGAGAAAAAGGTGCGTCTGATGGAATGATCACTGATGCAAAGGGAACTGTTTATGCTGGAGATTATGAAAACAACAGTATCCGTAAGATATTGCCAAATGGCATAATGGAAACTATCGCACATGATCCGAGAATTTTGTGGCCGGATACTTTTTCAATTGGTCCGGATCAATATTTGTATGTCATTGTGAACCAATTACATCGACAGCCTAGATTTCATTATGGAAAAGACTTACGACAGAAACCTTATAGTTTACTTCGTATCAAAATTGATGAATTTCCTGCTCCGACCTTTTCATAATAAAAATAGTCAATTAATTGTTTTCATTGATAGAAAATGATCAAACTTTTTTATAAAACCAAAACATAAACCTGCTGGATAAGAATCCATTTTGATCAATCTTTTTCAAAATGGATTCTTTTTATTTACCATAGAATACGGGTTAACACGATATTTTTAATCAAACTTTATTTTAAAATTACGAAGAAACTCATGAATGTTTTAAAAAATATGGTGAAGTAGTAATACCCGAACTTATGAGTGAAATTAATGAAAAGTTAAAATGGGATGTTGTTAGTTATGTAGATCATAAGGAGTATGCTTTATGGCCACTACTAAAATATTTTAAAAAGATAATTAAACAAGATTCACAAGAATGGAAAACGCGAGGTTTAGAACTGTATAAATTATCTAGTGTAGCAGATATAAAGGGGAGTAATTTTCTTATCCTTTCTATATAGAAATTGCTATTGGTATTATTATACAATAGGTGTCAGAAAATACAGTTGTTTATTATTGGAGTGGGAGAGAATTATATGTCGATGTCGCTATATTATAAAAAAATCCGTGAGCAATTAGGCCATGAACTAATTCTAATACCGAGTGTAGCTGCTGTTATAAAGAATGGGCAGGGAGATATTTTGTTTCAATATCCTGGCGGGGAATACTGGAGTTTGCCAGCTGGAGCGATTGAACCTGGGGAAACTCCAGAAGAAGCAGTAATTCGGGAAGTATGGGAAGAAACAGGATTGAAAGTACGAGTAAAAAAACAAAAAGGGGTATTTGGAGGGGAAAGGTTCCGTCATATATATCCGAATGGCGATCAAGTAGAATATATTGTTGTTGTGTTTGAATGTGAAATTACTAGTGGAAAACTGAAATCGATAGATGGTGAATCTTTAAAACTACAATATTTCTCATTTTCTGAAAAGCCTACTTTAGCGCTACCATACCCAGATAATATATTTTTATAGATGTAAAATAACACACCTTCCTTATTGAAGGTGTGCTATTTATATAACCCGGTCGTATACATCTCCGTTAACGTATACACAATTTCCTCTAAGTTAATCTTTTTATCATTTTGCGTAATAGTCCAAAGAAACGATTCATTCATCGCGAACCAACTGCGTGCTACAATCTCTTTATTTAAATTAGGTTGTGCTAATCCACTTTCTTGAGAGTGAGTAATATCCTGTTTAATACTTGTTATAAAACGTTCCCGAATCTCATCCCATTTTTGCCGTATTTCTCTTGATAATCCTATCGCTTCCTCTACAACTTGCAAAATAGCGCGTTCTTCATCTGCTAATTGCAGGAATGCTCTAACTTGATTTTGGATCATTATACGTGCTTCCTCTTTTGTTTGTGGAGAAAAAGAGCGCTCAGCGATATTATAAAAACGATTCATAACATCTTCCATTAAACTAATTAGGAGATCATCTTTGTTTTTGAAGTATACATATGCTGTTCCGTAACCAGTTTCTGCATGTTTAATAATTTGTGTAATTGTCGTTTTTTGAAATCCATTATTTATAAAAATAGTGTAACCAGAGTGTAATAGTTTCTTCTTCGTTTCTAAGGAGCGGTGTTTTCTTGATGAAAGAGTAGGGTTTTTCAAAGAATCACCTCTTTATACTGAAATATCTGAAAATATAACTGTATTGTAAAAGAAGTTCATATATAAAGTCAACTGACATAATATCATTGACGTTGTATCAATTAAGGTGATATATTTCAATTAGTTAGAATAAAAAGAAAATTAAGAGAAGGTGACACCATGTATAAAGAACCATTTCAACCAACTTATGAGTATGCGCTTGAATGTGATAAACATGATGAACTGAAAGATTTTCAAACTGAATTCTATAAAAAAGAAGGTACTATATATTTAGATGGAAACTCATTAGGGCTACTTTCAAAAAGAGCAGAGAAATCATTACTTACGTTGCTAGATTCGTGGAAAGAGTATGGCATTGACGGCTGGACAGAAGGTGAGCACCCGTGGTTTTTCCTTTCAGAGAAATTAGGTAAACTTACAGCCCCTCTTATTGGTGCTTTACCGGAAGAAACTATTGTAACCGGTTCTACAACTACAAATATACACCAAGTTATTGCGACGTTTTACGAACCAAAAGGAATACGTACAAAAATACTTGCGGATGAATTAACTTTCCCATCAGATATTTATGCACTTCAAAGTCAAATTCGTTTAAAAGGATTAGATCCAGAGGAGCATTTAGTAAGAGTGAAAAGCCGAGATGGTAGAACACTTTCTGAAGAAGATATTATCCATGCGATGGAAGATGATATCGCTTTAATTTTATTACCTTCTGTTTTATATAGAAGTGGTCAAATTCTTGATATGAAACGTTTAACAACGGAAGCTCATAAACGCGGCATTCATATCGGATTTGATTTATGCCATTCAATAGGATCTATTCCGCATCATTTCAAAGATTGGGATGTCGATTTTGCTGTTTGGTGCAATTATAAATATTTAAATGCAGGACCGGGTGGCGTTGCAGGAATTTATGTGAATAATAAACATTTTAATAGACTACCAGGGTTGTCTGGATGGTTTAGTTCTAGAAAAGATAAGCAGTTTGATATGGAGCATACATTAACAGCTGCTGATCATGCAGGTGCTTATCAAATTGGTACACCGCACGTTTTAAGTACAGCACCATTAATTGGTTCACTTGAAATTTTCAAAGATGCTGGTATTGAACGTTTACGTGAGAAATCTTTACATATTACGAGATACATGCTGAATTTAATTGGACATGAATTAAAAGATTTCGAATTTACAATTGGAAATCCATTAGAGGATGAAAAACGAGGCGGGCACATTTATTTAGAGCATGCAGAAGCAGCACGTATATGTAAAGCACTAAAAGCAAATGGAGTAATTCCAGATTTTAGAGCGCCAAATGGGGTGAGACTGGCGCCGGTCGCTTTATATAACACATACGAAGAAGTGTGGAAATCTGTACAAATATTAAAGAAAATTATGAAAAATGAAGAGTATAAGCAGTTTGAAAATAAGCGAGAGGTTGTGGCATAAATATGAAAACATCAGAGTGGATTGATATTTCACAACCGCTAAATAATAATATTGCAACGTGGCCAGGAGACACACCGTTCTCGTATGAAGTTTCATGGTCAAAAGAAGAAAGTGGCTCAGTAAATGTCGGAAAGTTAACGATGAGTATTCATACAGGCACTCATATTGATGCACCATTTCATTTTGATAATGATGGAAAGAAAGTATTGGATTTAGATGTTCAAGTTTATGTTGGCCCAGCACGGATTATTGACGTTTCTAATCTTGAAAGCATCGGGAAAAAGGAATTAGAAAGCTTTCATTTAGAAGGTGTAGAACGATTATTATTACGTACATCTTCACATGGGAAAGCTGAAGAATTTCCAGAGGTGATCCCTCATTTACGTGCAGACATAGCGTCGTTTCTTTCAGAGAAAGGTATTCGTTTAATCGGAGTAGATGTACCATCAGTTGATCCGCTAGATGATAAAGAATTAGCAGCGCATCATCAATTATTTAAACATGGAATTCATATTTTAGAAAATGTCGTACTAGATCATGTAGCAGACGGTGATTATGAACTTATTGCATTACCACTTGCATTAACTGATGCAGATGGAAGTCCAGTTCGAGCCGTTATTAGATCAATATAAGTAGAATCATATAAAAGGGGCGTTTGGCTAATATGAAAGAAAATGAAAAAGTAATTATGGAAAAAGGGATTCATACGGATTTTAAAGAGAATATGACGTATGGGGAGTATTTACAATTAGATAGTTTACTATCTTCTCAAAAAAGATTATCGGACCATCATGATGAAATGTTATTTATCGTTATTCATCAAGCAAGTGAGCTTTGGATGAAGCTCATTTTACATGAGCTAAATGCGGCGATTGAATCTATTAAACAAGATAAATTACAACCAGCTTTTAAAATGTTAGCACGTGTATCAAAAATTCAGTCTCAAATTATTCAATCTTGGGATATTCTTGCGACATTAACACCATCAGAATATATTGAGTTTCGTGATTCACTCGGTCAAGCTTCAGGTTTTCAATCGTATCAATATCGTATGATTGAGTATGCACTTGGCTATAAAACGCCACACGCATTAAAAATTTATGAAAAGGATCCAGAATTACATGCACGACTTCATAAAGCGCTACATGCACCAAGTCTATATGATGTCGCGATTCAAGCATTAGTAAAAGAAGGATTCCCTATTCATAAAGATGTATTAAACCGTGATATTACGCAGCCTTATGAAGAAGATGCAACAGTAGAAGCAGCATGGTTGGAAGTGTATGCGGATGTGAAAAAATATTGGAATTTATATCAGCTTGCTGAAAAATTGATTGATATTGAAGACTGGCTACAACAATGGCGTTTCCGTCATATGAAAACAGTAGAAAGAATTATTGGACATAAAATGGGTACAGGTGGATCCTCCGGTGTTTCTTATTTAAAGCGAGTACTTGATCAACAATTCTTCCCAGAGCTTTGGAATGTTCGTACGAAATTATAAAAATAAACCTGTCAGTTCATTATGGCTGACAGGTTTATTTTTATTTGAGCGCAATTATGTTTAAAATGAAGGAACAAGATATAATAAATGGAGTAACTATTTAAATGGAGGTAAAGTTTTTGGATTTCAAGCAACTAGAAAATAAATTCGAAAAGAAAAAAGTGAATACATTTCTTGTTTATCAAAAAGGGGAATTAACAACGGAGTATTATAAAACACCCGAATGTGCAAATAACTTATATAAAATAAATTCGATTACAAAAAGTATCGTATCTTTATTAATTGGTATTGCAATTGATAAGGGCTATATAAATGATATACATACATCAATTACAGAGTGGATTGAAAATGTACCTGGGGAAAAACATGATTTAACGCTATATCACTTATTAACAATGACTACTGGTGAGGACTGGAAAGAGTTTGGGAATGGAGTAGTATTCCCAAATGACTTTGTAGAATCAGAGAACTGGGTACAGTACATATTAGAAAAGCCAATAATTGAAGAACCTGCTACAAAAATGAATTATAATTCAGGTTCTTCTCATTTACTGAGCTATATTATTCAAGAAGCTACTGGAATGTCGACAGAGCGGTTTGCAAAGAAATATTTATTTGATCCATTAAAAATTAACGAATACGAGTGGCAACAAGATCCGCAGGGTATATATGTAGGTGGCTTCGGTATGAAAATGAAATCTACCGACTTATTAAAATTAGGAAAATTATGTTTGCAAAATGGATATTGGAATGAAAAAGAAATTGTATCAGCGAAATGGTTAGAAGAGTCAAGTAGGGCGCAATTTGAAACATATGAACATGTCGGCGCATATGGATATCACTGGTGGGTATTACATAACGAAAGATTTCCCATACCGTATTGTATATATTTCGCTATGGGATACGGCGGACAATACATCGTTATCATTCCTCAATTAGAAGTAGTATCTATTATAAGTAGTCATATGCCAAAACGTGGGCTCGTTCCGTTAAATTTATTTATTGAGCATGTACAGGGAAATTCTAATTATATATAAGAAAAGGAGGGAATGTATGAAAGATGAAAAAATTTTATCTTTATTTAGACTATGTTTAAGCCTTCTAGCATTTAGTGCAATCATTACGCAATTTATAATACGGGCACAAGTGAAACCGTTCAATCCAGTTAACTTTTTTAGTTTCTTCACGATCGAAAGTAACATTTTAGTTGCATGTATTCTCCTTTTAAGTAGTATCGGAACAGCTACATTTGGTCGATCAGAACAGTTTGGTATACTTCGTGGTGCAGCAACGGTATACATACTTACGACTGGACTCATTTATTTTTTATTATTAAGAGGGTTAGAAGAATCACTTCAAACGGCAATACCATGGGTAAATACGGTGTTACATTATATCATGCCAATTGCTATGCTTTTAGATTGGATATTAAATCCACCAAATAAGAAAATCACTTGGAAACAAGCTTCAAGTTGGCTCTTATTCCCGTTTTTTTACGTTGTATATAGCTTAATTCGTGGTCCAATCGTGAATTGGTATCCTTATCCATTTTTAGATCCGAGAATAGGTGGATATGGTAGAGTACTTTTATACAGTATAGGGATAGCAGTTGTAATTGGAACTATTTGTATATTGGTAAGATTTTTAGGGAATCGATATTTTAGAAAAGAATTTTAGAAATGAAAGAAACCCGGCTGTTATGAATCTAAATAGCCGGGTTTCTTTCATTTTATCTACTCGTCTTCTGAAGCGACATTTTAATAAATTTCTCCGTCTTCGTTTCAAATTCCACATCAACAAAAACACCATATTCTTTTCCGTCTTCACGTAGCCACAATTTGAATTTTTCAACTGTTATTTGAACGGTTTTTGGTTTTCTACCTATATGAAGGTAATCAATAATCTCTGCTTTTGGGTACTTTTCTTTCGTTTTCTCTACAGCAAGCTTACCCCATTTTGCATACGGCGGCTGCGCATGAACAATTGATGAGCCTGTATATACATTTGAACATGTTGTTAGGAACAGAAGGACGAGTGCGACACGCTTTAACAAATTCTTCATGATGAACTCCTTTTATCCTTTTTTTATATTGTTTACATTTTCTTTCTACGATATTAGTTTGGATTTTTTTGTCTTCTTTACATAAAAGCGAGGCTTTTACAAAACATAACCAAGAAATCATTTACATAATTAAGGAGGGAAAATTATGCGCCAAAAAGCTATTTTTAAAATAGCGGTTTTACTTGCGTTCATAGGACTGTCTTTAATGGTCAGTAGTATACAACTAAAGAATGTAGAAGCATTTTCTAATCAAGTCATTCAAAGAGGAGCATCGGGCGAAGATGTCATTGAACTGCAATCTCGTTTAAAATATAACGGATTTTATACGGGAAAAGTAGATGGTGTTTTCGGATGGGGTACATATTGGGCACTTCGGAATTTTCAAGAGAAATTTGGATTACCCGTTGATGGTTTAGCTGGAGCTAAAACGAAGCAAATGCTCGTGAAAGCAACGAAGTATGACAAGTCAACTGCTAATAAAGGGACGACAACGAATAAAGGAAATAGTGGTGGCACTGCACAAGAGAATAAACCACCTCAAAATAAAGGGACAAATGTTCCGAATGGTTATTCTCAAAATGATATTCAGCTTATGGCAAACGCAGTATACGGAGAATCACGCGGTGAACCATATTTAGGACAAGTTGCAGTAGCTGCTGTTATTTTGAACCGTGTTACAAGTGCGTCATTCCCAAATACTGTTTCAGGTGTAATCTTTGAACCTAGAGCATTTACAGCGGTAGCCGATGGACAAATATATTTAACACCAAATGAAACAGCAAAAAAAGCAGTTTTAGATGCGATTAACGGATGGGATCCAACAGGAAATGCTTTATATTATTTCAATCCAGATACTGCGACTAGTAAATGGATTTGGACTCGTCCACAAATTAAAAAAATCGGTAAACATATTTTCTGTAAATAGAGCGGAGGTGGGACAATGTTACGAGGTATTATCATTGTATTATTAACAGTCGGTGTAGTAGGAACAGGCTATTGGGGCTATAAAGAGCACCAAGAGAAAAATGCGGTTTTAATTCGAGCGGAAAATAGCTATCAACGTGCATTCCATGATTTAGCATACGAAGTCGATTTATTACACGATAAAATTGGCACAACACTTGCGATGAATTCACGATCATCTTTATCACCTGCATTAGCGGATGTATGGCGTTTAACATCTGAAGCTCGCTCAGATGTAGGACAACTACCTTTAACATTAATGCCATTTAATAAAACGGAAGAATTTTTAGCGAATATCGGTGATTTCAGTTACCGTGCAGCCATTCGTGATTTAGAAAAAGAGCCGTTAAATGAGCAAGAATATAAAACGCTACAAACTTTATATTCAAATGCAGGAAATATACAAGATGAACTAAGAAAAGTACAACATCTTGTTTTGAAAAATAATTTACGCTGGATGGATGTAGAAATGGCACTTGCATCAAATCGCGATCCAGCAGATAACACAATTATTGATGGATTGAAAACTGTAGAGAAAAACGTAACATCATATTCTTCTACAAACTTCGGACCGACCTTTACAAGTGCGCAAAAAAATAAAAAAGGTGGATTTGAAGCGGAAGGAAAGACAATTTCTAGAGATGAAGCGGCGAAAATTGCCAAATCGTTTTTGAATTTAAAAGGAAATGAAAAAGTAGATGTTGAGAAAAGCGGAAAAGGTGCGAAAGAATCCTTCTATAGTGTGAAAATTAAAGATGAAGCAACGAACAATGAGTTCTATATGGATATTACCGGAAAAGGCGGATATCCAATTTGGGTTATGAATAACCGCGAAATTAAAGAACAGAAAGTTAGTTTAAACGATGCAGGTAGTAAAGGTTTGAAATTTTTAAAGGACCATAAGTTTAATAATATGGAGCTTTATGATAGCT
Organism: Bacillus sp. CPT56D-587-MTF; assembly: GCF_058792335.1. Classification (NCBI taxonomy): domain Bacteria; kingdom Bacillati; phylum Bacillota; class Bacilli; order Caryophanales; family Bacillaceae; genus Bacillus; species Bacillus sp. CPT56D-587-MTF. The sequence goes on along the minus strand of NZ_JBYTEF010000001.1, from coordinate 2,368,248 downwards.
CTCAATATGATAATGTTGGTGTATTTACGTATGTAGTAAATGAAAATGGAGTACGAATTTATCCAGAAGCAATCCAAATGAAAATTGCTTTAGATGATGGTTCTATCGTTGGGTTCTCCGCAAAAGAATATTTAGCGTCACATCAAAAGCGAACAGTTCCATCGGCAAAGCTAACTGCAGCAGAAGCAAGAAAGAAAATCAATCCGGATGTAAAAGTCATGGAAGAACGTAAAGCTTTAGTAGTCAATGATTTGCATAATGAAGTGCTTTGCTATGAATTTATAGGCACTTTAGGAAAAGATACGTACCAAATATTCATTAATGCTAATAGCGGGGCCGAGGAAAAGGTAAAGAAAATGCAAGCTGTTGAAAAAATTTATGATTAAACCTTAATAGTGAAGTGGTGAAAATAATGAAAACTCTAATATATATATTGATGCTTTGCTTCGTTATAACTGGATGCAGTATTGGAAAAAAAGACAATCCAAACGAAAAGCCGGAACAAAAAAATGTTTCAATGAAAAATGTTAATTATACGAATAAATCAAATAAGCCAAATGAAAAAGCAGCAGATCATTTAGCATCTTTAGCAGCAAGTGTGCCAGGTGTGAATGATGCAACAGCGGTCGTTGTTGGAAAATATGCTATTGTAGGTATTGATGTAAAAGCAAAACTTGATCGAACTCGAGTTGAATCAATTAAATACTCTGTTGCAGAAAGTTTAAAAAATGACCCTGACGGTGCTAATGCAGTCGTTGTAGCAGATGTTGATACGTATGAACGCCTCAAACAAATCGGAAAGCAAATTAAAAAAGGAAAAACAGGTGAAGGTATACTAGATGAATTAGCCGCTATTGTGGGCCGAGTAATGCCACAAGTTCCAAATGATATGATAGAAAATAGAGAAACGAATCCAATTAAAGATAATGATAAACAATTACCAAAAGATGAAGAACAAGAGTTAAGAAAAGAACAGGATGATCAATCAAATAATCATTTGAATAAATGAAATTAGCCTCGTACTTAATTGTACGAGGTTTTTAAATATAATATTAAATATTCAGTTTATTTTTAAGGGAATATATGGTTTAATTATCATGGGAGGGACAACTGTTATGATGAAAAAAAGCGCATGTATATTGTTTAGTTTATGCTTAGGTTTCAGTATGACAGCGTGTGAACAGAGAAAAGAAGTGAAAAACCAAACAGCAACTTCTTCTACTGTGATGGAAAGGCAACAGAAAGAGTCTATCAATATAAATCATTTCTCGAGTATAAATGAAGGAATGACTTATACAGAAGTGAAAGATTTAATTGGTTTTGAAGGAGATTTACTTATAGAAGAAGGGGTAGAGCATTCTACACAAATTAAACAAATTTTTGCTTGGAAAGGGAACGATCCAAATTCATTTGTTGAAATTACCTTTTTAGATGGAAGAGTGCATTCAAAAGCACAGCAAGGTATAAGTTAATAAGCTGAAAAATGGGAGAGTTTAGCATGAACATACACACAGGGGAAATTCAATTAGCTCCGTATAAGGAGAAATATAAAGAAGTTATACAAACATTTACTTTACCAAGTGAACAAGTTCAGTTTACATCAGATCCAAGCGCATTACTGGAGAAAGCAAAAAGTGATTATACAAAAAATGTGATTGTTATTTTAGATCACAATGGGGTACCGGTGGGTCTTTTCGCATTGGAAACGGGAGATAGAGTAAAGGAGTTCACAGATAATGAGGATGCTTTACTTTTAACGTCATTTTCTATTAATCACAATAGACAAAGAAAAGGATTCGCTAAAAAGTCATTGTTATTATTAGAAGAGTTTGTAAAACGTTATTTTCCAATAAAAAATGAAGTTGTACTTGCTGTGAATGAAAGAAATATTCCTGCACAAAATTTATATGCAAAAGTTGGTTTCCAAGATAAAGGTTTTAGAAGAATGGGACCAATTGGCCAACAAATAATAATGCATTTACCTATAATGAAATAATGAGATAGAAAACTTACTCTTGAATATTCAAGTAGTAGGTTTTTTTATTTTAACAATATATAATATATGTATATAAAATGAAACAGGAATGAAGGATATAAAAAATGAATCAAGATAGAAAATGGAATATCGTTGGAGGAAGAGTGATTAAAACTGGAATTGCAGTTTTTCTTACAGTGTTAGTTTGTGATTTTTTTAACATCCCAACTATTTTTGCTGTAATAACAGCAATTGTTACAATTGAACCAACTGCAACAGACTCAATAAAAAAAGGACTTATTCGCTTTCCGGCCTCAACAATTGGATCGGCATATGCCATGACTTTCACATTTTTCCTAGGCCACCAAGCAATTTCTTATGCATTAGCTGCAATGTTTACGATCGTTACATGTCAAAAACTAAGGTTACATGCGGGAACTTTAGTTGCAACTTTAACTGCCGTAGCAATGATTCCAATTACGGCAAATCATTATTTTACTGCATTTTTAATTCGTTTAGCTACTACATCTACTGGTATTATAGTATCTACTTTAGTGAATTTTTTCATTTTTCCACCCCACTACACGAAAATGATTTTTGGATGTACAGAGGATCTATTTGCTAAAACAGCAAATATTATGGAAGAATGGATTACTGCATTAGTTGCAAGAAAAGGTGTGAAAAAGGAGACTGCTCAGGATTTATCTAAATTGACTTTATTATTGCATAAGGCGATACAATTTGTTCAATATGAGCAGAAAGATTGGAAATATCATCAACATACAAAGAAGGAAATGAGAAGCTTTTTAACGATGCAGAAGCAACTTCATATATTACAGCAAATCATTTACCATATAGATAATTTAGCTCGGGTATCAATTGAGACTTGTGACTGGTCACAAAGTGAAAGAGAAATATTACAACGAACAATTCATTCTATAATTGCTATATTGAGAAACCGTTGTAATGAAATTGATGAGGAACATTTCAAACTTATTGCTGAATTAGACAAGCAATTTTGGAGTTATAAAAATGATTTAAAAGATTATAAACCAAATCATTATCATCACCATTTTTCAAGTGAATCTATTATTTTATTTGAGGTATTATCTATTCATGATATGTTAGAAGAATTAAAACAAATATCCGAGAAATATGAGTGGGAAAACCGATTCAATTGATAAGTTCATTTTACTGTGGGGGGGGGGATAATATGACATTTTATATTGCATTACTAAGAGGAATCAATGTCGGTGGCCATAAAGTAATCAAAATGGCTGATTTAAAACGAGTGTTTGAATCAATAGGGTTAAAACAAGTGAAAGCATATATACAAAGTGGTAATATTGTGTTCGAATCTGAGGAAGGTATAAACTTTCTAAAGGACCAAATACAATCTGAAATAAAAAAAGAATTTGATTTCGATGTTCCAGTCATGCTAAGAACACATGATGAATTTATAAATATTATTAAACAATGTCCATATGAAGTTCATTCATTGTTAGAAGGAGAAAGTGTTCATATTGCTTTTTTAGCTAATGTACTTTCTGAAGAAGAGAGTAGTCAATTGCTTACATTTAAAAGTGAACTTGAAGATTGCTATATAGATGAGAAGGTCGTTTATTTATTTTTCAAAAATAGCATTCGAAATTCTAAATTAATGAACCAGTTTCAGAAGTTACATACACCAGCTACAGTTAGGAATTGGCGGACTGTGAATAAATTAAAAGCAATTGTAGAGATTATGTAAATATAAAAAGATGAGGTTTTCTACATGTAGAAAACCTCATCTTTTTACTTATATTGTTTTGCAACTATGAGTTCGACAATAGGATAAATAAAGAATGAAGAGCAAATTGCGATGAACAGGGGGAGGTTTTTTACTCCATCTAAATTAGCCCCCATAGAAAATCCTTCGGAGAAGATTAATAAAAGGAACATTACAACTACAAGCATAAAATACGCAATTTTAAAGCTTTTATATGTAATTTGTTGTCCCATCTCATCTTGACTTTCTTCTGACACACCGTGGGGATCTCCCCAAGTAATGTGATTAATTAAATTACTAAGTATTAACGAAATAGCAAAAATCGTACCACCTAAAATAGAACCTTCAGTTATGTATTTATATGTGCCATGTACTAGTATTGCAATTAATGCTAAAACAATGATTATAAAAATAGTTTTTTTAGTATTCAATAAATAATTGCCCCCTCGATTGTAAAAAACTCTTTACAAATATAAGTATAAAATTGGAAAAGTGTCATGTCAAATACTTTTTACACACAATATGTAAGTATGCAATATTTTGTTTTTATGATAAATAAAAAATTACAATACATTTGAATGTAAAAGAATGGGCTCGCATATATTTGGAAGGGATGTCAGATTAATTTAGGGGGTAGTTATGTCTATACTTTTAAAAGCTGGTGCAGATGCAGGAAACAACGGTTTGAAGTTAATGGTGAAAGGGCAAGACCCTATTTTTATTCCGAGTATTTATTCTTTATATATAGGTGAGCCTACAGGACTCTTAGATGAGGTAGATGTTTCATTATCTGAATTAGAAAACCACATTGATGTGACTATAAGTTCGCCATCGTTAATGCTAAATAATGTACGATACATCGTTGGAGAAAAAGTTATTCAAGATCAATTAAAAGGTACTGAGGTAGAGAAGAAATCGAATAAGTCAACGGATGAGTTAATGGTTATTACAATACTATCAGGTTTGGCGGTAAGCGCTATGCGTCAAAGTCCAACTTCTAGCCATATTAATATTCGTTATGATTTATCTGTCGCTCTTCCTATGCAGCTTATTACACAAGAAATAGCTGCTGAAAATGCAAAACGTTATATGGGAAATCATAAGGTTATTTTCCATTATCCGAACGGACGCGATGTGACAATTAATGTTTCAATTGAGTATTGTAAATGCCTGCCTGAGGGCGCTTCTGGTACGTGGGGCATTGTATACGATGAAGAAGGAAATGTTGTGAAACATAAAATAGAATGTGAGCAAAATCAAGTTTCTGAAATTGATTTTGTAGATAAAACTCTACTCTCTTTTGATATTGGTGCAGGGACGACAGAAGAAGTCGTTTCATTAGGGGTGAATTTCCGTCCGCAACTAAGTAAAGGTTTATCTTATGGTGTAAAAGAGACGTTACTACAAATCATTACGAGATGGAACCGGAAGTATCCAACTAAAACGATTGATAGTATTACAGAATTCAATCAAATTTATTTAAATGATAAGCATCCGAGAAATACCTTATTAGTTGAGGAATCACAGCCAGCGCTATTAGGTTTAGCAGCACGTGTTGCAACAGATATTATAAATAAAATTGATGATATGAAAGACGATCCATACGTGTTTATTTATGGCGGGGGTGCAGTAATTATTAAAAACAGTTTAAAAATGATTTTAAAGCAAAAAGGACGACTCAAAAATGTAATCTTTGTAGATAATCCGTTATTTACAAATGCACGAGGATTATTAGTTTATACTTGTTCGCCAAAATATAGAGAGCATAAGCAAAAAGAGTTAGGATTTACAAACTTAACGATAAGTTAGTTGGTGGAAGTATGCGATCTAGGCGATATAAACGTGGTGATCGAGTAAAAATCAATATTCATAAATCGGTATCACCTGAAATGCTTGCGTGGCTGAATAAACAATCAAATCCAACTAATTTCTTCTTTTTTGCTGCGCAGCAACTATTTAAACAAGTTGGAGATATTGACGTTTCAAAAGCTTTACCAAGCAGCCATGTTTTCTCATTATATGTGGAGCCTTCATCCTTATTAAAAGTCGAAGTAAACCCTTTTAAAAACATGACACTAGACACAAATACATCCACCGAAAATGCAAAAAAAAAATTATGGGAATCTGTTGATCAATTAGATTGTCCATTTTTTTAAACATAGAAAAATATAAAAAGTCCCCATCACTATACATATGAATACAGTGATGGGTTTGTGTTTGTAACTAGAAGGGGACACAATTTGTGCCCCCTTCCATTAGTTATTTATCTAAATTTTAGATGTATGTTTAGAAACAGCGTTAATTATGCTTTCCCAGTCATCTGGATGGTTTTCATGGCCTGCCCCTTTAAGGGTTAATAGTACTGAGTTTGGAATTTCATCAATTAGTGCGAGGCCATGTTCAAATGGTAGTGCTGTATCGTCTGTTCCGTGAATAACCAATGTTGGTGCTTGTATGGAGTGAAGTACACCTTCATATGCATCATCACCTTGAAGTAAAGCGTGATTAAACATACTTAATAAATTGTTTGCGCGTTCTATTTCTTGTTTTACTTGTGTATAAACTCTATTTTCATCAAATATTCGGTCTGATCCACATAATAGACGAGATCCTGAAACTAAATACTCTGTCACATCATTTTTATTTGTCCAATCTATACTTGCGCTCTTTACATGATGTGTTAAAATCCTTTCATCCATTGGGGGTAAATCGCGAGTATTATTATCAGATCCTATTACACTAGTCGCTAGTAAAGTTAGCGCCAAAATTCTTTCGGGATGTTTTACAGCGGCAATTTGAGCAATCATACCACCTAATGACATACCAAAAAGATGGGCTTTATCAATATGATAAGCGTCTAATACCCCGATTGCATCTTCAGCCATATCTGTTACTGAATAATTTGAAGTGCCAGGTTCATATGTAACAGAGCGTCCAACATCGCGATTATCAAAGCGAATAACAAATTTTCCTGTGTTCGCCAACTGTTCACAAAATTCTTCATCCCAATATATCATTGAACAAGTAGCTCCCATAATTAATAAAATAGCGGGATCATTAGAGTTACCGAAGCTTTCTGTACATATATCAATACCGTTTATTTTAAATATCTTTTCACTCATAACGTTAGCCCCATTTCTTTTGAATTTAATTAATAATACAGTTTTGAATCATTCTAAGATGTGTGTAAGATTCTTTTTGAAATTCATCCCGCTATTTGCCGGGCAGTAAGAGCCCGATTGGTGATGAATGATTAAAGTTTCACTTTATAATGCTTTTTGCATAATTACCCCCAAAAATAAGTATATGGTAATTCAAGGCAAAAAATTTTGAGAAATAATTGTATGTTATTAAAATAAACAGCAAGGAGGAGAGGAAATGAAAGCAATCGTTATTGATCGATATGGCAGTGTTGAAGAATTAAAAGAAAGACAAGTTTTAAAACCGGTTGTTAAGAATAACGAAAAAGCTCAACAATAGATAATATCCCATACTATACATTTTCATTTGCGGGTATTATTTATTGTTGGCTAATGTGATATTACTTCTAACAAATACTTTTTCGTATTGTATCATGTAATTTCTCTAATCCGATTTCCATATCTTTCTCGTTTAACATTGAATAGCTAATTCTTAATTGGTTATCATTTGTTTCGTAGTTTAATAGACAAGCTGTTCCTGGTAAAAAAGAGACATCTACTTCATTTGCTTTTTGTAATAAGGTAAAGGGATCTATCGAATCAGGTAGTGTCACCCATAAATTAAAACCTCCATTTGGTATTTCAAAGTGTAGTTCTTTTAATGGCGATAATATATCAATTGTTAAATCACGTCTCATTTGTAAAGCTGTACGTAATTTTTCTAAATGGTTTTTCATACGTTTTGCACGTAAAAACGGTAGAAGTGCCTTTTGTGTTAATAAAGGACTACCGATATCCATTGAACCTTTTACTGCATATAGCCATTCAAAAATAGGACCATCGGCAATAAGTGCCGCGATACGCAGTCCTGGTGCTAACGTTTTACTAAATCCTTTTATATATATTACGTGGCCATCCTTATCAAAACTTTTGATTGGGGGCGGGATTATAGCATCTTCAAAATATATTTCTCCGAAAGAATCATCTTCAATGATAAAAAATTGATATAGCCCCGCTAGTTCTATAAGTTCCATTCTTCGTTCTTTACTCATTACTGTACCTGTCGGGTTTTGGAAGGTCGGATTCGTATACAATAAAACGGGATTTTTACTTTGACAAATATCATCAATTAAGTCGGAGCGAACTCCATGATTATCAAGAGAAACAGGAATGATTTGAACACCTTTATTGATGAAAACATCAAGCGCGGCACTGTAACACGGACTTTCTACTAATACAGTATCTCCAGGTTTTAATAATGTTTGAGCAATTAAATCAATTCCTTGTTGTGCTCCGCTTGTAATTAATAATTGAGATGGGTCCGTCACTAATTTCTGGTGTTCATTTAAGTAATTTGCTATTTCAACTCGCAATTCATAATCGTCTTGAACTGGCCCATAAGTTGCTAACAACATCGGATTTTTATCCAGCAATTTATGCATTTCGTCTGCCAAAAATGGATTTGGTAACAGACGGGGATACAGAATTGCTTGTGAAAAATCATAATATTTACGGTGTTTATTCATTGCATATTGAGAACGCATAACATTAATAGATCTTGATTGTTGCCATTTATACGGTATCGGTTTGAAATCTTTCTTTACACGTTTATATATGTAAGCACCTTTTCCTTGTTCGATGCGTATGTACCCTTTCGTTTCTAACTGTTTATAAGCTTTACGAACAGTTAATACATTGATTTGTAAATCTGTGGCCATACAACGTAAAGAAGGAAGGGATTCACCATGTGAAAGCATACCACTTTGTACTCTTTCAACAATTTGCATATATATTTGCTTGTAATACGGTATGTTTGATTCTTTACGCAATACAATCTTCATAGGTTCACCTATTTTTCTTTTTAATTTAATTAAAGCGAAAAATATATAGGGAATCAACTACAGCTTGAAGTAACTGTTATATGTACCGATACACTGTTATACACCATAGCCTCTATACTCATTTTAAGAGTAAAAAGGAGGAAGTAAAATGGTCATTTTTAATTACATTTTAGTATGTATTATTTTCGGGACAACATTTTTAACGATTAAAATTGGAATTGAAGCAGGAGCGCCACCGTTGTTTTCAGCAGGAATTCGTTTCTTTTTAGCGGGTATAATCCTTATGATTCTTTTTAAATTAAAGCGAAAAGAAATTATGCCACATATATTTTCAAAACGTATTATGTATGCTGGATTTTGTTTAACATTTATGACATTCGCAAGTTTATATTGGTCAGAACAATATATTTCTTCGGGATTAGCTGCTGTTCTTTCTGCTACGGGACCAATGATGATTTTATTAATACAAGCAAAGAGGAATAGGGAGAAATTACAAAAGGAACAACTCGTTGCTTTAGTTATTGCACTAATAGGTGTTATATTTGTTTCTTTACCAGGAATGCATCAACAAGTAAGTTTCATATGGAGTATTGCTTGTATTGTTTTAGTTATAGGGGAGCTATTTTACGGAATAGGCTCTATTCGTTCGAAAGAAATACTGTCAGATTTATCAAATGTATCACCATTTCTTATTAACGGTATTCAAATGTTTTATGGAGGGATTTTACTACTCATCGCATCTATTATTGTAGAACAACCAAATGTAACCGTATTAACTTCATGGAGTGTGCAATGGCCTATTTTATATCTCATATTTATCGGATCGATTGGTGGACACGGATTATATTACTGGCTCTTATCAAAAACAAATCCAGTATTTCCATCGACGTGGTTATATGTATCACCATTAATTGCAATAATTGTGGGATATATCATTTTAGGAGAGCCTTTAAATCCTACAATGGGAATGGGAGCTTGTCTTATATTGATTGGTGTATTTTTGGCCAATCGTTCAACACTACGGACTTATTTCAAAAAAGGGCGGTTATTAGAGAAGGAGATGTAGTTTAATAAAGCAACAGCTCTGTATATTACAGGACTGATAAAATCAAAAACACAGTTGGAAAAATAACCAACTGTGTTTTTGATAATTAATTCACTTTTTTAATAAAGCCTTTATAATGACGTTTTACAAGCTGGCTTTCTAACGTCTTCATAGTTTCTAGTGCTACACCGACAATGATAAGTAAGCTTGTACCACCAATTTGAGCAGAAGGTGGTAACGTAGCAATTTTCGTGAATACGAGCGGTAATATAGAAATAGCACCTAAGAAAATTGCACCGATAAATGTTAAACGGTATAAAATTTTAGTTACATATTGTTCAGTTGCTTTACCAGGACGAATACCAGGAACATATCCATTTTGCTTTTTCAAATTCTCAGCCATTTGTTCAGGATTTACTTGAATAAATGCGTAGAAGTATGTGAAAGCAACGATAAGACCGACATAAAGTGTCATTCCAATTGGATGTGCGAAATCAAGATTTGCAACTAACCATTTTGATACGCTTGAATCAGGGAAGAGCTGCGCAATTGTACGCGGCGTCATTAAAAATGCAGAAGCAAAGATAACTGGTATAACACCAGCACTATTTACTTTAAGCGGTAAATGAGTGTTTTTTGCTCCTTGATATTGATTGTTTCCTGAAACAGCTTTTGCATATTGGATCGGTATTTTACGTACAGCTTGTTGAATGTAAATAACACCAACAACTATCGCTAAAATTACGAGTCCAATTAAAACAATTTTTATTATGTGCATAAATAGCTGATCGCCAGCATTTTGGAATTGTTGTAAATAAATTTGATTTGCAACATTTGGAATCGCGGCAACGAGACCTGCGAAGATAATCATCGAAATACCATTACCAACTCCGTTAGCGGTAATTTGTTCGCCTAACCAAAGTAAAAATGCAGTACCTGCAGTTAAAACTGTCGCAATAAATAAGTATGTAGTCCAGCTTTGATCTGTTATTAATTGTCCACCTGCTATATTATTAAAGCCATAAGACATTCCGATGGCCTGTATGAATGCGAGAATGATTGTAAAGTATCGAGTGAATTGAGCTGATTTCTTACGGCCCATTTCTCCTTGCTTTGCCCATTCCGAAAATTTAGGTATAACATCCATTTGTAGTAACTGTACTATGATGGAAGCTGTAATATATGGTGTAATACCTACAGCAAAGATTGAGAAGTGTTGCAATGCTCCTCCACCAAATACGTTTAACATACCTAGAACGTTAGCTTGATCTTGTACTTTTAATACCTCTGCGTTAGTATGAGGAACTGGAATAAACGTGCCAATTCGAAAAACGATTAACATCGCTAGTGTAAAAAGGATTTTCCTTCTTATCTCAGCTACTCTCATGAAATTTGAAATCGTACGAAACATTATGTCGCCTCCTATATTTTTATCAGTAAAAAACTGATTATTATACCCTATGAAGTAACCACAAACCTCCTTCCGCACTAAATTCATTTGACAAATGGATTTTCATACACTTTGTAGTTTTCACGGATATAAAAATATAAGGTGTTATATAAGCGACCTATACACTTTACGTAATCATTCAATACCCATAATATATCGAATAAATTAACAAATGTACATACATACGCATTAAAAATGAATAAATAGGGTCATTTTTTACATTTATTTAATGATAAATTGATAGGACATTATTATTCAAGATTGTTATACATGTTATAAAAATAAAAGCGAGCCATTATGATTTATAACTAATATTCATTCAAATGTGTCAGCTAATAGCGTCTCCCAATCTTTAAAGGATAATTTATCAGTTATATGTTTTAGTGCGTTAGGTACAACAATATGACAAATAAGTTCTAAGCTATTACCATCTGGATCAATAAAATAAACAGATGCATTACCTTGATGTGGACGGACAAAGGGTTCAATAGATTCATTACTCCCAAACGGAACAGCTTTAATTTGAAGTGAGTGTAACCAATGTAATGATTCTTTTAAATCCTCATAGGAAACTCTAAATGCAATATGACGTAAAGAAGGATGATATTTTGTTTCGTATTCAGAGCCCGCCCATAATCCTAGCCAACTTTTCCCTTCCTCAATCCAAAAGAATGCTGTTGATTCATCGCTCCAGGCTAACTTCAACCCTAGTTTTTCATAAAATTCGATAGATTGTTGTAAATTACTCACTGGTAAATGCGCTTCGTATATTCCTTTAATCAATTAAAATCCTCCACCTTTTTATTTTCTTACAATTAATATATCGATTTAAAAAGAATGTAAAATCAAATAAAAGTATGAAAGTACATACTACTTTAGTAGTAATAGTAATCAATTATATTTCAATTCAAATTCATCTCCCGCTGATTAAAGTTTCACTTTATATGATTAGAGAATTCTTTTTATTTAAGAAGGAATAAATGTTAAAGAAAGCTAATTAAACAGTGTACATATTTATAGGGGAGAAGATATAAATGAAAGTTGTTATAAAAAAATTACCACCATTAGAAGTAGCGTATATAAGACGAACTGGTAGCTACTTTGAACCGCAAGATCATTGGGGAAAGTTACTGAATTGGTCAATTGAAAATAAACTGTATCCACCAGAGCAATCATTTATCGGAATATCATTGGATAATCCTGAACTTGTTGCAAGTCATAAGTGCCGGCATGATGCATGTGTTACGATTCCTGAAAACTTCGATAAAGAAAAGTATCATGATGTGCAATTTAAAAAATTAGATGGAGGTACATATGGTCTATACCAGTTCTATGATGAACCTCATAAATTAAGTGAAGCGTATCAATACATGTATGTAGAGTGGCTACCAAATAGTGAGTATGATGCAGATTATGATAGAGATAATTTAGAGTTTTGCTTAAATAATGTTGCTGAAGATCTAGACGGAAAGTTAAAGGTTGATTTATTTGTGCCAATTAAAAAGATATAAAAAAACAAATAAGTTCATTTGTGGCTTTAAAATAAAATTGGAATAGTAGTGAAAGAAAAACTTTTTTTGAAGATAATATCTCTAGCGTAGAAATTTAAGTATGTAGGTTGCAATGAAAGGAGAATCCACATGGATACATTTGTAAATGACAAGTTTTATGAAACGAGAGATCAATTATTTGAGGAAATTACTTTGTTGAGTGATGCTCAATTTAATAGGAAACCAGATAAGGATAAATGGAGTATTGCACAAGTTTGTCATCATTTAGTTTTATTAGATGAGAGAGTGATAACAGTTATTTCCTCAGGGTTAAAAAAGTTAGATAGTACCCAAAATGAGCGTAAAGAAATTCACACTATTTTATTAGATAGAACGAAAAAGTTTATAGCTCCAGAAATGATTGAACCAAGTATAGAACCATTTGAAGTGGAGCAAATGCTCAATATGCTAAACGAATCAAGAAAAGAATTGATGCGTTTCCTGAGTACAATAGAAGATGAGTCTATATTAGCGAAAAAATCAGTGATGCATCCAGCTCTTGGAGAATTATCCCTTGATCAGTGGATAGAATTGATCTATTTACATGAACAGCGTCATATTTCACAAATAAAAGAGATAAAATTGCTTTGTGAAATTGAAAAGTAAAAATTATTCCCTATTTATTGATACGTATTATAAACAGGGGAAACGGTTGATTCATATTGATTCAGAAGAAAACAAAAATAGAATGAAATTAGTTGAAAGTGACCAATAAGCTTAAGAAAATATGAAACTATCCAATTTTCTGTATAAGTGTAACCCCGTCTTAAATGAAGAGCGGGGTTATTTTTTTGAAAATGTTTTTATTTAGAAGGAGATAAATCAGCAACGAAACTCAAAAAATTAATCATCATAACATATTGTATATGCCCGTTTTAATAAATTGAAATGATGATTTTTATGATGATAAATGATATGTCCTTATTTTGAAAGTACACTTCACACTCTTAAGGAAGGGGTATTCTGTCAGGAAATGATAAAATACAATTCTGTTAGAGGATGTATGCAATTTATTCTCTTTATTTTTGCAACAGAACCACCTTCAAAATTATCTTTTGTAGTTGAAGTTTCCTGAATAATAAGTTACATTTTTAAAGTTCAAGCAACTTTATGAAAGTACAAAAAGGGGAGAAATATTATTATTATGCAAAAAATGAAATGGAAGAACTATGTATGTTACTTTGTAATTCTATTACTGCTTGGAACGGCAGTAATAGTCAAACCATCTATCTCTAAGGCTGAGGAATCTGAAGTTAATATCACATTGTTAGGTACTGCAGATATTCATGGTAGATTTATGCCTTGGGATTATGCGCTTGATGGAGCAAATATGAGTGGAAGTTTGACGCAGCTTTATACGGTTATAAAGAAGGTCCGTCAAGAAAATCCAAATACCATATTAGTAGATGCCGGGGATACAATTCAAGGAAACTCAGTAGAATTATTCAACGATAAGCCACAATCGCCAATGATGGTAGCGATGAATACAATGGGATATGATGCCTGGGCATTTGGAAATCATGAATTCAACTTTGGATTAGATACATTGAAAAAAGTTAGTGAGCAATATAAGGGAAAAACGTTAGCAGGAAATATTTATAAGGAAAATGGAGAGCGCTTTCTTCCTGCATATACAATTGTAGAAAAAGGTGGAATTAAAGTTGGGATTATTGGTATGAATACACCAATGATTAGTGATTTTGAAAAAGGGACAGATCACTTAAATGGTTTAGTGGTGAAAAATCCAGTAGAAGAGACGAAAAAGGCAATTAAGGAATTAGAAGGTAAAGTAGATGTAATGGTAGGAGTTATGCATATGGGATTAGAAAATGAGAATGGTATCCCTGGTACTGGTGTTCAAGATATTGCAAATGCTTGTCCGGAACTAAGCGCTATTTTTGCGGCTCACATGCATAAACTTGTAAAAAAAGAAGTTGTAAATGGCGTAATTATTACAGAACCAGATAAATATGGAACACATATTTCACGTATTGACCTTACTTTTACAAAGCAAGATGGGAAGTTGGCTTTAAAAAATAAAACTGCTACCGCTATACCTGTAAAAAATGCTGATGGGACAACGATATTATCCGATCCTACACTTGAAGAAACATTAACACCTTTTCACGAATATGCGAGAGGAGATGCAAATGTTGTAGTCGCTCAATTAAAGGGTAGAAATCTTGTTCCTGAAAATGAAATAAAGGGCATTCCAAGTGTTCAGATTCAAGAAACACCTTTATCAGATTTCTTTCATGAAGTTATGCTCTACTACAGTAAAGCAGATGTAGTAGCCCATCAAATTGATAATGATTATGCCCGTTTAGATACAGGCCCTATTAAGAAAAAAGATATTGCGTACAATTACCAATATGCCTTGGGAGAAATTACAGTATATAAGATTTCTGGAAAAGATTTAAAAGACTATATGGAATGGGCAGCAGGATATTTTAACTCATCTCGTGCCGGAGATGTAACCGTTAGCTTTGATAAAACCCGCCGTGCATCTAAATACAGTACGAACGATTTCTTTGGAGGCGTAAAATACGAAATTGACTTAACAAAACCATATGGAAGCAGAATTACAAATTTACGCTCTATTCGTACAAACAAACCAATCAAAATGAGCGATGTTATGACGTTGGGAATGAATGCATATAGAATGGAGGCTCTTCAGGCAAAAGGTGGAGCTTTAGAGGGGCGTAAGTTTGAACAAATTTGGTCATCTAAACAAGAGAATGCATTTGGAGAAACAGGCGGAACCATTCGTAACCTTGCTATTACATATTTAAAAGAGGTAAAGAACGGTGTATACACACCAAAAGTTATGCATAATTGGAAAATTACTGGTGTAGATTTACATTCTTCAGAGCATAAGGCAGTAGTTGATCTTGTGAATAAAGGGATTTTAGAAATTCCAAAAACAGAAGACGGAAAATACACAAATATAGCATCTATAAATACGAAAGACTCAATTTCAAAAGAAGAGATTATATTACTCTCACAAAAAGCAAATATTAATCCAAATCAGTTTAATCATGTAAAGACAAAAGGTGAATTTTACAAAAAACTTAGTAGGATTACTAAAAAAATATAAATTATAAAATTTCTTATAGTAATTGTTATTTTAATAACATTAAACCCACTCTTACAATAGTAAAGAGTGGGTTTTTATGTTGTTATTTAGAGGTAAGTATACTTTTATTACAATGAATATAGATAATTAATAACTAACCAATTGGGTGAGCACCTATAAGGACTCTCTTTTATTCAAATTAATGTACATATGTGTTCCGTTCATTATTTATAATATTGACCACAATTTATGTAATTTTGCATAATGTTACATAAATTGTGTATTTTCTCTTTTTTTAGACATTAATAGACAGTATACTTTGTACAAGCTTTCTATTTCAAAAATTATACGAGGTGAAATAATGAAAAACAAAAAGACATTAACTAAGGTAGCATTAACAACAGGATTAGCTTTAACAGCTGTGGCACCATATGGGGTAGGTCATGCAGAGGAAACAGATCAACTACAAGTTCAAATTCAGGAGGAATCGTTCCGTTCGGGTGAACTTACACAGCCGTCACAAAAGGCACCAGAAAATGTAGTAAAGGATGCACTTAAGGAGAAAACAGAACAAGCTCTGTCCCAAAAACAAGTCAATGGAGAAGCAGGAGTAGATTATAAAGTCCTTCAAAAACGTGGTTCGTATGATGGAACTACACTTGTGCGTATGCAGCAAACATACGAAGGAAAAGAAGTATATGGACATCAATTAACTGCACACGTAGATAATAAGGGTGTTATTAAAAGTGTTTCAGGCGATAGCGCGCAAAATTTAAAACAAGAAGAATTGAAAAAACCTATTAATCTATCAAAAGATGAAGCAAAACAATATATTTATACGAAATACGGGAACGATATCAAGTTTATTTCTGAGCCAGAAGTTAAAGAGGTTATTTTTGTTGATGAAAATAATGGACAAGCTAGCAATGCATACCAAGTTACCTTCGAAGCTGCAACACCAAACTATGTTTCTGGTACTTATTTAGTAAATGCACAAAATGGTGATATGTTAAAAAATATGGTACAAGAATCTAACTTAAAGGCCAGTGACAAACTAGTTGGAGCTTTAAAGAAAAGTAAACAAAGCAGTCTTACATCATTAACCGGAACAGGAAAAGATGATTTAGGTATTAATCGTTCATTTGGTATCTCTAAACAAAGTAATGGCAAATATGCTCTTGCTGATTATACAAGAGGGCAAGGCATTGAAACATATGATGTGAATTACAGAGATATTACTAAAGAAGAAAGCTATTATCCTGGTACATTAGCGACAAGTACTTCGGCAACATTTAACGATCCAAAAGCAGTAAGTGCTCATTACTTAGCAACAAAAGTATTTGATTTTTATAAAGATAAATACAAGCGTAATAGCTTTGATAATAAGGGACAAAAGGTAGTTTCAGTTGTACACGCTTGGGATTCTGAAGAGACGAATGATCCGAAAAATTGGCAGAATGCATTAAGTGCTAATAATGGAAGTATGCTTGTATATGGCGATCCTATTGTTAAAGCATATGACGTAGCTGGACATGAATTTACACATGCTGTTACTTCTAGCGAATCTAATCTTGAATATTACGGGGAATCCGGTGCGATTAATGAGGCGCTATCTGATATTATGGGAACATCTATTGAGAAATACGTAAATAATGGAAACTTTAACTGGACAATGGGAGAACAAACGGGATCTGTTTTCCGTGATATGGAAAACCCAGCTTCTGTGCCATCTTCACTTGGAGTGCCTTATCCAGATGATTACAGTGAATTTAACGATTTTAATGGATGGGATCAAGGCGGTGTTCATTTTAATTCAAGTATTATTAATAAAGTTGCGTATCTGATTGCAAAAGGCGGAACTCATAACGGAGTAACAGTTAAAGGAATTGGTGAAGATAAAATGTTTGATATTTTCTATTATGCAAATACAGATGAGTTAAACATGACTTCTAATTTCAAAGAATTGAGATCAGCATGTATTCGAGTGGCAACTAATAAATATGGTGCGAATACAGCTGAAGTTCAAGCAGTTCAAAAAGCATTTGATGCAGCAAAAATTAAGTAATTTAGAAATATAGTTATCATTCATATATTAATACATTATGAAAAACAGCTAATGTCATTTTAAGGATATTAGCTGTTTTTTACGTAGCAATGTATTATTGAAAATAAACTGACTAAGCAATAATGAGGCACTTTACCTGTAAGAAGTTGTGACAAATAAATAAGGTTTAAAATATATAAAAACAGAAAATTAATAATATATTGACCTCTTGATAGAAAGTCTATAAAATGAAAGCGATAACAAACGATTGCTTTAAAATGTTTTCCCTGATCTTTTAGTATTTACAAATATATGAAGGCATAAACAAATCTATTTTTTTAAGTACTAATGCAAACGTTTTCGTATTAAAAGGTCATTGAAATACATACGTGAAAATAGCCGATATGGAGGTGAAGTAAAAGAGATTTCTAGATTAATTTAAGCAGTGTTATTCAGTGTAAGCATAATAAATCGTTAGTAATATTTGAAGAAAGGGTGTATGTGATGCAAATTACAAAAAGATTAATTAACAAAACAGTTTTATTACTTACTTTAATCGTTATGTTATCATCTGTTTTCTCCTTTCAGAGTGTGAAGGCAGTTTCAAATTCGAAAACAACTGAAATTATCATTCATTACAAAGAAAAGCTTGGAAATACAAAAGACTGGAATCTTTGGTTATGGGGAGAAAATGCAAATGGTACATCTTATCAATTTACTGGTGAAGATGAATTTGGAAAATACGCTAAGATAAAAATAGACGGTGACTATAATCGTGTAGGATTTATAGTTCGAGCAAATGAATGGGAAAAAGATGGTGGGGATCGTTGGATTGAAAATATAAAGGACGGTCGTGCTGAAGTATGGATCCTTTCGGGTGATGAAAAAGTATATAACTCTAAGCCTTCATCGGATCTCTCAATTCAAAAAGCAACTATTGATAGTTTCCATGAAATTACTGTAACGACTAATGTCCCGTTTCATATTAAGGAAAAGAAAATTGAAATTGAAGGCATTAAAATTAAGAATATTACTCCTTATGATATAAACAGTGGCGATATTACTAATAAGGTCAAAATAATTACGGAACAGAAAATTGATTTAAAACAAACATACAAAGTTAAAATAGAAAACTTAGCTGATACGAATACTGAAATTGGTAAAGTCATTCGTAGCGAAGAATTTGATAATTTATTTTATTATGGTGGTAACGATTTAGGAAATACATATACTCCGCAACATACAAAGTTCCGTTTATGGGCTCCTACTGCAAGCGAAGCGAAGTTAGTTACATATAAAAAATGGAACGATAAAATAGGTACTGAAATAAACATGCAACAAGGTGAAAAGGGAACTTGGACAGCAGAACTAAAAGGGAACCAAAAAGGGCTCTTTTATACGTATAAGGTCAAAATTGGTGATAAGTGGACTGAAGCGGTTGATCCATATGTGCGTGCTGCTTCTGTAAATGGGGATAAAGGTGCAGTCGTTAATTTAGAAGAAACAAATCCGAAAAAATGGAAAGCAAACAAAAAGCCAAAATTTAAAAATCCGGAAGATGCTATTATTTATGAGTTACATGTACGCGATCTTTCCATTCAACCTGAAAGTGGTATTAAACAGAAAGGGAAGTATTTAGGTGTAACAGAAAAAGGAACAAAAGGGCCAGAAGGTGTAAAAACAGGACTTGATCATATAAAGGATCTTGGTGTTACTCACGTTCAGTTTTTACCGATATTTGATTATGCTTCTGTAAATGAAGAGACTTTAAATGAACCACAATATAACTGGGGATATGATCCTAAAAATTTCAATGTTCCAGAAGGCTCCTATTCTACAAATCCTTATGAGCCGACTGTGCGAATAACTGAATTAAAGCAAATGGTTCAAACACTACATGATAATAATCTTCGAGTGGTGATGGATGTAGTATATAACCATATGTATAACGCTGCTGAATCTAATTTCCATAAGTTAGTTCCAGGTTATTATTATCGTTACAATGAAGATGGAACATTTGCAAATGGAACTGGAGTAGGAAATGATACTGCTTCAGAAAGAAAAATGATGAGGAAATTTATGATAGATTCCGTCACATATTGGGCAAAAGAATACAATTTAGATGGATTCCGTTTTGATTTAATGGGTATTCATGATTATGAAACGATGAATGAAATACGTAAAGCTGTTAATCAAATTGACCCTTCTATTATACTACACGGAGAAGGATGGGATTTAAATACACCTCTTGCAGCTGAGTTGAAAGCAAATCAAAAAAATGCAGAGAAAATGAAAGGGATTGCTCATTTTAACGATAATATACGTGATGGGTTAAAAGGTAGTGTATTTGAGGAGAAAGAAAATGGTTTTATAAATGGAAAGCAAAACATGGAAGATCGTATTAAAAAAGGTATTACGGCAGGTATTGACTACGATACAAATTCGTCTACCTATCAAGATCCAGAGCAGGTGCTAACTTATGTGGAAGCGCATGACAATCATACATTATGGGATAAACTTGAGTTGACTAATTCAGGTGATAACGAAGAAGTGCGAAAACAAATGCACAAATTGTCTTCTTCGATTTTATTAACATCACAAGGTATTCCATTTTTACATGCAGGGCAAGAGTTTATGCGGACGAAATACGGTGATCATAATAGTTACAAATCTCCAGACTCAATTAACCAGATGGATTGGCTGCGCCGTGCAACGTTTAATAATGAAGTAGATTATATGAAGGGTTTAATAGAATTACGCAAAAAGTACTCAGCTTTTCGAATGACATCTGCAGAGCAAATAAAAACACACGTATCATTTATTGATGCTCCAAAAAATACTGTAGCTTATATAATAGAGGGGAATAAACATGAATACTTTACAGTGGCTCACAATGCAAATAGAGAAGCTGTTGAAATAACACTTCCATCGAAAGGGCCTTGGAAAGTACTAGTAGATGGCGAGCAGGCGGGAAGTAAACCACTTTATGTTGTCCATGACAATAAAATTAAAGTTCCTGCATTAAGTTCCATTGTTTTAAAATCAGAAAAAACGATTAAATAAAAGCGAAGAGTGTAGAAATAAATACTGAATTGAGCAAAGTTAATAAGGATTGCAAATGAAAAAGCGAAGTAAAAACAACCTTTACTTCGCTTTTAAAATTAATATAGCATAATTTCACATACTGTAATTAAATTACAATTCAATAAAGAACAAACAAAAAGAGAAGAACTCATTAAGGTTCTTCCCTTTTTAATGTTTCATTAGGGGATCTTTCATTTTTTTATTGTGTATGGATTAGCATGACAATGATTTATATATGTAATTGGTTAAAATGAAACATTACAAGTATAAGATTATGTGCTTAGTAATCTCGCGATTTAAGGCACGACATTAGATAAGTGCGGGGAGTTCAATCGATTTTGAATAAAATTAATAGTATCAGCTGCAATTTTTTTACGTTTAAGAACTATCCCAGCATGCCCACATGTATAAATATATCGTGTAGGTCTTTCCCAAGATTCCCACAAGTAGTCTGTATCCTCAGAATGCACATATAGATCATGCTTACCTGAAATTAATAAAATATTTTCTTTTTTTACTTTTGGCAATGCTTGACTCGGTTCAGTGATTTTCCAATAATCTATTAAATCATCATACGTAACACCATGATGTTCCAAGTCTTCTCTAATAAATTTACCCGGAATTGTATTCCAAATAGAATAAGAAAGTCGATTTGCATAGAAAATGGATGCTAACACATCAATTTCTTCTTCAACAAGAGAGGTTAAGTTAGTAATAAATCCGCCTAAACTAATCCCTATTAGAATCAGGGGACCATTTTTGTTTGCTTTAATCCATTTAATCAAAGCTCGTAAATCAGCTACCGCTTGTCTAGTTGCTTGTACTGTTCGATCAATATTTGCACTTACCATATATTCTCCACTGAATAGGGATTGATCGGGTTTTCTTTCAAAATGATAGGGTAGAGTGAAATAATACATATTCCACTTCAGGGTGGTCATATGATTGTGGAATATTTTTTTCACACGTTCGTTAGAATCCATTCTCCAACCGTGAACAAAGATAACATGAGGTGCATTTTCATTTTCATGTAAGAATAATTCCCCAGTTACAGAGTCGTTGCGTGAATCACCGGATTGAACCGAGCTTTTATAGTTGAATTGTCCAAGCATGTATTCATTTTCCTGCTTTGAATGCTTAATGTCAAAATGAATATGTGATGGTTTTACTTTATAAAAAGATTCTATGTCCTTTATATTTAATGAAGTGTTAGAAAGGGAAGTAAACTGAAACGCTACACTTCTTTTTTTGTGTAAATCATATAAGGCGTACCGATCAATGAGTTTTGAAAAAATCAAATTAACCTCCTCCAAAGTACATATTGTTTAAAACATAGACAAAATTTATGTTTTAAATTAATTAGGAAATATTCTCTTTTCCTAATAGTAGGTGCTTGAATTATAAAAATAGGTGATAAATTTGCATATTATATTATAAAGCTTACAATAAATAATTTATACTAAAATTTAAGAAGCAAGTTAATATTCTTATCCATATAAAAGAATGTTAACTTGCTTCTTTTCGTATTAAAAGATGTAATTTCTATGAGGAACAACTTAAATTCCCATATAGATATTCACAAATAGGTTCTCTATACTTATTGTGTGGAAATTATATAATAAATATATTTTTTATGTTACATACATTAAATCAATCTTAACCTCTCTTTTTTCTATAAGTTCCTTAAATTGACTAACTTCTTACCAATATTCAACAACGACTGCGTTTTTGAATTTGTTTTCTAGCTTTTCTTGAACAGGTGAAATTTGATTTATCATAAAATCAAGCCATAATCAAAATGGTCTCCCTGTACTGAATGTTAAAATAGTTTGTTGTTCCCGTTTTAATAATATTTGAAAAAGAACTTGTAAGATATTCTACAGGTTCTTTTTATTATAATCGGTTACTTATATCATGGGATAATCACACATAAAAAACGGGACATTACCTAGATGTATGACCTAAATATCGTCCCGTTTACCTACTCTGTATAGTTATTGCAGAATTAAACCTACAATCATAATTAAACTAAATACTATCATCCAACCAAACGCACAATAGCCAAAAACTCTAATCCATTTAGGTAATTGATGTATATTAATTTTATTTGTGGGAACTCCTTGCATAGAAAACATCATTTTTTGATCTCTATCTCTATTATTTTGTTGTTCATACATAATATCATCACCTTTCCAGAACTATTGTGTTTATAGTATATCAGCCTAAATAAAATTATGTACAGAATAAGAGGGGATAACATATATATTATGTGGTGAATTTTATAAATAAAGACATTTAATTGCCATGGTTCTAAGCGCTAATCCGTTATAAATTCTGAAAAAGAGCCCTACATAAATAGGACTCTTTTTCTTCAAACATTAAGTTGCTGGATATACATCAGAACCAAGGTAACGTTCTTTTATAATTTGAAGATGATGAAGCTCATGACCAGCAATGATGTATGCTAATGCACGAACTGTAACTTCAGAATTATTCGCATTTCCTCTTTGTGACCAAGCTTCTTTATCTAAGCTTCTAAGTAAATACAGGGTAGATTGGCGAACAACTATTAAATTCTCAAGAAGATCTTGCATAGATTGCTTATCAAAAGCAGCTTTAAGAACATACATATCATCGTTATAGCCTGGAAGTTCCGCTGTCTCGCCTCGAGCAATAGATAACAAGCGATATGCCATAATACGTTCTGTATCTGCAATATGGCCGATTACTTCTTTTATACTCCATTTAGTAGGAGCGTATCGAAAAAGTCCCTCACTATCAGAAATTCCCTTTAATAAAAGATTTGTTTCCTTCATTTGTTGTTCTAGAATATATATGATATTTCCGTCTGATACCAAGTTGGTATACGTTGCATAATAGGAGTTATATTCACTTACCTTTGGTCTTATTTGCATATGAATCATCCTTTATATTTAATCTTTAAGTACAGCTTATCACAAAATACCTTCGAATTAATCTGAAAATTAGAAATTACAATTAAAAAATTCACCTACTACCTTAGTTGAAATCGTGTACTTTCACATCAATTAACAAACAGAAGAAGGATTTTTGATTTAACTCTTAGAATATCGTTCTATTATGAGTTCTTTGATATGAATTGTTTTTTGATTACTTTTGATGATTACTAGGAAATATAGAAAGGTTGTGAAATGATTTGATGGGTTATAAAGCGATGCTGTTTGATTTAGATGATACATTACTTGATAGGGATAAAGCAGTAGAGGCATTATTTTTAATTGTTTTAGAAAAGTGTTATGAAAATGTAGATGGTGCGGCTAAAAGCAACATGTTACAGAAATTCAAAGAATACGATAAAAGAGAATATGGCATAAGTAATAAAACGACAGTTTTAGAATCATTGTTTGATGAATTCACGCCAAGGTATAGATTGCCACGCAATTACATCCAAGATTTTTGGAATAATAATTTCCCTAGATGTTTTTCAATAGACCAAAATACTATTCATTTCTTAAATCAAATAAAGAAGCACTGTAAAGTTGGAATTATAACAAATGGCTCAACTCAGAGGCAAAAAGCTAAAATATTTAACACGAATTTAAATAAGTATTTTGAAACAATCATTATTTCTGAAGAAGTGGGATTTAGTAAACCTGATAAACGTATATTCGAACTAGCATTAAATAAGTTAAATTTACAACCGGAAAATACTTTATTTGTTGGGGATGACTTAGAAAAGGATATTGCTGGTCCTCAAAATGCAAATATAAAAGGTGTGTGGTTTAACCCTCAGAAAATCAAGAATACTACCAAAATACAACCATATGCCGAGATTAACACTTTGGATAGTTTGTTAAGTTATGTTACTCCACAATATTTTTATAACAAGTAAAAGTAATCCCATATATATTAAAAAATATAAAAAAGAGAAACTATCATTAATTTCATTGACCGTATTAGTAATAAAAAATAGATATTTACAACAAAAAATAGAGGCGATTTTAATAGCTGTGGCTAATTTAATCTATGATTAATACGAAGTTTTGTAAAACAATTTTACTCATACTGTGTAAATTATAAAGGGGTGGTGTATAGTGATAATAAAGTTATTGAATTTTGATTAAAAAAGATAAGAGCCTTACTACATTCTATATGCAGCAAGGCTCTTTAAAGTTGTTTCAAATTATATCCATCTGCTTATGTAATGCTTAAAAAATGAATAATAAAGTTGTTTACTTCTTATTAAACTAACGCCCCCGTTAGTTTAAGTGTAACTCTTCACAATTATTTGATATTATATAGATAAATAGAAATATAAATCAGAATTTAGTTTATAGTTATAAAAATAAGTTATTTATACCCTTATAATTCTTCAGAAAGGAGAGTGTATGAAAAAGACTATTGTTTTTGTATTAACGATATTTATATTATTCTCAGGATTCGCAACACAAAGTTATGCGTTGTCAGATTCGAAATCTGTGGCAATACAAGCATTGCTAGATGATGCCTGTCGTACGTCAGGTGTGCCTGGAATGTCACTCTCAATACTTGCTGATGGTGAAGTGTTCTACTTTTCTTCTGGGTATGCAGATCTTGAAAAGGGACTGTCTGCAAGTGAAAATACACTCTATGAGTTGGCCTCGGTGAGTAAAGCTTTTACTGGTATGGGGATTTTGCTATTGGAAGAGCAAGGGCTGCTATCAATGACTGACCCTATCCAAAAATATTTACCTTGGTTTACGTTAAAGTATCAAGGTAAACCTGTTGATATGCAAAACCTTACACTAAATAACTTTCTTCACCATACCAGCGGCCTAACAAATATTAGACATCTTCAAAATATTCCACAAGGTAATACGCCTGATATGTTGCAAAAGACTGTGGAAACGCTGGTAGATGCAGAATTGGCGTTCTCTCCTGGTGAACAATATAACTATGGAACCGTTAATTATGACGTATTGGGTTTGGTTATTGAGATTGTATCACGACAAAGCTATGAAGACTTTATGAAGGAGCAAGTATTTCTACCCTTAGGTCTTCACCAGACGTATGTTTATAAAGAAGATGCTCAAGCCACTGGACAGTTAGCACAGGGTTACCGTTCTTCCTTTTTTATAACAACTCCATTTAACGCTCCGTATTATACCGGGAATAAACCTGCCGGCTATATCATTTCTAATACAAAAGATATGGCGCGTTGGATGGGCATACAGATGGGTATCGTGCAGGACATACCCGAAATATTTCACAGGGCCATCGAAAAATCACATAGAGGTGATATGTCTGTTTCGGCTGTCAATGATATGTATTATGCGGCAGGTTGGTCGGTAAACGTCGAACAAACGTTTATAGAACACACTGGGGGTAATCCAAATTTTAGTACCAAAGTAGCCATACTGCCAAATGAAAGAACAGCCATCTGCTTACTGAGCAACGGCGCAAATACCAATATAAACCTGGTACTACAAGTTAAAAATATATTAAACGGCAATCTAACTCAGTCATATGAGATAAGTGGCACACAGCTTTTGGACATCATTTTGTCGTCTACCACAATTATTCTTTGCCTATTAGCCGTTCTGTTATTTTTCTTAGGATTAAGAAAAGGGAAAACGAATGAGCAGCAGCCAATGACAAAAAAGAGAACAATCGTAACAATTATTTTCCTAATCGCTACTATTGCCCAGTGTATAATGTTTTTTGCCTTCGATTGGTCAACGATACTTATTTGGCAAACATATAGTGTTCTTACAGCTTTAATTTCGTCAACATTATTAACAGCAAGCATTACTTGGTTTGTATATACTCACCGATTAGATGCCTCGGTCCGAAAATAAGTACAATGTTAAGTAAATAAATCTTAATTTATCGATATCCTTAATTTAAAAAACAGAAGACACTTCTCCTAGTTAAACCCACTTGCTATTTCTTCCACTAACCTGCCTCGTTAGTAGAAGAAGGATTTTTAAACTACTATATTATTTTTTAAATGACTTTATTGTAAATTAAACAACTTTATTATCTCTGTACAGGTGGGACTATGGAAATAAAGAAAGTAGTAATCGATGGAATCAATATTGCGGTCATTAGAAACGATAAGGTATTAATATCGGATGTTCAGTCTGCATTAGATACTATGGCAACAGTTCAAAATGAGGTAGATGCGAAACATATTATTATCCATAAATCTTTAATAAGTGAAGATTTCTTTGACCTAAAAACACGGCTTGCGGGTGATATCCTTCAAAAGTTTATAAACTATAAGGTAAAGATTGCTATTGTTGGAGATTTCTCTATGTATACTAGTAAAAGCTTAAAAGATTTTATTTATGAATGTAATAAAGGAAATGACATTTTTTACTTAGCAACTGAACAACAAGCAATTGAAAAACTAAGTACATTAAAGTAATAATTATATCCTGCTAAATTCCCCCATTTCACTTAGTTCATAATTATATACGATATAGAAGAACTGATGTTTGTGGTAAACTAAGAGATGAATAAAGGGGGAGTTTTTTTGAACAATTTTAATATTATAATCCAAAATTTAAATAATATAGTTTACAAACCTAACAACTTAATGATTACGAATCTAAAAGAAGAAAAGCAAAACGCAGAATATGCCGGATGTTTATTCCACTTAAATAACAAAACCATTCGTTTTAGAAAATCAAAAGTTACACCTAATAAAATTGGTCAATTTGTTTCTTTTTGGGAGAAAGATGAAAATATGCGAAATAGAGCTTTCTCTTATGAAGCTGCTCCTGATTTATTAGTAATCACTTGTATTGCTGATAATAAACTAGGGCAATTTATTTTTCCTAAAGAGATTCTTCTTAAAGAAAAAATATTGAGAACACAAAGTCAAACAGGGAAAATGGCAATGAGGATTTATCCTGTTTGGGATACCACTGTTAGTAATCAAGCTAAAAAGAGCCAAACGTGGCAACTTCAATATTTTGTTGATTTAAGTGATAGTAATAATTTGCCTATAGATAAACTATTAAATTTATATTCGTAGCTTTTGATTTGCCACAAAAAGAAGCAATTACAGAAAAGACATTTGTAATGACGCCTTCTATTAATTTACCTCGTGAATCGTAATTTTTGTACCGGTACAGTTAAATGAAATGTACATTGTTACAGTGCCCCTTAAAATTTACAATCAGCATATATTATTTAAACTTATAAATTTTTAAGGGGTGCTAAATATGACAAGTTTACAAGATCAGCTTTTCACAAGATTAAATCTTAAAAAACGTAATGATGTAACGTTTGAAGAATTACCTACCATACTCTTTTCGTTTGCGCATACTATACCATTTGAGAATTTAGATGTTATAGCACGAAATACGAATCAAATCTCTCTGGAAAACTTACGAGAGAAAATTTTAACTAGTTCCCGTGGTGGACTTTGCTACGAATTAAATACTCTTTTTTACTATTTCTTAAGAGACTGTGGCTATGATGTACAACTGGCATTAGGTACGGTGTATAAAAACGATATAAATGCATGGGCACTTGAGGATGGCCATATAACAATTATTTTAACTTATGATAATGTACAGTATTTAATTGATATAGGTATAGCTTCGTTAGTACCTCTTGTTCCTGTACCTTTTACTGGCGAGTCGGTTTCTTCAAAAAATGGTTCGTACCGGGTGAGACGGAAAGATACGAATAAAGGAAATTATGTTTTAGAAAGAATAGATGCTGCTGGAGAATGGAAAGTTTGTCATGCTTTTTATAAACATATTATTGATGAGATAGTAGTAAATGATGTTCAAAGAAGAGTGATAGAAGATGAGAAGTCTATTTTTAATAAAGGACCAATTGCAGTAAAGTTGACGAACTCTGGCCATATTTCATTAACGAATACAAGTTTAACCGAAATTATTCATGGGGAAAAAACTAAGCGTGAAATTACAGAAGATCAATATAAAGAGTTTTTATATACTTTATTTGCTATTAAGTTATGAATAATAAAGATAGCCGGTTCTTATTCAGAAGCGGCTATCTTTATTATTTTTGGTGTAAATGGTTTTCTTCTAATATGTTTCGGAAACTGCGGTATAGTTAATGTTTCCTCAGCTTCTTCATATGTATGAAAAATTGGTTCTTTTCCATCATCCCCTTGTAAAACTAGCCCTTCATCTCGGATTACATATGGCATAAAACCACCCCATCTAGTAAAGAATTATGTTCTTTTGCAGCAGAATAATACGATTTAAAGTTTGATTTTCTTAATACATATAATACACTAGAACAGTACGAAAAAGTATGTAAAATGAATTTTGAATGTAAAGGAAGATTATTATGTCAGTTATTGATAAATTGAAACTTAATAAGTATACAAATATGGTCGTTATTAACGAACCAAGTGATTATGACATTTTTACAGGTAAAGAAACTGCATTCTCAAAAGAACACGATGCTATCTTTATATTTGTAGAAACGCTTGATGAAATGGTGAAACAAACGAATTTTATTATTAGTAATGAAGAATTACTAATTGAAAAAGGTTACGTATTCTTCGCATATCCGAAAAAAGGTAATGCTCGTTATAGTACGTTTATTCACCGTGATGAGATGTTTCCGGCATTAAACGTTGGAGAAGATGGTTATGTGGGAGAAAGCGATATTAAATTTGCACGAATGGTAAGTATGGATGAAGTCTTTACTGTTGTTGGTTTAAAACGTGAAAAGAAAAAAACAACAAAAACATCTGCTATGAGTCAATGTGTTGCCGATTATGCAGATCGAATTAAAGATGTTGAAGCATTATTAGCTAATCATCCGAATGAACTTAAGTTTTATCAAAGTTTAACGCCTGGATACCAAAAAGATTGGGCACGTAATCTTTTTTCTGTGAAACAAGAAAAAACACGTGAAAAACGTCTAGAGAAAATGATAGAAATCCTTTCACAAGGCTATAAAACAATTGAATTATTCCGTAAGAAGAAAAAATAATGATTAAGGAAGTCACAATGCTGCAACAATTAATTGTGATGAGTACATTGAAAAAAGCATTCCTTCCATTATACTAAGGAATGTTCTTATATTTATATAATTAGCAAAAGAGAAAAGGTGTTTGAAATGAAATCATATATTGTAGTTGGATCTGGAATTTTAGGAGCGTCTACTGCTTATCATCTTGCTAAGGCAGGTGCGAATGTTACTATCGTGGATCGCCAACAATTAGGGCAAGCAACTGATGCAGGAGCAGGTATTGTATGTCCATGGCTATCACAGCGTCGTAATAAAGCATGGTATAAAATCGTTAAAGGTGGTGCACGTTACTATTCTTCGTTAATTCAGCAATTAGAAGAAGACGGTGAAACTGACACAGGATATAATCGTGTAGGTGCAATTAGTTTACATACTGACGAGAAAAAGTTAGATCAAATGGAAGAGCGAGCTTATAAACGACGTGAAGATGCCCCGGAGATTGGTGAAATAACTCGCTTATCAGCTGAAGAAACAAAAAAATTATTCCCAGCATTATCAGACGAATATAGTTCTGTTCATATTAGTGGTGCTGCACGAGTAAATGGAAGATTATTACGCAATGCATTAATAAGTGCTGCGAAAAAACATGGTGCAACTTTCATAAAAGGCGATGCTATATTAGTCCGTGAAGGAAATCATATTACGGGAGTTACAGTAAACGATGAAACAATTTTAGCGGAAAAGGTTATTGTAACTGCAGGCGCATGGGCGAATGAAATCTTGAAACCATTAGGAATTAATTTCTTAGTTACATTCCAAAAAGGACAAATTGTTCATCTGCAAATCGAGAATACAGCAACAGAAAATATGCCAGTTGTTATGCCACCGAACGATCAATATATTTTAACGTTTGACAATGGGCGTGTCGTAATTGGTGCAACACATGAGAATGATACTGGTTTCGATCATCGTGTAACAGCAGGTGGTTTACATGAAGTATTTCATAAGGCATTAACAGTTGCACCTGGCTTAGAAAATGCTACAATGCTTGAAACGAGAGTTGGATTCAGACCATTTACACCAGGATTCTTACCTGTTATCGGACCGCTACCTAACTTTGAAGGAATTCTCGTTGCGAATGGATTAGGAGCTTCGGGTTTAACAGCTGGTCCATATTTAGGAGCGGAACTTGCTAAACTAGCGCTCGGACAAACGATTGAATTAGATTTAAATGATTATGATGTTGCTGGCGCAATTGAATAATATAGGGTACTGCTAACATTTAGGAAAAACCATGCTAAACAAATTTGACAGAGAATAAGTAGTTTTTCCTCTGTTAAGAGTAAGCCTGTTTATGAAAAATAAAATTATTTAAAAATAGAGGGCCGACATTATAAACCTGCATTAATAATGTAGAATTGTGATGGCGGCTCTTTATTCATATTGATTTAAAACGTATTTTCGAAGGAGGTTAAGTAATGAGAGCGCCATATCAAGTATTGATATTTCCTTATATAAAAACTGCCGATTCTATTCAATATGCCATTTTTAACCGAAGTGATTATGGTTATTGGCAAGGAATAGCTGGCGGCGGAGAAGACGGTGAGGTTCCTATTGAATCAGCAAAACGGGAAGCATTTGAAGAGGCTGGTATTACAAGAGAATGTCCATATATACAATTAGATTCTGTGTCTTCACTATCAGTAGAAGATGTAGTTGGAGGATTCCTTTGGGGAGAAGAGGTTTATGTAATAAAAGAATTTTCTTTTGGAGTTAAAGTCCCTACAAAAAACATATCATTATCTAAAGAACACTTCAATTATAAATGGTTATGCTTTGAGGAAGCAGTAACGCTTTTGAAATGGGATAGCAACAAAACAGCATTGTGGGAATTAAACAAAAGACTATTAAAACAATGAAATTGTTAGCTAACAAAAATAGTAGTGGAACAAGAATTGAGTCATTAACAACCCCTTGCTACACTTCTAAACAATGTTTTATAGATTTGGCATGGGTAATGAACGAAGAGAACTTGTACTAAGAAAAGCCCTATACAGTTGACTCTGAAAAAATGAAAATAATTAGAAATATTTTTATATCGTACGGTTTTTGGCTATGAATAACGGAATAAATATTAAGTATTCAACAGTTTAAATAAAACGAGTTAGCTTTTTATTTTAAGAAGAAAGATGACTCGTTTTATGCTAAAATTCGCTTAGTGTATATTTTCGTTAAAATGTGGGTGGGCCCCCTTTTAGCAAAACCGGAGTGGGAATGATGAGTATAAATAGTTTTGTGGGATTGATAAATGACGAATTATTAAAAGAGGTAAGTATCAGAAGTGAGGATGAATTCGAGCCTGTAGTAGTTAAAGATATTCCTAGACTTTGGAAGTGTTTAGGAACAGGTAATTATGCCGCAGTATTCATGCACAGAGAATACAAAGATTGGGTAGTGAAAGTTTACGTGCGAGAAGGAGAAGGAATTGAAAAAGAGTCAGAAGTATACCGAAGAATTGGAAATCATCCTTCTTATTCAAAGCTTATATATAAAGGAGAAAATTTCATAGTATTGAAACGTTTAAAAGAAATTACCTTATACGATGCTATTCATAAGGGTATTAAAATTCCTAAGCAAGTAATACTTGATATTAATGAGGCTTTAGAGTATGCGAGGGAACAAGGGTTAACTCCTTGTGATGTTCACGGGAAAAATGTGATGATGGAAAAAGGAAGGGGATATGTAGTCGATGTATCTGATTTCTTAAAAACAAAAGAAGATAGTAAGTGGAGAGACCTAGAAAAGGCATATTTCACCTTTTATTTTCCTTTCATATATAAATTACCTTTCCCGGTTAAAATACCGTATTTTATGTTAAACATTGTTAGACGTTCGTATAGAAAATATAAGAAGCTTAAAAAGAAATTCAAATTGTAAAAGGACCACATACTTATCTTTAAGTTAGATAAGTGAATCAATAGTAAAATTAGTACCGTATATTTCAGATATGTCTAATATGTACGGTACTAATTTTATAACTTCATGAAGTAATCAGTAGGCTTTATTTTCTTCTTCAAACTCTTTATTCTTTTTCTCTAACTTTTCAATTATTGACTTTAATGTAAAATCAGCGGTAGTCTTTGACAAAAAATAAAGTACTAGATTGCTGCTGGTTAACTAGACTAGCGTAATCACTTATCACTTATCATTGTTTCACATTCATTATTTTATCTTCCATATCCTTATCCCGAGTATTGGTATAAGCGACATAACTGTATTCTATTTTGCTCATTTTTAGCTCCGTGTTATGTTTAGTCTGCTCCTCTCTCTTTGACGAACATCCATAATCCAATTGCAAAGAAAAACAAAATATAGGTGATATCTATCGCTAACGACATAAGTAAGCCAACTAATTCCGATTTATATTGTGACGTGCTCCAATAGACACTTAAATCATCATGATGAATGAATAGAATGTGTGTCCATGATGTAGATAAGAGACTACCTCCAAATATCATTTGTAAAAAGTATAGCACTAAGCTACTGCCTACTGCGATAGCAGCTGATCTCGTCCACACGCCAATCAAGGATGCTAGACTTGCATATAGGCAACATTGCAATGCGATTGCTCCAATAGAATATATAACATCCGTCATGTCGCCCCATTGTATGTTTTGGGGAGCCATCAGAAGATTCGCTAACAAAGAAACAATGCATATATTAACAATACCCGTAATGATGAGCAAAATCATCGCAGCAATTTTTGCAACATACAACCGTGAGCGCGAGGACGTATGCAGGAACAGTTGTTTCAAAGTTCCATATTGATACTCATCCGTCCAAATAAGAGGTGACAAAACAATCGCCCAAGGTAGAATAACAAGCATTCCCGATAGGCCAAGCAAAGCATTTACTATTTGAGCCACCGTATCATCAGCCTTGAGATCACTGGTGTATGCCCAAGATAACAAGTACCGTCATCACAATAAAACCAATGTGTGAAAGAATAAAGATTCTTTTATTCACTATCTTCAAACATTCATTCCATAACAACTTAACTCACCTCACCACGCGCAGTTGTCCATTTTAAAAACTTATCCTCTAAACTCGTATGTGTCGACAACACCCGATGAACTTCCACCCCGGCAGCACACAATGCTCGAATCAACATTGGAACTTGCCCTTCATCAATAGCTACTGTTATAGTATGCACACCGTTAGATAATTTCTCTGTCTGCATATAATCCAATGCATGATGATCTTCCCCAAACAAGTTAACCAAAACTTCGCTTGTAAGCTCAACATTATCAATGTGAAGAGTGATACAGAATTTCCCATCATTTAAGCCATCATCAATCCTTTGCTCTGTCACTAAGCAGCCATTCTGCATAATAACCACTCGACGTGCCATCTGCTCAATCTCAGACAGTTGATGACTGGAAATCACAATTGCTACGCCCAAATCTGTCGCAATTCTATTTAAATAGTTCCGGGTTTCACGGACACCAGCAGGATCAAGTGCATTCATCGGCTCATCTAACACAAGCAACTTTGGCTTTCGCAGTAGTGCTTGTGCAATTCCCAAGCGTTGTTTCATTCCCATGGAATACGTGCCTACTCGCTGATCAAGCGCATGTTCTATGCCGGTTAGACTGGCTACCTCCAGCAACCAGTCCTTACTTGCATTTTTGTGCAAACGCTGATATTGTCGTAAATTTTCATACCCACTCAAATAAGGATAGAATGCAGGTGCTTCAATCACAGCCCCTACATTGAGGATTGCTTTAGAAAACTGACTTTTAATACTGTAACCTGCAATTTGCACGTCCCCGGCACTTATTGTGCTTAGACCAACTATCATCTTCATCGTGGTTGTCTTGCCCGCTCCGTTCGCACCAAGTAGTCCAATAATTTCTCCCGCTACCATATCGAACGATATGTCTTGTACAATCAACTTGCCCTTGATTTCTTTCGTTAGGTGTTGCACCGATAGTACTGTTTTCAATAGTCCCACTCCTTACAATATAAGTACAATCCCATTTCATGAATTCATTAAGAACAGCCTGTAAAGAAAAATCAGATTTGTCGCAACCGCACCTTTTGATTGATAAAATTTCGTTAAACCTTTTACTTCATTAACACTCATTTTCATATCATCTTATTTGTTTTCTTCTTATCCTTACTATAGAAAAAATTGGCGAATGAAACGAGTGATTTCCCTTACAAAATAGTTCGTTATCTTACAGTTTTGTCATTTTTCACATCATTTTGTGATACCTGGGATACTATCCACATCGTCATCAACTTAAGAAATTGATTCTTCCCCAAAACGGAAAAACGAGCCGAATTCTCATAAATAATTGTGAAAATGTAAAGTTCTCGTTAAGGGGGTGTCTTAAAATCTTAGCTTACTGGGCATATGGTGTTACCTCAAAAAATAAAAAGATTAGGAGTGAATCCTAATCTTTTTATTTATACATATTTTTGTTAGTTATATCACTATCAATTCCAAAACGGGATATTTTGAATAAATGAAACCGTCAAAATAAGTGTTGATGCGGAACCAGCAGTTACTAAAGTTACTATTTTTCGTCCATTCTGTTCTTTTGAAGGTTTTATAAGTTCTGTAATTAACAAAATCCATATTATGATAGATACTATTGAAATAATATTTATAGACATATGTAACACATCCCTTCGTGTTTTTACATAAATATTTCTGCTTTTATAAAATAAAAGCAATTTAACAAGAAAATATGTAACGCATTACAAATCAATATTTTCCTGTTAAACCACCTTTTTTAAATAGAAATACGACTGATAAAACGATAACAACAGCCTTCAAACTGCCCCAATATGGATAAATAGCATGATCTGTTAGACTAGCATATTGAAAAATATTCTCTAAACCGAAAATTCCTATCATGACTGCTAAAATGAATGAAGCTGATCCATACGTCCCGTTATGATAGAGGGTAAATAAATAGACTGCGAAAATTAGTGGTAAGATGATTTGTAGTACGATTATCATAGTTCGTCCCCCATATTATTTATAATTATATTGTATACAAAATTGTAATAAAAAGGAATGCGACTTATTTGATACTAACAAAACTACTCTAATCATATTCTTCTATAAAAAGAAGAAAAAGGGGTGTACAGTTAATTGACAAAAGTTAAAGTTAGTTTACGACCCATTGTTCATAATATAAATTTACCAACCGTATTGAAAACAACAATACTTCCAGGCGAATCGACCGAAAGACTATTTATCGCAACCCAATTAGGAGAGATTTTTTACATAGGGAATGGAGTTATAAAGATATTTTTAGATATTCGTCACCTAATTATTAAATTAGGTACATTTGAAGAAGGTGTTTCTAGTAGCGGTTATGATGAACGCGGATTGCTTGGACTTGCGTTCCATCCACAATTTTATCAAAATGGGTTATTTTATCTTCATTATTCAGTAGCTGGAACTCAAGGACCAGGTGCATTTTCTGAGCAATTTAAACCGAATCCTTGTGACCCTAAAACGTTAAATTTAAAGTGGGTTAATAGAAATACGCAATATGATCACATTGATACAGTAGAAGAATGGACTTTACAATCTAATGGTCAAGCTCAAAAGCGACGAACATTACTGAATGTAAGAAGACCATTTTTTAATCATAACGGAGTCAATAGTTTAAACTTTTCACCTGAGACTGGAAAACTTGTTTTTACAAATGGAGATGGCGGATCAGGTTATGATCCATTTAATTTAAGCCAAGATGATTTAGAAATAGCAGGTAAAATAATTGAAATCGATGTAAGTAAAAATACATTTATAAATAACCCTCCTGTAGTTACACGCTTTAATGAACTCCCTTTATCTATACAAGAAACACTTACAGTAATTGCAAAAGGAGTACGTAATATAACCGGCATTTCATTTCAAAGGTTTTATAATCAATATATCAAATACGCCGGAAATGTCGGACAAAATATTGTAGAGTCTATTTTTTCATTTGTTCAATATAAACCTATACCGGTTACAGAACTTGTTCAAATGCATTTTATGAGGCTCACTCCCAATCAAGATGGGTTTATCAATTTTGGTTGGAGAGGATGGGAAGGGGATTTACCTACTTCTTTTATACGGCATTGTTCCGAAAATCAGACTTTGGATGAAAGAACAATGACTTATTATGATGAAACAATACAAACTTCAGCGAGGCGTATTCTGCCTCTACTTAGTTATTTTCATCAAGATTCCAGACCCGATAAGTTTGGAGGAACTTCCCTTACAGGAGTTCAGCCATATATGGGAAATGCAATTCCAAATTTAACAGGTAGCGTAGTGTTTACTGACCTTGCTAAGAAAGAAGATTCTCGACCGCCAGTTAAGGGTGTTTTAGCCTATACTAGAGCAGGTACAGACGGTAAACATGCTGACTTTCATGCTATTGAAACCAATTATGATTTTGGTACGCAAGCAGCTTATTATATGAGTTTAGGAACAAATTTGAATCAAACTAAATTATATTTAGGAGTTTACGGTTCTATGAAAGTAACAGATTTTAACAAAGGTACCATTTTTGAAATTATTCCCTGATACGATATACACTCGTAGTTTAATAATCCAAGGAATTTATTTTGTTTTAAAACGCACAATTTATCCCCCTAAAAGCCTTTTATTATATAGTAATTCATAACAAGTAGAAAGCAGCTCATAAACCACTAGTGTATG
Source organism: Bacillus sp. CPT56D-587-MTF (assembly GCF_058792335.1). Lineage (NCBI taxonomy): Bacteria > Bacillati > Bacillota > Bacilli > Caryophanales > Bacillaceae > Bacillus > Bacillus sp. CPT56D-587-MTF. Next base: position 2,330,615 of record NZ_JBYTEF010000001.1, on the reverse strand, counting down.
AATAATATAGAAAGTAATGAATGAGGCATCTTTAGGGGGAGATATTGATGAATTGGTTTGTACGTTATTGGTATCAACTGATGATAGAACATGATACGAGCTTTGTTCATAAAAGAAAATTGTCCCTTGCGAATAAGTTAGTACTTACAGCTTTGATGAGTACATTAGCCACCATGTTTCAAGCAGCAGGAAACCTAGTTCCTGGTATAGGTTTGCTCATTAGTCCATTTTCGACATTACCGATTTTTTTTGCTATTTTCTATTCTATTCGTGAGGGAATACTTTCTTATATTCTTACTATTTTTCTATTATTTATTATTGAGCCAAGTGAACTAATTGTCTTTCCTTTTACTACAGGCTTATTAGGTCTAGCCTTAGGAGTATCCTTTTTAAAATTAAAGAGGAGAATTTGGATTGTTTCCTTTTCAGCAACTTGTCTAATTATTGGTATTATGATTGTTCTCGATGTTTTCCGTTTTCCGGTACTTGGTCCTGCTGTTCATACAACTATGGATATAAAAATTATTTTATCAATATCTATAATGAGCTTTCTATACTGTTGGATTTATGCAGGTTTTTGCAGAATAATGATGAATAGATTATATAAAGTGTTGTATTGACAATGGCATAATGAGGATTGGAGATTGAATTCATGACTAACGTTGCAGTTAGAAGACCGAATTTGAATGATGTAGATGAACTATATTTATTTTTCCGTATCGTTATTACGAATACATACAAAAATGAAGGATTGTCACAATCATTGGATGACATAGAAAATGAAATTAACTCAAAAAAGCAGTATTTGAAAAGTGATTTTGATAGTAACGGAGAAGGTCGTTACTTTTTATTAGCAATTGATACAAGTAACGATAAAATCATTGGAACAATCGAAATCGGTCCAGCAAGTACATTGATTAATAGTTGTACAGGTGGTGTACTTAAAAATTTGTATGAAATAGGAACTGTATTCATACTTCCGGAGTATCAGAGAAAGGGAATAGGGAGTTTATTACTACATACAATGTTTCTTACATTACTTAGCAGAGGGATAACAGAATATTGTTTAGATAGTGGATATAAAAATGCGCAAAGTATATGGACGAAAAAGTTTGGAAAACCTAGCTATGTATTGAAAGATTACTGGGGAGAATCCAGCGATCATATGATTTGGAAGAAAAGTTTACATGATACACCTATAATATTTGAATTATAAAATGAAATATGCCTCTGAACATAGCTTTTCTTACTTATGTATGCTATTATTTATCTTTATAATAAAAGAGGACGTGAATGAACTTGATTAAAATTAATATTCCTGAAGCTGATGTTTCAATTACTGAACGTAAACAAGTTATTAAAGGAGACGAGCCAATCATTACTCCAATTAATGGATTTATCGATTTCCACTTGTTCCCTAGAGATAAAGGCGGCATTTTTATGTTTTACAATATTAATGACGAACTTCTTTTCGTAGGTAAAGCTCGTAAAATTAGACAACGTATTAAGAAGCATTTTGAAGATAATGTTTCACCAATTAAAAATCACCGTGATGAAGTATACCGCATTGATGCATGTATCGTAGAAGATCCAACAGAAAGAGAAATTTACGAAACATATATCATTAATGAATACAAAGCGAAATATAACGTTGATAAAGTATTCTACAAATAATCAACATTAATAAAAAGCAATCCTAGCTAATATGCCAGGATTGTTTTTTATTTAGATTTATTCTTCATATCTTTCTCCTTTTTTCAAATGATTAGCAGCAACAAAACAGATTACACCTATAAATATAAGTACAATACCAACCGTTTTATGTTTTCCCTCAAAGAAAGGAATATCTGAAATAACATTTGTCATACATAGTCCTAAAAATACAAGGATAGGGCCCACCCAAAGTAATACATTACCGAATTTTGTGTACTTCCACATAATAACCCCCCTTAACCCTCTTTACATATATATCCATAAATAAAAAGTAAATTCATAGAGAAATATAGTTTTTTTCATATCGAAAATTTAACCCTCATATATTGGTACAAGCAAAAGAGAAAGGAGACCATCATGAATTGGTTAGAAGCTTTCATACTAGGTATAATTCAAGGTTTAACAGAATTTTTACCAATCAGTAGTACCGGACATCTTTATTTAGGAAGGCATTTGTTCCGATTAGATGAGGCTGGCTTATTTTTAGATACGATGCTGCATATTGGGACTTTACTTGCGGTTTTTATTTATTACAAAAAAGAATTTATATATTTAATTAAAAACCCATTTTCAAAGCTCATGTTATTACTTATCGTTGGGACAATACCCGCAGTTGTAATTGGTTTATTGTTTAAAGATTTCTTTGAAGATATTTCAAAAACAGGAATCACGATCGGTTGGGAGTTTTTAGTGACCGGATTCTTTCTTTACGCGGCAGATAAACAAAAGAATGGTCGTAAAAAAATGGATGACATAACATATAAAGACGCATTAATTATCGGTTCATTTCAAGCTGCTGCTATTTTTCCAGCCATTTCCCGTTCTGGAATGACAATTGTCGCTGCATTATGGAGAAAATTAGACCGTGAAACTGCTGCTTACTTTTCTTTTTTACTATCGACACCAGCCATTGTTGGAGCTATCATTTTGCAATTTGTAGACGTTTTTCAAGGGAAAGCAGAATCTATTTCTAGTACATCTTTAATTGTCGGAACGTTATCAGCAGCATTTTTTGGATACATAGCCGTTTCATGGATGATTCAATATTTAAAACGTCACTCTTTAAAAGTATTCGCGTATTACGTATGGGGATTAGGTATTTTAATTTTAATGTTGCAATTTACTGATGTATTTTAAGTATAATGATAAAGAAGTTAATTAGTTTAAGATCCTGTTTCATTCATACAAGGCAGGATCTCTTTTTATTAAGGGGGAAAATATGTTTAATAAGGCTATCGTTATTGGTGGAAGTATAGCAGGAAAGTTTGCAGCAAAAGCATTATCAACTTCTTTTAAAGAAGTAATCATTATAGAAGCTGGTGAAAGGTGGGATGGAAAGTCTTCGAGAAAAAGAGTTCCACAAAGTAATCATCCTCACGTGTTATTAAAAGGTGGAGAAAACGCAATTGAAGAATTGTTTCCTACTATTACGAATGAATTAATAGAAGCAGGTAGTATCGTAAATAACTTTACTCGTGATTTAAAATGGCATCAATTTGGTTTATGGAAACAGCCATTCATAGGGGAAGTACATATGATTCAACAAAGTCGTCCTTTGCTAGAATGGCATATTCAAAAACGAATACATCAAATTTCAAATATTACTATTAAATATGAAACATTGGTTAAAGGGTTATTGGTAGATGCAAAGCTTAACAAAGTGTGTGGAGTAAAAGTTAAATATTTAGAGACAGACATACAAGAAGAAGTTCGTGCAGACCTTGTAGTTGATGCGAGTGGATTTGGCTCAAAGAGTATAGAGTGGTTACGAGAATACGAAATTGAAGTACAAGAAGAGAAAGTTCGTATTGATTTATTTTACGCAACGAAAATGTTCAAACTTAAAGAAAATGAGAAATTAGACTGTTGTAATATGTTAATGTCTCCGAGTTTCCCTGATAACCCTTATGGCGTTCTTATTCAAACGATAGAAGATAATCGTTATTTTGTTACTTTCAGTGGATACGCAAACGAGAAAGCACCACAAATAGATGATGAGTTTTATGATTTTGCTGAAAACCTATCAATTTCTAATGTTACAGACTTCCTAAACAAGGCTGAGGGAATTACTGATATAAAGACATACAAAATTCCTTATCAAGTACGCCGGCGATTTGATTTAGTGAATAATGTACCAGAAGGCTTATTAGTTGTTGGAGATGCGCAATGTCGTTTTGATCCCGTTTTCGGCCAAGGCGTATCAGTTGCTGCTATGGAGGCTCACCAGTTGCAATTACTTCTGCAAGGTAGAAAACAACTTGATAAAACATTTACACAACAATTTTATAAAAAGGCAGCTACTATAATAGAAACCCCATGGGATATGACAACAACGGAAATATCACGTCATCCGCAACTAAAGAGAGAATTAACTACAAAACAAAAATTTCAGCTATGGTATACGAAACAAATATATCGACTATCCGCAAGTAATTCTGATGTTTATATTCGGTTAGTACGAGTTATGAATTTAATTCGTAGTCCATTTCATCTTTTTCATCCGAAAGTGCTACTATCTGTATTACTTAATCGAAAGTAATAGCAGGAATATAATTGATATAACAGTTAGTAAATCTAGAAGGAGAATACAGGATGGAAATATACATAGAGCAACTAAAGAAACAAGATGCTAAGGATTTATTTACGTTTGAACTTACGAATAAATCTTTTTTTGAAACAATGGTACCAAATCGTGGCTCAAAATATTTTGAATTTGAATATTTCCAAAAACTACTAGACGATTTATTAATAGAACAAGCAGATGGAGATTCTTATTTTTATTTAATTCGTAATGAAGAAAAAGAAATTGTAGGGCGAATTAATTTAGTAGATATAGATACGGAAACTCGAATTAGTTCGCTCGGGTATCGGGTCGGAGAAAAATTTACTAAAAAAGGAGTTGCAACAGCAGCCGTAAAATTAATTTTAGATGTAGCGAAAAATAATGAAATTACTGAAGTTCATGCTAAAACAACGACTAATAATCTCGCATCACAAATTGTACTAGAAAAAAGCGGATTTTCTTCTTATCAAAACGAATCAGATATAACATCTGTAGAATTACATGGAGAACATGTGAAGTTTGTACACTATATTTGGAGAAATACTTCGCGCTTATAATAAGGAGGACTTATTCATGAATGATTTACGTTATCCAATTGGCCAATTTACATACAAACGTCCTATAACTGAAGAAATGATTGATACATGGATTCAAGAAATTGAAGATTTACCTAATGAACTAACAAAGGCAATTAAAGATTTAGATCAGAAGCAGTTAGATACACCATATCGCGTTGGAGGGTGGACTGTCCGTCAAGTTGTTCATCACGTTGTTGATAGCCATATGAATAGCTACATACGCTTTAAATTAGCACTGACAGAAAAGAATCCAACTATTAAGCCGTATAAAGAAGAGAAGTGGGCAGAGTTACCCGATTCAAAATTACCGGTAGATGTTTCACTAGTAATGCTAGATTCATTACATAAAAGATGGGTTAACCTTTTATATTCTCTAGAAATTGAAGATTTAGAAAAGACATTTAACCATCCTGAAACTGGTGAAACAAAACTTGCTGTTGCAATAGGACTATACGCATGGCATGGTCGTCATCATACCGCTCATATTACCTCGTTAAGAAAGCGACTGAATTGGTAACATGGAGATTACATTAGAGAAGGCGACAGAAAGTGATGCAGAAGTTATATTTCAAATGCAAATAGACTCATTTAGCCCTTTATTACATAAATATAAAGACTATGAAACAAATCCAGCAAATGAAACTATCGAAAAAACTATTTGTAGAATAAATCATGTAGACGGTGGCTTCTATAAAATAATAGTGGCAATGAATCTTGTTGGAGCGATATGCATTTCACAAAAAGAAACACCCTCTAAATTTTGGATCAGTCCAATGTTTATTCACCCGAGTTATCAAGGAAAAGGAATTGCCCAAAAGGTACTTACATTAATTGAGGAAATGTTTCCTGAAGCAACGAGCTGGGAACTTGCTACTATTTTAGAAGAAGAGAAAAATTGTTTTTTGTATGAAAAGATGGAGTATAAAAGAACAGAAGTTATAAAGAAATTAAATGATGAAACTACACTTATTTATTACAAAAAAGAAAGGTAAAGCATATAAAATACGCTTTACCTTTTTATGTTATTTTAGATTAAATATACAAAAACGATGTATGTTCTTCCAAAATACTCGGGTTAGTAATTTTAAAAATGAATAAAAATACAAAAACCACTACTTTGTCGTAAAGGTTACTAACGCTTTTTGAATGCTTAAAATACTATCGTCACCTTTAAATTCTTTCGTAATTGGATCCTCCATACTAGACACCCAAATTTTAAGTTCTGCATCTAAATCAAAATGCCCAGCCGTTTCGATCCTATATTGTGTAATACTTTTATAAGGAATAGAATGGTATTCTGTTTTTTTGCCAGTTACTCCTTGTTTATCTACTAAAATAAGACGACGATTTGTAAATACGATTAGATCACGAATTAATTTATAAGCATGCTCTACTTTTTCATCGTCTAGCATAATCTTCTCTAAATCACGTTCTACACTTTCAGAACTCGTATTTGATGCATTTCCTAAAATACCGCTAAATAAACCCATATTAAATTCCTCCTTTAATATATGTGGAATGAATTACTTATATTGTAACATGTTACTCACAAAGATATTATGACATTACTTTAGTAGTTTCTGGTTATTGTTGTAATTAGTTTATAAAACCTCATCTTAAAATCTTATGCTAATATGAAATTAAGAAAAAAGAAGCAGAGGGATATAGCATGAAGAATATTGGTTTAGTATTAGAGGGCGGAGGAATGAAAGGTTTATATACTGCAGGTGTACTCGAATATTTCATGGAAAAGAACTTATTCTTTCCGTATGTAGTCGGCGTATCAGCTGGAGCCTGTATGGGAGCAACCTATTTGTCACGTCAAAAAGGTAGAAATAAGAAAGTAAATACAGAGCTAGTATCAGATTACAGGTATATATCTTATCGAAACTTAATTCGAAAACGTGAATTATTCGGAATGGATTTTTTATTTGATGAAGTACCTAATAAAATTGTACCATTTGATTTTCAAACTTTCTTAAACTGTAATGAACAGTTTGTTATAGGGACGACTGATTGCGAATCAGGACAAGCCATTTATTATAATAAAGCAGAACACGGAAATGATATTTTAAAAATCATCCGTGCATCCAGCTCTGTGCCGTTTATAGCACCTGCTGTAGAATATGATAATCGAAAATTACTAGATGGAGGAATTATAGATCCTATACCAGTTTTAAAAGCTCAAACTGATGGTTATGAAAAGAACGTTGTAATTATGACAAAGCCAGAAGGATATGAGAAGCAGCGGAATAAATTTTCAGGCCTGGCTAAAATTTTATATAGAAAATATCCGAAAATCGCAGAGAATTTAGTAGACCATTATCGTTTTTATAATGAGACGATATCTTATATGAATCGAGAAGAACAAAAAGATAATTTTTATGTAATTCAACCAAGTGTACAGCTTCCTATAAGCGGAATAGAAAGAAATAAGGAAAAGCTTGTTAATCTATATAATCTTGGGTATATCGATGCTCAATATCATTATGAAAACTTATTAAATTGGATAGAGAAATAAAGGAGGAGAAAGTTGAAGTTAGGAAAACAAATTATTTTTAAGGAATTGCAGAAAATGCATAGTCCACTTCATAAACCGTTTCCTTATCGTGCTACAGCAAAATTGCAGCGAGACTTAAAAAGTAAATTTACCGAAGATGATTGTATAAACGCTGATTTTAATCATTATTGGATGCATACAGCAGCTACTTTAAATTCTATACTAAATGGAAACGAACTGAACATTACGTTTCAACAAATAAAGTGGTTAAAAAAATCGTTTTTTGAGTGGTTTCCGCAATATCGTTTTATAGAAACAGAAATTGTGAAGTATCCTATTTTGTATAGAGATTTCATGAATTATGAGAAGACCAGGAAGCTATTACTTTATTACCTTACTGAATAAAAGCGAAAACGTACAGGTTACATTACTTGTACGTTTTTTTGTTCATAAAACATTCAATATTAACAACTAGTTTATATAGGAATTCTAATGAGAAGAAAGAAGTACATATAATAGAATGCTACAGGGGAGGAGAGAGGAATAGCTGTTTTGCTTTAAGTTATTGTCCAACTCGAATACAGTTAGTTATTTATGTTAAAATATTTCGAGTGAAATCAAGCTTTTAAGGATTTCATTAAACATTAAACAAAACAAGTTAGCAACGTAGAAGGGATAACATTAACATGAAAAACGTATCAAATATAGATAAAGTAGAATCAATAAAATCTTTACAGTCAACAATTAGTAAACTTGAAAATGCCTTGTCACAGATGACTCAAAAAGGATCAAATACTACTTTAGTGAAAAAAAGACTCAAAGCAGCTAGTATCGGCTTAGCTATGTTAGAAAGTGTTTGGAAGCAAGAAACTCATCATTATACTCAGGAAGATTTAGCAGAAGCTCGTAATGTTCTAATTGGTTTGCTTCCATCAATTGAAAAGATTTACGTTAAGTCAAAGCTTGGGAGTCCTCAAAGAACGCTTTTAGAAAGAAGAATAAAATCATTAGAACTTTCTATTCAGGCAATTGATTATTTTTCTAATAAATAACTTCGCTAAACAAATAACTTACGACTACTTTTATATAGGGATTCTAATGAAAAAAACTACATATAGAATACTACAAAGGAAGAAGAAAGGTGACTACAATAATCAGTCCTAAGTTAGAGAAGCTTAAAAATCAATTAAAGAATGGAAACGAAAAAGCTCTTTATACTTTTTTGCATGAAATAAAGTCAAATCACACGCCACTAATAGAACAATGCCCTGCAGATAATCAGTATAAGCTTATAACGTATATATGGTTAGGGGATCAAAACACTGAAAACGTTTATGTATTCGGTAGTTTTCCTGGTTGGGATTTGTCTGTAAATCAATTACAACGATTGTTACAGACAGATATTTGGTATGTTACGTTTAGAACAAATAAGAGTTTTATTTCAACTTATTATTTTACAGTAAATGATTTTTTCGAAAATAATTGGATAAAGCGTAGTGAACAGTATCGATTAGACCCATTTAATAAAAATACATTTGGAGAAGGTACCAATAAAGCGTCTGTGTTAAAAATAAGTATGGACATGCAGTATAGCAGTCGTTTCCCTTCAAATCATTATCCATCTGGGAGAATTGAAACATATTCTTTTCATAGTTCGATTTTAAATAACACACGTAAAATTCATATTTATACGCCTCATGATTATTCTCACACTCCACATCCTCAAGAACTTCTCATTGTATTTGATGGGAATTCATTCATTCAGAGCCTTTCAATTGAAAAAACACTTAATTATTTAATTTACGAAAAAGAAATCCCATCTTGCATTGCTGTTGCTATAGATCCTGTCGATCGATTAGAAGAGCTAACTTATAACGATAAAATGAATGCATTTTTAACGAAGGAATTACTTCCGTGGATTCAAGCTAAGTATCACGTTTATCAAGAAAAGAATCATACAACAATTGCTGGTTTCAGTCTTGGTGGCTTAGCAGCTTTTTATGCAGCACTTCAAAATCCACATATTTTCGGAAATGTGTTGTCAATGTCTGGATCCGTACATTGGAAAAAGGATAATTATGAAAATACAATTCCTTGGATTGAAAATCAAATTTCATCAATAAATTCTAATGCGACTCATCTACATTCTTACATAGCAGTAGGCGAACTCGAAAACGAACCTCTTTTAACGGCTAATAGACGGCTATATAAAGCTTTAGAAGCAAAGAAATACCAAACCACTTACGAAGAGTTTCAAGGTGGACATGATAGCGTATGGTGGCGAGAAAAGCTATTCGATGGATTAAGGGCATTACTAAAGACTCAAACGGACAACCTATGATGCTACTTGCGCAGTTAAACCTTGAAGAAATACCAAACATTGAACATATGCCTCAACATGGAATGTTACAGTTTTTCATAAGTGCTGAAGAAGATCTTTTTGGAGTAGATTTTGATCATCCCACAAGCCAAAAAGACTTTCGAATTGTTTATCATTCTACAATCACAGCGGATTTAACTAAGGTGATTACTGATTTTAGTTATTTAAACACTTTAGATTTAGAGAATTTTATCATACCCAAAGCAGCAAAACTAAAGTTTGAGTTGGCATATCAACCAGTAACACCAAGAGATTATCGATTTGAAATGATTTTTAATGATAACATTGATTGGGAAGAAATTGTTGATGAAGAAAATAATACAGAATTAGGCGAACTGTATGATGATTTATGTAAGGATCAAGGACATAAAATTGGTGGTTATCCATTTTTCACACAGACAGATCCAAGGGAATGGGAAGAAAAATACCAGCAAAATGACATATTATTGATGCAAATCGATACAGACGATTCATTAAATATTATGTGGGGCGATTCTGGGGTTGCTAATTTCTTTATACGTAAGGAAGATTTGTTAAATCTAGATTTTTCCAATGTCATTTACAATTGGGATTGTTACTAGAAGATATAAATAAAATAATAGCAAACAAAAAATCTTCCTGAAGGTGAGGAGGATTTTTTTATGTTAAAAATAAGCGTTATGTTAACTAGAATAAAAAACAATGAGTGTAATGAAAGTCAAGCCTAAATAACAGAAATAACAACAAATAATGTAAAGTTGTAAAACATGTGCAAATAGCAATTAATTCATTAAGTAAAACATAAAATAAAATTATTAATTTATATTTTGTATAGAAATAATTTTTCTGTATAAAAATTTCTTGCCAATCAAAAATGTTTTTAATTCGTTAAATCTTAAGCGATTATTGATTAAGATTTGCTGTGATGAATTTATAACAAATAAAAACGATAAAAACTGAAGAAGTTTGTTTAGATAAGATTTAATGTAAATCTCACCAAAAATCTCTGTTTCGTCTCATTAAGTATAGTTTACTTGGGTTTTGATACCTGGTATTACTTTGTTTCTATAACTGCCTATAATATATATTATGTTAACTAACTTTAAATAATAAACTTATTATAGGTAAGTTAGTTTTTGTGATTAGCCTCCCCTCGTTCTTTTTAATCATTCTGTGTGATGGATTGTTTAGTTATTTGTTTTATAAGTTGTTGATGAAAATGTCTCCAGATATAAATTATATTTAAGACAATAAAAAATGCAATTCGTTTTAACTGAACACATTAAACGAATTGCATTGATATGATTCATAATAAGTTTTTAAAATTAGTTTGCTACAGCAATTGTTTCGATTTCAATTAAAAAGTTATCGTTAATTAACTTTCTAACTTCTACAGCTGAACTTGCTGGTGGATTTTTAGTATCAATGTATTGATCTCGTATATCTCTAACAGTGGCCATTTGAGAAATATCTGTTAGGAAAAATGTTAATTTTACTACATCATTAAATCTTAATTCCGAAGTTTCTAATGCACTTTTAATATTTTCGAAAACTTGTCGCGTTTGTGTAGCTAAATCACCAATGCCAACTATTTGACCATCAGTGTTAATCGCTACTTGTCCAGATATGTAAATTGTTCGTTTAGCGTTACTAACTTCCACTACATGTGAATATCCAGAAGTTGGTGGCATCGTTTCTGGATTGATAAATTTCTTTTGCAAGGTGTCTCTCTCCTTTTTTATCAAGACAATTGTAAAATCTATGTATTTACTATATTCAATCAATAAAATTAAGAATCCTTTATGATTTAAAAATAAAAAACCTTAGAATAGCTATCTTCATACCTATTCTAAGGTTTTTTAGGATTTTATATTTAGTTATCGCTAGTGGACATTGTTAAATTAATCTTTTCATAATCTCTTTTAAATTGATTATCATTTTTTAGCCAACGTTTGAAAGCCGATTCGCTTATTTCTAAATTTGAACAAGTTATAGCATTACATTTATTTTTCATATATTCTTCAAGGAAACTTTGTTTTCTTTGCTTAACAGCAGTTTGAGTTTGTTTTAATTTTCGATCTTGTAATTGATCTAAACTCAGACTTTCTTTCTGAAACACTTCATATTTTCTATGCAAATAAATATCTTTGTCTTTATAAATCCAATTTGAAAATAGTTGTATTGATTTTCTTCCAGATAAAATAACACGATAATGTTTGTTTTGATTTAGTAAATCGGCTCGTAAATTGCGATTTTGAAGAATTTGATGTAAAGAATTCATAAAGTTATATGATCCACCTACGAAATTAACTGTATAAGTTTCATACTTGACGTAACCATCCCCATCAAAATACCCACGAACAAAATGATGCAAATATTCTTCTGGTACAAAAGGAAATTCGATGTTAAATGATTTACATGGCATAATTCCGTGTATGTTCATAAGGTCGTCTTTTATTGTTTTGCTATTAATATTTAGCATATATACGCCTGTTTTTTTGTTTTGATAAAGTGGCTGGTTTGTTTTTAGTTCTTTTTTTATATCTTCTAAAATATAACTTTCTTTTTGAGATATACTGACACATTGATTTTCTTTCTGTATAACACCATCTGCTGCTATAAACCCTAAAATATAAGCCATATTGTTTGACCACGTTTTAAAATAATCTTCTGTTATGTCATACTTTCTCTTCCAACTCCCTATAGCGCGCCTTGGTACGTTATTGTCTGATAAAACCATACGAATATACCTTGCAGACACATTAGCAAGCATGGCGATTTCTGAGGTGCTCTTCCCTTCAGTATACAAATGAATGATTTCCGATTTTGATAGTTTACATTTTGAGTTCTTTTTTCTCTCTATTTGCACTTACGTCCTCTCCTTCCTTTCTTTTATTAGAGACATATTTTCTTCTATAACATACAACGAAACGTATGTTCTTTGTTGCGTATAAGAAGGAATTTACTAAATAAAAACAATTTACATGTACTTAATATTTGTTTTAGCTGCCACTGTGCAATTTGTACTTTATAGATACAAATAATGAATTTGACGAATTTATGAAATACAAGGCAATTTAGATGAAAGGTAAAATAATATAGTTTAAACTACAAATAGCTACAATAACAACATACGTAAATTGTTAATCGTAAAAAGGAGAACGAATGAATAAGAAATATACAAATCAAATTCATACTGATATGAGTTTTAAACCGAAAGATATTATAAGTTTAATGACGGATTACTTTAAAATAAAATCAAAGCTGCGTCCTATAAAGGATTTGCCTATCGTTTTATCAAATAAAGATAATGAATCGTTAGAGAGTGTTACATGGTTTGGCCATTCTGCTTCTCTTTTGAAAATAGAAGGTAAAAAACTATTATTAGACCCTATGTTTGGAGATGCCTCTTCCCCATTTCCTTTGTTTAATAGTAAACGCTATAGTGGTACTTTTTCTTTAGAACGTGATGACCTTCAAGAAATTGATGCGATTATCATTTCTCATAATCACTATGATCATTTGAATTACAAAAGTATTATGCAGTTAAAAGATCGCGCAAAGCACTTTTATGTTCCAACTGGAGTTGCGCAATATCTTATTAAATGGGGTGTTTCGCCTAGTAAAATTAGTGAACATAATTGGTGGGACGAAATTACGTTTGATAATATTAAGTTAGTATGTGCGCCTGCAAGGCATTTCTCGGGACGTGGTATGACAGATAGAGATCGTTCATTATGGTGTTCATGGCTTATTCTTGGTCAAGAGACTAAAATTTTCTTTAGTGGTGATAGCGGTTATACCCCTCACTTTAAGGAAATTGGTGATAAATACGGTCCATTCGATCTTACATTAATGGAATGCGGGCAATATGATCCGAGGTGGTCTGCTATTCATATGTTGCCTGAAGAAACGGTACAAGCTCATATTGATGTTAAAGGAGAATTACTTCTTCCGATTCATTGGGGTGCCTTTACGTTAGCATTACACGAATGGAGTGACCCGATAGAACGTGTTACGAAAGAAGCTAACCGTTTAGGAGTTAAAATTACAACGCCTCAAATTGGTGAATCTATTACGTTAAAATCTACAAATTATCCTTCATCCGCTTGGTGGAAGGAAATTTAATTTTAAAATATAAAAAGAGCGAATCCTCTTATAAAGAATTCGCTCTTTTTTCTGTATTTAAACTTATTTCACAATATTGGATTTCCCACTATCTAAAACTCTATTTGCTGGTACACTGGACATTTCAACCACTGTATTCATACTCTTATCAGTCAGTTCAATGAGTTCGGTTTCATGTTTTATTTTATTTAAACCCCAAACCATCCCATGAAATTCATTATGCTGACCACTTACTTTTATAATGCTTTTTGTTTTATTTGAAGGCTGTATTTGAAGATTTGTAAATTGATTCCCACTAATTTCATTTGGCGTAGTTACTTGACTATCCATATAAATCATATTTACACAGTCTTCTAAAGAAAAGTTCATAAAACGATTGGCATTTATCCAAGCTTGTCCGGTGCTCGGTTTTTTTGCTACTAATTTTAGTCCGGTTTCCATTCCTACAATTTTAATGTTTTCGAAGTTAACAAACGAAATTTCATTTTCTTTTCCAGCAGAGTATAAAGAAATTCCGGTACCTTTATTCGTTTCCGTCCAATTGATAATATTTATATCTTTTATTTGTGTTTTGTTCCAAGTGTTATAATATTTATTTTTACCGTCTAAATAAATAACTTCAGAGTTAAATTTAGGATCGTCAATAGCTATATACGCTCCTTCAATGGATGCGTTGTTCTCCAGTTCTAGAACTCTAAAGTTTCCCTCAACTACAAATTGGGATCCATAACCAAATAATAATTTCACACCTTTTTTAACAATGATTGGTGACGTAATTTTATACTTCTTATCATCAAGTAATACCGTTTTAATTTTACTAGATTCTGCTTTATTAATAGCAGATTGTATTTTTATTGAATCATTTTCCCCTTTAAAGTTTTCTACATACAAGTTAGTACTTTTAGCTGCATAGTTTTTTTTGTTGTATTGATAAAAAGCAAAAGTAATTAAAACTATACCAATGAGTAAAACAATTATTTTCTTCATCATACTCACCCCATATCGATTAATCTATGGCTTTTATATTGAGGTTATTATTATTTTGCTTTGTATTTCAGATTACCATTGCTGCTTTGTCTATGATTGAATTATATTATGTAGGATTTAGTAAACTGTTTGCTTTACTAATACATCATTCTTATAATGTATTGATTTATGATTTCATAAATCAATAGTCTGCTTGTACATAATGTAATTCCTTCCTCTATCCCTAATACGCTCTTACTGGTGATATAAGATGTACTGCTGCAGATTGTTCTCCTGCTTCAATCAATATCGGTCTCATAGAACCGCCAAAGCTTAAAGTAATCGTTTCTTCTTTTATTGCTCGTAAAGCATCAACCATAAAACGCCCATCGAAAGATATATTTAATTGTTTTTCACCTTGAATCGCATCTATTTGTTGCGTTTCGGATATTTTCCCAATTTGAGAAGCGTTTGAAGAAATTTTAATTGTGGATTCGTTTATGATTTCTAAGTTAACATTGTTATTGGCCCATTCACTTGCTAATAAACTTGATCGGTCTACACCTTGTAATATCTTTTTTCTATCTACGTTAATAATCGTTTTAAAATCATTTGGAATAAGGTTAGAAATATTAGGATATTTCCCTTCAATTAGTCTTGAATATAATGTAGTTGTTCCAAACGTAAATATAATATGACTCTCCGAAAAGTAGATATATACGAATTCCGAATTGCTGTTCATTAATTTTAGAAGTTCATTAATGGTTGCGCTTGGTACAATACAATTTGCTTTTACATCTGAGGAAAGTAGCGTTTCACGTATCGCTAGTCTATGTGAGTCAGTTGCAGCACAAATTAACTTATTATTAGATAACTCTATATGCACCCCAGTAAGAACAGGTCTAGATTCATTTTTTGCTACCGCAAAAACTGTTTGTTTAAATACTTCAATCAATTGCTCTGTCTCTACTTTGATTTCTGCATGATTGTCTATAAGTGGTACATTCGGAAACTCATCTGCAGGAAATCCATTTAAACTTAATGTGATTTCTTCTGATTGTATCTTAATAATTTGCTCATTCTTACTTTTTATTGCTATATCACTTGGCATTTTCTTTATTATTTCAATGAAATACTTTGCAGGTACAACAATAGTTCCTGCCTTTAAAATAGTTGCAATCTTTTCGTCTTCAATTAAAACAGGAATGAATTTTTCAATAAAAATATTCGAGTTACTTGCAATTAAAGTAATTCCAGATTGATCTGCAGTTATTTTTATACCAGATAATATAGGAATTAAAAATTTTGTTGATATTGCTTTGTTGACTTCTGAAAGTGCTTGAGTGAATTGTTTGTGATTAACGATAAACTCCATGTTTTCCCCGCCTTACATGAGATAATATTTTTATGAAGATTGATGAACGATTGTTCCGTTAAAAAAATAAGGTACTGTTTCTTTCTTTTGTAATAAATCTAGTAAATGTTCTGGTATGCGTAAATATGGAGCTGCTATATGTAATTCCATCCAAGTAATCTCTTCAATTTCTTTTGGCCTTGATATATATGTCTCTCCGCCAATTATTTCACCTAGAAAATTAAAGAAAATTGCATGATGATCTCTTTCCTCGAAAAAGGCTTCGCTGATAGAACAAATCCCTTTTACGTTTATATGTAACCCTGTTTCTTCTTTTACTTCTCGAATTACTGCTTCTTCCAATGTTTCTCCTAATTTAACTGCGCCACCTGGTAATGTATAATAAGAACCATTTTCCCCTTTGTTTTTTACCATTAAAATCTTTTCATTAGTTTTATCGTACAAAATCGCGTATGTAACATTAACTTTTTTCATATGTACCTCCTCTATTTTTAATAAAAGGAATTTTCTGTCTTCTATTCATTCTACCATTAACTCCTTTTAATATATATAAGTTAGTTAAGTCTTGCCTTTACCACTATTGGTGGAGTTAATAAGAATAGGCTACTGATATAAAAAAAGAACGTACCTTAGGAAGAGTATCCAAAGTACGTTCTTGCAGTTTTAGAATAAAAATTGATCCAATTAATACTGAAATTAATAATAACCTCGCCCTTATTGCATTTGTATTCCAAATACTAATGTTAACAAATTCTATATACTTTTTAGCCGTTTTTCTAAATAATAATGATTATGTCCTTTCGGATAATCTTCACTTACTCCGATTACTTTATATCCATGCTTCTTATAAAAATCAGGAGCTTGGAAACTAAAAGTATCTAAATTGATTAACCTGCACTCTTTTTCAATTGCAAATTCTTCAATAAGTTTTATTAACTTGGTTCCATAACCTTCGTGTCTATATTCTTCAGAAACCCACAGGAAATCAACATGTACGTGGTGCCAAAATGTAATTGCAGTTATTCCACCTACAATTTTCCCCTTTTCATTTCTCACTATAAAACTAATTTTTTCTGAAGGCTTTTTCTCTTCATCTGAAATATGTTTTTGGTTATATTCAATTACTTTTTCTCTTATGTAATCACTATCTTCTTGGACCCATTGTTTTACTATTTTCATTTTAATTATCACGCTCCTTTTACGATAGCTATTCAACTTCATAATGCTAATGTCCTGTCTAAATAATAGTCGTAGATCACTAATACAATTGTTTCATTTCACTAAAATAAAAAAAGCCCTACTACATTTCATCTGTAATAAGACTTATATACGTTGTGTAGAATCTAATTAATTTCAATGAATATAATTGCTTAAAAAATATTAAAATTGTTCAATTCTTTTTTATGAAAACTTCCGTTATTTCAACACCTTAGGAGAATAGTCCAATTGTACCACTACGAAAAAGAATGAACATTCCTAAACCAATTAGAACAATTGGAACAATAATATGACAGTTTTCCTCAAGTACTTTAGCTAGTATAGGAGCTTTTATCAATTTGTAGCTAATAAAACACCATATCGCTATCATGGAAAAAAAGATAACTAATGTAACGATATTTGTTTCTAGAGTTTGACTAGCAAACATTGGTATATAAATCGAAATATTGTCAGCTCCATTAGCTAATGTAATTGAAGCTACTTTAAATAATGAAACAGTAACGTTATCGATAACTTCATTACTTTTATAAGAACGAAGTGACAATAGTCCTTTAACCCCCATATAAATTGGCACGAATCCTAATAATCCAATCCACGAAACAGGAATGAAAAAAGAGCTTAAAGACCCAATGATACTTAGAAAAATAATCATACTAAATCCTAAATATTGTCCAATAACAATATAAAGTTTTTTTCTCGTAGCTTTTTCGCGGACAGCTCTTCCTTCTGTCCTAATTACTTCTGTTCTTACTTGTGAAAATAAAACAAGTAGTATAAAAATGTCATCAATATTTGTTGTAGCGAATGCCACAACAGAAGAAATTATGGTTGTAATCAATAAAAGCCAACTACTTTCATTGTAAACTGATAAGAAAATAATGGTCTATGAATGAAGTGCACGTTCCATCACAAAGTTTGTTAACTGTAATTTTCTAAATGTTTTTAGCAACATGTTAGTTCCTTTATAAAACAATATGAATATTCTAAGTATCTGCTACTCATTTCATTTTAAATTAAATAACTCTATTCTCTCTACACAAAAAATGTTTTGTACTAAAAAGAGCCCTATATTAGGACTCTTTTTAGTATTACGCCACTTTCCGATGTAAATGTTTTAGTTCCTTTTTCTTTTCTACATTTGGTGGACGGATTAATATTGAAATAATGAAGGAAATAACACTTAAAACACCGATTATAATGAAAGTTGGTTGAAATCCCCCGAGTATCGCTCCAATAAATGATCCTGCAAGCGCACCAAATCCGAAACCTTGGTAGACAATCCCGTAATTTGTACTATGGTTTTTTAATCCAAAGAAATCTCCGACAATAGCTGGGAATATAGTTATATTACCGCCGAAGCAAAAGGCGACACTTGCTACACAAGCAAAATAGATTCCGTAATTTAGCGGAATAAAACTTAAAGTAAAGACTGACAAACCTATAATAATAAACGTTGCAGAGACAATTTTCATTCGCCCGATTTTATCTGATAACGTCCCAAGAATGATTCTACCTACTGTATTAAAGATTGCAATCATAGCAACGGCGTTTGCAGCGGTTGCTGCGCTAAGTCCAACAAGTTGTACGCCGATATCTTTTACCATACTGATTAAATACAAACCACCCATACACGAGGTGAATAACATAAAAAATAGCAGATATACTTGTTTCGTTCGCATCATTTCACGCGGAGTATAGTCATTGTGTAATGTTTCAGTTACAGCATTACTTACAATTGCCTCACGTAAGAAGAACGATCCGATTAACACTAAAAGTAACACGATAATACCCCAATATAAGAATGCTTGTGATACACCAAGGTTATCGATAAGATTTCCGTTTATATATCTAAAGATTAAGCTGCCCATTCCATACGCTGATACAGATATACCTGAAATAAACCCTTTCCGATTTGGAAACCATTTAATTAAATTAGATAGTGATGTAATATAAGCTGTTCCATCCGCATAACCAACAACGACACCAGCTAATAAATATAATAGTGGTAAGGAAGAAACTTGTGAACTAAGTATTAAGCCGAGTCCTAAAACAATTCCTGCAGTAGCAATAAGTTTCCGAAGTCCTAATTTTTTCTGTAACTTTGCTGCAAATAAAGTTGAGAATGATAAGGAAAAACTTGTTATGGAGAAAGTTATCGCTACTGCATTAAGATTCCATCCAAACTTACTTACAAGGGGTTGATTAAATAAACTCCATGTATAAATTGTTCCAAGGCCAATTTGAACAATGATTGTACCTAGAACAATTAGTAACGAATTTATAGAAGTTTGTTTCATACTAACTGTCCCCTTCTTTTATCTTGACATGAATTTTCACAGTTAGTATATCCATCATAAATTGCAAGATACTGTACGGAAAATGGTAATTAAATTCATATACACAAAAAGACACTTCATAAAGAAGTGCCTTTTGCAGGTTATATCAGATATTTCTAAAGAAAGCTTTGTTAAGATAAGACATTTTCAAATGCTTATGTATATATGTTATCAAATAATTTCTTAAATGTTATGAGACTTAAGACGTATTTTTCATTCATCATATAGTCGGATGAAAAATTAATATTCGATTTCATCAAAATCTTTCGGCTGCGGTACAGTTTGCATATTAGCTGCATCTTTAGGATCGCTATAAATTGCATTTTGCTCTGTATTTACATCTTTTATATTTTGCTTTTTATTTTTGTTCACTTTATCTTTCACTTTCAATCACCCCTTTTCGTTATAGGAGTAATTATGCCCTATTACCGTTACTAAATGTATCTGCGACTAAATTACTAAATTCACGTAAATAATATAAGTAATTATCACCACCGTAGTTATATCTTTTGTTATACATTTTTGCAACAACTACATTATATTCAGGTATTACTAAAATGGTCGATCCAGTAATCCCTAATATTTGATACGACCCTTTTGGAACACGTTCACCAAGTTCGCTTAATTGCGCAGGCTCATTTTGGATGAACCAAAACAATCCATTTTGTGGTAGCTCTTTGTTTATATATGTTGGACTCTGCAAACTCGTAGCGATTTTTATAACTTCTTTTGGAACAATTTGTTTACCATCTATCCCACCTTGATTTAAATGAAGATTGCCCCACTGCGCAAATTCTCTAGCTGAGACAAACAAATTTTTTTCAGTACCGTCATCTACCGTACCAATTTCACTAATTGCGTCTTCATTTGGATTATTAACAACGTCAACTAAATTTTCATCTCGCTGAACTCTCCAACCTGTTTCTTGAAAATTAGCAGGCTTAAACACACGCTCCTTTAACAATTCAGGAAAACTTTTGTTATATAGCTGATAAATAAGACGTGTCATCATTCTTACATTAATATCTCTATACGCCCATGATTGCCCCGGTGCAAATTCACGAAAAATTGTCCTGTCATTCGTTTCTTCTAATCCGTGCGAATGTGTTACTAAATGTCTTATCGTCGTTTTACTAAGCAATGCAGGATCAAAGTCTTTAAAATATTTTATCGCTTCATCATCAATAGAGTTTATTTTCCCCTCATAAAGCGCATACGCTATCATTAATCCTAAATAACTTTTTCTAGCAGAAGCAACGTTAAATTGTGAAGATGCTGTTACTCTCTTGGTTGTAGATGTATTTGAGTGATAACCACTATAATGCTCTAGTACGATTTTATTATCTTTTATAATACAAAGTGCTGTAGCAGAACTATGATTTTTTTCTTTTATATCCTCTACCCAAGAAATCAACTTATCATATGTATACAAATAAATCCCCCTTAATACACATCAAAATTACAGCATGAAAGAAAAGTGCAAAATAGTTTTTACACCTTTCTTTCATATAAAATAACTTGAATTTTCTATACTTAAATAATCCACCAGTTCCAGCAATTAAAGCAACTGAAACATCCTGCGCATCCTATGCATCCGCCGCAACGACCTGCACAACCACCACATCTACCGCCACATCCACCGCAACGTCCACCACAACCGCCACATCCGCCGCAACGACGTGCATCGTCTTGAATGTAATAGTATGGATATTGACTTTGTTGTTGATCCCAATACACAACATTGCCAGTTTGATAATCATTAAGGTTTAATGATTGTAGTTCTTGTTGAAACTGATTCATTATGAAACCCTCCATTTATAAATGTAAATTCCGTCCAAATATTAAAGTTAATAAATTCTTTTAAACAAAGTAGAAACAAGACTATAGACTAAATGCGTACATCAACAAAATATGAACTTACACTAGGTGATGTACCTTGTTTTTCAGCCTATTTTCTTTATATTCATTCGATGGACGTATTTACTATAAATAAAGTGATTTAAAAATTACTAATCCAACAATTTAGTAGTTCATCACTTAACTTTCTTTCTAGTAATTCCTTCACTAAAGGCATTGGCATGATTTCATAATGATTTAAGGCTTCTTTATTATAATCTATCCAGTGAAATGCTAAATGAGACTCGCTAGATTTCGGTGTTAAGTCCGTATGTAAATCTTGTGACTCTACTTCAAAAATGTGGTTAATTTCATGATGAAGCACTTCTTTATCTTGCCATTGATTTTCTATGACGCCTAAAAATTGTTGTATACTACAGTTTACTCCAAGTTCTTCTCTTAACTCTCTTTTTAATGCATTCTCTGCTGATTCTCCAATTTCAACATGGCCACCAGGTAAAAAATAATGATGGCCGATATATTCAGCAACTAATAATTTTTCATCTTTTATCATGACTGCTCGTACAATATGATGAAATTTACTTTTCAATTGATATTCCTCCTAGTTATTTAATGTATAGTTTCTCAAAATAGTCATTTAGTATTGGTATAATATAAATCATAGGTGTTTCATACGGATGAATATCATTAATAACTTCAAGAGCATCTTTTACAAGTTCTCGTTTACACTTTATTTCAACTTTACATTCTTGTCCTTCGCATATTTGACCAATTTCTCCATTAAAAGGAGATGCCTCTTCTAAAGGTCTCCAATATCCTTTCACTGAACTATAGGAAAGACAATGGTCATATTCGCCCGTTTTACATGCTCCAATTTTATTTAATTCATCCCTTAATGTTTCAATATATTCTTCAGGAATGAACACTTCAATTTTCACTTCAGTAAATTGCATATTTCATTTCACACCTTTACTTCTTAATAGTTAAACAAATAAACGGTATACTTGCTCACCATCATACTCCTGTCCTAATGATATGAAACCATATCGTTCATATAATTTCTTTGCAGAGAGATTATCTTTATGTACGGTTAATCTTATTTCTTTACACGATTTAAAAGTATTTTTTATTATATCAATACTTTCTTGTAATGCTGCTTTTCCATAACCATTACCTTGTTGCGATTGATCAATAATAAATCCGTTAATCCAATACATATCCGATGTCTCTATTACAACAGCATGCATAACAAAACCAACCATAAGGTCACCATCGTATATAGCGAATGGTATGTACTCTACATTGTCACCATCTGGTTTTATATATACTTTAGCAAGTGAAACTGCTACAGCGGGGACAAATTTTCTTTGATCTTCTTTAACTTGTAACTTTAATGCATCTTCCCAATTGTCTCTCGTAACAACCTTTAACTGGACATTCAATATTGTAAGCTCCTTTATCTAGAGGATGTATTTTTATATTCAACGCATTGAAATAATTCCCTTTTTCGACAGCAACTTATAACATAATTTTTATAAAATCTTGAATGAATTTTTCTGCATCTATTTCTAAAGCTATACGGGCTCCTTCAGATTTAGAGTTAGGGCGAAAATCAGCAAATGTTTGTCCTTTCGTATCTCCGTATGTATCTACATTTACTGTACGATGCACAAATTCAAAAAAACTTGGATTTACTAATCCGCTTATTGCAACCACATCATGTAGCAAAGGTCCTTCCATAGATGGATTAAGTTTTTGGTATGCGGATAGATAGTAGTCATACATTGGTTTCATTATCATATGAAATGGATTCTTTGCATTAGCTTGAATATAGTTAAATACATTTGGTGTTAACACAGCTTTGTTTGTTACATTTAAAGGGAATATGAATAAATTCTTTGCTTGATGGAAAACAATTTTACTTGCTATCGGATCTCCATACACGTTTGCCTCTGCTAATGGCGTAACGTTTCCTACTTCTAAAAAAACACCACCCATGAAATAGATTCCTTTTACATTTAGCATTAAATCATTCCATAAATTAAAAGCAATTGCTAACGAGGTAGATCTTCCTACATCAACAATCGTTAAATCTTTTCCGTACTTTATAAGAATCGCAGCAATACTGCCGAAATTATATATTGGAATAGATAATATATTTTCTGGAACATGGATGGGCCCTAATCCTTCTGCTCCGTGAATTTCAGGATAGTACGTAGTGATTTCTTCTGTCAGTGGTTTTGTTGCACCACTAATGACAGGAATGTTTTGTCTATTTGCTAACTGTAAAATATACGCTGCATTATGTGCAGCATGTATATGCTCAACATTTCCGTATCCGGTTACAATACCGACAATTTCAATTTCGGGATGCAGTAAACCATACATAATGGCAAATGAGTCATCAATACCTGGATCTCCGAAAAATAATACTTTTTCCAAGAAATACTCTCCCTTCATAAAAACATAGAGTCATCAATAACTATGTATATGAAAAAAGCAAGTATATCTATGCGAATTTTAGAATGGATAATGTTTTACAAAACATTAAAAAGGAACTAGCGAATGCTAATTCCTTTCTTCAGTAACCATTCTCAAATTTAATTAATTATCGTATCCTTCATAAATTGCATCATTTATTAGATTTTGTGTTTTTTTATCATCAGGTACAGGCTTCCACCAATTTCCTGTAATAAATAACATAGTTAATAAATTATAACTATCACTAAAATAACTTTCTCTCTTATTCTTCATCCAATCCCAACCACTATTTACCCACTTTTGATTATTGCTACTCGTTATACTTGCAGCAATAAACGGTGAAACAAATACAGCAGTTGGATAACTACCAATATTGGATCCATTTAATTGATAACCATCCACAATTTTAGAAGGATTTCCATTCGTTTTATTTTGAATCCATGAAGAGACTTTATCAGAAATGACTTTACTTCGCTTCTCGCCGTACATCGCATAGTCCATTACAATTCTTAAAGGTACTCGACTAGCATTATAATAATATGCATTTGTATATTCTGACTCATCTAAGAAGTCTTTAGGTGCGGGTTGTGGTGGGTTTTTTACAACGAAATCTGAAATAAGTCCTGTATTTGGAGAGTACTTATTACTAAATTGCGTATAAACATCGTACAAATTATTAATAACAGTAAGCCAAGTTTTATCACCTGTAAATTCATAAAATGCTCTAAGGTGTGACATCATCCAATCAGATGGTCTCGTATCAAGTGAACTTTTAGAATCCCAATCTCCTAAATTTAGTCGGTTATTATTTGTAACATTACTAGCTTTAATACCTTTTGTAATCATGTCTTGTGCTTCTTTCAAATAATTAACTGTTCCATTAGATCCCCACTGCTTATGAGCAAGAAGAAGAGAATACGCAATATCTAAATCTCCATCAGTAGCAGAACCAAAATGACCTTGTGCTTTTTTACTATCTGCGACAACCCATCCCATTAAATTAGCATTTTGAGAACTTTTAAAAGTTCTTGCTGTTTTAAATAAACCGTCATAGATTTTTTGAGCATTCGAATCATAACCAGCCATTAATACTGTAATTATCATCCCATACCCTTGACCTTCTGAAGTTCCAAGTGGCTTAAACCCATCAGCATCACCTGTAATCTCTCCTTTTACATAATAACCACCAGGTAAAGAAGATAAATCATTTTTCAAATATTTCTTTTTCCAATTATCGTAGTAACTTCTTACAGAAGCATTTAAACTTTCCTGTGTAACATGATTCGGTTTTATAACACCTGCATAATTAACTTGCTGGGGAAATGGTTTCATTTCCTTTGCAGCAGCTACTTGTTGATTAACTACGGGAATAGAATTTTGTATTGAATTGTCCGTTACACTTGCTGCGAAACTAGAATTAGAAAAACTAGCTAGTCCGATTCCTACAATAGAAATACATGTGAAAATTTTTCTTTTTCCATTCATTATGTTGTCAGCTCCTTTTAAAATGCTTACTACATAAAATGTAACATACAATATTTAACTGAAATACAAAATATTATATTTATCAACATAAGAAAGAAACTATATAAAAAAGTATCATAAAATTATTATTGAATTACATTATACGGATTGATTATTTGCTAAATTCCTATGTTTTTCTTTTCTTAATACCGGTATATGAGCAATCACAATTCCAAGTATAGTAATTCCTCCGCCAATTATCGAAACCAAAGTTGGCACTTCTCCTAACCATATCCAAGCAATGAAACACGCAGTTATTGGCGTTAAATATAGAGAACTTGTTGCTTCAGAAGCACCAGCACGAGATATAATATAGGCCAATGCAATATACGGGAGTACTGTTGGAAAGACACCTAAATATATAACGCTCAAGTTAACTTCAAGTGGAGCTGCTAGTATTTCTTGATAAACTCCGGGTAAGAAAATAAGCATACATACAGTACTAGACAAAATTGTATATATGGTAAATGGTAAGAAGCCGTATTTTTTTAAGTAAGATGTTTGGAAAACGAAAAATAGACTTTCTGAAATCGCCGCTAATAATATAAATAATCCCCCGCTATTCAATTGAATAGCATCGCCCTGGCTAAATGAAATTAAGGCAATTCCTGCAAAACTAATTACACCACCAAGCCAACCATTTAATTTCATTTTTTCATTCAAAAAAACAGAAGCAAGAATTGCCGTCACTATTGGAGTGACTGAAATGATTAAACTTGCAGATCCAGCATTTACTGTTTTTTCGCCGTAGTTTAATGCGATGTGATAAATAGTAAATCCTAGAGCACCAAATATAAAAATTGCTGGGATATCCTTTAAATCCGGTAGTCGTAGTTTGTATATAAATGAAAATAACAAAAGTATAAATGAGGCGATTAATAAGCGTAGTAAAGTAAGGTGTTCAGGCGTATAAGATTCAAGCCCCATACGAATTGCTGGAAAAGCAGTTCCCCATATAAGAATTGTAAAAGCGTGAGCACATATAATACGTAAATCCCATTTTTTATTATGCATATTTTCTCTCCTTCCCTAAAAAACCAACCATTTTTAAATTACCAATTATTTCTTTTTATCATATTTAATAGTTGATACAATGTCTTCAACCAGTTATTTATCGGAAAAACCAACCACTTTGAATCTTTTAAATAAACGAAGGAGTTTTTTATATGACGACCGATAAAAAAGTGCCCAAATATCAGCAGATAATAGACTATATGAAAGAAAAAATTGAAAACGGAGAATGGCCAATTGGAAGTAAAATCCCTAGTCAGCGGCAGTTAGCAAAATTATTTCATGTAAATCGAAGTACTGTAATTACTGCGCTAGATGAACTTATAGCAGATGGTTTAATTCAAGGACAAATCGGAGCAGGAACAATTGTAACAAATAATACATGGTCATTATTAGCAACTAATCCTCCGCCCGATTGGAGTGAATATGTAAAAGCCGGTATTCATAAACCAAGTAAGTTAATGGTGCGAGAAATAAATGAAGCAGAAGCAAATAAAACGCTTATCCATCTTAGTAAAGGTGAACTTGCACCTCATCTTTTCCCGCTCGAAACTATGCAATCTATAATAAAAAACGTCAGTGAGGAATTAGATTATTTCGGATACGAAGAACAAAAAGGTATTTATCCGTTACGTGAAGCAATAAGCAAATATGTAAGATCATTTGGAATACATGCATCACCGGATTCTATATTAATAGTCTCTGGTGCACTCCAAGCATTACAATTAATATCGATTGGTCTTTTACATAGAAAATCAACTGTTTTACTTGAACAACCTTCTTACTTATATTCACTTCATATTTTTCAATCAGCAAATATAAATTTATCCGGTATATCAATGGATCATCACGGTATTTTACCTAACGACTTATTAAAACGAATTAAATATAGTCAAAAGAATAATATTTTATATTCAATTCCTTGTTTTCAAAATCCAACGGGGATATTGATGTCCAAAGAGCGAAGAAAAGAAATATTAAAAATATGTGAAAAAGAGCAATTGCCTATCATCGAGGATGATATATACCGAGAGTTATGGCTTGATGAATCACCTCCAGCTCCTTTAAAGTCGATGGATAAACATGGACATGTATTATATATTGGTAGTCTCTCTAAAACACTTAGCCCAGGACTGAGAATTGGATGGATAATCGGACCAGAACCTGTTATTGATAGATTGTCAGATATAAAAATGCAAACAGACTATGGATCCAGCTCTTTATCTCAAAGAGTAGCTGCTGAATGGATAAATGAAGGTTTTTATGAAGAACATGTAGCAAATGTAAGAATGCACCTGAAAGAACGAAGACAAATAATGATACGAGCTTTAAATAAATATTGTGCAGATATTGCATCATGGGATATTCCTAGTGGTGGATTTTTTATATGGCTAAAGGTTATACATAACATTCCGATGAAAAAACTATTTTCAGAGGCACTATCAAAAGGAATTCTTTTAAATCCGGGACGTATTTATGAAGAAGAATCAGATCAGTACATTCGTTTATCATATGGATATGCTACTCCAGAACAAATGACTAACGGAATTAGATTGCTCAGTGAATTAATTCGGAAGTTAACGGCATAAAAAAAATCCTCTTTTGTTTTTGGAGGATTTTTTATGTATCTTATTTACCACAATTTCATTTCCTGCCCTAATAAAATAAGCTCTTCATAAGGATCTCCGTCAATATTTAATACTTGAGCAAAAGCAGGTTCTGTTTTTAAACCTTGTTCCTTTAAGCGAATAACTTCTTCCCTTATATGGGGATGCTGCATTAATAGCATGTGTTCCACTATCATGTGTCTATATGCATTTTGATTACGCACTGGCTTCGGTTGAGCAAATAATTCAAATTCAAAACCTTCGAATTCAAAATTCACCTTTATCGATTCAGTACCTTTAATTTTTTTCTTTTTTATGTTGAACCCTCCATAAGAACCATATAAAGACCTCATTTCCTGCTCAAAAACATCAAAATTATATACTTCCATTACAATATCTAAGTCAGATTGAGGAGTATCAATTCTTATAGGGATTGTCCCGCAAAGAACGGGATTATATAAAGCTAAATCCTCCATTATGTTTAGGCTATTCAAAACATCATATATTTTTTGTTGTTTCTCATTGCCCGATTGTAAATATGTAATAGATGTAAACATAGAAGTCTCTCCTTCATTTAACATAATAATCATCTCACTAAATATTTAAATCATTGGGTTTTGTTCTAGGAGTACCTTTATTTCAATATATTAAGCCGAACTAACTATATTTTTCAACTTTTCTCCTATACTGCAATACTATAAAAATAAAAAAGGAGGAATTATTATGAGCATTTTTAACATTCTTTTAACCATACACATCCTATTTGGAACAATATGCTTAATCACTGGTATTGTAGCGATGGTTGCCCAAAAGAAGAAAGGAAAACATACCGAATGGGGCGAAATATATCATGCACCTTATGTTGTCATTACCCTTACGGCAATAATATTATCCATTATCAACTGGGATAAAATCGCATATTTATTTTATGTAGCAATCTTCTCTTATTCATTTGCGATTTATGGATACCTTGCACGAAAAAAACGTTGGAAAAATTGGCTCCATCACCACATTAGAGGCATGTTAGGTTCTTATATTGGTGCAGTCACCGCACTTTTAGTAAATGTCGGCATCCATATTCCCATTATAAATTTACTTCCGCCAATATGGTTTTGGTTTTTACCGACCTTAATTGGTATCCCCCTCGTAGCCAGTGTATCAAAAAAATATAAAAAGCGTAGTTGAAATTAATTACATTTTGATTACTTTCTGATTATTAGAATGAAAAATTATACTCTATGCATCACGAATGATATTATAAGTGCTCGCCCTATGAATATTTAAAATAAAGTGCCGCCCAACTGGACGGCTCTTATTTTCACTTTACAAACGTAACATATTCACCAGAAACCCATTGATTTCCACCAACATTATACCAACCATCTTTATATCCAAACGATTGATATTTTTCACCTTGATACACGTTTTTCACAATGCCGTAATTTGTTCCAGGGCCGGTACGAACACGCAATACATCCGCGATTATAGTAACTACACCTACACCATCATTTGATGATTGTGAAGTTGCTGGTACATTTCCTCCCGTATAACGGATGTATGATGGATCGTTATAAACCCACTGATCGCCACCTAGATTTAACCAACTATTTGTTTGTCCAAATACTTTGTAGGACTCTCCTTTCCCTAATTGACGAATAACGCCATATCCAGTACCAGGTCCTTTTCGTAAATTTACATTACTACCGTTAATATAAGCAACCCCTACATTATCATTCGACGTGGGAGGAGTCACTACGTTTTGAGCACCTTTTCCAAAAGTATCCGTTCCATACCCTTTGTAGTTATATTGCAAATGCGGGCTATCCACAAATCCTTTCCAGTCACCGCCCCATTCGAAACCAATTTGTTTAGCATAACGAATTGCTGAAGCCCACGGTTCTTTATTATAGCCATTCCAATCTTCTGTACCATTCGACTGAATTGGAACAAAATCTAATGCCTGTCCTACTAAGTGATATGAGCGCATCGTTTGTGATGCTCCTTTACGAACATATTCACGTTGTTGCTCGACTGTACGGATTGTTTCATAAATTAATACTTCAATTCCATTGTCGATACAGTACTGATACCACTTAAAAGCTGCAGCTTTCGTATTATCCGCTAATTTATTCAGATTACTTACATTTCTATTGTGGTATTTCAATATGCAACATCTCCTTTTCTATTATCCTATGCAAAACTCGTCTCACGGGTTGTACATATACCTAGAACGATACGAAGTACAAATACATAGGAAGCCAATTCAGCTAAAAAGATTTTCACTTCTAGCTTCAAACTTTGTAAGTTGAAATCGAAGCAATTAAAAAACCACAACCTAAGTCTTCAAGTTGCGGTTTTTGGTATTTTCTTTTTATATGCTACATGCCTTCTTGCATTGATAATCCTAATATACAGGTTGTGTAAATTTTTCCTTTATGAATAACACTTCTTATTCATGAATTTTCAAATCCAATAATATTGAATGTAAACGATCCGGATAATTAGTAAACATCCCATCGACTCCCCATGAAAGTAACTTTTTCATATCTTTTTCATTATCTACTGTAAATGGATGAACTTCTAATCCGTTTTTCTTTATTTTCTTTACATAATCTGAATCAATATATTTGTAATTCATACCAAGACCTATGCAGTACATTTTATACTTTTCTATCTCTAATTTTGTTAATTGAACTGCTTTTTTATAAGGTAATAATTGTACTAAGGATATATTACTATTTAAGCTATGAATCTTTTGTAGACTTTCTTCACTAAATGATTGAATAATCACTTTATCCTGTATTTCGTAGTGATTAATAATTTCTAATAATTTTTCTTCCATTCCTGGATATTCATCAGGTGTTTTTGTTTCGATATAATAGTTCGCGTTATGCCCAAACGTTTCAATAATTTCTGTTAATGTTGGGACTTTTGCATTTTCAAATTCTTTCTTGGCTAAGTTCGGATATTTTTCATTAAAAAAAGAACCTGCATTTAGTTGCTTTACTTCTTCTAATGTATGCTCTTTCACTAGCCCTGTACCATTTGTTGTACGGTTTAAGGTTTCGTCATGCATAGCCACTAAATATCCATCTTTTGTCATTTGGAGATCAATTTCTATATAATCTCCATTCATTTGTTGGCCTAATCGATATGCTGCTATTGTATGTTCAGGCGCGAACGCAGAAGCACCTCTATGTGCGATATTTTTTATATGATTTGATTGATTCATAGCTTTAGTATACTTATGTTCATTAATTTTCTGAAAAACAAAGATACTTATTATTATAAAGGCACAAATTATTGTAACGAGATATATCTTTTTCATAACGATTTATAAGCTCCTATATAAAGACAATTTAACTAGAATGATTTACTCAATTACATGTCGATTTTCCAATACAGTCATTTTGCCGATAGCTTGAAATCCCGATT
The DNA here is from genome assembly GCF_058792335.1 of Bacillus sp. CPT56D-587-MTF. NCBI lineage: Bacteria > Bacillati > Bacillota > Bacilli > Caryophanales > Bacillaceae > Bacillus > Bacillus sp. CPT56D-587-MTF. The sequence continues at coordinate 2,298,964 of NZ_JBYTEF010000001.1, read as the reverse complement.
TTTTATAAATATTGATTCCATCGGTTGAAGCTTGTAATACACAATACGTATTTTTAAATTTTTGTGCTTCTTGCAGAAGGAAATTGAACATAGTAGATCCGAATCCTCGTCCTCTCATTTCTTCTTTCGTTGCGATGTCATAAATACCAATACTATCTTTTGAACATATCAATGAACCAACAGTTACGATTTCACCTTCATAAAATCCTAAAAATAGTTTCATATTCTCACTGTTCCATAAATCAAGATTAGAAATTTGATTATAGAATGCTTGTACATGTATAGCTTCTTCCGATGTGCCGAATAGATTAGCTAACGTTTCTCCAAATTTTTTTATTAGTCCAGGTGAAGATGCTTGTTGAATTGTAAAACTTACTGGCATGTTTATTGTTGGAGAAATTGTTTTTAAGTCTGCTACCATCGCAATATTTTGCTCCGCTTCTTTTAAACCGATTTTATTTAACTCGCTTTTTATATCCCGCTCTTGCTCCTCATCCCATAACCAAACACTCATTGGAAATTTCTTTTGATTATAGTATTCTACCTCCTTATATAATTTCTCGACCCCTTCCGTTAAATTATTGTTCAGTAGAGTGATGATATTGAATGTATCGGCAGGTAATCCGCAATCAACAGCAATATAATCTTTCGTTTCTTTTATACTCATTCCGGGCACAAATTGCGCAACATATGAAGTTTTAAATGCAAAGTTATCTATTAGTAATTGTTTATAATTCATCAATAGTTCTCCTTTTCATAAAAAGTAATACTCGAATCCCTCTATATTAAATATAACATATTAGAAATTTACCTTTTTTTATAAAAAGTACCTCTTTAAATTGTGCTCTATAGTTTAAAATAATTAAAAATGATATAACGTTGTCGGAATGAAAAAAGTGGTATATAATAAATATTAACATTACTAGTAATTATTTTAGGTATTCCTAGAATAAAGGAGCGATACATATGAAAATTACTATTTATTTCGGAAGTCATGAAGATCAAGATGTTCGTACTATGGACTGTCATTTAGATGTAGAAGATACAGAAGAGATTGTTTCTGTATCATAATATAAATAGTTAGGGTAAACCCTATTCCCTACAGCGTTTAAGGCACCTTTTATAAGGTGTCTTTTTTGTTATATTTTCATCAAAAACCCTTTACTTTATAGCGTTTTAATAGTAAAATATAATTATACGAACAAACGTTCTATTTTATTTTAAACGTACATGAAGGGATGATTTTAACAATGGCTCCATTAAAGCGCAGAGGAAGAAAAAAGCAAGCACCTATTATTTCAAATACAGGCTTTATCGGCTCTGTCTTTATTGATACATTGGAGTTACAAAAGAAATCCTATTATTTCGCTCGTAAAAAACTTCAAATTGTTCATCACGTATTAGATGGTCTCTCTGGAGCAACAAGCGCTTTGTTTAAAGAACATAACATTTCAGCATACATGTCATGTGTGTATTTACATAAACAAAAGAAAATTGGCTTTGTTCTTTCAACGAAACCATTTGAACAAAGTGATGGCGTTGCTTATTTTGTAAATTATTTAATCGAAAAGAATTTTTATGGCGGCCATGATGAAGATGTAGAATATCAAGAAGTATTTAATACAGGTTTTATCGGTGTAGTATTCGCTGATTTATCTAGTATAGATCGCTTTAATTTCGAGTTTGAAATGGGTATGCTAACGAAATTAATGAAAGATATGATTATTCCGGTTAAAGAACTCTTTTTACGCCATAATGTACCGGCTTACATCTCCACTTCTCACTTAGAAGAACAAAACAAATTAGGTTTCGTTCTCTCTGTAAAGCCATATGACGAACGCGCTGAAGCAGATTTATATTTTGAAGCATATTTAAAAGAACGCGGATTATTTATTGGTGATGAAGAAGATGATATTGATAAGATTGTCATTAGAAAAACCGCTGAATTACGATAGAAAAGCGCAGGATGCTAATCCTGCGCTTTTTAAGTTACGTTAAACACTATAATCTTTTGAATGAATTTCTAAATTAAACTTATTTGCTAAAATTTTATTCAAAGTAAAAAATACAATCCCCCCTGCAATGGGAAGCGTGTAGGCTGGAATGAAATTTAATAATAGTCCTGATATTGCAAGTGCTATTGGTTGCATTATTTTACCTAAGCTTAATCCAATACTAAGAACTCTTCCTCTATATTCTTCAGGAATCTCATTTTGCATGAAATACATTAAAGGAATATCAATTTGTGCTATCATAAATCCTAAAAAGAACATAATCATGCAATACGTAGTAACATATACCAAATTATTTACTACAATAGATTTAAATAAAACAGGTATCCCTAAAACTATCATAAAAATTGCCAACATAAAACTTATTTTTTTCAATAGATAAGAATAAGAATAACAATCAGTTATCTTTTTCACTAATATTGCACCAACTATCATACCTATCGGAAAAGTCCCTTGAATCATACCAAATTGCTTAGAATTAAGATTGAGAACTGTGTTAATAATGTATGGCAACGGAACGGTTACAGCAAAGCCTAAAAAGAAATTAAGGGAAATTAAAATACTAAAAGTATTTTTTAAGCTTTTCCGCTCCAATAAGTAAGAGTATCCCTCCTTTATATCTTCAATAAAATTAATTTCTCTAATTGAACATTCCTCATTTATGTTTTGCTCGCACAATTTAAAGTTTATAAACAATATGGATATAGCCGAAAGGATAAATGAAATACCGTTAATAATTATAAAAGTTTTCATATCAAAGACTGCAAAAACAATGCCCCCTAACATAGGCCCTAAAATTAAAGATATAGAATCGATAATTTTACTTATAGAATTAATACTCATTAACCGTTCTTTAGTAACCATATTCGGTTTTACGGCCTCTAATCCTATTCCAAAACACGTTGTAAATACGGTCATAAGAAAGGTAGTAGTATAAATAATGAATAAGTTTAATCCATAATAGTTGCTTAATATATAAACAGTTATTAATAAGCACCCGCTTAATACATCCATGCAAACGACGAGTTTCTTTTTATCAACCTTATCAGCAATGACACCGGCAAATGGATTCATAACAATCATTGGAATCGTTCCTAAAATAAGCGTAATCGCGAAATTTAAAGCAGATCCGGTTATTTGTAATACATACAATCCTAATGCGAAACTATAAATAGAGCTACCAAATAGTGATACTGTTTTTGCAATTGAATATAAACAAATATTTCTTAGTTCTTGGTTTCTATTTTTATTTTCTATATGTAATCGTAAACTTCCCATCATTTTCCCCCCTGCATAACTTTGTATTACGTACATTGTAAGTTCTTGGGTCAGCCCAATAGCAATATGTACGATTTGAAAAGTTTTAAAGGGAAATAAATAAAAGATGGGGTTAACCCCACATGCCCATCAACTTAAGGCTTTTTACTACCCCAAAGTACAAAAAAACGTTATTCTTTCTTAATAATCTATGAGAAAGGGTGACGTTTTTTATGAATCTCTTGCTTCAAGAGGAGTTACAACCATTTGCAGAAGAATTACAGCGCTATATCACACCTGATTTTTTGGAAGAACTAGCAAGAGAGATGAAATTTGTAAAAAGAAAACGCAAATTTTCAGGGGCAGATTTAGCTACCATTTGTATTTGGATTAGCCAAAGGGTGGCCAGTGATTCTTTAGTCCGATTATGTAGTAGGCTTCATGCAGTTACAGGTACTGTACTTAGCCCGGAGGGCTTAAATAAACGATTTAATGAAAAATCAGTGTTATTTTTAAAACATATCTTTTCTTTGTTATTACAACAAAAAATCTGTGAACAGACTCACATTTCTAATCAACTTCTTGCTCATTTTCAACGCATTCGCATCATGGATGCCACCATGTTTCAGGTACCTAATACGTTGGAGCATATATACCCTGGTTCAGGTGGATGTGCGCAAACAGCTGGAATCAAAATTCAATTAGAATATGATTTACATAGTGGACAATTTCTTAATTTTCAAGTGGGGCCTGGAAAAAATAATGATAAAACATTCGGCACAGAATGTTTAGATACGTTACGACCAGGCGATTTATGTATTCGTGATTTAGGGTATTTTTCATTAGAGGATTTAGATCAAATGGATCAACGGGGAACATATTTTATTTCACGCTTAAAGTTAAATTCAAATGTATATATCAAAAATCCTAATCCTACATTTTTTCATAATGGTGCACTCAAAAAACAGACAGAATATGTAAAAATCAACTTGCAAATGATGATGGAGCGCTTGTTACCTGGTGAAACTTATGAAGTAGGTAATGTTTATGTAGGAGATCAAAAAGTTTTGTTTGCCCGACTCGTTCTGTATCGTCTAACAGAAAAACAATTACGAGAACGACGAAAAAAACAAATGGAAAGTGAAAAGAAAAAAGGAAAACCATATTCGAAAAAAAGTAAAATATTATCTGGGTTGAATGTATATGTAACTAACACTCCGTGGGAGTGGGTTTCGATGAAGCAAGTCCATGAACTATACTCTTTACGTTGGCAGATAGAAATAGTTTTTAAAACGTGGAAATCATTGTTTCATATAGATCATTGTCGCACTGTTAAACAAGAACGAATAGAGTGCCATTTATACGGGAAACTGATTGCTATTTTCTTATGTTCTTCTACCATGTTTAAAATGCGCCAACTTTTGTTACAGAAGAAGCAAAAAGAATTAAGTGAATATAAAGCGATTGGAATGATTCAAGATCATCTATTTCTCCTCTATCAAGCCATACAAAACACCCAAGAGATAACAAAGTTTCTGGTTCACCTGTTCCACCTTCTAGAGAAAAACGGGCGGAAATCTCACAGATATGAGAAGAAAACTGTCTTTGATATCATGGGTGTCCATTATGAGTATAGTATAGCTAGAGCACAAAAGAAAGCTGCATAATTTAAAAAACAAAACTCGTTAGAGTTTATTTCGCATGCGGATTTTTAAGAACAATCAATCTGTTGAACAGTTTATAACCCTTTTGAAGGGAATTTCAGTTTATTTGTTCTCTTAAGTTGATGGGCATGGGTTAACCCCATCTTTTTCCGAAAAATGAATATGTATAAATTTCTTCTCCTTGAACAAAGAAATCCTCATACCTTCCCCCTCGTATCAAATAATTTGAAGTACTTTCATCAATAGATTGAAACTGTAAATTTTCGATTTCTTTTGTTACTTTTGCAGATGTAAAATTCCCTCGGAGTCTAGGTACAATTTGGCTATTTATGCTAAATTTATTAAATAAAATAAATGAACTTAATAAATAACAATTGTGTTTAAAAAGGGAATTTAATTCGCGCAATAAGAACTCCTCATGTTCAAAACTATAATTACTTGTACCTGATTGATCGATTACAATATCAATAGAACTACTCTGAATAGGTATGTTTAGAAAGTCGGCACAAATAAATACAATATTTCTTTTCACATTTCTTCTCTCAATTACATCTTTTAAAAGTAAAAGTTTATTCAAATCTCGATCAACAGCAATATATAAACACTCTTCCGGTAGTTCTTCATAAATATTTCGTAAAAAGAACCCAATACCAGACCCTAAATCAAGTAGTATTTTTTCATTTAAATCTAATTGCATTAGTTTCTTTTTCGCCCATTCTCCTCCTCTTTGAACATTTTCCAAAAAAGCAGTATCCGTTTCATGGATATAATCTGAAATAGAATCTTCAAGTGATTTCCTCTTATACACCTCAAATAATTTTCCAGCTGTTAAAACTCCGGAAGTAATCGCGTATTCTTCACCACAATTACAAATTAATTTCCCCTCAACAATTTGATTTTTATTAATAATGCCATCTTCAAGAATTAAATTTCCGTTACACTTAACACATTTAAATAAATGAAGTACTTTTAAATCTACCCCTAAAATTGAACTCGAGATTTCAGTTTCTATAGATAAATTATTTAACGTTTTCTTTAATTTATCTTTTCGTTCCTTTAAGGTTTTTATCTCTTGTTCAATCTTTTCATATTTTACTTTAAATAAAGATTGATAAAAAATATCCTTTTCATAGTCTAAGGATTTCCCTAAATTTTTATAAAGAAACAGTTCTTTAATTTCATTCAAGCTAAACCCTATCCATTTGTACTCTAATATAAGTTCTATATCCTTTTGACAATACTCGTCAAAAAAATAGTGACTTCCTTTTTTCTCAGGAATAACGAGTCCGAGATCCATATAATGTCTAATCGTATCTACACTTACATTATTTACTTCTGCAAACTTACTGATTTTCATCCTAATCACTACCATTTATATATTTGTTTATACATACTTCTTTATTACTTTAAAAAATCCTTTCATCTCCCTATACAAAATTATTTATGCTATGAAAAAGATGTAATTAATTTTAAAGTTCCGCCACATCCCCATTAAGCTAAGCTTATATAAGTTTAGCTTCTCTTTTTTAATCTTGAATTTAAAAAAGAGGCGCAGGTATTACGTTTATGTCTATATATCTAAAAACTGTGAGTTCATGGATGAATTTAAAACTGCGGCGTAAGTACTGCAGTTTCTTCCTTTTTCATTGAGTTGAAATATGTAAAGTTACGTACTTTAACTGTAGCGGACTTGTACTACGCTTTCATATTAATTTTATAGACGTTTAAGGATTTTGTTTTATGGTAAGTATTCTTGCTGTGAAATCAGGATTGTAAATATAGATGAACGTGATTCAAATCAAAAAAAGGTACTCCTAGAAGTACCTTTTTTACTATTCTACATGTGCGAACGCTTTCAAAATTATTGGATATAAATTGATGTACGCATTGTATTAAATGGGGCATTTATAGATGTCTTTTGGTACTCAAAAGTTCCTTGTTGGTGTCCAGAAGCATCCCATTTATAATACCAGCCAACGATTGGTCTTCCGCCAATTATAGTGGAATCAATACTTTTTACATTAGAACCATTCATTTTAGCAAATGGGTTTTGGCCATAGCCCATTTCTTTCGTTGTAATATATAAGTATTTTCCCCCGTGGTTACGCGATGTGCTGAAGCTGTTCTAATTAATTGTTTCTACCCCGCCTAGCTCAGACTCTACTTGTACGACGTTTAGTGAAGTAAGTGGTGCTGCTGGTCCAGCTGAAGCTTCTGTTGCCATTCCTAATCCGACGAACGCTGTGATTGCTAACGATGAAATCCCTAGTGCTGCTTTTTTAAACATAAAAAACATCCCCTTCCATCTATTGTTTTCTCTTTCATTTTCAATATAATCCTAATAACCTTATATATAAATAGATTGTAGCTGTATAAATATTAGTGCGAATATTCTATTATATATTTCTACAATTCTATTACTCAATATGAATGATTTACAGTGCAAAACGAAATACACATTACAAATTGATTCTATTATTTTCATTATTAACTAGCGTATACCGAATTTAAACCATATGAACCATATGAACCATTGTCACTATTTTTTTGGTTCATAAACAGATGCCTATATTTCTTGTTACTGCATAATAATGTTACATCAAACTGATGTAAGTACACATAGAAACAATAAAAGAGAGCATATTTTAAAAGATTTATTAAAACATGCTCTCTTTTTATTAATTTGAATGAATCTTTCAGTAAAAAAGTACATTGATTTGTATCCTTTATGTAACAGAAATAATCGTTTTAAAAATCTTGTTTTTATGCTTTTTCCTATTATTCTTAAAGATAATTTATTGAATATTTTTATTGTATTCTAATTGATTTTGAATTCCTGATCTATCAATTTGAATCCAATACTCTGAAATTTTCCCGTTTTCTATTCTATACACTGCACTTGCTATTTGAATTATAGGGAGACCTGTAGGTTCATACCCATCTATTTCTCCTATGTGTGTACCTACTTGTTTCCATCGTACATATACTTTACTATCTTGTACTAATAATTCTTGAATTTCTAAAGAGAAATTCCCATATACTTCAACCATCTCTCTTACATGCTCAGCGTAATCTTTTGGCGATCTATATACTGTTTGTTCCTCTTCAGATATAACTTGATGTGCCAATACTTTATCTGCCATATATCGATTTGAAAAATCCGGATTACTCCCTGAACGCACTTCTTCAAAGAAATTTCTGATAATTATTTCTGGTTTCATTAAACATCCCCCTTAAAAATAAATCCAATACTAATAACCCCTGAATGTATCGGATAAGTGTTATATTTTCATTCTCACTCTTTCTCAATAAGTATGTCAAGTTTGAAGTATTGACATTAAAAATTGTAAATTTGCATAGGGTTAGCTGAGCAATGGTTTAAAAATGCAATATTACTAAGTTCGATGGAGATATGTCGAGATCCCATTTTGTTTTAATTAAATAAAAAACCCGTGAATAATTCACGGGTTTTACTTTAATAACTAATTGCTATTGTACCTTCACCTGCATGAACCGCAAATGAAATTGGTAATGGATATAATTTGAAATCCATTTCAGGGAATGCTTGTCTAATATCTGCAATCCATTCCTCGGCTCCATCTTTATCATTAGCATGGAACATGTGAAGTACTTTTGGTAATTCTTTTTCAAGTTCATTTTTAATATATTCTCGACATTTTTGGATTTTACGAACTTTCTTTTCAAGTAAAAGCTCTCCACCTTTTACTTCTAATATTAAGTTGACACTTAATAAACTTCCAAGTAAAAATTGAATGCCCTTTACACGACCACTTGCATAAAGGCCTTTTAAACTTTTCGGGAATACGTGGAAAGGTCTTCTTTTTTCATCTACTAATGTTTTGTGTATATCTTGTAAAGTCATACCATCATTGTATAACGATTTCGCTTTTCTAATTAGTTCATCCATTGGATAACTTGTTGTTTCACTGTCTAATACCGTTAATGGAAAACCTGCCATTTCTGCAGCTAGCTTCATATTTTGATAGGTTCCACTTACTTTTCCGCTAATAGCAACTGCAAATCCTTCTTCATATTCTTCTTTGCATTTCGAAAATAAATCTACCATTTCCCCTATGTTAGGCTGTGATGTAGTGACAGTTTTACCTTCATTCAAAGCATTATAAACGCGCTCACGCACACCTTCTTCACAATCTTTGTACGACACACCATCAATAATAACTTCAATTGGGATAACAAAGTTATCTCCTTCTGTTTTAAAACTCGCAGTTGTACTATCAGTAATCCAAGCAACACGCTTCATGTTGTTCCTCCCTTAATTCAATTCCTCTTTTCTGACTTTTCTATATATTTATGTTACGAAAAGAGAATATCCCTGTAATAGTAACAGGACTTTATTGTTTTGGCTATAGTAGATGCATATTAATTGTGACTATTTCTTGTCTATTTCACAAATAAAAAAGAAAATCAAGGAATTTGCTCGATTTTCTTCTTATCATATACTATTTAAAAGTTTCATTATCTAAAATTACTACATAATCATTCGTTAATCGTCCAGCTTCTTTTGTATAACTAACAAGCCTTTGTATATTATCACAGCAAATTTTTGCTCCCCATACGAGTAACGGTACGCCAATAAAATCAATATGGAACCTTCTAGAAAACAGCCCACCGAAAGTCATCGGTAAAGGCACTGTTGGTGATGTATTAGAAAATATAATCTTTTCATGGCTTTGATAATGTTTTTGCAAGATTTCTCCTAAATGCTTCATCGCAGGTACAACAACTTTTGATGCGCCGCATCCAATCGTATATACAGGATGACCATGTTCATCGATTCCATGAAAAATAATTTTTCCCATATCTTCTGTTTTCAATTTATTAAAGTAATCTACATTCAAAATTTCTTCTTTCGTTAACTTACGATCCGTTGGTAGTTTATTTAAATGATACGCTGCAGCTAGTGAGGTAGTATGTGTTCCACCAAAATCTGTGTAAATGTATATCATATTATCATCCCTTGTTGTAAAAGTTCAATGTTAATTAGTATTACCGTTCTTAGCAATGTTAAACAAGGGATGTTATTTGTCCCATATGAATAATGGACTGGATTGTTACAAAGCACAACAAAGCCGGAATGAGCCAAATACGGTTTATTTTCACTTTTCGTTCTTTACTTTGCATCAAAACAATAATAAGAACAACAAGTAAAATATCCATTTAGAATCCTCCTATAAACTTGCTTATCTTTAAAAATTATATTCTCCTCTTTTCACTCCATACTTGAAATACGATAGCTACTTTCAAGTGTAAGATGAAAAATGTGATTTCTCATCAGCCTTAAGCATTATTTATAAAAATAAAAAAGACGTACTTTTTACTCGTACGCCTTTAATAACTCGTTTAAACTCCTATTTATCAACTAATTCCACACCTTTAGAATTAGTTTTACCCAATACTCGAATGTTAAATTTATTAATGGCTTTTAAAAAGATATTATAAATACAATATCCAAAAATAGAACCTAGAACATTACAAATCACATCATCAATATCAGTAATACGTCCCACTCCACTAAATAAAGACTCAATTAATTGTAGCAATTCAATACTAGCTGATATAGAAAATCCTAATAAAATTGTATTTTTGAATTTCTTATATTTATCCCATAGGATAGGTGCTAAAAATCCTAAAGGCATTAATAATAAAATATTCCCGCCTACATTTCTTACAATTAGCCCAATCATAAATAGGGCATCTCCATCATAAGCACTACCAATTTGATTGATGTCTTTAATAATTGATGCAAATGGTATTATATTGACCGAGCGATTCAGATTTTCAACATTAGAAGGAAAACCGATTGGTAAAGGGAATAAAGTTACTGCAACAACCATACAAATGTAAACCACGAATAAAAAACTTACTATTTCTTTCCACCAAATCACATGTTTTTTATTTTTGGTACCAATTAATATTCCACGTACAATTAAATAACAAATAACCCCTAAAATAATAAACAAACTACCGTTGATCATATACAAATTGTTAACACATCCTTTCATATGAATTAATAATTTAAATTTACAATTATATAGTAATATTTTTTAATTTAAAAATCCATATAAACATATGTAATTGTGCAGAATTACAAAAACCCCTTATTTAATAAATAAAGGGTTCCTCGTTAACTAAAATATTTTTCAGAACAGAAACAATCATAAACCCGTTTAAATTATTTTCGTATCTCTTCTTTTATATCCATATAATTAAAAAGCTCTTTCTATTTCTGTCATTAATTTTTCAGGTCCTGCCTCTTTATTCGATGGAATAACTAAAGTGATTCCTAATTCTGGATATATGGCCGAGCGAAAACTGACGCCTGGATCATATCCCATTACATGATATTTGAATACCTTGTTTTCTCGTGTTTCAATCCATATTCCATATCCGTAAGACTGTTTATCATTTACATAAATGTGGGGAGTTAAAAGTAACTTTGTATATTCCTTTCCTAAAATTTCATTATTAAATAGTGCCGCCCAAAATTTCAACATGTCTGGTGCAGTAACATATGCACCTCCATCAGCCCCTCCTTTTATTGGTATAGAGTAAGCGTTTGTTCTCCAATTTTGGTTGGTTTCGTCCTTTATATATCCTAGAGCTGTATGTCTTGGTAATTTATCTAATGAAAAATAGCCAGAATCATTCATGCCAATCGAATTAAAAATGTTTGTTTCTATATACTCCGTAAATTTAAGTCCCGTCTGTTCTTCTATTATTAATCCAAGTATGATAAAACCTGCGTTGTTGTAGTGAAACTTACTCCCAGGTGCAAACATCATATTATTGTTTTGAAATAATGGTAAAAAGTCTTTTAAGCTCTTTAATAGATACATAGGTGTTTGTTTCCAAAGATCCTCGAAGTTATCTATAATACTTTCATCAAAATAATCTGGTATACCAGAGCTATGCGTTAGTAGTTGATGTATTGTAATATCTTCATCGAAGTTTGGAAGTTTTATCTCTAGACAATCCTTTAATTTTGTATGAAAAGAAATAACACCTTTTTCAACAAGTTGACAGATGCCAATTGCAGTGAAGATTTTACATCCTGAGGCAATGCCAAATCTTGTTTGTATCGTATTGTTTATACATTCACTTTTGTTTGCGTAACCCAATGCTGTTTCATAGACTAAATCTTTTTCTTTTTTTACTAAAACTACTCCAGAGAAATCTATTTTCTTTTGTATTTCTTTTACAATTTTATCAATTTCATCTTTTGTTTTTATCACGACAACCACCCTTATCTTTCGGTATTGTTCTTTCCTCTTATTAATTTTTCCATATAAAGAGGAAGGAACCCTCTTATTAAATACGATAAATTATTAATGAAAACACAAAGTCCATTTCAAATTTATCCCGCTATTTATGAGCAGTAAGACCCCCACTGATTAAATTTTCACTTTATTGACTCAGTAGAATACAACTTAGATTGTGATGGGAATAAAGTAAACACACACAAGACGATAGTAATAAATAACATTATTAATGACCCTACAATAACTACAAGTTGTATAGAAATGAACTGAGTCGCAACACCAGATAGTATTGTAATAAAGATTGTTACTAACGCAATAACAAGTCCATATATACTCCCGATCCGTCCCATTATATGAACGGGAACATTATTTTGGTAAAATGTATAAAATCCTGTATTTGCATATGCCATAGAGAAAGATAAAATAAAGAATCCAATAGCAGCTATTAAAAATACATTTGAAAAAGCATAAATTAAATAACCAATTGCGATGAATAATGATCCTATTCCAATTAGAAATGAAGGTGCTAATTTTTTTGACAAAATTGTATTTGTTATGGCACCTAAAATAAATCCTGCACCAGCTATACTAACTAGAAAACCATATTCACTATCTGTTAGTAGTAATACATCTTTCGCAAACGATAGTTCAAGTGAATCAGTAGCAGTTGCTAATACGAACATACTTTGAAATAAGAAATACACACATACGACATACACATGTTTTCTACTAAAATTTATAACAGTGTTCCAATCTTTTTTTAATACTGTAAGTGATAATGTATTACTAGTTGTATCCAAATCTTCTTTCTTATCAAGATTCGGTAAAAGTAATGTAATGAATCCTGATAAGAGAAATGCTATAGCATTCATATATATAGCAAACTCTGGTGTACCTGCAATTAATAAAACCCCCGCTATCGCTGGACCAATTAAAAATGCACCAGATCCTATTAAACTGCGTAATGAGTTGAAACGTTGTCTTTGCTCTACTGGAATTAATTTCGTCATATATGTCATAGCAGTTGGCTCATAAATTGCACTGGCCATACTTATAAAGAATACGAATACATAAACAATCCAAAGTGACGGAAGTAAAGGTAAAATAGCGATAAATAACGCACGATATATATCGAGGTGAATCATTAATTTCCGTTTATTTAAACGATCAATCATACTCCCAGACCAAGCGTTTGTAAATAAAGTGGCTAATGGTTTTATTACATATAAAGTAGCAACAGCTAAGGCTGAGCCACCCATATTATAGACAAGTACATTCAGTGCTATTAAGTAAATCCATGCCCCTAAATTCGCAATACCAACTCCGGACAATAGTAATAAAGGATATTTCCAATCTTTAAGTAAATTTTTCATTTTTGGCCCCCGCTTTCAAAATTGTTTTACAACAATAAAAAAATCCCACCCCCAAGACTTTTAATCTTAGGGACGAGATTTATCATCGCGGTGCCACCCTAGTTTGTTAATATGTCACCATACTAACCTTATTAGGTACTGCATTCTAATTCATGCTTATACCATAGCTCTATAACGGGAGCTCCCGTCACACCATCCCCTAATAATAGGTTCCGATGTGCTGCTCAGAGGCTTGGTTCAATAAAGAATTTTTACTCCTTTTCAGCTACATGGAGCTCTCTGTGAAAAATTCATTTTATTTACTCTTCTCTTCACTGCATTTATTTTTTCCATATTATCACATATGTATTTAACTGTAAATAAAAAATAATCAGATATTTAACAACTTATCATTTATTATTTTTTCTAAAAATTACGGTGCGTGAAATTACTCGCAACTCTAAAGAAAGAGCTATTTGCATATAGCTCTTTCCAAATGCCTGGATTAATTCGTATTCGCCTCTGTTAACGGTTGTAACGGCGGTTCTAATTCTAGTTCTAGTGTATCTCCTTCTTGTAAATCTTGTCCTTTTTCAATACTTTGACTCGTTACATAACCCGTACCAGAAGTTTTCAAATCTAATTTCAAAAGTTTGGAGAAATACATAATATCACGCATGGACCAACCTTTTACATTTGGCATTTGTGCGTTATTCCCTAATAAAAATATACGATCACCTTCACTCATTACCTCGCCAGACTGTGGATATTGTTTTATTATTTTTCCTTCTCCTAAAATTACCGGCTGTAGCTTCTCTTTTTCTACACTTTTCTCTATTGTATCCATCGATTGATTTACATAATTTTGTACTTTTAATTGAGATTGTTTCATTGCATCAGCTATTTGTTTTTCTGTATACGGTTTCACCTTTAAATATTCAAGGCTGTTTTTTATAACAGGTTTAAATATTTCAGCAAGAGGCTGAGCTCCATACTCATCTCCTTTTAACTTTGGCTGCTTAATAGCTAAGTATACGATTAACTCCGGATCATCAATTGGAGCCATTCCTAAAAAGGAGAAAATGTAATTCTCTTTCCCTTCCATATATCGGCCGTTTTCAGGATTCGGTATTTGTGCTGTTCCTGTCTTACCTCCAATTGGATAACCATCCACTTTATACATTGTACCAGTTCCTTTTGAAGATGTTATAACACGCTCCATTAAGCTTCTAACTTTGTCCGCTGTTTCTTTTTTTATCGGATTCCCAATTTCTTTCGGTTGATTTTCCATAATAACTTCCTTGTTTGTTGGATTTACAACTTTATCAACGATATATGGTTGCATCATTTTCCCGTCATTTGCTATAGCAGTAGCCGCTTGGATTAATTGAATTGGAGTTACTGTAGAACCTTGACCAAAAGAAGTTGTAACCTGTTGAATTTGCGTATTTAATAATAAAGTATTTTTACTTTCTCCAGGTAAATCTATTCCTGTTTTTTGATTGAATCCAAATTTATTCATATATTGCTTAAATTTATTTGGTTTCAGTAACTGATCTTCTAAAATAGAAAAAGCTACGTTTGATGACCTTTCAAAACCTTCATCAAATGTAATTGATCCCCATCCAAATCCACCATTATGATCTTTTATATCAGATGAACCAACGGAATATTTTCCAGATTGAAAATATTCTTTGCCGTTATATACACCTTCATTAATGGCAGCTGCTAACGTAAAAACTTTCATTGTTGAACCTGGTTCATATGCATTTGCAATCGGATCATTTAAAAAATATTCGATATCACCTACATTAGGATTGTAACTAGGTTTACTAGACATCGCTAAAACCTTTCCTGTTTTTGGATCAGCAATAATTCCAATTAACATAGACGGATCATAATGCTCTTGTGCTTTGTTCATCGCTTCTTCTAAAAAGCTATTAATTTGTTTATCAAGTGTTAAATATACGTTATTTCCATTTTTAGCAGGTTCTACTTTACCTATATCATTTGTAAGCGGAATCCCTCTTCGTGTACCCACATATTCTATATTCCCGTTTGTAGAGCGCAAATATTTATCCAAACTCTTTTCAAGCCCAAACTTTCCTTCCGTATTCCCTTTATCATCTGGTCTAGCAAAACCAAGTATATAGGATGCAAAGTCTTCATTCGGATACACTCTTGCTTTTTCCGACATAAAAGATACACCTGGTATTTTTAAATCATTAATTTTTTCCTTCTTTTCCCTAGATAAGTTCCGACCAATTTTCCCAATTTCAACTTGCGTACGCCCTTCATGAAAGTTTTTTAATACTTCTTCTTTATCAATTTCAAGCGCATCGGCTAATTGTTGTGCGGTTTCATCTTTATTTTTCACTTTATCTTTTCCTTTTAAATTCACAACAACTCGATACGTTGTAGAATCTTGTACTAACACCTTTCCGGTTTGATCATAGATAGTGCCACGATTCGCTTCTAAAACACCTTTTTTATTATGTTGTTCATTCGCGAGATCCTTTACATTCACATTATGCACGACTCCTACTGCCTGAATATAGAATATACGCAAAATCATAATAAGAAACAAAACAATAAAAGCAATCATCATATATCGAGCGCCTTTATTCGTTTGGAGTTTTTGCATACTTATCTCCTCTCTTTTGGAATGGATTCGTACGAAGATCCGTTTTAAAATTTGTAGTTTTTGTTTACGATACTATATGTTTCGAAGTTTTCTTTTTAATTCCTTTAAAACAATGAAAAACTAACTGTTGTTATTTTGTGTTATTATTTTATATATTTAAAATACGGTGCGTGAAATTTCAGAATATTAATTAGTACAACTTGATTACAGAGCACTCTAAACTCTTTTCGTATTTCCTATAAAAAATTCCCCTCTGGATGTCCAAAGGGGAATTTTTTATAGGAAAATTATGCGATATGGTTATATTTCGCTAAGAAAGGAATTCGTCTCGCTACTAATGCATACATTTTGAATACAAGTTTCGCTATTGGTTCAAACATACGAGTACTTTGCATTACTAAAGCACTCGTAATAAGTGTTAAGAATGCTGCACCAAGTATATCTAAAGGATAATGAACACCTACGTACATACGTGATATACCGACTAGTACTGCCCATAATAGCACGATATATTTTAGTTTTTCTCCTCTAAGAATAAATACGAAGGCGATTGAAAATACAAGTACAGAATGATCACTAACGAATGATGAATCTGCTGCATGTGGTACTAATTGATGTACATCATGTGATACGAACGGACGCGGATGGTAATATACCGCGTGTATAAGAACATTTACTAATAATGCAATAATAACCGAAAGCGCCGTATATAAAACTGTATATTGTTTTCTAATTGCCTTTTCTTTCTTTCCATTATTAAACCATAAGATAAACATAAATAGAACGGCTACGTATGCAGCGCTATTTGTAATAGCAATCATTAACGTATCTAATAGTTTGGATGAATCAGCAAAATTATTAAACCACTGAAATACTGTGTAATTCATTAAACTCTCTCCTTACATACAAGTGTTCTTGATTTACACAGTATACAATACCATTATGAAAATAGGCTTAAACTTTTTTCATCTAATTCTCATTTTACTATTACTCATATGACAATTATTAAACAAATTTTATACGCTATTTATGTATAAAGCCGGTAAGCCTTTATAATAAGGCGGTTCGTATTTTTTTCATGTTTGAAATACATAACATATTCATTTAAATATACTAATTGCAAAATCATATTTTTTAATTCATTTGAAGTACAATATTTCCGAATTGTTCTCCATGTTCCATACGGCTTAGTGCTCGAATTGCTTCTTCTAACGAGTACACCTTATCAATAATTGGTTTAATTTGATATTTTTCAATAAACTTTATCATCTCATTAAATTCCTCACGGCTACCCATGGATGTTCCCATAATATCAATTTGATTGTAAAATAATGCGCGTAATGGTAATTCAATTTTATCTCCTGAGCTTGCACCAAAATTCACGATTCTTCCATTTGGTTTTAATACATCAAAATATTTCAAGAAAGTTGCCGGGCCTATACTATCTATTATTAAATCTACTTTTTCACCTTGTAAGCTCTCTTCCCAATTTCCGGTACTATTAAAAGAAATATCTGCACCATATTTTTCAGCAAGTTCCCTTTTATTCTCTACCCTTGAAGTAACACTCACTTTTGCGCCGATTGCTTTCGCGAATAACATGGCAAATGTAGCTACACCACCTCCTATTCCCGGAATTAAAACGTGTTCACCGCACTTCAATCTACCCTTTGTAAAAAGTGCTCTATATGCAGTTAATGCAGATAAAGATAAAACACCTGATTCTTCCCAAGTAAGATATGACGGCTTTTCTACTACATTTTCAGCTGGTACAATTACATATTCAGCAAACGTTCCATCTTTCGGCCCACCTAGTACTTCCGGTAACTCCGGTACTTCAGTAGCATGTTCCCATCCAATACTAGGATTAATAATAACTTCTGTATGTAGTGTAATATTTGAAACTCCTTCTCCTATTTCTGTAACAATTCCTGAGCCATCTGAACCTATTACTAATGGTAGATCCATTTCTTTTCTATTGTTTATAATAAATAAATCCCTATGATTTAACCCTGCAGCTTTTAACTTTATTTTTACTTCACCTGCATTAGGACTTATCTCAGGTGAAAATTTATATTCTAACCCCTCTAATCCTTTTTCATATTGATGTACAATAGCTTTCATTGCTTAATTCCCCCTTAATATTTCCAATGTACTAGAAATATCAAAATAAATAAAATAGTTTGCCTCCAATAATTTAGAAATTATATATTTTGTTATGAAAAAAATCCTCTCCCTATAAAAAGTATAGGAAGAGGTTTCAAAACTAGTTAGATAAGAATCTATAAATTTATTGAATTCTAGCCAATTCTAATATTTTTCGAATAAACGGCGCTTTTGCCTTTGTATATGAAACACAATCAAAAGCATATGTAATAGCAAGCATCTCTTTTAATTCTCTATATTCTTTACGTGCCCATTCATTGCTTATTAGAAAGTCACGAAATAAAATATTGTTTCTCCACTCGTCACTATTATAAATATAAACATGCAAATGATGAGTACCTGCTCTCCACTTTCCTTTTCTAAAAAAACGCCAATTCGTTGCATCTTTTGGAACATACTCATATTCAATTTCCGATAGAACTTCAATCCACTTTTCAGTTATTTGCAATTCTGTTACGCCAATCATCATATCAATAAGAGGTTTAGCTCCTAATCCTTCTACTGCTGTGCTTCCTATATGTTCAACAGCAATTATTTCTTGTCCTAACAAGGAACAAAATTTCTCTTTTTCTTTTATATACTCTTCAACCCATTCTTTTTGATACGGTTTAATAACAATTTGTTGATCCATTGTATTCACCTCTCTATAAATATTTATCATTATATTTATAAAATTTTATATTATTAGCATAGGATTTCCATAAAATATGTCGAATAGTGGAATGTACAACTTAATTATATTAAATGTGAGGTAATCTATGAAAGATAATTCCGTGGAAATTCAGTTAAATAACGTAACATTCCAATTAAAAGAATATCATAATTTTGATTGGCTTATTAAATTAGGGACCGTATTTGCAGTTTTTGACC
Source organism: Bacillus sp. CPT56D-587-MTF (assembly GCF_058792335.1). Classification (NCBI taxonomy): domain Bacteria; kingdom Bacillati; phylum Bacillota; class Bacilli; order Caryophanales; family Bacillaceae; genus Bacillus; species Bacillus sp. CPT56D-587-MTF. The sequence goes on along the minus strand of NZ_JBYTEF010000001.1, from coordinate 2,279,698 downwards.
AACAAGATTCAGGTAATATAAGTTTTGGTGTAGAAAAAGATGGGCATAAGAAATTTATCAAATACGCAGGAGCACAAACAATTGCATATGAAGGAACAACGGGTGATGCTATTGAAAGGCTAAAAAATTCAGTTACTATCTATGAAGATTTAAAGCATAAATCGCTCATAAGATTAATTGATCATTTTCCAGTTCAATCTGGATATGTATTAATTTTCGATTGGTTTGATGGTGAGTGTCTTCATTCGCATTGGCGTTTCCCATCTCCTGAAAAATATAAAAATCCAAACTCACCATTTTATAAATTTAGACATTTATCTGCTATAGAACGAATTCATTCCTTACATTCCATTTTTTCTTTCCATAGTTATGTAGAAAAGAAAAACTATGTAGCAATAGATTTTTATGACGGTAGTATTTTATATAATTTTAATACAAACGAGACAAAAATTTGTGATATAGATTTATACAGTAAGAAACCTTACATAAATAGAATGGGCCGGCTATGGGGTTCCTCCCGTTTTATGTCACCAGAGGAATTTGAACTAAACGCAACAATTGATGAAAGAACAAATGTATTTAATATGGGAGCAATGGCTTTCTCACTTTTAGGCGGTGAAAAAGATCGTTCTTTTATAAAATGGGAAGCAAGTAAGGAATTATATGAGGTAGCGTATCGTGCTGTAAATGCCAATCGAGCAGAACGGTATGCATCAGTTATAGAATTCTATGAAGCGTGGTTAAAAGCGGCTAATGCGGAAAGGATATAACCCTAAATTATTAAAAGAAATATAGAGTTTATACTATTATCATGTATAATACATATGAAAAGGAAATTCAGAATAACGAGGCAAATATTATGGACTTTGTTTATATTAATCAAAACGTGTTAAATAATCTTCTATACATTTTATGTAGTATATTTGTTTTTTATTTCATATATGATAGCCGGCACTATTTAAAGAAATATAAAATACTACTGATTACCCTTTGTTCTAGTATTCCGCTTATTTTATGTATGCGATACCCTATCTATATGGATGAAAGTTGTATTCATGATTTAAGACAAATTCCGGTCATAATAGCTACGCTTTATGGTGGATTCCCTGTCGGTATCATATTGTTTACAATTTTATTAATTACAAGATTTATATTTTATGGATTTAATATGCTAACAGTCGTTGTTTACGGAATAATGTTCATCGTTACAGCACTCGCATCTTCAAAATTTAATACATATAATAGAAAACTTAAAGTAGCTTTTTCCATGTTTTTAACCTTTTTCCTAGCAATATTTACAACTTTAATTGTATTAACTTTATCAGATTTTGAAGTGAATAATTTGTATATTATTTATTTCATGGTATTACCGACTACTTTAATGTTATTTATTGTTTATATAAATGAAGTTATAAAGGATGCTGTATTAATGCGCTCTAAATTAATTAAAATGGAAAAAATGGAGATTGTTAGCCAACTCGCTGCAAGTATATCGCACGAAGTAAGGAATCCCTTAACGGTTGTAAAAGGATTTACACAGCTTTTAAAAACACAAAATTTAACTCCTGAATCAAGAGACGAATATATTAAACATATACTTGAAGAGTTAAATCGTGCCCAAGAAATTATCGATGATTACTTAACGTTTGCCAAACCTGCTCCAGAAAAATTAGATCAAATTTCAGTAAAACAAGAGTTAAATCGAGTTATTAATATGATATTGCCATTGTGTAATATGAATACGATACATATTACACAGGATTTTTCTGAGGCAACCATTGTTGGTAATAAACAGCACTTTCAACAATGTTTTTTAAACTTAATAAAAAACAGTATTGAAGCAATGCCTAATGGTGGTACCTTAAATATTTCCTCATCTATCAATAATAGTAAAGTTGAAATACGAATTGAAGATAGCGGAGTTGGAATGTCACAGGAGCAAATACATCGATTCGGTGAACCGTATTTTAGTACAAAAACAAAAGGAACTGGTTTAGGTACAATGGTTGCTGTTAAGATTATTGAGACGATGCATGGAAGTTTAAAAATCCGAAGTATCGTTAGTAAAGGAACGACTTTAACGATTACGTTCCCGAAATATAGTGAGAATACGCATTTAAACAAATAAAAAAGGAGCATAGTTGCTCCTTTTTTATTTGTTTCGATACATAAGTATCTTCAATGTTTTTTTAGTTTACATTTGTGAAGACTAATTAAAAATTAGTATCCTCCGCCCCAGCAGCTGCATCCTACAATTATTAATAGAATGAATAACACAACTAGTAAAGCGAAACCTCCACCAAAACCACAAGAACCACCGTAACTCATATTTTCTCCTCCTTTTGGTTTGAAAACTAATAGGTAGTTGATCATTTTAACTGGTTCGTATTATACATTATGTATATATCCCTTTTTTGAGCATGTCTACATAAAAATAAGTAAAAGCACTCGTTTAAAGAGTGCTTTAAAATGGATACCAAAAGTTTTGAAATACGTTTAATTTTAAATATACCGCAACAATAAATATGAAAATACCGGCAAATAAAGCGATGAAATCTTCACGTTTCGCCTTACTTGTATAAAACCATGTACGTTTATCCTTCTTTCCAAATCCTCTTAAATCCATTGCATTTGAAACCGTATCTATTCTTTCTAGAGAATGAATGATTAGTGGCCAGAAAATTAAAACACGGTTCTTCATACGAACCCATAAACTTGCTTCTCCTTTTTCAAAAGCCACTCCTCTCGCTTCTTGCGCGTGTTTAATAATTTTATACTCAGACTGGATGTCAGGAATATAACGTAGTGCAATATTTATTGCATATGTAATCTTATAATGAATACCAAGTTTACTTAAGCTACTTACAAATTCGCTTGGATCTGTCGTGTAAATAAAAAGAAGTGTAAATGGTAATAACGTAAAATACTTTAATGAAAGTGTAGCTGCATAAAATAATGTTTCATATGTAATCGTTGCATATCCAACATGTAAAAACGCGGTATATGATTCAGTTAATTCAGATCCATGAGTTGGTGTAATAAATAAAATCATGACAGAGTTTAATAAACTAAATGTAAATATGACACTAAAAACAATTAAAATTTTACGAAATGGAATTTTAGCAATGCTGAGTCCGATACACCCAATAATAAATAATATTAGCAACACCCGAAAATCAAAAAACAAAAAAGTAAGCGTCATACAAAAAATAAATAAAAACAATTTCACTACCCCATCCATACGATGAAAATATGTACTATGCACCTTCCTCCCTCCTAGTACTGTCTAAATAAAGCTCCATAAATTTTTCTGGACATGCAATCCCACTAAATTTAATAAGCTTGGTTAAAGAACTCTCTCTTAAGTTGGCTCTTTGTAACGTTTCTTGATTGCCTAATACATCAAACACTGTGTTATCCGCAATAATTTTCCCTTCATGTAGAACTACTGCACGGTCTGTATATTCTAGCGCGAGATTCATATCGTGAGTGATAACAACAAATGAAATTCCCTTTTTAGCTAGGTTTTTAATAAACGACATAAATTGTTTATAATGATAATAATCTTGTCCCGCTGTCGGTTCATCTAATATGATAAGCTTAGGATTTGTTGTTAATACAGATGCGATTGTTAGTCTCTTTTTTTGCCCATAGCTTAGTGCTTGAATTGGCCAATTACGAAATGGATATAAGCCACAAATTTTTAAAATCCCTTCTACTTTATTCTTAATTTCTTCCTTAGAAAAATTATGTAATGTTAATGTAAATGAAACTTCTTCAAAAACAGTAGGCTGTGTAATCATATGATTTGGATTTTGCATCACGTAAGATATGATTTCCCCACGTTTACGAATAGACCAAGAACTAATATCTTCACCTTTTAACGCAATTTTCCCATTTTTCATTTTGTTTATACCTATAAGACTATGAGCTAATGTGGATTTCCCTGCTCCATTATGTCCTAACAGTGCCACAATTTCTCCTTCATATATTAAAAGGTTTACATTTTCTAATACTTTTTGTTTATTAGGGTATGAAAATGATAAATTCTCCACTTTAAGTAATTCCTTGTTTTTAGCATTCCTTTCTAATATGACTTGTTTCTCCATCCACTCTTTTATAACGTTGCTTACCTTTTCTTTTTGAAGGTTTTCCATTGGATATATTACGTCATTATTACAATCAAAGTGTAATCTCTTTAATGCTTCGATGTAAATAGGCTCTCTTAAGCCAATACGTGGTAATATATTTGACGCTAAGATTTCTTTTGGTGTTCCCATCGCAATGACTTTACCTTCATCAATTAATATAACTTTGTCTAAATCCAGTTTTAAAATTTCTTCTATCCTATGTTCGATAATAACAATCGTTTTATTATACTGCTCATGTATATCTTTCATAAGTTCTATCGTATGTATGGCGCTTAGTGGATCTAAGTTCGCTAATGGTTCATCGAACAATAATATATCCGCATTTGTTGTTAATAAACCAGCAAGAGAAACTGTTTGCTTTTGACCTCCTGATAATTCATGTGGACTTTGTTTATGAAACGTATGCATCTTCACCTTTCTTAATGAGTCCGAAACAATCTTTTTCATGTTATCTTGCTTTACACATTCATTTTCTAAATAAAAAGCTACATCTTCTTCTACTGTCAGACCAATAAATTGAGCATCTTGATCTTGTAAAATTGTTCCTACCTGTTTACTTTGTTCAAAAATACTTCCTTCCCTTGGGTCTTTACCGGCAATTAAAACGTTACCTGTGCTATTCCCTTCGTAAGAAAATGGGATTAGCCCATTTATACAATGAGCTAATGTCGACTTTCCTGAACCACTTCGTCCAGCAATTAGCACTTTTTCCCCAGGGTATATATGAAAGGTAATATCACTTAAAGTAGGCTGCGCAGCATGCCCATATTGAAAGGTGAATTGTTCAAACGAAATAATTGGTTGCATGTTAACATCCCTACTTTTCAATTTTTAAATGTGTATGTTTCTTATTGGATTTCGCCAAACCAATTGTAAGTGGCAATCCAAGTACTAAGAAAACGATGACATCGGAAATTGTTGCTCCTAATACTTGTATAACAATTTTGTCAAATGGTTCTCCCATCACAATAATATCGAATGCCCCAGCAAATATAATAGCAATGACAATACCAACTAGCCCAGTAATTGCTAAATAAGAAATATCCCCCTTGTTAAACGACCCGTTTTTCACACTAAAACCAACTCTTTTTTGAATAAGCCCCATTGAAAAACCAATAATTCCTGAACTAATAACCCATCCCCACCAAATACCCCATCCAGCAATCGTATCTGTTACGGTATGACCGATAAGTCCGATTAACAGTCCTGCCACTGGACCAAATAATGCTCCAAAAACAGTTAATATAGCTAATGCTGGTTTAATAAATGTATTCGGTGCAATAGAAAATCCCCAAAGTCCTAATATCCCGTATAATGCTGCTCCAATACCGATTGCTACTACTAACTTTGTTGATAATTTATTCATGACAATTCCCCTCTCATATTAGTCAACTTTTATTACTCTATATTTAATTTAAAAATGAATTATGCATCGACACTCCCTTTCTATACAACAAAAAAATGACCTCTTACATAAGAGGTCACTTTCTTTCACTTTCAAGAATCCTCCTATCTTTCAAAAAACACATCGTGTCCTCTGCGGAATTAGCACCTTCCTATAAAATTGCATAGGGGTTGCTGAGGTTTCTTAGGGCCGTTCCCTCCACCTCTCTGGATAAGTATTAATTTGTAATTCGTATTATGGCACTAAAGAATGTAAATTTCAACACTTTTCTTACTATTTTTATTTTTTATTAAATAGCGCATTTAAATCATTGTATTCTTATCGGAATTATGAAATAATGAATTCAAAATCGTTTCGGGGAGGAATGCATTATGAAAGTTATTGGTTTGATTGGAGGATTAAGTTGGGAATCTACATCATTATACTATAAACATATTAATACACTTACACTCTCTCAATACGATCAAAATGCGAAGCTAATTTTATATAGTATGGACTTTGGTGAAGTAACTACTTTATTACAAAACCATCAATATGAAGAAGTGAAAAATGAACTAGTTACAGTTGCAAAGAAAGTTGAAAAATCTGGGGCTGAATGTTTATTAATGTGTTCAAATACTGTACATCTATTTGCCGAGGAGGTAGAACAAGCAATATCTATCCCGCTTCTTCACATTGGTGATGTAAGTGCTAAAGAAATGGTAGAACAGAATATAAAACGTATCGGACTATTAGGAACAAAACAAACGATGGAGCAAGATTTCTATAAATCACGATTAGCGAAATATAACATTGAGACAATTATCCCAAATGACGAGGAAAGAACTTTTATCCACCATGTCATATTAGATGAATTAAGTAGAGGGATCATTTCAGAAACATCTAAAAAAAGGTTATTACAAATTACAAAATCATTAATTCAAAACGGCGCTGAAGGTGTATTATTAGGCTGCACTGAAATACCTTTACTCATCTCCCAAAATGATCTTACTGTTCCCGTTTTTGATACTGCTTTTTTACATGCAAATACTGCTGTACAATTTGCTGGATAAGAATACACAAGCATAAAGGTGAGAACCTCTATGCTTGTATACAGTTACGACTAATTATCCCGCTATTTGCAGGCAGTAAAGCCCCACCAATTAAAGTTTTACTTTATTTAAAAGAGATTCAATAACTGCAATCGCTTCTTTTGAACCACCACATTCTAAAAAGCTATCATTAAGTTTTCTTATACCATATTTATACTTTTCATTTGAAAGTACATCTGTTACGGCCTCTTTTAAAGTGTGTACATTAACATGTTCTTTCAATAATCTATGTGCCGCTTCAAGCTCAGTTAATCTTTGCGCTATCATTGGCTGATCTTTATCATGCGGTATTATTACAAATGGGACATTATAATGAATGGCATCGTGTACACTATTCATACCGCCATGTGTAATAAAAACATCTGCTTCATTTAATATTTCTGATTGAGGTACGTATGGAGCAATTATAAAATTATCTGGTGCTTCCTTAATTTTAGAAATATCATTTCTATCACCAATTGCCATTACAACTATCCCATCAAAATCTGAAAAAGTATCAATACAAGTATTAAAGAATGGTTCGAGTCCTTCAAGCAGTGTTCCCATTGAAATATAAATAACTTTCTTTTCTTTAAGTGATTCCAGTGGAAACTTTATATTTGTTTTACGCTTTGAAATACTCGGTCCAATAAAAATGTTATTTTCCCCGAACGATTCGCTATTAGGTTGGAAATAACGACTTGTGTATACGAGACAAACATCACCCTTATTATTCATAAATTGAAGATTATTCTTTGGTTTTACTCCAAATTTATGTTCCATCTGATTTAGTAATTTTTCAGAGATTTCCTCTGGTTGAAATGGCATATCTGCATTTGGATGAAAAGGTAATGTCTTCAAAAATTCTGGCGGAATTAAAAATATAGGTGAGGACACTACACCTGGAACTTGTAAATATTCCTTTACTAACTCTCCTGCGCCAAATATATCATAAATTACGAAATCAAATTTTATACTTTCATATAATTGTTTCGTAATTTCTAATATATATAAAGAAGTTTGAACATGCACATGAAAGAAAGCATTTAACCCAGATGAGGTTTCAGCATCAATAGAAATCTCTTTTAATAGATCCGGATGAGTATGTACAGTAGCTCCTAAATCTTCAATTCTATCCTTAAAGTTTGCCGTTGTAATATAATGTACATTATCCCCTCGTTCAGTAAAGGCTTTTACTAAATTTAATGTAGGGTTTACATGCCCCTCTGCTGGAAAATTAACTACTAAAATATTTAGCACTTATTCCTCACTCCTTACATTTCACTGTTTTAATTAAGCATACTGTTATTTGTACAAGTAATCTCCCCCTAATAGTCCTAATATGCTTGCTACATTATATTGATAAATAATTTTCAGTCATCAACATAAAAAAAGCATCTACCTATGTAGATGCCTAACCGTGATAAGGAGTGTTCTGTGAGGTTAGAACAAGCTTTTCTGCTTGTCCTATGCTATCAATATATGATTGATTTTATAAAACGTGAATCGTTAATAGAATTATTTTATCCATTTTATATGATCAAATGGATAAAATATCATTTCTACTTTACCTATTATATTTGACTCATCAATAAGTCCAAGTGTATTCCTACTATCTTTACTATGATTACGATTATCACCTAACACAAATAATTTATGCGTAGGAACTTTTATTTCTCTAAAATTTGAAAAACGATTGGATACTTGTGACATATCTAAATGTATATACGACTCATCACGCTTTTTACCGTTAATAAATACCTCATCCTCTTTTAGTTGTATGTTATCCCCCGATAATCCAATAATTCGTTTCACATAGTAAGTAGGCGCGTCTTCTTTTTTTATAATGACAACATCTCCATGATGAAAAGACGATAAACAGACGTTTACCTTATTAACAAGTATATAATCTTTTTCATTCAAAGTAGGTTGCATCGAAATTCCTTCTACCATACAAAATAAAAAGGACTTATTAATAAAAATAACCCCTATTATAATGAATATGTAGCTACATATGTTCCTCCAATATTTTAGAATAAACAGCTTCATATATACCCCATTTCTAATCTATTCCCAGATAAAAACGCCTCTAGTTTACAGGAATGCTAGAGACGTTTCGTACATTTTAATTCTCTTTAGAGGCATCTGTTTTTGGCGCTTCACCAGTTAATCTCTTATTTTTCAAATCAAAATAAGCATCTAAAACTTCTTTTCCAATATCGGAGTTAATGCCCGATTTATCATTTTCAACCCATGGTACTACAACAGAAAATGCTACTTCTGGATCATCATATGGCGCATATCCAGCCAATGTTAAGTTATAACATTCTCTACGATCACCTTTCGCATTTCGCCCAATTTCATTTTCTCCACCATATACAGTTTGTGCGGTCCCTGTTTTACCAGCTGGTTTATATGGTGCTTTTTGGAATGCTCTTACTCCCGTTCCATCTCCCTCTTGAAATACTTTTCTAAATCCTTCTTTTACTTGATTAATATATTCTTGTTTCATATCGATTCTATTTAAAACAACGGGTTCTATTGATTGTACTACTTTACCAACCTCATCTTTTTGAACGGTTTGTTCTCTAATCTCTTGAACAATTTGTGGTTTCATTCGATACCCTCCATTTGCGATAGTCGAAATATATTGTGCAAGCTGAAGTGGTGTATACGTATCATATTGTCCAATAGAATAATCTAATAAGAAACCAGGCTGATTATCTTTTCTTCCAATTTGTCCTGCGGTTTCATTTGGTAAATCAATACCAGTTTGTACGCCTAGTCCAAATTGCCTGAAATAATACCTCATTTTATCAAAATATTCTTGTTTAATATCTAGTGAACTATTTTTCACATAACCCACGCCAGCAATTTTTAATGCTATATTAAACATATAAACGTTTGAAGAAACTTGTAACGCTCTTAGATCGTCTATATCACCAAAATTTTTCCAAGACTTCTTTTCCTTAGTTCCTTTAAATTTCATAGGTGCATCATAAAAATGTGTTCCAGGAGTTATTGCATTTGTTTCAAACCCTGTTAACACTGTCGCACCTTTAACCCTTGATCCAAGCTCATATGAACTTGTCAGCGTGCCTAAAGCATAATCTTCAACTTCCATTTTCCCGTCTTTTTCTACAAGCCTTTTCCCAGCCATTGATAATACTTGGCCATTTTTCGGATTCATCATCACTACGAAAGCACGGTCTAACATTGATTCTGATCCTTTATATTGTTTTAATATTTTTTCTATGCTCTCCTCTACTTTTTTTTGCAATTCCATATCTATTGTTAAAGTTAAATTTTTACCGCTTTTCCCTTCCGAAACCGTTTCCGTTCTAATAGTATTTCCTTGTTTATCAGCAATGCTTCTTACTTCTTTTTTTGTACCATGAAGTACATCTTCGTATTGCTGTTCGATATAACTTTTGCCGACCCTATCATTTCGGCTATAATCACGCACTAAATAATAATCTAATCGTTCACGTGGCAATCCTTCATCAGCATTTGAAACGTTACCAAGGACAGAACGGAATAATCCATCATTTACATAGATTCTCTCCCAATCAACTGATGCGTCTACTCCTGGAAGGTTCGCTAAATTTTCACTAATCACCGCATATTCCTGTTCACTAACGTCCTTTTTAATAATTTGAGGTGCCATTTGAAAACCTGAGGTCATTTTACTTTTAATAGCTAACACTTCTATATCTTTAGCCGTTAGTTCTTGAAGATTTTTATCTGTAACGCGTTTCCTTTTTAAATCTTCTATTTTTTTGTCTAGCTCTTTTCCGGTAATATCCTTATCTCTGAACTTATCTATTTCTGTTTTTGATACTAAGTCTTGAGCAAGTTCTGGATTTAATTGCATCCAAAAGTCTTTCTTATCAGTCTCAGTTAACTTATCTATATCTTCTTGTGGCATTTCAATAATATCTGCAAGTTGTCTTGCTGATTTTAATATTTCTTCTTGTTTTACACCTTTCACCTTTGTATATGTAATCGTACGTAAAGACTTATTATCAACTACTGGATTTCCTTCACGATCAAATATTTTCCCACGTGGTACAGAAAGGCCCACGGTTGCATTTTCTCTCTTTTCTACTTCATTTTTATATGTTTCTCCATCAAAAATTTGCACTTTCCCTAACTGAATAATAATGCCAGAAAATAATAAAAATACACAAAGGAATAAAATATTTAACCGGAGAGGTACTACTCTACCACTTTTCTTCTCTTGCTTTTTCACCTTGTCATAATCTCCTCCTTACAATATTTCAAATAATAATCACATTTCTATATTAAAAGTAATGTACAATTTCTATACATTGCTTTGTACAAATATTAATATAATGTTTAAAACTTAATAGAAATTAAAACAAAGGTAAAGAAAAGGTAAAGTTTACTAAATTAAATATAAAAAATACCCAATAACAAAAAGCTTAGTTTTCACTAATCGCTTTGTTATTGGGTATTAATTGATTTAAGAATTACTACTAGTGCGTATTGCTATACATTTGTCGTCACAATTAGAAAGAGATTGTTTACTTAGTACTTTCGGTAAGTAAATAGTTACTGTTGTCCCGACACCAACCTCGCTCATGATACTAATTGTCCCTTGATGACTTTCAATAATTTTATAACTTAACATTAATCCAATACCAGTCCCTTTTTCTTTCGTACTATAAAAAGGTTCACCTAATCTCTTAATTCTTTCTTCAGGTATTCCTATTCCTTCATCTATTACATGAATGATGACACCATCATCATTTATTTCTTTTATGTGAATTGAAATTTCCCCACCATTTGGCATAGCTTCGATTGAATTTTGCAAAATATTAATAAATACTTGTTTCAATTGATTTTCTGAGCATTCAATAATTATATCTTTGTCATCCGTAAATAGTTCAACTTGAATATTTTTCATAATTGCTTTTGTATTCATTAACGATACGACATTTTTAAAAATTCGATAAATATTTTTCTTTTCTGTATTTATCTCATCTGTTTTAGCGATTGATAGAAATTCTTGCAGGATTGCTTCTATCCTTTCAATTTCAGAAAGCATAAGATCAAAATATCTTTCTTGATCTTCTTTATTAATTTGAAATAACTGTATAAAACCTTTAATTACAGTTAAAGGATTTCTTACTTCATGAGCCACGCCAGCTGCTAATTGACCAATTGCTGCAAGCGTATCTGATTTATTTAGCAATTCTTCTGTTTTTTTTCGCTCTGTAATGTCGCGTACAATAATCATAATTTTATCATGTAATAATGGTAAGCACCTAGCCTCAAAGAAATCAATACTTCCATTAAGTGTGAGTGGATATTCTACAATTACATTCGTTCCTTTTTCCTTCACTTGATTAATGGCTTCCTGAAACTGCTGTGCTACTGACGTTGGTAATACTTCGTAAAACTTTTTTCCCATAAAAGCTTCTGCGGGTACGTAAAACTTTGTAGGAGATCCTGCCTTGTAATCTATAATTGTGCCATCATCTTCTGTTAAGAAACATAAATCTGGTAAAGCTTTAAAAATTAATTCCAGTTCAGATGTTTGTTGTTTTAACTGCTCTTCTATCGCTTTTAAATGTGTAATATCTACACCAACAGCCCAATAACTATATCCTGTTACAGGAAACTGTTCTGATATATTCGACCACATTATTGTTTTGATTTCACCATTTTTACATGTTAAGTGCATTTCCCAATCTCTGAAATTTTTTCCACAAGTTAAAAATTTCTTTTGTATTTGATGGCGATAATTATGATCAGGATACAATAATTGCAGTGCATTGGGATTTCCAATTATTTCTTCAGCGGTATAACCTGTTACAATTTCGCATTCTCGATTCCACAAAACAAAATCTCCATTATAATCAAGCGCATCGACCATAACAGGCATGTTTTGTAAAATCGTATGTAGTTCCTCTTCTTTCCGAGAAAGCAACGTTGTATTTTTACTTTGAAATACTTTTATTGCACCATCTAAAATTAAACTTGAGAGCATTTCAAAGTATTTTTGACAACTGAAAATTTCACTTTTTTTGGACCATACAACAAAAGATCCTAAATGTTGATTGTATAAGAAAATGGGGATTTCAATCTTTGGAAGTTTACTCTTTTTTATCTCATTCATTCCGAATGAAAAAACACACTCTTTTTCAGCATCAAGAAGTTGATGTGATATGTTAGTTAATTTATAAAATTGTTCTGCCATGGTTTCTATTGTACTCACATCAATAAGTTCCATTAGCCGCGAATTCATTCCTTTTTCACCTCAATATGTAAAATTAATACAAATCTAAAATTCATACTTCTCCATTATACGAAGAAAGCTAGTGTAGGTATATAGCTGTAGAATAATTATTCGAACAAATTTTATTTTTCAATTAAAACAAGAAAAGAATATATATACTGAATATACCTTTAATTAGTATATATTTCGTTGATTCCTCACTTATTATCTAGATAACTTGAATTCCTTCTTACATTCACTGAATTTTTACTCGAGAGTCATACACGTTACTAATAGCGGTATAAACATGCAATAAGTATAAAGTTCATAAAATATTCACAATTTTTATGAAAAATATAAACATTTATTCCAATATATTCTATATAATAAAATGTAATAAGGCTTCTATGAATCTCATAGAATACCTTACCCCTAATAAAAAAGAAAAAAGAATCCATTTGGATTCTTTTTTCTTTTTTATTTCAGAGTGTTGGGAAACCCTTTAGGGTTCCCAACACTCTGGAATCTTTTTTGATTTTAGCGAATAAAAACAACATAAAATAATAGAATTTTAAAAAATAGCCCTCCACCTGACCCTTTTTGGTCAGGTGGAGGGCTATTTTTTTCATGTTTTGACAAGCTGCGGTGAGATAAGCTTGCATTTGGACAGACTTCAGCCCTCGAAACCGGGCATAGCGGTAGCCATGTAGTTCTTTGGCGTCTGCAAAGCTTCGCTCTATAGTGGAACAGCGTACTTTATACAACCTTTTCCCTGTAGCTGTTAGCTTGTTTTTTCTAGCAATATCCTTATATTTCTCCCACACATGATGAGTGATAACTTTTTGTTTTTGTTTCTTTGAAAAGCACACCTCACGTAACGGACAAACAGCGCAGTCTTCTGGATTCGATTTGTATTGACGGTATCCTTCACGATCAGTTGTTACATATTCTAGAATACATCCCATCGGACAAGCGAAAACATTCATTTCTTCTACATATTTAAATTGGCTTTTCGGTACTTCTTTATTCCGTTTTCCAAATCGGCGATACCCCATCACCATAAATATATTCCGTTCTGATAGTTTCTTACAGATATATCCTGTAAAATAGCCAGCATCAAGGGCAACAGCTTCTACTTTGAAGTCGAATTTATCAATCTGAGCTTGGAGGCGTGCTAAATACGGCTCGGAATCTGCCATATTTCCAGCCGTTACATAGGTATCTGTAATAATATTGTACTTCGCATCAGTCGTACGATGATCCAAGAAATGAAAACCATTTGGTTTTCCATCTCTCATTAAAAATCCACTATCTGGATCCGTTGTACTTATACGAGGTTTTTTGGTAGGGGTATCACTTTCCTTTCTAGGTTTTAATTCTTTTTTCCATGTACCTCACGATCTTCGATTACCGCAGCTTCTAGCTCGTCTATATAAAACTTTGCTTTTTCTTTTTTATATTTATGTACAAATTTATTTTTATTGGCATTGGCCTTAATATGTGTAGAATCTGTCATCAGTGCACGTCCTCCTACCATCCGGTGCTCCGTCGCTTGTCTCACAATCTCATCAAAAATTTCTTCGAAAATATTTGTATGAATAAAACGAGTACGACGATTCCAACTGATTGTAGAGTGATCCGGAATAGTATCCGATAGAGAAAACCCTAAAAACCAACGGTAGGCAATATTCGTTTTAATTTCCTTTTCCAATTGACGCTCAGAACGAATACCGTAAAAATATCCAATAAACATCATCTTAAATAAAACAATAGGATGAATGGACGGGCGTCCATTGTTTTCACAGTAATAAGGGCGTAACTTCTCTTCAATAAAATCAAAACTAATTGTCGCTTCAATTGCACGAAGGAAATGATCTTGTGGAACCAACTCTTCTACAGAAACAGATACACGCTCATCACGATGATTTTTTAAAGCACCCATCATAAAAAATCTCTCCTTTTCCTCTTTTTTATCAGTGTTGACACATAAAAAGAGGTTCAGACACAAAAACAGGCTGTGGAGAAGACTTTCTCCACAGCCTGTAATAAAAAAGAAAAAAGAATCCATTTGGATTCTTTTTTCTTTTTTATTTACATTACATATTTATATAAAGCATGTGCCACACCATGTTCTTCATTTGATAACGTTTCGTATTTACACATTGCTTTTATTTCTTCAACTGCATTTCCCATTGCAATTGATATGTTCGCTTTTTCCATCATAGAAACATCGTTTAGGCCATCACCTATCGCTACAGTATTTTCAACCGGAATATTAAGATGTTCTGCTAAAGTATATAATCCATTCCCTTTTTGAGCATCTCGATGATTAATCTCTAAATTGTGCCAATATGAAGATGTAATTGCTAAATCTGTATTATCAAGAAATGTTTCTTTTAGTTTTTTTAATTTCTCAATATCATAAGAAAATGGTAATAGTTTATGCACATGTATATCTGTTTCTACAATTGGTTTACAACTTTCCGCACTATGAAACGCTGTATGCTCAAGATATAATGCTGCGATTGTTTCTAACTCTTTCAAGTCGAAATTTTCTTTTGAATTCTTCACATACTCAATTTCATTACGTACACTCTCTACTCCATAATCCGGTACATACACACCTTTATCAGTATAAAGCTGATAATATAAACCATTCTCTTCAAGATATTCTACAATTTCAAGTGCCTGCATATTTTGAATCGGATATCTCTTCATCATTTTTCTATCTTTATATATAAGAGCCCCATTTTCCGCAATGATTGGACACTCTAAATTAACTTCTAACAATAATCGCTCAATGTCAACAATAGAACGTCCTGTACAAATTGCTACAACATGGCCAGCTTCTTGACATGTTCGAATTGCTTCTGCATTTTCTTTACTTATCATTTTATTCCCCGAAAGAAGAGTTCCATCTAAATCAATTGCGATTAATTTCATTATTTCTTCACCACTTTCTATAAATACACGAGTTCTAATTAATTATTAGGTATCGTTTTCATACAATCCTCGTGAGGTACTTCTTATTTATAATTTATGAAAAGCGTTTCAGGTCAAGAAATAATTAAAAATAAAATCCAAAGCTTTTCCTTTTAAAAAAGCTTTGGATTTTAAACTATGAATTATAACTAATGTATTTTGTCTCACACATGTACACATTTTTTTCTTCAGTTGGGATATATACTTTAAACTTTTCTAGCCGTTTTCCATAGACATGAATCGTAATAACGCTTTCATTTTTACTAATTTCAAGAATATGACAATCCGCTGGTGGAATTACTTTATCTGTTTCTCCTTCTCCCAAATAAAGATTTCCTGTATGTGTTAAATAAACAAGTGAATTTCCAAGTTGTTTCGTTTGTATAAAGTTCTTCACCATAATCCTTCCTGAAAAAACGCCTTCTACTCCCCATGTGCCGTCATGGTCATGTAAAGGTGTAGATTGTCCATCTTTCCATACGAGAGCTAGTACTTCAAAACGTTTGAGCGGATCTTCATACAATAAATGTCGTGCATATTGAGTCAAATTGGCCTTCTGTTTATCTAACGGAAGCCATGTTTTCTTTTCTAAAAGTTCTTCTAGTAACTTTTCAATGCCACACACTATTTCTTCTTCAAATAAACCGTTTTCCATAAGATTTGTAACACCTTTAATAAACTTTTGAAATGATTTACTTCCATTACAAGTCAACATAAGAATCCTCCTCTACGTTTTATACAATTCCATATTAAGGTAATTGCCGAAAACTCACAATTGAGAAACAAAAAAACAAGATGCAAATGTATGCACCTTGTTAAGATTTTTATTTGGCTTTCAATCGAATAGGTAAGTATTTTAATGTTTGTTCATTTTCCAATATACATTTTTCTAAACAGAAAGATGGAGATAGCTCTATTTTTTCAAAAGCATTTATAAAGGTAGTTAATGCAATCTCAGCTTCTAAACGTGCAAGTGGTGCTCCTAAGCAAAAGTGAGGACCTTTCCCAAAGGTTAAATGCTTTTCATTTCCTGTTCGATGTACATTAAATTGAGAGGCTTGTGAAAATTTTTTCTCATCTAAATTCGCTGCACTAACCCACGCAACAATCATCTGATTCTTTTTCATGAAAGGACCAAATATATTTGTATCCTCTGTAATCCTCCGGGCCAATGTAACAGGAAAGCGATAGCGTAATACTTCCTCAATCGCTTTTAAAATTAAGTTAGGTTCTTTTCTTAACTCTTCATAAATTCCAGGTGAATCTACTAAAAAGCAATAAAAGCTATTAATAATTAAATTTGTAGTGGTTTCATTCCCAGCCGCTAGTAAACCTAATGAAAAGGTTACAATTTCTTCATCGGTTAATCTTTCGCCTTCATATTCAGCTCGAATTAAATCAGAAATGATATCATCGGTTAAATGATATCTCTTTTCCTGAACAATCGGTAGAAGGTATGCTTTGAATTCATGTAATGCTATCCCTTTCTCGGCATCCAGATCATTAAACTTTTCTTTACTATACGGCATAAATAAAATATCAGACCATTCTTTCATTTTTTTACGATCTGTTGTTGGGACTCCTAATAAATCGGAAATAACGGTAACAGGTAAAGGTGCAGCAAACTGTTCAACGATATTAACTTCACTACATTTTTCGATATGTTGTACAAGTTCATCTGCGATAGCCTGTATTCGAGGTTTCCACTGTTCTAAACTTCTTGGAGTAAATACCTTAGAAACAATGGAACGTACATTGCGATGTTCTGGTGGATCTGTAGAGTTTATATTTATTCTAGTTTCTAAAGGAGGGATTGAGAATTGTCTGCGCTCCCTTCTACTTGAAAATAAGCGATAATCTGATAAAACACGATTTACATCATCATATAAAAAAACATTCCATACATCCTGCTCTTCATCATAATGAACTGGGTGATTATCCCTCATCAAACGATACCATTCATATGGATTCCATAATTCTTCTTTTGTTTTCAGCTTTGAAATTTCATGAACTAAAATAACATTTTCAGGTGAAGCCATAGTTCTTTCCTCCCTTTTCTTTTACAATAAAAGTGATAGGTCGGCAGTCCAAAGTTGTATAAACTATTATATGTTATTTTAACATATACCAAAGGGGATTTTTCATTAGAGAACTTGAGAAATATATAAGGGGGATTTTTATGTACGTTGACATTTTACTACTAGCAGAATTAACGACAGGACCAAAACATGGATATGAAATTAAAAAAAATGTTCAAAATCGTTTAGGTGAAAATTTCGAATTAAATCACAACATGCTTTATCCTGCCCTTCGGCGCTTTGAAAATATGGGTGCTATAACGAAAAAAATACATAAACAAGTCGGAAAACCAAACCGAAATATGTACGATATAACAGAAACAGGAGAAGAAATTTTTTCTGAAATGTTACGAGAGTTTCCCGAAAAACTTGCGACAAACAATACAGAATTTCTTGTTCGTATTGCGCTATTTGAAAAACTTGACTATGAGGATAGAAAAGAGATTTTGACTGTACGTCAAAACGTACTATATAATCAGCTTACTGCTATTCAGTCTCTAGATGTTACCTCATCTTTTATTACTGAAGTCATTGAATTTAGTAAATCACGAATTGAACATGAATTGAGTTGGATTACATCACTTATGAAAAAAATATGAAAAAAATATGAAAAAATAACAAGAAAAGTTAAAAAAAATGAATGAAAATGATATTTATTATCAATACTATAATTAATAAAAGGGCAACCACGATTTGGCTACCCTTCAAACATTTATACTTCTGGATCGAAAGTTTTGCAATCTGTTTCTTCCGTTGTAGATGCATGTTTACCTTTATGACTTACTACGTAAATTGCCTCTGCACTACATTTATTACCGTTCGCCCAAAATTTACAGTTATTTACTTCACATAAAACGTCTTGTGCCATAGTATCACACCTCCTTGTTCTATTATCATTAACAAAATTCGGAGGTATGATACTCTTTGTCATGCATTTTTTATTCCCTTTTTAGCTTTCTTAATGGTTCAATATCTCCTCGTACAATCACATCTATATTTTCAGTTATTTTTTCAATGTCAAAATGCCACCATTGAATTTGTAATAATTCTTCTATTATTTCATTTGAAAATCTCTCTTTTATTTTATTTGCTGGATTTCCACCAACAATTGTATATGGTGCGACGTCTCTAGTCACAACAGATTTAGCTGCAATGATTAATTGTATATGGTGCGACGTCTCTAGTCACAACAGATTTAGCTGCAATGATTGCACCATCTCCTATTTTTATTCCGGGCATAATAGTTGTGTCCATACCAATCCAAACGTCATTTCCTATAACTGTATCGCCTTTGTAAGGTAAATCAGACAAACTAGGTGTATACTTCTCCCACCCATTTCCAAAGATATTAAATGGATATGCCGAAAATCCATCCATCCGATGATTCGCTCCGTTCATAATAAAGTTAACTCCAGATGCAATACAACAAAACTTTCCAATAATAAGGCGATCTCCAAGAAATTCATAATGATGTAATACTCGATTTTCAAATGTTTCTCCATCTTTTGCATCAAAATAAGAATAGTCACCAACAAGTATATTAGGTTTTGTTATTATATTTTTTATAAATTGAACGTTTTGATTTCCTTCAATAGGGTATTTAACATTTGGATTAGGATTCATTTTGTACGGCACTTCCTTTACCACTTATTTCACTTTCTACCGCTATTACTGGCTTTAAATTGTATATAGGTAAAATAAACAATAATCCAATTATAAAAAGTAAAGCCGTCCCTTCATACATCATACTTAATGAAAACATCTCTTTTAATGAACCAGCTATACTCATCGTTACTACCATTGAACCGGTAAAAAGCGGACTTAAAATACCATTTACACGACCTATAAAATCGGTATCGCTATTTTGAATAATAAGCGTATTAATACCAATTTGGATACAAGGAAGAGCTAAACCACTAAAAAGCTGCGCCGTAAGTGTCACCCATAAATTTGTAGAATATCCTATAATGCCAATACCAATTGCTTGACCAAGCATACCGATAATTAACATCTTTTGCGGAGCAACATTTTTCGCAAATACCATTGCTAATGCTCCGCCAACAATCATTCCCGCACCATTTACTGTTAGTAGCCACTGTAAACTCTCTTTTGATAATCCTAGCTGCTCAGTCACAATAAATATACCTAATGGTTGAATTAATCCTATACCTAGTCCTGCAGCCATAAAGCAAAGCCCTAGCAAAGTTAATGCTTTTTTCTTTTTGACATACTTAATACCATCCTTCATCTCCTGCAGCAGAGTGATATCTTTCTTTTCTACGTCGTTTTCAAGATCTTTCGGAAGAAATAACAATACAACTGCCGCAAGTAAAAACGAGATTCCTGTTATGATGATTGAAATATAAATTCCAAAACTATGAAAGATAAATGTCCCTAGAATTGGTCCTAATACCATAAATATTGCAAATATCGTTTGATATATAGACATCGCTAATTGAATTTGTTCCGTTGATAAATGTTGTTTAAACAACTTCATTCCAGATGGTTGTGAAAACTGTGAAAGGATTGCAGAGATGAGTGTCACAAAAAACACAATTTTCCACGTTCCAAACATAAGCGTAATTAATACAGCGAATACTGAAATGGAACTTAACGTTTCACACCATATCATTGTCTTCTTTGGCTTCCACCTATCAGCAAAGGTACCGCCAATAAATGAAAAAATAAAAATTGGAGCGAATTCAGCAACTGAAATCATAGAAATAGCAAAAGCATCACCTTTTGTCATTTCCATTACATATAGTAATACCGCAAAGTTTCGAACCCATATTCCTATTTGTAAAAATAATGCTGATGCTAAAATCCCTTGTACAAACCGATTTTTTAATACTTGTGATACCCCATTGTTTTGTTTCGTTACTACATTTGTCGACATAAAAAAGCCTCCTATTTCATGTTCTGAACAGGAGGCAGCACAAATCATATAAAAAGACTATATATTCGCAGAGCGAAATACATCCCTTTTCTATAAATGTACAGACTAACCCTATTCAGAAGAATATTTCGTTTTTTAACGAAGATCTCTTACAAATAGAATTAGTTGATCATTGGGATGTCTTCACCCTTCCGTTTCGAATTTAAATAACACATACATACTCTATGTAAATCATTTTCGATGTATGCATGTCTCCTTTTAACTATTCTAGAAAGTTAAAGGTAATTCCTCTAAAGAACGCATTAAATAGTTACCTTGCCATTTAATTTCTTCACGATTCCCTTTTATTTGTAGTTCAGGCATTCGATTAAACAAAGTAGTAATAGCAATCTTTGCTTCTAACCTCGCAAGTGGAGCTCCTAAGCAGAAATGACTACCATGACCAAAGGCAATGTGACGGTTGTTCTCCCGTGTAATATCAAATATTTCTGGATTTTCAAATACTGTTTCATCACGGTTCGCTGAAGCCAATGCAATAATAACCATATCTCCTTTCTGTATTGTTTGATGGTGAATTTGAAAAGGTTCCGCTGCCCATCTTGCAGTTGTAACCTCAACTGGAGAATAATAACGCAATCCTTCCTCAATAGCCGAATCAATTAGTTTGGGATTATCTTTTAATAACTGTAATTGATTTGGATTTTCAAGAAGTGCTAATACCGTATTTGTAATTAAATTCACTGTCGTCTCATGTCCTGCGACAATTAATAGCATTATCATTGAATATAGTTCCCGAGCGCTAAGTTTATGCCCTTCACTCTCTGCAAGTATTAAAGCACTCACCAAGTCTTCTTTTGGCTCTTTTCTTTTAATATCAACTAAATATTGAAGATATGTAATAAACTCAGATAGTTGTTTTTCGGTCTCTTTTATTTCTTCAGGTATTTCTGGTGATGCAATAACAGCATGAGACCAAATTCTAAATTTCGCTTGATCTTCTTTTGGAATACCGAGCATTTCACTTATTACAATGATCGGTAAAGGGAATGAATAATCATCCACAAGATTTAATGTACCTTTTCGCTCTATATTACTTATCAAATCATCTGCTATTCTCTGAATTCTTCCGTCTAATTGTGCAATCATCTTCGGTGTAAAAGCTTTTTGAACTAAAGATCGTAAACGACTGTGGTTAGGTGGATCTGAATTTAGCATATGTGTTGTTAAGTGGTCACTATTATCAACGGAAAGATACATGTTCTTTGTATCTTGAGAAAATACATTTGTCCAATCTTTTTTTAAACGATTATCTTTTAAAAGTGGCAGAGCATCTTCATATCTAGTAATGAGCCATTCTTTACCGATTTCAACTTGGTTTACAAATAATATAGGTTGTTTTTTTCGCGATTCTTTATAAATTTCATACGCATCTTCTTTAAATTGAGCTGAAGCTAAATTAATGCCATCCTCTATGCTTAACCCAACTTTGTTTTTCATTGACATTGTATTCCCTCACTCTCATTTGTTTTTGAAAACCGACCAACATATGCATTATACTCTAATAAAAACGTGAAAATTGTAAATTTTTAATCAAAATCTTACTTCGTATATTGAAAAATAAAAAAGTGAGAAAGTAAAATCGTTTCACTCTCCCACTTCTCTTTATGCGAAGCACATAAAATTACTAATTTGTTGATAGCGATAACTTACTTTACGACGACGACCACCCTGCCAAGTGTAACCTGATACTCCGTTTCTTCTCACTTCAGTCGGAAAGAACCATAAATCTCTTCCAAAAGGCCCAGGACGATGTAAACGTAAATAGCCCCATCTTCCTAAACAGTTACACATCCATGATTTCATATTGCCTGGTTGTGCCGGAGAAGCAAATGTAGACGGTAACGATGGCGCTTGTGACGGTGGTGGTGACGTTGGAGCATCCTCCGCATCATCTGGTCTGTAATCTTCTTGTTCAATATCTCTCACTTCATTTGTAGGTTCATACCCGTAGTTTTGTGGATTATAATACATCGCTTGATCATATGGATAATTTTGTTGGTTATACATATTAACAAATCACCTTCTTTTCATTCATTACCTTTATCATTCATATGTGATATGCCCTCTCTAGGAAGCTTATGTATAGCCCAAATTCAACTTAAAAAGCTCGTATTATTAAAAATACGAGCCTTTCAAAAATAGAATGTGTTTATTATTTCCTTAAGTTCACACTATAAAAACGCATTTCATCTAACGAACCTTCAAATTCAAATACTTCTTGTTTAATTAATTGTTTCAAGCGATATTCTAAGAATGTATCTCCAACCAATTGTTCAACAAGACCAAGTGCTTCACCAATTACTCTAGGAGCTTTGAGGAACTCTCGATCAGCACCCACACTTTTCGCGCATTCAATTATAAATTGATCAAAATAATCTTCTTGTACAAAATGCACTTCATTTTCTTTCCACACTCTTAAACATTCTATGCTTTCCGAGAATCTATCCCACTCATGTTCAAACTTCATTCGCTTCTCTTCAGTTAAATAAGGTAACTTTATAAAACTTTTTTGGAATAGAGCTAAACTTTCAGGTGGTAATTCTCCCGTTCCACGAATATCATACTCTTGTTTTAATATTTCTCTACTTGCTTCAGACGTATTAATAACTCGAATGTTTTTCTTATCCTTTAATTGTGCTATTACAAAACTTAGGCCTACATGTTCATGTGCATTATCAGCCTTCCAAATTGTAATAGGTGTTTCAACAGGAATAGTATGTAGTTCTTCTATAGTTGCTATAAATCTTGATAAATATTCTTCTTCAAAATAACTATCATAAGCAGTTAAGTTATTTATTAACCACTCCTGTCTTGCTAGTTGCCCCTCATTCGTATGCAACCTATATATCGGTCCAATTGAAAAAAATTCCGAAAAAGCAACAACACTCTCTTCAAATAATTCTTCTTGACTTAACATATATTTTAAGCAACCAGCCGTTGAATCATCAAAAGCAATATGTACGTGCGTACTTTCTTTTACATTCCTTTTATAAGTAGGATTACTTGTTAATTGTTTCGGAATATCCATCAAATTTTTAATTGTATCTTCACTATAGTTTTCTTCTAATAAGTTTAACTGTATGAGAATACTTTGAAGTAAATCTTTAGCCTCATCTTCGTACATATCCTCTACAGCATTTTTAATTTTATCTATCACACAAATCCCTCTATTCATTTCAAAAATAACGTAGATTATAGTGTATCATTTTAGTATAGTTCTTTAAAGTCAAATCCAGATTACTACAGCAATCTGGATTTTCAACAAAAGCTCTCCTTATATTTTTGAATTGCTAAATATTTTTACTTTGAAAATCCTTGTATCTAAATGTATAATTATATAAAAACAAAAATATAGGAGCTATATTTATGGATAAAGTACTTACAAATTATAAACATTACTTAAAAAATTGGAGATTTATATTTATTTGCATACTACCTGCTATTGCCTTATTCGTTACTTTCGATGTCATCTTTGAACTACTGTTTCATCAAAATTTCTACTTATCTAACTTAATTTCTGCTATCATATTATTTTTAATATTTATTAACGTTAAAGATAAATTTAAAATTAAAGGCTAAAAAACACTATTTCAAAATAGCCCTTTATTATTGCATCCTACTATAAAATAAGGCTCATAGTAGATTTTCATAAAAAATAAGAGCACCCTGCAATTAGCTGCTCTTATGTGATTAGAGGTTTTTTCTGAGTATTAAGTAGGACACGAAGATCTTGTCCTACTACATAATATATGCTTGTACTTATTATTTCGTGCATGTATTAAGCACCATGTTCAGGTACTTAATATATGCACAGTTATTGCTAAAAAATCTACTCAAAATTTCACTGCACAATTTCATATTTATAAATTAAAAAACATCCTCAATGGATGTTTTTTATCTAAAGATTTTAAGCTTCCATAAACTTAGCCGGTACACCAATTTTTTCAACTACAGAAGATATATTAGTAGGATTAATCATTACATTTTCAATACATACTAATTTATTTTCTAATATCCCATTCTCTGTAGTAATAAGTTCTTCAAACCGATCTAAAGTCATTGAGAATTTATGTTCACTTCCACCATTCATACTAACTTTTACATACTTCATAGTGTCACCGCCTTTCATAATAATTTACATTTCGACAAGAAGGCGCTTACATCCTTTTTATTTACTCTTAGATTTCTCACGTTTATATATTTTTTGAGAAAAGAAACTACTATTATTCACTCACAAAATTATTGCTAATAAGAAAGATAAAGATAAAAATGCACAAAGTGGAATATATAAACCGGTATCCATTCTTGCAAAGTGCGTATCTTTTTGTCGTTTAAAGATACCAAAATAGTTAAATTCACCAATTACTCTAATAGAAAAGACGATCATACAAATCCAGGAACCGACTTGAATAATAACATTAGGAACTGCAAAATGAACAATATTTGCTTGTTGCAACAAAATTATTGCTGCCATACTTAATAATAATGCAATGACCAATGTCATTCCGGCACGAGGTGTAAACGCCTTTTCCCCTGCTTTAGTTGGAATAACACTATTTGTCCCCCAATTACCTCCGAAAGCCCAATATACATGTAAAAAACTAACTAAGAATAATATACAAGCAGATATATATGTAATGATAAGCATTTTATCCTCCCCTTATTTCATTTTGGTTCCCACCTATAAAATATGCTGTTCCCCCCCACATTAGCAACCTTCATTTAATTACATAAAAAACCCCGTAATGATTTATCAATATTAAGATAAGTCATTACGGGGTTATTAAACCTCATTATGCATTATACCTATTTCTTCGGCGTTCCATCCTTGTTTGACCTTGAACTGCATTTTCTTTGTATGGATCTATTTGCTCTGTCATTTCATATGTTGCAACTGGTTCTTCGTACTTATACTCATGGTTCTTTTCTGGCATTTTACTTTTAGATTCTTTCCCACCAAACTTAAATAGTTTCATCTTTAATTTCGGCAATCTTGGAAGTCGAATCTTAATTGATAATCTTTTGCGTTTCTTTTTTGGTCCAAGTAGATTTATATTTTCTTGATTATCTTTCTCTTTGCGGTGAATGAACATCGCAAGTAATCCTCCTAATACAAGTCCTCCAATTAATAGTAATATATATACATAATGGCTTGTCATTAAACTCGTTATGCGTTCAAGTATGACTAACGACTGTACTTCTTTTATATCCCATAGTAAAGCGGCCCATAATGAGAATAAGCCCAAAGTAAGTCCATATGTACGAAAACGGAATAAACATGGAATTAACGCGACACATGCAGCAATTTTCGCATTTGCTATGATTGAACTTGTTGAAATATCCTGGTGCCAAATAACTAACAGTAATGTTATAAATGGCGCATACGCTATCCAGCTGCATATACGTGAATACATCTTTTTAGCAAAATAACTACCGAAACTAGTAAAAAATAAAAGCCCTCCAATATATATAGATTGTTCTAGAGGGATTTGCTTTGTAAGTCCTGCAATTGGAAAGAGGCCGCTCAATAGCATTAAGAGCACATCTAATTTCTTCACAATTCCCCATTCCTTTCAAATTTTTTCAATTAATAAAAATCTTTTTCCATATGATATAGTTTTTGTATTTCTAAAAAACATATTAATCCTGTCTGCACATAAAGTAAATATGTAAACGAAAAGATACTTGACAAAGGATATCCTTATTTACATAAAAAAATGACAAATCCTGATCGATATAACGAGCAGGATTTGTTTACTAGTATTTAAAGTAGAGTAATTGAATCTTTCTTTTCTACCTTTACTACATCTACATCCAATTCATCATCAAATTCTTTAAACTCTCTTGCATCTATGTCAGTAATATAAGTCTTCATTACTTTTTCCATATGTACGGAATATGTCATGTGTACATTCTTTTTCGAAAGCATACTAGAATTACAGCACATGTAATGTATCATTTTAGCGATATAATCCCTTTCTACAGGTTTTACACCCAATGGTAAAATTTCAAGTATATATCGCTGAAAAATCCCACTACAATTAAGTGAATATTCACCAGTGCTATAATACATCCCTTTTTGATCTGTATATAAGCCAATGCTATCTAGAGCATCATCAGATTCTATTACACCGTAACTTGGTACATCAAAACCTGTATTTATTCTAATAATATTTAAATTTGGAACCTTTAACACCTCTGGAACAATATCAGGTAAAATATCTGTATTAATTTCTTTATTTTGTAACTCTTTTATCCAATACCTTCTCAAATTTGCATCTACAATGAAATAAACTTGTTCATTTTGTTCTTTTGCATATTGTACAATTTCCATTAATGTTTCGGAAACATATTGTTTAAAAAGAGCTCCCATATCATTTCTCTTTGATGGTTGTGGTAAAAATGCATTATGTTTATTTATATTTAATAATACGTAATCAATCGTTTGCCACTCTGTACTCCCATATAATTTATATAAAATTTCTTTTCCTTTTATTTTTGAAAAAATAGGTAAGAAATCGAATTTCGATATTCGTTCAATTGATAAACTAACATATGTACAAGGTAAATTTATCTTATTCCAACTACGCCTCAAAAATCCTTTTTGTTCTAATAGACTAAAAACACTATTTACAATTGTTTTACGAGATACATTTTGTCCTATAAATAAATTAATAAATGTTGAAATACGGTTTGTTCGTGCAAATCCCTCTCTAATGATTTGTTTTGGATCAATTTTTTCGCGTCCATCACAATTTTTCATTGCGATTAATGCTAATGTCGCATCACTGCGCTTACCCGCGGTAGTATAGACAGCTTTCTTAACATCATCTACAAGATTTGTTTTATATTTTTGGCAATATTGCATTTTATATGGATTTTGTAACACCTTTTCAATATTGTATCTCACAATCTTTAATAACACTGGAAAATCTGTATTCAATACATACGAATTTTCACCAACTTTAGTCAAAACAATTTCGCTATCAAGTAATGCTTGTTCTATTTCCAGCGCTATATTTTCAGACCAAACTTCTAATGTTAATGTCTCTAATCCTTTTGGTGCAAATAAAGGAAATAATTCATTTTTGTTATTTGTTGCTACCTTTTTACATTCTGGAAGTATTGTGAAATAAGAGAATTTACGCTGAAATTCTTTAAATAAATACTCTCTTTCCTTTACTGTTATACCCGGTTCTATTTTAGTACCTTGAACTTTATAAATTCTCTCATTGTATGGAAATAACACCCTTTTATTTTCTCCTACAATATAATCTTTCGGATATTGGAGAATATGGTCTAAATCCACCTCTCCCCCTATTTGAAAATCATCTTTTAAATTTCTAAATATCTTAATCCATTTCATGCCGGTTGTAGCTTGTTGTATTTTTAGTTTTACAAACCGTATTTTTTTATTATTTGACGCAAACTCTGAGGTAGAAATCAATATCATGCCTCGTTTTCGTCTTAAAAGTAAAGGAATATCTGGATGATTATATTCTTGATAAAATCTCCGAATCCCTATTGAAATATTTAATAATGGAGCGTTCTCACCACCGCGGGTTATGCATTCGAATCGATATACATAGGAGAAAAAATCTTGTGTTTTTTCATCTTTTATCGGCCCTGACATCGCCTCACAAATATTTTGTGATCTAAGAGGGGAAAAATAGATTTCTTCTTCATTTGTATTTTCTAAATATATAGGACGCTCACAAAAAATATGTGAGATTAAAGCGGGCACCCACTTAGAATACGTTTCAATATCATGTAGTACTGGCAAATTAGAAATCAAATCGGATTGCCATTCATATTTTGGTGGTTCTACTAATCTATTTGGTTTCCAATCATGAATAATCTCATACCAACTTTGAAAAATATAATCGAGCTGCTCTTGTCTAATAGGTTCTTTCGATACAATCCATGGTGTATTTTCATTTAATACGTATGGGTTATGCTGAATAAACAATATATCCGAAAACATATCATACAATCTTTCATTCAAACGTTTCAACTTACTCGTTAATAAAAATGTCTTATAATGTATCTCTACGATGTCCAGCCATTCAATAGGAAAATATATAAATGATACCTTTTCATTTAAAAGGGGTTCTACTATATTTTCAAATGTTAGCAGCCTTAATTTTTTCATAAAATGATTCCTTCCTTTCTTCAGTTGTCTTGATTATCAAAAAGCTAGAACAATAGTTACTTAAGCTAATCCATTTAAACCAAGTATTTAAAAGAAACGTAAAAACTGTTTATCTACATAAATTATTATCGAACCGACTCTTTTAAAAATTCAAAGTAATTATCATGTATAACACCTCTATTATATTTGAATTTCCATACATTCGAATTATACATTATACTTAATGCATTGTACTTATCATTTACAATATCTTTACAAAAAAACCAAAAAAGAACACCTTAATTCGGTGCCCTTTTTACAAATATCAACCTTTATGTAATTGAACATATAGATAACAGTAATCCCCCAAATGAAATTGCTCCTAGTAAACCTACTACAACTCCTGTTAAACAAATACAATCAGCAAGACAAATAGAAGACTGCGATAATGGAACAAATGACCTACTTGTACTCGAACCATATTGTTTTATTTTCTCATAATTCACATCTAACATTAGATGTAAACATGTTACACCATCCTCAATAGTATGTAGAGGTTCTTTTTCTAATCGCTCCAATAATTTACTATCAAAAGCAACTGATAGAGGATACTGCTTATCTAATTTCATATTTTGATAAATTAGTTGCAAACGAGATAATATATTGTTTTTCTTCTTTTCAGATGTTACTGTACATTTCATTTTATTAAATTCATTTAATAACAGTGTCAATTCATCTCTTTTTCCGTATAAATCTTTAGCTATTTTTCTCTTTAGTTTATACGAATGGATAATAGATTTTAGTTCAATCATATTCATACACTTCCTAATTACATATTATTTACCCAATTATTTTATAGATAAACAGTACTTTTTAATCTTATTTAAATTACACTCAAGCATCTTCACTTACTATCGATTAACATTACATTAACCTTACAAAGTTGTAATGAATTCATTAGCTAGAAGGAATCAATCCCTAAACCAGACAGATATTTGATGATAAAACCATAAGAAAAAAGCAATGATTAGATTTTAAATCTAGTCATTGCTTTATCCATCACCTCTTGATTACACCTATATATCTTATTGTTACTCTTTCACTTGAATGACTGAATATATCCATTAATAATGGCTATATTCTTTGTCGGCAAGTACATATATAAAACTAATGTTTTTTAATTGATAAAGTGAAGCTTTAATCAGCTTTCACCAATCGGGCTTTTATGGACAGTCCGCCACCTAACTTCTCTTTGCTCTCTCTGAATTTTAAGGAAGATTTTATTGCCCGCAAATAATGGGATAAATGTAATTAATATTCATACGTTACAATAGTACCGGTAGTATCAGTAAAACCATCAAAACAGTTAGAGCAACCACCACAGCCGCCACAACCTCCGCAACTTCCGCAACCAAAACAACCGAAGCAACCAATACAACGGAATCCACCACAACGAAATCCGCCACAACGACCACAACCGCCACAGCGACGAGCAGCATCTTCAATATAGTAATATGGATATTGGTTTTGCTGGTCCCAATAGACAATATTTCCAGATCGGTAATCATTAAGACTTAGCGCTTGTAGTTCTTGTTGAAACTGATTCATTTTCATAACCTCCGTTTATAAAATACAACCTCATCGATGCTTCCCTATGTTTCTGTTCGTTACATCTAAGTAGGAATAGCGCTACAAACTAAGTTCAATACGTACACCAACAAAGTATGACTTATCACTAAATGATGCACCTTGTTCATATACCTATTTTTGCTATGGGCTCATTTTTATAAAGTGAAACTTTAATCAGTGGGGTTTTGTTCATCCCCTACCTAACTTCTTTGCTTCCGCTGAATTTTGAGGTGGGGGGCTTACTGCCCGGCAAATAGCGGGATAAATAAAAATTAAAAAATATGAATTCTAGCGTCATATCTTCATACTTACTAAGTTCAATTAATTTCTCAATAATTATGATGCCATGTCCTATATATTTCCGTGTGCTGCTTAGATTTTTCTGTACTGTAAATGGCTTTCGCTATAACACCTCCAAGTGACCGGTTTCTATGACAGATAAGAAATTCCTACAAAGAAAAAAGCCCTAATTAGGGCTTTTCATTCTATTTCTCCAGCAAAACTCTCTATGAAATTCCTAATAGAAAAAAGACACACTTAGATTGATGCGTCTTTTTGTGATGCCTCTTTTGTGAAATCATATAAAGCAATTGCGCCTAAAAGAACAAGTATACCTTGAGGAACATCTAGCAAAATGGTTTTCCAAATTTCTGGAATTACCCATTTAATATCTGCTGCTGTTTCAAGATATGTTTGGAAATAGCTGATTGTAAAATTAATTATCCCTAAAAATACAAACAACGATAAACCAAATCGAATTAATTTCTTATTTGTAAACATATAACACCTCTCAAAATTCATTGGATATTCCTGCTTTTGCTTCTTTATATTTCCATATATTTATATCTAATTTTAACACATAAAGAACTCAAAAAAATACGATATGCATATTTGCATATCGTATTAACAACATTCCATGATAATTTAGGAATTCCTGCGAAGAAAAAACAACTCCGTTACAGCTAATAGCTCGGGTTTCTTTTCTTATTTAACTTCATACCACCAACATTTACGTTCTTTAATTGTAAAATAAATGTGACAGAAGTTTATCCAGTTAATGCGTAGACAAGTAAATGAGCTAAATTATCGATATTCTATTTCGCCATATCCGTAGCACTAATAACTTTACGCAAATTTGACAAGAAAAAATATATAGATAGGTATGATCCAGACCTATCTATAACATTACTTCTATTCTTTATCCAATTACGTCTTTTACGTCTGTATCCACTGGCCACTTTTCTAATGTATAAGCCATTTCCCAAAATGAATATTCATATTGACTGCTAATAATAAAATGCTGTTTCATACGTTTGCGGTCTGCCTCTGTTACTTTTTCAGCGATAGTATCTAAACGTGTAATTTGTTCTTCAACTAGCGTACGGAACCAATCAGATCCATAAGCAGAAATCCATTCGTTATAAATTGGCTCTTCCGGCTGGCACTCTTTTAAGCGTTCGCCAATTTCATAATACAACCAATAGCAAGGTAAAATTGCTGCAATGATATCTCCTAAATGCCCTTCATACGCAGCACGATACATATGTGAAGTATACGCATATGCAGTTGGCGCAGGAATAAAATTATCTTTTTCTTCTTTCGTTATCCCTAGTTTTTTAGCAAAATTCTCATGTAAAGATAACTCTGCTTCATATGTATTTTGAGCATGATGTGCCATACGAGCTGTCGTCTCTAATTCAAGAGCTTTTGCAGCTCCTAAAGTTTGTACTCTAGCAAAATGACTCAAATAATATGAATCTTGAAGCACATAATAACGAAAACTAGCTAAATCTAACGTTCCTTCACCAAGTTTTTTTACAAAAGGATGGTTAAAACTCGCTTCCCAAATTGAATCTACTTCTTTACGTAATGATTGTGAAAAAGTCATTTAAATCCCTCCAATAATGTATAAAATATAAGTATTTATCCACAATTATTAAAGCTGTAAAATAAAAAAACTTTCTTTACAGGCGTAAAGAAAGTGAAATTGACAGTATTTATTTACTCATTAAATAGCAACGTCTTTCCCACTTCCCTACGCTGGCATTAACCAGATCAGGTACTAAGAGTCTCAAAATCACATTTGATCTCAGCCTATAAAAGGCCCCCCTAGTGGATAAATATTTTGTTTTTATAATGTATTCATCATAGCATACTTCGTGAAACTGTCAAAAGAATTCGTTATATAATCTCCTTAAAACCCTTCTTCATTTCTAACTTTTAATGATGTTTCAATAATCATATCTAATAGTTTGCTATAACTAATCCCCGCTGCTTCTGCACTTTTTGGCAATAAACTTGATTGTGTCATCCCTGGTAATGTATTAATTTCCATTACATATGGAATTCCGTCCTTCACCATCATATCAACTCTTGCATAAACACTACACTTTAATGCTTTATAACAAGCAAGTGACGCTTTATTTACACGTTCCTTAATTTCTGCTGGAAGTTCGATAACTTCCTCAACTGTACTAGTATCATCATATTTTGCATTATAGTCAAAGAACTCGGCTGCATGTCGAATTGAAACTATAGGTAACTGTTTTCCATCCAGAATTGAACATGTAATTTCATCACCTTTTATATACTTCTCAATTACTACTTCAGAATCCCATTCGAATACAGTTTCTAGCATTGAGATCAATTCATTTTTATTGTAAACGATTTTCACTCCGACACTCGATCCGCCAGAGTTTGGTTTTACTACTAATGGAAATCCTAACTTATCTAACTGGTCAAGCTTTAGATCCTCCATTTTTGTAAGTTCAATCCAATCTGGTGTTTCTACACCTTCATAACGTAAAATCTTTTTCGAAATATTTTTATCCATACATATACTGCTAGATAACATATTACTTCCGCTATAAGGAATCCCTAAACTCTCCAGTGTTCCTTGAACTGTCCCATCTTCTCCGTATTTTCCGTGTAATGCGAGCAACGCAAAGTCAATGTCTTTCGCTTTTTCAATTAAATCCATTTTTTCATTTAATGTAATTGGAACTATTTCATATTTATTTTTATCTAAATGAGCAATCATTTCATTCCCCGTCATAATTGAAACTTGTTTTTCAGACGATACCCCGCCCATAATAACACCGATTTTCATTTTCTCAACTCCAAATTTCATTTTTTAATGTATCACCAATTATTTTAATTCCCCGAACTATTTCTTCTTCTTTCAAGCGCGAAAAACCTAATCGGAAAGTGTTCGCTCCTTCTCCATCAGAGTAAAAAACATCTCCAGGTGAAAACGTAACGCCTTTCTCATAACACTTTTGTAAAAGTGTGCGGGCATTCATATGCTCTTCTAGCTCTATAAATAAATGAAGTCCACCATCTCCAGTCATTCTTTTAAAAGGAATGTACTGGTTACATGCCCCGACAGCTAACTCATATTTTTTCTTATAAACAGATCTTGCCTTTTTTAAATATTTTTCAAAATATCCCTCATGTAAATATTGAAACAGAACAGCTTGATCTAGCGTAGATGTGTGAATCGTTCTTGCTCTTTTTACGCTTTCTAAATAATGAATCAGCTCTTTATCTGCAATAATCCAGCCTACACGTAAACCAGGGAAAAGTACCTTTGAAAAGCTACTAATATAAATCACATTATTGCCAGCTCCCGCAAAAGTTAATAATGGAGCTAAATGTGAACCTGAATAACGTAATTCTTCATTAAATCCGTCCTCTATAATAGGAACCTTGTATTTTGAGAATAACCTCATCAATTCCGTTCTTTTCTCTGAACTCGTAACAATACCGGTTGGATTATGATAAGAAGGAATTAAATAAGCAAAATCAAAATCTTTTTCACGCAAACTTTTTTCAACTTCATTCGTATCAATACCATCCTCATGCATATCAATCCCATGAACTTCAAGTCCATGTAAACGGAAAAGCTTAAGTGCAGCGTGGTGAGTTGGATTCTCACAAATGACACGCCCGGATTTTTTTGATAAAGAAGAGAGTACAATATCCAACCCTTCTGTAAATCCATTTGTAATTAGAATATCTTTATTCGAAATGTCTACACCTTTCATTTCCATGTAATGAAGTAAATAATTCATTAACGGTCTATATCCCTTTGCATATCCGTAGTTCAATACGATGTCCCCTTCAATGGACATACGAGTAAGAAAAGCTCTTTTGAAATTTTCAACATCAAATAGCTTCTCATCCGGGGCTATACTATTAAAAACAATCATTTCCTTTGCCCAACGAACACCATGTTTCATTAAATCTAATTCGTCCGCTAATGCGGTCACTGTATTAAGTTTATTTTTCCAATCTATTTCAACAGACGAAGTGTTAGATATATCCACCTTCGCAACAAAGTTCCCTTTTCCTTTAACTGCATAAATGAGTCCTTCTTGCTCTAAATCTGCATAAGCAGCGAGTACAGTGTTTCTACTCACACTTAGTAATTCACTTAGTTCCCTTGTTGATGGGATTTTTTGATCCCCGAGCAAATGCCCTTTCATAATCATCTTTTTCAAATAGTCTTTTAATTGAATATAAACTGGACGATCTTTAACAACTTTAAAATCCTTAAACAATTCCTTACCCCCTGCAATCATTTTTGCATATTTATTTCATTCTCAAAAGGTCCACGACATATGTATTTTTTATAAAGGGCGGTACGGTCTTACAAATCTTTTCGATATAAGTTAATTACATCTTTTAAAGCTGCAGCTGCAGCGCCTCGTGGATTAGAAGCCCCACCAATTGTAGTAACTTGTCCCATCGTATCTGTAAAGAATGTAATTCCTTTTTCGGTCCCATTTACATTTGCTAACGGATGATCTTTTTCTATTTCGCACGGTTCAACATTTAAATTCACATTGCCACCCTCATCCTTATATATTGATGCTATTAATTTAATAATTTTATGTTGTTCCTTAGCGTTTTGTATTTGCTGTTTTGTAACGTGCTCAATTCCTTTTATATGTATATCAGTAAGTGTTTTCTCTGTTTCCATTAAGCTGTTAGTCAAAAGTAACAATTTACACGCACTATCTGAACCACTTATATCTAATATAGGGTTTGTCTCAGCAATCCCTTTATTTTGTGCTTCTTTCAGCGCTTCTTCAAATGTCATATCTTCCTCATACATTTTCGTAAGAATATAATTAGTTGTTCCATTTAATATTCCTTCTATTTTATCAATACTGCAACCGGCTAAACTAAATTGTCCGATATCTAGTGTCGGCAGTGCAGCGGCTGTTGCACCGCTATATCGAATTCGTACATTTGCGCCTCTTGCTGCTTCATTTATTTCTCTCCAGTTTGTAACGAGCGCACCTTTAGAAATTGCTACTATATCCATCTGTTTCTCAATCGCTTGTTTCATATATTGTTTCCCTGGATTTCCATCTTTAAGATTTGTAACCGTTGATTCTACCAATACAGTACCACTTATGCTAGTTATTGCACGTTCCTTCGGATGATACTCTAAATATTTTTCAATTGCAGCGGTACCGCCACCATACATCAATAAATGATGAAGAGATAAGCCTTCTTCATTATGTATTGCAATATTTCTCCCTAATACGCCACTTACAACTAATTGAATCCCATATGTTTCATATATATATGAATATTTTTCATTTAATAATTTTATAAACTCTCTGCCTACTGTTCCGTATCCTGATAATACAACTTGAATTTTCATAATATCCCCCCATATTTTTCTACCAAATCCCTCTTTCAATATAATATAAAGCGCTCTCGAATTCCATCGAGAGCGCTTTATTATTACCTATTTCGGTAAACGTGATAGCTTTTCAGCAATTGTTCTATAAAACTCTTGAATGCTAGAAAAACCTAACGAGTCTGAAACACTTAACCCTACCATGTCGAGATGGTCCCAATTCGCTTTCGTTTCGATATGATTCCATTTTCCAACCTGTAATGACTCATTATTATTTACAGCAACATTAGAAGATGGTGCAATCATGGAATTTGTATTTACTACACCATCATTTTGCCACCAAGAAGTATCAACTAGCGGACGGTTTTCTTCATATCTCGCATAAGAACCTAAGAAAAATGCATTTCCCATTAACACTTTATTCATCGTTATATGAGGCAAATGTAAACCTGTTATAGGTGCTGCTTGTGATGCATGTCCACTATAGGATAAATAATACACATCTGGTTGCGTCTTTACCCAATTATTTAACTCCTTTGCACCATCTGTACTTAAATCCCACTGACTTATATCTTTTGTATTTTTCCAAAGTGAACTATTTAGAATACGATTACTATATTGGAAAAAGGACTCTCCAGCATTCTTCTTTATACCCCATTGATCCAATTTAAAATCATATAATGTAAATTATTGTTTCCTCCAAAGCTTGCAGCTGTAATGAGTAAATCTTTAACAAACGGCAGTAGAAGACTCCCATCCGCAAGTGTTGTACCGTTGTGAGGGGTTGCTAATGTTGTAACACTATGAACATATGATTTTCCGCCTTCAAATAGTGGTGATATTTTGGTGTTTGGGTGATTTTTCACATAATTCTTTTCTTCAAGACTACCTTCTTTTAATAGCTGTACTAATGTTCTAATCGTTTGTCCACCCATGCTATGTCCAACTAAATGAACTTTATTTGTTTCACTCCAATTCGGCGCAAAACCACTATAAGTTCTGCCAAAACGATTATGTCCATGTTTCTCAGCATGGACTGCACCATAGTCTACTGTCCCACCGCTAATTTGTGCATACAATTCACATGCACGATCCCAGTTACTAGAAACAGGTCCAACAGCTGCGGTATGTACCGTATAACCATTTCGTTTCAAATCTTCCTGTATATCATGAACACCACCCCAATATTTTACGCCAAGCATTTCTTCTCTACCCCATCCAGCAAATCCATTCACCAATATGATAGGATAATTATTTTGTTGCCTCTCTTCAGCGTATGATATTTTCGCTGCGAATGAACATACGGTCACTAATGCAAAAAAACATATTTTTAAAAATAACTTCCCCATACTTTCTCCCCCCTAATAAAACGTTTACATTTTTCTTTTTAACTAATTAACAGAATAATTTAACAACTTAAACATAATGTAAAGTATTTTATATACTTTGTATATATAGAAAACATATACAAATGTTGATAAATATTAATTCAAGTAAATATTTACTTTTTACAATATAACTTGTAAATCTATTTATTTAGATTTATAATTAGATATAGTTTCCTCATGTTAAAAAGATTTAAAAACCATAAGAAAACTAATCTCATTGCTTGAAAAGGAGGAAAAATCATGCAAATCGGATCAAATATTCATACATTGTCTCAACCTACTAAAATAACTCCATCTCATCTTGAGCATAATACCATCTCTTCTACTAAACTTGAAAGTAAGAAAATAAATGATCCTATCAAGTTTGATATTCGTTTATCTGAAAAAGAAATGAAACAGCCTGAGCATAAATTTAATGAATTAGATTTATGGAAGATGCTAAAAGATAAAGGTGTTCCTTTATGGATTATACTTGAAATGCTACAAAAGGCTCGTAAAGAAAAAGAAGCACAAAATAATTCAGTTCAAAATTCAAATGCGATTGAAGAAACGAGTGAGACTCGATTAAATGAAGTAATGTAAGTTATTTAAACGGTATTAAAAAGAGCTCGAGGTTGATAAAGTATCCATCAACCTCGAGCTCTTTTTTAAGATTTTTCTCCAATCGTTACAAACTGAATTGATACCTCATCTCTATAACCTTCAATTAACTTTCTTACTTTTACTTTTTCATTAATCAACGTATTATCTGTCGATATTTTAGGGTTTTCATCACCTAATGACTTTTTCAAGTGTAGAAGTTGCATATTCGTTTCATTTGCTTTTATTTCTTTATACACACTATTTTTCGCCACAACGATATACCATAGTGCTCCATAGTCACGTTTATTGCCAAGCCAAGCATCACTACCATATGTAACAGGTATCTTGTTTCCTTCTATTTCAATACTTTTTATATTCTTTTCTTCTTCATTTATAAATAATAGGGAACTTTCTTTTGGAAAATTCGGCAACGTAT
Organism: Bacillus sp. CPT56D-587-MTF; assembly: GCF_058792335.1. Taxonomy (NCBI): domain Bacteria; kingdom Bacillati; phylum Bacillota; class Bacilli; order Caryophanales; family Bacillaceae; genus Bacillus; species Bacillus sp. CPT56D-587-MTF. The sequence continues at coordinate 2,240,990 of NZ_JBYTEF010000001.1, read as the reverse complement.
CTAACGTTTTAGAAAGGGATGCTTGATCACGTTTACGAAAAAGCTTTGCATTCATCATCGCTTGTGCAGTAGATTCATTTATTATCAGAACCCTTTTTTGGTCAAATCTACCTGTTTTCACTGCAAAAGCTTCCTGTTCTTTCGTGTTTTCCTTATAACGATTCATAATTGCTCCAGTATGATTCTCATCTCCAATGATTAACACACCGTTAGCTGGAAATCTGTTTTCGTTTTTAGAGCATGCACTTACACTTAATAACAATAATATACTTAATATGAAAATAGATAATTGTTTTTTCATCACAGTTCCTTCCATAACTTCAAATTGTTTTTTTACATGCTTTTCTGCAATCTTACTTGCTGATTTTCTCTATTGTTCCATTGTCTTATGAAGCTTTTGTAAATAACGCCAACGAGTTATAAAGAAATATAAAACTTGTATACATATAAATGAAATTAAAATGACGATAGAGCTATTTAGAATAGAAAAATCGACTAATTGTTGTAATGCCATATAAGCGACTACAGTATGTATTACTGCAACGACAATTGGTAAGAAAAACATTAATAATAACTGTCTCGTTACAACTTTCTTTAGCTCCCGTTTACTTAACCCCATTTTCGAAATCATTTTATACTGCTGTTGATCACGATTCAAATCAGTATATAATCGGAAATAAATAAAACTAGCAGCAAATGTGAAGAAAACGATTCCGACTAAAACACTAGCCATAAGTAATAACCCATTCGTTTGTTTTGCACTTAACAACTCTATTGTTAGTGCTCTAAATTCAAAATGTATATCTCTAGGTTCTTGATCAAATATATTATTTAATTGGTTTGAAACCTCTTTCGTTTTTATCCAATCATCTACAACAAATCCGTAAGTACGATATTGAATAATATCTTCATTATCTGGACCACTATTCAGTGGAATTCCATCATATACATGATCTTGAATAGCAATATATATCCCTTTCGTATCATGTGGCAAAACTAAATTATCGACAGTTTTTTTCACATGAAATGTCTTTGTCCAATCGCCTTGAATGACTTCAATATTCTTCTTATAATCACCATTTTTAAATTCTTGTTTTTGTGATACCATTCCAGGAATTAATAACATTTCATCTTCTTTTTCAATCGTTTCTTGTTGATACCCTAGTGCTCTCGCAAGTTCGTTATATTCACTTAATTTCATTACATATACATTACTTTCTGTATATATATATGAAGATGAAGCCATTCGATACGGAATATTAGCATCAGCCAGATGGTTTTTTATAATAGAGAGATGTTTATCCGCTATTTTGTTGTTTTCAGGAGCCATGTATAGTAATGTATACGGATTCGTCATCCTTACTAAATCTTTATTTCCAAGAGCAGCTGTCGTGCCAATTGCTGTAAAAGCAACTGCTGATATAATAGATACTATAAAAAACATTGTTGCATTATCTTTCATACGATAAATTAATTCTGAAAATGTTAGTATATTTGTTCTCTTTAAAAAGAAAGTTTCTCTCCTTTTAGCAAGGTGCAATATATAAACACTACACTGTGTATATAAAAAATACGTTCCTATAATTACTAGGAGCACACCTATTCCAAGCGTAATAAAATTAGTACTTGGTATGAAGCGAAATACTGAAAAATATCCATATCCTATACTAATTAAAGAAAGTAGCGATAATAAAACTGAAGATTTCGGTTCAGGTTTTGGCTTTTCCTCTGCTCGAATAAGTTCCACAAGTTCCGTTACTTTTATCATTTTAAATGTAAATAATGAAACAATTAAAAACAAGAAAAGAAATGTGATAACTGTTAATAATACAGCCCGCACTGGTATATAAAAAGGTAAACCATTATTAATCATTAATACACTTGCACTTATCAATAAGACTAGTTTAGAAAATATGAGTCCAATGAAAATCCCTATACAAATTGAACCAAGTCCAATCAACATATTTTCAATTAATAATAATTTCTTAAGCTGTCTCATTGACATACCTTGCATCATTAAAACGCCAAATTCTTTCTTACGCGTCTTTAAAAACGAACTAACTGAATATAAAATGAAGAAAAATGAAAATACAAAAATCAATCCTTGCGAAACTGAAAATCCCAATGTACCAAATGCACTTATTGTTGCACTTGTCGATTTCAACTCACCTTGTAAATCAGGATGAAATAATAAAAGAGCATACGTAAAGAAAATCATAATAGAAAATGCACTACTTAAAAAATGGGCAGCATATGTACGCTTATTACGAAAAATATTATTAAATGCGAACTGACGAAAAGTCATGCCTTTTCCCTCCTAACAAAGAAAGAACATCCATAATCTTTTGATAAAAGGCTTGTCTGCTTTCACCACAATAAATTTCGTTATATAGTTGACCATCTTTAATAAATACTACTCTACTGCAAAAACTCGCAGCATACGGATCATGTGTAACTAACATCATCGTTGCTTTTTCTTCTTTATTAAGAGTATCAAGCATCTCCATTACATCATTTGAAGATTTAGAGTCCAAGTTCCCTGTTGGTTCATCTGCAAGTAATAATTGCGGCTTATGAACGATCGCACGAGCGATTGCTGTTCTTTGAGCTTGTCCCCCTGATATTTCAAATGTTCTTTTATTCAAGATATCTGTAATATTTAACTTCTCTGCAATCTCTTCCAATCGCTTGTTCATTTCTTGCACGGAAACACCATCTAAAGTCATCGGCAATACGATGTTTTCTTTTACAGTAAGTGTGCTAAGAAGATTAAATGATTGAAAAACAAATCCTAATTGTTTTCTGCGGAATAACGCTAAATCTTCTGATGATAATTGGAAAGGATTTGTACCATTTATTAAAATTTCTCCCGATGATGGAGAATCAATAGTAGATACCATATTTAATAACGTTGTTTTTCCACTACCAGATGGCCCCATAATCCCTACAAATTCACCTTCTTGAATTGATAAATCAATATCAACTAATGCTTTATAAGGTACTTTCCCTTTATATACTTTACTAATACTTTTTGCATGTAAAATTTCCATGTATATTCTCCCTTCATTTGCACGTCTCATAACAGAGTGTAAATGAATTGTCTTACAGCTCATATTGATTCGTCTTTCATTTATCTTACACGCTTGTAAGTTTTCTAAAAAAACTGATAATAAAACTATTTTCAAACTAAAATTAGCGCATAACTATCTTATAATAATTGTATAGTAGTAGGAAATACAATGTATAATAAATCTTTATTATATAAATGAGTAAAAGACCGATTGCTATCGGTCTTTTACTACCCAACGTTATATTTTTATCCACTCAGATTTTCTCAATATATAATGATTATATATTTGATTTTCTATCCTCTGTTGGCTCTTATAAATAAACCCGCATTTTTCAATAACTTTATTTGATGCTACATTGTTAATTAAAGCAATTGCGTTAAGGACATTTAAATTTGTTTCTTTAAACAAAAAGTCAATTAAACCTTTAGTCGCTTTTGTAGCATAGCCATGATTTTGATGTTCATTTGAGATAGCATACATTATCTCTCTGTTTGGTGAAGAGAGTTCTTCTTTCATACCTGTGCAGCACCATCCAATAAATTCATTTGTGGTTTTCTTAAATATTCCTAGTCTTAATATGTGATCATCTATGTTAGTCGTAGTTCTCACTGCATGAAGAAACGCTTTATTTTCTGGTATTTCATAATTTACAACCCAATTAACCCTTTGTTCTTTCATCGATTTCCAGTCCGGTAAAAATTTTTCTATTTCCGGTTGATTGGATATGTTATAAATACTCTCTGCATCTTTGACCGTAAACTCTTGTAGGTATATATCTCCACAATCTATTTTAAATAACTTAGTGAATCTCTCTTCATCCATGTTAATCCCCCTTACTTACATTAAAGCTCCTTAATCTGCTTCGTAAGTTCCATAAACCGTTCATCCAGTGCTTTATATTCTTTGTCGTTAGAAGTTAAAAAGCTTAATTTCCCTAGTACTTCTTGTCTCTCTGTTTCTAACGTTAAACGTAGCTCTTCAATATCATCTCTTGTTTTCGTAGGTTCTTCTAGCTGCTTTTGTATCGTATTGTTTGAAAACACGAGTTTTGTGTTAGTTGTTTTCTCCAAAAAATATCGATCGTGAGATACAATTACTAATGTTCCGTTATACTCAGCTAATGTATTTTCAAGTTGTTCACGTGAAGGTAGATCCAAGTGATTCGTCGGTTCGTCTAAAATGAGTACATCTTTTTCATCTAAAATATAAGCCATTAGCTTACATTTTACTCTTTCTCCCATACTCATATGCTCAATCGGCTCTTTCCATTGAGAAGCTTGGAACCCTAAATGTTTCATTAAATTTTGGACTTTTCCTCTTTCTTCAAACGTCTCTTTAAAAAATAAATTTTCTGGTGTTTTATCAAGCGGTAAATCAAAAACTTCTTGTGTTAAATAGCCGATGTTCGCAGATGGTGAAATCCATATTTCTCCTTCAGCAGTTTCCGTTCCCATAATCATCTTCAGTAATGTTGTTTTCCCACTACCGTTTGGTCCAACAATCGCAACTTTCTCACCGTGCTGAATTGTAAAATTAACGTTTTCAAATAATACTTTCCCATGAAAGTCTTTTTTTAATTGCTTCACTTCTAAAAAACGTTTTCCTACTTTTTTGTTCGCTTGAATAGAAAACTCAACTGAATACTCTTCTTTCACACGTTCTACTTTCGCTTTCTCCAGCTCTTTTTCAAGTCGTTTTCGTTTTGACTTCACTTGTGCATCCATTCGCTTCGCTTTTACACGATAGAATTCTTTCACACCTTCTTGTTTTGTAGACTGCGCGTGTGCCTTTTGTGACCATGAACTCAATTCTTTTATATGTGTTTCTACTTGTTCTATCTTTTTTTGCTGCTTTTCATATTCACGCTGCTGCGACTTTCTTTTTTGCTCACGTGCTTTCATGTAGCTCGTATAATTACCACTATGCTCAATTAATTTTTTGTCCTCAATTGACCATATCTTTGTTGCGACAACATCTAAAAAATATCGATCATGCGATACAACGATAACTGTACCTTTCATGTTTTTTATTTGTTTAATGAGAAATCCCGTACTAATCTCATCTAAATGATTTGTCGGTTCGTCTAATATTAAGACATTAGGATTTTCAGCAAATCCTTTTGCTAATCGAATTTTCAGCTTTTCACCACCACTTAAAGTATGAAAATCGTTCGTTGGCACGCCCCATTTCGCAAGAAGTTCTGCTTCTTTTGCAATTACATCATTACTAATAAAAGATTCTATTTCTTGCTCAACATATGCTGTTGTCATATTCATTTGCATCCATTCAACAGTACCTTTTGAAGGTTCAATCTTCCCGTTTATTAATTGAAGTAACGTTGATTTACCAGCACCATTTTTACCGATTAATCCGATAACATCCCCTTGTTTTACTGTCACATTCATTTTCTCTAACAACATATTTTCTTTTATTTCAACATAAACATCATTTAATTTTAATAGTTCTTTCATAAATATCGATCCCTTTCATTAAGGGAGAATAAAAAAATCCTCCCAAATAAATTTGGCAGGATTAGTCATTACATTATTTATACCCAAATAAGCTATTGCGCAATATAAATAGCAATACCGTTGTTTGGAATTGGGCAGACTAATCCTATTTTTTAGAAATTGAAATTTATTGAATTTCAACATTTAAAAATAAGATTAGTTAATCATCGTCCACCCATCATTCCTTTCCGTCATTAATAACCATATTGTACCATACTAGTACTGTATGAGTAAATGCAATTATTTGTGCTGTTCAAAAGATTGCTTTCTTTTAGGCTTATTTATCATTTCTTAGCTTCATATTGAACAAGCACAAATTACATTGATTGTACTACGTCCTTTAGATTTCCCCAATAGTAAACTTCTAAGCACTCTCTCTTATATAAAGTGAAACTTTAATCAGTGGGGGTTTTCTTCATCCCCACTGATTATTAGTTGAACCAATCGGACTTTTATGGGCAGCCCGACCCCCACCTAATTTCTTTGCCTTCGCTGAATTTTGAGGTGGGGGTCTTACTGCCCATTAAAGCGGGATAAATTTTGTATAAAAACAAAATATTATTCATTACCCAACAATAAATTATTGTTTATCGATAATTTTTTATTGATTATCCCCTTGTAATAAGCTATTATATTTTTACAGAAAATAATAATGTAAGGATTGATTTTATGGACAGGACATTAAAAATCACAAAGTTAAATATGTTTTTAATGATTTTTCTCATCCCGATTATAGTAGGGATAATTGTTGGTATACTAACTAAATTGGGGCAAAGTATACTTCCTGGACATTGGAATTCATTAGCTAATCTAGGAAGCGTTTGGTTAGTTCCATCCTTTTTTGTGGCTAGCTTTAGTTATTCTAAGCGTACAGCTATACTTTCTGGTATCCTTGCACTATTCGGAATGGTATTAGGCTACTATGGTTATGCAATAGTTATTAAAAATATAGCTCACTCTATTTATTTTATATCTATATGGATTGTATGTGCATGTATAGGAGGAACTATCTTTGGAATTGCAGGTTTTCTATGGAAAGATACTACAAATCCACTTCATAAATTCGGAAGCTCACTTATTAGTGGAGTTTTTGTAACAGATGGACTTCACATTCTTTTAAATTTTGAAGACTATAGTCACATGTTACCTGTTGGATATACCGAAGTCATAGTCGGGATTATCTTGATTCTTGTATTAGAACGCTCTAATGCTCATCGAATTTCTTCTTTCTTAATGATGATTCCTATCACTATTTTGGGATTAATTGGATATAAATTATTAAGTTTGTTTACTTAATTAAAATTCATAAAGCTAGCTCTTTTAAAGGGCGAGCTTTTTTCTTACAATAAACTATTTATATATTAATAAATTATTAAATCCCTCTCATTTAACAGCCTTATTTATTATTGTGTCATTACACATACTTACACGACCTTTTATTAGAATCATACCAGTCTTGTATATCATTTCATTTAATCCATATAAAGTAAGGCTAAAAAACTTATTTCAAAAGTTCTTTAGCCTGAGTCATTTTACACATTAAAAAATATAATACGTACAACGGTACCTTTACCAACTTCTGAATAGATTTCTACACTATGTCCTAATTGCTTCGTAATTTCATATACGAGATATAGCCCCATTCCAGTTGATTCTTTAAAATCTCTACCGTTTTCTCCTGTAAAGAAAGGTTTGAATACTCTTGGTAAATCTTGCTTCGGTATACCTACACCATTATCAGCAATTTCAAGTATAACATTATTACCTTCCTTACAAGCTTTCACTTTAATTTTCTCTCTACTACCTGATGAATATTTAATCGCATTCGATAGTATTTGTCCGATTAAAAATTGTAACCATTTCGCATCACTTTCTACAGTAATGTCCTTATCAATTTCAAGCTCTGGATATACAAAATTTCGGATAAAGAAACGTTTATGCTCATGTACCGAATCATTCACTATTTTATGTAGTTGTACTCTTTCTACATAAAAATCTTGTGTAAATGCTTCTAAACGTGCGACATACAGAGCCATTTCTAATCCCTTTTTTAATCGATCAGTTTCCTCATTTATACTTTCAAAACGTGAATCTACTTCATCCTGTGTAATTAATTCTATTACAGATAAAGGTGTTTTCATTTGATGAATCCACTGATTCATAAAGGTTAAATGGTCATTATTTTTTCTCTCTTGCATTTGCAGCTGATTTTGATAATGTCGATATTGCACCTCAAGTAGTTCTTGAAGAGCAGCCGATACAGCTGCAAAATCAGATTTTTGAACAGATTCATCCAAAGATTGCATCGGGTTTGCTAGGCGCTCATAAAAAGAACGATGTGTAAAATAACGAAACACTAAATAACTTCCCATAAAGAAAACACCTAGAAACATTGCATATAACGCCGTTGTAATATGATTATGCCCATCAAACCAATATACGAGAAATATAGCTAGTAGTTGAATTATGGTAAAGCAAATAAGTGGTATATGATCACGTATAAACAACCTTATCATTTTTCTATACCATTATCCCAAGTAATATGAAATCTATATCCAACACTACGAATCGTTTCAATCGCACCTTCTATATGCAACGTTTGTAACTTTTTACGCACACGTGTTGTATTTACACTTAATGTATTATCATCAACATAAGATTCACTATCCCATAATTTATTAAGTAACACTTCTCTACTCACAACACGCGGATAATTTTTCATTAATGTCTCTAATAAAATGGCTTCGTTTCTCGTTATATCAATCTCGTCATTTCTAAGTTTCAATACAAGTCTTTCAGGATATAAACAAAGACCTTGTTGTTCAATCATTCGTTCTTCTAATTTCGGTGCATAATCTCCATATGCACGTCTTAAATGACTACGAATTTTCGCCACTACAACTTCATAATGAAAAGGCTTCGGAATAAAATCATCGCCACCGTTTTCTAACGCCATAACTTGATCCATCGTGCCTTCACGGGCCGAAATGAATAGTATCGGACATGTTGAAACTCCCCGAATTTGACGACACCAAAAGTACCCATCAAAACTCGGTAAATTAATATCTAATAAAACTAACTCTGGTTGTTCTTCTAAAAAAATGTTTAATACATTTTGAAAGTCCGATACAATAACTCCTTGATAACCATATTTCGCAACATGTGTCGATAATAGTTCTGCAATTTTCATATCGTCTTCTACAATCATAATTTTGACCATTATTGAACTCCTTTTTAATCCACAATCTCAAATATACTTATATAAAATAAATACTACCTCTTTTCACAAAATCAGTAAATTAAAAAAAGGATGCTTTTATACAAAAGTATCCTTTTTCGTCCCTTATCTATTTAATATGAAATTTACTAAAAGTAAATCCTAGTTTCTCCACATAATCCATTCCTAGTTCCATACGCGCTGTTTTCAGCGGATCCACAACTTGGCAAACTTTTAAATTACCTACTGCCGATAATAAAAGCGTTGCATCAGCTTTAGACATTGCTAATTCTTCATGTAAAAATGTCACCATATTACGTACAGCACGATTTGCTGCATCATCTAACAATTTCTCTGAAGCAATCGTCATCATTTTTTCTTTTTGAATAGCCATTGGTAATGGCCATTGTTTTCCTTTTATAATTTGAACTGTTACCGTTACCTCACCAGCAACCTCTACACCACTAACACCAATTTCACCATCACCCATTGCTGCGTGTAAATCACCTAATGCTAATAGTGCTCCTGGGACATTAACTGGTAGTAGTAATGTTGTTCCTTCTTTAATTTCTTTACAGTCCATATTCCCGCCGTGATCATGCGGTTTGCCACATGAAATGCTCTCTTCTTTCGGTGCAGTACCAATTACCCCAATCATTGGATTAATCGGGATTTGTAGTTCACTTGAAAACAAAACATATTCATTATGTATTGGGACAATTTTCACTGTATTTTCATTTAACTCATCACCCATTACACCAAGGTTTGCACCTGTAGTTAAAACGCCCTGCTCTGCAATTTCAATTTTTTCAATCGTTACGACTAATATATCGCCAGGTTCTGCTCCTTTAACATATACAGGTCCAGTCGCTGGATTAATTCGGTTCCAATCTAATTCTTGTAACACAACATCTTCAGAATCGATTTGATTTTCAAAGCAATCATATGTTTCAAATACAAGACTGCTCCCAATTTCTACTTCCATACACGGCTTATTTTCTGGTGACATTGAGTAAATGATATGGTCTTTATGAATTCGATACATAATACCTCTCCCTTTTATATTTATCTACTATTACTAATTAGCTTTTTTTATACAAGCTCCTCTTAAAATTAAATGTTATTTTTATGTAAAAAAGCACGCAGATTGTTTTATAACATACACTCTTTACTATAACAGAAAGGTGGTATCACTATGCCCCTTATTCCATACAACGAAAGTGATGTTGATTTACTAGCTCGATTAATTCGTGCTGAAGCTGAAGGCGAAGGTCGCCAAGGTGAGGAGTTAGTTGGCTGCGTAGTAGTAAACCGTGTATTTTGTGATTGCTTAGATTTTAAACAACTCCGTACCGTACGAGACGCTGTATATCAAAGCCCCGGCGGATTTGAAGCAGTACAATATGGATATTTTTATCAACGCGCTCGTGAATCAGAAAAAGAAATCGCACGAAAAGTTTTACAAGGTCAATGGCGCTGGCCTGCACGATGGGCTCTTTGGTATTTCCGTCCAGTTGGAGCTTGTCCGCCTGAATGGTATAATCAGCCATTTGTAGGACAGTTTAAAAGCCATTGTTTTTATGAACCAAGTGGTGATGAATGTCCGAAAATGTATTCACGATAGTAAAATTTGCAACGCAAGTACTTAGAAATTTTGGTACTTGCGTTGCTTTTAACTGTGTTTTAGAAATCTAATAGTGTGATGAAATTTTCTATGCCTACTACATGTATTAATAATGGTATACGAGGACCATTTGATTGATTCATAATGAGCTTATATATAATAGTGAATAATTGTTTTTGATTTTCTTTCATTATTTTTTTATTTTCATGATGACAAATCCCATATAATTGCTCCATTAAGTTAGAGTAATCTTTATTAGAACGAAGTATTTTACAAACTTCTACTAGCCATTCTTTCTGCCTTTCATCTAATGTGTAGTAAAACTCTGCATTTTTCTCCTCATTTACCGCGATTAATTTTTCAGATTGAAAGTTTCTTATCCAATACTCTGCGCGATTACTTATCGCTCTCATTTCATCTAATGCATAGCTCCTATCTATTTTCTTTAATATCCCCTGTAAAATAGTTGAATCAAAATTTAATAATGGTAACGTTCCTGCTACTTGATTAAATTTCGGATATTCTTTAATCTCACTATCAACTCTAGAGATTTTAATTGCATCAAATAAATCTTCATTTTTGAGCGTTTTATTTTCATAACTATCTTTCAATCGCTCATACTCTGTATAATTACGAATCACATCTTCATCCAACCCAATATGAAAAGCAGCGCCTGGTTTGTATTTTGCAAACATAAAGAGAATTACTTCTGGTATATACACTTTCAATAAATTGCTTGGTGTAATACTATTCCCTGAAGAACTAGACATTTTTTCATGATTCCCTTTAATACCAATAAAATCGTAAGCAACGTAATGAGGCACTTCTCGATTGAATATTTTCCTTGCAATTTCTTTTGATACATTATAACTACCCGTTTCTGATGAATGATCTCTACCGCCCGGTTCAAAAATAACATCCTCTATCATCCATCTCATCGGCCAATCGATTTTCCAGTTTAGTTTCATTTTATTTGTATTTAATACGGATAACTCTTTTTCATTTCCGCATTCACATTCATACCGGACTGTTTTTAATACTTCATCAAAATGTGTAATAGTTGTTGTATCTTTTCCGCATCTCTCACAATATAATGTAGCTGGATAAAAGCTCTCTCGCTCTTCTTCACTACACTCTCTAGTTTTAAAACCCATTAAAATATCATATATTTCTTTTCGTTTATACAAGGCCTCTAATATATTTTTGTTATACCTTCCGCTTCTATATTCATCATGTTGATAAATAAATTCTACTTCAATTCCAAATGCTTGAAGCGATTTTTCAAACTCTTTTTCAAAATGCTCCGCATACGAGTTATGACATCCATACGGATCTGGAATATCACAGTATGGCATACCAATATACTTTGCAAAAGATGGATCAATATTTTTTGGAACTTTTCTAAACCTATCATAATCATCCCACGAAAATATAAAACGAGTCTTTTTCCCTAAATCTTGAAGTGCTCTTACTACGAAATAAGTCGTTACGATTTCACGAAAGTTCCCAATATGAACAGAACCTGACGGACTAATTCCAGATGCACAAACAAACATTTCTTTATTTGGATGTTTCCTAATTAATTCATGTGCTACTTCATACGCCCAATGCATATATTACTCACCTCAATTATTTTTTGTTTCTCATTTCCAGTTTTATGCAACAAAAAAACTCCCACCCCCAAGATTATTCATCTTGAGGACGAGAGTTGTTAGCTTCGCGGTACCACCTCAGTTTGTTAATATGTCACCATATTAACCTCTTCAGGTACGGCAAAATATGCTTATACCCTATCTCTATAACGGGAGAACCCGTCGCACCATCCCTAAATAAATTAGTTCCTTGCGCAGCTCCAAGTCTTTTTTCATTAAGATGTATACCGCTCTTTCTCAGCTACCAGAGCTCTCTGTACGTATTCTTTCTTAACTACTCTTCTCTTCTATGCCTTAAATATTAGTTTTTTAATATGATAATTTATAACACTTTTATTGTCAAACTTTTCCGAATCGAAATCGTAAAATTATCTAAAAAAATTCTTTATCGCTTCTAATTGAATTTTGTGGCTACACTCATCACAACAATATGCCCCTTTTGGTTTCTCTTTAAATCGCTTATATTTTTCACTGCCTTCGTAAACACGAAATATATTCTTACAAGAAAAGCAAACAATCTCATAAAACATCATATGCATTTTCCTCTCCTTGTTTATACACTTTTTTAATCACTTGAGAAGGTCATTTTTCTACAGTATAAATTTTAATATCCTTTGACTAAAAGGTTTACCTCTATTCTTATCGAATTATATTAATATCTTATAACGCGAGGTGAACATCTTGTTCAGTAATATAGAATTAGTTTTAGATGCTAAAGCAAGTTTAGCTGAAGGACCATGTTGGAATGGAAAAAAGCAACTTTTATATTGGGTTGATATTATGGAGAGAAAATTATGCATATATAATCCTACCGCTAATACGAACCGAGTAATTGTTCTCAATCAACAAATTGGCTGTGTTGTTCCATATTTAGAGGATGTACTACTCTTAGCCATGGAAAACGGCTTTTATTCTATTAATGTAAATACAGAAAAACTGACACATATTTTTGACCCTGAACCACATTTAATAGAAAATCGTTTCAATGATGGAAAATGTGATCCAGCTGGTCGTTTCTGGGCAGGTTCTACAGATACATACGGTATGAATGCTGCAGGTTCCTTGTATTGTTTACATCATAATTTAAGTGTAGAGAAAAAAGTTTTACATGTAAATACATCAAATGGAATTGCTTGGTCACCTGATCATACATACTTTTACTTTATAGATACACCTACTAAAAAAGTGGTTCGCTATCAATATAATATACGTACTGGAGACATTCATAATCCAAGTGATGTAATCAATTTCTCTGAAAATGATGGTCTACCTGATGGTATGACAATTGACGAAGAAGGTTGTTTATGGATTGCACATTGGGGAGGTTCAAAAATAACTAGATGGAATCCCTCTACTGGAGAACAAATATTAAGCATTCCAATTCCCGCGTTATATGTAACATCATGTACATTTGGTGGGCCTAATTTAACAGATTTATATGTTACAACAGCCAGAACAAGAATGAGTGATAACGAATTAAAAGAGTATCCACATGCTGGTGGTATTTTTCGAATTCAAACAAATGTTAAAGGCTGTCCCACCTATTCATTTTGCAATAAAAATATTGGAGCTGAAACAATGTGAACCGTATCGATTACATAAGACAAGAAGAAAAGAAATATCACGACCTTTGCTATGAACAATATAAACTGTTTGAAGCTGGCTCTTGGCTTTTCAAACCAGTTAAAACGGTTATGGACTTGATGAACCACTTTGACGGACAAAACAACTTGCAAGTACTTGACCTTGGCTCTGGCGTTGGGAGAAATAGCATTCCAATTGCAAAAAAAATAAAAAATACTAGCGGCACCGTTACATGTGTTGATTTACTTAATTCCGCTTTAACAAAGCTACAAATTTATAGCAAAGAACATGATGTATTCGAGGCTATAAAAACAGAAGAAGCAGCAATTGAAAACTATCATATTGACTCTAACGCTTATGATTATATCGTTGCAGTATCAAGTTTAGAACATGTCAGATCAGAAGAAGATTTTAAAAATGTACTCCACTCTATGAAAAGAGGTACAAAAAACGGCGGTATTAATTGTTTAATTATTAACTCTAACATACAAGAAATTGATTCAATAACGAATGAAGAATTAGAAGCTTTAATTGAAATTAATCTTTCAACCGAAGAAATGATAAGTACTTTAAAAAGCATTTATAAAGAATGGAAAGAACTAAAAGTTGAAATAAAAGAATTAGCTTATGATATTGTTCGAAATGAAAGACACATTCAATTAAAAACAAATGCTATATCGTTTGTAGTTCAGAAATAATCGTATAATAAAGATATGATTATTTCTCTCATATTTATTTTTATTGCACGAAATTTGCAACTATAAATATTTATGAAACAAAAAATAAAAGAGCACTTGTTTCCGCAAGTGCTCTTTTGGGGATTTTGAGATACCCTATTAACGAAAGTTAAGGTTACTTAAAGTTAAAAGGTATTTATATTATATGCTTGTCCTTTTTATTTGTGCATAATCAATATATAAACATCTTTAATCATTCTTAATAACTTTTAGTTATCGTTCTTTCTTACATTTTATCATTAAGAAATTGATTGAAGGTTTATTTGCCATGTTCTTATTTGGTTCATCAATTTCCGAAACTTGTACTAATCTATATTGATTAAAATCTTTTTTTATAGATTCAGAATCATAAAAGAACATTTTTACACCTTCCATTATCTCATAATAATCTTTATCCAACTGTTTTCCTTTTCCGTACATGGGAGCTTTTTTAGAAACAGTTGTAAAAACCATATATCCGCCTGGTTTTAACTGATTATAACAATCTTCAATAAATTTCTCTCTTTCCTGTTCATTCAACAAATGAAGAAGTGCATGACTAAATATCCCATCATACAGTTTATTATCAAAAGGCATTTCGTTTACTGAACCGTGATACATACTAACATCTTCTAGTCCGTTTTCTCTTGCTAAATCGATTGCTGTTTTCGAAATTTCAATACCTGTTATATTTATACCATTATCGATAAAAACCTTTGCATTTCTTCCATATCCAATACCCGGAACTAATATATTCTTAACGTTCTTTTCAAGAAAAAAACCTTTTGTCAAAATTGCAGATTCTGTAGGTTCAAATCCCCACATCGTTTGTTTTTCGATAAAACTTGATTCCCAAAATTCCATTATGTATCTATCTCCTTATTTTCAATCCATTTTTAGTATCACATGAAAAACTTATAAATTTTAACGCTGCGTCTACCTATGCCAAATTAGTTTTTTACCACATTCACTATAAGTCCATTGAATATAGCACAATTATAAGCCTATATCTATTATAATGATTGGTTTAAAATCCACCCTATTTTATTAATCCTTACGTTTGTAGAAAAATAAAAAAGCCAATACTTCCGTTATAGTATTGGCTTTTTCTCACGAGAAATTATCTTTTTATATTGTACCGATCTAATACTTTTTCTAACATTTCTAAAGTTATTGGTTGTGCTTCTTTTATTAATTGATAACCAATACGACCATTCGGTTCCGCTGTAACTTGCTGTAAACTCTTTACGTCATGAATCCCTTTTTCTCTTAATTGCATATAAAGTTGTTGTTCCGACATTTTTGCCTGCATCAAATTCTCTTTTACAATCTCTCCGTTTTCAACAATTATAATGCTACTTCCATTTAAAAATTGTTCCACCTTCCTTGATTTCAATTCAAAGAAATGAATGATAAGTAATATGCTTGCAAATATGATAGCCGCGAATATAGATGGGACTACTTTTCTACTTAATACAGGTTCTACAATAATACGGCCAATTGATACAACTATAATGATTTCAGCTCTTGTCATTTGGCTCACAGATGTACTACCTGTCATTTTCAAAACAATTATTCCAGTAAAAGTTAATATAATACTTTCCCAAATTATATTCATAATAACCCAATCCTTTAATGGTGTATTTTACTATCATTCCCATTAAAGGTATGTTTTACTTACCTATTAAGTTGTTAAATCCTTCAGACCATGATGGAAATAAAGGTGTCCATCCATACTCTTTACGTGCCTTATTATTGGAAGCTCCTCTTTCCCAACTATTTTTCCCATCTTGAACTTTAGGCTTATGTGCCCCTATCGCTGCTGCATATATTGGTAACCATTCTTTACTAGTTGCTGGATAATTATCTACAATATTTACGATTCCTGAAGGCCAATTAAGGGATAGCATAGTAGCTCTTGCAGCATCTTCAACATGTATAAACGAACTTATCCCGTCTGATGCGATAATTTCATTATTACGAACTTGATTTGCTATTAATCCGTTTTCCGCATACCATGTTCCTGGTCCGTATAATGTGCCGTAACGAAGTATAACCGATTCAGGTAACTCAGTAACAGCTTTTTCTAATTTCAATATGCCATTAACAGTGACTTGCCGAGGCATAGAAGCAGTAATATGTAGTGAGTCTTTTTCAGTCGCAAATGTATCCCCTGGTTCATACGCCCATGAAATACTTTGAGCGATTATTTTCTGTACCCCTACATTTTTAGCGGCATCGACAAGGTTACGAGTGCCTTTTGTTCTAATTTTTGCATTATCCTCAAAATTCCATGATGACAATGACGTTAATTGATGAATAACTACATCGGGATTTGTTTCTTCTAATACAGAAAATACAGCCTCTCTATTAAATACATCAGCTATTACTGGTATGGCACCCAACCTTTTCATTGCTTCTACTTGCGAAGTATTACGAATCATCGCAAACACCGTATGCCCATTTTTTATTAACATTGGCAATAAAGAACGTCCTATTACACCAGTTGCACCTGCTACAAATATTTTCATATATGTTCCTCCTCATTTAATAATCATAAATGTGACGAAACATTTGTAAGGTATGTGACAAATATTTGCTCATTTTTTCGTTATTCATATGAAACATATACTTTTAATGGTTTAATTATCCCTAAACTCAATTCATCAAAACATTGTATGAGTGAAGTATAATGTATTTCATGTTGAAAGATCTCCTCTATAAATGGTGTTTTTCCTATTTCTTCAAAAAACCAATCTGCATGTTTTTGATAATCGTATCCGTCACTTGATCCAATAATTTGTAATTCTTTCTGATAAAAGTTAGCAGTTAATGTTAGTTCTTCTATATTACCATCAGGCAGTATACATATTTTACCATTAGTTTTAAGAGCTTTTTGCAAAGTATGGAACCCACTATTTGTAGCAGAACATTCGAAACCATAATTATATGTTTCTATTATTTTCTCTTCTGAATCATATATGTTTTTCGTACCAAACTTCTTTGCAAAATCTCTTCTATTTTTATTAGGCTCAATAACATCCACATGCTCAATGCCTACATAGTATTTTAAGAAATAACAAGCGAGTAAACCAATAACTCCCATTCCAATTATAAGTACTTTTTCATCCTGTCGCGGGTTTAGTTTCAATACTCCTTTAGCGGCATCACATGAAAGAATAGATAATAAAGCAATTTTAGGTTGTATAGAACTAGGCACTCGAATTACTTTATGCGCCTTAACTATCCCTATCGTTTCATGTCCATAAAAAGAAACTACTTTATCACCTACGTTTACATGTGTTACTTGATTACCAACTTCAATCACTTCACCATAACTTTCATATCCAGTTTTTCTTGGATAAAAAGGATGCGGATCTGTAACATCGGATCCATTATACTGTGGTAACTCGGCCCCAATGCTTATCGATCCTGCGATTGTTTTAACGATAATTTCATCGTCCTGTATGTCCTTAATTTCATTTGTTTCCCACTTAAGTTGTTTCGCACCTTCTAAAACTAACTTATATTGTTCCATTCATATCCTCTCACTTTATAAAAATATATTCTCACTAAATTTCAAACAATGTATAATAGATTCATCCAAAATTAAAGCTATAGCGTTGGCTAGCACCCAACAGTGATAACATGATAATTGAATTTGATGGATATAGAATAAACGAGTATGTTATTGGCCGTAACTGTTCTATTAACGAATTAATAACGATGTATTTAAATGTAAAAAATGAAGAGATATCTAATGAGGATCTGCTAAGCTTATTTTGTGTACGCTATCATTACAAAAAAATTCCAAAGTTACTACAAGAAGACGTCATAAGCAATGTTGTCATTGATTTAGATACGGACTATATTTATATCCCAAATAGATAACAGTAAACTAAATTGAATGATTAGTATTTACGATTCAGCTAAGTGTTTAATAAAATAAGTAATTGCCCAAATTAATGTCGCAAATTGAGTGACAAAATACATTGTCCATTCAAAGCCAGTCAATTTTCTCTCTCGTTTAACCTTCTTTAAGTATCTGTAAAATATGAATGTACTTAAAAACATAAGTAACAATGATAATTGTTGTAAATCATCGACTATACGTACCGCCATAGACTCGATCTCCCTCCTATTCAAAATATAAATTATAATTTAATGATAGCATCTAACAGTAAAATATTAACATTAGTTTAACAAAACTTTAAAAATGTATAAGACTATGTATAAATACAACAATTTCCTAATCATAATTTTATAATTTATCTTTTAACGTTGAATTCTCAGCAGTTCATACTCAAACCACTCGATTTTATTATCTATTGAATTTACTGATAAAAAAATTATTTTAATACCCATCTTTTTTACCATTATTTAGGTTTTTAATGTGCTATTATATATTTATAATTAACAAGAAATAAGAAAGAAGGGGTTGTTGTGGAAACAAAGATTTTGGAAACTGAGAAAAAAATTGCTTCGAAATCTCTTTTGGCTTTTAGTTTATTAATTACTACCGGGATTGTATATCAAATTTTTGCGGTTTATTTAGGGGGGAATCTACCCCAATTGTTAGGAATACTTATTGAAGCTTTATGGAACCTTGTATTATGTGGAATTATAGGATACTATTTTTTAGGAAAAATATCATTAGAGCAATTTAAACATTTTCGTTTTAAAACTTTACTTTGGGGTGTGCCTTTAACTATTATCGTGGGTATGGGTTCCAGTTTAATATTCAGTTACATTTTTGAACCTGCAACTAAAAATTCTGTTGCTGAAGTAATAAGTATTTATATGATTTTATTCCGTATACCATTTATGTTAATGGGTGAAGAATTGATTTGTACTAATATAATTATTGCATTACAAAAATTAGGATTGAAATTTAGTACAGCATCCATAATATGTAGTTTATTGTTCGCTTTATGGCATATTCCAGCTTACGGTTTTGTGCCAATGCAATTATTAATAACTATAATCCCAGTTAGATTAGCACTAAATTATATATGGAAAAATTCAAAAAGTGTTTGGGTGAGTTGGATTTGCCACTTTATTTTTGATTGTATTTCATTTTTACCAATGCTTTTCAAATAACTATTTTGATAGTTAAGAGAAGTTCATTATTTGTGTACAGTATAAAAAATAGAGCACTCGGCTCTAGAGTGCTCTTAAAAATATTAATTTTGATTCAAAACATTCTCCTCAAAATAATTACTCCCAATATTTTGTTCATTTTCTAACGCTACTACTGTTTTTCCAGCGTATCTGTTGCCCCAGTCACAATTGTTACTTCCCTTTGTAATGGTTTCATTTTATTCAGCCTCATTTTTATAATTCAACTGTATAACTTTTGATATATGTTCTCTTTCATATTTCCTTGTGTGGACTCTGTTATTTGGAGTAACTAATTGCAACAAAATGTCATCACAAACACCATCCGCAATTTCAAATTCACCTTTTCATGTGAAATACTATGCATTTTATTTTTAATTGAATTTTCACATCTGCTATAGGTCGGTTATTTTAATCTACGATAATACCTTTTGAATACTCAGTAATTGCTATGCATTGATCATCTTCTTTATAATATTTCGTAACTACCAACGCTCCAATTACTATGGCAATAGCTACAAACAAGGTTATTATTTTTCGCCTCACAATAAACCTTCCTATACGTATTATTCTTTTTTAAATTGAAAATCTAAACGCCCTGATTGCTTGATTTCCTCAATTACTTTACGAATACCTTCTTCAATCTTATCTTCTTTTACATTCGAAACATTTAACTTTAACAGTTTTTCTTTAGGAAAATTCCTCATATAATTCTTATCAATAGTATCGACACTTATTTGCCTGTCACCTAATTTTTGTATAAGTGTTTCTGTAACTGTGTTTTTCTGCATTTCTAAACAAGTGTGTATTCCAAATGTGTTTTGTCTATTATATGTAAATAATGATGGATCTTCATTTTGCACTTTTTCTAATGTTTCTGCTAGTTTTATTGATCTATTATAGTAGGAAGAATTAATTTTACTTTTATGACGTTCAAACATACCGCTCTTTATATAAATTTCTAAAGCCGCTTGAGAAATCATCGGACTATCAATATCTAGTATCTTTTTGTATGTATAGAACGCATTTGCAATGGATGGTGGAATGACCGCAACTCCAACCCGTAAACCTGGAAAAATAATCTTCGAATAACTTTTCAAATATATGACATGACTACAATTATCCAAGCTATATAATGGATCTGCTTTTGAATCAGTTTCTAAATCTGCTAAATAATCATCTTCCACTATAAATACATTGTATCTCTTAGCCAATAGTGTGATTTTTTCTTTCTCATCTTTAGAATAAGACGTTCCAAGCGGATGATGATATCTCGGTATCGTATAGAAGAATTTTATTTTTCCGTTTTGAAATATTTGCTCCAATTCATTCAAATCGATACCTTCATTCGTACGTTTAATACCGATTACAGGAACTTTATTTATTTCTAGATAATCAATATATAGATGATATGTTGGTTGTTCAATTAATACAGTTTCATTTCCATTCGGAAATGGTATAGAAGTTAATATAGCAAGTGCCTGCTGAACACCTGATGTTATAAAAATATTTTCTTCTTTTGTAAAGACTTGATAATTTGCTAGTTGTTTTTGAATAACTGGTATTAAAGATGGTAAGCCTTTCGGCGTTCCATATACAAACAAATCATTTTTATACGTATCAATAGCCTTATTAATACAATGTTGAAAATCTAAATACGGAAAAACATCTGGATCTGGTGCTGAGGAGGCAAAATCAATTATCTCGTTATTTTCTATAGTACTCTCTGATTTTTTAACAACGTAGTATCCACTTTGAGGGACAGAATATATAATGTGACGCTTTTCTAATTCATGAAGCGCACGTATAACTGTTGCCTTATTACATTCATATTGCGTAACGAGTGACCGTATAGACGGTAATTTCTTTCCTTCTCTTATTTCTCCATTTTGAATCATATTTTCTATGTCGTTTAAAATATGTAAATACTTATACATCTTACACCTCCTTCAGTAATTCTATATTTAATTATATCGATTTTTCATTCATACAGCATTCATTCCTCAATTAGTTAATTTTCCGATCATCTATATCGTAAATCCCAATAGCATATGAATCATTTTCAATCCATTTCTTTACTGCTTCTGTTTTAAGTACAACTTCAACTTCTTTTTCTATTTTCTGTCCAAGTTCTCTCGCCCCTACTTCATCATCGCTAATCTTAGTTTTTATATCAATGGTAACAGGTTGATTCTTTTTATAATTTATTTGCTGAATACCAAACCCTTCATATCCATTTTTTCTGAATACGTCATCAAATATATGTCCAAAAACTTGATTCCATCTACTCTCTGCCTTTACAACTTCTCTATTTCTTTGAGTTATATTGATTTTATAAGACGTTACACCTTGTATCACCAATCTTTTATTAATATCATTTTTTATTTCGTTACTATCTTCGCTATCAGCAATCTCTAAATCTAATATTCTTTCTTTTTCATCTCTTATAGCAGCACTAAAAAAAGATTCCTCCTTTACCGCTGCTGTGGCAATATCCATCACTATAGAATCTTCACTTTTAGCATCTTCAATGTCATTCTCACAGGCACATAATAAAGCAAGTGGAAATAAAAATACAAGTAACTTCTTTCCCTTTCTCATGCAGCACCCCTCCATATATTTTCATTTACGATAAACTTTTTACTTTGACATATAAATACCTTCTTTAATTATTAAATTTAACATTATTTCACATTTACCCCACTTAACAAGGGAATTACAATTAATAAATAGAATATCTCTATGAATAAATACAAAGTGAGGGATATATAATGCAACGTGTAAATACGATTGATATTAGTAATGTACTACAATTGGAAAAAACTCTTTCGACTTTATTAAATAAAATGATTTCTTCAAAACTAGACCTTGAAAATTGGTTAAAAGAGCAGTCAAAAGTAATTTGGGACATCGAAGAACAATTAAGATCACATTACATCGCCTTTCAATGTAATACGGATGATGAAGAAATAAAGGATACTTTTGAACATGATCAACAATTTGTAAAGCCACTTTTAAAGCGATACCAAAATTTATTGGATAATAAATATTTAGAGTCACCTTTTCGAATGGAATTAGATTCTAATGTATATGGTTTATTAGATACAAAAATAAAAAATGCTCAAAAGTTATTTTGTGAGGAAAATATCGAATTAGAAATAAAGGAAGACAAATTAGTCACAGAGTACTTTGAAATCACTGGAGGATTAAGTGGAATTTGGGACGGAGAAGAAAAAACGATAACAGAATTACAATCCTATTTACAAGATTCGAATCGTGACACCCGTAAAAAGGCAAAAACCATTATTTCTGAACAATTTTTATCTGTTGAAAAAGAACTGCAAAACATATTAAATCAATTAATTGAAATTCGCCATCAAAAAGCAAAAAATATTCAACTAGAGAATTATCGCGATTATATGTTCAAAAAATACGAGCGTTTTGATTATTCAGCGATAGATTGCTATGAACTAGCTGAATCCATACGTAAGTATGTTGTGCCTCTTAAAGATAAAATATTGCTAGAGAAAAAAGATAAACTGCAATTGGATACACTTCGCCCGTGGGATGTATCAGCTGTAACTCCAGATCAAAAAGTACTTAAACCTATTGCAAATGAAAATGATTTAATTGAAAAGAGCACTCATATCTTTAATAAACTAGATGTTGAATTTTCAGCACTTTTAAACCGAATGTATAAACACAATTGTCTTGATTTAACAAGCCGCAAAGGAAAAGCAGCTGGTGGCTTTTGTGAGTACTTACCAGCTTCACAATTATCTTATATTTTTATGAACTTAAATTATACACAAGATGATATTGTCACTTTTATACATGAAATGGGTCATAGTATTCATAACGAACTCATAAAACCATTAAAATTACGACAGTATATAGAAATTCCAGCTGAAACAGCTGAGCTAGCCAGTATGACAATGGAGTTATTCTCGCTTAATTATTGGGATACCTTCTATACAGACAAAAAAGATTTAAAACAAGCAAAAATTAACTTCTTTAAAGATGTTATTTCATATTTACCTATTATGCTTATTGTCGATCAATTTCAACACTGGCTGTATGAAAATCCAAGTCATACTTCTAAAGAAAGAAATGAAAAATACTTACAACTTCAAAAACATTATCAGTCTAGCGTCATACATATTGATGGCTACGAAAACTGGATAGCAACGAGTTGGTTACCTGTACTCCATATTTTTGAAGTACCATTTTATTATATTGAATATGCGATCGCCCAACTTGGTGCATTACAAATGTATAAACAATATAAAGAGGATCCTAAGCAAGCGCTAGAAAATTATAAAAAGGCATTATCACTAGGAAGCTCGCAATCTATAAAAGACGTGTATGATGCAGCCGGTATTCGTTTTGATTTTTCTGGTGAAACAATTAAAGAACTAATGCTATTTGTAGAAAAAGAATTAGAATTACTTGAGCAATTATAAGAAGAAAGCTGCACCTATATTTTTGGTGTAGCTTTCTTCTTTATTTTATTAATCAGTTCTATGTACTGAGTATCTCCATATCCGATTGTAGGAAAAAGATGAAACAACTTCGTTAATAATTCTTGAGTTGATAAATCTTTATTTTTAGAAATGAATTTCATTACTGCATTATCTTCTGTTAACATTTCTAAAAATAAGTCTATAGCCTGATACATTACAGGTGGTACCTTATGGGAGGTCTTTTTATGGTTTACTAATACTTCATTGTATATAGAAGAATACTTCCCCAATTCAAGTTCAATTTGATTTACTTTAAATTCATCCTCTCTAAAGCTATTTAAGTATACCTTCCCTTCATAAACAGACTGTTCAAGGTGAGAAAGTATGGTAAGTAGGTTCATTTGACAAAACATATCTTCACCAAACCATAAAACAATACATTTATAATTTTTCGTAAAAAGTTTTTCTAACGGATCTATAACCTTTTTTGTATAACTTTCTACGGAACTGTTATGTCCTTCCGCTCTTGTTTTAATAAAATCCTCATCAAAAACTTGTGTAGTAGCAGGGTTCACACACATTGCCTCATTAAATGGTGCATAATCAGAATCACCCATTAGCTTTTCGTTTTTAAATTCTTCATACATAACTTGACCATTTAATATGTTAAGTACCTCTTTATCAAATAGCTCACTCTTCCTATCTCGTAACTGTTCAAACTCTATTTTTCTAGAAATATTCATTTTAAACGCCCCTTCTTTATTTAAATTTAGTTTAACAAATGATTGAATAGGCATTTTGTTAAGTTGATATTCTCTTGGATTCATTCCAAAAACATTTTTACATATTCGATTTAGCCGTTCCTATTTATAGTGCGATAGAATATTCATTTGCTGGAAATGGGAATATCGTTGACTATGAGTATTCTATTACAAAAGCACTATTTGAAGGCTACCAAAAGGAAAATGAGCTACCAAAAGAGATGAAAGACAAGTTTCCGTTATTTATTAAATTAAAGGAGATTTTTGAATATAGCTTAATGCATATGTATTGGGATAAAGAAGAATTAACGGAGGAACAAGTACGGATTATGAACCTTTATAGGATGAAGATCGAAAATAAGAATACCTATATCAATATTTAAGAATGCTGTTGTTTAACTGCAAGGAAAATTTGGTTAAACAACAGCATTTATTAATTAGCTGACAGCCTTTTTTATGACTTATAAATACTGATTCAATAATCTTTTCAAATACACTTCATTTTGCGGTGATACTTTTTCAGAAAATCTAGCTGCAATAATTATAGGAGCCCATTGAAAAACTTCATCTCTTGATAAGCCGGTACGACTGCAATATATATGTAAATACATCTCAGCTAATTCTACCGAAGATTGTGAGTACAACAAATATGTTCGAAATACATCTGCGCGAATATCCCCTGAACTAGCATCTACCCAGTCTATAACTTTCACTTTCTCTTCCTTACTCAAAATTAAATTAAATGGATGGAAATCTCCATGACATAGCCTAAAATCAAATGTAATAGAATCTAATTTTAGTAATATGTTTTTCTTTTTGTTTTCATCCAATTTATGTACAGATTTAATTTGACTCTCTAACCTTTCCCTCATTAACTCCATTTCATCTGTATTTACATGTATAGCATGGATTTTTTTTTGCTCATTAACACAAAGGCCGATATAACGCTCTGCCTCATTTAAATTATTAAGCAGAAAATCACCAATGTTGTCCCCTTTTACATGTTCCATAATAATTGCCTGTCTATTTTGTATCTTTATTACTTCAAATACGTTTGGAACTGGCAGCCCGCATGAATACGCATATTTTTGTTTTTTTGCTTCATTCATAGACTCTGTATCTGGGAGGTAATCTTTAAATAATTTTACAACCTTATCATCAGTTAAATAAATTTCTGCAGTATTCCCTTTTGCAATTGGATTACCTAAAACCACTTCATTTCTCCCCTTAACATAAATTAAAATAACACCTTGTACTTCTCTTTAAATTCACTGTAACCCTAGCTAAAACCTTCTTCACGAATATACAAAAAACTTACCGCTTTTCATCCTTAAATAGAAAGCGGTAAGTTTAATTGTTTAGGAATATCAGAATGAAACTCTGATGTATGCACAATTGAAAATGTATATCCTTGCTCAATAAATGATACTTCATTACGTTTACATTCAAATGATACACTATTTTTCTTAAAGTTATTTTGGATTCGCTGTAAAAATGCGACGTCTGGTGTTCCGAAAGAAACGTATACTTTCGGTGATAGAGCTTTCATCGCGATTGGAATCCAAGGTCGCTGCCACCAAGTCGCGACGATATATGCAGTGCCACCTATAACAAAGTTAAAAATATCCCCATCTTCCATCGTTTTCATATTTAGATTTGATTTTAACCATTCCGTAAAAACAGGTACACTTTTAACAGGAAGACCAATTTCCCTTACGTATAAAATGTTTAAAGGTGAGTGTGGTACTAATACATCCTCTTTAACATAACTATGTGCGATAATTTCGAGTAGATTTCCATCTCCGTCTTTAAAGTATAAATTGAATAGACCATTCTCTTCACCAATTACATTTCCATTTTGCCATTTTACAATGAGTAATCCAGAGTCCTTTAACCATTTTGCTGTTTCATGGAATTTTGAATATAGAATTTCAAAAGCAAAATGTGCAGGTGCGATTGGTTCATACACTTCTTGAAAACTAATTGTTGTATAAGGTGTTACTTCAAATTGAATGAAGGATGCTGTTTCTTTTTTTATTGGAAAAGATAATATGTCCTTATAAACTTGTTTTACCCCTTCTATGGAAACCGTTTGTAGTTTTATATCTGATATATGTGTAATCACTTTACATTCCCCCTCATTTCTTATTATCTATTCGTATTGTATTACACTTATAAATAGATAAAATCAAACGGAAGGATGGATTTTTCATATAGAAACTACAACTTTAGTATGAATATGTTAGCTCCAATTATTTTTTATTTCCGCTATAACAATTTCTGGTTTATCCCAGTGCAACATGTGTGTAGTATCAGGAATTACTTTTACTATACTGTCCGTTTTCTCTTTAAAAACATTTACTGTCTTATCTCTATAATCCGCCCAAACTTGTGGGACTGTAGCTCGAAGTAATACAATATTAGCCGGTAGCTTCTCATATATATCTATTGTTTCATCTTTATGCATACCTCTTATTATATTACTAGCTGTATTCCCCCTGGCATGCCACCATACTTTATTATCCATTTCGATCCCGAGATCCTTTACAGCAACTTCTAACAATGAAGACCATCTAGTATAAGCTTCTTTTTCACTTTTGAAAAATTCGTCCCAATTATTAAAAACATATTTATCAAAGTCCTTTTCATAATAAGCAATTTCTTCTTCCAACGTTTCTTCTCGAAGCCTTTTTGTTTGATATCCACCATCAATAAGAATACTTCCTTGTACTTTTTCTGGATGATTTAACAAATAAAATAACGCTACAAAACTTCCCCATGAATGTGATAGAAAATAGAAGTATTTGATTCTCAATTCATTTATTATTTCATTTAACCAATTTGCTAAATTGTGCATCTCATAATCTTCTGTTCTTTCAAATGGCGGTGTTTTACCATGTCCAGGTGCATCAACGGAGATAAATCTATACTCTTCTTTTAATTCCTCAGCAATTTCTATAAAACTTAAACTCGTACTACCTAATCCATGTAAACAAAAGATAACGGGCTTGTCATTATTCCCCCATTCAGTAATATGTACATTTATTTTTTCATTGCTAATATAGTAACGTTTCAAAACATTTATCCTCCATATTTTGATTTTTTAATTTACACTTTATTTATTTCTATTATTTTCAAGTATTTCCTGTATTCTTTTCCACACAAAAAGCTGCTTTTCTTTAAATGAAAAGCAGCTTTTACACTAAAATACATTATAATTTAACAGCAATAATCATAAATCTTTTTGAATTCGTACGAATCCCTTTTTCAGAACTATACGTATCAATGAACTTTTGTAAAATAGTAAAATCCTCTTCCTGTTCTCCGAATCTAGGAATAATAGGGGTATGTTTTAATAAGAAAATGAGATCTTCAGACCTACTGTAATAATCAGTAACATCATATTCACGTACTTGCACGAGATCAAATCCTGCACTAATAAGTTCATTCATATAATTTTCTTTTAAAGTACCATCCCGTTCACCTAAGCATTGTCCTCTACCAAATGCTTCTTTCAGGTTTAATTTATCATTCTCACTTACTTGTTGTGTTAAGAAAAAGGCACCCTTTTTCATTACTTTCGCTAACTCAGATGCCAGAAACGGGGCATGACAACTTGAAGCAATATCAAAATGTGCATGTGGAAATGTTAAAGCTTCAGAACCCATTTGAAGAAACTCAACATTTTGTACACCTGATTTTTTCAAGTTAGAATGTGCCGTTGCAATCATGCCGTTAGAATTATCAATTCCAATCAACAATTTAGCTGATGATGCTATGTTAAGTACATTTTCTCCTCCGCCTGTACCAACATCAAGTAAAATATGTGATGGTTTACACCTTTCTTTTACCTCACTATAAAAGTCCCATGTATCTCCTACAGTTTCACATTTTATTTTGCTAAAATCCCATCCATTTAATCTTCCTACTTTATCATAGAAGCTTTTATACTCTAATTCGTTCATCTTATTACTTCCCCTTTGTAAAAATAAATTAAATATGTATAATAACCTACGACACTCTTTAATTATATATTATAAAGTACAAATTATTAAAACAACATTTCCCTTCACACTACAATAAGTTTACATAACATTTTTATGATTTATCTTTATCTATATATTCTAAATGCCCTCTTCCCCAACTACACATACTATCCAAAACAGTACTGACTGTTTTTCCATGTTCAGTTAAGCAATATTCTACTTTAGGTGGTATTTCTTGATAAATTTCGCGTTTTATTAGTTGATCTTGCTCTAATTCACGTAATTGCTTCGCTAACGTCCCTTGAGATATATCTGGTATCAATCGCTTTAATTCACCAAAACGTTTCATTCCATCTGTTAGCAAAATAAACAAAATGAGTGACTTCCATTTCCCACCGATTATTTGTAATGTTGCTATTACCCCTTTTAACTTCGGTTCTTGTAAATCCATTTTTCTCACCTCTCCTCAGATATCATAAAGTGAAACTTTAATCAGTGGGGGTTTTGTTCATCCCACACTGATTATTAGTTGAACCAATCGAGCTTTTACGGGCAATTGATCTCTTACCTAACTTCCTTGCATTTTCCTAACTTTGAGGTGAGAGTTTTACTGCCCGTGAATGCCGGATAAACCATATTTAGAAATTTTTCCTATTACTTATCCGCATGTATAGCGATTAGTACGAAATTTGCGACTATGTACATATAAAGTGCGTACTTTTCACTTGCTCCCTTTTAGCGAATAATAAAAGCATAGCACAGTTAGTTATATTCTAAATTTTTTATTAAAGGAGTGGCTAAAATATGTCTATTACTACATTAAAAAATAGCCGTATTGTTATCATTGGCGGGAGTTCTGGTATTGGATTAGCAACAGCAACACAAGCAATTAAACAAGGCGCACATGTTATTATTGCCGGACGCTCGGAAGAAAAATTAAAAGTTGCTCGAGAAGTAATAAATAACAATCATCTTCAAACTTATATATTGGATAATCAAAATAAAGAGCAATTACAAAATTTTTTCAAGATAGTTGGGAACTTTGATCATTTATTCACACCGGGAGCCTCTTACACACTTGGACCGATTACCTCTACAGAGGAAATTGCTGAAAGTAGCTTCATCGGAAAGTTTTGGCCTCAATATTATGCCGTAAAATATGCAATTCCTTTTCTTTCAAACTCTGGATCGATTGTGTTAATGTCTGGTGCATTTAGTCAAAGACCACTTAAAGGCGCTCCTGCTTATGGAGCTTGCAATGGTGCTATTGAAAGTTTAGGGAAGGCTTTAGCTGTGGAATTAGCTCCTATTAGAGTTAATGTGGTTTCTCCTGGAACAATACAAAGAGAAAATGAACAAAATGAAAATAGACTAGTTGCTTACGAAGCTTATAAATCTCTTTCACTTGTACAACGAGCTGGATTTAATGATGAAATTGCACATACTGTCCTATATTTAATGCAAAATAGTTTTACTACGGGTAATGTATTATTTCCTGATGGAGGGTACACATACCATTAATTATTAAAAATTTAATGCCTCCTTGTATTAACTAGTATTAAGGAGGCTATTATTAACTAAAAAAGGGATATATTAATGTAGGATCTTCTTTCAAAAGTTCTGCTAACAACAATAATTGCGGAAAAGGTCATAAGATTAACTCTTTATCCAGCAACCCCTTTTGTTCTCAAATCATTCCGTCTCCTCGCATAAAAACCGCCCTAATTTCTATTCCCTACAATTTTATATAAAATCAATATTATAAAGTAGGATTCAACAACTTCTTACGGAATTCTATATTTAATACGTATTGGACGGATTATTTTCAAATTCCTCTATAAAAAAGGGAGGTCATATAATTGTGAAATTTGTACAAGAACGAAGATTAACTGTCAAGACAACTTTTTCAAAAGAATACAAGATTTTTATTTTTGGTTTACTCATTTCACGAATCGGGGATTCACTATATACTTTTGCACTGCCTTGGATTGCCTATCAATTAACTGGTTCAGCTGTAATTATGGGTTCTTTATTTGCTGTTAACGTATTGCCAATCGTTTTATTTGGCCCTTTAGTTGGTGTACTAGTTGATCGATATGATCGAAAAAAGTTACTTTGGATGGCGGATATTATCAATATTATTTTAGTAAGTCTCGTACCAATTCTACATGCATTACATCTATTAGAAGTCTGGCATTTATACGTAATTACTTTTATCTTAGCAGTTATGTCCATGCTTTTTGATGTAACAACAGTTACAGTCATTCCACACATCGCAGGTGCATCATTAACGAAGGCTAATTCTTTATATCAAATGGTTAATCAATTGGCTAGTTTGTTTGGTCCAATCATAGCTGGGCTTTTCATATCTTTTATTGGCGGCTTTCAAGTACTTTGGATTAATGTTCTTTCATTTATTGCTACATTAATTGCTGTGATTATATTACCTTCTATGAAAAACTTAAATAAAAAGAATACTGATAAAAAAACATTGCAAAATGTACTAAATGATTTGTTTGATGGATTTAAATGGCTCATAAATGATCGGTTAAATATAGCTTTGTCACTTCAAGCTATGGTAGGTAACTTTGGAGCAAGTGCTGTTTTAGGTGTACTTATGTATTATTTATTATCGACATTAAATCTTACCTCCGCACAAAGTGGTTATAATTATACTTTAATAGGAATAGGTGGGCTTTTAGGAAGCTTAATTGCCGTTCCTTTAGAAAAGAAATTTCGACGTGGTATACTTATTCCTTTACTCCTATTTTTTGGAGCGCTTGGATTAACATTTGCTTTATGGAGTACATATTGGCTTGCTCCTGGAATTGCTTTCGGAATCGCGATGACATGTAATATCACATGGAATACGATTGTTACATCAATTCGGCAGGAAACTGTTCCATCCAATTTGCAAGGACGTGTTTTAGGTTTTTCTCGTGTACTTACACGATTATCTATGCCATTGGGGGCATTAGTAGGTGGAATTATTTCAGCCTACAATCCTGTATTTATATTTGCTTTAGCTGCTTTTACTAAAATAATTGAAGTCTTTATTGCCTTATGTAGTCCGATACGAAAACTGTAAAGAGGAAAAATTATACATTTTGAGATATTAACAAAATAAAAAAAGGCATAAAACATGCCTTTTTTTATTACTTATTTGTTTATTGGATAACAAACTTCTGTAACCCACTTATTAGGATCCAATTCCATCGCTGGGCTCACATGATAAATATTAAACATCGGGCCTGCTAATTTGTAACCCTCTGTCTCAATCCATTTTGCCGCAGCCTCATTTACAGCTGTCATCTGTTCATAACTTCCATTAACTGTTATAGAAGCTACATTAGTCGATTCCATATTTTTAAATGTAACGTCTTTTGTATTTTCGTGCTTACCTAGAATACTTAGCTGTATTTCTATATCTACATCATTTTCTTTGTATTCATGATCATGGAAAACCGCAATACTATAACTCGGTTGGGCAATACTAATATTTTTCATTTGAATTTCTTGCATTAATACACTCCATAAATCACCTTCGCAATTATACGATGGAATAATCTTTCTAACACTAGCTACAGTTCTTTCTGGAATTTCTTTTATTGAAACATGATAATTCATCTCAACAACATCCTCTCTCATCGTTTTCATTGAGTCTTCGAGGAGACGTAATTGTTTTTGGAGGTTATTCATGTCTTCTTTAATTTGAGCACTACGATTTAAAAATTGCTCTTTTATGGTATCTATATTATCGCATTCTATTATTTCTTTGATGGTAGCAATATTAAACCCCATAGCTTTTAACGTTTGAATTTGATTTACTTTTTTTAATTGGTCTGCTGAATAAAATCGATATCCACTCTGCTCATCGACTTTTACTGGTTGTAGTAATTCCACTTTATCGTAGTGTCTCAACATTCGTATACTAATGGAAGATAGTTTTGAAAAATCCCCTATTTTAAACATGATTTCCTCCTATAAGTTACATCTACTTTAAAGCTCAACTTTATCTTAAACAATGACATTGTGTGAGGGTCAACTATTTTTAACGATTTAAATAACAATTTAACATGTTATATTTATATAATTAAAAACCTATATTCCTGTTTTTATGACTACTGCAATTGACAAATCCATCACTAGTTATTTTTCTCAAGACATTCATAAACCGCTATCATATCTCGTTTATCCAACTCACGTATGCGATTAAAAATTGGTATTTGTCCAACAGCTTCTGTTAATAAGCTTTCATTCACAACATCACTTACTTTTCCAGTTAACCACGTTTGTACATCCACGCCCTCAACAACTTCTTTTAACCCTTCGTCATTAATACCACTTGCATTACAAGTTACACATGGAATTGTTAGTTTAAAGACACCATCATGTAGATTATCTTCGGTTATCACTTTCTTACCTTTACAAAATGGACATGGATTACTCTTTTTAATTTTATTAATTTGGGTAACTAATTTTTTGTATCCAAACGCTTCGTATACATACGTAAGTTTTTTATATTTACCATTTGTGAAATACTTATCTATAATGGTTTCTCTCGTTTCATAAACATTAGGGAAATCACAAACAGTTACTTGATTATTAACACTAATGGATTCGATATTTCCTTTTATTTCGTTCCAGAATGGTAAGACATTTTGTAACACCATTTCATAGTTTGAAAAGCTTGCTTGTTCTAATTCAAACATCTTCAGTGCAACTTGTGCTTTTCTTGGCAATAAAGAAACATCTTCTGTCAATACCATATCGCCACCAACAATAGACTTCAATGTAACAAGTGCCGGTAAATCACCAACTGTTTTCAATACTTTATTAA
Source organism: Bacillus sp. CPT56D-587-MTF (assembly GCF_058792335.1). Taxonomy (NCBI): domain Bacteria; kingdom Bacillati; phylum Bacillota; class Bacilli; order Caryophanales; family Bacillaceae; genus Bacillus; species Bacillus sp. CPT56D-587-MTF. Next base: position 2,207,448 of record NZ_JBYTEF010000001.1, on the reverse strand, counting down.
TAGGCTGATTGATTATTTCACGAATATCTACGTTACCAAATTTAAGTGGTTTATGATGATTTAAAACCGTCCCCTCACAAATTGGACATTTCATCATTTTTTTTGAACTCTTAATTTCTTCTTTAATAGGTGCTTTTGAAATAACAATATACCCACCAATAATTGTATTAAACCCTACCCATGTTCTACGTGTCTTTCCTTTTTTATCATAAAATGATTTTTCAAAATATCCGTACCAAAACGTATGCTTTTCTTCTTCTGACATATCATTATAGCTCTTTGACAAATCGTGACCAAGCTCATTTTTTATTTCTTCGAATAGAAATTCTATTTTTTCATGCTGATAAAATTTTAATACCTTCATGATTTCTGGATCGAATAGCCCATCCCAAAATGGAACACTTTTATCTTGAATGGCAATATCTTTATCAAAAACTTCAATTTGAAGACGTCCAGAACAAGATGGACAATGATTGTCCTGTGAATAGAAATCAAAACTTCTCGTATCTTTATTAATTGGATGAGCAGCTACAATATGATTAATTAATCCACCAATCTCATATAAGAAACTATATTGACTATATAAATGTCTTTCAAGATCAATAGCAATAACAGGTGCGATTGTATCAGATTCATATTCACCATAAATTAACCTAGCCATTGATGATAAACTTTTTAAAATACCGCCCTTATAAACATTTTCGGCATTTTTAAAATAGTTAATATGATTTTCTTCTAAATAGTGAACTCCTTTTTTCTGCTTAAGCATTGAAGAGATATTTATTTTCTTTGTGCTATTCACATTACTTTTTTGACGATAGTAATCCTCATGATTAACAACATCCAAATGCTCTACAGATTCATTCTGCCTTTTTCCAAAATCAACTATATAATCAGAGCTTTCTAACATGTAACGATTATGCTCAATCATAATGATAGAAACTGATTCATCTTGCAGAATACCTCTAATACTATCGATAAATTGATTTAAAATATTTTGTGATAAACCTTTTGAAGGCTCATCAAAAATGAATAATGTATGTGGATTTCTAGTGTTTGCAAATAATTCCGAAACTAAATGAACACATTGAAACTCACCTGTCGATAATGTTTGTGTTTTTCTCTCTAATGTTAAATAGCCAAGTCCTAATTTAATTAGTAGGCTCAAACGTTTATAAGCGATATCTTCATTTGGAAGTTCATCAATAATATCCTCAATCGAGCGCTCAAAAATATCATCAATGTCTTCACTATACTTTGTCAGTTTCTTTTTAATATCTAGGAAAGTTGCTACAGTTGATCGACTTGTAATTGATTGATTTCGGTCTTGTCCTACCATAACTAATTTATCTTTTGGATATCGTTTCAAAAAATCTGTAGCTAGACATTCGTTGACAAGTGTAGATTTCCCACATCCTGATTCTCCTGTAACTGTTACAAGCCTGTTTTTAGGAATTTGAAACTCAGCTATTTGGATATTACGGCAATATAAATCATAGAATGTATAAAATTCTGTTGGTATTTCTTTATTTCGATCCCACAGTATTGACTTTGGTCTTGGTGATTCTTCCACAATTTTCCCGCCATATTTTCCGCTACCAGGTCCAAAGAACAATTGCTCATCAGATGTATCTAGTACTGTATCTGAATGATCAATAAGCCAAATTTGATTTTTACACCCTAATCGTTTAATCTCTTCTAAAATTTGTAATAATGTTTCATGATCAAGTCCAACTGAAATCTCATCAATAATAATTACAGCATTTTCACTTACTGCCATGAATTCAGCCAAATAAAGTCGTGTTAACTCTCCACCTGACAACGTACCCATAATTCGATTTAATGTTAAATAACCAATGTTCATATTAATAATATTTTGCAGTATATGCTGTTTTTCTTCACTAATATTCAATTCTTTTGCTAGTGAAAGAATAGATTCAACACTTAAATCATTAATATTTGAAATTGAATGTGGCTTGGCCAACAAATCAATTTCATGTTGTTCAATTTCTTCACTATAACGTTTTCCCTTACATTTTTTACACTCAACATTTTTTGTAGTACCACGGCCTTTACAACCAGTACACCAGCCTAATTGATTATTAAATGAAAAGACCTCTGGAGAAAGATTAAATACTTCAGCAAGTTTTTCCCGAACCTCTGTAAAAACACCAGTATGAGTACCAATCGTTGAACGCGGATTAGACGAAATCGATGATTTTCCTAGAAAAAGTACTAAAGGCATTTCTTCCATCTTAATGGCACTAAAATTTGTTTCCATAATGTTAGGAAATAAATATTGATATTCAGCCTTTGGTAATAAAGAAACTAATCGTTTTTTTGATTCTTCACCAATTGTTTGGCAAAAAGTTGTTTTACCCGATCCAGATAAACCAGCAATTCCAAACGATTTATTAAACGGTATAGTTGCATCTAATTTATTTATGTTATTAGCAATTAATTGATTTACTTTCATATTAACCTCTATTCTTATTTATTCACAAAAGCATTTTTACAATATAATAATTACATAATGAATATTATCTATTATGCAATTATCCTCTCACTTCATGAATCTTATCCTTGTATATTTCAAACCACTGTTGCCATTCATCTTTAGAAAATTCTTTCTCTTCTCCTTCTAAAACGAAAGAAAAAAGATTTAAACAAATATGCCAACCAGCTACATCTCTCGGTGTATGATCTGTTAATTCATGAATGTACTCTTTAAGAAGTAAAAGGGTACCATTTTCCTCATTATGTATTTCAAATCTGACACGGTCTTTATCCCAAGTAAATTCAAGTACTGAGTTTAGTTGACACTCTAAAATATCAATATTTATGAATGAACCGTCCATCATGTCGAACTTTATTATTCCAGCAGTTTTAAGGCTTTCAATCTGTAAATTGGGCATCCATTTTTTCAGCTTACTGTTTTCTGTTAATACAGACCAAACTTCTTCTGCCGTATATGGAAATTGGCGTTCAAATTTTACAATATATCCATCAGTTAGTTTCCTAATTTCAGCTATCATTTTGATTGTCTCCTTATATAGAATATATGTTCCCATTTCATTTTACACGAATATAAATATAAAATAAATATTTATGTCAACGAAGTGTTAATTTAAAGTGAATGGTGCTGAGAAAAACTTAAATATTTTCTAAATCGAATTATATAATATTGAAAATTAAATATAGATTTATGTACAAATAAAAAAGCCGCATTTGCGACTTATGAAATCATAGGATTAACTCCTTTTTTGTTGAATGATTAGCGCTTAATCGCATCGACGATTAGCGATGGAAAACCAAGTTTATCGCCTTTATTTCTAGAATCATACCTTTTCGAACGGAAAATAACACCGTCGTTTGCATCCCATTCGTTGTAATAAAACCGACCATTTTCATCACAATATTCAAGTAAAACTACCTCGAATCCAGCAGTTTCAAACATTTTCGTTAATGTTATATAATTATGAACGATTTTATGACTTGCTGCTGGATGATCTTTCGGACCGGGGCCCCCTATTTGAACTATATTTTGATATGCCTCATCCTGAAAGAATGCATCAGGGACTCCGCACCGAATATGACCAGATGGTTTTAAAAATTCATAACAAATTTCAGCTGCTCTTACACCTTCTTCAAAAGTAAGGTGTTCCCATACATGCTCAGCTAAAATAGCTGAAATAGAGTTGTATTCAAATCTTCCTTCCCACGTAGCTTTATCTAGTAAGTTAAGTTCATCTTCTTGCGTTTGAATCCAACCTGGATTATTATTAAACACTCCAGCTCCGACAACTACTTTAATTTCGTCTTGTTTTATTGCCACCATGTTCACCTCTTGAATATTTTAATTCATTAACATATTCTATGTTTACTATTATCCTTCCTCCTTCAACAAATTTAGTAACATGAGTCCAGTACAATACCGAACTCATGTCCTAAAAACTCTCTAACGCAACGATCTGTCTAACTCTATAAAATTAGTTCATAATATACGATTTTTCTTATAGAAATATAGCACAGCAAACATTAGCATAATACCAATTACGTAAAAAATTGTTGTTCCACTCCCACCAGTATTAGGAATTACCCAATTATTCTTCGCATTTTTCACTGTTATTTTTTGTGTCTTTACTGCTTCTGTAATTTCTATTTCTATTGGACCTCTAAGTAACATGTATCCGTTCGGTGCTTTTATTTCTTTAATCGTATACTTTCCAATTGCTAATTGGTTGGAAATCACCTTTCCTTTTTCATCCGTTATTAATCTACTAACTTCTTTCCCTTCTTTATCTAACACTTGAAATACAGCGCCTTTTAGCTTTAATTCACTATCCATATCATCAACTTTTTCAATTTCAAATTGCCCAGTCGGATCTGGCAATTTCTTATTTCCTATTTTAATTTCTACTACTGCATCTTTTTCTATTTTTACAGTTATTTTTTCTTTTAATAATTCGTAACCTTTAGGTGCTTCTACTTCCACTACGGTATAGTTTCCTATTGGTAAGTCTTTTGATATTACTTCTCCTTCTTCATTTGTTACTAGTTCTCCAACTATTTTTCCTTTTGAATCTTCTATATGAAACTTTGCCCTTGCTAGTTTTTTATTTTTATCACTTATGTCTACTTTCACAAGCTTCATTTTCCCCATTGGATCTGGCAATTTCTTATTTCCTATTTTAATTTCTACTACTGCATCTTTTTCTATTTTTACAGTTATGTTATCTTTTAATAATTCGTAACCTTTAGGTGCTTCTACTTCCACTACGGTATAGTTTCCTATTGGTAAGTCTTTTGATATCGCTTCTCCTTCTTCATTTGTTACTAGTTCTCCAACTATTTTTCCTTTTGAATCTTCAATTTTAAACTTTGCTCCCTCCAATTTTTTATTATCATTATTACTATCAACCTTTTTTATTTTTACTTTTCCTGTACTAGGCTTGTTCCAATGTTGCCAGTTAAATTTGAAATTGTGAAATTCAAATCCACCAGTTTGTTGTACCGCACCGACAAATGCTTGTCCATTAATCGAACCGCCTTTTGTTTCTAATACAGCATTGGGGGCAAACACACTACCAACGACACCATATCCCTCTGTTATAATTTTTTTCGCATTTGGAAAAACCCAAATCACTTTCCCATATAGCTCAGTAAACGGGGAATTAGGAGAATATGGTTGTGATGTAGGAACTATATCTGTAGCCCTTCCAATATTGTTCGTGTCATATAGAATAGACCCATTTTTAAATGTAACCTCTGTTGCATCCGAATACATAACAATAAAATCTTTGTCCTTAGCATTTGGTAAAAATACATCTCTTATATCTAAATTAATTTTCCCTGTCAATTCTGATGAAACATAAATATTAGGATTGTTTATATCTTTTCCGATTCCATGACTCATATTTGGAATTGGGGTATTCGTTTTATATTGACCTGCATTTTTACTGACTTGGTTCACTATATTGCGAAATTCATTAAATTTCGCGTCAATTTCTAGTTTTTCTTTATAAACGATACGATCATAAGAGGATTGTATGATGCGATCTGGATCACTCTCTTTTGTCATTACGACTATTCCGTTTTGAATGATAAAAGATTCTTCTCTTGATTTCTTAAATTTTCCAGACAATAACAAGGACGGATATCCCTCATCACCCCATTTTTCACCTACTATATTAGATGTTCCCGCTGCAGCACCTACAATCGTATACCCCGATGCATCCATATCACCTTGAACTGCAATTGCTCCTTCAATGTCGCCACCTATTGCTTTATGGTTACCAAAGACAACAGCATTATAACGCGATATATCTCCTAGACCTTCTAAGTTAGTCGTGGATCCATATGCTTCTTTTGGTACATATACGACAAAACTTACACTTAACATTAACAAAACAATAAAATGAATACTTACCAGCTTTAATCGTAGCCTCAATTCCTTTGTTCCCACCTTTACCGTATTTTTTCTATAGTCGAATAAAATGAAATTTTTATTAATGATGATTTACTTCATCTCCTATATACCTTCTTTACTTATCTTTGAATTTCCGGTCCCACTTCCCATTAATACAGGATAAATACATACATTCTATCAAGTAAACCTTTTCTTATAAATTTCGACTAGAAACACACATAACAATAGGATTGTAACTATTACAGTCCACTTATTAAATATAACTATCTCTGTACTCACTTTTTGTTTTTCTTTCTCGTTTAACTCCACACGCTCACCTCGAACTAGCAATCTATTGGTGTTTATTCCATAAGGCGTACACGTAATTAAAGTTGTATAATCTTTATTTTGTACAATTTGTAGATCGTCCGTTTCGTGTGGTAACACTACTTTAATTTGATCTACTTTATAAGCAAGAACTTTGTCTAAAGAATGAAGATAAAAAAGATCTCCTTTGCTCAACTTATCTAAATCTGTAAATAATTTTGCTGATGGTAAACCACGATGCCCTGTTAAAATAGTGTGCGTATTTTCTCCACCTACCGGGAGCGAAGAAAAATCTAAATGACCTATCCCGCGACTCAATACTTCCTCAGAGGTCCCTTGATAGATTGGCAGTTTTATATTAATTTTCGATATTTCAATATACCCCATTACATCTCCTAAATTTAACGCATCAGCATACGCTTGATGATTACTTTTTTTTTCAGAAAATGGATCTGTAAATGTTTTCGCAGAAGTTTGAACTTGTTTATTATATTCGGCTGCTTCTTTTTCCCTACGTTCGACTTCTTTCTTTTGTAATGCTTTAATCTTCTTATCGTAAGAGCTAATCTCAGAATAATGTGCACGGGTCGCCAACCAATTACTAATAGTAGGATATAAAAAAATACCTAATCCAAATAAAAAAATACCTCCCAAAACAAGATTTCGTTTCATATTTCCACCTCTGTATATGCTTAAATATCGAAAAGAGGGAAGCATTTTGCTTCTCCTCTTTTCATATGGTTACATGTTCCTAAAATCTTAATTTCTAGCAAACTTTTTTCTAAAGAAAACAAATGCCGCTGTAAGCATTAAAGTAAGGCCTATTACAGTAAAAAGAGTCGTTCCTATACCACCCGTTACCGGAAGAATCCATCCACTTTTATTATTTTCTATCGTTAATTTAACCGTTTGATTATTTTCGCTAATCTTTACATCAATGGGGTCTTTTAATAATTGATAAGAAGTTTTTGTACCATCTTCTTTTGTATATGTCGGTGCTTTCGTTTCAAAAATTTGATAGTCTCCATATGGAATGTTAGACCATTTAATAACACCATTTTCATCTGATACACCTGTTACTTCTTTTCCTGCTACGACAACTATTTTTCCATTATTATCTTTAAGTACAAACTCTGCACCTTTTAATTTATTCTTATTAGCACTATCAATTTTTGTTAACTCAATTATTCCAGTTGTCGGAATAACAACTACAGGTTTAGATTCCTTTTCTCCAATTACATCATTTTTATTTGTAAAATGTATTTTTGCTGTATTTAAAATTTCCGAACCAGATGGTACTCCTTCTTTTACTTGGGATTTAATTTGCAAATGAAATTCTTTTTTACCATCTAATTTTGTGAAATCTTTTACTGTAGCTGTTACTTTTTGACCTTCTATAGCTACCTCAACAACGTTTGCATTTACTTCTGCTCCATCAATTTTCACGATTGGCTTTCCTTGAATCACTAAACGATTATCCAAAGTATCTGTTACCACATATTTTTTGTATTCCTTAATGTCTTCTGGAATTAATGTTTTAATATCATAATTATAATTAGTTAACGGATTTATTGGTAACGCTTCCAATTTTCCGTTAATTTTTTTATCAATTGTTGGTTCTTCATTGTTTTTCACTTCTATTTTAACTACTGTACCAGAAGTAATAGTTCCATCTTCATTAATTGTTCCGGAGTTCTTAACAAAAAACTCACGTTTAGTTGGATCTATTACATAGCCTTTCGGAGCTTTTGTTTCTTGGAAATAGTATTCTCCATACTCCAATCCTTGCACTCGGATATGGCCATTAGCATCTGTTGCTAACTCTTTTTTCACTTCTGTACCGTCTTTTTTAAATAAAGAGAATACTGCACCTGCTAATGCTTTTTCATTTACACCAGTTTTTATTAAATCCACTGCACCACGTTTAATCTCATTTTTGGGATACATGTGAACATCATAGTTTAGCACCTTACCCTCTTTATTCGTTAATGGGATATCCACTGTATACGTATTGGGATTTAGATTCACATGTGGAGGTCCTGCCACTTCTTTCACCTCATAACGTCCTAGCGGAAGATCTTTTAATACAGCTTGTCCGTTATCATCTGTTACTACTTGATTTGGAGTGGCTCCCATTACAGGTTTCACGTCTTCTTTTACGATTTTCCCATCGTTTGAAATTTTTTCAAAAGAAGCAACCCTTTTCACTTCAAACGTTACACCTTTTAATGGTTTCACATCTTTTGGCACCTCTTGATTTGCAGAACCGTCACCTTCTAGTCCCTGCGCTCCATCTTTTTCTTGTTCATACTTATGAATCGTTAAAGTACCTTTAGATGGTGAATCTGCCTTTACTAATACACTAGACCATGTAGAAAATGTTAAGAATAACACTAAAAGCACACTAAATATTTTTTTCATTTCTCTTATCCCCTTTACTACTTCTATCATTTTAAAAATTTCTTTATTACTATTACCTTCTTAAAAGCAATAGTGTGCCAAGTATCAGATTTAAACGAATAACATAAAACATAGTCGTCCAACAATCCATTGTTTACAATCACTTATTCACTTTTCTTATCTTCTATTATTACGTTGTCTCTCCACATGATATATGTAATTTTCTCCCCTAAATTACACGTATATCCCTATTTCAAGAATCATTACATTTGTTACATAATAGCTTTCACTGCTAATTTCGACTAGTCACTTACTGTCAATCTATTCATTTCTCACTTCCTATCCCTATTTAAAATCCAATCTTAATCATTTTTTAATACATATAAGTAATAACCAACAAATAAGTTTGACGATTCATATTTTACGTTACTGTCCAAAACTATTACTTGTATATTCAAATAATATGTGCTATCCATGTTAAATTATGGTATTATTCTTAGAAGTTTATAACTTTTATTTATATTTTTTATTGATAAAGGTTTTCCGTATCTACTTATGAAAAAGGAATATATGTTTATTTAACTATTACGCATAACTGTAAGGAGGAAGAATATGACTAAAAAACTCAGTCTAGTTGAGATAGAGTACATTTGCAATATGTTTTTTCAATCTTTCGAAATTCCAGTTTGTTTTTTAGATTGTAACAAAAATATTCTTTTAGAATTTAAATCAAAAAATGATTCACATTCGTTATATACATCAAAAATAGAAGAGTTACATATGCTTTTTCAGAGAAATGATACATATAATTCCCCCATCTTCAGAACTCACGAATATCTAGGGCACTTTATTTTAATTCACATAAAGAGCGATTATATGGTGAACGGTACTGTTATTATTGGGCCCTTGACACATGTGAATTCTTCTACAAGTAAAGCGGATAGTAACCTTAATTTTATTCCAAATTATAAAAGAACAAGAGACCATTATTTTTCATTGTCAGTCAAAGATCAAAATTTCTTTGTAAATATAGCGATATTGTTCTATAACATTCTCTATAAAAAAAATTCAGATGTAAGCACCTTTTCAAATAACAGTGACTCACTTCATATAAGTCATAGCAGCATCTTAAACGAAGATGTATATATTTCAATGCAAAAAGATGAATCCATTTATCATAATTTATATATAGAGCAGCAACTACTTAGTTCTATAGAAGAAGGGGATAAAGAAACCGTACTCAAATATTATTACGAATTCCAACAAGAGACTCTTTCATCTTTATCTTCATTCCATCAATTAAGACGTCATAAAAACATTTGTATTTCATCCATCACGCTCGCTACTAGATATGCGATAAAAGGGGGACTTCCATCTGGGATTGCTTACAAAATTTATGATTTACATATTCAAAGAACAGAAGATTTAAAAGACAAAGAATCTGTTTGGGATTTATTAAAAAATGCTTTTTGTACCTGTGCAGACCGTGTAAAGGCACAAAAAACACAGCAACATTCACAGACTATTGCTATTTGCAAAAACTACATTTTTAAAAATATTTACAATCCAATATCTGTTAAACAACTTGCTAAATTTGCAAATGTGAATTCAGATTATTTATCTATATTATTTAAAAAAGAAGTCGGTATTTCATTAATTGAGTACATTCAGCGTGAACGAATCGAAGAAGCAAAGAAATTATTAACTTTCACCACCTATCCTTTATCAGACATATGCGCTTCGCTTAATTTTAGCGATCAAAGTTATTTCACTAAAATTTTTAAAAAATTCACCAATGAAACACCTGGTAAATATCGAAAATCTCATGTTGTCATTTAGAGTGAAACTTCCATTAAACAAAATGTTTTCAGTAACTCATCAATGGCAGATTAGAAGCACTCCCAGATTCATGAACTATAGGATTTATGCTTTTTCCAAACCAAAAAACACGTTACTATTCTTTTATTTTAATGAGAATAGTAACGTGTTTTTTATGTAATGTAGTTTTGTAGACAGAACATGATCCAACTACAAATTTTTATAGAAGTCAAATGCACCGCTTAACTACTAAAATCTTATTAAGTAAAAAATCCATATTTTGTTTTACTTACTTTCTACTTTATTTCTTTTGAATAATGAACTCTTTTCTTCAAACGAATAATCCCTACTATTATTTTTGTATCTTTCTAAATTTGCGAACCAAAGTGAGTACTGTGCCTACAATAATTATCAATATGCCGATTGCTGCACTGTTAGTTGTACTTACACCCGTCTTTGGAAGCTCCTTATATGTATATTCTTTTTTATCGCTATTACTGTTGTTTGAGATATTACTCTTATTTTCCTTATTAGCAAGGCCATTAGCTTTGCTAGTTTCTTTATCTTTCACTAATACTTTTTGTATTGCATTTACCTCATTACCCACGGAATCTCTAACACTATATATTATTTCATAAGTACCAGCTTTAGTTGTATCTATAGTTCCTTCATACGCTACTTTAGAAATAAGGTCACCGTCCTCTTTATCAGTAGCTGATACCCCTACCAATGGATCAAATTGATCACCCTCAGTAATTGAAGTTGTAGCAGGTACTTTTAGTATTGGTTTATCATTTTTAACTTCTTCTCTAACTTTGACCGTTACAGTTTGCTTCGCCGTTACTTCATGACCTTTAGAATCTGTAACCGTGTACGTTAATACGTAAGTACCGGCTTTAGTTGTATCTACTTCACCATCAACTTTGATTTTAGAAGTGAGATCACCGTCTTCTTTATCGATAGCTAATACTTCTGCCATTGGAACAAATGAATCTCCAACATGAATTGTCGCTCCAACAGGCACTGTTAATTTAGGTTCTAAATCTGATGTTTCTCCATTTCCCTCTACAATTACAGTCTGTGTTGCCGTTGCATTCCGCCCTTGAGAATCAACAACCATGTATTCCACAATGTATGTACCTGGTTTTGAAGTATCTACATCGCCTTTATGCTTTACTTTATTTGTTAAATCACCATCTTCTTTATCAACAGCTTTTACATTTCTCATTGGATCAAACGTATCACCTACACGTAGTGTAATCGTAAACGGTACAGTTAACTCTGGAGCTTGGTTTTCTGCTGTTTTTTCGTTCTCTTTCACCGTTCCTGTAATTTTTGCCGCATCAAAAGCATTTTGGACTGCTTGAACTTCAATTGAGTTCGCTCCATATTTATTAGTTGCCACTTTAAGGCATGCCAATTTCAATTCAGAGAAATTAGAAGTCATATTTAATTCATCAGTATTTGCATAATAGAAAATATCAAACATTCTATCTTCACCAATACCATTTACATTTACACCGTTATGAGTACCACCTTGTGCCATTAAATACGCAACTTTATTAATAATACTTGAGTTAAAATGAACGCCTCCATAATCCTCTCCATTTAAATCATTATATTTACTATAATCATCCGGATACGGTAGTCCTTCTGAAAAATTAATTGCAGTTGGATTTTTCATATTACGAAAAGTCGATCCAGTTTGTTCTCCTATTGTCCAGTTAAATTCCCCATTATTTATGTATTTCTCTATAGCCGTTCCCATAATATCCGATAATGCCTCGTTAATTGCCCCAGATTCTCCTGAAAATTCAAGGTTAGATTCACTTGATGTAACTGCATGTGTAAATTCATGACCGGCTATATCGAACGCTTTTACCATGGGATCTCCATATAAAAGCATACTAATGTTATTAATATTAGTACTAAATGCATTCTCCCAATTTTCAGGATCATTTGTTCCTCCAGAATCCCATGCATGTACAACTGAAACTACTTTTTTTCCTTTATTATCAAAACTATTACGCTTATATTTTTCTTTATAAAAATCGTATACCTTTGTTGCTAAGAAATGAGCGCTTACCGCCTTTGGATCATTAAATGTTGTTGAAACACTAGTTGCTAGTATACCAGGATAATAACTTTCTTCATTTGTAATATCTCTATAATTTACATCATATGTCTCAATTCCTTGTCCTCTTGTGTAATCAGCAAGCGCATAATTCCCACTGGTCTGTTTAGAAATACCAAATGTACGAGTTACGCCTAAATCATCTTTTCCTGTTCCAGTTAATGATGTAAAATTGCTAGTTTTATTTTCCTTAACGGATTCAACATACTCTTCACTTATTTTCAAACTTGATTCTTGTACCATATCTTTTAACATTTCACCATTATGAGCATTCACTAAATAAGTTCCAGATACATAATTTGGTGTTGTAGCAGCAAATGTAACTTGATATGCATTGCTAGCCTGCCCATGATTTTCATCAACAAAAATAACTGCCTTAACTTCTGGCTCAGAAATAAATTTAGTATCGTTTCCGTACTTTTTATAAATATATTGTTTTGCTTCTTCTTTTGATAAATTAATAGGTTTCTTTAAATCTTCTTGTGTTAAATTTTGTGCGCTAGCTCCTGAAATGCTTTTAATAATACCTTTTTTATCTACGTGAGCAGTCAACTGGTGGCCATATACTTCTTTTCCTTCATATATTTGTTGCATGCGCACAAGTGTAGTTCCATCATAAGAACCACGTTTTTGAAGAACCTTGTAATCTACTCCTGTTTCTGCACTAACTTGTTTTGGAGACAAAGCATGCTCCGTATTTTCCTTAAGTGCATCTTTCACTACATTCTCTGGTGCCTTTTTTGATGGTTGTGTCAGATCACCTGTACGGAACGAATCCTCTTGAATTTCAACTTGCATTTGACCAGGTTCCTCTGCATGCCCTACTCCATATGGTGTTACACTTGTTAAAACGAATCCTGTTGTTAATGCAACTATAGCTATTTCTTTTTTATTTCCCATGATATTTACCTCGTATAAATTTCTATTATTTATATGAAACTGCTAAAATGTATACAATCTATTCCTAACATAAAAAGATGACTTTTGTAATCTACAAAAGCCACCTCTTCAATATGTAATATCCCTAAAATGTTTTTAATACATAATTTCTATACGAACAGAAAAAAGCATTCATTAACGAGCATTTTGCAATACTTTTATTAAGTCATTTATATTTTCAACTTTCTGCTGAAACTGATCAAGTCTGCTATGTAACAATGAAGGATTTTTATCTTCAGTTGAAATAACTTGTTTTAATTCGTTTTCTAATTTATCATACATATCAAAGAAATTATCAAATTCTACACTTACAAGCTCTTCATTTTCGCGATAGAATCTTTTTGCTTCTATATAAGTCATATATGATTTATTTAAAAATCCTAATGAAATTAAATATTTAGAAGTGTTTTCTTGATAAATAGCAATATCACACGCTATTTTAATATCAGAATAAGTCTTTTGAACGAGACAATGCAATTCAAAAATCTTAAACTTTAATCCATTATTCATTTCATCCCCTCCCATCGTATCTATTCTACATAAAATTAGAATATTATACAAAGAAAATTATTAGCATGAAATTGACAATTTAAAAAATAACTTAAGGATAAACAAAATCCCTCTCATTATAAATTATAGTTGCGGAGCATTTACCAACATAACAGCAAAATAAAAAGCGAAAAGAATAAATCTTTCCGCTCTTAGAGTAATAAATACATTTCATATTGCGCTAAAGAATTCTTTTCAAATCCACATTTCTTAAGAAAACCTTCCAGTAAATTATTGTTAGGAAACCCAATTGATAAACTTGATAAATTTAATTCTTCTCTTGCTACTTGTAATAATTTCATCCCAACACCAATATTTCTATAATCTTTGTCTACGAAAATAAAACTAATTTTACCTTGTTTATTTACACATAGAGAGCCTTTTAAGTCATTATCGACATATGCACCATAAAATACATTATTTGTTTTTTTGATATAATCAATATCATTTTGCCAATTTATATGGAAGTTTAACCATTTCTGAATTTCATCTTTAAAAGTTGGAAATTCTAATTGTTTTACTTCAATATCCTTACAATCTTTATTCATTATTTTAGTCAAATCATTTAAATTATAATAAGAAAGATCGTACACTTTTTCATAGCCCAACTTATTATAAAAATGAATCGCTCGGTCATTTCCTACAATGACTTCGAGAAAAAGTTGCTTACATCCATGTTGAATCGCCTCTTCTTTATGCAGTTCAAATAATTTTTGACTCACACCAATACCGCGGTAATTAGGATGAACCGCTAATGTTCCACAGCGCATAGTCTTAATACTTTCATAATCCTTTATACCACCTAGTATTACGCCAACAGGTTTGCCTTCTTCTAAAGCAAGAAAAGAATGTTCTAGCAAATTACCTTCTGGTCCCAAAAAACGTTGTATAAAATCCCCTTTTGAAACTTCCATTTTAATAATGTAATCTGAAAATCCAACTTTAAAAGCTTCATATACTAAATCAATATTTACATCACTACACCTTTTATATTGAATCATAATATAATTATGCCTCCAATTACTTATGTTAAAACCCTCTAACTATCTATTATTTACTACATTAATCTCATAAACACGTAAAAAGGCAATTAAATGCTCACATGCTCTTTCGCATGCTAGCATTTTAAAAATTTTTTGTTCTTCTTTCGTTTTATCATTTGCTTGATCTGAAGCAGCTTTTAAACAGAGAAATGGTTTTTTATTTATTTGACACACATAGGCGAAAGCTGCTACTTCTTGATCAACTGCCAATGCTCCATATACGGTATGGAGTAAATATCTCATTTCTGAACTACGAATACGTTGATCTCCGGATAAAAATGTACCGAAATGTATTGGATCATATGATCGTATTTTTTTTATTCTTCTTACAAGTGATTTTGTTGTTTCAATAGGTGCTGTTCTACCGTTATATAAATTAAAAACATCTTCCCCTGAGCCAGCTGCAGTAACATCGTGTTGTATTGCGTTTAGTGCCACTACAATATGACCGTTTTTCACCTTGTTTGATAAACTTCCGCATATTCCTGTCATAAACAACTCATCTGGCTGAAACTCACTAATTAACAATTGTACACAACTAGCGCAGCTTACTTTACCGACACCAGTAACAACTGATATAATTTCCAGCTCATTAATAGTATGAAAATGAAATTCCCAAGCTGCTCTTTTTTCAACACGTTCACTCGGATAATGTTGATGCAAATACGTCAGTTCTGGTTCCCATGCAGATACAATTGCAATACGTTTCATTACACGCTTCACTTCCCCTATTGTCATTTAAATAAGTTATCTATACTTTCTCGTTCATAATCTGGAATCCATTCTTTGTATTTCTTATATGAATCTCGTATTATTTCTTTATTCTTCGCAATTACTTCACATCCTCTATCATCATACATAAACATCACAATATCTTTCTTTGCATTTATGAGAAATACATCTGGATAAGAGATTTCTTTTTTTCGTCCAAATCGAAGATACAGATCAGAAAAATCCTCATGATTAGCAGCTTGTATCAGCGGTTCATATTTAATATCTTCCGCAAGACATTTAAAAGAAAATTGATATGTACAATATAAAGTGAAACTTTAATCAGTGGGGGGTCTTACTGCCCGGCAAATAGCGGGATAAATCTGCTTCTTCATCTTCAAATAAAAACGGTAATGTTTCTTATCTTATATGAAATCTTAAATCTCTTTTCTTAATATATTTATTGTATATATTTATTTTCTGTGAAGTTTTTATGTTTTCCTTTTTAAATCTATAAACATTTGTCACTACAAACACTACATCTTCTTTTGAAAATATGTCTTCAAAGTTGAGAAAAGTATTCCATATTTAAATCGTCGGTTTCTTCTACAATTTGATATTTATCTTTTCCGAAATCAAAATGTAAATGATTTTCCCACTGAGAATATAAGTAGGGTCCTAATGTAACTCCTGGAAATGTTTGATTCATATATTCTTTTAATTGCATTTCCTTGTCCTTTCTACTGTACAATTCTTTTTAAATCCCAATATGCTTCTTCTAGCCACGGATGTATAACTTTCAATGTATCTTTCCTTTCCCACAAATATGAAATATATACAAAAGCTGCTTTTTCCAAAGATTTTCCCAATTCTTTTTTTATTTCTATTAAATATGGTGGTGTCCCTTTTTGATCCCATTCTATTTTATCTGCAACAAATAATACTAAATCCATCTTCGTTGCATGTTTACGCAACGTTGTATGGCAACAAATTGCATTTAAAATCTCTTCATCTTCGACTTTAAATATTTCTTTTGCGATTACCCTCGATAATTTTTGATGAATAATCATAGGAAACTTTCTTTCCGCTTCCACTATTGCTACACCAAATTCTTCAGCAACTGCAATCCGCTCCTCGTTTGGAAAAATGCCACTAATATCATGTAAATATCCTGCAATTGCTGCTTTTTCTTTATCTACGTGAAACTTTTCTGCAATCTTTTTTGCCTCATTTGCCACACGAATTGAATGTTTATATGTAAACTCTTTATTATATTTTAGTAGAAAAGCTTTAATATCATTGTCTATTTTTCCAGTTGGAGTAAATGAATATATATCATTACATAACATAGAAAATCCCCCTTATAACTAACTTTCATTATAATGTGGAATCTAAATATCCTTGTTATTTTATATTCGTTATTAATCTTTTTACTCCTTTTTAATACGTTACATGAAATTTTATACAGAATCATCACTACAAGTACATAAATGTTTGATATTATAGTAATGTTGATGATTTGTAAGGAAAGGAACTACACAATGAATAAAAATATATTAATTATTGATGATGATAAAGAAATTGTTGAATTACTTGCTGTTTATTTGCGAAATGAAGGCTATAACATTTATAAAGCTTATGATGGCGATGAAGCATTGCAAAAGGTTTCTACATATGAAGTTGACCTTATGATTTTGGATATTATGATGCCAAAACGAAACGGATTAGAAGTTTGTCAGGAAGTGCGTGAAAATAATACTGTACCAATTCTAATGCTTAGTGCAAAAGCAGAAGATATGGATAAAATATTAGGCCTTATGACAGGTGCTGATGATTATATGATCAAACCATTCAATCCATTAGAATTAGTAGCTAGAGTGAAAGCTTTATTACGAAGATCCTCTTTCCAAAATGCTACTTCGCAAAAGAATGAAGATGGTATTATTCGTATTCGCTCTGTTGAAATACACAAACATAATCATACAGTTAAAGTAAATGGAGAGTACATTAAACTAACCTCTATTGAATTCGATATTTTATATTTACTTGCGAGTAATACAGGAAGAGTATTTAGTTCAGAAGAAATTTTCGAACGCGTTTGGAATGAAGATGGTTATGGTTCAAATAAGACGGTAATGGTCCATATTAGCAACTTACGAGATAAACTTGAAACAGTAATAAATGGAGAAAAATTTATTCATACTGTTTGGGGAGTTGGCTATAAAATTGAGAAATGAAGCATTTGATATATTAAAAGATATTCCTAAATGGAAACTTATTTTTTGGCTTTTATTAGCTATCACACTCACTCCTATTACTGAACTAATTATTTATCGCCTCGTTACGAGTGTAATTGAAAGTTCACTTACTCTAACCGAACTCGGTAAAGAATTCATTCGAATTTTTGGTTATGAAAAGTATAAAGGGATTAAAGAGTCTTTATGGATGATGATTGTATCTTATTTGTTTTTATTTTCTATTTTTTCATCCTATCTTTACATTTTTTATCGTCACGAGAAAAAACTTTATTATGAAACTTGTATAAAAAAAATGATAGAAGAAATTCGTTATATTGCAAATGGAAACTTCAATCATAAAGTTTCTATTGTAAATCATAATTATCTAGAAGAATTAGCAATCGGGGTCAATGAAATTGTTGAACAATTAAAAGTCTCAATTGATGAAGAAAGACAAGCGGAACAAGCAAAAAGTGAACTTATTACAAATGTATCACATGACTTACGCACTCCCCTTACTTCTATAGTTGGATACGTAAATTTAATCCATCATGATAATTATAGAGATGAAGTGGAATTGCGATACTATATTCAAGTCATTTACGATAAAGTAACTCGTCTTAATGCATTAATGAATGACTTGTTCGAATATACACGTGTTCAAAATAAAGAATTAAGCTTGTATTCTGTTCCTATTGATATTGTAGAGTTACTTGGACAATTAACTGTTCAATTCCGCATACAGGTTCAAGAAGCTAATATAGAATGTCGGCCTTCTTTCCCGTCTCAAAAGCTCATGGTATTAGCTGATGGTGACAAATTAGTGCGTGTGTTTGAAAATCTTATTATAAACGCTATCGCTTATGGAAGCGAAGGTCGCTATATTGACCTTACTGCTTATGAAAGTAATAATATGATTACAATTGATATAACAAATTACGGACAACCTATTCCTAGTACGGATTTACCTCATATTTTTGAACGTTTTTATCGCGTTGAGAAATCTCGCTCTACAAACACTGGTGGATCTGGACTTGGATTAGCAATTGCAAAAAGTATAGTCGAATTGCATAAAGGAACAATTGAAGTATATAGTGATGACGAAAAAACAACATTCACTGTAAAACTACTCCCATACAAATGTTAATATTACAAATAAAAAGTTCAATTTCTTACCATATAAGAAATTGAACTTTTTCCATAATTACCCTAAATTTAATAATCCTTTATAATTCTTTAGAAATTCTTTACCTTTTCTTTCTTCCTAATTAAGCATTCCTTTTTACAATACTATTATTGATGTCATAATAGGAGGATCGCTTATGCAATTCTTAAAGAAATTTGCTATTTTATTATTATCTTTTTTTATTACTGCTCTTATCGTTTTATATTTTTATCTTTATGTAAATGGTCCGATTATTCAAGCTAAATCAGCTATTTTAATAAATGCTAATTCAGGTGAAATTGTTTATAAAAAAAATGAAGAAACCCCAGTACAATCAGCTGCTTTATCTAAATTAATGACAGAATATATCGTATTGGAGCAACTAAATGATAAAAAGATACAGTTAGATGACTTCGTACAAATAAGTAACGAAGTTTTCCGAGTAGAAACAAGCCCTATACAAGTAACATCGAATGATAAAACAACGGTTCGTGATTTACTTCATGCATTGCTACTGGCAGGGAATAATCGTTCTGCACTCGCTCTAGCAGAACACATTGCTGGAAATGAAGATAACTTTACAGTATTAATGAATAAAAAAGCAAAAGAACTAAAGTTATTACAACCATCTCCATTTCTAAACTCTACTGGAATTAATAATAATACAAATAAACAATCAACTACAACAGCGATAGACGCAGCTAAACTAGCAGCACGATTAGTAAAAGATTTTCCAGATGTATTGAATATTACGAAACTAACCTCTTACCAATTTACCTTCAAAGATTCCCAGGTTTTCAATACGAATAAAATGATATATTCCCTTAATGAAAACATTAAACTTCAAGGTGTTGATGGCTTACAAACTAGTTTTTCAACTAACGGTAATTATAGTTTTGTCAGTACAGCAAAACTTGGAGATACTAGACTAATTTCAGTAATATTAGATGCAGATGAAGAAAACATTTCATTTATTGAAACAAAAAAGTTGCTCCAGTATGGTTTTGATCCTTCCTCGTACTCTGCACTCCAAGCTTTTAAAGACGCCCTTACATCTTGGACAATATTGCTTCAGTTTAAAAATTTAATTATACAAACTATAATGATTTTTTTAATCATTACCACCTTAATGTTTTTACATATACGTCAGAAAAAATCCGAGGATTTCAATTAAGAAATCTTCTTATATATATAAAACCGACTTGCGCTTGAGATGCAAGTCGGTTTTTAATTCTATCATCCTCTTCCAAGCAAATTTGCTGAAACTGGTTGCAAGTTTAACTCTCTCGCCCATATAGATAGCTGACCAATATGATAAATTTCATATCCCATTACATGTCTTAAAACCTATGTTTTTTGAGGCATACATCCATCTCTGTTTCCTTTCGTTGTGTTCGTTTGTTTAGTTTAAATGGGTTAATCTATTAATTCTATTAAATCCAACAATTGAACTATTACACTTTAAAGTTCTACTCATATACTATAGTAGATTACTAGAAAGGAGGCTTAACTATGGATAGTTGCGTTGTATTTGTAAACGGACAACCTTTTTTAGTTCTTTCAGTAGCTGGTATTGAAATTGCTAGATTAGAGATTTCCCTTCAAGTAGCATTAGCTCTAAGAGTACTTGGGATACCAATCTGTGATTAATTACCAAATTAAAAGAAAAAGAGGGCATTAGCCCTCTTTTTTTATTTTCCTCATATATTTTCTTAACAACAAATAAAATTTTAATTTTTATATTGTAAGGAAATTCCGAAAAATAAACTCATTTTATTCAATAAAAAGAGCACCACCCATACCTCATTATCCGTTTCTAAAAAATTAGAATTCGATTAATTACAAAAAAATTTAAATATACGAACGTTACATAAAATACTTGTTAGAATAGCTGTCCTTCACACTATTTATTTCGCAAACGTTATATAATCAAAGCACCAATGATTAACTTTTTATACGGCTTATTTTAAGTGTGCTAGCCAATACTTTTACTTGTATGTTCTATACACTCATTCTCTACGGTATACTGATACCAACTTATATTTTTTGATGAGGGCCAATTTCCCTATATCCCTCTTTATTCCCATGTACTTTTTTTCTCAAATCCAAGCTAAATAATCTATATTGTTATCTTTTAAAATCAGCTCACTATCTGATTATATTAATAACCTATCACCTGGTAAAATCCTATTACCTAATGTATCTTCAATTGAATGGTCCATCATTTATACTTACGGATTGGCTTTCCCGTATCTATTGTGCATGGACATTGGATTTTCTAGCATCTAGCTCATTTCTTTAAAAATGTCGGATTTTTCGTCTATTATTAAATGAATAATGTTTGGAAGGGGATGTAATATGACAGAAATTAAAGTAGGGCTTACACAATTTTTAGACTTCACACTGAAAGGTAGTACAGCTAAAACAACCTTTATAAAAAATCTAAAATCCCAACCTGAATATCAACCAGCTTTTGATTACTGGAAACAATTACGAGAAACTGTTATTAAATTTCATCAAAACAAACTACCTTTTGAATATTTCGAAACATTAGTACAAACGGTTGATCAGAAAAAAAAACAAAACTACATTGATGTCATAAAGCAATACAAAAAATTCATTAAAAATAAAGACATCTCTTGGTTTGATCCAGGTAAATCACATTGGAAATCAGATGATTTAATCGTCCGTTCATCACCTGAACTTGGCTTATTCATTAATAATGAGCCACATCTTATCAAACTGTTTTTCAAAGGAAAAAAAGAGCGAATTGATAAATACAACATTAACTCGACACTCACACTATTAAATGAATCAACATTTTCAAATGAACGAAACGATGTGAATTATACGGTACTTAACATCCAAAAGAACAGAATGTATACGAATAACTCTATTAATAATAATCATTTAGTAGCGCTTAAATCAGAAGCTAACCAGTTTTGCTATATATGGAATAATCTATAAAGGACTATTCATCCCTTTCAATACATTGTTGATGCATACTTTAGTTACAATTTTTCTAGATTCATTCAGTTTCGTTTAATTATGACTCACCCTCTTATTCCTCAGAAACAATGCAGGTGGGCCTTTTTCAAAAATGGTTTCTTTGTTAGTTTTAACATACTAGCTCTCCCCCGAAACAGCTGCAATTGAAATTATTTTTGTTTTATTATCCACTATACCCACCAAGCCCCTTTGTTAACATAATATAATTATAAATTACTATCGTTGCTACTTCTTCCATTCATATTCTAACATACTCATTTCCCATAAATTCCAATACGTTTCTCCTACTCTTTTTGACTCTCTTAATAAGCCTTCTTTTACAAACCCTATTTTTTCGTAACATGAAATGGCCGATGTATTAAAATCATACACACCAAGAGTTACTCTATGTAGTTTTAATTCGTCAAAAGCAATATGAAGTACTGCTTTCATCATATGTTTTCCTATAGAACGTCCTCTCATCTTCGTATTACCAACTAATACTTTTCCAATTCTAGCGGACTTATTAATATTATCTATTTGCCCAAGCGAAATATGACCAATAACGTCTGAAGTCTCTTCATCTACCACTTTGAAAGCGAGTGTATTTGCACTTTCTATATACTTCTCTAATTGCTGTTCGTCTAAAGGGAATGTGAATGCATTTCCTGACCATTGTATTAGAAATTCTTCGGAATTAATCCAATTTATTAATTGTTTAAAATCAGATTTCTTAAAACTTTCTAGTTTAATCACTTCCTTGCTCCTTTCGTACATCATGCTTTATAACCTCAAACTTATTTCTATATAAAGAATATATTCTCCTTTTATATGAAATTAAAATAAAGCCATTCATGTGAATGGCTTTACAAAAAAGCAGCTTAATTATGCTTTGTTTGCTACATCAATACCATTAAAATCAAAGTCAGCAGTAACCGTTGTAACAGGTGGGAAAATTGCTTCAATTTTACAAATGGAAATAATTACTCCAACCGATCCTGGAATAGCCGCAAGCCTAACTACATCACAACTGACAGACGAAACAGTACCTACATAAGTACGTCCCTCTGTATTAATTTGAACTGTTCGATTAATTAATTTCTTAAGTTCATCTCTAATTCCTTGTACACAAGAATTATCACATTTCTCATGCTGTTCTTTTTTACACTCTTCGAATACTTCCCAACAATCATCTTGTTTACATGTACACTTCTTTTTACAATTATTAAATCGAGAACCCAATACCTCACCCCCTAATCCTTTCTATTAGTAAAGTATGTCCACTAGCTTAAAAGGGTACGAGGCAAACACATAAAAAGAAAAAAACAAACAATTGTACCAAACTTTCTTTTCATTATTCATTATAAAAACATACTTCTCCTAATTAAAAGCTTTTTAATGAGCGGCCGTGAATTTAGTCCTACTCCATTTAATGTTTAGACACCACTTTCTAAAACAAACCTTTTTTCTTTTAAATAAGACGCCCCTTAAAAACACACTAGATTTTCCCATTAACTCACATATACATAGACTTTATTTGTGGATTTCCCATTTTTCATTGTGAAATATACATTTAAAAAGCGTACTCGAAAATAAGATATTATTTGTAATCAGAACATTTTCTTCAACAAGTGTTTATTGAAAAATACCATAACTAGTAGTAGTTCTCTCCACTTTCTCTTAAAAATTAGCATAGTTTGTATGAATTCTATATCGAGTAGAAGACACTCTATCATATAAAGATAAAATAGTAGGTTAATAAACAAGCCATTTTTTTATTAAAACATAGAATAATATGAACACTATTGAAAGGAGGTAGAAATAAATGTCCTGGAAAAATGATTGCTGGAGTTCTCAGAAAAAGCATTGCTGTGATGATTGGTGGAAATCTAAAGAAAAGCATCATTGTGATGATGATTGGAGTTCTCAGAAAAAGCATTGTAATGATGATTGGTGGAAATCTAAAGAAAAGTGTCATTGTGATGACGATTGGAGTTCTCAGGAAAAACATTGTAATGATGATTGGTGGAAATCTAAAGAAAAGTGTCATCGTGATGATAATTGGAGTTCTAAACGAAATAAGTGTCGTTGTAAATGTTTCTTTATTTGTTGCCATTGTAAAAGAAAAAATTGGTAATATTTTTAATGTCAACGTAAAGGAAAGAATATGTCTTTTGGAACCCATCGGGCTTTTCCGGAAAGTTGATCCCTCACCTACTTCCTTGCTTTTGCTGAATTTTTAGATGGGGGCATTACTGCCCGGCAAATACTAGAATGTAATATATAAAAAGCTGACTGCTTATAGTCAGCTTTTTATATATTAACACGTAAAGGTTTAAACAGACATATAAGCATTCACGCTTTGTCATCACCTTGTTGTTGTAAATTAGTATTTCTCCATTGAATAGACATTCCATAATATCGTATTTTGATTAAAACTAAAAAACATACTTAACACTAATAGTAAAATTTTTCTTCTTCATCAAATTCACTTCTTTTCTTTTTATAAACATAAAAAAAGGATCTCTATTTATATAGAGATCCTTTCTAACTTTATAATTTACTAGACTGTAACCCCTGAATAAACGGAACTACTTCAGGATTTACAAGCGATGATAAATCACCTAATTCTTTTCCTAAGTAAGCTGCTTTAATAACACGGCGCATTACTTTAGAATTACGTGTTTTCGGTAAATCTTCTACAACGTGGATGTCTTTAGGACACAACGCTTTTCCAATATGAGAGTTTACTAAACTCATTAATTCTTTCTTTAATTCTCCTGTGAATGTTACATGATCTCTTAACACTACAAAACAATGACAAACTTCACCTTTTACTTCGTCAGGTACACCAATTGCAGCAGCTTCGATTACATCGTTATGTTTCACAAGAATAGATTCATATTCAGCAGGTCCAATACGTTTACCTGCAATATTTAACGTATCGTCTGAACGCCCTGTGATGATATATTGTTCACCATCGTAAATGACCCAGTCACCGTGGACCCATTTATTTTCAAAACGCGACCAATATGTGTTTACGTAACGTTCATCATCTTCCCAGAAGCTTTTCGTCATACCTACCCAAGGTTTCTCTAAGCATAATTCTCCGACTTCATCTCGAATTGGTTTACCTTGATCATCCAGTACGACAGCTGCCATTCCTGGTAAAGATGCGTTAAAACTAATCGGTGCTATTGGCTTAATAAGAACATTACCGAAAATCCCACCAGAGATTTCAGTTCCACCTGAGTAGTTACAGATTGGGACATTTCCTTTTCCAACCGTTTCAAACAGCCACATCCATGGATCAGGATTCCAAGGTTCTCCTGTTGATGCGAATACTTCCAAACTCTTTAAAGAATGTTTATTGACATACTCATCACCTTTTGCCATCAATGCTCGGATTAACGTTGGCGAAATACCTAGATGAGTAATCTCATATTTATCAACTGTCTCCCATAACCGGTCTGCTTCTGGGAAGTCTGGAACACCTTCGTACATAACCATCGTTGCTCCATTAATGAGTGAACCGAATAATAGAAACGGCCCCATCATCCAGCCCATATCAGTTACCCATAATACACGATCACCTTGTTTAATATTCATTCCAAATCCTGCATCAAAAGCTGCTTTCAAAGGAAATCCTGCATGCGTGTGTACTGTTCCTTTCGGCTTACCAGTCGTTCCTGATGTATAAATGAGCATTAATGGATCATCACTTTGCATTTCCTCGGCATGTATGAATGGTTTTTCTTTTTCTAGCGTACTCCACGAAAAGTCATAGTTATGTGGTGTAAAATCATTTCCTGCATGACGAACGATAACAACTTTTTCAACAGTTGGGCAATGTTCACAAGCTTTATCTACTTCATCTTTTAAAGAAACAATTTTACCGCGGCGTGAAAATCCATCTGCGGTAATAATCATTTTTGAACCTGCCGCTTGCACACGTGTCATGACTGCATCAGACGCAAAGCCTGAGAATATTGGTGAAATAATTGCTCCGATTTTCATTACAGCTAGCATCGCAACAACTGTTTCTGGAATCATCGGCATATAAATTGTTACACGGTCACCTTTCTCAATACCCGCGTGTTTCAAACCATTTGCAACACGACTTACCCAGTTGTCAAGCTCTTCATATGTAAATGATTTTGAAGTTCCATTTTCCCCTTCGTACTGAAGTGCTGGCTGTATTCTCGTCTCTTCATCCGCAAGCCAGCGGGATAAAGCTGATTCTACAACGTTACATGTTCCGCCATTATACCACTGTGCAAACGGTGTACCATTTTCTAAATCTAACACGTCTGTATAAGGTTTCATCCATTGATAGCCTACTGCCTTTTCTGCCTCTCCCCAAAACCAAGCTGTTTCCTCGATAGATTTATTATAAAAAGTTTCATAATCTTCATATCCCAATGATTTCATCCAACCATATAAACGTGTTTTTTCCTTGTACTCTTCTGTTGGAAACCAAACTGCTTGTTTCAATGTTTTCCCCTCCTTAACTTTTTGAGCAAGAAAGCCCTAAATAGGGCTTTTAAACTGGATATACAGGATGTTTACGATCCGTGAATACTTGATATTTACTCATATACATTTCGAAACGTCCTTTTAATTCTTCACGTAAATTGTTTGGATGAACAATACCATCAATCACCATCTCTGATGCTAAATGATAAATATCAATATCTTTCTTATACTCTTCACGTTTTTCAGCAATGAAGCTAGCACGCTCTTCTTCTGGTAAAGCTGCAATTTTATTTGCATATACAGCATTAACCGCAGCTTCTGGACCCATTACCGCAATAGAGGCTGTCGGTAATGCCAGGCAACAATCTGGTTCAAATGCTGGACCTGCCATCGCATATAAACCAGCACCATATGCTTTACGAACAACGATAGAAATCTTCGGTACAGTTGCTTCACTCATTGCAGAAATCATTTTTGCACCATGGCGAATAATACCAGCACGCTCTACTTTTGTTCCAATCATAAATCCTGGTACATCCGCAAGGAATAATAATGGAATATGATATGCATCACATAAATTAATAAACTTAGCAGCTTTATCAGCTGAATCATGGAATAATACGCCGCCCTTCATACGCGGCTGATTTGCAATAATACCAACAGGCTTACCATCAATACGTGCTAAGCCTGTAATTAGCTCTTGAGCAAATAATTTTTTCACTTCATAGAAGGAACCTTCATCAATAACTCTATTAATGAGATCTTTCATATTGAAAGGAGCATTTTGATTTTCTGGAATGATTTGTTCTAACGTTTTATCGAATTGTTTCGGTTCTTGAGGTGTAACCAATGGAGTCTTTTCTAAGTAGTTATTTGGAAAATATGAAATGTATTGTCTTGCTTGTGTAATCGCATCTTCTTCTGTCTTGCATAAAACATCTCCGCATCCTGATACAGAGCAATGCATACGAGCTCCGCCCATCTCTTCTAAAGTTACCTTCTCACCGATAACCATCTCAGCCATACGAGGAGATCCTAAATACATAGATGCATTTCCTTCTACCATCATTACAACGTCGCAAAAGGCTGGAATATAGGCACCACCAGCTGCAGAAGGTCCAAATAATAAGCATACTTGAGGAACTTTACCTGATAATTTCACTTGATTATAGAAGATTCTTCCTGCACCACGGCGCCCTGGGAACATTTCTACTTGATCTGTAATGCGCGCTCCAGCAGAGTCGACTAAATAAAATAACGGAACACGTAGTTTTTCAGCTGTTTCTTGAATACGTAAAATCTTTTCAACTGTGCGTGATCCCCATGATCCAGCTTTTACAGTAGAATCATTGGCCATTACACATGCAGTACGACCATGTATTTTACCCGTTGCCGTTACAACGCCGTCCGCAGGTAAGCCTGTTTGTTCACAGTTAGCAAATAATGCATCTTCTACATATTCGCCATTATCAAATAGAAGCGCTAAACGATCTCGAACAAATAATTTTCCTTTTGCTTTATTTTGTTCATGATACTTTGGTGCGCCGCCTTGTTTAATCGTTTCAACTCGTTCTTCAAATGAATTAGATTGTTGTTTTTGATCTAACATATTTACTCCCCCTTATACGTTGGTGTGCGTTTTTCCTTGAATGCTTGTAATCCTTCTAATCTATCTTTCGTATGGATTACACCTTCATACGCTTGTTTTTCCATTTGTAATCCGGTATGTAAATCAACTTGAATACCATTTGAAATTGCCTCTTTTGCTAATCGAACAGCAATAGGTCCATTACTAGCAATTTTCTCTGCTATTTCAATCGCTTTCTCTTCAAGTAAATTAGCTGGTACAACAAATTCTACTAAACCATATTCTTTTGCTTCTTGCGCTGAAATACGTCTACCTGTATAAATTAATTCTTTCGCTCTACCAACACCAATTAATCTCGGTAAGCGCTGTGTACCACCCGCTCCTGGTATAATTGCAAGTGTCGTTTCAGTAAGACCAAGACTTGCAGATTCAGCAGCAATTCTAAAATCACAAGCTAAACTTAATTCCGTACCACCACCAAGTGCGATTCCATTTATAGCAGCAATAACTGGCTGTGGTAATTGTTCAACCATCTCCATAGTCGTGCGAATCATACTAACAGCATGGCGAACTTGTTCCTCATTCATACCAGCACGTTCTTTTAAATCAGCACCAGCACAAAATGCTTTTTCACCAGCACCTGTTAGAATAACTACACGCGTATTGGACTCTTCACTTATTTGAGTTAATATGTTTTGTAACTCTTCTAATAACGCTAAAGATAATGAGTTTGCTTGTCTTTCACGATATAACGAAATCTTTACAACGTGAGGTGTTACATAATCAACTGAAATGTTTTGTAATTGTAGCATCTTCTCACCTACTTATCGTTTTATGTTGAAGCGCTCTATACACATGACTCGGTAATTGGATATTTAGCTTACTTTGAATAAATTGACTAGCTCGCAATAACTTTTCTTCGTCTATATTCGTTTGAACTCCTAATTTATGGAGCATATGTACTAGGTCATCAGTAGCAACATTACCTGATGCTCCTGGTGCATAAGGGCAGCCCCCGAGTCCACCACAAGAACTATCAAATGTTGTAATACCGTATTCTAATGATTTAACTACATTTGCTAGAGCCATTCCATACGTATTATGAAAATGCATGGCAAACTGCGAAGCATCATACTTCTTTAATAGATGTTCTAATACTTGTTCTACTTGTAATGGATTCGCTACACCGATTGTATCCCCAAGAGAAACTTCATAAATGCCGTATGAAAATAGTTGATTACATAATTCGTCAACTGCTGTGACACTTATATCCCCTTCATAAGGACATCCAAATACAGTAGAAACATAGCCTCTTACCTTTTTCCCTTCGAATAATGCCTGTTTTGTTATATCTTCGATTACAACTAACGCTTCTTTAATCGATTTATTAATATTACTTTTATTATGAGATTCACTTGCTGATAAAAAAACATTCACCTCATCTACATTTTGCAAAAAAGCTCGTTCCAAACCATTTTGGTTCGGAACAAGCGCAGCATATGTAACATTTGGATCTCTTTTCAGCTCAGAAAACACATCATTTGCATCCGCTAATGCTGGGACCCATTTTGGGTGAACGAATGAGGAAACTTCAACATACGACAATCCTGCTTCTGTAAGTAGTTGAATCCATTTTACTTTATCTTTTGTGCCAACAATCTTTTTTTCATTTTGTAAACCATCTCGTGGTCCTACTTCTTTAATGACAGCAAAATTAGGTAGTTTCAATTCGCTTCCCCCCCTATATCTCCCTATTCAATTTCTAATAATACATCTCCTTCATTTACAAAATCGCCTTCTTGCACATTAATTTTCATAACTGTGCCGGCTTCTTCTGAAATGATTGGAATTTCCATTTTCATAGATTCTAAAATGACGACATCCTGCTCTTCCTCTACTGTATCTCCTACTCCTACAACAATCTTCCAAACGTTTCCTGCCATCGATGCGTATACTTTCGTCATCATTTTTTCCCCCTTAATATTGTTAGATCTTATTTTTTAACGAGTTGTTTCGTTACAAAACCCGTTGTATAAATACCCGCTTTGAACACTTCGTCTTCCAAAACTTGCAGTAGCATTGGCGTGTTCGTTTTAATACCTTCTACTTTTAATTCTTCTAGAGCATCATGTAATTTCGAAATTGCTTCTTCACGAGTCTCGCCATGTGCAATGACTTTCGCAATCATTGGATCATAGAAAGGTGTAATCGTTACATGATTTTCTAAGAAGTGATCAATTCGTACATTTGACGGTAATGTTAAATCTGTAATTTTCCCAGGTGACGGGAAGAATGTTTTCGGATCCTCTGCATAAATACGAGCTTCAATGGCATGACCACTACGTTTTACATCATCCTGAGTAAATGATAGTTTCTCTCCACTTGCGATAAGGAGTTGCTGTTCTACAAGGTCTAATCCCGTAATTTCTTCTGTCACTGGATGCTCTACTTGTAATCTCGTATTCATTTCTAAGAAATAGAAATTTTTCTGATTATCTACAAGAAACTCAACTGTACCTGCATTTGTATAGCCAAGTGCTTTGGCAGCTTGTACAGCAACTTCTCCCATCGCCTTTCGTGTACCTTCATCTAAAAATGGTGAAGGTGCTTCTTCGATTACTTTTTGATTTCGGCGCTGTACCGAACATTCACGCTCCCATAAATACACTGTGTTACCATGTGTATCTGCTAAAAGCTGAATTTCAATATGATGCGCATCTGCTATATATCGCTCTAAATACATTTCTCCGTTACCGAAGAAGTTTTGCGCTCTTGTTTTATTACTTTCAAACGCTTTGGTGAGCGTTTGCTCAGTTTCCATCAACTGCATACCAATGCCTCCGCCGCCTGCGGATGCCTTAAGCATTAATGGATAACCAATTTGTTTTGCAATTTCAATTGCTTCTTCAGCAGTTTCAATATTTGTAGTAATACCTGGGACTACTGGGACATCTGCTGCTTGCATTGCGATACGTGATTCAATTTTACTTCCCATCTTCGTAATGATTTCTTCTGAAGGACCGATAAATACGATTCCTTCTTCTTTGCAGCGAACCGGAAAAGACGGATTCTCTGATAATAAACCATAACCCGGATGAATGGCTTCTGCATTTGTCTTCTTAGCTATTTCAATAATTTTTTCAAGGTTTAAATAGCTTTCTTGAACACGCGGTCCACCTACTAAGTAAGCTTCATTTGCCATTTTCACATGAAGGGCATTTTCATCTGCTTCAGAATAAATAGCAACAGTGCGAATGCCAAGTTTTTGACAAGTTTTCATAATACGAACAGCGATTTCCCCGCGATTCGCAATTAATATTTTTTGAAACATAGTGATTCCTCCCTTTTATCTACATCCTAAATGTCTAGCAATTACGAGACGTTGAATTTCAGAAGTTCCTTCACCAATTTCTAATAGTTTCGCATCACGAATATGTCGTTCAACTTCATATTCACGCATATAACCATATCCACCATGAATCTGTACTGCTTGATTCGCAATACGGCTTGCTGCTTCCGATGCAAATAGTTTTGCCATTGCCGCTTCTTTGCCGAAAGGTTTATCGTTATCTTTTAACCAAGCTGCTTTATGTACTAAATTGCGTGCTAGCTCTACTTCAGTCGCCATATCAGCTAATTTAAATTGAATCGCTTGGAAATTAGAGATTGACTTTCCAAATTGTTGACGTTCTTTCGCATATTGTAATGCACGTTCAAAGGCTGATTGCGCAATACCAACTGCCAATGCTGCGATTGAAATACGCCCTCCATCAAGTGTATATAAAAATTGTTTAAAGCCTTTATTTACATCACCAAGAATATTTTCTTTCGGTACACGAACGCCATCAAGTACGATTTCACAAGTATTAGAAGCGCGAACACCCATCTTATCGTAAGGACTTGAAATCGTTAATCCTTCACTCGTAGTAGGCACGATAAATGCAGAAATACGTTTTCTACCATTCTCTTCAATACCGTTGACAGCGGTTACAATAATTGTATTTGCATACTCTGCGTTTGTAATCCAACACTTCTCACCACTGATTACATACTCATCACCATCTAATACCGCTTTCGTTTGAGTACCACCTGCATCTGATCCAGCATTCGGCTCCGTTAATCCGAAGGCACCTAATGTTTTACCTGACGCCATCGGAACTAAATACTTTTGTTTTTGTTCTTCTGTACCGAAATAATAAATTGGAGAAGCACCTAATGAAATTGTTGCAGCATAGCTTAAACCGGTGCCACCACAAGCGCGACCAATTTCTTCAACTGCTAACGCATACGATACCGTATCGCCACCTGAACCTCCATACTCTTCTGGGAATGGGATGCCTAATAATCCTAGTTCGCCCATTTTTTGAAATGTTTCATATGGAAACTCTGCAGTTTTGTCATAATATACAGCTTTCGGTGCGATTTCCTTTTCAGCAAAGTCACGTACCATTTCTTTAATCATTTGTTTTTCGCGAGTTAGAGTAAATTCCATTCCGCTACACACCCCTTATCGAATATTGAGTTTCGACAGCGTGCGAGTTTCTACTACAAACATAACAACTTAAAAGACAAGAATATTAGTTAGACAATTGCTATAATTCTGTCATAACTTAATTTTAAAACAGATTCTGTACTAATGCACAAAAAAATTCCTACATTGTTCTACAACAACATAGGAGATTTTGTGTCGAATTATGTAATTTATTGTTTAATAATCTCTACCTTTTCCCGAATCAGAAATTTCTACTAATGCTTCAGGATATGGTTCGAAATACGTTTGTCTTAATAAATACTTTTCATCAAATCGAATAGCCCATGATTTTAATATTGTAAGTAAACTACTAAGTGGTATTTTCTTTTCTGCATACTTTTGTAACAGTTCTATAAAATGATCTTTTTCTTGTTTTTTTAACTTTGTTTTAAAATATCCAAAAATGTGCTCGCATACATTTACATTCGATGTATAACGGGGCGCACGCATAAATAATTCATATAAAGTCTTCTCATAGTTTTCAAATACCACTTCAATCTTTTCATTTTTTTGATTTGCAATTATACGACCTAATTCCTTTTGTTTCACCTGATTATATGCCATAAATAAATATTTATTGTCCGACTGAAACGATACAAGTTCTTTCATATTTTTATTGTGTTTAATCATTTTGTAATATGCGATTGTAAATAACCTTGTAAAGAAATGCTCTCTAATAATAAAATTCGACAATCTACCTTCCTCTTCAATAGGAAGATGCGAAAAATTTTTTACTACTGCTCCGCCGAATAAGCCAGCTCCTTTTCCCTTTGCTGGCGCTTTTTCAAAACCAGAATAAATTTTCACATCACGCGTACCACAACTTGGTGAACGATTCTTTAAAATAAAACCATCCACATCCGGTATCGTTTGTAAAAAGTCATTTGAAAACTGCTCCATTTTTTCAGTTACATCTTCTCGTGTCGACGGTTGCACAAGTCTATTCTCACCATTTTCTTCTACAATTCGTATCGTTTCACGAGGAGTCCCCAATCCAATCTCCACTTCTGGACAAACAGGTATAAATGTAACAAATGGCTGCAAATTTCGTATTGTTACATCTGGAATCATCTCTCCATTATAACGACAAGCATCAAATTCTAAACACTTACTTACGACGATTGTAGGTTTTGCAAATTGTCGCATCTTATTACCTCCTTATTGCTAGCCCGTATAATATAAATTGTACTAAGATTAACATTTTAAGCAAAGTTTGATTCAGTTATTTTTATGAGAAATATATATCCAATGATATATTAACAATCATTCAACTCTATTTTCTATAAATGTACGCCCTATTAATGAGGGTTTAGATATTGTGAAATGAATAATACACACATGCTTCGGAGAAATTAATGATTAAGAAAGGAGGGATTGTTATGAAAAAGAAATTATCATCTATTTTAAGTGTTTTAGCACTATCTATTATGTTTTTAGGTACATCTACGCAAGCTGAATACGATGGAAATAATATGAATAGAGTTAATAACACTGATATTTCAACTCGAGTAAATGACAATAACTTAGACAGAGTTAATAATGATGTAAGAACTCGAAATGTAAATACAACAAATGATTTAAATGATAATCGTGATAAAAATAATAATTGGGCTTGGCTTGGTTTATTAGGACTAGCAGGATTATTAGGTCTTAGAAGAAGAGACAAAGAAACACGCTGATTTAGAATGTTTTTAGTAAACAAGTACTTATTTATCAAAAATATATAATGAAAATAAATCGCCTTTTTAAAGGCGATTTATTTTTCAGGCTGTGGAGAAAGTCTTCTCCACAGCCTGTTTTTGTGTCTGAACCTCTTTTTATGTGTCAACACTGATAAAAAAGAGGAAAAGGAGAGATTTTTTATGATGGGTGCTTTAAAAAATCATCGTGATGAGCGTGTATCTGTTTCTGTAGAAGAGTTGGTTCCACAAGATCATTTCCTTCGTGCAATTGAAGCGACAATTAGTTTTGATTTTATTGAAGAGAAGTTACGCCCTTATTACTGTGAAAACAATGGACGCCCGTCCATTCATCCTATTGTTTTATTTAAGATGATGTTTATTGGATATTTTTACGGTATTCGTTCTGAGCGTCAATTGGAAAAGGAAATTAAAACGAATATTGCCTACCGTTGGTTTTTAGGGTTTTCTCTATCGGATACTATTCCGGATCACTCTACAATCAGTTGGAATCGTCGTACTCGTTTTATTCATACAAATATTTTCGAAGAAATTTTTGATGAGATTGTGAGACAAGCGACGGAGCACCGGATGGTAGGAGGACGTGCACTGATGACAGATTCTACACATATTAAGGCCAATGCCAATAAAAATAAATTTGTACATAAATATAAAAAAGAAAAAGCAAAGTTTTATATAGACGAGCTAGAAGCTGCGGTAATCGAAGATCGTGAGGTACATGGAAAAAAGAATTAAAACCTAGAAAGGAAAGTGATACCCCTACCAAAAAAACTCGTATAAGTACAACGGATCCAGATAGTGGATTTTTAATGAGAGATGGAAAACCAAATGGTTTTCATTTCTTGGATCATCGTACGACTGATGCGAAGTACAATATTATTACAGATACCTATGTAACGGCTGGAAATATGGCAGATTCCGAGCCGTATTTAGCACGCCTCCAAGCTCAGATTGATAAATTCGACTTCAAAGTAGAAGCTGTTGCCCTTGATGCTGGCTATTTTACAGGATATATCTGTAAGAAACTATCAGAACGGAATATATTTATGGTGATGGGGTATCGCCGATTTGGAAAACGGAATAAAGAAGTACCGAAAAGCCAATTTAAATATGTAGAAGAAATGAATGTTTTCGCTTGTCCGATGGGATGTATTCTAGAATATGTAACAACTGATCGTGAAGGATACCGTCAATACAAATCGAATCCAGAAGACTGCGCTGTTTGTCCGTTACGTGAGGTGTGCTTTTCAAAGAAACAAAAACAAAAAGTTATCACTCATCATGTGTGGGAGAAATATAAGGA
This sequence comes from Bacillus sp. CPT56D-587-MTF, assembly GCF_058792335.1. Lineage (NCBI taxonomy): Bacteria > Bacillati > Bacillota > Bacilli > Caryophanales > Bacillaceae > Bacillus > Bacillus sp. CPT56D-587-MTF. The sequence goes on along the minus strand of NZ_JBYTEF010000001.1, from coordinate 2,171,631 downwards.
TATTGCTAGAAAAAACAAGCTAACAGCTACAGGGAAAAGGTTGTATAAAGTACGCTGTTCCACTATAGAGCGAAGCTTTGCAGACGCCAAAGAACTACATGGCTACCGCTATGCCCGGTTTCGAGGGCTGAAGTCTGTCCAAATGCAAGCTTATCTCACCGCAGCTTGTCAAAACATGAAAAAAATAGCCCTCCACCTGACCAAAAAGGGTCAGGTGGAGGGCTATTTTTTAAAATTCTATTATTTTATGTTGTTTTTATTCGCTAAAATCAAAAAAGATTCCAGAGTGTTGGGAACCCTAAAGGGTTTCCCAACACTCTGGAAAATAAATCGCCTTTTTAAAGGCGATTTATTTTTACTTAAAAGTAATGTATGTAATTCACACTTCAACGATTAAAATCGTGGAGTTAATCCATACAATATAAATTGAATCGTATTTTCAATTTCCGCTTCATCATTCCATTTTTCTTCAGGCAATAATAAAAATCGTGTTAATAATAAACCTAATACAGCTGATAAAGTAAGACGTAGTACGGAAGATGGTGGTATCTCAATAATTTCCCCTACTTCTTGAAATTTCACAATCAACTTTTTGAAATGTGAAAACAGTTCTGTTTCTACTAATTGCTGTATTTCATTTTTCAGTTCTGGTTGGAATGGCACCTCTTGAATTAATATTTTTATCATAGGAAAGTGTTTTTGAGCAAATTTAAACCTATTATGAATTACAACCCTTAAAAGTCCTTCGTATGATTCATACTCCGATTTAAATATTTCTTTTGCAAAGGTTTGTACGAAAAATGGTGCAGCGAACTTAGTTAAAGTTGGCATTACGACCGCTAATAATAAATCTTTTTTTGTTTTATAGTAGCGGAAGATGGTTCCTTCCGCTACACCAGCACGCTTTGCAATTTCACTTGTTGAAGTTGAAGCGTATCCTTTTTCTCCAAACATATCAACAGCCGCCTCTAATATACGCATTTGACGTTCATTTCGTTTATCCGTATTAGTTGCAGCTATTAATTCCTCCAGCCAATCCTTCTGCATTTATAAAGCTCCTTTTTGTCATTATTATATTTTGCGATGTTTCTTTAAAGCAAATACATTTCCTACTGCAAATAATATTGCAAAAAGTAATAATACAGTAAGATCTAATGCAATCTCTGTAAACCCTTGATTCCGAATCATCACTTGTCTCATTGCGTCAGCGCCGTATGTGAGTGGAAATACTTTCCCTAACATTTGTAGGTTCATAGATTCCATTGGAAACAATCCAGAAAAGAAGATTTGTGGCACAATAACAAGCGGTATAAATTGAATCATTTGAAATTCATTATTTGCGTATGCCGATAAAAACGTACCTAATGTTAGTGCAGTTAAAGAGAGCATACATGTAATAAGTAACGTTAGCCATATGGAGCCAGCTACGTATAAATCTAAAATATAAACGGAAAAACTTACGATAATAATGGATTGTATAAAGGCAAAGATTCCAAAACCAATAATATAACCTGCGACTATTTCCCATCTTCTTACTGGGGTGGATAATAACCTTTCTAGCGTACCACTTAAACGTTCTCTTACGAAAGATACACCTGATAATATAAATACAAAGAAAAATGTAAAGAAACCAATTAATACAGGACCAAGCCCATCAAACATCGTAAAGTCTTTAGAGCCATGTAAATAATTTACTTCAGGTTTCATAATCGATACATCATTCTTCTCTGTGCTTTTTTGCAATACTTGAAGTACAGCACGATTTTTTGACGAATCACTACCTTCCAACAGAAGTTTCATTTTTCCATTCTCTATTCGAAATACTGCATCTACCTTTTGTTTTTCCAACTCAGAAATCGCCTTTTCCTTACTGTATTCATAAATTGACGCTTCTTGATTTTTCATCACTTTTACTATTTGAGCGGGCATATCAACAACAGCAATTTGCGGTATATAGTCTTTCTGTGTAAACACTAGTGACAAAAGCCAAAGTAATAACATCGGTGCTCCAAACATCATTGCTAACGAACGCTTATCTCGAAAAAATTGACGAATAATACGTATGATTACACCAGTAACTCTCATGATGGCACCACCTCTTCTAGCAAAAAGACATCTTCAATCCGTCCAGATGACACGCGTTTTTTCAATTCTTCAGTTGTTCCAACCGCAACTAGTTTCCCTTCTCTAATTAACCCTAGACGCTCACAAAATTCAGCTTCATCCATAATGTGCGTCGTTACAATAATCGTTGTGCCTTTCTTTTTAAGATCATAAAATTTTTCCCAAATCGTTTTTCTAAGAAGCGGATCTATCCCCACTGTAGGCTCATCTAAAATTAATATTTCTGGTTCGTGAAGGAGCGCTATTGCTAATGATAAGCGTTTTTTCATTCCACCTGAAAATTGTTGTACTTGCTTTTTCATATACTGTGACAATTGTACAAGTTCAAAAACCTCTGCAATTCTTGTCTTTTTACGTTTTCCCTTTAGCCCATACATCGTTGCTATAAAATCTGCATTTTCATATGCTGACAATTCTTCGTATAATGCATCCGCCTGGGCCATATAACCAATTCGTTTCATTTCATTTAAATTAGGCATATTAGTATTATTAACAAGCACTTCACCTTTCGTTGCCTCATTAATACCTGCAATCATTTTAATGAGCGTTGTTTTCCCCGATCCAGAAGGTCCAACAAAACCAAAAATCTCTGCTTTTTCAACTTGCAATGAAAGATTGTGTAACACTTCTTTTTTTCCAAAACTTTTTGATACAGTCCGTAAAATAATTGAAGGTTGTTGCACGTTTCATCCTCCTTTTCCAATAAAAATGAGTGAGTACTCACTTTTATTTTACTCTTGCTTAATTATATGTCAAACTTCGTTGATTAGTATGTATGTTCAATCACCGATATTAAACAATGAAACAGAGTCGACATTAGAATTTCATTTCCTAAAGTCGACTCTGTTTCATTTAAACTATAAATTTCACTTTACGTTTTTAAATTCATATACTTCCGAATTCTAGCAACGTCTAAAGAATATTCGATAACTAATTGCTGTAACGGTAAAATAACTGTGTCAGGATATAAATGTGCATATTGTAATGTTTCTGCATATTTTTCTAACCTTTTTTCTAAATACTTTATTATTTGATCAGGATGACTTACTAATAAACATTTACAATAATAATGGATTTGTTCCTCAATCGCCGTGTATTCTTCAATTTCATATTCTTTATGCATGTGTACACCCCTTTAAGTTTTTTATATGAATTACTTATCACAATTTTCACTCGACAAATTTTAAGTTTTTTGATTATTTACACTATAACAAACACTGAGGGTCAAATTTTGTTACTTTATGTAACGTAGAAAATTTTTAACAAAATTGTAATGTTTACTCCTGCAAAATACAGAAAGCCCCTTTACTCATTTTTGTATAAAAAAAATCGTACAGCTTAATTTAGCTGCACGACTACAATTTCTGGCCTATTCAAAATCCTTTGCGGAATGATACTATTTCCTAATCCTCTACTCACTACCATTGATGTATTTTGTTCTACATATAAACCCGCTGTATATTTAGGTAAAACACCTTGATTTGGCGCAACTAATCCTCCGATAAATGGCAATCTAACTTGCCCTCCATGAGCATGTCCCGATAAAACCAAATCCAACCGCTCATTCGTATATTCCTTTATAAATTCAGGCCGATGGGATAATAATACATTATATTTATCTGGCTGCATTTCAATTTTTGCTTTTTTAATTTCATCTATTATAATATTTCCTTCATCACGGTTTCCAGTACCAAACTCTGGATCATCAATACCTAGCAAGTTTATCTCTTGCTCACCCTTTCGAATGCCTACATGTTCATTCCTTAAAACATTGACACCATATTTCTTCAACTCTTTTTCTAAACTGTTATACTTTCCAGACCATTGTTCATGGTTTCCTGTCACAAAATATACAGGATACTTCTTTACCATTTCTCGTATTAATTGCATACTAACTTCTGCATCGTATGATTTACTGTCAATTAAATCACCCGTAATTGCAATAATATCTGGGTCTATACTTTTCATTTTTTGAATTAACACATCTTGATTATCGCCAAATTTTTTATTGTGTAAGTCTGAAATTTGTAGAATTTTATACCCTTTAAAAGAGGATGGTATTTTACTAGAGGTTATTTTAATCTCAGTTATACTTATTAAATTGTTCTGTAAATATAAAAAGATTGTAAAACCTACTAATATACAAATAATCATTACAATTCTATTAATCTTCTTTTTCATATTTTCTCCTTTACATTCTCATCAAACACTTCTATATGCTAACTGAATTATATTATACTTTCTTGAAATTTATTTAAAATAATACAGTACATGAAATTTCATATGAGATATGTCATATATATTCGTTATATTTTTACTTTTACCTTTTTAATAATAAGAATACAAAAACGACTCTTATCACACGAAAAGAGTCGTTTTCTAACTTTATACTTTTAATACTTTCATGTTAAAAATGCGAAAACTAAAATACTATTACCTAAGAGCCTTAACTATAACTTTAGTTGCCTCTGCAATGAGTTGATTATCATAAGTTGCCTCTTTCTCATCTTTACTAGATAAAATTGCGATGATAATTGGTGCTCTATTTGGAGGCCAAACGATAGCAATATCATTTCTTGTCCCGTAACTGCCAGCACCTGATTTATCTCCAACTACCCAGTCAGTTGGTACGCCTGCACGAATAAGTTTGTCTCCTGTAGCATTTCCTTTCATCCACTCTGTAAGAATTTTACGTTTTTCAGCAGGAAGTGCATTTCCGACCGTAAAAGCTTTAAGATTCGTAGCAATAGCTTTCGCTGTACTAGTGTCACGAATGTCTCCTGGAATAGCTTCGTTTAATTCTGTTTCAAAGCGATCAGACATAGTAATCCGATCCCCCATATGCCTAAGCGCTTTTTCATATCCTTTCGGCCCTCCTATTTTATTAAATAAAATGTTCCCTGCAGTATTATCACTTGAACGAACAGCTGCCTCAGCAATTTCTCCTAGTTTCATTCCAGTATCTACATGTTTCTCTTTAACAGGTGAATAATCTACTAAGTCTTCTTTCGTATATATAATTACTTCATTTAATGAATCAATTGAGTTTTGCTGTAGTAATACTCCTGCTGCTAAAGCCTTGTAGGTTGATGCGAAGGCAAATCTTTCGTTAGATCGATAAGAGATTGTTTGATTTATACCAGTATCAATCGCATATACACCTAATCGAGCATCAAATTTTTTCTCAAGTTGAGAGAACTCTTTATGCGTCGCCTGATTTTTATGTTTCACTTGTCCAGTCTTTTCTTTCGCTTCAACTTGCAGTGCCCCTCCTGTAAAAGCTTCTAGGCTTGTAATACTTAAACCTAATATACCAACGCATATTCCTATTTTTAGCATCCTCTTATTTTTCAAAATCATCATTCCTTCCAAATTTTTAGTACCTTTTTATACGTACACATAATAGACAATCACCGAACCAAATTTGTTCCATAAACTGAAAAAAATTTTATAGCTAGTATGAGAGTTATTAACAAAATAAGAGATAGTAGCTATGATCGCCGCTATCTCTTATTTCACATTTCATTTTTTCTTATAAATGGCTTTATACAAACAGGTTCTCTTCCCTGAGAAAAGTATCTTAATTTTGCTTAGAACTACCTGTACTAGTAGCTTCACCATGTATACGTTGCTGTTTTAAATCAAAGTATACATCTAAAACTTCCTTTCCAATTATAGAATTAATTCCATTTTTATCATCATGAAGCCATGGAACTACTACGGAAAATGCTACTTCTGGATTATCATATGGAGCATATCCAACTAACGTTAAGTTGTAGCATTCCATACGTTCTCCTTTTGCATTTCTACCAATCGGGTCATCTCCACCATATACAGTTTGGGCTGTTCCTGTCTTTCCTGCTGGTTTATATGGCGCGTTTTTGAAATATTTCACGCCAGTTCCATCACCTTCTTGGAATACCCATCTAAACCCTTCTTTTATCCGATCAATATGTTCTTTCTTCATATCAATTCGATTTAATACGACAGGCTCTATGGAACGTATAACTTTGCCAACCTCTTCTTTTATTGATTGTTCTCGTATTTCTTGTACAATTTGAGGTTGCATTCTATAACCACCATTCGCAATCGTTGAAATATATTGCGCTAATTGCAACGGCGTATACGTATCATACTGACCGATAGAAAAATCTAGTAAAAACCCAGGTTGACTATCTACTTTTCTCGTTTGTCCAATTATTTCATTCGGTAAATCAATACCTGTTAGGACACCTAAACCAAATTGCTTGAAATAATAGCGCATCGTATCAAATGCTCCTTGTTTAATATCCAATGAGCCATTTGGTACGTAATTGACTCCCGCAATTTTTAAAGCTGTCTGGAACATGTATACATTTGAAGATACTTGTAAAGCTCGTAAATCATTAATATTACCAAATCCGGATACATTCCACGATTTTTTAGCTTGTGTACCTTTAAATTTCATCGGCGCGTCATAAAATTGATCTCCTGGATGTATTGCCCCTGTCTCATATCCAGTTAATAAAGTAGCACCTTTTACAGCTGACCCTAGCTCATACGAAGTTGTCATGTTACCTAACGCCAAATCCTCAACCTCTATTTTCCCTTCTTTTTCTACAATCTTTTTGCCTGCCATAGATAAAATTTGTCCGTTATTTGGATTTGTCATGACAACAAAAGCTCGATCGAGCAGTGGCTCTGAACTCTTAAAAGCTCTCAAGTTTTTCTCTATACTTTCTTCCACTTTCTTTTGTAATTCCATATCAATCGTTAATGTTAAACTATTACCACTTTTTCCTTTAGAGATTATTTCTGTGCTAACAATGTTTCCTGATTTATCAGTAATATTTTTCACTTCTTCTTTCGTGCCGTGTAATACATCTTCATATCGTTGTTCAATATAACTTTTTCCAACACGATCATTACGGTTATATCCACGTACTAAATAAGAATCTAAATTTTCTTTCGGTAATCCTTCTTCACTACTCGTAATATTTCCTAATATAGAACGAAATAAATTACCATTTACATAATTACGTTCCCAATCAACAGTGGCATCTACTCCTGGAAAATCTCCAAGATTTTCGCTTATCCGCGCATACTCTTCATCTGTTACATCTTTTTTTATAATTTGTGGTGTTAGTTGATAACCCGAACTCATTTTACTTTTAATAGCTAACACCTTTAAATCTTGTGCTGTTAATTCTGCTAATTCTACCTCTGTAACGCGACCTCGTCTTAAGTCTTCTATTTTTTTATCTAACTCTTTGCCCTCTATACCCTTTTCTTTAAATTTTTCTATATCTTTCTTAGTAATCTTTGTCTCCGCACGTTTCGAATTCAACTGCATCCAAAAATCTTTTTTATCGATATCGGTTAATTTATTTATGTCTTGTTCGGGCATTTCAAGTACTTCCGCCAAGTCTTTTGCTGTTTTTAAAATAGCTTCACTCGTAATCCCCTTTACCCTTGTATACGTAATTGTGCGAAGAGGTTTATTATTAACGACTGTTTTCCCTTCTCGATCTAAAATTTGTCCACGTGGAACTGGAATACTAGTTATTGCATTTTGACTACTTTCCACTTGGTTCCTATAAGCCTCTCCCTCCACAATTTGTACTTTCCCTAGCTGCATAATAATAGCTGAGAATAGTAAAAATATGCAAAGGAACATAATATTTAACCGAATAGATATATATGTCTTCTGTTTCTTTCCTTTTTGTTCTTTCATAAATCCTCCATATAATTCTTCCGGAACTCCTCACTAATACTTAAACGTTCCCTATATATTTGAAACCATTATTCGGTTATAAATAGTGTCTTATCTTTTTTTCTAAATCTTTGTAAGTATTAATTCCTTTTTGTATAGCCGCGTAATTGATAAATCTCCCTTCCTTTTTTCTCACTTGTTTTTTGTCGCTTGCAATGTGACTCATATTATATTTTACACATAGGCTTGCTAGTAACTTTTCATATTGATTATTCCTTTCTTCATGCTGTAATACTTAATAGACAACCTAAACAATACAGTTGTTCCACATTTACAAAAAAAATAATTAAATATAAGATGAAGTAGGCTACATAAGGGAGGGTTATATGTTACATACAAAAAGATGGAGATTATTTGCGGTTCTTTCTATTGTAGGTTTGATTTTACTAATTTTATTAAAAATCAACTTCATTTCAATTACTATCGCAACTTCTTCAGCTGAAAGAGGAAAGATTTTTGATCAAAATGGTGCAATAATAGCTACAAATAAGAAAGTTAAGTCTCTATATTGCACTTCTAATGATGAAAAGCTATCGAAACAAGATACATCAAGCACATTAGCTTTTTTTAATCAATTTTCAAGCAAGTTTCAACATGATATTTCTACAGAGAACATAAAATCTCAATTACAACAATCTTGTAAAAAGCAGACTATGAATGATATACCGTTATACTCTGATATAACTGAGAATGAACTTGCATTCATAAACAAAAACAAACCCAATAATGTAATAATTAAAGATGAATGGATTCGATATTATCCTAAACACGAAATTGGTTCACAAGTAATTGGGTATGTAGAAAATGACCTTAATTCAAAGCATATGGCTGTTGGAAAAAGCGGGATTGAGCTGCAATATGAAAATGATTTAAAAGGAAAACCAGGTAAAACTCTTATTTTTAAATTGAATAATAAAAAGTTCTTATGGAACATTCAAAAAGTACAAAAAGGAAAAGATGTACGGCTAGCTTTAGACTCTGAGTTGCAGCAAAAGGCAGAAGAAGCATTAAGATCGCAAATTAAGAAAACACCTGATGCTAAAGCTGGTTATGCTGTAGTGAGCGATGCAAAAACTGGCGCGATTTTAACTATGGTCAACTCGACAGTTTTTGATCCAAATATATTAAATACACATGTATCTTCTAGAAAAGAAAATATTAAATCTCTTTCGCAAAATAAAGCGATTCAAAAATTAAAGTATGGTGAATCTTATGTAAATATGGCTTCTACTATAAAACCACTTACTATTTTAATTGGATTAAACGAAAAACTTTTTCAACCCGAAGATACTTATTTAGATAAAGGTACTTTTCAGTATGATAATCAAAATAACATTACGAATGCACCTGGAACACCAACAGGTGAGATTACACCGAGGCAGGCTATCATTAATTCATCTAACACATTTATGACAGCAAAAGTAGCTCTGCCCTTATTCAACCAAAATAATGGAAATATAGAAAAAGTGGCACATATATGGACAGATTATTTAATGCAATTCGGCCTACGTTCTAAAACCGGGATTGATTTGCCCTTTGAAGAAGACGGACAATATGAATTCCATCCATCTAATAAATTTGAAAATGGGATTTCTGCTTTATTAAATGCCTCTTGGGGAGGAAATGAAGTGCATACTCCTCTTCAACTCGCTCAATATGCAGCAACATTGGCAAGTAAAGGTGATAAATATAAACCTCAAATCGTAAGTGCGATTATTGGTCAAGATGGTAAGGAAACCAAAAAGTTTAAAACCATTTTAGAAAGTTCAAATCGTTACCCGATGAACTTTTGGAGTGTCGTGCAAGGTGGAATGAGTCAAAATATAGAGGAAATTAAAAAGTTGCCCTTTGACGTCGCAGGTAAAACAGGTATTACAGGTTTTCCAAATGAGCAAGAAAGAATGATAAATCATTCTCTTTTCATTGCATATGCTCCTACTGAAGATCCACAAATTGCCGTTTCTGTCGTTATTCCTGGCAGTAATTCCGAAAAAAACATTGCCGCTCTCGTTACATCAGAAATTTTAGAGTACTGGAATACTCTTCAAAAAGAGAATAAAAACAAAGAGGAAGGTTCATTAAAGTGAACCTTCCTCTTTTACCATATAGAATCTATATTTATTATTTTCCATATACCTTCATTATTCTTTTCGAACATAAATGAATATTTAATATCAGTTAAAATGTACTCTTTCTGTACATATCCAGTATTACCGTTAATTGTCGATATTTTTATATATCCATCATTCTGCACTTTTTCTGGAATCCAAGCTTTTACCATTTCATTAGATACTTCATATAAAACTTGTGATTCTCGCTTTGGTTCTGCTAAAATTTTTGTTTTATTTCCAGTAACAGTTGCATATATAAAATGTGCTTGCTTTGGTTGGTTACTTTCCGTCAATCCACTTGGTACTTTATATACTTGCTTTGTATCATTTCCAAACTCTCCCCCCATTGTAAGGGCGACTTGCAACTCATGAAAAATATCTTCATCAAACTTCAGTTCATCCTTCTTATAACTCTTCCCTTTAAATAGAACTTCATCATTTAACGCTTTGTACAGGTCATTTTCATTTTTTGAGTTCGTACTTTGATATAGTTCATTCATAAATTGTTTTAATGATGGATCTTGAGCAGACTCATCTTTTGTTTTAGGCTTAATTTGAGTACTACTTTGTACTGGTGATTTATTATCATCAAGCCAAGGTTGTTGAACAATAAAAAATAACATTGTACAAACTAAAACAACTACAATAGGTAATGCTTTTTTACGAAATGGTCTTTTATGTTTTACAAAATCCACTTCATTATTTTCGTATATAGACTGCTTTATTTTAGAAATAAATTCTTCTTCATCTTTACGATTCTCCATTGGGCCTTTTTTTATTTTTCTATACCAGTCAGGATTTTGTTTATTGTTCATCACTACTACCCTCCCCTATTAATTTTGAAACCTTACTTCTCGCTCTACTTAATCTCGATTTTACAGTTCCAATGGATACTCCTAATGTTTCAGCCATTTCTTCATATGATAATTCATATTTTGCGTCCAATATAATTATTTCACGGTGCTTTTTAGGTAGTTTTAATACAACCTTCCACACCTCATTCATCTCTTCTTGGTTAAAAAATTCTTGTTCTGCTGACAGGGATTGCTTATCGTCACTAAAAAATCCTATTAAAGATATCCTTTTAAAATAGGAGGATTTCAAATAGTTTATTGCCGTATTTCTTGTGATTTTTAAAATCCACGTTTTAATAGATGACTCCTTTCGAAATGAATTCCAATTTTTAAACACCTTTATAAATACATCTTGCGTGATATCATCTGATAAGTGTGGATCTTTCGTAATAATAAATGAATAATTCCATACATCTTGCCAATAGTCTTTTATAACATAGTCCAGCTCATCATGATTACACTTTTCAATAAACGTCTGTTCCATTTCCACACCTCAAACTTATTTGAATAAACATAAAAACTGCCCTCACTTTTATTATGGTTTCAATATATAGACAAGATACAAGTTTCATTTGTTCCATTGTTTATCTTTTTTCAAGCAGAATAATACTACTAAAAAACAAGTAAAGCATACAATGATAAAATTCTACTCATGAAAATCTGTTTTTTGAATTTAACGTAACACTCCACTTGTCCATTTCAACTTGCTATACTCTTCTATTTACCATTAGCAATGCCAACTTTTCAGAAATGAAAATTAAGATAAGGTATTAACTTTCTAGAGTCGCAGCAAAAAAGCATTCTCGATTAGAAAGAATGCTTTTTTGAAATTTCATTGCTCTATATTTTCCCCAATTTATATCTTTGAGTTAAGCAAACATGTAATAAATGTAGTCAAAAAATTCACCTTATAATTAAGTATTATTTCTGAAATACATGTTTTACTTTTTCACCTGGAACGTTACTTCCCCCTCTTCCTTTTACATCTTCAATCATCATTGTAACAATCATGTCTGGCGCATTTGCATCGAAAGCTGCGAACCATCCCAGTTCTTTTCCGTCTGCTTCTTTCGACTCTTTCAGTTCTGCTGTACCAGTTTTACCAGCAAGCGTTACACCATCAACCTTTGCAATTCTCCCTGCACCATCAGGGTCATTAATGACTTTGATTAATGCACTCTTTAATATTTCTTGATTCTTTTTAGAAACCACATTTTCTTTCCAATTCCCTGCTACTTTTGCTTCTTTTAAAAGATGTGGCGACGGAATATTCCCTTCATTCACAATCGGTGCATATGTTAATGCTAAATGAAGTGGTGTCATTAATACTTGTCCTTGTCCATAGCCTGTGTCTGCTAGTTGGATATCGTTTCTTATCCCATCTCTTGCAATGATTGAAATAGGAAATTCGTATTCGATTAGTAATTTTTCATGAAAACCGTATTTCTTCAGTTCATTTACATACTGATCTTTTCCTATTTTCAAAGCTTGTTGAGCAAAATAAATATTATCAGAGTACTTCATTGCCTTATCAAAATCAATTGGACTTGCATCCTTTACACGCGTTACATAGTAATTTCCCCAAGATGAATCTTTTGTCCACTTCAATCCTTGAATTTTAAATTCTTCCTTCGGATTTATTGTGTTTGTTTCCAAACCAATTGCACCTGTGATCGTTTTAAATACGGAACCTGGTACAAATGCTTGTGTAAAGCGATTCGTCATTGGTAGTTTCGAGTCGTTACTCCATGCTTCTCGTTGGGCTTTCGATGCTCCTCTAACTATTATATTTGGATTATAAGCAGGGCTACTTACAAGTGCGATTGTTTCACCTGTTTTAGGATTGACCGCTGCACTAGACCCTGCTTCAGTTTTCATCTCATTAAAGATTTTTTCTTGAATTGCAGCATCAATTGTTAACGTAACATTTTCTCCTTCTTTTGCTTCTTTTTTTGCTACGTTTTTAATCTCTTTCCCCTTCTCATCTTCTATAAATACGCGTCCACCCTTTTCACCACGCAATTTATTTTCTAACACTTTCTCTAAACCAGTCTTACCTACTAAATCATCTGCTTGATAACCTTGTTTTTGAAGTGATTTTAACTCCTCCGCATTCACCTTTCCTATATATCCAGTTAAGTGTGCCGCTGCTTCACCTAATGGATACGTACGAATATTTACTGGGTGAGATGAAACTCCTTCTAATTCAATATAATCATTCTGTCTGGTTCCCTCTTTTAAAATGCCAATTGGTACAAAGGAGTCTGGTTTTATCCATTTCGCTGTGAGCTTTTGTTCGACCTCTTCTATAGACATATCAAGTAATTGTGCTACTATTTCTTTCGTTTGCGCTGCTGTTTCGCCTAGTTTCTCTGGAATAATTCCAACCTCAGTCGCTTTACCATTCGTTGCAAGCCCTTTTCCATTTCGATCATATATTTCTCCGCGTTTTCCTTGCTCTATTTGCATACGTACTTTGTAATCTTTTTTCATACCTGGGAAGATGAAGTCTGGTGTCCAATCTATTTCCCAAGACTCTTTATCTTTCACAAGTTTTGCTTCATGGATGAATGAAACTGGTCCTACATCCGTATCCATCTTAACTTCAAAAAGAAAAAGCTCTTTATCTTTCGTATTCTCTCCTTTCATTTTAACTTTTAAATTATTAGCTCCAATCCCCTCATAGATTTTTTGATATTTTTCTGTGAATTCTTTTTTAGAAATCGATTTTTTGGCATGGTCTGATAAATGATCATACATATTTGCAAATTTTCTATCATTCCATAAATTGATATATTCTTCAAATGCTTGTTTTGGTGGTTCGTTTTTATTACATCCTACCAACAAAACTGCGAAACAAACGAAAAGCAGCATCCATAATTTTTTCAATTCAATCTTCTCCCTTAGTTAAAAATGATGATTCCTTTCGTAATTTATTTAATAAAAAATGTTTTAACGCTTAATAGACAGTGTAAGTAATGACATTGTTCCATATTTACAAAAAAATTAATATCTATGTTCATTTTAATACAAAAAAGGCAGGCATAAATATATGCCTGCCTTCCGTTCCCAAAATCAATTACACCCTAAAACAACGTGTGGTTAACCAAATCCAGATACTCTTCTACACCCTATTTTTTACTTTTCTAAAATAATTCCTGCTATTTCATTAGCATATTTTTTAGAGTCAAATCCATCATAGTTCCTTAGTACTACAACAGTCAAATATTCTTTTGGAAACCGCATGAAGTATGAACGATAACCTGCCCAGCTACCTGAATGTTCCAAGTATCGACAGTTAAAACCTTCTGCAAGCCTTAGCCCAAAAGCATAATCTTCATTGTCAATAATCGTTTCCCTAGTTGGAGAAATTTCCGGACCTATTTCGCTCATTCTTTTAACAAGTTCTTTTCCGCCAACGGTACCTGTAGTTAAATTTTCTCCCCACTTTACCAGGTCTTCGACTGTTGCATGAACTGCCCCATCACCTGTATGTTCCCAAGGGCTTTCATAGACCATATATGCTCCTTGTTCATTCTTTGAATACCCCCTAGCAATTGATATAGTAGTTGGGTAGCAATCTACAATTGTTGTGTCTTTCATATTTAAAGAATCAAAAATACGTTCTTTTGCAAACTGACGTAAAGACTTCCCGCTTACCTTCTCTACCACCAATGACAATAAAAAATATCCTGTATTGCTATACTCAAATTTTGTGCCAACAGGGAACCTTGCAATTTGATGACCATTAAGGTGTTTTAGCGATTGTTCCACAGTTAATATATCAGTAAATTCAATATTTTCCGCATGAGCCAATTCCATATAATCAACTAGTCCGCCAGTATGATGAATTAGATGCCTCAATGTTACTGGTTCAGCATATGTTCCTATAGAAGGGACAAACTTTACAATTGAATCATCTAAACTCAATCTTCCCTCTTGTTCTAAGAGTAATATAGAAAACGCTGTAAATTGTTTAGAAACTGAGGCGATATTAAAAACGCTCTTTGTGGTTATCGGTAGATTTTCCTCTATAGAAGCTAAGCCAACTGCACCTTTATACGTTACTCCGCTATCAAAACTGGCCATATATGCAAAGCCAGGAACTTTTGGTGAAAACTTTTTTAATAATTGTTTAATCAATGTATGCGTCTTTTCATTATATGTATTATTCACCTTAATCACATCCCCTTCTCTTTGAATGGTTAGGAATACAATAAAAAATACTATATATATATAATGTCAAATTCTCCTTTCAAAATTTAAACTTTTTAATGCATTATGCCAAGTACTAAAGGAAAGCAAAAATTATTAAAGAAATTAATAGTCTACCTTAGGATTGCTCTTAACAGGTTAAAAGCTTTTACAAACAAATTTTAGCAAACAATGTCTTCCCCCTCTTTTTTTATGACAGTTTTTTGATTGGAATGAAAGCCAATAGAATTAATTATTGAAATATACAAAAAATCTTAATATAAACAATATTTTACAGCGCTTCTTCTATAACGTAAATATTCATTTTACTTTATTTTCCACATAACAAAATATTCTACTTGAGAAATTATTGTTCCATGAAAATTTTTTCCTTTTCACCAAATGGAAGAAGAATCCTGACTGTTAGCGCTTTTCGTATTACTCAAACCTGATAACAAGCATGCGTTCTCCGTCAAGTGTACTTCAGCAAAAGTACTAAATCCTGGAGTGTCACCTGTATGCCTCCCAATCGGAACACAGGTTGGAAGCTTAGTTTCATCCTTATAAATAAAAAAATAGGGGGAGCCTATCGTGACAGACTCCTCCTAAAATACAACTCTCGTATACATATCGGAAATGAATTTATTTTACTAATAGTGAATATTCACCATTTTTATCATCAAATTTATGCACATTCAGATAATATTTCCCTGGTTTCGCTACGAATTTTCCCTTTATAGTATTTCCTTCATCTTCACCACAAGCTACATAATTTTGCATATCTGATTCATGATAAAGTACCCATGTCATCCCAATATTTTGTTCATTTACCACAGAAATCTCTACTTCTTTTGGATCTGTAACATTAAACGTATAAACATCTGTTTGATCAGGAGTAACCAGATTTCCTTTTACAAGCGTATTAAACGGGAGTATCTTCTCTTCTTCAAGGGACCCGCCTGTTTGCGGATCTTGTTTTACAGTAACTTTTGTCTGTTCTATACTTTCTTTTCCTCTACTATCTTTCACAGTTAGTTCCACAGTATATGTTCCTTTTTCTCCATATATGTGGGTAGGATTCGCTTTTGTACTTGTTATACCATCCCCAAAGTTCCATAGATAAGAAATAACTTTTCCATTTTCACTTGTTGTACCATTGCTATGGAATTGAATTTCTTCATTTACTATCCCGCTGTATGGTCCATTCATATTTACTATAGTAGTCGTTTTTTCTTTTTCCTCTGTCGCAACACCATGGAAAACAATATCATATTCAAATTGATTAGCTGCATTCACACGATAGTTTACAAAATAGGCTGTAACTGTTTTATAACCGCTCCACCCTTTTTGGGATAACTGCTCTAAAGTTTGATTTACTTGTTTACTCATCGTTTTCCAATCTTCAGACTCACCTTTTGATATCCCACCAACGTACGTGCCTTCCACGCTAAATGTGTTAAAGAATTGCGACTCATGTTTTGTAATTTTTGCATCTTTTATATTTGCTACATCTACAATTTCGTTTTTCACTTCAGCTAACGGCTTTGGTGCGTGTTGAATTAAATAATCATTTGTTACTTGATGTACATTATATTTACCTTGATTATCAGTCAACTGCTGCATATATGCTTGATATTCTGCATTCAATTGTGTATTTTTGCTTAATAATTCACGATACGCATCATAATTTTTCACATCGTTTGCACGGATTAAATCTTGAAGCTTATCAAATGTATCAAATTGATGATTATACAAATAAGACTGTAGTGCAAAGGAATACTTATAAAAATCCCAAGATCCATATTTGGCGAACAAAGTTTGCTTTGCTGTATAACGGCTTGCTGGATCAGATGATAAGCCACTTATTATACTTTTACGTGGAACAACATTGTTTGTACGTGTAGATCCTGCAAAAAATTCTGCATTCCCTTCTTGGAACCAAGTTAACCGTTCATTTTGATACATTTCTCCGCTTCCAAATAAACTAGGAACCTCATATCTTCCTTGTAAATAATGAGTGAATTCATGACGGAACAACTCTTCTAAACTATAAATACTCTGCTTTGGCGTACGCTCATATGTAAAGAAAGTCCCCTTCTCTTCAATATAAATTCCACCGTTGTTTGTTTCATATCCATATAATTGTCTATTTAATTGATATTCATCTGGATTATTATAAATTACTATTGTTAGTACATCATCAGCATTACCCGGTTCTAGTGCTTTATCATTTCCAATTACACGGTGATATTGTGCTTTTACTTCCTTGGCTGCCCAATATAATCTCTTAATTTTTTCTTCTGTTACTTTATCTCCCGTCTTAAAGACAATAGATCCGTCATCAAATATAATTTTTTTCAAATACGTAGAAATATGGTTTAACCAGTAATCAATGATCAGATCTTCTTAACTTAAGTAAACCTAAATCTATTTGTCTCCATACAGAAAGAGATAAATAGTTTTGTTCCTATTCATGAAATAGTACAATATATGCAAAATTATATATCTAATTAATTGCTTTTAATGTTATATTTTAATAGCGATGAATGCTATTATTTCATAAGTTGTCAACAAGCGTTATGTATGTATGAGAAAAAGGAAGGAGCCAAATAGGCCCCTTCCTTTTTCTACTAATTAACTAAATTACTCTCTGGTAAAAATTTAAATAGTAATGCTCATTTACAGGCGTCTCATTATGCATTAAACATGCTAACTTAGCTTGCTGTCGGAAAAAATAAAAACGATAGCATTAAGTTATTAAGAGACAAAAATTCATCAACACGAAGACAGATTTGTCTTGGCTAGATAAATTTGGTGATAAATACAGGAAGTAACTCTTACGATCCAATGATTCTTTTTCCTGCCTTCTACCCTTGCCACTTCTGTTTCATGACTTGTAAATAGAGATCTTCAAACTCGTTAAAATGGACGCGAAAAACACCTAATGTATCGATATAAGCAGAAATCACATCTTTTTCATTAAAATGGATACCTTCCTGTGCTAAGTCATAGCTATCATTAAGGCTGTATAAATCAAAATATTCTTCTTCCCAATACAGGCCTCTATTTACTAGTAATCGAGTAGAGCAAGTAATAGCTTGTTTAATATTCCATTTCTGAACTACTAACTTTTCATTTAAGACTGAAAGAAGGATGTTTACCGAGGGGTTTTCATCAACTATGCGGCTATATGACAGTAAAGCCGATTCTATATATATATCAGCTTTGCTTTAGACATTAAAGATATCTCCATAATTTCATATGGCGGGTGATCATTTGCTTCAATCAACCTATCGCACCATGAAATAACCTCCTCTCTATTCCAAAGTCCGCAGCCTAGTCCTAATGCATACAAGTGGGCTAAAGTTTGATAAGATTTCAATATGGTTCACCTTCAATTTAACTGTATAGTGGTATTGCATTCATTTTGGAAATAATCACGCTTAGTAATAAATATAATAAGCTGCCCAAACGGACAGCTTATTTGCATTAAAAACGCTACACATGAACTTTTTCTTTTTTTCGACGCACAAGCCACCAAACTAAAGATAGCAGTACTAGGGGAAACGGAAATATCTGAATAAACAAAAATACTTCCCAAAAATCGTGCATCGTACTACCAGGGGAATCTGTTGCCATCCCGCCAATAAAAAAAGACAATGGAATGACAAGTATATTTATACCTAAGCTAATCATTAGGAATGATAGATTTTTCTTCCAGATTACTGGTAATGCAGCCGCGATTAATAAAACCAATGCAGTACCCAGTATAAGAAACAGTGCTCCAAATAAAAATACAAAGTATAAAATAGCATTGATTAAAGGTTCCACAATAGCCCTCCTAAGGATTCATTCTATAGAAACACTCATGTTATTTAGAAAGTCAGGATGCTATACCTCTTAGTTGTCTTTCAATTTCTTCATCGCTATAGTCTTCATTTATCTGCTTAGAATACTTAATCTACTTGCTTATATTCTGGACTGCGTTAGGACATATGTTTCTATTGTACAACCAGCTAGCAAGAAACCCACACTTATCCCTGCTAATACGGTACCTTTAAAGGCTCTGTTCATATTCATTTGCCCCTTTTATCTTTTCGTATTTTTTCTCCATCCATAGACAGTCCATTATGAACGTTTTCATTATAAGTATTGTCTGCTCCTTACTATCTGTTTCGGCCCTGATTCTTCTCGTTTACCGTTTCAGTATTACGCTTCAATTCGCATTATCATCACATAAAAAGGACATACCTATTCATATATATACCTTTATTATTTTATATTGAAATAAATAATGGTTCAAAGTTATTTTGTGAAAATTATACAAAAATTAACAATTCATCAATTACCCAACAATAGATAATATGGATAAAGAAAAAATACTAGAGAATATCACATTGTAGTAGTCTCTAGTATCTTTTCATAGTATTTTAGCGGCTATGCAATACGGAGGGATAAAAAAGGACCTCTTACGGAAAGATAAGAGGTCATCAAAAAGATAAAAATGTTGTATTTGAAACACGCGAGTTTCTAATTCACATCATAACACAATATATTTGTATATTCAATATATACATTAAAAATAAAGAATATTACATCATTGAAGATTACGGTGAACCAGGAGATAGTGTTGAAAATGAACCTACTTTGCGCAACATTTTCCCGAAAAAGTATGCGGATGTAGCACCTGCTAAGACATTTTGAATAATCTTTGCAGCTGCTACATCAACGGGTAATTTATTGTATTTCCAATCTAGAGAATCAATTGTCCAATCCCATACTTTTAAAACTAGTGAAATAGATCTTTTTAATTACATACTTAATTTATTTTTTAATGTCCAATATTTTTCTCCATTAGCTTCAAAAGAGAATTCTACCCATCCATTCGGATCTTCACGATAAATAAAGATGGTTGTTCCAGGAGTTACTGTACCAACTTTATTCTCCTCGACAGCTACATCTGGTCTACTTTTAATTTTTAAATTAAATGGATAAGGTACCTGATAGTAAGTAGCTGATGATACAACATTTGAGCTTGAACCGTCTGCATACATTTTATATGGAATTTCATTAGATAACGCGTCGACATCTAATGTTTCAGGATTCTTTGGTAATTTTTTTGCATATGTATAGTCTTCTACACGAAACGGTTTAATACGTTCCATAATACCCGCAATTTTCTTAGCCCAGCCTTTATCTGATGCATATTTCACGTTCATGCCAGTTAATGTTGACCCGTTATAATACATACCACTTTCTTCTAAATATCTTTCTCGTACATAATTAGCGTTATAAGCAATACTATCGCCGTAGCTTGGTAAATATTTCGCATATTTAAACGGATCTCCATCATATGCACGTAGACCGAATAAATTATGTTTTTGATATGCGATTTCTGATTTTCCGTATCCAGATTCTAAAATCGCATGCGCCGCTAAATAATGAGCACTCACGCCATATTGATTTTGCGCATTGATAAAATCTTGTCCATGTCCAACTAAGGGACTATCTGAATGATATTTTGCAATAAAACTATCAATCTCTTGAGCTGTAATTTTCGAAGCCACTGTTAAATTTAAATCTTCATATGAGGTAGCAGTAATAACCTCTTTTTCATCGTTTAAATTTTGTTGTAACATATCTGTTTTTGCAGTAAGTTGAGCAGCTTCAGCACGTGTTATAAATCTATTTGGTTGCCAACCGTTCTCGGTACCATTAGAAATTTTTAAATCTATTAAAATATTGGCATGTTTTTCTCCCCAATGCCCTTTTAAATCTTCAAATCTAACCTGCTCGTTATGATTTGCTGTGCTTTGTAGTTTATATGCATTTACTAGCATGGTAGCCATAGCAGCACGAGTTACTTTTCCGGATGGATTAAAGATTCCATTACCTTCACCTTTAACAATACCAGCTTTTTCAGCAGCAGCAATATAAGGAGTAGCCCAGTGGTTTTGTGAATCTGTAAAAGATGGTTTTGCATTAGGGTCAATTTTTATACCTAAAACTTTTGTCATAATTTTTGTAGCCGAAGCTCTGTCTAAGGAGTCATTTGAACCAAAAGTTCCATCTGGATAACCATTTAATACCTGTTTATCAACTAAATAGTTAACGGATTTATCAGCCCATGTAGGAACATCAGGGAATTTATGAGTATCTGCTAAAATATTAGAAGAATAGGATAATATAGCTCCTGCAAGGATACCTGTTGCAATTAATTTGTGCTTCATTAAAATAAACACCTCTACCATTGTATTTATCAAATTGAGATTTTCTATTTTTATATTTACATGTTTGTAATAATAATAAAATCGTATTATCACGCATTCAATTTGATGTAACGAGTATAGTTACTTATATACACAAGTGTCAATGAATTTCTTTTACAAAAATACATAATATTTACATGATTTTATAATTGACTTATGTATAAATTTTGTAAAGGACCTTTTGATAGATTTTACCTGAAGAAATCTCTTTAGTTGTTAATTTGCCAATCTTTCTCGTTTACTATTAATCAATTAAAAAAAGAATTTTTTGTTTGAAAATCTTAAGTTGATGGATGTGTGAACGTACCGCTACTAAAATTCTTGCTTTTAATTTATTATTACTGTATTATATTTACGTATCAATATAAGGATTATATTATATAAAAAGGAATCAAGTCTATAAGTAAGATTTAAATCCTTTTCCAATTCAAAAAGATTTTGCCAAAATCTAATATAATTTATGCTTATCTTTTTAGTATGTATCTAGTAAAAACATATTTTTTATCCATAGAATTCTGTTTTCAATGATATTAATTAGTGTTCTAAACAAGGAATCCTACAAAGTGATCTGAAAAACCTGAGAGATATTGTATGTAGTTTGCTCATCTCCAGGTACTACAATAAAAGAGCCTTACCTCTCTAGGCAAGACTCTACTAGTTTAGTTGTATACTATTTACATGATAACTAAGAAACAGAAAACATATAACACCAAATAACAGCACCCTATTACTCCTCCTACAGCTAATACCTGTTTAACCCAACTCTTAAATTTTTGATTACTGTAAATCGCTTGCACTCTTTCCATATTTCCTCCTATTAAGGAGAACCCTTAAAGACTCTCACCTCGCTATAGTACCATTAAAAAATGAATAATAGAGATCTAATGTATAAATATGCAATATTGCATACGGAAATGTATTGTTATTATTGTAAGCGCTTACTATAATAAAGTTATAAAGATTTATTACATCTTAATACGAAAAAGAGGAGAGAATAATATGGAAATCGCAATGGCAGTTTTAAAATTTATAGGTGGAGCAATCCCATTAATTCAAGAACTACTAAAAGTATTTATGTAAATTCACTATTTAGCAATTATTTATAAAAATTATTATACAAATGATCTGTATATCAAAAATGAATTGGTTTACAGATCATTTGCGTGATCAAGGTCCCTTTAACATGACTAATGGGCCTTTTTAAAATTTTTAAATAATTAAGGTTACGTCACATCACCATCAAGTTAGCAAAATAAAACGAAACTTTAACTTGATGGTGATGGGGTAACAGTTGTGATTTAGAGATAAGATCAGATTATACAAAGTTTTGCACGTCAGCGATACCGGAAATAAACTTCGCCTTTAGTAGCAAGAATCCCCAATAAAGATAGTCAACTTGCCTATTTAGGAATAAGAGTGTCAATTTAAATAATGCATTCTGAAACACTACTCTTCTTCTAAAATAGCGTAATAATATTCATCCCACCATTCATTCCCATGTGGTATACACTTCCTGAAATAGCCTTCTCTTCTCATTCCAATCTTCTCCATTACTCGATATGATGGGGTATTTTGTGGCTGACATGTAGCTATAATCCTATGTAATTTCATTTCCTTAAATCCATATTCCAATGTAGCTTGTGCTGCTTCAGAAGCATATCCTTTATTGAAATATTTAGGATTGAACACCCAACCAATCTCATATGTATGCTCACCAAAATATTTATGAAAAACTATATGATCAATCAGAATATCTTTATGAATTAATACTACAGGAAAGTTCTTAGCGTTTTCACCAATGTTTTCATTCACAAAGTTTCTTGTATTTTCTTCAGTAAAAACCCCTTCAGGTATGTATTTCATAACATTGATATCTGATGTATACTCATGAACAGCTTGCCAATCTTTGAACTCAAATTTCCGTATTAATAATCTTTCTGTTTTTATAAACATTTACTTTTCCCCCTCAAAAAATTGCAACTATATTTTAAATCCACATTTAACCCTTAAAACAAAAAGAACTTGTAGGACTCTCTACAAGTTCTTTTTGTTTTAAGGTGAATATACGAGCCAAACAAACTATCTTACAGATTGACTGTAGAAACTTTAGGGGTAATGCTTTGACAAATATACTATATAACAAATATTAACATCCACAGGATTTATTTTTGAAAATTATGTGAATTAAGAAAGGAAGTAGTTTTTTCTTAGCTATTATTATTATTATTATTATTAACTGACGGTATCATTATATTTTATTCTGCAACTTATTTAGAAGAGCTATGTACATTTCGAAGAAGTTCTTCAATAAGTTTTGTTTTTTCATTTACCTTTGTGGCATATGTGAAATCACCATAACAATATGGATACCTAAAATTATTTTTATTTCCACCACAAGTATACATCGCTGGATTTTGATCAACTTTCATCTTAGAAAACTTTTTGGCTGAATCCTCCGAGTGTTGTTTAACTTCTTGACTAGCAACAAAATCAATATAACCTGACCCCATATTATAGCTTTGAATAATTGTATCCATGCTAACATCCTTGTCCGTTCCATATTTATACATTTTAGCAAAGTGTTTTACCCCTTGTTCAATGCTCAAGCTTGTCTCTTGAATTTCATTTGGCTTTAATCCAAGTGATTCAGATGACTGCATAGGATCGTTTCCCTCACCTCTACTCTCTTGATACATAATTCCTAATAAAATTGGTGTTTTCTCTCCTAAATTATATTTTTCTAATTCTTTTTTTAAGGTAGACTCATATTGCAATACACGTTTTTCGGTGGCTTGCGCTTTATTTTGTTGAATATTGGTTTTATGATTAAAATATAGCATTCCAAGTATTATTACTAAGCCTAAAATACTAATAAGGAACACTTTTATAATTTGTTTTTTACTTGTATCCTTCATATATTCCTCCTCGTATAAAAAATTTAATTTTTCAAAGGTAATTGGTTATTTACAAACTATGTAATGAACATCTATCTCCCGCCCTTTTTAGACTCAAACATCAATACTTTAAGGTTTTAAGTTTAATATAAAAATTTAAAGATAAGGTAAAGATAAGATAAAGATAAAATAAAGGGTATTTTTTAGCGTACTTTAAAAGATATTGCTACAAAGGGATATATGGGACAACTTGTTGATATGAATGGATTTAGTGATAATTGAAAGGTTATTGTACAAGTTATTAATTATGGAGACATCATTCCAGAAGATTTAATCCATCTTTTCAATATGCTTTATATAAAAACCACAACATAACATATAATAAAAAACGGCGAACCCTCCACCTAGGAGAATCCACCATCACAAATAACTGATTATTTCACACCTAGTTTTTTTGCTTTCTTAGGGATCCCGTCTTCCAGCACTTCCTCTCAAGCTGTTACACCTGGAATATGATGTGATTGCATTTGAAACAGGGCTTTGGGAAGCAGCAGATGTTCAGCAAAATTTTGATAACTCAACCGCTACAGAAGCGATGAAACAATCCTTATACTCTGTATGGAAAACTGAAGAACTTGAACAATTATTTACCTATATGAAAGAACAAAAAGAAAAAGGAAAGCCACTCACATTAGCTGGTTTTGATATGAATTTGTTTTATAAATCTTCATTCCGCTCTTATGCAAAAGAATGGTTGCAAAAAGTAAATCCTGAAGTAAAGAGTGAATTTGATACAGCAGTGTCAGAGTTGATTGAACTGGATAGGTATTACAATAAAAATAAAACATATCCCTATGATCGGTTTAAAATGGAGATACAGCCTGTAATTAACAAGTTTGAAAAGGTTAGAATGTTTATTCAGAATCATAAATCTGAATTGATTCAAGTTACACCACATCCTACGTATGATGTGAAAGTCAGAGGTGGCATCTCCTCACCTAACCTGACAGACTATTCTTTTTATATCCGAGATCAAAAAATGGCACAAAACTTCGCATGGCTAACTGAAATGCAGTATGGAAACAAACTGGCCCCCTTTAACAAGTAATAATTTGTTCTGCACCCATGTTGATAATTCTTCTGGTAATCGGAATGTAACGGAACCATGTTGCTCTTTTATAATGACATAGGGATTGCGGAATTCTTCTTGAATGCCGATTCCAATCACTTGATACAATTTCCTGCACTGACTCGGAAACAATATATTTGGAATGTCTAATGATTCAATTTCATGAAAAGAATGACGGAATCTCACATCCATTGCAAATACCATCACACCAACTCCCAGCTATACGTAAAACACAATTAGTATACCGATGAGATCTATGTTACGTGCAGAAATCCCCGTTTTCTCCCCAGACTTATCTACAAGAATAAAAAAGGAATCACAAGATATGTTCCCTTTTCACTATTTGTTTTCTACACTTTTAATTCCAATATTTCTAGATGCTGAATAGATCCGCCCCCTGGCAGGTAGACATCTTCCTCCTTCAGCAGGTATACGGAACTTTCCGTTTCTACTAGTGATGGAAGATTGCGCACGCCAAATAATAATACTTTTCCCCTATTGCCCAAATGACGTGGGGTATGCATGGAAATCGTAAGGTTGTTTATGCATGTAATTGTTCCTGTTCTTAAACATTTTCGGGTATCTATTTTTATTATGTTTTGCTTTTGTAGTATTTCTTATTTTTATTGTTTGATTGTTATGACTGGCATTTGCTCGTTTTCGGAAATTTCACTGTAACCAAAATAAAGTAGAAAAAACAATAAAATAATTGTCCAAATAAATATAAACACTTTATAACTATACTTCATATGAAAAACCTCATTTTCCCTATATAAGTGAATGTACATACACCCTATAAATCTAATTACATAAATTATCAGATGTTTTAGTAGTAGAGAATCATTAAGTATTAAGAATTGTTATTCATAAACATATCCAAGAATTCTTCAAAAAAATATCATCTAGGCATTTTAACATTTCATCAAAATGCACAGATGATATTTTGTACGTTTAGCTTGGTAATGCTTTTTATGTAATGAATTCTTATCTCTATTTCACCTTAATGTTTATATGTACAAGAGTCTGTGTAGCAATTAGACTGTACTTTAAATATGTACTCAATTGTGTGTGGGAAAGGAAGCACATTTTATTTAAAGTGGTTACTTTAAAGCCCTTAATTAGTTGGTAGTCTTCTTCATTCAGACAAAAAGGAAATTTAAAGTGTGCACGTACTTTCAACTCAGACTTTTTACTACACACACTCCTATACACATAACAATATTTATAGTTTTTTGTAACATTACGGAAATAACAAGAAATAATATCGAAATATTTATGATATTTTGTAACAATTTAGTAATATAACTGTAACATAACGTGTATAATCGCACAATACTTTTTAACTGAAAATCAATAAATTTATGTAAGTACCCATAACGTATTACATATTGTTTGTGAAACCTTTTAATGAACAAGTATAAGTGGATGGCGGGAATTGAACCCACATCAGAGGTTCTGGAGGCCCCTGTTTTACCCTTAAATTATACCCCCTCGTGGTCGGAATGACAGGACTTGAACCCGCAGATCCACAATCTAGCAAGTCTAGCATTTCGCCACAAACTCCATAAAAATAGAAAAAGACCACCGAATGTACTCGATTGTCTTTTTGCCATGCATATCTGCACAAGAAGTGTATACTTCAAACCCTTTAATATTTTTAGCTATGAGCATACTTATAAAACTCTAAAAACTATTTGATAATCTTTTAGAATCTAACTTTCTTTTAATACTATTTGCTATTTCTTCAATATTTTCATTTAGAAAGAAATGATTACCTTCAAAAGAATGAAAAGTACACGTTTTACTTGTGTATCGTTCCCATTTTATTACTTGATCATATGTAGTAAATTCATCATTTTCCCCATTAAATATAAGAAAATCAATATCACATGGTTGTGTATTTTTGTCATGAATATACGTCTCAACGATTTTAAAATCTGCTCTTAGAATAGGGAGAAAGATCTCCATTAATTCTTCTGATTGCAGTACCCCAGATGGTGTACCTCCCATTGCAATAACTTCTCTTTTAAATTGCTCATTAGAAAGATTATGTCGGATATTTCTTATTTTACTATTTGGATGATTTCTACCGGACAAAACAAGAAATTCAGGCGATACGTTTTTAGAATCTTTTATTTTTCTGGCTACTTCATAGGCGATCAAACTTCCCATGCTATGCCCGAATAGAATGTAGGGCGAATCATCTATCTGCATAACTATTTTATTGTAGACATCATTTACTGCCTCTTCCATACTTTGGTACAAGTTTTCTTCAATTCTATATCCTCTACCAGCTAACTCTACCGGGACTACCTCAATATATGGATTAAAGTGATTTTTCCATTTTGCGTAACTAAACGCAGATCCCCCAGCATGTGGAAAGCAAAAAAGTTTAGTCTTCTGCATTGATTTTCTCCTTACTTTCAAATTTGTATATAGTTTGGCAAATTGTATAAATGTCTTTAATTATTATCTCTTGAGGAAATTCATCTCTTGTTGCACAAGCAGATAACTTATAATTTGGATCAATGTTATATTGTTTAAAGTAAAAGTTTTTAGGTATATGCTTGTATGAAATTAAAGTTCGTGATTCTTTTTTTATAGAGAATGAATTTAATGGGGTATAAAGCCCTTTTCCAATCGTTTTTATATAGCTTTCTTTTAATGTCCATAAATCATAAAAATAATTAATTTGTTCATCAGAATTCATATTAGATATATCATAAAATTCTTCCGCTGAAAAAAATTCTTTTGCTAATTTAAAAGCCTCTATTTCTGAAACTTTTTCTATATCAATACCCACATTAAAATTAGCAGTAGTACAAACCACCCATTCTCCTGAATGTGACAGATTAAAATGAAAGTCAGAAAAGTTTTCAACAAAAGGTTTTCCATACTCATTATATATAAATCTAATTTCTTCATTATTAATTTTATACTTTTGGCAGATTAGAGATCGGATTAGTAAATCCCCTATCAGGGTCCTATTAATGTCGCATGAATTTAATAATCGCTTCATTCGCTCTTTCTTCCCATTTGAAACCAAGTTACTAAGTTTCTTAAACAAATGACTTTCAATATTCTTTGGTATTTTCACAGCGTGAATTTGTATGATAAATCACGTCCTTTTTTAAAGAATGGCTTCATATATGAACGTTACAGAAACTCAAATTAACTTTATTAAATTGCATATACAATAGAAAAGGTGCATATTTACATATCAATGAAAATATGCACCTTCCCTCAGTAATATCATCAGGCATTCGCTTCTATTACAAAGATTTCTATGTCTCTACCAATTACTTTTTACATTATCCCCTTAAAAAGTAATGCTCTTAATATATTATATTCATTATTCCCTACACTTGATATGCAGGTATTGGTCTCCCCTTTTCGTTCATAGCGTTGCATCTTTTGCACTCTTTACTTTTCAGTTAATGAAAGGGATGTTTCTTTTATCCCTTCAAATTCATTTAATAGGTACTTAGCTATCTTTTCAACTGCGGGGAAGTCTACTATTTCCTCATGTGATCCAGGGACAGAATACTTATTTACTCTTCCTTTTAATAAAGGTCCCCAATCTGTAAACAGCTCTTTTCCTTCCTCAGCACTAAAATAGAGAACTTCTCCAGAGTATGGTATTAAATCATGATCTGCCATTATGTTTAGGCATTTCCTATGAGCATTGATAACTTGCTTCAAATTCATAAGATCTGCATCAGGCGGGAGTACTCCTTCCATAAGTAATCGCTCTACAAGCATATCTTGTTCATGGAAGAGGCCTTTCCCCCGCTCAGTAAAATCTCTAGAAATGAAATGCTCATATATATATGAGAGCATATCCTCCGTTGTTTTATAGTCCTGCTCTGAAGGTACTTTAGTATCCATTAGTATCAACAACTCAACTTCCTCACCTTGATTCTTTAGTACAGTTGCGATTTCATAAGCAATCGCACCGCCTAAAGACCATCCTCCAAGACGATATGGACCTTCTGGCTGAACACGTTTGATTTCTTCAATGTAAAGTTGAATTACTTCCGGCAAGGTCAATTCATCAATTTCTCCCTTTTCTATAAGAGGATTCTGTAAACCATAAAATGAACAATGGTTCTTAAGTAATCTTGCTAGTTGAATGTAACAGAATACATTTCCCATAAACGGATGAACACAGAAGAAAGGTCTTTTCTCTGATTCTTGTAGTGGAACCAGCGCTGATACAGATTTTGTCATATCATGCTTATCGCGAATAAGGCATGCGATTCCTTCCAATGTTGGATTCTTAATCAATGTAGACACCTTAATCTCTTTTCCAAACTTCTCCTTAATTTTTGAAATCAATTTAATTACAAGGAGAGAATGTCCCCCTCTATTAAAGAAATCATCATTTACATAGACATCTTCTATCTGTAACACATCCTGCCAGATTTTAATCAACTGATATTCAATTTCATCCCTTGGAATGATTGGTGTAGACAAATTATTTTTTCTTTGAATTGTTAAACTGTTCAATGCCTTTCGATCAACTTTTCCATTCGGTGTAAGAGGAATCTTGTCTACCTTTATAAAGTGTGCGGGAACCATATAATTCGGTACTTGTGTCTTGAGATATTCACGCCAGTCATGCATACTTCCATCTCCAACTACATAAGCAACCAATCTCTGCTCTCCTAGCTTATCCTCTGTCACCAAAACTACTGCTTCTTTTACCAATGGATGCCTCTCTATACTCGCTTCAATCTCTTCAAGTTCAATACGAAAGCCCCTAATTTTCACTTGATTATCAATTCTTCTCAAGTAATCTAAATTACCATCAGGTAAATAACGAACCAAATCTCCCGTACGATATAAACGCTCTTCTTCATTAAATGGATGACGGATGAATCGCTCTGTTGTTAATTCTGGACGATTCAAGTATCCTCGCGCTATACCTGCACCACCAATATATAGCTCACCTGTTACACCAACTGGAACAGGTAACAAATTTTTATCTAATACATAAGTTTGAACGTTCGGCAACGGACGTCCAATTGTAACTCTCTTACTATCTGTTTCGATATGATAACACGTTGCATCAACCGTACATTCTGTAGGACCGTATACGTTATAAAAATCAATTTTTTCAGTCTCTACTAGCTGTTTCCATAATGACGGCATGATTGCTTCACCACCGACCAATATCTTGCTTGGCACATGAACATCAGCACTTGTTTCTAGTAATCCTCCATCTATAAGTAATTGAAGTAATGAAGGTGTCATATCAAACATTTCCAATTTATTCTCCCTAATATAAGACACAAATCGTTCCGGATTAGTGCGAACTTCACTTGGGATAATATATAAACTTGAACCATACAGCAGCATTTGTAATTGCTGAATAGATACATCAAAGGCAATTGACGCATTCAAACCGACGCGCATATTACTAGGTATCTCATGTGAGAAAACTTCTTTTTGTAAACCATAGGATAGGTTTATTACAGAATGGTGCTGTACTAAAGCCCCCTTTGGATTCCCTGTCGAACCAGAAGTATAGATAACATACGCTAAGTTTTCCCCTGTTACCTCACATATTGGTGAAAGTTTGCTTTCTTGAGAAAGCATTGCTTGGTCCCTATCTAGGCAAACTGTCTTGATGTCTTTAGGTATCCATCCTAGTAATACCTCATTTGTAACTAACACTCTAATTCCCGTGTCTTCTAAAATATATTGCAGGCGGCTTTCCGGATTCGATGGATCTAATGGAACATAGGCTGCTCCAGCCTTCCAAATTCCCATGAGACCAACAACCATCTCAACTGAACGCTCAAAGCAAAGGCCAACTAATGACTCTGTCCCAATTCCACATTTCTGTAAATGATGAGCTAATTGATTAGCTCTTTCATTCAGCTCTCGATATGTTAGTTGCTGTTTTTCATCTACCACTGCCAACGCGTCAGGCGTACGATGTACTTGCTCTTCGAATAGTTGATGGATCGCATTCTCACGTGGATAGGATATAGTATTATTATTCCATTCTTCCAATAGCTTTCTTTGTTCAGCTTCCGTAATATATACTAGCTCCGATAGATTTTGATCAATGTTTTTGAGCATTTGCATTAACACTTGGTGTAAATGACCCAGCATTCGTTCAATGGTTACTCTATTAAACTTACTACGGTCATACATTAACTTTAACGATAACTGGATTCCTGGAACTACAGCTAACCCTAATGGGTAGTGGGTTTGTTCTACCCCTTCCAATTCACCAATTTCCAGATTTTCTGAAGACTCCTCTTTCACTGGATAATTTTCAAACACATATAAACTATTGAACAGCGGTATTCCTCTAGGAACTTCACTCCACCCCTGAATCTCTGTCAAAGAAGCATACTCATATTGTCTTCTTTCTATCTCTTCCTCTTGTATCTTCTGCAACCAATCTATTAATTTTATATCATCCATCAATTGAATTCGCGTCGGTGACGTTGTAATGAAAGGACCTACGATGTTTTCAACAGCAATAATCTCCGTAGAACGCCCTGAGCTTGTTACACCAAAAACAATGTCATTTTCTCCACTATATCGGCTCATGAGATATGCCCATGCACCTTGAATTACTGTACTCAAAGTAAGTTTATTGCGTTTCGCCCATCCTTGTAACGCTTGAGTCTGCTCTTCTGATAAATACGTAACCTTCTCTGTGTAACCTTTTTCTTCCTCTTTACTTTCTAAGCCCAGCAAAGTTGGCGCAGTAAAACCTTTTAGCTTCTCTCTCCAGAATTGTTCCGCCTGCTCCTTATCTTGCTCTCTTAGCCATTGGATATATTTCTTATATGGTGAGGACTTAGGTAACTTCACAGCTTCTCCATTCATTCTCTTCTGATAGACTGTAAGTAATTCATTAAATACTAATGGTAAACTCCATCCATCCAGTAAAATATGGTGATGGGTCCAAACAATCCGATATTCTTCCTCACCTTCTTGAATGACTGTTACCCGCATCAATGGTGCTTCATCAAATTGGAAGGCTTGTTTTCGATCTAATGCCAAAAAGACTTTTCTTTTTTCCTCTATCTCTTCACTTGTCATTGTACGCCAGTCTTCTTTGTTCACTTTAAATGGGATATTTTCATACACCACTTGTACAGGTTCTTCAATTTCGTCCCATACAAATGCTGTACGAAAAATTTCATGCCGCTGAATTACAGATTTCCACGCCTGCTCAAATGTAGAAATATTCATTTTTCCTCGAATCATAAAACTCAATTGCACTATATACGGTGCAGCATGTTCATCCCCTTGGTCATGCAATGTGTGGAAAATCATACCTTCTTGCAAAGGTGATAGTGGATATAAATCAGTAATCTGATTGTTCTTTCCGCGATGCATTTTGTTTAGTACATTTGTCAAACCTTCTTGGCTAAGATTAGCCATTGCAAAATCCGAAATGGTCAGTGCAGATTCTCTATCTGAAAATTGAATCAATGTACTCAGTTGATATAGCATATTCTGTGCAATACTTTGAATCGTTGATTTGGCAAATTGTCCAACATTGTATACCCAAGTGAAATGAAGTTTTCCATCCGTTACAACCCCAATTACATCAATTACATGCGATCGCTTGGAACCGGCAGCATGATCTAAACGCTTAAATTCGTTCTCCGGAATAAACATTGCATCGCTAGAAAACATTTGGTCAAATTGTCCAAGATAGTTAAAACTAATAGACGGTGTATATTGGGAGCTTAATGGCTCACACATTGTTGTGTTCATGTAACGCAACACCCCATAATCAACACCCTTATTAGGAATTTTGCGAACTTGTTCTTTAACTGCTTTTAATGCTGCAATTGGCGTATTAGCATTAGTAATATTTCAATGAACTGGGTAAATACTTGTAAACCATCCCACGGTTCTCGATAAATCAACATCTTCAATAATCTCTTCTCGACCATGTCCCTCTAAATCTACGCTTAGTATCGGCTGCCCCGTACATGCTGCTGTAGCTTGTACCAATGCTGCTAATAATACTTCATTGATTTGGACACGGTGAGTGCTTAAAGTCTCTTGCAATAACATACGGGTCTCATTCTCGTTTAACACCACAGTAATTTCCTCAGTTACTGCGCTTACTGGATTACTTATAGTACCATCTACTGGCAGTATAACTACGTCTTGTTCAACCTGCTGCTCCCAGTAATGTAGCACTTCTTTTGATATTCCAGTTTGAGCGTAATGTTGTAATTTCTCCGACCATTCTTTAAAAGATGTACTCTTCATAGGTAATTGAATTTTTTGCCCTTGGACCGCTTGCGTATATGCTGTTTGCAAATCTTCCAATAAAATCCGCCAAGAAACACCATCCACGGCTAAGTGATGAATTGTCCAAAATAATCGACCAGTCTCCTCACCTTCATCAAAATACACCATTCTCATTAAAGGACCATCATGTAAATTCAATCTTTCTTGTGCAACATTAATCTCTTTTTGAATAACTTCATGCCAATCCGCTTCCGGCACTTCGTCTAATGAAATGACAGTCAGCATCAATTGTTCTTCAATTCCTTCATTCCACTGTTCCCAAGTCCCATTAGGTAAACGTTCATATCTTAAACGCAGGGCATCATGATGAAGTAGAAGGTTACGCGCTGCCTTTTCCAGTGATCCTATGTCCAATTTTTCTTTCGTTCTAAAGAACATGGATTGATTCCAATGATGTGGATTAGGATGATTTTGCGCAAAAAACCTTTGCTGAATAGGTGTAAGTATCGTCTCTCCAGTTATAATTCCTTGTTCAGCTTGTACACCTTGTTCTTCTTTGACTACTTGCGCTAACTCAGCAATCGTTTGGTGTTCAAATAGTTGTTTTGGTGTCAACTGTAAACCAGCTTGCTTTGCGCGAGAGACAATCTGAATGCTAAGAATTGAATCTCCACCAATTTCAAAAAAGTTATCATAAATACCAATACGTTTTGAACCTAGCACACGTTCCCAAATGATAGAAAGCTTATGTTCACGTTCATTTCTTGGGGTTGCGTAGCCTTCTTGTATTCCTTGATAATCTGGTATAGGTAACGATTTCCGATCAACCTTTCCATTTATGGTTAGCGGTAATTCTTTCATTTCGACAAAGTAGGAAGGTATCATATGGATTGGCAGTTTTGTTTTAAGATACTCTCGCCATTCTTCTACACTACCTTCGCCCACTACATAAGCTACTAACCTCTTATCTCCCGACTGATTTTCCCTAACTATTACAACTACCTCTTTTACCAAGTCATGCTCTTGTAAAGTCGACTCAATCTCCCCAAGTTCGATTCGAAATCCTCTAATCTTCACTTGATTATCCATTCTTCCTAAGTAGTCTATATTACCATCAGGAAGATATCTCACAAGATCGCCTGTTCTATATAACCTCTCGCCTTCTTTGAATGGATGAGAAATAAATCGTTCGGATGTTAACTCTGGACGATTCAAGTACCCCTTTGCTAGACCTACTCCTCCGATATAAAGTTCCCCCATCACACCAACTGGAACTAGCAACCTATTACTATCTAATACATAAGTTTGGACGTTAGGCAATGGACGTCCAATTGTTACTCTCTTACTATCTTTTTTGATATGATAGCATGTTGCATCAACCGTACATTCTGTAGGACCATATACATTATAAAACTGTATTTTATCAGTCTCTACTAGCTGTTCCCATAATGACGGCATAATTGCTTCACCACCAACCAGTACCTTACTTGGAGCATGAACGCCATCGCACGTTTCTAACAATCCGGCATCTATAAGTAATTGAAGCAATGAAGGTGTTATATCAAAGATTTCTAACTTGTTCTCCCTAATATAAGCTACAAACTGCTCCGGATCACTTCGTACTTCATTCGGAATAATATACAAACTTGAACCATAAAGCAGCATTTGTAATTGCTGGATAGATGCATCAAAGGCAATTGACGCATTTAAACCGACATGCATGTTAGATGGTATCTCATGTTCGAAAACCTCTTTTTGTAAACCATGCGACAAGTTTAGTACAGAATGATGCTGTATCAAGACACCCTTTGGATTCCCCGTTGATCCTGAAGTATAGATAACATACGCTAAGTTTTCTCCTGTTACTTCACATTTTGGTGAAAGAATGCTTTCTTGTGAAATCATTGCTTGATCCCTATCTAGACAAACTATCTTGATTTCTTTAGGTATCCAGTCTTCCAATGACTCGTTCGTAACTAATACTTGAATTCCAGTGTCCTCCAAAATATATCGTAGACGACTCTCTGGATATGATGGGTCTAATGGAACATAGGCTGCTCCAGCCTTCCAAATCCCCATAATACTAACAATCATCTCAACTGAACGCTCAAAGCAAAGTCCAACCAATGATTCATTCCCAATCCCGCATTGCTGAAGATAGTGGGCCAATTGATTAGCTTTTTCATTCAGCTCTCGATACGTTAACTTCTGTTTTTCATCTACCACTGCTACCGCATCAGGTGTACGATTTACTTGCTCTTTAAACAGCTGATGAATCGTACTTTCCTGTGGATATGCTACAGCATCATTATTCCACTCCTCCAACTGTTTTTGCTGTAATACTGACAATATAGGCAACTTAGCTAATGATTTATCAGGATTCTCCACGATTACATTCAACCAGTTCCCAAAATGTTCAGCCATGGATTCAATAGTTAAGCTGTCAAATAAATCAGTTCTATAAACAAAAGTAAGTAATAAACCCTCTTCCACTTCTGCAGCAGTTAAACTTAAATCAAACTTAGCGATAGGAGCATTACTTTCTATTACTTCTATATTTCTTCCATGTAGTTCTGGTAGCTTCTGTCCCGTATTTTGCAAAGTAAACATGGTTTGGAAAATCGGAGAATGGCTTGTATTTCGTTCAGGTTGGATAACCTCTACAATTTTCTCAAACGGAACATCTTGATACTCATACGCCTTCAATGCTTTTATCCTCACTTGAGACAACAACTCTTGAAATGCCGGTGCATTACTTAAATCAGCTCGATAAACCAATGTATTGACAAAGAAACCAATCAGCCCTTCAATTTCTCGATAATTTCGATTTGCAATTGGGCTGCCAACAATAATATCCGTTTGTCCCGTATAACGAGCAAGGAAACTTTGATACGATGCCAATAAGGTCATGAAAAGCGTTGCCCCTTCTTGACGACTTAGTTCGTTTAATTTATCCAGTAATGAGCGTGACAACAGCACATTATGAGTTAATCCATGGTGGGTTTGCACTGGCGGACGCGGACGATCCATTGGCAACATTAAGACTGGTAACTCACCAGATAATTCTTCCTTCCAATATGCAAGCTGTTGATTTAGTACTTCATCTTTCAACCATTCTCTTTGCCACTGAGCAAAATCTGCATATTGAACTGGTAGTGGTTCCAGCTCTGCTTGTTTTTCACCAATCGCATTCTCATAAAATGCCATCCATTCTTGAAGTAAGATTTCCATCGACCATCCATCTGAGATAATATGATGCATATTACACAGAAGAACCCATTCTTCTTCTGAAATTCTTATGAGTTTCCCACGGAACAATGGCCCTTGTTCTAAATCAAATGGAGATTCGACTTCAGTTTGAATCCATTGCTCCAACTTTCTTTCTCTCTCCTCTAATGAAAGCTTAGTTAGGTCCATTTGCGGAAGAGGACGGAAAATATAAGGTTGAATCTGCTGCACAGGATGACCTTCTTCTTCATGAAATACCGTCCGCAAAGATTCATGACGCTCTATTAACTGATTCCATCCCAACTCCAATCCCTCAGGTAACCAATTCCCTGTAAGGCGGCATGCCATTGGCATATTATAAAGTGCACTATTAGGTGCAAATTGATCAATAAACCATAAGCGCTGTTGGGCATAAGATAGTGGAATATTATTTCCGCGTTCCATCGGCACCAATGGTGGAATTTCTCGTTTTTCGCTCCCCTTACGTAACTGATCTATTCGTTTTGATAATGCCTCGACCGTTGAATATTCGAACAGTTCACGTACTGGCAATTTGATTTGAAAGACTTCCTGTAAACGTGAGACCACTTGTGTAGCAAGTAGAGAGTGACCACCAAGCTCAAAGAAAGAATCCTGAACACCAATTTCTTTTATTCCTAGCACTTGCCTCCACACTGAAGCGATAAGTTCTTCCAGCGGAGTTCGTGGGTATACAGTATTTTCGGCGGATTGTTCACTAAGTATAGGCAATGCCTTCAAATCAAGTTTTCCATTCGGTGTAAGTGGTAAAACTTCCATCTCAATAAAGTTTGTTGGAACCATGTAATTTGGTAAATGTGTTTGTAGATGTTCTCGCCATTCATGTACACTTCCTTCACCAACTACATAAGCTACTAATCTCTTGTCACCTTGATTATCCTCTCGTACCAATACAACTGCTTCTTTCACAGAAGAATGTGCCTGCAAAACAGCTTCTATTTCTCCCAATTCAATCCGGAAACCACGAATTTTCACTTGGTCATCTATACGGCCATGGAACTGGAGATTACCATCAGAAAGATAACTTGCTTTGTCTCCTGTATAATAGAGACGTTCTCCTGACTTGAAAGGATGTGGAATAAATTTTTCCTTTGTAAGATCCGGACGATTAGCATATCCACGTGCAAGATTCTTCCCTCCAATATAGAGATCTCCAATTACACCAATTGGTACTAGCTGAAGATGAGAATCTAACACATAAACTTCTGTATTCGCAATCGGTCGACCAATCGATGGCGTACCTGTTGTCACTCCTACAGGTACATAACAATCTGTGGTAACAACGGTATTTTCCGATGGCCCATACTGATTAATTACCGCAAAAGGAATATCGTTAGATGGATACTGCGTTAATTGATCCCCACCAGTAATGATAAAACGAAGATCCGTTTTATCTGGCCAAGATAATTTCAAGAGCCTTTCCAGAATAGGCGTAGGTGCAAAGCTAGCTGTTATTCGTGAATCAATGAGCCAGTCCCTTAATGCTTCTGGATTAATTCTCAGTTCCTCTGTTGACAAGTAGAGTGCTGCGCCAGCAGTTAGATACGGCCAAATCTCCTGGACAGCCGAATCAAAAGCAACCCCTGCAATCTGAGTCGCACGATCCTCTGCTGAAATATGATAAACTTCCTGATGCCAAGAAACCATATTCATTAATGAGCGATATTCAACCATGACACCCTTCGGTTTTCCTGTAGAACCAGAGGTATAGACAATATAGGCTAAGTTCTCTGGATTTATTTGACGTGTAGGTGCGATTACGCTTTCCACCGTTAATTCTTCTAACCTCACCATTTCGACGTGTGCGAAATGTCCTTCTTGTCCTTCCGCCGTCACTACAAATTGAATTCCTGCATCTTCAATCATGTATTCTAACCTTGATTTTGGATACAACGGATCTAAAACGACATAAGCTCCACCAGCTTTTAAAATGCCCAGTAAACTTGCCATCAGCTCAGCTGACCTCGGAAGATAAACTCCTACCACTGACTCTGGGGCTACTCCCTTTCGTTGTAAAACATTTGCCAACTGATTTGCTTGTGTATCCAGTTCACCATAAGTCCACTGTTTTGTTTGGTCAACTACCGCAATCGCATCAGGACGCCTTGCTACTTGC
This sequence comes from Bacillus sp. CPT56D-587-MTF, assembly GCF_058792335.1. Taxonomy (NCBI): domain Bacteria; kingdom Bacillati; phylum Bacillota; class Bacilli; order Caryophanales; family Bacillaceae; genus Bacillus; species Bacillus sp. CPT56D-587-MTF. The sequence goes on along the minus strand of NZ_JBYTEF010000001.1, from coordinate 2,132,680 downwards.
TCCTCAAATCTGTCGCAAACAAGACCCTGATGAGACATTTCCATTACAGTGTCATTCCATGTTTCTAATAACAAAGTACGCTCGGGTTCTGATAGCATACTCAGGTCATGCAACGGATTTTGTGGACGATGAGAAACTTCATGTAGCCATTTCTCAAAGTGTCCTGCCATCCGTTCAATAGTAGTAGCATTGAATAAATCCTTATTATACTCAAAAGTAAAAAGTAACCCCTCTTCCGTCTCAGCTGCCATTACACTTAAATCAAACTTTGCAATTGGACTATGGCTTTCTATCATTTCAATACTTCTACTAGATAACACCGGAAACTCTTGTTTCATATTTTGCAAAATGAACATAGTCTGGAAGATTGGCGAATGACTTGTACTTCGCTCCGGTTGCACAACTTCTACAATTTTTTCAAATGGAATATCTTGATATTCATACGCCTTCAATGCCTTTTGACGAACCTGATACAGTACATCTTGAAATGTCGGTCTACCACTCAAATTAGCTCGATAAACCAGCGTGTTAACGAAGAAACCAATTAGTCCTTCAATTTCTCTATAATTCCGATTCGCAATTGGGCTTCCGACCAGAATATCTTCTTGTCCCGTATAACGAGATAGAAAACTTTGATATGCAGCTAAAAGCGTCATGAAGAGTGTAGCCCCTTCTTTTCGACTAAGTTCATTCAATTTATCATGTAGCGTGCTTGGCAGAACCAGAGTGTATATCGACCCGTGATGAGTTTGTATCGCGGGACGCGGGCGATCCATAGGAAGTTGGAGTACAGGAAGCTCCCCAGACAATTCTTCCCTCCAATATTGGAGTTGTTGATCAAGCACATCCTCCTTTAGCCATCCTTTTTGCCACTGAGCAAAGTCGGCATATTGAACCGGCAATGGTTCAAGTTCCGCTACCTTTCCATCCGTTGCTTTCTCATAAAATGCCATCCATTCTTCAAGTAGGATTCCCATTGACCATCCATCTGAAATGATATGATGTAGAGTACAAAGGAGTATCCATTCTTCCTCTCCCACGTGCAAAATACTTGCCCTGATTAATGGACCCTCTGTTAAATCAAATGGCACTTCTGTTTCTTGTTGAATTAAACGTTTAACTTCTTCTTCTTGATCTTCAGAAGAAAGCATAGTTAAATCCGTTTTCGGAATTGATTGAAAAGCATACGGTTCAATTTGCTGTACGGGTTGACCGTTCACTTCGTGAAAGACCGTCCGCAGTGATTCATGACGTTCTATTAGTTGATTCCATCCCGTTTCCAATGCTTCAAGTAGCCAATTCCCTGTAAGGCGGCATACCATTGGTATATTGTAAAGGGCACTATTAGGTGTAAATTGATCAATGAACCATAAGCGTTGTTGGGCATAAGATAGTGGGATAGCTTCTCCTCGTTTCATTGGTATCAGCGGCGGAATCTCTCGTTTTTTATCTCCTTTACGTAACTGATCTAATCGCTTTGCCAGTGACTCCACCGTTGTATATTCAAATAGTTCACGTACTGGTAATTCAATTTGAAAAATTCCCTGTAAACGTGAAACTACTTGAGTAGCTAGTAGTGAATGACCACCGATTTCAAAAAAGGAATCCTGAACATTAATATTTTTTATTCCTAACACTTGGCTCCAAACGGAAACGATAAGCTCCTCCACTGGTGTTCGTGATGAAGTAATATCTTCACTTATGAACTGTTCTTCTAATTCCAGTAAGGCTTTCCGATTCACCTTACCATTTGGAGTGAGTGGCATACCTTCAATTTTGAAAAAGTATGCCGGAACCATATAATGTGGCAGTTGCTTCTTGAGATATTCACGCCACTCCCCAGTATCGCCTTCACCCACTACATAAGCTATTAACTGCTTATCTCCTGGTCGATCTTCCTTCACCAACACGACTGCCTCTTTTACAGATGAGTGATCATGTAAAGCTGCTTCAATTTCTCCCAATTCAATTCGGAATCCTCTAATTTTAACTTGGTTATCTATTCTTCCAATATATTCTAAGTTACGATCATTCATATATCTCACCAAGTCACCCGTTCGATATAATCGTTCCCCATCCTTAAAGGGATGCGGAATAAAACGTTCAGTAGTTAAATCCGGTCGATTGAAGTAGCCACGTGCTAATCCTACTCCAAGGTAAAGTTCCCCTGCCACACCAATCGGGACGACTTGTTGATATTGATCTAACACATACAACTCTGTATTATCAATCGGACGACCAATCGGAATAAGCATTGGTTCTTTTTCTAAATCACAATCGTAATAAGTCACATCCACAGTTGCTTCAGTAGGACCATACAAGTTAATTAACTTTGTTTGCTGAACATTGTAAAAGATCCCCTTAAACCGGCGAACCTGCTCAGTGTTTAACGCTTCTCCACTAGTAAAAACTTGAATTAAAGACGATACATCCCTTTTCGAATTATATAGTTCCATATAATCTAAGAAAGTAGATAACATCGACGGAACAAAGTGCATGGTGGACACGCGATATCGTTCAATATACTCTTCAATCACCGCAGGATCTTTCTCTCCTCCTGGTGGAAGTAAACAAACACGTGCTCCTACAAATGACCACCAAAATAATTCCCATACAGAAACATCAAATGAAAACGGTGTCTTTTGTAGGATTGTATCCGCCCCGGACAATGGGTATTTTTTCTGCATCCACTGTAGGCGGTTGATAACGGAATGATGTTCAATCATTACCCCCTTTGGATTTCCCGTCGAACCCGAAGTGTATATAATATAGGCTAAGTTATTTGCTGTTACTCCACTTACCGGAGCTAAATTACTCTCTTTAGAAATCATCACTTGATCCCGATCTAAACAAATTGCTTGAATATCTTTAGGTAACCAGTCCTGTAGTGCCTCTTTTGTTAACAGCACTTGAATTTGTGAATTCTCCAAAATATATCTCAGGCGGTTTTCAGGATAACTTGGGTCCAGTGGGACATAAGCCCCACCTGCCTTCAAAATCCCAAAGAGACCGATAATCATATCAGGAGAACGTTCAATACATATACCAACCAATGATTCAGGTCCGATACCTCGTTTTTGTAGAAAATGTGCCAATTGATTCGATTTTTCATTTAGTTCTTGATACGTTAGCTTTCCACCCTCATAAACTACCGCCACTGCATCAGGTGTCCGTGCAACTTGTTGCTCAAATAGCTCATGAATCATACAATCATGACCATAAACTACGTCCGTATCATTCCATTCTTCTAAGAGTTGTTTTTGCTCAGTATCCGATAACATTGACAGCTTTGTATATGATTCATCTGGATGATACGTGATTTCATTTAGCCAGTTCTCAAAATGTCCTGCCATACGTGCAATGGTACTACTATCAAATAAATCCGTGTTGTATTCAAATGAGACGAATAGACCTTCTTCCACTTCATAGGCAGTTAAGCTCAAATCAAATTTAGCAATAGACATATTACTTTCTACCATTTCAATACTTCTATCAGGCAAATCTAGTCGTTCTTGTTTTATATTCTGTAGCGTAAACATGGTCTGAAATATAGGGGAATGACTCATGCTTCGTTCAGGTTGCACAGCTTCTACCATTTTTTCAAATGGTATATCTTGATATTCGTAAGCTTTTAACGCCTTTTTCTTTGTTTGGTTCAAAATCTCCCGAAAAGTAGGGGTGCCACTCAAATCTGATCGATAAACCAATGTATTAACAAAGAAACCAATTAATCCTTCTACTCCCTTATGGTTCCGATTTGCAATCGGGCTACCAACTAGAATATCTTTTTGTCCCGTATAACGAGCGAGAAAGCTCTGGTATGCGGCCATTAAAGTCATAAATAAAGTGGATCCTTCTTGTCGACTTATATCCTTCAATTGACTGAGCAATTTATAAGGAAAAATCACGTGATGCGCAGCCCCAGAGTAAGTCTGCTTAACCGGTCGAGGTCGATCCACTGGCAGTTGTAAGATAGGAAGCTCACCAGACAATTCTTCCTGCCAATACGTAAGCTGACGATTTAGCACATCACCTTGCAACCACTCCTTTTGCCACTTCGCAAAGTCTGCATATTGAATAGATAATGAACTTAATTTAGCAAGATTTCCGCCTGTTTCTTCTTCATAGAAAGCAAGGCATTCATTCATGAATATACCAATGGACCAAGCATCAGAAATAATATGATGCATCGTACACAGTAATAACCATTCATCCTTCTCTAATTGAACAAGCTGATTACGAATTAAAGGACCATTCATTAAATCAAATGGTTCTTGCGCTTCTCTCGCAATTAAACTATCTACCTCTTTTTCTTTTACTTCTAGAGGAAGTTGAGAGTAATCCCTTACAGGTAATGCGCTAGGAAGGAATTCGACAATTTGTTGCACAGGCTGTTCTCCTATTTCTTTAAAAACAGTTCGTAATGATTCATGACGTTCAATGAGTCGATTGAATCCCTTCTCTAATGCTTCAGGTATCCAATTTCCTTTTAGATGCCATACTGTTGGAATATTATATAAAGAACTGTTTGGGTTAAATCTGTCCATAAACCACAAACGTTGTTGTGCATAAGACAACGGGAGTGCTTCTTTATTCTCCTTTTTTTGCATTTGCTTCTGAAGCCATGCTCTCTTCTCAGGAGAAAGTGAACTCAGCTTTGCAAGTAAATCACTTCTCATTTTTTTACCCCTTCCTCAATCAAATTACTCTCGAATATCCCTTGTGCTTCTTCCTCTGATAGCTCCTCTAATTGCTTAAGTAGTTCCAATAATTCTTCATCATTACTCACTTCTGCTTCTTTTTGAACATAGTCTTGAAGACTTACATTCTCCTTACTATCATTCTGCATTTCTTGATTTTTGTTATCGAGCAATTGATCAATCTGTTCTGCCAATTGCTGCACCGTATGAAACATAAATAAATCATGCAATGGTATCTCGATTCCAAAAGCCTCTTTAAGATTGGAAACAGCTTGCGTAGCAAGTAATGAATGTCCACCAATTTCAAAAAACGAATCCTGAATTCCGATGTTTTCCATACCTAAAACTTCATGCCATATCGAAACAATTGTTTTTTCCGTAGACGTACGAGGAGCAATATAACAACTCGCTATCTCCTGCTTCTCTGGTGCTGGTAAAGCCTTCCTATCAATTTTCCCATTAGGAGTGAGTGGAAATGCATTTAATCCAACAAAATAGGATGGAATCATATAATTTGGTAGTTGATCCTTGAGATAATCACGCCACTTTTGAGCATCCCCGTCTCCTACAACATAGGCGATCAAACGTGGATCGCCAGGATAATCTTCCCGCACCATTACAATAGCTTCGTTAACTAATATATGCCTTTGTAATGCCGCTTCAATTTCTCCTAGTTCAATCCGGAACCCACGAATTTTTACTTGATGATCAATTCGTCCAACATACTCCAAATTTCCATCTGGTAAATACCTTACTAGATCTCCAGTCCGGTATACTCGCTCTCCTTCTTTAAACGGATGCGATATAAAAAGATTTTGCGTTAAGTCAGGGCGGTTTAAATATCCACGTGCTAACCCTGATCCACCAATGTATAGCTCACCAACTACACCAATTGGAACCATTTTTTGTTCGGCACTTAGTACATATACTTCTGTATTGAATATTGGTTTACCAATTGGTGGTACCCTATACATGACACCCTTTTCTAATTCCATATACGTGGAATACGTAGTATCTTCGGACGGTCCATATAGGTTGTACACCTTTTCGATTGTACTTCTCTCGTATAAATCTTGAACAAGCGAATATGGCAATGGTTCTCCAGCCAAATTCATCACCTTTACCGAAGAAGGGATTGTTTTTACTCGAACCAGTTCCTTCGCTACCGATGGCACAGTATTAACCAAAGTTACACCTTTGGTAGACAACTTCTCTAGATGTAGAGCATTTTCAGTGACAATCACCTTACCACCCATCGTTAAGGGAACAAATAATTCAAAAACGGATAAATCAAAAGATAGCGAAGTTGAAGCTAACACTCCCGCTAATTCCTTTCGGGAATACGTACGATGCGCCCAATGAATCATTGTTACTGTATTCCTGTGCTCAATCATTACTCCCTTTGGATTTCCAGTGGAACCTGAAGTATAGATAATATAGGCTAAGTTATCGCCCGTCACTTCACTCATACATACCGTAGTTACTTCTTGTTCTATTTCTGCTCGATTACGATCAATACAAATCACGTCAACGAATTTAGGTATAACCATTTTTTGTTGTAACTTTTCCTGTGTCACCAGTACCTTTATTTGAGTATCCTCTAAAATGTATTGCAGTCGACTTTCCGGATACGCTGGATCAATTGGGACATATGCTCCTCCTGCCTTCATAATTCCTAAGAGGCCTACAATCATCTCAGATGAACGTGTAACACAAATCCCAACCAATGATTCGAAACCTACACCATTTTTCTGTAAATAATGTGCCAACTGATTCGAGCGTTCGTCCAACTCTCGATATGTTAGTTCTTCATCTTCGCACACTACTGCAATTGCTTCTGGTGTTTTTTTCACCTGTTCTTCAAACATTGTATGAATCGTACTTTCTTCCATATCTATAACACGCGATTTATTCCATTCCTCTAGTAGTTGCTTATATTCTACTTTCGATAACATATTCAGTTCTGATAGTACACATTTTGGATGAGAGACAATTTGATTTAACCAATGTTTAAAATGACTTGCCATACGCTCAATGGTTGTATCATTAAACAAATCAGTATTATATTCAAAGGTTAGTGATAATCCTTCTTCCGTCTCAGAAGCAAATAAACTCAAATCAAATTTGGCAACAGAAGCATGGCTTTCCATGAGTTCCATTTGTCTTTCAGATAGCTGAAGAAACTCTTGTTTCGTATTCTGTAAAGTAAACATAGTTTGGAATATTGGTGAATGACTTGTATTCCGTTCAGGTTTTACGGATTCTACCACTTTCTCAAATGGGATGTCCTGATACTCGTATGCTTTTAGCGCTTTTTTTCTTACCTGCGACAAAAGTTCTTGGAACGTCGGATTTTCACTGAAATCAGCTCGATAAACCAACGTATTTGCAAAGAATCCAATTAATCCCTCAATCTCTTTCACATTTCGATTAGCGATTGGGCTTCCAACTATAATGTCGTCCTGTCCTGTATAACGAGAAAGGAAGCTTTGATACGCTGCCATCAATGTCATAAATAAAGTGCATCCTTCTTGCAGACTTAAATCTTTGAGCTTTTCCTGTAGGGAATTCGCCACTATTAAGGACTGACTTGCACCACGATGGGTTTGAACTGCAGGTCGAGGACGATCCATCGGTAATTGTAAAACCGGTAGTTCCCCAGATAATTCTTCCTTCCAATATTGAAGATGCTGATTCAAATTCTCCTCTTTTTGCCATTCCTTCTGCCACATGACAAAATCTGCATATTGGATAGATAACTCCTTCAATTCCACTGGTTTTCCGGTTAGTGCTCCTTCATAAAAAGCCATCCATTCTTCAAGTAAGATTCCCATTGACCATCCATCTGAAATAATATGATGCATCGTACAAATGAGAACCCATTCTTCCCTGTCCACTTTCAATATTCGTGTTCGAATCAGAGGATCTTGTCCAAAATGAAATGGTTCCTCCGCCTCGTTTTGAATAAGGCGTTGCATTTCTTTTTCCCTATCTTCCAAAGAAAGATCTGTTAGATTCGTTTGAGGAATATGTCTGAACACATGAGATTGAACCTGTTGAAAAGGTTCACCCTCTTGTTCTAGAATTGTCGTCCTTAATGATTCATGACGCTCCAACAATTGATTCCATCCGACCTCCAATGCTTCAATTGACCATTTACCTGTTAAGCGACACGCTGCATGAATATTGTACATAGCACTATTTGGCATTAATTGATCAATAAACCATAGACGTTTCTGCGCATAGGAAAGTGGGATAATTTCTTCTCGTTTCATAGGTACAAGAGGAGCAACCTCTCGTTTTTTATCTTCTTTTCGTAACTGATCCACTCGTTTCGCCAATGCTTCCACTGTATCGTGCTTGAAAAGTTCACGTAATGGAATTTTAATTTGGAACAGTTCTTGCAATCTAGAGACGATTTGAGTAGCAAGTAGTGAGTGCCCACCACGTTCAAAGAAGGAATCCTGAATACTAATATTTTCTATCCCTAACACTTGACCCCAAACCGAGGCAATAAGCTCTTCCGATGGCGTCCGAGGTAGCACATTTAAATCTTCAATAACTTGCTCATCAGGTGCTGGCAAGGCCTTTCGGTCAATTTTCCCATTTGGAGTAAGCGGGAAGTGTTCTAACTCTATAAAGTGCGCTGGAATCATATGAGTCGGTAATTGTTTTTGTAAATACTCTCTCCACTCTTGGGTATTTCCATCGCTTATTACATATGCAACCAATCGTTGATCACCTGGACGATCTTCTCTAACTAATACGACAGCCTCTTTAATAAACGAACATTTTTCTAAAGTCGCTTCAATTTCTCCTAATTCAATCCTAAAACCACGCATTTTGACTTGGTGGTCCATTCTACCTATAAATTCTAAATTTCCATCAGTTAGATATCTTACTGAATCTCCTGTTCGATATAGTCGTTCCCCAAATCGATATGGATGCGAAACGAATTTTTCAGCAGTAAGATTCGGACGATTTAAGTATCCACGTGCCAAACCAGCACCACCAATATATAACTCACCCTCAATTCCTATTGATTGCAAGCGTTGATTTTGGTCTAATACATATAATTGCGTGTTCTGTATTGGTTGCCCAATAGAAACAAATTCTTGATTAGGCTGAATATCAAATGCATTCACATAAATAGTGGCTTCAGTTGGCCCATAAAAGTTGGTTAATTTCACTTGTCCACTATAATCCCATTTCTGTTGAAAACGTCTAACTAACCCTGAACTTAGTTCTTCTCCACCAGAAAATACATGGCGTACGGACGAACAATTCATGTTCAATTCAATATGATTGAAGTGGTCTAAGAAAACAGATAACATCGAAGGTACAAATTGAACTATAGTAACCTGATGTTGTTTAATCACTTCAGCTATAATAGAAGGATCTTTTTCTCCACCTGGAGGTAGGAAAGATACACTTGCACCAACGTGAATGCCCCAAAACAATTCCCAAACAGAGACATCAAATGAGAATGGCGTTTTCTGCAAGACCACATCCTTTTCAGAAAGCGGATATTTATGTTGCATCCATTCTAGATAATTAATTACTGAATGATGCTCAATCATTACTCCCTTTGGATTCCCTGTAGATCCTGAAGTATACATAACATACGCTAAATTTTCTCCTGTTACACCACTTATACATGGGGTTGTTTCTTCTTTTTCAATTGCAGTGTAATCTTTATTCATACAAATCGTTTCTATATTTTCAGATACAAACAAATTTTTAGAATTCTCTTCCGTCACTAGTACTTCGATTCCAGCATCCTCTAATATATATCGAAGTCGACTCTCTGGATAAGTAGGGTCAAGTGGAACATACGCTGCTCCTGATTTTAGAATACCTAATAACGCTATCATCATTTGTAATGAACGTTCCATATATACCCCAACTAGAGACTCTGGGCCTACACCATGCTTTTGTAAATAATGAGCTAGCTGATTTGCACGCTTCTCCAACCCTTTATAGGTAATTTGTTCATTTTCGTAACTAGCCGCGATTGCTTCCGGTGTTTTTTTAACTTGCTCCTCAAACATCGTATGAATCATGCCTTCAGCCGAATAATTAACTTGAGTATGATTCCATTCCTCTAGTAACTGTATCTGTTCTTCTTCTGTTAAATGGGTAATTTCAAATAGTTTTGAGTCTAGGCTCTTCGTCATCTGAATTAATATTTGCAATAAGTGATTCTGAATCAGATTTATTGTTTCTTCATTAAAATAGCTTCGATCATACATCAACTTTAAAGTAATTTTCTTACCGGGCATTACAATGAGTGTTAAAGGATAATTTGTTTGTTCCGTGCTTTTAACATCTAGTAATCTTAAATCATCATTTCTCTCACCTTGAATTGGATAATTTTCAAACACATACAAGGTATGAAATAAGGAGCTATTTCGCGGAACCTCACTCCAGCCTTGAATATCTATCAACGAATTATACTCATACTGTCTTCGTTCCATTTCTTTCATTTGTATTTTACGAAGCCAATCTACTACTGATGTATTATCCGCTAATCGAATTCTGGTAGGTAATGTGTTAATAAATAGCCCCACCATATTCTCTGCTCCCATTAAATCAGTAGGACGTCCAGCGCTAGTTACGCCAAATACGACGTCACTGTCACCGCTATACCTACTCATCAAATAAGCCCATGCACCTTGTACTAACGTATTCAACGTTAATCGACTATTTCGTACCCACTCTTGTAAATTCTCAGTAGGTTCCTCAGATACTTGATAAGCACACTCCCCATAACCCTTCTCTTGTCCTTGATCCTTTCTTTCCATTGCTAATGAAGTAGGTGCATAGAATCCTTTTAATTCTTCTTTCCAAAATTCCTCTGCTTGACTTTGATCTTGTTTATTTATCCATTGAATATATTTTTTATAAGGAAGAGATTTAGGAAGATTCAAAAATTCTCCCTTTATCATCTTGAGATAAACTTCCATCACTTCACTAAAGACCAATGACACACTCCATCCATCTAGCAAAATATGATGATGTGTCCAGATAATTCTCGTTTCCTCTTTTGCTTCTTTAATCGCAGTGACTCTCATCAATGGTGCTTCATCCAATAAAAATCCTTTCCTACGATCTGCAGTCAAAAACTGTTGTAATTTCTTCTCCTTCTCCTCATGCGAATAGGTACTCCAATCCTCTTGATGAATAGTAAAAGGAAGACGTTCGTAAACTGCTTGTAGAGGTTTTTCTACTTCTTCCCAAACAAATACTGAGCGCAGAACCTCATGTCGTTGAATAACATATTCCCAAGCTTTTTCAAAAGTAGCAACATCCAATTGCCCCCCGAGCAAGAAACCTACTTGTACAATATAGGAAAAAGAATGTTCATCATCTTGATCGTATAAAGTATGAAACAGTATTCCTTTTTGCAAAGGTGATAAACCATATATATCAATAACGTCTCCCATTTTTACACCCTCTTTTTTGTTAATTTAAGTAATACTTTGCTTAAGCTTTCTTCCGTAAGATCCTCTGCATCAGCAAAATCTGATACCGTAAAAGCAGACTCTGTTGTTGGTTTATTTATAAGTTGACGGAGATGCCTTAACATACCATCTGCTATCACTTGAATTTTTAATTTAGAAAACTGTTCCCTACTATACATCCAAATAAAATGTAACTTTTCATCTTTCACCATTCCGATAACTTCAATTAGATGAGATGGTTTGGAATCTGGAGCATGATCTAAAAATGTAAATCCTGTCTCTTGCATAAACAAAGAGTCCCTTGAAAACACCTGATCAAATTGGCCCAAATAGTTAAAGCTTATTGAAGGCTTTTGCTGATAAAACGGAAGTAATCCTTTATTCAAGTAACGTAAAATACCATAGTCAACTCCGCGATTTGGAATTCGACGTAATTGTTCTTTGACAGCCTTTAACCCTTCAATAGGTGTCTGAGTTCCTTGAAAATTGAGATGAACGGGATAAATACTCGTGAACCAGCCCACTGTCCTTGATAAATCAATACCTTCAATCATCTCTTCTCTTCCGTGTCCTTCTAGATGAATAGAAACGGTTTGCTGATTTATACAATCAACGATAGCTTGTCCTAATGCCGTTAATAGTACCTCATCAATCCTTGTCTTATGAGTGACTAGAACTTCGTGTAACAATGTTTGTGTTTCTTCTATTCCTAAAGTCCTCTTCACTTGATCAATCGATTCTTCTGTTGTTTCTTGTATTGGATAGTCCATTGGAATTTTCATCGTTTCTTTTTCTACTTGTTCATTCCAATAATTTTGTACTTCTTTTGAAATCCCCGAATCACTGTATGTCTGGAGTCGTTCAGACCACTCTTTAAAAGATGTACTTTTCGCAGGTAAGCGAACTTCTTGACCTTGTTTCATCTGGTTATATACCACCTGTAAATCTTCCAATAGAATCCTCCATGACACTCCATCTACTACTAAATGATGAATCACCCAGAATATTCGATCATTTCCAGTCAAGTTATCTTCAAAGTACACTACTCTCATTAACGGACCAGTAACTAAATTGAAACTAGCTTGATTAATGTTCATCTCTTCTTGTATTATTTTATTCCACTCTTTTTCATTAACTTGATTACGTTTTACAACATGGAGTACTGACAGCTCATCAGTCCCTTCATTTCTCTGCCTCCACGTTCCGTTTGGTAACTGTTCGTACCGGAAACGTAAAGCATCATGATGTTTCAGTAAATTTAATATCGCTCCCTCTAGTAATTTCACATTCAATCTTTCTTTTACTCTTAAAAGCATTGATTGATTCCAATGCTCTGTATGTGGATGTTCTTGCTCGAAGAACCAGCACTGAATTGGAGTAAGAGGCACATTACCTATCACAATTCCCTGCTCCGCTTGTACTCCCTGCGTTTCTATAGCCACTTGTGCCAGCTCAGCGATAGTTGGGCATTCAAACATTTGCTTTGGAGTAAGTTTTAACCCCACTTGACTTGCTTGAGATATGATTTGAATACTGAGAATCGAGTCGCCACCAATTTCAAAGAAATTATCATAGATTCCCACCTTTTTAACACCTAATACTCGCTTCCAAATGGTAGTCAGTATCTGTTCGTTACTATTCCGAGGGCCAACACATTCACTATTAATCTGCTTTTCCTCTGGCATAGGTAAGGCCTCACGATCAACTTTACCGTTAGCTGTAAGTGGAATAGCTTCCATCGCCACAAATCCCGAAGGAACCATATAACTTGGTAGTTTCGCTTTAAGATACTCTCTCCACGCATCTACATTTCCATCTCCTACAACATATGCTACTAATCTTTTATCGCCCGGCTGATCTTCTCTTACAATTACAACTGCCTCTGTTACAGATGCATATGTATGTAAAGTAGACTCAATTTCCCCAATCTCAATTCTGAAACCACGTATTTTAACCTGATGATCAATTCTTCCACGATAATCTAGATTCCCATCTGGCAAATACCTAGCTAAGTCTCCTGTCCGGTATAATCTTGCTTTCGGATTACTACTAAATGGATGAGATATAAAACGCTCTGCTGTTAATTCAGGTCTATTTAAATATCCACGTGCCAATCCTGCTCCACCAATATAAAGTTCACCATCAACACCTATAGGAACAGGTTGTTGATAAGCGTCTAGTATATACACTTCTAAATCGGGAATCCGCTTTCCAATATTACTTCTTGAAGCATGCTGCACATCATCTAGAGTAATTGGATAATATGTAACATGAACTGTAGTTTCTGTAATTCCATACATATTAATTAACTGTGGTTTTTTCTCCCCATACCTTTGAAACCACGGTAACAAGCCAATAGGTTCTAACGCTTCTCCGCCAAATATCACGTAACGCAGCTGCAAATTTTTATTCTTATCTTCTTGTTCACACACTCGTATTAATTGGCGGAATGCGGAAGGTGTCTGATTTAGAACTGTGACTTCTTCCTCCACCAATACTTGATAAAAATCCTTAGGTGATCGACTAATCCAGTACGGAACAACAACTAATTTTCCACCATATAATAACGCTCCCCAAATTTCCCATACTGAGAAATCAAATGCATACGAATGAAAAAGCGTCCAAGTATCTTTTTCATTAAACTGATACAAACAATCCGTCGATTTAAATAACCGTATAACATTGTGATGCTCTATCATAACACCTTTTGGATTTCCTGTTGATCCCGAAGTATAGATCACATATGCCAGATTTTGGGGACCGACACTAGAAACCGGCAAAGTCTTACTTTCTTTCCCAATCTCATCTTGATCACAATCCAGGCAAATCGACTCAACATTTTCTGGTAACCAGTTCAATTCTTTTAAACTTTCTTGCGTTACGAATAACTGAATGCTAGCATCTTCTAAAATATATTGAAGTCGCTGCTCTGGATATGTTGGATCAAGTGGAACATAAGCCCCACCAGCCTTCAAAATTCCTAAAATACCTACAATCATTTCGAGGGAACGTTCAACGCACAGTCCAACTAAAGTATCAGGTCCTACTCCCTTTTTCTGCAGATAATGAGCTAACTGGTTTGCACGTTCATTAAGCTCCTTATAAGTAATTTTTTCTTTTTCATACGTAACTGCAATAGCATTTGGATAAATCATCGCTTGCCGTTCGAACATTTCATGAATAGTTACTTGAGGTGGGACATCCAGTTTAGGATTGTTGAACTCAACTAAACTTTTTCTTTTATCTTCCTCAGAAATGATTTCTATTTCAGCCACCTTCTGCTTTGGGTTTTCAAAAATTTTTTCCAGTATCACTAGCATAACGTTAAAGAATCGTTCTATCTCTTCCTTAGAAAATAGCTCCTCACGATAATCAATATGTACATGTAAAGAGTCTATATCAATTAGATTTTCAATATGAACTGCAAAATCTTGTACTTCTTCACGGTTTGGAATCCATAGTGAGTCACCACTTTCATCACGATCCCTATAATCAATCGTAGTTCCGAAAAGTCTCACATTACTGTTATTCTCTTTATTAATCTGCTTTAATAACAAATCAAATGGATATTTCTGGTGTCTTAATGATTTGCTTTGTTTTCTGGACACTCTACTAATAAATGAAAGTACTTCTTCTTCTGGATCAATATCCATTCTTAAAGGAACTGTACTCACCATCATTCCAATCAATTTTCGTTCCATTTTAGTCATACGGTTGCCGTAAGCCATTCCTAAACCAATATCAAGCGATGAGGTCCACCGATACATGGACAACGAAAAAGCAGCAACAAAAAGAGTATATAAACTATTTTTGTAATCTTCAGAAAATTTTTCTATCTTTCTCTTCAAATGTTCCGTTAATATAAACGTCTCACGTGATGCTTTTGTACTAACTTGGTACGTATTATAAGGCTTCAATCCAGTCACAGATGGCAGTGTTTTAAATTCCTCTAACCAAAATTTTTGATCTTTTTGAAAGCGACTACTATTCAAGTATGTTTGTTCGTTGGTCAGAAATTGAACATATGAATTTTTAATTTCGCCTTCCTCATTCTCGTTATGCATGTCATAATAATATTTTGCAATCTGCTCAGTAAATATTTGAATTGATAAACCATCCATAATAATATGATGAACATTTCCAAAGACTGCACATTCATTATCGTTTAATTTTATTAAAGCGAAATAGTATAAATTTGAATTAAATAATGTAAACGTTTCTTTTGTTTTCTGCTCAATCCATTCCTCAAGCAAATTTGTATTCTCCACATTACTGAAATCAAAAAACTCAAATTCTTGTTCTTCATGTTTAGTAAAATATTGTTTCGGTTCCTGATGCCCATTTTCTTTTAACCTAATGCACAGACCGTCATTTTCACTGATAACGCGATTCACAACTTGGTTTAATTTTGAATAATTCATTTTTCGATGAAGTTTAAATAAAAATCTTAAATTACATATTCCTTTATCAGAATGAACGACTTCTGTATACCATATTCTTCGCTGCGGATGGCTTAATGGATAGCATTCCTCATTGGTCATAAAAATCTTCCCTTCAAAAATTATTTGCTCTTATAGGTTCGTGTTTATGTTTAGCCCATAAATATTTCTGCAGTGAAACTCCAATTACTCCAATAATAACAAGCCCAATCCCTCCATAAACATAGAGTTGAGTTACTCCAAACAAATGCACTAATGGACCACTCATAGCAGGAGAAATAATTAGAACTGCGTTTGTTAAACTGCTTTGTATACCAAATACTCTTCCTACTTGATCTTGATCGGATTCTATTTGTAAAATGACTTGATTAGATACAAGCATCAGCCCACTTCCGATACCAGCGATAAAACTAATTAAATAAGCTAAAACGAAGACCGTACCGGGCGTTATCAAACCAATCCCCCCAAAACCAATTCCCATTAAAACCATACCTCCACATACTACCCAGCCATATTGAAATTGTTTTAATTTCTGAGTTAGTAATGCACCAAGTATTCCGCCAAGACCAATAATAGAAATGATATATCCCATTTTACTTTTATCATGTGGGAATAAGCTCTTAAATAAAGTTGGGAATTGTGAGTCTACTAATTGTAATACCGCCATGGCTATTGTAACGAAAATCATGGTTGATAATATTATCCGATTAGATAACACATAACCCCACCCTTGTACCCAAGCGGTCCAAGTACTTTGTTTTTGCTGTTCAACAAATTCTTTCGATATAGTTTCTTTAAATTTTATTGTGGGTATGAGAACTAAGGTAGCTAATAAACAACTTATAGCTCTTATAATGAGGCAGAACTCTGGTTGAAACCAGCTCAACAACATGCCCCCTATAAGGGGGCCTACTATCTTTGTACCCTGCTCTACTATTCCGTTGATACTTACTGCTTTAGTAAGCAAGTCCGGGGATACAATCTGTCTTGTTAGTGTTTGCTGTGCAGGATAATAGAAAACAATAAAAATGGAACGAATCATTAATGCCACTAAGAGCCAGTGGATATCTTGTACAAATAAAAGAGCAATTGTTATTAGACCAACCATTAGATTACAGAACATCATAATTGGAATTTTTCTAAAACGATCTGCAATAACACCTGCCCATGAGCCAAAAATAATTCCAGGAAGTGCATATGCAACAGGAATCAATCCAATCATAGTAGGATCTACTTCCCATTCAAACCCAACTATAGTCATAATCGCTAACATATCAATAAAAACACCAAGCATAAGCAATGAATAGGCAGAGAAAACTTGTAAATAAACCCTATTTCCTAATAGGCCTTTTGAATCAGTAGTTTTCATAAAAGCAAGCTCCTTAGGTTACTAATATAAACGCTTTTGCGTATAAGGTACCTCTTTATTAAACCTAATTAATCATTATTGACATCTCACCTAGAATTTAACTTCGCCAAAACTCAAACCGGTCTTATTTTTCATATATTTAAAATAGTCAGACAAACGAAAGCGTACCTATTTCTTCATTTTTATATCAACTGTTACAAAATATATCTTTACCTTACACTAATAACAGCTAAACGTTGCCTTAATATAACCCTTTACAGTCGTTTACACATTCAATTCACATCCTTTTTAAAGTTGGCTTTTTTCTATCTCAAATACTATCACACAAATATTTCACCTACTATATTCATAAAGTTGAAATATTTGAATCAGAAAATTCGGATAAAAAACCAAATCCACAAATCATAACAAACTATTATTTATTTATATTTTCATTTTATAGATAGCTTTAACCATAAGGGTATCAAGAATTAAGTTTTTTAATTTTATTAACATAATAGTTTAAAGAGACCGTAAATCCTACTAAACAAAAAAAATATACAATAAAGTATATTTTTTTCTTATCCTACATATTTTCTATGCAAATTAATCCCAATAACTAAAGTTGATAATAAAAATATAATATTACCAATCACTAATGTACTCATAACAAGAATTGAATAATATAGTATTAATACTTCTGCACCTACTACCTATTTTATTTATTGGATATTTATACTTCAAAAAATTACACATCATTCACAATTAGGATACATACCCAAAATATGTTTTGAACATTTTATTATATTTTAAGATAATATAAAATCAGTTTTTCTATAAGAGAACTTAATTTTTATGTAGTACGAAACTGTTAGTAATACAGTATATACTAATTTAGTTATAAAAACATTTAAAGACCACCTATTTCCATAAGTGATCTTTCTTTGTGATTCTGTATTTGTGCACTACTGTAGAAATATATCGTAGAAACGCTTTGTTTGCTAAATGTTTAGTTCTTTCTATTTACTAAAAAACATAGCTTCATACAATTAATATCATATTCGTTACATTGCAAACTATTATTTTGTCTTCTGTACAGGCAAACTACTAAAAATTAATTCAGCAACTTTTACATATCCTTTTGAGTTTGGATGAATTAAATCCTTAGACCAAAGCGTATTGTCATTAACTAAATGATGATTCCAAAAATCAACATGATGAAGCTTATACTCTCTGCTCAGTGAATGTATAACTTCATTTGCCTCTAATAATTGTTCTTTTATTACTTGTTTTTTTTTCAGAAGCAAAAGGAAGCCTAACTGTAAAATCTGGAAGGTTTGCTATAATAATATCAGCCCCTGCTTTACTTAATGTATCTATCATAAATTCCATATCGTTCTTATATGCATCATGATTCCAACGTCCTTTTAAAACATCGTTTGCCCCTGCAATGAGACTAACCAAATCTGGATTAAAAGTTAGCGCCTTTTCCAATTGCTGCGATTGAATTTCTTTAGTTACTAACCCACGCTTTGCAAAATTGGCATATTCTATATCATTTTCACACAGTTGAACAAAATGATCTACCCAGCTTTTTAATGCAATTCCCTCAACTTCATCCCCTATCCCCTATCCCCTCTGTAAAACTATCGCCAATTGCTACAAATCGCTTCCACATATGTATTCCCCCTTTATTGTTAACCATATCTATACTATACAATAGCTCACACCGTAATTGTTATTTCTAAGTGGTTTTCGATTTCAATTATATTCCACTTTACTATATTTACATTTAGAATCTAAAATTGACCGATTCCTAAGTATACTTAGGAATCGGTCATATTCATATATTTACTAAAGAAATAAAATCTATCTAGGAATTATACTTTTTTCAAAAAATTTATTGTTCTTTGTTTTGCCCAGTTGATACATTTCTTTTCGATTAAATGATATGAAACTATAGAAAAAAGTAGTGTCATTACAATGCACAAAGTAAGAAGGAAAAAGATAGGTATCTTTGTATACAATAGTTTAAATAGTACCATCATGATTGGAAAATGACACAAATAGATACTGTATGAAATTTCTCCTAAATATACAAATACACTCTTATTTAAAAATGCTTTTACTTTTAGGTTACTCATAGCCATTATAATAAATATACTAACCCCCATTACGACACCCCAATCTTTTAATAAGAAAGTTGTATCATTACGGGAAAAACCATAAATTAAAATGGAATATAAATATAGGATAACCCCTAATGCAATAAGAAATCTTTTTTTAAATTTTTTCATATTCCTATATGAGTAGCTAAGTTTTTCCTGATACTTAAAAAGTAACATTCCAACCATAAACATAGATGTAAAATGCAGTGTATCAGCATAACCATTATAAAATCCTTCAGCTTTCCCAATATGCAACATATTAAGAACAACACTAATTAATGAAAAGCTCAAAGCAAATAGTATCGTTTTCTTCCAATTCAGTTTATAAAAAAGAAGGAATAACAAAGGAAACACAATAGATATACGCATTTCTTGAGCCAATGACCAAATAACTGGATTATAATTTTCCGTAAAAAAGTTATTAAGAAGCACAAAGTGGTTTAGAATATCTAATTTTGTTATAGACCCTTGCCACCTATCATAGAACCAATCCCGTAATCCTACCACTTCATACGACGAAAATAAAATAAATAAAACAAAGGTAACGATTATCCAAAAATAATAAGGAATATAGATTCTTACAAATCTCTTAATTAAATATCCCCAATAATTTGTTTTTGAATGATAAAGTGCCATAGATAACACAAAACCACTTTGCTTGTTCCACATCAGATTTTGTTACAAGGTCTATTTGTAATGATTTACCTGATAAGAACCCAGGATCTGTATTATCTTTAGGCGAGATAATCATTTTACTAATTGTTACACCTTTTTTAATAGGCGCTTCTTGTTCTTTATTCAATACTTTAAATTCTTTTTTATAAATGTCTTTATTGCCCTTCGACATTGGAAGTGAAACAGCTTGCTTCGTTTGAACTACTACATCTTTGTCTTTTGCATTTGCCACTCGAACTGTTTCATATCCTTTTATTACTGAATCTTTTCCATAGAAATTCTTCACTTCAAAATTCGCAAATCCATAATCGTATAATTTCTTTGTTTCATCAAAACGTGCCGTATGAGATTTTGCTTTTATCACTACAGAAATTAGGCGCATACCATTTCTTTCTACTGTACCAGTGAAACAATCTCTCGCTTCTGGAGTCGTTCCTGTTTTCAAACCATCTACACCTTCATATTGCTTAATTAAACCTTTTAACATCCAGTTAAAGTTCGCCATATCAATTGGATATTTACCACCCTCTTGGAATGTTTTTTTAGGAATTTTTGCTGTATTTAATATTTTGGGGAAATCTTGAATAAGACGTTGCGCTAAAATTGCACAATCCCTTGCAGACATTTTATTTTTCTCGTCTAGAGTTGTCCCTTCTGGGTGATATCCTTTTAAATCTTGATTTGTTAAGCCTGTAGAGTTTACAAATTTATAATCTTTCATTCCAAACTCTTTCGACTTATCGTTCATCATTTTTACAAAATTGACTTCTTTACCAGCAATCTGTTCAACTAAAGCAATTGTTGCACCATTTGCAGAGTAAATTGCCATTGCCTCATATAACTCTTTTACCGTATAAGAGCCACCATTTTCTAATGGAACGTTTGATAATGAACGACCTTGCGAAATCTTATGTGCATATTCAGAGATTTTAACTTTTTGATCCCATTTAAGTTTTCCTTTATCCACCGCTTCATGAACTAAGTATTCGCTCATCATTTTTGTCATACTAGCAATTGCCAATGATTCATCTGCATTTTTTTCATATAAAATTTTTCCGGAATTTGCTTCTATTAAAATTGCTGATCCCGCTTCAACGTCTATAGCAGAAACTGTTTCCGCTGCTGCTCTTCCAAATGTAACGAACATGCTAAAAAATAGTGTAAGCACTGTTACTATTGTAATAAATCTCTTGCAAAACATACCTTTCACTTCTGTTACCTCCAATACCTTTGTACTCAAAAAAAAGCATTATTCTAACATAATCTCAAAAAAATAGACAGTGTTCTCAAATTATATATACATATTAGACGTTAGGATCGCTTTCATATAGACCATCTCATCCGACACTTTTAGGTGCCCTGATACTTTGTACTCCCACACATATCCCTATTTTTAATCCCCTTATATTTTTCAAAATGATTCGCACTTTCATATTTTTTAGGATTACAATTAATAGACAGTCTAGATGCTACATTTGTTCCATATTTACAAAAAATAAAGTGAAACTTTAATCAGTGGGAGTCTTACTGCCCGTTAATGCTTTATTAGCTATCAAGGATTTTAATTAT
Source organism: Bacillus sp. CPT56D-587-MTF (assembly GCF_058792335.1). Lineage (NCBI taxonomy): Bacteria > Bacillati > Bacillota > Bacilli > Caryophanales > Bacillaceae > Bacillus > Bacillus sp. CPT56D-587-MTF. Next base: position 2,111,317 of record NZ_JBYTEF010000001.1, on the reverse strand, counting down.
TCAATTCAGCTATTTGCTAGACCTATATTAGAGATGAATTTTATTTAGTCTAAACTATTAGTTTTTTGTAATAAAAAAACTACACCCTATACTGGATGTAGTTTTTCTAACTGATTTATTTATTTTTCACTTCATTTTTATAAAAAGCAAATAATGGTTCGATGGATGGACTAGATAACAGCGGAATTGCCTTCTCAATCAATTTCCTATCCCAATCAAACCAACGCATTTCCATTAACATATTTATCTCTATATCAGTGAATCGTTTCTTTATTTCCTTAGCAGGATTTCCACCAACTATTGTATACGGCGGAACATCTTTACTTACGACAGATCCTGCAGCAACAATTGCCCCTTCACCAATAGTAACGCCAGGCATTATTATAGCATTCATTCCAATCCAAGCATCACTTTGAATGACTGTATCGCCCTTTGGTCCATATGATTGTTTGATTTGCTCAGCGAATGGATATACTGTAATCCATTCTGAGTGATGATTATGATTACCACCCATTAAAATGACTACCCCACTTGCAATGCAAACATAATTCCCAATAATGAGTTTATCAAGATGCCATCCCATCTGTTCAATTGGATTGAAAAGTGCTTGAGACTTAGCATCTCCCCACAAATACCTTACACAGCCATCTTCAAAATTTTGATGGCTATAATAGCCTGAATAATAGGAGTACTCTCCTACTTCAATGAGTGGATTTGTTACTATATCTTTTATATACTTTGTTTCTGACCAATGATTAAATAATGGATACTTCATAACTTTATTCCTCGCTTCTAAGTATTATATATTTTGCTATTTACTTAGAAGCTTACTACGACTGCTACATTTTTTAGCTTTCTCAAACGACGAATCATTATCTTCAAGCCTTTCTTTTATACTATAAAAAAGCATAACGCAATATATTACACTAGTCAAATTGTGTAATTTTGAACACATCTTAAACAGCGTAATACTGCAATAAGAACATGAAAACACTCTAACTTTGATCCAAATAATATATTGATTACATTTAGTTTATATTTTGTAAAAAAATTTTAATTGCCATGACAAAGCAAACAATAACCACTATTGGTCGTATTAATGACGTCCCTTTTGTAAGCACCATCTTCGCTCCAATATACGATCCTATAATTTGACCAAGCATCATAATCAACCCAATTGTCCAATCGATTTGGCCAAAAATAATAAAATATAACAAAGCAGCGAAATTACTTGTAAAATTCAAGATTTTAGCATTTGCAGTTGCTCTCGTAGCACTATATCCACATAAAAGAATGAATGCTAAAGCAATTAAACTACCTGTTCCTGGGCCGAAGAAACCATCATAAAATCCAAGGAATGGAGCCACTGTTAACGCAAACAACAACATACTTATTTTTCTCGGTCGATCTTCGTTTGCTATATTTGGAGATAATAGAAAATAAAGACCAATAATAATAAGTAAAAAAGGTAATATCATGATTAAATATTCTGCTCGTATCTGTAAAACAAGCCATCCACCCAAAACTGATCCCAAAAAGGTCATTAAGATGGACAAACGCATTTCTTTAAGATTAATTTCTTTCTTCTTAATAAAAAACACTGTTGCCATGAGGGTTCCGCTACTCCCTTGTAGTTTATTAGTCGCTATCGCTACAGAAGGAGACATACCTACTAATAACATTATCGGGATAGTTATCATACCACCGCCCCCAGCAATCGTATCTATCCATCCTGCTAATACAGCTACTAAAAATAGTAGTATAAGTAATTCAATAGTAAAATCCATACAAAGAATATGGGGAGGCTTGAGCTATTATAACCCAAACCTCCCCATCGTCCCTCCTCTCTTTAAACTAGTTAATTAAATCTGTAAAGTAACTTTCTTTTTGATCACGTAATCGACTGGAAACGTATTGTCTGCAAACAATTCTTCTTCCATATTTATTGTTTCCAATCGGGATTTTATATTCTTCCTCAGATAACCTTTCCCTACCATGAGTTACATTTGTTTGTTTACCATAGTATGAATTTGGTATAAGTAATAAATCTTCAGATGTAAGTGGAACCTTATAAGTAGGCGTTGTTCGTAAGAGTTCTAAAAACATGTCAAATTTCAATTTTTCTTCTTCACTTTCTCCCACATAAATTAATCTATTTTCCGCTCCATTCAAACAAGTTGCAATAATATCACCATTATCATCTAAAAATATAATTTGGTTTATTTCTCCTACAAATCCCGATATTTCACCATCAGCCATTCCTGCGATATGAGCAATAGGCATTTTACTTACCGCCAATATGTCATCTTTACTGAAGTGATTTTCTTCAAGATGCTTTTGCAGTAATTTTGGCGTTCCAATATGAGTTTGAGTTTTTAAATTTAACACTCCTTTTAATAAAAGAGCATCAACTCTAGTAAATTTTCCACAAGTAATTTCAGACACTATTCGTTCCACGGATTTATTAAGTCTATTTGATACAATTTCTAAATTCGTATTGAATGTTTTCAATCTTGCTTCAATATCTGATTGGTCTTTCATATCTGTATACACTGTGGCATCGTTATGTTGATAAAAGTTCCCGCCACCGGTGCTTGCACCGACATTTCGCAAAACTTCATCGTTGTTTAAAGGTGAAATAAGATGAAATCTATTTTTCCCTGCATGTTCGGATGGGTGAATTAAAGCATCATAATTAAAAAGTGTGGCAAAAAGCCATGTGACCCATTCTGCATAAAAATATTTTTTCATTCTATCGTGTTCGTCTTCGCCATAATTAAAACCTCTGCGATTTTCCCCAGGTAATAGTGTTTCCATAGGATCACATGGAGTATTTTTAATAAGAGTAGGTGGTACGTTTCCGCCACAATTCGCTATTTTTATTATATGTAGTAGGTTTTTCATATCTGAATTCGGATTTTTCTTTGAATAGTCAATCAAACAATTAAGCCACTCTTTTGAAAAATATGCTGCTATTTCTTGATCACAAGTATAAGGATTATGAGTTTTCAATTCATTTTCTATCAGATTCTTCATTTTATCCTTCAATACATTAGGAATGCTAATTTCTTCAATTTCTGTAATCTGCAGTATTCCTTTATTCATTATAAAACCTCCGTTGTTTTATTTTTTATACCCTATCTTCTATTAAACAAACTATCCATTTCTTTTTTGCTCCTTCGCTTTTCGTCAGAGCTATTAGAACTACCGATTTACAAATAAAAAACGTGGATTATAAGAGATTTCTTCTTAGGTACATTTCCCCGACGAACCTCTATTGAATTGGTAAATTTAATTTAAAAATCTCTTTCATTTTCTAAAGTTTTCCTAATTTTAAAATCAGAATTTTCAATACAACTATGTTAACATTAAAAATATAACACGAAACCAAAAAATGTAAATGAATAGTTTTTTTATAAAAAATAGTCAGACTATTTATGAAGTAATTCGTATTCCATTGAACGAACTACGGCCCCTCAATTTTATTGATAACAATAAAAAAACCCCTAAATTGATAGAGGAATTTTTTTCAAGTATATTCTATTTTAAAGTTCTTACTTACCTTTTACCCCGCTATTTGCCGGGCAGTCCGATTGGTTCAACTAATAATCAGTGGGGATGAACAAAACTCCCCCTGATTAAAGTTTCACTTTATTTTAAAAGATATTGCTGTAACTTCTTTATTAACAGTTCCATCCCGTTTGGACTTACAATAATCTTCCCATTCGCTAACGAAATATTGCTGTCTGAAATATCCCCTGTAAGTGCACAAGCTCTTGGAGATTGATATTTTCGTAAAATAATCTGGTCCTCTTCTATAAACATTTCAAGAGAATCTTTTTCTACAATTCCTAAACCCCGTCTTATTTCCATTGGAATAACAATACGCCCCATGCTATCTGCTTTACGAGTAATTCCTCTTGATTTCATAAAATGCCACCCTTTATATTTATCTAATATTACGGTATTTATTTTAGCAATAAACAACAATTAGGAATAGTTCGTATTACAGTACTTTTTTTAGAAAAAAATAACAATTAGGAATAGTTTATGTTAGAATTCTTTCTTGTTTATTCTTGATTTTTAATATATTTTTCCTTGATCATTTTTATATATTGTTTTCTTTCAGTTAGTTCAAATATAAATAATGCTTTTTTTATGTCTGTTAAACCAACTTCATTAGAGTGCTGAACTTTCAATAAAATTGCACCTTTTTCAAAAAATAATTCACCTAATAAGTATAAAGTATTCATATTTATCGCTAATTTTATACCTATTTCACTATACTTTATTGCTTCTTCATATTGATTTGCAAGGTGTAAACATTTTGTTAACGTATGAATGAGTCTTAATTTGATTTCTTTTTCTCTAGGAAATTCTATCTTATTAAAATTAATTAAACTTTGTTTTAATATATTTATACTTTTCTCATACTCTTCATTTTCTGCATGTATTATAGCAATTGAATTCATTATGCTTATTTCTTTTTCTGATAAAAAGTTACTACTACTTAAGGTTTGTTTTAGTGCTCTATTTAAAATGTCAAAGGCATTACTTGTTGCTCCATTTACATAATATATAGCAATCGCTTCATGCCATAATAGAAATTGTTTATCTTCTTTTGATTGAAAATTATTCTCATCTTTCTCTTTTTTTACTATTTCGTAAAGCTCATTATATTGTTTTTGTTTCACACAATCTCTCATTACACATTTTACATTTTCAATATATTTTATTTTTTTATTTTTGGTTAGTGCGAATATATAATTTGGATCAATACCAAGTCTTTCAGATAATTGATACAACAATATGCTAGATGGATAAATAATACCTTTTTCTATCTTACTAATTTGACTTTGTGAACATATTCCATGACATAATTCAGATTGTGACATGTTTTTTTTCTTTCTAAGTTCTTTAATAATAATACCAAGATTGTAGAATTCCATCTTTCCTCCCTCAAATGTAACACTTTATGAGTATAAGAATATTTCCCAACTTTTAATGTAATGTAAAATTAATATAGTTACAATTACTAATTATATGGATTTATAGTTTCTTTTACAAACTTGTATTACAATACGAGAAATTATTAAAATATGGTTCACTAATAATTAATGGGAGTTTTATCCCCCCACTGATTATTAGTCCACTCCAGGCAGGCTTTTACAGGGAGTTAGACTTCTTTGCCACATCTAAATTTTGAGGTGGGAATCTTACTATCCGCAAATAGCCTGATTAAAATAAATATGATTTTTCACCTTTATTTCTTTTAATAGTTTCTTTTGATTTTTATATAAATAATTTCGAAGGAGCGTATTTTATGAAAAGAATGTTGACCGAAAGAGAGTTAGAAGTAGCTATTTATGTAGCAAAAGGATATACAGATGCAGAAATTTCCAAAAAAATATATGTTACCCCTCGAAGAATTTCAACGATAATTAATCATATTAAAGAAAAATGGCATATTAATTCTAGAGTGGAATTAGGTATTTTAGTTTATCATTATGGTTTTATAGATGCACCCTTATTTTCAAATAAAAAAATTCAGCTATGTAAAAAGGTTGTACAATAGATAGCGGAATATAACGAGTTTAAATTGCAAATAAAAATAGAAGAGCAGACAAATTTTTATTATTTGGTTTACTCCATCACTTTTTAAATTTCATACATTAATATAAAAAGGTTAGAGAATTAACTTCTCTAACCTTTTTATATACACTATTAGGTTTCAAACAGTAAAGATGCCCTAATGCTACCATTGATCCTGTTCCCTATTCAACCCTGTATAAACACAAAAAAGAATCAGACATTACCACTATTCAAAACCAGTTACAATTCTCTCTTTCATTTTCTGTAATACTTCACTGCTCAATACTTTTTGACCAGTAGGAAGTTTTAATATGGCAGCGGCACCTTTACTAAGGTATATTTCTTGATCATTATTTTGATTTACTACCAATATTCCTTGCCCTTCAAATTCGAAATAACTAATATCTTTTGTTTCATTTGTATTATTCTTTATTGCTGTATATAATCCATATAAATCTTTACTTCTATTTTCTCCGCCCGTTCGAATCGGTTCAATATCATTCGCAACAATTAGTCCTTCTGGCTGCTCACCCTTCATAATAAACCACAGCTTTTCATTTGTTGGTAATAGTAAATGCTTAAATTCAGAGCTATTTAAAATTTGCTGTGCTGGAATTGTTGCATAGATTGGTAACGAAAATGGAGATGTTGTTATTTTTTCAAAGCTTAAATTTTCAGAAGAACTTCCCTTACTATATTGATAATCTTTTAATGCGATCGATTGTACTGATTCACTTTTATTTTTTGATGCATAACTAATTTTACTAGCGAAAATAATAACGGTCATTAAGCACATGCACAATATCACAAGCTTAAGTAGTTTTCCCATTTATGAACCCCCGCTTTTAATATTATTAGTTTGCATGGATATTATAAACTGTTTCACTCCACCAAAAATTATTATTGTTATGGAACGTACTGAAATTATGATTATAATGATCACCATACCAAGGGTCCATGTACGTTATATAATCTGTTCCAGTTGTCCCTTTATAAAACCCATCAAGTACTAGAAAGTGTCCGATGTTAGCTCCATTTTGCCACATAATGAGTGCAATCATCGGCTGATTACTATTAATTTGACTTTTGAACCAATCATAAGATTTTGCTCCAGAACTTATAGCTGAGCTAACCCCATATCCGGATAATCCATATTGTATTTCACGTGAAGTTGCAGGATTATTATATGATCCACCCTTAACATACCTAACGTACTGATCTTGTGAAGGAGTTTTCCCAAAATAATTTAAAACTGAAACCGAAGTGCCTGCCCAACACCAATTTGATCTTTCTTGTAATATGTTAGGGACAAATAATTTACGATCTATTGATGTATTTGGAGGATTTCCATTAATATACGCTGACGTTACATATACTTTTTTTCCACCTTTAAAATAATAAAACCAACGATTATCTAAATTTCCTGTCCAGTAATCTTTAACCGCTTCACCATACTCCCATCCTTTAAAAGATACTGTTGTATTTCCGGGAATCACATCTACAATATTTGCATTCAAACTTTTTGCCTCTCTAACATTTACATTCAATGGAGCTGTTGTTCCTGTAAATTCAACTTCCTCTGCTATTATTTTCTGAACACCAATAAAACTAAATGTGAAGAACAATAAAAACATATAAACAATAAAATGCTTTCTTCCCTTCATTTCTCCACCCCTTCATCAGTACTAAAAAACATCAACAATTCATCCTTATTAATTGTTCAAGCTTAATATTACATACTAACGAAAAATGACTTCTCATAAAGTGAAACTTTGATCAGTAGTGGTTTTATTCATCCCCACTGATTGTTAGTTAAACCAATCGGGCTGCTCTGCAAATAGCGGGATAAATTCCAATACAAAAAAGGAGCCTATAAATTTTTATAGGCTCCTTTTTATTTCGTCGTTATTACTTAGCTAATTCTTTTGTACCCTTCATTACATCAATGAAGAATCCCCAGTTATTCACTACAGAAGAGATACTGATATGTTCATCTGGAGTGTGGACGTTAAAAATGTCTGGTCCGAATGAAATTGCATCTAATTCAGGCATTTTTTGAACGAATGCGCTACACTCAATCCCCGCATGCACAGCGAAGATTTCAATTTCTTTATTGTATTTTTCTTGATGCACTTTTTCAAATAAATTACGAATTTGTGAGTTTGGATTGTATGGCCATTCTGGATACTCTGACTCTATTTCAAATGTAGCACCAACTAATTCAGCAATATATTTGATTTCTTCTGCAACATGTTGTTTTAAACTACTTACAGAACTTCGCACTTCGTTACGTAATTTAATTTCATCTTGCAACGTTTCAATAACGCCTAAATTTGTTGAGCTTTCTACAAGACCTTTAATATCCATGCTCATACTTTGAATGCCATTTGGAATTAAGAATAATGATGAAATAAGCTGCTTTTGTGTCTCTTTAGCAAATACTTTTTCAACTGTTTCATCCAATTTTGTCAGTGTAACATGAACATCTGGATCAACAGCACGCATTTCTTCTTGTAATACACGTGTCCATGATTCTAGTTTTTCTTCTACTTGTCCTACATCTTCTGTACGAATTAAAATTGTAGCTACACTTTCACGCGGAATTGCATTCGTTTTTAATCCGCCGTGAACTTCACTTATGTTAAACTCCGTATGTGCTGATAAATCACGTAATACTCGTCCTAATACTTTGTTCGCATTACCGCGTTGTTTATCAATTTCCATACCAGAATGTCCGCCTTTTAGACCACCAACATATAGACGGTATGCATCCATATTCGCTGGCGTTTCATCCCAAATTACGGGAATTGTTTCAACAGCTTTCGCACCACCTGCACTACTTACAAGTAATTTATGATCTTCTTCAGAATCAATATTTATAAATATCTTTCCTTCAAAATGATTTGGATCAATAGCAAAAGCCCCGCCCATTGTCGTTTCTTCTTCAGTAGTGATAACGACTTCAAGTGCTGGATGCGGAATTTCTTTCGAATCTAATAAAGCTAATGCATACGCAACTGCAATACCATTATCAGCACCTAAAGTTGTTTGATTTGCATATAACATGTCCCCAATGATTCGTAATTCAATTGGATCTTTTTCAAAATCATGTACTGTTGCTTGATTTTTTTCGCAAACCATATCCATATGACCTTGAATAATAATAGCTGGTACATTTTCATAACCAGTTGTTGCTTCTTTTTTAATAATGACATTTAATGCTTGATCTTGAATGACTTCTAAGTTACGCTCTTTTGCAAAGCCCACTAAATAATCACTAATTTCCTTTTCATTACCTGATCCTCTAGGAATCTTTGAAATTTCTGCAAAATGATAAAATACAGGGTGCTTTGTTAATTGTTCTAAAGTAGAATACATGTTCAAGCTCCTCTCAAAATGAAAAAATAGTATGTAAGTCTTTTATCATTATACCATGATTCATTATTTTACCTTTCTTTTAACTTTTATTGTTTATTTTATATACAGAAATTTCAAAATATTGTAAGAGCGTTGTAATCTATATCGATTTTTCTCATTTAATAATAATCGTATACTTTTTAAAGAAACACATTAAAGGAGATAAAGAAAATGAAAAAGTTTTTAACAATTATTACACTATGTTTATTATTTTTTAGTTTTACTATTGGCTGTGAGAGAGCGTTACTAAATAGAATTGGTAAAGATGTATATTACATGCAAATAAAAGGCGAAGGAACTATTGAAAAGGTAAATGATAGAAACTTACGAAACTATACGCTGCCCGCATATGATGAAGATGGTGTTAAAAAACAAATTACATTTAGAAGTACAAAAAAAGAAAACGCCCATAAATTAAATGAAGACGCGTTTTTACGCCTTTATGTAGATCAAGATGATGATAGCAAAAATGAAAGATCATCAATTGAAGTAAAGTCCTATGAAGAGATTCAGAAAGCAGATTTACCTGAAAAAGTAAAAGATAAGTTTACTATTAAATAAAAAGAACAAAAGAAAATGCTCTATGCATTTTCTTTTGTTCTTTTCACCTGTATATATTTTGAACTACTATTATTCATTAGTTTCTCTAACCGATTTATATTCTCCGTTAATGCACCTTTCACAAGAGAGAAATCTGTATTGGATTCTTCTTTTTTTTCTTTAAAAAACGAAGACTTTTGCCCATTGACTTCAGCCATCTCTTCTCCCCCTTTTCAAAAAGATACAACCTTTTATTTATATTATATAGCAAATGTAGAAAGAGTGTACACTTATGATTTTCTTTTTAATTCTTCTTCTAATTCTTCTACTTGCTGCAACGTATCCCCTTTTATTAAAGAGAAATCTGTTGTATCTTCGTTACCTTCTTTAAAAAAATCATTGTCATAATCTTTTACCACTACAATCACCTCTACATGCTAGTGTAGGAATGATTGTCCAATTTTATTCAACTTTGTCGGATTTTGTTTTTAATTTATGTATAGAAGAAAAGGACAGAAAAAGATTCTGTCCTTATTTACTAAAATAACTATGATGTATTGTTAAATTATATACATTTTCAAAATCCCGATCTTGCAGGTTATTTTTCTTTCCATCAATAACAATGAAAACGTCACTTACTATTTTTGCTGGTATAATCCCGACATTTTCTACTTGCACCGCTTTCTGCTCATTCAATTGCTCGATATGTTCTAACGGAACGATAATACTAAATTGCGAGCGAATACCACGAAAGTTTGTATTTAACTCTTTCGCGGCTTCAAAAACAACAATTTTCGCACCAATCTTTTCCCCATATGAATCTAAAAATGCATTTAAGCTCTTTGTATATTCCTCTTCCGTATGCCATTCCATCGTACCGAATACTGCTGGATTAACATTTTGAATAATTGTCGTGTATATTTCCCCTCTCGCTTTAGATGCAATTAATGATCGTTTTATTGATTGAACTGTCTTGCCAATATCGCTAAATTTCGCACCCCATATTTCTGAAATATTAGGCGTTAAAATGAACGCAATATCAACAAAAATAACCATTGCAGTAAACATTAAAAGATTTTTCCAGAGGGTTAAATCAATTCCTTTTATCATGAAATACACGGTGACAGATATGATAAACAAACCATACCAAGTCTTTCTAATACGTTGCTTTTTCTCCTCGTACAACTCCTCATTTTTCCAATAAAAGAAAACAAGGACTACAAAGACAATCGCTAAAACAAATAAGCCAATTCGAATGTTAGAGATCATTAATCACATCACCCTCCATTCAAAAACTACTCACGATATCATTACATGCGCAAGCTGCTCTCTTTATGACAAAAGACGTGGACAAGCTTCTAAAATTAGCTACATCGCATATATATTAGAAAGTACCACGTCTTTTATCCTGTTATTTGTGGGAAATAAGACCCCTACTGATTAAAATTTCACTTTACCATGAGTCTATATTGTATATGTAGACAAGCATTCATTTCAAATTTTCGTATTAAAAAGAAATATGTTTCGGAATTTCCCCTTCAGGTACTTCTCCATCCATACTTAAATAATAATGACGAATCGGACGTAAGTTTTCGTCTAATTCATAAACAAGCGGAATGCTAGTGGGAATATTTAATGAAACTACACCATCACTTGAAAGGTTGTCTAAATATTTTACTAGCGAGCGAATTGTGTTACCGTGTGATGAAATAATTACTTTATTACCACTTTTTAATGTCGGCGCAATTTCTGAATGCCAATAAGCAAGTACTCTCTTCTCCGTATCCTCTAAACATTCAGTTAATGGAAATTCACCTTTTTTGAGTGTTTTATATCTTGGATCGGTCGCTTCATATCGAGGATCGTCTTCAGTAAGAGCCGGTGGTCTTACATCAACACTTCTTCTCCAAATATGAACTTGCTCCTCACCATATTTTTGTGCAGTTTCATCTTTATTCAGCCCTTGCAATGCACCATAATGTCTTTCATTTAGCTTCCAAGATTTATGTATTGGAACCCAAGTAAGATCCATCTCATGAAGTACAATCCATAACGTCCGAATTGCGCGTTTTAATACTGATGTATAAGCCACATCAAAAGTATATCCGTTTTTCTTTAATATTGCTCCTGCTTCTCTCGCTTCACTTAATCCATTCTCTGATAGATCAACATCTGTCCATCCCGTAAAGCGATTTTCAAGATTCCATAAGCTTTGTCCGTGACGAATAAGTACAAGTTTTATCATTATAATTCCCCTTTCGGAAATGTGAATTTTATTGTTCCATTGCGTACACGTATAAAGTATCTAGTAATGTATCTTTTTATCCATTCACTCTATGACCAAATCATAGTTGCCAAATGTATGGATAAAATTTGTTCTTTTTCAAACGATAAAAACAGAAGTTTTTTCATTATTTTTGATCGACTGGTATTTCACGTTTGGATATCCAAGCATCAAAACCTGATCGGCTATTTGCCATTTCATTCATAACTTGGTGCCAATTGTCCTCACATGATTCACCAAATTTTGAAAAAATAGCACCCATTTGTTGTCTTTGTACATCACTCAGTTTTTTCTCTAAATCTGTACCTTTTTCTGTTAAAGACAACTGTTTCACACGTCGATCATGCATAGCTTCATTACTCTCAATTAAGCCCTTTTCCACAAGTTGACGTAGCGGTCCGTGGAGAGCTTGTTTACTTATTTCTAATAGTGATAATAACTCATTTACACTTATCCCTGGAAAACGTGCGATAAAAAATAAAATTCGATGATGTACTCGTTGAATGCCATATTCTTTTATAATTTCATCTGGCTTTTCAGTAAATGTTTTATATGCAAAATAAAATAATGCTAATGCCTCATTCATCTGTTCTTCTTTATGTTGTGTCATCTACTTTCCCCCTGTATGTAAATTATACCACAATCTAGTAATGAATATTTTAATCAACGCATTAGAACTTATTTAGTCTATTGAAACATTCATTGCACAATTAGGAGATGATTCATTTGAAAAAACAATATACTGTAAGTACATATTTATTGGATAGACTACATGAATTAGGAATTGAACATATATTTGGGGTTCCTGGTGATTATAATCTTGCCTTTTTAGATGATGTGGTAGCATATGAAAATTTAAAGTGGATTGGCAATTGTAACGAATTAAATGCTGCATATGCAGCAGATGGGTACGCTCGCATAAAAGGAATCGCTGCTCTTATTACTACTTTCGGTGTCGGAGAATTAAGCGCCATTAACGGTATTGCTGGCTCATATGCGGAAAACGTGCCAGTTATAAAAATCACGGGTACGCCACCAACAAAAGTAATGGAAAATGGAGCAATCGTTCATCATACGTTAGGCGATGGAAAGTTCGATCACTTTTCCAATATGTATCGAGAAATCACTGTGGCACAAACAAATGTAACACCTGAGCATGCTGCTGAGGAAATTGACCGTGTTTTACGCGCATGTTGGAATGAAAAACGCCCGGTTCATATTAATTTGCCGATTGATGTATATAATAAACCAATTAATAAACCTACAGAACCAATTTTATATAAACCGATTTTAAGTAATAAAGAAGCGTTGGATAAAATGCTACTACATGCCACTTCAATAATAAATAACGCCAAAAAACCTGTAATTTTAGCTGATTTTGAAGTAGATCGATTTCACGCTAAAGAAAATTTACATCAATTTGTAGAAAAAACTGGGTTTCCCATCGCGACGTTAAGTATGGGAAAAGGAATATTCCCAGAAAAACACCCTCAATTTATAGGGATTTATACTGGTGATGTAAGTTCTCCGTACTTGCGAAAAAGAATTGATGAATCTGATTGTATTATTAGTATTGGTGTGAAGTTAACTGATACTATTACAGGCGGCTTCACACAAGGTTTTACAAAAGAACAAGTTATAGAAATCCATCCCTACACTGTGAAAATTATAGATAAAAAATACGGTCCAGTTGTAATGCAGGATGTTTTACAACATTTAAGTGATTCAATTGAGCATCGTAATAAAGATACCCTTGACGTTAAGCCATTTATTTTAGAATCCTCACCTTTTACTGAAGAGTTCATTCCAAAAGCACAAATGGTCACACAAAAACGTTTTTGGCAGCAAATGTACCATTTCTTACAAGAAAACGACGTCTTAATTGTAGAGCAAGGAACACCTTTCTTTGGTAGTTCTGCTATCCCTCTACCTAATAACACTGCATATGTAGGACAACCGTTATGGGGATCTATCGGATATACACTGCCCGCTCTACTTGGTACACAGCTCGCCAATTTATCACGGCGCAACATTTTAATTATTGGTGATGGTTCTTTCCAAGTAACTGCCCAAGAGTTATCAACTATATTACGTCAAAATTTAAAACCAATTATATTTTTAATCAATAACAACGGATACACCGTTGAACGTACCATTCACGGCCAAAACCAACCTTATAATGATATACAAATGTGGGATTACAATAAACTATCAATGGTATTTGGGTCAGAAGAAAAAAGTCTAACATTTAAAGTAGAAAATGAAGCAGAATTAGCAGAAGTCTTAACAAATATAACTTTTAATAAGAATCAACTTATCTTTATTGAAGTTATAATGAGCCAAAGCGATCAACCTGAATTGTTAGCTAAACTCGGGAAAAGATTTGGTCAGCAAAATTCTTAATATAAAAGCATAACCTAATTATACAATTGGTAGTGTAAAACTTGTTTTGAGAATAGTTTCGACAATCAAAATACATAAGGAAAAGGATGGAAAGCACCATCCTTTTCTATTTTAAGAGCGTTTTTCGACTAACGCCCCGTGCGACAAGCAAAAATTCTTAATCCATCTTTAACTTTATAGCTTTTGTCGCAATAAATGTTTTAATATGCTTATCTAATATCCTTGTTCCACCAAAATCATCCTCATAAAAACCTGTTATAGCAAAACCAGCTTCAATTTGGCCTTGGATTTTGTCTTCTAAAGTATGCGCATATTCTATTGTTTGATTTGAATCGATGTAATCTTGAACTTCATCCTCTGGTAAATAATCCAATGTTGATGAAGGAATTGAATGTTTAACATCAAGAATACCTTTTTGTTCTTGGTTATCATCAAAAATCCATAGTAACGGATTTGTAAATCCAGCAATAAGAATACCCTTATTCTTTAAAACCCTAGAAACTTCATCCCATACAAGATGAACATCTTTTACAAACAAATTAGAAACAGTATTTATAACAATATCAAAATATTCATCCTCAAAATCACCAAGGTCTGACATATCTCCTTGTACTGTTTTCAAAGTCAAACCATCCCGTTTTGCTACCTTTTCATCTTGTTCCAATTGCTTCTTAGATATATCAGTAACTGTTACATCTGCTCCAGCAGCAGCTAGAACAGGTGCTTGTTGTCCGCCACCTGATGCTAAGCAAAGTATCTTTAATCCATCTAATGACTTTGGAAACCACTTTCTAGGAACTGATTTTTCCGTAGTGACTGTAATCTCCCATTCACCTGATTTGCTTTTCTCAATAACCTCGCTACTTACAGGCTGCGTGTATCTAGAACCTTCTTCAACCTTCTTATCCCATGCATTACTGTTTTGTTGTGTAGTATCCATTGCGATTAGTCCTCCTAACGATCTAGTTGCATTCAATGTGTAAGCTTAATGCTTTCCTTTTTCTATTAACCTGCCTAATAGTTCATACATAGTTGTCTATATTTACATTAACAGATAAATGCAAAAATTACTAAAAAAATTCTAAAAAGACAAAAAATTACACATCTATTCCATTCATTTAAACTAATCATAGAATTGTTAACTTTTAAACAACTCACTTCCACATAAAAAAAGCATTCCAAACCTGTTGACAGTTGGAACGCTTTTTTATGTTATTTAATTTTTCAAGCTTTTAACTAAATCGATTAAACAAATAAGTTACGCTTTTTCTTTTTTATTCAGCAAGAGTTAACTGCCAAGATACACCATACTTATCATTTAACCAGCCAAACTTTTTACTAAACGGATAAGAACCTAAAGGCATAAGAATTGCTCCATCCTGCGCTAGTTTATGAAAGACCGTATCAATTTCTTCTTCTGTCTCACAAGTTACATAAAGAGACATAGCTGGAGTGAATGTAAAATTATGATTTACATAACTATCAATACACATAAACTCTTGGCCATTTAACGTAAAAGTTGCATGAATTACAGTTCCCTCTTTACCAGGTCCATTTTCATCGTAGCGAGAAATACTTACAATTTCCGATTGATCAAATAGCGACGTATAAAAATTCATTGCTTCCTCAGCTTTGCCTTCAAACATTAAAAACGTAGTAATTTTTTGATTTGTGTTACTCATATGGAGACAGCCCCTTGTTATATATTTATGTAAAACATAAGTCGGCCAAAAACCGAACGTATATTCCTATAAGTGTATTGTCTATAAAAACGATGAGTTTGTCAATTATCTACTTTATTATTTCTTCTTAAATAATGCTGTCCAAAGAAATGATTCTCCAAACATTTCTTTCGGTTGTTTCATTTGTTTCATCCTTCTAATCTCAATTACCTCAAATTCTTTAAATATCTCTCTTAACTTTTCTTCCGAGTATGCAAGACCACCTTGTAGACTCCATCCTCTATATACATCCCAATCTGTTATTTCCGATCCATTTCGCTCATCTAAATCGCCTGCCGCAAAACATGTTAATCCGAAATAACCACCCGATTTTAATGAGTTTTTAATTAAATCCACATAATTTATTCTTCTATGCGGTGGAATGTGATGCAAACAGCCCGAATCGTATACAAAATCAAATTCGTTTTGAACCTCTAAATTAAAAATTGAATCACAAATAAAATGAATTGCTACCCCTTTTGCCAATGCCCTTTCTTTAGCCCAATTAATGCCTTCTACAGATAAATCCACTGCTGTTACATCAAATCCTTGAGTCGCTAAATAAATGGCATTTCTACCTGGACCACATCCAAGTTCTAATACCTTCCCTTTTGAAACTCTCTCTTTTTGTATATACGAAACTAGATTCTCATCTGGAACATTTTCAAAAAACGGAACATCCTTTTCTCTATTCTCATAAAAATCATTCCAAAATGATTCTGCAGGTCTTAATAATGAATCAAGCATTTTTAAAATGTCTTCTTGTGTGTGTAACGTTTCAGTTTTCATTAATACCCCTCCATAAATTAATAGTCAGAAAATTATTATATATCTTTTCGAACTTTCAAACAAAGAAAAAACTCCTATATTCAATAGGAGTTTTTGTCTTTAAAATCCGAGTACAGCTAACCATTTTAACAATTTCTCTTCTCGCGCTTTTAAATCATCATTCCTAAACTTGCCTAGTTGTATTTCACTAACAACTTCTCCGTCCTCCATAAAAAGAACTCTTTCTGTTTTCTCTGCTACCTATACAACATGAGTCACTTAAGAAGGTTACTTTGCTGAAAAATAAAGCCGATTTCGTTAAGGGATATTTTTGCTAACGCCTCTTCTTTCATACATGTTATTTCATACAATCATACTTTTCTAATAAAATAACGCTTTTGTTCACTTTTTTGATACATTTACGAAACATTCATGTGTTACCTTCATTAAGTTCTTTTCTTTTTATAATGTCGTGTGAGATATACCAACAGAGGAAGCCCTAGATCCCCTAATCCTAGGGCTTTTTTATAAGAATTTTATACATTTTATTATTTCCACTAACTCTTTAAATTGTATATACATAATATAAAATTTTCATGTTGTTATATTTTTTGATGGCCTCTTATCTTTCCTTAAAAGGCTTTTTTTCAAATAACGCTTTTATTTAATTTATATTTAAAAAGTTCCTTTTCATAAAGACTTCCCTTATATGCTATACTCATTATTAAATAATTGTATAAGGAATGTTAAAAATGGATGATAGATCGTCAAGACAGTGGAAATTGCGACAAAAGTTAAGAGCACTGAAAACCAAAAACAACAATGACACAAACCCTTTGTTTAGTGAATGCCTTGAATCCCTAGGAAACGAAACTCTCATTTTCTCCCAAGAAAAAAGCCAGCAGATTGCTATTATTTTAATGAATTCATTTCCTATAACTGTCTCGGGAAGAATAGATTGGGAACAGATAGATAACCAATTCATAGCTTCGAACAAAGAACAACTAATTTCCCTTATTAGAGCAAACCAACTAGATTTTGACGAACAGATTTTTATAATATGGGATAACTATGAAATCCCTGTAGTAAGTACAAATCTTGATAAAGTATTCCAATCATTAGTTGACGTTGATGCAGTCAGTTTTTATTACTGGATATTAGACAAAGAATATAGATTCGTAATTGAAATAAATGATAAAGAATTGATTAGGATTGGGTTTCGCTAATACTCTAAGCATATGAAGCTAGTTCCCTTCATTTCTTAATATTTTCTTCGTCACCACCGCTATTATTATCATTATGAAACTTATAGATAATATAGGTAAATAAATTTTCGTACTGAATCCTTCAAACATAAAACCATATACGACTTGCCCAATTGGTGCCATACATTGAGATACCGCTGTTATAATTGCCATTACTTTTCCTAGATTTTCATTTGGTGTTTTCTTTTGGACTACAGTAATCACATAGATGGATACAATTGTCATAATCATTGCGATTAGAAGAGAAGAAAGTATAAAAGAGGATAAATGGTGGATAGTATCCTAAATTAAGAGTAAACGGTGTAACTGATAGTGCCACTGGTATAACTAATAAAGCTATGATAAGCATCCAATTATATAATGTTTTCATCTGTAACTTTTTAGCAAAGAAACCGATTGACAATGCCCCTAATATGGTTGCAAAATCAATTAATCCCATTCCAATTCCATACATCGTATCGCTACTCTGCATAGTTACTCGTAATATAATAGGTCCTCCAACAACAAATAACGGTGTCAAAATTAAGTTTAGTAAAGCTGCAAGTAACATAGCCTTCAAAATAAAAGGTTGCTTTAAAACATAAAGAAAACCTTCTTTCATATCTTTTATAATTGTCGGTATGATATGGCTTTCTTGCGCTCTTTTTATAAAAGGTATTGTAATAAACATTTCTAAAATTGCAGATAAAAAGAAAGCAAGACAACTTATTATGACGAGCATTTTCAAACCAATTATGCCATATAATATTCCTCCTAGTACAGGTGCAACTATATTAGATAATGCTTGCACACCATTTATGATACCGTTTGCTTGTTCTAACTTTTTCTCTGGAACTAATTGCGGAATACTTGCCATAACAACTGGTGCGTACATTGCACTAACGACTGCTAGTAAAAACATAATTGTTCCAATCAATAAAATAGATACCGATTCAGTTAATAACAAAACTATAAAGCTTAATACAATAGCAGCGTTTATAAAATCCAAAATGACCATTACATTACGGCGGTTGAAACGATCTGCTATCGCTCCGCCAAGAGGAGCTAACAAAAACGGGATACTCGTTACGGCATATAACCCTGCAAATATATCGGCACGTCCTGTTATATCTAGCACATATAAAGACAGTGCAAAACGTAATAGTGTTGAACCTAAAATAGTAATAATTTGACCACCTACCATTAAGTGAAAATCTTTCAAGGAAGATTGAATACTTGCTGGCATCCTCATCACATCCTTCATTTAGTTAGACCGACTGCCGGTCGATAATACTCAAACAGAAAAAAGCTATTTCTGTTTCATTAAAACCTCGATCATATAATCAAAGGACCCTTCTTTCGCTCCAACAGATACTTCCATCATTTTAATATAAGCCTTAGCTCTTCTCATCATTTCTTCCGGTTTCCACTGAAATAAACCATCATCAAATATGACTTGTGCTGAAGAGAGTAATAATTCAATTGTTTCTTGTGGGTATGGAGTATAAAATATGCCTTCTTCTATTCCTTGCTCTAAAACTTCCGTTAATACAGGAGATAAATGTATAATGGATTGCACTAAACTTTTCTGATGCATTTCTGCATTATTTGGTTGATGGAATTGTTCAATCATTTTTTCTTTGACATCTCCTGATTTTGGTGATTGTTCCATTAAAATTTTAAATAACTTATCTAAAACGTGGATATCGGGATTGGAGACAATCCTTTTCGCCTTAGTGACATCCTCTTTAATAATCCTCATAATGATTTCATCCATTACTTCCTCCTTCGACTTAAAATAATGATAAAACGTCCCCTTTGCTATACCAATTTCTTTTAAAATATCATTCACGGTTGTTTTCGTATAACCTTTCGTAAGAAACAAACGCTCAGCTGTTTCTAAAATTTCCTTTCTACGCTCCTCATACTCCTTTACAATTCGCATTCAAGTTCTCCTTCCCACCAGACCGACTGTCGGTCTATTAAAATTATATGTTTAGTTTGCAAAAAGTTTCCTATTATCGTACATATACAACACCATACTTTCTATTTCCTTTATAAATTTTTATTTTTTAACGTCCGCTCAACTTGTTTAAAACGTATCTCATGTTTCTTATTGTCACCTTTCATTTTAGGAAAAGAACGATGCCTTCGTTCGATCTATGTACTTATCAATGGAGTATTTTGTTGAGTTCCAATATGTAATATTGCATATTTTGTACTTTTAATTTTTGCACATGCGATAATTTATTTATAAAAATATAATTATTAATAAGGGTGATTTATATGAGCAAGTTCCGAAAGAAAATGATTAAATATTTGCAAACATTTTGGGGATGCTTAGCATTTGGTGTATTAATGTTTGCTATCTTCTTAATTACGGATTTAACAGATGCATCTTTAAATACATTAGGCTGGAGAGACTGGTTAGGTTCTGTAGCAGGCGCAACCATTTTATCTGTTGGAATATTTACTTTAAATAAATTGAATTTAAAATAAATATTCGGTCAATACTGTATGTAGGCTGTATGCCAACATTCATTTAAAGTAGTCTTCTCTGTATCTCCTTGTATTGAG
Source organism: Bacillus sp. CPT56D-587-MTF (assembly GCF_058792335.1). Classification (NCBI taxonomy): domain Bacteria; kingdom Bacillati; phylum Bacillota; class Bacilli; order Caryophanales; family Bacillaceae; genus Bacillus; species Bacillus sp. CPT56D-587-MTF. Next base: position 2,090,771 of record NZ_JBYTEF010000001.1, on the reverse strand, counting down.
CAGTTAGCTTTTGCTAGCTGCTCTTTTATTTTGTTCCGGTTCTTGCCTCTTAAAGAACTCTTTATCTACTTTTCCCCAATAAGTACACATATCTATTCCCCTTTGCTACAAAATGAAATTTTTATTTTGTTTTACGCGTCGCTTCTTCAATCAGCCAAGATACAATATTAAAATCATTAGCTTCACCCTTTAAAGATGTTCCGTTCCAAAAGCATTCTTTCATCACTTCAAGTAATTTTTCAACAGCTTCAATTCATCTCATATTCATTTTCCCTTTCTCCCAAATAACTATTTTGTTTTATTAATTAACTGATTAATAAAACAAACACCTTTATTAAACATTCCATGTTTCTTCACCCCTTGAATATTTTTCAAATAAAAATACATACTACTTTCAAGCTGCCGTGTCCATGGCTAATACCTCTTTCTTTTGATGTATATTTTTTAAGAAATCGAAAATAATACCAACAAGCTGTTTGAACTAGCAGCTTCACTCTTCTCGCAATGGGGATGCAAATTATCACAATTAGCTAACTCATTGAACTCACTGGCAGACAACCAAAATCGTTGTCTGCTTTTTGTATGAGATTTTTCGTTTTACATATACTACTTTTGAACCTGCAGACCAATACGAGCCATTTTGGTACTTGGGATTTCCCTTCCGGGGATAAGTATTTTTTACTTATCCCTTTTTTGTATAGACACGTATATTTAGGGTAAAACTAATTACAAGCAGATTTTCTGTTTATGCGTAGTTCTAAACAAGATTACTTTTTCTCCTATTAAAGGACGGCAGGTACGACTGCTAGTCCTTTTTTCTTATTTCGCATATTATCACTACATTACCTTCATCGTCGTCGTAAGCAATTTCCCCATAAGGATGGCAGTGGTGCTTCTCGAGTTCCTCATCGATAAAAACTAACAAATTAGTTTTCCAGTTTCCAACGATCGTACACCAATACGAGTTTAATCCTTCATAAACTTCTCTTGTTCTATTTCGATAATTGCGGAATGTATAATGAAAATACTCGCTCGCTTCAATACCTTTTCTTTTAACCAAAGTGTTCTGCTGAATGACAGTAATACCCTTGCTCTACTGGTTTTGAACTATAAAATTCCCTTTATAAATTTCAAATACGGTGAATGAAATTTTCCCTTGCCATCATCCTTGTTGTATTCAAACAAAAAAAAGAGCCACAATATTTTGCGACTCTTTTACAATTATAACCATTTAACGACCACGTCTTTGCTGACCTTGCTTTGTACTACCTTTTTTATTACTTGGCTTATTAAATGATCGGTTATTTTCATTTCTAGAACTATTTCTCGAACTATTTCTTGAATCACTTCTTGAGCTATTTCTCGAATCACGTCTTGAATCACTTCTTGAACCTTCGCGGCTATCTCTTTGACGATTTTGACCTGATTTCTTCGGAGCCGGCTTTGGTACCGGTTTTCCATTTTCATCTACACGTTTTATCTTCGGTTGTTCGATTATTTCTCTTTGTATTGGTGCACCAAGCGTTTTTTCAATTTCTTCTAAATGTTTTTCATCTTTCGCTGCAACGAACGTAATTGCAAGACCTGATCCACCTGCACGTCCTGTTCGGCCAATGCGATGAATGTAACTTTCTACATCTTCAGGGATATCATAGTTAAATACGTGCGTTACACCATCTACATCAAGTCCACGAGCTGCTACATCCGTTGCGATTAAGTACTGAATTTTAGCTTCGCGGAAACTCTTCATAACTCTTTCACGTTTCGCTTGAGGTATATCACCATGAAGTTCAGCACAATTATAACCTAGTCCTTTTAAATTATCATAAAGCTTACTTGCTCTAACCTTTGTACGACAGAAAATAACAGCTAAAAATGGCTGATCACGATCCATAACAAAACGAAGTGCATCTGGCTTTGCACGGTCTGTCGTCTCAATGACACGCTGCTCAATTGTATCAACCGTTACTTCTTCACTTTGTACTTGAATCATTTGCGGTTCATCCATATAACGCTTCGCCAATTTTTTAATATCTTTTGGCATCGTTGCTGAGAATAACATCGTTTGTTTACTACCTGGTGTCTCATCTAAAATGTCTTCAATATCATATAAGAAACCAAAATAAAGCATTTGATCCGCTTCATCTAGTACAATCGTTGAAAGATTACTTAAATCAATTGTTTCACGTCGTATATGATCTAATAATCGTCCTGGTGTTGCAACAACAATATGTGTATTACCTTTTAATTTTCTCAATTGTTGTGCTACATCTTGCCCACCATAAATCGCTAGTACATTAATATCTTCTCTTTGAACAAGCATTTTTTTAATTTCAGTTGTAATTTGCAGAGCTAGTTCCCTTGTTGGTGCAACAATTAAAGCCTGAACATCACTAGACTCTGGATCGATTTTTTCTAAAATCGGTAACACGAATGCTAACGTTTTACCCGTTCCTGTTTTCGCCTGCCCAATAATATCTTTACCTGACAGAATAACTGGAATTGCCTTCTCTTGAATTGGTGTTGCTTCTGTAATTCCATTTTCACGTAATGTATGATTAAAAGTTTCACTAATTCCTAATTCTAAAAAGTTTTTCAAATAGACCACTTCTTTTCCTTATTTTTCACATTAGCTTTCATTGTACCATTTGTTTCGCCAAATATGAAAAATAAAAAAATTCTTATCTTCTTTTTTTATATTCATCCTGTACTAGATGAACAAATTCTTTTTGCTTTTTCTCAGATTTTATTAATGTTTCCATGTTAGTAGAAGACAAAATGAACTTCTTAATTTTTCTATTACTCCAAATTAAACTTGTATACTTCGGATCTTCATGTAGATTTCGAAACCACTCTAATTCACTTAATTTTGCGATATGGTGTTTCAATTTCATGTCATTTCGAGGATAAAATAAAATGATATCTGCTATTACATCAAATAACGAACCCATTTTCTCCCCCCTATACCCTTGCTCAAATTATATATATTCTTCTTTACATATATATTTCAATTTTACCGAAATATAATGTTACTGATTTGGTTGAAATCGCAAAATATATGAACTAAAAAACCGATCTTTTCGATTTAGGAAAGACCGGTTTTCATTAATTTATACAGTAAGCTTTCCTCCATGATAGCAATAATACTGTGCTGCTTTAAAACTTTTAATCCTATTTAAAGACTGTTTCGCTTTTTCTATATCCAAACAAAAATTCGGATTAGCTATTACTAACTCACGATTCTCTTGAACAGCCGCATCTCCCGTAATTACACAGTCTAAATTCGGAAAATATAATGAAATATGCCCCGAAGTATGTCCTGGCGTTGCCACTACTTGACATTCATTATTCAAAATCATTTGACCATCATGTACTTTTTCATCGACGGAAATATGTTTTATATTTTTTAACTGTTGTATAAACCATTTGCCAAATTCTTTTTCTTCATTGGGCATACGTTCTAACATTTCTTCAGCTTGAACTAACCTCTCTGATTTTATATCACCATTAATATAGTTAGATTCAATTTCACTAGCAATAACATTAATATTTGGATATTTCACTTTAAAATCATATACAGCCCCTATATGATCGTCATCATAATGGGTAATAATTATATTCTTTAAGTTTTTCATCTCATATCCATGTTTTAATATTGCATTTTCAATTAAAGGTAAAAAACTTGGATATCCTGTATCAACTAACGTTAATTCATTATGTACTATAATTAAACTTGGATAAACACATTGTTTTTGCCCGTTAAATTCGAATTCAATTGGTAGTTCTATTATTTTCATTTTTCTTCCCCCATACCGCTTATAAAATGCATAATAATAACTAAATGATCCACATACATCTTACAATATATATACTATTTAGCGGAACACTGTGAATCGTTGCATAATCCACATTATATTATTTTGAACAGGTATTCCCCTATTTTTATGGAAATATATAATTAAGAAAAACAATAAAATTGATTAATCTCTCACTTCTTTGTCCATCCTTTTAAAAAATCTATGTTTTTGTAAAAGGAGTGTTTATATGGAGAAACAGACACTTTGGAAAAAGTTCAAAAAAAGCTCTGTAAACCTCGGTAAATCCAGCGTATATGAAAGTATTATTTTATTCTATACAATGAAAAAGAAAGAATTACCTAATAAAGCGAAATTCATAATATTAGCCGCTTTATCTTATTACGTATTAACAATTGATTTCATTCCAGATATAGCTGCTATTATTGGGATCGGCTTATTAGATGATGTTTTAGCAATCGCTGTAGCGCATAAATACGTGATGAGACACGTAGATGCTGAAATTCGAGAGAAGAGCAAAGTAAAGATGGAGTCATTATTTACTTCAGCACAAGCATAATGAAACTATCTAGTCATTTACCTACCTTTTTACTTTCAAATAAAGCTAACTGTAATTAATGATAGTTCCACCTCACTGAATATTACCCTTCACCATGAGAGCATAGCAGAATAAATTCCTAAACAAAAACTTTTCTCTTAGCTCTCAAACCGTAAACAAATAGGGAATCAGCACTTGTTCCTAAGTTCTGACTCCCTTTTATTTATTCTTATATCTATCTGTTATACAGTTTCATGCGTTCCCTTATATAAAACTGCTATTGCCGCTACTATAAGAATCATACCCATAAAAGCAGGTGCGGCATGACCAAGTGATACATAGATTTGTCCTCCAAGAATAGGACCAATCATTCTTGCTAAAGCTTGAATAGATTGGCTTCCACCTTGAATCCTTCCTTGTTCACTAGAACTGACAGACTTTGAAAGCATCCCGTTGAATGAAGGTCCGAAAATTGAATCCCCAAAACCATACATCAGCATCCCAGCGATAAGTAGTGGATAGAGTGAAAACAAAGCTGATGCCGCAATAAAACTGTATCCTATAATCTCCGAAACCATCCCAAGAATTGCTATTTGTTTATCACTAAGCTTGATCAAAAGCTTTGGCATGATAAAACTTTGTGAAACAATGTCTTGAAAGCCCAAAATTGAAAACATAAGTCCGATTAATACAGGTTTCCAACTGAAAGTATCCATTGTAAATTGCGTGAAAATTGCTTGTAAAGATCCGTTAGGTATCCAAAGTAAAAACGCTGAGACAAGTAACCACTTTAAATTTTTCATGGAAAGTATGTTTGCTAGCTGTACAAAAGGATTTAACCTTACAAACGTAATCTCTTTCAACCTATTATTTTTTTCAAGGCTCTCAGGCATATATTTGATCCCATATACAACATTTATTAACGTTATGATTGCACCAAAATATATAGGTACAGTATCACCAAACTTGGCAAGTATCCCCCCAATGGTTGGGCCAATGATAGTTCCCGCACCTACAACTGCACTCACCCATCCAAAATATTTCGTTCTCTGTTCTTTTGGAATGATGTCTGCAAAATATGCGAAGATAGTACTTATGCTCCCGCCTGTTATTCCTTCTATTATGCGTCCAGCAAATAGTACCCATAAAGCTCCTCCTATTCCAAAAACTAAGTACCCAATTGCAGAACCAAATAAGCATATTAAAAGTAATGGACGACGGCCATACTTATCGCTTAAAGCTCCGAGTACTGGTGCAGCTAAAAACACGCAGGCCGCATATACGGAAGTTAGTAGTGTAACAACCAATGCTTGTTCTTCCGGATTACTTGTATATGGCTGTACTAAGAATGGGACTACAGGCATGATGATACTGAAACCTATACCACAAAGAAATACAGAAATAAGTCCGAATAGTAAAGCATGTTTATCTATGCTTTTTTCAGTTCCCCTTTCATTTTTCGATCTAAATATAGACATTTAACTTCTCTCCTAAAAATTTTGTTGATTAGTCAATAAAAATAAAATAATAAAAAAGCAGCCTATTCTCATTAGAGTAAGGCTGCCCGTAAAAGCCCGATTGGTGAGGGCTGATAATCAGTGGAGATGAAGCCCCCACTGATTAAAGTTTCACTTTATTATTAAAATATATTACGATTTAATATGTATACCTTGTTTCTTTATTTCTGCATCCAAATGTCTACTATACTTTTCCACAAAGCTAATTATACTGTTGAATTCTTCTTCAGTCACTTGTTCAAATACAGCTTTATCTCGCTCTTGAAACTCTTTATGCAAATTTTCATGGATTTTATAAATTTCTTTCCCTTGTTCGGTAAGCCTAAAATAAATTTCTTTCTTATTTTCTGACTTTTGGTAGCTTTCAACAAGGCCTTTTTGTATGAGCTTCTTAGTCATTCTACTTATAGCACCGCGAGTCACATAAAAAGCCTCTGCGAGTTGTGTCACGTTAGAATCTGCATTGTTTTCAATATATTCAATGCAGTGGACTTCAGAAGACTTAAAACCTTTAAGACCCTCTTCCATCTTATCTTTATTAAGCCAAACCAGCTTATTATATAATTCCCTGAAACCGTTCATGACCTGTTCTTCTTTATTCATGCCCTGCCCTCCTCACCGCTCATTAGCACATTAAAACTATTATATTAAATTTCTGCTTACGTTTCGACAATATTGAAATAATTATTATAACATTAAAGATATGTGTAAAAATAGGCGCTTAAATAAAATAATTTTTAAACAGCAAATTTTGCAAGTTTATTTCTACTTACAGTAAACGGTAGACAAAAAGTAAGAGCTAAAATCATTTCTCTTAGCTCTTCTTTCATAAAACTATTTCACTTCATTAGCGACAAAAAAGTGCTCACATACACTTGATATGCGCTGTAAGTCCACGTTCCCACCAGATATAACAGCCACTACTTTTTTCCCTTTTATATAACTATCAACTTTTCCTGCAAGAAGTGCAGCAGTTGCTAATGCACCTGCACCTTCTACAACAGCTTTCCCACGTTGTAATAAATCTTTCATCGCTACTTCCAGCTCTTTTTCTGATACAGTTACAATATCATCTACTAATTCTTTTACAATTTCAAATGTTAATTCACCTGGTATTTTAACTGCGCAACCATCTGCAATAGTAGGCGCCTCATAGTGTTCTACGATTGCTCCTTTATCGTAAGATGCCTTCATTCCATGAACATTATCTGCTTGGACACCAATTATATTAATGGATGGATTAAAAGATTTCAATGCTACAGAAATACCAGAAATAATTCCGCCTCCACCTATTGGTACAATGACAGTATCTACATCCCACATATCATCAAGAATGTCTAATCCAATTGTACCTTGACCAGCCATTACCTCTACATCATCATATGGATGTAAGTATGTTTCACCTGTTTCCCTTATAATTTCTTCACATTTTACCTTTGCATCATCAAAGGTTTCACCATGTAAAATCACTTCAGATCCATATCCTTTTGTTGCTTCAACTTTTGCCTGAGGTGCAGAAATTGGCATAACAATTTTACTCTTAATACCGAGTAAATGAGCAGATAATGCAACTCCTTGTGCATGATTACCTGCTGAACATGCAATTACACCTCTTTCTTTTTCTTGATCCGTGAGCCGCGACATTTTATTAAATGCGCCACGAAATTTAAAAGAACCCGTTAATTGCATATTTTCTAACTTCAAATGAATTTCTCCACCCGTTTTACTAGTTAAGTAAAAAGATTTTACTAATGGCGTTTTACGAGCATTTCTATCTAGAATTTTGTGAGCTTTTTTAATATCGTCTATATGTAATGGTAGTTTTCTAGTTATCATACTGACACCTCTTCCAATGTTCTATTCCTAAGTTTTCGTAAGTCGTAGCTCCTTTATACGAAAAGAAAAAGTCTTTATATATGTACCCCACTCTGAAATAAACACATTTGCAAACAATTTAACATCCTCTTCATATCGCGTTCTTTATAATGATTTAAACATGCAATTTGGATCCAATTATTCTTTTGTAAATAAGATGACTCATAATGAACGATGTATCCTTGTAATGCTAATGTATCGCCTACTACTTTAGAAGAATAATCTTCGCTCAATACAATAGTAAGTATAATTGGCGCGGCATGTTCTTTAGGTGAAACAAGCTTTAAACCCATATCAGTAATAACTTCTTCAACATAATCATATGTCTCTTTAATTTTTACAAATGTCTTTTCATCTTCAAATCTCTTCAACGCTTCTTGCAATGCATAAATTAAATTCCATGATTGTGAGTATGGAATACTTTCATTTTCTTCATACATGCCAATGTCCATATAGGCCGGCACAGCCTCGTTTATTTTTACAATGTGGTTATGAAAAACGAAAGAAATTCCTGTATATGATTTAATCGCTTTACCGCTAACACCACTTGCAAAATACACATCCTTCAAGTCTAATGGTATCGCTCCAATTGAGCTTATGCAATCTACACACAGTTTCATTTGATTCTCGTTACAAAGAGTATTTAGCTCGTTTAAATCGTTTAACATTCCAGTAGATGTTTCATGATGAACAAACCAAATCCATTCATAATTTCCAGTTGTCATAATTTCTTCTAATTCGGTATAAATAAATGGATCTCCCATTTCCTTTTTATACGTATCAAAATGTAACCGTGCTCGTTTTGCATGTCCAACTAATCTATTACCAAATTCCCCATTTGTTAATACTAGTCCTTTCCCTTTTAAAGAACGTAACTGTAAAGCAATCGCATCATTTGCTAACGTCCCTGTTCCTAACATAAGCTGTACATGTTTTGCTTTTGTCATGTGAAGTAACCGTTTTTTCACATTGTCCATCATCACTTGAAATGACTTAGAGCGATGGGAAATAGGTCGCGTAGAAAATGCCTTTCGAACGTTCTCTTCAATATCTACTGGACCAGGTAAAAACGTATATTCTTTCGTCATAATCCCCCCAACACTCGACTCTTCAAACATAGCAGGGGTAACATACATTGGCTGGAAGGCTGCTTCTTCTGTACCAACTAACGTATGGAAAGATTTGAATCCCATTTGCTCATATAAAGCTAGTTCACGTGTTGTTGCAGAAATGAGTGCTAATTCATATCCATTTAGAAGCAAATAACGATGTAGAAAACGAATTAATCCTAACAACGCTCTTCCATTTCTATATTCACGTTCTACTGAAAGTAAACGAATTTCATACACTTTTTCTCCATGCTCTTGCAAATAAATATCTAAATTTGAAATTTTATAATCTAACGAGAATGGTCGTTTTCCCCGCACTGCGACCATACCTACTAATCTATCCTCATCTAAACAAATTAAATATGTATTTTCTTTATGAAACCGATCTATACGAAACCGTTCTTTCGTTTCTTCATGTTGTGGTATCTCTTCTACAAAAGTTTTATAATTCAATTTATGTATACTTTCAAATTCCCAATCTTGATCAGCAACTTTATAAATTAACCCCATGCCTTATCTCCTTTATCTATTTAATAAAAAATGATAAGTGGAGATTATCCCCACTTATTAAACATTCATTTTATTCTCGATTTACATATAGAATGAGTACAATAATTATTCCACTTAATATAGTGGTAACAATAGAATAAGAATAAAGAATCATACAAATTGGTAAACAAGCAATCGTAATTAGTCCTGGCTTCGTAAACCCTTTAAATATTAAATAAAATACAATAAAAATGCCTAAGAGGGTAAGCGCTATCAAATAATCAAATGCGATTAGTCCTCCTATAAATGTTGAAATACCTTTACCGCCCTTGCCTTTAAATAAAACTGGATAAATATGTCCAATAATAACGGCCAATAATGTTAACATTACGAATGTAGGATCTTCAAAAAGGTATTTTGCTACAGCAACAACGATTGCCCCTTTAATTGCATCCCCTAAAAATGTAGCGATGAAATACCCTTTTCCATATACGCGCCCCATATTTCTTGCGCCAGGATTTCCGCTTCCTTCATCCCTAATATCAACGTTATGTCTCAATTTTGTTACTATATAAGCGGTCAATATGTTTCCAATTAAATAAGAAGCCACCAAATATAAAAACTGCATACTATTAATCATGTAATCATTCACTTTCTACATGGGAATACATATACAATATTCAATTACTACGTATATTGTACGTTTTTAACATACATCCCTTTATACATTTTAACATCATATTTTTACAAATCATACAAAAATTCTCATACCTATTTTTAAAAATATATATCCCTCATTAAATAATATGTTCCTTTCACTGCCATTTCTGCTTGTGATACGAATGTAATTTCTTTCATACTTTCTTCACACCATTTCTTAAATACAGCAAATATTTCAGGAACTAAACGCAATATACTGCCACTTACTGCAATTGGCGTTGAGTGCTTAAAGTTCAACTTGTTATAAACATTTACTGTAATCCTTGCTAATTCCTTTCCAGCTTGCATCATAATTTCATGCGCATCATCATTGCCATCTCTCGCTTCCTGAATAACTAATGGGGCGATTGCTGCAATTTTATCTTTAGAAGAAGTATATACTAAGCTTTTTATATGAGACGGTGTCAAAAGTTGAAACTGCCTTTGAATATTCAAACTCAATGGACAAAGACTGATTCCTTGATCGAACTGAATTGCCATTTTCTTTAAAGCTTGTAATGCAATCCAATATCCGCTCCCCTCATCTCCTAAAATATGTCCCCATCCACCGCTATACTGATATACTGCTCCTTTTTTTCCTATACAAATTGCACCTGTACCACCTATAGTTAATATTCCATCCTTACCTTTTAAAGCAGCTGCATGTGCGATCATTGCATCATTAAAAATTTCAATTTTTGTTCCGTATTTCTTTTTTAAACGTAATGTTAATTCATTTGTATTCGCTCCGCTTATACCAGCTAATCCTAAACAAACACAAACACAATGCCCATTTATTAAACTCTTCTGGCATTGATTAATTGCTTCCATAATATGCACAAGAGCTTCTTCAAAATCTATTAATATGTTTCCAAAACCACTGGTAGCTCTTACAAGTTCATTTCCGTCTTTATCAAATGCAATTGCCTCGGTCTTCGTTCCCCCGCCATCTACTCCAATCATATACTTCATATATGTTCGCCTCATTTTCATCTGCGTATGGAGGGAATGTTATATTCCCTAAAATTACGGAATTCTTAGCACCTGTTGCGCTCGGCACATTACTCGGATTACGATGATACGTTTCGTTTGCTAAAATAGCAAATGCAATTGCTTCTTTCGCTGCTGAAGAATGACCAATATCTTCTTGTATACATATGCTACATTTCTCTTCTCTTAATCCATTCCGTAACATTTCAACAAGTGTGTTATTATAACTTCCACCACCACCTAAAATCACCTCATCAATTTCATAATACGGCAAAATAAACGCCTTATAATGATGAACAATTGAACATGCTGTAAACATCGTGACAGTTGCCAATATATTTTCTTTACTATGCTTTTTAAATCGATTCAATAATTCAGTCACAAACGCTTCTCCAAACTGTTCTCTACCTGTTGATTTTGGTGGTTTCATGTTCAAAAATGGATGGTTCATACAGTATGTTAAAATTTCATCTACAACTACCCCCTGCTTTGCAATCCAACCATTTTGATCATATGGTACATGAAATAATCTTTGACATACTTCATCGATTACCATGTTGCCTGGTCCAGTATCGAAAGCAATAACACTCTCTTTACTTCGTTTACTTGGAACCACTGTAACATTACTAATCCCACCAATATTTTGTAGTAGTCTATTTTTAGTTTGATGCCGATATAAAATAATCTCTGAATATGGTACAAGTGGTGCACCTTGTCCCCCTGCCGCCATGTCCATCGTTCGGAAATTCGAGATAACCGTCGTGTTCGTTTCATATGCTATTACTGCTGGTTCCCCAATTTGCAATGTTGAAGAAATAATATTCCCTTCTTGCTTTGGCTGATGATAAATCGTTTGTCCGTGAGAGCCTATTAAATCTAATTGTCTCAAAGGAAAATTGGCCTCTTTACAAACTTCCTTTACAGCATTGGCGAAGCATAAACCAAGTTTAAAATTTAAACTACATATAAGTTGGACATTCGAAGTTTCAATTGATAACGCTTGTTGGATCTCATTTTTCATATCATTACAAAATGGAACAGTAGTAAAATGGATGAGTTCGATTTTAGAATCTACACCACTTCCTTCTATATGAACGAGCGCTACATCTATTCCATCTAATGAAGTACCAGACATTACCCCTGCAATATACATAACGTGCATGACCTCCTATTTACTAAAAAACAATCATGTAAGTAACGAACGTACAACCAATCGAAAACAATATAAATCTAAAAAACAACTGAGCTTTCGATGCAAACGATCCATCAATGAAAGAAACAACTACCGTAAGCAAAACGCTTGCCGCAATACTTGTAACAAGCCAGATACTATGCATTTGTGATAGATTTAGCATGCCTAATAAAGGGACAAAAAGTAAATTTGCACAAATCACTCCAAATAATAATAAAAATACGCCTTTATAACTAAATTTTATATTCATTCTATTTCCCCCTTTCTAGTTTTAATGTGAAAGAAGTGATAGACAAAAAGTCTATCACTCAAAATAACAGCGTGCAGATTAAGGATTAACAGATTCCCCGTCACCATTTTTTTCAATTTCAAGCATATTTTTGTCGTACATTTTAAAGAATGGTAAATAAATAAGGAACGATATTGCTATATTTATAAAAACTAATACAACCGCACGCCAATCTCCTCCTGTTGCTAAATATGCACCAATTGGAGCAGGTAATGTCCATGGCGGCATAATATGCGTTGGTGTTACAAATCCCATCGCAGTTGCTGAATATGCAACAGTTGCTGTTACAAGTGGTGTAATGATAAAGGGGATAATTAAAATTGGATTTAGTACAATCGGTAATCCGAATATGACTGGTTCATTAATATTAAAAATACCCGGAACAATACAAGTTCTTGACAATGCTTTCGAATATTTCGATCGACCAAATACAATCATAGCTAATACAAGCCCTAACGTCGCACCAGAACCGCCAATCCATATAAACCATTGATATAACGGCTCTGGTGAAATAAATGGCAACTGATCTGCTCCACTAGCAACTGCTTCACCATTTTTCCCTAGGTATACTTCCCATAATGGCCGAGCAACAGTTCCAACAACCGACACACCATGGATTCCGAATGACCAAAAAAACGTAATTAAAAACACTGGAATCATTACACCGAAGTAACTATCCCCAGCTTTTACTAATGGTGCTGCTAATTTATCAACAACATGGTGTAAATCAATGCTAAAAACGACAGTTACTAGACTCATTATAATAATAACGAATGCTGCAGGTATAAGTGCTTCAAATGAACGCGATACAGATGGCGGTACTTGTTCTGGCATTTTAATCATTACATTTTTCTTCTTACAAAATCTTAAAATCTCTACGGATAAAATAGAAACAATCATCGTCACAAATAATCCATGACCTCCGAGATTTGTCATCGGAAGCATGAATCCTTTTTTATCAATTAACTCAGGCGTTAATGTTAAAAGTAGTGAACATACCGCGAGCTGTGCTCCTGATAAAGCATCTAATTTATAACTTTTCGCTAAATTATATCCTATTCCAAATGCGATATATAAAGACATAATAAACATGGTTAAACGATATGGTATCAATATACTTGTTTGATTCTTTAATGCCCAAACTGATATGAAACTATCTTTCGGCAGTGGTGGAAATGCTACTATTAAAAAGAAGCTTCCTACTATAATAAATGGTAACGCCGAAATAACTCCATCACGGATTGCTTGTAAATGTCTCTGCTTAGAAAGCCTTGCCATCGGTCCAGATAAGTTTTTATCAAGAAACGTGACAAACTTATTCATAACGTTTCCCCCTAACTGATTAATTCATTTACAGTTTTTAATAAAGTCGGGCCACCAAGCGGTGTGTATGCTTGCGGCGGTATGATGCCACACGGAATAGATTCCTCCTCTGCAAATTTTTTTACAGAGTCAAATCGGTGTCTTATTTGAGGTGCTACCATTACGACATCCCAGCCATTCTTTACTTCTTCCTCTACCTCATTCGTTCCAATTGCATGCACTTCCATGTTCACACCATTTTTCTCCGCTTCTTTTTTTAAAGCGTTTACAACAATTGCGCTGGACATTCCTCCAGAACAGACGAACAAAACTTTCATTTATTAATCCTCCTATACTTATAATTTATTACTCTTCAAATGAAAGGAAGTTTCACTTTACTAACAAGCATATGAAGTAGTAAATGAATTTAGTTATAATGAAAGTAAATTTCATTAAAAATATTTTTCCTATTAAATTAATGTTTCAATATGCAATTTTCTCTATTGCAAAGTCAACCTCGCCTCATATATTATTTTAAATAATCATATGATAGGGAGGCGTATAAATGATCGTTAAACGTTTATTAATGATATGTTGTATCGTTATCTTGTTCATCCCTTTCTCTTTCATTCCCCCTCACTTTACTTATGCTGAAGTAAATACTACGTACAAAAAACATGAATTACGTGCTGTATGGATCGCATCAGTTCTGAATATTGATTGACCCTCAAAAACTGGCTTACCTATTGAAAAACAGAAGCAAGAATTTATCAGATTATTAGACGATGTAAAAAGCACTGGTATGAATGCAGTTGTTGTACAAATTAAACCAACCGCTGATGCTTTCTATCCTTCAAATTACGGTCCTTGGTCTGAATACATTACAGGAACACAAGGAAAAGATCCTGGTTATGACCCGCTCGCATTTATGATTGAAGAAACTCATAAAAGAAATATAGAATTCCACGCTTGGATTAACCCATACCGAATAACGATGAATCACACCGATATAAATCGATTATCAAATAATCACCCTGCAAGGCAACATCCCGATTGGGTTGTCACTTATGGCGGAAAGTTATATTACAATCCCGGTATTCCGGAAGTGAAAAAATTTATAACAGAAGGCGCTTTAGAAATCGTACAAAATTACGATATTGATGCGCTGCATATGGATGATTATTTTTACCCATATAAAGTAGCCGGTGAAGAATTTCCAGATCAGAAAACGTACGAAACATATAATAATGGTAGATTTACAAATATAGAAGATTGGCGACGTAACAATGTAAATGAACTTGTAAAAGATTTAAATACTGCTATAAAACAAGAAAAATCATATGTAAAGTTTGGCATTAGTCCGTTCGGCGTATGGCGAAATATAGCTGACGATCCCACTGGCTCTAACACAACCGCAGGCCAAAGAAACTATGATGACCTTTATGCTGACACACGTGAGTGGATACAAAAAGGATATATTGACTACATTACACCGCAAATATATTGGAATATAGGTTTCACCCCAGCTGCATATGACATATTAATAGATTGGTGGGTTAAAAAGAAACAAATAACAAACCGCTTCACCTATACATCGGTCAAGCGGCCTATAAAATTAATAATAACTCCGTCCCTGCTTGGTCTGATCCAGAAGAATATCCAAAACAAATTGCATTAAACCGGCTATATCCTGATATAAAAGGTAGTATGCATTTTAGCTTAAAAGATATTAATAACAATCCACTCGGAGTTAAAGATAGCCTTTCAAAAAACATATATAAACATCCTGCATTAATCCCGCCTATGCCTTGGCTTGATCATGATCCACCAAAACAACCGACTTTAAAAGGCGCCATTCCAAGAGATGAAGGTATTGCAATTGGTATCATTGACAATAGAGATAATGATTCTGCTTATTACGCTATTTACCGCGTGAATGGGAAAAATGAAGTGGATATACAAAATCCCAAAAATTTACTTACTACTGTAAGAAAAACAAAGCTTGGAGAAATTTATGTAGATAAAACCGCTATTTCCGGAGAAACGTATACCTATGTCGTAACTGCAGTTGATCGATTGCATAATGAAAGTGTGGCTTCTAGTAAATCTACTATTCAAGCAAAATAAAAGTAAGAGCCCCCATTTTTTTGAATGCGGGCTCTTACTTTTATTTTCGTAGTTCACTATATTGAATATGAATTCTATTCTCAGGGTTTTTATCTACTGTGTAAAGTACAAATAAGAAGAACCATTCTAGTGGCTTCATTAAAATATAAACAAAATCAGCCGACCATTTCGTATTAATATGTTTACTAATCGGATAACCGTATTTATCATAAAAATTACGAATAACTTTATGACATTTTGGTACCCGCTCCTAAATTACATTTTCAAAAGCGTTCGCAATTAATAACTGTCGATTAACTGTAATTCTTTCCCCATGCCTAATTCCTGCTCGTAATGGCTTAACGATGTTTTTATGGCCTTTCACAGAAACTGTACATAAATAATGCCCATCCCCGGAGACAATTTGAGGACTTGGGGCAGGAATCTTAGAATAATTAAAACTACTTGTTTCCATAAACACTCTTATAAAACTATCTGGTTTTTGGCCAAACAGTATTAAAATGAATTGAATAATTAACAAGACAGGAAATAAACTTATCATCCAGACTGTAGCCATTTTTTGATATCCAAAAGAAATACGATACAGCAATAATATAATTCTGTTGCTCTGCGTATAATCTTTCTCATTCTGAGATTGTATGAAATAATCTAATGTATTTCTTAATTTAGCTATGAATAATAGACTAAATGCAAGCATCCCAACTTGAATACAAAAGACTGGAATGTATCTCAATCCTCCGAGTTCCGTATAAAAGGCAAAGCCTGTATGGGTAATATAGATGAATGTATATACAATGTTTACTATCATTAAAGTACTATAAAAAATATAAAATATTGGTGAAAGTTTTGTTAGGCCTTTCGTTAATCTCCAATACGAAACCGCACCTAAAATAACTAAGAGAACTACTATAGCAATGTGGTCATGTGCTAAAGAAGCATATTGATCAGACATCATTCCGTTCTTTTCAAATTTATGTAATGGTATTCCTCCTCTTACATCATTTGCATTCCACATAATGCCTAAACCAAATATAAAATAACTCAAACATATTGATAATATTTCCTGTGGCTCGAACTTTAGTATACTTGAGGAATTTTCCTTCTTCGATTGGAAACTATCCCAAGCTTTACTAATGGGATAGCCCAGAAATAAAAATAAAATTACAAATAGGATGACTAACTCAAATAACACAATACCATACCCCTTTTATAATAATTATTTACACAAAGTACAAAAAACCACTCTATATTTTACCATTTATTTACGTTTGCATATACAATTTTACAAAAGATTAAACACTCTCAATTTACAAAAAAAACGCCTAAAAGCTGAAACATTCAACTTTTAGGCGATCTCTTCTATTTATTCTTAAATTTCTCAGTCGCTGCTCTCATCTTCACATTTAAATCGTGATCAATTGAGTCGCGAATATCTCGCTCTACTACTTCCATTTCTTTTTGGAAATTTTCCAAGTAGATTTTCAATTCTTCTTCCTTCTCTGGTCTTTGTGAAGGTGGTAATTGTACTACCAACGATAACATGGCCGTTAAATCTTTCATTAAGAACGTTTCAAGTTTATGTTGTTGTTCAAACATGCGTTGCTCTTGATAGTACGGAAGTGCATTTAATACTGAAATTGTAATATCATCAACCGTTCTTTGTAATGAAGGATTTATTGAGCGTTTATACGCTTGAATTGTATTTAATGCGTCTGGATAACGGTCATAAAAATACAATTTGTAAAATGATAAGTCTGTCGGTTTTACAGTTTGCTGCGCTTCTTGTCTTAAGAAATCTTTCACTTTCATCGCAGCCACATCAATATCTTCATTCGTAAGCTTTTTCGTAGTTTTTGCCATTACATGCACTTTTTTCTGCTTTTCTTTCGGTAACATCGAGAAGACTTGCTCTCTCGTACGTTGACCTGATGCACAAAATAGAGTATTTAATGTATTTTGTTCTTTCTTTCCTTCGGTGCGAATCCAGCGATAAAACAGTGGATGTTGTGTAAATTCTTGTAGAAACGGTATTGATTTGTTTGATATCTTATCTAAAGAATCTTGCGCTCTTTTATATGGCTTCGTCCATGAAAAATACAGTTTCCGCCCGAAGTATACGACTAAAACAACGACAGTAAATGCTATTAAAAGCAATGTACCGAGTAGTAATAGTACTGTTTGAATGAAACTCATTTGTTCACCTCCTAATAATCCGTTATTTCCTTGGACGCTGAATGAGTTTCTGCTTCATCTCATCATTAAATGTGTCTAGTTCAATAACGAACTTCTTGCTTGACTCAATAATACGTTCTGACGATTTTTCAGATGCTTCAATTGCAGCGAACACATTTTGGAATGATTCACGTAATTTATCCATGCTAATAGCAGGGTTTTCAAGCAATTTCGTCGTTTCTTCTGTATTTTGTTTTAACGCTTGAGAATTACTTAATACCATCGATTCAATTGCTTCATTCGTCGCATTTACGGCATCAATTGTTTTCCGTTGATTCGTTAATGCAAGCTGAATAGCAGCTGAAACTGTTACAACGTTTTGTGTCATCGTAATCGCATTACGTATTGCCTCTGTTAATTTTTCATTATTTTTCTTAATGATGTCTACAGAAGCTATAGATTGTAATAATACACTTTTCGCTTGCTGCATATTACGTGTACGTACAAGTATCTTTTCTAATGCATCGTTAATTAACGGAATATCCCTTTGACGCTCTGGATTTTGTTTCTCAGCTTCAAGCATGCCAGCAAGCTTTTTCCCTAAGTATACTTGTTTATCAAGCGCATGAATTTTATCGTGCGATTGTTCTTTTAACATTTCAAGACCAACTGTATCCTCTTGTAAGTTATCACGGCCAATTAGAAGGGATCTAATAATTTCCTCGATTTGTTTATCTATAGATTGATATTTATGCACGTATGTTTCAAGTGGATTTTTCTTGAATACTTTAAACATTATTTTCTTCATACCACTTGCTTTAAGTGAATTGGGATCAAGCTCTGATACCACTTTTCGTAATTCTAACAATGTATTTGGAATTTCTTCATTTTTCCCATTCATCATCGCTGTTACAGGGCGTTTTAAAGCTGATAACGTTTGTCCTGCTGCTTGTTGCTCTTTATCCCCTAAATCTCCTAGCTGAGATAATACTTTTGATAAATCTGTATTTTGCTCGCTATTTAACTTTTGTACATAAAGATCAGCTTCTTTATTTAGTTCCTCTAATTCTTCATCTTTTATAACTGTATCAACCACTACTTCTACATTATTATCTTTCACAATGGATACAGGTTCTTTTTTCTCGAGTTCAGTCAACAAAATCGCTCCTTTATTTATATGTGCGAATTTATATGCACTATATTTCATCAATTATATCGTATTTCATACACATTCTGATTGCTTGAAATCGATTTTTTTAGAAATGTCTGTTTATGCAGTCATTCCCTGTTTCTTACTATAAGTATACCTGTAATCAACATAATTTTCCTCAGACTTAAGACCTAGAGAACTACATGCTGAAGGCGGATTCTTCATATATTTCCTAAATAATTTACGTTCTTTTAATCGTGCTACACTCAATCTTTTGACATTCACCCGTTTTCAATGTGATAATTCTATTACACTCACTTCTATTTATTTTTGCGAGCTACAAATGCTCCCTTTTGAAACGCTAATAACACTGTTTCAAACGTATCATCTTCTTCAATCATTTTTATAAACTCATCTAATTCACTTGCATGAGAAGTTGCATTATCAACAACAAGAAAACCTTTTGGTTGTAACATACGTTTTATATGCTCAAACCACCACATGTATTGCGTGCGCTCTGAATCTAGGAAAATAAAATCAAATGAATGATCTAATTGGGAATCTAAAAATGCCCCTGCTTCTTGATTATGAATATCAATTCTTTGTAACAGGTTTGCCTTTTCAAAATTGATAAGTGCCTCTCCAACTCGTTCTGAAGAAAGCTCTACAGTTGTTACATTTCCATTTGTTTCTTCTACCGCATTAGCCAACCACAATGTAGAATAACCATTAGAAGTTCCAATTTCTAAGATATTTTTTGCATTACACCCTTTTACTAAAATTGATAAAAATTGCCCCATCTCACGAGAAACATTCCGTAATTTTTCTTCCCTTGTTTTTTTATTTCGATCATGCTCTTCTCCATATTGTTCAAGTTGTAATAATAATGAATCTACTGTATCCATTCTTTTCATCGCCTTTCCAAGCAATATGATGAAAAAGCTCTTGCTGCCCGTCTACTTTTTATTATATGCGAAACAAAAACCTTTTTCCTGTTATATGACAAAGATTTATAATTTTTTATAGCATATTGTTTCGTTTTTTGGTAAAGTTAATTTCTACGTGCAATTATTCCATTCATATTATTTCATATAAAAATTGCAGTTATTAAATTATATAAACCCCATTTAAATGAATCGGTATTTCAAATTCAATTAAGCGCCCTTTTCGGACGCATTTTCTTTGTTTATATATTTCCAGAAGAAAGGATGCTTACAAATGAACGTGATTAGCTTAGATGCTGCTCGAAAACGAAAGCAGCATAAAAAATTAATGATTACTATACCGATTATTACACGTATTTATGAAGAAGACGGGGAAATTAAATTTGAGGTAGCTGGCGAAAAAGATGTACCTCTTGAAATGTTAGAAAAATAATAAAAAACGCATTTCTGAAGAAATGCGCTTTTTTATATTTTTACATTCAAATGCATAAGTTTTTCAGGATTAACCATCATATAAATATTTGAAATCTTCTCATCCTCAAATGCAAACGAAAGAACATATGTTACTTTATTATTTATTGTAACTATAACTCCTGGTATACCATTTACCATTTTGAAATCAACAGTGTACTCTTCTGTCAATCGTTGTGCAATCCCAAAGAACAAACGTATAATTCGATCTGCAGAATAAATTGGATTGATCGCAGTCGTAACTTTACCGCCACCATCAGCTTTGAGTATAGCATCTGTTTTTAATACTTCCAACATACCTTCCGTATCCCCACACTGTAATGATGCTACAAACTTTTCAACATAAGAAGCCATTTTCTCCGTGCTTAATTTTGATTGCTTCGGTTTCTCCAACATGCTTTTTCGTGCACGTTGAAAGATCTTCCTGCAGTTCACACTACTCTTATCAACAATTGAAGCTATTTCTTCGTATTCATAACTGAAAACCTCTCTTAATATGAAAACAATCCTTTCTACCTCAGATAGTTGTTGTAAAAGTAATAAATATGCGGTGGAAAGGGATTCTTTCATTATAAATGACTTTGATGGCTCATCACTCTCTTCTACAAGTGGCTCTGGTAACCACATCCCTACATACACGTTACGTTTATGCGCTGCCGATCGTAATTTATCAATTGAACGATTTGTCGCCATCTTACATAAATATGCTTTCATATTTTCTATAGATTGTGGATCTTCTATATTATTTAGCGAGATAAATACATCCTGAACGATATCCTCAGCATCCATAACACTCCCAAGGATTCTGTATGATAACGAAAATAATAATGGTTGATACGCTTCATATAACTGCTCCGTTTCCATGATGAACTGCCCCACTTTCATATTGCTTTAAAATGTGTAACGCTGCACGTTTCCCGCTTGCTACCGCAGCATCAGCTAATATTTCATCATGCCCTGCCCAATCTCCTGCAACATAAACACCTGGCATTTCAGGTATATTAGGACCCGGCTTTTCAACACGGTCAATATGAGGAAAATCATGTACTACTGTTATTTTCGGTAAATATTGCTGTGCAACAACTTCTCTTTTCCAATTTGAGTGTAACAACTCCATCGTACTTTCCAACTGTTCTTTATCTTCATGAATATGATTCATCTCTAGCACAGGATTATGGTACTTAATTAGACTCACTGCAATTGATCCGTCTTCACTTAATTTAGCTGCTCTCGATTGATTTGTGAAAAATATAGGTTGATCTAATCCTAATACAAATTGATGTGTAGGATTGGGTAATTGTCTCAAGCCAATATCTAATGCACCAACAGTAACCGGTACCGATTGTTCACTCCATTTATGCAAACTTGTTCCTTCTGCACCTTTTATTATTTTACAAGCCTCTTTCGGCGGAGTCGTCACGATGACTGTACCTACTTCAAAAACCTCATCATCAACACAATGTATTCTTTGTTTACCTTCGGAATGCTCAATTTCCACAACATGCTTTTTAGCCAAAAACTGCACCCCGATATCATTTGCTATAGCTCTTAATTTTGTTATTATCGTCTCCCAACCACCATCTACATAAAGCACTCCTTCTTTTATAGAAAGCTGTATTTGCTTTAGTACAGATGATGCTAATTGTATTGTAGGAGCAAACGTATATGTTGTTGTCCGGCATAGCGCATAAAATATATTGCGAACCATTGGATCTTTTATTTCATTTTCTGCCCATGTAGTTAGACTCATTTTCGGAACTTCTCCTACATCTAAATTTCCTAAACGAATCATAAGACGTGAGAATTGTACTTTTGCAGACCAAGAAAGTAGTGGTGTTGATAAAATTGAGCGAAAATCTGTTGGGATGGTGAATATATCCCCTTTCCATATTCCATGTGCTTTTGTAGATGGTATTCCACCTGGAAGATTCAAACCGAGCTCATTAAAAGTTATAAACGCTGCCCCGCCTCTATATAAAGCATGTGCACCAAGATTCATGCAGATTCCATTTTTATTTATAGTCATCCCTCGGCCACCGAATTGACTGGATTTTTCTAATACAATCACTTTCTTTCCAGCTTTCGCTAAATATATAGATGCTGTTAATCCAGCAAGCCCACCGCCAACAATTGCTACATCAAATTTCTTCATAATAAAATCCCTCCTTAATCGTTCTACATACAAGACGAACAATTAAGGAGGGATGTGACATAAAAATAAATTTTTATTACCCTACTATATTTCATTACTTTTTAATTCGGTCATATTGCATACGAAATAACTCAATTGCAAATGGAATATCCTCTTCACTCTTTAAATAATAACTGATCCATCCTGATTCAGGTAATACGTGATGTGGTTTTACCAAGCCTTGCTTCACTAATTCATCTCGCTTTAACTTCGGAAATGGTAAATCAACTAATTTATCACCATGAAGATGGCCAAGTTCTTTCTTGCCATAATTTATTTCAATACCACCAAATCGATGCGGTTTTTCAGAAACACCCGCCCAGCTGAGTACTTCATTTCTAATCATTTCACTAAATGACATGAACATTCACTCCTTATAAATGATTGATGTAATTTTAAATTAACATTTTCATTACTTTTTTCCATCAATCCAAAGTATGAATGGGAATACGAATATAGTTTGGTCTTAACACCTTATTCTTTATGGAATAAGTGAATTTATTAAGCTACCGATAACAGCACAAAACAAAGACTAGACACATATCCTAATTTTGCAACCTAACTTACCTATAGAAAGGCGGGTAATACAATTGACTGCCAACATCGACTATACCTCCCCCTCAACCAATTTTACTTATGATGTAAATAAAAGTAATTTTTTTCGGAAAGATGCCCAAAATTATATAAATGTACTTGGTATTAAACAATTAAATACTTTAGAAAATACTTCTTTATTAGATATTTATTTAAGTACAGGAAATGTTGTAGAACCACATATTCATCAAAATGCAGCTGAACTAGTTTATTGTATTTCAGGGTCTGCTGTTGTTTCTTTACTTAATCCATTTACGAATCAAATATTAAACTTACCGATAAAACCCGGGCAAGTTGCCAACATTCCACAAGCGTGGTGGCATTATGAAATTGCTACAGCAGATAATACTCATTTATTAGCTATTTTCAACGCTCCAACTCCAGAAGTTATTTTCGGTTCTGACATTTTAAGATTAACTCCAGCTCATATGATGGCCCATACTTACTGCCTCAATGAACAACAATGGAAACAAGCGGTTTCCCCTATTCAATCAACTACTGTAATTGGTCCTCCGGCAAACTGCAATCAAAACCGTGAAACGAAAAATTATCCAACCCAGCCCCTCGCTCAACAACAGAATCCGCATCACCAAGATTCTTATTACTTTCCTCTTTACTGGGGCTATTAATTTGTGAATTTTCAAAAGAATCATCATTTATCTCCTAGGAAAATACCAAGGAGATTTTTTTATTGTATCTTCTCTTCCTATTAAAAATAGTAACAATTGATAGTGTACATACATATAATATTTATATATTAAATTGGAGGTGATAGTACTATGAGTAATTATAACTATCGAAAAAACTACTCTTATAATAAAAATAGTAGCTCTTCAGCATCCTCTCAATCTTCCAATTCTCAATCTTCCAATTCCCAATCGCAAAGAGACTTAGCCGAGCAAGGCTATGTAAAGAAAAAAGGATGTAACTGCAATAAAAATAAATAGTTTATTTTATGGATGAATTCTTTTTTTAAAGAATTCATCTTTTTTTCTGATCGAAAATTTTTAAAGTTACATAACTTATTCCTTAAATGAGAAAGGGTAAATTATACTTTTTTATACGAACTTAACAAAGAGTAATTGTTCAATTGATTTATTACTTATTTTCCAAAAAAATATAGTCCTTCCTAAATTTATTAGGAAGGACTATATACAAACCCCTGTTTAATTTCCTACTAAATGTAACAAATTAAACGATATTAATACCTGCACTTACAAATCCAGCAACTGCAGCTATTGGACTTGCTGCTGTTAATGAAACATATAACAGTATTTTGTCCCCAGCCGCTACTGGAATAGCTTCAGGTATGATTCCTGATGCTGTAGAACCAATTGCTATTAAAGCAAATGCTGGTGTTAATAATAGAGGTGCGCCTTGTACTGTAAACGTATTGCTTGCTGCAGGTGCAGTTAATATTTGTATTTGCACTTGAACAGGTGATAATGGAGCTAATGCAGCTGTTGCACTAAAGAAACCTGCCAATGACGTAATAACACCATCGCGCGGTGCTACAAATGCATAATCACCTACACCTAATGCCAATGTGATACTTGTTCCACCCGTTAATGCTATACCAGGCTGACTAAATCCAAATCCAAGAAGAGTTCCTGTATTAGCTACTAACGCATTTACTAATGCTGCTGGTGTTGTACCTGAAGCAAACGGAATAATAGCTCCGCCACCAGTTGCACCAGTTGCTCCTGTTAAGCCTGTTGCACCAGTTAAACCTGTTGCCCCTGTTGGACCTGTTGCTCCTGTTGGACCTGTTGCTCCTGTTGCTCCTGTTGGGCCTGTTGCTCCTGTTAAACCTGTTGCTCCTGTTGGGCCTGTTGCTCCTGCTCCTGTTGGACCTGTTGCTCCTGTTAAGCCTGTTGCTCCTGTTACTCCTGTTGCTCCTGTTGCTCCTGTTACTCCTGCTCCTGTTGGACCTGTTGCACCAGTTGCTCCTGTTGCACCAGTTGCTCCTGTTGCTCCTGTTGCTCCGCCTCCTGGACCTGTTGGGCCGCCTCCTGGAGTAGCACCAATTAATTGAGTTAATAAGTTTAATAAAAGTTGTAAGCTTGCAGGGTCAATAATTAAAGAGAAGAAGAATGGTGCAAGAGCACTGTAGAATTGTTGTAATAAAGAAAGTAATTGACTTAGATCTGGGTTAGGAGATTGTAGTAAATTAATAATACTTTGAATTAATTGTTTTAAGAAATTCCCTTCTGGAGAAGGTGCTAATTCATTTAGTAAGTTCAATAGTTGAGTAAACAAATTGAGTAAAGCTAATCTGTTTGCATCACTTGGATTTGCAAAAAACGCTGCAATAGCCGCTATTAAAGAGTTTAGTAAAGTAATTAATCTACCTAATTGCTCACTAGTAATTGGAACTGTTTGTGGATTGTTACAGCAATCTGGAGTGAAAACAATCGGATTATTGCAGTGGTTATGACCGAAACAATTATTGTTTGTCATTTATGTCCTCCTTACTTGTTTTATATTTGAGTTTTTCCTATTATAAGGATCATAAAGTTGTAAAAAATATGTTATATATTTACTTAAAATAGGAAACATGAAATATAATTAAACTTGAAAACGCTATTTAATTATGTTCATGACTCACATATTAATTATATGTTTTTAATAATTGACTGCTTAGATTAAATACCTAAACTTAAGAGTTTATTTTATTTTTCCACGTTTATCTCTTAGGTTTAAATACACATATTAATTTGAATATACTCAACAATTAACAGTGCCATTTTTTTCATATAAATATACCTTATTTCTTTACTAAGATTGTGTTCTCTTTTTTAAACATGAAGCCGTTTGTATTATAGAGAACTCTCATATACTATATTGAAAAATTCATTTTATATTTTATTCCAATACACTATGAAAAGGATTGAAGTTAAAATTCCTATCATTCAACCATTTATAACAGCTAGAAATTGAATGTACCCTCACTTAATTTTAACTATTCAAATATAAAACGAAAAGGACAGATTCCTTTTCATTAAGGAACTGTCCTTTTAATTAATAATGATAAATTGTAATATAATTGAAGATCCTTGCGATGGTGGTTGCGTATCCAATAAAGTTAATTTACCAGCACTCACTTCATATAATGGTTGTGGTTGCAGTATTCCGTTAACAAACAAATTAATATAAGAAACTTCACTAGGAGACAAAATATTCGTTGTACCATATTGAGGTATCCCGTCAGCATCTGTATATATAAGTTTCTCTCCATCTGCAAAAGTGTAATATAACAAATTGGTTGTGGTTATAGGACCAATGCCCCCAGTAGGACCTGTTGCTCCGGTCGGACCTGTTATTCCAGTCGGCCCCGTTTCTCCGGTTAGTCCTGTTATTCCAGTCGGGCCCGTTTCTCCAGTTGGACCTGTTGCTCCGGTCGGGCCTGTTGCTCCGGTTAGCCCCGTTTCTCCGGTTGGGCCCGTTATTCCAGTCGGGCCCGTTTCTCCAGTTGGACCTGTTGCTCCGGTCGGGCCTGTTGCTCCGGTCGGGCCCGTTATTCCGGTTGGGCCTGTTGCTCCGGTTGGGCCCGTTTCTCCAGTTGGACCTGTTGCTCCGGTCGGGCCCGTTGCTCCGGTTGGGCCCGTTATTCCAATTGGTCCCGTTTCTCCGGTTAGCCCCGTTTCTCCGGTTGGGCCCGTTATTCCAGTCGGGCCCGTTTCTCCAGTTGGACCTGTTGCTCCGGTCGGGCCCGTTATTCCGGTTGGGCCTGTTGCTCCGGTTGGGCCCGTTTCTCCAGTTGGACCTGTTGCTCCGGTTGGGCCCGTTTCTCCAGTTGGGCCTGTTGCTCCGGTTGGAATATAAATTGGTGGAAGAATCGGAAATGTAGGTCCAATATTTTCTGGGCCTATCATCCCCTTATTCAATGGTAAATTGTCATTGCGTTTCAATTTAATACCTCATTCCACATGTTTTTTAATTCATACACATCATTATGACCCTATTATTAAAGAATAACTTTATAACTATTCTCTTTTTTCTTCCCAAAGAATTATTACATATATTAAACATTTTACCGTTGCTATAACCGCTTTAATTAATATAATAAATTAATCATTCTATTTAAAAAGTACTAAATCTATTACATTCTTATTTAAAAAGATGAGGTGATTTATATTCAAGATAATAATGAAATTAGAAACATTATTTACACCACTACTATTACCTAGTACAGGCCCAAATCCTAACATTACTGTCCCTGTAATTAATGATACAATTAGTACTGGAACTGGTATTAAAATTCAGGTAGCTGGTATTTATCAAATTAGCTATACATTAACGATTAGCCTTGATAACGTCCCATTAGCCCCGGAAGCAGCTCGCTTTTTCTTGACATTAAATTCATCGACTAATATTATTGCAGGATCCGGATCCGCAGTCCGTTCTAATATTATCGGAACTGGTGAAGTCGATGTATCAAGTGGGGTCATTCTAATTAACTTAAACCCTGGTGATTTAATTCAAATTGTCCCCGTTGAAGTAATAGGTACAGTAGATATTCGTTCTGCAGCGTTAACAGTTGTGCAAATTCGTTAATAAAGTGAAACTTTAATCAGCCCTCACCAATGGGCTTTTATGGGCAGTCCAGCCCCCACCTAACTTCTTTGCTTCCGCTAAATTTTAAGGTGGGGGTCTTACTGTCCGGCAAATAGCAGGATAAAAACAAAAGACTTAGCTAATTAATATTTATTGTTCCTTATACACAATATCTTTTTATAGATTTGACACACATTTATATTAAACAAGCATATTTTATTGTATGACTATATAGTCATACAAATCTAAAGCGTTCATAAAAGCACACTTATATGTGTGCTTTATTTTTAATTAAAACCTACAACATCCTCACACAATATCCATATATTATCTTGATTCCTCTCTAAATGTATGGTTTGTCTCAGAGCGCTTTTAACAGCGCTCTTTTTATTTAAACTCCGATTTTTAAAGTTCGATTTTATGATTTACGTTATTATACACATGCTACGCTACTTTTGAAACAAGGTATACATCCAAAGACTGTAAGTGAACACTTCAGTTATAAAGATATGTTCATAACATTAAATCGCTATTCACATGTTTTGCCTGGAATGCAGGTGGATGCTGTTAAAATATGTAGTGAAAGACCATTTGGATAGTAATATTTGCAAATATAAAAAATGCGGTTTCTCCTCTCAAGAGAAACCGCAACATATCAATGCTTTTACTATATTTTAAACTGACTCGTATACAAATCAAAATAAAACCCTCTATCTTCCATGAGAGATTCATGATTCCCTCTTTCTAAAATATTTCCATCTTTTATAACAAGAATTTGATCTGCTTTTTCAATTGTTTTAAGTCGATGAGCGATCACAAAACTTGTGCGACCCCTCATTAAATTATTTAGTCCTGCTTGTATTTGTAATTCTGTTCTTGTATCAATATTTGATGTCGCTTCATCGAGAATTAATATATCTGCATCTGCTAAAATTGCTCGTGCAATCGCTAGAAGTTGTTTTTGTCCTTGACTTAAATTCGATCCTTCTGAAGTAATTTCTGTTTCATATTGATTTGGCAAATGCTTAATAAAAGAATGTGCAGATGCTGCCTTAGCTGCAGTGATAACTTCTTCATCAGTAGCATCTAAGCGTCCATAACGGATATTATCCATAATCGAACCAGCAAATAAATACGTATCCTGTAAAACTACTCCTATTTTACTTCGTAAAGAATTAATATCATAATCTTTTATATCTTTTCCATCAATATGAATTTGTCCTTGCTGTATATCGTAAAAGCGAGTTAACAAATTAATGATTGTTGTTTTCCCTGATCCAGTCGGACCAACTAAAGCAATTGTCTCTCCTGGCTGCGCTTTAAGACTCACTTCTTTTAAAATCGTTTTATTTTCTGCGTAGCCAAATGAAACATTCTCAAGTGCAACATGCCCTTGTAAATTTTGTACAACGAATGCGTCTTTTTTATTTTGAATTTCTGGTACCTCATCCATAATTTCAAAAACACGTTCTCCACCAGCAACTGCCGCTTGAATTGTATTCATTAAAGTCGCAAATTGACTTAGCGGTCTTGAGAATTGACGAGAATAATTAATAAAAGCCGCAATAACTCCTACTGTTGTCATTCCGTTTAAGACCATAACTGATCCAGTCCCAATGACAAGGCCCATACCTAAATTATTAATAAAGTTCATACTTGGAAAAATAAAAGCTGAAAATGTATCAGCCTTCGTAGCTGAAACTCTTAGCTGTTCATTAATTTTATTGAAATTTTGTACAGTTTCTTTTTCTTTTCCGTACAACGTTGTAACATCCGCACCTGTAATTGCTTCCTCAATAAATCCATTTAATTCACCTAAATCTTTTTGACGCTTCGCAAAGTTTTTACCACTATATGCAACTAGTTTTTTTGTAACGTAAAACATAATAGGTACTGTAATTAAAGTTACAATTGCTAAAATCCAATTTAAGGCGAACATTGCAATCGTTACACCTATAAAAGTTAATGCTGATGAAATAATTTGTACAACGCTTTGTGTCAAGGCTTGATTCAAATTATCTATATCATTTGTCACACGGCTCATTAAATCACCTTGAGAACGCACATCAAAGAACCGTAAAGAAAGCGTTTGGATTTTCTCAAAAATATCTTGTCGTATTTTTTGAATTGTTTTTAATGCAACGTTAATCATGACAAACGTTTGTAACCATGTTAAAAGTACAGTTACACCATAAATCGCGATAAGTAACATACACATTCTTGCTGTACCACTTAAATCTTTCGGTACAATATATTGATCTATAATGACTCCCATAAAATAGGGACCTAATAATCCAAGTAATGTAGTAACAACGACTAGAAATATAACAAACATAAGAGCAGCTTTTTGATAGCCCATATAGTTCCATACCCGCATTACAGTTCCTTGAGCATTTTTAGCTTTTCCCATCTTTGGGGTGTTTCGTCCACCTTTATTAGCAAATTGCCCTTGAAAATTACGCATGTTCTTCCCCACCTTCTTTATCTAAATTACCACCTTGGGAAAGATAAATTTCCTGATAAACCTCACTTTGTTCTAACAATTGTTCATGTGTACCATTGCCAACTAATTCACCATTATCTAATACAAGTATTTTATCCGCATCCATTATGGAAGAAATTTTAGACGCAATTAATAAAGTTGTTGTGCCTTTATATTTTGTTTTTAAAGCTATTTGAATAGTAGCCTCTGATTTTGCATCAACTGCTGATGTAGAATCATCTAATATGAGAATCGGTGGCTTTCTCACAAGTGCCCTTGCAATTGATACACGTTGTTTTTGTCCACCTGATAGATTTGTCGCGCCTTGTGTTAAATTATATTGATAAGATTCTTCGAGCTTATTGATAAACTCAGTCGCACAAGCTGATGCAGCTGCTACTTCCAGCTCGTCATGTGTTGCATCTTCTTTACCATAACGTAAATTTTCTTCTATACTGCCTGAGAACAACAACGCCTTCTGAGGTACAAACCCTATTGAAGCACGGAGTTTTTGCAAATCATATTTTTTAACATCTATTCCATCTATACATATTTCACCATGATCCACATCATATAGACGTGGTAACAGTTTCGCTAAGGTAGATTTACCACTTCCAGTTGATCCAATAATCCCTACTTTTTCACCTTTTTGTATGCTAAACGAAATATCTTTTAAAACGTATTCATTATTTTTCGTATAGCTATAACTAACATTTTTAAATTCGATATTTCCTTCAATTTTCTCAGGTTCGATCGCATTCGCTTCGCTTATAATATCAACCTCGGTATTTAACACTTGCTGTACACGATCCGCAGATGGAAAAGCTCGCGCAATTTGAATAAATACCATGCTAATCGACATAAGTGACATTAAAATGATATTCAAGTAATTAATAAATGCCAAAATCGCTCCTACTTGAAGCGTTCCATCGAATACTTTTTCTCCACCAATCCATAATGTTGCGACAATCCCGCCACTTACAACTAGCATAATGATTGGCATCATTAAAGAAATAAGTTGCACAGCTCGAATATTTATCTTCGTTAAATTTGTATTTATATTTCCAAATTGAGCGATTTCGTATTTTTGTCTTACATACGCTTTTATAACACGCACACCAGATAAATTTTCTTGTAGCTTTGTATTCACTTTGTCTAATGCCTCTTGCACCTTTTTAAATGTACCACTTGCTTTACTTGCAATTAAAATAATCGCAAGTAATAAAATCGGAACAACTACAAGTAATATTGGAAATAACTCTCGCGCTGTTACAAAAACAATAATTATACTTCCGATAAATAACAGTGGACCACGAACGAGAACACGTAATGTCATCGTCATTGCCGATTGAATGGAAGTGATATCATTTGTCACGATCGTTAATAATTTACCTGTTCCAAATGAGTCCCGATTAATACTAGAAAATGTTTCTATTTTCGCAAACACATCTTTTCGTATGTCTGTAGCGAAATTAACAGCTGCTTTTGTAGAATACATCATACACCCAAGCCCTCCAACTAAACCGAGTGCTGCTGCTCCTATCATAAGAAGCCCCATTTTTATTACATAATTTAAATCCCGATTTGCAATCCCAACATCAATGATATGTTGCATAATAGTCGGTTGAATTAAGTCCATCGCAACCTCAAGTACCATAAATAGCGGCCCAATAATAGCGAAGAACATGTATGGTTTTAAATACTGTAATAACTTACGAAATGATTTCATACATAATCTCCTTTTCCCATGAAATTACCACTGAATAATTCATACCCTTCCTTATTTAAGCTATATATTTTGTAATTTCTTTATTACTTCTATTATATTATGTAAATTAATATTTAACATTATTAAATGATAAGTATTAATGACTTTCTAGTCAATAAATGTGCTTTATATTATATAAATACAAAAACCGCATTCTTAATGAAAAGAATACGGTTTTTCATCTATATTTCTTCAATTGTAAAATGTAAAAACTCAGTCTCAAATCCCTTATTTTTAGAAGGACTACACGTGTAAAAACCTATTTTAACAGGCTCCTTCCCTATATCCTCCATTAAATGAGCGATTCTTATTTGTTCCCATTGATAGCCCTTTTTCACATATATTGTATAATCACCGCTTTTTCGAATAATTCGAAAACGAAGTTGTTGCTTAGCTGCTTCAGTTGGATAATCTTGCGTTGACCAGTCAGAATATCCATTATTCGTTACGACAGCACCTAAGTGAGATGGCCCTTCAGGGATATATTCTAAAGATGTTTTTAGCCAACAGTTCTCCGAAATCATAACAAAAAGACCTGCTTGATCGAATTTTGAATTTGGATTCATACGTAACTGAACTTCAGCTTGAAAGTCTGTCATCATCTCATTATAAAATACATGACCATTCATTACTTCAAAACCATAATGTGTTTTAAGCCAAAAATCAGTTTCTGCTTTCGAACGGACAATAAACGCATGATTATCATTAATTTTATAGTATTCAGGTACATTCATTATAGTGAGTTGCTCAATATGTTCTGGTATATACGATATATTCATAGCTCCTCCATAATAAAGCATTTATATAGACATTTAAAACTCCGCTAATACTGGGAATTTATAACCTTTAAAATCTAACTCTTTATCACTTCGAACCATTAAATACTTGCTAGACTGTACTTCTGTAAACTGTACATCCTCAACCCCTAATTGATCCGGAGAAAAATAAAATTCGATTTCCGTAAACCTTTCATTGATTTCTCCACATAATTCATCTAAAACCGGAAGTACTGGCGCAAATACTCCAAATAATTTCAACTTTTCATTTTCTACTTCATAAACGATTAGAGCATCTAGTTTCTCTGAATAATACAATTTCTCATTCCATTCCGAATCATACATATTCAAATAAAATGAAGGATGGAAGTTTAAAGTTGAAAAACTATTTGAAAGTCTTTGGCTACTATCAATAGTTTCATGTATTAACTGTCTATTCTCTATATTATAGTAATCTAACTTTTTAAGTAGTGAATCGTTATTATTAATATTTTTATCATATGGTATAGTCATCAAATATTCCTGCACAACTTTAAATCCAAATGCTGTATATAGTTCAGGGTTTTCCGTAAACAATAATGCACATTCACATTTCTTATCGATTTCTTCTATCATTTTACCCATTAATTGTGTCATTAACCCTTGTCTACGAAAATTAGGGTGTGTCATTACTGATTGAATACCCGCTGCATTTATTTTTTCACCATTAATTAATAATGGGAGTGAAAATGCCGCAACATTTGCAATCACTTTATCTTCTTGTAAAAATGATAAAGCTTTATATGTATCATCCCAATATCCTTTATCCGAAAAATCATTCAATGTTTGAGTTGTAATTCCAAACACTTCTTCAAATAAAGGAAATAACTGCTCTCTTTTCGGTTCTTCTATTAGAAGACTTGCCAATTTTTCAACATTCCCCATGTTGTACCTCCAAATGTTAAATTCCATTAAATTAGATATACTTATATGACCTACTCTTAAAAATAGAGGTCTTACCAATCAATATACTATCACAAAACATAAAAAAAAAGTCTAATTAATTTTATGTTTTGACTATTTGAAAATAAGTCGAATAAAACGATATTAAGATTTTTGGATATTAATTAGTTTATTATACAAAAATAGCGCTTTCTAATTAGCTTTTACTAATAGAAATACACTATTTATAATAAAATATTTTTAGTCTTTTATTCCTTCAAGTCTTTCCTTCGTATTAATTTCTTCTCCACTTATACGCTTTTCAAAAGACTTTCTCCAACTACATGAAAGTGCATTTACTTCTAATATCCTTTTTACCCCTTCAATATTTTGTTTTTCCTTATGCATGATACGATTAGCAAACGCTACTGAAACACCTTTTGGATCAGACTGTAGTTTTTTTAAGGTATCGACTGATGATACCCATCCTTCTTTTAATACACGAAAATAAAATCCTGTATATCCTGTTTCTTGAAAATATAGTGGTAACTTTGGAATATTATATTTTTTTGCTAATTTAAAACAAGGTTGCCTTGGTTGTGTTACCTGTACGATTGCCTGTCCTAGCTCAAACGTATCACCAATACAAACATCCTCTTCGCGCATACCACTAACTGTTATATTTTCTCCGAAAGCCCCATATACAAAATCTTGATTCAATTCTTTTTCCCAATATGGATAGTGATCACCAGTATAAACACAAACTGCTTTATCTACTCCTCCATGATGAACTAAGTCAGCTTGTCCATCCCCATTAAATTTTACAAAGGATAAATATACCGGTTCCTTTACTTGTTTCTTATTTATGCCTGTATGAATTACTTTTCCGCCGTATGTAACCTCTTTTGGTAATCCTATATTTAAAGATAATAATTGATATTCATTAGCCATTCTATTTCCTCCTTTAAAGGTGTTACATGTATTTTCTCTCGATTAATTTTTACAACCCTCTCTGTTACATAAAGATGATTATAAAACCTCTAAAATCATTGTTCAATTCAATTATTTATATAATAATGATAGGTATAACCTATCATTATACTTGAGGTGATTCCAATCGAATTACGACAACTTGAATACTTTTTAGCTGTTTCAAAAGAATTACATTTCACAAAAGCGGCTGAAAAATTAAATATTTCACAGCCTTCACTAAGTCAACAAATACGTGCATTAGAGCATGAAGTAGGAATGCCACTTTTCAATCGAATTGGTAAAAAAATATCATTAACTGAAGCAGGGAAGATTTTATTATCACATAGTAAAACCATTTTTCATGAAGTCGAACAAGCTCGTTCAGCTATTCAAGACCTAAACGGATTACAGCAAGGTTCCTTAACAATAGGGGCTTTGTTAAGCGTCGTAAATTATTTACTACCACCAGCTATTTTAAATTTTAACAATTTATATCCTAATATAGAGCTTTCTGTATTAGGGCTTCGTACAGGAGATATTCGTGAAAAATTATTACAAAACGAACTAGATATTGGAATTACATTTCTCCCGGTGCAAGATAAAGAGATTATCTCCATCCCTCTATACAAAAGCGATCTTACATTGGTCGTGCC
This sequence comes from Bacillus sp. CPT56D-587-MTF, assembly GCF_058792335.1. Lineage (NCBI taxonomy): Bacteria > Bacillati > Bacillota > Bacilli > Caryophanales > Bacillaceae > Bacillus > Bacillus sp. CPT56D-587-MTF. The sequence continues at coordinate 2,055,178 of NZ_JBYTEF010000001.1, read as the reverse complement.
CACTGGTCATCGATTAGCTGAACGTAATCATGTATCTATTGCTGAATTACAGAACTACCCTTTAATTCTTTTACCTAAAAATTTCTTTTTAACCGAACTAATTACATCTCATTGTCAAAAGTTAAACTTTAAACCAAGGCCAATTTTAGAAATTAGTACGATGGAATCTTTAATCCAAATGGTTTCCAAAGGAATGGGAATTACAGTGTTACCCAAACCATATATAGACTTTTTACAAAATAAAAACATTCAAGCTATTAAAATAGAAAACCCTACTCCAATAATTGAAATAGGGCTAATTTATAGAAAAGATAAATATATGTGTGCTGCAACTCGAGAATTTATTGAGCAACTAAAAATCACAGTACGTTCTTTCCAAAACTAAACAAAAGAGATTATCCTATGAAACCGTTTCACAACAATTTAGTAGAATAATCTCTTTTCAAAACAAAGTAAACATTATATTTAACTCTTATAAACTTTAATGTACCTTTTTAGATATTGGAATATATTTAGTAAAATATGCACCAACTAGCAATAATACAATTGAAAATAACCAAGTAAAAGCACCGCCAAAATGAAACCAATATGCAAACATATTTAAGATTGCAAGTGAAAAGAAGCAAATAGAAGTTACCGCACTTTTCAATCCTTTTATCCCAGACTTTTTCTCTTTTGATAAGCAATATACATCGCAATAATAAGAAAAAAGATAAGAACAAATGGTAACATAACTTTTAGCATTTGTAATCCCTCCAGTATAAATGCACTCTTTACATCACCATCTTATCCCATTTATCTTTTAGGTATCAATTCATTCTTATCTTCCTTCCAAAAGTCAGTATAAGTTTTATTTTTAAAGTTCACGTTCACCTCAGAAAACGGCATACTTCCTCCAACTTTCAATGAATACCAGTCGTTTAAAAGTGGTGATCCGAAACAAATCTTCATTGTACGATCATGTAAATCGAATAATACAGAATGTAAAGTTCCAAACCATTCTTCATAGTTATGCACAGTAAGTCCAGCAGGATATTCTTCTTCTACTAACTTTTTTAAAGACTCTATGCTTACTTGTTCACATCTATTTAAATGCTCATGTAAAAGGTAATATCTCTTTGTTGATTGTTCTAATTTCCTATTATTTAATTTCTGAATTGATGAACTAACTGCATGGTTTGTTGATACAATAAAAGCTTGTTTTTCATCATCAATCGTTATTGTGGATTTATGACCGTCCAATATTTCAATATATGCTGCATTTAAAGGATCAGCTATTATTAAATTAATATTACTAGCAATTGGTATTTCTTCTATTAGTAACTTAGCTTCCTGCACATTTTTACATTTCTCCAACAACAATCGAATTACCGCAAAACATTGTAAACCACTCACCATTGGCTTTCTTAAACCTGCAATATTTCCTACTGGTTGACCACATGCTGAAAATGTAACAGCTAATCCATGCTCGTTAACCCCTTCCGTTCGGCCAAAATATTGAGTAGAAAAGCCACTATGTGCATACGCACCTTCAACATGAGTTGAACAAAAACGCATATCATCTATTACTGGTGACAAATCATAATTCCTTAATACATATGTGTGCTCTAAATCGGTCTTTTTAGGTAATACTGCACAATGACTACAACCTGCTTTCAATAGTGTTTGATAGTAATACATCATATTTTTTGAAGGAATTTTTAACACTTCACAAAACCCCTCAATTTCTTCATTTATGCCTGGACAATGTTTGTTTAGTATATTTCTCGATTCTGTCCAATGGTTATTAGATATTACATTTTCTTCGTGTATAAATTGCGGGATGAGATACGGATTTTGTTTCACGAATTCCCCTTGTTGCTTTCCAATCTCATAATAACTTCCTTTTAATGATGAAAAATACCCCTTTACTTGATACATCAAATTCCCCCTCACATTGGATATATCCATATCGTACCAAATGGATTTCATTCATCCTTGATGTTTTTTACTATCTTTCTTTAACACCATCCCATTTTAATATCTCCACTAATAATTATTTACTAGACAATTAAAGTTTTGTTAATATTGCTGTAATAGCTTTATTTCAAAATAAAGTAGTTTGGATATCAAATGAGCAAAATACTTTGTTAAACCCACTTATAAGCAATCATCTAATTCATGAAATCAAAAAACTTATTTATCAAAATAAAAGGAGAATTTATGTATGAGTAGTTGCAAACCAATTGATAAATTAACTATTGAAGACCTAAAACAAAACCCCATATGGGAATGGGCAATAGATGAAGAGGAAAATGAAGAACATGACGAAACATGGGTAAAACCAGCAACAACTACTAATTTTACAGAGGAGTTAAACGGTTCAATCGTACTAGGCGAACTATTCTTACATAATGGTGAAAAATTCCCTATGATGTGTGAAATTGATATTGAAGGTAACGAGGCAGTAATCCGTTCTGTTGTTTATTATAACGAAACAGAAAATGAGTATATTGCTATAGAAGATATTGTGAAAACGGTCGAAATGCCGTTATCGATTATTATTAACCTTACAATTCATGCAGAATCCAAAACCTTACGCTTCACTGCACATAAAGTAGACATTTATAAAAATTCAATAACGACTAATTTTAATTAAAGTCGGCCGAAATAAAGAAAACAATTATGAAATAAAAACTGGGAAATCATTAACGATTTCCCAGTTTTTTAAACTATATTAAAGTATCCCCTTTTCCACTAAAGTCTCTGCGATTTGAACTGAATTCCAAGCCGCACCTTTTAATAGGTTATCGGAAACAATCCAGAGGTGGAATCCGTTTGGCGTATCAGGATCTTTACGTATTCTTCCGACAAATGTATCTATTTTCCCTTCTGCATATAATGGCATTGGATACAGCTGTTCACTAGGGTTATCCTGCAAAATAACACCTGGTGCACCCATTAATACTTCCTTAATTTCCGCAACGGTTGCTTCTTTTTCCAGTTCTATATAAACCGATTCTGAATGCCCTGATACAACTGGAACACGTACACAAGTAGCTGCCATTTTCAGGTTTTCATCTTCTAATATTTTCTTCGTTTCTTGAATCATTTTTACTTCTTCAAAAGTAAAATCATTGTCTGTAAATATATCTACTTGAGGCAGTACATTAAACGCTATTGGGTAATGTTTTTTATCTTTTTTCGCCGGTAATATATTACTTTTCACTTCTTCACCAGCAAGCATAGACTTAGCCTGCTCTTGTAATTCATGAATCGCATGAATGCCAGAACCCGATACAGCTTGATATGTTGAAACGATAATTCTTTCTAAACCGAATGATTTTCGAATCGGCTGAAGTGCTGTTACCATCTGTAATGCTGAACAATTTGGAACTGCAATGATACCTTTATGCTGTTTTAAAGTGTGCGCATTCACTTCCGGAACAACGAGCGGTACATCTTGCGCCATTCGGTACTCACTTGTGTTATCAATTACAATCGCACCACTAGAAACTGCATGAGTTACAAATTGTCTAGATACTTCTCCCCCAGCGCTAAAAAAGGCAATATCTACACCTTCAAAACTAGTTGTTTTTGCCTCTTGTATAATTATCTCTCGTCCTTTGAATCTTACTTTCTTACCAGCGGATCGTTTTGACGAAAGCAATGTAACTTCAACTATATTAAACTTCATTTCATTCTCTAACAGTTCAATAATTTTTTGCCCTACCGCACCTGTAGCCCCAACAACAGCTACATGATAGCCCTTTTTGATCATCTTTTCTCCTCCAATATCACCTGAATGAATATTTCTACAATTTCATTTTATACAGAATTTAATCATTTGGAAAATTAAAATACATGATATAATCATTCACAAATCATGATAATAAAAGAGGGATCGCTTATGGAAATGAGACATGTTAAAACATTTTGCGCCATTGTGAAGTATGGTAATTTTTCTAAAGCTGCGCACGCGCTAGGTTATGCGCAATCTACTGTTACAGCACATATGAAAGCTTTAGAGAACGATTTACATATCCCTCTTTTCGATCGGTTAGGGAAAAAAGTGCTACTTACAAAAGCCGGTCATCAATTTCATCCTTATGCATTAGAATTACTTTCAATATATGAAAAAGCGCAAGAAATCCCCCAAAATACAGATTATTTAGAAGGTACATTAAGTATTACATCTAATGAATCATTAGCGGTATACCGATTACCACAATTATTACGTACTTACAAACAGAAAAATCCGAAAGTAAATATCGTACTTGAAACGAACACAAATGAACAAGCATTACAAAAATTACGTGAAGGAGAAACAGACGTTGTCTTCATAATTGGAGAAAGTATAGAACATAATGATTTTATTACGCGTACTTTTAGTAATGAAACATTTGGATGGATTTTACCAGCTTATTCCGCTGCACATACAAATCCATTCCAGTTATTACAGGAAACCCAGTTCATTTTTACAGAACAAAGCTGCGGCTATAGGACAATGGTAGATCGTTTTTTACGTCAAAGCGGAAATATTCCAGCTAAAACATTTGAAACTTCCAATGTTGAAGTCATTAAACAATCCGTCATGTGTGAGTTAGGCATTTCAATTCTTCCTTATATCGTTGTACAGGAAAGTTGTCAAAAAGAACAACTATGTTTTCAGCCTATCGAAACTCCAACAGTTATTCAAAGTCATGTAATCTATCATAAATCCAGATGGATTTCCCCGGTGTTACAGTCGTTTCTTTCCTTACTTGAACGAGATTAAGATATTAAGAAGTACATTTAAAAAGAGTAATTGCCTAATAAGCAATTACTCTCTTACATTAATTAGTATATTATTTATTAGTCTGTCCGCCACCTGCAATTAATTTACTACCTGAATATGTACCTTTGTTCATAAACACTTGATTAATTAATTCTTTTTGCTCAGCTTCCGACATTACTCCTTTTCCTTCTCCTAAATTCCCACTTTGTAATTTCCAAATCTTATTGTGATCCCCATCAACCTTTTCATATTTTCCTTGTTTCCATCGTTCTAAAATTTCTACATATGTACTTCCCTGCACAAGATCATTACTCTTTACAATATCAATTAAGCTTTCAATCCGCTCTTGTGTAATAAAAATATAGCCCCACTTTTGATCAGCTTTCGCTTTTTGATGTGCCATTTCATGTAATGCTGTCTGTATGTTCTCATCTGTCCATTTAAAATTTTTATTAAAACCACTATTTGGCAATGAATAATTGCCATTTTCTAAAAGCTTTGCATCTTCTGCTTTTACGTTACTATCAGCTAATACTTCTACTGCTGGAGCAGCTGGTGATGCCTTTTTCGCAGCTGGTTTACTATTATTTAAATAATGCAGAATACCATATGTTAAACCTACTCCGATTACCGCCATACCAGCTATAACACCTATTATTTTCAAAAATGTTTTCATCTCGCTTGTTTCCTCCCAAATATCTCTGTTCTGACTACCTAATTATTTCTTATATAAAAACTGTTACTTCATTCAAAATATCGCATCGCATCCCCTATCATATTATTTATATATACTTCCTCATATTGTATTTCTTTTTCTTTAAAATTGAAAGATTATTCTGTTAAATAATGAAAATATTCTACAAATTTTTCCTTTATATTTATAAAGAAACAAAAAAACAACGAGCGCGTTCTACAACACTCGTTGTTTTTACTTTATGCACGATTTTCTTTTAACCACTTCGTAATAGCATCTAACCTTGAAACATCAAAGCGTCTTTCTTCACACACATTCAAATTTTTTGAGTTTCTCACTATTTCTAATTCATTATTTCTTACACTTTTCGCCTCAATTAATTTACAATACCCATCTGTAACAGTATTTAAATTTTCATAATAACGCTGAAACGATTTTGATATATGTAAATGTTTTTCAAAGTTTCTTCTTCTTTTCGTCTCATCAGATACTTTCCGCTTTCTAAGTTCTTCATCGTTCGTATATAAATAAAAATATTGATCCGGAAAACCAATTTCCCTATTTATCATCTTTTCTTTATAAAAATTTTCTATTAAAGATAATGGCTGATTAAATATATCAAAATGAAAGCACCAATTATAACTAAGTGGTTGATATATATCCCCATCGAGTATTACTAATTCATATTGCTCTGACTTCTGAACAGCTATATTCCAGCGCTCAACTTGTTTTTCAAAATACCATGTTCTATGTTCATTTTTTGGCCTTTCAAATAAAGAATTCACTTCAGGTATTATATAAGCACCATAATTCTTTTCTAATTCACGGCACGTGGTACTTTTACCAACAGCGCTTGCTCCCTCAAATGCTATTATCCCCATAGTTTCCCCCTCTTTCATTAACTAAAATTTCGTTGTTTCGCTTTTCTTCCCCATAACTTTCTCCATAAAACAATTGAAGCGATAGTGAGCATGATTGTTGTAATGATACTACCTTCAATTCCGAACGAGCCTCCATGAAGGAATTCCGATCCAGTTGTTACAGGTTTAAAAAGTGGTGTAGAATACATTGTCATTCCACTAACCGCAAAACCAAATACGTTATATTGTGCCCAATTCCAAATGGAATGCCATGCGCATATCCCCCAAAGACTACTATCTTTCAAAACGTAAAAAGCTGCAAACACACCAACTAATATTATATTCGATATTGAAAGAATTGTAATACCTGGATTTAGTAAATGAAGAAAACCAAATAAAAATGAAGTTACAACAATACCGATCCATATACGGCTTCTAACAGAAAGAACTGGAAATAACCAACCCCGAACAACAATTTCTTCTGTTGCACCTTGTATTAAAAAAGCAACTAAAGATCCCACAATTCCAAGTATAGCGATTGGTGTAATGTGTTGCATTTGTAGTTGTACATTTCCAGTTAATAAAAGTAGCATGACTGGTATTGAAATGAAAACAAATCCTATTAATGTACCTCTCAAATATTTTCTTATCCATTGATTTCTCCAAAAACCAATGGATGAAAATGATCTTTTCTCTACAAATCTAATCCATAAAAACACAAAAAATATTGCGCCGCCAAACATTAATATCATCTCAATGTCGCTATAAATCGCCTTCATAAAAGTTGTTTCTGCTTTCGGTAAAATCAGCATAAACAACATAAATAATTCACCTAAAGTTAAAAATATAATCGCGAGTATGACAGCAAAAACAGGATGAACTTTTCTTCTTCCTTCTTTTGCTGCTTCAATTATTTTAAATTGTTTATTTTGCAATATTTTATCCTCCTAATTATGGTACTCATCAGCAATATTAAAATAATATTTAGCCTTTTATTTAAACTTATTTTTTCATATAAATGATTTTTGTTTGGAATAAATCCAAATTAGGAATAATATATAAATAAAAGAGGTGCCTTTGTGCCTTTACTATTATCACCCAGATTACTCAGTGGTATTACCAGCACTTGCTATTTCCAACCATTTGTTGTAAGATAGTAATTAAGGTCAATTTAACACTATATTTTCTTTGCATATTATCAAGTATCAATCAGGGACATTTTGTACTCCTTATGGGTTTTTGATAATATGTGAACTTTTATTTTCATTCAAATAAGGCCGATCATATTGTAATTTTTCTACTTTTAGGAGGCATTACCATGACATTAACAGGTAAAGTAAAATGGTTTAACAGCGAAAAAGGTTTCGGTTTCATCGAAGTTGCAGACGGTAACGATGTATTCGTTCACTTCTCAGCTATCACTGGCGACGGCTTCAAGTCTCTTGACGAAGGTCAAGAAGTTAGTTTCGAAGTTGAAGAAGGTAACCGCGGACCTCAAGCTAAAAACGTTGTAAAGCTATAATTCAAACAATAAAAAGGTTGTTACCAGCAAGGTTAACAACCTTTTTAATATATAACTAAAATTTTTTACATAAAAGGAGTGGTTACATGTATCGCAATCGAAAGAACGATGTAGCAGAAGTACCACCAGAACAAACCCCTGTTTGGGAATGTGAATCAGAGGATTGTTTAGGATGGATGAGAAAGAACTTTTCATTTGAAGAAGAGCCTAAATGCCCTTTATGTAAAAGTAGCATGAAAAGCGGAGAACGTTTATTACCTAAATTAGGTTAATTTATAATAAAAAAAACCTCTTTTAATTAAGAGGTTTTTTTTATTATAAATTTATGTTCTCAATATCAGTTCGTACTATAGAATACAATAATGCATCGTGTTGCTTATTTCCTTGATGAATATATCCACGCAATAGACCTTCCTTTTGGAAGCCAATTTTAGATAACATTCTACAAGAAGTATCATTTTCAGGATATGTAATAACTCCAATTCTAAACAAACCTAAATCTTTAAATCCATAATCAATAATTTCTCGAGCTGCTTCCGAAGCGTAACCATTTCCCCAATAACGAGGATGCAGATCATATCCAATCTCAGATCGTTTACTCCATAATTGTAAATTGTTTAGTCCAATTGTTCCTATTAAAACGTTCGTTTCTTTTAACACAATTCCCCATCGTATTGCCTTTTTCTCAAAGTAATTTTTTGAAAAAGATTCGATCATACGTGAAGCTTGTCCAAACTCCGTAAAAGAATTCATACCGTAATAACACGTCACTTCATCCAATGAAAAGATTTCATATATTTTTTGACAATAAGATTGTTCTATTTCAACTAAACGTAAGCGTTCTGTTTCTAATATAGGAAATGCCATAGGATCACTCCTTTCTCTCTACTCATTCATTATATCAGAAAAAATATGTATAATTAGTAAAGTCCTTATTGTTCCATAAGTCAAACATTTCTAATGGCGCATTCCCTCTTTATTCTATATACACGAATTGGATACCTTCTGATTGCGACTCGAACATCACGCTATAATTTCCATAAATCAAATTTTAAATTATCAAGAACTGTAAAGAATTTGTTCCTTCATTTTTTCCTTCTAAATAACCACCCTAACCCATACATTAATGGTAAAATATAGTTAATCCATTTTACGCTATGGAGGTGTAAAAATCTATGTATATATTCATCGGCTTATCCCTCTTACTCATATTACTTATTTTTTTATTCGCAAAAAAATTCACACCAAACTCATTCATGATGACTAGCTTTAAAGGCAATAGCTTTAAGACATTTTCAATCGGTATTTTAATCGCTGCCATACTCTCACTTTCATATGGGACTTATCATGCAGTAACATATCAACCTAGTTATTTAGATATTAAATTAAAAAATCAAAACTATACTGTTTTCGGTAATGTAGGCGAATTCGGTTATTTCTCCGAAGAATTATTAAAAAAAGATACAGAAGTACAACTATATTTCGTCTCTTGGAAAACAATAAAGTTAAAAAATCCGGTAATACTTATAGAATATCCTTCAGGAAAACAAGAAACATGGAAGCCAAATATCGTATCAATACCGGTAAATAAATTACAAGAAAAACTTGATATAAAAGATATTTATCAACTATCACCGTATTCATTTAAAGAGTCTGGAGAAATAATATTAACAATAAAAGAAAACAATGTAAAAAACAATACAATTTCCATTCAAATAAAATAAATAAAAACTGTTCCTCCATTTTGCTGAAGGGACAGTTTTTATTTATTCTACAGTATTATTTATTTAATGTATCCATTATTTCATTGGCTATATTCTTTCCATTTCCAATACACGCACCAATTCCAACACCATAATATGAGGCACCAGCTAAATATACATTTGGATAAAGATTCGTCATTTTCTCTTGTAATGCTTGAACCGCTTGATTATGTTCTAAATGATATTTCGGCATTAAATCTTTCCAATTTGTAACTTCAACTACTTCTGGTTCACCTTTAATTCCGAGACTCTTTTCAATATCATATAAAGCGACTCGTACTAATTCTTCTTCACTGTAATTCTTGATTGTTTCATATACCGGATTGGTACTCTTATAAAACATTCTAACTAATAATTTTTGTTTACCCGATGTATGTTTCCACTTTCGACTTGTCCATGTACAAGCATCACAATGTAAATCACTGTTTTCCGTTACAATAAACCCCGTACCATCAGCTGGTAGTTGTTCATCTAGTATGTCAAATCCTAAATAAATACTTATAAGAGATGAGTTTTTAAATGTATTAAACTGCTCATTTAACTCATTAGACTGTAATAAAGTTTGTGCAATATCATGTGGAGCTGCTAAAACAACATAATCAGCTTGTATTGTTTCATGATTTGCAAAAGAAATCTCATATCGATCCTCTTGTTTACTTACAGCCGTCGTTATAGCACCTTTTTTTACGACAGTTTCAGTCAGCACTTCTTCTAAGCGATTAATTATCGTAGATAGTCCACCTTTAAATGATACGAATTTTTTATTTCCTGCTGATTGAAATTGTTTTTTATTCTCTTCAAAACCTTTAATAATACTTCCATACTTATTTTTATAATCCAGTAAATACGGTAATGTAGATGCCATTGTAAGCTCATTCAATTTACCAGAATATACGCCTGAAAGCACAGGAGCAATTTGTCTTTCCACTAACTCTTTCCCTAAAAAGCTTTCTAAAAATAAAGCAAGTGATGTATCTTTCGTAAACTCTTTATTTTTCGTTATGAAATCTTTTAAAGCTACGATTTTCCCCTTCGTTGAGACTAGCGTACTGCTAAACAACGACTGGGCGCTCATCGGTATCCCAAATATAGTATCAGAAGGAATCGGATGTAACATGTTTTCAGAATATATGTAAGAAATACCCGTTTCATTATATACCATTTCATCTTCTAAATTTAAATCTTTTACAAGTGGCATAACGTGTTCATTACGAGCAACGATTGAATCCCCTCCTGACTCCATAATGAAATCCTTTTCTTCCACACTATGGATTTTACCACCTAAATACTCTTCTTTCTCAATAAGAATTAAATTTAAATCGATATTATAATCCTTTTTTAATTTTTCTAAATAAAACATAGTAGAAAGTCCCGTTATACCTCCACCGATAACAACAACTGTTTTCATATGTGCTGCGCTCCTAACCGATACAATTAATAATTCCTTTTTATTATAACCAAAAGTCCTTATATTCGACTAGCAAGTTGCGCATTCTGTAAGAAATTAGACAATATATTTTAATATATTTTCAAATTACCTAATAAAAAAGAACTATAACATTTACAAACCCCGTCATAGTTCTCTTTATTTTAAAAACATAAAGTAATTGATTAATTTGTCTAGTTCTTGACTCAATGCCAATACTTTTTCATGTTGAATTCCATAATCCGATACTAAATATAAAAGTTCTTCTTTTTTTATTTCAATTACTTTTTCCAATTTCGCTAGTTCCATGTCGTTTTACATCTCTCCAAAAATAAAATGTATGTATTTCAGTATAGCCTACTTACATAATTAGTAAAAGTAAAATACGCATGTAAAATCTTACATATTTGAAAAAATAATATACTACTAACAAAAAAAGAAACTAGATTAAACATCCTTTTACAGATCATTAACGTTCATTAAGAATGAATAACATAACGGAATTTTTCTAATGTGATATCTTTATAATTTGGAGCTCTCTGTATATGATTAAAATAACTATATGAGAATTTAAATACATGACCAAAATCCCAATCGAATTCACTATAGTCTTTTATCCAAAATATATTTTCAGTTGGTAAAATATTTGCACGTTTAGATTGAATTAAAAGTAATCGATCTATAGGTGAGTGTAAAGTTATTTCCGTATTCAGCTTGAGCTTTTGGCTAGCTCTTAGTACGTATACTAGTTTTAACAGCGGACGTATCCCTCGTTGAAATATATCTATATGTCCTAAATCGTACATTATATTAATTGCGTGGGAGTATGTAAGCAAATGCCCAATTAAATCATGATGTGATTCCGCTCGATAAATACTATTAAATTTCGATAACTCATTTAAAATGAACTGAGATACTTGTGTTGGATTACTCAATTCACTTTGTATCTCCTCTTCAAAACTTAATTGTTTTACTTCTTTCGTCGTATAACCAATCCACGATCTACCTGGAATTGTTTTTCGAAATGATAAAATAAGAGTAGTAATCCCTTCAATTGCTTGATTATCACCCCATTTTTGTAGCTCTTTCATAGCTAATAAACTTAATGACGCATAAATGACGTTATGCCCCACCCAATGAAGCTCATCAATCGTTTGTTCTAAAGATTTTATAATCATATTTTCCGCAATTTTAAAATCTATTTCTTTTTTATCATCAATCATCTCACCAATTTTTTTCTTGTTCAGCATCATCCTTGTTTGCGAATACATATTACGAGCTGTTTCTTCATCAATATTATTATCTTTCATAAAAAAATAACTAGCAATTGCAGCTGCTCCAAAATGTGCATGCCAAATATCATTTGTTTCTTTTTTACATTGAGAAATAATTGAAAGACCGCCTTTCAAAATACTTTTTTCCATTTTCTTTCTCCCCTATTAAAAATCACTATATTTTCATCCTAAAGATGGTGTCAGTACAAATAAAATGTGATTCGATTCATCACTTTTATTCAAAAATCGATGCTTCACATTCGGTGGAATACGTACAACATCGCCTTCTTCTAAATAATATTCTTTTCCCTCCAATTCCACATACACTTCCCCTTTCATAATAACAGCAATCTCTTCCTTATCTTCATGGGAATAATGGCTTTCTGTTGTGTTTGCTCGTTTATTTAAATCCATCATTAACATTTCAATACGTGCTTTCATAAAATCAGGTGTTAATACATCATATACAATGTGATCATTGTTTTCCCGATATACTTTTTTTCGATCTTTTTTCTTAGAAATGAGCGAATCTGTATCGATATCATTAATAAAAAGTGTAAACAGCGGTACATTTAATGCTTTTGCAATTAACTCCAAAACATTTAAAGAAGGATTAGCATGTCCTCTTTCAATTTGGCTAATTAGTGATGTACTAATTCCTGCATAATCAGCGAATTCACGAATTGTCATATTATTTTTCTTACGATAACTTAATACTGTTTGTCCAAGCCTATCATGTATCATAGTAAAACTTCCTTTCATCCATCATAATGCATATTTCATTGTCTTTGTGCTGACATACTAAACAAAGGCAAATAATCCTTTCCTATTATCTCCGGGACTTATATACTTACCTTTGTACATTATATCGTATTAAGTTTATTATAATAAACACTCTATAGGAGGGACAAACTTTGAAATCACCTATTCTTTCATATTTCATCTTATTTTTTGGTGTATTCGCCTTATCAACTTCAGCTATTTTTGTAAAATTGGCAGATGCTCCTGCGACAATCATTGCTTTTTACCGATTATTCTTTGCCACACTGATCCTGTTACCGTTATTACTATTTAATAAAAATAGTCGAAATGAGCTAAAAACTTTAACGAAAAAACAATGGACATTCGGATTCATATCTGGGCTATTTTTAGCTGCACATTATGTACTATGGTTTGAATCATTACAATATACTTCTGTAGCAAGCTCTACAGTTATCGTAACGTTACAACCTTTGTTCTCAATGATTGGTGGTTATTTTTTATTTAAGGAAAGATTTACGAAAGGAGCGGTTATTGGTTGCCTCATCGCTATTTCAGGTAGTATCATCATTGGCTGGCAAGATTTCCAAATTAGTGGAGAAGCTTTATATGGAGATATTTTAGCATTTATTGCTGCCGGTATCATTACTGCTTATTTTTTCATTAGCCAACACGTTCGTAAAGATTTGTCACTTATACCCTATTCAGTAATTAGTTATGGAAGTAGTGCTGGCTTTCTTGGCATATTTGCTTTCACGCAACAAGAATCTTTCATCCATTACTCTACACAAACTTGGTTGTGCTTTATTGGATTAGCTTTCATTGCTACAATTTTAGGACAAACCATTTTTAATTGGTTATTAAAATGGATGAGTGCTACTGTAATTTCAATGAGTATTTTAGGTGAAACAATTGGCACTTGTATACTAGCGTACTTTATATTACATGAGACCATTTCTTTACAACAAGGACTAGGAATTACCGTTATTTTTATTGGTTTAGTATTATTTTTATTGCAGCCAAGTTCTAATAAAAAAGCATGACAGTATACTGTCATGCTTTTCCAGAGTGTTGGGAAACCCTTTAGGGTTCCCAACACTCTGGAATCTTTTTTGATTTTAGCGAATAAAAACAACATAAAATAATAGAATTTTAAAAAATAGCCCTCCACCTGACCCTTTTTGGTCAGGTGGAGGGCTATTTTTTTCATGTTTTGACAAGCTGCGGTGAGATAAGCTTGCATTTGGACAGACTTCAGCCCTCGAAACCGGGCATAGCGGTAGCCATGTAGTTCTTTGGCGTCTGCAAAGCTTCGCTCTATAGTGGAACAGCGTACTTTATACAACCTTTTCCCTGTAGCTGTTAGCTTGTTTTTTCTAGCAATATCCTTATATTTCTCCCACACATGATGAGTGATAACTTTTTGTTTTTGTTTCTTTGAAAAGCACACCTCACGTAACGGACAAACAGCGCAGTCTTCTGGATTCGATTTGTATTGACGGTATCCTTCACGATCAGTTGTTACATATTCTAGAATACATCCCATCGGACAAGCGAAAACATTCATTTCTTCTACATATTTAAATTGGCTTTTCGGTACTTCTTTATTCCGTTTTCCAAATCGGCGATACCCCATCACCATAAATATATTCCGTTCTGATAGTTTCTTACAGATATATCCTGTAAAATAGCCAGCATCAAGGGCAACAGCTTCTACTTTGAAGTCGAATTTATCAATCTGAGCTTGGAGGCGTGCTAAATACGGCTCGGAATCTGCCATATTTCCAGCCGTTACATAGGTATCTGTAATAATATTGTACTTCGCATCAGTCGTACGATGATCCAAGAAATGAAAACCATTTGGTTTTCCATCTCTCATTAAAAATCCACTATCTGGATCCGTTGTACTTATACGAGTTTTTTTGGTAGGGGTATCACTTTCCTTTCTAGGTTTTAATTCTTTTTTCCATGTACCTCACGATCTTCGATTACCGCAGCTTCTAGCTCGTCTATATAAAACTTTGCTTTTTCTTTTTTATATTTATGTACAAATTTATTTTTATTGGCATTGGCCTTAATATGTGTAGAATCTGTCATCAGTGCACGTCCTCCTACCATCCGGTGCTCCGTCGCTTGTCTCACAATCTCATCAAAAATTTCTTCGAAAATATTTGTATGAATAAAACGAGTACGACGATTCCAACTGATTGTAGAGTGATCCGGAATAGTATCCGATAGAGAAAACCCTAAAAACCAACGGTAGGCAATATTCGTTTTAATTTCCTTTTCCAATTGACGCTCAGAACGAATACCGTAAAAATATCCAATAAACATCATCTTAAATAAAACAATAGGATGAATGGACGGGCGTCCATTGTTTTCACAGTAATAAGGGCGTAACTTCTCTTCAATAAAATCAAAACTAATTGTCGCTTCAATTGCACGAAGGAAATGATCTTGTGGAACCAACTCTTCTACAGAAACAGATACACGCTCATCACGATGATTTTTTAAAGCACCCATCATAAAAAATCTCTCCTTTTCCTCTTTTTTATCAGTGTTGACACATAAAAAGAGGTTCAGACACAAAAACAGGCTGTGGAGAAGACTTTCTCCACAGCCTGAAAAAGCATGACAGTATACTGTCATGCTTTTAACTATTCATTATGTACAATTAAACCATTCGGTCTAAAACGACTCATCATAATTTCATTAATAAACTTTCCATGAGCTTTCAAATTCCCTATCTTTACTCCCTCTTCTACAAATCCAAATTTTTCATATAAAGCTTTTGCTTTTGGATTCGTTTCTAACACACCTAGTTCTACTCTCTCTAACATTAACCAATTATCAGCCAAATCAAGCATCTTCGTAAGAAGTGCTCTCCCAATTCCTTTATTATGATATTCACTGTCTACCCCAATGAATAAATCGCCTGAATGAGATCTTCGGCCCGGACTTTGTGTTAAACCTACAAACCCAACAACTTCTCCATCATATTCTGCAACAAATTCAAATTGATTTGGTGCTAAATTTCGAATTCTATTTTCCATAGCCTCTACACGCATGCTAGGTAAGAAAACCATATACGGTAAAACATCATCCTGTATACATATACGATGAATTGCTCTAGCATCTTGTATTTCTACTGCTCTAACGTTGATTCCCATCTTTCTCTCCTCCATATAAATAACAATATATTTGTGTGTATTCTAGAAACGTTCACGAATGACCTTCTCGCCCGGATTTCTTTATGTCATTTTTACATAATTATTTCGATATAATACTTAATTTCCAAAAAGATTATAAAGATATAATGATATGGATTTGGTTAACTTTTCACCTTGTTATATAAATCAAGCAAATTTTCAATCAAAATACCATTTAGTTTCATGCCGACTATATCACAATTTTCTATTTCAATATTTTTCAGATTACTATTACTTATAGTGCTACATTCCAAATCACATTTATCGAATACAATAGGTTCCTTCTCATCTCCGAGACTTGTATTTTTAAATTGCACTCCACCTAAAGTCACCAAATTAAATTTACTGCCAGAAAGATTTAAATCTGCATATGATGACCTTCTAAAATTTATATTTCTAAACTTGGATTGACTTACATTACAATTACTCATATTCATATTCATTATATTGCTACCAACAAATGAACTGTTTTTTAAATTCACTTGATAATACTCTGTATTTGCTAAATTACAGTTTTCGTATTGACTATTTTTCATATCTTTATTTGTAACTACACTGGCTTTGTTTGAGCTTGTTTTTATTCTTTTCACGTAACAATACTCATCTTCCGATTCAAAAATCATTTGGTAACCCATCTTTTTATAAAAGTGATGATTGTTAATTTGTCTACTAGGTGTTTCGAGATCCCAAATCTTTATGTTCGGATATTCCTTTTCTATTAATTTCATAACATGTGATCCAATTCCTTTTCCTTGATAAACAGGATCTACAAAAATACGATCAATTCGACCGTACGACTTACCAGAAATCGTAACTATTATCCCTCCGATTATTTCTTTATCCATTACAACTTTGAAAGAATCCAATTCTTCAATGGAATATTCCATCATTTCAACTGAAGAATATCCTGGCGGTTGAATGTTATAATCAATGACATCATCTTGGCCGTATAGCCATTGTTTTGCTTCTGCATCAAATGTTCTTTTCATTATTTCTGTTAATTTCTCAGCATCTAAAATTGTAGCTTTTTCTATAGATATTTTCGTCATTTTCGTTTTCCCCTTCATTATTACAAACCAACCATTTTTGTGAATGGCATAATTATCAATTCACTTTTGTTTTTAATGCTTTTCCCATTATTACATATGGAACATCATTTTTACTTGGATGAAATGGTTCTAATACATTTACCCAATCTAATCTTTCATATAACGAACGTGCTTTTTCATTGTTTATTTGTGTTGTTAAAACACTCGTTCTATTTGGAATCCCTTCTAGTAATTCATTATGTAAGAATCAATTCACATATTTCTGGAAATCCATCCACATACTATAGATAAATCAAATGAAATTTGGAGGATACATACATGAATAACAAAAATATGAATAAAAAAGAAAATGTTACTGAAAACACTACATCTATTCAAAATAATAATACTGCAAATCTTACTATCGAAGAACAAGCAATGAACGGCTTATACGGAATGCCCGAAACAACAATTGAAGATGCTGATCACGCTGCAGCTGATGATTTAACTTCAAAAAATTAATTAACTACATTGAAAAAAGCCAAGGAAAATATCCTTGGCTTTTTTAACTATGCATCCACCTTTTGTATTTCTTCACTCTTTCTTGAAAGTTTACCTGGCCAAAAAGCAAATCGGCCTAACACAACTGTAATTGCGGGTACAAGTAACGGTCTTACGATAAATGTATCTAGTAATACGCCAATTGCAGTTACAATACCAAATTGAACTAATACTTGAATTGGAAGTGTACCTAACACTGCAAAAGTTCCTGCTAAAATTAAACCTGCCGATGTAATAACACTACCTGTTTGTATTACACCATTTTTTACTGCATCCAAGTGATTTTGTGTCTTTCTGTTTTTCCATATTTCTGAAACCATAAAGATATTATAATCTTCACCTAAAGCAACTAAAAATACGAATGCGTACAACGGTATCGCACCTTGAATGGCCGGCGCTCCCATACCGTAATGAAGTAATATCCATCCTGCTCCTAACGCTGAGAAGAATGATAAGACAACAGTTACAATTAAATAAACCATTGCAACAACCGATTGTAAATAGACAAGTAATAGTAAAGCGATAATGCTAATCATTACTGGAATAATTACTGATTCATCACGTTCAGTAATTTGCTTTGTATCATATAATGAAGCTGTTTCTCCACCAATCCACAATTGCTCTTCAGCATTACTAATCCCAGCATCTTTTAATACTTTTTCTACACTGCTTTTCAATTTAGGAATTTGATCTAACGCTTCAATTGAGTATGGATTTTCCGCTAAAGAAACTTCATACATTTGTATTTGCTTATTTTCTTTTCCCTCTTTTGGCTCTTTTACTGTATTTACGAAAGAAAATTTCTCTAGTTCTTGTTTAATAGGAAGCTCTTTTCCTTTCGTATCAACAACAACTTTTATTGGTGCTAGTTCACCAGCTGAGAAATGATCACTAATTAACGTAAACCCTTCACGAGAAGGCATATCCTTTGGAAACGACTCTAATAAGTCATATGTGTATTGAATACGTGGTACGAATGAAGCCAATCCGCCTAATACAAATACAGTTAGCATAATTATTGTCCATGGTCTTCGTACTACAATATCTCCAAGTTTTTTACTAAAGGAGCCTTTTGATTTTTTAACTTTTACAGCCCTCTTTTTCTTTCTTGCAAACTCCTCATTCATTGAATTTGTTCTCGGTATAAACGGGAAAAATGCAATTCTACCGAAAATTAATAATAGTGCTGGTAAAATCGTTAAAGCCGCGATTCCCATTATAAATACAGCAACACTAAATGGTACTGCAAATCGATGAAAGGCACCATAATGAGCAAGTAGTAATGTTCCTAATCCAAGTACAACAGTTAACGCACTCATTATTATTGCACCGCCAGATGCTTTAATCGCAAGTTGCAATGCTTTATATTTACTTTCTTCTTCTAACAAGTACTCTCTATATCTCGAAATTAAAAATAGACAATAGTCCGTTCCAGCGCCAAACAATAATACTGTCATAATTGATATCGCTTGGGCATCTACTTTAATCCATCCGTGATCAGCTAAAAAACCGAGTGTAGGACTAATAATACCGTATGCAAAGCCAACAACAAGTATAGGTAAAATCGCTAAAATTGGTGAACGATACAGTAAAATTAACAAAACTAACACTAGTAGTACAGTAGCCACTAACAATTTCACATCTGCTTGACTAAATAAACTAACTGCATCCGTTTGAATACCTACAGGTCCTGATAATCGAACATGTAAACCAGATTCACTTATTTTTTGTTTAAATGGATCTTCATCCACCTTACTATTCACTATTTTTCTAAACTCTTCAAGATTTCCTTTTAATATATCCGTACCAGCAGATTTATTAAAAAATACCGGTGTAACAAATGATGTACCATCTTTTGACGCACTTTTTGATAATACTTGCTCTGGAATTGTATCAAATGGTGGTAACGTTGATTGTTCTTTTAAAGGACTAGATTTTAACTCTTTATAGACATCTTGTATGAGTTTATAATCCTGTGACTGTAATCCACCATCTCTATACCATACTACTAATAAAGGATTCCCTGCATTATTCGGAAACTCTTTTTTCATAAGTGCTTCCGCTTGCTGCGACATAGCTGTTTCGGGTAAATTTTTCGGGTTCGGTTCTTTCGTACTATTTACTTGTGGTAACGTAAATGAAAGTAATAATGTAATAAGAATCCATACCGATAAAGTGATCCATTGCGTATTTCTCCCTGCTACAAGCCTCCCTAACATATGTAACGGGTGCTTTTTCATAAAAACCCACCTTCCTTTTTCCCTCCATTATTAATTATATATACTGGTCGGTTAATTAATCAAGAATGATTGAAAATTATGTTATAATTATCTCAATCATAAATGTCAGGAGCGAATGTATTTGGAACAAAAACAACGTCCTCTCGGAAGGCCGCGTCAAAATAAAAATACAAAATCTACAAAAGAAAACATTTTAGAAGTAGCAACCCGCTTATTTCTTACACAAAATTATCAAGTCGTTTCTATGGATGAGGTCGCAAAAGTTTGTGGTGTTACGAAAGCAACTGTCTACTATTACTATTCAACAAAAGCCGATTTATTTACCGCTACTATGATCGAAATGATGGTACGTATACGTGAGAATATGTCTCAAATACTCTCTACAAACAAAACTTTAGAAGAAAGATTATTAGACTTCGCTAAAGTTTACTTACACGCAACGATGGATATTGATATGAAAAATTTTATGAAAGATGCAAAACTGTCGTTATCTGAAGAACAATTGAAACAATTAAAAAATGCTGAAGATAATATGTATGAAGTACTAGAAAAAGCACTCGATAATGCTATGCACATCGGAGAAATTCCGAAAGGAAACGCTAAATTTGCGGCTCATGCTTTCGTATCTTTATTATCTATTGGGAATTTTAAAGATGAAAATCACAATCCTATTCTTGCAAATATAGATGAATTAGCACAAGAAATCGTTTCTTTTTATTGGAACGGATTAGGTCATTCATATTAAACAGATTTCCTTTAATAAAAAAGCATGTTTGAATTTTTTTCAAACATGTTTTTTTATAATTTAGCATCCATTATCTAAAAATTATTATCTTCGACTTTTATAAATTTTGAAGTTGAATCTTTATATTCCCCTTACTTAATCCCCCATGGTAACAAACTACAGATTCAATATCTAGATTTAAATACTTCTTCAAAGACTGCTGTGCTTCCTTAATATTTATAGTTGTTGGGGCGTGAATTCCTCCTAACATCCCATTCACACTATACATAGAGTCTCCTGCAACAAGAATTTTACTTTGTTTCAAATATAAACTAATATGACCCGGGGTATGCCCTGGAGTATGAAGAATTAGTATTCCACCGCAATACGGAAGTTCTTGCCCGTCAATCATAGTATCACTCACTTTTCCTTTTGGTCGGTTCTCTACATTTCCTTCCTTCAATAAAGGTAAATCCCCCTCGATATATGGCTTATCTAGTTCGTGCGCATAAACTTTAATATTACTTCGACAGCGCTGCAACAACTCCGGAAGACTACCTATATGATCAATATCCTGATGCGTCAAAATCACGACTTTTAACTTATCAAATGATACCCCAACCTTTTCCATCTCTACTTGTATATCTTCAATTTGTCCTGGGAAACCCGTATCTATTAATACTGCCATTTCATCATCCCATAAAAGAATTGGATGAATAACAAATTCTTGAAATTCAAGTTGTAACATTTCTATCCCTTTAGCAATCTCCATACAGCCATTCTCCTTTATGTTGAAGTTTGAAAATATGTACGAGTAAACTGAAAATATAAAGTGAAACTTTAATCCGTGGGGCTTTTACTACTCGGCAAATAGCGGGATAAAGCACCTCTATCTTATAATATGTTTTGTCATCCCAATAGAGAATGCTTCAAACCCTATAGATTCATAGTAAGATTGCAATTTTTCTACACACATAAGTTGTGGAATAACCTTGTTTTGTTCACAGTGTTGGATTAATCGTTTCACTATTTCTTTTCCGATGCCACTAGACTGATATTTTGGCAATACACCAACTCCACAAATAATGCCTGTTATGACTCCATCTGATATGACACGCCCCATCCCTACTAACCTCTTATCATCAAAAACATAAATTGCATACCAACTTTGCTTACACATTCGTTCTAACTCGTTAACCGTTAATTTAAGAGAATTCCATCCTAAAGATTCGTATAAGGATAATAATCCATTAAAATCTGTAGGATGTTCACTTGTGTAGCGTATACTATTTTCCATGTAAATACTCCCTATTCTCTGGCTTGTTTATATTTCATAAAATTCCCTTTACACAAATCTGATCGATGTAAAAATAACTAGAACAAACTTCAATAAGAAAGATAGAATTCCTTCTCAATATAAAATAAAAAGAAGTTACCTCACTTAAGATAACTTCTTTTATATAAGACTCTCATTATATTATTAACCAAAAAATATACAACTGCATACGATTAGCACAAACAAAACTAATAAACCATTTGAGAAATAACCCATTGAATACTACCCCTTTATTAAATTATGTAAAAGATTTTATCATAAAATGATTTACAACTTAATAACTGAAAAAGACATTGTATTCATTAGTTATATATGTTTAGTAATATTTTATTTTCGGTCATATTCTTCTTAACTTAAACCACTTCTCATCCCCTTATACTTAAGTTCAGATAACCTCAGAACAATACATAAGAAGACCTCAACTTATTGACGTCTTCTTTTCAACTACACTAATGGCTAATTCACGTTTTTTTATCAAATATATATAAACCCTTCACTAACAGAGCCATGTATGAAATGCCTTCCCCAATACATAAACATCTATAATCTGATTATTAACATCCTTATAGCCTTTAAATCTCATCCTCAGTTATTCTAATAGCTCTCTTATTCGAAAAGATATTTTTAAAAATTCCTACTCCAAAAATTAATAAGCCTATACCAACTAACTTATTTACTTGTAATGGAACACTCTCCATTCCAAATAATCCGAATGTATCAATGCATAACGCAACGACCAATTGAGTAATAAGACTAATTAGCACCGTATATGCTGGACCTAAACTCTTTATTGCACCCATTATACAAATAATTAACCCGATGCCAAACAGTCCACTTACATAAAACAAATAATTTGCAGTATACACTTTAATGCTAATACTGTTTTCTGTAATGATATAAAATAGAATAGAACTAATGAGACCTATTCCAAGGACACATGTAGTTGTTAACCACTGTCCTACATTTTCATTTACTTTTGCATTAAAAACAGATTGTACGCTAATTAATATTCCTGCTAATATAGCTAAACTAAATCCAATCAAAATCTTCCTCTCCCTTTCATTGCTCATATATATTATCTTTAGCGACTTCCTTCATTCTAGAAAAATCTTTAATTACAATAACTCCATTACTCTTTTCAATTAGTTTTTCATTATAAAATCTTTGTAATACCCGAATTACGTGCCTATAACTTACCCCTATAAAATCTGCAATACTCGTTACTGAAGTTGCATCCAAATCCCCTTTATACATATTCCCGTTACTATCTGTTGAAATTGAAAGCAAATAACTAGCTACACGTACTTCTACAGGATAAAGTAAATTAAGAGCAGTAAAACGAGTCGATATTTTTAACGTGTTGGCAATGTTTTCAAGCAAGAACTTCATAAATATAGGATCATGTAATAACTTGTTTCTAATAACCGTATTAGAAATAGAGATTGCTACAACATCTGAACAAGCCTCAACGACATTATGTGCTTTGCTATTTTGAATTAGTTCAATATCACCAACAATGGCCAATGGATTGATAAAGCGAAGAATTAATTTCTTCCCTTCAGGTGTAATCGTATAAACTTTTACTTTCCCTTTAACAACAAAATATAAACGATCCATTTCGTCATCTATATTGCAAATAAGCTCGCCTTTTTCAAAGTGATTTAATTGAAAATATGCTGTATCTATTTCTGAAAAAACCTCGAGCGTTTTATTGATTTTCAAATAATGCGTAATTAAACTTGATCTATTCTCCATATTCATTTCCTCCTTTCATTTACATATTAAATACAACAATACCTATAATCATTACTATTGTTCCCACAATATGATATCTCTCCATCTGTATCTTTTTTATATGAAACAGTCCTTTCATTTCAATAACTGTTGCCGTTAACAATTGAGCAACCATTAGTGTGCCAGCTGTCAATGTAACTCCTAGTGAATATATCGCCATAGTTTCTGCGCAAATAATGAATCCACCAAATGCACCCGCTGCTAAATATACTTTTTTCACACTCTTTAAATCTGTTACTTTCTCTTCTTTCTTTAACAAAAATACAGTTGTTGCAATAATGAATCCAATTAAATGGGTTATAATACTCGTCGACCATATACCGATATGTGAACTAAGTTTCGCATTAAAGGTTCCTTGAAGTGTTATAAATATCCCCGCAAAAACAGCAAATAGAATACCTTTCAAAAAATCATCTCCTCATCCTTTATTTCTGACTTAATTAAAAGCTATAATCCTATATAAACAAAAGGACAAATGTCACATCAGTATGAAAATAACTGCGAATGACCATAAAAAAACACACCTCAAAATAATTGAGATGTGTTTTTATCTTTTTATTATTATATATAATTTTAATAATTATAATTACGCTACATTAATAGGTTTATTCTTCAAAACAAACTTTCCAAATAAGAAACGCACAAGCGGCCCCATAATAATTAATTGTAATGGATACGCCATAATGAAGTTTTTAATAAAAATCGAGAAATACATTGAAACAAAAGATTCACCATGTAATCCATTATGAAAATACATCATTGCCATTCCATAAAACGACATGAAGAAAACCATTCCAATAACCATAGCTGTCGCCATCGCAATAATAATATTTACTTTTTTCGATTTATCAAATGGCAACATGAATACAATTTTTTTCGCACTAGGTCCAACGATACATATTTCAATTAATAGCGCAATAATAAATCCAATTAGTAGTTCTAATGCGATCTCCTTAATATGAATTGGCCCTCCTGATCCATTCGTTAGTAAATTGTAAAACGTCATTACGATAACCATCCCAAGGCACATCATCATACCAAATTGGAGGTTTTCCTTTCTTGTTGTTGGCAAAATTCATCATCCTTTCTCTTTGAGTCTTTGTCATTATATCGATATTGGAAACCTCTTCGTAAGTGAACATTTTGTGAACAAATTTAAAACGTTTTCATATATTTTCTTTACTTTCAACTCAAATTCTCACTTTTACTTATAAAGGTTTTATATATTTCAATGTTGAATTACTAAATTTAAACATTACTACTAGGAGGAGAACCATGAATGAACAAGGATTTTTCGTATATCATATCGTAACAAGGAAAAAAATGAAGATCGGACAAAGCATTCAATTTAATAAAAATCAAACTAATACGCTATTCCACTTCTTTTTTGAAAGAAAACATTTAAATTCTAGTGGTGAAGATTCTATACAAATTTTAAAAGAACATTATACAAATGAAGAATTACATATAAAGAATGAAAATGCTACAGTAGTTATGAATTACATGGATCAAACAATTAGAGCCATTAGAGAAACGATTATGGAAATGGTTAGGCTGCAAGAATATCCTGATTATCCATCAAGATTGTCTTGTTTATATGCTGCTAAAAGCTATGAAGATGCTTTAAAATGGAAAGCATTATTTGATTCTTACAATCGAGAAGTTTTGCAGATTGTTAAACTACGAGTAATCGGAAGTTCTTTTGAAGGTGACGGGAATCTTTTACCGAAAGAAGATGCTATTCCTTTTTCTCAAAAAATGGAACAAGCTAGAGAATATTGGAAAGGAAATGTGAATAACGAACTCCCTGAGCTACTCATTAATGGCGAAATTGAAGTAGTCGAAATTATTGATGACTTTTCCTCAATTCATGTTTAATTTCTAACTAAATCAAATAGGATGGAGATTACAATGATGAAAAAAGTGTACTTCAATCATGATGGTGGTGTAGATGATTTAATTTCACTATTTTTATTACTTCAGATGGATAATGTCAAACTTACAGGTGTTTCAGTTATCCCTGCTGATTGCTATTTGGAACCAGCAATATCTGCAAGTCGCAAAATTATTGATCGCTTCAGCAAAGAATATATTAAAGTAGCCGCATCAAATTCCCGTGCGAAAAATCCATTTCCAAAAGACTGGCGGATGCATGCATTTTATGTAGATGCTTTACCAATTTTAAATGAGGCTGGAAAAGTTATAACACCTGTAGCAGCAAAGTCTGCACATCATCACTTAATAGAAACGCTTCTACAAACGGAAGGAAAAACAACTTTATTATTTACGGGACCCCTAACTGACCTTGCTCGTGCATTATATGAAACTCCCATCATAGAAGATAAAATTGAACGTCTCGTTTGGATGGGTGGTACATTTCTTACAGCAGGCAATGTACATGAACCAGAGCATGATGGAACAGCTGAGTGGAATTCGTTTTGGGACCCTGAAGCAGTGGCTCGTGTATGGGATGCAAAAATTAAAATCGACTTAGTGACACTAGAAAGTACAAACCAAGTTCCGTTAACTATAAACATACGTGAACAATGGGCAAAAGAACGAAAGTATATTGGTATGGATTTCCTTGGTCAATGCTATGCAATGGTTCCCCCTCTCGTTCACTTCTCAACGAACTCTACCTACTATTTATGGGATGTACTAACTACCGCGCTTGTCGGAAACACTAACCTTGCAAAAACTGAAACAATTAATAGTATTGTTCATACATACGGACCAAGCCAAGGACGTACAGAGGAAACTGCTGATGGACGACCTGTAAATGTCGTTTATGATGTAAAACGTGATGTATTCTTTGAATATATTACTGAATTAGCAAAGAAAGCTTCTACTTGAACCACTATCTATACGAAAAATAAATAGAATAAAATCACTTCAGACGATGAACCCCTATATTTAGAATTTAGTTGAAACTACATATTTAACTATTGAAAAGAGTATTGAATTAAATTTCAATACTCTTTTTGTGCAATTTAATTATATTTGATTAATGTAGTGTCTTACAGATTATTCATTTCATAACCATTGACAAAATACGTTATTGTTTCTAACTCATCTTCATTTAATTCTCTATCTAGTTCTTGTTTGTACGCTGCCTTTATCTTCTCTTCATCGCCCTTATGAGCTTCTGTATAAGTTCCTACTGTTTTTAACATACGAATCTCTTGTAAAAACTCCTCTCGATTTATCGCTTCTCCATGAGAAAGAATATATGTCTCAGCATCAAATTTTTCTAATTCATCTATTAACGCAAACGTTCTTTTCGTCGTATAGTTCCACTTCGAGGAAAAAATATCTGCATATATACAGTCCCCTAAAAACAATATCTTTTCTTCTTTTATGTACATAACAACTGAATCATGTGCATGATCTCCGCCCACATGTTTTAACACGCATGTCACTTCACCAAGATCTAATTCAATTTGATTCTGGAACGTTAAGGTCGGAGGAATAATGTTAATATTTCTCGCTTTTTCTTCAAACTCTTTTTTTATGCAATCCGCACAAAATGCAATTTCAGTACCCTCTTTTACGCGTGCGTCCAAAGCTTCATCTGTCCATTCATAAGAAACAAGTGTACGCATCTCTTTTTTCGTTTCAGAATGTGCAATAGACAATGCATCTTGTAGTACAGGCAATCCAAAAATATGATCCCAATGCCAATGGGTTAGTGCTACGAAATCTGGATTCGATACATTTTGTTCTTTTAACATTTCTAAAAATAATTGTGCATGTTCTTCTGAATTCCCTGCATCAATCATTAACGTTTTTTCTTGTCCAACGACCATTCCTAAGATAGGTCTATCTGTTTCAGAAACAGGTGTCATATACCAAAATGAGTTTCCTATTTTTTTAATTTGTTGCATAACCAATTCCCCTTTTCATTTCCTCACTTAAGTTTAATATATAGATTATAACGAATCACTACTTTTTTCTCTATACTCAAACACAATTACTTGGACTATTCTAACTTTCCTTTTCGTAAGCTAAAAATAAGTGGAAGAATCGGAGTGTGATACTATGGAACGATTATGGATTCCAATGATTGTTACGTTTTTTTCATTTGGTGGATTACTATTAGGCGGTGCTGTTGGAGTAGCAACACGCCAACTCATTGAAGAAAAGATGCATCGTTTATACGCATTATGTGGCGGAATTTTACTTGGGCTTTTATCCCTTGAAATTATTCCTGAAACATTTTCAAGCTACGAAATGATTGGGCCTATACTTGGTATAGCCATCGGTATTTTAGTTATGAGCTTATTAGATAACTATTGTCACCATCCAATGATACATAAAAAAGAGCAACAAGCATGGCAAACCTTCCTTTTTCTCTCTTTCGCTATATTTATTCATAATATACCTAGTGGATTTGCGTTAGGTACAGCTTTTATAAATCATAATGACTCTGCCATTCCCTTTTTAATAGCAATCGTCATTCACCATATTCCTGAAGGCTTAGCATTAATTATCCCCTTTCTCTTTACAAAGCATAAATATGTTTCCTTTTTATTAACAACTTTATTACTTTCTCTTATTCTCGGTACTGGCACAGTTTTTGGCATTTTGATGGAAGGAAAAGCTCTTCACCTGCAAGGACTCATTATGGGAAGTGCTATCGGTTCACTTGGCTATGTCACAATTCATGAAATGCTTTGGAAAGCTAAGAAACAGCTCTCTTTCCTTACATTTCTAATATGGGCAACTAGTGGTTTTCTCCTAATAATAGCATTTACTCTACTAGCTGGACATCACTAAATTAAACAAAAAAGATAGCTGAAAACAATTTGTCTTCAGCTATCTTTTTTATTCTTTCTATTTCTCTATAGCTCCCTAGAAAAAACATGCATATACTTTGTTTTGAAATAACTGTAGTATTTCTTTCATACTTCGTATCGTTTCTCTCGACAAAACATTATTATTTTAGTCATTTATTAGAAGTTATATTATATTTTTTGACCATCATCTAATATTTTCGTTATTTGTAAAAAACATAAAAAAGAGTCTCTATTTTCAAAACAAGGACTCTTTTCATAAAGTGAAACTTTAATCATTCGGGCTTTTACGGGCAGCAGGGCCCCACCTAACTTCTTTGCTTCCGCTGAATTTTGAGGTGGAGTCTTATTGCCCGGCAAATAGCGGGATAAACTATTTAGCTACCTCTTCTTTCGGCATTACCATACCTTTATAAAGTTGAACAGTTATCCAGTAATAGATGAAATAAATGATTAAGAATATCCCAATTGGCACCCACACTTTTACAAACGGGTCAACTAATATAAAGCTGAATAAGTTAAGCCCTACTAAAACGTGAGAAATGCCAATGATTGCTGGGAAGATAAATAAATATGAAATTTCTTTATATATACTTTTCGTTAGCATACTGCGTCTCACACCAATTTTTCGTAACATTTCATAACGGCGTATGTCGCGAGAAGCACCTGTTAATATCTTGAACATAAGGGAACTTGCCATCATTGCTAAAAAGGCAATTCCGAGGAAAAATCCCATAAACATTGTTCCGCTCATGAAGCTGTTCATAAACTGATAAATTGTCATTTTCGTAAATAAGTCTACCTTTTCACCTGTTGCTTTTTCAATTTGTGCTTTTTGTCTCTTGTCTATTTCGATTAATAACGGTTTATATTTTTTCATATCATCTACTTTTGCTAATGTTACAGTGTGTTCTGTTCCTTGAATTCCTTTATAATGCTCTTCGTCTGCAATTCTTACTGGTTTTCCGTTAAATTGATTATGCGTAATTTGTATCTCTCTTACAACTGCGTCTTCCCAATCCTTTGGCATACGAGGGAATTTTGCTAATTCAGGAGCCTCTAAAGCTGAATATACAGGTTCTGTTAAAGGTTCAGTCACACGTTTACGAACAGGCTCTTTTAACGTTTTTGTATCAAAATGGTCTGAAACAAGTGGTGGTTTCGCAGTTAAGTCGTTACGTAAATAATAAACGGCTTCTCCATCTACTTTATATTTGTACTTGCTTTCTTCAACAATTTCCATTTCTTTTAAGGCAGCTTTGTCTTGATCATTCGGATCATGAATTACAACATCATATACACGAGAAAAGTCTGTCATAATACCTACATTTTTTTGGAAAGCCATACCTGCCGTCATCGCACCTGCGCCTAATGCAATTAACATCGCTACAGTACCTAATACTCTCGATAAACTATTTACTCGAAAGCGTAGCTGTGCATATGTAAAACTATTTAGACCAGTTTCATTTCGTTTTTTATTCCCCTTAATTTTCATCACAAAAAATGGGAGTAATGAACTAAAGGTAAAATATGTTCCAAGTGTTGTAACGATGGTTGCTATAATAAAACCTAATTCAGCATATATTTTTACATTGATCATAAAATAGTACCCTATACTTACTAGTAATACACCAAGTACTGTCATTATAATAATGCGAGTTTTACTTTTCTTCACTTCATCTAGTGTTTCATCTTCACGAATTAACTCTAGTTCAGTTTTACGTAACAATCGGACACTGTTCATTAAGCCAGTAATGAAAAATAGTATTAAGAAGAAAATAGCTGTAACTAAAATTGCTGGTGTGTATACAGATGCATAACTACCTTTTGCTGAAATTTCCATTCCATTCATTAAAAAATTTCCTGCTACACTTGCAAGTAACATCCCTACTAAAATACCGATAATAATACTGACAATACCCATACCGAATGTTTCAATAAATAATAACTGTGCTACTTTTTTCTTTTTTGCACCAAGCATCATGTACATACCGAGTTCTTTTCTTCTTAACGTGAGTAAGAAAGAGTTGGCATATATAATATAAAATACAGTAATGAAAGATAATAGTATTGCACCTACCCAAAAGACGAGTCTAATACTACTAATTAGGCTATTATCTTTCGTAAATTCGCTATTCATCGCCATCGTTTGGAACATATAGAAAATACTAATACTAATAACGAGGCCAATAAGTAAAACCATATAATCTTTTAACATTTTTTTCATACTATGACGTGATAATTTAAATAACATAGTTTCGCCCCCTACTTAGACTCAGCAGCTGAGCCCATATGAGCGAGCACACCTAAAATGTCTTGATAGAAATTCTCTCTAGTGCCTTGACGATTTAATTCTTTATAAAGAAGACCATCTTGAATAAATAAAATACGCTCACAATAACTTGCACTAAATGCATCATGTGTAACCATCAAAATACTTACATTGTGATTTTCATGTAAATCTTGCATTGCTTCTAATAAACTTTTTGCGTTTTTACTATCAAGCGCACCTGTCGGTTCATCTGCTAATACAATTGCTGGATTATGTACTAAAGCTCTTGCCGCCGCTGTTCTTTGCTTTTGTCCACCAGAAACAGCAGTTGGATATTTTGTTAAAATTTCAGTAATTCCTAATTTCTTCGCAACGTCATTTACCTTTCCAGTAATCTCACTTGATGGTACGCCTTGCAGAGAAAGTGGTAAAGCTATATTTTCATAAATTGATAAGTTTTCTAGTAGATTAAAATCTTGAAAAATGAAACCTAATTTTTGAGAGCGAAAATCAGATAACGCATTGCCCTTCATAGAAGTAATATTTGTACCAGCTATCGTCACACTACCACCTGTCGCTTGGTCAAGTGTACTTATCACATTAAGTAAAGTCGTTTTTCCAGACCCAGAAGGACCCATAATCCCGACAAATTCTCCTTCTTTAATACTTAACGATACACCCCTTAATGCTTTTGACTGATTCTCATTTCTTTTTCCATACGTTTTTTCTACACTTTCTACAGTAACTACATTTGTTGACATCTCTTTCACTCCATCCCTTTTGTATAAAATTAATTTCTCACATATTTCTTATTATTTTGTCATGTAAATCCTTAAGATTTTTTTAATTATTCATTCAATAAGAGTTACACCTGTAACATGAACCTATTTCCTACTTCATATTCTCATTTTTCTACAACTCGTTCCCTCGATTTCGCTTACATTTACCTTACATTTTTGTAAGATAAAAAAGAAAACACACTAATTTCTAATAGTGTGTTTTCTTTACAATCAATATTTTCTATTCTTTATTTCTTCTTCAATAGTTGCCACAAATACATCTAGTGCAATAACTTCTGACTTCTCTTCCCCATATTTACGTACATTTACAGCTCCGTTTTCCATTTCCTTATCTCCAATAACAAGAACATACGGCACTTTTTGCATTTGTGCTTCTCTTATTTTATATCCTAATTTTTCATCTCGTGCATCTTGTTCAACATGAACTCCAGCTTGTGCTAATTTAAGTGCAATCTCATTGGCATATTGTTCATGTACTGCATTTGAAACTGGAATTACTTTCACTTGAACTGGTGCCACCCATGCCGGGAACGCACCTCCAAAGTGCTCAATTAATATTGCTAAGAAGCGATCTAATGACCCTAAAACTGCCCTGTGAATAACAACTGGTCTTTTCTTTTCATTATTTTCATCTATATAATTTAAATCAAATTTCTCTGGCATTTGGAAATCAAACTGGATTGTTCCGCACTGGTGACTTCTATTTAAAGCATCTTTAATATGAAAATCAATTTTCGGCCCGTAAAATGCACCGTCACCTTCATTTAGTCTATATTTATAATTTAGCGATTGTAATACATTTTCTAATGCTGCTTCTGCTTGCTCCCATAATTTATCATCACCCATTGAGTCTTCTGGACGAGTAGAAAGCTCTACTTCATATTCGAATCCAAAAGTTTTATATACGTAATCAATTTGCGCCATTACTGATTTAATTTCATCTTCAATTTGTTTTGGAGTTACAAATAAATGTGCATCATCTTGGCAGAAAGTACGTACTCTTAATAATCCGTTTAAGGCACCACTAAATTCATGGCGATGTACTTGACCAAATTCACACATACGAATCGGTAATTCACGATAAGAATGCAATTTATTTTTAAACATAAGCATGTGCCCTGGGCAGTTCATCGGTTTTAATGCAAAACTTTTATTATCTACTTCAGAGAAATACATATTATCTTTATAATGTCCCCAGTGCCCTGATCTCTCCCATACTTCTTGGTTCATCATGAACGGAGTGCGTACTTCTTGATAATTGTACTCTTTTTGAATTTCTCTTAAAAATGCTTCCAATTCGTTACGAATCATTTGTCCTTTCGGTAAATAAAACGGCATTCCCGGAGCCTCTTCAGAAAACATAAATAACTCAAGCTCACTGCCTAACTTACGATGATTTCTTTTTGCTGCTTCTTCAACGAAATGTAAATACTCTTCTAATTCTTTTTGAGAAGAGAATGCAACACCATATATGCGCTGAAGCACTTGGTTATTACTATCACCTCGCCAATATGCACCGGAAACGTGAGTTAATTGAAATGCTTTCAAATAACCTGTAAATGGTAAATGTGGCCCTCTACATAAATCTACAAATTCACCTTGTTTATATAGTGTTACACTTTCCCCACTAGGAATTGCTTCTAAAAGTTCTAATTTCAAGCGATCGTTCATTTCTTGAAACAGTTTTGCTGCTTCTTCTCGAGAAACCTCAACTCGTTCTATCTTTATATTTTCATTTATAATCTTTTTCATTTCTTTTTCGATTTTTCGTAATTCTTCTACGTTTACACTACTTGGAAGATCCATATCATAATAAAATCCATTTTCAATAACAGGCCCCACCCCAAGATTTATATCACCATACATTCTTTTTACAGCTTGCGCTAAAATATGTGCCGCAGAGTGTCTTGTAATTTCTACACCTTCATTTGAATCTATAGTAATGATTTCTACTTCCGCATTTTCTTCAATATTTCGGCGTAAATCATATAACCCATCATTCACTTTCCCCGCGACTGCTTTCTTTTTCAAACTACTGCTAATGGATCCCGCAATTTCTTCTAAAGTAATTCCTTTTACAAATTCTTTCACGCTACCATCTGGAAATTTAATTTCAATCATTTGTTCTTTCATTTTTCATCTCTCCATTTCATAATAAAAAGCACACTCATCCCTAACATAGGGACGAGCGTGCTTTTACCCGTGGTTCCACCCAGATTCCCATCACAAAATGCAATGGCTTCTTTTACGGTAACGTCGTTTATACGGCACTAGATACTTAATTTCCCCAGTGCAGCTCTAAGGTGGTAAGTTATTTTTCTGCGTTAGGAAGTTCTCAGCTTTCCTTCCTTCTCTGTATAACCGGGTAAAATAACTCGTGTCCTTTTCTTCGCTTATTATGAAATTTAATGCAAAAAAGCATATTCATCCCTAAATATAGGGACGAATATGCTTATATCCGTGGTTCCACCCAGATTCCCATCACAAAAAACATAATGGCTTCTTTTGCGATAACGTCGCATACACGGCACTAGATACTTAATTTCCCTAGTGCAGCTCTAAGGTGGTAAGTTATTTTTCTGCGTTAGGAAGTTCTCAGCTTTCCTTCCTTCTCTGTATAACCGGGTAAAATAACTCGTGTCCTTTTCTTTGCTTTTTGTAAAACATCCATTTATTGTTATTTAATATATCTTATTCATTTTATTTTTGCAAGTGTTTAAAAAAATTATTTATTTAATTAAAAAAGTGAAACCAAATTTTTTTGGTTTCACTTCACAATTTTACCAATCTTGTGGTTCGTAATTTAAGTCTGCAAATAGACGTCTTTTCTCTTTCTTTGTTAAATCTCTCCACTGCCCAACCGGTAAATTATTCAATTCAATATTCATAATTCTCGTACGTTTTAACGTGTATACTTGATAACCTAAAGCTTCACACATACGGCGAATTTGACGATTTAGCCCTTGTGTTAAAATAATTTGGAACTCATATTTTGATAACTGTGTAACCTCACAAGGAAGCGTTTTTGTTCCTAAAATTTTAACACCCGCTGCCATTTTCTCTAAGAAATCAGGTGTAATTGGCTTATCTACTGAAACGATATATTCTTTCTCATGTTTGTTTTCAGCACGTAAAATTTCATTAACAATATCACCATCATTGGTTAACAAAATTAAACCGTCTGAGTCTTTATCAAGACGTCCAATGTGACTAATTCGTAAAGGATGGTTCACTAAATCGATAATATTACCTTTTACTGATTTTTCACTCGTACATGTAATACCTACTGGTTTATTTAAAGCGATATATACGTGATCTCGAGCAATTCGAAGCTGCTCTCCATTTACTCGTACATCATCACCTGGGTTCACTTGGTCACCAATTTTTGCAACCTTACCGTTAATAATTACTCTTCTCTCATTAATTAGTTTATCCGCTCCACGTCGAGACGCTTTTCCAGCTTCACTAATAAATTTATTGATACGCAAATTAGGCACATCCTTTTCTAAAAAAATTTCAAGCTCACACTGCTTCTACCGTACAATACAAAAGGGTAAGCCTCCTATTATAACTTAAATATATTAACATGAAAGGGTATATAACGTCTTCTATTAATTACTTGTTTATAAGAAAATATCTTTATTATACATTCATTTATACACTTTTTCAGCGTTTAATATACAAGCCATTCTTCCTTACATACAGCTTGTTTTCCTTTTATCTCTTCTATATCTTCATGAATATTAGCTAATTTATATAAATCTGGGAAAATCTCTTCCACATAATGTTGATGCGTCTGTTCATCTTTCCAATACGTTAACACTATGTAACGATTTTCATTTTTTAAAGACTTCCCAACTACTCCACCTAACATTCCTTTTGCTTTTTCCATTCCTTTATTCCAAATTGTTTCTTGCTTCTGTAAAAAATACTTTTCCTTTTCCACCTTTACATCACATATAGCAACTCTTACGAATGATCCTTCTGTAACAACGTCTTTCAAATGCGTATCAGTTATATCATACAACGTTTGAAATAATTCAATTTCACACGAAAGAAACGTATCCTCTTGATTACTATTTACATAAATTGTATCGTGAGCACCATTCATAAATGATTGATATGTACTTCTATCTTCCCATAAAGTAAATACACATGCCTCATCTTCATACCATCCACCAAATTGTCCATGAAAACCATCTAGATGCCGTATATCACTCCATTTTTCTTGCGCATTTGAAAACAATTTCTTTTTCTCTTCTTCCACCTTACAGTAGATTGTTTTTAGTAACATTTTTAATTCCCCCTTATGATTCGATCCATTTCCCACTCGCCATACTTTCTATTTTTCCATATACACAAACATTAATTTTTTTGTTATCAGCTCCATTACTTAATCAAAATTTGATGCCCTCCGTAAATGTTGTAAGTTGATTACGAGAATACTTACCGTGTAAAAATACATCTAAAATATAAAAATTAAAATCTCTTACTTTGTTTTCTTATCCCAGTTATAGTTTACATAATATAATTATGTATCGCTATTTATATCATTCAATAAAATATACTATTTTATTCTATATGCATAATATTTTTAATTCAAACAATTCAGAATTAAAATCCGAAAAAGATAGAAAGTAAACAATCCTACATTATCATCTACTCCCTATCTCTCTTATCATCAATTATTTTTCAAATAAATAATACGTAATTTCTCCTGGATAATGTAATACAGTTACCTTCCGCTCCCCTTTTTTAAAACTAACAGTATGCCCGTTTTCCCCTAAGTTCTCCCATCCATTTGCTTTTGTAATAGGCATTACACTTATATATTGATAGTCCTCTTCATTATCATCGTTAATATGGATTGCTGACATTGGCACTGGAAAATCTTTAATTTTAGATTCTTTGTCTACATATATGAGTGCAAATAAACCAACTAATAACATAGCCATTGAAATACTTAAAACCAGTTTTCTTCTATTCATTTTCACTAAAAACCCTCTTTTCTCGCATATAGCTTTCATCATTTTACTAAATTTAATTATTCGTGTATAGAAAAGTCATAATTTAAATTATTTCTAACCTATTTTCTCTACTTTAAACAACATTATTGTTATATATTATAATTATAAGTTTTTAAATTTTGGAGGCGTTACATATTGCAGAAATTACTTTTTACTAAATGGACAGTTGTTATTTCTATTTTCATCATTTTCGGTACGATTTTCTATGTTACTAATGTTAAAAATAACAACGAAAAAGCAACTGTAGAAACAGCGGAGACAAAAACTTTCAAAACGAAATTACAACCTAAAATTCATGAATTGACTACTCATTATAATGACATCATCGAAAAAGATTGGTTACCTGCCTGGGAAGAGATTAACACGAATGGAGATTCAGTAGATCGAAATAAACTATTAGTTACAATGAGTGCTGTTTCCAAACAGTACGAAACAATTATGA
Source organism: Bacillus sp. CPT56D-587-MTF (assembly GCF_058792335.1). NCBI lineage: Bacteria > Bacillati > Bacillota > Bacilli > Caryophanales > Bacillaceae > Bacillus > Bacillus sp. CPT56D-587-MTF. Next base: position 2,017,898 of record NZ_JBYTEF010000001.1, on the reverse strand, counting down.
ACGAAATAGACACGCTTAAAATTGAAGAAAACATAACAGATATAGATATACAAAAACAACTACTTCAATTCACAACTCAGTTTAAATCCGCATCAAATTTCATGAAAAATGCAGCAAATTTGATTATAGACGGAGCAAATAACTCTACTCCAACCAATGAAACTATTGAAAAAACAAAACAAGCTTTAGGACTTGCGGATCAACATATTGTCATCGCTTTATCTACTTTAAATGAAGTTGAAGATAAATTAGGACTTACAAAAAAATAAAACTATTTACTATTTTAAAATAAAAAATGATTGCAATTCACAATTTGTATGTCTATAATATTTTTATTGATTTACAATCAATGTGTTTATAAATTTTATAATTCGGATGAACCATTCAGGAGAAGGTCTATTGATCTACCGACGGGGCAAAAAGTTGTTATACCAGCTTTGAAACTCTCAGGTCTTGGTTACAAGTAGAACTGCATGGGGACGAATCTCTGGAGAGACTCCCTCTCGCTTTCATAGAGCGCGGAGGAAAACGAGCACCGAAGGAGCAAATCCGCTACTTTAGCGGATAATCTCTCAGGTAAAAGGACAGAGACAAGCGAAAGAAAAAGCCGATTGTATCGGTTTATTTTTCTATCCCTTGTTTCTCCAGAGACCATTTCATTTACTTGAAGTGGTTTTTATTTTTTCTAAAAAAGGAGAATAAAGATGGAGACAGTAAGTAAAGTATTAGAACAACTAAATCAATACGTGTGGGGATTACCAACTTTGTTGCTACTCGTTGGAACAGGTATCATTCTCACAGTGCGTTTGAAAGGTTTACAGTTTAGTAAACTATTATACGCTCACAAACTAGCGTTTAAAAAATCAGAAGATACTTCTTCTTCTGGAGATATTAGTCACTTCCAAGCACTCATGACAGCTATGGCCGCAACGATTGGTATGGGTAATATAGCCGGTGTTGCAACAGCGGTTACAATTGGTGGTCCTGGTGCAATATTTTGGATGTGGATTACCGCTTTAGGTATGGCAACAAAGTATGCAGAGGCAATACTTGCAGTGAAATACCGTGTTAGTAATGAAAATGGTGAATATTCAGGTGGACCAATGTATTATTTAGAGCGTGGTTTAGGTAAGAAATGGCTTGCTATATTATTCGCTATATTTGGTACAACTGCTTCTTTCGGTATTGGTAATATGGTGCAATCTAACTCAGTTGCAGAGGCAATGCGAATTAATTTCTCTTTCCCTCCTGCTTTAACTGGTATAGTAATGTCATTTTTAATCGCAATTGTTATTTTAGGCGGTGTAAAAAAAATCGGGAAAGTGACGGGATATGTCGTTCCTATTAAAGCTTTCTTTTATATAATTGCTGGTCTTATAATTATTTTCTATCACTACGACCAAATTCCAGAAGCATTTTCACTTATTTTTTCTGGTGCATTTAATGGTACAGCTGCTGCTGGTGGTTTTATTGGGGCAACAGTTGCATCAGCTATCCAAATCGGAATGGCGCGTGGTGTATTTGCGAACGAAGCTGGTTTAGGGAGTGCACCAATTGCGGCGGCGGCGGCAAAAACCGATTCGCCTGCAAAGCAAGCTTTAGTTTCAATGACTGGTACTTTTCTAGATACGTTTATTGTATGTACAATTACAGGACTAGTATTAATTACTACAGGCGCTTGGAAATCAGGTAAAACTGGTGTTGAAGCTACAACACTTGCATTCCAATCTGTATTCGGTACTGCTGGTAGTATGATTCTCGGTATCGCAATTATTTTATTTGCCTACTCTACTATTTTAGGCTGGTCGTATTATGGAGAAAAATGTGTAGCTTATTTATTCGGAGAAAGTGCAGTTAAATATTATAAAGCAATCTTTATTTTCATGATTGCAATTGGTGCTAATTTAAAGCTAGGAATCGTATGGACATTTGCTGATATTGCAAATGGACTTATGGCAATTCCAAACTTGATTGGTTTGATTGGATTAAGTAGTATTGTTGTTGCTGAAACGAATCGCTTTTTACAAGCAGAGAAATTGAAAGAAAATAATAAAAAACAGGCAAGTTAATCTATGAAAAAAGGAATGACTCATACATGATGAGCATTCCTTTTTTCATCCCCTCTTTTACTTAATTACTATCATTAAAAATATATTTATATCAATATTTACTCCTTTTTATTCCTTCAAAAGTTTTTCACATAAATGTCATAAATCGTATGGTCTAACTATATAGTTGAAAAGGAATGCGACATTAAAGTGTCGCTGAAAAACTCATCCAAGAAAAGGGAGGAAAAATCTTTTGAAAAACAAAATCATTGTTTTCCTATCTGTTTTATCATTTATTATTGGTGGTTTCTTCTTTAACACGAATACTTCAAGTGCTGAAACATCATCTACTGATTACGTTCCTAACCAATTAATCGTTAAGTTCAAACAAAATGCATCTTTAAGTAATGTGCAATCTTTTCATAAATCTGTCGGAGCTAATGTCTTATCTAAAGATGATAAGTTAGGTTTTGAAGTCGTACAATTTTCAAAAGGTACTGTAAAAGAAAAAATAAAGAGTTATAAAAATAATCCAGATGTGGAATATGCAGAACCAAATTATTACGTTCACGCCTTTTGGACTCCAAACGACCCATATTTTAATAATCAATATGGATTACAAAAGATTCAAGCTCCACAAGCTTGGGATAGCCAACGAAGTGATCCTGGTGTAAAAGTAGCTATTATTGATACAGGAGTTCAAGGCTCACACCCTGATCTGGCTTCGAAAGTAATTTACGGGCATGATTATGTTGATAACGACAATACATCTGATGATGGTAATGGTCATGGTACACATTGCGCTGGAATTACTGGAGCACTTACGAATAACAGCGTCGGAATTGCTGGTGTTGCCCCACAAACTTCAATTTATGCTGTCCGCGTATTAGATAATCAAGGAAGTGGTACTCTTGATGCTGTAGCGCAAGGTATTCGAGAAGCTGCTGATTCGGGTGCAAAAGTAATTAGGTAACTACTCAGCCACCTTTCGGTGTCTTTTTTAAATTTTACTAGTTTCATATGCCTCCCATTTGTAAATACTGAGTATATCAAACAGGGGAGGTAAATCTTATGGTCGATCGAAAAATTATTTTAGATACATATAAAAAAGGACCTGAAGCTGTTATTTCTTTATTTGAAGAAACATTTTCTAAGTTAGAAAAACGTATACAAGAACTAGAAAATGCTTCAAAAAAAAACTCCAAAAATAGTCATAAGCCACCTTCTACAGATGGTTTGGGTAAGCCCGTTACAAAAAGTTTGCGCAAACCGTCTCATCGTCAAACGGGTGGCCAGTTGGGCCACAAGGGACATACTCTTGGTTTGACAGCGACTCCAGATCATACGATTACACATTCTCCTACATATTGTACTTGTTGTCATACTTCCTTGAACCACGAGCCTGTAAAAGGGTATCGCATTCGCCAAGTGTATGACTTACCACCTATTCAGATCGAAGTGACAGAACATAAAGTAGAACAGAAAGAATGCCCACATTGCCATTCTATCCAAGAAGCCCAATTTCCTTCGACAGTATCTCGTCCTGTTCAATATGGTCCAAATATAAAAAGACTGATTCCCTATTTAACGCATTATCAATGCATTTCTTTGAAGCGAACAAAAGAATTCTTTCAGGATTGTTTTGGACATTCTATAAGCGAAGGAACCCTGGTAAATCATACACAGGCTTTCGCTTCTCAATTGCAGCCATTCATAAAAGAAGTAAAGGAAAAGATTCTGCAGTCTCCTGTTGTCCATTTTGATGAAACTGGTATGCGTGTAGAAAACAAAACACAATGGTTACATACTGCCAGTACACCGGAGGTGACATTGCAACATATTCATCAAAAACGTGGAAAAGAAGCAATGGATGCTGGAGAAATCTTGCCATCTTTTTCTGGAATTGCGATGCATGATGGTTGGAAATCGTATGATGCGTATACAGATTGTCGTCACGTTTTATGTAATGCCCATCTCTTACGAGATTTACAAGGAATTATAGATAGTACTGGAGAACAATGGGCACAACAGATGCAGAAATTTCTAACGCAAGCGTTGACGATGAAAAAGCAATCCGAAGGTACCATGCCAAAAGCGACGCAAAAGAATCTGTTTATTATGTATCAATCCATATTGAAAGAACAACAGATTCTTTCCACGAAACAAAAGAAGAAAGGAAAGCAGACGCCTTCTCAAAATTTATGGAATCGCTTCGTCAAGTATTCTGACAGAATTCTAGCGTTTTTAGAACATCCAGCCATTCCATTTGATAACAATCAAGCAGAACGGGATATTCGGATGACGAAAGTAAAACAGAAAGTGTCTGGGACTTTCCGAAGTAAGAAAGGCGCAGAATCTTTTTGTCAGATACGAAGCTTTATGAGTACCATGAAAAAACAAAAACAATCGGTCTTACAAGCGATAAACCAAGTCATAGAAACTAGAACGGTTCCTTGGAATAACACGACTTCATAAGAGAATTTCTCTATTTGGCATAGATTCTTTCTCTGATTGGAGTATTTTCTTTTCATGTTTTCGAATCGGAAACATGTATTTGGCCTGTTTTTTTATTTGAAGAAGCTGAGTAGTTACGTAATTAGTTTAAGTTTAGGAGCTCCAAATGGTGGTACTGCATTACAACAAGCCGTTCAATATGCATGGAATAAAGGCTCTGTTATAGTTGCAGCTGCTGGAAATGCTGGAAATACAAAAGCTAATTACCCTGCTTATTACAGCGAAGTAATTGCAGTTGGTTCTACAGATCAATCAGATAGAAAATCTTCATTCTCTACTTATGGTAGCTGGGTAGATGTTGCAGCACCAGGTTCAAATATATATTCAACATATAAAGGAAGCACGTATCAATCATTAAGTGGTACATCTATGGCAACACCTCATGTTGCAGGAGTCGCTGCTCTTTTAGCAAATCAAGGATATAGTAATACACAAATTCGCCAAATTATTGAGTCAACTTCTGATAAAATTAGTGGTACAGGTACGTACTGGAAAAACGGTAGAGTCAATGCATATAAGGCTGTACAATATGCTAAGCAATTACAAGAAAATAAAGCTTCTTAAGAAAACTTTAATCAGTCGATCTACCATGAATGCGGAATAAAATAGAAGGAGAGACTTCTATAATTAAAGCCTCTCCTTCTTACAAACTATATTACTCTCCCTGCTTTTTAACCATATGTAAATACAGTACAAAATCCATCATTGTCGACGAATGACCAAGTTGACGGATCATCGCTGTTATATTTCCTCTATGATATGTACCATGATTTACGACATGTTGCACTAATTCTAAAATCGAAGTTTCTAATTTCCCTACATATGGATTCTCAATAACAAATACAGCATTCACATCTTGTATTGTAATTAAAAAATCTTTATATTGATTTGCCATGTTTTCAAACATTTTTTCTAATTCATGTAACGATTTAGTTTCAATTTGTTTTCGTAAATCTTCTCGGTCTTGTATTGCTTCATTCATACTTTTACCATGCAATATATGTAACCACACTTGATCTGTAATATAAATATGCACAAAAGTATCCTTAATGGATGGAAATACACTCTGTATCTGCTCATTAAAAATCGTCTCATAGTTTGGTAACTCTTTTAATCGATTGAATAATCTTGTATTGGCCCAAGCATGATAATCACACTGTTTTAATATATAATCTTTCAATTTATATTACCTCCTTATTGTATGAAACGAATGGTTTGTTTCTTCATTTCTGATTCTCTATCAACCTTTGCAATCCCTTTTTCTTTCATTTCATGCTTATTTATCGTTTTATATTTTACATACGTATAAAATTCCGTTTGAAATGGAAATGGTGTAATCCGAATTGTTTCCTCGTCCACCCATTCAGCTTGAATAAGTTTCTCCTCTTCACTATTAAACATTTCTGTTCCTTCAAAACCATCTTTAAATAAATCAATTTCATCTTTCTTTTTGACACCAGACTTATTCATACATACGTATAAAGAAAGTTCATCACAAAACTTTAATAATTTATAATGTTTATCGAACATCGCAAACTGTTCTTTTGTTAACGTTTTCAAGATTCTTTTTTGTCGTTCTAATTCATGTTTATAAAATGACATCATCTCTTCATCTTCCTCGTTTAGTGGAAATGATAAAAAATGTTTACTACAAAGCAATGCCCCGTATGGATTAGAATTTTCAATTTCATTCAAACCAATCGTATAAAAAACAAAACGTAATGGGCTTGGACAATCCATAAATGTATATGGAATATTTTTAGCATCATTCAAAATTGGTACTTTATCAAGCTCTATCCATCCTCTGTCATGCTCATATATTGCATCAACTGTTTCTTTTAAATATGTTTTACTTTCAAAAAAGTCTTCTTTTATATGTTTTGCAATCTCTCCAGCTAAAAAACCATGGTCATGTTGACGAATTAATATACTTTCCTTCTCATTTTTTTCACGAAAAATCATTCATATACTCCCCCTCATCCTCATACTAAAGCTTTTTATATGCATCGATTCTTAATTAATCCCTAAATAATAGAAGGGATTCAGTCTCTTGCAACGAAATTAACATAATTATATAGTATTCTATCTAATCATAGTGATAGCTTTATCTTTACTATCTATTATACTAAAACATTCATTCCAAAAATTTTTTTATGAGGTGAAAACATGAACAAAACAGAATTAATTAAAAACGTAGCTCAATCAGCTGATATTTCTCAAAAGGACGCTTCTGCAGCTGTACAATCCGTATTTGACACAATTGCTAATGCATTACAATCTGGAGATAAAGTTCAACTAATCGGTTTTGGAACTTTTGAAGTGCGCGAAAGATCTGCTCGTACAGGACGTAATCCGCAAACTGGCGAAGAAATTCAAATCGCCGCTGGTAAAGTTCCTGCATTTAAAGCAGGTAAAGAATTAAAAGAAGCTGTTAAATAAACAAGAAACCAGCCATTTTATAGGCTGGTTTCTTGTTTTTATTTAAGCAATTGCTTTATATTCTCTGCATGATACACTTCACAAATATAAAATACACATTTGCATTTACTTACAATTTGATACTTTCTAGTTGGATACACATTCGCTGTAACAGAACATCCATCAAACAATTCGATAATATTTCCAGATGGCTGATATCCTTCATATAATACATTTCTTCTTACTTCCATCTTTTCTATAAGCTTTTCAACAGGAATATTTCCACTCTCTAATTCACTCTTTATTGCGTCCGGTAAAAACGAAGTGTCTGCAAAAATTAGATTTTCAGATAACACCTTGCCTTTATAACTAACATTAGATACACGGTAAAGAAATGTTCCATCTTTATCAAAGAAATTCTTTGCTTCTTTCGGAATGTACTGTCTACCAAGTGCCTCTTGTTCAAGAACATCAAACTGAACTGTATCATTTAAAAGCTTTTCTAAAGCATGAATGGATGATGTATCTCCAGAAAATAAAATATTTTTAATTGCTTGTACGTTATAAGTGAATTCATTCTTTCTATTTTCCGCTACTAACATGAGGAACACCTCTTCTATAATTTTTTTATTTAAGATTTAAAAGTGCTGCCGCATCTAATTGCGTAATTTCAGTTACTTCCTTACTGAATATTGCAACAGAGGCCCTATAATCTAAACTAGGCTTTACATCTTCCATCATTGTATTATTTAATAACTCTTGTCTATCCTTAAAAACCAACAAGTTTGGAGGATCATTTGGAGCTGATACTGTAATATGTACTGGCGGAATCATTAGTCCTTCACCTGTCGCTTTCAGCACCGCTTCTTTTCGAGTCCAATATGTTAAAAATCCTTCTATTTTCTGTTCATTTGGCAGTTTCATAACTTGCGCTATTTCAATGTCTGTTAATACACCTTCTGCCATTTTCATAACATCTACATTTGGATTCATTTGTTCTACATCTATGCCAACAGGTGCAGATTTTGTAAAAGCAACGACAACCCACTCACCTGAATGCGAAACGGATAATTGCGGCATACCTTCTGGTAATTGTGGTCTTCCATGCTGCACTTTACATACTGAGCACATTCGATCAATTGGTACTTGGACTGGTGACATAGAAAGTATCTTACCGAGAACTAATCTACTTATTACGCAACCTATTATAAAACGAGCTCGATCTGCCGAATGATGATACGAATTTGCTTTCTCTCGCTCTATATCATTTAGTAAATTGTAATGCCATGATTGTAAATCCGAAATTCTTGCCCACCATATTTGACAATCATTCTCATTCAAAGTTGGAATAGAATCTACAACTTTACTTTCTATCATGTAAACTCTCCTTTATTCAACGAATATCAATTTTCATAAGAAAGCATGCGTATATTGTTATTCATTGACAAGTACTTTCTCTTTTTCTGATACAGATAATGTTTTTTCTTTCTTCTTTGACATTACCTCTTTATCGGAAATACGTAAAGAAAATAGTAGTGCTATGAGCAAAAATATTGCTGATCCAATTAATGCTGCTTGATATGGTAAAAAATCGGATTGAGCGTTATTACTTCCAAAACCAGCTAGTATACTAGCTAAAACAGCTACTCCTATTGCTGAACCTAATCGATTTTGCACATTGAATATAGTAGTAGCTCTCCCCATAGAAGGCGGCGTGATATTGTTAAAGGCAGAAAATTGAACCGCACCGACAGATTGACCTAAGAAAATACCGATACCAAACAATAATGCGCGGATTTGCCACGGATTCGTATCGTGATTTACAAAACTTAATAAAACAAAGATAACCACGGTACAAATTAATCCAATAGAAATTACCTTTCGCGCTCCTAATTTTTTATATGACCATGGCACAATTTGTGAAGAAATCATTAATCCAATCGCCTCTGGAAATGTCGTAAGTCCTGATTCCAGCGCGGAAACTCCTATCACATTTTGATACATAAGTGGAAAAACAAATAACATTCCTAGTAAACCAGCTGATGAAAATAATGATATAAGACTCATCTTTCTAAACACTGGTTCTTTTAATAAACGTAAATCTAACATCGGTTGCTTTACTTTCAGTTCTACGATTATAAACAATGTAATGAATACACCCCCAGCTATCCCAGTACTCATAATTTCTGGAGAAATCCACCCTTTTGATGGTCCCTGGCTGAGCGCATATATGAGCATCGCAAATCCTGGTGCTGATAAAATAAAGCCGAGCGAATCAAAGCGACCAGCTGATTTTTCAACATGCTCTGCTAAAAATAGAAGTCCAAATAGCAATGCAACGATTCCAAACGGTAGATTAATATAAAATGCCCAACGCCAAGACATTTGATCTACAAAGAAACCACCGATGATAGGACCAATTGCTGGTGCTACAGCAATTGGAAGTATAATGAACCGAGAAATCTTCGGTCTTTCCTCTGGTGAAAATGTTCGAAATAACATTGCCATTCCAACTGGTGTTAAAAGCCCTCCACCAGCACCTTGAATAATACGGAAAATATTCAATGAAGTAATATCGTTAGCCATTCCGCATAAAGCAGAGGCAATTGTAAATACGAAAAGAGCAATTAAAAACACTCTTTTCGTACCAAATCGATCTCCTAACCAACCAGAAATCGGAAGGAAAACAGCTAAACTAACTAAATACCCAACATTAACCGTCCCCATTGCAGATGCAGGTACTTGTAGTTCTCTACTTATCGTTTGCAGTGCTACATTTACAATCGTTGCGTCCATCGCAGCCATAAACATCGCAGTTATATAAACGATACTTACAACTACTTTTGGATTTAGTTTTTCTTTCATTATCGTTTTCCTGCTAATGTTTTTTCGCGAACTTGATTACTTTTTGGATTCAAATCTTTCCAGTTATATTCAACATATTCTAAGCAGCTCTGCCTACTAGCTTCTTCATATACGATATTCCAGCCAATAGGTACATCGAGAAAAGCAGGCCAGAGAGAATACTGGCCCTCCTCATTTATTAATACTTTATATGTGTAATTATCATTTTCAAATGGATTCGTCATACTCTACTTACCCCTTTCTTATTCTGCAAATATTTCGCTAATACTTGTCCAATTTCCGTAAGCGGACCTGGCTGACATAAATCTTTATGTCTACAATCAATATCGTGCTGCACAATTTGCCCGTCTAAATAATTTAGCCACGTATTTGGAGAAATAGGATCAAACCAGTCTGGTATAACAGTAGATCTAAAGAACAGGATATCTCCGTTATAAACTTTCGGTACATATTTCCCTAACAACCCTACTGAATTTACATATGTTTCTTTCAAGTTCAATATAGTCTCTTCTTCAAGACTTGCTAATGCACTTCCATCTTTACGAAGGATTTCAACTGCACTTTCCATTGTAAGTGGTTTACCATCCATGTTATCTGGGTCATATCCGCCTAAAGCAAGTAATGCGATTAACGCTTCCTCTTCAGTAGGCGCTTCCGTATTCGGTAAGAAGTGTCCAGGATAAGAGTCAAGCATAACGAGTAATTCTACTTCTTCCCCTTCATTTTGTAATTGCGCCGCCATTGCATGCACAACATTTCCTCCAAGCGACCAACCTAATAAACGATATGGTCCATGAGGCTGTACTTCACGAACGTGTTTCAAGTAATCCGCCGCCATCTCCTCTAAACTTTTTGGAAGTTCTTCATTTTTAGCAATACCACGTGCTTGCACACCATAAATTGGATAATCTGTTCCTAAAGATTTCATAAGTCCTGCATAGCACCAACTTAATCCACCTGCTGGATGTACACAAAATAGTGGTAATTGATCCCCGCTTGCTCGTAATGGAAGCAACACATCAAGTGCACTTTGACCATTCCCCATCTCAAGTCTTTCAGCTAACCCTGCAACAGTTGGTGCTGCAAATAAAGTACCAATGTTTAGTTCCACTCCAAGCGCCTCTTTCATGCGGCTCATAAGCTGTACTGCAAGGAGTGAATGACCACCAAGATCAAAGAATCCGTCATCAATTCCAATTTGAGGTACACTTAGCACTTCTGTAAACAAGTCACATAACATTTCTTCTTGCGGTGTTCTTGGACCACGACTAGAAGATGATGCGATAAATGCTGGAGCTGGCAATGCCTTTCTATCTAATTTACCGTTTGGAGTTAAAGGTAACTCATTTACTACTACAAAAGCGTATGGAACCATATAATCTGGTAAACTACCACTAGCAAACTGACGCATTTCATTCGTATCAATTGCTTCATTATTTGATGCAATGATATAAGAAACTAACCGTTTATCCCCTGGTTGATCTTCACGTACAATAACGGCTACTTGCTCAGCTTTAGGGTGCTTCATTATGACTGCTTCTATTTCTCCTAATTCAATTCGGAATCCACGAATTTTGATTTGATGATCTGCACGTCCTATATAATCTAGCGTCCCATCATTACGCCAGCGAGCTAAGTCTCCTGTACGATACATTCTTGTACCTGGCTTGCCAAATGGATCTGCGATAAAGCGTTCAGCCGTTAATCCTGCTCTTCCTAAATATCCACGCGCAAGTCCTGCACCTGCAACATACATTTCTCCAACTACTCCAGGTGGGACTGGTTGTAAATAGTTGTCTAACACATACACTTTAAGGTCAGGTATACTGCACCCAATTAAACTATTTGCCCGTAAAGAGACGATAGTTTCATCTAATTCAATATAACTAACATGTACTGTCGTCTCTGTAATACCATACATATTAATAAGCTTTGGTGCGTTATGAGGATGTCGACTATACCAATCTTCTAAGCGACTTAGCTCAAGTGCTTCCCCTCCAAAAACAACATATCGTAAAGATAATTTTTGGCCAATCTCTTCATTTTCACGATCTGCTTGCATCAATTGGTAGAACGCTGATGGAGTTTGGTTTAAAACCGTAACCTTTTCTTTAACAAGAAGCTGTAAAAATTCTTTCGGCGAGCGACTTACAGTATGTGGGACTACAACTAAACGCCCTCCGTATAATAAAGGTCCCCAAATTTCCCAAACCGAGAAATCAAAAGCATATGAATGGAACATCGTCCAAACATCGTTTCCGTCAAACTGGAACCAATGATCAGTTGCTCCTAAAAGTCTCACTACATTTTGATGAGGTATCATAACGCCTTTCGGTCTGCCCGTTGACCCTGACGTATAAATAACGTAAGCAATATGTGATGGAGATAATGGCTTAATTCGTTCCACTTCATCAATATTGTCTTCACTATATTTCTCAACCTCTGCTATTACTTTCACATCATCAACTAAAACTTTTAGTGCCTCATTACATTCAATTTCCACTTCTGAATTCGTTAAAACACATGATGGTTTCGCATCGTGTAGCATAAATGAAATACGGTCTGCTGGGTAATCTGGATCTAACGGAAGGTATCCAGCACCAGCTTTAAGAACAGCTAATAAGCTTACAACCATGTTTAATGATCTTGGCATCGCTAAAGCAACGAGTTGATCAGGACCAATCCCTTTTGCTATTAGGAATCGAGCTATTTTATTTGCTTTTCTATTTAACTCTTCATAAGTTAATTTCTTATCTTCAAAGACAACAGCAATAGAATTTGGATTTATATGAGCCTGCTTTTCAAACAATTGTGGCAATGTCATTTCTGGTGCAATTTGAAAACCACCATTCCACTTTTCTAACACTGTATTTTTCTCTGCTAAAGTTAATATTTCTAATCTGCCAATGGATTGATCTGGATTTGTAGTTGCATCATCTAATAACAAAATGAATCGTTCTATTAGTTTTTGAACCGTTTCACGTTTATATAAATCGGTACTAAACTCTAGTAATCCATGTAAACCGTTCGGAGTACCATCAACCCCGTTACTCTCACTAATTTCAAATGTTAAATCAAATTTTGCAGAACCAACGCTTTGAATTTCAAGGCTCGCTTCTAAATCTGGTACATGAAACGTTGCTTCTGGTGTATTTTGAAAAGCTAACATAACTTGAAACAACGGATGGCTGTTTCGAGTACGTACTGGATTTAATACTTCAACAAGCCTTTCAAATGGAACATCTTGATTTTCATAAGCTGCAAGATTTACCTGCTTCACTCTATTTAATAATTCTTTAAAACTTGGATCTCCTGAAGTATTTGTACGTAACACTAATGTATTTACAAATAAACCAACAATATCTGAAAGTACATCATCATTTCTTCCAGCAATCGGACTTCCAATTGGTATATCAGTGCCTGCACCTAATCTTGTAAATAGTGCACTAAGCCCTGCTTGCAATACCATAAACAAACTAACTCCATTTTTACGTGCAAGCTCTACTAACCTACTATGCATACCTTCATCTATATGAAAATGAATTGTTTCCCCGCGGTAACTCGTCTCAATTGGACGCTGGAAATCTGTAGGTAACTCCATTTGGTCTGGTAAACCTTTAAGTTCTTCTTTCCAAAAATCTAATTGTGTTGAAATAAGACTCTCTTGTGTCGTTTCATCACCTAGCAATTGCTGTTGCCAAAGTGCATAATCTGCGTATTGAACTGGTAGTGTCTCCAGCTGAACTCTGTCACCTTGACATTGCGCTTTATACGCCGCTGTAAAATCTCTCGTTAACGGCTGTAATGACCAGCCATCACCTACAATATGATGTAATAGAATTAATAATACATGTTCGTTTTCACTCATTGTAAAAAGTTGCAAACGAACTGCCGGCTCAAAATCGAGGTTAAAGCTATATCTTACCGCCTCTGAAAGTACACTTTCTAATTCATCTTTACATGTATTAGTTATTACCATTTCTAGATTTAAGTTTTCCATATCTAAAATTTTCTGATAGGAACTACCTAATACGTTAGGGAAAATTGTTCTAAGTGTTTCATGTTTCTCAACTACATCATAAAAAGCACCTTGTAATGCTTCCCGATTCAATATTCCATTCATACGAATGACTAGCGGAATATTATAAGTAGGACTTGGACCTTCTAAACAATTTAAGAACCATAACCTGCGCTGTGCAAATGAAAGTGGAATTTCATTTGACCTACTTGCTTTCTGAATAGCTGGTCTTGCACTTTTTGCATGGTTTAATTGTTGCGCCAGTTCGGCAACAGTTGGTGATTCAAATAGTTTCCCAATTCCTAATTCCACACTTAACGTTTCACGAATTCTTGCCATTAAACGAGATGCGAGAAGTGAATGTCCACCCATTTCAAAGAAATTATCATCAATGCTAATTCGAGAAACACCAAGTACTTCTGCAAATAAATCACATAATATTTCTTCTTTCGGATTTCTAGCAACCCTCTCATTGTTCATTCCATTAAAATCAGGAGCAGGTAATTTCTTTCTGTCAACCTTACCATTTGGCGTTAATGGTAATTCTTCTAGCACAACAAATGCCGATGGTATCATATAATTCGCTAAACTTTCTGAAACATAAGAACGAATTTCTGAAAGATTAATCGGTTCCTTTTCTTCTGCAACGATATACGCAATGATGCGTTTATCATTTGGACGATCTTCTCGTACCATTACTACCGCTTGTTGAATATTTTCATGTCGTTGTAATACCGTTTCAATTTCAGCTAATTCAATTCGGAATCCACGAATTTTAATTTGATGATCTGCGCGACTAATGTACTCTAACGCACCATCACTACGCCATTTCACAAGATCTCCTGTACGGTACATGCGCTTCCCTGATTCTCCATAAGGATTTGCAACAAACCGTTCAGCTGTTAACTCAGGTTTTCCTAAATATCCGCTTGCAAGTCCTTCCCCTGCAATATATAATTCCCCAATAACTCCAGGTGGAACTGGTTGTAACCCTGCATCCAATACATACACTTCTGTGTTGCAAATTGGCTTTCCGATAGGAGGTATACCCTTTTCACCTTCATCAATGTTCATGAAAGTAGACCAAATCGTCGTTTCAGTTGGTCCATATAAATTAGTTATTGAGCAACCTAATTCTTTTAATTTATTTGCTAAATGCGCTGGAAGAGCTTCACCACCAACTAGTATGTTTAGCCCTTGTAGCTTTTCTGGATAATCAGTTACTAACGCCTGCCAAAGCGTCGGTGTAGCCTGCATAATGGTCACTCTTTCTTCTTGTAAAAGTGTCGTTAATGCTGATGGCTCTTGTATGTCTTCTTTTTGCGCAATTGTTAAACTTGCACCACTAATAAGAGGTAAATAAATTTCTAGAGCAGAAATATCAAACGCAAACGTTGTAACTGCTAATAAATGATCATTTTCATTTAATGAAAACTTTTGTTGCATAGCCATTAAAAAGTTACTTAAACCTCTCATAGGAACAATTACACCTTTTGGGTTTCCTGTTGAGCCTGAAGTATATATTGTATAGGCTGGGTTTAAAAGTGATACATCATTCTTACATGCTATATTCATACGAGAATATGTATGTAACGCTATTTTCGTTTCTTCATCATCTAATACAATTTTTTTCATATCATTTTCTATAACTAACTTAGATGAAACAGATGAATGTGTTATGATACAAACTGGTTTTGCATCATTTACTATATAATTAACTCTTTCTGCTGGGTATTCTGGATCTATTGGTAAATACGCTGCACCAGCCTTTACGACTGCTAGCATACTAACTACCATTTCTATTGATCTAGGGAATACTAAAGCTACAAACTGATTTGGTCGTATTCCTTCTTCTACTAAATAATGTGCTAGTTCATTCGCTCGTTCATTTAGCTCTTTATACGTAAGGTTTACACCGTCACAAGTAATCGCTAGTTTATTGGGATTTTTTTGCACTTGTTTTTCAAATGATATAGGTAGACTAATTAACTCATCATCTTCCTTCGTTTCATTCCATTCCAATAAAACTTTATGATTTTCTTCAGGCAGAGTAATGTTTATTTTTCCAATCGACTCGTTTTTCTCATAATTATTTATTACTAATTCAAATAGATTCATAAATCTTTCTTTATGCAATGCTAGCTCTGCGCCATTATATACTTCGGGATTCGCATCAAAATGAATCATTAGCTCATTTTGATCAAAACGTTTATATACATTTATCGATAAATCATCTACAGGTCCTGCTGATAAGTTATGTGTAATACCACGATTTCCAGCAAAATTAAGCCCGTAATCAAAAGGCATAACATTCACTAACGGTCCAAACAACCTTTGATTTTCACCTAGTAACTTTAAGTCTCTTCTTAATTCCTCATGACGGTATTTATGATGGTGACGTACATCTCGAATTTCTTTAGAAACTTGCTGCAATAATTCCGCAAGAGTTATATTTGGAGTTACTGTAATACGAAGTGGAACTAAATTCATTACCATACTTGGTGTATGAATAGATACAGAACCTAGACGTCCCATCATCGGTAAACCTAAAACAATATCATTTTCACCTGTTAATTTATGCATATAAATACTTGTTACAGCGACAATGAATTCCGGCCAACTTGTTAACGAAATATTGATATCTTCTAGTAAAGTTTTCGTGCTAGAACTAGATAAATAAGCTGTTTCTCGTGAAAATCCATTTGATGTTCTCGGTGCTCGTTCTGCCAAACTTACAACTTCTGGGGCATCTGCAAACTTTTCTAACCAAAAAGTACGATTTTCCTGAAATTGTTTTGACTCACGATACTCAATATCTTCTTGCACGACTTTCGCAAGAGAACCAAATGGCTTTTGACTCTTGTTTGTTTCTTCTATAAGTGATGTATACTCATTCGCTACCTTTTGGCTAAGAAGTGAAAATCCATAGCCATCCATCACAATGTGATGGATGCGCTGATACCAAAAGAAACGATTATTTTCAACTTGAATAAGTGCTTCAGTAAATAATATATCTTTTTTCAAATTGACTGGTATAGATAAATCATTTTTCATCCATACTTTAGCAGCTTCTTCAGGGTTTTCTTCTTTACGAACGTCAATAAAATGCATATGAAACTGTGATTCTTCAACAACTTGCCATGGGCCAATTTCATCCTCTTCGAAGCGAACGTGAATTGCCTCTGCTTCCATTACAACTTTACGTACAGCTAATTCAAAAATGTCTTGATGAATATTTCCATTTATTTCTACATATTCCCCAGTATTATATATCGGATTAAGCGGATCTAATTGTTGCGCAAACCACATACCAGACTGCGCAGATGATAACGAATGACGAATCTTTTGACTGTTAGGCATTCTTTACTACCCCTTTATTATGTAGTCTATTTGTTACAGCACCTGTGCTGTTTGTGAAGATAGTAAACTGTACCAACCTGCAACAGTTGGACGTTCTGCTAAATCTGCAAAAGTGATTTCTTTCCCTTCACGACGCCATTTCTCTACTAAACTCATAATTCTGACCGAATCAAGCCCTCTATTTAATAAGTCCTCATCAATATCAATACTCTCTACTGGCTCACGAAGTAGTTGTGCAACTAGTTCATGCACTTCCTGTATAGTGATTCCTTCACTCTCATCACCTTTTACACTTTGTAAAGCTTTTAACAGTAGGTTTGTTGATGTCGTTACTGCACATCTATTAGATGCATACTCCAATGCTTGTTTATGATGCTCTAGTGAAAAATCAGCAACTGCATCTGCTACAAAGAACGGCTCTATACCATCCATAAATGCTTCACAAGCTGTTAAAAGACAGCCAATATGCGCATAAATACCGCAAATAATGAGTTGATCTCTTCCTTGTTCATTTAAAATTTCTAATAGATTTGTCTTTTTAAATGCACTATATCTCCATTTTGTTAGGAATATATCATCTTCATCAGGAGTAAGTTCATCAACAATTTTCTTTTTATCTGGTCCAGCAGGAATACCGTCACCCCAAAAGTCTTGTAATAAACCTCGTTGTTCTAACGTTTGCCCACCAGGTTGTGCTGTATAAACAACTGGTATACCAAGTTCCTTACATTTTTCTCTTATCATTTTAATATTTGAAATAAGTTCTACTTTTGGTGATTCTTTATCGCTATATGCATCAAGAAAATATTCTTGCATGTCATGAATTAAAAGTACTGCACGTTTTGGATCTGGTGTCCAATTCACTTTATTTTTTGGTAGTTCTGATTCAATTGGCATTTTATATACTGAAATAGATGGGATAGCCATCTAATCACTTCCTTCCGGTTTTTATTATTGTTTTACTATAATTAGTTTTTCAGCAATGACTTTACGTAGTTCTTTTTTGCTGACTTTTCCGACTCCTGTTTGCGGGAATGATTCAATAAATTCAATTCGATCTGGAATTTTATAAGCCGCGATACCACGTTCTCTTAAAAACATTTTTAATTCACTTACTGCCGGAACTTGTTCGCGAGCTATAACAAAAGCACAGGTGCGTTCACCTAAATAATCGTCAGGCATAGATACAATTGCTACGTCATGAACCGCATCGTGTGCTAATAAATGATTTTCAACTTCTTCCGCAGCAACTTTCTCACCACCACGGTTAATTTGATCTTTATCTCTTCCTTCTACAATGATGTATCCTTGTTCATTTACTTTTACAAGATCACCTGTGCGATAAAACCCATCCTTTGTAAATGATCGTGCATTATGCTCTTCAGCTTTATAGTAACCACGAATTGTATATGGACCTCTTGTTAATAAACTACCTACTTCGCCAGGTTGTACATCGTTGTCATTTTCATCAACAACTCGTACTTCATCGAGTGCAGACATTGGTCTACCTTGTGTATGAATAATAATTTCTTCCGGATCGTCTAATCTTGTATAGTTCACTAATCCTTCCGCCATACCGAATACTTGCTGTAACGTACATCCAAATGTAGGGCGTATACGTCTTGCAACCTCAGCGCTAAACTTAGCACCACCTACTTGAATAACCTCTAGGCTCGATAAATCGGTATTACGAGAAGATGCAGCATCAAGCCAAATCATTGCTAATGGGGGAACGAGCGCTGTAATTGTAACTTTTTCTTTTTCAATAAGAGCAAATGCCTCATCTGGACTACCACCAGTTGCCAATACCACTTTTCCACCCGCATAGAAAGTTCCAAATGTCCCTGGAGAACTCATTGGGTAATTGTGTGCTACTGGAAGAACTGCCATATAGACGCTTTCTGCATTCAAATTACAAATTTCAGCGCTTACACGTAAACTATAAATATAGTCATCATGTGTTCTAGGAATTAATTTAGAAAGACCTGTTGTCCCTCCTGATAATTGGAGAAATGCAACATCACTTGGCTGAACTTCTGGTAATGAGACGGGATCCATATACAGATCATTTATGTTCACAAACTCTTCTTCTTCCCCCACTACAATTACACGTTGTAAAGTTGGCACTTTCTCTTTCACTTCTCTTGCTAGTTTTCGATAATCAAAACCGAGAGCCTTATCTGAAATAACGTAAGCGCTCGCCTCACCAAACTCACAAAAATAACTAATTTCACTGCTTCGATGTGAAGGTAGTGCAAAGACAGGAAGCGCTCCAATTCGAAATAGTGCAAAACATATTTCGAAAAACTCGATAATGTTAGGTAACTGGATTACAACTCTGTCCCCTTTCTTTATTCCTAAATTCAGTAAACCTGCTGCTAAACGATCGGCATTTTTATCAAGTTCACTATATGTCATATGCTTCTTACCACTTACAACCGCGATTCGATCTCCATATTTCTCAGCCCGCTCTCTTAACACTCCTCCAAATGTTTCACCAAGCCAACATCCTTCTTCTCGATAATGATCGGCAAATTCTTTTGGCCATTCTGTATAACCTACTAGCATTCTTTCTTCCCCCTATTTTTCATTAAGTGAACTATCTCTTAACCCTAAAGCTTTTAACATTGTTTGGAACTTAGCCGATGTTTCTGCTAACTCATCTTCTGGTTTTGACTCAGCAACAACTCCAGCTCCTGCATATAAACGAAGTGTATTTTCTTGTACTTCAGCACAACGAATTGTAACAATCCATTCTCCATCTCCATTTAAATCGCTCCATCCTAGCATTCCTGTAAAGAACTCGCGGTCAAATGGCTCAATATGCTGTATAGCCTCTCTTGCTTTTTCCATCGGAGTTCCGCAAACTGCTGGCGTAGGATGAAGGGCAATTGCTAATTGTAAAGAAGAAGTATTTGGATCCTTAAGTTCACCTTTCACTTCTGTAGACAAATGCCACATCGCTTCACTATGAATAACTGATGGCTTTTCTGGGACATGTAATGTATGACAATACGGACGAAGTGCAGCGGCAACCGCTTCAACTACTACCGCATGTTCATGTAAATCTTTTGGAGAAGAAAGTAATTCCTCTGCTCTTCTTTTATCTTCTACTAGGTCCTCACTACGTGGCCTTGAACCAGCTAACGGATTAGAAATAACTTGCATACCATTACGTGAAACAAGCAATTCAGGACTTGCTCCAATTAGCGTCTTACTGTTCTCTTTTTCATCTTTCGGTAAATTCACAGCAAATGTATAACCATGCTTATTATGCTCTGCTAATTCTCGCAGAAGTTTTTGCTTATCAATCTTTTCCGAAGATTTAACATCTAACGATCTAGATAGAACGATTTTCTTTAAATCACCGTCCTGTATTTTTTTAATTCCTTGCTTCACACCATTCATATAAACTTCAGGGTCTGGCATTGGCGTCATTTCAAATGTTACGTTCTCATTTGTTTCAAGCTGATTTGTTGTATCCAATTGTAAACGCTCAGAAATCCTACTATATTCTGGTACGATAAGTTGCACTTCTTTTCTACGATCGAATGGCAAAGCACCCACAACGATAGGATTTGGATTTCCAGCTTGTTTCGCATTACTTAATGTCGCTTGCACAAGCTCTGGGAAATTTTCAATTTCACGATGCTTTACTGTAGTAAACTCTCCTTCTGCTAATATCGTTCGAGTTGGTGAAGCAAAAAAGAATGAAGATTCAGTCTTATAATCTTCTAAAAGTTTTTCTGACAATTCCTTTACAGCTATATGTTCATTCATAATATAATAACCTCCTGAATTTTGATTAAACTCCTAACGTAGCACCGCCATCGACACATAAATTGTGCATTGTAATATGACTTGCTCTATCTGAGGCTAAAAATAACACGGCTTCAGCAACTTCTGAAGGTTGTGCAATTTTTTGTAATGGAATTCCGAGTCTATATGTATTTTGAGAACCAGCAATTATATTTTTAGCTCCATTCTCATCAGCCCATAGTAATCTTTGCATCTCAGTTTCAGTAGAACCTGGAGAAACTAAGTTGCAGCGTATATTGTATGCCGCAAGCTCTAGTCCTAAACATTTCATAAACATCGTCGTTGCAGCCTTTGACGCAGCATACGCAGCCATCTCCATTCTCGGCGTATTTGCCGCATTTGAACCGACTGTAACAATTGCCCCTGATTTTCTTAACATCATATTTTTACTTACCGCTCGGGACATATTGAAAACCCCTGTAGTATTTACAGAGAATGTTTTATTCCAATCTTCATCACTTAACGAATGAATTGGTCCCATACGTAAAACCCCTGCAACATTTATTAAAATATCTATTGGCGCTATTTCATTTGCAATATGATTTACCATGTCTTCAACAGCAGCGCTATTACTCACATCTAAACGAAACGTTTTCATACGTGTTTTATTTAATTCATTTTGATTTAAGAGTACATTTAACCCCTCTTCATTTTGATCAACCGCAATAACTGTGGCTCCTCTTTCTAAAAACATTTTGGCAACAACACTGCCTATGCCTTGTGCTGCACCTGTTACTAAAACTGTTTGCCCATCAAATTCCCCTAAGTTCATTTTCTCTATCCTTTCACATAAACATTAATTTCATTAAGTGACATAAATGATATTGATTTTCATTATCAATCATGTTGTAAAAAATAATACACTTACTAAACTAATTGGTCAAGTGCGCATTACTTTAAAATCCATTTTATTGATAATGTTTTTCATTTACTATCTTACACCGAAATGATAATGTTTCTCAATAAACTTGTCAATCTTTTTTTATTTTTCAGATAAAGTATTTTAATGCTTCTTAATAAAATCATACCTAAACGCATTAAATGTACTTATATTATAAATAAAATTCAAACTCCTCTTTTTAAAATTGAAGAAGATAAACTAGAGATACGTTCATTTACAATGCTTTATGAAAAACTCAAGTATATATTTTCTCAATATTTTTCTGAAAATATATCTTACAAATACTAATGAATGTCTTCTTTATCATTTAAGATTTAATATATATTTCGAATATGATGTATCAATTTATTATATTCCAAATGGGTATTCCACTCACTTTTACATCTATAAAAATCACAAAAGTAATTTAACCTTGTTAAAATAACTCATAAAAAAGCATCCTAATTAATAGAATAGGATGCTTTTTCGTAATCATAGTGTTATAGAAGATTTGTATACTTATGCTACGCTGCGATACTCTTCTTCTTGTTCTTTTTTCTGTTTAGGTGCTTGAATTAAAATTGCGATAATGAATGACACGACACATAATACACCAATCACCATGAACGTTGGTTTGAATCCACCTAGAAGTGCACCGATAAAGGAACCTGCAAGCGCCCCAAATCCAAATCCTTGATACACAATTCCGTAGTTCTTACTATGGTTTTTCATACCGAAGAAATCACCAACAATAGCTGGGAAAATAGTGATATTTCCACCAAGGCAAAACGCTACACTTGCTACACATACGAAGTAAATACCATAATTTAAATCTACAAAACTTAGAACTAAGACTGAACTCGCCATAACAACAAAAGTACCAGTAACGATTTTTAAACGCCCAATTTTATCCGATAACGGTCCTAAAATGATACGACCTAATGTATTGAAGATTGCAACCATAGCCACCGCATTAGCTGCTGTTGCTGCGCTAAGTCCTACAAGTTGAACACCAATGTCTTTTACCATACCAATTAAGTATAAGCCACTCATACATGATGTAAATAACATGATAAATAATAAGTATACTTGTTTTGTGCCTAACATTTCTTTCGTTGTGTATTCCTTAGTTTTTGTTTCATGAACTGCTCCTTGATCTGCAGCTTGATGGATTAAACAAGCACCAATTACAATCATAGCTGTAACAATTAAACCCCAGTATATAAATGCTTGCGATACACCAACTGATTCAATCAACTGTGCGTTAACGTATTTAAAGATTAAGCTACCTGAACCATATGCAGAGACAGAAATACCAGCAATTAAACCTTTACGCTCTGGAAACCACTTTATTAAATTTGATAGTGAAGTGATATATGCTGTACCATCTGCATAACCTACAACAACTCCTGCTAGTACATAAAGCAATATTAATGAAGAAGCTTGTGAACTAAGTATTAACCCTAGTCCTAATGCTAATCCAGCTATCATAATAAGTTTACGAAGTCCCCATTTTTCTTGCAATTTACTCGCAAATAAAGTTGAAAATGCTAAAGAAAGACTAGTAATTGAGAAAGTTATCGCAACAGCGTTAAGACTCCAACCGTATTTACTAACTAAAGGCTGATTGAATAAACTCCATGTATATATCGTCCCAAGCCCCATTTGTACTATAACTGTGCCAAGGACAACAAACCATGGATTAACAGTTGATTTTTTCATACCTTTCCGCCTCCTCTTTCTATTTCAATGCTATTCGCTAAATTTACTTTTTTTATGTTCATTTTGGTCACCTCTTTTGATTTGACACCTTCATTGTATAAGATGTTTTCGTTCATGTAAGCACTTACAAGACAGAGCGTCAAAAACGTAGAATCAGTTACAAAAAACGAAGGATGAAATACAAAAACTACTTATTAAATACGTAACAGTTATTTAATAAGTAGTTTTTGTATAAGCTCGATTTACATTTGTTTTTGAACCCTTTTTTAAAAAGTGAAACAATAAAACCGTCTCTTTACTATTTATTAAAGAGACGGTTTTATTAGGTCAATTCATAAGCCTGACTTTTTTTATACGTTTATAATTGTTTCTTCAAATGTAACAATTGGCTCTACAAATTCCATCATAATGAAAGCATTTTTAATACGTCTTGTTAAAACTTCTTTTAATTCTGCACACATTTGTTCTGTAAGTGATTTTACAAATACAAAGTTATGATAATAAATCACACTCTTCTCTTTACTTAATGGGTTTAAAAACATCCCTTCTTTTGTAACGAGAGCATTAGAATGCCCCGATAAAGTTGAAAGAAACGTCTCTAAAATTTTTATTTCTCTTTTTGAAAACGATTCTTCACAAACTACTTTAATATTCATTTCTGTTATCATTTATATATTCCCCCAACCATTTTTTCACAAGGGGATACTATAATACTATTAAATTTTCACAAGACTCCCCTTGTCGTTCATAAAATTCACCAGAAAACTAAGTTGACTAACTTGTTTTTTCCCTTTATTCATATAAATCTCTCCTTTCGTATATATTACTTCTCCATTTGTAATTGATTACCTTTTTATATTAAAGTTTTTCTATGTTTTTAATTGGAATTTTACCAATTAGAGATCTTATTAATAAACGTATATTTTTCTTATACTCCTGAAAAAAACTTTACTTATCTACTTTACGTTTTGTGCTACATAGTGTCTGTTTTTTGAATAATTTGTTTCTCTGCAGTATTTACATAGAAATATTGTTTCGCTAATGCTGAAAACAATTTACTTTGCTTATAATAAAGTGAAACTTTAATCAACCCTCACCAATCGGGCTTTTATGGGCAGCAGGGCCCCCACCTAACTTCTTTGCTTCCACTGAATTTTGAGGTGGGGGTCTTACTGCCCAGCAAATAGCGGGATAAACTTAAATAAAATATAACTTTTAACATAAGAGTACTTTATACTTTTCTATTAGAGAACAAATTTTTTCCCAATAAATAAAACTAAATATTCACTAATATATCTATCCGTGGTTTAATATATATAATAAAAAAATATTTCTGTCTTTAATGAGGAGGTACTATGAAAGCAAACGTAGGGGATACTATACTTTTTCAACGAAATAATTTAAAGATTACAGGATCTGTATTAAAACTTTATACTGAATCGGTCTTAGTTGAAATTACAAATGTAAGCGGTGGTACTTTTGAATTTGATCGAACAATTGTAAATCATAAAAACTATAAAGTTTTAAATACAAATACATAAAACAACACAAAATAGCCCCTGCTCAACAGCAGGGGCTATTTTATATAAAAATATTTCACTAGTTTATATACCCTAAAACATTAACAATCTTACTCGCTTTTAAATTGTTAATATGATAATAAATTTCTAAACCTCTTCTCTCTGCTCGTAACACTTTACCCTTCATTTTTGATAAATGTTGTGAAACAGTAGATTGCGGAATATTCAGTAACTCTGTTAATTGTGTTACATTACAAGTTTTTCTCGTACTTAATTCATTTACAATTTGCAGTCTGATTGGATGCGCCATAATTTTTAAAATATCTACATCTTCTTCTGAAACTAAAGTTTTTCTCATTTCACTCGTATATGTTGTCATAAGACATTCCCCTTTTATATGAATTCCATATTCATAAGATCTATTTCCAAATTTTTTAAAACCCTTGATTAAAACTTTCATATAGAAATAAAAGGATTTTAAATTTTTGAAAACAGAACTTACATTCACTTTATTTATTTATTTGGTACATATACATAATACAATGTTAATATGTGCTCTATGTGAAGTTCACATAAATTTGTGATGAAGATTTACTTAGCCACTCGCATCCTACTCATCTAATTACTCACTGCGTAAAATCATCAGTTATTTTAACACATTTTAGGCGTTTGTATATACTATTTATAAAGTGAAACTTTAATCAGTGGGGCTTTTGTTCATCCCCCACTGATTATCAGCCCTCACCAATCGGGCTTTTACGGGCAGCAGGGCCCCACCTAAATTCTTTGCTTCCCCTGAATTTTTAGATGTGGGTCTTACTGCACGGCAAATAGCGAGATAAAACAACTTTTATAAAGGGGGGATTCATATGCCTACAGCGTTACAAGAAGAAGTCGAAGAAGCACGGGAAACATATGTCAGTCGTATCATCTTAGTTGGAGGATCGACTTTATTTTTAGTAGGCGGGGTTATATCGGCAATTTCAGCTTTTAAAGCTTATAATCGTTTGGAGAATACGCCGCCTTCTACAGATAATTCATAGATATTTTATAAAATAAAACGTCGCCTCCAATATGAAGAGACGACGTTTTATGATTCATACATATGACACTAAAAATATCGATAGATTCCCTACTCCATTTTCTAAGCTTACTTCACCACAAACCTAGTCTGACTACATCCATCCTTCTGCTTCGTTACTTCTAATACAGCTGGCATTGCGTTTTTCAGCTCTTGTACGTGTGAAATGACACCGATAAATCGGCCTGATTTTTGTAAGTCAATTAAGGCGTCTACTGCTTTCGTTAATGATTCTTCATCTAATGAACCGAACCCTTCATCGATGAACATCGTTTCGATGGAAATACCACCTTCATATGCTTGAATGACATCTGCCATTCCTAGCGCTAGGCAAAGTGATGCATTAAATTTCTCTCCGCCGGATAGTGTTTTTACATCGCGTGTTTGGCCAGTATATGCATCGTACACATCTAAGCCTAATCCACTTTGACGATTTCTCTTTTCAACTCGTTCACTTCGTTTTAAATAAAATTGTCCGTTTGATAATTTACGTAATCGTTCGTTTGCAATTTGAACAATTTGTTCTAAATACTCAATTAAGATGTAACGTTCAAATGATATACGGCTCTCGTTATCACCTTTCATTACTTCATATAAGTCAACAAGTTCTTGGAAAGCTTTTTCTTCCTCATGAATTTGCTCATCAATACGTCTAATGTTTTCATGTAAATCAGAAATATATGTTACCGCATTTTGCGCACGTTGACGTTTTTCTTTAATGATATCGAGATTAATTTGTAATTCTGTTATGTGTTCACCTAACGCTGTAATATCCATATACTCTTTATCTTTTAATTCAGCTTGTAACTCTTCAATTTGTTTTGCAAGCACTTCAAGCGATGAATAATAACCTTGAATTTCTTTTTGTAACATTTCCATCTCGTGATCGCTTAATTTGGCTTCTTTATACGTGAATTCGTCTGTAAACCCGCTTTGTTCTAGCTCTTTCATAAAGCGTGCGAAAGTCTCTTCTTTCTTTAATTTTGCACTTTCAAATTGATTAGAAGCACCTTTTTGTTCTGCTTGAATACGTATATTTTCATTTTGCCAATGCTGATACGCTTCCTGCACTTTCTTCCATTCGTCCTCCATTAACCTAAGTTCCTGCATAGCTTGGTCAAACTGTGCTTTCCAAGCTTGTACTGTTTGTAAGTTTTCTGGAATATTTCGTTTATCATGTTCATATGACGTACGAAGTTGCATACACTCCATTTCTGTACGGTGCTGCATTGTTTCCACTTCTCGTTTTTGTTTCTGAAGTTCTTCTATTTTTTCTTCTACGCTTTTCATGTTCGCAGCAATCTGCTTACGTGTTTCTTCACTTGCTTTTAACGTATTAACGTCTGCAGCTAATTGTTTTCCTTTTTGAACAAGTGCACTATATGTTTCAGCTAATTTTTCCGAGTTGTAGCCGCGCTTCACAACTTCTTCTATCACTTGTTCATATTGTAGTCGATAGAAATTCCATTTCTCCTCTACTTGCACATGTAATTTTTCAGCAATGTTCTTCTTATCTCTTAAATCGTTTAACTCTTTTTCATCGATCGCATTACTTTGTTCTGTAGCTTTTTGCGGATGATTCGTACTACCACATACCGGACAAGATTCACCGTCATGTAAATGAAGAGCTAATATACCAGCTTGTTCACTTAACCAGCGGCGCTCCATGTTTTCATATGCACGAACTGCCACTTGCATTTTATTATTTGCCGCTTCTTTTTCTTGCTCGAATTTTTGTTTTTCTTGCCAAACATCATATGCTTGCTTTAAAACTTTTGCATCTTCTCGCATATTCGTTAGTTCTTCTACTTTAGCTACATATTGCTCAAGTGCTTGTTCTAATTGCTGCAATTCATCAGACATTCTCTGTTTTTTGTTTGTATGCTCTTCTAGTTGTTGATCTAACTTTTGCATACTTTCTTTTAATTTCCCTATTTGGATTTCGGTATTTTGTAAATTCAGCTTTCTCTCAGCTAATGATTCAATAATCGCTTGTAACTCTTCTAATCTTTGAACAAGTTTTTTAGCCTCTTCTCGCTCAGCTTCTTTATTCTTTACTACTTCATACTTCTCCTGAGCAAGTTCAAAGCTATTCATTATCTGTTCTTGTTTGACGCTTATCTGTTTTAACAAACTTTCAGCTTTCTGCTCATTTTCCATCGCTTCTTCATACCATTGTTCAAATGGTAATAAGCGCTTTGCTTGTTCCGCACGTTTAAAGGATTTTTCTTTCCTTTCAATTGCTGCACGGTTCTCTTGTAAAGTGTTATATTTCTCATTCTTTTGTTGTAAATCTATAAATTTCTCATTTACAGATTTTGCTGCATGAAAACGTGTTTCTGCATCCTTTAATTGCTTCGTTTGAACATCTTGTTCTACTTGTAATTGCTCAACCTCTGCCTTATACACGGTTGTTTCTTGTTCTAACGCTTCTACTACTTGATGCGTATTTACATGTTCTTGTGCCACTAATGTCTCTAATAATGCTCCATCACGGATTGGTAATTTAAAAACATTACGGAAATAGAGCTCTCTCTCTTTTTGTTTTTCTTGCAAGACATCTTTCCATTGTTTTCTCTTTTGATCAAGTAACTCACGCATTAATTTATAACGATCCGTTTTAAAAATACGACGTAAAATCTCTTCTTTGTTTTCCGTCTCAGATGTTAATAGTTTTCGGAATTCCCCTTGGGGTAACATAACAATTTGGCTAAATTGATGTTTACTTAACCCAATTAAATCTTCCACTTTTTTGTTTACGTCTGTTACATGAAAACGATCGACGGCTGGAACGTTTTCTCCATCAATAACTTCATATAATTCTACTGCATGTCCTGTAATGGTCTTATTCCCTTGTTTTTTATGTCCAAGTTGCCGTTTTATTTCATAGCGTTTCCCTTTTAACTGAAAGGTTAATTCAACACTTGTATAAACATTATCATCAGCAAATTGACTTCGAAGCATGCTCGTATCACTACGTTCTTCTCCACTAGCCTCACCATATAACACATAACAAATCGCATCAAAAATCGTTGTTTTTCCAGCTCCCGTATTCCCAGAAATAGCGAAAATACGATGTTCTCCAAGATCTTCAAAATCGATTACTTCTTTCTGTTTATATGGCCCGAATGCTGTCATAATAAGCTGAATCGGTCTCATCCTCGTTCACCTTCCCGTTCTTGCACTGTTTGTAATACATCTATAAATAGGCGTTCTTTCTCTTCTGATAAATCTAACCCTTTCATTTCTTTATAGAAAGCCTTTAAAAGAGATAAATCATCCGTTTTATGTCTTGAAACCGTTACTTCATTTGTATCTGTGAGTTCTCGCCTTTGCATCGCTCTTTCAACGTGCATTGCATTTGGATATACAGATCGTATTTTCTCCATTGGCTGTAAGACAGGGTTTTCGTCTAATAATTTTACAAATACGTAATCTTCACTTACTGGGTGCTGTAATAATTCATCTATTTTCGCTTCTACTGTTCGCATTTTACGACGTGGTGAAAGTAACCTTTTTTCAATTGCTACTTCACCAGTTTCATTCAGTTCTACAATGTAATAACCTTTTTTATGTTTCTCTTCAGAAATTGAATAGGCAAGTGGTGAACCTGAATATCGAATCGTCTCATTACGTACGAAATGCGCTTGATGTAAATGTCCAAGCGCTGTGTAATGAAACTTATCAAAATAATGACTATTTACATATTCAGCACCACCAATTGAAAGTGGTCGTTCTGCATCACTTGTATTCTCCTCCGCTTCTGCTGAAGAAGTTACAAATGCATGTCCAACAAATACATGTCTAGCTTCTTTATCCATCGTTTCAGAGAGCTCATTCATAAAAATGCGCATCGCATCATCATGAGAACGTACGTCTTCATTTTTCAACACGTGCCTCACTATGCTTGGGTCTGCATACGGTATTAGATGGAAGTGAACCTCTCCATATTCATCATTTAGTACAACAGGTTCGTACGGGAATTGAAATTGACCTACAATATGTAATCCTTGTTTTTTCATTAAACTACTTCCAAAATGGATACGATCCGGACTATCATGATTACCAGCTACTGCAATAACTGGTGTTTGTAAATCAATAACTATTTTTTGCAGCACATCATTTAATAAGTCTACTGCTTCTGTAGGTGGAATTGCTCGGTCATATAAATCCCCTGCAATAATTACAGCATCTGGTTTTTCTTCTTCAACAGCCTGTACAAACTGATCTAATACAATCTTTTGGTCTTCAGTCATATACACGCCATGAACAAGCTTTCCTAAATGCCAATCCGCTGTATGAAATAACTTCATATTTTTCTACTCCTTTTAATTTACTGATTTTAGTGAAACGAGTTGATAGTTTATTGTAGTTTTTCCGTTCTCCCACTCTAGTTTCAATATCGTTGCACTTCCAATTCTTTCTTCATTTGATTTATATAAAGGCAATATTTCTTTAATTGTAAATAAGTGGTAACCATCCAATATTAATTGAAATATATTTTCTTCAATATGTAATCTTACTTCTTTTTCATTTGAAATAATTTTTGTGTGCATCTCAAATTTCATGATAGATACAACCCCTTTTTATAATCTCTACATTTTAATAGTATAGTGGCTATGCAAGATTGACAAGTACATACACAGCAAAGTACACACTTTTCTATTGTTATATGCTTTATGTATTTTATATAAAATACGGTATGTGAAATTTTACATTTCCCCCAAAATAAAAATGCCTATTGTGACATCTTTATTTTTGTATAAAGTCTTTCATTACATAATATAAAACGGTAATTAAGACGATTGCGACGAAAAATGAGAACACTGCGACAATGTAGCCATCTTTATTTAATAAAATACAGAATGAAATAGATATTATAAAAATCGGAAATACGAGACGTACTTTATCCTTCACTTCTTCTGTCGTATCTGTATGATGAAAATACTGCGTTATTCCTATCATTAAAAAAGACAAAATAATAACCGACAATAGTAAAGGTCCTGGCATTCCGATTTCTCCTTTCTCTATTTCTAATTCAATGTAAAATTTTTTATTACAATTGTACGATTTATTTTTTCTTCAAACACACTTTTAGAATTGATAATGAACATTTCACACCTATATAATAGCGCTTTTATCATTATAACTTCAAATAATTACACTTACAGTAATGTTGTAATATTCCCCCTCGGTCTCTGAAATCCTGCAAAGATAACTCGTCAAAATATGCAATGACCAAATTAATATTTACCGTCAACTTTTGACAAAATTTATAAAGGACATTTCAGTACATATCAAGAATTAAGAATAAGAAGATATGTAAGGGAGGATGCATTATGACTGAACAAGTTTTATTTTCTGTTAGTGAAAATGGCGTTGCGACAATTACTTTAAACCGTCCAAAAGCACTTAATTCTTTATCTTATGACATGTTACAACCTATCGGACAAAAACTTAAAGAGTGGGAACACGATGAGCATATTGCACTTATCATGTTAAAAGGAGCTGGCACAAAAGGTTTTTGTGCAGGTGGCGACATTAAAACTCTTTATGAAGCGCGTTCCAATGAAGTGGCATTGCAACATGCAGAACGTTTTTTTGAAGAAGAGTATGAAATTGATACATATATTTATCAATATACAAAACCGATTATTGCTTGTTTAGATGGAATTGTAATGGGCGGTGGTGTCGGTCTTACAAATGGTGCGAAGTATCGCATTGTAACTGAGCGTACGAAATGGGCAATGCCAGAGATGAATATCGGCTTCTTCCCAGACGTCGGAGCTGCATATTTCTTAAATAAAGCGCCTGGATATACAGGACGATTCGTTGCTTTAACAGCATCTATTTTAAAAGCTTCTGACGTATTATTTATTAATGCTGCAGATTACTTTATGACATCTGATTCATTACCAGAGTTTCTTACTGAACTTGAAAGTGTAAATTGGCATAAAGAAGATGATGTACATACTAATTTAAAAGAAGTTATTCGTACATTTGCAACTGCTCCAAACTTAGAAAGCGAGCTCGCTCCTTCATTAGAAGTAATCAATTCACATTTTGCTTTCGATACAATTGAAGAAATCATCCATTCATTGGAGAAAGATGAAAGTTCCTTTGCTCTAAAAACGAAAGAAATACTGTTATCAAAATCCCCTATTTCACTAAAAGTAACATTAAAACAGTTTATTGATGGACAAGATAAATCCGTTGAAGAATGTTTCGCTACGGACCTTATACTTGCTAAAAACTTCATGAGACATGAAGATTTCTTCGAAGGAGTACGCTCCGTTGTCGTTGATAAAGATCAAAATCCGAATTATAAATATAAACAGTTAAGTGACGTTTCAGAAGAAGATGTGAATCGTTTCTTTAACTTACTTAATGCATAAAATGAAATTGTCATGAGGGGATATTTTGTTCATCCCCCACCTAACTTCTTTGCTTCAGCTAAATCTTGTGTGGTGAAAATCTTACTACCCGCAAATAGCGGTATAAAATCGAGGCTATATAGTAGTGTAATTACAGCTACTATATAGCCTTTTTTATTTAATTATTTTTAATAAAATTTAATTTGATTAAATCCATTTTTGTGCTACACTGATTTTAATCAAATATTCTAAAAATAAAAAGGAGGGGTGGCTATGATAGAAAATTATCTTCTTTTCATCATTATGTCTATTTGCCTTATCATTTTACCTGGTCCAGATACAGCAATGGCTACGAAAAATACATTGGTTGCTGGTAAAGTCGGTGGAGTGAAAACAGTGTTTGGTACATGTATTGCACTATTAATTCATACTTTAGCTGCTGTAATTGGTCTTTCTGCACTTATTGTAAAGTCAGCTCTTTTATTTTCTATTTTCAAGTACGTTGGGGCTCTCTATTTAATATATATCGGTATTAAAGCCCTTTTAGCAGTAAGAAACAAAGAAAACTTAGATACAAATGATCTATCTTTGAATAATGAAAACGAACATACTTCTTGCTTTCGCCAAGGATTTCTTACAAATTTATTAAACCCTAAAGTAGCAGTCTTCTTTTTAACTTTTTTACCACAATTTTTAAATCCAAATCATAATACATTTATTCAACTTCTTGTAATGGGCCTTACTTACCTCGTTTTAACAGTCATTTGGTTTGCATTTTATATATTTTTAATTGATAAAATTAGTGCTTTTATGAAAAAACCGAAGACGCAACGTTATATTCAAGGGCTAACAGGAGTCGTCCTAATTGGATTTGGTATTAAACTAGCTTTTGAAAAAAATAATTAACAAGACGAAAACCACCACTATTAATAGTGGTCAGGCTGTGGAGAAAGTCTTCTCCACAGCCTGTTTTTGTGTCTGAACCTCTTTTTATGTGTCAACACTGATAAAAAAGAGGAAAAGGAGAGATTTTTTATGATGGGTGCTTTAAAAAATCATCGTGATGAGCGTGTATCTGTTTCTGTAGAAGAGTTGGTTCCACAAGATCATTTCCTTCGTGCAATTGAAGCGACAATTAGTTTTGATTTTATTGAAGAGAAGTTACGCCCTTATTACTGTGAAAACAATGGACGCCCGTCCATTCATCCTATTGTTTTATTTAAGATGATGTTTATTGGATATTTTTACGGTATTCGTTCTGAGCGTCAATTGGAAAAGGAAATTAAAACGAATATTGCCTACCGTTGGTTTTTAGGGTTTTCTCTATCGGATACTATTCCGGATCACTCTACAATCAGTTGGAATCGTCGTACTCGTTTTATTCATACAAATATTTTCGAAGAAATTTTTGATGAGATTGTGAGACAAGCGACGGAGCACCGGATGGTAGGAGGACGTGCACTGATGACAGATTCTACACATATTAAGGCCAATGCCAATAAAAATAAATTTGTACATAAATATAAAAAAGAAAAAGCAAAGTTTTATATAGACGAGCTAGAAGCTGCGGTAATCGAAGATCGTGAGGTACATGGAAAAAAGAATTAAAACCTAGAAAGGAAAGTGATACCCCTACCAAAAAAACTCGTATAAGTACAACGGATCCAGATAGTGGATTTTTAATGAGAGATGGAAAACCAAATGGTTTTCATTTCTTGGATCATCGTACGACTGATGCGAAGTACAATATTATTACAGATACCTATGTAACGGCTGGAAATATGGCAGATTCCGAGCCGTATTTAGCACGCCTCCAAGCTCAGATTGATAAATTCGACTTCAAAGTAGAAGCTGTTGCCCTTGATGCTGGCTATTTTACAGGATATATCTGTAAGAAACTATCAGAACGGAATATATTTATGGTGATGGGGTATCGCCGATTTGGAAAACGGAATAAAGAAGTACCGAAAAGCCAATTTAAATATGTAGAAGAAATGAATGTTTTCGCTTGTCCGATGGGATGTATTCTAGAATATGTAACAACTGATCGTGAAGGATACCGTCAATACAAATCGAATCCAGAAGACTGCGCTGTTTGTCCGTTACGTGAGGTGTGCTTTTCAAAGAAACAAAAACAAAAAGTTATCACTCATCATGTGTGGGAGAAATATAAGGATATTGCTAGAAAAAACAAGCTAACAGCTACAGGGAAAAGGTTGTATAAAGTACGCTGTTCCACTATAGAGCGAAGCTTTGCAGACGCCAAAGAACTACATGGCTACCGCTATGCCCGGTTTCGAGGGCTGAAGTCTGTCCAAATGCAAGCTTATCTCACCGCAGCTTGTCAAAACATGAAAAAAATAGCCCTCCACCTGACCAAAAAGGGTCAGGTGGAGGGCTATTTTTTAAAATTCTATTATTTTATGTTGTTTTTATTCGCTAAAATCAAAAAAGATTCCAGAGTGTTGGGAACCCTAAAGGGTTTCCCAACACTCTGACCACTATTAATAGTGGTGGTTTTCATCTAATAACTGATTTGGTTGTTTACTCTATATTAAAACCAGCGCTCAGTTACAACTTTTTTACGTGTATAGAATTGAACGCCATCTGTACCATTTGTACCTAAATCACCAAAGAATGAAGCTTTATTTCCTGCAAATGCGAAGAATGCCATTGGTGCTGGAACGTTTACGTTTACACCAATCATACCAGCATCGATATTATCACGGAATGTTTGTGCATGTTTACCATTTGACGTATAAATAACCGCACCATTTGCAAATTTAGATTGATTTGTTAGTTTAATACCTTCTTCTAAATCTTTAACACGTACAATACTTAATACTGGAGCAAAAATTTCATCTTGCCAAATTTTCATTTCTTGATTCACGCCATCAAAGATTGTCGCACCTACAAAGTAACCTTCTCCAACTTCTTCATTAATTTTACGGCCATCTACTAATAAAGTTGCCCCATCTGCTACACCGCTATTAATATAGCCTAAAACGCGCTCTTTATGAGATTCACGGATTAATGGTCCAACATAGTTATCTTCGTTAAAGCCATCGCCTACTTTTAATTTTTTCGTTTCTGCTACTAATACATCAATAAATTCATCAGCAATTTCATCCACTACTGCTACTACTGAGCATGCCATGCAGCGCTCTCCACTACTTGCAAATGCAGATCCAATTACACCTTGTACTGTTTTCTCAAGATTGCAATCTGGCATTACAATCGCATGGTTTTTCGCACCTGCTAATGCTTGTACACGTTTTCCGTGTTTCGTACCTGTTTCATATACGTAACGAGCTACCGGCTCAGAGCCAACGAACGAAACAGCCTGAATATCTTTATTTTCTAAAATGCTATTTACAACATCTTTTCCGCCTTGCACTAAATTTAATACGCCTTTTGGGAAACCTGCTTCATAGAATAATTCTACAAGTCGCTCCGCTAAAAGTGGCGTTCTTTCAGATGTTTTTAATACGAATGTATTACCGCAAGCAATTGCAAGTGGGAACATCCATAACGGAATCATCATCGGGAAGTTAAACGGTGTAATACCAGCAACAACTCCGATTGGGTAGCGCCAAATCGATCCATCAATTCCGCTAGCGATATTCGGAAGTGCTTGACCCATCATTAAATTTGGCGTAGATGTTGCAAGTTCTACCGCTTCAATACCACGCTGTACTTCACCTGTTGCATCCGTTAGCGTCTTACCATTTTCTAGCGTAATGATTTTTGCAAGCTCATCTTTGTTTTCTTGTAATAGCTGTAAATATTTATATAAATTTCTTGAACGATTTGGAACTGGTACTTTAGACCATGTTTCGAATGCTGCTTTTGCCGCTTCAACAGCTTTTTCAACATCTTCTTTTGGAGATAGTGGAACGTAAGCGATAATTTTTCCAGTCGCTGGATTTGGAACTGCTTCTACTTCCGTACCTGTCGATTCAACCCACTCACCGTTAATGTGATTTTTTACTCGTTTAATTTCAGTTGTAATCATTGTATTCTCTCCTTTGTATAATTTATTTTTGATTAGAAATTAATTGCTCGCTAACTTTCTTATATAAAGCAGCCATATCGTTTTCACCATATCCAGCTTGACTCGCTTCGTCATATACGTTTAATAACATTTCGCTTACCGGTAAATGGAGTTCGCTTTCCTTAGCTAAGTCAACTGCAAATCCTAAATCTTTCTTCAATAAGTTCACAGTAAATCCTGGCTCGTAGTTTTCAGGTGCTATAAAACTTTTAT
This sequence comes from Bacillus sp. CPT56D-587-MTF, assembly GCF_058792335.1. Lineage (NCBI taxonomy): Bacteria > Bacillati > Bacillota > Bacilli > Caryophanales > Bacillaceae > Bacillus > Bacillus sp. CPT56D-587-MTF. Next base: position 1,981,012 of record NZ_JBYTEF010000001.1, on the reverse strand, counting down.
AATTACGTTCATAAATTCTACTTTGACCGTAACTTACATTTAAAATATCAAACATTTTATCTAAATCCATATTATTCTTTTTCGCTAATGTTAAAGCTTCACTCACACCAGCTGTATAAAAACCAATTAATAAGTTATTAATTAACTTAACAGTTGTACCACTATCAATCTGCTCACTAACGTGGAAAATATTCGCGCCTAGTACGCCCATGATAGATTCCGTTTTCTCATATACGTCTTTTGATCCACCAACCATAAACGTTAATGTACGGTTTTCGGCTCCTATTACACCACCGCTCACAGGTGCTGCTAAAAAGTCTACTTTCTTTTCCTTTGCAGCTTCCTCTAACTGTTTGTTTAACTGCGGCGATACCGTACTTGTATCAATGAAAACTACATTCGAGTGACCATTTTCAAATAATCCTTCTGCTCCAAAATATACCGCTTCAACAGCGCGAGGTGAAGGTAAACTTGTAAAAACTACATCACATGTTTCTGCTAGTTTTGAGATTGATAGACCGATAATTCCGCCTTCTTTTTCAAAGGACGCTTCCGCCTCTTTATTTAAGTCCACGCCATATACTGTGTAACCTGATTTAACTAGATTTTTTGACATTGGAAGGCCCATGTTACCTAAACCGATAAAACCAATCTTTTTCATATCGCTTTCCTCCTATTTAAACAATATATTTCCCGCGATTTATAATAGCTTTCGCAATTTCTCTCTTCTTCGTAAATACGTTCGTGTATAAAGGCACTAATAATTGACGGATTTCAGCTAAAATCACATGTCTATCTTGTTCTTCTGTGACAGCCGCTGAAAGTACAGAAATCGCCGCTTCTTCTACTTTACGGTATCCTTCTTCACAAATAACATCCGTTATTAATTGCTTCGTACGTTCTTTTTCCTCACCATTTTTACTTACCGCTTTTCTCGTACGTAAAAACGCTGATTCCATGACGTACACGTCCGTCAACATATTTGAAATTACACGTGAATATTCTTGTTCTTGGTCAATTTTTAGGCCTGGAGTTTTAGAGAGCGTTTTCAAAGATTGTTTCAACAATTTTTTCGCTAATAAAATGTAACGATGGTTTCTTTCTACATTTGCTACATCACTTTCTACTTCAGTATCTTCTAATTGTTCGATTTGCTTCATTAACATTTTGGCAACTGTTAATCTATTAATTTCGTTCGTTCCTTCAAAAATACGACTAATTCTAGCATCACGATATAATCGTTCTACCTCATACTCTTGCATATAACCGTAACCACCATGAATTTGTACAGCTTCATCTACGATATAAGCAAGTGTTTCAGAAGCATTTACTTTATTCAGTGCACATTCAATTGCAAATTGGGACATTTTCTTCATAAGATCTTCATCGCTCTCATGAATTGCTTCATCGATTACACCTGCCGTACGATAAGCTGCACTTTCGGCTCCATATGTAGCAATGATCATATTTGCAATTTTCTCTTGAATCATCGTAAAGTCTACTAATTCCGTTTGGAACTGTTTTCGCTCTTTTCCATATTGAACCGACAAACCAATTGCTTGTTTTGCTGTTCCAATATTTCCAAAAGCAAGTTTAAGTCTAGCAAAGTTAAGAATATTAAGGGCTACGTGATGCCCTTTCCCAACTTCCCCTAAAACATTTTCAGCAGGGATGACAACATCTTCTAAAATAAGAGTCGCTGTTGAAGAACCTTTAATCCCCATTTTCTTTTCTTCTAATCCAATAGATACACCTTCACATGTTCTTTCGACAATAAACGCTGTCATTCCTTTATTTGTCTTCGCAAAAACAACGTATACATCTGCCATATGAGCATTTGTAATCCATTGCTTCTCACCATTTAACTTCCAAGCTGTTCCCTCTTCATTCAATACGGCGCTTGTTTTTGCACTTAATGCATCCGAACCAGCATTTGGCTCTGTTAAAGCATAAGCCCCAATCCATTCTCCCGATGCGATTTTCGGTAAATATTTTTCTTTTTGCTCTTTCGTTCCATAATATATGTAAGGCAATGTACCGACACCAGCGTGTATATTAAAAGAAACGCTAAACGCACCAGCGTAACCCATTTTCTCTGCTACAAGACCTGAGACAGCCTTTCCTAACTCGAACCCGCCATAATCTTCTGGTACCTCAATGCCTAATAATCCAAGTTCCCCAGCTTTCTCAAATAATTGACGAGAAACTTTATAGTTATGTTGTTCAATATTCTCCATTTGTGGAACAATTTCTTGTTTAACGAATTGTTCTGTCGTTTTTGCGATTAAATCTTCATCACCTGAAAAATCTTCTGGTGTAAAGTAAGTATGATTTATATCTTTATTAAGTGAAAAGAATTCATCCCATGGTAACTTCGTTTTCTCCATATGTATCCCCCTATCATTCGGCTTTCATAGCTTTTTGCTTATGCTCGTCTACGATGAGTGGAATATCTTTTTTGAAAATAGAAGGCGATGATTTTTCACATCAAGCATTTTATTTTGCCAAAGATGTATTTTCATCGCCTTCGCTGCTTTATCTATTGATCTTCTGATAATACTGTTTTTGCAATACCAGTATCTAACTCTTCAAAGTCATGATATGAAATTGTTTCGTATAATTCACTTCTCGTTTGCATATTAGAAAGTGCATCTTTTTGAGAACCTGTTTCTTTAATTAAAGCAAACACATTTTCATACGCTTTCGCTGCAACGCGAAGTGAAGTTACAGGATAAATAACCATTTGGAAACCCATATTCGCAAATTCCTCTGCACTATAATATGGAGTTTTTCCGAATTCAGTCATATTCGCAAGCAAAGGTGCATTTACCTTACTATTAAATAGACGGAATTCTTCCTCTGATTGAAGCGCTTCAGGGAAAATTGCGTCTGCACCTGCTTTTACATATGCATTTGCTCTTTCAATTGCTTCATCTAATCCTTCAACGCCACGAGCATCAGTACGTGCTACAATGTATAAGCTAGGTGCAACTTCTTTAATCGCTTTAATTTTTTGAACCAATTCTTCTGTAGTAACAAGTTTATTACCATTTAAATGTCCACATTTTTTTGGTAATTGCTGATCTTCAATTTGGACAGCTGCTACTTTCGCTTCCACCATTTCTACAGCTGTTCTCGCCACATTTAGTACACCACCAAATCCTGTATCAATGTCAACAAGAACAGGTAAGTCTGTAGCTCTTACTAAATCTCTTGCTCTCTCAGCCACTTCAGTAGACGTCACGATACCTAAATCTGGTAAACCTTTACTTGCAGTATAAGCAGCTCCTGATAAATAAAGAGCTGAAAAACCTGTATTTTTCGCAACAAGAGCTGCCATTGCATCATGAGCACCTGGAATTTGCAAAATTTCATTTGCTTCTACTAAAGCTCGGAATCGATTCGCAAGCTCCTCTTGTGTTGACTGTTTTTTCACAACCCAAGCCATTCTAAATTCCCCCCCTATTATTAAATTAAGAATAGATCTACAAATTCGTTTACATTCATATTTTCTAGTTTTTCTTCATTTAAACAAACTTCATGAATTTGTTCTTGTTGCTTACTAGAATAATGACCTGCCATATTTGCAGTGAATTTTTGAACAACTTTTGGAATTGCTTCGTCTCTACGGAAGCGGTGACCAAGCGGATATTCACATTCCACATTTTCTGTTACTGTGCCAACTTTAAAGTGAACTTGAACAGCGTTGGCGATTGAGCGCTTGTTCGGGTCAAGGTAATCTAAACTGTACTGTTTGTTTTCAACAACAACCATCTTATTACGTAATTCATCTACACGTGGATCGTTTGCTACTGCATCTTCATAATCGTCTGCAACGATATCTCCTTTTAATAAACCAATTGCCGTAATGTATTGTAAGCAATGATCACGATCAGCTGGGTTATTTAATGGACCTTCTTTATCAATAATACGAATTGCTGATTCATGAGTTGTAATTGTAATACGGTCAATTTCATCTAATCTCTCTTTAATTTCCGGATGCAACTTCACTGCACATTCTGCAGCCGTTTGTGCATGGAATTCTGCTGGATATGACACTTTAAATAATACATTTTCCATTACATATGACTCTAGTGGTCTTGCTAATTTTAATTCTTGTTTATTGAATAATACATCTTGGAATCCCCATCCTGGCGCAGATAATGCTGTTGGATAACCCATTTCACCTTTTAGAGCAGTCATTGCAAGATGAACACCGCGGCTCGTTGCGTCACCTGCAGCCCATGATTTACGTGAGCCCGTATTTGGAGCATGACGATATGTACGAAGACTAGAATTATCAATCCACGCATGTGATAATGCATTAAAGATTTCTTCACGTGTTCCGCCAAGCATTTTCGCAACTACTGCAGTTGTTGCTACTTTTACATATAATACATGGTCAAGACCAACTCTGTTTAAGCTGTTTTCTAAAGCAAGCACGCCTTGAATTTCATGTGCTTTAATCATCATTTCTAATACTTCACGTACTTTTAAAGCTTCTTTTCCTTCTGAAATACGAACACGGCTAATATAATCTGCAACTGCTAAAATTCCGCCTAGGTTATCAGATGGATGTCCCCACTCTGCTGCAAGCCAAGTATCGTTATAGTCTAACCAACGGATCATACATCCGATATTAAATGCACCTTTTACTGGATCTAGTACATAAGACGTACCTGGTACACGTGTACCATTTGGCACGATTGTTCCTGGCACAACTGGTCCTAGTAATTTCGTACATTCTGGATATTGCAGTGCTAAAATTCCACATCCAAGTGTATCAAGTAATACGTAACGAGCTGTACTGAATGCTTCTGCACTAGTAACCTCTTTATTTAATACATAATCGGTAATCTCTTCTAATAATGCATCTTTTTGCTTAATTTCATTTGTTTTAATCATGCTATTCTTCCCTTTCTGTCGAAAATTCGTTATTATTAATGATGGGTGTCGGTCAAACACCCATCTGGCGGGCGGCGCTAACAACTCCCCAGTTGTTCTTATTTACTAAGTACATGTCGCTCGCCAATATAATTTACACGTGGACGGAACAAACGATTATTTGCATGTTGCTCAATAACGTGCGCACATAACCCCACTGTTCTAGAGCTAAAGAAGATTGGTGTGTAAAGTTGAATTGGAATACCTAGCATCCAATATACTGGAGCTGCATAATAATCAAGATTTGGATAAATTCCTTTTTCTTTTTCCATAATCTTTTCTCCAGCTTCACACATTTCATATAGTGTATAATCACCTTTTACATCACATAACTGTTTTAAAGCTTCCTTCATCATAAGTGCTCTTGGATCCATCTTCTTCATATAAACACGGTGTCCAAAGCCCATAATTTTTTCTTTGTTATATAGTTTCTTCTGTAATAACTCTTCAAATTTCTCAACATTACCAGCTTCTAAAAGCATGTACATAACCGCTTCATTTGCACCGCCATGTAAACTTCCTTTTAAAGATGCAACTGCACCTGTTAAAGCACCGTATAAATCTGATTGTGTTGATGCAATAACGCGAGCTGTAAATGTAGAGTTTGGCATTTCATGCTCACTATATAAAACAAGGGAACGATCAAAGATCTTTTCCTCAAGTTCAGTTGGTTTTTTACCAGTTAACATATAGAAGAAATTCGCACTATAAGATAATTCTTTAAGAGGTTCAATTGGCTCCTCATTATTTAAAATATGATAGCTATTCGCTACAATGTTTGGCACTTTACTTAACAGCTTGTACCCTCGGCTTTTATTCACTTCTAACGAGCGGTTTTCGATATCATTATCGTAACCAGCTAACGCTGACACACCTGTACGTAATCCATCCATGGGATGCGTCTCTTTAGGCAATGCCTTTAGTACGTTGAATACACCTTCTGGTACTGCATATTCTTCTTTTAATTTCTTTTCAAGTGTTACTTTTTCATCTTCATTCGGTAGGTGTTCCTCCAATAAAAGGTGCACAATGTCTAAATACTCTTTTGTTTTTGAGAGTTCGATTAAGTCATACCCTTGAATTACAATTTCACCTTTTACTGTGTCAAGAAACGAGATTTTCGTCTCCGCTGCCACTATACCATCTAATCCCGGGGAAAATTTCTCTTCAGCTTTCATCATTATTTCCTCCAATCCTAATAGATCTTCGTGCACATAACTGTAAGCCTTTACAATATTGTGAAACTACATTTCTATTTCAATGTATCAGAGTTTTTAGAAGATTTCAATTTATTTTATAATGATAAGTTTCCTACACTTTTCTTACTGTAACAATACAATTTTTTGAAAATAATTCTTATATTTTATAAAGAAAGGATAGACTTCTTTGCGTATTTTCAAAAACAAGATATAAAGATTTTTCATATAACACCGCCAAATATACAATTATTCTAATTTTATTTGAGAAATAGAAAAAACGAGCTGTACATAAATACAGCTCGTTACTATATGATATTTATTTCACTATCTCTTAAATATAATTTTTATATAAAACTTATTCATTTTTAATAAAGTTATTATTTTACATAATTAAATTGAATTTCTTCCATTTCCTCATGATAACTTACAAATAAATCATAGTTTTGAAAATACCAAAGATTATCAGAATCTACAAAAAATATAATACCTTCCTTCTCAACTGACACTATTTCGCCATCGGGTTTCTCAGCAACAACCCCTAAAGAATATCCGGGCTGAATTGAACTATCCCCTCCGTACCTTACAGTAAAACGTACAGATTCACCGTGCTTTATACGTAATTCTTCCTGGAACCATTGCAGAGCTTTACGATCAATTGAAATTCTCATCTTTATTCCTCCAGTTTACGCAAACTCTTTTTTTCCTAATCGTTGTTTTACAAAGAAGACGAAAATAATTAAGGCTATCAATGCTGAAATTGCACTCCCTGAAAATAAAATACGATAACCAAACATTTGTGAAACAACTCCAAGTAAAATAGCACCTAACCCGATTCCTAAATCAAACGCTGTAAAAAATGAAGCATTTGCAACTCCTCTTTTACTCGGATCGACAATTGTAAGCATTGCCGCTTGCAAAGCTGGCTGCGCTGAACCAAATCCAATACCGTATAATGTTGCTGCGATAATTACACCTATCAAACCATTTGAAATAGTTAAAACAACTATAGCTAAAATAGTAATACATAATGCTGGAAGTATAATGAATACTTCTCCATACTTATCTAATAGTTTCCCTGAAATTGGTCTTACAATTGTTAATGCAATTGCATATACAAGAAAGAAAGTTCCCGGGTTTACATGAATTGATGATGCAAATAACGGTAAAAAGGTTGTTATTCCTCCATATGCAAACGATAAAAAGAATACTACAATCGTGATTGTTAATACGGATTTCTCAAACAGCTGAATTTTCCCTTTTTCTTTTTGTGGCGTAAATGGGATCTTCGTTATTAATGATAATACGACTGCCATAAAAGATAACAACGTCGCTAATAAAAATAGACCATCAAATGAATAATTTTGCACAACCCATAATCCAATCATAGGTCCGATTGCCATTGCAATTGTCATCGCCATCCCGTACCACCCCATACCTTCACCGCGGCGTGAATCTGGAATAATATCCGTTATTGCTGTTCCAACAGCTGTTGTAGAAACAGCCCATGTTACTCCGTGAATAACACGTAAAACAGCTAAAAGGACAATAGTCGATGCTATATTATAGGAATACATCGTTAAGCCAAAAAAGATGAGTCCGAAAATAATAAAGGATCTTCTACCATATTGATCTAACATTCCTCCAATAATCGGTCGTATTACAACAGCAGCTATTGTAAACATCCCCATCATAAGTCCAACTTGCGATTCATTGCCACCTATCTCTTTAATAAAGAGCGGGAGCGTTGGAACAAGTAAATAAAATCCTGTAAATAAAAATAACATTGCGAAAGTCATTTGAATAAATGATTTCGTCCATAATCGTTCCATAAAAATACCTCCATACACTCGTAAAATATTACGATTAACACCCTCATTGTATATTTTTTTTATCTCTTTTCCCTCCGCAAATAGACGTATCTTTTCATATTAAATAGTCCACCATCAGCTTACATTAGTCTTAAGACTTTGTACGCATATTTTAAACGAAAGTCCTATATATGTACCTTTATACGTGTGAAAAGAATATACTAATTTATTATCACAACTTAGGAGTGATTATTTTATGTGGGTATTATCATCAAGAGTAACTGTCGCGGTTCCTTCGATACCCGAAATACATGCCCCCGCCGTTCATACAGCAAGTTCCGATGTCGGCATTGAACTTCCAGCAATTTGGCAACAATACCAATCACCAGGTCAAGCTACCCCTTCATTTTGGCATCATGGTGCCCATCCAAGTAGCACTACCTTTTATCATCCTAGCCACGCTCCACTACCTCAGGCTCAAGTCTTTTATCATTTCCCATCAATTTATTTTCAAAATTTTTATGGTACGTTTAACATTTAAAACACATCATTTCATAGCTACTACATTTAAACGAAAAAAGCACTTAAGATTGTAATTTTCACAAATCTTAAGTGCTTTTTAATATTTTTTATAAATTTTTCTTATTGCCCATTATTAGCAGGGGTCTCTCCTGCATTACCGCCAGTCTCTGGTTGTGTGGTCGCTGGTGGAGTTGTATTTCCTTGACCTCCTCCGTTATTTGCTGGAGGTGTCGTATTTCCTTGACCTCCTCCATTATTTGCTGGAGGTGTCGTATTTCCTTGACCTCCTCCATTATTTGCTGGAGGTGTCGTATTTCCTTGACCTCCTCCATTATTTGCTGGAGGTGTCGTATTTCCTTGACCTCCTCCGTTATTTGCTGGAGGTGTCGTTCCTTGGCCATTTCCATTATTTTGTTCTTCTTGTTTCTTTTGCTCTTCTAGTTTCTTTTGTTCTTCTTGCTTCTTAAGTTCCTCTTGTTTCTTTTGTTCTTCTTGTTTTTTCAGTTCTTCTTGTTTCTTTAATTCTTCTTGCTTTTTCTCTTCTTCAGTTTTTTGCTGTTGATCTTGTTTTGGTTGCTCCGTTGTATCCGGTACGCTAGTATTTGGCGATGAATCACGTTTTTCACCTTTTATACGTAGCTCACTACCTTCTTGAATAACACTACTTGGCATTTTAAAGCGTGATTTATCTGTAGCCATTTCGCTCATCATTTCTTTAAAGATCAACTGTGCAATTTTCGTATTTTTACTACTAATATACTCGTCTTTACCATCTTTCATATACCCAGTCCATACTGCCATCGTATATTGCGGTGTATATCCAGCGAACCAACTATCACGAGTTGCACTTTCTGGAATTTTATATTGAGCTAATTGCTTTGATGAATAGTTTGTCGTACCCGTTTTACCAGCTACATCTAAAGAGCCTACATTTGCCGATGTACCAGTACCTGATGTAACTACAGAACGAAGCATATCAGTAATCATGTATGCTGTAGAATCTGTCATAACTTGTTTTGGTTTTTGTCCAAAACTTTGTGACTTACCGTCTGGATAAACGACTTTCTTAACAAAATGCGGTTTCGTATATTTACCTTCATTACCAAATGCCGCATAAGCACCCGCTATTTCAGTTGGCGATACTTCATTTGTACCAATCGCTGTCGATTCTGTCGGTGCTGTATTAAATGTAATACCTAGTTTCTCAGAGAATTCTTTCGATTTACTAATCCCTACTTCTTTTGCAGTTTTAATTGCAGGAATATTACGCGACATTTTTAATGCTTCACGCATTGTAATTGGACCCATATGACTTCTATCTGCATTTCGTACTTCTTGTCCCGTTGAATACTTAAATGGAGAGTCATCAATTTGATGGTACGTAGCCCATTTTAAATATTCAATTGCAGGAGCGTAGTCGAAAATCGGCTTCATCGTTGAACCAGCTGCACGATCTAATTCAATTGCCATATTATGCCCTTTAAATACAGCTTTATTTTCTCCACGGCCACTACCTATAGCACGAACTTCTCCTGTTTTCGTATCCATAAATGTGAATGCACCTTGGAATTTATCGTTCGGATAATCAATGATATTATTATTTAAAATATTATCTGCAAGTTTCTGTGCTTTCGGATCTAACGTTGTATAAATTTCTAAACCGTCAGAACCGATATTAGCATCTGGTAATTCTTTTTCTACTTCTTTCACAACTGCATCCATAAATGCAGGGTATGGCATTGTTTGTAGTTGAGCTGCAGGCTTAAGCCCCTTTTCTACGTCAACTTTTGATGCTTCTTCCATTTCCTGTTTTGTTATATATCCATGTCGGTTCATTAAACTTAGAACAACATTTCTTCTTTCTGTTGCTTTTTGAACATTTTCTTTTTTCGTTGGATCATAGTTATTCGGTGCTTTCGGTAAACCTGCAAGCATCGCAACTTCTGGTAATGTTAAGTCCTTCAATTCTTTACCATAGTAGTTTTGTGCTGCTGTTGCGATCCCATATGAACGGTTTCCTAAGTTAATTTTATTTAAGTACATCTCTAATATTTCATGTTTTGAATACTGTTGTTCTAGCTTATAAGCTAAATATATTTCTTGCGCCTTACGCTTTGGTGTTTTGTCCATTGATAAGAAGTAGTTTTTTATAACTTGCTGTGTTATCGTACTTCCACCTTGAGAACCATAATCCCCTTTAAGACTTACTAGAACAGCACGGGCAGTACCTTTAAAATCTACTCCGCTATGCTCATAAAAACGTGAATCTTCTGTCGCTAAAAATGCATTTTCTACTAATTTAGGTATTTGCTCATACGTAACATTCGTCCTTTTTTCTTTTCCATATTCATATACCAAATCCCCGTTTTTATCATAAATTTTTGAGGATAACGGATTAACAAGTTTTGCTTTCTCAAGTTTTGGTGCATCCTTAATCATTACGAAAAAGGTAGCAACCCCCGCCACTAAACCAACAATACCAAGTAATAAACAAGTAATTAAAAACTTGCGAAAGAATGATGTTTTACCTTTTGGCTTTTGTGTTTTAGAAGCTGGTTGTTTTTTCTTTTTAACTTGTCGTCGTTCCTCTCGAGAACGATAATTTTCTGACATGTTACTTTCTCCTGCCTTTCAATTCTCCCGTTGATTTACTTAAAAATATTGAGGTCACTTTCTAAAATGAATTTGATTAAGAAAGTATATTGACCTGGAGCATTCAATATTTTCCCAATTCACAGATTATAATTTTTAGAATACTTCTTATACAAACTATTTTCACTTCTATTTTTCCTAATAACGCTGCCCCTTGAAGCATAGAATGTAAAAAGTGAATTTTTAATACCTCGTATAAATAATATACCTTTTTTTCAAATGGTCAATATTTTCTTATTTATAAATCAAAGGTGAAATAAAAATAGCACAACGATATGTACTTCGTGTGAACTTCCTTATAATTACGTATAACAAACATTTAATATATTGCATATAAGTATAATACCTCTTAAATTATAAGGATTTCAACATCACAACCTCAACATCTACAAAAAAGTATTAAAAATAAAAAGTGAGGAGTTGCGTAATGATGAAGCTATCTCCCGTAATTTCAAAAAATATAGTTGCTGTTGGTTATAATCCTTTTTCTATGATTTTGCGAATCCAATTAAAGAATGGTATGTACGATTTCTTTAATGTACCAGAAAGTATTTATACTGGCCTATTACATGCACAATCTAAAAGTTATTATCATAATACTTACATTAAAAATTCTTTCCGCCACACAAAAATCTAAACTTAACACCCACTAAAAAAGAAAGGAGGTTAATCCTCCTTTCTTTTAAAAACATTTTGCAGATGAATTATCTTCGATTCCTCTTATTAATTTCATCATATGCTTGAATTTGTTTTTTCAAACGCCGATCAGCTTTTTTATCATGCACTACAAGAATTGCATGTATAACTCCTGGAACCCAAAATATTAATGTTAATATGAAATTTATGATTGCCTGAATTGGTTTTCCACAAAATAATACAGCAACAGGTGGAAGAAGAATTGCTAATAAATACATCATCCCTTGAAAACTCCTTATTTTGTATTTTATATATCACTTTTCAAAATATACGCAAAAAAACCTACTACCATTTTAATCTTAACCTACCTCTAAAATCAATGTATCTCCTTCTATTTAAATAAGTATTTCAGACTTTTTATTGTTTTCTAGCCTATTTTCTTCCTCTATTGCAGTTACTCCAATTGCAGAAATTAACGTTCCTATCGCTTGTATCCAAATACCAATGAGTGCAATGATTCTCTCATCCTTCTTATCAAAAATACTATCTTCATTTTCTCTCTCATCTTTCAATACATTTGAAACACCTTGATACGCTTGTAATCCAGCCCCTAAACTTTGCATGGAGTTACCCAGTATAATAATTTTCTGTAATACATTTATATCCAACAAAGCTGCTTCTACTCCTAAAAAAGCACCGATTGATTGTAAACTGTTCCCTGTAATGATAAGATAATCATTTTCTTTCAAATGTTCATTTATATTAAAATATGTTCCTATTACATTTGATATATTGCCTAATGCTAATAACTCAATTCCTATTTGATCAAGTAATTTACTTTGATTCTCTAAGTCTATATTTTGATTTTCTCTTTTTTCTTCCCCATCATCATAATTGCTCGCAATGATTTGTAATATATATCCGAGGGCTTGTAATGAGCTTCCTACAATAACAAGATCCGATTCAACTTTCTCTTCTCCAATAAATCCTCTTGTCGTTCCAATAGCAGCTGTAAGGTTCCCTCCCACTTGAAACCATGCCCCTGTCACTTTTAAACTGCTTGGATTCATTTTTATCACCTATTTAAATATTTTCTAAAGCTTTCAAAACAAACAAATCTCACCCTTAATCTTTTATTTTATTTTTTAGATGTAATTTTGTGAATGATATAATGTGCTACTAATATAAAAGCACCTTAAAGGTGCTTTTTATATGCATGCTGGGCATGTCAATGAATCTCCATTTTTATCTATTGTTATATTCAATATATATTCAATTGCTTTATGTGACCAAGTTTCAGGTGTAGGCGATTCATTTATATATTGTGGCGCACATGACTTCAGCATTGGAGTACTAATACTCCCTCCAGGATCTAAAGCAAGTACAGCCATGCCATGGGGTAATTCCAGGGCCATAGATTTAGTGATACCTTCAATAGCAAATTTCGAGGCACAATATGGCGCAAGCTCAGCCTCACCTTCTCTCCCCCAACTAGAACTCATATTAATGATAATTCCTTCTTTCCTAGCTACCATCGCTGGAACAAATGCTCTTATTACATTTACTACACCATTCACGTTTACATTCATTACATTTTCGAATTCTTGAGCCGTAATTTTCCAAAGTTGTGCATTTTGATTTACAATCGATGCATTATTTATTATCATATCGGGAGCTGTATGTGTATTAAGTATATAATTTGCCCAATTGTTAACTTGCTGAGAATCTGAAACATCAATTACTTGGAAATCATGTATTTTACTGTACTGTTTTTTTAGTTCTTCAATTTTATCTTTTGAACGTCCACAACCATATATGTTCCACCCTAATTCATGAAATCGATCAACCATCGCACGCCCTAACCCTTGTGTCACGCCTGTAATAATTACAGATTTACTAATTTCTTTTCGCTTCATTTCTCTCATCCTCCTTCCCTATATCTTACTCTCTTCATTTTTATTCAGCGATTTACTATAGTATTAACTCAACTCATACTTTAGTAATGGTTTTGATATTGTATACATAAACAAAAAAAGTAACCATCATGGTTACTTTTTGCTATATATCTAAAAATTCATTGTTTATTTCATTATTGTTTTTATATTTCAACTTCTCTTTTCCACATTTCTCACACTGGTAAATATAAACTACACCTAATGTACCTTTTTTTAAAATCCTCATTATCCTGCATCTTAATAAAAATATATTTATGTTTACAATGCGATTCACCCAAATAATTTTTAAACCACTTTTTCAACACAACACATTCCACCTTTATGATAGAACCTTTATTTAGCTGCTTTATTACATACTTTTATTTAAATGTTCAATCTCATCTTGCAACTTTTTAAATTGCTCAAAATGCATGGTAATAGATTGGCTACTACCATAATCAACATTTTGTTTCACTAATATAACACCCGTATCATGAAAAAGCGCTTCAAGTTCTTTCCTAATAGACACTTTCGCAATATGAGCTGTTTTAATTGCAGATAAAATTGCAATTTCATTAAACTTTAATTTTATTTCATTTGGACAAAATGCGTCTTCAACTAATATAACTTCATTACTATAAATTAGTGCAACAAGATTACTTGATTTGGCATCTGTTAAATCAACTTTTTTCATAATATCTTTCATTACATTTTGCCTCCTTTATTTTCATATATATCAATTATACAAATTTTTAAAAAAATTACTCAACTTTATTATATTAATTTTAACACACTTTTATTGAAATCCATGCTCCAAACGTTTTACTATTCCACAATTTTTATTATATGAACCATCTGGACTATAACTCCATATAGTAATGTTAACAACTTTTTATAAAGCAGGTGAAAATTATGCCATCAGTTGTAGGAAATTTAGTTGTACAAAATAGTAATGGATCATTTAACTTAGGTGATTTCTACAACGTTTCTCCGAAAGAAAATACGAAAGCTTATAATGGTTCCGGCGCATCAAACGTTGGTTTTGTTGTTAATACTTTTAGCGGTGTTAGCGCGACCAATACATTTGATTCTGACCTTGCAGATCAAAACCAAGTGGGTACAGCCTAATCTTATGTTCAACTTTTTGTATAGAAAATTTTAATTTGTCTATACTATAATCAGGCTGTTTGACAGCTCTTATCGATTTTGGAGTACCCTATCTTTTTCTCCCTTTCCCTGGGGCTCAGCAGCTAGCACAAAGCTAGCTGCTTTTTCTTATATTATTTGTCTCATAAATCAGAAATAAAAAAAGCTGCCATTTAATATTCAGCTTCTTTTACATTATTTCAATAATATCCATAGCGTTAAATACGTAAGTTTTATAAAAGGCGTCTGTACAAATTACAATTTGTTTTACCGGATTGATATGTACAACAGTCATGTAGCTTGTTAATATGTAACCATCTTCAAAATATGTTACCAATATTTCTTTCTCAGACAGTAATGACGTTAATAATTTATCAGAAATCCTCTCTTTTGCTTCATTTGTTAAAAGCGGTTTTTGTACTTTTAATTTCTCTCCAATAATCTTTCTCATATTTAAAAGTTGTTCGGACATTACTGTAAACGGAACCCACTCTCTTTCTTCTTTTTGTATCTTTACATCGTTCATTTTTTATCTCCTTGATCATTTATACATTTATTTATTCATGCTATCCCTTAGTTATTTTTAATACTTACTAAACTCGAATTTACTTCTAAACTATAATTAGGTTACCTCTTAAAAGAACATTCGTTCTTATTATACACGAACTTACGTTCCTTTGAGAAGAGCTATACTTATTATTTCTTAACAAAAAACATAATTTTATTTATCTCCATATTTTTTCCTTTATCAAATAAACTTTTCATTTCTTATATAAAATGCATATAAAAACTAAAAGGCGACTTCACACAAAGTGAAATCGCCTTTTTCTAAAAAATATTCAAAGCTTATTTTTCTATCCTAACTAATGTTCTTTCTGGAATACATAATTCATCTATATTAAAATGATTTATTTTTAAGTTCAATTCCCCTACTCGTTCCTTATCTTCATCACCAACCCAACAACTAAATAATTCGAAATAGTCTCCATCTTCCAAATAACTTTCCATAATCTTGCATAAAGTTAAAAGTTTTTCTTTCGCTTCTTTTTTTTCCTTTACATTTTGCCACTCGACCAGTTCAATTCCCCAATTAGTTGAAACCTCATATGTGTAATTTGTTTGGAATTGATAATCTTGTACAATTTCAAGCATACTTTCATCTGAAAAACACGGTCCAAAAACAATTACATCATTAGAATCTGGATCCGTTAACGGAATTTCTACATTACAGCCTATGTAACTTGCTAAACTCATTTTATACTCCTCCAATATTCGTATAAAAAATACTTCATAGTATATTTATTTACTCAAATATAAAATCCCTGCCTAAACGAAAAAGTTTTAAATTTTTATCGTTTATTAACCATCTATAACTGAAAACATATACTATGATGAACGAACTCACAAAGCATAAGAAAAGAGAGCATTTACAACACTCTCTTTTCTTACATACTCTATGGAACTTTACAAAACTGAATCAGTGATTTTTATTATTATATTTTATTACATATACTTAGGTTGTACTATTATATGTAACTCTCTCTCTGTATCCGCTTTTTTCGGATGACGAAAATAATTAAGTTCGTACTTTAACACTTTATACTCAACCATCCCAATTTTAATCCCTTTCGTTTCTTTTAATATAACTAATAAATCACTTATATTTTCATCATATGACTCAAAAATTTTCGCTCCGCCCTCTCCTTGAAAGATTACTTTCATATATTCTCCCCACCTTAATTTATTGATGTGGTAAATGATGCGTTTAAAACGATTCATTCTTTATCCTAAAATTTTCACAACAAAAAGAACATCCTTTCCAATCGAATGCTCAGCTTTTTACTAATTATCCATGTTAAATATTTATTCAAAAACATTATATGTATTATTTTTTAAATTATGTTCGATATTCATTATTAAAGAGTAAATATATGTAATAAACTTGCATAATGAAAACCGTAGAATATCCACTTTCGTTGAAATAATTATAAACCATAATTTCCCATTGTAATTCTTAATATTTAAATGTAATATTGTATTGTCTTACTATCTATTTATAACTCACACACTAATTAGAAAAGGGAACTCTATATGAGTTCCCTTTTCTAATTATGATTACAGTCATTATTTCTTTTCTAGAAATTTAAATGTATCTTTAAATTCTTTATTATTCACTTTAATATCAGCATCTTTCAATAAATCATTGACTACTTGTTGTTTCCATTTACCTGTCGTATCTTGTAGTCTTTGTTGTTCTATATCTTTACGAATTTTATCCTTTACTTCATCAAATGGCTTCAATTCTTTTTTATCCGTCACTTTAATAATATGGTAACCGTAAGTTGTTTTAACCGGATCACTTACTTGGCCTGCATCTAATTTATACGCAGCTTCCTCAAATTCTTTCACTGTTTGCCCAGGAGCAAAACCAGATATTTCCCCGCCCTGTTCCTTTGAACCAGTATCCTCTGAATACTGGTTTGCTAAGGCAGCAAAATCTTCACCATTATTTACTTTCTCCTTTATTTCTTTAGCCGTTTTTTCATCTTTCACTAAAATGTGACTTACTTTCATTTCTGGTTTATAGTTATTTTTCACATCTTTATCTGTAACTGTTGCTTTAATCGCTTTCTCAAATGCAATTTCTGGCTTCATTTTTTCTTTTAATTCATCTTCGTTTTTCAATCCAAGTTGTTCTAAAGTCGATTTAAAGTTCTCACCCATTTTATCTTTTGCTTCTTCTACTTTCTTTTTTGCTTCCTCATCTGAAACTTTATATTTATCTAACAATGCCTTACTTAACATCATTTGATATAAAGTACTTTCTCCATATTGTTGTCGTAATTCTTTACTTAATTCTTTCTCTGTAACATTCCCTACTTTTGATGTTACTACGTTGTCTGAGGAACCACATGCAGATAATGCTAGCATCACGCATGAAATAATTGTTCCAATAAATATTTTTTCTTTTTCAATTCAAATACCTCACTTTTATCATTATGCAAATTAACTATACACAGTCATTGTGAAAACAGTGTGTTTTCTACATGTAATTCATTTCATATGAGTAGACTATGTATCATGTATTTTCATTTTTAAACGTAAAGAGTCTTCTTACTATTATGTATAGTAAGAAGACTCTTTACATACTCCTTAAAAACAATACTGCCGCTATAGTTACTTAATAATTACATGTTTTTCAGGTATCCAACTATTCTGCCCGATATCTACCGCATTTCCCACTCTACCCCACACTCGAAAAGGTGTCGATCCATCTATATTCCCTTTATAATTCATACATTCAGGCTCTTCATAATAATTTACTCCGTAACCGACAGGATATTTCGAAGTTGCATAAAACCATTTCACATTAAAATGTTTTAAATATGCCCACTGCTTATCGTTCTCTAAACAAATCATATCTTGCTCACCGCCTCCCCAATAACCTGTTAAGATTAAATATGGAATTTTCTGAGTGAGTGCACCTGTAAATTGAGGGGTCATGGGAGTTTCATATAAATTTATTCCGTATCCATCAGGATATTTCGAAACTGCAATACCAATGCCATTCGGTTGCTGTGTATACACTATGTTAGATTGATTTGCTTTGTTGGAATCTATAAACCAAGAAAGTGACTTATTTCCTACTAATCGATTCAGATCACATTTCCCAATCCCAGGAACATTCCCTGAATCCGCATATTGCCACATATCGCATGGATATGCTGGCTTATTCCCTCCATAACGAGGAATCCATACAAAATCAGCTTCAATATTACATGCTCCAAATGATAAATACGTGTGATGCCCTACGTATAATCCTACTTTTTCCGCACCTAAACGGCGTAATTCATCAATAAATGCCTGTATCCCGCCTTGCATATCTGCCATCGTTTGAACTTCTACGTCCGCCACCCAAAACTTAGCTGATTGATCACCACGATTCCAAAAATCTTGTGCCTCTTTCTTTGCATCAGCAATAGATATAAAACGGCAAAAAGCATAATTACCGAATGGGATACTATGCTTTTTCATTTCACTAACATAATTTTGATACATAAAATCCACCGTATTAGAGCCATCTTGAACTCTAGCAATCACTAAATCTAGCTGAGATGCTGCAATATCCCAATTAATAGTTCCATTCCATTTTGAAATATCTACAATATACCCCATACATTCCAGCTCCTTTTGAATGTCTTATTCATAGCTTGTTTTATTGTAAGCCTCCTCTCTCTAAAACTAGCTATCTATAATATAAATAAAAAGAATCTTTACTGTTTTTCAAAATATATTCTCTTTCAGAAATATTTCTATCAACTTTAACATGTATGCCACATAAAACATTCGAAATATACCCTACTATTCATTTATTATGTAATCTCGTCCTATCAATCATTTTTACAGATATTAAAAAAAATCTCCTGTATTATTAAATTATAACTTTCAGTATCGATTTCCTTTCAACTAAAAAATTTCATCCCTCATTTTCTATATATTCTTAAGTCAAAATTACTACCTCTACATGAAATTTGAGATTTAGAAAAATTTTAATTAATTGAAGTTTACTCCTATTAAATTGCAATTTTCCAACCTGAACACTATTGGTGCATAAAAAAGACATTTTCTATTACTGAAAATGTCTTTTTACAGTTTAATAAAATAACTTTGGTGCTAAATCTGTATTTTGTAATTGTGAGTTTTCACTGCTCATAACACAACTTGTGGAAAATAGAATTGGGATACCACAAACCTCATCATTCATTACATCACGAAACACATTGGCCGCAACACCTGTAAACGTTTGACATAAGTTAGAAATATCGTCATTGAAAAACTGAATGACTTCCGCAGCGAAAACCGGAAAAACAACATTCGGTCCGCCAGGGAACTGAGGCTGTACCACAACTTGTTCAAAATAAGGATTATTTTCTAGTGCTACTTGAAATAAATGAGCTATTTCAAATGCATCTAGTGGACAAGGAAATGGATTTACAATTTCATTCTCATTATTCGTTACAATAACTGTCACACTTACATTCCCAAATTGTACAAAAGATTTTAAAAGCGTTGCTAATGCTCTCGCTTTTTCGTTGCTTAACGCATGCACTAAAATAATATAATTACCACCAACAGGAATAAGCGGCCCAACTGTAACAGTTGGATCAGCACCTATTGAATTTTTTAATTCATTAAAATATGTGATCCACGGTGGCGAAAGCTGAGCTTGTACATTTTCTTCCACTATTTTATACTACCCCCTTATACCATTCTTACTAACATAATATGTAACAAACAAAAAAATGCATTAGTTATATTAACCATTTGCGTATTTATTGATTATATTAATTAAACATTTTATTTTCCATTCTCAATTTCCCCTTTACATCTTTAAGCACTTTTACTACTATAAAATTCTTTATTATAAGCAAATCCACTGAAATTTCATATTATACTAATACGACTCTATATCCATTAAATTATAATACTCAATATTAGGAGCTGATTTCATGGAAAAAAAACCTATCGTGTTCAAAATCCCACCAAATTCAAAGCTAAAAATTACATTTTTCGGTCCTTGTAACGAAGTAATTACAAATGTGTCTATAATTAATCAACTATGCACCCCTAAATGTCAAACTATCACGCAATACCCAGACTTTAAGAAATATGTAACGGAAGTACGATCGCTATCCCGTTGTTAGTCCGCATAATGCACGATTTTCACAACTTTATTACCTAAAATAACCGAGAAAGAAAATAACTGCATTCCTAGACTAAAATTACTCATGTTATGATATTCCATTGATAATTCATTGATTTTTTACACGTTTTTATGAAAAGAACATATATTATCGTATGGAGATTATCCACTCATAAAACCTATCTTTCTTTGGAGCGTACTTTTTATGTATGCTCTTTTTTTATGTAACCGTCCCCCTTCTAAATTGACCAACAATATATTAAAATTCTTTATATACTCAAGGAGGTCAAATATGTTCAAGTTGCATCCAATACTACTCATCTTAGGATTGATTTTGTTTTTATATAGTGTAATCGCCTTTATGCTATTCTTTTCAGTGTATTAGCATTCCCTACACAAATCTATGTTCAATATATAATTTCTATATGGTAAAGAAAAAACATAATGATACGATCTTTTATGTATTCCGTCTTTCTTGTTCTATAAGAAAACTAGTAAACTTACTAACAATGCGTTTTTACAAGCATGTTACTTATTATTCTGTTTATTATCTGAAGAAGGTTGAAGCCCCTACAAATTAAACTACGCTTTACCTGTTTACTTATATATTTTAGAAAAACAATAATAATCCCCCACCATTTGGTAAGGGGATTAACTAAACCTACTAAAAAACATTTAATAATCAGTTTTATTTAGTTGGAGAAGGAAATCTTGCCGCTTCAAAGTGAACCGTATTTACACCATTAACATTTTGTACAATTACGCCAGCAATACTACTTTCTGCAAAAACTTCAACTAAATCTCCTGCTTCTAATTGAAGAATAGTAGTTACGGAAACATCATTATTAAAAAATACTCCTGTTCCAAAGAAATCATTATCTATCGCTATTGCCGGATTGCCATTTACACGAATTTCTACTCTAGCTCTGTAATTTACATTAAAATCATTTGGAGAAAATGTTATATTTCCTAATACACTATATACCCCTCTAGTTTTCGGAGTAAAAATCGACGTTACTGGATTATATTCATTCGCTAGATCAAATTGTTCATTTTGAAATAATACTTTAACAGGAGTATTTGCTAGAACAGGTTGATTAACTGTATTCACAGCTCTAAATGCCGATGCCCTTACAAGCTCCTCTTTCTTATCATCACAACACTTCACCTTTACATACTTCCTATCACATTTACTACTTTTCCTATAACAATCATGACTTTCCTTTTTGTAATCTTTACAATACTTACAGTAATAATAAGACATAGTGAGTCCCCCTTTACACTTATTTTTACATAGTATGCTATATAGATTAGAATAGCTTGGACGACCTGTTACTATTTTTAATAGATTAAAAAACCCTCACCATTTCGGTGAGGGTTTACCTTTAAGCTTCTGCAAACTCATTGTTTAATGACTTTATTTAATTGGAGAAGGAAATCTTGCTACTTCAAAATGTGCACCATCTTCTAAAGGACTTAAAACTCCATCTATACTACTTTGTGCATAAATCTCAACTTCATCCCCTGCATTCAATTGAACAATCGTCGAAACACTTACGACATTTCCAAAACTTATTGGACCAAAAAAGTCATTATCTATAGCTATCGCTGCGTTTCCATTCACACGAATTTCTACACGCGCTCTATAATTTAAAGTTGGATCGTTTGGAAAGAAACCAATCGTTCCAATAATAGAATATACACCTTTAGTCTTCGGCATAAAAATAGATGTTGCTGGATTATACTCATTCGCTAAATCAAATTGTTCATTTTGAAATAACACTTTCACAAAAGTATTAGCAGGAACATTTTGATTCACAGTATTTCTAGCTCTAAATGCCGATGCTCTAACAAGATTGTCCTTGTTATCATGGCACTTACAAGTGTTCTTACAACAATCATGAAGCTTCTTTTTATACTCTTTACAATACTTACAGTAGTAATAACAAGACATACTAATTCCCCTTTCAAACTTATTACTACATATTATGTAAGATTGATTTATAAGGTTTGGACTAGCTATTTTTATTATTCATAAGGGCGCTATTAACCTGCACCCTTATTTATATACACCACTTTATTCCTTACTAGTTATAAGTTGTATACAGTCCCATATGGAATAGTCAGAAAAGAACTTCCGTACGGTGTAACTTGATGTACTGGGTAAAAATACTCTACGGATGAATAATACGGTTGTACACCTTGCTGCTGCATTTGCAATGCTTGTTGAATAGCTTGGACTGTACTTTGTGCTCCACTATACGTTATAGATGTACCATACGCTGGTCGCATACCAGTTTCAGAATTAAAATATGAATAAAACATGATTTTCAGCTCCCTTCCCGTATAATTTATTACAAATTATATTATGATTCTTTATTTCAGTGGGTACTATAAAGCTAGTCCGCTCGCTTATATTCAAATGACAAAATAAAAAAGTAGCTGCTAGACTACTTTGACTCCTTCTTATCACCAAATGAAATGATATACATATTCTCCTGTTACACGCTCATTAATTCCCGCAACCCTAACGAACCTAAGTAAATCCGCTCCTTGAAGGAAATATACCGAAATCGTAACCGGTACTTGCGACCACATGAATTGATAAAGCTCATTCACTCTCTGATTCGTCGTAACGATTAAATCATTTACAGGTCCATGATTCCATGCAGAGGTTTGAACTGAAGTGAAAGAAAGGTCTTTCCCATTAACCACTATTCTTGATACGCTTTGAGTTATGTCCACAATAATCCCCTCCAACATTACAAAAATTGGACCTTTTTTAGTTCATATTATTATAAATATTCTTGACTGTAATAAATGTTTAAGGCAAATCCCTAATAAAGTGAAACTTTAATCAGCTCTCACCAATCGGGCTTTTACTGGCAGCCCGACCCCACCTAAATTCTTTGCTTCCGCTGAACTTTGAGGTGGGGGTATTTACTGCCCGACAAATAGCGGGATAAAATTTTTTTATTCATATCCCTCAATTCCCATTACAACCATATAATTTCTAACCTTATTCAATTTTTGTAATTAAAATAAAAAATAGCTAATTCACTACTTAAAAAGTAAAAAAAGCATCAGATTGACTAGTATGTAGATGGTTAAATGAATGTAAAATGTTTTTAAATTATCTACTCTTTTTTTAGTTTGGAAGTAACTCTCATCTCGTCCCATCTTTATACACCACTTTCTTAATCACACTGAACGCAATATTCAATTGATGAGTTTGTCATTTCGTTAGCTCCAATTAACGCCTTTGTTCAATGTAGTAATTTTCTTGTATAATAAAAGTTAATTAATCTAGAAGGGACTGACTTATGCGCAGATATCAATATTTTTAATCTACCTATCATTACAACATAACGGAGGTAAAAGTATTGATTACAGAACTACACTCACAGAGATTATATTTAAGGAAAATGAAAGCATCTGATTCACTAAGTATGTTTAAAATATGGTCTGATCCTGATGTTACTAAATTCATGAATATAAGTAATTTCACTGATGAGAACCAGGCAAAAGATATGATTCAATTCCTTAACGAACTCGCTCAAAATAATAAAGCTATACGTTTTACTATTATTGAAAAAGAATCTAATCATATTATCGGTTCATGTGGCTATAATTCCTTAGATTTTGAAAACTCAAAGACTGAGATTGGCTATGATATTTCAAAAACATTTTGGGGTAAAGGATATGCACCTGAAGCAATATCCTCTTTATTAGATTATGCTTTTACACATCTAAAACTAAATCGTGTTGAAGCAAAAGTTGAACCTGCAAATGTAAATTCTATAAAAGTATTAGAAAAATTAAACTTTACTTTTGAAGGTACTCTGAGAAAGAGCGAAAAATCAGCTGGAAAGCTTATCGATTTAAATATCTATTCGAAATTAATAAGCGATTAATTTTAGTCCCTCTGCCCATACTCAATCAAAGTGTGGGCTTCTTTAATTTCTGTATAAAATTCAAAAGTTTGACACAATCCTGGAAAAAGCTTATAAAGAAAAGTGAGGTTCCATTATTTTCACACTTAGTAGCGCAGTCATGTTACATACAATTTTATAAGTGTGAACGAACTACAAAACTAAAAAACAAATAATAAGTTTGCAACATGTTTGCAAATACGAATTTTGCATATAAATTCGTGTGATATTGAAAGGAGTTTTACTTATGAAAGAAATTAAAACAGAACAAGAATTCAAAGACATCATCGCAAGCGAGGAGCCTGTAGTTGTTAAGTTCTTTACTACATGGTGCCCAGATTGCGTACGTATGGACAACTTTATCGGAGATGTAATGGAAGAGTTCAATAAATTTGAATGGTACTCTATCAATAAAGATGAGTTTCCAAGTATCGCTGAAGAGTATCAAGTAATGGGTATTCCAAGTTTACTTGTATACCAAAACGGTGAGAAGCTAGGCCACTTACATAGTGCTAATGCAAAAACAGAAGAGCAAGTTACTGAGTTTTTAGAAGCATACTAAAATGAAAGCCCTCTGGAAAATATTTTTCAGAGGGTTTTCATCTATTTTCACAATTATCTTTTGAATTTTTTCATCGTTTAATGAATTACACCTTGTCATGATAAGAATAATACGTAGTAAGAAAAGTATTCGTTTCCTCATCCATCTACCCTCCTATCTCTTTAGTAAATAAACTCCAATTAGGTTCACACCTTGACTTTGTACTTTTCAACATATTTTTCCTTTACGAAACTTTGTTATCCCCTTCTTAAAAAGCTATAAAACGTCAACAATGTTTGTATAGACCCACACGACTTTCGTTTGATACTCTATTTATAGAAAGAAATTCCTTTAAAGAAAGGTGAGTGATTAAAATGGATACTCTTTCTCATAAAGAAGCTGATAAAGGTGCTATTGTCAGCATTATGGCCTACATATTTTTATCCTCTATGAAAATCATCATCAGTTATATTACCCTCTCTAGCGCATTACGCGCTGACGGTTTAAATAACTTAACGGATATCGGTGCTTCTTTAGCGATATTAATTGGTCTAAAAATATCTCGTAAACCTCGTGACCCAGATCATCCGTATGGGCATTCGCGTGCCGAACAAATCGCATCACTTGTTGCGTCCTTCATTATGGCAACAGTCGGATTAGAAGTTGTTATTAGTGCCATTCAATCTTTCTTAAATCCGAAACAAGCAGCGCCTAATGTACTCGCTGCATGGGTTGCTTTATTTTCTGCTGTCGTTATGTACTGCGTGTATTTGTATACGAAAAAAATTGCAGCACGAACAAAAAGTAAATCATTAGAAGCCGCTGCAAAGGATAATTTATCAGATGCACTCGTAAGTATTGGTACCGTAGTAGGTATTGTCGGTTCTCAGTTCCAAATGCCTATTTTAGACCCTATTGCCGCTTTAATTGTCGGTCTTATTATTTGTAAAACTGCATGGGAGATTTTCGTAGAATCTTCTCATATGCTAACAGATGGAATTGATCCTGATAAAATGGAAGAATACGCTGATGCTATTGAGCATATTGGCGGTGTGGAAAACATTGTAGATATTCGAGCACGTATGTATGGGAATCAAACGTACGTTGATATTACAATTGAAGTAGATGCTCGCATGGATGTTGGAGAAAGTCACTGTATTACCGACAACATCGAAGCTATGCTGCGCAAAAAATTTGGAATTTACCATGCACACATTCATGTTGAGCCAATGAAAAAAGAACCTATTATGACATAGGTTCTTTTTTTATGAACGTTTTATGGAATATAACACATAAAACGAGCCAGCTACCGCCAGCTGCCCATCCTGCTAATATGTCAGATGGATAGTGCACGCCAAGATATATTCGGCTAACTGAAATAGATAATACAACAAAGCTTGCTATAAGAATAATTAACAATTTTTTATGCAACGAAATACGCTCTTCAGTAATTGTGACGTATGCAATAAATCCTAAAAAAGCAGTAGCATTCATCGTATGACCGCTCGGAAAACTATATCCAGTTGCAGTAACAAGCTGCGTGACATCAGGTCTTGCTCGTTCGTACCATAGTTTAAGCATACTGTTTAAATAACGAGATCCGTAGTAATTAATTGTTAGAAGTAACGCACTAAGTAACTTTTTTCTAACGAGAAAATACATTACAAGAATAATGAGTAATGGAAAATATATTCTTTTGGAACCGATAAAAGACACCCAAGTAAAATAGGTCGTCAAATAATCGTTTCGAAAGCTTTGAATAAAATGTGCGACTATATTGTCAAAGTTCTCAATACAAGCGGTATGATACGAAAGTGATAATACGACAAAACAAATGAGTA
This sequence comes from Bacillus sp. CPT56D-587-MTF, assembly GCF_058792335.1. Taxonomy (NCBI): domain Bacteria; kingdom Bacillati; phylum Bacillota; class Bacilli; order Caryophanales; family Bacillaceae; genus Bacillus; species Bacillus sp. CPT56D-587-MTF. The sequence continues at coordinate 1,954,153 of NZ_JBYTEF010000001.1, read as the reverse complement.
ACGTAAAACTTAGCAAGTATAAATGTCGATATCGTTTCACATACATAACCTCACTATGCAAAAAAAATGGAGCGGTTGTTTTAGTTTTCCTCTCCATTTCTTTTTTATGCATAGTTTATTAAAAAATATAATTATTAATTTTTTGCTTCATCTCAGGGATATCTTCTCTTGTTACGGTAAAACGAATCACCTTCTCATCAAGATCAAGCGCCTCAGCGAATAAACCAGCTAATCCACGTGATTTTCTATCTACTTCCATAATAATTTCTAGTCGGTCGTATGCACGTGGCAAGATTAATAATTCTAATTCATCTAATTTCCCATAATGCTCTCCAGAAACCGGAATAAACTCAAATTCTTGTGCGAATGGAACTTGCTTACGTAATCGATGCGGTAATTCTTCACATTCTATATGACGTGCTTTAAACCCTAATTCATTTACACTATCTAAAACACTACTTAATAATGCATTAGGTAACACTTGAACGTAGTCGCGGTCACTTGGGTCTATACTACGTTTAATATCAAGACCTGTATGAATCCAAACCGTTTTCATACCAAGTGTAAGTGGTGCTTCAATTGGCATTGGAAAAGAAAATGGAATTTCAACTTTTTCATTCGGTTCTACAGAAAAAGGTTCTGTTAAGCGTACTCGCTCTAAATCATATGTTGCTGTTACTTTTTTATCATCCACTTCTCGTACATACGACGTCGATAATGTTAAGTAAATGCTTTCAATTTGTTGGCTAACTGAACCTCCAGTTATATGAACCTTTCCAACTATTTCTTCCCCAACAATATACTCATCTTTTTCAAGAACAGTATCTACCTTTGCACTTCCAATACCAACGCTTGCTAAAAACTTTTGAAACATGGAGTCTCCATCCTTTCTAAAGCAGAAGCTACATCTTGTTTTAAATCTTGTACATTCTCATAGTACGGCGTTTTTATTTGTAACATTCGCATAAGCATTTCACGATTATAATGTTCCAAAGTTAATTCTTCGTACCATGGTTTTTCCTGTTTTTCATTAGATTCATACCCTGCATATAATAAAAATAATGAGAAATGACCGAGCGCATAAAAGTCGCTACGAAAGTGAACTTCTCGCATCAAAGCTTGTTCACCTTCGTAAGTTGTAGCTCGCTCATCATCTTCACCTTTCCATTTAGCTAATCCAAAATCGATAATACTAATTTGATTTTCTTTCATTAGTATGTTTGGAATGCGTAAATCTCGATGAATAATGCCTTCACTATGAAACACCGATACAATTTCTAATATTTCATATAAAATCTCAAAAACTTCACGTTCTGTATATACATACCCATCTATGAAAATATAATCTTCAAAATTTTTACCAGGCATGTACTCCATCACAAAGAAGCTCTTTTTCTCCCATAGGAAATGATCATATAGACTAGGAATTGCATGATGATTTAATGTTTGTAAAATCATTTTCTCTTGTTCAAATGATTTTCTACCAGACTCATATCTTTGTTTACTTTGTCTTAATTGTTTTAAGACTTTATATCTATTTATTTGTAAATCATTAACGACATATGTAACCCCATAACTGCCCATTCCAATTACTGATTCAATTTTATAACGCTCTGCAACAATTGTATTTTTTCGCAGTGGTCTATCAAATAATGCTAGTACACGACGCCATTTCATCAGCTACTTGAAAAGAAGCTACGGCTTTTACGTTTTCTTTTATAATGTTGATGTCCATAACCAGATGAACGTCGTTTATAATCGCTACTTGAATACGAGCGCCCTCTACGACGATAATCACTACTTGAATACGAACGATATTTTTTCTTTCCTAATAAAGAATCAATAATTTTTTTGAACATTCCTTCACCTCTTGAGTAAAATTTCCTTCTCATTATACCAATAATTATTGACTATATTTGTGACAGGTTTGTAAAGAGTAAAAAACGACGAGTTATGCCCGTCGTTACTTTCATTCATCCTCTTCATCAAAAACTTCATCAATCATGCATTTCTCTAATAAATACTCAAATGTAATATCTGCGAGATCTTCAATTTCTTCTCGTTTTGGGACGTACCCTCTTTCAATTAGTTGCTCATAAAAAAACTCCGCAATCTCTTCCGTATCAATCACGACTTCAATTTCCTTCATGAGCATCACTCCTTTATTTCTGTTTTATGAAAAAATCTCAAAATTATGTATATGAGATTAGAAAAATAGATTTTATTTTTTTATAGGTCATAAGCTTTGGACGAGATGCATACGATTGTAGTACAAGCTATTCAAAGGGGGAAATAATAATGGAAAATCAATATGAAGTAGGACAAACAAAAGAAGAGTTCATGCATGAAGATCAATGGGCAGACTCTCTTATAAAGTGGCTTTTTATTTTTTTAATAGTTGTAGGCATACCTTATACTGCATATGTTGTTGTTCAATTTATTCTCTCTTTCTAGTTAACTATTTTTTCTCTGTCAATTTAACTAAATAATTATGAACAACATCCATTACAATTTTATATTCTTCATCTTTAAATGTATCGAACAATAATTGATAATCGTTATAAATATCAAGTAATCCATCAATGATTTCTTGACGATTCGTCTTAACACTCACTTTTTTCGAGTTGTTAATTGACTTTAACTTTCCTAAATCTAATTTATTCATACCTGCTTTATCTTGTTTCATTTTCTTCAAAATTGCATTTGCCGTTTGAGCATTGGCGAGTAACGTTAAATCTGATTCATCCGCTTCTAACCATTCACCATCCGTAATCCGTGACAATTCATAAATTGTATCTTCCCATGCGTCATTCTTATATCTCCATACTTCTGTACGAAAACCAACAATACGGAAAACATCTTTATCATATCCAGTTACTTGCACAAGATCACCAAACGTGAAATTATAATTTAATTCAATCCACTCCGTATCGCCCTTTTTCATATCTTGCTCTGTAACGTGCTGCAGCGTTTGCTCTACGTAAAATCCATCGTGATTATTGACTTCGTATACATAAACTCCATCTAAAACCTTCATATTTGTGATTTTCCCAACGGTTCCATATAGCGTAATCACGACTATGTCCCCTACGTTGTATTTAGGTTGTTTTTTTCTTGCCATCTCTATCTCTCCTTTTTTTGACGTCGTGATTTTGATATCAGTATATGCAACCTACATAAAAACGCTTATCACAGAAGCTTATATTCATAAATTTTTTCAATAAAAAATATAATCTTATAAAATTTACATTACACTCAAACAAAAGCTAGTAACTAGACTAGCTTTAAATCAACAAATTTCATAATAAAAAAACATACAGAATACTTCACTTTAAATAAAGTAATGTATTCTGTATGTTTTCAAATAGTTTTTATCTATCTTGTATGTATAAATCCCAGGCTTCATCAAATATAGACATACTTTCTAGCATTCCGCTCAACTCTAAGTATGAACTAATTTCATCATAGTCTTCAGATTGCTTCGGAAAACTTAAATCATCATACATCGCCTCTGCTAAATCTGAAATTTCATTTCTAAATAAAGCTGCACGATGCTTCATCATATAATGGTAAAATGTCTTTTTCAAAAATATTCCCTACCTTTCTAACTTGGGTACATTATACAAGGCAAAAAAGAAAAAAACCAGCATAAAAGCTGGTTAAAAGTCGAAATAATTTCTTTTTAATAGACGCGGTCTTCCCATTAATTCTTCATATGTTAGTTGTTTTGGTAAATCTTTCGTGTAAATTAAGAATAATTGATCTTCAATTTCTTTTACTGTATGGTCTGATTGATAGTCCATCCCGCACGAGGAACAAGAAATACATGGTGTCTCTTGGATTTCAATGGCTTTCGTACCATCTGGTAATTCCCAATATACAGTATTCAAGCTTTCTTTCGCTTCTGTACTGTCACACCACATACAATTCATACTGCATCACCCTCAGTTTTTTTGTCGTTTTCTTCTAACTTAGCCATTTGTGCTTGATATTTTTTATCTTTTAATTGATCGCGCTTATCACGTTTATCTTTTAAAGATGCATGAGTATCATTATCTTCGTAGTCTTTACGACGGTTCATACGCTGTAAGTCGTCTGGAACGAGGTTAAATTTCTTATCGCTCATAAGACCTGCGATACCAACATCTGAACGTTTTTCTTCGTAGTTCGGATAAATCTCTTTAAAGTATCCTTCCGCTCTTCCTGGAATATAGCTCTCTGGCTCTGGATACGTCGTAATAACACCTTCAAAGTTACGAAGTACAACTTTATCTGCACTTTGTGAGATTAAATAGTTTGGCTGAAGTGCAATTTTACCGCCTCCACCTGGCGCATCAACAACGAATGTCGGAACAGCATAACCAGATGTGTGTCCACGTAAACCTTCAATAATTTCAAGACCTTTAGATACTGGTGCACGGAAGTGACCGATACCTTCAGATAAGTCACATTGATAAATGTAGTATGGACGTACACGGATTTTTACTAAGTCATGCATAAGTTTTTTCATAATTGGAACGCTGTCGTTAATACCAGCTAAAATTACTGCTTGGTTTCCGACTGGAACACCAGCATTCGCTAACATTTCACATGCCTTTTTCGATTCTTCAGTAATTTCAATAGATGTATTGAAATGTGTATTTAACCATACTGGATGGTATTTTTTAATAATGTTACATAAGTTTTCTGTAATACGTTGTGGGAATACTACTGGTGCTCTCGTTCCGATACGAATAATCTCAACATGCGGAATCTCTCGTAAATTTTTTAATACATATTCTAAAATTTTATCGTTAATTAGAAGTCCGTCACCACCGGAGATTAATACATCTCGTACTTGTGGCGTTTCACGAATATAAGCAATTGCATCATCTAATTGTTTCTTCGGTACACCCATTCCAATTTGTCCACTAAAACGACGACGTGTACAGTAACGACAATACATAGAACATTGATTTGTTACTAAGAATAGTACACGGTCTGGATAGCGATGTGTTAGCCCTGGAACTGGTGAATCTTCGTCTTCGTGAAGTGGGTCTTCTAAATCATATTTTGTTTTATATAACTCTTCCGAAATCGGTACTGATTGCATCCGAATCGGACAGCGTGGATCATCAGGATTCATTAGCCAAGCATAGTACGGTGTAATATTTAACGGGATCGTTTTCGTTGAAATTTTAACGCCCTCTTCTTCTTCAGGTGTTAAGTTAATCACTTTTCTTAAGTCATCTAACGTTTTGATCGTATTCGTTAATTGCCAAACCCAATCATTCCATTGCTCTTCAGTAACATCTTTCCATAATTCGATATCCTTCCAGTGACGATTTGGTTTGTATACATCATGTAACATTGCTATTCCCCCTTTTTATACGCTCATCCTTTATATAAGCAATAGTTATGCCAACTTTACATTGTTGATAAGTAAATGTGCGGAGAACCCTATTACATAAGCGAAAAAATATTTTTAAGCGTTGTATGAAATCAATACTTAACATCATATTCATTACTTTTTATATATGTAAACGCTCTTTTATTCGTGCAAACACACAAAAACCGCCGATTATTCGGCGGTTTTGTCGTACTTGCTCAGTTTATATTGAAGCGTTTGACGAGGGATACCCAACATTTTTGCGGCTTGTAATATATTCCCTTCCGTTTCAATCAACGCTTGATCTATTAATTCTTTTTCTGTTTGATGAAGTGCTTCTCTAAGTGGCATTATACCCTTCTTCTTCGAAAACTTCTCTTTCCGAAATGTACGTGGTAAACAATTGGCTGTTAATGTATTCCCTTCTGCAATAATAACAGCATGTTCAATCGTATGTTTTAACTCCCGTACATTTCCAGGCCACTGATAAGCTTGCAGTCTATCTTTCGCTTCCTCATCAATTTGAAGTACACCTTTTTTATAACTTTTATTATATTCTTTCAAAAAATAAGATGCTAATAATAGTACATCCTCAGTTCTTTCACGAAGCGGTGGGATATATAATGAAAATACGTTTAAGCGATAATATAAATCAGTGCGAATTTTATTCTCTCGTAAACATATTTCTGGAGGCTGGTTCATCGCGGTAATAACACGAACATCTACTTTTCTCGTCTTATTATCACCAATTCTTCTAATGACTCCATCTTCTAACACTCGTAACATTTTTGCCTGCAAATCAAGAGGCATTGAATTCAGTTCATCTAAAAATAATGTCCCACCATCAACAAGTTCAAATAGCCCAGCTCTTTCAATCGCTCCCGTATAGCTTCCTTTTGTCGTTCCAAACAATAAACTTTCTAATAGCGACTCTGGTAAAGCTGCACAGTTTTGTGCAATAAATGGCTTGTTTTTTCTTTTAGAAGCTTCATGAATTGCTTGTACGAACAGTTCTTTTCCTGTTCCTGTTTCACCATATATTAAAACATTCGCGTCTGTTGGTGCTACTTTTTGTGCTAACTCTTTCGTCTGTTTAAACCGCGTATCATTTGTCACTATCGTCTCAAATGCAGCGTGCTTTTTAATCACTTTTTTTCTAGATGATCGCTTTATTTTCGACTGTAAGTCAACAATTGTGTCAGTAAGCTTTTGAATTGTAGAGTAATCCTTTGCAATTTCAACAGCCCCAGCAATATTCCCATCTATAAAAATAGGTAACGTCGTATTTACTGTACAAACATCTTCACCATTTAAATTTTGATAATGTTGTACCTGATGTACGATAGGTTTTTTTGTATCTAGTACTTTCATCAATGTACTCGTTTCCCTTGATAAAGACGGGAACGCTTCTAACAGATGTTTCCCTAACACTTTTTCAATCTTCGATCCATCGTGTTTTGCAGCTACAGAATTATAAAATATTGTAATTCCATTTTCATCTACAGCGTGTATAGCCTCATCAATACTGCCCAAAATCGCTTCAATGACTTCTTGTGTCGAAACTGCTAGCAATGTCATCCCCCCTTTTGCCGAAAATTCAGCAATTACATGCCAAATTTTCGGCACACCTATGTGCGATTGTAAGCATGACGATTCCGTTCTATAATTTTAATCAATTTTATATTTTCATTAGATAACTCGAAACTCTAATTAGTACGGCTTTTTCAAACACCCAGCTCCACCTAACTGTTTTGCTTTACAGCCAAATTTTGAGGCGGAAGTTTTACTGCTTTCGAATAGCTAGAAAGATCTTTCACCCATATATTCATATCTTCCAACTTATCGAAAATGTAGCAATTATTCGCCAGTCTTCCTGTATACGTATAGCCTAATTGATGAAAGGCAGCATTCATTCCGAAAGAAAGCGATCGAGCAATTGTATAGGAGCAGAAAATAGATCTTTCTTGAAGTTCTTCCTCTAATTTAATTAGTAAACTTTTCATAAATCCATGTTTACGGTATTCAGGTAAAGTAGCACAATTCGTTAATTCTGCATTCCCTTCCTTTATGTTCATTTCTGCAGATGCTGTACTAATAATTTTCCCCTCAAATTCATACACGTAGTAAATTGTATCGTCTTCTTTCATCGTCTGTAATACATAACTCGCTTCATTTAAAGGTGTCGGATACACTTCAAATACTTTTCCGAATACAGTTGCTAATTCTTCTGCATCTTCTTCAGTCGCTTTTCTCAGCAAAAATTTCTCTGGAACTACTTTTTCTTTTATTTCTTTTCCTTTTACACCGCTTAATATAGTATCTTCCTCAATCCAATGCATACTATTTCGTCTTTCATCATTATTATATTTCACAAAAAAGTATGCATCGTGTCCTTGAAAATAATGAGGTATCGTTGCTTCCAACAAAAAACCGAAAGAGAGCCATGTTGAAACATGCTCTCCCTTTCCTTTAATAATACATTTAGTGAAAGAATGTTTCTCTGCTAGTTCGTCAATTGTCTGTATAATACTTTCAACATTTCCTGTATAGTGATCTACCCGAATACGCTTATTAAAATAATCTAAAACACCTTCTACTGTATAACAATTCGTCTGTTCTCTAAAAGATTCATAGTATTTCATTTTTTCACCTCACACCAATCTAGTAATGTACATGCAATAATTTTTGCGGCAGCTATCATTTTATCAACTTCTATATATTCGTTTGGATAGTGTGCTACTTTCGTCTCTCCTGGACCAAATACTATTGTTGGTACGTTTGCAATTTGTGTAAATAAACCTCCATCAGTCCCCCACGGAGATGCTTCAATATTTGGTTCGTTCCCTTCGATTTCAACAAAGTTGTGATGAAGTGTCGTAATGAGTTCATGATTCTCTTCTAGTTCACCAGGAACCCATCTCGCTCCAAACCATTCTACTTCTACTGGATTTTCAACAAACCAATTGTCCACATCATTTAATTCAGCAATCCAATTCTCAAACTCTTCTTTTGCCGCCTCTATAGTCTCATTCGGCGCAACACCGCATCTTCCTTCTAAAATTAATTCATCGGGAACAGAACTTGGCCAACTCCCTCCTTCAATTTTCCCAATGTTAATTGGAATTGGAATCGGAATTTCTTTAAATAACGGATCTGTAATTCGACTATTTCTTTTCTCCTCTAGCTTTCTTACATGTTCTATAACAAACATACTTTTTTCAATTGCACTAACCCCTTCATAGCGCGTTCCACCGTGTGCAGCTTTCCCTTTTACACGTAGACGAAACCACATGGAACCTTGTTGTTTCGGGAAAAACTTCATATTAGTAGGCTCCGGAATAATGACACCATCTGCCTTATATCCTCGTAATATAGTTGCTAATGTCCCTGCTCCGCCACTTTCCTCTTCTATTACACTTTGAAAATAGATGTCTCCTTTTAATTCAATGTTAGATTCAATAATCGCTTCCATCGCAAGCATAAGTGCGACATTTCCGCCCTTCATATCCGTCGTTCCACGGCCATATATACGATTTCCGATTTTCTCACCGCTATAAGGATGATGTTCCCACTGATTCACATCCCCTTCTGGAACTACATCAATATGCCCATTCAATATCATAGATTTCCCGTCGCCACTTCCTTTTAAAGTTGCTACAATATTTGGGCTATCTGAAAAACTTGTACGGGGTGATACAAAATAAGGATGATCTTTCATTTTAGAAAAAGAAGGCTCCCATATATCGAGCTCTAAACCTAATTCACGTAATTTTTCAATCACAATTGCCTGCGCACCGCTTTCATCACCAGATACGCTCTTTTCTTGAATTAATCGTTTTAAAAATTTCACACTTTCCTCTTCATGGCTCTCAATATAATCACAAACTTGCTTTTTTAATTGCTCCATATATTACATCTCCCTTCATTCAATTACTAGTAAGTTAGAACTAATTTGAAAATCAGCTTCTGTATGTCGTTTTACATCTTCTACTGTGTATGGGCTCATTAATTCTTGTAATATAAGTCCACTCGGAGTTACCTCCATGACTGCCATATCAGTAATAATTAAATCTACACATTTCTTTGAAGTTAATGGCAATGTACACTCTGAAACAATTTTTGCATTTCCGTACTTATCAACATGATTCATCACAACAACGACCCGCTTCGCTTTTTGTGCTAAATCCATTGCTCCACCAATACCTGGAACACGTTTTCCAGGTACAATCCAGTTTGCTAAATCACCATTTTCACTTACTTGTAATGAACCAAGAATCGTTATGTCTAGCAAACCTTTTCGAATCATCCCAAACGCTGTGCAGCTATCGAAATAACTTGCTCCTGTTATAAGAGAAGTTGGTAAACCTGCTGCATTACACAAATTTTCATCTTCATTCCCTTTACTTGGCGTTGGTCCCATGCCGACGATTCCATTTTCCGCATGAAACATAACATTTATATCTTCAGGCAAATGATTTGGTACAAGCGATGGTATGCCAATACCTAAATTTACAATCATACCATTTTGTATTTCTTTCGCCGCACGCCTAGCAATCTTATCCCTCACTTCTACGCCCATACCCATTTCCAGTTCACTCCTTCCGACGGTACAATATAATTTACGAAAACACCTGGAACGACAATTTCCTCTGGATCTAAACTTCCAAGCGGGACTATTTCTTCTGCTTCTACAATTGTTATATCCCCAGCCATAGCTACATGGGGATTCATATTTCGTGCACTTTTGTCAAATACAAGGTTACCAAACGGATCTGCCTTTTTCGCATATACAATTGAAACTTCAGCAGTTAATGCTGTTTCAACTAAGTAGGTCTTACCATTCATTTCAACTGTTCGTTTTCCCTCTTCCACAATCGTATCAACACCAACATCAACTAAAACACCACCAAGACCAACGCCACCAGCGCGAATACGCTCTGCTAATGTTCCCTGCGGAGAAAACTCAATTTGTAACCTTCCCTCGTTTAGTTGCCTTCCTGCATTTGGATTGGAGCCAATGTGAGAAGTAATTATTGATTTAACTCTTTCATTTGTAACAAGACGACCGATACCTACATCAGGAAATCCAGTGTCATTTCCAATTAAATTTAAATTTGTAACGCCTTTTTCTAAAATTGCCTGTATTAAAGATGGAGGGGATCCAATCCCTCCAAATCCCCCAAACATCAATGTCATATCATCATGGAACAAAGAAATTACTTCCTCAATTTCTTTTAATTTACCGAATGTATTTGTAATAGTTGTCATGCGATACTATGCCCTCCTTTTTGCATCATCTCTTCCACACTTTTAGAGAAAATTGAAAGTAATTCATCTAACTCGGAATATGTAGTTGTCATTGGCGGTGCTACAAGCAGTGCACTATCTTCTTTTCCTGCTTGCCCTGAAACTGCTTGGTATAAAAGCAGACCATTTTTAGCTGCAACTGAAATAAGCTCTGACGCTTTTGTAAACGGTTGCAATTCTACCCCGATTAGCAACCCTTTTCCGCGCACATCAGCAATGATTGTCGATTGTTGCTGAACTTTCTGTAAGCCTTTTATTAAATACTCTCCCTTTTCTGCTGTTTTTTCAGGAAGATTATGTTTCTCCATATATTCAATAACAGCTAAAGCCGTTGCTGCAGACAATGGATTTGCACTTAACGTATGACCGCTCATTACTGAACGTGATCCACGTAATATTGGTTCCATAACACGATCACTTACAACTGTCGCTGCCATCGGTGTATATCCCGCTCCTAACCCTTTACCAAGTGTCATAATATCCGGCTCTACGCCCCAATGCTCCATCGCAAACCATGCTCCAGTACGACCAAGCCCAGTCATTACTTCATCCGCAATAAATAAAATATCGTAATGGTCGCAAATCTCTTTAATGACTTTATAATAGTCTTTCGGCGGAACAACCGCGCCTCCAGCTGCTCCGATAATCGGCTCAGCAATAAAAGCAGCAATATGCTCTGCACCAATTCTTTCAATTGATCTTTCTAGTTCAGTCGCACATGCCAGCTGACAAGTTGGATATACCTTTTGAACAGGACATCTGAAACAATATGGAGCTGGTATAGTCGGATAATCTTCCAAAATAGATACGAAACGTTGTCTACGTAGTGGATGCCCAGACATCGATAAAGCACCCATCGTAATACCGTGATAACTCATCCATCTTGATAAAATTTTATGTTTCCCTTGAATACCTCGCTCTTGAAAATGCTGAATTGCAATTTTCATAGCTGTTTCATTCGCTTCCGTGCCACTATTTACAAAAAAACTCCAGTTCAAATCTCCTACACTTAAATCACTTAACTTCTTCGCTAATTTTTCAGCTGGTTCACTCGTAAACTGTGATCTATAAACGAAAGCAATCTCCTCAGCTTGCTTTTTAATAACGTCTGCAATCTCCTTTACGCCATGCCCAATACCTGCCGTAATTGCTCCTGACGAACCATCAAAATATTTATTGCCATTTTGATCATACAAATAAACACCTTTTCCATGTGAAATCATTGGATACGGCTGACCAACAAGTGGTTTAATTAAGTAATCGCGCATAGCGCTCCCCCATTTCTCCAATTTGTATATATATATGAAGAAAATTGACGTTTCTTTCATAAAAAAGAATCCTCTGCAAAAGCAGTGAATTTATCAAAAAACTATTATAAAATATACAAATGAGTGCTTAAAAATTTTTATAAAACAGAAAATTCAGAACTAAAAAACCGAAGACCAACCCTTTTCTATACGCCCAAATAACCCTCCTTTTTATATGAAATGACTACATCACCAAATGTTTTTATAGCATAATGCCAACTGTCCTTAAATGCCGACATTCTGTACACTTCGACGGAACTCCCGTTAAACTCCTTCCTATTATCCTACTTTAAATTGCATATTTTAAAACAAATTTCGACACCCACCTTACTAATCAATTCAGATTCCTATTCATTATGTAAACTTTTCAGTTTTAAACTATAAAAAAAGAACCGATTAACCACACTAATCAGTTCGTCATGACGCTCTCTTATGGGTTAATACTGTCAATTGCTAAAATAAATAGAAAAATGAAGTTTACAAATTCATCCTACAGCCTATAACACAAAACCTTTTCATAACTTCATTCACAACTACTATCGGGATATCCCTATCCCGAAGTGGCACTCCTTTCCTCAGATTCAAAGTATCTTTCCTTTATAATTTATGTAGGACAATTATCACTTTGTATGTGTATTTGCCTATAATTAAAAAAATCCCTAGTTTTCTAGCGATTTTTGGACATGTATTCAATATGTTAATTGAAATGCACTTTCAATTTGGCATTTATTTTACTTTCGTACAATCATATGTACTGCTTTACTCTGCGAAATTCTCGTAAGCACCAGCACCTCTTTATGAAAACATATTTGTTGTCAATTTTTAATTTTCCCTTTATAAAATCATTTTTTTTGCATAACCGCTTTCTTGCTTTGCATATAGTTTTAATGATGACAAAGGAGGAATGTTCATGTCTCAATCTGAAATCGAAAAATATGGACAAGAAGTTACACAATACGAACAACTCGCACGTTACTATCAGTTTCGTAATCCTAAAAAATATATAGAATTATATATGAAATATTACGATGCACTATCAAAACTTGTACAGGCGTATGAAACAAGAGACTCACAAGAAGCTGCTTTACCGTCACATATAAGAATTTTTCATGCCGATCCAAATATACCAGCGGTTGACATTTTAGTAAACGGACAAAAGGTTATTAAAAATATTTCATTTAAGCAATTCAGCCCTTATTTATCATTAGTGCAAGGTAAATACCGTATAGATATTGTTCCTGTCGGAAATGAAACTCCAATCTTTTCAGCGTTGGTACCAATAATGGGAAATCATACTTATACTCTTGCTGCAATAAATAGTGATAATCACCTACAATTACAGCCTATACTTGATAATACACATTTACCAGCTGGTCAAGCCAAAATACGGTTTGCACATTTCTCTCCAGATACCCCTGTTGTAAACGTAGATTTAAAAGATGGGGATCATTTATTTGAAAATGTACTCTTTAAACAAATAACAGATTTTTTGCAAGTTAGCCCTGGTACAGCAGATATTGAAATTTCACTCGCAGATAATAAAAACGTTTTATTGACTATACCAAAATTCAATGTTGAACCAAATGTTATTTATACAATTTCAATAGTAGGTTATTCAACTAAAGATCCTAAATTAGAAGCCGTTATACTCACAAATTAAAACAGTCTACACCATTCATTTGGTGTAGACTGTTTATTTTTGAAATGCAATTTGAAATTCTGTCCAATCGTTATCTGATCGACACATAATGGATCCATTATGTTTTTCCACAATTTGTTTACATACAAATAATCCAATACCAGTTCCTAACTTTTTAGTAGTTACAAATGGTTCAAAAATCGTTTCTACATTTTCAGCTGGAATCATTGGTCCATTATTTTTTATCACAATTCGAATAGCTTGATCTTCTTCAAATACATCAATGATAATTTTTCGTTCTTCTTTCATTGATTCAAGAGCATCAATTGAATTCATTAATATGTTTAAAAATACTTGTCTCACTTCACTCCGATAACCAACAAGCGGAATTGGATACGGTAAATTCTTTTCAATCAAAACATTCGCATTGACCAAACTCGGATATAAGAATTGTATAATGTCTTGAAACAAGTCATTAAGCCAAAACCGTTCCGATTCATTCCACATTTCTTTTTTCGATACGAGTAAAAATTGCGAAATACGAAAATTTAATTGATCTAATTCATGCGAAATAATATCTAAATACGATAAACTCGGATGATCCGCCTTTAATAATTTAACAAACCCCATAATGGAAGTAAGCGGATTACGAAATTCATGTACAAAACTAGCTGACATTTGCCCTAAAATCGTCAGCCTTTCTTTATGTGTTTCGTTAATATATTGCTGTTTTTCCTCTAAATTCTTCGATATAATTTCCGAGTATTTTAAAACGGTATAATAAATTAATTTGTCAAAACAAGTATGTATTTTTGCCATAATTGGTTTCAATTCACGAGCGCTAACATCTAATTCACACATCGCTTCGAAAAGTTCATTTCTTCCCACGTTTGCGTTATAAACAAAATCTCCAATATTCGCATCTGCTCCAGCACGTTCAATAGCAATTTTCTCACATAACGGTTGAAGATAATTTATATCTTTATCTTCCATAGTAAGTTCGATAATTAACTCTAGTAAATCCTCTCCATTTTGAACTACTTCTAGTTTAAATGGATCTTTTTCGGAAATTATCATTTTGTTTTTCCAGTTCTCTACGAATTGGTGCCTATTGTTTTTCAAGTGTGAACAAAATATTTCTTTAATATCCTTATCGATTGGAAAAACCTCCATTCCCTCCATTTCCATACGACGAATACCCTTTATATTTTGAATATTAACACAAAAAATACGATTCGTTAATAGATTTTTGTCACATTTTGTTAATTTCTGTTGATAAAATTATTTTTTCTTTCTTATTTAACTAATTGTATACAAATCCCCTTTTTCCTTCACATATTTTCATTATTTCCGTAGTCAAAACGACTTTTTTTTGCATCATTTTTAATTCTTGCGTACAATAGAAAATGAAAGGTGTGAAAAATATGGTAAATAAAAATGTGGAAGATTATCTCCAAGAAGGCATTTACGGCCAAAAGCAAAACAAACCAGAAGAACGTAATATGTATTTAACTACATTACGTGAGCGTGTGGAAATCGCTTTAACAATCGGTCAAGTAATGCAAAGTAATGTATACTCTGAAGTGGCGGGTAGCATGCGCTCTTCTCAATCATTACAACTCCTCCTAAATGGTGGCATTGCTTACCCACATTTATCAAAATACATTAAATTAGCAAACGAAAAAAATGTTCCTTTTACAATTGTTCAAAATAAAGATACAAAAACACCAATCGGTTTAGTATTAACTCATGCTACTGCTATAGATAAAGAACAAATTTATGTAGAAGATACTATTTTCAAACAAGAAATGAAGTAAAAGTTACACTTAATTAAATAGTTACTAGAAGCGTAAAAAACGAGTATGGAATCGTAAACATTTCCTACTCGTTTTTTAGTGCAAGTTTTAAGTTTTTCCACTTTATTTTTTAATACATACTAATTTCATTTCTGTCATTTCTTCTATTGCATATTTAATTCCTTCGCGTCCCGTGCCACTTTCTTTCACACCACCATAAGGCATATGATCTACTCTGAACGTTGGAATATCATTAATCATGACACCACCAACCTCTAGCTCATCAATTGCACGCATTGCTTTAAATAAATTATTTGTAAATACTCCTGCCTGTAAGCCGTAACGCGAATTATTTACTTGCTCAATCGCTTCATCAAATTCCTTAAATGTATTTACTGTCATGAGTGGACCGAATACTTCTTGGCACTGCACAGATACATGATCTGGAACATTTGTTAATACAGTCGGTTCAAAAATTCTTGCATCCTGCTTCTTACCACCACATAAAACAGTTGCTCCTTCCTTAATTGCTTCTTGAACCCACATATCAATTCGCTCTACATCTTTTTTTGAAATTAAAGCTGATACATCCGTTTCCTCAAGCAATGGATCACCAACAACAACTGATTCCATCGCTTTCTTTAGCTTTGAGAGAAATTCATGTATTTTCGTTTCATGTACAAAAACACGTTGTACTGAAATACAAACTTGCCCATTATTAACAAATGCTCCCCATTTTACACGTTCAATTATTTCATCTGTTAACTCTACATCTTCATCAATAATAACAGCAGCATTTGAGCCTAGTTCTAACGTAACTCGTTTTAGCCCAGCCTTTTGTTTTATTCCGATTCCAACTTTTGGACTTCCGGTAAAAGTAATAGAAGCAACGTAATCATTTTTGACGATTGCCTCACCAACCGTGGGGCCAGGGCCAGAAATGATATTTAAAGCTCCATTTGGCAATCCTGCCTCTTCAAATAACTCAACTAATGCATAAGATGATAATGGCGTTTGATCAGCTGGCTTTAATACAACTGTATTTCCGGCAGCGATTGCTGGTCCAACTTTATGCGCTACTAAATTTAATGGGAAATTAAATGGTGTAATAGCCCCTATAACCCCAATCGGCTTTCGGATTGTATATGCAATACGCCCATCTGCACCAGGTGCGGCGTCTAATGGCAATGTCTCACCATATATACGCTTCGCTTCTTCAGCTGCAAATTTGTACGTTTGAACAGTACGATCTACTTCTCCCCTTGCAGCACGTATTGGTTTTGCAGCTTCTTTTGCAATAATCTCTGCAAATTCTTCTCTTCTTTCATCCATTTTTTGTGCAACTTTCTCTAAAATAGTCGCACGATCATATGCAGATAATTTATTCATTTTTGTCATTGCATTTTTTGCAGCAGTAACAGCCTCTTTTACATCTTCTTCCGTTCCTTGTGCAATTTCCGCTAATGTTTCTTCAGAATATGGTGCGTATAATGGTTTATACGTGTTTACAGATTTCCAACTTCCGTTTATATATAAATGCTTTTTCATACTTCTTCTCCTTCCAAATATATGTATACAACAATACTTCACCTGGTGAAAGGTTCAACTTATGTCATTGTATCATAGCCCCTATCCCTCAAAAAACATTATGCTCAAAAAAACTCTGCTATATAGCAGAGTTTACGAGCTAATTTGCTCTTGTAACGAAATTTGTTTTTCATCTTCTAAAATAACAATCGATTCTACTATCTTTGTAACTTCTAATCTTTTTATATAATGTCCATCTAATTCTTTCACACAAAACTTATAATTTTCAATTTCAATGAAATCCTCTTCAGCAATCTCTATATTCTTCGTTAAAATCCAACCACCGATTGTATCAACACCATCATCATCAATCCCTAAACCAAATAACGTATTCACTTCACTAACAAGTACTTTTCCCTCTAGTATCGTCTTCGTTTCACTAACCTTTTGAATTTCTGGCTGCTCATCCGTATCAAACTCATCCTGAATATCTCCAACAATTTCTTCCAAAATATCTTCAACAGTAACAAGTCCAGATGTCCCACCATATTCATCTATCAATATAGCAATATGTGTTCTTTCTTTTTGCATTTTTAAAAACAAATCATGAATTGGAATAGAATCGATAACTAAAATAATTGGTCTCATATATTGCTCTACTGTCTTCTTATTAACAGCTTTATGTTGTACAAACTCAGTAAAAATATCTTTAAAATTCACAAAACCTATTACGTGGTCTTTGTCGCCATCAACAACTGGATACCTTGTATATTTTTCGCGAGACATTTTTTGCAAAGCTTCTTCAGCAGGCATTTCTTTACTTATAATATTCATTTCAGTTCGAGGTACCATTATTTCTTTTGCAATCCGATCATCAAATTCAAAAATTTTATTTACATATTTATATTCAGATTGATTAATCTCACCATTTTTATAACTTTCTGAAACTAACAACCGTAATTCTTCTTCTGAATGAACCTCATCATGCCCCTTCGGCGGTTTCAGCCCTAGCAGCTTCGTAATGATTCGAGCTGAACCATTTAATAGCCAAATGAATGGGAATGCAATACGATAAAAGAAAATTAACGGCTTAGAAACAAGCAAACTCACTTGTTCAGATTTTTGAATTGCAAATGTTTTTGGGGCCAATTCCCCTATTACAACATGTAAAAAAGTAATTAACAAAAATACTAAAGTTACAGCAAAAATGTCTGCTAGTTGAGTAGAGATATTCCAATTTGCAAAAAGCGTATCAAACATTTGCTTTAACGCAGGTTTACCAAACCACCCAATTCCTAAAGCTGTAACAGTAATTCCTAACTGACAAGCAGATAAATATTCGTCTAAGTTTGTAATGACTGTTTTGACCGATGTTGCACGATTATTTCCTTCTGCAATTAAATAGTCAATTCGTGAACTTCTCACTTTAACAATTGCAAATTCTGCTGCAACGAAAAATGCCGTTAAGGCAATTAAAACAATCACTATACTTATACTATATATGTCCAAATACTTTTCCTTACTTACTTTGTAAGCAAGGAAGCCACCTCCTACTTAATTTTATTCAAGTGAAGTAAGCATTCTAATACTCTAACAAAATTCTACATTAGCAACCACCTTTTTATATATTATATGCATACATAAAAAAGATATTTATCATTATGATAATCTAATTCATTTACACTCGTCAAATTATTCTAAATGTTACGATAAGACATTTTTATTTAAAAGAACTATTCTCCTCAACTCAATTTCGTGAAAAAACACTTTCTTTGCCGATTCCACACTTCTTTTGTCGCACTAGAAGGGAACTTACTTCATAGCTCGAAATCATTCAACAGGATATATATAGGGGGGATTATTTTGGAATATAAAACACCATTTATCGCAAAGAAATTAGGTGTTAGCCCAAAGGCTGTTGTCCGGATCGCGCAACAATTAAATCTTACGATAGAGAAAAACAAATATGGCCACTTTATTTTCACACAAGAGGATGTCGATCAAATGTTAGAACACCATCGATTTCAAATAGAGCAATCTCAAAATTCTCAATCTACTCAAAAGGCTTCCTCAAATGAAGTTGAGGAATTAAAAACTCAAGTTAATACAATTGTTCAAAACATATCATTGAATGATTTTGAGCAATTAGCTAATCAATTAAACACTATTACGAGAAGACTTGATCGAATGGAAGAACAAATGCAAGATAAGGCAAATGATGTCGTCACGTACCAACTTTTACAACACCGTCGTGAAATGGAGGAAATGTTAGAGCGAATTCAAAAGTTAGAAGCTGCCCTAACGAAAGAAGAACCTATTTATATTACTCCGGATTCAAAACCAACATATGAACGAGAAAAGAAACCGAAGCGCCGCAAAATGATTTTTAGTATATTTGGATTATAATTTTTAGACCCTTATTAAAATAATAAGGGTCTTTTTTAATGAAGAGTTATATCCTATACAAATATTATTCTCTTTATTATACATATTCACTTCGCTTTATTTCGTTAACATAATATTTTTACTGTATTCTGTAATTAATGCCTGTGCATGAGCATTCCCTTGAATCACATCACGAAATTCTTTTAAAGAATACAAATGCGTAACCCCTTTTCGAGCATGAATTCTTACTGGTACACCTTGTAAAGTATCATGAAACTGAAAAGGATTATCTATTGGTTCAATTGGAAAACCAAGTGTAAGTAAATACATATACATTCTTTTTGTTACTGCTGCAATGTACCATTCAGCTTTTGTTTCTAACGCATGTATAAATAAAATAGCTGTTAGCCTTTTGAAATGTCCTCTTCCACGGGACGTTTTCGAAATACTTAACTTGCCTATTTCATATACATTCTTCAAATCTTTTACTAAATCATTTTTAGAAAACGGATAGAAAAACTCAGAATTCGATTGTTCAGGTACCGTATACTTAATACATTCTACTGTACCAATAGGATGTTCATCTTCTATTAATAAAAATCGTGATGGATTTAAATTACGTTCTACGAACATTAAGTTTCTTTCTTCACAAAAATCTCCCCATAGTTGCTCGAACCCAAAATGTTCTTCCTTTGTTTGAACACGCTGGAACATATTTAACCGCCTTTCCCATCGCCGCTCTGTTTTTTTTGATAACGCTTTCACTATCTATCATATAAGAACAAATCTTCGTATGCAACTAAAAATATTTATGACTTATTATATTCTGCAAAATGAATTAGATTCCAATTTAATCGACTTTTATCCCGCGCTCACATTCCTTTTAATAACACATTTGTAGCACTTTTCAAATCTAAATTACACTACGTTTCTTTCCATACAGCATATAATTCTTCTTAATCTAAAGAAATCCTTTATGAAAAAGGATTTCTTTTACTTCTTAATGCTTTTTAGCCATTTTTCAAAAATTTGTACCATCCCATGTTTTCCAGCTAATTTCTCTTCCCCTTGTTTCGTCTTATATGGATATAACTGCAAGAAAACACCGCATCCAGACTCAATTTTTTTACTATGCATATGGCTTCCTGGATATACACAAATGACTTCATAAATTGACCTTCGATAATAGACTCGCTTTCCATCCTGTTCTTCTACATACTTTATAGACCAGTACTTATACATTTGCTCAGTTGCTTTCGTATTTCCGACGTGCTGAAAAATATTGTACATTGGACTATACTTCACTTCAATAATAATAGAAGATTTATACACGTATTTCCCATCTTCTTTTACATAACAGTCTAAGCGAATATCTGGCTTCTTCGTATCCTCACCATTGTAAAAATTACTACCTTTACTTAATGCAATAAGAGGATGTGTTTCAATTAAGTCATTAAATGCGACATGCACCTTTATATCATCTCGTTCTAAAACTACTGTCGTTCCATCTTGTAATCCATCTACATAAAAATGTTCTTGTATTTGTTCACGGATGGAGTTTCTAGCCTCAAAACCAATTTGCTCTAAAAGTAAAATAACGATAAAAAAAGCGTAATATTCATACACTAAAAACGTTGGCTTATAAACAAATAATAATGATGGAGATTGATCCGTATATTGCGGGAGTACTTCTAAATGATGTAGTAATTGTTGATGTGGTATCGATAAATCATGTAAGTTCATGTTACTTGTTTCAGTAACTTCCCTCCAAAATGAAGAGTGCATTAACATTTGAAAGTATTGTACATTTTCATGCACAATATGCGCCAATATTTTATATTCTTGTATTTTCATTGAGCTCTTTCGTAAATCGGCTTCTTTTAGTAAATGTATATTTTTATATTTTTGCTTCTCTCTATCGGTTACTGATCCATTACGCTCAATTGTTTGTATAATCGTTTTTACAGCTTGAAACTCTTCTGATTTTTTCTTTTTTTCTCTTTCTAATATTTCAATTGTTTGACGTAAAAAACTTTTAGCTTCAATTAAATAATGATAAAATTGCATCGCTTTATATTTAAGAAATGCATTTTCCTTACTATTTTTTTGTTCCATAAACTTACGATTATAATGTTTGGCATAAGGTTTTCGTTCTGCCACTATAGTTCCTTTTCTTGTTGGCTTTCGCTCTTTTCCTTCCCATTTATATTCATTTATAAATTTTGAGCTTGATTCTATTTTCTTAAAGATTTGCTTTATCATTTTCATTTTTTGCGGTAACTTTCTAAGTAACACTAAATAAGAAGAATCCTCAATATCGCTAAGTGCAGAGAAGGTTTTTTTATAGTAACCTCTATCCAAAATCAACTCATTTAAAATTGACTTCACATAGTCTTGAATCATTTCAAATTGATCATCAAAAAAGTTTTTCGGTACGATTTGAAATGCGCCATAATACGTTGTATCTTCTATACGCACTTCAAAATGGTATAGACCACAGCGCCATGGATAAAAGAATTCTGTTTTCCCGTGTTCATATATTAATACTCTTTGTTTTTTTTCATTTATTTCATATTGAGCCTCTTTTATATTTTTCTGTCCCTCATATACTTTATTCCATATAAAAGTAATATTCATTGGGATTTCATAATTGTACTGCAATCTTATTGGTTTTAATTCTTGTACTTTATAAATACATTGAACTAATGCTGTAGTAGATGTACAAAGACGATTTAATAAAATATAATCTCCTTTCCCCTCATTTCCAATGATTAACTTTAATACAAAAGGGAGCGTTTCATTCGTATCAACGATTTTTGTTTCATAACGCCCTTCATTTTGCATATCCATACAACTCCAGTTCTCTACGTTTTTCTCGTATATATGCTAAAGAGTGTTCAAATGTAGATACTCTGTTTGCAAGTGTAGATTGCAAAAGAGGTACTAAGGTCGCCCCCCTTTTTGCTTCTTCAGAAAGTAAAGGCCCAACCATCATTTCGGTCCCTCTGATTTTCGTCAATACACGCTGCTTTATTTGTAAATCAAACCCCTCTTCTCTACTAATCATATAGGTATGGTTATTTTGAAACGGTATGTTTTGCAAATAAGTCGCAATTGCATTTGCACATCGGAAAGAAATTCCCTTAGACGCGTCATGTGATGACAATACGACATGCAACTTATCTAATAGCTCTAATTCTTCTTCAGAAAACACTTCAATCATCGCTTTATTTCTCATCCAATTTATCCGAAATTCTCCCGCCGTTACTTTCAAAGGTGGATGTAATACGACTTTCCCCTGTTCCATGCCCATCTCACAAAACGGAATTTTCTGTAACGTTATTAGGTTCGTTCGGTCTAATAATCGATCAGAGAGCTCTTTCGTTGTTTCATCAAAATTTACAGTACCTACAAATATAATATTTTCTCCAATTTCAATTGTTGATGGAATTGAATTCTCTATGTCCTGTACACCCTCATACAAGTTTAAAATACGATTTTTTGTTTCAAGTTCAAGAACAGATAGAAACGGAGTAAACCAATGCTCAATATGAGACATGTTCATTTCATCAAAAACGATTATATACAGTTGATTTGGATTTTCTTTCGCCTTCATTAACGTCCTAACTAACTTCGCTTCAGATTCAATAAAAGTACCATTTGGATGAAGGTAACCAAGTAAATCATGTGGTTCTTGATACGATGGCGAAATTGGAATCCAAACCAACTCTTCCCCATACTGTAACCCTAATGCTTCTGCATAAGTTTGCACAAAACGTGATTTCCCAACGCCCGGTATACCACCAAGAATCGTTAACATATTTGTTTTTACACTTATATGGAAATTATAAATATCCGTTTCATCCAAATATAACCCTTTATTATGCACCATACTTTGTACATACTGTAAAAAGGACGATTCACGCTCATCCCATTCCCATTCATCTTTTTGTATTTTTATATCCTCTACTTCAACTAGCTTACCTTCTTCATGCATTCGTTTTTTTAATTGCTCATATACATAATCACTTACAAAATATAATTGATCTTCTACCGCTATTTCTACATACTTCGTCCAGTCACTGCAGTTTATATATTTACATTCACGTTTCTGTTCAAAATAGGCGATTGAGCTAATTGATGACTTTAGGGATATGTTTCCGTACAGTCTTCCATCGTGCCACAATAATTCGGGAGGCTCAAAGTCTTTCGGAAATTTTGGCATAAGAAATGATAAATAACCGTTGCTAAGTTTTCGCTCTAAAGATTCTCTTTTTTTATGATTTGTAACTTTAGGTGCCGGAATCATTTTATAGCTGCTTGCTATTTCTTTCGGTTCTTCTGTACATATTAACTCCACGTATACATTTCCTCTTTCATAATAAAGACGAAACATTACTAATTGCTTTTCTAATTTCCTCTTCTTTAATTCCGAAAAGATTTTTTCATTCTTTTTATTGCTACATAACCCTTCAAATACATATGGTTCATTTGTAAATTGTTCCTGTAAAGTGAATGGTATTGGCGATAAGCAGTGTACAAAGAAATTCTCTCCACTCTTCTCTTTCTCAGCTTTTGTAAATTTCCCTAAAAATCTCATATAGTACATTCGTTTTATAAAACTTGGCTGAAGAGCTTTATGTAATTTCACCTTAGTCACCTTCTTTTTTCATACTATTCTTAGTGTATGAAAGAAACGAAAAACTAGAAATAAAAAACCTGACGTTATCCGCCAGGTTCAAAATAAAAACTTATATTAATGAGAAGGAAATGCTTTTTTCTCTTGTAAAATTGCATTATGAGCAATTTTCATTTTCGCAAGTACGTAACGTAATCGATCTTCAGCGTTTTCATCTTTACTTATTTGTAATTCCGCCAAATTTTCAACAGAACTTGCTAAATTTTCAATGACTCCTCTTAGTTCAGGATGATGATTAAAAAAAGATTCTTGCACTAATACTTTCCTTAACTCACTAGCTAAATCAATTATTCTAGACAACTGTTCTTTTTCTTCCATTCTCATCCCTCCTGAATATCTTATGTAGTAAATATTCTCTAAACAAAGAAAAAAGCCCTTTAAATAAAAAGGACTTTTTACATTTTTATATTTCCAGTTAATAACATATATATTGATGTGATAGCCGCAACAATAATTGCCCACATCACATACTTCTCTGCACCTACAAAGCAACGGTTCCCTTGTTCTTTTCTTGCAAACGTGTAAACAATAATTCCAATTCCATACACAATTGAAACGAGTAGTAAATTCTTTAAACCAGCTGCATAAAGAAGCCATACAGAGTAAATAGAAGCAATTAAAGCTAACGCTCCATTTTTTAATTTAGCGTCTTTTAGTTCGTTTGTAATGACTAATTTAAATTGGAATAACGCTGATAATAAATATGGTAATAAAATTGATGTTGATGCAATGAAATACATAATTTGATATGTTGATTCCGAAAACAAAACGATGATAAATATAATTTGGGCAACACCATTTGAAATCCATAATGCCATGTGCGGTGTTTGCTTCTTATTTGTTTTCGTAAAGACTTTCGGAAATACGCCATCTTTTCCTGCTACATGAGAAATTTCAGAAACAAGTAAAAACCAGCCAATTAATGTACCGACAAGTGAAGCAACTAATCCGATGTTAATCGCAACTGCACCCCATGGACCAACAACGTGCTCTAATACATGTCCCATGGACGGAGTTTCTAACACAGAAAGTTCGCCTCTTGTCATAGCTCCCATTGACAGGACAGAAATTAAAATATAAATGGACATTACTAAAATAAGTCCCAATACTGTTGCCTTACCAACATCTCGACTATTCTTCGCTCTTCCAGATAATACAACCGCTCCTTCAACTCCAATGAAAACCCAAAGTGTTACAAGCATTGTATTTTTCACTTGACCAAGTATAGCGGAAAGTGAGATCGTTCCTTCTCCCCAAAAATCATGTGTAAATGTGTCCCAGCGAAAGGCTGTTACCATTACAACAATAAATAAAACGATTGGAACTAACTTCCCTATTGTTGCGATCACATTCATAATAGAAGCTTCACGGATTCCAAATAAAATTAAAAAATGAAGTGTCCATAATAAAAGTGATGCCCCAACGATAGACGCAACATTATTTCCTCCTTTGAAAATTGGAAAGAAATAACCTAATGTACTAAACAGTAACATAATTGTTGCGACATTACCTAAGATTCCTGCTAGCCAATATCCCCAAGCACTATTAAATCCAATATATTCACCGAAACCAGCACGTGCATAACTATAAATTCCACCTTCAAGTTCCGGTTTTTGTCTTGCTAACGTTTGATATACGAGCGCAAGTGGAATCATTCCCATCGCTGTAATACACCAGCCAATTATTATTGCACCACTGTTTGCTCCTACTGCTAAATCATGCGGTAAACTAAAAACACCGCCACCAACCATTGTTCCAACTACTAATGCGATTAATGGAAAAAATCCTAACTTCTTTTCTATTTGTACCACCCCATCTGTCATTCTAGGTGTTATGTTCGTTCAACTATTAAAGTCACCTTTTTCTCTAATAGACGTTTCTCTTATATTTTTTCAGGAAAACATTACTTATTCTAAAAGAAAATGAGCAAAAATGGAATACTTTTTTGAAAAAATGTATAAGTATGCACAAAAAAACCGCTCATTTTGTAATGAACGGTCATTTCAAACATATAAATTTGTATATTTCTTGTAAATTTAACGAAGTAACTTCTCTTTTTGTAAAAATTGTTTTGCGACTTCTTCACTACTTTTACCATTTACGTTAACTTCATAATTCATTTTTCGCATTTCTTCATCTGTAATCTTTCCAGATAATTTATTTAATACCTTTTCAAGTTCGGGATATTTCTGTAACGTTTCTTTTCTTAATAATGGTGCTCCTTGATAAGGTGGGAATAACCCTTTATCATCTTTCAGCACTTTCAGTCCGTATTGCTCCAATTCACTATCTGTTGAATATGCATCAATTACGTTAACATCTCCAGATTCAATTGCGCTATAACGCAGCTTCGGCTCCATCGTTTTAACATTCGAGAACTTATAGTTATATAATTTTTGCATTCCTTTATAACCATCTTCACGATCAGCAAATTCCAATGTAAATCCTACTTTGGCTTCCTGTGCAACATTCCCTAAATCAGAAATTGTATTTATATTCTTTTGATCTGCTATTTTTTTCGGCATAGCTAGTGCATATGTATTGTTATACTCCATTGGCTTCAACATAATCATATTATATTTCTTTTCCATTCCAATGCGAGCCTGCTCATATACTTCATCACGATTTGTACTCTTTGGTTCTTCTTTCACGAAAGTAGATAAAGCTGTTCCTGAAAATTCTGGATATATATCTACTTCCCCTGATTTCAACGCTTCAAATACAAATGCTGTTTTTCCAAGACCTGGTTTTAATTGTACGTGTAAATCTGTATCTTGTTCAATAAGCTGCTTATACATTTGAATTAAAATTTCAGGTTCTGATCCAAGTTTGCCCGCAATAACAATATCTTTCTTTTCTGTACTCCAAAGAAATGGAGAAGCAATCATTATACATACAATACATATCGTCAATATAACACGCTTAGAAGAGCGTTTCGGTCGTTCAAGTATGCGAAGTACTATATCAAAGAATAAAGCGAGTAACGCGGCTGGTACGGCCCCTAAAATGATAAGTGCATGATCATTTCGATCTATACCTAATAGTATAAGCTTACCGAGCCCACCAGCACCAATGAGAGCTGCTAATGTAGCCGTTCCAACAATTAATACCATCGCTGTACGAATACCGGCCATAATGATAGGCAATGCAAGAGGAAGTTCTACCTTCCACAATCTTCTCCAACTATTCATCCCCATAGCTTTCGCGGCTTCTATTAGAGATTCATCTAATTCCCTTATTCCTGTATATGTATTTCGTAAAATAGGTAATAGTGCATACACAACTAATGCGATAATCGCTGGAAGTTTTCCGATTCCTACTAATGGAATTAATAGTCCGAGTAATGCAAGTGATGGCACTGTCTGCATTACTGCAGAAGTTCCTATTATAAATTCAGCCATTCGTTCTTTTCTTGTTAATAAGATGCCAAGTGGCACCGCTATAATTACTGCAAAAAATAATGAAATAAGCGATATTTGTAAATGCTCACTTAATGCAGTTAGTAATTCTATTTTTCGTTCTTGGAACGTTTGTATAAAATTAGTCACTGTTTAGCCTCTTTCCTTCATTTGTTCAACAATGTAATTGACAATATGACGACTTGTTAACGCTCCAATATATTGACCGTTTTTTTCAACTGGAACGACCTCCTCATCACGCACACGAACTAACGCTTCTTGTAAAGAAGAATGTAATGATAGCGCCTGCCCTTCTAATTGCACACTTTGATCAAGCGGCAATACATCTGCTATACTTTTCCCCTGATACCAAGTTCGTCCGCGATTTCCAATAAACTCCTCTACAAATTCATTTTTCGGATTATGTATAATTCCTTCTGGTGTATCTAGTTGAACAACTTTTCCTTCTTTCATAATACAAATGCGATCTCCAAGTGATAATGCTTCTTGCATATCATGTGTTACAAATACGATTGTTTTTTGAATCTTTTTTTGCAACTGTACAATATCCTTCTGAAGCTGTTCCCTACTTAATGGATCTAACGCACTAAATGGTTCATCCATAAGAACGATTTTCGGGTTTGCAGCTAATGCTCGCACGACACCGACACGTTGTTTTTGTCCTCCTGACAATTCATGAGGCATACGATTTCGATAAATATCCGGATCTAATCCAACCATATGTAACAATTCATCGACGCGTGCTTTAATTTCTTTTTTGCTCCATTGCCTCATTTCAGGAACAATTGCAATATTTTCAGCAATTGTCATATGAGGAAACAAAGCAATCTGTTGCAACACGTATCCTATATCCCAACGTAATTCATTTATATTATATTGTTGAATATCTTTTCCATCGATTAAAAGCGATCCTTCAGTCGTTTCGATTAAACGATTAATCATCTTCATTGTCGTTGTTTTACCGCATCCACTCGGACCGATGAGAACAAAAAATTCTCCCTTTTTAATTTCTAAATGCAATGAATCCACTGCTTTCGTGCCATCTTCATACGATTTTGACACATGATTAAATTGAATCACAAATACAACTCCTTTAATGTTGTTTCCTTTATTTTGATGGAATATGGCATTCATTTCAAATGATACGCTTTTAAATTAAAAAAGAGCTCACATTTGAGCTCTAACGGTCGAACAATATTGTTTTCATAATAGCAGCATATTCGCGAACATACATTTTTCTCTTAGAACGAATTGGTGTTTCAGCAGCTAGTGCCTCCATCTTCATGCCTAAACGCTTTGCAATTATTTTCGTTCGATATAAATGATACGTATTACTTACAACTACTGCATGTTTCACATTATATAAATCCATACTAAACTTTAAGTTTTCATACGTATTTGTAGATTGATCTTCTATTAAAATACGACTCTCATCTATACCGTGTACCATTAAATAGTTTCTCATGCTGTGAGCTTCCGGTATATCTTCATCTTCTCCTTGACCACCTGAAACAATTACTTTCGCTTCAGGATGGGAAAATAAATACTCCACCGCTACATCCAAACGATTTTGAAGAGATAAAGACGGTCTATCTCCAAATAACTTTGCACCCAGTATAAGAACGTACGGAGAGTGATAGCTCAACTTTTCACGAGCAACTTTGTTCATTTTAAACGTCATATAAATGATATATAGTGGCGGTAATAATAAAATGATAAGAAAGATCCATTTGTTCATAAATAAGTTTGCACTCCCTTTCTTTTTATTATACAGAAAAAGAAAGGGCGGCAGAAGTGTTTTTTAAACGATTGATTTATTAGAAACATTCGCCGCTACTTTACGTTGTGATAGTACATAATAAATAGCTATTCCTAATGAGAAGATCAATATGCAGCTTAATACGTAAAACGGAAGCATTACTCCGGCTTTAGATACACCCGCTGTAAACAGCATTAATAATACAATTCGTATTCCAGTACCAATTAGGCGAAATAAGCTGTCTACACGTCCCATTACTTCGTTTGGAATTTCCTCCATCATCAATACATTTCTCGCCACTCTTGTACCCGCATTTCCAACTGCATGAAAAATTGCAAGTCCATATAAGAAAATTACGGAAGGTTCAATAATCATTGCGGTAATTGAAATTACATAAATGAACATCGTCATAACGATTGAAACTTCTGTTTTTACATATTTCATTATGAGTGGAATACAGATTCCTGCAACAACCGCTCCGACACCGTACATCGTGCCCTCTATTGCGTATACAGAGGCATTGGCTTTAAGTATATCCGAAATATAAAC
This sequence comes from Bacillus sp. CPT56D-587-MTF, assembly GCF_058792335.1. Taxonomy (NCBI): domain Bacteria; kingdom Bacillati; phylum Bacillota; class Bacilli; order Caryophanales; family Bacillaceae; genus Bacillus; species Bacillus sp. CPT56D-587-MTF. Next base: position 1,924,398 of record NZ_JBYTEF010000001.1, on the reverse strand, counting down.
TGGTATTAAATAATTTGCCATCATAACACCTATAAACGGCATATAAGTGGCCAGTAAGAACCAAAAGAGCTTAGGACGTTTTTTCATAAAGTGAATTCCTTCAAACAATTGCTTCTTAAATGTTATTTTTCTTTTCACTTCTTTTTTCTTTACGTACGGTATACATAAGAAAAGAAAAAATGCTCCAGCAAAAGTTAACATGTCTACTAACAAAATCCACTTCAAAGATACAATTTCAATTAAGAAGCTCGCAGCCGCTCCAGAAATAACTTGTGTTAACTGTCCTTGTATTTCCATCGTTCCACTTAAACTTTTATAATGTTCTGCTTGAAATATCTCTTGGTTGAACGCAAATATTGTAGGATAAAACAATAAATAGTAGAATGATCCGGCTATATAAATAAGAATATAGTGAATAGAATGATAAGGTTGCCCAGCAAATCCCCATATAACCATTATTCCGATTACGGCTATTCCGATTCCTTCGTTACATAGCAATAAAGATTTTCTTGAAAAACGATCAATACTTTGCCCAATGAATGGTGTTAATAAAAACATAATGAGGGTTGCAATGATAGAAACATAACCAAATGTTGTCTCTCCTCCACTCTCTTTAATTAACAGCCAAGGAATCGTTATCATAACAATTCCGGAACCAATAGCAGATAGACTATTGGCTCCTAGAATGTAATACAAGCGAGAATCATGATAAAGTGAGGACATATCATTCCACTCCTAGTTGTTTTTTCACCTCTTTATATACGCTCATATATGCTTTTAATTCTTTAACTACATCATGAATTAATGGTTTTGCATCTTCTCCAAGTTCACCATCTTGCACATGTAATCCATCAAGCACAACTTGTTTTGGAATTGCATTTGCATAAACACCTCTAGCGACCGTTCGCATGCTGTTTAATGCATTTATTCCACCTTTACCGCCACCAGCAACCGCTAACAATGCAACTGGTTTATGAATAAATTCACTACTACTTAAGTAATCTAAAGAGTTTTTCAGCGCACCGCTCATCGCATTATGATATTCTGGTGTACATAATACAACCCCATCCGCAGCTTTCACTAACGTTTTTAATTTTTTTACTGCCTCTAAATCACGTTGTGACTCTTCTCCATTGTATAAAGGTAACTCCTCAATTGCTAAATCATATAATTCCCCTTCAAATTGATCCGCAATATATTTTGCCACCACACGAGTTCGACCAAATTTTCTTGGTGTACCGTTAATAACGACTAGTTTCATGATTATTTCTCCCCTTTGTTTTCAAGTTCTACTTATATATTATCAGAAATTTCTATACAAAACACAATATAAAGAGTTAACTTGTTTCATAAAATAGTATGATAAACAAAAAAGAACTCATACTTTCGTATGAGTTTTGTACAATTACTTTGTTTCATCTCTCATGCTCAATGTACCTAAACTTTCATTTGCTTCAAAATGATTATATGCTTTTTCCGCTAATCTTTTCCGTTCTTCTGGTAATTCTATATATTTCATTACGTTTTCAATTATTTTTTCGTACGGAGTAAACACAATTCCTGGCCACTCTACCTCATCTTCTGGATTACTATTTTCGGAAATAATAAATTTCTTATTTGCGACTGCATAAGACACGCGAGGTGTTTCAAGAATTCCTGATAAATAAAAATGAATATTTAATATAATTTTAGCTCTAGCAATCAATTCATTTCTAACAATTCCCCACGCATTATTTTTAAAAACTATATTTAAATTCGGGGCAATCGCTTTTAGATGATCAAAAATAGCTTGTCGCCTCGGATTAAGAGCACCTATAAACAGAATATCAATATCTTCAATAATTTCATCTTCAAACGCATCTTTTTTTATTTCCAAAGTTGGAGCATAGTTCATTTCTACATGTTTTATTTCTTTTCCTACCCCTTTTTGTTTAAGCCATTCTATATTTTGTTTACTATAATCCCAAATCACTCTATCTTTTAATAATATTAAATAAAGGGGGTGCGCATATGGACTTCCTTCGTATAGCTGTTCTAAATTATAAACAATTGCATCTTTCGGAAGAAGGTTCGGGTTATATGCATATGTATGTGCTCCAAAAACAACTGTATTCTTTACATTTTCCAGTATTGTTTCTGATATAATTACTGTATTTCCCTCCTGCTCCAACCTCCACTTTAAAGCTCGCGCAATATCTATGAAACTACCGTATGTCTTTGGGCATATAAAAAGACAATAATCATATTCTTTATTCAAATAAACTTCCATTAATCTTAAATTATTTTTATATAGATCTACATCCGGATGTTTAAGTACCAACTCATTTGCATGTTTTCTTGCTACTTTATATAATCCAGCATAATAAGCAGCGATGCATCTTCTTAATTCGATTCTTTCCCGGTCCTCATCTAATACATCCATGTTTAAAAGAAGATTTGCGATACAATACGCTTTTAAATGATCACGATCATAATAATAGTCTAGTAGTGGCATCAATTCTTCATACGTATTTCCATGCACCGATTCTCCTAGTTCAATCGCCCATCGTATTAATTCCATGATTACTCCACTACTCCTTTAATCGAAAATGTATTTAATAAAATTTCGCATTATTCTCTACTATATTTGCTATATGAAATGGAATCTTTTCTTTTATCGATTCCAAATACTTTTGCGACACCGCCCCTAAATGTTTTTTATGAGGTATATAGAAAGCACTAATAGAAATTTCATAGTCAAATAAGTAATCATACACATGATAATCTACAAATAGTAGATCATCCTTTGGAAAAGGAATTTCCTTCCCTTGCAGAGCATACATCAAAGCAATATTGTTTTGAGATCGTAATCGATACAACCTTGCAAGTTGGTATAATGGTTCAGCCCGGGTTGGTCTATATTCCCAAGCTTTTTGAAAATAAAAAACAGCTAACGCTAAATATTGCTCTTCTTGCCCTTTAACAGTTTCTTTTTCATCAGCATCTGTCACTTCATTTTGTTTATTTGCTGAACGATTTGCTAACTGCTCATAACAAAATCCTATTCGCAATAACGAATAGAATACCTCTTCAACCCATCCTCCTGCTTCCACACGTTTTTTATACCATTTAATTGAATTCTCAAATTGACTTAAATGAAAATAAGTCTGAGCTAAATAAAATAAATATCTTATATGCAAATCTGGCGTTGTTTCTGGGTCGTTTATTCCCTGTAACAACAACCTCTCATCTCTTTCAAATTTATCAGCTTTGCTCCCGCCATCTCCGGGATCATTCACGACAAGAGTCTCTAACCGAGCTACCCTCGTATTGTAATTCGCTCCAACTTTTGAACGATCTATATCCCAATACTCATGAGTAACACCGACAGATTTCCATGGTAAAGAAGCTTTTAAAAGACGTGTAAGCCAATATTTAATATGAACATCATATTGTAATGTAAGATAATGATCTTCCGTTAAGCTCGTTTTATCGAAATTCGGATCAACCTCTAAAATCATATCCGCATCTAATATTAATAAATAATCTGCTTCTGGGTATGTTTTTTGCGCTAACGAAACAGCTAAGCTTCTGTTATAACCAAAGTTTTTAAACGGCTCATGATGAACCGTCCCAGGTATCTCATTTTCCTTACACCAATTTTCAATAATTTCAGGCGTATTATCCGTCGATCCAGTATCACAAATAGAAACAAAGTCTACAATTGATTTTGTTGCATTTAAACATCTTTCCATAATTCTAGACTCATTTTTAACGATCATACAAAGACATAACTTTTTTTCTTCCTTTACAGACTTCACTTGCTCATTTCCCATTTAACCACCTCATATTTTATTAACACGCTCTTCTCATATGTAACAACATTTCTTAGCTATACTGATGACATAAGCACCCTTTTACTATTTATGAAAACTTCATTTTATTTATTCTTACTTTTATGTTGGGACATATTTCATGCTTCGCTTTATATTTGATACAATCAATACAAAAAACATAATACGGGAATCCGTACATTTCAAAGTCTAAGAGGAGGTTATATTTTGTTGGATTACATTTGGCTAGATGACAAATCACCAATTTTAGAACAACTACCAAGAAACTTTAAATCTGCAGATATATTGCTACATCCTTTTATTCAAATGCCTTTAGAATGGGAAAAGTCTGTGAGAAAAAGACCATATGAGCACATCTATCCTAGCGCTGAAGAAATCATTTATAATGGGAAATCCGTTTCTTGGAAGGAAATGATGTCTTGTAGTGGATTACATTCATACGCAGACCTAGCAATGGCCATGTTGACTTCCATTAGTGCCCTTTCAGAAGAATATAAAAGAGAGGATTTAGCTGAAAAGCTACATTCAAACTTAAAAAAAGATCTTTATTATCCAACAGAAGATTATACGTCTATATTTTTATTACACAAATTACTTAAACTCCTCGGTTCTAAAGGTGCAAAAAATCTATATTTCTCTGAACCAATTCTTGATACAAACGGATTATTACAGGTAAATAATACTACTCCATTAGATATTTGGGACATTAGCAATAATGAGTTAATTATTACTGGCGAAGATAATGAGTATGCGTTTATGAGTATATAAGATTCCTTTACAACCTTATTATTAGCTAAAGAAGAAAATATAGAATATATTGTTCATTCAATGAACGTCGAAGCTATCATTTGTGACAAAAAAACGATGATTGATTGGTATTTTTAAATTAGTAATTTCTTAAACTATAAAAAAGAAACTTGCGCTTATACACAAGTTTCTTTTTAAAAACATCCTTATTTTTTCACAACTTCATGTCCACCGAACTGATTACGTAATGCTGAAACTACTTTTCCATGGAATGTATCATCTTCCTGAGAACGATAGCGCATAAATAATGACATAGCGATAACTGGTGCTGCAGCTTGAAGTTCAAGTGCAGTTTCAACAGTCCATTTTCCTTCTCCTGAAGAGTTCATTACACCTTTAATGCCATCTAGTTTCGGATCTTCTGCAAATGCTTTTTCAGTTAAGTCCATTAACCAACCACGGATAACTGATCCGTTAGCCCATACTTTTGCAACATCTTCATAATTGAAATCAAAGTCACTCTTATCTAGTACTTCAAATCCTTCAGCGATTGCTTGCATCATGCCGTACTCAATACCGTTATGAACCATTTTCAAGAAATGACCACTACCAACACGGCCAGCATAAGAATAGCCATTTTCTACTGCTAAATCTTTAAATAAAGGTTCTAATTGGTCGTAAATTTCTTTTTCTCCACCAACCATTAAGCAAGCACCGTATCTAGCTCCTTCTACACCGCCTGATGTACCGATATCTACATAATGTAATCCGAAGCTTTTTGCTTCTTCAGCACGGCGTAACGTATCTTTATAGAATGAATTTCCGCCTTCAATAACGATATCACCTTCATCTAATAATGGATATACATCTTTTAGTACTGACTCTACAACTTCTCCTGCAGGCACCATTACCCAAATTGTACGAGGAGCTTCTAGTTCAGCAATCATTTCTTTTAAGGTATGACGTGCAGTAATTCCTAGTTTTCCTGCCTTTTCAACAAGCTCTTTATTTACATCGTATACAACTACTTCATGCTTGTCTTCATATAAGTGTTCAGCTAATGGAAATCCCATTTTTCCTAATCCAATTAAACCTAGTTTCATATTAATCAATCTCCTATTCTATACAAATATATTTAATATCGAAATTAGCCCAAGTGCTACTACAGATAATATAGTCTCCATTGCAGTCCATGTTAATAATGTTTCTTTCACAGTCATTCCGAAATACTCTTTAATCATCCAAAATCCTGAATCATTCACGTGTGATAAAATTAATGACCCTGCACCAGTTGCAAGTGCTAATAATTCAACATTTACACCTGGTGTGCTTGCTGCAATCGGCGCAACAATACCAGCTGCTGTCATCATAGAAACAGTTGCCGATCCAGTTGCAATTCGGATTAGTGCCGCAATTCCCCACCCTAATAATATCGGTGAAACATGTGATTCTTTCGCCATATCTGCAATTGTCGTTCCAATTCCAGAATCTAATAATACTTTATTAAATGCGCCGCCTGCACCAATCACTAACAATATGTTTGCAATAGGTCCAAGGCAATCATTTGTAAATTGTAACACTTTATCTTTTGAGAAACCTTTTGCATATCCAAGACTAAAGAAAGAGTAAATGGTTGCAATTAATAAAGCCACAATCGGATCTCCAATAAAGTGTAATACTTGTGCTAGTTGACTCGTTTTATTTAATGCAACTTCTGCTATTGATGCACCAAGCATAAGAAATACTGGAAGTAAAATTGTAAACAATGTATTCCAAAAGCTAGGAAGCTCTTTTTTATTATCTTTTTCAACAAATTGCTCCGCTATATCTAATGGTACTTCCTTATGTATACGAGCACCAATCCATTTCCCGTAAAGTGGACCTGAAATAATTGCAGTTGGAAGTCCGACAATTAACGCATATAAAATTGTCTTCCCTACATCTGCTTTAAAAATACCAACTGCCGCCATTGCCGCTGGATGCGGTGGAACAAGTCCGTGTACGACTGACAGTCCTGCTACTAGCGGAATACCAATTGTAATAAGTGATACCCCAGTTTCTAACGCAATTGTAAATACTAACGGAATTAATAGTACAAATCCAACTTGGAAAAATACCGGAATCCCTACTAAAAATGCAACGAACATCATCGCCCAGTGAACTCGTTTCTTCCCAAAACGATTAATTAATGTGTTAGCGATACGTTCAGCACCACCAGATTCGGCCATCATTTTTCCAAGCATCGTTCCTAGTGCTAAAACTATTGCTAAAAACCCTAATGTATTACCAAGCCCTAGTTTAATAGAATCAATAATCCCTGGATCTTTTGGTGAAGTTCCAATTAAAGGCATTCCCATTGCTAATCCTACACCAATTGCTGTTAAAATTAATGCGACAAATGGATGCCATTTTACTACCGTAATAAGTAAAAGTAGTATGACAACTGCCGCTAGTACGATCCCAACTACCATTTCTCCCAATCCCCCTATTGTTTACGTTGGAAAGCAGCTATACAATCAAATTCTTCTTTCAAGCGATTGTAAAGTCGTTCATACATATAAAACATTTCTAAATATATAGCCGTATTTTCTTTATTCGGTACATGGTGATGGACAATATCAATCCAATCCTTTACCTCTTCAAGAGAATCAATTTTTCCTACAGCATATAAAGCAACTGCCGCTGCCCCAAGCGCAGATGCTTCATGACTTTCAGGTACAAGCAATTCTTTTCCCATCATATCGGACAACATTTGTCTCCAAAATGCAGATTTTGCAAACCCTCCTGAAACTCGTATTTCAGTAAGTGGCCCTGTACAATCCCTGATTGCGAGTGCTACTGAATATACACTCATACAAACACCTTCCATCACTGCACGTATAAAATGTTCTCGCTTATGTTGAAGATTGATTCCAAAGAATGTACCACGAGCATTTGCATTCCAGTAAGGTGCGCGTTCTCCAGATAAGAAAGGTAAGAACAATAGCCCATCCGCTCCAGCTGGTACGCTTTCTGCATATTTAATTAATAAATCATAAGGATCAATGCCGAGCTTTCTTGCTACTTCTTGCTCTGGACTACCAAATTCATCACGTAACCATCTCAGTAATATTCCGCCGTTATTCGTTGGACCACCGATTACCCAGTGCTCATCTGTTAATGCATAACAAAACGTTCTCCCTTTCTCATCTGTATTTATATTTGATGAGATTGTTCGAACCGCACCACTCGTTCCAATCGTAATTGCAGCCGCACCCGGTGATATCGCACCAACTCCTACATTTGCAAGAACCCCATCACTTGCTCCGATGACAATTGGTGTTTCTGCACTTATCCCCATCTTCTGTGCTAACTCTGGCTTCATACCTGATAAAATATATGTAGTTGGTACAGGGGTTGATAATTTTTCTGATGACATATGTAACATAGTTAAAACATCTTCATCCCAGTTTAATGTTTCTAAATTAAATAACCCTGTAGCAGAAGCAATCGAATAATCAACTACGTAGCGTGAAAATAATTGGTAAATCACATACTCTTTAATGGAAATGAATTTATAGGCACTTGTATATAACTCTGGTTCCTCTTCTTTCATCCATAACAATTTAGAAAGTGGTGACATCGGATGAATCGGTGTACCTGTACGTCTATAAATTTCATGCCCATTCATTTGTTGTAATAATTTTTCTGATTGCTTCGTACTTCGATTATCTGCCCAAATGATAGAACGCGTTAATGGCGCACCATTTTCATCTACTGCAATTAATGCGTGCATAGCTGTACTAATACCGATTGAAGAAATATCTTCTGGTAATACATTACCTTTTTCAATGGCAACGCTTACACTTTTGTATACAGCGGCACATATTACATCAGGATCTTGCTCAGCCCATCCTACATTCGGTTGAATAATTGGGTAATCGATTGCATGTGATGCAATGACTTTTCCTTTTTCTGTGAACACAACCGTTTTTGTACTTGTGGTACCGATATCAATCCCGATTACTCTCCCCCTTGTTTCCATGCGAATCTTCCCTTCATTACTAGCAAAATACGATTTAGTAAACCGTTTACATGAATTAGTATATAAAATATTTTTTCATTTATCAAGTTATAAAAAGAAATTTTTTTCATACCAAAAATAAATCCCCTCATTCCATTTCACTTATATACTAAATTTAGCTTTTCCATGCGGTAAAATTACGTTATATTCGTTACGCAATACACTCTTTCCTCTCATTAACAACACATACATAATCCTCCATACGTTCTACTTATTTGCTTGAAGAAAAAGTTGAAAAGCAATATTCATTTTTAGCGGTCACGTAACATCACCATCAAGCCAAGAAAAGTAACTAACCGCAGAATGAGAATTCTGTGCATTTTACTCATATTTATTGTTTTAGGTTCACTAGTCTTTTATCTTGATAAACATAGAGCGTGGCCCCCTACTATCACTTTTTTATCTTGTAAATATATCTTGCATACTATAAAACCGAAAAGTATTTTTATTTTTCAGAAAAATAAAAACAACAACACGAAATTTATTGTATAATGTTGTAAAAAGATGTCGGAGGGATTTAATGTTAAATAAAATATCTCAATTCACAATTAAGCTTTCATCAATTCTTTTATCACTCTTACTATTATTAAATTTACCTTATTTATTTATCACTCAACAAGGATTTACCTTTCAACCAATTTATTTTTTTAATCAGACCGTTACTATGTTAAAACAGGTTTTTTCCCCTGAATCATTAGTGATTATAGGATCAGACCCGAAGTTTGGCCATTTCAAAAAAACACCATTATTTCCAACTGTTTTAGAACCTTACCTATATTCATTTACTATATTATTTTTAGCCTTTTTTCTTGCTCTCTTTTTATCATCTAGCATGGCATTTTTTTATTTTTTAGCAAAAGATTATATAAAAAAATGGATAAACCGAATTGTGTTCATATTAGAAGCTGTCCCTGATATGATGATGATGATCTGTTTGCAAATATTTTTCATATGGGTACTTCAGAAATTTGGGGAATCTCCTGTCACTATTATTTCCTTTAATGAAAATCGAGCTTATTTACTCCCTATTTTATCATTAGCTGTCTTACCTACATTACAAATGTTTCGGATGATGGTGTTATACATAAAAGAAGAGCAAGGAAAACATTACGTAGAGGTTGCATATGGAAAAGGCCTTTCATCAAGTTATATACTATGCATTCATTTATTCAAAAATATATCTATCCACTTCTTCCACCATTTAAAAACGATTTTTGTTTTCTTACTTTCTAATTTATTCATTTTAGAATTTGTTTTTAATATGGAAGGCATTATTCAATTTTTATTTAATAAGGCGTTTGTTTCACCTCCAGCTGCATTTATCATACTTGTTATGATTATTTTACCATTTTATGCTATTTTCCAAATAGTCTCATTCATGATGAATAGGTGGAAAAAGCAATTGAAAGGAGTATCATTATGAAATCTATTTGGAAATCAAAACGCTTTTTAATCGGCTTTACTTATCTATTCATACTTATTTCAGCTAGTTTTATTTATAGTTGGTTCTTTAAAGATAACATCCCAAAACCTCCTCAGTTACTTTACAATGACAATAACGAATTACTTGGAAAGGCCCCCTTTCCGCCATCGTTAATTCCACCTTTTGGATCTGATCGTTTTGGAGAGTCTGTTTTCTTACAAATTGTAGAAGGAGCAAAATTCACTATTTTATTAGCCATGGCAATTAGCTTCTTTCGAATTTTATGCGGAACATGTATAGGAATCCTCTTAAGTTTATTTGCTCCAAAACTCAAGAGATTTTTCCAGTCATGCTCAGAAGTTTTTTATTACATTCCAACTCTATTTATCGCATTCATACTCATCACGCCCGTTAATATTATAATCACATCAAATGCTGATGGGGTAGATCCAAATATTTCATTTACGTTTTATCAAGTACTCGTACTTATTTTCGTCGCTCTGCCTACACTTTCTTTATACATATCCTCAGAGGTTGATGAATTTATGAAACAAGATTACATCTTAAGTTCACAATTACTGGGGGCTAGTCGTTTTCATATTATAAAAAAACACTTACGAGTCTTATTACTTGACCGCTTATTTGTATTATTTATGGAACATATCGTCCAAACACTCATACTCGTTATCCATTTAGCGTTGCTTAACATTGTAATTGGCGGCATACAAATGCGTGAACTCTATGACGGAGTGCTCAAACCTGTTTCTCTATCTAATGATTGGGCAGGTCTTATTGGATTAAATCGTAATGAAATGAATCTTTCATGGTGGATTATTTTTTATACTCTCGCTTCATTCTTTATTACGATTCTATTTATTAAGCTTATGACCATCGGGATTCAAGATGCACTGAAAGCAAGAGATTCGCAAATTGTAGCAATTCAAAACGTTCCAGATCATAAAAAATTTGTTAAACATAAAGATTCCTTTTCGTTTGCAAATAAAGTAAACCTTTAATCATTTCTCATTAATGAAGTATTAATTGGCATCGATATTAGTAGAAAATAAAGAAGATGATCCCTATTAAATACAGGGATCATCTTCTTATGCTGTCTAACTTTTTTACATGTCCTTTGCTAGACTCATGTTTTTTATATTTAAAGTGAATTATTTGCAATCACAATTATGTTTTTTAAAATCAATTACCATACGCCCTTGAATTCTACCTTGTTCCATTTCTTCGAATACATTTTGTACTTTATCTAGCGAACAAGTTTGAACAACCGGCACTACTTTTCCTTCTGCCCCAAACATAAACGCCTCTTCCAAATCTTTACGAGTACCAACTAGAGAACCAACTACTTCAATTCCATCCAGTACAAGTCGTGGGATGTTTAAGTCCATTGTTTCTACTGGTAGCCCTACTGCAACTACTTTACCGCAAGCACGTACTGCATCAACTGCTGAGTTAAAGGCTACTTTAGAGACTGCTGTTACTACCGCAGCATAAGCGCCACCAAACTTCTCTTGCACAATTTTATCAGCAGGACCTTGAGAAATTGGATTGATAGTCATATCAGCACCAACTTCTTTCGCTAAGGCTAATTTATCGTCATTAATGTCTACTGCGATTACCTTTGCACCAAATACATTTTTAGCATATTGGATAGCTAAGTTACCTAATCCACCGCAGCCATAGATTACAATAGGTTGACTAGGTTTAATATCTGATACTTTAATAGCTTTATATGTAGTTACACCAGCACAAGTAATTGATGATGCTTGAGCAGGATCTAATCCTTCTGGTACTTTTACCGCATAATCAGCTGTAACGATACATTGTTCAGCCATACCACCATCCACTGAATAACCAGCGTTTTTAACTTCACGGCAAAATGTTTCTCTACCAGTTACGCAATATTCACAACGTCCACAAGATTGGAACATCCATGCAATACTTACACGGTCACCTATCTTTAGTGAAGTAACATCATCAGCTATTTTCGTAACAATACCTACACCCTCATGACCAAGAATACGGCCATCAGTGTTACCAAAATCATGATTCGCAACGTGTAAATCAGTGTGGCAAACTCCACAATACTCTACATCTACTAACGCTTCACCTGAGTGTAACGGACGTAATTCTTTTTCAATCACTTCGATGTTTGCTTTGCTGTTTTTATTAACCACTACTGCTTTCATATGTGATCTCCCCTTTAGTGTTTTAGCATTTTAATGAGTTTATCTCACAACTACTTTCTTCACTACTTTGGCTAGTTATTGTACCAAATTTAAGTGTTCAATCATCATTACATCTTCATCATAACATGACACTTCATAAACAATTTGTGAAATTATGAACAATATTTGAATTATTACATAAATCGATCTTTATTTTAAATTTTTAAAAATGAGAGTTTATCACTGACTATAAGTAAGTCATACATTTCTAAAAGAAAATAAAGTAACAAACTTCTCATCGATAAAAAAGCTCTTCACTCAATATTTTCTATATTTAAACACTTAGTTTCACAGTAATAGCCTTTGCCACCAACATAAACTTTTTCTATTTTATTCTTGCTATTGGTTGCTAATTTAACTAATATTTCGGAAGGCGAGTGTAAAGAATAACCTTGTTCAAATACATAGACTTCTTTTTGCAAATAGTGCTGTTCATAAAGATAGCAAGCTAATGCACCGTTTGAAGTTCCAGTCGCTGCTTCTTCATTAATGTCGTATAGTGGAGCAAAATTTCTGCATATAATTCGATTGTCATTAAAAGTATATAAATGCATCCCGACAACATTATAATACTTGCTGATTTCTTTAATTTTTTCAAAATTAGGTTGCAGTGCATGTAATTGTATTTCGCTTTTTATAGGAATTAAAATATCTTTTAAGCCAGTGGAGACAATTTGAATTGGGTATTTATTGTCTATATCTTTACTATCAAAACAGTCGATGAACTCGTTTGGAGATACAACATCATAGAATCTCGGTTTATTTTGTTCCATGAATATGATGTCATCTTTTATAGTGATAGTAAGAACACCGCTGTTCGTTTCAATCGTATAGCGATTCCTGAAAAGTTTATTTAAATACATCAGTATCGCGAAAGAGCCAATTGTGGCATGACCACATAAATCAACTTCTTCTTTTGGAGTAAAATACTCAAATTTATAATCAGCAATTTCAGATTCTGATATAAATGCGGTTTCCGCATAACCCAGTTGTTTGGCTATTTCGATTTTTTGAGTAGTGGTCAATGTATTTGTATTCTCAATAAATACCACTCCTGCTTTATTTCCGCCTTTATGCTCCTTGCTAAATGCACTTGCAACATAAACAGATATTTTCATAAGACATCTTCCTCACTTATAGTAAATTATAGTATAGAAAGCACTACATATAAATTCCATTGGATAAATTATCCCTAAAATAAGAAACAAACTATTTTTAGCATTTGAACTCTCCAAAAATAGTTTGTCTACAGTCTGAAAGCTCTTCATTTGAAGAGCTTTTTTTATATTCGCTTCATCGAAATCGTTTCACGTATACTTTGTAAATTTTTTAGAGTTTCCTCTTGTCGCTGCAACGACAACCCTACATACAAAGTATCTAATAAGCTTAACTGTGCTAATCGTGATGAACTTGCTTCTGTGCGGAATTCAGTCTCACGTGTTGATGTATATAACGTTATATCAGCAAGTTGACTTAATGCTGATTTCTTATAGCTCGTAATCGCAATAATTTTGGCTCCTCTTGCTTTCGCTACTTCTAACGCTTCAAGTAATCCTTTATTGCTACCAGAATGAGAAATACCAATAACAACTGAATTTTCTGAGAGTAAACCTGCTCCCATAATTTGAAAATGCGAATCAGTATGAGCGATACAAGAAATACCCGTTCTCATAAACTTATGATACGCATCCATTGCAATAATACCAGAGCCACCATTTCCATAAAACTCAATTCGACTTGCTTCTTGTAAGGCTCGTACAGCCTGCTCAAGTGCCGTTTCATTAAGCAAATGTAAAGTATCTTGCAGTCCTGTAATATGCGAATGAAAAACTTTTTTAGCAACAGTTACCATACTATCTTCTGCTGATACCTCTTCATGAATATTTTGCATCGGTGTATGTACAATTTCACGAGCTAATGTAATCTTTAAATCTTGAAAACCTTGCAAACCAAGGTTTTTACATAAGCGGAATATCGTAGCTTCGGAACTATTCGTAACTTCAGCTAATTCTGTAATAGATTTATGTACAACATCTTGTGGATGTTTCAAAATATGTTCGGCAATACTTCGCAATTTCGGTGATAAACCATTTAACGAAGCCTGAATCTTTCCAATCCCACTTCTTGTACCAGGCATAGCATATCCTCCCCTTCCATCGTAGCTTTATCCTGTAAAAACCGATTAGTTAAACTAATCATCAGTGGGGATGGTCCCCCACTGATTAGAGTTTCACTTTATTGTACCTAATTATCGAAAGAAGAAAAACCTATATTAGGGATTACTATAAATTTTAATTGCTCCTATGTATTCTGTCATACGATATAACAGAATTATTCATGCTTATGAATAATTCTCTCCATGTTTCACTGCGTATAATGCGGCTTGCGTACGATCATCCACTTCCAATTTAGCTAAAACGTTTGAAACGTGTGTTTTCACAGTTTGTTCTGTAATATGAAGTTCTGCTGCAATCTCCTTGTTGCTTCTTCCTTTCGCAATTTCGCGAAGTACCTCTTGCTCTCTTTTCGTTAACATTGAAAAAGGATTTTCTACTTCCTTCTTTACTGCAGAACGCCCCATTAATGCAGGTGTTACTTTCGGGTGAAAATTCGCATTTCCTTGATGTACTGCAATAATAGAAGCGACAAGTTGCTCAGGTTGTACTTCTTTTAATTGATAACCATCTGCTCCAGCTTCAAGTGCTGGTATAACATAATCTTGCTCTGAAAAACTACTTAATATAAGTACCTTTATTGTCTCATCATATTGCTTTAGACGTTTTGTTGCCTCAATTCCATCCATTTTCGGCATCGATACATCCATTAGTACGACATCTGGTCTTTCTTTTTGCATGAAATGTAATGCCTCTTCGCCATTTTCCGCTTCCCCAATAATTTCAAATTCTTCTCTCGTTTTCAAAAAGAATACAAGTCCTCTTCGAACGATATGATGGTCCTCAACTAGTAGCAGTTTAATCTTCAACCTTATTCTCCCCTTCAAATCGGCAATTGAATTTCTATTTTTGTACCCTTTTTCAACTCTGTTATAATTTGAAACGACCCCTTCATTAACTGAATACGTTCCTTCATACTTTTCAGGCCAAGTGCTGATTCCCTTACTTGTTCTTGTATAAATCCTATTCCATTGTCTTCTATGTAAAAATGTAACTGGTTATTTTCTATTTTCAAAAGAATATGTACCTTTTCACACGAAGCATGCTTTTTACAATTATGTAGCGCCTCTTGGCTAATACGCCATAAAACTTCTTCTATTTCATCCCCAATTGAAACCATCCCATCAATTCGAACTTCCACTTGAACTCCTAATAACTTCCCGTAATTTTGAATTGCTTCTGCTAATCCTTTCTCCAATCCTTCAGGTCTTAATTGCCAAATTAATAGCCTCATCTCTTGTAATGCTTCTTGTGATAATTCCCCAATATAACTTAACATCTCTTGCAATTCTCTATCTTGCGTCATATTCAGAGTACCTTTCGCTGTTAGCATAATAGAAAATAACAATTGTTTTACTGAATCATGTAAATCACGTGCAAGTCGATTTCTTTCCGCTACCACTACATATTTACGTTCTTTCTCAACTAATTGAATACGTTGTATTGTCGTTCCAATTTGAAATGCAATTGATTCTAATAACGCTAACTCTTCCTCAGAAAAATGAGTCTTATGAGGTGCAGCCACATTTAGTAGACCAAATTTTTCTGATCCAGACCTAAGCGGAATTGTCGCATGATGTGTAACATCTTCTGTCTCTCCCCAATTACATTCAATTGCATCTTCTATTCGCTTACATTCAATAATATTAGTCGCTTTTTCCAATCTCCCATTCACAAAACGTTCTACACACCAACAGTTTCCTTCACACATCGGCTTCTTCTTTTGCCACGTAAGAGCCTCTGGTAAATTTTCGTCTACAAGCATGCTGTGCTTTCCACTTTCATCAATAAAGAATATCCACCCTGTTTGTAAATTCATTACTTGTAACAATGTATGCAACACTTTTTCTAACATATCCTGTAAGTTTGTTGCTTCATTTAATAATTCAGCAATTTCTTTTAATGCTTCTAAACGACGCATCTCTTTTTCTTCAAAGTTCATTCTCATCACCAACTACAATTATAACATTAAGAAATTTCTAAATTCTATAAATAAAAAAAGAACCGAATTCCTTCAGCCCTTTCTTTATATCAATCATTTTATTATTGTTATTCTATCCAATGTTGGAAGCAGAATTTTTGTTAACAAACGATTCTACTTTAGCTGTCCGATAAAGATTGTCCACCATGGATATGCTGTAAACCTTCAGTAGTAACAACCATATTCGCTGCTGGCATTTGCACTTGATTCTTATGGAACATAGACATTAATTCAAATCTTACTTGTCTAGAAGTTTCAAAATAATCTTCTGGCTTTATTAAACCTGTAATACAAAATTCATAGCCAACATATTTCAAGTTAGGATTTAAGTCTGTAACACCGACGTATTTAAATGGTTCAACAGCCTCATCCTCTACTCTATAAAGAGTTTGATTCAATTCTTCATTGCATATAACACATACTTCTTCTAACAATTCCTTCACTCTTGTTGGATCTTCCTGATAACTTACCGTGATGCGTTCAATTACACGCATCCATCCTTTATTAAAATTTTGTATCGTTCTAATCTCTCCGTGCGGGATGGTAAGTAGTTTTCCTGACCATTCACGAATTTGCATAAAACGAATACTAATCTCTTCAATAGTTCCTGAATTTGTTCCGTTAAAAGTTACAAAATCACCAACCCGAAACTCTTTGTCCGCTAATCTTGCAAAGCCTAATATAACATCTTTTAGCATCTGTTGTGCAGCAAAACCGATGACAACTCCAGCTATCCCTGCACCTGCAATAATACTTTTTATATCTACAAATTGGCTAATTAAATATATGATAAGACTGATGATAATGATATATCTAAAAATAGATCGAATTACACTTTGAATCGTCTGCTCTACCTCTTCATCAAAAAAGCTTGATTTCCTAAAAAACCAATCAATAATACGGTTTATTACAAAAGAAATAATGATTAAAACTAAAGCAAATAGTAAAAATCTTAAAAGTAAAAACTCTCTTACATAATTAAAAAATTCTTCAGTATACGTTAATAAGCTCATTTAACCACTTCCTTACTAATTAAAAAATTCATAATCGCCTAAGTTTGTTCCAGAAAAATCTATTATCCTAATCTAAAATGCCACTATCCTTACTATGTATTTTGACTCTATTACTAATTCACCTTAAACAGTATGTCTAGGTGTTCTTTTTCCTTTCCCTTTAAATATACCCTTTTTAATAACCTAAGGGGGAGCGAATCGTGAAATTTTTTTATACGTTAAAACTTTATTCATCTCATTACGATTTCAACTCATTTATTCATTAACTACGTAAAAAAAGAGCTGAATTTATCAGCTCTTTTATTCAATATTAATTGTTGTCTTACTACTTTTTTCTTCTTTCAATTTTGGCAATTCAATTGTCAGTACGCCATCTTTATAATTTGCTTTAACATTTTCTTCCTCAACTTGTTTAAAATTAAAGCGTCGAGTTACAGAACCTATAGAACGTTCTTTACGAATATATGTGCCATTCTCATTTTTTTCGTCTACTTCATTATGATTCGTTGCTTGGATCGTTAATATATCTTGTTCAAAATCAACTTGAATGTTTTCTTTTTGAAAACCTGGTAAATCTGCTTTCACAGTATATTTACCAGATTGCTCATGAACATCTACTTTAAAAGTATCCATGTTCAGTGGCTTAAAGAAAGCATCTGTCATCCCTTCTAATAAAGAAGGCCCAAAATCAAAAATGCCATTTTGACGTTTTGTTATCTCTGGAAATAAATTACGCATATTTTTTCCTCCTTATTATTTATGAATGAAAGATTATCTCTTTCTGCCTTTATTATAACATTTGGTCAAAAAAGGTCAAAGTTTTTGTTTGACCTTTTTTGATGTATATTTTACCAAATAAAACAAATAAGTTATATGTCATCTCTCCCCTTATAAAGAGGAATATATTTACATAATAACGAATAGTTTATTTGCTCTTATTTTTTCTTACGGAGGTTACATACAATGGGATATATTGAAGAACTTAGAAAAGTTGTCGGATCAAGACCACTCTGCTGTAGCTGTTTTCAATGAACATGGACAAATAAAAGAGACCTTTTTTAAAGGCCTCTTTTTTCACTTCACTTCTGCATGTAAGCATGACTTAAAATGTCCAAGTGCATATTCATGCCCTTGTGCATTAAAAGATGCAACCGCCTTTTCATAAACAACAATTTTAAACCCTTTATTATAAGCATCTACTGCTGTATGAAGAACACAAATATCAGTACAAACACCTACAAGATGAACTTCTTCTATTCCTCTTTCTCTTAGCTTCATCTCTAAATCCGTTCCAGCAAACGCACTGTATCGCGTTTTGTCCATATAATATACATTCTCTGCATTTTTATATGTTTCGTACACATCTTGTAATTCACCAAACAAATCTCTTCCACTTGTACCAGCTATATTATGAGGTGGGAATAACTTTGATTCTGGATGATATACATCATTTTCTTCATGTTTATCAATAGCAAAGACAACGTAATCTCCATTTTCAATATATTGCTTCGTTATATGTACAATTTCCTTCTCAATTTCCTGTCCTGGTTTCCCGCAAGTTAAAGCACCCTTTTCCGCTACAAAATCATATGTATAATCAATATTAATAAGAGCTCGTTTCATAACCACTATCTCTCCTTCTTCTGTTTCACAGTAAACAATAGAAAATTTGTTATTACGACATCGTATGTACTATTCGACATTTCAAATGAAATACCTACATTTTTCTTCTGAAACTTACCTTAGTCCGAGTTTATCATATAATAGATAAACAATGGTAAAACAAATAGCTCCTATTAACAAGTCATGAATTTGATAATTGAGCGTTATTTGCATAAACTCTTGTATCGTAAACCAAATTATTGCCATCATTAGGCTAATCAAAATGATACGAATACACCGATTCACGTATTCAACCTCTTTCTCTGTCATAGTAGTAACAAGTGATTACTTCCTATTTAATCGTATTAGAAAATGAAATAAGTTATTCACTCTTGCCCACTTTAGTCCAAACAAAAAAGCACACTACTTTTTGAGTAATGTACTTTTTATTCTTATTAAGACGCAGGTTTTGTCTCAAATGTTGCTTGATTAAAACTAATAACCTTTCCTTTCGGGTCATTGTTTTCATACTGAACTGCAGTAATTGTATGACTACCTGTTTCCAGCGTTTTTTCTTTTAACTGCACTGTTGTCTGCGTTGTACTAGTTACTTGATGTTTATCTGTATACATTTGATCTACAAATACGAATGTTTCTTTATCACTTTGAAAATTAGAAAGTTCTAATTCAACTTGCTGAATTAATGTATCCTTTTTGATGAATACAGTCGGTATATTGCCGTTTTCAGAAGTACCATCTGGAGTAATAACTTTTACTTTCCCTTCTCCAATTGACATTGCTCCTTCAGGAAATACAACCATATTCTCATCACTTGCGTTTACAACTTGTTCTTCCTGTTTTGATTGCGCGTCCTCTTTTTCCTGTGGAGCACCGCAACCAACTAATAACAATACAGACAATCCAGTGATTATGAATTTTTTCAAAATTCATCCCCCCTGTAACTTCATTATAATTTATTATACAAAAATAACTTTTAAATTTTGAGCCTACTTTCAACACTTTCATGAACAAATAGAATCTTGCTCACGATTAATGTATCATACTTTCCTTAATAGAACATTAATTTTTTTTATGAAATAAATAGTAATTTCCTCTTATCTATCATTTTAGCCCAACATATGAATTACATACCCTCAAAAATAAAAAGACATTGTTAATTCAATGTCTTTTCTATACAGCAATTAAAAAACAAACGTTGTAATCTCATCTACTTCTTTTCTTGGAAGTTTCTTCGGTTTATCTTTCGGAAATCCGAGTGAAATAACCATATTTATTTGTTTTTCAGGCTCAACTTGTAAATATTGGCGCAGTTCATCTTGAGCTAGCAATACTGGCCCTGTCATTGGACAAGTACCAAGTCCCTTTGCATGTGCAGCTAACATTAAGTTTTGTGCCGCTAAACAGCTACTCTTAATGCCTTCTTCCTCCCAAACTGAATTTGGAACAAAAGCAATTGGATCAAATATCTTTTCACGGAACTTTGATTCATATGGTGTTGCCAAACATACGATTAATACTGGTGCCTCCGAGAAAGCTGTTGCATATGGTCCGAAAGAACGTGTAAGTAATTTCCCTGCTTTCTCTTCTCCATTTTCTGCTGCTTTTGCCGCAAGTTTATGTAATGCATCCCACGTCATTTGTTCAATTTCTTTAATCTTCTCTCGATTCATGATAACTAAGAATTCCCACGTTTGTGAATTCGTATCACTTGGTGCGTAACGAGCACAATCAATTATTTCTTTTATATCATTAGTAGATACTTCTTGATCTGTAAACTTTCTAACACTTCGTCTTCCGTGAATTACTTCTTTAAAATCTTCATAATTCATATATTAAATCCCCTTTTTACAGCGTTTTCAAAACTTGTCCTATGCTTGAATTATATCATGAAAAAAAGCCGGAAGAATACCAGCTTTTTTCTTCATGATTAATTTGTCACTTTAAACAAACGAATACTCTCTTCGTATGCAGCTTGTAGTTTTTTCGTAATTGGTCCTCTTTCACCAGCCCCGAACTGTTCATCACCAATTTGAACGACTGGGAATATTTCAAGTGGCGTCGCTGTAAAGAAGCACTCCTCAGCGTCATATACTTCTTGTAATGAAAACTCTCGTTCCTCTACATCGATATGTAACTCTTTCGCTAATGTAATTACATAGTGACGTGTAATACCATGTAAAATGAAATGATCCGCTGGATGTGTAATCAACTTATTATTCTTCACGATAAAGAAATTGGAATGACACCCTTCAGTCACAATACCATCTCGTACTAATATTGCTTCTTGATACCCTTGTTCATTTATTTTGTTTTTGATCATGATATTAGGAAGCAAATTTAAAGATTTTATATGGCAAAACTTCCACCTGATGTCCTCTTCTACTGTCACCTTAATCCCTGCCTCCATTGAAGCAACTGGTCTTGGGAACGAAACAAGATTTGCAAAATATGTCGGTTGTAAATCTGATTCATATACATGATTGCGCGGTTGTGCACCTCTTGATATTTGTAAATATACATTCCCATCTTCTTGAAATTGATTTTTTTCAATCATTTGATATAACTCTTCTACTAATTCTTCCTTCGTAAATGGTGGAATTAGTTTTATTTCTGCCATAGAGTTAAAGAATCGTTCCAAATGTAAATCTAATAAATGAGGCTTGCCATCGTATAGTCTAAATACTTCATAAATCCCATCACCAAATTGGAAGCCTCTCTCTTCTAATGCTACCATCGGCTGTTCTTCTTTCGTATTAATCATTCTCCCATTAAACAAGATCCAATCTTTATGAGTAGCTTTCATTCTTCCCCACTCCTTTATCACATGATTGATTTTATTGTACAACTTATGACACCCTTAAAGAAGGAATTTTCTGTATTTTCACAAACTAAAAATACATCACTTCGTAAAAGTGATGTATTTTATCATTTATTTAAGGAAATATTTTTCAATATCATCTAACATAAGGTTCGCAGCTTTAATACCGCCTGCTGTATTCCAGATTACCTCATCCACTTGGAATACTTTATTATTTTTAGAAGCCTGTAGTTGCTTAAAGAGTGGATCTTCTGTCCATTCCTTCGCTAACGAATTTCCTTCATTATTCTTATCTGCATCTTTATCAGACGTGAAATAGAATAAGTAGTCTCCGTCCATATTTGGAATCTGCTCTTTTGTAATTCCTTTTATCGCAAAATCATCTTTATCTTGTAATGGTGGTCGTTTAAATCCAATATCATTTAAAACAACGCCCGAGAATGAGTTTTTTTGATAAATACGAACATCACCTGGCACGAAACGAATAATAGAAACTTTAGAATTCAATTTATCGCCTAACTTCTCTTTCATTCCTTCAATGCGTTTTTTATAATCATCAAGAGCTTTTTGCCCTTCTTTTTCTTTATTTACAGCTTTTGTATAAAGTGTAAAGTTTTCTTTCCAATCACCGCGTAATGTTTCTGCATAAACAGTTGGTGCGATTTCTTTTAGCTGATCATATATTTTTTCATGACGCATTTTATTTCCGATAATTAAATCTGGCTTAAGCTTCATTACAGCCTCTAAATTAATATCACGTTCAGTTCCTACAACTTCCGTGTTTTTTAACTCTTTCGCTAAATGAGGATACCATTCATCACCAGCACGTGGTTTCGTAGTCCCCACTGGCGTTACGCCCACAGCTAGGAGAGCCTCTGCGCCTTCATTTGTTAAAACAACAACTTTTTTAGGTGTACCATTTACTGTCGTTTCACCCATTGCATGCTTTACCGTATATGAATCTTTTGCTTTCGCTGATATATTATTTTCTTTTTTCTCTTCTTTACTACATCCTGCAATTACAACCATGAGTATCATAATGCAGAACATAATTAGTTTTTTAGTATGTATCATATGTCCTCCCTAGATGAAATCGATTATCATTAACATTTAAAGATTAATGTATCTTACATACATTGTCAATGTATATCAGAAAACTTTTTTAATATATACTATTTAGATTCTATCCGCTTTGCTAATGTTTCTTTTTAAAACATAGTGCATAAGTATGAAAAAAATGTTGTTATTAAAATGCGTATCCTTGTTATACATAACAAGGATACGCATCCATATTGCACTATCATTTCAATTCCTAATATTGAGTATACTTAATATACGCTGGGTCATTATATACCCACTGATTTCCACCAAGGTTTAACCAACCATTTTCATTTATATATACTAAATAAGATTCTGGAGAATTTAATTGGCGGATAACTGCAGATGTAGTTGATGGACCACTTCTTAAATTTACATTCATCCCTTGTATATATGCAACCCCAATCGGGCTTCCATCACTATTGCTTGTCTTTACAAAATTAATGTAAGAAGAATCATTATACACCCATTGTCCATTCCCCAAATCTAGCCATCCGTTACTTTCTTGATATACAACGTAAGATTCTGGAGAATTTAATTGACGAATAACTGAGGAAGAAGTTGATGGACCATTTCTTAAATTTACATTTTTCCCAAGAACATAAGCGATTCCCTTCGTTTGAGGTACCGGTTGTGGGTTAGGAGGTTGTGGATTTGGAGCTACTCCAAAAATAGCTGCTATTCCATTTGCATACGCTTGACTTAGATCTTCAATAAATTGTGGATTTTTTAATAAATTTGCATCAAAAGCTGTATCAATAAAAGCAGTCTCAGTTAAAATTGCATCCATTGCGGTTTCTCTTAATACCGCATAATTTTCTTTTTTTGCTCCTCGATCACGAAGACCATATTTTGTTAATACAGGATTGACAGCTGTATGCATTTTTTGTTGCTTTGCATATGCAGTGCTGCTATTGGATAACGCATTATAAATATAACTTTCAAAACCTGTACCCCCGCCGCTATTAATATGAAATGAAATAAAATAATCCGCACTGAAAGCATTAGCAATATTAGCACGTTCAGATAAAGAAATAAACACATCACTATCACGTGTCATTTTAATTGTAATTGGGTAATTTACCGTTAAAATGTCTCGAACGCGTCTAGCAATTTGAAGTGTTAAGTTTTTTTCTACTAAACCATTACCAACAGCACCAGAATCATATCCACCGTGCCCTGCGTCTATAACAAGTTTCATTTTATTGCCCCGCCCCTTTCTTGTAATATGTTTGCATTTCTACTCGTCCTATTTTATGTGAAATGTACAAATTCTGTTACAATTGCAAATAAAAAAACCGCCTTATGTAAGGCGGTTTCTATCATCTTGCTTTAACCAATTTAAAATAAATATATACGATTGATAGTGAACATAACGTATGCAAAATAAAATAAATAAAAGTGCTATTCCAACACCACTATAAAGTAAACCGAACTTTAAAAAAACATTTACAAGTGGTGGAAAGTTTATTAGATTTTGTAATGTACTAAGCATACAAAACATAATGAAAAAGACAGGGACGTATTGTAATTCATACGGCTTTTTTTTCTTAATCATTCTTTTCCGAATGATTATATGACATAATTCTGCTACTATAAAGCACCCTCCAATTAATACAAGACCAGAAGTCATCGCCATACATCCACCTGCCTTATATTTATTGTATCGCATAAATAATCATCGTTATATTTTCTTTACGTACTCTTCATCTTCTGAAGTAAAACCAAAACTCTCTATGAAAGACTTCGCCTTTTCTGTTAATTTCTCTTTTAGCACTTTTATTTCTTTCACATTTCTTTGTTTCATCATTTCTTCAAATGTAAAATACGTATTTGTACCATAACCGTAACCTTGGTAATCAAAATGAATAATTAGCTGTGATAAAACAGCCCGTTCCTCTTGTACACTATAATCTATTACACCAATATATGTATCATCAACTTTCACACAGTACTGTACCTTTTTCTCACCTAAACTATGCGATTTAAACATTTCTTTAACAACGCTTTCATTTTCTACAGTAACTTTCTCAAACGTAATCATATGTTGTCCATCCTTTTACTATTATTGTATCAATAATACTTCCTATTTATGAAAAAAACCTTAAGACCGTATGCGATCTTAAGGTTTTTCTAATTAAACTAAGCTATACGCACGTTTTGTTTCTTCATGGAACTTATTCGTATCGTATTTATGCTCACCATAAATTTGGTGCCATACCATAAACGCAAGTACAGTCCAAATTTTACGGCTATAATCGCCTTTATCTGCACAATGTGCTTCCAGTAAGTTTAATACATACTGTTTGTCGATTAAATGCTCTGTCTTACTTTCGTTTATAATATTTATAGCCCAATCATGCATTTCGTCTTTTAACCAGTGACGAATTGGTACTGGGAATCCAAGTTTTTTACGATCTAATACGTGATCTGGAACGATTCCGCGTGCTGCTTCACGTAAAATGGCTTTCGTAGTTCCGTTAGCAATCTTAAATTCAGTTGGAATTTTAGATGCAACATCGAATACTTCTTTATCTAAGAACGGTACACGAAGTTCTAATGAGTTTGCCATTGTCATTTTATCAGCTTTTAATAAAATGTCACCGCGTAACCATGTGAACATGTCAATGTACTGCATTTTACTTACATCATCATAATCTTTAATCTCGTTATACAATGGTTTCGTGATATCCATATAGTTAACACTTTCATTGTAATACTTCATTAATTCAGCTTTTTCTTCTTCACGGAAGATTTTAGCATTTCCATAGTAACGCTCTTCAATTGGTGTACATCCACGCTCTAGGAAGCTCTTACCTTTAAATCCTTCTTTAAGAGCACCACTTAATGCTTTTAGAACGCTCTTACCTGGGCTAGGAATGTAAGAGAACATTTTTAGTGAGTTTGGCTCACGGTAAATGTTATAACCACCAAATAGCTCGTCTGCGCCTTCACCAGAAAGAACAACTGTTACATGTTTACGTGCTTCTTTCGCAACGAAGTACAATGGTACAGCTGCTGGATCAGCTAAAGGATCATCCATATGCCAAATGATTTTTGGGAACTCATCCATAAATTCTTTCGCTGAAATGAATACGTTATGGTTTTTAACGCCTAATTTCTCAGCAGTTTCTTTCGCAACATCAACTTCACTGAAACCACGTTGCTCAAAACCAACAGAGAATGTTAAAAGATTTGGATTCATTTCTCTTGCGATAGAAGCGATGATAGATGAATCGATACCACCAGATAAGAATGAACCTACTGGTACATCACTACGCATATGCACTTTTACTGAATCGTATAACACATCACGAATTGCTTGGATATGCTCCTCTTTCGTTGCACTTGAAGCGTTGAAATAAGGTTTCCAGTAGCGATGGATTTCCATCTCTTTACCGATTTCTTTTACGAAATAATGACCAGGCTCGATTTTATTAACATCAATTGTTAAAGTTTCTGGCTCCGGACCATATTGGTACGTAAAGTAATGTTGTAGTGACGTTGGATTAACGCCTTTATCTTCCATCACATGCATAATACTTTTCTTCTCAGATGCGAAGAATGTAGTATCACCTTGTTGTGCGATGTATAAAGGTTTAATACCGAAGTGGTCACGTGCACCGAAAAGTTTCTTTTCTTCACGATCCCAAATCATAAATGCAAACATACCACGAAGGTAATCTACACATTTTTCTTTCATATGTGCATACAATGCAATGATAACTTCTGTATCAGATTGCGTTGCAAACGTTGCACCTTTTTCAAGTAACATTTCACGTAATTCTACATAGTTGTAAATTTCACCATTAAAAATAATTACATATCGATCATTTTCATAAGTTAGCGGCTGATGTCCTGCCTCTAAGTCAATGATGCTTAAACGGCGGAAGCCAAATTGTACATGTTCATCACGAAAATATCCTTCGTCATCTGGACCACGGTGGAAAATCATCGTGTTCATATTTTCAAATTGATGTTTTTCTGTTTCTGAAAACTCTCTAGGGTTTTCACATAAACATCCTACAAAACCACACATACTTCTTACCCTCTTTCAGTTTTCATTCTGTCTCTATACTACTATATCAACCCTATTTATACTAGCATAATCAACTGAATATGGCGACCAAAAACTATAAAAAAATCACTCCATTTCACATTTTTAACAATTTTTTATGAAAACATGAAAACTAGGCACTCACCTTTCTCCGCTTTTGTCATATGATATTGCAAATTGATTTCTAGGAGGGAATACCATGAGTGAAGAAAAAAAAGATTCTTCTCGCCCACCGGTTCGTAATTACTTAAAGCAAATTGATGATTTCTTCGAGCAAACACCTCTTCGCAATGTAATCGCTGATTTAAATCATTTTTTCCAAAAAGGAAACCGTTTATTAACATTCCCTGTAGATTTATATGAAGTTGGTGAAGAACTCGTTGTTACAGCTGAACTACCAGGTATACAAAAAGAACAAATCCAAATTGAAATACAAAGTGAATACTTAAAAGTCTCTGTAAAAGAAGAGATACTTGAAGAGGAAGAAGAACAAACATCCCATAACTATTATCGCCGAGAACGTTCCATTTCAGAAGCATCAAGATTGATTAAATTGCCGTATTCAATTAATAAAAAAGCGGCAAAAGCTTCTTATCAAAACGGCGTATTAGAAATTCGGGCGCCGAAACTTCCCCAGCAACATGACATTTTATCGATAGACTAATGCAAAAAAACAAGGGTGCTATGCACCCTTCAGAGTGTTGGGAAACCCTTTAGGGTTCCCAACACTCTGGAATCTTTTTTGATTTTAGCGAATAAAAACAACATAAAATAATAGAATTTTAAAAAATAGCCCTCCACCTGACCCTTTTTGGTCAGGTGGAGGGCTATTTTTTTCATGTTTTGACAAGCTGCGGTGAGATAAGCTTGCATTTGGACAGACTTCAGCCCTCGAAACCGGGCATAGCGGTAGCCATGTAGTTCTTTGGCGTCTGCAAAGCTTCGCTCTATAGTGGAACAGCGTACTTTATACAACCTTTTCCCTGTAGCTGTTAGCTTGTTTTTTCTAGCAATATCCTTATATTTCTCCCACACATGATGAGTGATAACTTTTTGTTTTTGTTTCTTTGAAAAGCACACCTCACGTAACGGACAAACAGCGCAGTCTTCTGGATTCGATTTGTATTGACGGTATCCTTCACGATCAGTTGTTACATATTCTAGAATACATCCCATCGGACAAGCGAAAACATTCATTTCTTCTACATATTTAAATTGGCTTTTCGGTACTTCTTTATTCCGTTTTCCAAATCGGCGATACCCCATCACCATAAATATATTCCGTTCTGATAGTTTCTTACAGATATATCCTGTAAAATAGCCAGCATCAAGGGCAACAGCTTCTACTTTGAAGTCGAATTTATCAATCTGAGCTTGGAGGCGTGCTAAATACGGCTCGGAATCTGCCATATTTCCAGCCGTTACATAGGTATCTGTAATAATATTGTACTTCGCATCAGTCGTACGATGATCCAAGAAATGAAAACCATTTGGTTTTCCATCTCTCATTAAAAATCCACTATCTGGATCCGTTGTACTTATACGAGTTTTTTTGGTAGGGGTATCACTTTCCTTTCTAGGTTTTAATTCTTTTTTCCATGTACCTCACGATCTTCGATTACCGCAGCTTCTAGCTCGTCTATATAAAACTTTGCTTTTTCTTTTTTATATTTATGTACAAATTTATTTTTATTGGCATTGGCCTTAATATGTGTAGAATCTGTCATCAGTGCACGTCCTCCTACCATCCGGTGCTCCGTCGCTTGTCTCACAATCTCATCAAAAATTTCTTCGAAAATATTTGTATGAATAAAACGAGTACGACGATTCCAACTGATTGTAGAGTGATCCGGAATAGTATCCGATAGAGAAAACCCTAAAAACCAACGGTAGGCAATATTCGTTTTAATTTCCTTTTCCAATTGACGCTCAGAACGAATACCGTAAAAATATCCAATAAACATCATCTTAAATAAAACAATAGGATGAATGGACGGGCGTCCATTGTTTTCACAGTAATAAGGGCGTAACTTCTCTTCAATAAAATCAAAACTAATTGTCGCTTCAATTGCACGAAGGAAATGATCTTGTGGAACCAACTCTTCTACAGAAACAGATACACGCTCATCACGATGATTTTTTAAAGCACCCATCATAAAAAATCTCTCCTTTTCCTCTTTTTTATCAGTGTTGACACATAAAAAGAGGTTCAGACACAAAAACAGGCTGTGGAGAAGACTTTCTCCACAGCCTGAAGGGTGCTATGCACCCTTATTTTTAACCCACTAATCGCTTCATATCACGTATAATGTCTTCGTATGGCGTATTACTAATGCCACTATACTTTTTCATTACTTTTCCGTTTTGATCAATTAAATAAAATGATGTACCATGCATGACCTGACCGTTCTCCGGCTTATCTACAAGTGATTGGAAATTATCTTTTGAAAACTTTGTAATATCTTCTAACGAATACCCCGTTAATAAATTCCAGTTACTAGTATCCTCTGTAAACTTTTGAATAAAAGCTTTCAGATTTTCTGGCTTATCAAGGTCTGGATCTACACTAAATGAAACAAACTGAACGTCTAATTTCTCTTCTTTTGCCATCTTTTGAAGCTTGGCCATATTTGCAGTCATTGGTGGACAAACTGTCTGACAATTTGTGAACATAAAATCTGCAACCCAAACTTTCCCTTTTAAATCTTTTGTACCAAATTTCTTTCCATCTTGATTTGTAAATTGGAAGGTTTCTAAATCCCAATTTAATGGTTTACGAAGCTTTGAACCTGATTCACTACATCCAGCAAGTACAAAGAGACAAAATACAACCATAAGACCAATTATTTTTTGATAACGCTTCATTTATAAACCTCTTTTCTCTATCCTAAATTTAAATAGGTTATGTTTATAATAACAAAAGTTAACACTACGAGAAAATTGTTTACTACATTTGTTCACGAAATCGTACGAATTTACGTATGTTACTTTTTTATTTCAAGCGAATTACTAGACAAAATATATTTTTTTACTATTATTTCTCTAAATAAAAGTGATAAAACTAATTTTATTGTTACTTTTGTAAATACCTCTCCCTATTTTTTAACAATTCCTTAAACATTAATCCATGTTTTACACTGTATTCCTTAACAACATTTCGGTACAATACAAATACAACGATTTTAAATGAGGTGATGTTCATGGCAAAGCGCTATGAAAATATGGATAATGTTAGTACAAAAAAATCAATTCGCTCTTTTTTACGCTGGCGTAAAGAACGAAAGCAAAACAAAAAAGATTTTTCTTTCTTAGTAGAACAATCACCCGTTAAACAAAGTGCATTTTTGCAAAGTAATGTTGAAAAAACGACTATCACATGGATTGGGCATTCCACTTTTCTTATCCAAACGAATGGACTTAATATATTAACAGATCCAGTATGGGCTAATAAATTAAAGCTAGTTCCAAGACTTACAGAACCTGGACTCTCTATAGAAGCACTACCTAAAATTGATATTGTCCTTATTTCACATGGTCATTATGATCATTTAGATTTTTCAACTCTTCGTCAGTTGAATGATGATGTTCTATATCTTGTACCTATTGGATTAAAAAAATTATTTACTCGTAAGAAATTTAAACATGTAGAAGAGTATAAATGGTGGGAAAGTACGATAATTAACGAAGTTTCTTTTCACTTCGTACCCGCTCAGCACTGGACGAGAAGATTCTTATTTGATATGAATACGTCTCACTGGGGTGGATGGATTATTGATAATGAAACGACTATGGAAACCATATATTTTTGTGGTGACAGTGGCTATTTCCAAGGTTTCAAAGAAATTGGTGAATGCTTTTTAATTGATATTGCTCTTATGCCCATTGGCGCTTATGAACCAGAATGGTTTATGAAAGTATCTCATGTTTCACCTGAAGAGGCCGTGCAAGCTTATTTAGATTTAAACGCTACGCATTTTATACCAATGCATTACGGAGCTTTTGCACTCGCCGATGAAACACCTCGTGAAGCAATAACTAGACTTCGAAATAATTGGAATTTGCGCATGTTACCGTGGGAACAACTGCATGTACTCTTTTTAGGTCAAACTTTTATTTATAGTAACGCAACAAATAATAAGCAAATAAACGAAAAAATTGAAACTTTACATGTGTAACGTAATGACTGATTTTCTATATCCAACATATAATATAGAAAATCCTATAGTGAAACTTTAATTAGTGGGTTTTCTTCATCCCCACTGATTATTTGCCTTCACCAATCAAGCTTTTACGGGCAGCCCGCTACCTAACCTCTTTGCTCCAGCTAAACTTGAGGTAGAGAGTTTTACTGTCCACAAATAGCGGGATAAAGGGTGTTTTCTATGAATGAATATTTACAGACTCGCTATATCATTAGCGGTAGTGCCTGTGTAGCTCTTCTTATTTCTTACTTTCTATTTACATAAAAAAGCTACTTGAAATATATTTTCAAGTAGCTTTTTTATTACTCTGCTAAATACATAAATCCGATTGCGCCCGGACCTGTATGAGTACTAATAATAGGCGTTGTATAGAAAATTTCTGATTGAGCAAATCCACTTACTTTTTCAACCGCCGCTTTCATACTTTCAGCTAAAGGAATTGCTTTCGCATGCGGAATTGCAACAGCTTTTACGACTTTTCCAGCCGTATCTTGCTCAAATAACTTAGCTAATGTTTTTACAATTTGGCCTTGGCTACGAACTTTCGTTACAGGATTATAAACACCGTCTTCAAGACTAGCAATTGGCTTTATATTAAGTAGAGAACCGATAAACGCTTTTCCTTTACCGATACGTCCACCCTTCACTAAGTTTTCTAATGTATCCACTACTACATATAAACGAGTATTCTTTCTTACTTCATCTACACGTTTTAAAATTTCTTCTAGTGAGCGTCCGTCATTTGCCATTTTTGCAGCTTCAATTACTTGATATGCTAAAGCATGTGTAATAAATTGAGAATCAACAACTGTTACTTTTGTATCAGTCATTGATGCAGCGCTATTTGCAGTTGCTACAGTACCGCTCATTCCACTTGTCATATGGATAGAAAGGACTTCGCTTCCATCTTCCCCTAGCTTGTCATACATTTCTACAAATGTACCCATAGCTGGTTGTGATGTTTTTGGTAATTCCTCTGATTTAATCATTTCTTCAATAAATTCGTCAGGTTGTAAATCAACGCGATCTAAATATGTTTGTCCATTTACAGAGATTGATAATGGTAAAACATGAATGTCATACTTTTCGATTACGTCTTGTGATAAATCTGCCGTTGAATCTGTTACAATTTTAATTTTTTGCATACTATACTTCTTCCCTTTCCAATACGCTCTCCTTGTTATTATACTAGTATTCCCATTGCTTTCAACAATTTGGAACGAAATTTCATCAAATTAATTATATTTTCATATCTAAAATGAAAAAGACAGAGTTTACTAACCCTGTCCGTACTTCGTATCATGCATTTTTTTCAAGGGTATTTGTTTTATATACATTTAAATAATCATTCCACTTCAAACAATTTTGTAAATATTCACGGAAAGAATACGAAAATCTTGGGTGTTTTTGTTTTTGAATTTTTGCAATAAATAATTGAAGACGAGACTGAATTAGAAACGATAATGGATGCTGTGCCTGTAGGACAGGGATTTCGAATATTTTAATGCAATCCCCTGTTGAATGAGTGAAATAAAAACTTTTCGTAATCACAATATCAATCCTCTTTTTCATTGGATTTTTGAACTTCCTCTACTTTGCGCTGTAACACGTTGTTTAAAGTGGAGTAAAATCAGACTTATATGATTTCTGTAGTCCTTATGGCTAGAAGATTTATACTCTATTCATCTCCACCTAATTCACCTTCCCGCCCTAAATATCTCTGAGACGGGAATCTCATTATCCATCAATTGTTTAATACATTTAGTATAAGCTTATAAAAGCGCAAAGTTTGTCTAAATTTTGGAGATTCTATAATTTTTTTCTTCTATATATTGTATACGTTTATAGCTATAGTATAACAAATAAATAAAAAAGTGCCTTTATAACGAGGCACTTTTCGACTGCATTTCTTCTCTTTTCTTTTTCCTCTTACTAACAACCTTTGATAACGCAATACTTACTTCATAAATACAAATAAGCGGCACTGCAACTAAACTATGAGATAAAAAGTCTGGCGGTGATATACAAGATGCAATGATAATTAATGCTACGTAAGCATACCTTCTTATTTTTATTAAAAATTCCGCCGTAAGTATTCCAATACTAGTTAAAAACATTACAACGACTGGCAATTCAAAAATCACAGCAAATGGAACTGTTAAATTAAGTACAAAATGAAAATACTTTTCTGTCGTAAACATCGTATTAAACATTTCATTACCTATCGTAGTTAAAAAGTGAAATAGAAACGGCATTACAATAAAGTATCCAAAACATAAACCTGCAATAAATAATATAGACAATACCGGTATATACATTATTGTCATCTTTTGTTCATTTGGATGTAAACCCGGTTTTACAAATAACCAAATTTGTATAGCAGCAAAAGGAATTGTACAAACGATAGCAAATACTGTAGCAATCGAGAAAAAAATCCACAATACATCACTTGGACCGAGAACAGTTAATTTCATTGGTAAATCTTTTACAAGCCAAAAATAAATATCCTTTGTAAAAGTAAATCCAATAATTAAAAATAGTACAAAGGATAACACCGTATATATTACTCTTTTTCGAAGCTCAACAATATGTTCTACTACGCTCATTTCCCGATTTTCCATCTCGTTCACCACACTTTATTTATCCAGTACAAGGAAAATACACTACATTTTTTCTTTCTTTTCCTTTTCTTGAAATGCGTCATCTGTCAATTCTTTCGTTGATTTTTTAAACTCTTTTAACGTTTCCCCTAAAGCCTTCCCGATTTCCGGCAATTTTTTAGGTCCAAATAAAATGAGTACTGCTACTAAAATTAAAATTAACCCTGGAAAGCCAATATTTGAAAACATTTCCCCATCCCCTTTATTAGTAGTTTCCTTGTCCTACTATTACATAATTTTATTTTGTCAAAAAAGTTTGAAAACGTCAACAAATCCATTGTCTTTTGTCAAAAAAATTCAAAAATATAATCAATTATACAAATTTCATTTTCTATTGCTCTTGTGTATGATATGGTAAGGGAAATGACATATTATTTTATGATAGTAGAAAGGATTTGCATTATGACTGAAAAAATGACACGAATGACCCAATTTGTAAAAGAAGAAATTGCAAATGCAATTACACATGGTATCGGTGCCATTTTAAGCATCCCTGCCTTAATCATATTGATTATTCATGCTTCTAAGCACGGTACCGTATCAGCCGTAGTTGCATTTACTGTTTATGGTGTAAGTATGTTCTTACTGTACTTGTTTTCAACATTGCTACATAGCATTCATCATCCTAAAGTAGAAAAAATATTTACTATTTTAGATCATTCAGCCATTTACTTATTGATTGCTGGCACGTATACTCCTTTTCTACTTATTACACTTCGTGGCCCATTAGGATGGACGTTGCTTGCTATAATATGGACACTAGCAATCGGAGGTATCGTCTTCAAAATTTTCTTTGTACGTCGCTTTATTAAGGCATCAACGCTATGTTATATCATAATGGGATGGCTCATAATCGTTGCTATTAAACCACTTTATGAAAATCTAACTGGACATGGTTTTTCACTACTTTTAGCAGGTGGCATTTTATATTCTGTCGGAGCTATATTCTTCCTTTGGGAAAAGCTACCTTTCAACCATGCCATATGGCACCTGTTCGTTTTAGGTGGTAGTGCGATGATGTTCTTCTGTGTACTCTTTTATGTCTTACCTACAGCATAATAAAAAGGATTCAGCTTACGATAAGCTGAATCCTTTTTTATTACTTATGTAATTGTGATGCAATAACTTCCTGTGTATGCTTCGTTAATTCTTTAATATCCATATTCGCATAATCTTCAGGTGTAATCGGCTTAGAAATTGTTACTGTTGCATGAGCTGGCTTCATACGATTTCCATTGGCTTCAAACATCTTATATGTACCATCTAACGTTACAGGTAAAATTGCTACACCTGACTTTACTGCAAGATGAAAACTACCAGCCTTAAACTCTCCAACTTCGCCACCCTTACTTCTCGTTCCTTCAGGGAAAATTACGATAGAATGTCCATTCTTTAATAGTTCAATTCCATCTTTAATCGCTTGAAGAGATTGACGACGATCGCTACGATCCATAAATACACAATTCATCAGTTCCATCCAAGTTGGTACAACTGGGAACTTTTTAATCTCTGCTTTTGAAACGAATCCAATTGGTTTATTTAAGTAACCTAGTAAAACAGGGATATCCATATTACTTTGGTGATTACTTACAACTAGTACTGGCTTGTCTTTCGGAACATTTTCAAGTCCTTTCACTTCTACTGCCCCTCCAGCTACACGTACCATTTTCTTACCAAACCAATTTGTCGTTTTATACACAGCATTGTCTTTTTCTTTTGGCGCCATCGTATTTACTTGTCTTTTAAGACGCCACATTCTCGGTGTAATCGCAATTACGATTAAAATTAAATAAAAGATTTTAAAAAACGTTTGAATCATACAGAACCCCCACCTATTATCATTCCGACCTTCATTATACTAGACAAACGAAGGAAAAAGAAGAAAAAAAGTCCAAACAGCAAGTGTTCGGACTTTTTAAGCATTCTATATTAGAAACGTTTTGCTAATTCACGAGCATTAGCAATTGCTGCTTCTTTAATTTCTTGTGCTTTTTCAGGGTTTGCATTCATGCCTTCAACTGCAATATATTCAGTATCATTCACACCGACAAATCCTAATACAGTCTTTAAGTGATTACGACCGAAGTCTACAGCTGCGTATGCTCCTTCAGAATATACGCCACCTGTTGCTTGAATGTGAAGTGCTTTTTTACCTTCTAATAAGCCGACTGGACCATTTTCAGTATATTTGAATGTTTTACCTGCGATTGCTACGTTATCTAAGTATGCTTTTACTACTGGTGGATAGCTAAAGTTCCACATTGGAGTTACGAATACATAACGATCTGCATTCATAAATGTTTCTAAGTTTGTGTTCATTGCTGCTACTTTTTGTTGTTGAACTTCAGTTAAAGCTTCAAAGCCTTCACCTGCTGCAAATTTACCCCAAGCAGCAAATACATCTGCATCAATTGCTGGTACTGTAGTGTTGAATAAATCAATTGTTACAACTTCGTCTTGTGGATGTTCGTTTTTATAAGCTTCGATGAAAGCTTCCCCTACTGCCATTCCGAAAGAACCTTCTGCTGAATTTGGATTTGCTGTAATAAATAGTACTTTTGTCATTGTATTCTCTCCCTTTTTTCTCTTTATCTTTAATTCAAGATTTGTTTTTTAAAAGTTAATAACTTACCTTATGTAAGTATAATATAAAAAGTTTTAATCAATGTCAATAAAAAATAGCTACTTTTTTTTCGTAAGTTAATGATTTACTTTGTTTCCTTAAAATTTAGTATACAGATATTACAAACTCTTTCATATAAAAAGGCTACCTCTACAACCTATAGAGATAGCCTTCTATTACATATTATTTTTGAAATACATGTTTTACTTTTTCAGCTGGAATATTACTTCCGCCTCTACCTTTTACATCTTCAATCATCATTGTAATGACCATATCTGGCGAATTTAAATCAAATGCAGCGAACCAACCTAGTTCTTTTCCTTCGGCCTCTTTTGATACTTTTAATTCCGCTGTACCTGTTTTTCCAGCAAGAGTCATACCATCAATTTTAGCAATTTTCCCTGTACCATCTGGATCATTAATTACTTTCGTCATTGCAGTTTTTAATATATCCTGATTTCCTTTAGAAATTACATTTTCTTTCCAAGCTTTTGGTTGTTTATCTGTTTTAATAATATACGGTGACGGAATCGTTCCATCATTTACAATTGGCGCATACGTTAAAGCTAAATGAAGAGGAGTCATTAATACTTGTCCTTGTCCATATCCCGTATCTGCCATTTGAATATCATTTTTAATGCCGTCATTTGCAATTTTAGAAGCAGGGAATCCATATTCAATTGGTAGTTTCTCATCGAATCCGAATTTTTTTGCTTCACTCATAAACTTGTCTTTTCCGATTTTCAAAGCTTCTTGTGCGAAGTAAATATTATCCGAGTATTTCATCGCCTTATCAAGATCAATCGGATTTGCATCTTTCACACGCGTTACATAGTAATTACCCCAAGAAGAATCTTTTGTCCATTTTAATCCTTCAATTTTCAACTCTTCTTTTGGATCAATTGTTTTCGTTTCAAGACCAATTGCAGCTGTAATAGGTTTAAATACAGAACCTGGTACCGACAATTGTGTAAAGCGATTTGTCATTGGTTTTTTCGGATCA
The DNA here is from genome assembly GCF_058792335.1 of Bacillus sp. CPT56D-587-MTF. Lineage (NCBI taxonomy): Bacteria > Bacillati > Bacillota > Bacilli > Caryophanales > Bacillaceae > Bacillus > Bacillus sp. CPT56D-587-MTF. The sequence continues at coordinate 1,886,837 of NZ_JBYTEF010000001.1, read as the reverse complement.
TTATTCCAAGCTTCGCGTTGTGCCTTCGATGTCCCTCGTGCAATTATATTAGGATCATATGCTGGACTACTTACTAGTGCAATTGTTTCTCCACTTTTCGGATTAATTGCTGCACTTGAACCAGCTTCGCCCTTCATTTCATTATACGTTTTTTCTTGAACAACACTATCAATAGTTAAAGTTACATTTTCTCCATCAGCAGCATCTGTTTTTGCCAAGTTTTTAATTTCTTTTCCTTGCGCATCTTCTACAAAGACACGGCCACCTTTTTTACCGCGTAGCTTTTCCTCTAATACTTGCTCTAAACCAGCTTTACCAACTGGGTCATCAGCTTGATAGCCTTTCTTTTGTAGCGTTTTTAAATCTTCAGCATTTACCTTTCCAATATAACCAGTCAGATGAGCTGCCGCTTCCCCTAACGGATATGTACGAACATTTACAGGTTTTGTTGAAACACCTGGTAAATCAATGTACGTATTTTGTGTTGCCCCTTCAGGCAAAATTCCAATTGGTACGAGATACCCTGGTTTTACCCATTTAGCAGCTAATTTTTGATCAATTTCTTCTACAGACATATTTAATAACTTCGCTACTGTTTCTTTCGTTTGCGGAGCAGCATCGCCTAACTTTTCAGGAATCAATCCGATTTCAGAAGCTTTCCCATTCGTTGCAAGACCTTTTCCATTACGATCGTATATTTCACCACGTTTTGGCTGTGTTGTCTGCATACGCACTTTACTATCTTTCGTCATGCCTGGGAAAATAAAATCAGGAGTCCAATCTATTTTCCAAGATTCTTTATCTCCATCTTTTTCTTTCACCATTTTTGCTTCATGACCAAATGTAATTTTACCACCAACTGTATCCATGCTTACTTTAAAAGGAACAGGGCCTTCATCTTTTTTATCTTCTTTTACTTCCCCTGTTTCTACCTTTAAGTCTTTCACTTCGATACCAGAATAAATTTTTTCATATTTCTCAGTAAACTCTTTCTTTGAAATATCTTTTTTTGCATTTTTTGATAGTTGATCATACATATCTGCAAATTTTTGTTTATTCCACGCTTTTACATATGTATCAAACGCTTCTTGTGGTTTTTCTTCTTTACCACATCCAACTAACATGAATGTTAAGCAAAGAAAAAGAATCCCCCATATCTTTCTCAATCGATTCTCCTCCTCTTTCTATATTAGTACTTTTGAAAATTTTAGCATTTTTACATGCTACCTATCATTATAGCACTATCGAATCTCATCTATAAACTTATATTGGTGAATATAAATAAAAAGATTGATGCGAATTCTCACATCAATCTTTTTTATTATTGTTGTTTCTCATATACATGGTAATAATACGTATATGGGTTTTTTTCATCCGTTAAACCTTTTTCTACAAAAATCTCTTTCCAATTTGTCATATCTATTTCTGGGAAGAATGTATCTCCTTCAAATGCATGATGGATTTTTGTTATATATAACTTGTCTACATAAGGTAAAAAGAGGTCGTAAATTTGCGCTCCACCAAAAATAAAAATCTCTTCTTCATTTTTACATAGTTCAAACACTTCTTCTACAGAATGAACAACTTCACAACCTTCAACATGATACCCTTCATTACGAGTTACAATAATATTACGTCTTCCAGGCAGTGGTCTACCAATCGCTTCATAGTTCTTTCTTCCCATAATAAGCGGGTGACCCATCGTTGTTTTCTTCACGTATTGTAATTCACTCGGTAAACGCCAAGGTAAATTATTATCTTTACCAATTACTCTATTTTCGTCCATAGCGACCATAAATGAAACAATCATTTTTTCATCTCCTCTACAATTATACTGCAACCGGTGCTTTAATTGCTGGATGCGGATCGTATCCTTCAATCGTTAAATCTTCCATTTCAAAATCGAAAACAGATTTCACATCTGGATTTAATGTAAGTTTCGGGAATGGACGTGGTTCACGTGCCAATTGCTTTTCTACTTGTTCAAAATGATTTGTATAAATGTGTGCATCACCAATTGTATGAACAAATTCTCCCACTTCAAGTCCGCATTCATGTGCAATTAAATGTGTTAGTAGTGAGTAACTTGCAATGTTAAATGGAATCCCAAGGAATATGTCACCACTTCTTTGATATAACTGACAAGAAAGCTTTCCATCTGCTACATAAAACTGGAATAGCGTATGACAAGGCGGTAAGGCCATACTTGGTACATCTTCTGGATTCCAGGCAGAAACGATTAAACGACGTGAGTCTGGTGTTTTTTTAATCATTTCAATTACATCTTTTAATTGATCAAGTGTCTCACCAGCTGTCGTTTTCCAAGCACGCCACTGTTTACCGTAAACGTCTCCTAAATAACCATATTTATTTGAGAACTCATCATCTTCTAAAACGTTCTTTTTAAACAATTCCATTTGCTCGTCGTACTGTACTTTAAATTCTTCATCTTGTTGTGAGCGAAGACCAAAATCAGTCATGTCAGGACCAGTATACTCATCACTTTCTACCCAGCTCTTAAAAGCCCATTCATTCCAAATGTTATTATTATGCTGCAATAAATAGCGAATATTTGTATCACCTTTCATAAACCAAAGCAGTTCACTTGCTACAAGGCGAAACGGTACTCTCTTTGTTGTTAATAAAGGAAAACCTTTACTTAGATCAAAACGCATTTGATATCCAAATACAGATACAGTGCCTGTCCCTGTACGGTCTTCTTTCTTCGTACCATGTTCCATTACATGGCGGCATAAATTTAAGTATTCATTTTCAGCATGTTTCATATGTAGGAAAACCTTCTTTCAATCGTATATGCAATTTATCATAACATGAAAAATGATAAATTTAATAATCCTAATTAATAAAATTTCTTGCGCTAATTCTTACAAAATTATTAACTTTCCAAATATAAAAAGGTTTTCATTTTCTATTACCGAAAGTATAGTGCGGTAGAACAAAATTTATATTTGGAGGTTAGAAGTATGTCTAAAATTGAAACGCCTGTTATGACTTCTTTACAAACAACGGCTGAAAAAATGATGAAGGATTTAAATGTTCCTGGTGCTGCTGTCGCTGTTATAAAAGACGGTGAAGTTATTATTTCAGAAGGTTTCGGCTATCGTAATATAGAAACAAAAGAGGCTGTTACACCGAATACTCGATTCGCAATCGGTTCCTCAACGAAAGCATTTGGCACACTTTCATTAAGCTTGTTAGCACAGCAAAAAAAGTTTAATTGGGATACCCCTATCCAGTCTTATATACCTAACTTTACTTTATCTGAACTACTTGCTAGCTCACAAGTTACAGGACGGGATTTAGCTTCTCATCGAACTGGAGTGAGTCGTCATGAGGCTCTTTGGTACAGTTCTTCCTTATCTCGAAAAGATCTCGTTGAAAAAATAAAACATTTACCACTTGATGCACCGTTCCGAACTGCATTTCTATATAACAATTTAATGTATGCAACAATTAGCTACATTGTTGAAAACATTACAAATCAAACGTGGGAGCAATACACTACAGAACATATTTTAGAACCTTTAAATATGAGACATACAAACTTCTCTGTTAACGATTCACAAACTACAGATGATTACGCTTTACCTTACATTGAAAATGACGGTGAAATAAAAGCAGTTCCATTCCGTAACATCGATACAGTTGGCGCTGCTGGGTGTATTAATTCCACAATTGAAGATATGGCAAATTGGGTACTTCTCCACTTAAATGAAGGAAAATTTGGAGATCATGAATTAATCTCCTCTGAATTATTACAACAAATGTATACACCACACAATTCAATTCCAGACCAACCGTTTTTATCACTCCCTGAATCTCCATTAAATAGTTACGGTCTTGGTTGGTTTATTAGCGCTTATCGTGGTAAAAAAGTGATTCATCATGGCGGTAATATCGATGGATTTTCAGCGCTTGTTTCATTCATACCAACAGAAAACATAGGCCTTGTCATTTTAACGAATGCTGGAGGAACATTACTTCCTACTTATCTCGCTAATCAAATTTATGACGAACTACTTGAATTAGAATCCATTGATTGGCATAAACGTGCTGTAGAAGATACTAAAAAAATGAAGGAAATGATGAAAGAAGCAACTGACTCCCTCCCTGAACAAATTAAAGGGACTACACCTTCGCACAAGTTAGAGGATTATACTGGTACTTTTGAACATCCTGCATACGGAACATTACAAGTATACAAACGAGATGATTCGTTATATGTACAATTTATGGAAATGGATATTCAATTAGGGCATCATCATTACGACATCTTCTCTGCAAAAGTTGACTTATTCCAAATGAAAATGAGCTTATTATTCGCTTATGAAATGAATGTAAGTGGTGAATTCCCATCCCTTCAGTTACATGTACCAGCTACATTAAGTACTCAGCCGCTTACATTTAAGAAAATTAAATAAGTATTTTGATGGTAAAAAATAAAGGTAGGTGCGAATCACACCTACCTTTTCTATTTCATATCAATCTTATCTGATTGAAACCAAATTGGCTTCGATAACTCAAAGTTATTATGATCCTCTAAAACTATAGTAAGGCGCTCTAACATATCATCTAACATATGCGGCGCTGCTCGTAATGTCCAGACAACTGAGGAGAAAACTGTCATACCAACGTACACCGTGTATAATTTCCAGAATTCCTCTGGTATTTTTCTATTAAAGTATCCTTCTATTTGTCCGATTGAATACGGAATACTAATGTCCCTTGCAAACAGTGCAATTTTCACAAAATCATGAAGTGGATCGCCCCAATCGTAGCCATTAAAATCAACAACACCTACATATTTTCCATCCCGTACAATTATATTTTCTAAGTGAAAATCATCGTGTTGAAATCGATTTGGGCGGTTCTTTAAATATATTTCATTTTCTTCAATAAACTTTATGATTTTATCATCATTTTTTATGTTTATTCCACATGTTTTATATGCCTCTAAATATTTACTATGTTTTTTCATTGCTCTTTCATACCATGGAAGTATATTATTAGGAGCTTCATATGTATGCATTTTTGCTAAATCTTTCCCTGCCTCTATACCAATATCATATTGTTCTTTTGGTGAATACGTAGGCAATAACTTCTTCGCATCTTCCCCTTCTAAATACGAAAAGATGCCATAGCATAAACCTCCTTCTGCCAACAAACCTATTTCAATTGGTTTTTGTGCTTGCACACTACGATTTTGCATTTCATTTAAAATTTGAAACTCTATTTTCTTTCTTTCATACTCTTTTATATCGCCTGTCCGCAATAAATATTTATCATTATTCGCACTCGTAATTATATATTTCTTATCAGGTGAAAAACCTTTAGAAATTTCTTTAATATCCACTGCATTTTTTACTATTTGTATATTGTTTTGCCATGCTGTAATTATCTTCATATCTATTCCCCTTACATTTCTGCATTTGGTGTATAGGCAACTTCTACAATAAATCCATTCGGATCGTAAAAATCAATCGTATAGTAACCTTCCGAATAATGATTCATTTCAATTGGACCACGTATTACCTTCACTTTCGTACTAGAAAGAAAATCTGCTACTTCCTCAACTACTTCTCTATGAATAGCTTGATAACAAATATGTCTAGGCCCTAACGTCCTTACAATTTCCTCATCTACTTCTTTAAAGTATATTTCACTTTCTCCTGTGCTATATGCTATTTCATTTAACTTTCTCCACCCAATTATGGAAAACAACTTATTATAAAAAGAAATGGATTCCTCTAAATTTGCTACCCAAAATTCAATATGATGAATGCCTGCTCGCAGTGTATTCATATTAAGAATACGCTCCTTGTACTACTTGCACAATTTCCATCGGCTTATGAACCATGTAATCTGGTGCATCTTTTTTCACTGTTTCAATAACATCATATCCCCAAGATACCCAAATTACGTTCACTCCAGCCTTTTTACACGCTGCTACGTCTCGCTGTTCATCACCGACATATAACATATCTTTCTCTGTTATTTTTTTTGATTTCAAAAATCTTTTTATCATTTTATCTTTACCAAACAAATTTTTAGAACAATACACTTCTTGAATATTTTCGATACCATTCTTGTGTAAAAACGCCCGAATATGCTCTTCTGAGTTCGATGATATGACTGCAATTCCGTAGCCTTTTTTATGTAGTTCATCTAATACTTCTTTCATCCCATGGAACAAAACGAGATTTTTTATAGCAGGCTGATATAATTTATAAAATTCCAACGCTAATATCGGTAGTTTATACAGTGGTACATTAAGTTGTTTACATCTCTCTGGCATCGTTAATTTACGTAAATGTTCAATTTCGTCTTCCTTTACTGCTTTATACCCATGTTTTTCAGCAAGTTGATTATAAATCGGTACAAATATATTTTGTGAATCTACTAATGTGCCATCAAAGTCAAAAACAATATATTTTTGCATTTCCATACTCCCTTTGCTTCTTTTTTCTAAACCTATGTTATTCAACAACATAGGTGTCTGTCCCTTCTATAAAAATAAAAAAGAACAAGATTTTCTCTTGTTCTTTTTAAGACAACCATTTCGGTGGTACATTCGTATTCCAATAAATATTTCCTAACTCATGATGTCCAGAGTATCCATCATCAAAACGGTGGTAATGGAAATTAAAATAATAACCATCTTGCGGTGGATGATCTCTTCTTACATGGAAACGCAATAAATCATTTCCAGATTTCGTATCGTAGACGTGAAAAATCTTCTCATTATTTCCACCAGCTGGTTTTTGAGAAATCGCTAATGATTGTAGTGAATCTTCTGGTACATCACTAGCAAGCTCAGCAATTGCCTCTTCAATTTTCGGTAATATTACATCTTTAAACTCATCTTCAATTACTGGACCAATTTTAGTACCAAACTTTTGCATCGACTGCTTCTCTGCTTCTTGCATTGCATAAGTAATAAAAGTATCGGTGGTTAACCTGTCATTCGTTTCTTCATATGTATAGGACGTGCTCTCCAAACTTTGTTGCCCAGCTGTGCTCGTAGGCTTGTCCGCAGCTTTGGCATTATCAAGTAATATGGAAGGAGGCGTCACTAAACCAAATGTAAACACGGTAATTAATGCGACTAAGGTTTTTCTAAACCAATTTGGCATTTATGTTCCCTCCCCTTTCACTCATTATTTTTTATATAACGGTGGTTTCTTCTATTATACAAAATGATTGTAATTTTTGCACTTTACAATTTTGTTAACGTTCACATATTTTTCACTTGAATATGAAATTGTAAGATTTCATACAATAAAAATACAACAACAATAAGGAGGCGATCAGATGACTTTAGATGTCATGTATTCCGCCGCAAGTATACTCGTTTTAGTATATTTTATTTATCAATGTGTTACAGACTAGAAAAAGAGCCGTCAATGGCTCTTTTTTAATGGTACAAATACAATCCATACAATTAATAAAATAAAAACAACGCTGCCTACCACAGCTGGCAATAAATAAAACTGTGAAAGTATAACTATTCCATATAAAAGTATTGCTGGTAGTAGTAAATAACGATCTGCTTTCCATCTTAACAATAGTAATTTCCCTTCATCACAATATAAACGAAGAAACATCTTATTCGTAAATTCATTCCAATAATCACGTGCATAGCGAGAAATTGCAACTACAGCAAATACGAGAACAATAGCTGCAATCCACCTTGGAGTCATAATTATACTTGCAGTACTGATACATACAATTTGAATATAAAATATTCGTGCAGTACTTGTACGGAAAAATTCTTTCAAAAAAGATTCGACAATACGAGAATCAGCTTTTTTCCCTAAAAGTCTTTTAGAACGCGAAAACATCCACGGTTTTTTATTCGAACTACTCGGTTTAGCCGCATGACCACCAACTTGCATAATTCCGCTCGTCCAGCGCCTGCTTTCCTCCTTTTCTTTCTCGATTTCTTTAAAAAAGAACTTTTTATAATTCATTTTCTCTTTTACTAATACACTACTTAAGAAAATTACTAGACCGATAAATAGAATTGAATACAACGGATTTTTATAAATAAAAAATAAACTAATTCCAAAAAAGGACACGCTCATAGAAAATACTACATTTTTTACAATCCATAAAACCCATCGTTTCCCCACATGTACATGAACAAATCTCGTTAACAACGACAACATAAATCGAAATATAGTAAAGAATACCCAAAATAATAGGACTTGTATCTCTGTTACTTCGATGCTTTTCATCAACACTGGTAACATAATAACGACTACTATTATATTCGTTATCGCTATTCGAACAAATGTGTACATCATGCCATACTGGACTAATTTTCGCATATGTGTTGCATACGAAATTAAAAATAAACTATCCGCTTGCTCAAAAAATGAACGAACTCCTCTTGGATATGTTACTAGATAAAATGCGAGTAATCCTAATCCGAAATAAATCGTCTCTTCCGTTGATAATTCATTTATCCATAGCGATCGATAATAGATTCCCATAAATATAAGTGCTGGAATAATAATATATAATGTGACTGTCCAATCTGTTACCGAACGTATAGACTTCCATTTCCGCTCAAGTTCATGGCGTAATCTCTTATAAAATTGTTGTTTAATCATGTTGTTCACGCCTTACAATTACATCAAAGCAGTCTAATAATGAACTACCCGGCATTTCCGCTAATATTTGAATAGATTCTAAATGTCCATCTGCGACTAATGTACCTTGTGAAATGAGTAAAAATCTTTCACAAATTTTTTCAGCAGTATCTAATACGTGCGTACAAAGTAAAATTCCTGCCCCGCGCTCTTTTTCTTTATATAAATAATTTAAAAACTCTTTCGTAGCTACTGGATCTAAACCGATAAAAGGTTCGTCAATGATATAAAAATCTGGCTCAGTTAAAAACGCCAATATTAGCATAGACTTTTGTTTCATGCCTTTTGAAAACTTTGATAAATACTCATGTTTATGCTTATTCATTCGAAAAGTATGTAATAATTGTTCCGCTCGTTCTTCCCAACTTCCCATTTCACTTCCACGAGCTGCCATTAATAATTCAATATGTTCCCAGAGCGTCAAGTAATCATAGTATGTTGGATGTTCTGGTACGTATGCATACGGATTTTTCTTTTCACCGAATGATATTTCACCGTCCATATTTACAAGTAATCCGAGTATCGTTTTAATCGTCGTACTTTTCCCAGCACCATTTGCTCCAATAAGAGCAACTAGTTCACCTTTTTCGATAGAAAAAACTATATCATGAATTGTTTTTTCGCCTATTTCATATCCAGCTGAGCGGATATTTACTTTTAACATGCATTCCCCTTCTTTCCATTTCCAATACAATCAAGGAAAAGAATAACATATAACTATCTATATATCATTATAAAATATTTATTTTCATAGCAGGAAAAAACATTTTTTAACAGAATATTAAATGTTTGATTACATTTTATTGGAGTTGATAATATGTCTTTTCAAATTCGTGAAGCAACGATAGATGATATAGACGCACTTTGTTCTTTAACGAAAGAATTAAAAGGTTCCTCTATTTCCTATGAAGATATGAACAACCGCCTACAATTCGTACAAATGAGTCCGTTTGATTTTTTATATGTTTACGAGGAAGAAGAAGCTATATTTGGATTACTTGGATTTCGTATACGTGAAAATTTAGAAGATGTAACACGTTATGGAGAGATTTCAATTATTAGCGTTGATTCTAACATACGACGGAAAGGCATTGGACAAGTTTTGATGGATTATGCCGAGCAATTAGCAAAGAAACATAATTGCATTGGCACATGGCTAGTTAGTGGAACAAAAAGAGTAGAAGCTCATCCTTTTTACAAAAAATTAGGTTATGAAGTAAATGGCTACCGATTTGTAAAATATTTTTAAACTACTTTATAAAGTGAAGGGACTATAACTATGACAAACATTAAAGCAATTTTCATTGATCGTGACGGTACAATTGGTGGTGACACTACAATACATTATCCAGGATCTTTTACATTATTTCCATTCACAAAAACATCCTTGCAAAAACTAAAAGCTAAAAATATAAAAATTTTCTCTTTCACAAATCAACCCGGTATCGCAGATGGAATAGCAACTGTAGCCGATTTTGTACAAGAATTAGAAGGCTTCGGTTTTGATGATATTTATGTATGTCCTCATAAACACGGTGATGGTTGTGAATGCCGTAAACCAAGTACAGGCATGCTGCTTAAAGCAGCAAAAAAACATGGACTTAATTTAACACAATGTGCTGTAGTTGGTGATCGTTGGACTGATATTGTTGCAGGAGCAAAAGTAAATGCGACTACGATTCTAGTCCGAACAGGCGCTGGGTATGATGCTTTGCATACGTACCGAGACAAATGGGCACATATTGAACCAAACTACATTGCAGATAACTTTGAAGATGCAACAAACTGGGTTTTAAATCAACTATAATACAAATGAAAATTTTGATTCACCCGAAATAATTTAAAACATAGTTAAAATAGCCTTTTGGCAAATAATTGTATTCCACAAAACGGATCACCTCAAAAGGTAGCAAGTTCCCTTTTGATACGCAAACATTGCAATTCAAATTATATTTTTTATTAGTAACAGCAATTAACGTAAAGAAGGAATAGCTTAGTGGCTATCCCTTCTTTATTGACTTCTATTATTTACATTTGTTATCTGTTTTTATTGAGTATTCTCATCGTTTTTATACTCCAAAATATCCCCTGGCTGACACTCCAAAGCTTTACATATCGCTTCTAATGTTGAAAAACGAACCGCTTTTGCTTTCGCATTTTTCAAAATAGAAAGATTCGCCATCGTAATTCCAACCTTCTCTGAAAGCTCCGTTATACTCATTTTTCGTTTTGCTAACATGACGTCAATATTAATAATGATTGTCATATCCGCCACCTCAAACCGTCAAATCATTTTCTGATTTTATGTGAATTGCCTCTTGTAGAAGTCGTTGGAGGATAGCAGCAAAAACGGCGATAACGAGCGAAGCAAAAACGATAATGAGTCCCACTAACCCAATAGGAGGATCCATTTTTTTCGCTATAAAATGAAAAAGTGGCAAACTTAATACATACAAACCACTGATTGTAATTGCACAGCACTTTATATTCTTTAACGCCTTTACTGATAATTCCGAGAACGCTGTGTTCTCATCAATGTACTGTAAAAGATTGAAAGCCTGATAAAGAGCAACGTAAAAAGGCACAGCTGCTCCATACATTACAATGAAAACAAGATATTTTATCGGAGCAATGTTAGGATACAAATTCGCTGTGAAATCCGCCATTTCCGGCACTAAAAATATGCATAAAGCAAGCACTGAAATTCCAGCAAGAAAAATAATTACTTTTAAGAACATTGTTGAACTTCGTTTAAGATTCATTTACAATACCTCACTTATTTAATGGCAACATAATTTTATCACAACATTTATTGTTTAATAATAAATAAATATCGTTTTTTGTCATATTTTTTAATTTAGGCAAAAATAAAAAAGAATTTCTCATTACAAAGAAATTCTTTTTCTTGAAAATGCCTCTTTCAACTTAATTTTTTAAAACGTTAATTCGTAATGGAAATAACGATTATCTCTCAAATAGCCATTTTCAGCGTATAATCGTTGTGCTGATAAATTATCAATCTCTGTTTGCAATTTTACACCTTTTGCTCCATTTTCTAATGCGTATTCTTTAGCAGCTTCTAATAATTTTTTACCTGTTCCGGCTCCACGCTTCGCCGCTTGTACAAATAAATCATTTAAAATCCATAATTCTTTCATTGAAATGGAAGAAAATGATGGATATAGTTGCGTGAATCCAATATATTCGTCGTCTTCAACTGCTACGAAAATAACAGACTCTTTTCTCTCAATTCGATTTCGTAAAAATACTTTTGCCCCTTCTAAATCAGAATCTTGTCTATAAAACATGCGATAGTTATTAAAAACTGATGCCAGTCCATCTAAATCTGCAATTGTTGCTTCATATATTCTCATTTTACTACATTCCCCTTCCAATACTGTCTCATTATATCCGTTGCCCATTTAGGCTGGTGTATTTCTTCTGTCGGCATAAACTCTTTCATTATTGGTTTTATATCCAATATAGGAGTGCCATCAATAGCATCTAATCCCTCAACAATAATTGATTTACCTTCTCTTTTGATCACCTTTACAATTGTTACACCTATGCGATTCGGACGATTTTTCCCGCGCTGTGCAAAAATACCTACTTCAGGATAATCCTTATTATTTCTAGGATGTCTAGCAAAATACTGAATTTGCTCGTCAGTTACTTTATGAAAATAAAAAACAACTTCAATATGAGAAAAATCTTCAATCCCTTGTATACTTTTTTCTGCATACATTTCAGTTAAAGTTATACGTGATCTTACTTCTCCCCACTCATCATCTTTTATTTCCTTTCTTTCATTATGTACAAATGCGATTGGTTGAACTGAAAACATACGCATTCCCCCTCAAATGTAACCACTTACATTATAAAGTATTTTCTGAATGTTTTCCAGATATACGAATTAAGTTTACATAATATAATTATAATCTATTTATCTAAAGCTACCTTGACTGCTTCAATTGCATGTATATGGGTCGTATCAAATATCGGGACTGATACGTTTTCTTGCTTTATTAATAAACCTATTTCCGTACAACCTAATATAATTCCTTGTGCTCCTTCTTGTACTAATTCTTCTATAACCCTTTTATAATACTCTCTAGATTGAACTACTATTTTTCCTAAACATAATTCTGTATATATTACTTCGTTTACTTTTTCTCTATTTGTTCCTGATGGTACTATTACTTTTATATCATGCTCTTCAATACGTGACTTATAGAAATCTTGCTCCATTGTATATTTAGTTCCAAGCAGACCAACCTTTTGAATGTCTTTTCTTTTAATTTCTTTTGCAGTTGCATCAGCAATATGTAAGACTGGAATATCAATTTTTTCCTTTATTTTTTCAACTACCTTATGCATTGTATTTGTACAAATGATTATAAAGTCTGCTCCTCCCTTTTGTAATGAATATGCCGCATTCCCTAGAATTTCTCCAGCACCATCCCAATCTCCGCTAGACTGACATCGTTCAATCTCTTCAAAATCCACACTATTAATCAAACATTTTGCTGAATGTAGCCCTCCTAATCTCTCTTTTATTTCTTCATTAATAATTCGATAATATTCAGAAGTTGATTCCCAACTCATGCCACCTATAAGACCTATCGTTTTCATATAAACACCTACCTAAACTATTTTTATAAAACTAATAACAACGTTTTATTGTGTATATTATACATAATAAAACAAGACTTTAAGTTTGGAATATAAAGTCTTGTTTTAACGGAAATATGGAAATAATAAAGAATAATTCTACTTTCATTTCCAAGGAAATTTTTATAGAATATTCTGAAATTAACAATCTGATGTTTTTATAAATTCTTTATACTTATAATTAAAACACTCTCGATACAGCTCTTTGATTTCATCATATGATGGAACACGTGGGTTATTAGCTGGGCTACCACTTTCAATTGCATCTGATGCCATTTTAGAAATAGCATTTTCAAATTCAATTTCATCGATTCCGTATTCTTTTAAATTTGGAATACGAAGATCAAAGCAAAGTTTTTTTATTTCACCAAGTGTGTAGTCTGCTACTTCCTCATCAGAATTCGAATACAAATCCTTATTTAAACTACGTCCAATTTTTGCTAACCTTTTCATTGCACTTGTTTTTGTAAACTCTAACACTGTAGGTAATAGTATGGCATTTGATATTCCATGCGGTACATGAAATAATGCTCCCACTGGCCTTGACATTCCATGAACTAATGTAACTGATGCATTAGAAAATGCAATTCCAGCTTGTAAAGAAGCAATCATCATCGCTTCTCTTGCCTCCATATTACGTCCATCTTCATATGCTATACGTAAATATTTCATAATACTTTCAATAGCTGAAAGAGCAAGTACATCTGTAAGTGGTTGTGAAAATTTAGAAATATAAGCTTCAATCGCATGACATAACGCATCTATTCCTGTTGCTGCCGTAATTTGTGGGGGTAACGAACTTGTCAAAACTGGATCTATAATTGCTACTTTCGGTATAAAACTAGGATGCTTCATCATCATTTTTACATCTGTTTTTTTATTCGTAATTACTGCTACACTTGTAACTTCCGATCCAGTACCAGAAGTTGTTGGAATTGCAATAAGTGGTAGTGGATTGTTTTCTATTTTAATATCCTTTTGGACATAATCCTCAACTTCTCCACCATTTGTATATAAAACCGCTACCGCTTTCGCAGCATCAATACAACTTCCACCACCAATACCGATAATAAAATCGCACTTTTCCTCTTTACAAAGAGATAACGCTTCTAATACGTGTATATTTGTAGGCTCAGCATCCACTTTATTATATGTACTAACAGTAATACCTTTCTTATTTAGTTGTTGCATACACTTTTCAACATATCCTAATTTCTCCATAATTGTATCAGTAACTATAAAAGCTCTTTTCCCTAACTTTTTTGATTGTTCTCCCAGTTTTTCAAGCGAATTCCTTCCATATAATACCGACTTTGGCATACGAAACTCAGAAACCTCTTGCAAGTCCCCCACCCCTTCTTATCCTAATTAATATTTTATAACATAAATTATCGATTTGATGAATCTTTACGATTCAAATTTTTTAATAGAGTCCTGTTAAAGTATAGAATGCGATAACTAAAAATACAGCAACCGTTTTCAAAATTGTAATAGCAAATATATCTTTATATGACTGTTTATGTGTTAATCCTGTTACTGTAAGAATAGTAATAATAGCCCCGTTATGTGGTAGTGTATCCATTCCTCCTGATGCCATTGATACGATACGGTGCATAACTTCTAATGGAATATCAAATTGATTGGCCGCTGCAATAAATTTATCTCCCATTGCACTTAATACTATTCCCATTCCTCCTGATGCCGAGCCTGTAATTCCAGCTAAAATATTCGTCGTTACTGCACCATTCACTAACGGATTTGTGAAAGTAGCAGAGATGCCATCTCTCATAATTGCGAAACCTGGAAGTGCTGCAATGACACCACCGAATCCAAACTCAGCTCCTGTATTCATCGTTGCAAGTAGCGCTCCACCAATACTTGTATTCAATCCAGCTTGGAAACCTGTTACTACTCGCTTCCAATATAATAATAACGTTGTTAAGATCCCTATAATAAGTGCCAATTCTACAGACCAAATTCCTACTACTGCACTTAATTCTACTTTTCCAAATGCTTTCATACCAATTGCAGAAAAATCAAAACCGCTTGGATACCACTTCGGTATCATAATAGTAAACACTTTATTCATTACACCTACTAAAATAAGTGGTATAAATGCAATAAGTTGTTGTGCTCTTGTGATTTCAATGTTATTAGTTAATGGCATATTTTTTTGTTCTACTTGCAAAGATGCTGCCATTTCAGTATTTCCATCATTAAAACCAAAGTATCCTTCACCTGCCCCTTTTGCCTTCTTACGTCTACTCTCTAAATATAGTAAACCTACTGTAAGAACAAAAATTGCTCCTACAATCCCAAGTATCGGTGCAGCATAAATATCCGTTTTAAAAAATGTTGTAGGTATTACATTTTGAATTTGTGGTGATCCAGGTAACGCATCCATTGTAAACGTTACTGCTCCAAGAACAATCGTTCCAGGGATTAAACGCTTTGGAATATTAGCTTGTCGAAACAACTTAGCTGCGAACGGATAAACAGCAAACACTACTACATACACACTAACACCACTATACGTTAAAATAGCCCCCATTAATACAATCGCTAATATAGTACGTTTTTCACCAACTAACTCAATAATTGTTTTTGCGATAGAATCTGCAATTCCTGACATTTCCACTACTTTTCCAAATATTGCTCCTAATAAAAACACAGGAAAATATAATTTTATAAATCCAACCATTTTCTCCATAAAGATATTAGAAAAGAAAGGTAATACATAACTAGGTTCTGTCAAAAATACTGCAAATAATGCAAATATCGGTGCGAATAAAATAACAGAAAAACCTCTGTATGCTACGAACATAAGTAAACTTAGTGCTAATAATATAATAACTAACTCCAATTTTACCCCTCCATTAAACAGAATATTCTAAATTTTATTGATAAATTTCTACTAACCTTTTAATTCTGACATCCCTCCTCTTATTCATACAAATTTTTATGCTAAAAATGTCTAATTATAATTATTCGATTACATATGAAAAATCCCTTTAAACAGAAACGAATTCATCGTCATACGTTATAAAGGGATTGCTAGAATCTATATTTACTGCTGTATTAAATTTTTCTCTACACAAAAATGATACAGTTCTTCAACATCTTTCACTATGTAGGTCGCACTAACTTCAGTCAGTTCTTTTTCACAGCCATAGCCATATAAAACACCAATTGAAGCAATTCCATTCTGATTTGCACCTATTATATCGTGCTTTCTATCACCAATCATTATCATTTCTTCTTTATTTAGTTCTTCATTTTTTTGTAAAATATGAGCAATTATTTCTTCTTTTTTTATTCTCGTACCATCTAAATTACTTCCAATGATGTCTTCGAAATAATTCGTTAATTGAAAATGCTCTATAACTTGTTTCGCAAATACAGTGGGCTTTGAAGTTGCTACAAATATGCGATTCCCTGAACTTTTTAATTGTTGCAAGAGCTTCAGAATCCCCTCGTATACATTATTTTCAAACAATCCACGCTGCTTTAAATACTCACGGAAGTAAAAAACTGCACGTTCAACCTCTCCTTCACTCATATTATATCTCTCTACGAATGATTGCTGAATAGGAGGACCTATAAATGAATCTAACTCACTTATATGTACTTCTTCAATTCCTACTTTTTTTAACGCATACAAAACCGAATTTACAATTCCTTCTTTCGGATCCGTTAAAGTT
The DNA here is from genome assembly GCF_058792335.1 of Bacillus sp. CPT56D-587-MTF. Lineage (NCBI taxonomy): Bacteria > Bacillati > Bacillota > Bacilli > Caryophanales > Bacillaceae > Bacillus > Bacillus sp. CPT56D-587-MTF. The sequence goes on along the minus strand of NZ_JBYTEF010000001.1, from coordinate 1,869,790 downwards.
CCATCTAAATCAAATAGAAATGTTTTATACATGTTTCATTCCTCCACTTAATTTGCTGTATAAATAACTGCTAACATCTCTTCCACTTCTCCCTATTATACTATCATTATCTATTTTTTCGAAAAATCAATTTCCATATGTCACATACTTTCAGTTACAAAATACGATAGATATGATAAAGTAAAAAAGTTACAATTATTTTAATAGAAACTGGTGAAACAAATGTCAATTACGTTAATTTTTATAATGGCTTTCACAATTGTAATCCACGCAGTTGAAACAAGCTCTTATAGTATTCGATTAGCGGGGGTTCGTTTAAAGAAGATTGCTGTCGCATTATCCGTCGTAGGAATCGTATTACTCATTTCAAGAACGTCAAACTTACTACAAGCCTTTTTACTTGGCGGGATTGTGGACGAAGCAAAACTAGATCCTTCTATTGATTTAGAGCATATTATACGTCTTGTACTATTATCTGCTTCTATCGGTACATTGCTTGCGATTATACTGTATCCAACTTTGACAAAACTATTTGGATATGTCATTCAAAACTTTGAAACAGACGGTTCTTTCATTCGAATGATGAAAACGAATAACATTCAAAAATTAAAGTACACAAAAAAATATGTCCGCTTTCCAAAGTTAGAAATGATTCATAGACTGCGTATCGGCGGTATTCCAAAGCGTATAATGCTTATTAACATGTTCGCTACTGCAATTTATACAGCGGGAGTTCTTTCCGCACTATATGCTTCTTTTTTAATTCCAGCTTTCGCAACAAAAGCCACTACAGCTTCTGGTCTTATTAATGGTTTTGCTACTATTTTATTAACAGTGCTACTAGATCCACGTATTGCTCTTTTAACAGAGCGAGCTCTTCAATCAGAAGAAGGTGCTGAAGCAACGAGTAAAATGTATGCTTGGCTAATGATTTCTAGACTTTTTGGTACATTACTTGCTCAACTGTTATTCATACCAGGTGCTTACTGGATTACATGGATTATAAAGCTTATGAATTAAATTTACTCTCTAAAAAAAAGCAGGTGAGATAACAAATGACTATACAAACAGAACAAGATATCATTCGCTTAATAGAAAACGACGAATGGATGATGAATGTATTACAAATGGCAAAATCACTAGAGCTACCTGATTGGTGGATTTGTGCCGGATTTGTTCGTTCTAAAATTTGGGATACTTTACATGACTATGAAGCTAAAACGGCTATGCCTGATGTTGATGTAATTTATTATGATAGTCTACATCAAGATGAGATATACGAACAATCATTAGAAACGAAATTAATGAATATTGATGCTACTATCCCTTGGTCTGTAAAAAATCAAGCTCGTATGCATGTAGTGAATAATATGCCACCATATTCTTCTTCTGTTAATGCTATATCTAAATTCCCTGAAACAGCAACGGCTTTAGGAGTTACACTTGATGAACTAAACAACGTTATCTTAACAGCCCCATGTGGTATTGAAGATGTCCTTTCCTTACAAGTGAAACCAACAGCTCATTTTCTTAAATCGAAAGAACGATTACATATGTACAAAAACAGAGTTATAAAAAAGAATTGGCAAAGTAAGTGGCCTAGCATCACAATCACATATCCAGAAATTTAGAAAGGGTGCCTCTCATTTATAGAAGCACCCTTTTCTTCATTTCAAAAAATGTATGACTGTTTCTGCAAATCTATCTGCTTCCTCATAATGAGGTGAATGACCGCTCTCTTCAAATACGATATACTTGCCGTTTCGGGCATCTTTATTAAATGTTTTAATTTGTTCTTCACACGTTACTACATCATGTTTTCCTACTATTAATAACATTAGATTTTGTACATCTTTTATTTTTGATAATAATGATGTATGACATGCTCCCTCTAATTTTAATCTATCAAAGTGAATTTTGGAGCGATTTGAAAATATTTCCCACTCTTCATCACTGTATAAACTCTCATCTGTCCTATCTTCCTTATTATTGTAAATCTCCATTCTTTTTTCTTCTAATTCAGCGCTTAATCTTATATAAGCTTCTAACAACTCTTCTGAACTAGCATCGCTAGATGAATAAGCAAAGCATTCTTTTGCTATTTCTTCTTTTCCATACTTTTTTAATAAATGCCCTGTTTTTTGTAACAAAGCCCTACTTGTTAATGCAAAATTAAAAGTTGGTCCTTCAAATATTATTTTCTCTATTGAACTTGGATATATCGACGCATAAAGCAATGCTACATATCCACCGAAAGAGTGTCCAATTATAGACCACTTCTCAATTTGTAATACTTTTTTTAATTCCTCACAGTCTTCAATCAAATCATTTAATCCAAAAGCTTCGTCTTCAGTAATTTCTTCTGAGCGACAAACACCTCTTTGATCTATCATAATTACATATAGAGAATCTTTTAAACGTTCCGCTTGATGAAATGAAAAATCATAACAACTTTCTCCTGGTCCACCATGCAAGTATAAGACTGGCTTATTTTTAGGATTTCCATGTGTTTCAACGTATAGCTTTTTCCCTCTAATATTCATGTATTTCCCTGCTTCTATCAAATTTTCCTTTATGATCACCACCCCTTTTTTTTACTGAATATTATAACATTTAATATTAAATAATTCCTATCACATTTAAGAAGACGATAATTATTGCAAGTGGTGCTACAAATCGAAGTAAAAATGCCCAACAAGTAAATACTTTCTTTCCATAATTTCCACCTACAAAAAACTCTGCTTCTAGTACCTTCTTCTCCATTTTGAATGAAACGAAAATACTAATAAATAGTGCTCCAAGTGGCATTAATATATTACTAGATAAGAAGTCTACTGCATCAAAAATATTCTTTCCGAAAATCGTAATATCACTCCATACTCCAAATGATAACGCTGATGGTATACCTACTAAGAAAATGCCGAAACCGATCAGCCATGATAATTTCGTTCTCTTTTCTTGTTCACCATTTGCTAATGCTGAAACAACAGTTTCTAGTAGAGAAAATGCTGATGTTAATGTCGCAAATGTAAATAGTGCAAGAAATACTGTTAAGAAAAATCCACCGAATGGGATTTGACTAAATACAGATGGTAATACGATAAATAGTAATCCAGGTCCTTCTGTTGGCTCCATTCCTAATGAAAATACGGCTGGAAAAATAGCAAGACCTGCAAATAATGAAACAAATAAATTTAATCCAACAATTGTTATTGCTGATTTTGGTAAACTTTCTTTTTTATTTAAATAGGAACTATACGTAACCATAATTGAAATCCCGATACTAATTGCAAAGAATGATTGCCCCATTGCGAACAAAATACTTTCCGAAGTAATCTTTGAGAAATCTGGTTGTAAGAAAAACTTCACACCTTTCATTGCATCATCAAGTGTTAACGAACGAATAATAAGAGCGACAAATAAAACGAACAATGCTGGCAACATATATTTACTTGCTTTTTCAATTCCGTTTTGTACACCCTTTGATACAACCCATATCGTAATGAACATAAAAGCGAAATGTCCCATAATAGCCCAAGCAGGATTCCCAATTGTTTCAGTAAATAATGTGCCGTAATTTTGTCCTGGCGTAATCAGTTGTCCAGTTATTCCTCTGAATAAATAAATTAATACCCATCCACCTACAACACTATAAAATGAAAGTAGTATAAAACACGTTCCAACACCAAGGCGTCCAATCCAATGCCATCCTGTATTTGGTGCGATGCTTTTAAATGCTCCAACTGCTTGTTTCTGCGTACTGCGTCCAATCATAAATTCAGCTATAAGTAGCGGTAGTCCAATTAAAACAGTAAATAATATAAATATTAAAAAGAACGCTCCTCCCCCACTCTTCCCAGCGATATAAGGGAACTTCCATATCGCACCAAGTCCAATTGCTGATCCGGCTGCCGCCATTATAAAACCTAATTTCGAAGTCCATTGCTCCGTCTGTTTCATCTCATTTTCCTCCTAATTAAATCTTTTTATATAAATAAACAAATTTTATAAACCTATTCAAATAAACCCTCCATTTCTTCTTCCATATAATAAAAAAATGGCCTAGCATCTCTATATAAAGAGACGCTAAGCCATTTACTTAACGCGGTACCACCCTTATTGATTCCATTATGAATCCACCTTAGTAGTAATCGTTTGATTACAAACCTAATATCGAAGGTTAACCGTTAAGATTTACTAAGAATGTAATTCCGTTCCACCTTACTGCTCCTAGGCGAGTTCAGGATGTCATTTGACTATGTCACACCAACCCATAGCTCTCTGTACAAATACATGACCTTACTACTCCTATTCAACACATTGTAATATTTAGAATATATTTTCTTTTGAAATTAATATGAAGTATATCGGTTATATTTGTAACTGTCAAGGAATATGTTAATTTTTTTCGAAAAGAATGTTCTGTTGTAATTTTGTACAATAGGGCGATGTTATTAATCATCTAGATCATCATACTCCATATCGTCTTCACCTTGGTCATCATCTTCATCTTCATTTTTAATAAATTCAAATTCCTTTTCCGCTATAATATTCCCGTTTTTCTTCTTAATATATATTTCTTCCTCATCTTCGTTTGTTTCTACCTCTATTTCATATACACCCTTATCATCCATACGTTCTACATCAATTTCCTCTACAACTCCATTTACCTTTTCAACTGCAATTTGCTTAGCTATTTCTGGACTAAACTCTTTACTTTCGTAACTTTTTTCTTCTCTCTCTTTATATCGTATTTCTTCATGTTCCATTGCATTTACACCATATGCTGTCCCTCCAGCAATGAAAAGCACCATCACGATTCCAATCCATAATTTCATTCCATGTTCCCCCTCTTCATTTCTTTCTTACTTACATACTAAAATGTTAAAATGAAAAAAAACTGTGAGAAACATTAAAATTTGATGAGAATCCGTTTATTTTTGTGATTATCCTTCGTCATCATCATCTTGATTATCATTGCCTTCTTCTTGATCATCGTCATCTTGTTGTTGAGATGGCTCCTTTTGCTGAATAGCGTTATTTACTGCTGTAGTTGATAAAATTTCTCCTGTTATTGTATGTACTCTTACATCAACAGTTTCAGTTTGTTTTTTTATAATAATTTGGTAAGTAGCCGTACCATTTATATCAATTATACTTACCTTCTCAATAAATCCACCTTGTATTTTTTGTAACGCAACTTCTTTCGCCTGTTCTTCTGTTATAACTTTTGGTATTTGTGAACTACCAATTAAAGCGCCTGTAGTTTCTTCAATTTCTACGATTACATTTTCACTTGCACTTTTCTCTATTTCTATTACATATATATTTTTTTCATTTTTTTGCTCAAGCCTAATTCCCTTTACATTCCCTGGCACTTGCTGCACTGCAATTTCTTTTGCCTGCTCTTCTGTAATTTTTGTCATCGGTTTTTCTGACAATTGAATTTTACCAGTTGTTTTTTCAATCTCAACTACCTTACTTTTCTTATCATTTGTTTCTACCGTAATTACGAACACTTCTATCTCATTTCTCTTTTCTAATATAGTATGTTTAATTACACCTTGTACTTCCTGTAGCGCCATTTCTTCTGCTTTCTCTTTCGTTATTGTATTACTTTTTAATGCTATTTCTTTTGCACGTTTTACCTCTCCATTTTTGGCATCTACTATTATTTCATATAAACCTTGTTCATTTGAAAGGTTTACCCTATAAAAATCTTGTTCCCCTTTATTTACTAATTTCATACTTTTAATTTTCCCAGGATACTGTTCAGATACAATACTTTGAATTTGCTTCTCAGATAATATTCTTTCTCCTTGCTTTGAAACAATACGTTGTGATACAAACGCTACACTTACAACCGCAAAGCAAACGAACAATGCAATTTTCCATTTCTTTTTCATTTATAAAGCTCCTATCCCTTTATAAAAAATGAGGTAAATTTACTGTAACTTTCGTCCATTTTCCTTCTTCACTTTCAAGTTGTATATCTCCTTCATGAGCATCAATAATTTGTTTGGCAATCGATAAACCTAAACCAGTACCCCCTGTTTCCCTGCTCCTCGCTTTATCAACTCGAAAGAAACGATCAAACACTTTCTGTATATCTTCCTTAGGAATTCCCATACCGTAATCTTGAATAGAAAAAAAGACTTTTTCTTTTTGTATTCCTACTATCATATCGATTGAATCTTTACTGTATTTCATTGCATTATCTAATAAAACTACTAATACTTGTTTTATTTTTTGTTCGTCAATATTTACAATAATCTTTTCTTCCTCTGTAATAACACGAAAATCTCGATTATATGTTTTTTCTAGTTGTTCCGCAGTCATCTTACATAATCGAACTAAATCTGATTCTTTCGTTTCCAACTTCCACTCTGCACTACTGTTGGCAAGCAGTAACATTTGATTTGTCATGCCTTTCATTCTTACTGCTTCAGAGTATATCGCCTCTACAGATTCTTCTAAAACATCTTGTTTTTTCATTCCCCATCTTTTTAATAATTTCGCATAACTTTCAATAACTGTTAACGGTGTTCTTAATTCATGCGAAGCATCTGAAACGAACTGTTGTTGCTTTTCAAAGTTCTGATGTAATAAATCAATCATTTTATTAAATGTCGTTCCCATTATGTGCAATTCATCTTTTGATTTATTCTCAAGCGGTATTTTTTTGAATATCCCTCTATCTTGTATATGCTCCATTGTTTGTATTAAAGAATTTACAGGTTTTAAAATGAGTTTACTTAACATTCTTCCCGCAAAAAAAGATGGAATTAAAACGAAAAGTGATGCAATAACTAATACATTTTTTAACATATTTAAATTCTCTTGCAAACTATCTAAACGTTCTGTCATTTCTAACGAAACGATTTTCCCATCATTCCAAATGATTGGCATTTTTATATAAACAAATTCACCCTCGTTCTTCTCATAAATTCCAGCGGATTCTTTTCTTTCAAATTTCGTATTTAATGCCGGAATTGGTTTTGTACTATCTACTTCTTGCCTAATCATTACCTTTGAATTTTCATTAATAATTCTAATCATACCGTTTGAAGGTAAGTATGGTTGCAATAGACTTATTGCATCTACTTCTTTTGCTGAATCTGCGTTCATTCCATCAATGATATGTATTGCCTCACGTTTCAATCGTTCTAACTCTCCGTTCGTAGTCACTTTATAAAACAAAAAATATATTGAACTATTAATAATTAATAAAATAAGTAGTAACCATACTGTAGAGAATAAATATATTTTATTTTTAATTTTCATACATTACCCCTTTAAGACATACCCAACACCTCTAACAGTGTGAATAAGTGGTACGTCCACATTACACTCTACTTTTTTACGCAAATATCTAATATATACATCAACAACATTTGTATCGCCATAATAATCAAATCCCCAAACATTCGTTACAATTTGCTCACGGTTTAACACTTGATTTTCATGCTTCATTAAAAAGAGTAATAAATCAAATTCACGTGGTGTCAAGTCGACTAGATTATCCCCTCTTTTCACTTCTCTCGTTTTCTCATCTAAATATAAATCTGCAATTTGATAACTACTATTTTCCTCTTCTTTTACTACATTTGAAATTCTTAAACAAGCACGAATTCTCGCTAATAATTCTTCTATTTGAAAAGGCTTTGTGATATAGTCACTTGCTCCTTGATCTAAACCACTAACCTTGTCAACAACTGAGTCACGAGCAGTTAATAAAATAATAGGTATTACAGCATTTTTCAAACGTATTCTTCGAAGAACTTCTAACCCACTTATATTTGGAAGCATTACATCAAGTAATATTAAATCCCAGTTACCATTGCTGAACTTTTCCATTGCCTCTGTACCTGTTTTTGCAATTTCACTTTCATATCCTTCAAATTCTAATTCTAACTGCACGACACGAGCAATTTTTTCTTCATCCTCAACGATTAAAATCCTTTCTCCCATAAAAGCCTCCTATAATATATATTTGCACCATTTTAGTATAACAAGTAATACTTTCCTTCAAAAGAAAAAATACCCAATATATTTTATCCTTAATGAAAAAAATCAGGAATGAAATATATTCCTGATTTTTAAAGAGACAATCCAACCCATTGCCAATATGCATAGTAAAATATAACCATTACAAATATATAAATAATGCTTAAATAACTACTTAATTTTAATAAATCTTGTGGTTGAAAAGTTTCTCTATCACTTTCTTGAAATAATAGTAGTGCCTTAGAACTGACCGGAAAGGTTAAACAATAATTCATTCCAACAATACCTATAAATAAGACAGCTACTTCATTTAATTGTAGACTAGTTGCAAAGTATAGTAGTGGCGGAATAAAAATTACTGCTCTCGTAGTGTGAGATGTAATATATAAATGTGATGTTACGGAAAGAATAACAATTACTAGTAGCACAATGAAAATTGATTGATCATCAATAAATTTTGTTACAGAAAATAACTTCTGCATAATCCATTGCGCTGCACCACTTTCCATTAATGATTTTCCTAATGCAATTGCTGCTCCAACAAATAAAATTAAGTTCCAGGAGACACCTTTCAAACTTTCTTTCCACTTCATCACACCGACTTTTGGTAAAGTTAATAAAAAAACTCCGATTATAGTTACAGTAGCAATTTCCAAACCGTGTAACGACTCTGTTAACCAAAAAGTTACCATCGCTATTAAAATAGTTATTGTATATTTTTCATTTCTTGATAATTTAACCTGCACTTTTTTCGGCTGTAGTTTCGTCTTTACTTCTTCTTTATCTAAAAATAAAAATAATATTACGCGACAACATATAAAGCTCATTATGACTCCAAATGGTAATCCCCATATTAACCACTTTACGAACGTAATGTTTTTATTATTAAATTCCTTTAACATATCTAGCGCGATTAAATGTGAGCCTGCACCAATAATTGTGGAACTTGTTGAAACTAAAATAACAGTAGGCATTAAAATTGCTAATGCTTTCGTAATTCTTCTACTTCCAATTTCTTTAGATATAGCTTGAAAAACAGGTAATACAACCGCTGCGCGTCCCGATGTAGATGGAATAAAAAAGGCAAGTATTTGAATAATCATCGTTAAAATCCAGCATAAGCCTGATATATTACGAGCGCGATTTACAACAAAGTACGTCATTTTTTCAGCTAGACCGGTAATTTGAAGTGCTCTTCCTAAAATAAACGAACCGATCATAAGCCAAATCACATCCGAAGCTAGCGAATCAAATAAAAGATCTTGCTTTGCTGTTCCTGAAATAATTAGAAATAATACAGAACCGAGTGCAATATAGGCCGAATTTATCGTTGTTGTTGTCCATAATATAATTGCACAGCAAAATCCAAACAAACTCCATTTCGCTTCCATCGTTAATGATGATGGAAGCAAAAGAACTATTTCTGCCATTAATATAAGCGCTACGGGAATAACCCAAGATGGCTTAGTTTTCGGATTATCAGTACTATTCACATGTAATTCCACTACATTTTTTTCAATCATGATACGTACCCACTTTTATTCAGCCGAGAAGCGATTTGATAACCGACTAACACTGTACGCATCGTACTCTCTGTACAATCACGAAGCCATTTCTCTGCATTTGAAAATGCATTTTCCAAAGAAGATGGCATTGGTAGTATACTTGTATATGCATCAATTCCATAATCATAATTAATACGTGCTCCTTTACCGACTGTCCCTACTAACGCTATTACTGGTAACCCATATTTTTTTGCACATTTAGCCACCTCAGCTGGAATTTTTCCACGTGGTGTTTGAAAATCTATACTTCCTTCCGCGGTAAATACAAGATCACACTTTAACAATAGTTTATTTAAATCCATATACTTCATAATAATATCGTATCTCGGATGAAGTGTTGCCCCAATTAAAGCTTGTAGTCCAGCACCAAGACCGCCAGATGCACCACTTCCTGGTGTATGATGTACATCTATACCTATATCTTTTTTTATAATAGAAGCATAGCGCTCCAATGCTTTTTCTAGTTCTATTACTTGTTCTTCGTTAGCACCCTTTTGCGGACCAAACACTCTAGCTACTCCATGCTCACCGCATAATTGATTAAACCAATTACAAGCAACATCGATTTGAACATGCCTTAATCTAGGATCTACTTGTAATGTATCTATTTTCGAAACTTGTAATAAAGATGTTCCTCCTTGAATTTGCAATTCCTTTCCATCTCTATTTAAAAACTTTACACCTAATGCTTGAGCCATACCAGCTCCTCCATCAGATGTACCTGAATCACCACACCCTATTAATATACGATCTACCCCTTTATTTAAAGCTAATTCTATTAACTGTCCAACACCATGAGTAGTCGTTTTTCTTGGATCACGTAAATCTCTCGGTACAAGGCGTAGCCCAGCCGCTGCAGCCATTTCAATAACAGCTGTACGCTCACCATTTCTCGTTTCAAAAACACCAAAATAAGATTGTATCTCATCTCCAACAGGTCCCATTACTTGTACTTTATACATTTTTCCACCAGTAATATTTATAATTGTCTCTGTAAAACCTTCCCCACCATCAACCATTGGTAAAGTCTCTACAGTAGCAAGTGGCATAACTTTTAAAATCCCTTCTTTCATTACATCAGCAGCTTCCTTCGCCCCTAAACTTTCTTTAAATCCTGATGGTACAACTAAAATACGCATGTATTATTTCTCCCTTCACCTTATATATCTTTCGTATCTACGGCTGATATTAAAGGTGAAAAAAGAGAGCACAATTAAGCTTACATTAAAATCTGGTGAGAAAGTGCTGAATTTTAGGAACTAAAAAACCGTTGTACTATAAAATAGCACAACGGATACATTCCTCCTCATTATTAAGGGATAAGTCTTGTACAGTCTCTTGGAAAAGCACTAGCCTCTCGTACATTTGTTAATTCTAATAGTTTATATACAATCCTTTCTAACCCAATTCCGAAACCTCCATGTGGTGGACAACCATATCGGAATGTATTTAAATAAGATTGAAATTTCTCTGGATGTAATCCTTTTTCTTTAAACGAAGCGAGTAACAATTCATAATTATGAATTCGCTGTGCCCCTGACGTTATTTCTAGCCCTTTATATAATAAGTCGAACGAATCAGTAATAGCTGGATTCTCTTTATTTTGCATCGTATACATCGGTCTCGCTTCTTTCGGATAATGTGTAATGAAAACAAATTCACTATTATATGTTTCCTTTACATATTTCCCTAGTAACTTTTCACCTTCTGTATCTAAATCCCCTACAGGAGATTCTTTACGATACTTACTTTTCAAAATTTCTTGTGCTTCTAACAATGTAATTTTAGGTATTTCAGTAATAACAGGTACTTCTATTTGTAATAGTTGTAGTTCTATTTCACATTTTTTCGCTACTTGTTGAAACATATATCGTAAAACATCCGTTTCTAGTTGCATCACTTCATAAAAATCATGAATAAAACCAAGTTCTACGTCTAACGATATATATTCATTCAAATGACGGGAAGAATTATGATGTTCCGCTCTATATACAGGTGCAATTTCAAAAACTCGTTCTAACCCACCTGCCACCATCATTTGCTTATAAAACTGTGGTGATTGTGCTAAATAAGCTTCTTTTTGGAAGTATGGAAGCTTAAAAACATTTGCTCCTCCTTCTGCCCCTTGCGAAACAATTTTCGGCGTAAAGATCCGTGTGAAATCGTTCTCTATAAGAAATTCACTAAAGCTCTGAACGAGTGTAGATTTCACTTTAAAAATCGCTGCGGTTCGCTCATGCCTTAATGATATTACTCGCTCATTAAGTAGTTGATCTAAGCCAACTTGTAACTTCTTTTTATTTATTTCAAATGGAAGTGGCTCTGCACCGTTTATTACTTTCACTTCATGAGCAAGTACTTCAACACCCAATTCTGTTTTCGACGTCTCGACTGTTTCACCGATTACATGGACGACACTTTCTACATCAACTTTATATCCGGCCAATTCATTTTCTAATACACATTGAATTACTCCTGTTCTGTCCCGTAATAATAAAAAACTAACATTTCCAAGATGTCGAATCTTTTTTACCCATCCTTGAAGTAATACAACCTTTCCGCTTTTCTTTGTACATTCTTTTGTGAGTGAACGCTTCATTATTGAATCCATTATTTTTCCCTCCAGTAATTTTATATTTATTTACGTTATTGTTGTCATCGTCATCATCCACGGTCACTCACCCCCTCAAAGAATACAAAAATCCGCCCCTATAAATAGGGACGGATTTTTTCCGCGGTACCACCCAAATTGTCATATTGACCATCTTAGCCCTGATAACGGTAGGTACCGTTTGCTTTTACTAATAATCACGTTCAAAGCAACACTCACAGGTGTCTTTCCATCATGCGGTATCGCAACCTTCCCAGCAACCGGCTGCTCTCTGTAGACCTTTGCACCATGTACTTTTCCTGATCATCACTTTTTATATTTACAGAGTATTCTAACTCCTTACCTTATAAAACGCAAGCTTTTTTTGAAACATTCTGGTTTTATAACTCCTAACTTCTTCTAAAGTGTGAAAAGTTAATTTTGTAATACATATTCTTATATATTACATCCAAAATTACACCTTTAATATTTTCCAATTTTTACATAAAAACTAATTCATTTACGCATATTAATAAAAATTTTAAAGCGAGGTGTGTTTATGCAAAAAGCAATTAGTTTCTTTCTCCTTTTGTTTTGCTTAATTGTAGTAAACGAAACGTATGCCTATTCACCAAAATCTTTACCAATCTCTCAAAACTCTGATCGATGGCAAGTGAATATTGATAAACCGAAAAAAACAAACAAGAATATGCTTCAAGCTAAAAAAGATGAATTTCAAACATATCATTTTTCAGTAAAGAATGTCGGGAATAGTGAAGTATATAATGTAAACGTCGAAGTATTCCGCAACGAACCAAATAAGAAAACGAAATATGAACTCTTTTCCCTAAAGGAAAGTCGTTTGGCAAGTGGAAAAACTGGATTTGAACACGCTAATTTACCCGTTGCTACAAAAGCAGATGAAGTTGATGTTATTATTACATGGCAAGAACACCCATTCCGATCGATGCGAAATGGTCAAAAAGTTGAATCTAGAAAATTTAAAAGAGCATTTTGTTTTTAAAGAAGCCAAAAAGTAAATGGGATACGGATATATTCACACTATCATTGATATAGCTTTATTTACTAGTACCAGTTCTTAAGCAAATTAAAAAGTCGTGGCTTATAATGCCACGACTTTTTATATTAATTCGTACTAATGCCTCTCGCTGCCCAAATGCGATCGATATCAGCAGCATGTTGTCCGCCATATAAAAGAGCATCCGCTTGCTTAATCGCTTTCGCTCCATCACTGAATTTAGAGTTTGGTGTTAATGACCAGTGTGATTGTAAAATGATTTTTGTTGCTACATCACGGCCAAAAGCTTGTGCCATTTCGTATTGGCCTTGAGCCCAAATTTCACCATCATCATGCACTTCATTCGTTATATCTTTCGGATATACTTTATTCGTATCTAATCGGCGTAAGCATGTTGGATCTGAACTAGAATAAGCTACCGCATCCCACTCTCCAACACATGCTTTTCCGTATCCTGTTGTCGATACAGCATCTTCATACGTAGCACCTAAGAAATCACCAAATCCTTCTCCCATCGCTCCGCCTTCTGCTGAACTACCAAAGCCAGGAACTTGGTTATCTTGGATTGAATGTCCGTATTCATGTGCGATAATTCCAGCATCTTCTGCATCATCAACACCGCCAGTACCAAATGTTAAAGCTTTCGTTGTCGGTGAATAGAATGAGTTATCAGCTGTTGTTCCATTCACATTCACTTTAATCGAACGATTATTAATATTTTTAAATCCTAGACTTTGAATGTAACGTTGCAATGTATCAATATGATAATATGACATCACATCTTCAAAGCTATCATTTGCACGTGTATAGTTGAATTGTAAGTTTGTAGATTTTGTTCTCGCCTTTGAAGAAATCGTTACATACTCTCCAATTAAAAATCCTGTTCCATCTAAACCTTTTAACGTAACAGTTTTCAGTTGGTTCGTTAGAGCTGTTGAATCTGCATCGTTATTATCTTTTAAGCCTACTTTACTACCGCTAGATACAACTGGGTTAGGTAAAAATACTTTTCCTGACCCTTCAGCTTTTCGGTTTATATCAACCTTTTTAATTAACTTTCCATTTTCTGCATCAATAAATGTTTCCCATGCACCAAATGGATTATTAGAATGGACTACAACTTTATATACTGGACGAGCAATTCCTTCTTCAACAATATATCCGAACTCTTTATCTGTAGGAGCCCATAAATTTTGCTCACTTGCTTCTCCAACATACGCCATTGATTTTTGTATTGCATCTTTTTCACTAATTTTTGTCGTTACTTCCTTCACACCTGTAACAGGCTGATAATCAGAAACAGCGAGTACTCCCTTTCCCTCTCCGTTAAGCGTAACTGTTATTTGTTTTGAAAATACAGGTGCACCATTAACAACTTGTTGGAACCTAACATATGAAGCTACTGACGTTTCTGTTGTAGAAATATATTGCAAGTCTGAAAGGTCTGTTTTCAATCCATACTGCGTAGCATTTTCTTTTAAATATTCAGTTGCTTTTTTCTGTGGCGAATAAGCTTCTAACTTTACTTGCTGTTGTTTTTCCAATGCCGAAACCGTAGAAATCGTCCCCATTACTAACGGTACAGTCATTGCCATTGCCACCATTTTTTTATTAAACATAGAACCACTCCCCCTAATAAAGTAGCTCAACCTTATCCCATTACCACTAGGCAATCATTCCCCGCAAAATGGATGGATAAAAATTGAATCTACGAGTAATTCTCTATGAACACTTCTATTACCTTTCCATTTAGGGTAAGTGAAATTTTCTCAATATTTATGTATAAATTGAACACAATACTGTAGAAATATATTTCTACAGTATTGTGTTCGGTACGCTATGAAAAAAGACAATTTCTAGTGGTCCTATCGAATGTATAGTCAAATAAATTCTAATCATACAAAAAAGGAAGTTGGAATCATTCCAACTTCCTTTTTTCTTTAATTAGCTGCACTTAATTTAATTCTAAGTTTTGTTTCACCTAAAGAAAGTTCATCATCTTCGTTCGTTAAGTGACCAAATGTAAATTGTTTAACGAGTAAGTTTTCTTCCAATAAATCTTTATGGTTCGTTAACGTTCGCTGTAGTTCTTCTTCTGTATCAAGAATAATATCGACTCGTAAATTAACTGGTAAATTCAACTGTTTACGGTATTCTTGAACCGCACGAATGAATTCACGCGCTACTCCTTCTTGTAACAATTCTTCCGTTACATTCGTATCTAACATAACTGTATATTGTCCGTTAGTCGTATTAGAGAATCCTGATTTTGCAACTTTCTCAACTAGCACATCTTCAGCAGTTACAACTACTTCTCCTTCTGGTGTTGCTTCGTAAACTGCTCTTCCTGTTGATACAAAGTTTTGTACTTCTTCTTGTGATAATTGTTTTAGCCAACCATTCACTGCATTCACATTTTTACCGAATTTTGGCCCCGCTGTTTTAAAATTAAGCTTCAATTGATATGATGTGTATTTTGTTTCATCGAGTTCAACATGGAACGCTTTTACATTTAACTCATCCATAACGATATCACGATAAGATTCCCAATCCATATCATTCTCGTTATGCTCAAGTAATACAAGTTCTGCTAGCGGCTGTTTTACTTTTAAAGAATGCTGATTACGGTTACTTCTTCCAAGTTCAACAACTTGTAAAACAGCATCCATTTCCGCTTCTAATTTTGGTTGAAGTAGTGATTCATTTACAACTGGATAATCGGCTAAATGAACGCTGCTTCCTTCTAAATTTAGATGAATGTCTTCCGCGACAAACGGTGTAAATGGTGCAATTAATTTACTAATTGTTACAAGCACTTCATGAAGTGTCTCATACGCAGCTGCTTTCTCAGCGTTCATACCAGATTCCCAGAAACGATTACGTGAGCGTCTTACATACCAGTTACTCACTTCATCTACAAGTGCTGCAATTTCACGAGCTGCATTCGTAAATTGATAATCATCAAGTGCAGTTCTCACTTTTTTCGTTGTACTATGCAATCTTGATAATACCCATTCGTCTAATTTCGTAAGCTTTACATCATACGTTTCTTTCGGATTATACTCATCTAAATTTGCATATAAAACGTAGAAGCTATACACATTGACTAATGTATCTACAAATTTAGATTTCGCTTCCAGTACTGTTCTTTCAGAAAAACGCTTCGCATTCCACGGGGCACTATCAACAAGTAAAGCCCATCTTAGCGCATCTGCACCAAATTTATCTACTAAATCAACTGGATCTAGTGCATTTCCTTTGCTTTTAGACATTTTCTGCCCTTCTTCATCTAAAACATGCCCTAGTGATAACACTCGTTTATACGGTACTTTTCCTGTATATAGTGCTGATACTGCTAATAAACTATAAAACCAGCCGCGTGTTTGATCAATTCCTTCTGCAATAACATCCGCTGGAAACTGCTCTTCAAATAACTCTTTATTTTCAAATGGGTAATGATATTGTGCAAATGGCATAGAACCACTATCAAACCAAACATCAATCACTTCTGGTGTACGATTCATTGTGCCTCCGCATTTCCCGCAGCAGACTTGCACTTCATCTACATAAGGCTTATGCAATTCCAAATCTTCTGGTGTTTCTTTCGTACTATTCTTTCTTAATTCGGCAATGCTTTTCGGTGCGAACTGATGATCACAACTTTCACATTCCCATACATTCAATGGCGTTCCCCAATATCTATTTCGGCTAATATTCCAATCTACCATATTTTCTAAAAACTTACCAAAACGTCCATGTTTCATATGATCCGGATACCAAGTAACAGAATCATTATTTTGTAAAAATGTATCTTTAATTGCAGTTGTTCGGATTAACCAACTTTCTCCTGCATAATAAAGTAGTGGTGAATCACAACGCCAGCAATGCGGATAGCTATGTTCATATTTTTCTTTATGATACAGTAAACCTTCCTTCGCTAAATAACGAACGATATCCACGTCACAATCTTTTACAAATTTCCCTTTCAAAAATGGTACTGCCTCTGTATACTCACCTTTTTCATCTACAACGTGCAAGAATGACAATCCTTCACTTTGAACAACTCTATAATCGTCCTCTCCATATGCTGGAGCAATATGAACAAGTCCTGTACCACTATCTCCCGTTACAAAATCTGCTGCAATAACGCGGTAACCATTTGTAACTTCTTTCATCGGAAATGGTGCTGTATAAGATGTGTTTAATAATTCTTCGCCTTTATGAACAGATAATACTTCATAATTCTCTTTTAATACTTCTTGTACACGTTCTTTTGCAACAATGTATACATGACTTTCTTGTTTTGCTTTAACGTATTCCATATTTGGATGGACAGCAAGCGCAACGTTTGCTGGAAGTGTCCAAGGTGTCGTTGTCCAACCTAAGAAATACTCATTTTCACTATCTTTCACTTTAAACTTCACAGTTGCACTTAAATCTTTTACTGTTTTATACCCTTGTGCAACCTCATGTGAGCTCAATGAGGTTTGGCAGCTTGGGCAGTATGGTGAAACTCTATGTCCTTTATATAACAATCCTTTTTCATGGATTGTCCCCAAAATATGCCATACACTTTCGATATATGGATTCTTTAAAGTTACATACGGATCATCCATATCTACCCAATAACCAATACTTTCAGTGAATTCGCGCCACTGCTTCTCATATGTGAAAACACTCTCTTTACACTTTTGAATAAATGATTCAATGCCATATTCTTCGATCTCATGTTTACCAGAAATACCAAGTTGCTTCTCAACGCCTAATTCTACAGGTAAACCATGTGTATCCCATCCTGCTTTTCTTAACACTTTATAACCAGCCATCGTTTTATATCTTGCTACTAAGTCTTTAATTGTTCGTCCAAGTGCATGACCTACATGCGGTAGTCCGTTCGCCGTTGGTGGTCCTTCATAAAATACGAAAGACTGTGCGCCTTCTCGATTCTGAATTGATTGTTCGAAAATATTTTGTTCGTTCCACTGTTTGCGAATTCGCATTTCTCTTCCTACAGCTGATTCTTTTACATCTACTTTTTCCATATACAATCACTCCTTTGAATATTTTAAAGCACACAAAAAACCCGTCCCTATAAAGTAGGGACGGGTTTACCCGCGATACCACCCTAATTCTATTAGCTTTTTCACTAATAGCACTTAGCAACGTACTATCATACGTGTTCTTTGTAACGGTAGACATCCGTCCGGGCTTACTTACTTTCAGCCTCGGCTCCTCGGAGATGATTTTCAAATAACGTCTGCACACCGGCTTTCAGCAATATACCGGCTCTCTGGAGAACAGCTCACTATTTTACTCTTTCTCGTCTTCAGATTTGTATACTTTGTTAAAAGTTATTTTATGCCATTTAGCAACTAATTGTCAACTAATTCAAAATATATCCTTATCTTTTTCCCCTATTCTTATACAATTACTTTTCAAACTCTCGCAATGCTGCTAAATTTTCATCATCCTCAATAAGTTCAGCAAAGAATCCCGATTCATCCTCACGAAGGACAAATTCAAGCTCTTCCTTCGCCTCTTCATTTCTATTTAACTGTGCTAAATAACAAGCTCGATCATATCTTGCTAACAAATCACTCGCGTCAATTATTAATACTTCATTTGTTATTTTTTCTGCCTTTATCGTTTGGCCGGCACCATGATATGAAGATGCTAAAGAAAGAAGAATTGCTGTTTCATTTGGATGATGTATAGAAGCATTTTCTAATACATGAATTGCCTCTTCAAACCTTTCTTGACTTTGATATATTTCTCCTAAAGCAAGAAATGCTCTACTTACAAACGGTGTTTGCTCTGTTAATTGTAAGATAATCTTTTCTGCTTTTCTTTCTTCCCCTGCTTTAAAGAATACTTGTGCTTGCAGAAGAAGAGTATCATAATCATCTGGTAGTTCTCGAACCATTTGTTTCGTTAATTCCAAAGCATCTCTTAACATATCTTCTTCCTCGCACTCAACGAAAAGATTTACAAGTTGCTTCGCTACGTCATAATCCCATTTATTTTCTAGTGACGTGTGCAGAATCTCTATTGCTTCTTTATTCATCTCTACATTCTCATAAAATAGCGCAAATCGCTGTGCTGCCATACTATTTTTCGGATTTAACTTTAAAGAGATTTCATATAAATCAATTATCATAGTAACCATTGAAATTTCTTTCGCACGATTTTTCATACGATAAAAAGCTCTCGTAATGATAGATCGTTTTGGCTGTTCATGCAGCTGGCGTTCAATCCATATTTCCGTAACTGCAGCTGCAGCATACATGAATGCTGTACTCCTTTCTGCTTTTTTCACCTTTAACGTATGAAGAAAATCTCGTATGTTAGACAATTTTTTATGTTGCTCTACTGCTTTTACATAAACATCAAATATACGTTCATTATCAAAATCTTTTTGTATTACTTTCATTGCAACTTCAATTGCTTTTACATTTCTTTTTTTCACTAATACTTTTGCATAATGATATAGAACTTCTATATGCTCACCATCTAATTGTAGTGCGTATTCAACCTGTGCTTGTTCTTTATCTATTTCATTCATCGCTCCGTACACATATGCAATCGCATCTAAACGCCATATTTCAGGTACTTCGTCCACTAATTGTTCTAGTTCAGTCAGCAATTCTTCCTGAAGATTCATATCTACTGAAAGCTGTGCTAAATATTCCATATTAATATGCAACGGCTCTTCTTTCATCGCCTGAACCATATGACTTTGTTCTTTAGAACGGTTTTCTTCTTTTTCGTATATTTCCGCAAGCTGTAAATGTACACCTACGAAATTCCCATCAAGCTCTAAACATGTTTCATACGCTTGTTTTGCTTCCGTCAATTGCCCTAATGCCATAAGTGTTTCACCAATTCGGTAATACGGTAATGCCGTTTCCATTTGTTCTATCGCCTTATTATATCTTTTCATCGCTTGGCCGTACTGTCCAATAGATTCATATAAAATACCTGCATAACAACCGTACTCACTTACTTCATTTCTTTCTTTGTGTAACGTTCTTAAAAATGCTATACCTCGTTGTACAAATTCCGTTCCTTTAATTCGATTCACATATTCATCTAACGCACTTGCTACATTATAATCACTTTTCTTTATACCATTTTCTAACTTAGATAGTGCTACTTTAAACCCTTCTTCATTTCCACCAAGTTCAATTTCAGCATCCCATAAAACCATTCCTGCATTCATGAGGAAATCTTGGCTCTTTTCAATTTGCTTCTCAAGACCAAGTATATATTCTTTTGCTTCCTTATATTGTTCTCTTGCCATATAAACTTGTGTAAGTCCGAAGTGAGAATAAACATCCTCATCATTTTCTTCTAAAGCACGCTTATACAATACTTCTGCTTCTTCCAAGCTATCATTTTGAAAATGATAATCACCTAATTTTACGTAAAGAGGTGCTTTATCATCACAATTCTCAATACCGTTTAATAAAATTTCTTTCGCACTTTCCTCATCCTTCAAATCAGATTCGTATATTTCCGAAAGTTTCGTATAAATGTAAGGTGCATTACTATCCAAACGAATCGCTACTTTAAGCCCTTTTATTGCTAAATATACTTTCCCTAGTTGATGTGCACATCTCGCTCGTTCATACCATACATGCGCTTCATATTTATACTCTTTTAACAAGTCATTAAAGATTTCATATGCTTCTTCATATCTTTCTAAATCTATTAATATTAAACCGTGATTTGTTAAAGTGAACCTTTCAGGACTACGCTCTAACGCAACTTGAGAGTATTGCAATGCTTTTTCAGATTGATCAATATACATATAGGATAAAGCGAGAAAACTCCAAGCAATAGGCTGATCTGCGTCTAATTGTAACGATGAACGAAAGCTTGAAATCGCTTCTATATAACTTTCCTGCTCAAAAGCATATCTTCCGTTTATTAAATGATATAAAGCACGATTATTTTTCTTCTCAACGCTTGTCAGCATTTGCTCCGCTTTCTCTACTTCTTGAAGACGAATAAAACACTGTGCACCATGCAATTTAACAAAGTCCGAGTTCGGAAACTTTTCCATTAACTTATCGATACAATATAAAATAAATTCTTTATCTACTTCAACATCTAAGTGCTTTATCGTATATAACCACGTATTTGGATTATCACTCGTTTCTTTTAAAAATTGTACTAAGTTACTAATCCCCTCTTTGTCATGTTCATCTAAATGATCCGTAAGAGAAAAAATAGATTTAAAGTAACGATTTTCTTCCTCACTTAGAAACGCTAGTTGCTCCTTCTTTTCTTTCGGAACAAACGTGATTGCTAAACAGCCTGTATAACGATATTTTTCTTGTAATTTACTATATTCCACAAGAACTGGTTCTATAAAGTTTGGATCTTGAACATAGAAAGCTTGCAATGTATCATCATATCCAGATAGAACTTGTACGTGTGAAGCATGCTCAATATCTATACTTAATAAAACAGGAATTCCTTCGTCAATCAGTCTCTTATAATTCTCTTCATTCCCTTTAAAATAACGATATTCATAACCTAATTCTTCTAAATAAGAAACAGTATCTGAAAACTTCGAACCTGTCATATCAAAAATAAACTCTGCTATTTCATCTTGTGTACGTTTCTCTCCCCATATACGCAACATCATCTCTAAACTTGTCGGAACACAATAATTATCCTTTTGTACAATAGGAACTATCGGCAAGTGAACCTTTTTTCCATCCGGATTTTTTTCTAAATTATGATATAAAGATTCTTTTAAACTCTTTTCTTCTTTTAATAGTTTTTGTAAATCTGCAAATTTATTCATTTTGTACAGTGCTTCTGCACGTAAATGTACAAAGTAAGTATTATAGGCATGATACGGCAGCTGAGTATTTATGTTATCTATTACCGCTAACATCTCTTCATATCGCTCTAAATCTAATAAATACTTTATCTTCTCAAAATGAAAATATGGTACTTGTGGGAATTTTACAATTGCATCATCGATTAACTGTATCGCGCGTTTTTGTTCTCCTTTATTCGCATACAATTGTGATAATAAATAGGTAGATAACTCTTCACAATCTTCATGCTGCATGCCAGCAATAAATTGTTCTTCCGCTTTCTCCCATTCACCTGTATGCATATAAACGTAGCCCCATTTATCAAACACTGCGCGTGCACTGTACTCCTCTGCTTTTTGCATATACATTAACGCTTCTTCGTTTCGTTTCATTTCTAAAAGACATCGTACTAACGTAAAATATGTTTTCGCTAAAAAATCTGCATCTATTTCTTCTTTATTACTCTCTTCTAAAGTTTCTTTTAACAGCTGCTCTGCTTCAAGAATTTTCCGCTCATCAATTAACTCATCACAATATAAAGAGAGCGTTCTCATATTTGGGAATTTTTTATAAGCGTAACGAATGAGGAATGAACTGTATTGGTGCATAAGCCCTTCATCAGTAAGACGAATTAATATATCGAACTCCTTATGCGAAGGAATATTGGCAAGCCAATTCTTCACATAGGATAAAGTATTCGTTTCTTTTATATATGCAATTTCATTATTTATTTCCTGTAATCCATCTACAAATCTCTTGTCTTTTAAACAAGTTTCTAACTGCTTAAAATCTAGCATGCATTCACCTCGAATTTATATTTATACTGCTACTTGCTTAGATTTTACACACCATATAGTATGTATTCAACTAAAATCTCTTATAATGGATGGTATTAATTAATATTATTCAAATTTATAACAAAATATAGTAAAAACGATTGTTTTTCTCCGTATTTTGTTTAATTATATGGAATAACGTAACATGCGGTTTTTATCTTGTAGAAGCTGAAATTAGTACATAAAATTATATCGGCGATAATTCAAATATATCAGCGATTCTTTCATTTTATCGGCGATTTTCAAATTATATCGACCGATTCTTAACATTTATCAGCGATTATATGTCGAATATCGACTTATCGACATTAAACGACAATCCTTATACATCATACCTTTTAACAAACTATGTCACCAAATGTAATTTTCATATTGGGAGCGTATACAAAAGAAGAATACACATGAAATATGTTAAAAAATCGTAGTTCAGCTTCATATTGAGCTAGCGCATTATCATATGTTAATCCTCTGGCTATTAAACGTTCTACAAATTGTTGCTTATCGCCCGGATCACCTGCAATCCCCTCTTCTTTTAATGATTGATACAAATCGTTTTTATCATTGTGATGCATATTTGAATCTAAAAAGTTCACTTTATCGCTTACTCTACATTCAATATTTTTCACACCTAATTCACTTAAATATATCGGTATTTTCATGCCTATATTGCCATCTTTACCATTTCTTTGCGTATCACTTTCAAATAATTTCTGCAAAACACCTAGCTGAATAAATTCCGATTGTTTCTCCCCATCTAGTAAATAAGAAGCCATATTAGAAATCCAATGTGGTTCAAAACAGATTATTTTTCCACCCTTTTTAACTGAATGTATCATTTTTTCTAGCATTGTTTCTGGAGTAGTCATATGTAATAAGAAAGCATGACAGATTGCTATATCGTATTTATCGTTCAGTTCAATTTCTGTAGCATCTCCTTCAAGAAATTCTGAATCATACGGAAGTAAACGAAACAACTCTCTGGCTTCAGCTAATAATGTTTCTCCACTATCAATACCTGTATACTTTGAACCTTCTGGGAGCAATGGCATTAATACTAATCCTAAATAACCATATCCACAACCGTAATCAACGATATGTACAGGCTTAGTAATCTTCCAAACTGTATTTACTAAAAAGCTTACATAATCGTCGTTGTAATATAAATCTCTCGTGTTTTTTAAATATGTTAGTTTATTGTTCCAATCATACGTTTCCAACATCTAACGCCTCCTTTTATATACAAAACTAAAGTTCTCTATATAATAGCCGTATTCCTACACTTTTCTTAAAATTTCAAAGCAAAAAAGCTAGTGTATTTTTAATAATACACTAGCTTTTTATTTGGAAGAAAAATTTAACAAGTACAATCACAATCAAAACAATCCGTACAGTCTAAATCGTCACAATCTGCTTTTCTCTTTCTTTTGTTTCTTTTAAGATAATAATACAGTAGCCCAAACAATAGTATACAAATAACAAAAGCTATTATTGCTTCTGTATACTTATTTTGAATCATAAAACCAATTCCACTTCCGCCTGAAATAAAAATTAGAATTAAGTAAATCCAGAACATCTATGTAAATACCTCCATTACTATATATCTTAAGATAATATCCATATAACACTAGAGGAAATGAATAATCCCATACCATTACCGCTTAATACACCAGTAGTTATTCTTAGCAAATTTGAGCTACTTCTCCATTTCCACTTTTGGGTGAACCCATCGATAAGTAACGGAATTTGAGCGAAAAATGATAGTATGATTGCCAAAAGAAATGAAGGTGTCATATAAAAATAAATTGGAAACATTAAAATACCAATAAGCATGCCTGTACAACGCGCACATAAAGGTATGTACTTTTGTAGTTTAAAAAAACTCCTATCTAATCTTCTATGACAAGGAATTTGTAAAATAAAAGTTCGAATCAATATGAATCACCCTCTCTAAAAAGATTTTAATTGATTTTGCAAAAAAAATATATATCCAATAAAAAAACAAACCAGGTTTATACTAGACCCAGTTTGTCAGTTTACTACTATGTTACATTTCCTCAGGTGCCTCCACCCCAAGTAAACGTAATCCTTCTTTTAATACAACCGTCACAGCATAAACCAATGCGAGTCTGCTGTCTTTTTCTTTGCTCTCTTCTAATATACGAACATTACCGTAATATTTATTGAATGATTGTGCTACATCTAATATATATTTCGAAATAATCGATGGCTCATTTTTATTGAAAGCTGCTTCAATTATTTGCGGGAATTTATTTAGTAATTTTACGACACTCCAGCTATGATCGTCTTTTAAAGCAAATGTACATGTTTCAAATTCTACACTTTCTTTTCTTAAAATAGAACAAGCACGTGCATGTGTGTACTGTACGTAAGGTCCTGTTTCTCCTTCAAATTTCAGCATATTTTCTAATGAGAATTCGATATTATGCATACGCTCATTTTTTAAATCGTGGAAGATGACTGCACCAACACCGACTTGCTTTGCTACTTCTTCTTTCTGTTTTAAGTTTGGATTTTTCTCTTCAATATTTTGTTTTGCAAGTTCGATTGCTTCTTCGAGTACTTCTTCAAGTAAAATAACTCTTCCTTTACGTGTCGACATTTTCTTACCATCTTTTAAAATGAAGCCAAACGGTACGTGTTCCATACCATCAACCCAAGTATAGCCAAGTTTTTTTAATACGGTGAAAAATTGATTGAAATGTAAGCTTTGTTCTGGACCAACAACATATAGCGCTTTATCAAACCCATAAGTGTTTTGACGATATAAAGCTGCCGTTAAGTCACGCGTTGCATAAATCGTCGCACCATCTGACTTTCTAATTAAACATGGCGGCATACCTTCTTCTTCTAAATTAACGACTAATGCGCCTTCTGATTCTTCCAGTAAGTCGTGCTCTTCTAAAATCCCAATAAAGTCTTCCATTTTATCATTATAGAAAGCCTCGCCTTGAAAATTAGTAAATTCCACACCGAGAAGTTCATAAATACGAGAAAATTCTTTTAATGATTCGTGACGGAACCAATTCCAAAGTTCAACAGCTTCTTCATCGCCTTCTTCTAGCTTTTTAAACCAAGCACGTCCTTCTTCTTCTAATTCTTCATTCTCTTTTACTTCTGCATGAAACTGAACATATAACTTAAATAACTCACGTATTGGATCCTCTTTCACTACTTCTTCATTTCCCCATTTTCTATATGCGGTAATTAACTTTCCAAACTGTGTTCCCCAATCTCCTATATAATTAATCCCTACAACTTCATAGCCACATTTTTCAGCGATATGTTTCAGCGAATTTCCTATCATTGTAGAACGTAAATGCCCCATCGAAAAAGGTTTCGCGATATTAGGAGAGGAATAATCAATTACTACTGTTTTTTCACAGCCAAAGTGGTTTTGACCGAACTCTTCTTTCTCCGCTAAAACTGTTTTTAATACTGCATCACTTACAGTTTCACGATTGAAAAATACATTTACATAAGGACCAACGGCTTCTACTTTCGTAAAAAACGGATCATTGAATTTCTCAGCAACTTCCTTTGCGATAAGAGCTGGTGCTTTTTTATATTGCTTCGCTAATGAAAAGCATGGGAACGCTGCATCTCCAAATTCATCTTGTTTCGGTGTTTCAATTAAATCTAAAATTTG
Source organism: Bacillus sp. CPT56D-587-MTF (assembly GCF_058792335.1). NCBI lineage: Bacteria > Bacillati > Bacillota > Bacilli > Caryophanales > Bacillaceae > Bacillus > Bacillus sp. CPT56D-587-MTF. Next base: position 1,843,252 of record NZ_JBYTEF010000001.1, on the reverse strand, counting down.
TTTTTGCGTTAATTCATTCGTGAAAATATTAGATAAACTTTCCGCAAACTGCATTTTATAATCCATGATACAACCTCCTTATTTTTTAAAACACAAAAAACTCGTCTCTAAAAAAGAGACGAGTTTTAACCCGTGGTACCACCCTTGTTGTTCGTTACGAACCACTTTCCCGTTTATAACGAGGACAGGGGGCCTCGGCTTTCTCTACTATTCGTTCAAGAAGCATCTCCGAAGTGCGCTTCATCTTTTTCTTCCGTACTAGGCTCACACCATCCCTAGCTCGCTTTCCTTCTAAAAAAGACTACTCTCTTCATCACAGACAGTATATTTAATTAATTATTGCTTATTATACATCTTTTCAAACAATTAGCAAGGGTCAATTACACCAAAGTGAAACTTAGCACTTTTTCTTTTGTATACATAAAAATTGTGTTTTTCAAATCTAGAACTACGAAAATGATCTTTTAAAACGACACGTTTTCTCGCCACTCGTTTTGCCTCCGCAATTGTTTCGTCAGTAATATCATGATACAAAGCGAAGTGTTTTAATCCTTTAATTCCATCGGATTCTATGACAGTTTCTTCAAACATCGGATCAAGGTAAACGACATCGTAACTATTGTCTTCACATTGCGCTAAAAATGAAAAATGCTCCGTTTGCTTTACTTGGATTCTTTGCATTGCTTCATCAATTTCAGAAACAGATGAAGACCATGTTTTCAAACCATTTTCCATAATATAAGCCATATACTCATTGCCTTCAAGTCCTGTTACTTTTCCGCTTTCCCCAACAACATAACTAGCTACAATACTATCTGATGCCATCCCGAGCGTACAATCTAACACTGTCATTCCTCTCTCTAATTGCGTGGCTTGTACAAACGGATCGTGTTCTCCACGCATTAACCTTTTCACACGAAACATCGCTGAGTTCGGATGAAAGAAAAACGATTCTTCCGTACCTTTTGGATAAATAGCTAATCGGTTCTTCCCTACGACAAGCACATCTTGTTCATACTGCTCATGTAGCTTATGTACCGGTATGTCATTACGTTTAACGAAAGAAGCATTTAATTCTGCTGCTACCTCGTTTGCATAATCTGTCATTTCTTTGTTCGTTCTTCCTGCTGTTGTTACGATCATTGTTTCACCTCTATATAAAGAAAAGAGGGAGATTTACTCTCCCCCTTCTTTAGCAATTCTTTTCGAAAGCTTGTTCTAAGTTCGTAATAATTTCGTCCATAGTTGCACCTTCAATTTCATGACGGTGAATAAAGTGAACAACTTCTTTTCCTTTTAATAATGCCATAGATGGTGAAGATGGAGGAATTTCTCCGAAGTATTCACGCATTTTTGCAGTAGCATCTTTATCTTGACCTGCGAATACAGTTACAAGATGATCAGGTTGTTTTTCAGCACGAACAACCGCTTGACCTGCTGACGGACGTGCTAAACCAGCTGCACAACCACAAACAGAGTTTACAACTACTAAAGTTGTACCTGATGTATTTTCCATAAATTCTGTTACAGCTTCTTCTGTAGTTAACTCTTCAAACCCAGAACGCACTAACTCTTGGCGCATTGGGATTACCATTTGGCGCATGTATTCTTCATAAGCATTTGACATCTTGTAATCTCTCCTTCAACTTTCATTCCAAATTCATCATATCACGCTCTATTAATAGGTGCAAAAGAAAGATAACGATGATTTCATTTTTTTGTAGGGATTTCACAAACCCCACCGCGGCAATGTCCCACTGGAACAAGTTTTCTATTATTAGCGATATAATCGTATACTTTACTTCCAAAACCAAGTACGATAGATAGCTTTATAAAAGGAACTGCAAACCAATAAGATGGAACGGCCTTTGCTAATACATGTATGCTCTGAATACCGTCATACCACTTATTATTTTTTAAAATATACAATCTTTGTTCCATCTTGCTTTGTAGTTCTTGAGAAAGTTCATACTTCTCAACTACATCTTCATTTCGAAATGAAACAAATTTCATCTTACCCTTTTTATCTAATTTTTTCGTACGTTCTGCAACGGCCGTACACATCGGACACCAACTATCATAGAAAACAATCATACATTATTCCCCTTTACGAGACTCCGTCATTTGTTTCCATACAGAACCTTTTGCTTCTTCTCCGCCTTCAATACGCTCTAATGCTAGACGTGCTTGCATGGCTACTTCAAACTCTAGATCATCTTGCGCTGCTTTTAATGCTGGAATCGCACTTTCATCTCCAAGTTCAAATAAGAACATCGCTGCACGCCAGCGTACTAATTTACTTGGATCTTTCAGAGATTTAATCATAACGAACATCGCTGCCGGATCACCTACATCTGATAAACAATCTCCTGCAGTACGGCGAACACTTACAGAGCGATCTAACAACGCTTTATATAATAACGGTAATACTTCATCACCTTTTACCATACCTAAATACGCTGTTGCTAAGCGGCGTATTGAAACTTTTTCATCATCTAACGCCATCTTCAACACTGGAATATCTTCTTCAGTAGGATCCATTTGTTCTAATGCTGCAAAACGGTTTTTCCAGTCAGAATCTTTCATCATCTCTTCTGTTACTTTATATGGCTCACGCTTTTGAATCGTTACTTCAACAGCACCCGCTTGATTTAATAATTCTTTAACCGTTTCATTTACACGTTCTTCTGAATAAGCAGCAACAATCTCTTCCACTACTTCTTTCCCAATTTCTTCAAAATTACCGTAACGTGTACTTTGTTCTACCCATTTACGCTCTTTTACAACGTTTGGTGCAGACATTTGCACTTTCATAATTGATTCTTTAAAACGATCTGGTAAACCAACACGTTCTTCCGTCGTTCCATCTGTTAACTTTACTTGCATTGGAATTGTAAAGAACATTTGAACAAACACTTTCACTTCTCCAAAATGAGCAAGTTGTTGTTCTTCACTTTCTTCCAATACTTCTTCGCCGAAAACAGCACGAACTTGTTGTAATAAAACTTTCCAGTCATACTTCGCATTTCGCTCCACTGCTAAAAAGTCGGCTACATGATATACACCTTTAATGCCTTCAATTTTCAAAATTTCTTGCACTTGCATTGGTGCTTGTTCTTTATTTTCATTTGTATAATTATTACGTGCTCCTGATGGTAATACTTCATTCAAAATAACTTTCATTGTATTTGGACTTGGCGTCGGTTCAATTGCTTTAATCTTCACGTAAAAAACTCTCCTTTATTGCATGTTCTTAGCTGTATTGTAACATGTTATCACTCTATACTCCTACTCGGATGCTTAATTTTACTACTTTCTTCCCGCTACCATACTATTTCATTCTTTTTACATTTTAAATTAGGAACGGGATTTTAAAAGCTTTCGTTTCCGATGATTTTTATTTTTTATCCATTAAGTTTATTAAAATACTTTCCACAATTTTTTCCGAAGCTATTACTTAAAATCACCTTTTATTACGATGCCCCCTCCCGCCTTCTCTCCAAAAAGGTAATACTCTCAATCACAACTTCAGTTCTATATATTCTCTTTCCTTGTTCATCATCGTAATTACTAGTCTGAATACGCCCTGTAATCCCAACGAGCGACCCCTTCTTACAATATTCAGTTACATTCTCAGCCGATTTGCGCCAAACGACACAATTAATAAAATCGACTTGTTGTTCACCTAAACTATTTCGAAATCCTCTATTCACCGCAACACATATTCGTGCATAAGCGACGCCTTGTTTTGTGTAGTATAATTCTGGCTCCTTTGTCAATCTACCGATTAATACAACTCGATTCATCATAAGTTATACCACCTCACATGTTTTTCTTCATTGTAAGGAGAAATGTTTGAATGGTAAAAAGCACAAAATGATATATCCGTAAGTAAAAAGTATTATTTTAGACCTTACAAAACAAAAAAAGAAACCATACATAGTTCAAACATGTATGGTTTCAAAATTTATTACACTTCAGTACAAGATATGTAATATCCTCCGCGAGCCATCTTTATTTCAGCACGGTACATTGCATTTTCTAAGTAGAAAGTAATCGGTTTAACTTTACTCTCAAATTTTAATCTTTCATTGCATTCAGTTGCATATCCTTCAATCGCTGAAGTAATAACTTTTGATGATGGATACGTTAAAGCTTCATCTAGTTCTATGAAAAAACTTTTAGAAAATAGTTTTTTCATAATCCCCTTCTTCTCTTTCATCATATTCCATCTCCTTCACTTCAAGTTGCTATCATCCATATTATACCATACATTCAATATATCTTTGAAAATAAAAAAAATCCTGCATTTTTCATGCAGAATTTTTTTATTAGTCATTTTTCGTAAAGTACGAAACGAAACGAAGAATTTCTAAGTATAACCATACTAATGTAAGCATTAATCCCATCGCAGTATACCACTCCATATATTTCGGAGCTTGACTACGTACACCATTTTCGATTAAATCGAAATCTAGTAATAAGTTTAATGCAGCAACTACAATAACAACTGCACTAATAATAATACCGATTGTACCACCTTGGTGAATGTATGGAACAGTTACACCAAACATATTTAGTAGAAATACGACTAAATACATAACCATAATTCCAAGTGTTGCTGCCATCACGCCTGTACGGAATTTATCCGTTACTTTTACTACGCGTGTTGCATATAACACTAACATTGCAAATAGAATTGAGATTGTTAGTAATACAGCATTTAAAACGATAGAATCGCCAAATTTCATTGTATAAACTGCTGAAATACTTCCTAACACAACCCCTTCTACCGCTGCATAGATTGGTGCACCAAAAGGTGAAATACGCGGGAAGAACATAGACGCAAATGCGATGATTGCCGCAACGATTAAAGCACCAATTAATACTGGCATCTTCATCGTCCCCTGCATCATCTGTATGTATGAATAGACAGACGTTGCAAGTAGCAAGATAAGCATAATGAACGTTTTGCCTACTGTTCCGCCAATCGTCATCGCAGAAGCACTTGCTCCCTCTTTACGGAATGCCTCTTTTTTCAACATTGGATTAGATGTTCTCATTTTTTCCCTCCTAAAATAGGTTCTACCAATAGTGTAAAGTTTTTCTCTTTACTTTTCAATATATGCAGCTTGTTTTTATTTTAATCCTTCAACGATGTCTGATAGTTCACTCCATCTTTCCATCTTTTTTTCTAGCTCTTCTTCTGTTTTCTGCTGTGCTTCAGATAATTCTTGTGCCTTTGTGAAGTCAGATCCAACTTTCGCAAGTTCTTCTCCAATTGACTCAATTTTCTCTTCAAGTTCGGCAATTGTATCTTCAATCGTTTCCCATTCACGCTGTTCATTGTATGAAAGTTTACGTTTACGTTGTTGTTTTGGAGCTTCTTCTACAACTTTTTTCTCTTTTTGAACTTCCGCTTTCTCCATAAGTTCTCTCGTTTTTTCCATTTCTAAATAATCTGTATAACTACCTAGAAACTCACGCACTTCGCCTCCGCCAGTAAAGATGAACAGTTCATCTACTACTTTATCTAAGAAGTAACGGTCATGCGATACAGTTAAAACGACACCTGGGAAATCTTCTAAATAATCTTCTAGTACTGTTAATGTTTGTGTATCTAGATCGTTCGTAGGTTCATCAAGTAAAAGTACGTTTGGTTCTCCCATTAAAATACGTAATAAATATAAACGTCTTCTTTCACCACCAGATAGTTTACCAAGTGGTGTACCATGTGAATGTGTCGGGAATAAGAAACGTTCTAACATTTGAGATGCACCAATTACTTTTCCATCTGTCGTATGAATAACTTCTGCAATCTCTTTAATGTATTCAATCATACGCTGATTTAAATTCATCTCTTCATTTTCTTGCGTATAATAAGCAACTTTTACAGTTTGTCCTACTTCCACTTCACCACTATCAGGAGATAACTTACCTGCAAGCATATTTAATAGGGAAGATTTCCCACTTCCATTCGCCCCAATAATTCCGATACGATCACCCGGTTTCACAATATGATTAAAATTATGTAATACCGTCTTATCGCCAAATTTTTTCGTTACATCTTTTAACTCAAGTACTTTCTTTCCTAGACGACTTCCGCTTAGTGCAATATCAACTGACTGTTTTGCAGCTGGTCCTTCTTGTGCCTTTAGCGCATCAAAACGCTGAATACGCGCCTTTTGTTTCGTAGAACGGGCTTTTGCACCACGACGAATCCAAGCAAGTTCACGACGATATAAATTTTGGCGTTTCGATTCTTGTGCCAATTCTTGCTCTTCACGAAGTGCTTTCGCTTCTAAAAATGTACTATAGTTTCCTTCGTAGCTATATAGTTTACCATTATCTAATTCAAAAATACGATTCGTCACACGATCTAAGAAATAACGATCATGGGTTACAAGTAATACCGAACCTGTATATCTCGCTAAATATTCTTCTAACCATTCAACTGTCTCATGGTCAAGATGGTTCGTAGGCTCGTCTAAAATTAATAAATCCGGTGTTTCAATAAAACATTGTGCCATTGCAATACGTTTTTTCTGTCCACCAGATAAATTCCCAACAATTGCAGTGAAGTCCGTAATTCCTAATTTCGTTAAAAGAGACTTCGCATTTGCATTTGCTTCCCATGCACTCATTGCATCCATACGTTGCTGCACTGCAAATAATTGTTCCTGTACTTTTTCATTACTTGGATCTTTTTCAATATTTAATAGTGCTTTTTCATAATCACGAAGAAGACGAATTAAAGGTGTATCACCATGGAACACTTGCTCTAATACTGTCAGTTTTTCATCAAACTCTGGTTGCTGTGATAAATAACTAATTGTATACCCACGTGAATGCGTCATATCACCTGTATCAGGAGCTTCTAATCCTGCAATAATTTTTAATAATGTCGATTTACCAGTTCCGTTTACACCAATAATTCCGACACGTTGTCCTTCTGTAATACTACATGATAATCCATCAAATAACGGCTTTTCTCCATATGATTTTGATAAGTTCTCCACAGTTAACATTTTCATATTTGTGCATTCCACTCTTTCATAAATTGTTCAATAAACTGTTCCATATAACGATGACGAATTTCAGCCTCTTGTTTTGCTGCATTCGTATTCATTAAATCTTTTAATTTCAAAAGTTTTTCATAAAAATGATTTAAAGATGGATCATTATTTTTTCTATACTCTTCTTTCGTCATTTCTTCACGCGGCGGAATAGTTGGGTCATACATTAATCTCCCTTTCGCCCCACCATATGCAAATGTACGAGCAATTCCTATTGCACCAAGAGCATCTAAACGATCCGCATCTTGAACAATTTTCCCTTCAAGTGACTCTACTGTGCCGCCATGGCCACCTTTATAAGACATATTGGCGATGATATGAAGAATATGTTTACTTTCCTCTTCTTCAACACGTAGCTCTTCTAACCAATCAGAAACTTTTTTCATTCCTGCTTCTTCACTTTCATTTAGCTTTTCATCTGCCACATCGTGAAGTAATGCTGCCATTTCAATTATAAAACGATTTCCACCTTCTTGCTCAGATAAAGAAATCGCCATTTTATGTACACGTTCAATATGATACCAATCATGCCCACTCGCATCTTTTTCTAAAATATGTTTTACAAAAGTAATTGTTTTTTGAATTTTTTCTTGTTTTGTCATTTTATCTTCACCCAGTTACTTATTGTAACACGCCCGCATTTTTTCATCACATATTTTCTTGTCCGCCCATACACTAGGTGGTAGGCATCATCATGAAGGAGGAATAAACATGTTCTATAATAATCAACCGCCTTATCCAAGGCAACCATTGTATCCTCAACAACAAGAACAGAGATACACAGAACAATACGAAGAACAAGAGTTACAACAGCAAGAGCAACAATATGACGAAAACCCATATGCAACAACGCAAAACCAAGAAACTGAATTTCAACAAAATCCATATGACACACGTCCAAATTATGAATATCCTCAAAATCCATATGCAGCACCACAAAATCAAGAACAGCGATATCCTCAAAATCCATATGTAATACCACAAAACCAAGAACAACAATATCAACAAAATCCATATGCAGCACCACAAAACCAAGAACAACAATATCAACAAAATCCATATGCAGCACCACAAAACCAAGAACAACAATATCAACAAAATCCATATGCAGCACCACAAAACCCATACACAACTCAACCACAACAACCGCAATATCAACAACAAATGTATCAACCAAACTACGACGCGCGTGTCTCACCACCTAAACCACCAACAATAGATCCAACTCAGCCACAAATTTTACCGCCCGGACCAACACTAGACATTACACAACCACAAATCTTACCACCTGGACCAATTACTGAACCAACACAACAACAAATTCAACAAGTTGTCGGTACACAATTTTTACCTTTCAAGAAACCTGTACTAGATTTCGTAAAACCATGGGTAGATTACGGTTTAAATGAAGCAAAACATACATCACACGAACACGCATTAACAGAAGTTGCTGCGATTATGTTTTTAGTTGGTAAAGGCTTCAATCCGACGATTGCACATTATATCGTTGAATCTTGGGAGAAGAATGAGCAGTTTTAGGGTTGTTTATTTGATAAAATATAAAAAACACAAAAGTGCCAAACCCCTTATACCACAAGGGTTTTGGCACTTTTTAATATCTAAAACAAATTTTATTGAAATAATTATTTTTATAGATTTTCATACTTTTTTATATAGTACGTGAACATATACAGTACAAAAATACACCTTTGTATACACATTTTTAGAAACATCTTACGTTTATCAAACAATAACCAAAAGACGTACCTGCAACCTCATCATATAAATAATAGATATTAAAAAGAGGACACTATAAGCGCCCTCTTCCTTAGGTTTTAAATATGTTCTCCATGATCCATAAACACTTCAATTGCTTCGTTTTGTGGTATGTCTTTTGCATTAGTAAGACCAAAAGTAAAAACAGCGGATAACATCATCATTAATAAGATTGCTTTTTTCATTTTAGCGCCCTTCTTTCTATGCTCTTTTTGTCTGCATCTAAAGCGATGTGCAAATACTTGCTTGCTTTTCTATGATTTTCTGAACCATAGAATATTTCACCTAAAAGAGAAGCATATTCTTTTACCCAATCATATAATTCTTCTTTTTCAAAATACGAAATACCTTCTATAACCACATTTTCTAATTCTTCTTGCGGTACATAGTTATGTACTGCTTTTAAAATTCGGAAATGATGACGATAACATAAGTCGCTAATCTTATAGCCATTCTCAATATATTCATTAGCGATATGACTATAACCTAACTTAAAATGTTCTCTTGCTAAAAGAAACATAGTTTTAGCGTTATTTTCTAATGAATCCTCTAAGTGTTTAATTGCTAACTCTGGCATGTTTTGACTTGCGTATAAAAGTCCTAAATTATGCTTAACTCGTTTAATAAGAAGTTCATCATTAGATTTTTGGAAGGTACCTAGTGCTGAAAGTAAATATTCCTCTGCACTTTCGAATTCATTTAGTCGAATGTGTGCCATTCCTAAAGTATTTAAGCATGCTGCAGTTTTTAATTCATACCCTGGACTAATTGAAAATACTTCATTCGCCTTTGTAGCAAATTGAACTGCTAGGATCGGTTTTAATACGTGATAGTAATGGACTGCAAGCCAATAATTAAATTCAGCTTTTTCAATTTCATCATGCATGTACTCTAAAAATGTCTCTGTAGACTCTGGTAAAGGCTCGATTTTGTCCAGAATATCTTTTGTACTATCCATATCCCGAATTAGCAGTTTATACCGTGCATTCAATAAAGCGTAGTAGACTAATATTGTTTGGTCTTCCTTAATATTATTGATTTTATTTGCAATATCTTCTTTTATTTTCTGAGACTGTAATACACGTTGTGAAATCATAGCTTGATACCAGTCGTTTAATAATTTTGTGATTTCTTCTTTAGAAATAATGTCAACACTCATCTACTTCTACCCCCTTGTTAAATGTTATCATGACATGCTTGTTTGCATAAATAAGTTTTTGAATATTCTAACTTAAAAAAATTATTTTTGAATATTCATGTTAACAAAATGGTCCCATTTCAAACCGAAAAAGAACACACGTTTGTTTGTAGTGGAGTTAAAAAAACAAACGTGTGGTATTACATCATGGAATATAACGGCTTTCCTGTAGTACGTGGAAGAGGTATGGTGAAATGGAATCCGTTTGCTTCAATACCGGAGCAATACGAGGAAATACATAGAATGTTTGAGGAACAATATAAAGTACCTAAACCTTTTTTAACACAAGATACTATGGAACGAATAGAAAGAGCGTTAATGCAATCTTTTCACGAGGAAGAAGAAATACATATCTCATACTATCGTGATGGAATGGTGCAAGACATGTACATAAATGTATTACATATTGAACCGATGACGAAAACTATATATTGTACAGATGCTTTTGGTTTGAATACTAAGTTTAAGTTTGATGAATTGGTGAATATAAATTAAAAGAAGCCGCCCGACAGGACTGAAGTGCACCCCAATTGTTAGACACAGCCTAACAATTGGGGTGCACTTCACATATATAGGTGGCTTTTGTACGACAAAAAAAGAGCTCTGCTATACAGCAGAGCAAAAGAAAAATATATAACCCTATAAAAATAATACAAATTATTGATACTTTCAAAAGACGAAGTTTAAATTTCCATCACAATAATACCTATGTTTAAGTATGAAACATTCTACCTTCCGTATAGCTATGAATATTCTTATTTTAGAATTCCATAGTATCCAAATAGCTCTTTGAGAAATACCTCAATACCGAACTTCTTCAAAGAATCTTTTCTTTATTCAAAGAGAAGTTCTAAAACTTTTTTCTTATCTTTGTCTCTTCCATAATGAATCAACCTATGACAGTTCGGACATATACTAACTATATTTCCAACAACATCTAAACTATTTTCAAAATCATGTTGCATTCTTAACGGTATTAGATGATGGGCCTCCATATAATTTTTTCGGCTGGCTTCCGATACAAATGTTTCATGTGTGTCATCTATTTCACATTTAAATTCTGCCTGTTTAATAGCTTGTTTAGCTTTTTTCGGATCACGAGGCCATACTTCCCTACCAGATTCCATTTTAGTTTTTTTCGATTTTCCGATTTCTCTTCTTCTGCAATCTTTACTTTACTAAAATCCGAATCAATATTAGTAAATCCTTGTGGTGTATGGTTCAATTTGTAGCCAAAGAAAGCTGCGAATTCGATTGCTTTAATGTTTACAGGTTTTAGGTCCTTAATAAAATAGATGTATTCCCAAGTTTCATCATTATCGTTTGTTTTCTAAATTTTTCTAGCCACATCTGGGTTATGAGTCTTAGCAAAAATTGTCCCGAAAAACTTAAATTCCCCTTTAGAATATGCTAAAATCCCGTCACCCTCTTTTAACTTTTCCCATCTATCAACATTTGAAGAACCAGGAGTTGCTCCCCACATACATACATTCTCATGTAATTCATTATCTTTAAGTTTAGTTACTGTATCGGCATCTAAATCTGCTAAACATGTAGAAATAGGATATGTTTTTTCAATAGTAGCTTCCAAATTTTTTATAGCACTATCTTTACTTGCAGTAAAAAGATATAACATATTTAATTCCACCTTTTTTAAATTTCATTATATTTCTTTTTAGAGTCTCGAGATTTCTCTACTGGATATTTTTTATTATTTTTTCTATTTTGTTTATAATAATCTCTTCTAAGTCAATATCCAATTGATCTGCCAACTCATCTTTCATGTCTTCTTTTTTTGTTTCTACAGCTTCCTCACTGCTTTTCCACTGAAAATTCTCCAACAACTCACTCGCCTCTAAAGAAAGAGAAATAGCTAAATCTTTAGGATTGTGGAACTGCTTCCAGTTCCTATCATCCCGAAATTTTAGGACTTTCTCTAAAATAGTTTGATTCATTTTTTGAATCCCCCAGTTACTTTTCATTGGTAAACTCTTCTATTTATCAGGTAAACTATCATAAAAACGTTCAATGGCCGCTACTAAAACTAAAACTAAATCTTCTAAATGAGCAGTTTTAGGGTTGTTTATTTTTAAAAACATCAAAAATGCCAAATCCCTTATATCATAAAGGATTTGGCATTTTTAAGTATCTAGAACACTCGCTAAGTTTAAGGAGAACTTAACAGACATGTGTCCGGCATAATGTCATGTCCACACCCAAGGATCGGTTACATAAAATAACGTATCTAACATGGGAAGTCTATTGGTCTTTTCCCCTTATAGTAACACTCTCTTCTACTAAGACCTTTTCTTTCTAGGACCTACAATTAATTTAATCGCTGTTCTTTCTTCATTATTGATAGAAATCTCTTGAAATGCTGGTACGAAGGCTAAGTCAATACCACTTGGAGCGACGAACCCTCTTGCAATCGCAATTGCTTTAATCGCTTGATTTATAGCTCCAGCCCCAATCGCTTGAATTTCCACATTACCACTTGTTCTTAGTACACCCGCTATTGCACCCGCGACTGAATTTGGGCTTGATTTTGAAGATACCTTTAATATATTTTCCATGTAAGTTGCTCCCTCTATTATTTAATCTCTCTTTCGTTACAATTTTAAATATTTTAGCGTATCTTTAATTACTATTCACACCAAAAACAAACGATGCTTCATATGTACATTATTCTATATTTTCTGACTTCTTCCTGCTCAGCTACGCAAATAAAAAAATAAACTGAATAACCTAATATACATACAGTTAAATGCCATAACTTCACCAAATGATAACATCCATACAGCGAAAGATAATATTGCTGTTTGTCAGATGAAATTAATATAGTAAAGTGAAACTTTAATGAGTGGGGGTTTTGTTCATCCCCACCTAACTTCTTTGCTTTCGCTGAATTTTGAGATGGGAGTCTTACTGCTCGGAAAATAGCGGGATAAACGTTTCCTCGTTACTTCAATCTATTTAGAAATTCCATTTATTTTTCTATCAAATTATGAACCTTATCATCTTCAAAAGGTGTTACAGGTAATACCCAAATACTACATTTCATCATTTGACCACTTTATATTCCACATCTATCTCCTTTTATAGTACAAGCATACACACCAATTGTGATTCACCTTCATAAACTACTATGTGGTTTAAATTTATTAAGAATAGGAGGTAATATATTGGGTTCATACTATCATTCTTCAAACTCGTATAAAAAATGTTCATGTGACCATTCACATAAACGCAGCTGTCCTGCATACGGAACTTTTTGGCAAACTGAATTTATAACTGTTCCTTTTGGCGATCCTTTTCCATTTAATCACGTTGGACCTTTAGCAGGAGGCGTTTCCTTACTAAATCCTACTACATATACACTTTAGACAATTTGGTGATTATAGAGTTTCGTTCATTTCCAGTATTAATACTACTTTAAATCCTGTATTTCCACATATCCCAGTCATAACTATATTTTTAAATAACAATCCACTTGCTAATAGTCAAGGTGACTTCGCTATTCAAATGAATACTTCATCAAATAACGAATGTCTTCAACTCGTTGGCGAAACGATTGTTACAGTGCCTGCTAATTCAACTCTTCAACTTAGAAATAATAGTGGTTTTAATCGTCAAAGTATTGTAACTTGTGACAATGGTATAAATTCAGTTGAATTAACAGTTACAAAACTAAGTTAATATTATTTCTTTACATTCAGATGCTATTTCAGCACCTTTTTTTATTGAATAACAGTTTTCTTCGACTTTTATTATCTTTCATCACGCAAAAAAAGTGCAGAATTCTTTCTAACACAAGATTTCTGCACTTTTTTATTATACTTATTTATTCTTCCTTATTTCTCTACATAAACCGACTTAACAATCGTACGATTATATGATTTTCCTTCTTTATTCATCCCTTTTATATCCATCGTAACGTTATATACTCCCGGTTGTTTTATATCTTTCAAAGCACCTGTAAATGTATTCGTATTAACATTTTGTAATTCATTAAATTCAGAGACTAACTTACCTTCTTTATTAACGACTCTTACTGTTATGGAAAGATCCCCTTTCATTTCAGGTGCTACAGGTGATTTTTTCAGTTTATACTCAGGTTTATTTACTTTAACTTTTGTAGGCATTTGAAGAACAAATGGCGCGCCATCCTTGTAATCGCTTACAACTAAATATGCATCTTTCGACTGCTTCGCCATCATTTTGATTTTCCATTCGCCTACTTCCAATTTATCAAACTTAAATGTTCTAATTGTCGCCCCATTAAAGAAAGATTCGCCTTCACTAGTAGTTATAGCGCTATCTTTATTTGCATAGATTTTTCCTTTTGGAGATACCATTTGTACTTCAACATCAGAAGAAGCAGTTAGTACAGAAACTATTCCTTCAGCCTTTTTATCAACAGAAATACTTTGCTCTATCCACTGATTTTGTGGTAATTCGCCTCCTAAAATATTTTGATTTGAAGTTGTATTTAATTGTTCTAGATTTTCATTTGAACTAGTGCTGGATGCTACTAAAGCTGGTAATCCCACATTTGTCGTACGTAAATATGGTTCAATTCGTGCAAAAACAGCTGATCCTTTTCTTATATTGTCATGATCAAATCTGGAATCTGTAAATAAATGTGTACCGTACGATAGCTTGGCACTCCATTCATTTACTAGTCCATCATTTGAACCGTACGATGATAAATATAACCCACCCATAGATAATGCAGAAAATGTTGGCCCCCAGCTAGTTCCAGTAGCCGTATAGTAACGGTTTAATTTAGCTGCTGGGTTGTTATCTATTATTGAACGAAACTTTGCCATTTCACCTATTTGTAACGAGTACGTACCATCATCTTTTTGACCTAATATAGAAGCAAGCCACCCTGCCCACCAACTATATGACAAATCTGCTAAATTTGAGCCGTGATGCGGTGTAGCAAGTGTAATAACATTTCCAACAAATCGATTCGCACCATATTCAACTAATGCAGCTTGTGTATCAATTCCACCTTTACTATGCGCTACAATATTAACTTTCTTACCGAAATGATTATATATTTCTTCAAGTTTTTGTGCCAACAATTTTCCGTTATCCCACTGACTAGCCGAACCTTTCCCCGCTGCATCATACAATTGTATAAACACTGTTTGATAGCCTGCTTTTAAAGCATAATCATACATATCATTTATATCATGATATACTGTCTTTCCATACCAACTATCAGCATTACCATTTCTTCCTTGTACAAAGAGAATTGGCGGTTTATTCTCATCATAATTAGCAGGTTTTTGGCCTAAAAACCATTCTCCAGGTGTGAATACTTCTGTATCAGGAAACCCCTTTCCAAGCTCTTTTACAACTTCTGCCTGTACATTTGTGCTAATCGTTGGAGCCATGATAAAAAATACAATTAGTAAGGCCACGCATCTTCTCATCAGTCGCATATTACTCCCCCTATTTTTTTGAAAGAAGGTTTTCTTTATAATATTTTATATTTTCCCTTCCTTAATAATAGCTAATCTTTTATTTTAAAAAGATGTTAGCCCTATTTTTAGAAGGTTACTAGTTGTATACCCTCTTCCTTAACTCTCGTTATTCTCTTTGTTTCTACCTCTTCCTTTTGATAGAATACGACAAAAAAGTTTCTCAATAATTGTTAACTTAGCTACATCCAGATATTTTTTAAATCAATATTGTTTATATAAAGCATACAAATCTTGAAAAAATTTTAGTAAAAAAAACATTTTATTACTAGTTAGTTATTTAAAAATATAATAAAGATCTGTACTTTCTTTTCATTAAATACAAACTAATTTTAAAGGAGCTTATATTATAAGACTTTCCTACGATTAAAAATTAAACTGAAATTTCAGAAAAAACAATCACATTTCCAGAAACATATATTATGATAATTTCCGCGCACTTGAATTAACTTTTTAGAAGTACTAACCTATCGGTGAGCAGAAGAAAATTCTGTAAAAAGAAAGGAGAATACTTTATGATGACCAATTTACAAAAGGAGTTTTTTAAACGCTTAAAAATTCCTGCAAAAGAAATAACATTTGATGATTTAGATGAAATTCTCTTAAAAATGGGAATGATTCTCCCCTATGAAAATCTTGATATTATGGCTGGTACTATTAAAAATATCTCAAAAGATAACTTAATAGAAAAGTTACTTATTCAAAAACGAGGTGGACTTTGTTATGAATTAAACTCCTTATTGTATTATTTTTTAATTGATTGTGGGTTTCAAGTATACAAAGTAGCCGGTACTGTTTATGATCTGTACGATAATAAATGGAAACCCGATGATGGTCATGTCATTATCATATTAAGTCATGAGGGTAAAGATTATGTTGTGGATGCAGGTTTTGCATCTCATCTCCCTTTACATCCAGTCCCTTTTAACGGAGAAGTCATCTCCTCTCAAACAGGAGAATATCGAATTCGTAAGCGAAATACTCGAAAAGGTACTCATATTTTAGAAATGAGAAAAGGAGCTAACGGAGAATCTACAAGTTTCTTACAATCTGAACCTTCAAATGAATGGAAAATAGGCTATGCTTTCACTGTAGATCCAATAGATGAGAAAAAAGTGAATAACATTCAAAAAGTGATTGTAGAGCATAAAGAATCTCCTTTTAATAAAGGGGCTATCACTTGTAAATTAACTACTTATGGTCACATATCATTAACAAATAAAAATTATACAGAAACCTTTAAAGGCACTAAAAATAAACGACCAATAGAATCTAAAGATTATGCTCGCATTCTTCTTGAATCTTTTGGAATAACGCAAGAGAAATATGTAGGAAAAACACTAGAAAGAGGTTAGTTGACTACAAGTACTTCATAATAAAGCAGATTCTATATTTAGAATCTGCTTTATTTTATATTTTGTTATAAATTAATTTAATTTTGTTGTTACCCTTTAATTTTCAATTATATATTCATCATCATATTTATCGTATTGTAACCCTTTCCCTATCTTTGATTCTGTAACTTGATCTCTTAAAAACGGTGCAGCATCCATTTTGCTAGTTGCAATTTCAATTCCATATTTTTTCGTTAAATAAGCTAACTCTAGTAAAAACCACTCTCTTCGCAATGTAACTGGAATATCAAATGTTTTTCTTTTCATATATAATAGCACCTCTTTTATTTTCATAACTTAAAAACATCACTGGATGTACTTATTAAAACTACCTTTCACCGCTAACATCCAATGAAACATTATAGTATATGCATGTCCATTTCAAACGTGCTATCACAAATATGATATTTAAGTTTACATAATTATATTATGTAATAGTAGAAAAGGAAGGCATGTCCCTTCCCCTTCTACTATAGAGATTTAAATTAAGAACATCTTGGTACACCTAAAGCTAAAAATAAACCTGCTACTCCCGCAGTAATCGGTACTTTTAACGTAATAACATCGTCTACCTTCGTTACTAAAAAGTAAGCATTACCTTCTTGTAATATACAAGTTACCAACAATTGAAATTCCATTCAAATCTCCTCCTTTCAATCGATATACTATAATTTATGAAATCTCTTTCAAAACGTAATAGGATATATATCTATTTTTCCCTATATATAAAATAAATGTTTATAAGTCTAGTAAAAATATTAACTTTCTAAATTTATATAAAACGTGTAATATCCAATAAGTTCCTATATAATCAATAAGAAGAATCTTACAAATGGAGGTATGAAAATGACGATTTTAAGTAATATTGGTGCAGCTTTATTTTTTATTGCTTTTATTCTTTTAATCTTATGTATTATTTCATTCTTTAAGAAAAATGGAAAAGCAAAACAATATGGACGTCCTACCGTTATTCTTTTTATGATTTCTATTATATTAATAACGGCCGGTACAACAAAATCGGAACACCCCGTCGTCGAGTTTTTTTCTACTTTAAGTTTCATTCTATTTATATTCTTCCTTGTTCTAGCAATCTTATCTGTTATTAAGAAAACAGGTGTAGCGAAAAAACAATTTATTATTACAGCCGTATTATTTGTCATTTTTGTTGCGCTATCAGGTATTTCAGATCCTTCTTCTGAAAAAACGACAGCAACTAGTACAAAAGTTGCTTCTAACAATGAAGAACAGAAAGATAGCGAAAAGAAAAAAGAGGCGGACGAAAAAACTCAAAAGCAAGAAGATGAGAAGCGTCTAGCCGATGAACAAGCTCGTAAGCAAGAGGATGAAAAACGTCAGGCTGATGAACAAGCCCGTAAACAACAAGAAGAGCAAAAACGTCTAGCCGATGAACAAGCTCGTAAACAACAAGAAGAGCAAAAACGCCTAGCTGATGAGCAAGCTCGTAAGCAACAAGAAGAGCAAAAACGCCTAGCTGATGAGCAAGCTCGTAAGCAACAAGAAGAGCAAAAACGTCAGGCTGATGAACAAGCTCGTAAGCAACAAGAAGAGCAAAAAGCATAGCAAGCTCAAACACAACCTGCTTCAGGAAATACTAGTAGTGCATATTACAAAAATTGTGCCGCAGTTAGAGCTGCCGGGAAAGCTCCTCTATATAAAGGACAACCAGGTTATGACTCACATCTTGATCGTGATGGCGATGGAGTTGCATGTGAAAAATAGTAGTAAAAAAGAAGCTTCTAGTAAGCTTCTTTTTTATTATCAGAAACTATTATGACGAATTCCCTCTCCCTCTTCCTTTTATAAAACTCATTTGATTATCCTTAAAATTGACACATTATAAGTGATTTCAATCACCACATTGTTTTTCATTTATTGCTATTCTTAATTTAGATATTACATTCAAACTTTATGGAGGCATTCATATGGAACATACATTTACTGAAACTTCTATTGTCGGTGAGATTGTTACACAATTTCCAAAAGCTAGTAATCTTTTTAAATCATATAGAATAGACTTTTGTTGTGGTGGTAATAAACCACTTATTGATGCAATTCATGAAAGAAATTTATCAGCAACAGAAGTACTTACAGAATTAAATACGCTTTATCATAATACGAAACGATTAAATGAATCTGAAATTGATTGGAAAAATGCTTCTTATCGTGAATTGATTGATTATGTTATAAATAAGCATCATCGCTATTTAAATGAAGAATTACCACAGTTAAGTCCGTATGTGACGAAAGTATTACGCGTCCACGGAGCAAGTCAGCCTCACTTAGCTCAAATTCATAAGCTATTTCACGAATTAAAGATGGAATTAGAACAGCATTTAATTAAAGAAGAAACAGAAGATTTCCCATTAATTTTAGAATTTGAACAAAATCCAATTGACGAAAACTATGTGAAATTACGTAAAATAGTAGATGAGTTGGAAAATGAACATAACCACGCAGGCAACATTATTAAAGAACTTCGTAAAGTTACAAATGACTTTACTCCTCCAGAAGGAGCTTGCGGTACTTATCGACTTGTTTACCAACGTCTTGAAGCGCTAGAGTCTGATTTATTTGAGCACATTCATTTAGAAAATAATATTTTATTTCCACGTGCCATTACGAGAGCATAAATAAAGAGCAGGACATGAGTATACATACTTATGTCCTGCTCTTTCATTTGGTAAAGACTATACACATCCCTCTCGAATAAATCCGAATTTTAACAATTTGTGAATCATTATAAAAATGTGATAAACATCACATCTCTTCCTTTTTTGATTTTCTATAATAAAAACATAATCCTTTGTTCAACATTTCACAGAAAAAGGGGAAACGAAAATGAAAAAACGTTTAGTTATGATCGGAAATGGTATGGCTGGCATACGCTGTATGGAAGAAATATTAAAACATGATAGTGATTCATATGAGATTACTATTTTTGGAGATGAACCTCATCCAAACTACAACCGTATTATGCTCTCTCATGTTTTACAAGGCAAAACAAATATGCAAGATATCATTATGAATGAATACAGTTGGTATGAAGAAAACGAAATAACTTTGTATACAAATGAAAAAGTTCAAAGTATTAACCGAGAAGAAAAAATTATTATTACAGAAAAGAATCGTACTCTTACATATGACAAACTCATTATCGCAACAGGTTCTAGTGCTTTTATTTTGCCTGTAGAAGGTTCCACTCTCCCTGGTGTAACAGGATTTCGAACAATTGAAGATACACAATTTATGATTGATACCGCTAATGAAAAGAAAAAGGCTGTTGTCATTGGTGGTGGGTTACTTGGTTTAGAAGCCGCAAGAGGTCTTATTGACTTAGGGATGGACGTACATGTTGTTCATTTAATGCCAAACTTAATGGAGCAACAACTAGATACGAAAGCAGCTTCTCTTCTGCGCGAAGATTTAGAAGCGCAAGGCATGAAATTTCTAATGGAAAAGAAAACTGTAAAAATTCTTGGTACAGACCATGTTGAGGGCATTCAATTTGAAGATGGTGAAGTTGTAGATTGTGATTTAATCGTAATGGCTGTCGGAATACGCCCAAATACGCAAATAGCAAAAGATGCCGGTTTAATTGTAAATCGCGGTATTGTAGTCAATGACTATATGCTAACAAATGATGAGTCCATTTATGCAGTTGGAGAATGTGCAGAGCATGACGGTATCGCATATGGACTTGTTGCTCCTCTTTATGAACAAGGTGCGATACTAGCAAAACATATAACAAATTTACAAACTGATGGATATTCGGGCAGTATCGTCGGTACGCAATTAAAAGTTGCAGGTTGTGATTTATTCTCTGCTGGTCAAATTTATGAAGATGATCAAACGAAAGCAATATCAATCTTTGATGAATGTAAACGTTCCTATAAAAAAGTATTAATTCGTGATAATAAAGTCGTCGGTATCGTTTTATATGGTGACACAGCTGACGGTACACGTCTCTTTAGCATGTTAAAGAAGGAAGAAGATATACAAGAATATACACCAGCTTCCCTTCTTCACAAAGCTGGTGAAGAAAGTGAATTTGACGTTGCTACAATGAGTGCGGATGACACGATTTGTGGATGTAATGGTGTTACGAAAGGTTCAATCGTTCACGCCATTTTAGAACAAGAGTTAACGACTTTTGAAGAAGTTAAAGGCTGTACGAAAGCCGCAGGTTCTTGTGGTAAATGTCGTCCACTTGTGGAACAAGTTTTATCTCATACACTTGGAGATGCTTTTGATGCCTCAGCGCAATCTGCCGGTATGTGTGGATGTACACCTTTATCCCGTGATGAAGTCGTAGCAGCCATTCACGAGAAAGGCTTAAAATCTCCAAAAGAAGTACGAAATGTTCTTGGTTTTGCACATGAAGACGGCTGTTCGAAATGCCGCCCTGCTTTAAACTACTATTTACGTATGGCGATTCCAGAAGAATATGAAGATGATAAATCGTCCCGTTTCGTTAATGAAAGAATGAATGGTAACATCCAGCACGATGGTACATTCTCTGTTATTCCACGTATGTACGGAGGCGTTACAACAGCTGATGATTTAATGAAAATTGCTGAAGTTGCGAAGAAGTATGATGTTCCACTTGTGAAAATTACCGGTGCAAGCCGAATTGGCTTATACGGTGTCAAGAAACAAGATTTACCTAACGTATGGGCTGACTTAAATATGACTTCTGGATATGCATATTCAAAATCGCTTCGTAATGTAAAATCATGTGTTGGTTCTCGCTTCTGCCGTTTCGGTACGAAAGATTCATTAGGACTTGGTATGCTCCTTGAACAATCATTAGAAATGGTAGATACACCTCATAAAATGAAGATGGGTGTAACGGGCTGTCCGCGTAACTGTGCGGAAGTACTGACGAAAGATTTTGGCGTTGTTTGTGTCGAAAATGGATACCAACTTTATATTGGCGGAAATGGTGGTACAGAAGTACGTGAAGCTGATTTTGTAATGATTGTCCCTACTGAAGATGATGTCCTTCGCATCGCTGCAGCTTACATGCAATATTATCGTGAAACTGGTATTTACGGAGAGCGTACCGCCTACTGGACAGAACGTTTAGGCTTCGATCACATAAAAGAAATACTACAAGATGCAAGTATGGTTACTACGTTAAATGAACGTTTCCAAACAGCTCGTAGAACATATACGGAAGCATGGGGACAAGCACTAGAAACGAAATCATTAAAAGCGATGTATGAAGTAGAAACTGTGAAATAAGGAGCTGTGATCTAAATGATACACACGAAAGAAAAAATAAAAGTTATGCGTGCGGAAGATCTTGCTATTCAAATCGGTAAAGAAGTGCAAATGAAAGGTATGTCTATCGCCCTATTCCGCCTTTCAAATGGCGATATTCGAGCTGTAGAAAATCGTTGTCCTCATAAAAACGGACCGTTAGCAGAAGGGATTGTGTCTGGAGAATTCGTCTTTTGTCCACTGCATGATTGGAAAATCTCACTACTAACAGGTGAAGTTCAAAAACCTGATGACGGCTGTATTCAAACATACGAAGTAGAAGTTATTGACGGTGACATTTATTTATACATGTAATTTTCGAAAGGAAGCCTCCTCTGGCTTCCTTTTAAATAAAAATTGATGAGGTGCAATTATGAACGGATATGTATATTTAGTTGGTGCAGGACCAGGTGATGAAGGGCTTATTACAAAAAAAGCGATAGAGTGTTTAAAACGTGCAGATATTGTTTTATATGACCGTTTACTAAACCCTTTCTTTCTTAGCTATACAAAACAAACATGTGAACTTATGTATTGCGGAAAAATGCCAAAGAATCATATTATGCGACAAGAAATAATTAACGCACACCTTCTTCAATTTGCGAAAGAGGGCAAAATTGTTGTCCGATTAAAAGGCGGAGATCCATCTATTTTTGGCCGTGTTGGTGAAGAAGCAGAAACTTTAGCAGCAGCAAATATTCCATATGAAATTGTACCAGGCATTACATCTAGCATCGCCGCTAGTAGCTATGCAGGTATTCCCCTCACCCACCGTGACTACAGTAATAGTGTCACTTTATTAACCGGACATGCAAAAGGTCCCTTAACCGATCATGGAAAATATAATTCATCTCACAATAGCGACACGATTGCCTACTACATGGGTATAAAAAACTTACCTACAATTTGTGAAAACTTACTACAAGCAGGAAAAAAAGAAGATACGCCAGTAGCAGTCATTGAATGGGGTACAACTGGTAAACAGCGCGTTGTCACAGGGACACTGTCTACCATTGTTTCTATTGTCAAAAACGAAAATATTTCTAATCCTTCTATGACAATTGTTGGTGATGTTGTTACTTTGCGGAATCAAATCTCTTGGAAAGAACGTAAACCATTGCACGGCAAGAAAGTTTTATTTGCAGCTGCAACAAATAAAAAAAGCGCAATAAAGCAAAAGTTACAAGAGTCCGGTGCAGAAATATATCAAATTCCAACTTTCAAAAAGAAAGAATACACAGTAACCTCTGAACAAATCATTAAGATTTTTAACGTTGATCGTCTTGTATTTTGTTCCGCTGACAGTGTAGACATCTTAATGCAATCATGCAGTAAATATCATAAAGATATTCGTTCCTTACAGGCAGAACTTCAGTATATGAACCTTTCTATTCAAGAAAAGCTCATGCAATATGGATTGTTCAGTAAACCTGCGCAATTTTCTTCGAATTCAACGATTTATTTAGGACGAAACATTAACCGAATTGCTGTTATTCAAGAAAAAATTGGTGCTGGTTCCTATATGATGACTCATGAGTACACAATTGATCATCGCTTCGATGAAATTCATTCACGTATTCTTTCTGAATTCTCATGGGATAGCATTGTATTTGAAGGTCGTGCTTCTATTGATACGTTTCTAGCAGAAATAAAACGCCTTGGCTTTATCAATATTCTTACTCTCCCATTCTCGTATACCGACGTTCCAACTTTACACTATGCAAATAAAGTTGGGTTTCATAACGTAGATCATCAATTACAAGAAACTCTTATGAAGAAAGACATGGTGAGACAATGAAAGGAATTGTATATGTTGGACATGGAAGCCGGCTACAAGAAGGTAATGAACAATTCATTCAATTTATGCAATCTGTTATGAAAGAGCGAAACGAAAGAATTCAAAAAATAGCTTTTCTAGAACTAACGACACCTACTATTTCGGATGCAGTTACAGAAACGATAATAGAGGGAGTAACTGAAATAATGATTGTACCTGTTTTATTATTTGCAGCAGCTCACTATAAACGTGATATTCCTTTTGAAATAGAACAACTACAAAAGAAATATCCACAAATAACATTTTCAGTTGTACCTCCTTTTAGTACACATCCACATATGGTGGAACTTGTAGTGAAAAGAATACGTGAAGCTATGCCAATGCAAGGTAGTAGTATTTTACTCGTAGGGCGAGGCAGTAGTGATCCACAACCGATACATGAATTACAACAAATCGGAGCAGCTGTCGAACGAAAACTTGGTATGCCAGTATCCTGTTCCTTTTTAACGAAAGGAACTCCCTCTTTTGCTGCTGAGCTCAAGGCTATAACATCGACTGCGTCCCATGTATATGTCATGCCGTACCTTCTCTTTACCGGATTATTACTTCAAAAAATTAAATTGCATACAAAAAAATATAATCATGTTACGCCCTGTAACTGTCTTCAGTTTGATACATATATGAAACTAACATTATTAGAACGAATGGAGGAATGCATATATGTATAACATGTACCCTCTTATGTTTAATCTACAAAATAAAGTTGTCATTATCATTGGTGGAGGTAAAATTGCATATCGAAAAGCGTCTGGATTAAAAGATACAGGCGCTTTCGTCACTGTTGTCAGCCCAGAAATTTGCGAGGAAATGAAGGAACTTTCTTATATTACTTGGAAGCAAAAAACTTTTAGTAATGATGATATTAAAGATGCTCATCTAATTTATGCAGCTACAAATCAACATGCTGTAAATATGATGGTCAAACAGGCCGCTCATGAGTTCCAGTGGGTTAACGTTGTAAGTGATGGTACAGCATCATCGTTTCACACACCTGGCGTCATACGAAATGATGAATATGTTGTCACTATTTCGACTTCAGGTATGGACCCATCGTTTACGAAGCGTATGAAACAGGAATTAACTTCTGTCCTTCCTAAACTTATAAAAAGACTTTCTCGTACTCATAAAATGTAATCTATCACTTAGCTAAAATAGTAATTAACTGTGAACAAACGTTTTTTAGAGGCGTTTGTTCTTTTTGCTTTAGTTTCGTTTTTTAGGATCAGACAAACAATTGGACAAGAATCTGTGAAGAAAAATAACGGCAACAATTACGGACAAAAAAGCAGTTGCTTGAGAGCAACTGCTTCAATACAGGTTTTATATTGGATATTCATTCAACCAAATTAGCGCTTGTTCATAATCATCAAAAAATCTCACAGATTCTTTCGTATTAGATTGTTGTAAATAATCCATTATCTCCCCCTCTTCAAGGAGAAATGCAATTGCCTTACTGTTATTCAAAATGATTTCATTGAAGAACTTCTCTTTCCATACTTTTTGAACAGAAAAATGATTTGGCGTGTATCCTTTTCTATCCACCAACAATTTGTATTTCCGCCCTTCAGAAATGAATTGCTGACAAACCTGCTCAAAAACATTAAACCATTCATACACATCATCTGTTTTTATATTGCCAACTAGATGGGTAACAATTATATCTCCTGAAACTGTTGTGCTGATATTCTGTTTACTCAACTTGGAACCCCCCTTAGTTACAATTTTGCGGAAAAACCGCATAAAATCAATAAAGAAAAATTTCTTACTTGACACTCCCACCCCACCGCTATCAAACTAAGCTCATGTAACGTCAATTATAAGCGAAATTGTGTCTTTTTTCGCTAAGCTACTTGATTATCAGACATGGTACAATTGTAAACGATACCCAATATATCATAGACTGTTTTCTTCTCATATCTATGGGATTTCCGCCATCATTTACCGCCTCAAATCTATTCGTTTTAACACGTATATTCAAAACAAAATATATGACAAATAAATAACGACAGTTACTGTAATAATGCTGAAAAGTGTTGAAAATAAAACGATTTGTGCATGTAATTCAGGCTCTATTTGATATTCCATAGCAATGGTTGATGTATTTCTTGAAGTAGGAAAAGAACTTGCAATAAATAATGATTGTGCAACAATACCATCGATGTTTAGTATGTATATTACGGCAAGTGCTAATAATGGTCCCATCAGTAACCTCCCAATTAAAGCCCATGTTATGACTCGATGGAAAAAATTAAGTTTAATGTTAGATAATTGTGCCCCTAGCAATATGAGTGCTATTGCAACAAAACCATTCGCAAGCTGATTAAGAGGAATAAAGATAGAATTAGGTATTTGAATTGTAAAAGATTGAAAGAAAACCCCTAATACGAGTGCATGAAATACAGGCAGTCTTAGAAATGATTGAATAATACCTCCGATTGTTTTTGTTGCTGATAGTAAGTTATATATCCCATATGAATAAGTTAAAAGATTCTGGAAAATAACAATAAAAATTTGAATGGAAACCCCCACTGGATTGTGACTGAAAATCAATTGACTTACCGGTAACCCATAATTACCGGAATTCATTAACGAAATGCTATTTTTTAGAGCTGCACTTTCTCCTTTTTCTAACTTTAATATTTTTGAAATGAAATGACTTACTATGATCAGACTCAGACTATAAAGCATTAAATAGTATATTATCTGGAGCAACAAACCTGTTTCTATACGAATATCATATATATTCACAAATACAGCCGCTGGCATTAAGCAATAAGTAATAAGTGTAGATAGCTGCTTTAAGTTAAATTGGAACTTTCTTTGTAAGATTGCACCAATTAGCATCAATATTAATATCGGTAATATTACGTCTAATATAATAAATACAAACATTTAAAACCTCATTCTAAATATATTTTAGTTGGATTAAACGCTTTACTAAATGTGGACACATTTCATTCATCGGAAAACACCCTTAGTTCTCAATAATCAGAAAACTGAAATCGATAATATGAAAATGCTCATCAAAAATTCTTATTTCATTTCCCTCCCCTCTCTTTTCTTTAACATATCAAATATAACTCATAAAGAAAATTATGGATTATTTATACAAATTCATAATTTTATCTTATTGAACTAAACTGTATTCTTTAGTGTAGTACTTTTTTCACAATATCCGTTAGCCTTACCAAAAAATTTGGCCCTAAAAAAATCTGATACTGCAGTTACTATGCGAAGAATACTTACATCAATCCCATACTTGTCGCTTAAACCACCTAACACACCTGATACTTGTTTATCTTGAGTGGACTTATATTTTTTTCATCTAAACATCCCGATTCAATTAAATATTTGCATTCTAAAAATGAGTTCGATCTTTAGAATAGATTTAAGATTTCCTTCACTAATCTACCCTTTAAATGAATAACTTTTGACTTCTATATTTTAAAATAAAATTCCATAAGCCTTCTGTTTTTCATTTTAAAAACACATTCTTATAGAAAACAAGCGTTTATTGAGATATCAATAAAAACATGTTGAAGCCTATTACTAAAAGAACCATCCCAATATACTTTGGGATGGTTCTTTTTCCTTATTAATGATTCTTTAACATCACTAACAATTTCTCTTGGCTATACATCCATACTGTAATGATTAAACAAGCAAGTGCGACTTCTGATAGCGCCATAAATCCAATTGCATAATGACCTGTTAATTGGAATAGTAATGTTAAAATTAGCGGTGGGAAGAATCCTCCTAGTCCACCTAAAGCTGATACGAGACCATTTACAATACCAGCTTGTTCTGAGAAATACATTGGAACGAGTTTGAAGATTGTACCATTACCAATCCCTGCACAAAATGCTACTAGTAAGCAACCAAATGTATACACGTTCATACTTGGCATAAACGATAAAATAATACCTGAAAGTGTTAAACCGATAAATACGAAGATTAATATTTTAAATGGATTAAACTTATCACCGAGCCAACCACCAATCGGGCGCATAATTGTTGCGAGTACGATGAATCCGGCTGTCCGCATACCTGCATCTACTTTCTCTAATCCGAAGTGAGATACTAGAAAGTTTGGTAAGTATACTGTAAATGCGACAAATGATCCGAATGTTAAAAAGTAAAAGATACATAAAAACCAAAGTTTCTCATTTTTATATACACCTTTTATTTGTTCCATTAGTGGTGTATTCACTTTTTTCTCCTTACGATCACCTAATAAAAAGTTCATAAGTGCAAACGCTGCAAGTAAAACTAAATAACATTGTACTGTCGTTCTCCAGCCAACTGAAGTTGCAATGACAGGTGCTAAAAACGAAGTAATTGCTGTTCCGGCGTTACCGACACCGTAAATACCATTTACAAAACCGTGACTCTCTTTCGGAAAGTATTTTGGTAAAGAAGTTACTCCTACAGAGAATACAGCACCACCGATTCCTACAAATAATCCACCAATAATTAAATCCATCATAGAATTGGCAACACTAATATAAAAAACAGGAAATAATAATAGAATAAAACTAATAAAGAATAATTTTCTTGCTCCGAAACGATTCGTCCAATAACCAATTGGAATACGAAGAATAGAGCCTAAAATAACAGGTACTGCTGTGACCATAGAAATTTGTCCCGCAGTTAATGGAATATCCGCTTTAATATAAGGCATTAATGATGATAAAATGACCCATACCATAAAACCGATAATTAGATTAGAAGTTTGTAAACTTAATTGAAAATTAGGACTTTTCATCCTGTTCCCTCCTATGTATGCATAGTTATATTCATTCTCTCCAGCCTAATCACGTCCTAACATGATTAGGCTGAAAAGAATCAACCACCACTTACTGGCGGAATCATTGCTACGATATCGCCAGTTTGAATGATGTCATTCTCATTTGCATACTCTTCATTTATCGCGACCATAATCTCGTTTGAAATTGCTATGTTGTATTTCTTAATGAGTACTTCCTTCAGCTTCGCAACTGTAATATTTTCACAATCTATGTGCAATGACGACTTACTTACTTCTTCCTGTAAATGTGCAAATAATAGCACTTCAATCATATTCTCATCTCCTTTCTAGGCTCACCATTTGCATATGTTACCCTCTCTAACTGATCACCTATCCATGACTCACCATCTTCCCAAAACTCTTTCTTCCAAATTGGAACAATTTGTTTAATACGCTCCATAATATATTCGTTCGCCTCATAGGCAGCTTTCCGGTGTGGTGTAGAAACAGCAACGACAACAGCAAGATCAGAAATTTGTAATGTACCAATGCGATGTGTAATAGCCACATATATCCCCGGCCAATTCTCTCCTACTTCAGTGCCAATTCTCTCAAGCTGTTTCTCCGCCATTGTCTTATAAGCTACATACTCTAAACAAAGTGTACGTCGACCTTTCGTAAATTCTCTAACAGTACCAATAAAAGTAGTAACCGCACCACACTCACGACGAATTACTTTGTTTGTAACTTCTTCAATTGAAATAGGTGTATCAATTACTTCATAATACGTATGTGTCATTTTGCACCTCTTATCTTTATATAAGTTAGCAACCTATTTTTCTATTACTTGTATGATCGAAGCGGCTCTTCCCACGGCCACTCACTTCCGTTGTTTGATTCTAATAACAGTACCGAAACAGTAATTCCAGCTTTAAATCCTCTCGTTCCCCCTGGCAAAACGATAAATGCATTCGCTTCTGCAAGTGAAGAAATTGCGCTAGATTTATCTAAACCAACTGGTGTAACTTGTAATTGCCCATCTACAATTTCCACTCTCCCTCTTACAAAACGAGTAAATGGGTTTGCTTTCGGAAAGTCTTTTTGTAAAATTGCCTCTGCACGATATATGTGCGAATCTTCCCTATGCAAGTATTTTCCAATCACTGGTCTAACATATAATTCACAACCGACATAACAAGCAGAAGGATTACCAGATAGACCAAATAGTAATTTTCCTTCTACCTCAGCTACAGTTGTCACACTTCCTGGTCGCATCGCTATTTTGTCAAAAAGTACATTAGCTCGTAATCTCTCATAGATGGCAGGTAAATAGTCATAGTCTCCTACTGAAACACCACCAGTTGTAATTAATATATCAACTTCTTTTATCGCCTTTTTTACAGTGTTATAACACGTCTCAAAATCGTCAGCGAATTGCCCATAATACTGTACAATCCCCCCTGCTCGTTCAATTTGAGCAGCTATCATATAGGAGTTACTATTTCGAATCTTCCCTGGCTTTAATTTTTCATGTACTTCAAGCAGTTCGCTACCCGTCGTTACAATTCCAATCACTGGTTGTTTTATAACATATACCGTACTATAACCAAACGTAGCAAGAAGTGCTGCTACTCCAGGATTAATAACAGTCCCTTCTTTCACAAGGATAGTATTTTGTTTTACATCTTCACCTTTAAAAGAAATGTTATCACCGGCTGTGAAACAGCGTTTTAATGTCATATAAGTCTTTTCGTTTTTTTCAAATCCTTCCGTTAGTTCTAACATAACAACCGCATTACACCCTCTCGGAATTGCGGCTCCTGTCATAATACGGACAGCTTGAAATGCTTTCACTTCTTCTGTAAAAACAACCCCTGCTCCAATTTCACCAATTACTTCAAACTGAATAGGGTTACTACTACTTGCTTCTTTCGTATCTTCTGATCGAATCGCAAACCCGTCGTACGGAGAGCGATCAAAATGCGGGACATCATGATCTGCAATAACATCTTCTCCAAGCGTTCTTCCGTAACTTTCTATAAGAGAAACCTCTTCTGTTTCACCTTGATGAGCATATTTCATTACTCGTGCAACTGCTTCTGCCACTGGAATCGGTATACGTTTTGCTAACATTCTTTTTCACCTCGTTTTAATAAGGGGGAAACTCTCTCTGTTCATCCTATATATTTTGCGTACAATCGTTTTGCTATTTTCACATCATTTGTCCCATGAATAAATGCCCTACCGTCTGTAAATAAAACAAAACGATATTCATCAATTAGAAATGATAGTAAGTACGGCGTTTTTTGGACATGTACAATTTTTTGTAATCTTTTTTGAATTTCGTTTAAATTTAGAACTCTCTTTATTCCTGAACGGATTTGAACTGTATTCCGTCCGCATAGCACCTCCGTTTTCACCTGTGATTCAAATGTTAAACTTGGGTACGTACGTGTATTTCCGCAAGATGGACATGTACTTTTTTTCTGTTTATTTACTTTTAATGAGAGAAATTGATTGTTCCAAATATCAAATGATAACATTGTTCCTCGTAGCGTCTCGAAATCATCCACCAATATTTTCATTGCTTCTGTCACTTGGTGAGCAACAACCATCTGTACAGCTGGCTGAATAATTCCCGCTGTATCACATGTTGCACCGCCCATCGGATGATCCATTAAGCAGCGAAAACATGGTGTTTTTCCTGGAAGACTTGTATACGTTACACCGTAACCTCCAACGCATCCACCGTATATCCAAGGTATATTTTCTTTTTGTGAAATATCATTTATAAGTAGGCGCGTATCGAAGTTGTCAGTGGCATCTATAATGAGATCCACTTCTTTTGTTAACTCTTCTATTTCTTGCATTGTGACATCCATTACAACTGGTACAATTTCCACTTCAGAATTAATCTTTCTTACATGTTCTGCCGCTGCAATTGCTTTTGGTTTGCATTGTTTTGCATCTTCTTCTGTATATAACTGTTGCCGTTGTAAATTACTCCATTCGACATAGTCACGATCGGCAATTGTCAATTTCCCAATTCCCATCCTAGCGAGTGCTTCTGCATTCGCAGCCCCTAGTGCACCCGCACCGATTAGGAGCACATGCTTTTCTCTTATTTTTCTTTGTCCCATTTCACCAATTCCAGAAAACAACACTTGTCTTGAATAACGCTCTTGCATAAGAAATCCTCCTTTCACTATCCACCAATGTAAGACATTTCAACTTTTGGACGTTTACTTGCACTCTCAACCGTTCTTTCATCTGAATATCGATCTGTTCTATATCGCCATGTATGTTGTAAAATTTTTAATAGTGAGGCATCAGAAATATTTTCTCGAAGAAGCGTTCGCAAATCCGTTCCTTTTTCTCCAAATAGGCACGTAAAAAACTTACCATCTGCCGAAATACGTGCTCTCGTACAAGAAGAACAAAATGACTCAGAAACAGAAGTAATAAATCCCACTTCTGCATTACTCCCTACATATCGATACAATTTCGCAACCTCTCCAAAGTAACGAGGCTGAGCGGGCTCAATTGGATATACACGATTAATTTTCTCTATTAATTGTTCCTTCGTAACGACTTGCTCAAAGTTCCATCCGTTCGTACTGCCTACATCCATAAACTCAATGAAACGTAACTGTATTTCTTGTTCTTTAAAATAACGAACCATAGGAAGAATTTGACTATCATTCATCCCTTTTTTTACGACCATATTTACCTTTACTTCTAATCCAGCTTCCTTCGCTGCTTCAATTCCTTTCAGTACAGGTTTCGTACTTACATTTCTTCCATTAATTTTTTGGAAGACATGATCCTCTATTGCATCTAAACTAATATTCACACGCTTTAATCCTGCTTCTTTTAGCGCCTTAGCTTGTTTTGCTAAATGAATTCCGTTTGTTGTGAGTCCAATATCTTGTAAGCCTTCTAGATTTGTAAGTCTTGCAATTAACGTCGATAAGTCTTTACGCAATAAAGGTTCACCGCCAGTAAGCCTAATTTTATTAACTCCCATACTTATAAATAATCTCGCTAACCTTTCTATTTCATCGAACGTTAATAAAAGCTCTTCCTTTAAAAAAGCGTAATCAGGTCCGAACACTTCAGCAGGCATACAGTATGTACACCTAAAATTACAACGATCAATAACTGAAATACGTAAATCTTGAAGTGGCCGCTTTAAAGAATCTTTTATGTTCTCGTGCATCTCTATCCCTTCTTTTCTGCTGCAATCCTTAGTAAGCTTTCATTTTTTTATTTGCCTTTATTATAAAAAAGAAGCTACATATTCAATGTGACTTTTCTCACATCACTTTCCCCATTCAAAAACTTTTCACAAATCCGTTCGTATTTTGTTCACATCTTCAGGACATACTCTTTACGGTCATTGAAATTTTACATTATTTTTAAAATAGCTCTTGCATTTTCATCATATTTACACTCAAAATAGGAAATGTATTGCTTATAAGAAGAAAGGTGATTGCTGTGGCAAACAGTATGACATTATCTCAAGATTTAAAAGAATTACTTGCATCTGTTGAATATAAAATGCAAATTAAAAAAGGTAGTTTTATTTTTCAGGAAGGTATGGAGGCAACCGAACTCTATATCATCCACTCAGGAAAAGTACAAATTAGTAAACTTAGTGCTGACGGACAAGAACTAACACTTCGAATTTGTTCGGCATACGACATTATTGGAGAATTAACATTGTTCACGGATAATGCGAAGTATTTATTAAATTCAAAATGCCTTGAAGATGTTGAAGTAGGCGTTATAAAGCGTGAAGCGTTAGAAAAAGAATTACTCCAAAAACCAGCTCTTGTATTTGAATTTATGAAATGGATTAGTGAACATTTAAGAAGAATGCAAACGAAGTTCCGAGATTTAGTATTACACGGCAAAAAAGGTGCCCTGTATTCTACCCTTATACGAATGACAAATAGTTACGGTATATTAAAAGAAAATGGGATTCTCATCGATTTACCATTAACAAATCAAGAACTTGCTAATTTCTGTGCAACTTCACGTGAAAGTGTAAATCGAATGTTAAATGAATTAAAAAAGCAAGGTACAATTTCAATTCATAAAGGAAAGATTACAATCCACGATTTACAATTTTTAAAATGTGAAATTGCTTGTGAAGATTGCTCTGCTTCTGTTTGTAGCATTGATTAGCGTCTTATTTAGATACTTATACCTACAAAGAAAACCGAGGTCTCCAATTAGATCTCGGCTTTCTTTATAAATTACGAAACATATAAAACTAAATTATTTTTTCAGCTCATTAGGAATACGTCTTCTGTAAATTACATAGCTACGGCTTATATATTTAATTGGGGCACTAAATACGTGTACCAGTCTAGTAAATGGCCATACTGCGAAAAGCCCCATTCCCGCAAGAATATGAATTTTAAACCATACTGGTACTTCCATCATATATTCAACTTTCGGTTGGAAAATAAAGAGACTTCGGAACCAAGGGCCAATTGTTGTACGATAATCAAATCCTTTTGAATCGATATTTAAAAATGTTGAAGAAAGTCCTGCTAGCATTACGATAAGTAATAAAATAAGCGCAATATAATCTCCCTTTGTACTCGTTGCAATGATACGTTTTACAGTTACGCGGCGGTACGTTAATATAATTAAACCGATGATAGAAGCAACACCTGCCGGAAGACCAAAACTAATTGCTACTACATGATACATATGCTCAGAAATACCTATTGAACGGTATACAGCTTCTGGAATTAAAATCCCCATAACATGACCGCCAATTACGAACATAATCCCAAAGTGGAATAATAGACTTCCGATTCGGAGCATTTTCTTTTCTAATAGTTCACTAGATTTTGATGTCCATCCAAATTGATCATAGTTGTATCTAAAAATATGTCCACCGATAAAGATTGCAAAAATGATATAGGGAAACAATACCCATAGAAATTGATCCATCATTTTAACAACTCTCCTTTCTAATTTGTCTGTACACCCCATGTATCGATAGCGAGTAGAACAGCCGCAAGAATTGGTTTATACATACTACCTGCTTCTTTTAACTGAACGTGTAATGCTTGTATGTTCTCCTTGTATTTACTCATAATTGGTTCACTGTCTTGCTCATTTGCATTTGCAAAAAACTCAAGCAATAGCGGTAAATAATCAGGTAATTCTTTATCTGTTACTTCAAAACCTGATTTTTTATAATGCTGTTTTAACTCCAGTAATTCAATACCTCTTTCTCTTTGTTCACCAGTGTTCATATAAGTAAGATACATATTTGTTTTCTTACCAAAATCGAATGTATATACGTAACTATCAATCAATTGATCATTCGTTTTATTTAGCGCTTGTTTTATAAATGTTGCAAGTGAAGCTTTAACATCGTCCTGTTCAATCGCTTCAATCTCTTCTAGTAATTCAGTTAAAGCTTCACTCCACCCTAGTTCAGGATAGGAGAGAAGGAATGAAGAACAAGAAAAAGCAGTTTGTAAACTTTGTTTCATATTTTTCTGCCCCCTTTATTTAAGAAATTGTCATACAAGAGCCTGGACCACCTGCGAATGCTAAACCACAACTTCCTTGTTCGCTATATAAATCTGCCACTTGTTCACGATGAGTGCCCGGAATGACGAAGCGATCTTTATATTTCGCAATAGCAAGAAGACGATACATATCTTCTACATCCTGTTTTGTTAAACCAAGTTCTTTTAATACAGCTTCATTTGGTTCTTTATTAATTTGCAGCGCTCTCATATGCGTTCGCATAACAGCCATTTTCTTCAATGTAAGACGAATGTGTGATTCATCTCCTGCAGTGAGTAAATTCGCTAAATATTGAATTGGAATACGCATATTATCGATAGCAGGGAAAATCTCTTCTGCTTGCCAGTTACTGCCTTTCCCTTCCACCATATTCATAATTGGGCTAAGCGGCGGAATATACCAAACCATCGGCATTGTACGATACTCTGGATGAAGAGGCAGAGCAATTTTCCAATCGATAATCATTTTATAGATTGGTGACTCTTGTGCCGCTTTAATCCATTCTTCAGGAATGCCTTGTTTTTTCGCTTCAGCCGCCACTTCTGGATCATTTGGATCTAGGAAAACAGTAAGCTGAGATTCATATAAATCTTTTTCGTCTTCAACAGACGCTGCTTCTTTTACTTTATCAGCGTCATATAGCATTACCCCAATATATCTGATACGTCCTACACATGTTTCTGAACAAATTGTTGGCATACCAGCCTCAATACGTGGGAAACACATTGTACATTTTTCAGCTTTATTCGTTTGCCAGTTAAAATACACTTTTTTATATGGACAAGATGATACGCAGAATCTCCAAGCACGACATGCATTTTGATCCACAAGTACAATCCCGTCTTCTTCACGTTTATACATTGCACCAGATGGACAAGATGATACGCACGATGGATTCATACAATG
The DNA here is from genome assembly GCF_058792335.1 of Bacillus sp. CPT56D-587-MTF. Lineage (NCBI taxonomy): Bacteria > Bacillati > Bacillota > Bacilli > Caryophanales > Bacillaceae > Bacillus > Bacillus sp. CPT56D-587-MTF. The sequence continues at coordinate 1,806,982 of NZ_JBYTEF010000001.1, read as the reverse complement.
TTCGCATATGCGTGGTAAATACATCATAAAGACGTTTTCAAAATCTGTTTTAATTTCTTCTTCCATTTTCTTTACATTCGGATCTTGTAATCCTGTTATATGTCCGCCTGCTAAATCGTCCTCCCAGTTTGGACCCCATTCAATTTTGTCGATAAATTCGCCTGTAATTGCTGATTTCGGACGAGCAACTGGTTGATGCTTACGCTGTGGGCTATTTGTTAATGTTTCATAATCATAATTCCAAGGTTCAAAGTAATCATCAATTGTTGGTTGATCTGGATTGTGGAAAATGTTCATAAGACGTTTCATTTTCGAACCAGATTTCAGCTGAATTTCACCATTTTTCAATTCCCAGCCGCCTTTATATTTCTCCTGATCTTCCCATTGCTTCGGATAACCAATGCCAGGTTTCGTTTCTACGTTATTGAAATACATATATTCAGCACCTGGACGATTTGTCCAGGTGTTTTTGCACGTTACGCTACAAGTATGGCAACCGATGCATTTATCTAGGTTCATAACCATTCCGACTTGTGCTTTAATCTTCAAGCCAATCTACCTCCTTCAGTTTGCGAATTACAACGTTTAAATCGCGCTGGTTCCCAGTCGGACCATAATAGTTAAATCCATAACTTAATTGACCGTATCCACCAATCATATGTGTTGGTTTAACGTGAATTCGAGTTGGACTATTATGCGTTCCCCCCCGGTTACTTGTTAATTTCGTACCAGGTACGTTAATATGACGATCTTGCGCATGGTGCATAAACGCCATTCCTCTCGGTATACGATGCGTTACAACAGCACGCGCTACAACAACACCGTTACGATTAAAGCACTCAATCCAATCATTATCTGCAACACCCGCTTCAGCAGCGTCCTCTTTATTCATCCAAACAGTTGGACCACCTCTAAATAGCGTTAACATCGGTAATGAATCGAAGTACATACTATGAATCGACCACTTATTATGCGGTGTTAAATAGTTTAGTGTAATCTCTTTCCCTTCTACTTCGGGCCGTGATTTACGGAACGGTTTATGTTGCAGAATTGGTTTAAATGTTGCCATCGTTTCACCAAATTCTTTCATCATGTCATGGTCTAAGTAGAAAGATTGTCGACCAGTTATCGTTCTCCAAGGGATAAGACGTTCCACATTTGTTGTAAACGGTGAGTAACGGCGTCCACCTTTTTCTGAACCTGTAAATGCTGGAGAAGTAATTACTGTTTTCGGCTGTGCTGTAATTTGTTCGAATGTGAAGCATTCCTCTTCACGTTCTTCTGCTAAATCACGTAATTTTAGATCTGTTTGTTTTTCAAGTGCTTCCCATGCTTTTACTGCCATATGACCGTTTGTTGTAGAAGATAGTGTTAATACCGCTTCAGCAGCATTGATTGCTTCTTTGATGTCTGGGCAACCTTTTGCGATAGAATCCGTTCGAACAACTCCTAATTTGCTCTTTAATTGCTCATACTCTTTTTCCGCAGACCAAGAGATCCCTTTCGTACCAATCGGTTGTTTTCCGACATTCGGTCCAAGCGCAGTCATTTTGTCATAAATCATTTTATAATCTCTTTCGACAACATGAATTTGTGGCATCGTTTTACCCGGGATTGGTTCACATTCACCTTTACTCCAATCTTTAATCTTGCCAAGTGGTTGCGCTAATTCTTGCGGTGTATCATGAAGAAGTGGTGTTGCAACAACTTCTTTCATTGGTTCAAGATCAATTTTCTTCGCTAAATCTGACACAGCTTTAGAAAGTGAAGTGAAAATGTCCCAATCAGAGCGTGCTTCCCACGGTGAACCGATTGCTGGATTAAAAGGATGCACAAATGGATGCATATCTGTACTACTTAAATCATGTTTTTCGTACCAAGTTGAAGCTGGTAATACGATATCAGAATACAGTGCTGTTCCAGCCATACGGAAATCTAAATTAATAAGTAAATCAAGCTTCCCTTCTGGTGCTTCTTCATGCCACTTAATTTCTTCTGGTCGTAATGAATCACTATCGTCATTCATTAATCCGTTTGTTGTACCTAGTAAATGTTTTAAGAAATATTCGTGCCCTTTACCGGAACTTGAAATTAAGTTCGCACGCCATACGAATAAGTTGCGCGGGAAGTTATTTTTGTTATCTGGATCTTCAATCGCAAATTTCAGTTCTTTTTCTTTTAGTTTTTGTGCAACGTATTTTCCGATTTCTTCTTGTGTTGTTGCACCAGCAGCAACAGCTTCTTTATATAGTTCAATTCCATTTTTCTCAAATGTAGGATAAGAAGGTAACCAACCAAGTCGCGCCGCTAAAACGTTATAATCACCGTGGTGTTGATAACGAGAGTTTCCTTCCACTGGTGATGCTAAATGTCCAACTGGTGTATCTTCATAGCGCCATTGATCTGTTACGAAATAGAAGAAAGATGTACCATTTTGTAATTTTGGTGGCCCTTGCCAATCTTTTGCCATCGCGATTGTTTGCCATCCTTCTGCTGGTCGTAATTTTTCTTGCCCAACGTAATGCGCCCAGCCACCGCCGTTTACACCTTGTGCCCCAACGAGAAGTACAAGATTTAAAACGGCGCGATAAATCGTATCAGAGTTAAACCAATGGTTAATACCAGCTCCGACAATAATCATTGAGCGACCGTTCGTATCCACAGCATTTTGTGCGAACTCACGAGCGATTTGAATAATAAGCTCACGTTTTACTCCTGTCATTTTCTCTTGCCATGCAGGTGTAAACGGAACGTCATCATTGAAGTCTTTCGGCTCTTGTCCGCCAAGCCCTCGGTTCACGCCGTAATTTGCTAACGTTAAGTCGTATACAGTTGTAACGAACACTTCGCCTTCTTCTGTCATAACCTTTTTCACTGGAATTGTACGTTCTAGTACTTTGTTTCCATTATCAGAGAAGTACGGAATTTGTACAGTTCCAATCGATTCTTCCATTCCAAGTAAAGAAAGACGTGGATCAATCTTTTCACCTGTTTCTTCATCTTCTAAACGCAAGTTCCATTTCTTTTCGTTATCCCAACGTGAGCCCATTGTGCCATGAGGTGTTGCAAAATCATTCGTGTTCTCGTTCCAAAGAACAGGTTTCCATTCTCCTAACTTCGTTTCGCGTCCAATATCAGCAGCGTTTAAGAAACGATCAGCAACGAATTGATCTCCTTTTTGTTTCAATGTGACAAAGAAAGGAAAATCAGTATATTGCTTCGCATACTTTGTGAAATATTCCACTTGATTATCTACGTAAAATTCTTGTAAGATCACATGCCCCATTGCCATCGCAAGTGCACCATCTGTACCTTGTTTCACACTAATCCAATCATCCGCAAACTTTGTAGATTCAGCGAAGTCAGGACTGACAGAAACGACTTTCGTTCCTTTATATCGAACCTCTGCTAAAAAGTGAGCATCTGGTGTTCTCGTCATCGGTACATTTGAACCCCATGTCATAATGTAACCAGAGTTATACCAGTCACTACTTTCTGGTACATCTGTTTGATCGCCCCAAATTTGCGGAGAAGCTGGTGGTAAATCTGCGTACCAATCATAAAAACTAAGCATTGGTCCACCCATAAGTTGCATAAAGCGGCTACCTGCAGCATGACTTAACATCGACATAGCTGGAATTGGTGAAAAGCCAACATTTCGATCTGGCCCGTATTTAATTACTGTATAAAGTAGAGAAGCTGAAACGAGTTGTAATACTTCATCCCAATTCGCACGAATAAATCCACCTTTACCACGCGCCTGCTTATACTTACATGCTTTTTCAGGGTTTTCCACAATACTTTTCCAAGCATCTAGTGGTGACTCGTTATTTTTTAGTTCCTCTTGCCACATACTCCATAGAACACCACGTACATACGGATATTTCACACGAAGTGGACTATAGATATACCAAGAAAAACTTGCTCCACGTGGACATCCTCGTGGTTCAAAATCTGGCATATCAGGACCTGTCGTTGGATAATTAAGCTCCTGCCCTTCCCAAGTTACAATTCCATCTTTCACATATATATTCCAACTGCATGAACCAGTACAGTTCACACCATGTGTAGAGCGGATTACTTTATCATGTTGCCATCTCTTTCTGTACACATTTTCCCATTCGCGATTTTCATATGTTTCTTGTGTATGATTATCGTTATATCGATCTATTGGTGAAAAATATTTTAAACGTCTCATTAGTGCTGAAGGTTTTTTCTTCATACTGTTCACTCCTTTAATACGTCTCTCTTACATACCCTTACTATAAGAGAAGTTGTAAAATGCAGATGTGACATTTCGCACAGTTCAAGAGATTGTCAAAAATTCAGTAGAAAATAAGTTTGTGAGAAAACCTTTTGTTCCGTTGTAAAGGTTATGGTTAATCGTAATTATTAGGAGAATGGTATTTTGAGGTATCAACTATTTTGCAAAAGAAAAAGAGTTTTGATATTATTTCAAAACTGCCATAAGGAAAAGAGTATAAATTGTATGTAAAAATATTTTTCCCAATGTTATTATTTTATATCGAGTCTTATTTTACATAAAACTACAAATCATTATTTACTGTATTGCCCTTAGTTACGGAAACAATTATACTAGATGTAATTGAAATAAATAATCTGAATATTCTCAGAATTTAAGTTAGACCTTTACTATCTACATATAGAATTAGAAATATGTCCACTAAATTGATTAGAAAACGATAATAACATTAGGAGGATTACGATGCCCCAGCTTGATTCATTACATCCCACTGTAGAAAAAATAATCAATAATATTGAAAAAATAATGGTCGGAAAACGAAAAGAAACAATCTTAGCTTTGACAGCTCTCTTAGCTGAAGGTCATGTGCTATTAGAAGATGTTCCTGGTGTCGGGAAAACAATGCTAGTACGTGCTCTTTCTAAATCCATTGATGCTGATTATAAGCGAATTCAATTTACACCTGATTTATTGCCGTCAGATGTAACAGGAGTTTCTATTTATAATCCGAAAGAGCTCCAATTTGAGTTCAAGCCTGGACCAATTATGGGGAATTTTGTACTTGCTGATGAAATTAATCGTACATCTCCAAAGACACAATCTGCTTTACTTGAATGTATGGAAGAAGGCAATATTACAATAGATGGCATTACAAGACCTTTACCAAAACCGTTCTTTGTCATGGCTACACAAAATCCGGTCGAATATGAAGGAACATATTCTCTACCAGAAGCTCAGCTCGATCGTTCCTTATTGAAACTAAAAATGGGATATCCTACACCAGAGGAAGAATTTGAAATTTTAAACCGGATGGAAAAAACAAATCCACTCTCTCAATTACAAACCATTACTACAATACAAGAATTACTTTATTTACAACAAAGCGTACGGGTAGTAAGTATGGACAAAGCAATTAAGCATTACATTGTAAAGCTTGTTAATCAGACTCGTACGTACAGTTCTATACAGTTAGGTGCAAGTCCACGTGGCTCGATTGCTTTAATGAAAGCTTCACAAGCTTATGCATTTATCCATGGCAGGAATTATGTTATTCCAGACGATGTTAAATTTTTAGCTCCTTACGTTTTAGCACATAGACTCATTCTAAAAATGGAAGCAAAATTTGAAGGAATAACTGGCGAACAAGTTATCGCAAAAATCGTTGCACGAACTACCGTGCCTACTCAAAGGACGATGAACCCTTGATGAAACGAATGCTGCGAGCGCTATATCACGTTATGAAGTTATTGCTACTCCCTTTATGCCTAGTCTTAACATTTATGTACGCTATGTTTCAAGGCGGGTTTGTCAGTTGGTTTTTGTTTTACAGCATAATTCCCATTGCTCTTTATTCGCTACTACTCCCCTTCTACGCTTTACGGGACGCTGAAGTAAAACGAATAACAAACCAAAATGGATATGTAGTAGGAGAACAATTTGTAAGCACGATTACAATAAAAAGAAAACTTCCTTTCCCCTTACTTTATTTAGTTATAGAAGATGAACTGCCACCACAATTTATAAGTTGTAAACAAACAAAGATGAATAAGGTAGTACTCTTCCCAGGATTGAAACGAAATATTTCGTTTCAATATGTTATTGACACAATCCCTAGAGGCGAGCACACTTTTTCAAGCGTTCGTGTCAAAACTGGCGATTTATTCGGTATGATAGAGAAAGAAGTAACTTTTTCAGTTCCAGATACATTTTTAGTCTATCCCCAGTATGTAGATATAGCATATCGACAATTGGAAAATCATTTCGAACAAGGAGCGCTTTCAGCAAATATAAATTCAGCAAAAGACTCTACAATCTCTGTCGGTGTCAGAGACTATAAACCTGGTGATCGCTTTTCATGGATTGATTGGAAAGCAACTGCACGAACAAACAATATTATGACAAAAGAGTTTGAACAGCAGCGCAGCCATAATGTCATGATATTCATAGACAGAACCGAGTCTCCTCTATTCGAATCAGTCGTCACATTTACTGCCTCTATCGTAAGGGCTGTCTTGAAACAAAATTCACCAGCATCATTCGTGTCTATCGGAAAAGAACAAACTATCTTCCCTTTAGACAATGGAGATACGCAGTTACAACAAATCCTTTGTCATTTAGCAAAAGTGCAAGCAGACAGTGTATTCCCGCTCTCCCAGAGTGTAGACATGGAACTAAGAAAAATTTATGAGCCCGTCACGGTTATACTCGTGACCAGTAATCTTTCTCCCGATATTCAAAAGGCGGCTGATTGTGCTGCTATAAAAAATAGAAAATGTATGGTTTTTGTCGTGAAAGAAAAAGCGAATCAACTTTCACACCGAGAAATCAGTATAATAGAAACTCTAAAAAAACGACAAATATTTGTAAACACGGTTTATGAAAACCGGTATACAAACGTGTTTTTTGAGGTGAGCAAATGATAACATTACAAACAAAATACAAGTGGGATACGAACAGATTCTTTATGCATGCATGTGTATTTCTTCTTTTACTAGAATGGCTAAGACCTCTTATAGGCATTACAAATGTAGGTAGATTAGATATTTTCGTAACATTTATAGGAATTTGCTTCGCTCTCTCTTTTTTTCAGACGAGGTGGCAGATTCCAATAAAAATTGTCACAGTCCTATTTATCATTCATTCCCTATATTATAAAAATGCTTTTATAAATCCATCTTGGCTAACAACATTCTTTTCTGATATGTCTCGAAATTCCTCCCTATTTTTCCAAGGGAATTTACTAGATATTTCTCCAGTTTTTCCGACGGTTTTATTTTTTCTCTCATTTTGGTTTTTGAGTTCTTTCACTTCATTTTGGATTATTCATAAAAAACGTGGGTTTCTATTTCTTGTATTGACTATTATTTATATCGCAACTTTTCATAACTTACATTTATACAATGCAAACTACGCTATTATTCGAACTGTTGTCATCGGATTTTTTATGCTTAGTCTTCTTCAAGTAGAACGAATAAAAGAGCGTGAACACTTACAAAATTATGCTAGGGAAATCTCAAAATTACTTAGACCACTTACAATATTTATTGTATTATTAGTAACCATCGCATACTTTGCTCCAAAATTTGGCCCTCAATGGCCAAACCCAATGGATTTTTTAAAATTCAACACATCTGAAGCAAGTAAAGAACAAAAAGTTTCTACAATTGGGTATGGTTTAGATGACTCGCGATTAGGTGGTCCTTTTAAGGCGGATCCTACAATTGTTTTCACAGCACGAACGCAAAACAAACACTATTGGAGAGTAGAAACAAAAGATTTCTATACAGGAAAAGGCTGGGGAATTTCTGAAAATCCGAAAAAGATTTCTTTTAAAAATAAAAACGACGTCGTAAGCTGGTACGAACAAAATACAAAAACGGAAACGACTGAGGCAACAATTACCATGCAAAAAAGTTACCCTCACCTTACCTATCCAGCAGGATTAGTATCAGTTGAGGCTTCTTCTGATGTATCATACAGTGTTGACCCGTTTTCAGAAAAAATTTATACAATGAATGAAGACTCTTCTACTACTTTACATTCGTATAAAGTAACATATGAGATCCCTGAGTTTTCCATAGAAAACTTGAAAGCTGTAAAAACAAATGAAGGTCAAGAAACAAACCCTTATTTTATGACAAAGTACACACAACTTCCCGAGTCATTACCACAGCGTGTAAAAGACTTGGCTGTCAATCTTACAAATGATAAAGACAACCGATATGATAAAGTATTAGCTATTGAAGATTACTTCACAGACAACTCTTTTACATACGAATCAACGAATGTCTTATTCCCTGCCAAAAGCCAAGATTATGTAGATCAATTCCTTTTCGATACAAAAAGCGGCTACTGTAATAATTTTTCGACGTCTATGATTGTACTACTTCGTTCTGCCGGGATTCCTGCTCGCTGGGTAAAAGGCTATACAGAAGGAACTCTTGACAATACACTTGCCTCTGCAGAAGGTGCGGATGTTTATACAATCACGAACGATAACGCACACTCTTGGGTCGAAGTATATTTCCCAGGATACGGATGGATTCCATTCGAACCAACAAAAGGATTTACCAATCCCTATAATTTTATAAATAATACGCCTGCTCCTATTTCACAAAATAGCGAAGCAAATAATTCTAATACCGAGCAAATACAACAACGAAATAATGAAGCAAAACTTAAAAGTTTAATAGAAAATACAGAAGAAGCTTCTACTAAAAAGGTCACAAATTCTAAAACTAGTTTTTCTTGGTGGTACGTATTCCTCTCTACGATACTAATTAGTATTATAGGATACATTCTCTTCACCACTAGAATGAACTGGATGACATTTCTTATTATTCATTTCTATAAATACCGAAAAAATGATGCTGTTTATCAAAAAGCTTACGGTGCACTTTTAAAACAATTTGCGAGAATTGGCATACCACGGAGTGAAAGTCAAACATTCCGAGAATACGCTCTCCATATCGATACACTTTACAACTCGGCCGATATGCAACAACTTACTGCCAGTTATGAGAACGCTATGTATAAACAGGAGCAGGCTGCAGAAGAATGGAAGAAATCTGTACACTTATGGGAAGTGCTTATGAAAAAAGCAGCTTCTCTACCTAAATCAGATGGCTTTGATACAGTTATTTAATCTTGAAAATGTGAGTTTAAAGAAAACGTCTCAAAGAACTACATTGTTCTTTGAGACGTTTTTTAATAAAGTGAAACTCCTAATTATTCTCCAAGCACCTTCTCAATCTCAACCTCTAAATCTACCGGCTTCGTCTGCGGAGCAAAACGCCCTACTACTTTCCCGTCTTTTCCGATTAAAAACTTTGTAAAATTCCATTTCACTGCTTTCATACCAAGTAAACCTGGTGCTTGTTCTGTCATGTATGTATATAGAGGGTGAGCCTTATCACCTTTCACATCAACCTTTGCAAACATCGGGAAGTTTACACCGTAGTTTAATTCACAAAAACTAGTAATGTCCGCTTCTGTACCTGGTTCTTGTCCCCCGAATTGGTTACAAGGAAATCCGAGTATTTCGAGTCCTTGGTCTTTATATTTATCATATACCTCTTGTAATCCTTTATATTGTGGTGTGAAACCACATTTGCTAGCTACATTGACAATAAGAAGTGCTTTTCCTTTGTAATCTTTTAACGATTTTTCTTCACCTGTAATTGTTTTAGCTGAAAAATCATAAACTGTCATTGTCTTTGCCCCTCTCTTCACTATCATTCTATGTTTATACTATACTACATTCGTGAATATACAGCTCTTATTACGTACTTATAAGTTGTAATGATAGCGCTTTATTTCTGTTCGAAAATTCGACACAAACTACTAGACTTTTATGATGGAAAGTTTTACAATTGAATTGTGAACAAAATGTGACAGTTTATATTCCATTATAAAAGAAAAGGATGGTGTTCATTATGAAAACTGCACAACATGAAACGATTTCAAATCGCGAGTTTTATTTCGTACTATATATGATGTTATTGTATGTTACTGGCTGGGTAATCGATGTAAATGGTTTATTCTTAAGCTCCTACTTTAATTTAGCAGGAGAGATTATGCTTCCATTAGTAGGCGGGATTGTTGGACTGTTCATTATGTCTGTTAATAAACAACAAACGAAATAATAATATTACAAAAAGGCAGAAGACGAGCTTCGTTTTCTGCCTTTTTTCTATTTTAGCGTATAATAAAAACATGCAGTATATAAGGAGTGGTAACTATGAAAAAAGTAGAGCAATTATCTTCTCACCTATATCTTATTGATGATTTCGATTTACAGCATAATGAACGAACAGGTACGTACGTTTTATTAGGTGACGATATTACTTTAATTGAAACTTGTGCAGCCCCTTCTCTTCCGTATATTTTAGACGGCTTACAACAATTACATATTGATTTAAACGATGTTAAAAACATTATCGTTACACATGTGCATTTAGATCGCGCTGGCGCAGCTGGTTTAATGATGGAAAAGTGCCCAAATGCTACGTTATATGTGCATTCTCGTGGTGCTCGTCATATGATTGATCCAACAAAACTTATTTTAGGTGCAAAAGCTGTCTACAAAGAAGATTTCGATAAACTCTTTGACCCAATTCTTCCAATTGAAGAAGAACGTGTTCATATTGTACAACATGGTGATATGTTAAAAATTGCAAAAGACCGCACCCTTACATTTTATGATACACCAGGACATGCGAAGCACCATATTAGCATTCACGATTCATTAACAAACGGGATTTTTACTGGTGATACAATTGGAATTTATTATAGAGAACTCGCAGACGTTGATGTAGAGTTATATCTACCATCAACGTCCCCTTCACAATTCCAACCAGATGCGATGATTGCTTCTAAAAATCACATTCAAAGCATGAATGTAGATACTATTTATTTCGGTCATTACGGCGCATCCTCTCATGTTACAGAAGTATACAATCAATTGGAACATTGGCTACCTATTTTCGTTCAGACTGGTAAGGAAGTCTTTGACAAGTATAATGATTTCGATGAAGCGACTAAAGCTTTACAAACTTTGTTAATGGATAAAATCTCTTCTCATCTTACAAAGTTAAACGTTCCATCAGATCATTCCGTTTATAATATTTTACATTTAGATATAGAAATTAGCGCAATGGGCATTATTGATTATTTCACGAAGCAAGAAAAAGCAAACTCCACTATTAACTAACAGTAAAAGAAGAGATATACAACAGTAGTTATTGTATATCTCTTCTTTTTTTGAATATATTTTGAGTAAAGGATGGTGGAATATAATGCAAAAATTGATGCTATACCTCTGCTTCACATTATTTATCGTCTTATTATTATTTGTAGGAGTAAAAATTCAATTTTATTTAGATACAGATGCACAAGTGAACTTTAACGTTTATCCAAGATTATTCTACTTTACACTCTTCCCTCTTATAGTTGGCATTTTATTACGATTCCTTCAATCTATTAATCGCGAAACGAGTAAACAAAACTGGAGCTTTCAACCGGATAAATTTATTGCTATTACAGTGCCTACACTATTCATTTCCTTTTCCCCAGCACTACTCTTTTCACCACTTGCCGAATACCTACCTTATTTAGTTAATATTATTCTAATAAATACAACTTTTGTTACGATTATTAGTTTAATAGCTGGTTATTCCCTTTTAGATTGTTTTATACAAAAGGACAATGCAACGATGAAAAAATATAATTGAATGCTCTATTTAATCGTGCAAGTCAAGGATTGTACTGCCTTGGCTTGTTTTTAGAATACTTATATTCCTGTATAATACAGTTATCGAATAAATTTCGGAGGAATGATACAATGTTTTTTCAATTTTTTCTACTAGCAGTCATTATGTCTTTTATTAGTGGTAGACTCATTGGTACAAAACTAAATCTTTTCAAACAAGCAAGTGCAGCCACTGTAGGTGTTTCACTTACGTCTGCTCTGTATTGGTTTTTATATTTACGTTATCAAGATGAATCGGTTGTCGGTGTTGATAGATATTTTTGGCTAGGAAGCTCATTAATTGTATCGATGCTTTGTTACCTAGTTTTTGAATTATTTGATCCTATTAGACGTGGCGAAATGGATGACGTAGTAACGGAAAGCCGAAATCCTATTTCAAAATTCTTCGCTAAGATTGGTAGACAAAAAAGATATATGCGCGTCTCTTCTATTGCAATAAAACACGGAATGGGAAAATATTTAGCTTTAAAGCGCTCACCAGAAGCAGATCGTAAGCTCGCCACTTCACTTCGAAATACACTAGAAGAATGCGGTGGTGTATTTATTAAATTCGGACAAGTTTTATCAACTCGCTCTGATTTATTACCACCTGTTTTTATTCACGAGTTATCAAACCTTCAGGAAAATGTAACACGTTTATCACAAAAACAAGTTGAAGAAATATTGAAAAAGGAACTACATACACCAAAAGATGAAATCTTCAGCTCCTTTGAAATGGAACCGTTAGCTGCCGCCTCTATTGGCCAAGTACATAAAGCAAAGTTGAAAGAAAACGACCAGGATGTCGTCGTTAAACTACTACGTCCTAATATTTCTGAGACAATTAAACGTGACTTAGATATTTTAATTCACTTTTCTTTATGGATTTCCAACAAATCAACTTGGGCTAAAAATATCGGCTTTCTTGATTTAGCACATGGCTTCTCTATCGCAATGAAAGAAGAAATTGATTTCAAAATTGAGGCTCGTAACTTCGAACAAGTGTCTGATTCACTAAAAAATAGTGAAACGAAAGTAAAAATACCGAAAGTATATAAAAAATACAGTAATTCAAAAATACTTGTGCTTGAATTTTTAGATGGAGTAAGTGTTAAAAGTGGGTCAGCATTATTAAATGAATTACAAATTGATACGAAAAAAGTACAACGGCAACTCTTTGATTGTATTTTAGAGCAAATTTTCTTTAAAGGTATTTTCCATGCAGACCCTCATCCAGGTAATGTGTATATTCTTCGTGATGGCACTCCTGCATTACTTGATTTCGGTTCTGTCGGAAGATTAGGAACCCTACAACAAGATGCATTCAAGCGGCTACTTATTGGCTTTGAGCGCAAAAATTCATATGTCTTGCTTGATGGACTGCTTCAATTAGTTGAAAAGAAACCAAATGTTGATAAAGAAGGATTAGAACAATCTATCAGCCAATTATTAATCCAAAGTACGTACGGCTCTACAAACGGTTCTGAAGAATTTATTCAAGGGTTGTTTCAAATAATCGCTGAGTTTGAATTAGCGTTTTATCCAATGGTTGCAGGGGCTTTCCGCTCTCTAATTACGCTAGAAGGAACGATGCTGCAACTAAATCCCGAATTCAATTTAATGGACGAAGCGAAACGCTTTGCGAAAGATCATGCAGCTAGTTTCATGCCAGTTAACAATTATTCTAGTTTAAAAGAAGCTGCAACAAACGAATTACTCGCTATGTTACCTGCCATGCGACGCATTCCTAGAAAACTAGATGATTTAAGTTCAAAACTAGAAAACGGAGAACTATCCGTTAAGGTTGGCTTTTTCTCTGACGAAACAAATGCATCGTTTATTACTACATTTATCTCACAATTCCTCATTGCGTTTATTGGAACTGCATTTGGTGGGATTTCGGTAGGCGTATTGCATTTAGCAAACAGTGCGACAGAGCCAAATGATCAATTTTTAAGTGTCGTTGGTTACGGTGGTTTATTTATAAGTGCGATATTACTTGTAAGAGTCGCTATTCATGCGGTAAGAAAATTTAAGTAATAATAAAATGAGTATACAATCACGTAGATTGTATACTCATTTTTTATTGTTTACATAATCAATATGTAATAGTTAAACGAAAGAAAGCTTTGAGCTTTTCTACTTATCGCACCTTTTCATCTACATACTCCATAAACTGCTCCGCTTTAATAAATCTTTCTTTGTACGCCTCAGGTACTTCTTCTATTTTTATTGCACCAGTTGATTTTGTCTTCACTCGTACTATTTCATGTGTCATTAAAGCTTCCATATAGCGATCAAACTCTTCTTGCGTTAATACTTCTTTACTAGATTTATGACCATTTAATTTATCAAAGTATGGTTGAAGGCCCATACTTACCTTTTTCATTTCTTCTCTTTTTGCTGGTGATAATCCATCATAATCTATATTACCATTCGAATCTCCGTACGCAAGCTTTGCATTTGTTAATTTTTTTAGTTCTTTTGTAAACTCCTCATATTCCTTCGTGTCCATTTCATCTTTCGCTTCTGATAACTTTGCATTAAAACGCATATACGCTTCTAACGTCATCGCTCCGGCGTGTTTTTTTAAATTCTCAAAAGATCCGTATATACCATCCGCCATAATAGATTGATATGTAAAACCGGTCGTAGGGATTAAAAATGCTGCTGCAAGCACTCCGGCGATAAGACGTTTCTTCACCTTATTTCCCCCGCGATTCATTTTGATTTGAACAATTACTTTTTCTTTTAACTCCGGCGGGGCAACAATCCCCTTCGCTTCTTCTCGTATAGATTCTCTAACTCTACAATCTAAACTCATTTCACATTCCCTACCTCTCCTAAAAAGATTTCTTCTACTTGCTCTTTTTGACGTAGTTTCTTTAATGCCGCATGAATTCTAGACTTCACTGTACCAATTGGAATATGTAATATTTGTGCTACTTCTTCTTGTGAATATTCGTGTAAGTATCTTAAGATAATAACTTGTTTCAATTTATACGGTAATTTATGAATGAGTTCGATTAGTTTTTGGTTTGATATTTTACTTACAACATCGTTAGAAAAATCAATTTGCACTGGCTTTCTTTGCTCTTCTGCTTTTTTTATAATTCGTAGTCGCATCCACCTCTTTCTTCTATAAGAATGAATTTGTTTAATCGCAAGCCCAATTAGCGAAGGGCGAAATGGCTTCTCGCTATCATATTTACGAAGCGATTCATATAGCTGTATGTATACTTCTTGAACGACATCATCTACATCCGTTTTATCTTCAATTAAAAAATGTGCTGTTTTATATACTTCTTGAATCGTTACATCATACAATTCGCTATACGCTTCTTTATTTCCTGATAAAGTTAATCGAATTAAATGTGCGTAATCTATTTCAGCCTTCATATTCCAGCCCTCCTTTGTCTTACACTATATATTGGCAAGTAATTCATATTTCGTTCGATTTTTCCGAAAAAATTTTTTATATAAATTAATATTATGATCCGATGAGTTCATAAGCTTCACTTATAACCACGCATAACTATTATATAATTTTCCAATTTCTGATAAAGATTTAAAATGATTTATATAGTCAAATTTAGGAGGATATATGATGAAAGCTATCGTTGTAACGTCGTTCGGTGGTCCTGAAGTGATGAAATATACAGATTTGGATATACCGGCTATTTCAGAAGATCAAGTTTTAATTCGCGTTGTTGCTACTAGTGTAAATTTCGCTGATATTAAATCACGTTATGGCAAAAAAGGAGATAAAGCACTACCTTTTATTCCAGGAATAGATGCAACTGGTATTGTAGAACGCGTCGGTTCTCATGTGAAAAATATTCAACCTGGACAGCGTGTCATTGCTTTTCCTCAAAATGGATCTTACGCAGAGTACGTTGTTTCAAATGAAAATCTCACTTTCGTTTTACCCCATGAAGTCGACTTTCAAACTGCAGCTGCTTGTCCGATCGTATCTTTCACAAGCTATAATTTACTCGTGAATGTTGCAAGGCTTCAACAAAATGAATCCGTGCTGATTCATGCAGCTGCTGGCGGAATTGGTACTACCGCGATTCAACTTGCAAAACGATTAGGGGCTGGAACAGTTATCGGTACTGTCGGAAGTGAAACGAAAAAAGAAATCGTTTTAGATGCTGGAGCTGATTATGTAATTTGTCATCAAACTGAAGATTTTGTAGAGAAAGTCAATGAGCTGACAAACGGAGAAGGAGTGAATATTATTTTGGACTCTATTTCTGGAACTGTTTCTGAAAGAAGTTTAAACTGCCTTGCTTATTACGGTCGCCTCGTTCATTTCGGTAATGCTAGCGGTGAAATTGGTAACTTTCAAACGAAAGATTTACATGCAAGTTGCCGCTCTATACTCGGTTTTAGCTTTGGAACCACACGAAAAAAGCGTCCTGAACTGCTCCAAGAAACTGCAAATGAAGTTTTCCGTTATTTGCGTGACGGACGTTTACAAATTAAGGCTACGAAATCTTTTCCACTTCAAGATGCAGGGAAAGCACATGAATGGGTCGAAAGTAGAAAAAGTACAGGGAAAGTAATACTAACTGTTCAGTCCTCTTCCTGAAATGAATACTGGAAACAGAGGTGGCATTCATGGGATCACGAATTATGCATGTTATTATCGCTAACGGTATTGCTGAGAAACTATCTATTCACGATAAGACTTCTTTCTTACTTGGAGCTGTAGCCCCTGATGCTGTTCATTCAAAAAAAGAAAAAGGAACCTCACATTTTTATGCCGGTACAACGAAGAACTATACGAGAAGAATAGATTATGATTCATTTTTTCATAAATATGAATCACATATAGATTCCCCATTTGTTTTAGGCTATTATACCCATCTCATTGCCGATGATAATTGGCTAAGTGGATTTTTTCTACCTTGGCTAAAAAATAGAATAGAGAATGACGAAACTATCGCACCCCTGTACTATAACGATTTTAAATTGTTAAATGCAAAGTTGCTTCATCATTACGATCAAGAACAACAGCTTTTCTCTCTTCTCAATCAAGAGGCTCACATTGTGGATATTGAAGAGGTTTCTAAAGAAAACGTTTTAGCTTTTCGAAAGTATCTTTTTGAAGATATGTTGTATCCAAAGCAACATTTGCATGAAGACTTACAAGTATTTACGTTTGACCAAATCGTTGGCTATATTGAGACAGCGATTGAAAAAGGAGTATTTTTTATTAAACAACTCTCTAATGAAAAATCCACTTCAAAAATTTAATCCCCCTCAAATATATTTGAGGGGGATTTTCACATAGCAATATTATTATTGGTTCTTCTCCATAACCGCAAAATAATTCCCTTCGCTATCAGCAAAGTTAAACACTTTACCAGAAGGCATAGTTACCATTTCTCCAACAGTAATATTTTTATTTGTTAAATCTGTATATAATTGATCAAGATTTTCTGAGAAGAACATTAAGGACGGTGTACCAAGATTCAATTCTGGGCTCATTTTAGAAATAACTTCTTTATTATGTAATATAATGCTCGTTTCTGCACCGTTAGTCGGAGCAATTTCAATCCATCTCATTCCTTGCTTGTTATCTTCCTCTGCTACTACATGAAACCCTACCTTTTCCGTCCAAAAATTTACTGCCTCATCTTGATTATTTACATATAACATAATTTGTCCTACTTTATGGATCATTACATTTCCCCCTAATGGTTTTTATATTCTATGTAGCTTTCTACAAATACTATCGTTATTCCTTTTGAGTTGGTATGTACTTCTTTGCAAAATTTATCGACTGACTCATCCCATCCAGTTCATCAAAATAATCATTTCTTTCAATCATGTTATATCCGTCGAATCCAATTTTATCTAATACTTTGAAGAATATATCGAAATCTACTTCACCATTCCCTGCTGCGACTTCAATATACTTACTTGAACTATCGCTTTTCACCTTTGTACAATCTTTAATATGAGTTTGTACTATATAATCTTTTAGTAGTAACAAACCTTCTCCCGGATTTTCATTTACATCACTTATTAAATTTGCTGGGTCAAAGTTAACAGCTAGTCCTTTCGAGTTTGCAGTTTCTAAAAATCGTTTTAATACTATTGCTTTTTCAGATCCCGTCTCAATGGCGAAGAATCCTCCAAATCTGAACGCTAAGTCCCCTATTTCATTACAAACACGTAGCATTTTATCATAGTAGGCACTTTTTTCATCATCTGGAACTTTTCCCATATGAGCTGTTATGATCTTTGCCCCAAGCCCCAAACCTCTGTCAGTAATATATTTAAACTGATCTATTGCACTCTCAGCTTCTATTCCCATAATTCCATTTTCTCCAAAACTAATTGCTAATGATGGAATCTTTATTCCATTAAAAGATAAGCTTTTCTTTAAAGCATTCCATTCTACCATTGAGATATTAGCTAAGTTAAAGTTTTTATTCATAGCATATAATTGAATATATTCTAAATCCCATTCCCTTGCTTTTTGTATTCCTTCGTTTACTTCAATATGTTTCGTATTTAAAAACATTCCTAATTTCCTATCCATATGTGTACCTTCTTTTTATTATTTCGTGTCAGTTTAATATTCGACTTTTTTTATATTATTTCCTCGTATAAACCAAATAAATAAACTACCCTTTTTTCGATACTCCCAGTAGAAGCATATATATGATAGGCACATTAAAAACACTAATACAATTCCCATTATCGCTTGTTTACAAACAAAAAAGACGTAACTACAAATAGTTACGCCTTCCCTATCATTTATCTAGGCTTTTTCTTCCCAGTAAATGCTGGTTTCTTTTTCTTTGGTGCTTTCGGTTTCGTTTCTACAAATGATCCCTTGAACATTTCTTGCTTCGTAAATACGATGCCTAGTTTTTTCGCAAATTGTAGTAATTTACGCTCTTCTTGTGGTGTTACAAGAGACACGACAGTTCCTTCTTTACCCATACGTCCAATACGTCCTGAGCGGTGAATATATTGGTCTACTGTGTCTGGTAACTCTAAATGAATTACGTGTGTTAAATCGTCAATATCGATACCGCGTGCTGCAATATCAGTAGCAAGTAGAATTTCTAATTTCCCTCCGCGGAAAGCACGCATTGTCGCTTCACGCTCTTGTTTACTTGCTTCTGCATGAAGAGCCGCTGCTTTCATTTTACGGAATTTCAATTTCTCAGTAATTTCATCTAAACGGAATGGGTCGTTTAAGAACGCAACTGCTTTTACATCGCCCATATGCATAATTCTTCTTACGTAATCATTTTTTTCGCGTCGCTCACAAATGATATACGTATGCTCAACTAAGCTTTTTGATTCTGCACGTGTTACACGTACTAATTGTGGTTCCACTGCTAAATCACGTGCCGCATCTTCTGCCGCTTTTGTCATTGTCGCCGAGAAGAATACTAATTGACGATCGCGCATCGTTGATTTAATTACATCTTGCACTGCGCCCATCATTTTTTGCTTTACAATTTGATCAAACTCATCAAATACAATTGTTTTTACTTCATGCATTTTTAGCTTTTTCATACGAATTAATTCTAAAATACGGCCTGGTGAACCGACAATTACTCTTGGGTGTTTCTTTAATTTTTCAACTTGGCGCTTAATATCTGCACCACCAATTAAAGATGCACCTGAAATTTCAGTTCCTGCTGTAAACTTTTGAACCTCTTCATGAATTTGCATTACAAGTTCACGTGTTGGCGCTAAAACAACAACTTGTGGCTGTTTTACTTCAGGATTAATTTTATGTAAAAGGGGTAATAAGTACGCTAATGTTTTTCCTGTTCCAGTTGGAGATTCAGCTATAACGTCTTGTCCTTCTAAAATAGTTGGAATCGCTTGTTTTTGAATTTCAGTTAACTCTTTAAAACCAGCCTTCTCCCAAGCTTGTTGTAAAAATGGTTGCATATCTTTTATCATTTGTTTTTCTCCTTTATCTCTATTTTTGAAGAAAATGCTGTATTGTTCGCACCGTTTCTATCATGTGTGAAATAACAGCTATTAAATCATCAACATGGTCTTCTGTAATCGCTTTTTGAAATAGAACCTCTACCTTATTATGATATGAAATCGCTTGCTTATTATATTCGTATGAAACTTTCTGCATAATCATTCTTTCTTTTCCCCATATAGAACGCATTAATGTTTCAATTTCTTCGCATTTTACTTCTGGTTGTTCTAACGGGAATGAAAATGCTAGCTTCATCTCACAACCTGGTGTAAACTGAGGCACTTCTAGTATTTCACCAGACAAGTTCTTTGCATCCACAGATAATGAAAATGTTGCTTCTACTAATGGTTCAAACGGTTCTGTTAATTGAAATGAGATATGATATATGCGACTTAATGAAGCAAGATCCATCATATCTTTTCGATCTGTTACAAGAATATCTCCATGTAGATCAAAATCATACACAGCACCTTCTACGATTACTTTTAAATTGTCAAAAGCAGTTGGATCAAACATAATTTCCTCCAAAAAACAGGCGCCTTTCGATGGAAAGGCGCCACTTGATGTATATATAGTTTACAGATAAACGAGATGAATTACAACCTTTTAGAATAAACCTACTGCTTTTCCATCTTCATTTACATCCATTTGAAGTGCTGCTGGCTGTTTTGGAAGACCTGGCATTGTTAACATTGTACCTGTTAACGCAACGATAAAGCCTGCACCGATAGATGGTTTTAGCTCACGAATTGTAACGATAAAGTCAGATGGACGACCTAATTTTGTTGCATCGTCAGAAAGAGAGTATTGTGTTTTCGCCATACAAACTGGTAGATTACTCCAACCTTCTCCTTCATATTGAGCTAATTGCTTACGTGCTTTCGGAGCAAATTCAATATCTTTTGCGCCATATACTTTTTGAGCAATTGTACGAATTTTTTCTTCTAATGGTAATTCTAATTCATAAAGTGGTGCGTAGTTGTTTTCACCTTTTTCGATTTCTTTTAGTACTTTTTCAGCAAGGTCAACTCCGCCTTGGCCACCTTTCTCCCAAACTTCTGTTAAGGATACTGCATAGCCACGCTCATTACACCACTCTTGTAAGTATGTAACTTCTGCATCTGTATCTGTAATGAATTTATTAATTGCAATTACGAAAGGCACACCGAAGCTTTGAATTGTTTCAACATGCTTCTGTAAGTTTTCCATACCTTTTGCTAATGCATCTACATTTTCTTCTTTTAATTGATCTTTTGCAACGCCGCCATGCATTTTAAGCGCACGAATCGTCGCAACAATAACAACTGCTTCTGGTTTAATGCCAGCTGCACGAGCTTTAATATCTAAAAACTTCTCAGCGCCTAAATCAGCACCGAATCCAGCCTCTGTAATAACATAATCACCTAATTTTGCTGCCATTGTTGTAGCGATAACACTGTTACAACCGTGAGCGATATTCGCAAATGGTCCGCCATGAATGATAGCTGGTGTATTTTCTAACGTTTGTACTAAGTTCGGCTTTAATGCGTCTTTTAATAATAGTGTTAACGCACCTTCTACACCTAAATCTTTAACCGTTACAGGTTGATTTGCAAAGTTATAAGCAACTACGATGCGAGATAGACGCGCTTTTAAGTCTTGAATATCTGTTGCAAGGCAGAATACGGCCATAATTTCAGATGCTACTGTAATGTCAAAACCGTCTTCACGTGGTACACCTTGTACAGGTCCACCAAGACCAATTACTACGTTACGAAGGGCACGATCATTTAAGTCAACACAGCGTTTCCAAACGATTTTACGCGTATCAATTCCAAGTGTGTTTCCTTGTTGGATATCATTATCAATAAACGCTGCTAATGCGTTATTGGCAGTTGTGATCGCATGGATATCTCCAGTAAAGTGAAGGTTAATGTCTTCCATTGGTACGACTTGTGAAAAACCGCCACCTGCTGCTCCACCTTTTAATCCCATCGTCGGTCCAAGAGATGGTTCACGAAGTGCAATTACTGTTTTCTTACCAATTTTGTTAAAAGCTTGACCTAAACCAACTGTTACTGTTGATTTACCTTCTCCAGCTGGAGTTGGGTTAATCGCTGTTACTAAAACAACTTTACCGTCTTTCTCATCTTGTAAGCGCTTAAAAATATCAAGAGATAACTTACCTTTATAATGCCCGTATGGCTCTAATTCATCTTCTAAAATATTTAAATCAGCTGCAATTTCTTGAATCTTCTTCATACTCGCTTCTTGTGCGATTTCAATATCGGATTTCACTGTTGTAGTAGTTGTCATATACCCTAGTCCCCCTTTAATTGGTTCTGATGATATTGTATCAGTTTTTTGTATTTTCTGCACTTATTTACCTCCTAAAAATTCTTTCATTTCTTTATACGTTTTTTAACATAAATACCCATAAGAATGTTAACGATTGTTGTAACTCTGTAGGTAGTTGACCTAACATCTTCTCATTTACTCCGCGCTTATATACGCCGATGCCATCTATAACTTTAAAACCTTGTTCTTTCGCTAACTGTTCAAATTCCCAAGGCATCATCGTATTACAAACAACGTCTTTTCCATACAAGCGAGGATAACTGTTCTCTCGTGGCTTTGCTGTCGGCCCTAAAATTGCAATACATGCATATCCATCTTTCTTTAACACACGCTTTATTTCATTTAACGCTCGTAATGGCTCTTCCGTCCATTCTAAAGAATTAATTGCCATAATTGATTCAAATTGCTCATTTTCAAATGGTAATGCAGAAAGATCTCCTTTTATAAAAGATAAATTTGGTCCTTCTCCGCGCTCCTTACCTTTTTGAATCATCACTTCCGATAAATCTACTCCCACTGCTTTATAGCCTGCGCGACTTAATTTATATGTACCGTACCCATCACCACAACCAACATCGAGCACTTGTGCTTCTTTCTTCACGTATTGTTCAAAAAACGGAATAATTGTACTTCTGCTACCACTGTCCCACATCTCTTGACTATTTTGATTCCAAAACTCTGCGCTACTATCCCATTTCTTTTCTGCTGATTCATGCCAATTAAATTTCGTCATACATTCCCCTACCTTCACGCTTTATCACTCATTTCATTCTACATCATTTTCCAAAATTCCTGTTTTATCTTCATAAGGAGATATACATGCTAATGAAGGAATCTTTATTCTCCAATTTTTGCTTTACTTGGGTTTAACTCATACTCATGTTCTTCTCTTTATGAAAGATACTATAGGTACACCCAATTGAAAGAGAGGGATGTACATGCGAAGAAAGAGAAATCATCATTTTAAAAGTGGTGAAAAAAACGAAGAGTATGCAGCTGAAATATCACCAGCTGGCATTCCAATTAGACATAAGCGTAAAGAAATTGCAAATGAGATAGAAGGTACAAATACCGGTGCAATGGTAGGCTATGTCGCTTTATTTCTTTCGTTATTCTCCATTGCTTTTTATCCAGTTACGCTCGGCTCCCTAGCAATTTTAGTTGGCCTATTAGCTGTCAATTTCGGAGCAAGAACACTTGGATATACAGCAATTGGTTTTGGTAGTTTTTCTGTTTTATTCACTTTATTTTATCCGCTTGCTTTGTCAGCGTTTTAAAAAAACACACCAAGTCATACTTGGTGTGTTCATTCATGATACAACATAATATGGCCGCATCCACAACAATGTTTCGCTGTAATTTCTTGAAACACTGGATAATTTTCTTCATCTCGATGCTCAATAAATACTTTTTCAAATCGATACATGTTTGGTGCATATGCCCAATCTTGTTTCGTACGTGCATATAACGTTGAGGAAAAAAACTCCTCACCGCCACAAACGATACATGTGTTCTTCATCAATACCCCTCCTATGCTTGTCTTACTTCATCTATATGAACATAAGCATAAAAAAAAGACCTTCTATTACTAGAAAGTCTTCTCTGAAACAAAAAGAAATGTACCAAACATTCCTACTCCGCTATATTCTTTTGAGACACCAGCTTCTGTTTTAAATGTTTGCTTTACAGTCATAAAGAATACACCATTTCGTGCATCTGTACTTTCAAATTGTAGTTTTTCTTTTTTACCATCTACATTTTGCGTGCATTCAAAACTACTCTCATTACAATTCAACGCATACTTATCCTGTACATACACTTTAAAATCTGATTCTTTCGGACAAGTTATAAGTAATATTGCCACGAGAATAATACTTATAATACCCACAATTGTATAATATTTCTTCATTTGTACTCCTTTCAAATGACAAGAAAACTTGACTTCATACGCCAAGTTTTCTTAGTCAACAACCCATTGCCACTCTTGTTCTTTCTTATCAAAAATGAGCCAACCTGTTTCTGTTGCTTCCTCTTTCAATTCATCGATATTATCTAACACCTCATCCGTACTTTCATACGAACCAACTACATATACCGGAATTTCAAGACCTCTTCTTGACTCAATCTTCCCTGCTAGATCTATGTAAAGACCATCTTCCATGAGTGGAATAAGTCCCATAATCAATTCTTTTGAAATCGCTGGGAAAATTTTTGATTTTTGGAAGAAAGAAAAACGTTTCTTACCGAAAGCACCGAGTTTATACGGAATGACTTTACTTAACATTCCTACAAAATCAGCAATTCTACGATAATACACTTTGTTGTACCATCCGTCATCATGTGAAAAATAAACAAATCTATTTTTCAACAGCGGAAAGAATGTTCTTGCAAGTGGTTCTTTTTTGTGAGCCAAATATAATAATTCTGCAATTTCTTTCGGCTCTAATTCATCTAAATCGCTTGCATCATCAAAATCTACCCAACAAAATTCATCAAATTCATCAATCTCTGCTTGAATTAACTTATGTATATTTTCTTCCTCAACATATTCAAATAAAGTATGATAATGAAAATCCGTCCATTCAAAGTTGTGCTTTAAAAGCAACACTTGATGAAGCGGTGAAGGGATGTTACTCGCAAACTCTTTAAACGTAATTCCTGATGTAATAAAACAATGACCTCGACGATTACCATTAATATATATCATATTCTTTACTTGGTCAGATCCTCCAGACAAAGCACCTAGCCACCTTCGTTTTATATGTTTCAATTCTATAGCATATTTTAACATGAAAAATTTTAGAAACATAGAAAAAACTTCAAAAACTATTTACAATTTCATGTGTTTTATTACATAGTGATTACAAGAAAAAACGCCTGCTCATAAGCAGGCGTTTTTAAAGGATTTCATCAGGGTTTTGAGGATGATGATTTCCCTCTTTCTTTTCTTCTTTTTGGAACATCGATTGAATTTTATCAATTGTTTGTGGAGCTAATTCAATCATTTTTTCTGCTAAATGTGTCGCATTTTGTAGATGTAGAATATTTACTCCATCTTTATTCACCACAAGAAATGCTACTGGTGTAATCGAAACACCACCCGCGCTACCGCCACCAAATGCAGGGTTACCGTTCGCTCTTTGTCCATCATTCGTTTGGAAATCAGAACCTCCTGCTCCAAAACCGAACGCTACTTTAGAAACAGTTAACACCACACCACCGTCAGCCGTTTGAACAGGCTCTCCAACAATCGTATTTACATCAACCATTTCTTTTAAATTTTCCATTGCTGCTTTCATTAACCCTTGAATTGGATGATCCACCGTTCATAACCTCCTTTGTCATATCTTTCCTAGTTTTTCCGAAAGTTTGTGAACTAAACATAAAATTTTATATTGATTTCAAAAAACTCAAGTTATAATATTTAGAAAAATAAAAAAAGAGGTCGATTCGTTATGATGCGAAAATTAACAAAGAAAGATCATGAACAAGTATTCGCTTATCTAAAAGAAGAAGCAGCCCTTAACTTGTTTATTATTGGAGATATTGAAGCTTTCGGTTATGACACAGATTTTCAAGAATTATGGGGGAGTATTTAAAGAGAATGGAACATTAAAATCAATTCTACTCCGATTCCACGATTCATTTATACCCTATAGTAAAGAAGAATTTATTACCACTGATTATGAGGCACTTCTTTCCGCATATAAGCCACTTAAACTCTCTGGTAAGTCAACTATCGTAGAACAATTTGAAACTGCTTCAAATATACAACTAGGTACTAAAAATGAAATGTATTTTTGCGAATGTCTAAATGACAACAACTTACCTAGCACACCAATTCATGAAACAATTAAACTTGCCTCACTAGATGATATAGAGCGAATTATGAAATTACGAAGTGACATCGCTGAATTTCCGACTACCAATGAATCAGAGAAAATATTAAGGCAGGCTATCGAAACAAATACAGGACGCACATACTATATTGAAAAAGATGGCGTGATCATCGCATCCGCCTCTACTTCCGCTGAAAATTCATTATCCGCTATGGTAGTTGGTGTATGTACACACCCGAATTATCGCGGAAATGGTTACGCTTCACTCATATTACAAAAAATGATCCAAGACTTTACGAAAGAAGACCGAACACTTTGTTTATTTTATAACAATCCAGCTGCTGGACGAATTTATAAACGACTAGGATTTAAAGACATTGGAATGTGGACGATGTATCGATAATAAGAAGTACTCTATAAGAGGAAATAGTTGTAACTTAGTAATACAAGCAAATTACAAAATAACTCACACCGTTATTATGAAGATGGAGAAACTACTTGTAAAGCCGTGCCCCTAACTAAAACATGTCATGTATTCAAACTAAATTTAGACAGATAAACGCCCCAATTGTTGCATCTACTCCAGCAATTGAGGCTACCTGTTTATTCTCAAATTCTTTCCGCTACAAATAGGAATATTTATGAAAGATTTATCTCACTTATGTCACTATTATCTTTACGTGCAAATGCCCTTCTTAATATTACTGCTTCTTATTATACTTTACTTTAAAATCAATATATTCCTGTCTCGCATCCTGATTATTACCTTGCTGACTATCAAAATATGTGTGTATCTGTGATATATATTTTACTAACTTGCCTTCATCATTTCTCTTCTTATAATTCATTACGATACTTACTTGTAATATCTGCTCTAAGCCATTTTTAGAATCTATATGCAATGCGATTGATCCACCACCATATTCATCATATTGTATTTTCAAGTTATCATTAATAATGCCCTGAAAATCTGATTCAGTTAATTTGTATCCAACAGTACTAGGTTGATCAAACTTTTTTATATCACCTTTGGGCTTCATCTTTAGTTTCCCTATTCCTTTTAAACGATCTACAATTAAGTTCACGTATGAAACATCTAGATTTGAATCCGGACTTTGCACCTTTTCATTTTTATACATAATATTTGTACTATAATTAACTTCTTCTTTATAATTTTTATTATCTACTTCCGAGGTAATTTCTTGTGTTGTATTTCCATATAAACTTTTATCTTTCGTATTATATATGCCTTTCGAAGTTTGATAGATTGTTTTACTGTGCTCTCCATCTTCCTTTTGCTCATATGTACTATATATACCTCTTTGTTTCACATACGCATATCCATCATCACTCGCAGACATAACCGTTTTCATGTCACCTTCATCCAAAGCTTTGACAAATGGCTCATACTCTATCTTTTCTTCAAAAAAGCTACATGCTTGTAGTAGGCTGATTGTTATTATGATAGTAATCATTTTAGAAACCCTTTTTTTGTTCATTTCATCATCACACTACCCACTCTATATTTTCAATTAGATAACCTACTAATCACTTTTATCACCTTACATAAGTAAATTTTCTTTTCGTAGTTCAAATACTCTCCTATAAATTATTACTTTTTCATCATCAAAACTTACAATACACACTTTCTTTATGCCTTACGTTTCGATTTACTTTTTTTATTTTTCTTTTGATATCTTGGAGTTTCTCTTTTATGTTGCTCCCACGTTTTATTAAATGACGGAAATTTAAACCTGCAATATGCTAATAGCTGAAATTCAGCTGCTCCTATGGCTATCGTATACATTAAAACAGTTCCTATTACATATCCAATAAAAGTGTCAAACGCATAATCATTATGAAAATAAATCAAAATAAGAAGGATTAATGCGTATATTGAAGCCACTTTCATCATAGTTCCTTTTGTTTTACTAAAAAAGGATACGGATCTTTCATCCATACTAAACGCACCTTCACTTGCCAATTTAAATGTATCTATTGTTGTTACAATATGAAAAATTACTGCTCCTAAATATAGCAAACATACATAATTCAATGTACTACGATCCATTGAATTATTAGCTATTTCAGAAACAACTAAAACTGTAAGTAATATAGTAGCCATTTGAAGTGCGTATAATAATACAACAAGTGTTTGTAGCTTTTGAAATTTAAATTGAGCTTTTGGAAATAAATATAGAATGAAAAAAATTACTTGCAGAGCATATAACAACACTTCTAGCTTAACGATTCCTATATTAAGGAGAACCATACAGTACTCCCAACCACCTGATACAATAATAGAAAAAACGGCTATTGAACTATAAAGTATTCCTCCAAACATAAATCCTGTAGCCCCCTCAGGACTTAAACGATCATTACATGTCATCCTAAACTTATATAAATCTTCTTCTTTTATATTCCACATCCTGGCTCTTCACCTTCTATATGTTTCAATTATTTTGCGCGCACTAAAATTCTATTAATATTTTATTTATTTTTCGTTTTGAATTTCTTATTTCGCTTTCGAATTCTCCCACGCATTCTCTCATTCTCTTCCCATGACATATGAAATGACTTGAATTTAAATCTACAATACATTAATAGCTGAAATTCAGCTGCACCGACAGCAATTGTATACATTAATACAGTACCTACCACATAAAGGACTAAGACATCGAACGCATAATTAGTATGAAAATAAATCAAAACAAGAAGGGTTAGTGTATATAGTGTAGCCCACTTCATCACATTCCCTTTTGTTTTACTAAAAAATGAGGTAGATCTTTCATCCTTACTGAACGCACCTTCACTCGCTTGTTTAAACGTATCGATAGTTGTCACAATGTGAACAATGACTGCTCCTAGGAATAACATACCTACATATATTAATGTAATTCTGTCAATTGAATCCTCAGAAATCCCAGGAAGAATCAACGCTGTGAATGTTATTGTACCTAATTGAAATGCATATAATATTACAACGAGCGTTTGTAACTTTTGAAATTTATAACGTGCTTTTGGAAATGAATATAGAATTAAAAAGATGAATTGTAAGCTATATAAAACAATTTCAATTTTAACAATTGTTTTGTCAAAGAAAGTATTATAATACTCCAAGCCCCCCATAAAAATAAAAAACATAAATACTGAAGTATAAACTATCCCTCCAATAAAGAAAACCATAGCACCCTCAGGGCTTAAACGATCTTTACATGTCATCCTAAACTTATATAAATCTTCTTCTTTTATATTCCACACCCTGACATTTCCCCTTCTATACAGTTTAAATAATTTTCGTGCACTAAAATTCTATTTCACTCTTACTTACTTTTCGTTTTGGATTTTGTATTTCGCTTTCGCATTCTCTCATTCTCTTCCCACGTCATATGAAATGACTTGAATTTGAATCTACAGTACACTAAGAGCTGGAATTCTGCTGCTCCTATTGCTACTGCATACATAACAACATTACACATAACATAACCAAACATTGTGTTTAATGAGTAATTATTATTTATATAAATCAAAACAAGAAGAATTAACACATAAATTACAGCACCTTGTATAACATGTCCCTTTGTTTTACTAAAAAACGAAGCTGATTTGTCTTCACTACTAAATGCACCCTCGCTTGCTTGTTTAAATGTATCAACTGTTGTCACAATATGAACAATAATTCCACCTAATACTAATAGCCCTACATAAACACATGTATTGAGATCAATTGAATGCTCTATCATCCCAGAAAGAACAAATAACATGCATCCGATAGTTCCAAGTTGAAATGCATATAATAATATCACGAGCGTTTGTAATTTTTGAAATTTATAACGAGCTTTAGGGAATAAATATAGTATTAAAAACATTACTTGCAAACCATATAACACTAATTCAATCCTAACAATTACCTTATCAAACAAGGTAGTATAATAATCCATTCCTCCCACAAAAATAATAACCATAAATAATGAAGTATAAAATATCGTTCCGAGCATAAAACCCGCAGCACCTTCAGGACTTAAACGCCCTTGACATGTCATTCGAAACTTATCTAAATCTTCTTCTTTTATATTCCACACCCTGACATTTCACCTTCTATACAGTTTAAATAATTTTCATTCACTTCAATTCTATTTCACTCTTATTTACTTTTCGATTTGGATTTTATATTTCGCTTTCGAATTCTCCCACGCATTCTCTCATTCTCTTCCCATGACATATGAAATGACTTGAATTTAAATCTACAGTACACCAATAGTTGAAATTCTGCCGCTCCGATCGCAACCGCATACATTAAAACAGTTCCTACTCCATACATAACAAAAAAATCAATTGAATAATCATTTTGAAAATACATTAAAATAAGTAGTATTAATATATATATTATAGCCCCCTTTATCATAGCTCCTTTTGTCTTACTAAAAAACGAGGTGGATCTTTCATCACCACTAAATGCACCTTCACTTGCTTGTTTAAATGTATCTAGCGTTGCTGCAATATGGATAATAACTGCTCCTACAACTAGTAGCCCGGTATACATCCTACCAATCGAATTATCAGCCATTTCAGAAATAATTGAAACTACAAATAATATCGTTCCAAGTTGAAACGCATATAGTAATACGATTAGCGTTTGTAACTTTTGAAATGTAAAACATGCTTTCGGAAATAGATATATAATTAAAAATATAATTTGAATACTAAATAACACAATTTCAGTTTTAACAATTGTTCTATCAAAAAAATTGTTGTAGTAATTCAAATCACCTACAAAAATAATAAACATAAATATTGAAATATAAAATATTGTTCCAAGCATAAAACCCGTAGCACCTTCTGGACTTAAACGGCTTCTGCATGTCATCCGAAATGCTTCTAAATCTTCCTCTTTTATATTCCACACCCTGACATTTCCCCTTCTATACAGTTTAAATAATTTTCGTGCACTAAAATTCTATTACATTCTTAATATTTTTAAGTACATAGATCTTTGTACAACTAAATTCAGATAATCTTTTAGGTATATCATTACCATAATCATCTAACCAGAATGCCTTTTGATGGTTCAAGTAGTATTCTTTTTCCTCAAAAGTTCCAAATATTCTTCTTTCAATTAAGTATAACCGTCTTCTTGTCACCTTCATCCAATGCCTTTATTAGACTCTCATACTCTATTTTGATTTACCAAAACTATACGCGCTCAGCAAAACATAACTGTTATCACAGTAACTATTTTTCACTACCCCTTTACTCATATCCTCACAACATTTATCATTCTCAAAATTCAATCAAAATATATTATTTTTAATTTATATACTCTTTTTCATAATTTACATATTCTTTTTTGGAACTTTGATTATTCTCTTCTCTGGTATGATAATATGTTGAAATTTCTTGATTGCGTTTTATAAGCTTATCTTCTTTTCGTTCTTCATAATTTACTGATATTGTTATTTGTATTATTCTCATTTGATCTTCTTTTGTATCATTAGGCGTATTAAATTCGATCATCAATATTGCAGAATCAAATTTATCATATTTTAAATTTAACTTATCATTCATTATGCTTTTAAACTGTAATTCAGTTAAATCATAGCTTATTATGCTCGGTTCACTAGATCTTTTTTTATCTTCACTCGGTTTCAATTTACTAAGTTCATTTAATCCTCTAAACATTAATTTTACATATGAAACATCTATGCCTTGATTCTGGGCTATTGAACGGGATTTTTCATTTTTCAAATTTGTACTATAGACAGTTTCTTTTTGGTAATTTTGATTACTACCAACGTTTTTATCATTTTTTATATCAGTAGCAATCTTTTGAGTTGTTTTCCCATATAAGTCGTTTTCTTTCACATTATATATTCCATGGGTTGTTTGATATATTATCCTGCTATGTTCACCATCTTCTTTTTCTTCATAAGTACTTTCGCTAGTCTCTTCTTTCACATATGCATATCCATCATCACTCGCAGACATAACCGTTTTCATATCCCCTTCATCCAATGCCTTTACTAATCTCTCATACTCTATCTTAGTCTCCCCAAAGCCACATCCACTTAATAAACTTGATACTATTAACAGAACTATCATCATCCTAGCTTTCTTCTTTAACTTCATACTGACACCCCGCTGATTTCTCTAGGCATTTTTAAGTTCATTACATTCCCATTTTGATAGTAATATAGTTCACCTTTACTTACCGGTATTTATTAACTCATACAGATTATATTGAAGATACTTTAATTTTTAATAGCATTGATTTATATACAATCCTTAATTGCTTATATATTCTATTCGAATTTTCAGAAACCAAAACTTATTTTATTTCTTTAGTTTTCTTTTTTTCCTTCTCTTCATAAAGCTTTAGTCTTTTCTGACGTTCCATTTCGTGTTCCTCCCACGAAATATAAAATGACGGAAATTTAAATCTGCAATAGGCTAATAATTGGAACTCTGCTGCACCTATGGCTACCGCGTACATTATTAAAGTTCCTCCCGCATACAATCCTAAAATATTTTGTGTATAATCATTATGCACATAAATTAAAATGAGAAGAATTAACACATAAATTACAGGACACTTTATTGCAGTCCTCTTTGTTTTACTAAAAAATGAAGAGGATTCTTCTCCCTTATTAAATGCCCCTTTACTTGCCTGTCTAAAAGTATCAATAGTCGCTAAAATATGTAAAATGACTGCACCTAAAAATAATAACCCAACATACATTAATGTAATTTGATCAATTGAATAATTTGACATTCCTGGAATTATCAACATTGTAAATGTTATAGTGCCTAGCTGAAATGCATATAATAGTACCACAAGTGTTTGTAGTTTCTGTAATTTAAATGGCATCTTAGGAAACAGATAAATAATTAAAAAAATTACTTGAAGACTATAAAACACTAACTCAAGGCTAACAATTATTTTATCAAAGAGAGTCGGGTAATAACTCCAACCAAACCTTATTAACCCTCCAATAAGAAAAAACATTATTAAAGAAATAAAAAACATCGTTCCAAACATAAATCCTGTAGCCCAATCGGGACTTAAGCGATTCTTGCAAGTACTTTTAAATTCATTTAAATTTTCTTCTTTTATATTCCACATATAATTACACCATCTTTTCTAAAATCATGTAATAACTCTATTTTTGTAGACAAACTGAGAGTAAATAAATGTTTTTAGTATTTCATATTAAACTAGCCTTTTTTACTTTTTTTAACGAACACAAAATACAGCGATAGCATTAGTATTAAGCCTATTCCACAAACCAATACACCTCCATATTCTTTCTGGTATAAAAAATAAACATAGTAACAATATAGCTCGGTATTGACAAAATAATGAGCCACTTCCCCAGAAACTCTGCTATTTTATATAGAATTAAAAAAATAAACATAATCCCGACAATAATAGGTGCTATTACACTTTCAAATAAACCTTTTTCTTTTTTTACAGCTTTAGATTCTTTATTCAAGATATTACATTCCTCCCTTTACTAGTTAATTTATGAATAATGTATTCATTCTATCTTCAATGTAAGTTTACGAGTATCATTTATAACTTTCATTTCAGTTTTTGTTTCGCTTTTGTTCTTTCTCTCTTATTCTTTTTCTATTTGCTATAAATTCTTGGCGTTCCTTTTCATGTTGTTCCCACGTAATATTAAATGATGGAAATTTAAAGCGACAATACACCAATAGGACGAATTCTGCTGATACTACAGCAAATGTATATAATATTATTGTTTGTGTCACATAAATTGCCATTTCATCAAATGTATAATTAAGGTTTAAAAAAATTAATACAAGTAGAACGATTACACTGATTGTTATTCCAATCAAAAAATATAATTTCGTGTCAGTAAAAAACGAGACAGCCGGTCCTTCTAATTTATATCCTCCATGCTTTGCTTTTCTAAAAACATCGATCGTTGCTACAATGTGAGTACAAAGCGCCCCTAACATTATTAAACCAATATAAACTAACGTTTTATTATTACTTGGAAAATCAAACATTCCTTCAACCATCATAACGATAAATGGTAATGTTGCTAATTGAAAAGAATAAAATAAAGTCACGATGGCTTGGAGTTTCTGTAATTTAAAAGCAACCTTTGAAGACATGAAAATTATTAAAAAAATCAACTCCAAAATGTATAACTTTACCTCAGATCGTACCAAAAATGTTTCAAGTGGTGTTAAAGAAATCTTATCACCGTTCAGCAAAACACCTAAAAACATGATGAGCATTGGTATAGAAGTATATGCAAAAACTCCCCCATAAAAAATTCTTATATAATCCGGACTTAATCGATTTCTATTTTCAATTTTAAAAAGACCCATATCTTCTTCTCTTATATTCCACATTCAGCCTTTTCACCTTCTATATAGTTTAAATAATTCTCATACACTTAAATTCTATTTCATCCTTATTTACTTTTCGTTTTGGATTTTGTATTTTGCTTTCGAATTCTCCCACGCATTCTCTCAATTTCTTCCCAAGTCATATTGAATGATTTAAATTTGAATCTACAGTACACCAATAGCTGGAATTCTGCTGCACCAACGGCTACTGTGTACAGTAAAATAGTACCTATTACATATCCAATCAAAGTATCAAACGTATAATCATTATGAAAATAAATCAAAACAAGTAGGATTAATGCGTATATTGAAGCTACTTTCATCATAGCTCCTTTTGTTTTACTAAAAAAGGAAGCGGATCTTTCATTCATACTAAAAGCACCTTCACTTGCCTGTTTAAACGTATCAATCGTTGTCACAATATGAACAATCACTGCTCCTATAAATAAGAAACCTACATATACCAATGTAATCTAACTTTTTAAGTACATTCATCTTTGTGTAACTAAATTTAGATAATCTTTTATGTATAATTACCGTACATAATCAGAATGCTTTTGATAGTTCAAATAGCCTTCTTTCTCCTCAAAAGCTCTAAATATTCTTCTCTCTTTCACTTAAGCATATCCCTCATACTCTATTTTTGTTTCCCCCGAAACTGCACTCACTTAGTAAAAACGTTACTGTCATCACAATTGTATCGAGATAATATAGCTTTAATTTTATCTTCAGAAAGGTGATAACCTCCCATCAACAATATGCTAGGAGGTTATTACAGTTATTTAAAATTTGTTTTTTATTTTAATGGATTCGATTTTTGCAAATAATAATGTTATTTAATTTGAGCAGCGAATATTAAAAACATACTGCTTAATAACTCGTAATTAAGTCTTCCCCCTCATATCTAGGGTCTTTCTCAACTTTACCATCTTTTGTTTTGATGACTTTTAGTCTACCTAACCACTCTGCTCCGTTATATGTCTCTTCACTTACCCATACATTATGCTTTTTACCATCTACCTCAACTACTAATGTGGGGTGTGTAAACATGAATTCCTTCTCTACATGCCTACCTACAATTTCTGCATGTAATGATGTACCTTCTTCAACTAATTTACTATTTTGATACCCTTCGATAATAGGTAATCCAATAAATACAAAGAGTATCAGTCCAAATACGATTACTTTCTTCTTTGTACTCCATTTATTCTTTTCTTTCAATTCCTTCTGTCTCGCTTCTCTTTCTTCGCGTTCATCCAAACTCTCATTTAAAGCATCTTCCCATGCCTTAATTTCCGCTTCGATTTCTGCTTCAGCTCTTGCTAGTTGTTCTAGTTGTTCATCGGTTGCTACCATCTCATATGAGTTGTCTCCAACCAAACGAATTTCAGCACCATTTTCTTTTACTTTTCGCAAGTCTTTTTCTGTACAATTAAACTCTCGAATGATTTCCCCTTGTGTGTTTACCAGTCTAACGTAAATGTTTTTTTCTCCTTCTTCTTAAACATCTGAACTCCCCCTTATTTGTTTCCTATCATAGATAACCCTATTGCAATTAAGAGAAAGAAAACGATAATAAGGAAAGTCTTCCCTTTGCTTACTTGTGTTGTAGAACCTTCCAAGACAGCCCATATAAAAATTGGGAAAAGAAGAATACCTAGAAGAATATCAACTAACTTTTTGCTACTCTTCTTTAGTGGTTTTTCTTCTACTATCGGTTTTATCTGAACAGCTTCTTTTCTTATTTGTTTCGGTTTCTTTTTCTTGCGTCTATGATTCACCCAACTTACTCCTTTTAGAATAACTTTTTCCTAACTATAAAAATACCGAAATATCCCCATTTTCCATTTTATAAACCTGTCCAGATATTACAAAATCTGTGGCTTTAATGGCGCCATCCAAAGGACCATATTCATTTATAAGACTGCGGCAATTCTTCATATTGGTCCCGTATACGTACTTAACCACATCCTTATTTAAAACAGGCGCAGGATTTAAAGCTAATACGTTTATATTATCTTCTTGATGTCTTAATGCAACTGTATTCGCTGCTCCGCCACCTAAAGAGTGCCCTAGTAAAGTTATCTTCTTTCCTTTATTACTCGCCTTGACTTTTTCATAAAATTTTTCTGCTTGACTATACTGAAATTCCGCTAATGATCCCAATATAGGTGAATTAGTTAAATTATGCAGCCAAATTGCTCCATCGGTTGCTAAATAGCCTATTTGGCTCGGTTGGTTTCCAATGTATACAATGAAAATTTCATGCGTGTTTCTTTCCTCTAAATCATATGCCCCAAATCCAGTCACTGAATGAATATCATCAGAAACTATAAGATTAGCATTAAAGTTGTCTTGTAACTTCTGTTTATTTATTATTGGATCAGAATTATTATATTTTTTTCTTGTCCATTATAATCATAAATATCTCTTGCCGATAATCTTAATTTTCCTACATCACTACTTAATTTATAATCTTCCTCGTTCACCATATTCTCCCCCTTATATATTAATGGCTTTCTTTAAATTTCTTTTCATATTGTAAGTAATCTTTTTTTGATTTCCAATTATTTTCTTCTTTATTACGTAAATATGTTGTTATTTCTTGATCATGCCCAATCATATTATTTTCTTCATTTCTTTGTTTATAGCCTATCGAAATTGTTATCTCTGTTATTTTCATCGGATTTTCCTTTGTATCCTTAGCAGAATTAAATTCAATTAGTAGTGTTGCATAACTAAACTTCTCATACTCTAATCCTAAATTCCCATTAAATAGCTCTTTAAATTGAGTTTCTGATAAATTATAGCTTATCGTAGTTGGTTGGCTGAAGCTTTTTTTATTCACATTTGGTTTCAATTCATTTATTCCTTGCACTCTATTGAGCATTAATTTTATATTAGACATATCTTTCCCTCGATTTGAAGCTTCTAGCTGTCCATTTTCGTATCTTATATCTGACTTGAATACAAATTCTTCTTTATATTGTGGGTTGTCACTATGTTTTTCATCCTCAACTGGAGTATTGACTTTCTTTTGTGTCTCACCAAAAAGAATATTATCTTTAATGCTATAAATACCTTGCGTTGTTTGATAAACTACTCCTATTTGCTTATTATTATCCTCAATAAAAGTACTATCCCTAACCTCTTCTTTCACATACGCATACCCTTCATCACTCGCAGACATAACCGTCTTCATATCACCTTCATCCAATGCCTTTACTAATCTCTCATACTCTATCTTCGTCTCCCCAAAACCACATCCACTTAATAAACTTGCTACTATTGACAGTACTATCATCATCTTAGCTTTCTTCTTTAACTTCATACTGACACCCTTATTCAATCAAAATAAGCTTTCCTCTTTCCATTTTGGAAGAGGAAAGCTTATTTCCTTTTAAATTTATTTTTTTCCCTTTATTTCTAACTCTTGTGCTTGTTGTTGCTTTTTATTTTTTTCAATTACTTTTTCAACAAACTCATTCCGCCACATTTTAAACTTAGCTGCGAATTGACCTTCAATTTTATTTCGATACCCTTCAAATTTAACCTCTGCAATATCCGTGTGGTTAAATAATTTATACGTCTCTTCGGTTAAACCCACTGGATGCAACACTCCGCCATAATCATAGAATGTGTTTTCATCAAGTAATAAACCTCTCGTAGTAATTACATACTCCGCATCTTCCTCTTCTTTAAGACCCAATCTTACAACACTGCCTAAAGGTAATACTTTATCCATATAGTCTTTCATATTAATTCACTGTCCCTTTTAGTACGCTAATTTTCTCTTCTATTTTTTGTCTTTTTTCTCTAATTGACGGATACGATCAATAAATGCCTCACGTGTTTTTCCTTGTAATGTGCTATCAATACTACTCTCTAACCTTCTAATATCTCCCGTTAAAGATGCAGCTGCTTTTTCCAATTGCACTACAACGTTTATAATTTGTTCTCGTCCACCACTAGCTGGAAATGTACTATGAACTCTTGACATTATCGTATGTAAATCCACCTTCATACCCCTCTCTTTTAAATTTATAAACTTGGAGTTTTAATAATATGAAACTGCTCCTAATTCTTCGTCTTTTGCAAACATAGAAAATACCGCTTCTGAAACATCGTCGTTTAATTGTTTTAAATCTTTCGATAACTCCTTCACATCTTTAGCAATTTCACCTAATAAAGAACGGTTTATCCCCCTACTGTTATCATTCATAAAGAGATTTAACAATGAGTGACGATGACTTAATATATGTTCAGATACAATTGCAGCTACATTTGTATCAACTACAAAATCTCCTTTAAACAAATCTAGTAAATCTTGCACGTAAGAAGCTGCAACTTCTTTTGCAATATCTAAAATTTCACTTGTAGCTAAATATACTACAACACTTCCAGCTAAAAAATTTATAGCAGTATTAAATACAGACTCTAATACTTCTAAAACTTTTTCCTTACATTTCGCTAAAGTTGTTTCAATCCATTCTACAGCGATATCTACCGCTCCTTTTATTTCAACTGTAGCCATTATACTAAATTGGATTGCTTCTGCTGTAATTTGAGACTTTAGTCCTTCATACTTTGTATTTAATCTTGAAAAACCTTCTTGAACTTTTTCTCTTAGCTTTTCAAGCTCCTTGCTGCCTTGTACAATGTCCGAGTAACCTAATATTCCACCTATAATACTAGAAATTGGCGTTGCATTTAGTATCAAATTAATTGCAGTTCCAGCTACCTTTTCTTCTTCTATAGAAACTTTTCTATGAAATACATCATGTATAGTTCCTGTGTATATAGCCCCAGCAGATTGAGAAAACTCCATAAATCCTGGGATAATATCCCACCCCGTATCGTTATCACTTGCTAGTTTATCAATCCATATTAGATGTCCATTCTCATCATAATCCTTCAATGTAAAAGCATATGAGTGACCAGCTTGATTCGGAATTTTATACATTCTTCCCGGAAGTGTGAAGTCTGCTGCCTTTATCCCAATATGTAGTGGATCATTCTGATTAATGATATTCCGAACATTTTTCATATCAAACCCATTACCAAATTTATCAACATCTCGGTTTAATACAGGCGCTGGATTTAATGTTAATGTTTCAATATTATCTTCTTGGTGTCTTAACGATACAGTATTAGCTATACCACCACCTAATGAATGCCCTGTTACACTAATTTTGGCAGAAGGGTTATCATGTTTAACCTTCAAATAAAATTCTTCTCCTTGATCATACTGTCTAACTGTAAAATCGTGTTCCAAATTACCTAACATTATTTTATTTGCACCTGTTATATTATGTCCCCCAATTTCACCATCTGTTATTGCATCCGTTGCATCTTCCGTTCCTACATATGTTATTACAATTTCTCCTGTAGACCTATCTTTAAAAGCGTATGCAGCAAATCCTGTATTTTCATCAACTTTATCATCTATAAAATCTGCGTTAAATTTATCCTGTAATGTCTTTTTATTTTTTTGACTTAGTTGGTTATACGGTTCTTTACCAGCTTTAAAGTCATAAATATCCTTTCCAGCTAGCTCCAATTTCCCCCAATCAGAATTTATCTCTCTTACCTCTATATCCTCTATTATTTCTTTATCTTGCTCCACATCCTTACTCATATTACTCACTCCTAATTACTTATTATTTTTATCCTGTGCTCTGTAATCTATATATTTTTTTTTTGCATCTTGATTATTGCCTTTTTGACTATCAAAATATGTGTGTATTTGTGATATATATTCTACTAACTTACCTTCATCATTTCGCTTCTTATAATTTATTACAATACTTACCTCCAATATCTGCTCTGAACCATCTTTAGAATCTATATGCAGTACAATCGATCCACCATCATATTCATCATATTGTATTTTCAACTTATCATTAACAATACTCTGAAACTCTGATTCATTTAGTTTATATCCAACTGTACTAGGTTGATCAAACTTTTTTATATCATCTCCGGGCTTCATCTTTAGTTTCCCTATTCCTTTTAAACGATCAACAATTAAGTTTACGTATGAAACATCCAGATTTGAATCCGGACTTTTCACCTGTCCATTTTTATACATAATATTGGTACGATAAACACCTTCTTTTTTATTATCTTTGCTGTCTACTGCTGAAGTAACCGCTTGTGTTGTACTTCCATATAAACTTTTATCTTTCGTATTATATATCCCTTCCGAAGTTTGATAGATTGTTTTTCTATGCTCTCCATCTTCCTTTTGTTCATATGTACTATATATACCTCTTTGTTTCACATACGCATACCCATCATCACTCGCAGACATAACCTTTCTCATGTCACCTTCATCCAAAGCTTTGACAAATGGCTTATAATCTATTTGCTTTTCCCCAAAACCACATCCACTTAATAAACTTGCCACTATTGACACGACTATCATCACCTTAGCTTTCTTCTTTAATTTCATACTGTCACCTCGTTAGTTACTCTAGGCATTTTTAGTTTCATTATGTTCCCTTTTTGATAGTAATACACTTCATCTTTACCTAATGGTGCTTCGTTGCTTATATATTTTATGTTGAAGATACTTTGATCATTTAATGGCATTGCGATAATTGCTGCTGTTAGTTTACTTCTCATTTTCATAGGTAGAGCTTCACGATTTCGGTCCATGTAGTCGTGGTGACCTGCTAATACAAAGTAAATACCTACTGTACGAGATAAATCAATTAAAGTCGCTGCATCCTCCATTTCTAAATAAACAAATTTACTAAACTCTTCAACATTTGTCATGATAATGAGTTGTTTTGTGAATGCAGGAATTTCTCTACCTTCTTGTCTTGCTTGTGCTAATTCAAGGGCTCGTTCACGAATTACTTCCATCCAATACTTCGCATGCATATTGATTTCATTTTCGTCTACAATGTAGTGCGTCACATCGTCTTTATATTGAACGAAACTATACTCTGCTGTATCCACCAACGTCACACTTTCAAAATAATCTTTATTCAATTGAGATAGGATGCTAGATACAATTTGTTTTCTCATACTATCATCTACACTATAAATCATTAAATGATCATTCACTGCAATATCATGAGCTACAACTTCTACGTTTGCAAAATCAAGCCCCATTGGAATTCTTGCTGCTTGTAGAGCTTTTGTAACGTCTTTATTTTTACGATAAGTAGCAATATCAATCACTTCTGGCATCATTGGAATTGCCTTCGGACGTTCTCCATCCCATTCTCGATCCATATCATTTGCTTCTTGTTGTAATAATTGAATTTGCTGTAATTCATCTTCTGCTTTCGTAGGTAGTGCAACCTGGAATAATGTAGGAGATTCTAGTTTTATTAACGCTCTTCCTGCTGTTTCTTCCACTTTTATATCAGATCTCCCTACAATACTAGCTACTTCACTTTGATCAATCATATATAGGCAAGTTTGGATTTTAATATTATTGTACAATTGAATTCTAAGTGCATTTTGTCGCCCTGCACTAATTAAGGTATGAATTCCTAAACTTGCACCATCTCGGACAATTTGCATAATTAGCATTTCAAAGCTTTCATAGAACTTCGCTTCTTTTACTGCATCATAATTGTCGATTGCAATAATAATATGTGGTATTTCTTTCCCGCTTGCCTTTTCATACATTTCAATATTTGCAACGTCATATTCACTTAATAATCGTTTACGATTTTTCATTTCTTGAGTTAATCTTTCAACAAACTTTAAACATTTTTCAGATTCATCAATCGTAATCGTATCCGCTACATGAGGTAATCCTTTCAAAGGTAGAAGACCATTTGTTCCAAGGTCCACTAAATACACATGCAAATGCTCCGGACTATGCTGACGAGCTACATCCATAATGACTGATTGTAAGAATGTTGATTTTCCGTAGCCTGGACTTGAGAAGACCGCTACGTGTCCGTCTTTACTAATATCTAGTGTTAATGGTGTTTGTGATTGTAATTCAGGCTGATCTAGTAGACCAATTGTTGCTTTTAATGGTTTCTTTTCTTTCGTCCATGCTTCTTTGAACTGAATAGCGTGTAAGTCTTGTAAATATACGCTTTCTGGAAGTGGTGGTAACCACGGTCTAGCTAACGCTTCAATTTCATTTATTTCTGTGTAATCGTGAATGTAGT
Source organism: Bacillus sp. CPT56D-587-MTF (assembly GCF_058792335.1). Classification (NCBI taxonomy): domain Bacteria; kingdom Bacillati; phylum Bacillota; class Bacilli; order Caryophanales; family Bacillaceae; genus Bacillus; species Bacillus sp. CPT56D-587-MTF. The sequence continues at coordinate 1,764,576 of NZ_JBYTEF010000001.1, read as the reverse complement.
CAATAACAGCATCCAGTTCAGATGGTACGCTTATTACTTCTTTACTGCTACCAAGGCCACTTAAATCTTCACTTAATATTTCATATTGTCCTAGATCATTTATTGCATAGATTGTTGCGTCTAAATGTTCTTTATCCTCTTTGTTTTCTACATAGTCTGCTCCGCTCCAGGCTGATTGGAATAGTTCATAAATTTCATTATTCCCAACTTGTAAGTAAGCACGTCCTGGTAATGTAATTTCAGCAGCATCTGGCGTTTTTAAAATTTCATTACTATCTGACGTATTTTGAACTTTTAATGCTAGTTTGAATTTCGAGTTACTCCAAATTTGATCATCTACAACACCACTCGGTTTTTGCGTAGCTAATATTAAATGGATTCCGAGCGAACGACCGATACGCGCTGTTGAAACTAACTCTTTCATAAACTCTGGTTGTTCTGACTTCAGTTCCGCGAATTCATCACTAATTAAAAATAGATGCGGCATCGGCTCACTTACTAAGTCTTCTTTATACAGTTTTTGATACTGATTAATATGGTTTACATCATTTTCACCAAATAATCGTTGTCTTTTCTGTAATTCAGCTTTAATTGATGCGAGCGCTCTCATACTTTGTGCTCCATCTAAGTTCGTAATTGTTCCTAATAAATGCGGTAAGTTTTTGAATAAATTCGCCATTCCGCCGCCTTTATAGTCAATTAGTAAAAAGGCTACTTCGTACGGGTGGAAATTGACTGCTAGAGATAAAATATACGATTGTATAATTTCCGATTTACCTGAACCTGTTGTACCTGCTATTAATCCGTGTGGTCCGTGTGCTTTTTCGTGTAAGTTTAAGTTTACGATATCTTCTTTACCACGTAATCCAAGTGGTACAGCTAAAGATTTATGCGCTGCATTTTTCTCCCAACGACTTGTGATATTCAGTTCTTTTACTTTTTCAACGCCGTACATTTCTAAAAATGTTACGCTTTCTGGAATACTATTTTTTAAGTTTTGCAAATGATTTAATGGTGCTAATGCCCGTGAAATATCTTCTAAATTGAATCCTTTTGGCACATGATTTAGCTTAAATTGACGGTTAACAAGTTCTCCTTGCTCTAAGATGATGTTCCCTTGTTTTGCATCTCTTATATCTATTACCGTTTTCACATGCTCCGGTAAACTTTGCATAACATCTTGTACAAATACAAGCGATACACCTAATTGACTCGGGTCATCATTAAAGAATTCCATAACAACATGGTCTAATATTAGTTTTTCATCTGTAATAAGAACGACATAGTGCGGTGCAAAGTACATTTTTTCATTAGTAGAACTTTTTTCATCTAGTTTTAATTTTCGTTCTTTCAATATTTGATACAAACTATTTAACACTTGATCACGGCTACGATCATGGTATACAAATCCACGTACATTTATATCGCGAACACTTCCATGAGGTAACCAGCGCATCCAATCCCATTTTTCTTTTTCCTCTTCCGGAAAAATAGTAATAAACTGCAAGTCATAATAACTATGGAATAAAGCTGTTTGTGCAACTAATAATTGTAATTGCTCTAACACTAAAGAGCGTTGACCAATATAACCGACTGGTCCATTCATTAAATCTGTTACAACTGGTACATCTTCCAATGATAGATAACGCTGTCTTAGTTCACGTGCTATATCAATTAATTCATCTTTCGTTTGACTAAATTCTTCTTCATTAAATTGAATTTCAAAACTCGTATTAGCTTGTCCTGTTCCAACGCTAAATGTTAAGAAATCATGATGTAACATTGTTTTTTCATAAATTCGAGGATTTACTTGAACTGCCATATTACGTATTACTTCTACATTTGGATTGTGATAATGTAACGCGTGACGCTGTTTTTCACTTTCTGCATGTAAATCTTTCGTTTTTTGTTTTATATACTCTCTATAGCTTTTATCTCGTTCAACAATGTCGACTTTATATTGCTTCAAATTTTTAATATACGATGTTACAGAAACAATGATTGTTACTAATGTCATCGCAATCGATGCGATAATAAACATTCCATATTTCATGAAAATAGCAAGTAATACAGTTACGACAATCATGACAAGTGAAGGTGCAATGATTCTTGCTAAATGCTCCGTTGGTTTTGATGGCATACTTGAAGGCTTTGCAATTGTCATTTTCTCTTCTGGTTCACGGTAAATAATACGTGGTGAACGATGATAGTCTGGATAACCACTTTGATAATTTGTTTCTGATTCTACTAAAATAGGTAACTCAGATTTCACTTTATCTTCTGAAGAAAGTACTTGAATGTCTTCACTACCAATCTCCAATAAAATACCATCAAAATATAATACGTCTCCTGATTCCAACAGAACGCTATCTTTTAACTTCGTATAATTATGAAATACATCCCCGCCATACACGTTCACTTTAAAAGAATCGTACAACGTTTCGCGAGATAGCATCAAATCTACACTAGTCCCGGTAATAGAAATATCATCGTAATCGTTTTGACTCACTGTAAGAGAATGTTTCGTTCCAATATCAAACACTTTAGTTGTGCCAACAATAGATATAAAGATTTTCAAGCTCACATCTCTTGTTTTCCCAATCTCAATTTCCTTATTGAATTCTATTAATTGATCCTGTACCATCCAAGCATTTACTTCATTATTCCACTTTAACTCTACTTCTTGTTCTAAACTTGGATTCGTAATATCATTTGTCCACTCTTTTCCAATCGACACTATTGATTGCTCATTTGGATGTAATGTGCACTTATATATTTTGTCTCCATAAGTCAATACTAATAGTTGCTCCATCCGTGTTCACTGCTCCTTTTCAACTGTCTCATCAAGTGCTTACTCTTTTTTCTCCGTGTCCGACAAATTTTTATCGCTTGATGAATTGCCATATTTCTTTTTATATTCATCTAATTGTTGCTCATATGTTTTTAACTTTTGATCACGTTCTTCCCCTGATAAATCTGGATTATTTTTCAGTGATTCAATTTGTTTAACAAGGCCGTACATAATAAGCTGAGGATCATCAAGTGTCTTAGCTAAATCTAATGATTTATCAAAATTACCTTTTCCGTTATACATCCAATACAGCAAATACTTTTCATCACTTTTCAAACTAATGTTTTTCATAATCGATTTCTTTTGAGCTTCACCTAGTTTTTCAGCTGTAATGTATGCAAATGCTAACTCATATTTAGATGCAATCGGTAATGATTCAAACTCCTCTTCATTCAATTGCGTAATGACTTTGTCATAATCAGTTGCTATGAAACTTGCATTTGCTTCTAACAATTTATTTTGATAAGGAAATTTTATAAAAGTGAAATATATTAAAGGAGCAGCTAAAATAACTGTCGCCGCTATGAAGGAAAAAGCTAAGTATTTAAATGATTTATAGCTTTTTTTAGGTACTAACTGCATATTTTTTTCTGTTTTTGTTTGTTCCTTCTCAAAGCTGTCATCAAGAAACTGCAGTAATGCATCTAAGCTTTCCATTTGAGCAACGGTCTGTTCAAATGTTGTTTCTTTTGCATCTTTTAGTAACCCAGCATACAAATCATCAAAGTTATGTTTTTGGGAGAATAAAGCAATAATTAGACACTTATATTGTGTTAAAAATTGCTCTTCTAATAATGGGGTTGGCGGAACAATATCTCGAATTCCTCTATGTATAATACTTGGTATTAAATTAGCATTAAAAACTATATTGTCTGGATGTAAAAAGAACGTGATTCGTTTATTTAAATATTTACGAAACTGCTCAACATTCCGAAGTAGTCTTAATTTCTCATTTCTTCCAAAACGGCTAAGATCGTCCCACTTATATAATTTTTTATCTACTTGATATAGAAACGTAAACATATCATCCGTTTCTTCTATTGTTAATGGTACAAATTCAGATGATTCGCCCGTAATTATATCGAATTGACGGAAGTCTTTTATACGTGTTTGGGATTTGGTCATCTCCAATTTCCAATTTTCTTTTTCTATTTGAAATTGATAGTTCATTGCATCAATTTGAATTATTTTTTCCGTCATGTTTATCCTCTTCTCCTTTTCTTTATAACCCGTAATAACTTATTTTCAAATAACTAAAAGTAAAAAATATTCTTTATAAAACTTGCAAAATATCTCCATCTGTTATTTGGTGATCAATTAAACGATCATTATCTGTTAAAACAATTGACTTATTTTTCACTTTAATTACAAAATGTGAACCTTCATGATTATCAATCTTTAGCGTATCTAATAAGTTTTTTAATAAATATTTAATAGATTGATGATTCGGAATACGCAAATCATATGTATTTCTATTCCATTTACTAAAATCTACTGTCACATTGATATGTGTTTGTATTGCCATCACTTTACCTCCAACTTTTACGAAGAACCGTATAAATACCGATGCAAATAAGTAGAATGCCGCCGCCAAATAATAATATTATTGTTATACTAATTGGCTCTTCATTCATTGTTTCATTACTCGCTACTTCATCTGCACTTTTTCTGACAATGTATTCACTGCTAAACAAACTATTTTTCGTATCTTTAACACTATTATTCTCTTTTGGTTTTGTAAAAAGAGAATCTCGCAAAGCTTCCATATCTTTTTGTTCTTTCTTTTTCTTTTTCTCAATTTCTTCTATATCTTTGTTAAATAACTCAATCGATGCTTTATCTAATTCTGTTTCCTTATGTTCCTTTTTATTTTTTTCTTGGTCGCTTTCTTCAAGTCGATCCACTTTAAACTTAATCTTCCCATCATCACCAAGATAACTGTCAGCCGCGCTCCTTATCGGTAGCGCGACAAACAGTAAAAGGATAGAGAGAAATGATAACTTAGCCACTATGCTCCATTGTTTGATCATTTACTTCTTTTTCCTCCCATTTCTTATGCCATACAAATAGATTACTAACCAATCCAATAATGGCAATTACAAACAATACGACAAAAATAACTTTCCCAGTATCTTTACCACTAATAAAATCATTTAGAAAACTTTCTATATACTGAAGCGGTGAGAATTGACGTATCTTTCCGACAGAGGACATTTGATCTACTTTACTTCCAACTGCCTCAGTTAAAAATAGGTACATGCTTAAAAATACTAATAGTATAAACATACCTACCATTTTTATTTGTCGTAATAAGTAGGTTGAGACCAATACAAACGCCATCATAATAAATGTGATGAACGCAATCCATAGTAAACTTTGATCCTGACCGAACTTTAAAAGACGCCCAGAAATGATACCTATACTAATCCCTTCCACAATTGATATACCGAAAGCTACTACTGTAGTTGGTACATTCATATCAATTAATGAGAATTTCTCTTCAAAATGATCTGATTGCATTCGTTTCTTTTCTTGATTCGCAATTGCGTATGCTGTAAATAATGCAACAATGAAACAAGTTAATACAATTAAGTAAGGTGTAAAAGCATTACCTGCTACAATTACTCCATCATTTTGCTTTTGAACTGGACTAGCTAAAAAGTCATATAGCATTTCATTTTGACGATCTCCAATACGACTATTCGCTAAAATTTTCGTAAAGTTTTTGGAGAATGATTTATCATCTTCCATTTTCTTCGTAAAGTCGTTTAATAATAAATCAGCTTTTGAAACAATTGTCGTTCCGCTGTCTTGAATTTCTTTTGCTTGTCCATTGATTTGATCAAATGTTTTATATACATCGTCTGAAGTTGCTAAACTATGTTTCGAACTTTCGACCAATGACTGACTTTGCATCATTAATGATTTAATACCAGAATCTAACGATAAAACAGCTGTTTGCTCACCAGCATGATTTGTTGTTAATACTTGCTGCTCTTCAACTAGTTTTAAGCTATTCTCACGCCATTTCGCTAAACCTTTTAAATACTCTCCTAAATTTTCATTCATACTAGTTGCTTGTTGCGTCGTTCCATTTAATTTCTCCGCTAGTAGCATAGAATTTTGATCCGCACTAGTAATAGATTGTTGATAAGAGTTTATTTTTTGTTTTAAACCTGACATATCTTGCTTTATTTCTGTAGTAATACTTGATGAAACAAGATTTGAAATTAAATCAATTAAGCTTTGTTTATTTAATACGTAGTACAAAGATTGGTCCGTCGCAATTGCATCTAAACTTCCCTCTTCTAACTTAGGACCTACATCTTTCGTTCTTAAATCAATCCCATAATACATTTCGTAAAGGCTCATTAAACCTTGATAACTTTCGACTGTATCTACTGCTTCTTTTATTAATACACTAGAAGTAATATCTGGTATTTTTTCTGTTTTTTGATGTATAACTTGATTCGTTGTACTTTCAATAATTTTTGAATTGCTACCGTTATCTGTCCCAGTGTCTGGCTTCTCTCCTGTATCAGGTTTTTCTCCTGTATCAGGTTTCTCTCCTGTATCAGGGTTTCCTCCCGTGTCTGGATTTCCTCCTGTATCAGGTTTCCCTCCTGTGTCTGGATTTCCACCTGCATCAGGTTTCCCTCCTGTGTCTGGATTTCCTCCTGTATCAGGTTTTCCTCCTGTATCAGGTTTTCCTCCTGTATCAGGTTTTCCTCCTGTATCAGGTTTTCCTCCTGTATCAGGTTTTCCTCCTGTATCAGGTTTTCCTCCTGTATCAGGTTTTCCTCCTGTATCAGGTTTTCCTCCTGTGTCTGGATTCCCTCCCGTATCAGGTTTTCCTCCTGTGTCTGGATTCCCTCCCGTATCAGGTTTTCCTCCTGCATCAGGATTTACACTGTCACCATTATTACTCTGTTCTGTTTTTTGAATAATAGGCGTTTTAGCATTGTGTACTAACGGCATTATGCCATACTGTGATTTATGAACCACATTTTCCACCTTGCTATTTTCAGTTTGTGTTCCTTTATCCTCTTTATTAGGTTCTTCTTTTTCAGGACTAGTTTCTTTTTTATGAGTCCCGCTCAATTCCCACTGCCATGTTACAGGAGAGAAAACATCTATATTGATGTTTGGATCTTTTAGCTTCACATGTAACCTAATCTTTATATCCCCTTCATTACGAGGAGCTATTGTAATTTCTCCTGCTTCGCTTTGAAGAAAGTCACTTGTACGATCCACATCATCAATATATAAAGCTTCTGTACTTCCATCTAGTTTAAACTCTTCTGGAATACTTATCTTCAAAATTTGCGGAGATTCCATTTTAATTACTTTCGCAGTATCACTAAATGTAATTCTCTCTGTATAAAGTCTATCCTTTACTTCTTTAATTGCGTTTCCTAAAGATATTTTATTTACAGGATCATAATAAAAATTATTTTCTTTATTATACTTTTTTGTAAATTGAATTACATTTTGCAGTTGTAATTTCGTTGCATCTGGTAAATCACTTTGACCGATTTCTTCCATGTTTAAACTAGGTAATTTCGCAATTAAATTCTCGATTTGTTTCTTTATTCGAGCATCTGGTTGTTTCATTAATGTATTTATGAAGATTTCTTGCTTTCCATCATTCGACATAGATTGCTTTAACTTCTTAATTACCGTCTCTTGAATATCACTTTCTAACTTCCCTGCAAGTTCTGTATCATATTCAGACACTTGTTTTTTTACATCTGCTAAATATTTTTGAATTGCTGCAGCATCAGTTAAAATATTTGGTTCTTTCTCTGAAAACGTAAATTGATTTGAAATAATTTTATTAGCGGATTCCAATGCACTTAATTGCTTTAAAGCATCGCCTGTATTCATATCATTCATATATTGATTGAATTGATTTGTGAAATTATTCGCTAACAAATTGTTATCAGTTTGCATTTTTTGAAAGTTATTAAAACCATCTAAGTACGTACTGTTTGATTTATTCCCTTCATCTAACGCTTGACCGAAACCTTTTAAAACATCCTGAAATCCTTTGAAACTATTAACAGAAACACCTGTATAATCTTGTACTGTTTTAAATTGATTTGTGTAATTTGCTAACGGACTATGTATATCTTTTTTATACATAGTTGTTTGAACGTTTCCTTTTTCAATTATTTTACCTATATTATCTTGTGCACCTTGTAGCTTACCGATAATACTCGCAAAATAAACGTCGATTATTTGCTTATTGAAATCTTCTAAAATAACAGAAGCTGTATTTTCTGCCTCAGCTTTCAAATCCTTATTCCCAGTTGCATTTACTTTGTAGTTTAAAGTTAATTTCTCCGGAATCTCTGAATCAATCGCAACTGCTTTCCTAGAAAAATCATTTGGAATAACAATCATCATATTGTAATTATTATTTTTCAATCCATTTTCTGCTACCCCGCGACTAACTACGTACCATTCTTGTTTCGTATTTTTATTTACATTTTTAACAAATTGATCTCCAAACGCTATTTTATTGCCCTCAAATACAGTGCCCTGATCTTCATTTACCAACGCAACTGTCATTTTTGGTGTAGTATTCTCATTAGCTTTCTTAACATTTTGATTTAATGCTAAATAGGAGACCCCTGTTGATAGTACAAGAGCTAAAATAATAAACAACAAGATGCTCCATTTGAACTTTTTCACTACTTATCACTCCTGCGACTGCGAGTCTATCTAATGAAAGACTTCGTATCTTACTCTAGTTTTAAAGTAATTTAGCCATACAACGTATGGTTGCATGGCTAAATTATATATTTCTTTTTATCTGTCTTATTGTAGACCGAAATTACGAGAAAGATTTTCGTCATGTCTAGCAACAGCTTCTGCAGTTTTATTAAGCTGCATATTAATTTCTTGTAATAGCTGTGCGAAGTTTTGTACTTTTGGCTTTAATTGATTGAACTGTTGGTCAAAACCTTCGAAAGCACGACCTTCCCATTCTCCTCTTAATTCATTTTGTAAGTTTTGTAGTTGACGTAAAATGTCCTCAATTTGATTTGCACCTTGTCCATATCGAGTCGCTTTCGATTTAAGCTCCTCTGGTGACATACGAATTTGTCCTGCCATTATTAAATCCCCCTTAAAATTAAAAAATAGTAAAATTAACCAATAATCAATTCTACAAATTGATTATATCAATAATTTAAAAATTTCTAAACAAAAAAATGATATTTTTCCAAAATTTCTCTTTTACTATAATAACGATATATTGTATAATACTAATTTGTTTTTTTAAGCACACTCTATAAATCTACTATAAAATAAAGGCAAACCATCTATTTTATATATTTATAAGGACTTATTCACTTTAAATCCCAGCGAGAAAGTAGCCACTAAATCATTATTTTCTCCCATTCAGACTATAATACTCACTTCAAAGTCATAATGACCTGCCTTTCAACAAACCCAAACTCTTCGTACATCTCTTTTGCAAAATTCCCAGCAAATACATTCAACCGAATTTCTGAATACTTCTCCTTTAATTCCTTAATACTAGCTTCCATCAGTTCTCGCGATAATCCTCTCCCGCGATATTCTGGGAAAACGTACAATTCATATATAAATCCAAGTTTTTCACGAGAAAAATAGTCTGTATTTCCCCCTATTAATATCCATCCCATTACTTTATTTTCTTCTTTAACAATTAAATAGTATGCTCCTTTTTCTACAATCGGCTTTGTAATCTCAATTGCTTTCTCGGTACTTAATTGACAATTCCCTCTCGTCCCTTCAAAAAGCGATTGAGCCGCATATTTTAATATTTCATTGGTATCTTCTTGATTCGCCTTAATTATCATTTTTCACAACTCCCCTTGAATAATAGGCATTACTATCGCTTGTTCAAGATTCTCCGCTTCCATAACAATTGCCGTTAATCCGTGTTCTGTACTTGTTTCATGGAGCTCTCCCTTTTCCCAAAACACAGCTTGTCCCGCCTCTATCTTTATCTTTTCTTTATTTACTCCACATACATATCCTGTCCCGTCCACAATAAGAAGCAGTTGAGATACAACTGCTTCATGATTACCGATGATTCCATTCTCGTGTAAATGCATAGCACCGATATGTATATTTCCTTGATGGTTTAATATTTTTGACATGATGAAATTAGATTGAAATACTGATAGGTGCTTTCCTACTTTTTCACTAAAATCAAAAATTTTCATTACTAGTCCTCCTTATACGTATAAAACCATCCTTACTGTCTGCATCATATGTCCTTCAAAGTCTTCTTCAAATTGCTCTAATTCAGCAAAACCTTTCGCTTCATAAAAGCGTTTTCCTTTTTCATTTGCTGCTTCTACATGTATGTACAATTTCCGTATCCCATTTAATGCTTTAATCCCTCTTTGTAATAAAGCACTTCCGATCCCTTTTCCTTGCTGATCTGGTAACAAATAAATCGCACCTAATTCTGCTTCGTTTTGTAGTCTAACAGGTGAAAAGTTTGCAAACCCTATTACTTCTCCTTCTTCTTCCGCAACGAATAAATGCGTATTTTTAAGACGATATTTCATTTTTTCATCAGAGTATGCCTCATCTAAAAAACTATCTTGAATTTCTCTTGGAATAATGCCTTCGTATGTATCATGCCAAGCTATTTTTGCTACTGATTGTACAGCGTGAATGTCTTCTTGCTTCATTTCTCTAATTATATATGTCATCTCGATGTCTCCATTCTCTTTAAATTATATTCTGCTAATATACTAGAAGAAACGGCAGAACCATTTTCATAATTCACCTTAATTAATTTTAATTTCTCAATTGAAGCTGTTGCAAAATTAAACTTTCCATAAATATATTCCATTACACTTAAAAACCGCTTTGTATGTAATCTATTTGCAATTGTACAATGCGGAACCCATTTTCCCGGTACGTAATATGAATTTGGGTTGTCATGAAAAGTTTTAAAATAATCATGATAAGAATAATGAAGTTTTAACAATTCATCGGTAACGGTCGGCGCTAGAAAGACCGTTCCATTAGTAGGAAAAATTCCAACAGAAGGAAAAGTTACTGCGTCTATATTTTCTTGAATAGCTACAAACTCCCCTAGTTTCTCCGTATACAAATGAACATCTAACTCATTATAATCCGCAATCGTTATATGAGGTTCTACTCCAGCTAATTGATTTGTTCCAATTACATTTGTTAATTCATTTTGCAGTTCTGTAATTTTATGAGTAAACACACGATCAAATGTAGCAATAATAGCGTACAATCTTTCTCACCCCTTCGTTACACATAGCGCTTCCCATTCTTCACGAATCATGCCCATTCGAATAGAATCATAGTATGTTCCGTTATAATAACGACACTTTCGCATTCTACCTTCTAAGCTCATTCCTATTTTCTCCGCTACTTTCATCATTCGTTCATTACCAGACCAAGTCGTGAGCCCTACTCTACCAATTTCCATCTTTTCAAATAATAAATCTCGATATAACGTTAACGCTTCTGTACCGTATCCACCATTCCAGTAAGTTGGATTATAAATAACAATTCCCATCTCCAGCCAACGCGTCGGTTTATGCTCCCAATAAAATCCGACCGTCCCTATAATTTGACCGTTATTTTCTATAATTAAATTTGACAGTGGTTCTTCTTGCAAACGAGTTTGCACCTTCTCTTTATAGGAAGAGTATTCTTGCATTGAGAACGGGAAATATGGCGCATCCCATTTCTTCCATTCTGGGCTTTCTTCTTTAAATACGATATTCCATAATGTTTTTATATCTGATTCTTCTATTGTACGAATTGTAACTTTCTTCCCCTTTAATATAACGTTTTGCATAATTCCCTCCTGCATTCCTCTTTATTTCATATATAATTATAATATTTTTTCAGAAAAATCAAAACTAATATCATTTATTATATTGTATAATTTTGTTATTAGATACCAATTATTGATTTAGAAAGCTGGTGATTTAGTGAATAATCGATTTAGTATTGCTTTATTTCTCACTATTATTACGACAAATATTATTCTCTATTTCTTCTTACCATCAAATATTGTTACGAAATGGGACTTCAATGGAACGCCTACATCAACAATGGATAAAAGCACTTTTGTAATCGTAAATATAATTATATGTTCCTTCTTATTCTTTGTATTTTTGGCTTTATCTAAAGTAGCGAATAACCAGAAATTTCTCCATTGGATCGGCAACACAATATTACTATTCTTATTTTTTGTCGATATTGTCATCGCCCTCATTGCTCTTGGCTTTTCACTTCCTCTTGATCATTTCATATTTTTAGCATTAGGGCTTTTATTTATATTAATAGGTTATTTCAGTTCCAAAATTGATACGACTAAATCAACCGTTTCATTAGAATGGAATGATAAGCACCTTGAAAAAAGAGCTTCAAATATTAGTAGTATTTCAATGATGATAGCAGGTATTTTTTTAGCGATACTTCCTTTTATCGTTCCTGCTCCCTATAGAGGTTATGCTATACTAGCAATTCTTTTAGGAATGACGCTTATCATTCTGCCGAGTACGATTTATTTACTTATTAAAGACAGCAAGCAATCTACTCCTTTAAAAAAATAGGAGGTTATACCCCTCCTATTTCAGCTTAATGTTTTATTTTTCACTTTTTCTATCTCAACTAAAATCCCTTTCCCTATCCAACCCTCTACGCCATCTTTTTTAATTAAATCATATCCTGAACAGCTATCATCAATGAGAGAAACGATATCTCCCTTCCTAACGCTTATTTGCGCACAAGAAATATCGGTTTTCACTGTATATTCACCTGACTCAAGTTGTTTCATATATTCATTTTTTACAGTGAGTAAATTATTCGTTTCCTTTTGTTTACATACGGTGTAATCTTGCATCTTCTCGATAGGCTCTATGTAATAATACGGATATGTCACTCCGCCCTGCATTTCTGAATTCGCATTAAAATCCGCTATTACTTCGTACTCTGGAAAATAGTCTACATATGTATAAGAAAACGTATCGCCGGTTTGTTTCCTCTGAATAATAAATACGTTTAATTGCCCTGCTTCTTTAATTGCATTTCCTCCATCAATTGCAATAATTTTTTTCTCCTTATCAATAACTGGATTGTTAGACGGTGCTTCTTCAGAATAGTTCACGACAGGCCAATGACCAACTATTACATACTTATTTGCTTTATGTGATTTATTAAAAAACTGTGGCATTGCTATCGCATTTTTGCGCTCTGTTTCTTTCCAATCTACTCTATCTTCTAGACCGGCATGCACAAAAATATAATCTTCTGTTTCAATCGCTGTTGGCAACTCTGTTAGCCAATATAGTTCTTGTGAAAATTCACTTAACAATGCTTCTTTCACTTCACGAATTGAAGTGCCCTCATGAACTGAAAAACCTAATCGCTCTAGCCATTCATTAAAAATCGAGTGCTTTCTCATACATAAATAATTAATAAGATCAGGATTTTCATTTAGAAGAGCATCAACTAAAACTTCACAATTCCCTTCAACAACGTGAACCTTTGAATTGTTCTTTACAAGATTCATAACGTAGTTTACTACGCCTACGCTATCTCGTCCTTTCTCGCAAAGATCTCCATTAATAATTAAATAATCTTCATCTTTAAAGTTAACTTTATGTAGTGCTTCTTTTAAAAGATTTAATTCTCCATGAATATCAGATATGACGATAACTCTAGCATCATTAGGGATTGATAGTTTCTTTATTTTTTTCAAGTATAAGCGCTCCAATCATTCTCTTTATTAAATTAAAACAATTCGACAAAATACACTATATAACCTTTTCAAATACATATACCATAACTTACAACCTATTTACGGTTTAATAATAACTTAAAAAATAAGAAGAAGCTGTTCCCAACTTTTGCGGGACAACTTCTTCTTATTTTTTATAATTCTTTATGAAAAGAATAACTCACCTTATCATACCCTTCTCTTTCATAAAAACGATGAGCATCAATTCTTGAAAATGCTGACGTGAGGACGATAGACTCACATTCGTTTTCCTTTCCCCAGTTCTCTATATACGAAAGTAATACTTTCCCATGTCTTTTTGAACGATGTGCTTCTGCTGTTACAAGGTCATATACGAAAACGTGTTTCTTATTATAAAAGTTCGTACAAATTGCTACACCTGCAAGGCTAACAACTTCATCATCCTCATTACGCAGCGAAAATAGTTTATAATTTTCTTCTTTCATATTTCGAAATAAAGAGCTTGTTTCCTCTTTTGAAAGTTTCGTTCTTAATTGCTGTAAAACAGGTAATACGTCATGTAATTGCTCTTCTGTTACTACTTCTTTAACATTCATTTTTAACTCTCCCTTAACTATTTAAATAATTTTCTAAATGTTATATCATTATTATAGAAAGCAACTGCCCTTTACTTAAGTGGCAGTTTAAGTGTTTTTTATAAGGCCAGTTTTAAAGGAGAGTTTTATATGGATTTTACTATCCCATTGCAATTACAAAGTAACACACCTATTTACTTGCAAATTTACGAATATATAAAAGCTGAAATTATACAAGGGACTATTTCTGTTGGCACACGTCTACCCTCACACAGAAATTTAGCATCACAACTTAATATTAGCCGCATTACTGTTGAATCAGCTTATCAACAGTTATTAGCTGAAGGTTATGCAGAAAGTAAACCGAAACGTGGTATTTTTGTAGCAAATTTCGATATTGACATTATCCCAAATAAAAAACGAAATGCAGCAAAGAAGACGAACAATTTGATAGAAGAAAAATTTGAATATGATTGTAGCCAAGGGCTTATTGATCAAAATGCATTTCCGATTACAAATTGGAAACGAGCATTACAAGAATCCATACTTACATACGAAAATGCACTATTTGCCAAAGAAGATCCTCAAGGTGAATTCGCTCTTCGAGAGCATATATCAATATATTTATATCATTCTCGCGGTGTACATTCTTCACCTGATCAAATTGTGATCGGCGCCGGAACACAGCCACTTCTCTGGCTACTGCTTCAACTGCTCGGCCCTACAAAAGAATACGGCATTGAAAACCCTGGATTTCACCGTATACACGCAATTATTAAAAGCTGTGATAGACAAATTCATCCCATACCATTGGATGAAAAAGGGATTGATATTTCTAGTTTATACAATACAAATTCCAATGTCGCATACGTTACACCATCACACCAATTTCCACTCGGGATTATTATGCCTTTATCTAGAAGATTAGAATTGTTAAAGTGGGCTAATGATTGCAATGGATACATTATTGAAGATGACTATGACGGAGAGTTTCGCTACGCTGGTAAGCCGATTCCTTCTTTACAAAGTCTTGATTCAAATGAACGCGTTATTTATATGGGAACTTTCTCAAAATCTTTTTTACCTTCTTTACGAATGGGATATGTTGTTTTACCACCACACCTTTTAAAGATATACCAAGAACTGCATGGAATTTTCAAACAAACAGTCGCTACAATACAACAACTTGCTTTTGCTAACTTTATACAAAACGGGAATTGGGAACGTCACCTTAATCGGAGTCGTACACTATATAAAAGAAAACATCATACGTTAGTAAAATCCATTACGAAAGAAATGGGGGCTAATGTTCAAATTCTTGGCGAACAGTCCGGACTTCATATTGTTTTATGTGTAAATAACAGTATGAATGAAAATGAACTGATTGAATCCGCTAAAAAACAAAGCGTTAAATTATACCCACTTTCTCCATATGATTTCGTGAATGATTTACGTAAGGAATCATACGTATTACTCGGCTTTGGTAGTATTCCGGAAAATAAAATTGAAACGTTGGCTATATTATTGAAAGACGCTTGGTTTCCTAGTTGCAAGGAAACTTGTTAACAGTGGGTTTAACTTGTAACATGTTAACAATTCAACAAAATAAAAAAGAAGGCTGTTCCAAAATAACTTTTTGGACAGCCTTCTTCTAGTTATTCACCTGACCTAGCTTTCCTTCCCGGACGTTTCACACCAGTCGTTTCTGTTGAATAGGAAGCTTCAATTATAGCGGTTGGATCTACAGAGAGAACGAGATCTTTCATTTTCGGATAAATGAATCGGTTTGTAATGCAATAAATGATTCTCTTATGCTCCCCTAAAAAACCACCTTCTCCATGTAGATACGTAACAGATAGTTGCAATTCTTTCATAAGTAAATCGCCTATTTCTTTATTCTTACCAGAAATAATCATAACGCTCTTACCTTGATTAATACCATCTAGTATAAAATCAATCATCTTCGTAACAATATAGAAAATTGCTAACGAGAACATCGCTTGTTCGATTGAAAATAAAATGGCAACAAAGATGAAAATAACTGCATTTACTGCAAGTAAAAATGTACTAATCGGTACATTAAAGTGTTTATTCATCCAAACTGCTAACATTTCCGAACCGTCAATTGCTCCACCCATTTTAACAACAATCCCAACACCAATTCCAAACAGTACTCCACCATAAAGTACAATTAATAACTCAGAAGTCGTAATTGCTGGAAATGGTTTTAAATAAATTAATCCGAGTGTTGTAACTACATTCGCATAAGATGTACGGATAAAAAACTTCTTTCCCATTACTTTTGCAGTAAATAATAAAATTGGGATATTAATTCCTAAGAACACACCATAAAGCGGCAATCCTGCGACTTTATTTGCCATAATAGCAATAGCCGTTACCCCGCCATCTACTAATCCATTAGGTGCTAAAATAAGCTCTAATGAACCTGCTACTATAATTGAGCCAATTGTTAATAATACGTATTCAAATACTTTCTTCATTCATTACCCCCAAAACTTATATATTTTCTTAGTATTATTTTAACGTAATTTTACTACTAATTCAAAGGTATCGATTTATATACAGAAAAGTTTCACCTTTATCGCTATTTTTATGTAACACATGTAACGCGTAATACTAGAAACACACTTACAAATTAAAAGTAAGTGTGTTTTTAACATCTATTTAATCTTTACGTACGGCTTCATTTTTAATTTGAATATTTCCTCAACTGCCCTTTGATATCCACCAGCATTTCTAAGCGACTCTCCCACTTTACGACTATTTTCCTTAAACGTCACATCATCCATTACTTTCTTTACAGTCTCACGTAACAATTCAGAGGTTAACTCGTTACGATTAAGTGTTATGCCTGCCCCTACTTCAGTCAATCGTTTTGCAACGAATGGCTGATCTCCTGTTACCGGAATTACAACTAATGGAACACCGTAATATAACGCTTCACTCGAACTATTCATACCACCATGTGTCACGAATACATCAGCATGCTGTAAAACTTCTAATTGCGGGACATAATTATACAACTTAAAGTTTTTCGGGATATTTTCAAATTGACTTATATTTATCTTCTTACCAACGACTAATACGACTGTCGCATCAACATCTTTAAACGCTTCAAAACATTTTTCATACAAAGCAGGTTGTTCATTAAAAACTGTTCCCATAGAAATGAAAATCACTTTTTCATTTTTTAAATCTTCGGTAGGAAAACTCCCCACTTCTTTTCGAGTAGCAATTGATGGACCTACAAATTTATACGATTCATCAAATACCTCTGAACGTGGCTGATATTCTTTTGAAGTATATACAATCGTAATATCACCAGGATGGTTCATAATATCATACATACTATTACATTTCATTCCATACTGCTTATTCCATCTTTCCATTCCCGCTAAACAAGATTGATATAATGGATCCATTTCATCTACTTGTCTCGATTCTTGCTCATCATGAAAATTAATGTACTGATTAACAGCAAACGTTGTACAGGATGAAACGCTTGGTAATTGTAAAATATTCGCTATAATACGTCCTACTGGAAAATGATTATCATATATTAAATAATCATATTTTTCTTCTTTTGTTTCTTCTACAATTTGAGTAACAATACGCTCTGATGCTTCAATCATATGAGATAGCATCGTCAAAGGGCTCCCACCTTCATTTACTCGTTCCATAATATTAATTTGAGAGAGAAAATTCTCAAACACTCGGAATTCCGCACCTGTTGCTTCAACCTTCTTTCTATAATCTTCAATACAATAAGAAACAACTGTTTCCCCTCGCTGAATTAACTCACTTACAACAGCTAAAGTCGGATTAATATGACCTTCCCCAGGAAAATTTATTACGAGTACATTTGCCATAACATTCTCTCCTATCCAATTAATATAATAAAATTAACAATTAATTATATTAATTAATTTAAGTCTATTATAAATGAATGCATTCTACTTCTTCATGCTTTTCTCTTCATTTTATTATTGAGAAATATTTTCTATAGTCTACATTATTGTGATTCACAATCTTATAAATGAATGCTTAATTTTACTTTTACTCTTCATAGATTTAAAGATACGAGTCTTACATTCAAGTATTACCACCATTATTTTTAGACAATTCATACAAAAATAGAGAAATATAATATTTTTAATGAGTTTTCACTATAAATGTAAGTATACTGTCTATCTTTTTATCTTTATCCTCATAACACATCATCTGTTATATAATGAATTTATGGAATTTACAGAAAAAGGAGTCTTTTCATGTTACAACAACTATTCAATTCACCTATTCTATCCGTTCAAGCCTTGCACCCAGGTTATGAAGATCATGCAAGTGATGTTTTTCTCGTTCAAACAGAAGATACAGAAGTTATCGTTCGTGCTTCTAAAATGAATGAAGAACCAAATAATGATTTTTGGTGGGGATGTAAAAATCTATTTGGAATTGATCCAAGGAACGTCCATCATTTAGAAACTGTACATACATTGCTGCAAGAACATACGAATCTTCCTATCCCAACAATATTAGAAAAACATGTTTTAAATAGCCGTGAATTTGTGGTGGTCGAAAAGTTAGTAGGTAACACAGTTCAATCTTTTATCGAGCAACCAGATTCTATTTTATTCAGCCTAGGAAAAGGACTTGCAGAAATACATAAATTTAAAGCCGATTTCATAGGAAATCCGTCAGGCACGTTCCAAGTTCCACTAGATGAATTCCAATCACATATTTTAAACGTGAGTAAAGAGCTTGTGAATATGTTTTATTCCGATGATGAAAGCATAAAAAATGCATTCCCTACCTTTGAATCACAACTTTCTTCCCTGTCCGTACCAAAGGAATCTACACTCGTCTTAATTGATATGGATCCTACTCAATTTTTATCTGACGGTACAACTATTACGGGTTTAGTAGATAGTGAAGCTTACGCTGTTGCTCCGCGAGAACTTGATTTTATCGGACTAGAATATGTACTTACCGAAAAAGAAGCACATGCCTTTAAAAGTGGTTACGAAACAATTATGTCTATTCCTCACTTAGAAGAATATAGACAGCCTTATCGTTATTTATACCGACTGTTATCTGTGCAAGGTAATGTGGAATTAAAAAAATGGTTAAGTCACCCATCCTATTTTTAAATACGAATGAGAGGGAGTATACAATGGATATTCAGAAAAAGCGTTCTGTAACAGAAAGTGAAATACAGCAAATGAAGGATTTGGCTTATATTTGTGGGCAACAAGACAATCTTGATTACTCTTCAGATTTACATATCAACTTTTTAAAAAATCGAAATGAAGATTATATAAACGATTTTCTTCTTTATAACGGTACTCAATTAATTGGCGCTTTAAATATGTATGATTTCGAAAGACCAACAAAGCTTGAACTAATAGGCTTTGTACATCCTCATTTTAGAAAACAACGTTTCGGAACTATCCTTTTACAAACTGCAATGAAAGAAATACAAAATAGAGAGACAGATGAAGCTCTTCTTATTATTAATGGGGATTCTATTTCTGGGAATGAATTTGTAAAACATATGAAGTTACCATATTTATATAGTGAATATAGTATGGAGTGCAAAACAAACGAAATTCAAAAAACAACAGATAATAATATACAGCTTACTCTTGCAACTTCAGAATCACTTCTTGATCTTATTAAAATTTCTAGTAAAGCTTTTGGTGATTCAGTAGAAAATACGACTGCATGGTTACAAAAAATGATGAATTCATCTTCCCATCAAGTTTACAGTGCCCTTATTGCTGAAAAAGTGATAGGAACAATTACAGTTTCTAAACAAGAGCAATCTACTACACTATCAGGATTCGCCGTTCATCCTTCTTATCAAGGTAAAGGATACGGAAAAGATATTCTTTGTAATATAGTACATACCCTTATTACAGAAGGAGTTTCAACAATTGAATTAGACGTCGAAACAAAAAATATCCACGCTTTAAAACTATATACACAATGTGGTTTTGAAATTAAAACGAGGCATGACTATTATAATTTAATGAATTTTTAGGTGAATACATATGTTAAAAAAACAATTTATTCTAATTATGATATTTTAGCAAACATCTATAATAAACATTGGAGACATTTTGTTTAATACTCCTACCCAGCCTCGTTTTACAAGATGCTCTTCCCTACTCTCGTATATTAGATCTTTGTTGCGGGACTGGTCATCTCTGCCGGTGATAGTTTAATTTAGATGAACTAAAAAGTGTGTTTCACAAAGTTTACTCCGTATTACATAACGAGGGTATATTCGCATTTGATATGAATAAAAAAACTGAATCGAAATGATTCAGTTTTTTCTTAATATATTTACAACTGCAGTTGTTTCGTCATTTTCTTTATAGACACGCGGAATTCTTCTATCTAGCATACATGTAACTTCATAATTTATTGTACCTAACATATCCGCTATTTCTTCTACTGCGATATTTTCTTCACCTTGTTTACCGTAGAATACTACTTCGTCTCCTACTTGTACTGGCATCGCTTTTGAAACATCCAACATTAACTGGTCCATACAAACACGGCCAATAACAGGTACTCGAACCCCGTTAATTAACGCATAGCCTTTATTAGATAATTGACGATTATAACCATCAGCATAACCAATTGGTACAGTCGCAATCCATTCTTCACCAGTTGTTACATACGTATTCCCATAACTTACACCACGATTCTTCTTCGCATGTTTAATATGAGCTACTTTT
Organism: Bacillus sp. CPT56D-587-MTF; assembly: GCF_058792335.1. Lineage (NCBI taxonomy): Bacteria > Bacillati > Bacillota > Bacilli > Caryophanales > Bacillaceae > Bacillus > Bacillus sp. CPT56D-587-MTF. The sequence continues at coordinate 1,743,627 of NZ_JBYTEF010000001.1, read as the reverse complement.
GATTTTAACGACAACGCAGGCTGTAAAGAAACGACTGAATGATCTACTTCTTTTGACGGATACATACCGTACACTCCTATTCCAACGCGTACCATATTTTGAAATGTGTTACTTAATTCCATTGATCCCGCACTATTTGAACTATGAATATATGGTATTTGAATTCCTAATTCTTTCGCTGTATTAACAGCTTTTTCAAATAAACTTGTTTGCATATTCGTATATGATTTATCGATTTCATCTGCCGTAGAGTAATGCGTAAATATCCCTACTACCTCTACATACTCCATACGGTTTAATTCTTCTAAAAATGGTTTAACTTCTTCTTCTTGTAAACCGATACGACTCATTCCTGTATCAATTTTCACTTGAATTTGTACTTTCTTTTGAAGACGGTTTGCAATTTCATTTATACCATGTAAATCTTCTACTCTATAAACAGTCATCATAACGTCATATTGAATTACATCTTCTATAGCCGCTACTGGTGTGTATCCTAAAATTAAAATCGGCACAGTAATTCCTGCTTCTCTTAATTCTATTGCTTCATCTACAAATGCAACTGCAAGTTGATGTATTCCTGCTTCAATTGCAGCTTTGGCAACTTCAACTGCCCCATGGCCATACCCATTCGCTTTTACAGCAGCCATCATCTTAATTTCTTCATCATTTACATGTTTTTTAAATTCTTTTACATTATGTTTTACAGCATTTAAGTCAATTTCTACAATTGTATCTCTTCCATATTTCAAACTCATTGGTCTAACTCCTAACTCAATAATTGCATTCCATTCTATTTCACGTTTCATATGACCTTTTACAATATAATACTTTTCATTATGCTAGTCAAACTACTAGAATTTTCGGAATTTTGAGTATGATATAATATCCTCAAGAAACTATTATATACGGAGACGAGGAGAATTACAATGTTTGTTCAATCTGCATTGCATCAACTAAAAGTTGCTATTGATACTTCTATTGATATGCTTAACCAATATAGTGAAAACGATTTAAAAATACAACCGATTCACTCAAAACGATCATTATTTGAAATGTGTGCACATCTTTCTCTTATTTGTCATGCTGATTTACTCATTTTAAATGGTATTCCAGAAAAAGAATTACATACCTTTTATATAGAACGTACCCCCGTAACAGTTGCTCACATGCAACAAACGATGATTGAAGGTTACAACCTTCTCTCTAAAACATTTCTTTCCTACTCCCAAATAGAATTAGCAGAAGTTATGACTGCCTATTGGGGTATTTCTTATTCGCGCTTTGAATGGTTACTTGAAATCGTTGCACACTTTTATCATCATCGTGGACAAATTCATATTTTATTATGCGAGCATATGAACGATCCTCGCATTCCTTTATTTGAGTGATTTTCCACTCATTCATTAATTATAAATAGAGAAGCTACAAAACCAATAAAAAGTATCATTCCTAATTTCCCCTCCTAATTGACCTACAAGAGAAACTAAAGACGGAACGGATATAGCAATACCTATTACAAAACAGACACTCATCATTACAAGTAGAGATAGATACGAAACAAAGCCTATTGAACTTAGACTAAAAATAGCAATCAACAATCCTCCTTGAAGAACTTTCCTTACTTCAAACCTCTTTGTTAAACGACCTGCAAGTGGTGAGAGCAACATACCAAACAGCCCTGCTAAGCGAAAATAAAGGATTTGTTCTGCAGTTAAATTGTAAGTAGGAGAGCTCAAATAATTCCCTAAAACAGTATACATATTAACAAAAGCCATTAATAAAACAGGATTTTTCACACTGACTAACTATTAGTTTTAAATAATGCGCAACTTCTTTAAGGCATAAGAAATTCCGCCTTCACTCGCCTTCGTTGTAACGAAATCAGCCCTTCTCTTCAACTCCTCTCCACCATTTCCCATCGCAACTCCTAATCCTACATACTGCAACATCTCAATATCATTTCCACCATCGCCAAAAGCAATGGCTTCTAATTTACTAATGTTTAAATGTTCCAATACTTTTTGAATTGCAGTTAGCTTCGATACTTTACTATCTTCCAATACATTTATAACGTAACCATGAAAACGCTCAAACGTAAGTGCTGGATATCTTTCAATGAATTTTTGAGCTTCTGTATCATCAGCATACAGACATATGCAATACATCTCATCTGATAAGTTTCTAACTTTGTCAGGATACTGCTCTAAATATAAAGTTTCATTTAACGCTCGCATGACACGTTCATCTTTGGAAGCAATATTATTCATTGCAAATTCTTCTGTAAAGTAAGAAACACTGTGACCATGTAATTCAGCAAAATTTGAAATATCATGAACGATTTCGCTTGAAAGTACTGATTTATGTATAACTTCTTTCCCACATTTTATATGTGCACCATTTGCTGAAATAAACGTATTTATACCTAGTTCCTTAAATTGTGAGCATAAACTATATGGTCTTCCAGTTGTAACAACTACGTGAATTCCTTTATCTATTAATCTTTGTACCGCTTCTTTTGTACTTTCGTGCATGCTTCTATCAATCTCACTTAATAACGTACCGTCAACATCGAAAAATACAACTTTGTACATAAGTCTTTACATCCCGTCCAAATGATTCGTATCATTAATGAAATGCACCGTTTTTTGTTCACCCTCAATTTCAATTAAACTTATTCCCGTATCTCCCATTTTGAAATAGTAGTCCATTGAAATTGGCATTTTGAAAAATGCACGTAATAGACTATTAATTACGCCCCCATGGGCAACAATTGCAATTCGGTCATATGTATTCTCTGTCAAGATTTTAGAAAAGATTCCTTCTATTCTCATTCGAAACTCAATAAACGATTCCCCGTTTTCAAAACGATCATGAAGAAACTTTGGCTCTGGATATTTCTTTGCTTCTTCAAATGATAAGCCTGCTTGCACTCCATTATTAAACTCCATTAATTCCTCTTCTAATTGAATTGGACAACCAATTGCTTCTGCTAATGTTTCACCCGTTTCATGAGCGCGTTTTAATGTGCTTGCCCAAATGAAATCTGGTGCAAAATCTTTTTTCACTTTCTGTACAAGTCTTTGTACTTGTTGTCTCCCTTTGTCAGTTAACTCAAAATCAGCTCGACCTTCATGCACATGTAAAATATCAGCTTCTGATTCTCCGTGGCGTATTAGTAGTATTTGCATGTTTCTCTCTCCCTTTATTTAACATTCATAAAATTCCATTATATCACATTTTAAGATTCCAAAATAAAAAAGGAACGGTCTCCCGTCCCTCATCCATTCACTTTTTCCGCATCATTCCAATAATATTTACTAAACGCTTCTGTTAACACATCAATTGTGTTATATAATTCATCTAACGTATTATCAACACCACCAACTTCAATTAACATCGCATTTTTCGATAAATCTTGGTTATAAACGCCATTTCCATCTTTTTTATACTTTGGAAAAATCCCTCTACTTAATCCGTAATAGTTTTCATCTAAATAACTATTGATCGCTCTTGCAATTTTTTCATTTTCAGCACGGCCTTCATTTTCCATCCCAATTATAAAATATAATCTTGCATACGATTTTCCGTTAATTACTTTTGTTGTTACTTTCTTACGCTGATCGTCACGGTGTATATCAATCGGAAACGCAATTTTATTATTTTGTGCTAATGCTTCTTTTACATATTCATGAGACGCTTTATATGACTGATACCATACCCACTTTTTACTCGCTAATAAATCACCCATATTCGTTTTATCATGAACTACCGGAATTCCTTGTCCTTCAAGTTGCTCTTTCATACGTTTTCCTAGTAAAGACACATTTACATCTGGGCTAGATGGATCAGTTGCCCCTGGTAATAATGGAAAGAAGGATTCCCAGCTATGTGTATGATAAATATATACTGCACTTTCACCTTTTTTCGCTCCGTTCTTTTTCTGAACCGGATTATTCTTTTCCGCTTCTGTAACTTTATCTTTTGCTATTTCCCGTTCTTTCGTTACTTCTTCAATCGGTACACTAGATTCATTTGGGATATTTGTCAAGTTTGTCCCTTCCCCAGCTACGATAATATTAGAATAATACTTTGACATACCAGGTACTTCTTTACCGACGAATGTTCTTAAATCTTTAATTTTCAAATCTGTCGCGATAGAGAACATTAAATTCCCAACTGACTCTCTTTTATTCTTCTTAAAATAATCAAATCCGTAATAGCGATTCTCACTTTCTATCATTTGAACAAAACCTTGCATCGATACTTTTCCAAACCATTGATTTGCATAATTCGATTTCATTGTATGTAAAAATGACGTCAAAATCGACGCTATCATAATTACTATTAGCGCATATAAAAGGAGTAACGAAATCAGCTTCTTCCCATGTATTCGAGTTGCATACTTTTTCACTGCATCACCTTCTTTATACATGGATATGTACAAGCTTTTCAGAATATACGCACAAAAAAAGAGAAATGGTATACCATTTCTCTTCCTCACTTTTATTGTTCTTTTCCTGTATCATTTGAAAGTAGTTTCTTCGCTTGTTTTTCTTTAAATATTTCTCCAATTGCCCCAAGAGTACCAAGTGTTTCAATTGCATTAGACGGAATAAAGACTTTATTTGCTGCTCCTTTTGCAACTTCAGCTAATGACTCAAATGATTTGTAAGCAAGTATACGCTCATCCAAATTCGCTTCACGAAGCAATTCAATACGATTTTGTTCTGCTTTTGCAATTTCTTCAATTGCTCGTGCTTCCCCTTGTGCTTCTAATTCTTTTGCTTCTTTTATACCTTCAGCTTCGCGAATACGCGCTTCTTTATCCCCTTCAGCCATCAAGATTTTACTTTGCTTTTCCCCTTCAGCGCGAAGGACTTTATCTTGTTTTGCTGCTTCAGCTTCTAAAATAATCGCACGTTTATTACGCTCAGCCTTCATTTGTTTTTCCATTGATGCTTGCACATCTTTTGGCGGGTTAATATCAACAACTTCGACACGTTCAATACGTACGCCCCATTTTTCTGTTGCTTCATCAAGCGCTAAGCGGATTTCTGTTGAAATCTTTTCACGACCAGATAACGTTTCATCCAGTTCCATTTTACCGATGATTTGACGCATCGTTGCTGACGTAATATTACGAACACCATATTCATAGTTTGAAATACCATATGTCGCAAGTTCTGGTTCAACAATTTGATAGAAAATAATTGTATCAATTTCTACTTGAACATTATCTTTCGTAATTACCTTTTGCGGTGGTACATTCGTTTGTTGAATGCGTAAGTCATGATATACACGAACACGATCTACAATTGGTATTAAAATATTTAACCCTGGGTGCATTATACGTTGAAACTTACCAAATCTTTCAACAACCCCAACTTTTTGCTGAGGAATAATTTTAATTGTTAATGCGATAAATGTAACTACAATTAGTGCGAATATAATCGTTAACGTTAATGCTACCATATTTATTCACTCTCCTTTTTCACTTGTAATATAGTACTATGCCTCTTTATAACAACGACTTTTTCTCCAGCATCAATTGAAGAATCTGCAATAGCTGTCCAAGTATCTCCATCCACCTTCACAATACCATTCGCTTTATTTGTAATCGCTTGCATAACAATCCCTCTTTTACCAACAAGCATATCTACTGTATCAGTAAAACCTTTTGCTTCTCGAAAGTTTTTTGAAATTCTTTTCGTAAAGAATGTCAAAGTTAAACTTACAATTGCACCAACAGTAACTTGTAACAGTAGTGCATCAGGAGCAAACAAAGCAATAAGACCTCCGACAACAGCTCCAATTCCAAGCCAAAGCATGTAAAATGTAATCGACAACATTTCCGCAATAAATAAAATACCCGCTATTATAAACCAAATTACCCAAGCAGCCATATGCAACCCTCACTTTCTTTCTCATTTTCTATATGTATATGAAGAAAAGAATGGTTTATCCGCCCTTTCTTACACTTGGGCGTTTGCTACAAGCTATTGTACATATTCACTGTTACAATGATCATTAATATAATACTATATCAATATATTCTTCATTATACATGAAAATCCCTTTCAAAAAGTGACAAAAAATTAAATTCTTTAAAAATTTTAATTTTTAAATTACAATTATTACAATTACTAAATACTATTTTTTATAGAGGTGATATTCTTATTGAGAAACCTGTCACTAATCTACTATTTAGGTTCCAAAATATGCATTACTCTCGCTGACATCGTATATGTAATGATTATTACAACTCATATTTATATAGCAACTAAATCAGCTACTATTACTGCTCTTTTTCCATTATTACAAGTTATCACAAATCTAATTGCTAACATCTCTGCACCACTTATGATAAATCGTTTTCCATCTTATACGCTGTTATATACGCTCCAATGGTTGAAAACAGTCTTTTTACTATTATTAATGATTTTGTTCCCGGTCTTATCCACAAACATTATAGCTCTATTAACTTTTATTTTTGTCATTTCATTATGTAGCGGGTGGAGTGCTCCATTATTATACGGTATTCTTCCGCGCCTTACACCGAAAGAAAAATTAGTAAAAGTAAATAGTATCTTTTCCTTTTCAACACAAATTGTGCAAGCCGTTGCTTATTCATTTACGAGTATTGTCGTTCTTCTCATTGGCGCTACTTCTACACTCATGATTAATAACATTTTAATGATTTTCGGATGCATTGCATTACATTTTTCATTACGTTCCATACATACTGAAAGAATAGCAGATTCTCCCTCTTCCAAAAGTACTGTTTTATTGGAAGGTTGGAAACTCCTATTTCAAAATCCTTCTCTCCGTACCGTTACATATATGGACTTAATCGAAACTTTCGCAGGGACAATATGGATTGGTGCTATTACGATGGCATACGTTACGACTATCCTTCATAAGGGCGAAGAATGGTGGGGATATATTAATACAAGTTATTATGTTGGCACGTTAATCGGTGGTCTATTAGCATGGAAAATGAGTTCCTATATTCAAAACAATTTAATACGATCTATGTCGATTAGCTCTCTTATATTTAGCATTCTTACATTTTTATATGGTATGACAAGCAGCGGATTTATTGCGCTTTTTCTATGTGTTCTAATGGGACCATGTTATCAAATTAGAGATATTTCCCAAACGACTGTTTTACAATCAAGTGTCGCCCCTTCTTTATTATCAAAAATGTATACAGCACATGGCGCACTTCTTTCAACAGCCTCTGGACTATCTATGCTTAGCATTGGCATTATTACTGATATGTTCGGTGTTCGTACAATTTATATCATCGCTTCTATTCTTATTTTATGTTCCGCTTGTTTATCTTTTAGTTTATTAAAATATCATAAGACAGAGCAGAACGATATTTCAATTTAATCACTAAAACAAAGAGGATAGGGATTCCTGTCCTCTTTGTTTATTCTATTCATGATAAGTTGGGGATTTTTCTATGCTTTGTCGCTTGTTCAAAAGCATAAGCTAATTTAATTAATATCCCTTCACTAAAGGCAGTGCTTGCAATGGTAATTCCAAAAGGCCTCCCGCTTTCCATATACCCTGCTGGTATTGCTATAGACGGATAACCCGCTTTCGCACATATAGTAGAACCTATATAGGAAGGAAACAGTATCGCATCAAGATTATATTTTTCCAATGCAAAATCAATGCCTTGTTCTTGAGAAAAATATATATCTTCTAATCTCGCATTTAAATATTCTGGATTTCGTAACGTATTAGGAAAATCTTTTCTTCCCTCTAACTTAGGGTGTGTCTAAAAACTATTTCTATGGTAGGATTACCTCAAACCATTTAGAGAGAGGTATTTTCTATGACGCCACGCCGCTACGAACTTACAAATGAACAATGGGAACAAATCAAAGACTTTTTCCCACCGTATTCTACTGGTCGTCCGCCTAAAAGAAGTAATCGTGAAATGTTCAATGCTATTTTATGGATAGCTAGGAGCGGCGCTCCCTGGCGTGATTTGCCGGACCATTACGGCTTATGGAAAACCGTGTATGCTCGCTTCTGCAAATGGCGTGATGAAGGTGTCCTACTGACCATTTTTCAAGAATTAAATGCTGAACCGGATTTTGAAAATCTCAGCATAGATTCAACCAGTATCAAAGCGCATCAACATAGTGCTGGTGCAAAAAAAAGGCCATAAATCATGAGTTTCATCAGCATATTGGCATGAGTCGCGGTGGAAAAACTACCAAAATCCATACAATTGTTGATGGTTTAGGCAACCCCATTTTATTTCATTTGACTGGCGGAAATATTTTTGATAGCACTCCAGTTTGCGAGCTTTTGGATGAAATACCAATTAAGGGCAGCAATATTCTTGGTGACAAAGCCTATGGTTCTCATACGATTCGTAACTATATTACCAATCATGAAGCAACCTATACCATTCCACCCAGATCAAATGCGAAAGCTCCTTGGAATGTGGATTGGTATTTATATAAAGAACGCCATTTAGTGGAGTGTTTTTTCAATAAAATCAAGCATTTCCGTAGAATCGCAACACGGTATGATAAGCTGGCATCTTCTTTTTTAGCCTTTGTGTATATCGCTGCCATTTTTCGATTAACACAATGAACAACAGTTTTTAGACACACCCTAGTTTGTCCATATTTTAAAGCTCTTTCTGCTATGTTTTTATTAAACTCCATTAACTCCGAAATAGAATGTACCGGGATAGTAGAAGGTAATTTAGTAAGATAGTTATCTAAACTATGCTTCAGCTCATAAAGCGGAACTCCCCAGCTCCATTCTCTATGAAAAGGAGGAATATCAATATTTTCTACTACTGTCGCTCCTTCATTACGTAATACTTGGATCGTTTCCTTAAACAAGATTTCATCATACTCACCATTTTCGTAATAATCTTTTGGTGCATCGTTAAACACACCAATCTTCGCTCCATTTAAACCATTTGCATCAAGGTAAGATGTATAATCCCGATATGCCCTACCGTCACTTTTGTGAGTAACTACATCTTTCTCATCCACTCCAGTTAAACTCCCTAGCAAAATAGTAGCATCGGTTACCGTTCTAGCAAATGGTCCAGCTGTATCTTGCGAATAAGTAAATGGAATAATTCCTCTACGACTAATTAAACCGACAGTCGGTTTAATACCTACTACAGAATTTTGAACAGCGGGGCTCAAAATAGAAGCATCGGTTTCTGTCCCAACAGATACTACTGTAAAGTTAGCAGCAACTGCTATTGCAGATCCTGTACTAGATCCGCCAACAAACATATGATCCTTGCCCGTTCCATATGGATTGATTGTTTGACCACCTCTTGCACTATATCCAGCCCACATTTCAAAAGACATTGCATTTGCTAATTCTGTCATATTCGTTTTTCCTATTATCACTGCCCCTGCTTCTCGCAGTTTAGTAACGAGAAATGCATCTTCACTGCTTATATTTTGTTCTAGAGCTATTGTACCTGCACTTGTATGCATGAAGTCATTCGTTTCAATATTATCCTTAAGCAAAACAGGTATTCCATGCAATGGTCCCCTTACGCCGTTTGTCTTTCTTTCATAATCTAACGCTTCTGCAATAAAAATAGCATCTGGATTGATTTCTAAAATTGAATTGATTTTCGGCCCGTCTTGATCATACTTTGCAATTCTATAGAGATAATACATCACTAGCTCTTTTGAAGTTAGCTTTCCAGATTCCATTTCATTTTGAATATCTTGAATTGTTAATTCCTTTTTTAAGATTGAATTAAACTGAATTTCCATTTATATTCTCCCTTATATGAACTTTTTTAACATATACCCCTTACTTTTTCAATTTTTCATCTCAACACATCCTAAATTAATATCCCTTTAAAGAAATTCAATACTCTTATTTAAACACCTTTAATTTCCCGAAAAATAAAAAAAGTCTGAAACGGATTAACCTCCGCTTCAGACTCTTACATTACTGTGCGTATACTTCATCTAATAAATGTAAAAACTCACCTTGTTTCCCAGCTAATTCAGGGCATTTTGCAATATCAACCCATTCATAGCAAAATACTAATCCTTTATCTTCCTCACCAGCACTTACAATATGTTCCCAAGTATCCTTTACATCTGTTAGTAAAGTTACATGGAAAAAGTGGCGTTTTTCATACTCCTGTTTTTCTTTCATATGTATAATGTAATCTGCTAAAAACCGCTCTATGCATAAATGACGCAATCCGGATTCTTCCTGTACTTCACGCAATATAGCAGCTTCTAACGTTTCACCTTCATCAACCGTTCCCCCTGGCACTTGAATACCAGCTTCATGTATATCACGATGTTTAAAAACAAGTAATTGCATAACCCCCTCTTGTTCTCTTGTAATATATGCATGTACTTTTTTCTTATATAACATCGTCATTGTACATCTCTCCCCTCAATTGTTCACTCTGTTACTTCTTCAAGCGTCAGTTGATTATCATACAAATATGTAGCTTGTGGATTTCCCACATACCTTACGTGCCATGGTTCATACCGATAGCCCGTAATCGTTTCTTTCGCTTTTGTGTATCGAACCACAAAACCAAATTTATGGGCATTTTCAGAAAGCCACTGACCTTCTTTCGTTTCCCCAAAAACTGTCTCTAACTGAAATTTAGCAGATTGAGACGTAATATCCATAGCTAGTCCAGTTTGATGCTCACTTGTGCCAGGAACCGCGCTAGACATTGCTGTTTTTGCTTCCCCGTCTTGTTTTTTATACATCGTATTTAATGCTTTTTGTCGATCAAAAGATCTAAATCCAGAAACTGCAAAAAGAAAAATACGCTCGTTGTCAGCCTGCTGAAACATATCCTCAAGCGCCCTCGCTGCCTCTTTTCTCATCTTTTTCTTTTCTTGATCACCTTCACTAGAGTAGCGCACTTTCGGAATAACTAAATCTGGCGGTCTATACCCATCTGGTAAACGCCTACTTTTATTTACAAGTACAAGCATTGAATTCGGATTATTAATTACCGCAATATCCCCATCCATATTAGCAATCGTTTCTTTCGCTTTCGGAAATATGCTATTTACACTTACTTCCCGCGCCTGCTTATCCTTATACATTTTATAATTGATTCCTGCTACTCCAACAATAATTATTGCAGCTACAATACCAAGTAGTGCCCATCTTTTTTTCATATAACGACCTCTTATTTTAATAATTTGGCCATTTCATACTCATCGATGCACTTTCCATCGATAATAAGAGCAGCTTTTTTGACACCTTCTTTCTCAAATCCAGCTTTTTTATATAGTGTCTGAGCTCTTGTATTGTGGGCCATTACTGTTAATTCTAAACGCCATACATCATGTAATTTTGCCCACTTCTCAACCTCTTTAAACAATCTCGTCCCAATACCTCGCCCGTTATACTCTTGCAAAATACCAATTACAATGGTTGCCACATGTCTCTTTCTTTGAATGTTATTTCCATTCACTAATATAAAACCTACTATCCTCTCATCTTCAACTGCTACAAATATTGTTGCATATTCATTTTCTATAAATCGATCGATTATTTTTTCTTGTTGCTCAGCTGTAGTTTTTCTTTCTCCTGGTTCATATAACATAAACTTCGTTTCTTCATCTAATTGCTTACTTAATTGTAAAAATGATGCTGCATCTTCTATTTCGATCTCTCTAATCACTTCAATCACCCTACCAGTTTCATAATAAAAAGTTTTCCTTATAAAAAGATTTTCTCTACTTTCTCGAAAATCCCTTTGTAAATCTCCTACTATAAATTGACAAATTTCGATATTACTATAACAACGACAAATTATGTCTATTCTGTGACATCTCACCATTACAAAGAAAAAACGCAAGCATTACACTTACGTTTTTCCAAGATTGAAGTGAGCTAATAATTATTGATAGATGTCCTGGCTAATTCACGTTTCACTTTATCCATTCACTTTATCCATTCACTTTTTCTGCCTGCCAAAAATATTCACCAAATGCTTTAGCAAGTGCATCAATTGATCGATTCAATTCTTCCTCTGTATTATCTACACCACCAACTTCTATTAATATCGCTTGTCCTGATAGGTCTTGATTATAGATTCCATTTCCTGTCTGGAACCCTTTTTGAATGACCCCACGGCTCACTCCTGGATATTTCTTATTAATCGCCTCATGTAAAGCTGTCGCTAATTGTAAGTTTTTTTCATAGTTTTTATTTCCTTTCCCTACTACAAATGCAAGCTTTGCATATGATTTATCTCCAATTGTTTTTGTTGTTACATTCTTTCGGGCACTATCACGATGCAAATCAAAAAAGTATTGAAGATCTTTATTTCCAGCCATAGCTTGCTGCACAATTTCTCGTGACATTTTATACGAACTATTACTGTTTAAACCTTTACTTATTAACTTTTGACCAACATCACTCTTATCGTTAGTAGCCCCAATCCCTTCACCTTCTAGTTGTTCACGGAAACGATCTCCTAATATAGAAATATTCGACACAGAACTCGTTGCTTTATTCGGATTCGGGTCATTCGTTAAGTTAAGTAAAGGTAAATAAGATTCCCAGCTATGTGTATGATAAATAAACGCAACTTGTCTCTTCCCAGTCGTTTGGGACGGCTGTTTTTTCTCTTTATTCGTATCTTGTTTAGGTGCTTGTCCAGTTCCACTAGTCCGTTCCTTCACTACTTCTTCAAGAGGAACACTCGACTCTATCGGTAAGTTAGAATAATTTGTACCCTCACCCGCAATAACAATTTCTGTATCGTACTTACCAAATCCCGGGAGCTCTTTCCCGACAAAACTGCGTACATCATTAAAGCGAATATTTGTAGCCATAGAAAAGAGAAAAGAAGAAATTGAAAAATCTTGATTCAAATTTCGATACTCCTGTGTAAAATAATGATTCTCTTTTCCAAGTACATACATGTAACCATTCATCGATAACTCATTTAACCAATTATATAAATACGTTGACTTTGTCTCTTTCATAGAGGTTACCATCAGACTAATAAGAAAAAAAGTCGCTAGCACTGTAGTAATAACAAATAAAACTAACTTACGCATATTTGTAAACTTCATAAAAAAAAAGCCCCGATTCATACTATCACCTCTCTATTTCAAGTTATGTACAAGCCCTAGAGAATAGACCGTTAAAATTTCGGCTATATTGTTAATGAGGTGAAATGAATTGAAGCTATTAATAGGAATATTACCAATCGCTCTATCATTCATTTTTTATTTGTCCGCTAAGCAACCAAAAATCTCTATTGTGCTACATATTTCTGCGTACTTGGCACTATATGTACTTGGCACTATATGTACTTGGTACAATTATTTCCATTAATATATACGATGTTTTAATACAAGATTTAGTTTTCATGACGAGCATTCATGGAATTTTACTGAATCCATTTTTCCTTATTGCAGGAGCGTATATAGGAACATACACTTTGTACCTACTTTTGTCTCACATTATTATGAAAATAAAAAATGGAGCGTAATGAAATGCAACCACCATTTATCTGTCATACATGCAAAAAAAGAATTGTGAGAAAGAAAGACCTTATTACAGCCACATGGTACTTCCGCTTTTATTTATTTCACAGTGATTGTTTTAAACGACAGCAAGTGTTTATCTCACGATTTCTCCCTGTGAATACACTTTTCAATTTCTTTCTTATTATATATGGACTTATTTTTGGCAGTATTCTTATGATTACAGAACCATCTATTATTTGGCTGACTTTCTTTTTTCCTATTTTTTATCGGTTTCTTTCTTATTATTATGTTGAACGTTTTTTCTCTACATAACGCGCAGACTGACCTCTCGGAATACTTAAACATTCCCACTCATTTTCTTTTAACATCTTCCCAATGTAAATAATCTGACCAATATGCAATGCATAATGAGAAATTTGCCTTTCAATTGCTTGCATGACAGTATGTGCTTCACCGCGAATGTATACCGTCTTCAATAAGTGTTCCGGCGTTAAAGTATTCATCGTATTAAAAACATATTTCCATCCTTCTTGCCAAGCTATAAGGGTTTCTTCTTTTGAATGATAGCATCCTTCAAATTCACCATCTCGATTACGATCTGTTTTTTCACCATCAGACGTTAAAAAATCCGTCCATCTAGAACGCATATTACCGTGCAGATGCTTAATAATAATCGCTATACTATTTGTTTCTTCATGAGAAGACCATTGTATTTGTTCATATGATAATTGAGAAAGTGCCCGTTCCCCTTGTTTCTTTGTTGCTTTAAAGTTCGAAATCGCACATTGCAAATATTCTCGTCCGATATCCATATTAGCCCCTACCTTCACCCTAGCTAATTTTTGTTCCATTTGGCAATTCCACATTAGGCTGAAGTAACACAACATCATCAGCTTCAGGAACACCACCAAGCACAAGCACTTCTGATTTGAATCCAGCTACACGCTTTGGTGGAAAGTTTACAACAGCAACGATTTGTTGACCGATTAAATCTTCTGGAATATACCTTTTCGTAATTTGAGCACTTGACTGCTTTATCCCGATTTCTCCAAAATCTATTGCTAGTTTAATCGCTGGTACTCTCGCTTCTTTAAATTCCTCTGCATGTATTACAGTTCCAATTCTCAAATCCAAATTTAAAAAATCTTCAAAATTAGCCATTTATCATTCCCCCCAATTATTACTTAGACAAAATACAAAAATCCCCTTCAAAAAAAGAAAGGTGCCTAAGCACCTTTCTTTTGTAATTCACTTGATTCATTTGATTTATAGAAGAAGAAACCAAGAATCCCGCCAATACATGATGGAATTAACCATCCGATTCCTTCGTTATATAACGGTAACATTTGTAGTACATTAGAAATCGCGTCAATTTTAATTTTCGCACTTTCTAAACCGTTAAAGAAACTAATTAACAATGCACCTAAAATAGCTCCAATATAAATTGTATTACGCTTCCCAATCCACTTATGGAAATACGAAAGTACGATTAATACAATTGCAACTGGATAAATGATCATTAACACAGGTAATGTTACTGCGATTAATTGTGTTAAACCTAGGTTAGATACAATTAAACTAAATACACATACCATTGTTACAATCGTTTTATGCGAAAGTTTTGGGAATAAGTTTGTAAAGAAACCTGCACACGCAGATGTTAACCCAACAGAAGTTGTTAAACAAGCGAGTATAATAACAAGCCCTAATAAAATTTTACCACTCGTCCCATATAGCTCATTTACAACATTCGTTAAAATAAGGCCACCGTTTTCTGAGATACCAAGTGATGTACTTGTTGAACCAAGATAAGCAAGTGATAAATAAATTAACGTTAAACCAAGTACAGCAATAATACCTGATACTACTGTTATTTTTGCAATTTGACTACTCTCTTTTATCCCTTTAGAGCGGATAACTTGTACAACGACAATTCCGAATACGAGCGCGCTAATTGCATCCATCGTTAAATATCCTTGAATAAATCCACCAAAGAAAGCATTTTCTTTGTAAGCAGCTAACGGCGCAGCTGGCTCTCCAATTGGATCAATAATTGCCTTTCCGACAATAACAGCGACAATTAATACTAATAATGGTGTAAGAAACTTTCCGAACCAATCCACTAATTTAGATGGATTTAATGATAAATACCACGTTATTCCGAAGAAAACTATCGTGAAAAGAAATAGCATGTACCACTCTGAAACCATTGCCTCTGATAAAAACGGCTTCATACCCATTTCAAACGAAACAGCTCCAGTACGAGGAATCGCGAAAAATGGTCCAATTGCTAAATAACTAATCAATGGGAAAATAAACGCAAATATAGGGTGGACTCTAGAAGATAGCGCTTTCAAGTCCCCCTCTACAAACGCGACAGCTGTTACAGCTAGTAGGGGTAATCCGACTCCCGTTACAAGGAATCCTATTGTAGCAATCCAAACATTCTCTCCTGCTTGTTGACCTAAAACTGGCGGAAAAATTAAATTTCCTGCTCCTAAAAATAATGCAAATAGCATTAAACCAATTGCTACCGTATCACCTGGCCTTAAACGTCCCTTCATGCTCTTCATTTGCATAGCACTTTTTCATTGTTTATCTCTATATTTTACAATATGCTATGCATCCTCCTCTCTGCTCAAGATGATAAAATATGCCCCTTACAAAGCAGTGTCTTTCTCCATAATTTCTCCATTCCCCTTATTTTTACTCTAATCATTAATACAATTATTATTTTGAATTTTGATTTTTTTGAATTTTCAAATCATTAGAGTGTTATTACGTGGAGTGTAGATGTCAGACCTCTTTGTTTTTATCACACATATAGTAACATATTTATTTGCAAAATAAAAACATATTTTCAAATTGATTTTTTTGAAAATCGAAATTATCTACATTTTTTATTCTCTTACACAAATATTGTTACAATCTCACCTATTATTCAATTGTTATTTTCAAATAACTTTATACACGTAACATACAAAAGCCATCTAATATATAATTAGATGGCTTTTGTTATGTTACTCTATCGTTTCAACTTCACGTGGATTTTTCATCTCTTCCACATACATAACTCTAAATCCGTGATCTTCTAAATCTTTCAATAATGTCTCTAATTCACCGTCGTTAAACTCTTCTCCTAATGTAAACATAATTCTACGAACTAATAAGGCATCATTATCAAAAGTCATCAAACTTTGAATACCAGTGTATTTCTTTAAAACTGTCGATAATTTTTGGATTGCTCCATTATAGTCTTGCGTTCCAATCATGACAGAGTATTTACTAGAGTGAACGCCCCATGCATCCTCTAATAACTCAAAAACTTTTTTATGCGTTAAAATTCCAAGGAAAACCCCTTTTTCATCAACTACTGATAAATAAGGCAATTTTTTTATTGTAAAAAATACTTTAAAGAAAGATGAATCTTCTCTCACAAATCCTTCTTTATCGTTTAATAATTGTATTACACTCTCATCAAGTGATCCTTTATATTCTAAAATATCTACTTTATATATATTCCCTAAAAATTTCTCTTTTTTTTCATCTAAAACTGGTACACAACGATACCCCGTTTTATTTAAATGCTCTAACGCTTCCCCAATCGTAATCGAACTTGAGCACAGTAAAACTTCCCTTTTCGGCACGTAATTCCCTTTAATCCTCATAAAAAGCCTCCTTATGTTAAAATACTTTCTGTGCCATAACTATATTATATTTTCAGAAAAAAATAAATGATTTATTTTATTTTTCTGAAAATTATTCATTTTCTTGTCATAATTTATTCATGAATCCTTCACTTGTATATTTTTGCTATCAAATCTTCTCTCTGAATTACTAAATGAAAAATATATTGTAACTTCTTTCAAAAAAAGCTAAAATAAGAATAAGAATTTTCTGAATATTCTAAGAGTAGGTGGTTATATGTCCTTATTACGCTCACATATATGTAAATTTATAATTGGTGTTATTTTTATTTTTGCCATAAGTCCTATTCCAGCTCTTTTTATTACACACAATTACTCTTATCAAAATGGATTTATTAGCATTTTTCAAAACTTCGCACAGCTTTCTTCTATATCAATTCCAAAGGTTGATTGGATGCATGAATCTATCTTTTTCTCAGCAAACCAAATGATACATACTTCTAATCATTCAACACCATTATTCCCTTACATATGGGAAATATATTTTATATCGATTGTTCGTTTTACTTTTACCCTTGCGATCGGATTTTTCATAAGTTTGGGTATCGGCCATTTATTTTTCAAAGTACCTAACTCGTTTAAAAAGTTTACTACTGTATTGAAATGGATACCTTACTCTTTTTGCACTGTAGTATTACAATGTTCAGTCTTATTACTACTTCTATACATCGCACAATTTATAAACCTTCCTTACTACTCATCATTTATCATCGTATGTAGTACTTCCATGATTATCGTTATGCAAGCAGTAAAAAAATGGATTCCTTTCTTAAAAAACACAAATGAATATGAAATAAAACATGATTCTTTTCTTGTAGACACATTGTTTTTAGCGCTTACTTCAAATCATAAATCAATTTTAGGTTCCATTATTCTTTCATTCGTTTTTATGGAATGCGTTTTTCATGCAAATGGACTGTTACAATTTATCGTTCAATTTGGCGGAAATTCACCTATAATTGTTACAATCGGCTTATTACTACTCTATATCCCATATAGCATACTTTCTTTCCTTCAAACACTATGGACCACAAACTACTCCAAGCAACAGTCATACACTTTAACGAGAAGTGTTCCAAAACCTTAATTTAAAATAACCCTCTATAATCTAAAAGTAGGGGGTTATTCCTTTTGTATAGCGGACAAAATAACAGCAAATTCAAAAACTATTACAGAAACATACCAATATTTACCCTTTTCCTTTGACTATTCTTTTCATTTGGATTTATTATAAAAGTATAACATAATTGCAGGAGGTGACATCTTTATTCCAGACCTTGGAATGGAGAACACGCTTGGACATATTAAATATTTTTCTCATCTTTGTACTTATTCTTATTTCTGGCTTTTTCGTTGCATCAGAATTCGCTGTTGTAAAAGTACGAAAAAGTCGAATTGACCAACTTGCAAATGAAGGTAATAAACAAGCTTTAGCTGCAAGAAGCGTCCTATCTAATTTAGATGTTTATTTATCAGCTTGTCAGCTCGGAATTACAATCACTTCTTTAGGGCTTGGTTGGCTTGGTGAACCGACTGTGGAACATATACTACGACCGCTCTTTGAAAAAATTAATATTACTGGAACAATGGCTAACACTTTATCTTTTGTTATTGCTTTTAGTGTTATTACATTTTTCCACGTTGTATTAGGTGAATTAGTTCCAAAGTCTTTCGCAATTCAAAAAGCAGAAGCAATCACACTCAAATTTGCAAGACCGCTTATTTTATTTGATAAAATTATGTATCCATTCATTTGGCTACTCAATAGTACAGCTATATTTTTCACAAAACTACTCGGATTAGAACCTGCGAAGGAAAGTGAACTTGCTCATTCTGAAGAGGAATTGCGACTCATTTTAGGTGAAAGTTTTAAAAGCGGTGAAATAAACCAAACCGAATATAAATATGTAAATAACATTTTTGAATTTGATGATCGAGTTGCGAAAGAAATTATGGTTCCTCGTACCGAAATGATTTGCTTGTCTACTGAAAATACGTTAGAAGAAAATATGGATATCGTCGCTACTGAAAAATATACACGCTATCCAATCATTGAAAAAGATAAAGATGATATCATTGGGATGATCAATACGAAAGAAGTATTCCATGATCAAACGAAAGGTATTTATAAACCACTTGAATCTTATATACATCCTGTTCTAACTGTATTTGAAACAGTTCCAATTCGTAAAACGTTAGTCCACCTTCAAAAAAATCGCGTTCAGATGGCAATCGTTATGGATGAATATGGTGGTACTGCCGGACTTTTAACGATGGAAGATATTCTTGAAGAAATCATTGGAGAAATTCAAGATGAATTCGATGCTGATGAATCACCTATGATTGAAAAGCGTACACCTAAGCTTACTGTTTTAGACGGAAAGGTGCTTATTTCTGAAGTAAATGATATGTTTGGCCTACATATTGATGATAGTGATTTAGATACAATCGGAGGATGGCTTCTCTCTCAAGCAGTTGACTTAAATATTGAAGCTGGCTATTCCATTGAATATGCTGGTTTTCAATTTAAAGTATTAGAACTTGATGGACATCAAGTCAAAAAAGTTGCTGTACATAAACTAGATATTAAAAAGGAGCTATAAAGTGACTGTTTTATTAACAATTTGTATCATTGCCTGTTTCGTTGTTTCATTTCTCGCCTTTATTTATCCAATTATCCCTGGCATACTAGCTGTCTGGGCTGGATATTTGATTTACCATTTCGGTATAAATGGAGGCAAATTAACAACTTCTTTTTGGATTATTCAAGTCATTTTCACTCTTTTCATTTTCGTTGCTGATTTTATTGCAAATGGATATTTCTTAAAAAAATACGGTAGTTCTAAATGGGGTGAACGTGTCGGAATGATTTCTATCATTGTCGGCTCGTTCTTCTTCCCACCATTCGGACTTATTATCATACCGTTCTTATCAGTATTTATAACAGAACTAGTACATAAAAAATCGCCAAAAGATGCTTTTCTAGTTGGAGTCGCTACTGTAGTTGGTTTTTTAAGCAGTACAGTAGCGAAAGCAATTCTCCAAATCATTATGATTATCATCTTCTTGTGTTATATCATCTTTTAACCATCCCGACTTCGGGATGGTTTTTTAATATGCAATACCTACTCGACTATTTTCATATATATTTTTCTTACATAGATCCCATGCAAAGTGTGCTGTATCACCCACTGTAATTTTTGATCCACCCTCTGGCAATATATCTTTTTCAGTTCGATATACCTCTGTCGCCTCACCATCTATTAAATGTGTCGGACAAACAACTGTCCAACATAAATTATTACTATTACTTAGTACCTTATATGCAGCCAAATGATCTTCCGCTGCCGTTGTCGTTTTCCTTTTTGATTCCGTTGATTGAAAACGATATAAACTTAGATCTGTTCTTGCTTGTAAAATACCAGCTGTTCCTATTGTTATGATCCTGCGAATCCCATCTTCTTCCATTTTCTTTATAATTTGTGACATACTCTTCGCTAATGTTCCATTTTGATCCGTTCCAAGTGCACTAATTACTATATCACTTCCTTCTATCGCTTTCTTTATATCATTTTCGTTCAATACATTCCCTTCTATCACTCTTAACCTTTCATGTTGTATTTCTATTCTATTTAAATCACGCGCTAATGCAGTCACTTCAGCTGAATCCTTTAATGCTAAATTAATTATGTTTGAACCTACTCGTCCTGTTGCTCCCAATATACATACTTTCATTTGTTTTCCCCCTCTTTCATTCTCTTTCTATTTTTCAATAATCTCAGTCAATTTACAACAAAAAAGCTTCCTCATATATAAGAGGAAGCTTTATTATTACTTTATTTCTTTTCTTTAGAATCAGTAGACTTCTCGGTTCCGCTTGTTTCTTTATCCTTTTTGTCCTCTTGTTGTGTTGTTGTGTCGTCTTCTTTCTTCTTGTCCTCACCTTTACTACAACCTACCATTAATAAAGAACTTGCAAGTGCCATAGCAGTTAATGATTTAACCCATTTGTTCATTTGCGTTTCCTCCTTGTGATAGAATATGTACAACCTCATATTACTCTCTATTTTTAAAGGAGAGATTGAAAAACAGTAAATATACGGTAAATTTTTGTAAATTTTCCGATAACAAAACCGAATTTTAATTTATATATTTCATTTCCAATCGATACACAATAAAACTAGTTTTTTCTCTCAATGGACGTAAAAAAACTAAGGCGCATACCATTTCGCCTTAGTTTCTCATGCAAACTTTTCATTTTCATACAGATGTGTAATCTTATATTCCTTCTTCATAACATATTGCCACACACTATAAGCGTAACGGTTCATTTTCAGGAAACAATTTTCCAAAAATGAGCGAAACTCTGGGTTAGCAACTTCCACTGCAACTTGAGCAAACTTTAAAGCTAATCGTTTCAAATGCGCAATATAACTGGTTGCAATATGAATATCCCCTGTATATTTACTAACTGTTTCCTTTCCCATTTCATGCAAATCAAACTCCATTGTTTCACAGGTTATATGCTGCACATTCTCTCCTTCTTGAAAATTTACTTGTTCATTATATGCTTGTAACATATATGGTAAATGGTGCTGTAATAGATTTTTTAATTCTTCGTCTCTGACCTTTCCAGCATACTCTCCAACCTTGTATATTAGCATATAACTATATTTCATTAATTCTTTCATACAGTCCATTAAAG
Organism: Bacillus sp. CPT56D-587-MTF; assembly: GCF_058792335.1. Classification (NCBI taxonomy): domain Bacteria; kingdom Bacillati; phylum Bacillota; class Bacilli; order Caryophanales; family Bacillaceae; genus Bacillus; species Bacillus sp. CPT56D-587-MTF. The sequence continues at coordinate 1,721,707 of NZ_JBYTEF010000001.1, read as the reverse complement.
CGCCTCCCTTCTCTTTTGTCCATATACTATAAATATGATGCTAAAACATTCGCTATTCTCGCTAAAAACCAATCCCATCTACTAATTTTCTCAAAATCTTCTTCAGAAAATCGTTTTGATTTATGAAAGTCTACCTGTAATCGACTCCATACTTCATCAACAACTGTTTTATCATATATGATACAGTTAGACTCACAATTTAAATAAAAACTTCTATTATCAAAATTCGCTGTCCCAATATCAACAATTTCTCCATCAATAATTGTTACTTTCCCATGAAAAAATCCATTTCGATATTGATAAATCTCCGCTCCAGCATGTAACATATCTTTCAAATATGGATAGGCAGCTTGTTTTAACAATATGGCATCACTTTTAAATGGCACGAGAATTTTCACATTAACACCACGATTTAATGCAGCTTTTAACTCTTTCACCATTTCTTTACTTGGTACAAAATATGGTGTAGCGATAATTAAAGACTTTTTAGCCTTTTTTAAAAGTGCTCCATACTTTTCCCATAAGCCTTTTCCATTTGAAAATAAATATTGATATTTCACATTCCCTAATGTAGGTATACTTTCATGTATAGGCATTTTTTCTCCTGTATCTTCTTTCCAATCTTCGGCGAACTTTCTTTCCATATCCGCTGCACCCTCACCATGGATGCGCACGTGATAATCACGCCATGGCCCAAACTTTGGATTTTGTCCAAGGTACTCCTTTCCGATATTAAAACCACCGACGTATGATACCTTTCCATCTATCGTAACAATACGTCTATGATTCCGTTGATGCAAAGAATAGAACACATTTTTCAGTTTCGGTTTTTTACTAAATGTAAACTTCACACCGTTTTCCTTTAATCGGCTAATTACCTTTTTCTTCAGCTTATATCCACCTATCCGATCGACTGACAATTTCACTTCTACTCCGCTAGATGCTTTTTTCTCTAATAACTGTAAAAACTCTTGGCTTATTTCATCTTTTCCTACAATATAAAAATGGATATATATACTTTTCTGCATCGTTTATATCCTCAAATAATTTTCTATATAACTCTTCACCGTTCGTATATAATTGAAATTCACCTAATCGAACTTGTCCTAATTCATATTCACTAGCCATTTCCTTCCCCATTTCCACATCGATGTTCATCCAAATGAATACACCTATTAAACAAAGGATTATAGCGAAAAAGTGCTTCATGGATAAATTCCTTTCTCCACTTACTGTTATTTCTATATCTTCCCTTTTTTATTACATTATCATTCAAGAAAATATGTCATTGCATGATATATGTCCATATCAAACAATAGCTCATTTGCATATTGTATGTTGTATCTTAAAATAAAAGGAGGAAATAACAATGGGCTTCGCACATGGTAATGGATTTGCGCTATTAGTCGTATTATTTATCCTCTTAATCATCGTCGGTGCTGCTTGCTTCTGCTAAGTAGCTACTGTCATATGATATGTGGATGAAAAAACTATAAAAGCGGACACCTATTTTTAGGTGTCCGCTTTTCATTTTAAAACCATTTCCGACTGCTATAGTAACTTAAATGGCTAAATATTCATCTCAAAAGGTTAACAATGTGGCTACTTTCTTACTCTCTGCCTTACGTATATGACGCTGTTCTGCACGTAACACAGCAATACGATGTAATTCTTTCTCTTCTTCTGTTTCAGGGATAACACGCGGTACTGGAACTGGATTATTTTCCTTACTAAGTGCCACAAAAGTAACGAATGACGTTGCCGCTATACGCTTCTCACCTGAAATTAAATCTTCAGCTACTACCTTCACAAACACTTCCATCGAAGTTCTTCCCGTCCAAATTACGAAAGATTCATAACTAACACAATCTGAAGAACGAACAGGATGTAAGAAATCGACCCAGTCCATAGATGCTGTGACACATTCCTTTCTCGAATGTCTGGATGCTGAAATAGAAGCAACCATATCCATCTCCGCTAATATCTTCCCACCAAATAGCGTGTTATGATCATTTAAATCTGTTGGGAATACTCGGCTCGTTTTGAACACCCTTGACTCATTGGCTGTTTTCCCCTTTACTTCTGTCATTGTTATCACCCCTTTAATGATTTATCCCTAATATTTCAATAATCACTATACTAAATGAACTACACGTTTAATATTAACAACATTCAGAACTTTTAGTCCACAAAAAAGAACCGATTTTATCAATCGGCTCCTCTAAATACATATTGTTCTTTCGGCTGTTCAACTTTATTCCATTTTGTTACTTCTAATACAGGAATATTCGCATGAAACGGCTGATAAAACTCAGTAGTTATCTCTCCTTCTACTTGAATCCAGTCATCATTATTCCACTCTACGCCTTCTGGCTTTTTCACTAACATACCATACACACCAGAATCTGCTACGCAATGTATAATACCGAAACGGAATAAGAAGTATTGTTCTTTTTTAGAAGAATCATCCCTAAAAACAAACCCTTTAAAAGATAATTTTTTCCCAGTAAACTCGCCAGGATAATTATAAATTGTTTCCATACCCTTTAGGAAGTCTTCATCTTTCAAATTAATATTGTCTTTCGTAACAAACTCTTTCTTCCCTTTTTCCATTACACCACGGTATCCTTCTTTCCCGTAATAAATGCTCGTATCAGGTCTTAGAAATTGTCTTGTCATAAATGGATCCTTACTTTCTGCTTGTGCAACAGGAAAGTGAAATCCTTTCGCTTTAACAATATCCGAATCTAACGTCGCAATTGGGAAAAATAACCCTGAGATAATTGGAAAACAAAACAAGGAGTACGAAAATGCTTTTTTCCACCATGTATTCTCATCTTTTGAATGATCATGCCCGCAATGGCTATGGTCACAACTGCAATCATTTTTCTCTTTTTCCTTTTGGTGCTCTTTTTGGAAAACGACGATAATTTGTATAATCGTTAAGAAACCTAAAATAATTGCTGCTGTTGTTGATAAATAGGCATACTTCATATTGATATACTTCGTAATGTTACCGGAAATATGAAGCTGCGCAATTAATATTGTAAAACCTAATAATATATATGCTCGAAACATAACCTACCACCCCATCGCATAAATGAGTAGTGAGCTTGCATAAACAACAAGAGTAACTGTAACTATAACAACAATTACAAATTTAGTTTTAAATGTCGCAAGCATCATAAACATATTTTTAATATCCACCATCGGTCCGTAAACGAGGAACGCGACAAGTGAAGCTGTTGAAAACGTACTTTGGAACGACGAAGCGATAAATGCATCTGCCTCTGAACAAAGTGATAATATATAAGCAAGTCCCATCATAACAGCTGATGAAGAAAACGGACCTTGTCCAATAGCAAGAAGTGTTGAAGTTTGTACAAACGTTTGTACCGCTGCTGCAATTAACGCACCTAGTACTAAATATTTTCCCATTGAGAAGAATTCCTCAACAGCGTGTGTACATACATCCCACATTTTTTTACGCAGTGGACGCTTATTATTCACTTCTGGGAAGTGATCATCTCTTAATTGATGTTCTTTAAACATAAAGGATAATATAATTCCAACGATAATCGCTACGATAATCGCTACAATAGAACGATACCATACCATGTGCATACTACTCCCAAAGGCAACATAAGTAGCAAATAATACAACTGGATTAATAATAGGTCCAGTTAACATAAATGCAATCCCTGCGTATGGTGGAACGCCTTTTCCAATTAATCGTCTTACAATCGGAACAATTCCACATTCACAACCTGGAAACAACATACCTAAAAAAGTAGCTAATAAAACAGACAGAAATCGGTTCTTCGGCATCCATTTTGCCACCATATCTTCTGTCACGAACATTTGAATGAATCCTGAAATAAATACACCAATGAGCACGAAAGGAAGTGCTTCGATCAATATGGAGATAAAAATTGTATTCATTTGCAGGAATGCTTTCGGTAATTGAAACAATTCCATGATGTATTTCCTCCAACTTTTCATTAACAATATGTAATTTTAACCCCATTTCATTAATTGAACAAGGTTTATATGGCATACATACCCTTTATATACATTACATTGTACAAGTTATATTCTATTCAAAATTTGAGATTTCATAGCAAAAAAGCTGCTCTAGCGTAGTTATATAACTATGCTAGAGCAGCTTTCTTATCGTTAAAAGTAACGTTTCTTCCAAAAAACAAAAGCTAACGTGAAAGATAGTGTTACACATATGATGAGTACAATTACAAAACCGTGGGCTTCCCCTTCAAACGGAACCTTTACGTTCATTCCAAAGAAACTAGAAACCATCGTCGGTAAAGATAAAATGATCGTAATTGACGTTAACAGTTTCATAACACTATTTAAATTATTTGATATAACGGAGCTAAAAGTATTCATCATTCCACTTAAAATGTGACTATATATTTCCGCCATTTCAATAGCCTGTTTATTTTCAATTAATACATCTTCTAATAAATCTTGATCGTCTTCATACATTTTTAAAAATGTACTATTACGCATTAACTTTTGAATTACAATTTTATTAGCCTTTAATGACGTTGTAAAGTATACTAAACTTTTCTCAAGGCCTAACAATGTGAAAATCTCTTTATTTTTCATTGACTGATTTAATTGATGCTCTAAATCAATTGTTTTTCGATTTATTTGCTTTAAGTATCTTAAATAATAAGTAGAAATCGTATATAAGAGCTGAAGTGCAAAGCGCGTCTTCTTAAACGTATAAAATTCTTTAATACGTTGATTAATAAAACGTTCAAAAATTGGATTCTCTTCTAAGCAGATTGTAACAAAACAATCCGGCATCACAATCATACCTATTGGAATCGTGTCATAAATCGAATTTCCTTCTTCATCATGTCTAACTGTCGGAATATCCACGATAATTAAAGTATTATTGTCTTCCTTTTCAATACGAGAGCGTTCTTCATCATCCAAAGGGTCTTTAATGAAATCTAAGTCTACATTTAAAGTTTGTACTAGATATTGAATTTCTTCTTCTGTTGGATGAAGTACATTAATCCAGCACCCCTTTTGCATTTCCTCAATCTCTTGTAGTTTTCCGTTTCGGTCTGTTAAATATATATTTAACATACTATCACCCCGATTCTTTTTACATGTAGGAATCTACCTCTCTTAAATCACAGTTTTTAAACCGCCATTCTCAGCATATGAAACATACGTTTAAATTTCAATAGAAAAATTATTTTGAAAACGTTTTTATAAGAAAAATATTATAAAGTGAAACTTTAATCAGTGGAGGGCTTCATCCTCACTAATTATTAGCCCTTACAAATCGGGCTTTTACGAGTTATCCGCCCCCAACCAAACTTCTTTTCTTTCGCTGAATTGTGCGGTGAGGGTCTCACTGCCCGTTAAAGCGGGATAAACATAGAAAAAGACAGAGTGCTCTCTGCCTTAAAAGCTTATGTTGCCTTTATAACATATTTAGAAAGCATCCACAAGTTAAACCCGACTGAAATCGTATAGCCCGCGTATGTTGAAATGATAAAACTTACATAATCGAAATACGGAAGCAATACAATATTTAAAACTATCTTCACAATAATTCCAATCACTAGTCCTAGCACCGTCTTCTGCTGTTGATTGATTCCTTGTAGCATAGCAGCCGTTACTGTAAAAAGAGAAAATAGTATGCAAGCAGGAGCATAATACTGTAAAATGATTCTCCCCATCTCTGGATCATTTCCAGCACCGAATAAAAGAGTATATACAGGTTTGGCTAACACCATCATTCCAATTGCCGCCGGTACCGTAATTGCTACTACTAATACATTTGTTCTCGTAAAATGTTTGTACAATAGCTTCGTATTTCCTGCTGTATAAGCTTTCGTCATCTCTGGTACGAGAGACATACTAAAAGCTGTCGCAACGGATACCGGGATAAGTACAACCATTTGAACAAGACCAATTATCGCATTAATTTTTTCCGCTTCTCCTTGCATATACCCTATTTGTATAAGTAGTTTATTAATTGTAAATGTATCAATCGTCTGATACAACGGAATTGCTAAGCCCACCACAACAAAAGGAATAGAATATGTAAAGAGCTCCTTATACAATGAGAAAAAAGATTTCGTTGTTTGTGGTATACTTTCCATCTCTTTTTTCTTTAAGTGCCTTCTCCTTCTTATATAATACGCACTTAAAACAGTTAATCCACCTACAGCTCCCATAAATGCACCGAACGTTGAAATACCAACCGCTAGCGAAACAGAAGCTTTTAAAACATATAAAACGACAAAGCTTCCTATTAAAATGGTTAAAACCCGAAAAAATTGCTCTACAACTACACTTAATGCAGAAGGCCCCATCGATTGGAATCCTTGAAAGAAGCCCCTTAATAAACTCATTACTGGCACAAGTATTAACGCAAAACTTACAATTCGAATATTAGTAGTAACCGCTCCTACACTATTCCCCGTTTGATCATTCCCATCGATGACAAGTTTAGCTAAATGCGGAGCTAGCATATATAACGTAAAACACGAAATGACTCCCATTATAAACATAAACACCATTCCACTTTTCAACACTCTCTTAACCGTATGATAATCATTCAGTTGATCATATTTTGATACCATCTTTGAAACAGCTAGCGGTAATCCCATTGTTGCTATACTGAGCATGATGGTATAAGGACGATATGCATATGTGTATAGAACGTAACCACTCGTACCGACCATCGCTGTAAATGGTATAACATATATAAACCCTAACATTTTTGATATCATCGTTGCCATCGTTAAAAATATCGTTCCACGTATAAACGGTGACCCTTTCATCACATTCCTCCGCTACGCTTTATTATTACACATTATGGACAACTCCTTTTCTTTAGAACCGAAACAAACAAAAAAAGCCAATGAAAAATCATTGACTTTAACGCGCTGCTTTTTTCTTTTTGAAATATTTCAAACCAAAGTATAGAGCAATAAAAAGAACAGCTCCTATAATTATGTAATGTGTGTAATCAGATGCATACTCTTTAATTTGTCGCCAATTCCCACCAAGTTTTTCACCTAAGTATATAAATAGAATTGACCATGGAATGATCGCTACAACCGTATAAAGTGTAAATAGTTTTAATGGCATCTTAGCTAGTCCTGCTGGAATAGAGATCGCATGACGTACTACTGGGATAAAGCGCGCAGAAAATATTACGCCTGCTCCATAACGCTTAAACCAACCTTCCGCTATGTCTAAATGATGTTTATTAATAAGTAGATATTTCCCATATTTCTCTACAACCGGACGCCCTCCGTAGTATCCAAGCCAGTATAAAAAGATTTGCGCTAAAGTACCACCAATCGTTCCGGCGATAACTGCACCCACAAAACTAATTTTACCATTCGCTACTAAAAAGCCAGCATACGAAAGTACAATTTCACTCGGGATTACTTCAATCATTAAAGCAAGAGCTACTCCAAAGTAACCTAAGCTTGCAAAAAATTGCAATAACTGATCTATTATGTTTGCTAACATGTTCTTTTTTATCTCCTTTTTTCTTCACATACCCTCCCATTATTACATAAAGGCTGCAATCTGCCAATATCTTCATTTTAACAATATGTACAATTCAAGCAGGATTAATCTATTAATTTCTCTTTCTGCGGGTCTTTCATGTAGGCAAACATCTCTTTAATTTGGTCTTCTGTATTTCTAGCAATTGATAAATTAGGCAATTCATTTTCACCAAAAAACTCCACCTCTTCTGTTTCAATACTAGTTTTCTTTTCTCCACCAATAATCTCGCATCCAATGAAAATCTTATATACATGCGTCGCCGATGGAGATGGTTGATGTTTTTCTTTATCAAATATAGCTAGTAACTTAAAATGATCTACCTCATAACCAGTCTCTTCGAAAACTTCTTTTGCTGCAACTTCGGTTGGCGTGTAACCGACATCAGCCCATCCACCTGGCAATGCCCATTTCCCATCGCTTTTTTCTTTCACAAATAATAACTTTTCATTTTGAAAAACAACCGCTCTTATATCAACTTTAGGTGTTTGATAGCCTGTCTCACTTGCAAATAATTTCTCTACGACTTCCCAATCTGTTTTCGTGTAATGTGACATCATTGAAATAGAAATATCTCGTAATTGCTGGAAACGCTCAATATCATACACATCCTTAGAATACGTTAAACCCGCTTGAGCTATAGATTGTATTTGTTTTACCCAATCAATCCATTTAATCGTCATATATCCGCATCCCCATTCTCTATCAAATATATTACTTCATTTTTATTGATACATCTTTATTATACAAAAAAAAGAGATTGATAACGTTTCAATCTCTTTCAAAATTAATCTAATTCATGTAAGTGGTCTTGTATATACTTTCTTCTTTTATTTATATATTCATAAATCATATCAGCCTCTTGATCAAATGTTTCTAATTTTTCTTTCATGTATGGATCTTGTAGTAAATATGGGCGAATCAATTCACACAACCCTTCTACTTTCGGCCTCATAAACGAAACTGTGAATTGATTTTCTAATATTTCTTCCAAAATACTTCGATACTGCTTTCTAAATACAGGTATGTCTAGCAATCTTGCACTTAACGTATTATACCCTTGAATGCGAATATATTCATGATTAAGTGGTCTCCCTTGTACATCTCGCCCCCAAGTCGCATCATAATCCCACGGTATAACTTCAAATAAATTTGTTTCATCGTTATGATATAGTGCATAGTTATGAACGAAACCATCAAAGTTTTGCGTAAAAATAACTCCTGCTAACCATCGTAAATATTTATCTACATGTAGAAACTTCCCAATTTCTTTTTCATAGGCTTCCCTCGTCAAAGTATTCGCTTGAAATACAAATTCACTCAGTTGTTCTTCACTATTTTTATTCGAATATTTAAATTCATAACCCGCAAAGAGCTCTGTCTTAACATCTTTATCCCGTTCACTCATCAATGAAAAATTCGCATCATCATCTATCGCATAATAAATAGAACCACTCGGTAATCCTCTATTTTTCAAAAAATTTTCATCAACCGATTCTAACTGTAAATACACACCTTGAATTTGACCATTAATTTTTATAAATACATGTTGTGATTTTGGCGAAAGTACACCAATATCATGAAAAAAATCTAAAGATAATTTATTTCGTATGAGAGACGGATCCATAAACTCCGAATTCAAATGAAACTCTTTCGCACCTTGAAATTTTTTAGGCTTATAAAACATAACATGATAAGACTTTTTCTCAAATTCGCGAATATGAGCTCCTCGGTATACGATATCAATATCATACTTCTTTTTTCCATAAGTTAATTTTGCTGGCACTGGACTATCTGACCAAATGTCCTTTTTCAATTCCACTAAGTACATTGGATGAACAAAAAAATCATATGAAGGCAGCATGTTTTCTCATCCCTTCTCAGTTCTCTTCATTCAATGTATGCGCCTTGTCTTGTCCATACATCCGCAATCATCTATTTATATAAAATTACACTCTTGTCCTGTTCAGAAAGATGCCTACATACATATCATGTTAAGGAAAAAGAATACCTTTTCACTTTAATACATGATAAGGAGGATTTCTATGAAACGTGATATTAGAAAAGCTGTTGAAGAAATCAAAAGTGCTGGGATGGAGGATTTCTTACACCAAGATCCAAGTACTTTTGAATGCGATGATGATTGCTCTTCAAAAGTTGAATGTAGCGATGATTGTAATTGCCCAAGAACAAGATGTACTCGTGTGAAACATTGTACTTTCGTTACAAAATGTACTCATGTAAAAAAATGGACATTTGTTACGAAATGTACTCGCGTACGCGTTCAAAAATGGACGTTCGTTACGAAAGTAACGCGTAGAAAAGAATGCGTTTTAGTTACAAAACGTACGCGTAGAAAACATTGTACATTCGTTACAAAATGTGTACGCTTTGAAAAGAAATTTTACTGGACTAAACGATGTTACTGTAAAAAATGCGAGTTCTTCCCTCACGGACACGGTGGCTCTTGCGATGATTCATGTGATCATGGTAAAGACTGTCACGATAGCGGACACAAATGGAATGATTGCAAAGGCGGACATAAATTCCCATCTTGCAAAAATAAGAAATTTGATCACTTCTGGTATAAAAAACGTAACTGCTAGTTTTTATACCACCCAAAAAAGGCCGTTTTGCGGCCTTTTTTACATTTATTGAAAGTGACTTATATCTGCAAATTGTTTCACTTTACCAATACCCTCTTCAAATTCTATTATGCTCAAACTGGCACTATGCATAAATGGATCATCCCACACATTTTCTATTTCAATTCCCGCGAAATGCCCTACAAGTAATTTTGCTGCTGCCGCATGAGAAACAATCAATATGTTTTGTCCTTTATGCTTCTCTAAAAGAAGCTGCATCCCTTCAATTACTCTTTCATAAACGGCCTCAAAATTTTCGCCTGATGTTGACTGAAAAAGATGTGGCTCATTCCAAAACAGATGTACTTCTTCTGGAAATTGCTTTTCTATATCCGCGATTGTTTGTCCTTCCCATATACCCATGTTGATTTCATAGAAATGCTCATCCGCTATAATCGGTATATCACGTTCCCCCTTTATTAACTCTGCCGTATGAAGTGTTCTTTCGCTCGGACTACTATAGATCGCATGGATTGGTAAATCTTTCATTCGATTCCCTAATTGTTTCGCCTGAACTATACCATTTTCAGTTAAAGCAGAATTTTTCCGTCCCTGCATTCGCTTCGCTACATTCCACTCTGTTTCACCATGCCTTGTTACATATATAGTTGTTTTCATTTCTTACTCCCCCTCACCATGTTGGTCGTAATTCCCACGGTTCAACTCTCCCTACAATCCACTCCGCTCGTTTACTTTCAATCCCTTTTATAACTCCATCAGCTATCTCTTCATGAATAAGCCATCTTCCATATGTATCTTCTAAAATAAAACCTAAAATAATTCTATGATAAATACATCGCGTACTCCCTATTTTTTGTGCAGGCATACGTGATGCTTTACTACCTAAAATATGAAATAAACTATATGTTTTAGACGACAAATCTAGTTCTTTACAAATATTTGATAGTACATGCTTTGCACTTGTGTGTACCCATGCAACAACTAATGTGATTGGGCCATTTTTCTTAATTGTACTTTTAATAGCTAGCTTTACATCTTCATCATTATGATAATCTAACGAAAGGCATGTAATATTTTCTGGTGCAGAACTCATTCGCTTAACATTTTCTAATTTCACTTCATCTCGCCCGATAATAGAAACATAAAATCCTTTCTCACAAAGCCACATAGAAACTTTCTTTAGCATTCCTGTTCCACCAATTACAAGTGCATGCAAATGTTATCCCTCCCTAATAAAATGTCATATGAGGTTTCTCATCTCTATAATAATTTAAACGGTCTTGCAGTGTCCCTGAGTGAAACTCAAATTTATGACCGTCAGGATCAACAAAGTATATAGATTCGCAATCTCTTACATCACGTTCTCTTCCTTGTAAAATATGAACATCATTTTCTTCTAATCGCTGTATTAGACATTTAAAGTCTTCTTGTTCAACAGAAAATGCAATGTGCGTATAAGATTGATGAATCTCATTTCTCGGAATATGCGTCTCTTCATTAAGCGCTATCCATACTCCACATATGTTAAAATAAGCCAATTTTCTTCCTTTAACTAATAATTCTCCTTCTAATACTTTTTCATAAAACATAATAGAGTTTTCTAAATTAGATACCGAAAAACAAATATGATTGATTCCCCTTAACAACTATAATTCCTCCTTATACAAATAAAAGATGAGCGAAAATTCACTCACCTTTCATTATACTATTTTTTTGTAATATATGCCCATTTATAACTGAAGTCCCCGCCAAACGTATGGTTAGCAATGCCTTTTACAAACGGCTTCTCTAAATAAGCTGTACTTTGTTGGTACGTAGGAGAAATTGCTGCGTCTTGACCAATTAAGATTTTTTCAGCTTCCGCAAGTGCATTCCAGCGTGCTTTATCATCTTTTAATAGCTCTCCTTTTGATTTCGCTACTAAATCATCATACTTCGGATTAGAATAATCCATTTCATTAAATGAGCTTCCAGTAACAAACATATCAATATAAGTCATTGGATCTGGATAATCAGGGCTCCATGCAGATAATGAGAATTCGTATTGGAATTTCTTTTCTAAATCTAGCTTCTGCTTGTATGGTTGCTGTTTCAAATTTACTTTAATACCAGGCAAGTTTTTCTCTAGTTCTTCCTTAATAAAGTCGCCTACTTTTTTACGGCTACCGTTATCATCGTTTAGTAATTCAACGGTAATTGTATCTTGACCAAGCTCTTTCTTCGCTTCTTCCCATAATTTTTTTGCTTTCTCTGCATTATCTTTACTATCACGGAAGTTTTTATTTACAGAGCGGAAATCTTTTCCATCCGGACCTGTCGTGAATTTTTCAGGTACTAAGAAATATGCTGGCAATGAACCGTCATTTAAAATGACATCAGCAATTCCTTTTTTATCGTATGCTAAATCAATCGCTTCACGTACTTTTTGGTTTTTAAATGTTGCATTTTTTTGGTTAAAACGCAAGAAATATATGCGTGGATCTAACTTCGTTTTAAATTCATCTGGCTTATTCTTTTTATATTTATCAACAAATTCAGAAGTTAAAATAACTCGATCTGCTTGATCACTATCATATAAATTTACTCCCGTGCTTGTTTCCTTCACAATACTTACATTAATTTCGTCTAATTTTACAGTATCTTTATCCCAATAATTAGGATTTTTCTTCAACTGATAATTTTGTTCATGTTTCCATTGACTCATTGTAAATGGTCCATTATATAATAATTTATCTGCTTCTAATCCGTATTTATCTCCTTGCTCTTTCACATATTTTTCATTTAATGGGAAAAATGTAGGGAACGACGTAAGCTCAAGAAAATAAGGTGCTGGTTGCTCTAATTCTACTACCAACGTTTTATCATCCTTCGCTTTAACACCCAATTGATCTGCTGGTAATTCACCTTTATTTACTTTCTGTGCATTTTTCACATCAAATAAAATGAATGCATATTCTGCCGCTAATGCTTTATCTAATGTACGTTGCCATGCATATACAAAATCTTGTGCTCGAACTGGATCACCATTTGACCATTTCGCATCACGTAATTCAAATGTATATGTCTTTTTATCTTCACTAATCTTCACATCTTTTGCCATACCTGGTGTTGGTTTATTATCTTTATCTAGACGATATAAACCTTCCATTGCATTTACAAATACACGGAAAGATACAGAATCTGTTGATTTAGATGTATCCATTGAAGGAATTTCAGCTGTTTCTAGCAAATTTAAAACTTGTTTATCGGCCATTCCCTTATTCGATTCTTTCTTCGTTGTCGAAGCCTTCTCACCATTCCCACATCCTGCAACCAATACACTCGTCGTTAACGCAAGTGCAGCAATTGTTGTTGTCTTTCTCTTCATTCTTCCTTCCCCCAATCTATATGTATAAGTTAAATCATATATAATATATTTCATTATACAAAAGATTCTGATTATTTTAAATATTTATTTTAACAAACATAGAAAAAAGCGATCGGAAATTTCTTTCCAACCGCTTTCTTGAATAGCATTTACTTGTAATCCATCCTCTATATCAAATGGATTTTGAACTTTAAATATTTCTTCCATCAGCTTCAAAAACTCTTCTTCAGTTTTAGATTCACCATTAATCATAAGTGAGTATGGTTCCACTTCACCTAATTTATAATCGACAACAAATTGAATCTTCACCTTTTGTCTTGGCATTCCGGTGTTATATCCTTGGAATTCTACTAATTCTAACCCTTCCGTTCCACGATAATATATCCAACCTGAATTTTGAAAATAATTTTCGAAAGATTCACCTATTGAAAAGAAAGGATATTCATAAAGCGAGCTTGTACGAACCTTTTGAATAACGTCTCGATCAGTCGGAAAAAAGAAATGGCTAAAAAATATGCTAGCAACTGCTAAAATAGTAACAATTGTCGCTCCCATTTTGCTCGTTCCGCCGCTATCATTGATTAGATAGTTTTCAACTGATTTATCTTTTATTTCTCTTGCTTTTATTCGGTATATACGTCTTTCCGCAAATTGATAGTATAATCCATTTGCAAAAATCCCCATTCCAAACAGAATAAAAATGAGTAATAAAAACGTAAGAGGCACCATATTAATGATTGGCAACGCTACATTAAATCCCATATAATACGAAAATGCATCACACGCTACTAATAACAACATAAATAAAGCAGCTGGTACATAATACTTACGATATCCTAGCCAGCCTATATTGAAGACAGCAGCCCAACCATTCCAGCTCCACCTAGCAATCCGCTTATTCTCAAGATTCCATTTCCTTTTGTAATACGGATATTGTCTCCCTACATATACTTCCAGTTCTTTATCTATTAACGAGCTACCTTCCTCTTGTTCATTATCCAAGTTTCGCTGACAACTTGCACAATTTAACTGTTCCTCCTCGCAAGGTTGCCCACAATTTATACATTTCAAAACAATCCCTCTTCCCATCCATACGTCATTTCAAAATACCTTCGTGTTTTAATAACCACTCTTTCCTCCATAAACCACCAGCATATCCAACAAGCTTTCCACTCTTTCCTATTACACGGTGACATGGAACAATTATTGAAATTGGATTCCGACTATTTGCCCCTCCTATTGCCCGTACAGCTTTTATATTTCCAACTTTCTCTGCAATATCTAAATATGAAGCACTTACGCCGTATGGAATAGTATAAAGTGCATCCCATACATTTTTTTGAAATGCTGTTCCCTCCGCAGACAGCGGGACCGTAAACTCTTTTCTTTTCCCTTTAAAATATTCATCTAACTCATTTATACATTGTTCTATCATTTCATTTTTATTTTCTTCTTGTCGTTCATCAACAAATATAACAGACGTAATTCCTTCTTGATTCGCTGTAATTTCAAGCAAACCTACTTCGCTTTCATAATAAGCCTGGTACATATGCCATCCTCCAATTCAGTTCATATTAGTCATTGTAACACGAATATACAAAATTTTTCGTATAAGCGTTTTATTAGAGAAACAAAAAAGAGAATGGTAAAATATAAGAAAATTCAATCAAGGAGGCTATTTGATGAATCCCAAGCTTTTTTCACCTTATACAATTAAGAACGTTACACTAAAAAATCGTATCGTTATGTCGCCTATGTGTATGTATTCATCGGGGAATGAGGATGGCAGCGTTACGAATTTTCATCTCATTCATTATGGAACTCGCGCTGCTGGCCAAGTAGGTTTAGTTATGGTTGAAGCAACTGCGGTGTTAGCTGAAGGACGAATTTCTAACAAAGACTTAGGTATTTGGGATGACAACCTAATTGAAGGCTTACATAAAACGACTACTTTTATACATGATAACGGCGCAAAAGCTGCCATTCAACTCGCTCACGCCGGAAGAAAAGCTGAATTAGATACGAATGCTTTCGCTCCTTCTGCAATTCCTTTTAATGATAAGATGAAGATACCAGTAGAAATGAATATACAGCAAATCAAAGAGACTATATTAGCTTTTCAGAGGGCCGCGTTACGTTCAAAACAAGCCGGATTTGATGTTATCGAATTACATGGCGCTCACGGTTACCTTATCAATGAATTCCTATCACCACTTACTAATAAACGAACGGATAAATACGGCGGCTCACCTGAAAACCGGTATCGTTTCTTACGCGAAATTATCGACTCTGTAAATGAAGTTTGGGACGGACCAATATTCGTTCGTATTTCAGCAAATGATTATCACCCTGACGGGCTAACGGTTCAAGATTATGTTCAGTATACAAAGTGGATGAAAGAACAGGGAATAGATTTAATAGATTGTAGTTCTGGCGCAGTTGTACCAGCACATATTGATGTGTATCCCGGTTATCAAGTACAATACGCCAAACATATTAAAGAGCATACTAAGATTGCAACTGGTGCAGTTGGATTGATTACGACTGGGTCACAAGCAGAGCAAATTTTAAATAATAACGAAGCTGATTTAATTTTCATCGGACGTGAGTTACTTCGCAATCCGTACTTCCCGAGAATAGCGGCCAATGAACTTGGCTTTGAATTGCAAGAACCATATCAATACAAGCGAGCACCAGGGAAAATTCATACGAATAAATAAAACCGAGAAATCATTCTTCTCGGTTTTATTTATTCTATCGTTGTAATTTCATTTGAATTATAAGTATGGATACCCGATTCTTCTCGCAGCGCGGTTATATACATACCTTTCGCCACATCTTTAGCTGAAATTGGTTTATACTTTTTGAAAGCCCCTTTAAAAATAAAAGGAATAATACGAGATAACTTTTCAGCCATTTGTTCGCCGAAACGAAATTCTTGTCGATTTCCTACTAATAATGATGGTCTAAAAATGTGAATACCACCGATCACTAACTTTTGCAATTCTTCTTCCATTTTTCCTTTCACTTGTGAATAAAAGAAAAATGATTTAGGATTCGCTCCCATAGAAGACACGACAAGGAAATTTTGTACCCCTTGTTTTTCAGCTAAACAAGCAGCTCGTAACGTATATTCATAATCTACTTTTTTAAAATTTGCTTTGGTTTTTGCTTTTTTTATTGTTGTTCCTAAGCAACTAAAAACATCATCCACAGCAAAGAACTCTTTATATTCCTCTAATACCGAAAAATCAACTTGTTTCTGCTGTAACTTCTCATGTTGCAATTGCATTGGCTCTCTTACAAAAATAGTAACCGAATCGTAGTAATCTGATTCAAGTAATAGACGCGTTATCTCTTGTCCAACTAAACCACTTGCACCAAGTATTAACGCTGTTCGCTTATTCATATATGCATATACCTCTTATTTTACTTTTCTCTCCTTCAGTAAAATACAACCTTTAGGAGTTTCCTGCTCTTATTTTACCACAAGTAAAACACTATGCGTACGCATAGTGCTTTACTCACTCTTTTTTCTCATCTCTCTCTTGTAATTTCGTTATTGTTGTAGCGTCCCCTAAATTACTTATTAATCTTCTTAAAAAAATTAATACGAAAGATAATGGCAATACTACCGCTAATATTAATAAAATAGCTTCCATTAAGTAACCCAAGCGCTCATCCCCCTCTTTACCTCCTTTTCAATATATGAAAACAGCGTTGTCACATATGCATGCATTTGCAAAAATAATACACCTATATTTGACAACTTTATAACAAAAACAAATCGGAATGATTATTATTTATTGCAACTTTATTAAAGATGTATTATACTAAGTTCGCAAACTAAAACGTAATTATTCCGTTTTGTATTAAAATGATATTTTTCTTCTATAATTGGGGAAAATATATCCGTAAAAAAGAAAAGAGGAGAACTTCATGCCTAAAAGATTGACTATATTTTCATTCTTACTTATTTTTACCTTAATTTTCGCTGGCTGCTCAAATAAAAAAGAAAGTAATGCCAAGAAAGATGGAAAGCTAACAGTTTATACAACGATTTTCCCACTTGCTGATTTCGCAAAGAAAATTGGTGGCGACTATGTAAATGTTGAAGCAATTTACCCACCTGGTGCAGATTCACATACATTTGAACCAAGTCAAAAACAAACAGTACAAGTTGCAAAAGCCGATTTATTTGTTTATAACGGCGCTGAATTAGAACCATTTGCTGAAAAAATGGAAAAAACATTACAAAAAGAAAATGTTAAAATTGTAAATGCATCTAAAGGTATTGAGCTTCGTGCTTCTACTAAAGAAGAGCATCATGATCATGGAGATGGCCATAAAGAAGATGAACATCATCACGATAAAGACCCACATGTTTGGTTAGATCCTACTCTAGCAATGAAACAAGCAGAAAAAATTAAAAATGCACTTGTAGAATTACAACCTGAACATAAAAAAGAATTCGAAAAAAACTTTGCAGCACTTCAAACTAAATTTACTGATTTAGACGATGGATTTAAGGCAGCTGTAGCGAACGCAAAAACGAAAGAAATTTTAGTTTCTCATGCTGCCTATGGTTACTGGGAACAACGATACGGCCTAAAACAAATTCCTATCGCTGGAATTTCAGCTTCTGATGAACCATCTCAAAAGCAGCTTGCTGACATTACAAAAACAGTAAAAGAACATAATCTAAAATATATTTTATTCGAAACGTTCTCTACTCCAAAAGTAGCATCCGTAATTCAAAAAGAAACTGGTACAAAAGTTTTACGCTTAAATCACTTAGCTACTATTTCTGAAGATGATGCAAAAAATAATAAAGATTACTTCACTTTAATGGAAGAAAACGTAAATACATTGAAAGAAGCAACAAACTAATCCATTATATTTTCTAGGCAGCTGAATCTGTTATTCAGCTGCCTTTTTATGTATTTATCCTTGACTTGACCAAAATAACAAGTAAAATTATCCATATTAGCTTGAAAGCTATATTAATTTAGAAGGTGAGTTGGAATTATGAATCTTCACATTTGTGAAGTAACAGCAAAAAATTGGCGTTCAGTAGTTGCTTTAGACGTCGCAAAAGACCAGCAACAATTTATTGAAAGTAACGCGTTTTCTTTAGCAGAATCATTATATGAAGGAAACGGAACGTCAGTAGGTTTATATGATGGCGAAACACTTGTAGGATACGCAATGTATGGATGGTATTCAGTAAAACATAAAAGTGTATGGCTCGATCGCTTTATGATTGACCAACAATATCAAGGAAAAGGATACGCAAAACGTTTCCTTCGCTTACTCATTCAATTCTTACAAGAAAAATTTGAATGTAAAATAATTTACTTAAGTTTACATCCAGACAACAAACTTGCAATGGGACTGTATGAATCATTTGGTTTCCGCTTAAATGGGGATATTGATGATGAAGGTCCAGTTGTAGGTGTTGTAATGGAGTTACTAATAGACGAAAATACAAGCCTGTGAAAACAGGCTTTTTATTATACAGTTATCAATTTTTAGTTTCTTTCCCTTATTTAATTCTGTTTTACAATCTAATAGAGTGCTCATAAAAAATAAGCCTACAATTTACGCAGACTTATTTCACACACTCCTCGAAATGTTCTTGGAACCACTCTTTATTAATATCTCTTCCGATAAAAACTACTTCACTTACTCGCTCTTCTCCCTCTTGCCACTCTCTATCGTACGAAGCAGCAAATAACGTATGTACACCTTGGAAAACGATACGTTTATCTACTCCATCTATCGATAAAATTCCTTTGTAACGATATAAATATTCCCCTAGCTCTTGAACGACAGCTGACATCCACTCATTAAGCTTTTGTAAATCCAGCGGACGTTCTTCACGTAATACAAATGATTTCACACCTTCTAAGTGGTTATGTTCTTTATGAGGGTAAATTTGCAACGTATCTTTCGTTTTAAACGTTTGGATTTGTAATAAAGATGGTATATCTACCTCACAGTTAGTCGCCTCAATTAACTTTGCAGTCGGGTTAATTCCTTGAATTTCATGCAAGAGATTTTCTTTCTCATTCTCTTCAATTAAATCTAATTTATTTACTAAAACGACATCAGCAAACGCAATTTGCTCTTTTGCTTCTAATCCTTTTTCAAAATGTTTATGTATATGATAACTATCTACTACCGTTACAACACCGTTAATTTGGTAAGCAGATTGAATGACTGGATCTAAAAAGAATGTTTGAATAATCGGGCCTGGATTTGCAAGGCCAGTCGTTTCAATTACTAAACCATCAAAATCCATTTTCCCTTCCGCTTTTACGTCCAGTAACTGTTTTAAAGCAACGAGTAAATCTTCACGTACAGTACAGCATAAACAGCCATTTGTCATTTCCATAATTTCTTCTTCCACATTCATAATCAACTGATTATCAATGCCAATTTGCCCTATTTCATTTACAATCACCGCTAATTTCTTACCGTGATTTTCTGATAAAATACGATTTAATAATGTCGTTTTCCCAGATCCAAGAAAACCAGTTAATATTGTTACTGGAATCATTTCGTACATCTCCTTCTAGCTATATGTTTCTACATTATAGCATATAGAGAAAATCATTTTTTTAGCAAAACATATTTATTGTATGTACCCCCCCAAACTATATAATAATACGTAGCAAGAAAGCCTTTTCAAAATAATAATTATTCATCAAGGGGGTACTTATAATGGAACGAGTTCAAATGAATGAAACGCTAGAATTCTCTCGTATTATTCAAGGATTTTGGCGTTTAGCAGAATGGAATATGACGAAACAAGAATTACTTTCTTTCATTGAAGATTGTATGGATATGGGAATTACTACTTTTGATCACGCTGATATTTACGGCGCATATACATGTGAAGGGTTATTTGGCGAAGCTTTACAATTAAAGCCTTCCTTACGAGAAAACATGCAAATTATTACAAAGTGTGGAATCGCTCCCCCATCACCGAAATTTCCAGAGCGATATGTGGCTCACTACAATACTAGTGCAGAGCATATTATGCAAAGTGTAGAAGCATCACTTAAAAATTTACATACAGATTATATTGACGTATTACTTATTCATCGTCCCGATCCTTTTATGGATCCAAATGAAGTGGCAAAAGCCTTTTCACAATTAAAACAAGAAGGAAAAGTTCGTCACTTCGGTGTATCTAACTTCTTACCTTCACAATTTAATATGTTAAGTTCGTACTTAGATTTCCCGCTTATTACGAACCAAATTGAAGTTTCTGCATTGCAGCTTGAGCATTTTGAAAAAGGGACAATTGATTTATGCCAAGAAAAACGAATCAATCCAATGATTTGGTCACCTCTTGCTGGTGGGGAAATTTTTACTGGTCAATCCGAACGTGCCGTACGTGTACGCGAAACTATGCAAAAAGTTGCTACTGAGCTAGGTGTTTCTAGTATCGATACGGTTATGTATGCTTGGTTACTTGCTCATCCAGCTAATATGATGCCAATCGTTGGCTCTGGTAAATTAGATCGCGTAAAAACGGCCGCTCTTGCTACAAACGTTAACTTAGATCGTCAACAATGGTTTACAATTTTCGAAAGCTCTAATGGACATCCTGTACCATAATACACAAAAAGAAGAGCTGTTTCTTTACAGCTCTTCTTTTTTATATGTATTTCTAGTCATGGCAAATACACACATATCCCTTAATCCATTTCCATCTACCGCAACACTCGCACTTTCTAACGTACCTTCTAACTTAAAGCCTAATTTCTCAGGTATCGCTCTACTCTTCTTATTTAAAGAATCACAACGAATTTCTACACGGTTTGCTTTCAATTCAGAAAAAGCGTAATCCGTTATACCTTTCGCAGCCTCTACCATATAGCCTTTTCCGCTAAACCTTGTATCAATCCAATATCCGATTTCAAATTGAGGTATATCCCAATTAATACGATGTAATCCGGCTGAAGCAATAAATTCACCTGTTTCTTTCGAAAATACTAGTAATCTTAAATCCTCACGTTGCAAAAATTGAATATGTGATTTTCTAATACTTTCTTCTATTTCTTGCTCTGTTTGCTCTTTTTGTGCAAACACCATCCAAGGTTTCAGTTCTTGTATTGAAGCCTGAATTGCATCATATACAACTTTACCATCTCCTGGTTTCGGCATTCGAATAAAAAGCCTGTCAGTATAAAATTCAGAAGGAAAATCGAATAATAACGGATTCACTGTAAACACTCCCCATAATTCTTTTATATATAATAATATCCATCTCAAGTTATATAGTAAAGAATTTTCTGAATTAAAAACCTTTTACTCATTCACTTCCGCCGCTACACGAATTCCAGATTCAATCGCACCTTGAATCCATCCGTGATATAGCGTTGTATGATCTCCAGCGAAGAATATTCTCCCCTCTGGTTTGACAATCGCTGGTTGCAGCTCAGATTCTTGACCTGCTTGAAAAAGTGCAAATCCTCCAAGCGCATACGGATCCAATGTCCAGCTTTTTGATATTCCAGATATGAACTCATCATACACTTGACCACCTAATATTGTTGCTAAGTTGTGTAATGCGTAATAAATACGATCACCTTTCGATAAACCATCCCATAACAATGCGTCATAAGACCATGTATAGCTACCTAACATCATAGCCGGTCCTTTCTCACCAATTCCATAACTTGGATAATAGGCATAACGAATTGGCAAATCTGTTATAATTCTGCCACCTAATTGTCCTTGTTCTTCCCAAAATCGGCTTTTAAATTGAATTCCTATTTTCGTCGCAGGCATATAATGTAATTCACGAATTGCTTTCCATTTTTCATGAGATATAGAATCAAACGGATCTACTTCTACAAAACGCATTGTCGAAAACGGAATGGTAACAATAACTAAATCTCCTGTAATACTGCTATATTCAAAAGTTTCCTCGTTCCGATAGAAAGCTGTCACACCATTATCGTGTTGATGTAACTTCATTAATTTTTGATTATATATAATATTTTCTTCTAATTGCGGTAAAAATGACTTTGGTAATCTATCATTCCCGCCCACAATTTCACAAAATCCGCTCTCCTCTTGCATAATGTATAGAAAGCGTAAAGTCTCTACAAACGACCGTTCCAAAAAACCTTCTAAATCTAATAGAACACCAATCATCTCAATTGTTACTGGCGAAAAGTAAGTATTATACTGATAAGGATGATACTTTAAAAATTGCCCAGTAGAGTATCTTCCAAAATCCTTTACTACAACGTCCCAATTTTTTTCTGGGTTCTTTTTTATAAAATTTATAATGGGCTGTACCGCTAACAATAATAATTCCTCTGACGTTTTTCCAACTTCATTCATTTCCACAGGATATCTTAGAATACTTGGATCTTTTTCATATTGTTTTAACGTCGTTTTCCGTCCATTTACGTATATAATATCCGTCTCATTTCTATTAATAAAAGGTCTCACCTGTAGCCCAAATTTTCTTATATATGTCATCGTTAATGTATGCGAATATGGAATCCTCATTGCTCCAACATCTAAATATAATCCGGTATCTTCCATTCTAACCGTTTCTATACGGCCACCTACCCGGTTATTTGCTTCAAAAATTTTCACATCATGTCCTGCAGCCTTTAATAAAGATGCTGAAACTAATCCAGCCATACCAGCTCCCACTACAATAATTTGTTTTGGATTTGTCGTCTTCTTCAATCCTTTATCTATAACTTTTAACGCTTCATCCATTTCAGTGTTATACATTATATCTTTCTGCACAATTCCACCCCTTACTTCATCAAATGGACGTTAGTGGTTTAGTGCATTTTATTCATACATCCCCATAAACATAACACCATTGCAATTTGAATATTCACTAAAAGTACATAAGAGACAGATTTCATATTTCTTTATGCTTCGTATAATATAGCAACCGCACGAAGGAGTGACTAAAAAATGAAACATACTTATGATTACCACGCTACAAAAAAGCATTTAGAATTAAAGAAACAAAACTTATGTAAAAAACTTAGCAATATGACACTATCTGAAAAAGAACGTGAACAGCTAAAATGTGAAATTGACAACTATGAATATATTTTAAATCTGGTTGAAATGAATCATTATGAACGCGGATTTTCTCATTAAAAGCGGAAATAGGATTATCCGCTTTTCATTTTGAGCATTTCACTACGCATTTTTCATAAGTAAATATATAATAGGATGTACATTAAGATTGAGAGGTATATTCTATGATCAAGTTAAGTGTATTAGACCAATCACCTATTTCAGATGGTAGCACAGCAGCCCAAGCTTTTTCACATACAGTTACGCTTGCACAAGAAGTTGAAAAACTCGGATTCACACGTTTTTGGGTATCCGAACATCATAATTCCGTAAGCTTAGCTGGTTCAAGTCCAGAAATACTTATTTCTCATATTGCCGCGAAAACGGACCGTATTAGAGTCGGTTCAGGTGGTGTTATGTTACCGCATTATAGCCCATATAAAGTTGCTGAGAATTTCCGTGTTCTAGAAGCACTGTATCCGAACCGCATCGATCTCGGTGTTGGTAGAGCTCCTGGTGGTATGCCAATAGCAACTCGCGCACTTCAAGAAGGGAAAATGGTCTCACTTGATCAATATCCAGAACAAATTGCAGACGTTGCAATGTACTTACATGATCAAGTACCAGAAAACCATCACTATGCAAACTTAAAAGCCACTCCAGTTATCCCAACATCTCCTGAAATGTGGATGCTCGGTTCTAGCGGAGAGAGCGCTAAAATTGCTGCAAACAACGGAGCTTCTTTCGCATTTGCGCAATTTATTAATGGCTTTGGAGGCCCTGAAGTTATGAGGGCTTACCAAGAACAATATCAGCCTTCATTTTTAGGAGATAAGCCTAATTCAATCGTTGCCATTTTTGTTATATGCGGAGAAACAAATGAAGAAGCGGAAAAAATTGCTTCTAGTTTAGATTTATCAATCTTATTATTAGAGCAAGGAAAACGAACTACTGGTACACCTTCTATTGAAACTGCTCAAAATTATTCATACAGCGCTTATGATTTATTCCGTATAAAAGAAAATCGTCAACGTATGATTGTTGGTGATCCGTCTTCTGTAAAAGAAAAAATAATAAACTTAAGCAAAGCATACAATACTGACGAATTTATGATTGTCACGATTACTCATCAATTTGAACATAAATTAAAGTCTTATCGCTTATTAGCAAATGCTTTTAATTTATAATTCTAAAAAGAGATGCATCACATATGATGCATCTCTTTTTCTTACTACTTATTGTTTTCATTTCCTATATATTCAATAGCTTCTTTTAATAGCTCTTCAAAGTTAATAGGATAATCATGATCTAAGTCAGGGACAACTTTATACTTATGTTCTATATTCTTCTCTCTTAATAGTTGTACAAATTGCTGCGTGGATTCGAAACAATCTTCATCTTGATCCCCGCATACTATATATCCTTTTATATGTTTATCCTGCAGCACTCTTAGCAACTCATCCCATTCTTCAATCTCGGGAAGCCATGGTGCCATAAAAACAAAACCATCAACCTCTATATCTTTTTGCAAAATCGTATATAAAGCTACTCTTGCCCCTGCAGAAAAACCACCAATGATTACATTTTCTACTGTATGGTTTTCTATAAACTTATTGTAATGCCCTTTTAATTCTTCTTTCCCTCTCTCTATATCATCCCAAACAAATCCATCTGAAAACTGAATTTGTGAAGACTGTGGTAAAGCTAACGTGTAATCTTGTGTCAAAACTGATTTCCAATATGGCTCTACTATTTGAATATTTTCTTGGTCACCGTGCAATGTAAGTAGTAGATTTCCTTCTTTCTTGCTGTATATATATTTCACATCTGGTCTTTCCTTTTTATGTGCTAATTCTTCTCTTTCATTACATAATTGCACCATTGTATGAAATTCTTCAAATTTATGTAGTGATTTTAAATCTTCGTCGGAAATTAAATACTCATTTCCATACCAGAATCCCTTTTCTATAATGGCCTCTCTCATTAAATGTAATGCTTCTTTTTCAAGTCCCGATGCACTTGCACTTGCGAGTGCATACTTAAAATTATATATTTGCGCCTCATTCCCTATTACACCTGTAGCGTTTTCCATTATATAATTGTACGCTTCAAAACTTCCTTTATTTGCATAACAACGTAACGTTTCATTTAATAATTGAATGTAAGTCATGCTATTTTTCATGTACCAATTCCCCCGAAACCTTTTATAATATTTTTTGCGAATCTTTATACCACTTTGTATAACCCACGCTAACAATACCTTATTCTCAAAATGATGCTTAATAGTTACTCTTCCCTGTCCAATACATTTAGTATAAATAATAATAGACTGAAAAATCAATATTTTAAAAAACAAAAAAAGACAACAATATATGTATTGTTGTTTTCATTACATCTACCCGCTCTTTTGTTTTTTTCTATCTGGTTTACTTGAAACTAAATAATGTTTTTCTGAAATATATAAGTCTCTTTTTAAGCTACGATTTAAGTAAGGTCCTAGCTTCATTCCGCATATGAGGCGATCTTCGCTACCTTCAACAATTGGGAACATTTCTTTTTCTGTTACGTATTGGTCTACTGCTTTTTGTACGACATCAATTTCTTTCACTAGGCTTAAATTTTCTGCTGTATGTTCAAATACCTCAAGCGTTTCCTTCGTTATGAGAAAATCATTTGTTGGAAATGCAGGTAAATACGGTTTTAACAAATCATAATTTACTGTATAATCTTCATTTACTAATACTGTATAAACGATATTAGCATTCGTTTCTAAAAACTGAGCCATCGCTTGTTCTAATTCATCTTTCGTAATTTCCCGCTCTTCTTTTCCAGTTCTGAAAAAGCGAAACATCGCATCGCCTCCTTTTTACTATATTATAGCATAAAAGAAAACTGAAAAATCATAAAAAAACCCATTGAAATAATTTTTCAATGGGTTTCTATTATATTTATCGTTATTTTAAGAATGCACTTAGCATCCATACATGCTGTTCTAATGTTGTATGAATTGCTAACAGCATGTCAGCTGATGTTTCATCACCAGCTTCACCTGCAACTTCCATACCTTCTTTTAATTCTTGAATAAGTGCAGAATAATCATTCACTAATGTTTGCACCATTTCTTCTGCAGATTCTTTGCTTGTCCCTTCGCTGACACTAGATGTTGCGAGATATTCTTTCATTGTCGCTAATGGTTTACCTTCTAAAGCTAAAATACGTTCTGCTAACTCATCAATATACGTTCCAGCCTCATTATAAAACTCTTCAAATTTCTCATGTAATGTAAAGAAGTGTGGCCCTGTCACATACCAGTGATAATTATGTAGTTTAACATATAACACATTCCAGTTTGCTACCTGCTTGTTTAATACTTCAACAACATTTGTTTTCGTACTCATACAATCACTCCTCTTATCATTTTGTAATGTTTATCTTTTAATAACCTAATTACATTTTACCATACATTCCCTTTCCTTTCGAACAATTGGCTTATATGTAACAAAGTTTTAACACCTTTAATGCTTCCCTAATATCATTAAATTCATGTATTTTTTCAAACACTTCATACGTCTAATTGTCCAAGCTCATACATATGCATAATAGTACATCAAGCTCATCATAGTAGAAAGAGGGATAACATGGACAATCAACAATGGCAAGTAGCAAAGAAAGTAGCCGCTACTTATATCGGAACTGTCGTTGGAGCTGGATTTGCTACTGGACGAGAAATTGTTGAATTTTTCACAGTGAATGGATTATACGGGACAATTGGCATATGTGTAAGTGGATTTTTTTTTATTTGGCTTGGCACAAAGATGATGTTACTTTCATCACAAATCGGGGCATTTTCAGCGCAAGAATTTAACAAATATTTATTTGGGGATGTATTTGGGAATGTTGTAAACACATTATTATTACTCGTTTTATTCGGCGTAACGAGCGTTATGTTATCAGGGGCTGGTGCAGTATTTGAAGAGCAACTTCGCTTACCAAGACAACTCGGTATTCTTATTACAGTTATCGCTTGTCTTATTATAAGTAGCCGCGGATTACAAGGTGTTTTTGAAGTAAATACACTTGTCGTACCTATTATGATGATTTTTATTATCGGACTTGCTATTACAACCTTTTTTCACGGTACACCTTCCATTAATAACACTATTCCTGCAGAGAACTGGAATATGAAATGGATTACTAGCCCTATTACATATGTCGCCTTAAATCTTTCTCTCGCCCAAAGTGTTCTCGTCCCATTAGCCAGTGAAGTAAGAGATCGAAAAGCTATTTTTTGGGGTGGGATTTTGGGTGGTGCTGGACTTTCTTTAATTTTATTATGCAGCCATTTAGCAATCTTATCAGTCGATCAATTTTACCAATATAACATCCCAATGGCTGAAGTCATAAGAAGATTTAATGCAACTTTTCACTTCTTTTTCGTTCTCATTATTTTCGGTGAAGTTTTCACAACTTTAGTTGGTAATGTGTTCGGAATGACAAAACAGATGCAATCTATTACTGGGTGGAAAAATAACAATATTATTTTCTTCATTTTACTAATTAGTTATTGCTTTAGCTACATCGGTTACAGTGACTTACTTCACATTCTATATCCTATCATCGGATGGGTAAGTATTGTTATACTGCCAATCATTGCGTTTAAACAACTTCAAAAAACATAAAAAAGCATCACATACTTCCCAGTACGGTCCCATTTCTAATGCTAAATATGGCTTTAACTGCAACCGAATCATTCGACTAGGCATGCGCTCTAAAACAAATTGAATACCTTCTTCATCTTCGTCTAATTCAACTTTTGAAATCACAATTCTTTGCATAGTCGTAATGGGAATTCCATCTTTATATAAAGTGATTTTCACCTCATCGTATTCATTAAAATATAATTCGACACTCATTTGATTTTTCAGTATTTCATCAACAATTTTAAATGTATTATTTTGTTCTTGGATTATATATTTCCATCCGCCTCTATCTTCTTTCGGAGCTGTTTGAAATAATGTCTCCAAATCCTCGTATAGCATAAGATAACCCCTCTCTTACTAAAAAACGATGAGTATTTTATATACCCTTTATCTCTATCACTATCCATAGCTATTGTACCATATATCAACGTTCTTACCGTATTCATTTGCTTCATACAAACTTATAAAATAACTAATTCTATCTCCATTATTATGTATATTACCTCATTACTCCATACACTCTTACAAGTTCAAATAACGACAGACTTTAATCCATGCAAATATTGTCTACTCTCTGCTTTTATTAGCTCACAGCATTCACACTTTTATATATAGTAAGACTACCACAAATAAAAAAGGAGAGTGACTTATACCACTCCCCTCAAAAGACCTTCCCTATAGCTGCTAAAACTAATACGATTATTAAAATTGCAAATAATAATGAGACAATGAAACTAAAAATAGGTAACGCTTTCTTTTCATTCTTCTTAAATAGTAACTTTAAACTAAGAAAAATATTTACTGGTACAAATATAAAATAAAAATATTTAACAATTTGCACCGAGCTATTCGAAAGTGTTTTTAATATAAACACTTCAATTAGAAAAACAATAAAAAATGAAATACTTAGCCAAAATGAGACGTAACTAAGCCAAGAATGTCTTTTTGTCCCCCAATACACTCCCATAATACTCTCCTTTTATTTGTATTCTATACGTTAATAATTATACACAAAGCTAACAAATACCTCTATTTTTCGACAAACATTATGCAAAATACCATTTTAAACGTCATAAAGGAAGTTTACATCTCCATTTGATTTTACACAATAAAACAGACTACCCTCTATTGGCATAATGCTACTAGGGGATAGTCTGTTCTCTATTAGACTTTAAATCTGTCAATTAGTCCTTGCAACTCTTCAGCCATTTGAGATAACGTGCCTGCTGCAGATCCAATTTCCTCCATCGAAGCTAGCTGTTCTTCAGCTGAAGCCGCAACATTTTGTGTGCTTGTCGCATTATTTTGTGCTGTCATTGCAATTTGTCCTACCGAAATAGATACTTCATTTGCCCCTTTTGACATTCCATTAGCCGTTTCAACCATCGTCTTAATTTGATTAGCTATTTCATTTGTAGATTGTAAGATTTCAGCAAAGTTTTGCTTCGTTTCATTTGCGATAACAAGTCCAGATTGAACTTCCTCATTTACATGATTCATAGATTTGACTGTCTTACCCATATCATCTTGTATTTCACATATTAATTTACTAATTTCACTAGAAGATACGCTAGACTGCTCTGCCAATTTACGCACTTCATCTGCAACAATTGCGAAACCTCTTCCATGCTCACCGGCTCTTGCGGCTTCAATCGCCGCATTTAGAGCTAGAAGGTTTGTTTGATCTGCAATATTTTGAATTACTTCTAAAATATCACCAATTTGTTTTGATTTATTATTTAGTAATTGTATAACTGCATCTGATTGTGAAACCGATTCTGCAATAGACTGCATCTGGTTTACTGTTCTTCCTACTAGTTTCCCACCATCTTCTGCTTTTTCACGAGTATGTGCAGAAGCCGTATTAATAGATGATGAACTATTTGCTACATGTTGAATTCCTTCCGTTACATCAAACAGTAACATAGCGCCATTTTCTACGCTTGTTGTTTGCGTCGTTGCCCCACTTGATATTTCATCCATTGCGATTGTGATTTGCTCAGTCGCTTCACTTGCTTGCCTTACACTTGCAGTTAACTCTTCTGATGCCGCTGCAACATGCCCAGCTGAATCGTTAATTCTTCCAATTAACGTCCGTAACGAATTCGTCATCTCATTAAAACCTTTAGCAAGTTGGCCGATTTCATCATTAGAATGAATTTCAATTGTTTGCGTTAAATCCCCTTCGCTTATTTCTTTAGAGGTAACAACTAATCTCTTTAAAGGCTTCGTAATTGAAAGTGTTACAAAATAAATAAGTGCCCCGCCTACTACTAATGAGATAAGCATAACAATTAACATATTATAAAATACAGGTTGAGCAGCTTCAATTACTTCACTTGAGTACATCGTCCCACCAATTTTCCAACCTGTTTTTACATTTGTAGCAAATACCATATTCTTTTCACTACCGCCATAAGAATATGAAAAAGCACCGTGATTATCTTCATAAATTTTCTTTGCCCAAGAATCAGCCGCTTTTTCCCCTGATTTTTCTTGTGGATGAGCAATTATTTTTTGCTTTCCATCTAAAATGAAGGCATATCCTTTTTTACCAATATTAATTAACTTTGATGTTTTTAATAAATTATCTAAACTTAAATCTAGCGCAACAACTCCATTTTTATCTTCTGTTTGTTTTGCGATTGTTACGACAATATGTCCATTTCCTTTTGCCTTATATGGCTCAGTAACAACAATACCACCTTGTTTTGCAACCGCATCTTTATACCAAGAACGCTCTGTTGGATCATAGTCTGCTGCCATTTGTATATTTGGTTCTTGTACAAATTTTTTATCATTTCCGGCAACATATACTTGTTCAATATCTTTATTTAAATTTATATATTGAGATAACATTTTTCTTAATTCATCCTGATTATCTCCTTGATACATATTCCCCTGAATCACCCGTGCAAAATTATTCACATCATTAAATTTTGCATCAATCATTTGATTGATTAAATTATCCAGTATTTTTATATTGTCGTTGGCACTACTCTTAATTTGCGATTCAAAATTCTTTTTGGCTGTTTGATAAGACATGCCTCCGATAATAGACACAGCCGCAATTAAAATTACAAAGAATGAAATTAATAGCTTTTTTGCTACTTTCATATCACGAAACAAATTTAATAGTTTACCCATTATGAACCTCCTAATTTTCAAATTTAAAAGTTAAATTGAGTTAATTATGAATATTTCCCAATCCCTAATTATTATTTTCATAACCTATTATGATGAATACTTTGTAAAGTTTAAACAATTAACTTCCCTTTGTCTATATATATAAATAATATTATTATAAAATTTACAAATAGAAAAAACCAAAGGGTGCCCCTTTGGTTTTTACATTTTTTTATGTTGTTTAGAAAGCTTTTTCCACTTATCACGCTCTGCTCTGGCAAGGATTGCATCTTGTTTTCTTATAAAATACGCCAGTTCTCTTTGTAATTTTTTATAGCTTTTCAAACGATTTATCGTAATAAGTCCGTTTTCAATTGCACTATACACCGCGCACCCTGGTTCATTCTCATGCTTACAATCACGGAAACGGCATGTTGTCGCAAGTTCTTCAATATCAGAGAATGTTGTTTGAATCGCTTCGCTTCCTTCCCAAAGTTGCAATTCCCTCATACCGGGAGTATCAATTACGAGAGCGCCACTTGGCAATTGGAATAACTCTCGATGCGTTGTCGTATGCCTTCCCCTACTATCCTCCTCACGTATATCTCCCGTTTTTGCTACCTCAATTCCTATTAGCGCATTTAACAAAGTTGACTTTCCTACCCCTGATGACCCAACTAAAGCAATTGTTTTCCCTGAAGAAACGAATTGTTTCAACGAATCAATACCTGTATGCTCTAAACTATCAACAACAAAAATAGGAACACCAATTGCTATAGCTTCCGTTTCTACAATTTTTTGTTCTATATCATTACATATACTACTCTTTGTTAAAACAATAACTGGCATAGCGCCACTTTCATACGCTAATAATAAATAACGTTCCATCCTTCTAACATTAAAATCATGATTAAGTGCATTCACTAAAAATAAATAATCTACATTTGCTGCTATAATCTGTTCTTCTGTTCTTGTTCCAGCCTCTTGTCTTGAGAAAGAGCTTCTTCGCTGGAAAATACGATGAATAATCGCTTTCTTTTCATCTTCTATTTTCTTTATATACACCCAATCACCAACTGCTGGATAATCGCCTTTCGTAACTGCTTCATGCCGAAACTTCCCAGACAGTTCTGCCATATACTCACCATCATTACAAATAATTCGATATATATGCTTATGCTCGAGTAAAATTCGTCCTACTTCAAAGTTCTCAACAGCTTGTTCCTCAAAAAAAGAATCCCAGCCGAACGATTCTAAAATATTTTGATTCAAATTGATATCCTCCCTAGTGTAAGCTAAGCGGAAGGATCGTGCGCTCACTTATATAGTCTCGCCCTTTCCATCCACCTTTGTATTTGGTTTATTATTCATATAAGTTATTTTCGCCATAATACATCACCCCGTTCTTCTTTTAATTACTCTCATTATATGGAATTCTCCTATAAAAAGCTACATTATTTAACGTAATTTTCAAACAACTTTCTTTTGAGCATTCTAATTTGTCCTCGGTGACTAATTTCATCTTCTAGCACATGATACCAAAGATAGTGCTGGTTATATATTACACCGTTAGGCCACTTTCTTTCTGACATGAGCCACTCATCACTTTGTTCACTTAAATACTTCAGAGATTCTTCTCGAACACTTTGTAGAAGTTGTACATAATACTGTATTTCATGACCACGGATCGCTCTACCTGCTTCCCCTAAATACAGTGCATCTTCCCATATTTCTAATTCTTCTTTTGTAAAGTCACGATTTTGAAATGAAATAAGCTGATGAACTTTTTCAATAGCTGCTATATGCTTTAATAAGGCGCCAATTGAATTTCCGCTGCTCTGCATAATTAAATCTAATTGCTCAACTAATAAATTTTTTACTTCGCCTAATGTTACAGCCCTCGTATGCTCCAGCATGCTTACTAATTCCCCTATAGTTTTTGTATAACCATTTACACTTCTTATTCGATAATCTATCTTCATATCACGCACCCCTTTCTGCATTCATATTATTGTAAAAATGATTCATATAATAGACTGAAACCTTTCGAAATTTTCTGTTATAATTAAATTGAATACAAAATATACCCAAACAAACTTTCTCAATATGCTTATATGAAATATTAAAAGGAATCAATATAAAATAATCGAATCTTATTCACTAAAAGGAGTGGATTCGATGGAAATGTATCAATGGCTAACCGCTGTTCTCGTTGGTGGCATTACCGGCTTCGTTTCCCATCTAATCAATAACCAAGGTAAGTTATTGCTTCCACGCCGTTTGAAAACATTTTTTCATTTTGGATTTTTAACTGACATTTTTACTGGTAGCCTAGCCGCACTTCTTGGGCTCGTTTTATTCGATGTCACCGCAATAAAAGAAATTATAAAAGTATCCATTGTAACTGCTATTTCCGGTCAAACTTTCTTACTACATCAAGCTCTTGGTGGCGAACAGGCTAAAAATACGCAAATTGGGAAAGCTGATGAGAAGATTCAAGAAATTGACAAATTATTGCGACGTTAGTGTATACTTTCTTTTAAAATTATTGTTATAATGAGAAATAAATATTTTCTATTGCGTCGTTTGTCAGGAGAAAGGGTGTTTCGTATGACAAAAAAGAAAATAGAAGATTTCTTAACAAACTCCGAAAAAGAGGAACTGCTAGAAAACTATAAATGTTTACGAGAAGCCCGCACAAAAAGCGAAGCTAACTATTTTGGTGAAGCAGTAAACCATCTATTAAATAAAGCAAAACAACGAATTATTAAAGATGCAGGTATACATGATGAAAATGCTGCAACTGTTCAATCAAAGAGAAAAGCACTGTTTTAGCTACATTAGCTAAAACAGTGCTTTTTATTTAGAATTTTTTTCTTTCCATGCTATATTCTCTCTGCCTTTATCTTTCCATTTTTACAGTTTCAAAAGTCATCTAGACCTAAAGATCAACCTAATAATATTAGCCCACGCAAACCATTTTAATAATAGATAAAATAATTGAACTAGTAATGCTACAAACTAAATAAGTTTATTAAATCGCTTCTTTTAAATCTGAATGCGGATTTGGTCCGTATTGATTGTCATTTTCTTCACTTTCAATGATAAAAAATACAAGTAAAACAGCGCTACCAAACGGTACAAAATTTAATAGTTGCCACCATCCCGTTTTCCCAATATCATGTAATCGTCGTGCACCAACCGAAAAACTTGGTATAATCATTACTAACATAAATAGCAACGCAATAATAGCAACTAACACCTCTGAAAATGATGATAAAAATAACAGTAGCCAAAAAATTACGATATTGGATAAACTAAAAATCCAGTACTCTTTTCGCGTAGCTCTACCACTAAAATTCCCATAATTCTTTAGAGCTTTCAAATACCATTGCATTTAAACCTCTCCCTTTTATCCCCAATAAAATTAAAATATGTAATTATTAACAGATAAGTAGAAATATAACACAACATTTATGTAAAATCCATATCCCCATCTAAATTGCCCTCTATTTAAATAGTTTTTTCCTTCGGCATTTTTCACATTACTTTCACATCTATTTCACAAATATAAGTAGTCCGATATGCTAAACTAAGTATATCCTTTTCCAAGGAACTATATGCCGATATATAAATCCCTATCTTTATAGGGATTTTTATTTTTTGATTCCTCATAACTTTGTTACAATACATTTCTTCTACTATTTCTATACTTTTAGTAACTACTTTAATTAAAAGCACATTCATGTATTCACACTCTTATTAATTCTGATTTGCGAAATATTTATACAAGCTTTATGATGCAATTCCTGTTTCACTACTTTCAGTAAGTTTTTCACTTTTTCTAAACAAAAATAAAGCTCCTATATATAGTAAAGTAGTAAAACTACCTATAAGTATAAAATTGTGAGATACTGCAAATAACATTCCTGCTATTGCCGCACCAATCATTTGACCAATATACATAGAAGCATTTGCAAGCGCGGCTCCTGTTCCTCTTGCTACACTAGATATGTTTTGTAAGTGCCTCATCATTAATACAAACAAAATTCCTGTCCAAAAAAACAAAGCAAAGAACGATAACTCCATCAATACAATGTTCTTTACATGTGGAAGTAATACATATAGCACTGCTGTAAATATAATTCCACCATAGAAAGAAAGGTTATAACCAATTTTATTTACGATTCTAGGACCAAAAATATTACCAGTTAAATTTCCTAACCCTAATACGAGCATAGCTGTACCTACTTCATGAACTTGTAAGCCAAATTGAATGGAAAGCCATACACCAAAAAATGAAAATGCAGCAAAATTTCCGGTTTGAAAAACAAAGTATGCAAAATAAGAAAGTGAAACCTTTGAATCTGTAAGTAATTGTTTATAACGCTGTAAAATCGCTTTTTTATTTCCACCTATATGAACCGACTGTATTTCTGGTAATACAACATAAATAAGAATGACAAGTAGTGCTGATAATATACCAATGAAATAGAATGGGATTGTATAATGTATCGTTGCTAAATAAGCTCCCAGTGGCAGCCCTAAAATTTGAGAGATTGATAACCCTGCTGTTGCAACCCCAATTGCTTTCACAATTTGCTTTTTCTCTATAAGAATCGGAATGGATGCCCACACTTGTGGAGATACAAAAGCTGCACTTACACCTGCTAAAAATCTAAATGTTAGCATCCATAAAAAACTCGGTGCAATTCCACACAAAAACGTACTTACTGCAAAAAAACTCATACCTAGTACCATCACTTTTTTTCTGTTTAATCCATCTGATATAGGACCAGCAATAAGCGCAAATCCAGCATACCCTAAAGCATACGAACTCACCATCCATCCTGACAACTCAGTTGAAACATGATACACCTGTTGCAATGTCGGCAACAGTGGTGAAATTAAGAAAGTATCTGTACCGATCATAAACATTATCATAAAAAATACAGCTAGTACTCTGTTCATTTAGACCTTCTCCTTATATAAACAGAGGGTACTATTCCTCTGTTTCACTAATCTTCTAAAATAGATTGGATTTCTTTCATGACTCTTTCGTTCAATGCAACGTCTACCGCTTTCACACTTTCTCTTACCTGCTCTGCCCGCTTTCCACCAGGTATAACAGTATCAATTCCTTCTTTATTTAATAACCATGCTAATGCTAAATGAGACACTTCAATACCATTTTCTTTCGCTAACCCTTTTAACTTATTCACTTTCTTAAAATTACTCTTATATGTATTTTCTTCAAATAGATTTACACTTTGGCGCCAATCGACTTTATTCAATTTGAAATCTTCTGTATATTTTCCGCCTAACATTCCAAAAGCAAGAGGTCCATACGGAATAAATGAAATACCCGCTTCTATACAATACGGCAAAAGTTCTTCCTCAGCCGTACGTTCTAACATATTGTACGGTGATTGTACAACATCTATATAACCATGTTGGTTCGCTTCTTTTAATTGTTCTATGTTTACGTTCGATATTCCAATTGAACGAATTTTCCCTTCTTCTTTTAAACGAGTAAGCTCTCCAATTGAATCTATGTAACTTGTTTCAGGGTTTGTAAAATGTAAATAATATAAATCAACATAATCAGTCTGTAATCTTCTTAAGCTATTTTCCACAGCATTTCTTAAATAACTTGGTTCATTGTTAATATAAGTTTCTCCATTTAACAACGGTTGAATTCCACCTTTTGTAGCAAGTATAAACTCATGACGTTTTCCCTTTAATACTTCTCCTACTAATTCCTCTGATCTACCGAAACCATATGAATCTGCTGTATCAAAAAATGTAATCCCTTGCTGAATAGCTTCTTCTACTAATTGCTTTCCTTCTTCTTCATTCACATTAGCATATAAATTATGTCCCCCTACTGCATTTGTACCTAAACCCAGCCTTGAAATATTTAGTCCTGCCTTTTGCAATTTTGTATACTTCATTTTTTCTCCCCCTATATTTCTATTATTCGAACATTTTCGAACAATAGAAATATACCACTTTATATGTTATAGTGCAAATATCTTAACTTATACAAGTAGGTGAAATATGCGTACACTCTATCATCCAAATCGAGAAGAAATTCAATTTTCTTCTGTCTTATATGCACTTAGCGATCAAATTCGTTTACAAATTGTAAATATGTTACTAGAGAAAAGTGAACAATCTTGTGGTGCTTTAAACATCCCTATTGCGAAATCAACTTTATCTCACCATTTCAAAGTTTTACGTGAGTCAGGTGTTATGTACACGCGCCTTGAAGGAACACAACGTTTCATTTCAATTCGTGAAGAAGATTTAAATGCTAGATTCCCAGGTTTATTAGATGTGATAATACATGCGACAGAACCATACTAAACAACATCTCATATTCATATGAGATGTTGTTTAGTTTTTTCTATTCTTTTAATACTGTAAAGCTTTATTCATTGGGGATTTTGTTCTTCACTATAACTACTAAGTCACTTCCTAAATTAAAGTCTGAATAAAACGTTTGAACGCTAATATCCCTTCTTCATCTCGTTTAAAAACACCAGCATCTTCAAGCGCCTGAATAAATTTCCGTCCCAATTCTTCTCTAATAATCTCCTGTATATTTTGTTCATTCATCCTATTTTCATATTTGGTTTTTAATTGTTCTGCCCATTGTATATGAGGTATTGGAATATCATTTGGAATATTAAGTAAAAATTTCCCTACTTCCTGAAGCTCTGTTTTTAAACGAGCAGGAAGTACAGCTAACCCCATTACTTCAATCAGACCAATATTTTCCTTTTTAATATGTTGTATTTCCGCATGAGGGTGGAAAATACCCAGTGGATGTTCCTCACTAGTATGATTGTTCCGTAAAACTAAATCCAATTCGTACATATTATTCCGGTAACGAGCAATAGGAGTAATCGTATTATGTAGAACATCATTCGTAAATGCGAATATATTAACAGAAGGATCACTATATCCCTTCCACTTCTCTAATATGTACTCCCCTGCATTTGCAATTTGTTCTATGTCGTTACTTCTTAAGCGAATAACTGACATAGGCCATTTAATAATAGAGCATTGCATTTTGGGAAAGTTAGGTAGTTCAAAAATTAGGTCGTTCGATGAATTTGCCATAGCAAATTCATAGTTTCCACCTTGATAGTGATCATGCGTTAGAATAGATCCTCCTACAATTGGCAAATCTGCATTGGAACCGAGGAAATAATGCGGGAATTTTTCTACAAATTTTAACAAACGTAAAAATGTATGACGATCAATTTTCATTTCCCGGTGGCCTGAGGACAATACAATACAGTGTTCATTGAAGTATATATACGGAGAATACTGTAGAAACCAGCTTTCACCTGTAATGTTCATTCGGATCATACGATGATTCGAGCGTGCAGGATGTCCAATTCTGCCTCTATATCCCTCATTTTCTATACAGAGTAAGCATTTTGGATAATTTGTATTTTTCAATACTCTTTCTTTAGCAATTTGTTTAGGGTCTTTTTCTGGTTTGGATAAATTAATCGTTATATCAATGGCACCATATTCCGTATTTACTTTATAATTTATATTTTTGCCAATTTGCTTCATTTGGATATAATTGCTATTTTTACTTAATTCATAGAAGTAATCTGTCGCAGCCTTCGGATTTTGTTCGTATTTTTCATAAAATAGAGTATTGATAACGGACGGTTTGGACATAAAAACATCCATAATTGCACTTGCTAAAATCTCCTTCTCATCCAGTACTTCCTCAATGATTTTATGCATACAAGCATATTCTATTAACTCTTCCAATAACTCCGAAATTGCTTTCTTTGCGAGCCCAGGAGCTGGCGCTTCCACTACAAAGTCATCTAAACGAAGTAAGGAAAGGATTTTATTCCTTGTATATATTGCATCTTCTTGTTCAATCAATTGAATGTTAATAGCACGATCAATTAACTGCTGGATAACTTGATATATCATCAGCATTTACCTCCTCTAGTCTCATAGCGTTTTAAAGTTTTTGCGATGCCAGTTCCATGTACCTTTTATCATTTTATGGGCAGACGTACAGAATAACCACCATTCTAATATACGTTTTTCTTTCTTCGAAGAAGCTATTGGCATACTCGATTGCCCGTTTAGTAAGCTTTTTTGTTACATTATACGTTCGTAAAAACACTTCTACAATCAACATCTTGTCGTATTTTTTAGACATCTTGCTTTTCATTTCTAACATCTCACTAAAAACATACAAAAGAACAATTTTCAAAAGCAGTTTCCGGCGATTCAATGAATACAATGAGGCCTATCTCCTTCGAGATAGGCCTCTAATTTAGGATATTACACTAGCTATAAAACTACCTTTATCTTAAACCCTAATCTTTTTACCTCTGTGACGCTCCCCCTGAAGCTAGCTTTTCAATACGTAGATTATCTAAAATAAATGTACCTGCTCCAGTATCTCCGTTTAAATTAGTTCCATCACTAAAAATTCCTACATAAGTTTGGCCATTCTCAGAACCTGTCACCATAAACTCTGCTGTTTTTGTGTCAGTCGATGCATTAAGAGTGTTATTCACACTTAGTCCCTTTGCACTTGCGATGTCTCGAACATCAATTTCTTGATCCCCTGAAATAAAGCGATATGCGTTTGCTGTTGTTTGATAATCAAATGATACTTTATAAGTTACGCCAGGTTCGAAACGATAATTTTGAGGAATGGTACGATACAGCAAACCTTTGTTTCCAGTGTTCACTTTAACGGACCAATTTCCACCTAATACATCATCGACTAATTTTTTGCCTGCCCATCCTTTTTGTGTATATGGAGCATGCAATTCAGACAAATGAATTCTGTTGTCTTCTACACCTTCTGTATTACCAATAACAAATGGGTAAATGCCTTGTACCACCGTTTCAAAATCTTGTTTAAATTCCGTCGGTGAGACATTATTTTTTAAAGACTTTTGAACGATCCGAATATCATCAAATTTTGTGTTTCCTTTTCCAGAATCACGGCTGAGAGTTAATTTAGCTTTATTCGTTACAGCTGTAAAACTCACTTGCATGATTTGCATTTTGCTATTATATCCATCATTTATGGCATGTGAATCTGCCTTAACATAGTTCTTTTGCAGACTACGAATTGTGTAATTGCTAGCATCTTCTTTCCCACCTGTTACTGTAATTCCAGCCTTTACATCACTATCGTTTTCAACATATACCTCTGCTACATAATCTTTACCCGGTTCCAAACCAGTAAGAACACGGGTAACAGTTGTATCTTTTGATGGACTATCAATGTTCAAGTAGTAATCTCCACTACTTACATTACGGTTGCTTCCAGTTTGATTCGTTCTAACGACGCTTACAGCCTTGTTATCACCCTCAATAGTTGTATATGCACTTACTTTTCCTGTATTGAATCCCGCGTCATATATATGAGCATCCTTGCCCCAATTATAGTCAAGGATTTCCAAACCCTTATCTTTTTTCGGTACAACAACATAAGGAGTTGCCGCACTAGCTGTCAAAGTTACCTTATTATTTACGACTTTGACTTCTTTCACATCTGTTCTACCGCGATCTGTCAATTTGTATACATAAACAGTAGAGGCACCTTTATATTCATCTGGAAGTGTCCAAGTAGTTGTACCACCTTCAAAATTCCAGTGATACAGTTTTTCAGAATCAGAAGTTGGATTTTTAAAGTCTTGTTTCACCCAAGGAATTAAATACGCCTTTCCATCAAGTATTACATTTCCATTTAGTGTAATAACACGTTCCCTAGCATTGTCTTTTCTAGTTACATCGACAACATCCCCATTACTTGGGTCCTTCAATTTTATTTCCTTTTCTAAGTTTGTCTTGCTTTTATCACCTTCTACATCCGTCCAGTTCGTTACATAATATTTTTGTAGGAATTTAGTAGGTAAATTAGTATCAAATGTCATGCGAATAAAGTTATCGAAATTCTTATCAGATTGCCACCCTTCAAAACCAGCTAATTCAAATCCACCAAGTAATGGATGGTCAGCAGTTCCACCTACTTCAGGCCAATTCAACACCCAAGAATCTCTTTGGTGATTACTAATAAAGCGCAGTACTTCTGAGTTGATACCTTTACTTTCCGGTCCACCGTAGTTTTTATCAGTAGCCCAATGTTGCCACGTTGAATAATTGGCCATAGAACCACCAAATTCCGTTGTTAATCTCCAGCCTCTATCTTTAAATTGATCTGCTATTCTATTTGATTCCCATTGATTTTGATACCATACATCCAAATAAATAAAGTCAAGATCTGGAGCAGCAGTTTTCAATTCATCTAGTCTTTTCGCACGCGATCCAGAATACAAATCTTTTAATTTATTAATTGTATAAGATTGATCTAACCATCCCCATCCTAAAGAACTTGGCCGATCAATAAAATCATTATTGAAAGCTTTCGCTTCAGGATAAGTTTCTTGAGCATTTATATGGACACCAAATTGGGTATTATACTTACGCCCCTCTTTAATAAGCGTATTTAAATCTTTAACGCCGCCCATACGCTCACCCACATCACCATAATCTGGATGACCACTATCATGCCCTTCGTTTGCATATCCTTTTAATATTACAGCTTGCCCCAATTCATCTGTAGCAAGAGCAACCTTTTTCACATTATCTGATGTTTTTAAGAATGGTTGTTGTGCTTGTGATCCGAAATTCATTGCAATACGCATTCCAACATTATTGTTTACATCTTGGTATCCTTTAATGTCTTGCATAATATCACGGTATGCAATCGCCGCATCCTGCCAGTCTGCCTTATTATCATTATTCAAATCTTTAGCAATAGCTATTTTAATAGTTGGTTTATTTTTTTGTGGTTCTGGCATAAAATCTCTTTGGTAATAAAGTGCACTAGAACCTACTCCCATTGCTTTGGCACCATTTGTATTTACATATCGATTAGCAACTAAATTTTTATAACCGTCCACTTCTGAACTAGACCATACACCTGCACTTAATTCGTCAGTTGACAAAAATGCAGTATAATTTTTAGTAGATGTACCTATTTCTCCCATAGAAGAATCTACGCTTACATCTACATCACCTGTTTTCCTAACATCTGTACTAATATTCGTTAATTTAGCTTTTGCACCTTTTTGTTCCGAATTTACCGAGATAAAGTTCATATCAGCAAACTCAACTGTCTCGATTTTGGCACTACCATTATTCTTAATTTCATCGAAACTATAAACAACCTTATTATCATTCACCTTCAAAGATACCTTAAATACAGCATCAAGATTTTTCATTTCATCCACAACTTTTAATGTATATAGCGCTTCACTATCATTTAACTTTTCAAAGTTTACTTTAGGATAGTATAGTCCACCATTTACTTTCAATCCGTAAACAGGAGCTTCCTGTCCACTCATTACTTTATCGCCAACTTTGTATTTCACAATTCGTGGGAATACTTGGTCAATTGTGACGTCCATATACTGTGACTTTAATATATCTTCTACTGGCGGGGTATCTGGAGGTTTTGGCGCACTATATTCTTTTATTTTGATGTTAGAAATCGTAATATCAGCAGCACCTCGGCTTTT
Source organism: Bacillus sp. CPT56D-587-MTF (assembly GCF_058792335.1). Classification (NCBI taxonomy): domain Bacteria; kingdom Bacillati; phylum Bacillota; class Bacilli; order Caryophanales; family Bacillaceae; genus Bacillus; species Bacillus sp. CPT56D-587-MTF. The sequence continues at coordinate 1,678,674 of NZ_JBYTEF010000001.1, read as the reverse complement.
TTCAAATCCTAGTAAGCCCGCTTGATCTACACCACCTGTTAAAGTCCAAGAATTTACCTTTTTACCATCAATATATAACGTCGCAACATCGTCCATGAATACTAAACGTAAATTATACTTTTGTTTTGCTTGTAGCGGCATGTTTGGAGTCATCGACGTCCAATTGTTTATAGGACCAAAAATTTCACCAAAATACTGATCGTTCGTATCCCCTGTTCCCACATATGTGTATGTTGATGGATTTTGAACACGATAGATTAATCCAAAGCGATTCATCTTGTCAGTATTAGTAGTAACATCCGCTTCAAAAACACCATTTTTAATCGCTTTCATTTGGTTGTAAACAATTCTATTCTTTTGGGTAGATGTAACACGGAAAGTTGCTGAACCATCTTCATTATAGGTAACATTTCCGTCACCTGAAATAATTTTCAAGTCGCCTTCTTCCAGTTTATTATCCGTAATGTCGACAAGTTTTTCATTTCCTGGATCTGTTCCTCCACCCCCAGGAGCGTTTCCTAATTCAATGAGTACTTGACTTTTTTTATCTCCGTAAGCACCGAGTTTAACGGCTTCCTTACCTGTAAGGAGGTTATTTACATCATTAGATAAAGTAACCGGTCCAAATAAATCTTTTCCATCTAATGTAATATTCAAAGTGGTTTTATTATAATCAATTTTAATAGAGTGCGAAGTTCCAGCCTCTGGAAGTGGAACATTAGGTCTAGTTTTTAACCAGTCACCTTTCCCTTGATATTTGTATTCATAGAACCATCCAAGTGAGTCGTAGCCTACAAAAACGAAATTATTATTGTCAATATAATGAGGATAGAAACCAAATCTAGTATCTTCGCCCTTGGTTTCTGGAGTAAAGGTATACGCCATCGTTCCTGATTCTTTAGAGACTTTATTTTGTTCTTGAAAAATTGCAGCTTTCGCCCCGTTATCGTTTCCAGCACCTGCTCCAAGCCTTACATATGACTTCCCATTTTGTTCTATTATTGCATTGATTTCGTTTCCTCCTGATGATATTGTGACCCACGGATTAGATACATTTGCTCCTACATGTAATGGCACAACAATCATGCTAACTAAAAATGTCGGCACAATTAGCACAAGTGCAAGAAGGGTATTAAAAGCTCTCTTGAAATGCTTACTCTCCAATTCTTCTCCCCCTTTGAAATTTAAATTTTAGTTAAAAACAATACCTACGCATTCATTTTTAAAATATATCAAAACCTGAAAGGTACCGCTTTCACTTATGTTTAGAATAGTTTTTTTCAAGTGCCCACTCAATAAAGATATTGTTTCTTTTTTTAGATATATTGTCTTTTTAAAACGCTTACAAAATAAGGTTATTATTACCTTTTTAATTGTTTTTTTATTGAATTGTATACGATAAGTAATATTCTTCGGTTTATATATAAAAGTTGCTCCTCCTCCCTTTAGTCATGAACTGTTCTGGGCTTTTAATCTAGGATTTGTGACCATACTGGACGCAACTAAAAAATGAGCAGACGAATGTCTACTCATTTTTCTTCATTCCATTTAAAAATGGAAGAAAAGATATTGTACTAACTTTGAAGCTCAGCTGTTACTTTTACTTTAGCAAACCATGATTTAGCTGTCTCTTTCAATACGAGATTCAGTTCTTCTGTATTCCTTCTCCCAATATCTTTTAACCAATCACGACCTGCTTGTTCACCGCCTATAGCAAACGGCATGACACCGTCTTTCCAAGTTGCCCGACCACATAACACTCCATTAAAGGTAGAACCGGATTCTTTAGCAAATTTTAATGTTTCTTGGAATAATTTAGCACTTACACCTGCACTTAAGAAGATAAACGGCAGCTCAGTTACTTCACTTTGTTCTTTGAAAAAAGAAGCAGCTTCTTCTTTTCTGTAAACGAATTCGCCTGCCGTATACCCTTCCACAAAGTTCATGTCCACTGGAACCTCTACTTTTAAAACGTCTACTTGATATTGAGGTTTCGAGAACTCCCTCATGGCCTCAATCACTTTATGTGGTTTTATTTTTGCGTACGCTTTACTTTTCGTATCATCATTTTCAGCATCATAAGTAACAATCTCCAAGAAAAATGGAATATCTTCAGCAGCACACTCAGATCCGATACGTTCCATATAGACATGTTTATAGTTATTAATTTTTTCATCTTCATCGAAATCATAGTAGAGTAAGAATTTAATAGCATCGGCACCTGCTGCCTTTAATCGTTTCACTGACCATTCTGGTAATAAATCCGGTAACCTTCCTACTTCTGATGCATCGTATCCAGTTTTTTCATACGCTACAATTAAGCCCGATTCTTTATCGCGGACCTTAGCCGCCGGAAGACCGTATTCAGGGTCCAAAAGAATCGCTGTTGCAAATGGTGTTAATTCCTCAGAAACCAATTCTTTGAAACGGATAATGCCCGCATCTCCAACATGACTTGCACCGCCAGACGCAATCATTTTTTTCAATGAACCACGTTGATCAATAGCCAATGCTCCAATTATGCCATTTTCAGCAGATAAACGTTTTAGAGCTTCCAATTTATTCTTGGTTAGTTCTAACATTAACATTCTCCTCTATCAATCTATTTTTTCAACATTAACGAGATCAAAATATTTTTTAAACTTATTCACATTAATATAACCAGTTTCAGCTTCCATGGTATTTAACATTCCTGTAGTCATCGCCGTTTTAAGTACAGTCTCAACCGTTTGATTTTGGTGTAGTGCCACAGCTAACCCTGCAACTGTCGCATCACCAGACCCAACAGGATTGTTCACTTCTATTTTCGGAATCGTAACTCTGTAATAGTCCTCACCCTTCCTAACTAAAGCACCTTCACCACCCATGGATACGATAATCCACTCAATTCCAGTAAATAGTTCATGGTTTAATGCTTGCTTCAGATCAATGATTCCTACTTCCATGTTAATGCCCAGCAGCTGAGATAATTCCGCTACATTTGGTTTGATGGCAAATGGTTTTTCTTTATGCACCAAGGCGTTTTTCAAAGATTCCCCTGACGAATCCATAATCACTGGGATTCCATTGTTATTACAGATTTCTAACATTTGATAATAAAAGTTAGTCGGTAACCCTTTCGGCAAACTGCCCGAAATTATCACAAGTGAAGCTGTTGTAAGCAGCCATTCAAATTTTTCTAAAAAAGTTGCCCCTTCTTCTTTGGATAATGTAGGCCCTGATTCTAAAATCTCTGTTTGCATCCCTTCATGAAGAATAGCAATACAATTTCTTGATTCTTTTTTAATTTTTAAAAACTTATTTGGAACATTGCTTTTATTTAATTCTTGAATAATGTATTCGCCAATCGTACCCCCAAGCACACCTGTCGCTAGGACAGCTTCTTCCATTTGAGCGATCACTCGCGCTACATTCAAGCCCTTTCCACCAGCAGTTTTATGGACTGTTTCTACACGGTTAACAACATCTAACTTTAATTCATGAATCGAATAGGAAATATCGACAGATGGATTCATGGTGACAGATAAAATCATTTGAAATCCCTCTTTCAGAAAAATATTTAAGCTTGAAAACGGCACACACCATCAAGATAGGTAGCAGCTAAATCCATCGCTGGCGTCAGTACAATAAAGTCAGCAGCATATCCCTCAGCGATCTTCCCACATTCGCTATCAAGCTGCATACTTTTAGCTGGTGCAGTACTCGCCATGTAAATCGCTTCCTCGGGCGCGGCAATTCCCCAATCGACGACATTTTTGACAGCATCTTTTAATTGCAAAATGCTACCTGCTAAACTTCCATTTTCCAAACGAGCCATCCCATCTTTTACTTTCACAGGAAATTCTCCCAACTGATACATTCCGTCAGGCATACCTCCAGCCATCATACAATCGGTAACCATAACAACCTTTTCTCTACCGCGGATATTCATTAAAATATTTGATGCAACGGGATGTACATGATGTCCATCACATATAATTTCGGCAAAAACATCTTTTAAATTCATGGCCGCTCCGACCATCCCTGGCTCACGATGATGCAATGGACTCATTCCATTGAAAGTATGAATAAAAATGGAAGCTCCTTTTTCAACCGCTTGCTTTGCTTCTTCATAAGTTGCGTCACTGTGGGCCAACGCCACTGCAATCCCTTCTCCTACAGCATATTCAATACATTCCGCCGCCCCTTTTCTTTCAGGTGCAATTGCAATTTTTTTGATAAAATTATTTGATAATTCCTGCCAAGTTTTCAACATAGGAACAGATGCGTCACAAAAATATTTCGTATTTTGTGCTCCTTTATGTTTTTCAGTAAAAAACGGTCCTTCTAAAAAGATTCCTTTAATTTTTGCACCTTGTACTTCCTTGTAATTGGCACCAATCATTTCAACGACGTGATTTAATGATTCTATTGAGGATGTTAAAGTTGTCGGTAAAAAAGATGTAACGCCGCATGAAAGGAGTCCTACCGAAATTTGGTTCAGTCCCCAAAAATTATTGTCCATAATGTCGTGATTTCTAAATCCATGAATATGTGTGTCTACTAGGCCAGGAGCGATCCACTGTCCTCTATAATCGATAATTTCTGCCGCTTCCTCTGGCCTAGTTCTCGAAAAAACACCGAATTTTCCGTCTTTTATTTCTAAAAATCCAGGACCTGTGACCATCTCTTCAAGAAAAAACTTATCTGCAAAAATAAAAATGGACATGTATGTTTCCCCTATCCTAGTTACTCATATTCGTAGATAGTAACTCCTTTAACGACACGGTTTACTGTTCCTGTCGGTGAAGGAGTATCCGGTGTATTACCTACTTTTACTGAAGCTAACAGTGAGACAGTCTGCCCAATCATGACAAAAGGTAATGCTAAGTATGCATCTGGTACAGACTGAGCCTCTCTGCCGAATACGAATCTGTTCCCAGCATAATTAGTTTCTCCATCAACTTCGATGGCGCAAATATAACTGGCGATGTTTTCTTGCTGCATTTCTTTTAACATATCTAAATCATATTGACGTGTATAAGAATGGTTGGAAACAAACACAAAAACTAATGATTTTTCGTTTACAAATGATTTTGGACCGTGCCGGAAGCCAAGTGGTGAATCAAATGCGGTTACTATTTTTCCAGCTGTCAATTCTAATATTTTTAATTGTGATTCTTTTGCTAAACCTTCTAAACTACCGGAACCTAAGTAAATAATTCGGTCAAAATCAAAATCTACTATTTTTTGGATAACACCTTCTCTTTGAATGACACTTTCACCCATTTTATGGATTTTTTTCACTATCGTCGATTTTTCTTCTATCGATATAGAATCAAAAGCAAGTAATGCCGTTAACGCCATGCAAGTATAACTTCCTGTCATTGCAAAACCTTGATCATTTGATTTTTCAGGCATCAATAGTAATAAATTTTTTTCATTATTCACGGCCCTTCTAGCTAATTTCCCATCTTTCGCACAAGTAATCGTTATTTGATACAAATCGGTTACTATTTGCTCAGCTAATTGTACAGCAGCAACACTTTCTGGACTGTTTCCGCTTCTAGCAAATGAAACGAGTAAAGTCGGAAAATCCTTTTTTAAAAATTGGTAAGGATTTGAAACTAACGTAGTGGTCGGAATACTTAGTACTTCCCACTGTTGTTCATCGACCTTTTCTATTAAATAAGGGGTGACTGTATCACCGACATAAGCAGACGTTCCAGCGCCTGTAAAAATAACTCGAACCCGGTTGTGTTTCGTTACTATTTTTTGTAAAAACTCATCAATCCCCTCGCTTTTCTCCTTATACAAAGTAAAGGTTTCATCCCATAAATCAGGCTGTCGTCTTATTTCCGCCGTTGTTATCGATGCGCCTAACGAAACTAATTTGTCTTGACTTAATGTAAACATATTCGTCCACTCCTCTACCTATTTGCCATCATGCTCTCCATAAAAGAAGACTGACGTGCCCCATTACATACCTTCAAATACACGTAATCCTGCACCTGTAACTCCATTATTTTGTGCCAATGTACTGATGCTCATCTGCTCCAAAAGATGTTGTTGTTCTGGAAGCTGATACCTTTTCAGATTCTCTTTAATCAACTCCAGTAAAAATGGATTTTTCACAATGACACTGCCACCAAAAACCATTTTATGCGGATCTAATAAACAGGAAATCTTATAAAGACCTTGAGCTAAATAATCAGTTACCTCATTGATGATAGATTGATATTCTGGTACCCCATTACTATAACTAGCAAAAACATCCTTTGTTGAAATAGTATCTACCTGTAAGTCCCTTTCGGCTATTCTCTGAATTCCTGGTCCAGCAGCAATTTTTTCTAATCGTTCATTGCCCTCTTTCGTGAGGACAGGAATCAACCCCAGTTCTCCAGCAAATCCTGCCCCCCTAAAAAATGAGCCTTTATGAATGATAGAACAAGATATTCCCGTACTTATAGTCACGTAGACAAAGGTTTCATCCTCTTTTACATGTGCTGCTCTCCATTCGGCATAAGCCGCCATATAGACATCATTGTCAATCATGATCCGCTGAATACCAAATTGCTCTTGCAAACGGACCGAAATAGGAAACTGCCTCCAAGGTAAATTATTTTGAAAAACGGCAATTCCCTTCTCGAAATCCACTTTTCCCGGTACCCCAACACCAATCCCCTCGATATCAGCGATGGAAACCGATGATTTTCCGAGAACTTGTTCCACAGCTTCTACAACTTTACCAAACATTTTTTCTCGGTCTGAAGGATCACTTTTTATTTCTGCTCGTTCAAGCAGTTCGCCTTTATCCGAAATGACTCCCGCTGCAATCTTCGTTCCCCCAATATCAATGCCGACTGCTTTTTTCATTTGTCCGCACCCCTAGGTTTGTATTTGAAGTATTAAATAATTTTCTATACTTGTTATCGTTGAACATATATGTGCGATTCCTTGATCAATTCACTTGCCCTAGTCAATTTATACGTATTTTCGATTGTAGTCATACAGTAGCCCTAACAGACCAGCTAACCCAATCAACATCATACCTAGTTCGAATTTACCAGCTGTCTTTTGGTAAAAAATAATTAAAGAGAGGCATACGATAAACACAACAATTTTAATAATGAGTAAAATTTTAAACTTCATTTGAAAAATCCTCCCATCTGATTTCACTAGGCGCCAATGTCATTTCTTTCCTGTTTCCTTGTCCATCGTAGACTGCCGTTGTTTGTTCGATCATTGAATTATTAACGATTGCCATTTTTTGAATAGATGGATATGCATGGACTTCACAATAAATGTTGCTCGCATGATATTTTTGAAATTCTCCTTCTTTATTGGCGGCATAGTATAACGCGCGCATTAACAGACGCGTATTTTCTTCGCTGTATGGCAGTCCTGCTATATACACAGCTCTGCCTTCTCCAAACGGATGACTAGAAAGGTGAACTTCTCCATTGTAATATTCGATTATTTCGGTTTTATCTGATAACGCATAAATGTTTTTCATTCCTTCACCAAAATCAAATTGGGTGCTATCAGCAGAAATAAAATGATTTTCGACAGGGTTAATAAAATATTTATCTGTTGATAAGCTAAATCCTAATTCTTTGTCAACACCTAAGACGTTCGCCAATTGAAAATAATGTCCTTCATGCTGATAGGCTGTCGGTTCGCCAATACCTATGAACCCCCCGCCATTATACATCCAGGCCCTGATGGTAGTGACTAACTTTTCATTAATCCAATTGGCCCCTCCTGAAAAAGCTGTGCCTACATCGCCGGCATTAATGATAACGTCAATATCCTCAGGTATCCCCTCGTTAATGACATCATCAAAACTAATAAACGAAACTTCCACAGCAGCCCCACTCAAGGATTCCAAAACACCTAGATAAGAATAAATTTGTTTATACCATAGTGCATGAGCGACCATATGTGTCTGCCAAGTTCTCAACTTACCCCAAGAGTTCAAAATTGCGACTTTAAGACCGTTGTATGGTTGAACGCCTTTAATTGTGTCATAAATCCCACGAAATTCCTCGGTGACTTCTTCAATGTATGATACGAATTCTGGAAACTGATAAGCCAAACTTAAATAACCACCATAACCAATGCGATCAACAGGATTTCGCAGTAACGCTCTCCGCGCCGTTAACCAATTTTCATTGGCTTCAATCACTGGATTGTTACCTTCGTAAAATGTATCTGGGAAGAAATAAGGTAAGAATCGTCCTTCTGTGTAACGAACATGTGGTATATCTGCAATCATACGTAGTGTGGCTCCGCCACCCACACTGCCTACAACTGCGTCCAATCCGATATTTTCAAAGTATTTCCCATATGGTTCTGTACCAATCCAGTTATCACCAAGGAACATCATTGCTTCTTTTCCACTTTCATGGACAATATCCACAAGTTTCTTTGCTTCTTCCGCAACGAACTTATGAACAAAATCTATATAATCTAAAAATGCGGTAGTTGGAATTCGAAACGAAGTATTATAATAACCTTGATCAACAATGTCCTCTGGTCTTAAGCGATAACCCTTTTCTTTTTGAAAAGCATCCAAAGCAGCAACTGAAACACTAGCACCATATCCGAACCAATCGACAAATTTCTCTTTGCCAAGATTATTGAACACAAGGGTAAAATGATAGAAAAACGTTGTAAACCTGACCACATCTGTATCTGGATTTTCTGTCAACCATTGTTTTAAATAGGTTTTCATAAATTCATTGGAATGTGGCTGTCTAACATCAAAAGGAATATCGTGCGGCTTATCACCCCAATTATTAGTAATATGATTATACATTTGGGTTGGATCCCAGATCGCATAGACTAGGAATGAAACCGTATATTCATGCCAAGGAATCGCATTCGTAATCAAAACACAATTTTTCTCTTCGTTTACTTCCCAACCATTAACGTCAACAATTTCTCCTGTTGTCCGATCGATAACCTCCCAGTATTTTTTAGGACTGTGAATATAATCCGGCTTTAATTGTTCCTCAAAGTAGCCTTTCATAAAATCAATTTCAAGGGTGTCGGTAAGCGCTGTATTGAATAAGCTCATTAAATAAAGTTGCTGGCATTCATCCATATGCTTCTCTGCAAACTCATTGTGAGCTCGAGCAACAAAATAGGTCGTATAAATTTTCGCATCTAATTGTTTAATAGCATCGTCTAGTTTCGTTCCATCACTATCACGAATCGCATCCGCACCCCATCGTTCCATCAATTCTTTTGTTTCCTTAAGAAAATTTTCTTCACTCGGTAAAGTAACACGGCCTTTTTTCTTTTTCATGTAAATCCTCCTCTAATCCTTTAAACCACCAAGGGTCATTCCTTGTGTTAATTTTTTTTGAACAATGATGTATAAAATCAAAGTTGGTAGCATGACAAGAACCATACCTGCATACATTTGACCATAGTTCGCAGCAGATTTTTGAGCTGCCATCAAGTTCATTAACCCAACAGGTAACGTTTTATTTGGTCCTGGAATTAATGTTAAGGCAATAATGTATTCGTTCCAAAAGGCAAGAAAATTAAATAAAATGACGGCAATAATACTTGGACGAGCTATCGGAATCATGACTGAAATCATTGTCTTAAAATATCCGGCACCATCGACCAATGCCGCTTCCTCATACGTGGATGGAAGCGATTGAAAAAAACTAGACAGTAAATAGATGGTAAATGGTAACGCCGTCGCCGCATATACCACAGCTAAAACAAATAAATTGTCTAGTAGAAATCCATTACCAATTTGGCCTTGTAAAAAGGTATCTCCGTCCAATAACATCAAGAAAATTGGAACAACAATGTAGTTCACATTGATGAATAACCCAGCTTTAAAAAAAGTATTTATTAATTTACTTCCTCTAAAAGTATACCTTGCTAAGACATAGGCTGCTGGTAAAGCCACAATCAATAAAATAAGCAGAGCTAACGCTGTTACCATGACTGAATTCAACATATAAGTACCCATGTTTGCCTTTTGGAAAGCATCGATAAAGTTTTGAAAATAGAAACTTTTTGGCATGGCCCAAGGACTACCATAAAACTCCGAGTTTTTCTTCACTGAGGCTAAGAAAACCCATGCAACAGGAATAATGATAGAAATCGCTAACGTAATCAGTGCTACATATATAAAACAGCGATATATTGCTTCTGTAGTCATACCTTTTTGGGGCTTAACTGTTTTTGGGGCTTTATATGCTGCTTCTACAATCATTTCTTTTTCGGTTTCCATCGTTTTTGGATCTCGATAAGCTGTTTCTGTAGTCATTCTTTTTTGTGTTTCCATCGTTTTGGACCTCCTTAATACTCCAACACTTCCCTTTTAGTGACACCGCTTATAATTGCAGATAATGCGAATGAGAATAGGAAAATGACCACCCCAATAGCCATACCGTAACCGTAAGAAGAATTCGTGTAAGCCTGCTTATACATGTAGCTTAAAAACACTTCCGTCGATCCGTCAGGTCCCCCTCCAGTCATTGCTTGAACGAGTAGAAAACTTAAATTAATCGTACTAATAACGAAGAATGTTAACGTCGTCCGCATGTTATTCCAAATTAACGGTAAAGTAATACTAAAAAATTGTCTGATTCGTCCAGCACCTTCCAAAGCAGATGCTTCATAAAAACTTTCCGGAATACTTGCCATTGCCGCCATATACATGACCATATAGTAACCAATCGCTTGCCAAATGAGTGCCCCGCCAATGCTGTAAATAGCAATTTTTTGATTACCAAGCCACATTTTTTGAAGGTTTTCAAGGTTAAATAAAGCAAGTATATTATTTAACAATCCTGTAGTAGGATCATAAACTGCAGAAAATATTCCCGCGATAACTACAACGGATAAAATATTAGGGATATAAAAAATAATTCGAAAGAAGCTTTTTCCTTTTATTTTTTCTCTCGTTAACAATGAGGCAAACAAAATTGCCAGTACCATCGTGATAAGTGTAACAATAACAATCAATACGATACTGTTTTGGAGAGATCGAAAGAAATTCATATCATTCCATAAAATCTTGAAGTTTTCTAATCCAACAAATACCTTATTATTAGAAAATCCTCCCCACTTATATAAGGACATCCTGAATACCTCAATCGTAGGAACAATCATAAAAGTGGCTAACAGGAGTAGTGCGGGTGCAGTACAAACAAAAATAAAAATTCTTTTTTCTGTTGTCTTATTCATGCCATCACCTCAGTTAATAAATACAATGGTGAGACTAGCTGCTCACCATTGTACGTAGTGAAAACTAATTTATTTTAATGCAGACCGTAATTGGTCACTCACTTTTTCAACAGAGCTTTGCCAATCTTTCACCTTTTTATCACCAGAAATAACACTGTCAATTGTTCTAAATAATGTATCTGGCATACTTACACCTTCAACGGCTTTCGTTGCAGCAAATCCACCTATTCCCACTTTCACTCCATTATCATAGATACTATAGAATGATTTATTTTCACCTGTCAGTTTATTAGAAAGGCCTTTGATAGGCTGGATCGCACTCGATTGAGCAAAAATTTCAGCTGCCTTATCCGAATAAACAAACGTCATGAAATCTTTAGCAAGTTGTTTATTTTTAGCTGCTGAAGGAATCCACATTTGTTCAAAGAAAGTAAATGCATAGCGGTCGCTATTAGCATCAATTGTTGGTAAAGTCATCATGCCCCATTCAAACCCTTTAGATCGAGGAGCTTCTTTCATTTCACCAACTACCCACGTACCATTTGGCATAAACAAAGCTTTGTTATCGAGAACCAATTGTTGATTTTTCTTGTAGTCTTTATCATTTGCATTCGCAACAGTAGTCGGCTCTATATATTTTCCTAATTTTCCGATAATTTCAAAGGCTTTTGTTGCTTCAGAAGTTTCCCAAACACCATCTGTATATTTCATAGCTTTATTAAATAACTCAGGTCCACCCACCCCTAGTAGTAAAGAGTAGAAGAATGTATCAAAGTAGCCTGTTGTAGGATAAGTAAATAATGAAATACCTTCTGCTTTCGCTTTATCCCCCAAAGCCCACATCTCATCCCAAGTCTTCGGCACCTCCCAACCTTTTTCTTTTAATAAGGTAGTATTATAGAATAATCCAGTTGGACTATAGAACATCGGTGCCATATAAATTTTACCGTCATTATAAGGATTAGTCGCAGGTGTACCAATAAGCCCTGGTACTAACTTATCTTTGACTTTAACATCTTCACCATAAACATTTTTATCAAAAACATCGGTAATGTCTTCTAATGCTTTATCTTTAATCAAAGTTTCTGTTAGTGCCTGTTTTCTCCCGGTTGCCAACAATACAACATCCGGATATTTTCCTGCTTTCATGTTTGAGCCTATGACATCCTCAAGATTTTTGTCCACTGTCAATTTAACCTCAACTTTTGGATTAGCAGCTTCATATGCGTCAATCACTTTGCTCCACATCTCTTTACCATAAGCCGATTCAAGTGTTGCCACATGAAGGGTTTGTTTTTCACTGGAGCCTTTACCATCCTTAGATTTATCAACTTTTGTAGTATTACCTTGGCAAGCTATTAAACTAAAAGATAACAAAGCTGTCATTCCAGACAACAATAATTTTTTTTTCATCTCTATTTACCCCCATCTCCTAATCTTCCTTTCATAATTAAAGAATACAAAATAGATAACGCTTTCACAATAAACATCTTGTTCTGTTTTTTAGATATCTTGCTTTTTACTGAATATCCCACTAAAATCTTTATAAAATAGATAAAAAATCTACGAAGGAGGGATTCATTTGTCCAATGAAGTATATGAGATTCCACAATTTCAACGAAACCATCTTCCAGTAAAACTTCTTTATATGACAAAATCAAAATACGATAAAGATTGGCATAGTACCATTCATGCGCATCACTTTACAGAGCTATTGTATATTACCAAGGGCAAAGGAACTTTTATCTTTTACAAAGAAGAAATCCCTGTCCAAGAACACAATTTAATTATCATCAATCCAAATATCGAGCACACGGAAAAGTCTGATACGAATTATCCACTCGAATACATCGCACTTGGTATTCAAGGTCTGTCCTTTTCATCCATAGAAAATCCTAGTCCAGTTACTATTCATAATTATAGCCAAGATCAAAAAAACTTTCTCTTCTATCTTCAGCAATTGGTGGAGGAAGTGGAAAACCATCAGGAAGATTACGATTTAATTATACAAAATATTCTGGAAATATTACTACTTAAAATGATGAGAAAAAAATCTTTTAATATAGAAAAAACATCTACTCAAAAAATCAATAAAGATATTGAATTTATTAAAAACTATATTAAACAGCATTTTCACGAAAATATTAGCCTGGATACATTAGCACGAATTAGTCATATAAATAAATATTATCTATCTCATTCTTTCAGGAAATTCGTCGGTGTTTCGCCTATTGAATACTTAATTCAAACTCGTATTAGAGAAAGTAAAATATTGTTAGAAACTACCAACTATTCGATTTCTAATATTTCAACTATTACCGGGTTTTCTTCCCAATCATTCTTTGCACAATCATTTAAACGAGAAATGAATCTATCTCCTTCACAATACAGAAACGCTATCAATTCTAGCAAAAACATACCAAATTCTAGTGCGAAAATTTAAAGATCATTGCAATGAATCTATACTTATTTAAAATATTGTTACTATTATTTTTGAAAGGGTAGTGTTCCTATGATTCAACAATTAAAAGCATATTTTGGTGAGGATATAAAAATCAATGAAACTGTGTTATCTGCAGATTATAGCTGGTTTTTAGTTGAAGGAAACAAAGTCGGGATTCGGAAAATCCGATTGCATCAAAAGGAACATCAATTACTTTCATCCATCTTAACACCCATTCATACTGATACATTTTATAAAACAGAATTAGAAAAATCGTGGCATGAAGCATTATATAAAAATAAAAATATCTCTATACTATCAGTTCGTTTTTTACACTTCTTCACAACACAATCTATTGCAGAAAGAGAAGAATTTCAAGATGCTTTACAGTCTATGTTTTCTTTTACTACTACATTGATATGGGAAACTTCGCAAGCTGGCGTCCTCATCTTAGAAGAAAACATAACGGAATCTGTATTGCAAACAGCCTTAGATACACTAGAAACAGATTTTTTTATATCCCTATCCTTCTTTGTTGGAAGACGCTATACGCAAACAGCTGGATTTACTTATCTGTATCAATGGGAACGAAATTTATTTTCTATTCTTTCTCCCTATTTATCAAAGAAAATTACATACATTGAACAACTGCTCCCTTATCAATTAGTAATTTCATTACCGATAGAAGAAAGAAAAAAATACACGAATCAATTATTGACACACATTTCAAATGACAAAGAACTAATAAATAGCGTTAAAGTATTCTTCCAATGTAACTTAAATGTATCTCTTGCAGCAAAACAATTATATTTACATCGTAATACTTTGCAGTATCGAATTGATAAATTCATTGAAAAAACAGGGATTAATATAAAAACCTTTGAAGGTGCAGTAGCAGTTTATATGGCATTTCTTTCTTTAGATATCTCGTGAAACTTTCATGAAAGACGTTACAATATTCATTTTTTCATACCATCATCGTTTTATAGTCTCTTGCGTGACTTGAACACTCTTTTAACATATTTTTTATGAAAAAGTAATACTTTCATCCCATATTTATAGATGAACTTAAACTCTACAGGTGCTTTCTTGTATCTTAAATCTGTAAACTTGCATAAAAGCTCCTCATTCTTTTGTGCACAATGCCAATTTACTTGTGTTTTTAATAATCTTATAATTCAATTAATTAGGTGATGAGGAGTGAATATGTATGGCTGAACTTGTATTAGATCATATTTTTAAAGTGTATGATAATAAAACCACTGCTGTTTCTGACTTTAATTTACATATTGAAGATAAAGAATTTATCGTATTTGTCGGTCCTTCTGGATGCGGAAAATCAACAACGCTACGCATGATCGCGGGTCTAGAAGACATTTCCGATGGTTCGTTTTATATTGATGGAGAGCGTATGAATAATGTCGCTCCAAAAGATCGCAACATTGCGATGGTATTTCAAAATTACGCATTATACCCGCATATGACTGTTTATGATAATATGGCGTTTGGCTTAAAATTACGCAAACTTCCAAAAGATGAAATTAATCGTCGAGTAACGGAGGCATCGAGAATATTAGGGCTCGAGGATTACTTACAACGAAAACCGAAGGCATTATCAGGTGGGCAACGCCAACGGGTTGCACTAGGAAGAGCTATCGTCCGTGATGCAAAAGTATTTTTAATGGACGAGCCTCTATCGAATTTAGACGCAAAATTACGTGTAAGTATGCGTTCAGAAATCTCCAAACTGCATCGTCGTTTAAATACGACCACTATATATGTGACACATGATCAAACAGAAGCCATGACAATGGCATCACGCCTTGTTGTTATGAAAGATGGACTAATCCAGCAAGTTGGGACTCCAAAAGAAGTATATGATACCCCTGAAAACATATTTGTTGGCGGATTTATAGGTTCTCCAGCTATGAATTTCTTTACCGGAACATTGCAAGATAACTATTTTCACATGGAAAATACCCGCTTCAAAGTACCAGACGGCCAACTAAAAACATTAAAACAAAAAGGATATAATGGACAAAAAATTATACTGGGTATTCGTCCTGAAGACATTCGTGATGAACCAATCGTTCTTCAATCTTCTCCTGAATCCACAGTCGAAATTACAGTAGAAGTTGCTGAATTATTAGGTGCGGAAACGATGATCCATGGAAAACTTTCAAATCAAAACTTTATTGCGCGAATTAACGCTCGTTCCGAGATTAAAGCTAACGATACACTTCCATTAGCTTTTAGTTTAGCGAAAGCACACTTTTTCGATATCACTTCCGAACAACGTATACGTAATAATTAACGGATTCCCCCGAAAATTCAGACAGAATGGTCTCGTACGTAAATCAAGCTTTTCCTCTTAATTGTATGCAAAGCTTCTACTTCAGAAAAAATAGATGTAGCTACGTAAAACATTTCGTAAAAAGAAACTACCTCCGTATATGCGACAAAACCGTACAAAAAAACATCTCATATGAATATGAGATGTTTTTTTAGTATTCTCTATTCTTTTAATAAATCTAATAATCCATTCCCTTCGGATGTACGTTCATACCCTAAAGGTACAGTTCTTTTAATAAGTTGTGCATATGTTTCCGGCTCTGATAACTTTCGACCGTATTCTTTCTCACACTGTTTAATGAGCAAGGCAAGCGCTCCAGCAACATGCGGCGTCGCCATGGAAGTTCCACTTAACACTGCATATTTCCCATCTGGATACGTAGATAATATTTCATCACCTGGCGCTACTAGATCAATTTCTTGATTTGAATTACTAAAACATGTGATTTTCCGTTCTAAATTGACAGCGCCGACTTCAATTACTTCCGAGTAAGCACCTGGGTAATCTAGTTCCTCTGTATTTTCATTACAATCTCCATTATTCCCAGCAGCACATACGACGAGAACATCCTGCTTTACCGCATTTTGAATTGCTTCATGTAATTCTGGAACATCTTGCGGACCACCAAGTGACATTGAAATAATTCTCACTTTCTCTTGATTCGGCCCTCTCCAATTTACAGCATAATGAATTGCCTCAATAATTTGCTCGTAACTTCCAGAACCATCTCCCGCTAAAACTTTTAATACTAACATTTTAGCAAGTGGTGCAACTCCTAATACACCGACACCATTTTCAGTTGCTGCAATCGTCCCCGCGACATGAGTACCATGTCCGTTATTATCAAGATACACATTTGGATCAGCTTCATAATCTTTTGTGAAATTTCTTCCGCCGATAATACGATCTTTTAAATCTATATGATTAGTATCACACCCTGTATCTAATACGGCAACGACTACATCTTGCCCCTTCACACTCTTTCCCCATACTTGCGGAGCGTGAATCAGTTGTACACCTGGTGGAATTTCATTTACTTGTTCTACAACCTTATTTACGGTAAATGGAATCAATTGTATACCTTTTTGTTTATTCACTGTACTACTCATCGTAATCCCTCCTGAAAATGTATTATTTTCATTTCAGACCACTTTTGAATACGTGTAAATGTAACATTCGTTTTATTCTTTTTGTTTTCCTTCTTTTCAAATATTTCTCAACATCATTTACTAACTCTATACTACTTTTGTATTTCCCCTATGATTTATAGGAAATAACAGCCTGGGTCATTCAACTAATAACCAAAATAAAAGGACCAATTAATGGTCCTCTTACAGTCTTTTAAAAGAATGATATGTAATTTGAAAAATAATATAAATTAAGACTAAACCTCACTCTTGTTTAAAAACTTTTCTATTTCTTTTACTAAATATTCCGCTCCCTCTATCCCAACAGTAATATTTCCATTTGCTAATGATATGTTCTGCTCTGAAACATCACCTGTGATTTGGCAAGCATTGTAAGGTTGATATTTTTGTAAAATGATTTTATCTGCTTCTACAAAAATTTCAAGCGGTGATTTGATTTGTATTCCCAATACATCGCGTAATTCTTTAGGGATAACAATTCGTCCTAATTCGTCTACTTTTCGAATAACTCCTGTTGCTTTCATATTTCTCCCCCCTTTCTCTCTATTAATTTTTTTCACCTCGCTTTTTCCATTTTATCACTTTTTGGCAATACTTGCCTCTTTTTAGAAAATTTTGTACTCGAGTTAAAAAAACACATTTAATGCATACGTAATCTCTCTTTCAATTGTTTTACATAACGGGATCTTATAAGTAAGAAGTATACAACTTGAATACCTATGAAAATACTTAATACAGCTGTATTTTCTTTAAACAATGAGTACTCAAACATTTGCCCTAACGCCGTTAAGGCTACTGCCCCATGTAATGTTGCAACACCAATTGGAACGAAGAATAAAAGCGCCAATCGAATTGTAACTACCTTCGATAATTCCCTACTCGTCAATCCAACTTTTCGAATCATTTCGAACAAGCGAACATCATCCTCCAAATCGGAGAATAAACGGAAGTAAAGGAAACTTCCTGCGCAAACGAAAAATACTATACCAATAAAGAAACCTACAAATAAAATCGGTCCTGCAATTTGTAAACTTTGGTTTTGTTCGTACTCTTCCGCACTAAACGTTGACTGTTCTTGATACGGTTTAATTTGATGCGTAAGCTCTTTACCAATTTCAATCTCATCTTTCGTTCTTTCAGTTTTATACATATAATCTTTTGTCTCTATAAATCCATCTTGTAATGAATCATATTGATTATTAGAGATTACATAAACATTTCCTCTTAATATTTTCCCCAATGAAGATGAAGTAACTTTTTTCACCTTTAAACTTTCATTCATATTGGGTAAAGTAATTTCTTTTCTTTCTTTCATCGCTGGCCCTGGTATATCAGCTGACAAAAATACAACCTCTTTATTTGCTACAGTATTAAATGGTTCTCCTGTTAACTTTGCATATTCCTTATAATCTGATTCTTTTATAAAAGTGGCGCTTCTTAACGACTGTTCCTCCGTTTTCTTTGTCGAAATATTAGTTTTTGAAGCTGCTATATTATATTTCTTTAATCCTTTGTCAATCATTTGTATATGTTGTGATTCGTTACTATTCCCTTGCTTAGAATGGTAATGAAACGCAATTGGTCTCTCCATTATCCCTTTCGTCATGGATGCGAAGCCGACTAATGTCCCTATTGCGGAAAATGCTACAGTAGAAATAATGGTTACAATAAAGAACATTCTTGCGTTATCTCTCATGCGATACGCTAAATCTGATAACGTAATAATATTAGTCTGTGTCCAATAGAAACGTTTACTTTTTTTACATAATCGAATAATAAAGACACTCAGCTGCTTGTACAACAAATACGTCCCAATAATAACTACCGTTGTAACAGGAATCATCATAATAAATACCATTGCGCCATGCGATAGAAGAGCTCCTACATAGCCAGCACTAAGCAATACTACTGCTAATATTGAAGAAATGATTGATGCTTTCGGTTCCGGTTTTGCCTCTGCTGACCCTCTAAACAACTTCATAATTTTATTTTTACGAATCATTCCTGCACTAAACAATGATATGATCATAAATAATATGAAAAACATAATACTTGTTACAACAATTGCTTTCATCGGTATGTAATAGGATAAGGAGATATCTAGTTTCAATATCATCGGAGCGACAAATAGTAATACCCCTGAAAATAACATACCTGAAAGAATACCAAAAATAATTGCCCCTATTCCAATCATAATATTTTCAAAAAAATCAGACGCTTTAATTGATATTTCGTCATACCTAGCATCATTAAAATTCCTAGTTCACGCTTTCTCGTTTTTAAAAACATTCCCATCGAATATAAAATAAAGAAGAATGTAAATAAATAATAGACTGTGCAAAAGACATACTTACGAATACGTACTGACCTAATTCTCCTGCACTTAATGCCGGATGAAACGCAAAAAATGAATACACAAAAAAGGCCATAATTGCAAATGCACTACTCAAAAAATAGGCTGAGTATGTCCGTCTATTTCGGGTTACATTCCGATATGCTAGTTCTCTAATGTTCATATTACTTCTCCGCCCTTCTACTATCTATGTTTTTATATTAGTAAAGTGCGGAGATACCTTCCATCGATTCAAATGACAAAAACCTTACATTTTTGAAAGGTTTAAAAAAATTGCTTATACGTAGTACTTTATTTATAATGACTACATTCATATTCATACACACATCCTATTGTATATTCGTTAGTTTTGCGAAATAATAAAGGATAGAAGTATGTACCATTATACATATAAACTTATTTACCGCTTTAATATGAATAGGAGGAAAACATAATGACATTACAAGAACAGATTATGAAAGCATTACATGTTCAGCCTGTAATTGATCCAAAAGTTGAAATTCGTAAACGAGTTGATTTCTTAAAGGATTATGTAAAAAAAACAGGCGCAAAAGGATTTGTACTTGGTATTAGCGGCGGCCAAGACTCTACATTAGCAGGACGCTTAGCACAACTTGCAGTTGAAGAAATTCGTAACGAAGGTGGTAATGTAACGTTTATCGCCGTGCGTCTTCCTTATAAAGTACAAAAAGATGAAGATGATGCACAATTAGCATTACAATTCATTCAAGCAGATCAATCTGTTGCATTTGATATTGCTTCAACTGTTGATGCTTTTTCAAATCAATATGAAAACTTATTGGGTGAGTCATTAACAGATTTTAATAAAGGTAACGTGAAAGCACGTATCCGTATGGTTACTCAATATGCAATTGGTGGACAAAAAGGGTTACTTGTTATCGGAACAGATCACGCTGCAGAAGCTGTAACAGGGTTCTTTACAAAATTCGGAGATGGTGGTGCAGATTTATTACCATTAACGGGATTAACGAAGCGCCAAGGACGTGCATTATTACAAGAGTTAGGTGCAGACGAGCGACTTTACTTAAAAATGCCAACAGCTGATTTATTAGATGAAAAACCAGGTCAAGCTGACGAAACAGAGTTAGGTATTACTTATGATCAATTAGATGATTATTTAGAAGGTAAAGCAGTTCCAGCTGACGTTGCAGAGAAAATTGAAAAACGTTACACAGTGAGTGAGCATAAAAGACAAGTACCAGCGTCAATGTTTGATGATTGGTGGAAATAAATAAAACATAAAAAAGAAGCTAATCTTCATTTAGCTTCTTTTTTATATGTTAACGATATACCCCTACTCTTTTCTCCAATAAATCTTGCAAGCAATCTTCATGTTGTTTACAAAATAACGGTGGCATGTCGTCTAACGGGAAAAACTTCAAATCCAACGTTTCATCACCATCTACTTTTTTGTCACCTCCAACTATTGAGAATGAAAAGAACATCACAATTGACTGGGCCTTGTCTCCATTTGGATATGATTGAAAATATTTTGTATACACTCCAATAAGCTCATTTATTTCTACATCATACCCGGTTTCTTCTTTTATTTCCCGGATTGCAGTTTCCGCAGCTGATTCTCCTATCTCCATTGCACCACCTGGAAATCCCCAAGCGTTAAAGTCTCCTCTTTTTTGCAGTAATACTTCTCCATCTTTATTAAATACACAACCACCGGCAAAGTTTAAGAAAACATAATCATGTCCTACTTTTTCACGTAATTCTTTTATATAATTCGCCATTCTCTTTCCCCTTTTCATACTTCTTCTATCGCTATTTTTTATCTTTTTCAAGCAATTCAATGATTCGATCTAGCTTCTGGTTCATATTAATCACGTGGTGTTTCTTTGCAACGCTGCTTTGTAATACTCTTCTAATAAACAAAGTAAATGATATGAAAAACAAAACGATAAGTCCGATTACTAAACAAGTATATATCAATGTGAAAATATTACTTTCGAACAAGTTCATTCAGCATTCACATCCTCTCCTTTTTATTTTATCACATAATTCCCAATATTTTAAAGTGATCAACAAATATAAAAAGAGCATCTTTTACAGATGCTCTTTCTCATTGCTTAATACGTAAATGTAATTGTCGCCAATGAATAACCAGCCAATGCACTATAAGGCGCTACTTGATAAGACACACGCTTTGCACCTTTTGGCCAATTTATTTCATTTAATACTTTCTTTATATCTTGCATCGTCCCATCCATGGACTGCTTATATCGTACTTCTACTTTTTCTGGTTTGGCTGCAAACTGTTGCTGCAACTTTTGCTTAAATTCATTATAATTTTCTGCTCCGTATTCTGCAGATAAGTATTGTAAATTTGTTTCTTTTAACATCTGCTCATATACGACAGTCTTTGAGCTACCAGCTTTTATTTTATTTGTTAATTCACCAAAATAACTTGTAGTTGCCGCTGGATATTTGCTACGATTCCATTCATGATCTTTACTTAACTGTTCGTCAGACATATTAAAATATGAGTAAGTTACACGCCCTGCTTTATCTGGTACTGGATCATCAAATGTAGTATCTAGGTGATACCATTTGTTTTCAATGTTCACTAAATTCCACGCGTGAGCTTGTCCATTTCCTGTGCCTGTTACAATATGATTTTGAATACCTGCCTCTTTTAACAACTCATACGTTAATAATGTATATCCTTGGCAAACGGCAGAACGATTCGCTAATGCTTCATATGCTGTATACGCTTGATAAGACGTATCATAAGACACATGCTTAACAACGTAATCGTGAATAGCTTTTACTTTCTCATGCTCATCCATCCCTGGTTTTACAATTGATCCAACAATTGATTTCGCCTGAGCTTTTACATATTGAGTTTGTTCTTTTGATTCACGGTATTTTACTTGCAGTGTAAACGTATAGTCCCCTGGCATTCCTTTAATAGAATATCTAGTAGACGCTACATTATATTTTACATACTCATCAGCATCTACAATTTTATTAAACTCACCATACAATTGATCCATAATATTTCTAGCATTTCTATCTTTTGTTTTATATGTGATTGTAATATTTTCTTCTCGATTATCAATCTGTTTTTTTAATTCTTTTCTGAAATCATCTAATAACTTTACATCTGATTGTGCTGTCACTGTAGTCGGATTTGTAGCTGCATAAGATACAGATGATGCTTGTAAGCCTCCCATTACTATAGTTGAACAAAGTGCGGCAGCTGTCACATACTTACTTGTCTTTCCCATCTTGTCACTCCTTATATTCTATAACTATACGAAAAAGTATCGTATAGTTTCAGAGTATACAATACTTTTTCGTATAGGTCATATGAGATTATGCATATTAACTAATTCACATAAAAAGGTTGTTCTTTTTAAAAGAACAACCTTTTTTCATTAGCATGTTTGTAATACACAGCATGTATTTTCAAAACGTTGATTTTTCAAATCTTCATTATTAATACAGAAATATAGCATCCCTAGTTCTCCCCAAACCATATTACAATTTTTATGATCTGAATCAATTTGGAATAAAAGAGTCATTTGCTGCGGGTCTACTCCCATATATTCTCCTGTCTCATATAACACTTCTTCTTGTACAGAGAATGGCTCACCAAACATTTGATGGTTATCGTAGTTATCTGGAATTAGCTCTTCAAGTAATTGCAAGAAACGATCTGAATCAGCCTCATCTTCAATGAAAAGTTCTGGTAATTTGTATGTCAGTTCAAAAGTAATTGCACACTGGTTATATTTCGCTTGTATTTCATTTTCTCTTCGTAATTGCTCTACAGGAACATCATAATAAAGTACACGCCCAGCTTCTGTTAGATTCACATTTTCTTCAAAATAATTTTCAATGCAAAAGAAATACAGCATCCCCGTCTTAGGAAGATTGTGATCCATACCAACGTTTTGTAAATCACTTAAGTTAAATTGCGCGATAAATTGTAGTGGATTTCCTTTATGCTTTGGATATTCAAATAAAGCTGGTAGATCAGGAACTCCTCCCATTTTCGAACTACCTATCGCAACAGTTCCCTGCTGCTTTGGCACAACTTTTATACAAGGAAATACAGTATTAATAAGTTCTTCTTTCAAGTGTGTTAGTTCATATTTATCAATTAATACTTCAATTTTTTTATTCATAAATTCTCCTTACATTTACATACTTATTTATATCATAGTACAAAGATTATACTTCATTCTTTACAAAATCAACAAGCCTCCCAAAAACGGGCTTATCCTTCGTACGCGAACAAGTTTAAAAAAGCATACTATACATTGTTCCTACAAACATGATAATTCTTTAGTTCTTCCAGTACATTTTCCCCTCGTTCATTTTTAAATATAAGGAGGAATTCCACATGGGTTACGGATATAGTTGCTGTGGTTACGGATACGGTGGCGGCGGTTGTGGTTACGGAGGTTTCGCTTTATTAATCGTTTTATTTATCCTTCTAATCATCATCGGAGCTAGCTGTTGGGGCGGCTTTGTAGGCTGCTAGTAAACTAAAAAACTATTGTAAAAAAGCACGTACAATACGTGCTTTTTTGCCATTTCTAAATCTTTCATTCGAAAGGAAGTATGTTTAATGAAGATTGATGGTGTTTTTGAAGGAGGCGGTGTGCGCGGTATTGCGCATGTCGGGGCAATTTGCGCGTTAGCCGAAAAAGGTTATGAATGGGAACGTGTAGCTGGTACATCGGCTGGTTCGATTATTGCAGCGCTCCTAGCGGCAGGATATTCTTGTTCAGAGTTAAAAACGATTATAACTGATATTGATTATAATAAATTTACGAAAAGAACCTTTATTGATAGAATTCCTTTTATCGGCAAGGGACTCAGTGCATGGACTACTCTAGGTATATATTCTAATGTATTTATAGAAGAATGGATTGAAGAATTACTTCGAAAAAAAGGTGTTCATTTATTTACTGATTTACCGGATCTAAACAAACTCAAAATCATCGCCTCTGATATTAGTAATGGTAAAATGGTTGTCTTTCCTGACGACTTACCAAACTACGGATTTTTAAATTATCGCTTCTCTATCGCTAAAGCGGTAAGAATGAGTAGTACAATCCCCTTCTTCTTTGAACCGGTAAAATGGAGAACTCCAAAATGGAAACAGCCTTGTTATATGGTTGATGGAGGAATTCTAAGTAATTATCCAATTTGGATCTTCGATTCACCTACCGCTCCTCGCTGGCCGACTTTCGGATTTCATTTTGTAAAAGATGAGATTCAAGCTGATCCTGCTCACTATAACGAGCCTATTTCCATGTTCAAAGGACTATTTAAAACAATGATGCAAGCTCATGATTTACGTCATTTAGATAAGGAATCAAAAGCAAGAACGATTACAATTCCAACAGGAACGATTACAAGTACTAATTTTGAACTGACAAAGGAAGAAAAAGAATGGCTTTACAATTCTGGTTATAACTCTGCTAATAAATTTTTACAAGCTTGGAACTTTAGGCAATATATCGATGAATATAGAAAAGGAAATCAAGATCGAAAGACAAATCGATTTTTTCGTCAACTTGACTCATAATATTATTACTTTGCGTATAAATACGAGAACGTTTAACAACTTAATAATAAATAAGCCTAGTAATTTCTTATATTACTAGACTTATTTATTATTATATAATCTCGTACATTGTTTAAGGATACGTTAACCCTTCGGCTTCCTCTGCAGTAATAACTATGTAACGATTTCCCGTTCTTAATCCTAACAGTTCTGCTTTTTCAATCGCTTCTTGCTTCGTCTCTGCATAAGCAGCTAAATATTTTTCTCCATTGATCATTTGGCAAATTACATATTGTTTCATTACTTTCTCCTCTTACTTTTTCATTAGTTGTGCAAGTTTTTTTATACCTATTTCAATTTCTTCTAACGTTGCGTATGAATACGATAGGCGCAAAAATTGATTTGCACTTCTATCATATAAAGTACCTGGGTTTAATAAAACCTTTTCTTGCAGAGCTTTATCAAATAAACTGCGATATGAAATGGGTACTTTTATATGTACCCATATATAAAATCCCCCTGTTGGTTCATGCCAAGTTGCTATTTCACGAAGATATTTATCTAACATTAGTAACATAAAATCTCTTCGTTTTTTCAATTCACTTCTTACAAAGCGCAAATGCTCATCATATAGACCATTTGTAAACCACTCTGCTGCAATTTTCTGAGATATAGTGCTTGAACCATAATCTGTTTGCATTTTTATGTCTGACAATCTTTGAATTACTGGCTCAGGTCCAACAATCCATCCAATTCTTAACCCTGGACTAATTACTTTGGACATGCTTCCAATATGTAGTACGATTTCATTTTTATCATAGGCTTTTAAAGGTTTCGAACAAGGTGCATCAAACCATAAGTCTTGATACACTGCGTCCTCTATAATAGGTAATCCAATTTCATTACATATTTCCATCACTTCTATTCGTTTCTTCGCATTCATACTAAAGTTCGTTGGATTATGAAAAGACGGGATTGTATATAAAATAGATGCATTAAATTGCTTCTTATATTTTGTAATATATGATGTATTTAAACCGTTCTCATCCATTGGTATTCCAATGAAACGCATTCCTGCGGATTGAAAAACATTAAGCGAGTATAAATAGGATGGTTTCTCTAATAAGATGGATGCCCCTTTTGGAAGAAGCCCCATAGAGATAAGTTGCAGCGCTTGAATTGCTCCTGAAACAATTAATATAGAGTCAGGAGATACACATATACCATGCCCCTTTAAGTATTCGGAAATCTTTTCCCTTAAATAAAAATTTCCTTTCGGCTCTTCATACCCAAGCTTCACATTTGACTTTAAAAGCTTATTCATAATTTCTTTCATCTTTTTCTCAGGTAAGAGACTCGGCGCGAGCTCACCTGTTCCTAATCGAATTACATGTGGATAAAATTCAGCTTGATTAATCTCCTGAATAGCTGGGAGATTCGGATAATGAAGTCCTGTTTCTACATAAGACTGCCAATTAGGCGGGGGTGCGTAAGTTGAAGCATTCTCATTATTATTTACAACAATTGTTCCTTTCCTGCCATTCCCTTCTATGTACCCCTTTGCAACTAGTTCATCGAAAGCCATTACAATTGTGCTTCGATTCACACCAAATGTATGGGCCAAATCTCTTTGTGAAGGTAATTTCGTTCCAACGGTCCATTCTCCATTAACGATCCTTTCTTTTATATACGTTTCTATTTGTTTATACAGAGGAGTCGCTAGAGACATATTCGGTTTCCAAACGAATCTTTCCATTATATCACCTTATATTCTTTTTGGTTGGTAACCTCCCCAACCATATGGATGGATACAAATTTTCATTTCTTCTATACAATATACACTATCATAATGAATTAAAATAGGAGGTAATATGATGAGTGAAGCAATTATTCATGGTATCATTCTTGCATTTGGACTTATCATTCCATTAGGTGTACAAAATGTTTTTGTCTTTAACCAAGGTGCGAGCCAACCAAACATTTGGAGGGCAGCCCCTGTAGTATTAACTGCCTCTATATGTGATACGTTACTCATATTGATTGCAGTGCAAGGTGTCTCCCTTGTACTCCTTACTTTTTCTTGGCTAACTAACTCGTTATATATAATTGGATTTTTCTTTCTCCTATACATGGGCTTTGTTATTTGGAGAAGTAACCCTTCCAACGATGTAAAACAAGAAAAAAGTATGCCCTTAAAAAAGCAAATCCTTTTCGCAGCATCCGTTTCGTTATTAAATCCACATGCTATTTTAGACACAATCGGTGTAATTGGAACAAATTCTATTCAATACATAGGAAGTGAAAAATGGGCTTTCACACTTGCAACTATTATCGTTTCTTGGATTTGGTTTATAAGCTTAGCGTTAGCGGGGAAATTTCTAAAAAGACTAGACTCAACCGGAAAGACAATTTTATTATTAAATAAATTTTCTGGTCTCATCATATGGGGTGTCGCGCTTTATATGTTAAAACAAGTTATTTATTCTTAATGAACGAAAGAGAATTGCATGTTACTCAAAACATCATGCAATTCTCTTACAAATTATGAAGTAGGCTCTGGTTTCTGTTTTACCGTCTTTGCATCCTTTGCTGGTTTAATCCAAATGATTGCTATGATAGCACCAATGGCAGCGAAAATACTTGTCAAATAAAACACTTCATGGTCCGCCCCTTTCATGAAAAAAGAATATAAAGGTGGTCCAGCTGCTACACCGATAAATCGCATTGAACTATAAAATGACGTAACCGTTCCCCTTTGCTCCTTTTCAATTCCTTGTGTAATGAGGGCATCTAAACATGGGAGTGCCATACCAATCCCTATCCCCATAATAACGAGACAAAGAAGTAGTAAATAAATCCCTTTTATAAATAAAGGAATGATGACTGATGCAGCTGCCATTAAAAAACCAATATAAATACACTTCTTCATAACATTTTGATTATCTCCAATTTTTTTACCGGCCATATATGAACTAAGTGACAGTACAAGTAACGGGATAGCAAGCACACACCCTTTCCATATACCATGAATGTCATACTTTGATTCCAGTATAGTCGACAAATAAAAGAGAATTCCGAATAAAATAAGCATAATAATTGCACCTAATGCAAAAATGGCAATTAACCATCTTCCTTTTTCTCGAAACGTAGACAGAATAGATTTTATAAACTCTTTAAGTGGTGGTACTTCTCCTTCTTGTTTCTTTGCCTTTACTAGAACAAGCAACAAAACAATTGATATGACACATAAAACTGGAATCGCCCAAAATGGTAAGAACCATACAATGGCAGCAAGAGCAGATCCTAAAATAGGGCTCAGCACTTTTCCAAATGTATTGGATGTCTCAATAATTCCCAGGCCTGTACTAACTTGTTTTTCGTCTTTGTATAAATCACCAACACACGGTATAACAACCGGCATTGCCCCAGCAGCACCAATACCTTGAATCGCTCTACCGATTAATATCCAAGTGTAGGGATTATCAACTTTCCAAGATACCCAACCAGTTATAGCTCCTCCTATAGCCGCAATCAGCAAACTCGGAACCATTACCATCTTTCGTCCCCATCTATCTGATAAATAACCAGCAATCGGTATAAGTAAAATGGCTACGATAGAGTAAATTGTAATAATCATGGATACTTGAAACGATGAAATATGTAATTTCTTTTCAATTGTCGGCAAGATTGGAATGAGCATTGAATTCCCTAATGTCATGACAAGTGGAACTGATGCAAGCGCAATTAAACAACAGTTTTCTTTTTTTAACATGTTGATTTCGGAACCTTTCATCATATATTTCTTACCATATAATAGCCCTGCTGGAACATAATTTTCATTCCACCAGGGCTATTACATCTTTAATACTTCCCATTCACAACAAAAGAAATTGGGTAAAATATAGTATTACTTCTATTCTTTGAATTCTGTTCACTATATATCCATACCAATTAATTGAAAAAAAAAGAAAGGAAGAATCCTTCCTTTCTCCTATAACCTTATACATTTAGCGAGTATATCCGCCACCAAGCTGTTGTTCTGCCATCGCTACTAGGCGTTTTGTGATTTCACCGCCTACAGAACCGTTTGCACGTGAAGAAGTATCAGCTCCAAGTTGTACACCGAACTCTTGTGCAATTTCATACTTCATTTGATCTAAAGCTGCTTGTGCTCCATGTGATGCTAATTGATTAGAATTACGATTTCTAGCCATTACCAATCACCTCCTTATTTATATATAAATTGTGTTAAATTCAAATTAAAATACATGGAAATTTTTGGTTATTTTTTTACCATAAAAAAGAGCCTCTAAACGAGACTCTCACATCATTTCACATTACGAAGTTACTACTTCTAATTTTCTATTTATTAATACTTTCATTTCTTCTTTTAATATCTCTTTTGAATTATGTCCAAACCATTCTAAGGAAGCAAAAAGATCCGTATTTCTCACTTCCTGAATAATCTCATCATAATTTACAATACCTTCAAATAACGGAACCATACCTATACGACTTCCTGCTGCAGCATATACATTATTAGGTTCAAACACATGCAAATAATCCGCTGAAGATATATTCTTAAAATGGTAATGTAGTGTCCACGGCTTTAATCGATGGAAACTGTCTATTGGATCTGCGCCAGACTCCCATATATGAAGAAAATCAAGATTTATTTTTAAATTCGGATGGTTTACTTCTTCTAATAACTCTATAGTAGAAGGCAATGTGTCCGTTAGTGTATTGGGATGTGTTTCTAACAGCACATACATATTGTTCTGAGCAAACACATCACAAATCTTACGTATTCGCTTCACATACTCTTTTCTCTCTTGTTCCGAGAAGTCCTTGCTCCCTTTTTGCCCAGCAAACGTGCGAATTTTATTCGTATTAAACCAATTAGCTAGTACTACAAGTTGTTCACTTTTCTCTATCGTTTTTTCAAAATCTGCTGATAATGATATATCTAAGTAATCACTTATCATCGTAATTTCTAAGTTTTTATCCTTTAGAAAATTCAATTCTCGTTCTGTCGTTTCACGTTCTTGCATGTACAAATTTTGTGCATGCGTCCCCCATAATTCAATTCCTTCAAAACCGTTTTCATATGCAAATTGAACAATATCAGTAAATGAAATTAATTGATGACGAAATGAAATGGTACATAGCGAATATTTCATAGTATTAAACTCCCCTATCTTAAATTCAGTTAGCTTATTAAAGAGTTGCGACAGATTGATTTGTTTTCATACCTTTCCATGATAGAAACTGTCTCTCTAATTCCTTCTTAATTTGCAGTTCAATTGCATTCATTTCATCCAGTTTTTCAATAATCGATACTAGCATACCTTTATTATTCGTCATTGCCATTTTAATTGCACGATACTGTACATTTGTAAATCCTTGTACAATATCCTCTACCCGATCACACCAATAATCAAATTCTTGCTCCGAATATTGCAACGTTTCACGGAAGTATGCAAAGGCATGCTCATAACTATATTTACGAATTGCAAGTACTGGTATTTGTTTTACTGCTGCTACAAGTCCAGAAAGCGCATATCCTTCTTCCTCATTTGCCATTTTTACAATTAAATTTTTCAGTTCCATAGTCAGTTCATTGTCGTTCTTTTTGAATGTTTCTGTGAAATAACTAGCTACTGTTTCTTGCGTTGGCTCCCCAATTCCTTCTATATCAATGAAATAACCTCCACCAAATGGGTTATCTTGAATAGAGTGAAGTACTTTTTCTCTTTCCATATTTCCTTCCCAACGAAAATCAGGATCTAGCATGAACCACTCTTCTTCTTTCTCTGTTTTTGATATCATTAAATAATGTGGAAACGGTTTTTGATGAAATTTATTTTCCCTCTCTGGTAATAGAGACATATCAACCATTACAATGACATAACGATTTTCCGGCTTGTTTTCTACTAATTCTAAAAACGTTTCTACATTGCTATCTTTATCTTTTGCATGATCATACCATTCGTTTACTTTAATACCGTACAATTTTTCAAACCAAAGTAAATAATGATCATGGTTAATGTTTTCAGAGTGATATGAAATAATTCCGCCTTGTGTTATATCAAAATCTCCATCCCATAGTCCAAAATAAAATGGACGAAAATCAATGTCGCTACGCCTTTTTATAATTTCACAAAAACAACTCACTAAACAGTGCACTTTAATTGAAGTCATACTCTCATCCACTTTCCTAAAGGTTAGTTATTCACATTTACTTCCTGTAACGGCTCTAACTCTTCCATAAAATCAAGCAAAGATCCTACAGTAAGAAATGCCTTTGGGTCTACCTCATCCTCTGGAACGCATAGCTTTACATCCATTTCTATGTATACAATAAGCTGTAACATCATTACCGAATCTATATATAAATCTTGATTTAAGCGCATCGTTTCTTCTAAATGCGTTACATTTTTCAGTTCCATTTTTTCTATCATAATTTTTAACACGGCATTCTTTAACGCTTCCCGTCTCATGTTGTAACCTCTCCCATCTCTAGTAACTTTCTACTTACTTTTCCAGTTTTTTTTTTAGGAATTTCATTTACACTTTCAATTTCATGCGGAACTTTATAAGAAGGTAAGTGCTGAATACACCATTCTCTTATTTTCACTGGATCAACATGAGAGATCACTTTCGCTTTAACTATTTCGCCCATCACAGGATGTTTCCCCCGATATACAATTGCCTCTTGCACACCTTCCAATCGAAGCATCGTTTCTTCTACCTCTATAGGAAAGACTTTTAATCCTGAGACATTAATTACATCGTCCATACGCCCCATAAAATGAATGCCACGCTCAGATTTATACCCTAAATCCTTCGTGAAAATTTCCTTATCATTCATTTTCACGACGATTTCTTCCGGTGCATTTTCATCTGAACCTATGCTTATACTTGCATGAGGTAGAGAGTTTCCTAAATCTAAATGGCTTTTCATATTATGACATATACTAATACAACCTGCTTCAGAACAACCGTATTGCTGCATCATATATGTTGTCATTTTTTTTAGTTTATAAAATAGTGCTTCTGGCAAAGGCGATCCTGATGTCATAATTTTATGAAACTGGAACGTTCCTAATGGAAAACTCCCCATAATGTGTAACATAAGTGGTACTGCATATATAATATGTTTTTCTGTATTGCGAACTATATTTAATGCGAATTTAGGATTTTTGTTCGTAATGATTACAGGCTTGCTCCCCCTCGTAATTGCTGATAACGTACCACATATTAGTCCGTATGAATGTGAAACAGGAGCCATAACGATTGGCACTTCATCTACTTCACAATTTAAAGCTTCATTATAGGCAGTAATTTCTGTATCAACTTCCGTCCATGCTCTACGAATCAGTTTCGGTTCTCCCGTAGTTCCCGAACTATATTGCAATAAAGAAGGCTCTTCTAGTAAAAAGTTCCCTACTTCTAATTTTGTAAAATCGCCATATTCTCCATATAAAATCCCTACACAATTTGCACGCTTTGCCATTTCAATAGCCGTTTCTTTTGGCGTATCTTCATGTATAAGTAATACTGATGATTTCTTTTCTTTTAAGAAAAACACAAGCGTAATAATATCGAATGGATCTTTCAGACAAAGTGCAAATCTATTTCCTTCTGCTTTTTGAAATTGTTCCATTTCCTCATAAACTTGTAATCTCAATTCAAAATCACTTTTGCTATACTCTTGTTTATTAACGATTAGCATAATTTCCCCCTGTAACAGCTGATTTTTGTTTCATAAGTTGTCTTACTCTATACAATGGATTTGGAACTTCATGAACAAGCGATTCCACATCCATATATAATCGACGTTTCGTTAATTGTTCAGCATAGAATGTAGGTGCATATAATTGAATATTTTCAAATCTACCTTTCAAATGTGGATATATTCTTAAATGATTTTCAATTTCTTCAACAACCATCATCCAAAAATGTTCTTCTTTCAATCCATACTCATCCGCAAGTACGAATGCTAATTCTCCTAAATTAAACAGAAATAGTGCATCTAACACCATCTCTTGCAAACATTCAATGCGATCCATTTCAAAGAAATCATTCATTTTTCCATTCGCATATGTTTTATGCATTTTAGTAAAGTCGGGACATTTGTCAACTTCTTTCAAATATGGACGATAAAACTCAAGCCCTTCATGAAAATCCTTTAACGCAATACGAACAGGCACCCCTTCTTTATGGACTAGAATCATATTTTGTCCATGTGATTCCAGTGCGATGCCATGCTCTACAACAAGATGTATAACTGGTATTATCGCTTTTTGAATAAGTAATTGTAGCCAATCCTTCATTCCATATTTATTCAACCACGCATCAATAATTGGTGTACCATCTTTCTCTTTAGCGTATAAACCATTAAAAGGAATTGCAGCCTCTTGTGCATCTAAATACTTGTGAACGCTTTCGCGCCAAATACATCCTAATGAACCATATATAGCTTTCTTATTCATGTCATACGTTACACTTGAAAACTCACTTAACAAGATTAAACGTGCTTCATCCATTAAATAGGCGTCATTACTTACAACATCATTTAACCAATTTGATATTACTGGTGCACTTACAACAGAGTATGGTTTCAGCGTACGAAGTGTTGAAGTGTTGAGTAAATTCATCG
Organism: Bacillus sp. CPT56D-587-MTF; assembly: GCF_058792335.1. Classification (NCBI taxonomy): domain Bacteria; kingdom Bacillati; phylum Bacillota; class Bacilli; order Caryophanales; family Bacillaceae; genus Bacillus; species Bacillus sp. CPT56D-587-MTF. The sequence continues at coordinate 1,644,962 of NZ_JBYTEF010000001.1, read as the reverse complement.
ATAATTTAACGTACGGTTTCTTTGGACTCTTAATATTTCTTAACGTTCTCATTGACTGTTGCGCGCAATAATCGTCCTCTGATGTTCCTAAATAAATAATAAATTTACCCTGTATATGATCCGCATAATTTGAAATGATGAAATTCTCCCACTGCCATGGGTGAACAGGTATAAACACGTACTGTTTTGGATTACATCCCTTATTACGAATTCGTTCCATAAACTCTTCTAATTTACGATCGCCAATCTCCTCTTTTAAAATGTTGTTATACATCACTTCATTCTCATAACCTACAGTCGCATAATTCTTATGTGCTGCAATCCATATGAGTTTTATTGGCTGCATAAATTCATAACCATATTGAAAATTGTCACGATATTGAAATCCAACACGTGCTTTATAACTAGGATGATATGGATGGCCATCTATTAATTGGCTTTCAAACTCATCGTAAGATTTTTGAGTATATTCTCTCTTATTATTTCTTTCATATTGTGCAATCGTGTCTTTAAATATTGTTTGTTCTAATTCGTGCATAAAAGAATCTAATTTAGCTTGTTCTACACTAGTAACCCGAAAAACTTCTTCTAGAAATTGCGAGACAGACTGTATTTCTTGCTGTTCATCTTGGACTCTTACTATTAATGAGTCTAAAGAAATACGTCCAAATGTCATCCGTTCCCTGCCATAGCATTTGTACGTGACACTTTTGTCTTCTTCATCAAGTCCTTGTATTAGAAAAAGAAGTTGTTCTTCTTTTTCTATGCGAACCGGTGTAATAATCCCCTCATAAATTAACGATTCTACTAATTGACGTAGCACTCTTCTTCGTACTGAAATGTAATCTTCTGATTCGAGCGCCTTCAATACTTTCGTATGATACATGTCCACTCTCATAAAACCCTCCACCTTATGACAAAATACCATTATTTGTATTACGTGAAATTTTAACGTTATTTATGAACGAACAGCCACTTCTCTAACTAGTGGATTATGTACTTGCACATAAATAGCTTGCTCCAATGGATTACTTAACTCATCGACATCGAAAAATCTCGTTAGTAAATTTGCTTTACACGCTAACTTATCTTCGTCCAATAATTCTCTTAAAAATGTAGAAGGTTCCCGGTTATATGGAAGAAATGATTCAAGTACAGACCTTAATTCCGAGAGAAGAATTTCCTCCTTAATTAATCCTGCTGTGCCAAAACCATTAATGAGGCCAAACATATGATTGAAAATTAAGTAGTAACGAAATCTCTCATCCACAATATAGTCGTCATATAAATTTCCAGTACGTTCTCCAATACCAGCTAATTCATTATTAAGCATCTCTTTCATTGAATTACAGAAATAAAATCCTTGATTATCACGGAAATAATATTTGATCGGATAACCATCTTTTAGCTGAACAACGCTATTTTGCTGATGAGCTTCTAATGCAACACCATACTGTAAATACATCCATACCATTGGCTTTAAAGAAATATTCATATATCGTCTAAACCACTCTAAGCTTACTTCTTCACAGCTTTTACTTTCTAAATCTGCTAGGCGATGAATAATATTCGATAACCGCGTACGCTCCCCAGGTATAGCGTCTTGAACTAGCCCAGCAATTAATGTTGCGTCGTTTGCATGTTCACTATAAAAAGGATTCTCACGAATAATCACTTCAAATCCAGATTCTTGTGTTCCATAATTTAATGTAATAAAGGCTGGATCACAAATAAAATCAAATCCTGGAAATCTTTCTCGTACTTCACCAATAGCCGTATTTAACATTTCCTTCCCTTCAAGACCACTCTCAAGTTCTTTCAGTTTATTAATACGCATTGAATTCGTTACTTTCACCGGAAATGAAAACTTAAGCATATACTTCGAATTGGGATGATATAGCGTCCTTAGTGATGATGTTGCCATATAATACTTACCTACAGGACCAATATACTCAAGCAATTCTTGAACTATCCAATCTTGTACGTAAGCTTGATGCAAGAGCCATTCTGCCTGAAGCGGATGAATTGGAATTAATGCATATTGATCTTCCTTACAGTACTTCGCTATAAATTCCTTACTAACCATCTCATCATTACTTAATTCTTCTTTTATAATCATTGTTGTAGAATCTGATAATAATGATTTTTCATTTACTATACTTTTATGTGCCCGAAAATAATGAAGCTGACATTCTCCTTTTAATTCTGGAGAATACATTGCACTTTTCCAATCCAATATCCCCTGTCTACTCTTTGGTGTAGGATGAGTTAAATGCCCAAATAATAAAGACTGCTCCGCTTCTATAAAAGTTGTATGGAAACCGTATAATGCGGATGTATCTTCTATTCTCTCTTTTGTAAATTCCTCAATATTTTGACAACTACGAATGACTCGAAGCATAAGTTCCGCAGGATTCGTTCCTTCTCCGTAGTTGATAGACATCTCTTTTATTAAAAATGTAATAACTGTAACATAATCTGCTGTAATAACAGAATTACTATCTCCAATTTGATAATAAAATTGTTCTCCAAACAAATGGCGATCTGTTGATGATTTATATATAACTTCTCCATACAAAGTAACGTTCTGTGCCGATAGCCGACAACATAAATATGTGGGGACTGTATCTCTATTCAACGTATTACTGAAGATACTCTTCATTCTTTCATCCTCTGTAATCCATTCTCCACTCCCTGTTTCTCTTAAATAACAGTTTAAAAAGCTTTGTAATGTTGCATGTTCTGCGATTTGTTTCGCATGCTGCATGTTGGTCCTCCTCTTTATATTAACGCTATGAGAATTTCATATTACAATTGATAATTGAATATCGTTATCAACTATGATTCTAATTGATAATGATATTCAATTCAATAGTATATTTCAGAATTTTTTTATCTGCTTTAATTTTTATTGTTTTCCCTCTTTTCTTTAATCTAGTTAAAAATACACAAAAAAATACTCAGTTTCAAACTACATACTTACTATTTTTCATTAGTAATCTATCCAAAATGTTTAAACAAAAGAGGTATACCTTAATTGGTATACCTCTTTCAAACATAAAATTTACATAATAATATTATTTATATCTCTCCAGCAATATGCTGTCTCTTCTACCTGTAATCGCTCTAAAAATTTTGTATCAATTTTTTCTGGGTTAAATTTTTCATAAAACTTTTTAGAAGGATTATTCGTAACAACCCAAACTAAAAGTGATTGCATATCATTATTTATACAATCCGATAATAAAGCTTGAAATAACTTTTGTCCTATTTTCATTCCTTGATACTCTTGTAAAAGGTAGATTGCATATAATTCTCCATCACAATTATATGTACCAGTTCTTTCTACTCCCCCATCGATGAATCCAACTATTTCTCCATTTAAATTCTCTGCTACAAATCTAAATTGATGATTACCCTCTTTTTGAAAAATATCTTCCCATTGTTTTTCTCGTTTCTCATATGCTATATTATCTAGAATTTCGTCAGCAAATATCCCTTTATACGTTGCTTTCCAACTATCGACATGCACCTTTGCTATACCTTGTATATCATCCTTTATTGCTCTTCTAATATGTATTCCCATCATTTCTCCCCCTTTATTACTCATCATTATATCAATTTCATTCCTTAAAAATCCAAATAAAAAAGAGTGAATTCACTTCACTCTTTTTTATCACAATTATCTACTTTCCACTTCAACTGAAACTACTCGATCAATCTCTTTCAGGGAACTATATAATTCTGTTGTATATAAATCTTCTGGAGCTAAAATAACCATCTCTAGTTGCTGAAATGCTCCACTATCTATATCTTTAATTTTCACGCGTTTCACATGCATGCCTAAATTTTTAATTTGCTTAAATATACCATCTAACTCATGATGCTCTTTAACAGTAATTTTTATAGATAAATCCTTTTGTCTTAATGAATACGGTCCTGCAATTTTCACAAGTTGCGGAAGTACATTAATCGCTAAAATAATTAAAACCATAGCAACTGTCGCTTGTAAATAAAATCCCGCACCAATTGCGATTCCTAAAGCTGAAGCAGCCCACACCATAGAAGCTGTTGTTAATCCAGAAATAACGTCATTACTTCTTCGTAAAATGACACCTGCGCCAAGAAAACCAATTCCACTAACAATTTGAGCGGCCAGTCGCATCGGATCCATATTTGTATGTCCTGGAACAGAATATACATGCACAGATTCAATTGAAACCATCGTAATTAAACAACTTGCTACAGAAATAACCATACTTGTTTTCACACCAAGTGGTTTATTCTTTAGCTGCCTATCTATCCCGATGAATAATCCTAAAAAGAGTGCTAAACCTAATTTGAGTAAAAATTCATATGACATATTCCTATTCTCCTTACTTTACAATGTTTCCCTTAGAATAACTCACTATAACTCTTTTATGATATCAATTCCAGTCTTTTCTATTCATTTAACGTAAAAAACCGAAAAAACATTTATAACGATGTTTCTCCGGCTTTTTATTACACTTTAGATTCTTCTTTATTTCTGATCTTTAATCTTAATTTCTGCACCTTTGTAGAATGCTAATTTACTGTCATTATACTCTTTTGTAAATTTGTTAAACTGCTCTTTCGACTTTTGTGCTTCCACATTTAATTCATTAACAGTTTTAACTTTTTCACCGATTTCTTTTAATTTCGTTTCTTTTACTTTTAATTTTTCATACAGTTCTTTTTCAGTCGCTAACACTTTCGTGTAATTTTCATTCATCTTTTGGAATGCATCATAACGATTCTTATACGACTCTTCTACTGCTTTTGCTTGTTTTTGTAACTTCTTATCTTCAATCTTCTCTATATTACTTTGAACAGATTTCGTTTCCTTCTGTGCTTTTTCTAGCATTTCTTTCTCACTTTTCAATACTTTTTCACGATCATCTACATTTGCAGTAGCTTGCTCTATTTTCTTCACAACTGCTTCATTATGTTCTTTACCTTCTTGCAAAATTTGAGCATATAATTCTTGCCCTTGTTTCTCTAACTGCTCTAATTTTTTTGCTTCATCCACTAAAGATTTTTCTTGTGTTGCTGCTGTTTCAAAAGCTGTATATAGATTTTCTTCTGGCTTTTCACCGAAACAACCTGTTAAAAGTCCTACTGATAATGCTCCAACTACTGCTACTTTTCCATACTTCAACGTTCATTCCTCCATTACATACGGTTATCATGCCAGAAGTTCACTGGGAAGTGACTCTCTTCATGATAAGCTTCAAACTCATAACCTTTTTCTTTTAGCCCCTTTAAAATTGCTGGCACAGCAGCAACTGATTGCGGGTGAATATCATGCATTAAAATTACTTCTTGTGGTTTTGTTGCGTTTGTTAATACGTTTTGAGCAATTTGTGCTGCAGCTGCATCAACTGGCATTTTATTGTATCTCCAATCTAATGAATCAATTGTCCAATCCCATACTTTAAATCCGCCTTCTACCACTTTATTTCGGAGACCTTCATTCAATCCAGGCATCGAACCATATGGAGGACGTGTTAATTTAGGTGATTTCCCAATAATATTAGCGATTAAACCTTGATCTTCTTTCATCTCATTTACATACTCGCCATTTTTATATAACTTTGCGAAATTATGTGTCATACTATGCATGCCTACATAATGACCCTCAGCATTTTCACGTTTCACTAAATCAGGAAATTCTTTTACATTCGCTCCAATTAAAAAGAACGTCGCCTTCGCATCATGTTGTTTTAGCGTATTTAATAATTCAGCCGTATATTTCCCTGGCCCATCGTCAAATGTAAGATAAGCAACTTTTCTTTCTTTTCCATTAAAACGACTTGGTGCCGTTTTATTCATTTCAACTTTCGGCTGTTCACTTGCAAGCTGCACTACATTTTCTTGTTTCGCAACAGCTTTTGCTGGTGAAGTAATTGATTGAAACATGTAATACCCAATAGCTACTGCGGCAATCGCTATTAAAACGACTACTATTTGTTTAATTTTTAAAGCTTTTTCCATTCTATCGAATTCCTCTCCCTATTAATCTTATATATAAATCGCCCAATATAATTATACATCTATTTATTTTTATTTCACCATATAAATAGATTTTATTTGTATTATAATGGGAGTTTTATCAAAATTGTTGTTCCTATTCCTTCTTTACTTGTAACACTAAGCGCACCGCCATGAAGCTCCACCATTTTTTTAACGATAGCTAAACCAATACCTGCACCTGCAGCATGATTATTAATTTGGTAAAATGATTGCTCAATATATGGTAAATGTTCTTTAGCAATTCCAATCCCTTCGTCTCTTACCTTAATCACTGCTTGTCCTTCTATTTTAGTCGCTTCAATGTGTATTGTGCTTTTTTTATGTGAATACTTAATTGCATTTTGAACAATATTCAAGAAAACTTGCTTTAGCCTATTTCGATCTCCCATCAATTCAATTCGGTCTATAGTAGTAATAAATTGAATTTCCTTCTCTTCCGATTTAGGAGTTAATTGCCAAATCGTCTCCTCTAGTATATCGTACAATTGAACCTTTTGTTTATATAAATTAAAATGATTTGATTGTAATCTTGAAAAATCTAGCAATTCTTCTACTAAATGAATCAATCTATCTGTCTCACCTGAAATAATGCCCATACCTTGCTTTATTTCTTCTTCTGTTAAATGATCTACTGTTTTTAACGTCTCACTCCAACCTTTAATTCCTGTTAAAGGCGTTCGTATTTCGTGCGAAATAGAAGCAATGAATTCATTTTTCATCTGCTCAGCCTTATCTATTTTATAGGCCATATAATTTAAACTATGTGCCAAGTCACCTAATTCTCCAGGATAATCTTCTTTAATTTTTTGCTTTAATGTGCCTTCTGCAATTTGTGAAGAGGCTTGAATAATGGATTCAATTGGCTCAACAAATGAATTTGCCAAACGTCTACTAATTAAGAAGACGACTCCCGAAATAACAATACCTACAGAAATAGTAAACGTAATAATTTCAATAATCTTTTTATTTACATTTGTTAAAACAGTCGTATATTTTAAAACACCAATAGTTTGTCCTTGATGTATAAGTGGGCTTAGCACCTCTAGTTGTTTTTTATTACCTTTCGTAGTAACTTGATTATACATTTCACCTTCTAATAATGATTGTGGAATATTCACTTTACCTTCTACCTTTTCACCACTTGAAGATTGTATAACCGAGCCGTGACGATCGATTAACTGTAATTCTGTTCCTTCTAATTGAAAGCTACTAATTATGTCACCACTATATTCTTGTAATCGAATAAAGTATAGTGAATTGTATTCTGAAAAAAAACGTGTACTCGTTTTCGCATGAGACTCTATATATTGCACAATACCATTATAATAGTATCGATAAATTGAGACTGAAAATACAACTTCAAATAATACAAGCATAAGTGTAATGACCGTCATAAAATATAAAGTCACTTTCCGTTTCATCTCATACTTTCCTTCCACACATATCCTTTTCCCCACACCGTAAGAATAAATTCAGGTTCTGATGGATTACATTCTATCTTTTGACGTAACCGTCTCATATTTACATCTACTACTTTCGTCTCACCTACGTAATTGGTTCCCCAAATCATATTTAAAATTTCATCACGCGAAACTGGCTTTGAAGCCTGATTCATTAAATACTGTAATATCATATACTCTGTAGGTGTTAAATCGACTAATTGTCCATCTTTATACAATCTTTCTTCTATAATATTTAACGAAAATGGACCTGACGTAACAATATTCGTTTTTTCTTCATGTACTTCTATTCTTCTTAATAAAGACTGTATACGTGCAGTTAATACTACTGGACTAAACGGTTTTGCAATATAATCATCCGCACCCATTCCTAGTCCTTGCACCTTATCTTCATCTTGTACACGTGCGGTTAACATAATAATACCCATTTTTTTATTTTCTTTCCTGATAGCCTTACAAACCTCTAAACCATCAATCCCCGGTAACATTACATCCAGCAGTGCTATATCAACAGTTTGTTCACTCAAAATCTGTAACGCTTCTTCTCCAGTAGTAGCTTCTATTACATAAAATCCAGCACGTTTTAAATTTAAAACAATAAAGCTACGGATCGTTAATTCATCTTCTAAAACTAAAATTTTTGACATAATTCCCACCCCCTACTCTTGTTGATAATCCGCTAGCGGTTTTATATATGCTTTCACTTTTTCAAATTCCGATTGCTTCGGTACTGCATATACGTGAGAAGCCGTTTTAATTGCTGCGCTGTAGCCTTTTATATTGAACCATTCTTTCCGCTTAAAAATATGAACTTCAAGCCATATTTTATTTGTTCTTGTATCCAAAAACTTTTGAGAATTTGATTCTTTTTGCTGATCTGGTATTGTAATTTTCCCTATTAACTCTTTAGGGATTTTCACATAATACCCTTTTTCTATATCTATATATCGTTCTTCAATTGGTTTAATTCCAGATTCACTCCACTGTATGTAACGTTCGAAAAGCGGACTATCACCATGTGATTTATCTTCCCAACCTTTTGGGCGTACAGTACGAACAAATTCAATAATGCCGTCTTCATTAACATCTTTACTTTCTACAACATATTCATTAAATAAATCTTCTTTCCCATCCATAGGTAATACTTCATAATGATCCTGATCAAATTTTGCTACATAAGTTATACCTGAATGAGCCCCTGTTCCCGCATCGATTACAACTGCCTTTAATGATTTAGAAATACGACCCATTTGTATTCTTTGAATACTATTTATATACGGATCAAATGTAACCTCTGACAATACCTTAAACTTTTCAATGAACTGAACCTTCAACTGTTCATCTTTCATATGCGAAACAAGGCTTATGTCTTTAAAACCATTTTTGTTTAAATCATCTATAAATAACTTTGTATACTTCTGTCTATAAAATTCCTTTATATCGTCACTCTCATCGGAAAAAACATACATTGTGTTTTCTAATAAATCACGATTGGTAGTTATTCCTATCAATAGTTCCCTTTTCCCACTCCCTGTGAAATCTCCTACCTCAACAATATCTACTTCTTCCCCATCAAATGTATAGGTTGACTTCATATTCCATCCATTATTTTTCTTCTCATATACGGCTAAATATATATGATAATCTTCATTAGGTATTTTATATACGATGACAGCTTCTTTTTTATTATCTCGCTCGAAATTCATTGACCATGTCGTCTGTTTATCTCTATTAGACATTGGAGTAAGTAAGCGATAATTAACAGGTAAATCTTTATCAATTTGTTCCTTTAATTCATTAATCCATTTTTCATTTGTAGGAGCTTCCATTAGACTTGTTGGAGCTTCAGACATTTTACATCCAGTCAATATAAAGATAATTCCCATCATACTTAACCATTTCTGCATATGATATCTTTCCTTACCACAAATTTTGAATATGTCCTTTTACTTTTTTACCTATCCATTATACTCATACATATGAGTATAATTTTTCTAAACTAAAAAATCGTTACAGAAAAGTTACAAATACATTCCAAAAAAAAGATTGGCAAAAGCCAATCTTTTTTTCAGAGTGTTGGGAAACCTTTTAGGGTTCCCAACACTCTGGAATCTTTTTTGATTTTAGCGAATAAAAACAACATAAAATAATAGAATTTTAAAAAATAGCCCTCCACCTGACCCTTTTTGGTCAGGTGGAGGGCTATTTTTTTCATGTTTTGACAAGCTGCGGTGAGATAAGCTTGCATTTGGACAGACTTCAGCCCTCGAAACCGGGCATAGCGGTAGCCATGTAGTTCTTTGGCGTCTGCAAAGCTTCGCTCTATAGTGGAACAGCGTACTTTTACAACCTTTTCCCTGTAGCTGTTAGCTTGTTTTTTCTAGCAATATCCTTATATTTCTCCCACACATGATGAGTGATAACTTTTTGTTTTTGTTTCTTTGAAAAGCACACCTCACGTAACGGACAAACAGCGCAGTCTTCTGGATTCGATTTGTATTGACGGTATCCTTCACGATCAGTTGTTACATATTCTAGAATACATCCCATCGGACAAGCGAAAACATTCATTTCTTCTACATATTTAAATTGGCTTTTCGGTACTTCTTTATTCCGTTTTCCAAATCGGCGATACCCCATCACCATAAATATATTCCGTTCTGATAGTTTCTTACAGATATATCCTGTAAAATAGCCAGCATCAAGGGCAACAGCTTCTACTTTGAAGTCGAATTTATCAATCTGAGCTTGGAGGCGTGCTAAATACGGCTCGGAATCTGCCATATTTCCAGCCGTTACATAGGTATCTGTAATAATATTGTACTTCGCATCAGTCGTACGATGATCCAAGAAATGAAAACCATTTGGTTTTCCATCTCTCATTAAAAATCCACTATCTGGATCCGTTGTACTTATACGAGTTTTTTTGGTAGGGGTATCACTTTCCTTTCTAGGTTTTAATTCTTTTTTCCATGTACCTCACGATCTTCGATTACCGCAGCTTCTAGCTCGTCTATATAAAACTTTGCTTTTTCTTTTTTATATTTATGTACAAATTTATTTTTATTGGCATTGGCCTTAATATGTGTAGAATCTGTCATCAGTGCACGTCCTCCTACCATCCGGTGCTCCGTCGCTTGTCTCACAATCTCATCAAAAATTTCTTCGAAAATATTTGTATGAATAAAACGAGTACGACGATTCCAACTGATTGTAGAGTGATCCGGAATAGTATCCGATAGAGAAAACCCTAAAAACCAACGGTAGGCAATATTCGTTTTAATTTCCTTTTCCAATTGACGCTCAGAACGAATACCGTAAAAATATCCAATAAACATCATCTTAAATAAAACAATAGGATGAATGGACGGGCGTCCATTGTTTTCACAGTAATAAGGGCGTAACTTCTCTTCAATAAAATCAAAACTAATTGTCGCTTCAATTGCACGAAGGAAATGATCTTGTGGAACCAACTCTTCTACAGAAACAGATACACGCTCATCACGATGATTTTTTAAAGCACCCATCATAAAAAATCTCTCCTTTTCCTCTTTTTTATCAGTGTTGACACATAAAAAGAGGTTCAGACACAAAAACAGGCTGTGGAGAAGACTTTCTCCACAGCCTGAAAAAAAGATTGGCAAAAGCCAATCTTTTTTTATTATTCATTTCGGACTGATTTTGGCGTTACACCTAAATGATCATTTAATTTTTTTGAAATATCTTTTACATTTTTTTCATTTGGAATGTAATAATAAATACCACCGATACGTTTATCTGTGCCTTCTATTTGCAATTTTTCCATTTCCAAATTAGATCCTGCCATATTTTTTGTGATGGCAAGCATATCGTCAAATGTTAAGTTCGTTTTCATATTTTTATCAACCGCATCTAGTAAAGAGCCCATTTTGCTAATTGATTGAACAGACATCGCTTTTTTGGCAATTGCTTCTATTACAAGTTGCTGTCTCTGTCCACGCATTGCGTCACTATCAATTTTACGCGTTCTTGCAAGTGCAAGTGCTTGTTCTCCATTTAAATGTTGGTAACCTTTTTCTAAATGGATCATACCAGCTTGGTCTTTACTATCTTGTTCAGTGAAAGTAACTGGTACATCAATATCAATACCACCAATTGAATCGACAATTTGTACGAATGATTCAAAGTTAAACTTCACATAATAATCAACAGGGACATTTAAGAATCTTTCCACCGTATCGCGTGTGCTTTCTACGCCACCAAATACGTGAGCATGAGTAATTTTATCTAATTTTTTTCTAGTTGGAATATAAACACGTGAATCACGTGGAATACTTACTAGCTTAACAGACTTATCATCTTTATTAATTGTTGCTAATAAAAGTGCATCTGTTCGAACTGCTTCGCCATATTGGCTTTTTCTCATTTCACTTCCATCTACACCCATGATTAATATTGAAATATTATCCTTTAAAGGTTCAACTTCTTTATCACGCTTTGATGACTTTTCAATTTTCGCATACGCATCATTTACAACAGCTTTTGCTTTATTATATATAAACGAACCATATCCTACTCCTCCAAAAATAAGTAGGAAAAATGGAATTAATATGAACCATTTTATTGACTTTCTTTTAGAACGCTTTTTATTACTTCTCGTATTTTGTTCTAATTCAGAGCTCATACCCATTCGCCTCTCTTTCTCTTTACCAAGTATAATGTAAGTCTATTTATCTTCATATTGAATTTCCTTTCAGTAACCTTACAATTTTGTAAGGTTACTACTAAAACCCAATATGTATTCCATTTCACATTATACTCTCGTACTTATTTTTGGCAAGTCACTATTTACCAATTTCAAAAATTTAGCACTTCGCAACATGCAAATTTATAAATTCATTAACTCTTTCATTTTAAATTAGGATATCTTTTTCCAGATAAACGATATGAATAAAGAGTCCAGCTAATGATAAAACCTCTATGAATACAGTATATTTCACGTTATTATTTCTCAAACGGCGTATACATGCTTTTCTTCCCCTGATTATCAATAAAAGCCGACTTTGCTTTTATTTTCGTTTTTTCTACTTCCATGTCTTCATTTGAGAAGTTCACAATGATTTTAATATTTTTTCCATAAGAAACAGATTGTACTAGCTTATCTTCTGACAAATACGCAAAATTCGTCATCTCTTCTTTTACTGCTTTTTCATGAACTTCATTCCAAACTTTTAGATGCTCTGTAATTTCTTTTTTATGCTTATTCCACTCTACTTCATCCAAATGGTACAACGGAGGAACATTATACAATAATTCAGACAGCATTCGATTTCCAACTTCATCTTTTACCTTTAAACTTCCCCATTCCCAATGGTGCGTTGTAATAACGGAATCATTGTATACTAATTTATATAATGGTACCGAATATACTGGGTTTAAATACACTTGTTTATATTCTTCTTTCAATGGTACTTGTTTTGCATATTTTTCGGGAACATTTTGATTTGGTGACCAATATCCACCGACATAATACGGACTTGTTTTATTTTTCCGCATATCTTCATCGTCCCATTTAATAACAGGTGTTTCAATTCCGTGTGCAAATGCAATCGTACTACTAGCAAAATCATTTCCACCTTCAGAACCAACAACCATACCCTTTTCTTGCGCAATGTAGTCCATTCGTTTTAAACGTGCTTTTAAATCTTGCTCTTGTGTCGTTATATGTTTCGCTGAATAGTCATCGTAAATTTCACCTGTCGCATCACAATCAATAAACCATGAATTATATTTAGGACCATTTTGTAATATATCATTCATGCGTTCCTTTACACTAGGCAGCGATAAAGTCGGGTTTAACTTGCGACCTCTGCCTAAAAAGCCTTGCACCTTTTCTCCGTTTTTCTTCGTTACAGTAGCCTCTTCATATAATGATGGGTCATTAAAGGATGCTGTGTTCCAATTTTTATCACTTTTTTCGTGAATGGAATGATATGAATCATACGGACCAACTAAATACCCCATTTACTTACCTCTTCAACCGCATCACCAAGTAGCGACTTTAATAAATGCTTATTTAAGCTATACAATTCTGTGTTCGTTAAGTGACCTACACCTTTCTTTAATAGCACACTAGCTTCCTGATCAACGTTTTGAAAAATATCCTCTTTATAAAATTCCTTCATGGATAATACTTCGTTTATATAACGTAAAATAACATTTTTTTGATACTTATCAATGAAATCTTGTTTACTTACTTGATCTAATACATTCAGTTCCCCAGGCTCTGAACTATTCTTTTGAATAAGTTCTTTTATATGACTAAACAGCGGGCTATTTATTTGCTCCCTTAGTTTTGGCCAATTTATATTATTTTCTGATAGACCATTTTGATTCCAAAAATAAAAATGCGCCGCTCCATATAACTTTTCGATTTCTTTATTTTTTCTAGCCTTTTCTTGTAATGTTTTAAATTCACCTTTTCGAACAATATCATCCTTATACAGTTTAGCAATGCTTACCGCATCATTATTTGTCACATATAATTGAAATCCATATGTTTTATTTTTATTTATGCTCGGAAATTCATGTGTAAAATCAAATCCTATTTTCGGATCCGAATGAAACTTCAATTCATTATTAAACATATTGTTTGCAATATATACAATTGAATATTTCGAACCATTTAATGCGAAAAACTTCATAGAAAATGATTCAGCAAATGAATATGCATCATCCTTTAAAAACTTCTTCCAATTCTCATCATTGCTCGGAATTTGCTTACCCTCCCATAACGGAAGTGTATAATTTTCAGCTTCTACTTTCGGCCATGTAAAGCTTTCTGCACCAGTCGATTCCACTTCAATGTTTAAGTGGTCTTTTTTCTTTTCTAATTTTATTTTTACTTTTTGATCTGGATATTCCCACGATGTACGATCCTTTTCTTTTTTTACATTCGATACCTTCATTTTCGGTAGGGGTTGTGATGCCTGTTCCTTTACCCCCTCATGTTCTACAGTTAATGTGAATGTTTCTGGATTTACATCATAAGTAAAATCTTTATACGTCGATTTCTTTATTTTAGACTCTTGTACAGCATTACTACCTTTTACGTCACAACCGACTAAAGTCGAAAACGACATAGTTGTAAGAAGACATATCGTTATCATTTTTTTCATCCTCTGCACCTCCACCAATGAATATACAGGTGCTTTGTTACAGGAATGTGGCAAAAAATAATAGAGCTAGCATTTTGCTAGCTCTATTTGGAGTATTAAAAGTTGATATGAACAACTATAACTTGCTTAGAAGATATGTAATACAGTAACTGCATTTTTTCTCAACAATTATGAAACTAAACAAATCAAAATTTTAACAAGCATTCTTTAACTGAAAAAATAAGTGTATACAATGTATCCTAAAAGTAGTACTAAAATGATTATCCCTGTACCTTTCCAATTCATACCGCCTGCTATATCAACTGGACTACCTGTTTCCGCTCTATTGAGTCCGTCATGTAAAGAACCCGTAGGATTACTTTTTAATTCACTTTGTCTCATACGCTCTCTTTTTTCTTCTGGTGACTCTTTATTCATGTAATCACCTCCAAAATGAATGCACTCTTTACTTACATTATTCAAAATCAACATTTGTTTTATATTTTTTTCCGAAAAAACCTAATTTAAAATAGGTTTGCAACGTAAAGAAAGCTAGCCATGCCAGCTTTCTTTATGATCCAATATGCTCTTCCTTATTTACAATAATACCTTTATGGTCGATTTCAAGCTCACATACTTTCATATCTGTAAATACTCTCGCTAATTGCTCAGCGATTTCTTGACGTTTCTCATATGGTGCTAATATAAAAATAGATGGTCCCGCACCGCTAAGTGCTGTGCCGTACGCACCAAATTCTTTTGCGCATTTACGAATAGATGGTAATAACGGTACGAGTTCTAAACGATATGGCTCGTGAAAATGGTCTCTCTCCATCATTTCACCTACAACTTCCCACCGCTTTTGACATAATGCAGCTACTAATACGTTACTTATCGCACTCGCTTTAACTGCCTCATGAAACGGAAACATCTTTGGTAATACAGATCGACTTTCATCTGTATTTAATTCTTCATTCGGAATGAGAGAAACTACACCTAATTCCTTGCTCTCAATTCTTACGACGGAAACATCCTTTCCATCAAGTGCTCCAATTACAGTTCCACCTAATATAGAAGCAGCAACATTATCAGGATGTCCTTCAAAATTTGTAGCAATTTGAACTTTTTGATCAGCAGTTAAGTTCAAATTGCCTAGTTGATTCGCAAGCTCTATCCCAGCTACAATCGCTGATGCACTACTTCCTAGCCCTCTCGTTAATGGGATATTACTAGTAACTTCTATTATATGAGGTGATATAGAAGGACAGACTTTACATGCCGTGCTAACGATTAAATTTTTATCGTCTGTCGGAATTGATTCTTCAAAGGAATGGATCACTTGCCATTTATCAGCTTTTTCTTTAACCACCACATCTAAATACAATGACAAAGCTATTCCAACTGAATCAAATCCAGGACCAACATTCGCCGTACTAGCAGGGACACGAACGCTAAATGGTATCACGACATAATCACCCCTTTAATATGATCTTTAATTTGTTCTATATCATTTGACACACTTGCGATGTCTAGTTGATTTGAAGAAATAGCGATATCAGGATCCTTCAAACCATTTCCAGTTAATACTGCAACAACTGTTTCTCCCTTTTTGATTTTTCCAGATTCAACATGTTTAATTACGCCGGCTAATGAAGCATTTGATCCTGGTTCAGCGAAAACTCCTTCAGTTTTTGCTAATAACCTATACGCATGTAAAATTTCTTCATCTGATACCATATCTATTTCACCACGAGACTGCTCGGCAGCCTCTACTGCATACGACCAACTTGCTGGGTTACCGATGCGAATCGCTGTTGCAATTGTTTCAGGTTCTTCAATTACATGCCCTTTTACAATTGCAGCTGCTCCTTCCGCTTCAAAACCATGGATTCTTGGCTTCTTATAACCTTTTTCTTTCTCATATTCACAGAAACCTTTCCAATATGCTGTAATATTTCCTGCGTTCCCAACAGGGATAGCTAGAACATCTGGTGCATTTTGCAATTGGTCACAAATTTCAAATGCTGCCGTTTTTTGCCCTTCAATTCGATAAGGATTCACTGAATTTACTAACGTAATCGGCTCTTCTGCAGCAATATTTCTTACAGCCTTAAGTGCATCATCGAAATTCCCTTCTATTGAAATAATTTCAGCTCCATAAGCGACCGCTTGCGCTAATTTTCCATGTGCAATCTTTCCTTCTGGTATTACGATAATACATTTCATCCCAAGACGTGCCGCATATGCTGCAGCTGATGCTGATGTATTACCTGTTGATGCACAAATGATTGCTTCTGAACCTTCTTCTTTCGCCTTAGCAACTGCCATGACCATACCACGATCTTTAAAAGAACCTGTCGGATTCGCTCCTTCGTACTTACCGTATAGCTGAATCCCTAATTGTTTTGATATGTTTAATAATGGAATAAGTGGTGTGTTTCCTTCCATTAAGCTGACATCAGGTGTATTTTCATTCACCGGTAAATAAGAAGCATACTGTTTTAATAGTCCTTTATACATATTGTTTTTCCTCCTCAATAATGTAGTAACTGTTTATTTCACTTGCGACAGCTTCTATCGCTCCTAAAACTCGTTCAAATTGATACTTGGAAGTTCGATGTGTCACAACAACGACTTCTGCCAGTTCACGGTTTAAAGGTAATTGAATAACCTCTTTTAAACTTACAGAATAATTAACGAAACATTCTGTTATTTTTTGTAACATCCCAGGCTCATCTCGTAATGAAATGCGTAAGAAATATTTCGAAACTACTTCTTCATCACCTTGTAATTCATAAGGAACTGGTTCTTTTAACGCACTTTTATTTTTCGGAACTTGATTCATATTTTTAACGATGGAAATAATATCACTTACTACAGCAGAACCAGTCGGTAACTTCCCAGCTCCGGGTCCATAAAACATCACTTCTCCTACCGCTTGGCCATGAACATACACCGCATTAAATTCATTATTCACATTTGATAATGGATGCTGGCTCGGTAAAAGCGTCGGTTCTACACTTAAATGAATGGCTGGTCCTTGTTTTTCAGCCTTACCAATTAACTTCATAGTAAATCCTAACTTTTCAGCCATTTGTAAATCTTCTTTTTCGACCTTTCGAATCCCTCTTACTTGCACATCATCTAATGAAACATTCATCGAAAAACCTAAGTTTGCAAGAATTGCTACTTTTCTTGCCGCATCTAGTCCATCTACATCTGCTGTCGGATCCGATTCTGCAAAACCTAATTTTTGCGCTTCCTGTAAAGCCTCTTCATAAGACCATCCATTTTGACTCATTTTTGTTAACATATAATTTGTTGTACCATTTACAATTCCCATTATTTTTTCAATTTGATCTGATGCTAGCCCGTCAGTTAGTCCTCTTAACACTGGAATACCGCCTGCTACGCTCGCTTCATAACATAAATCACAATCATTATCGTTCGCCAGTTGAAGAAGCTCTGCACCATATACAGCCATTAAATCTTTATTTGCTGTCACGACATGTTTCTTATTTCGTAAAGCCTTAACAATATGCTGCTTCGCTTCTTCAATTCCACCCATTACCTCTACTACAATATCAATATTTGAATCATTTAGAACTTCATCTGCATGACTTGTGACTGCAATCCCGTCAATACAAACATCGCGTTCTTTTTCCAAATCACGTACAACGACTGTTTTCACTTTCACTTCGTATCCTGTATCAAGAGCGATTTTTTTATAATGTTCTTTCAAAATATGAACAACACCACTTCCGACCGTACCTAAACCTAATACTCCAACATTTATAACGTTATTCATCTTCTAATCTCCTCCTAAAAGTTTAATTGTTACACCTATAAATCACCTTACTCTGCTTTTTTGTCATGCAGGTGGTGGTTATTTCCGTACTTATAAATCGTTTCATATTACCGCACCTCCTCAAAGTAATAAAAAAACACACTCTTCCCTAGGAAAGGGACGAATGTGTTTTCGTGGTTCCACCCTTGTTCCAATCTAGACGTATTTCTCCCTAGATTGCTCAAGTTCAGATAACGGCTGATACCGTCAATAATTACTAGATTACTCGTTCACTATTGAAGTTCAAAGGTGGTAAAATCATTTCTCGTGTTAGGAAGCTCACACCCTTGGCTTCCCTCTCTGTAAACCGTAAAAATGATTTCGTGTCCTTATCGTTACTTTTTCGTTCATGTTTATTTGTTAACTCATTATACTCGCATAAAAAACAAAATCAATACTATTTTTTAATTATTTTAAATTTTCAATCTCTAAATCCGTAAAAAAACACACTCATCCCTAGGAAAGGGACGAATGTGTTTTCGTGGTTCCACCCTTGTTCCAATCTAGACGTATTTCTCCCTAGATTGCTCAAGTTCAGATAACGGCTGATACCGTCAATAATTACTAGATTACTCGTTCACTATTGAAGTTCAAAGGTGGTAAAATCATTTCTCGTGTTAGGAAGTTCACACCCTTGACTTCCCTCTCTGTAAACCGTAAAAATGATTTCATGTCCTTATCATTACTTTTTCGTTCATGTCTATTTGTTAACTTATTATAGTTATCAACTTTTTAAAAAGCAAGCCTATTTTTACTAACTATTTTCAAAATAACTTTTTATTATATTTCACAATAGCATTATGCAACTGCCACTCAATTTACCTATTTTGTCATTTCTCCAGTTTATAAATCAACGGTTCATATATAAAGTGAAACTTTAATCAGTGGGGATTTTGTTCATCCCCACTGATTATTAGCCTTCACCAATCGGGCTTTTACGGGCAGTTGATCCCCACCTGACTTCTTTGTTTTCGCTGAATTTTGAGGTAGGGGTCTTACTGCCCGTTAATGCGGGATAAATCCCCCATTCTAAAACCCGTACATATCCGCTCCACAAAGCTATATTAATAAAATTTTCAATACAATCTTTTTGTATAACTTTCTTCTAAAGAACGTGCAACATCTTCTTCTGAAGTATTCACTTTCGCATGCTCCAGCAACATTTTTGCTGCTGATGGTAACTCTTTTTTATTTAACCAAGATTCTGGATCCCACATCTTAGAACGAATAAACGCTTTTGCACAATGAATATAACACTCTTCTATTTCAACAACAATTCCAAGCAACGGATTGCGTCCATTCGCCTGCATTTCTTTCAAAATTTCTTCGTCGTTTGTAATATACGCTCGGCCATTTATTCTGAGTGTCTCCCCAAGACCTGGAATAAAAAAGATTAGTCCTACACGTGGATTTGAAATAATATTCAAAATGGAGTCTATACGACGATTTCCTGGTCTTTCTGGAATGATAATTTTATTATTATTGAGTACGTATACAAATCCAGGTGCATCTCCTCGCGGCGAGGCGTCACACTCCCCCAACTGATTTCCAGTGGATAATACTAGAAAAGGAGATTTAGAAAGAAAATCTACGCAATGGTGGTCTAATGATGAAATGACTTTTTTCAACGCTCGCTCACTTGGTTGCCCCAATATTTTCCGTAACTCTTCCTCTGTTGAAATAATCGATTTTATTTCCGTACGCTCTATCCCCACTTATAACCACTCCTTTTTCTTTATTTTCCCAAAATTCAATACAAATATTGTATAATAAAATTTGAGGAAAGGGGAATTAAAATGACAGAGTGGTTAACAATATTTGATCCTGAAAGAAATACACTTGGGAAGAAATTACGTGATGAAGTGCATCGTGACGGCGATTGGCACGAGACATTTCATTGCTGGTTTGTAGAAAAAGATACTGAAGATATGTTTTTATATTTCCAATTACGCTCTAAAAATAAAAAAGAAGCTCCATGTATATGGGATATTACTTCAGCTGGACATATTATGCATGATGAAGATGTACAAATTGGTGGTCTTCGTGAAATTGAGGAAGAATTAGGGCTTTCCTTTCAAACTAATGATTTAACATACAAGGGAATCTTTAAAATAGATTATGAAATTTCAAATCTTACTGATCGCGAGTTTTGTCATATATATTTTCACAACGTCATCAATCCACTTCCATTCGCACCAGGTGAAGAAGTAGACGATGTGATGAAAGTACATGCAACTTCTTTTCTACAACTATTAAAAGGAGAGATTTCATCTTTAACGACTATTTCAGTCTTAAACAATACACCGATTACGATAACATTTAAAGATATTTATCCGTATGATCTTGCATACTATGAATTTGTTATAGAGCAAGGAAAAGAATTATTAAAAAATAATAGTTTATAAATAAAATAGGACTCCTAGCATAATATTGCGTAGAGTCCTATTTTTTATTATTGTTCAAGGATTTTTAATCTACTCTCTACTTGTATAAATAAACGAATGATTAATAACAGCATAACCACTATAATCGCTATTATTGTATGTGGATATCTAAACAGTATACTAATAACACTTCCAATTAACATCATGATAAATCCGTTTTGCTTCATCACTTCTGCACTATACCTGTTACCCGCATCCCATAATTCCTTATTTTTCATAGATCGTTTCGTACGATAACCATATGCCGCATTAATATCGGTCGGTGGATTTTTTTGAAGAATAATTGCCGCAAGTATAAAAATAATACCAATCAATATGCTTATTCCTATGTTTACTAGTGCATCAATCAATTATATCCCCCCCTAACTTACACTTTCATTATACGACACAACCCTTATTTTTCCAATTTATAACACATTCACTTTCTTTCTTTTGATGTCTGGAACATACTTGGAAGTGTTACAAAACGTGCCCCTTTCGTTTTTAACTGCGGAATGATTTTGTCTAGTGCATCAACAGATCCTTGTAAATGCCCACCTGGTGTTGAATGTTGGAGGATGACACTTCCAGGAAATGAATTCCCTAACACATTATTTGTAATCGTATCAGCACTCACACCTTTCCAATCAACTGTATCAACACTCCACTGTACAATCATAAAATTTTGCTCTGTGGCCCATTTTAATTGATTTTCAAGTATTTCACCGTATGGCGGACGTATAAACTTCGGTGCATAACCAGCTAAACGATTTAATATTTCTTCCGTTTTTATAATTTGATTACGGTACTCATCCTCATTTACTTTCGCTAAGTTCGGATGACTATACGTATGATTACCAATTACATGCCCTTCATTTGCAATACGCTTTACTATGTTCGGAAATTTTTCTGCGTTTTCACCAAGTAAGAAAAAAGTAGCTTTTACATTATGTTGTTTTAACTTATCTAAAATTTTTGGCGTGAATTCTAAATCTGGTCCATCATCAAATGTAAGAGCGACTTCCGCTTTATTATACGGTCCTGAAAATGCGTACGCATATTTTTCAACCCATGAAAATGGTGTCCACGATCCACGATCATCTGCTTTCATTTGTACTTCATAATTTTGAGGGATATATGCGTATGGCAATGAGTTTATATAGTCTCCATAATAAAATGAGTTATATGGCATATAAGCATACGAAACATCTCGTTCTAGTCCCCATTGATATGGAGCAAACATTTCTGGCGAATAAAAATAATACATGATAAAAAACCTTCCTAAATTTTCATATGTGATTCATCTGCACTTTGTTAGAGAAATTGTTATTCATAAACAAAAATAAGACTGTCCTTAATTAGGAAAGCCTTACTACTTTATATTATTAATAAATTGATGTACTATCTTTTGGCAAAGCTTTCACATGTTTTAAATAGTTCGTCACTTTATCATCCTCATCTTGCGGATATTGATATTCATATGTGTTAGCGATTTCGTTCGCCACTTCCCTAAATAAATCACCCATAACAAAGAATGACTCCCATATATTTTCATATTCTGCATTAGAAAATGTCCTTTTAAATTGCTCCCACATATCTTCTTCAATATATTGCTCGAAATGCTTTCCAAACTTCCCTGTATTAACTGTAAAGTCTGTTTTCATACCAATATGCCATTCTAGCATTACGATGAACATATCTCGCACTGGTCCTTCAAGCATTCCTTTTGCATAAGAAAGTTCCTCTCGCCATAACCCTTTTGCGATATTCGTACTACACCACCAAAATTCATTACAACAATCTAAAAACTCTTTTTCTGTAGGCTTTTTTATTAAGTAATCCTTATCGCTTGCTGGCGGGAATTCTTCCAGACAATTATCTTTATCAAGAAGCAGTTTACTTAAACTATCTTGTCCAACGAACTTTTTTATTAACTCAACTGGAACTAGCGTTAAATCAATCCGATTCCCATCCATGAACTGCATTAAATATGGAAACTTCCCGTCTTCATCTGGTGGAACTAACAACATTTCTTCTGGCATTTGTACAATCATTATTTCTCCAAATCTATGAATCCAATTATGATTAGACGTAAAAGATTGTATATCATTTACAACATACATAATATCATAGTCTTGAAAACAATCTCTTTTCACATTTGGATTTACACGCGATCCATTCATGATGACAGCTCGAATTCTTTCATCCTCTATTGCTGTATTTATAATTAAATCTAACATTTCTTTTTCAGTTCTCATCTACTTATAGCCTCCAATTTTTTAATATACAATATAGTGTTATGTATATTGGAGGTCCACGAGCTAGTCTCGTTATACACGCTACACGTTATAATTTTTGAAACTTCTTTTTCATTCCTTTTCCCTCCTTACATCACTCTTTTACAACTGCCATTCCTTTCAATTTACCAATGCTTTCTACCATTCACTTTTAATTATACCGAAAATTCTGTCTTGAATACAAAAAATAAAGAAGGGACATCTACCCCTTATAGAATAGATATCCCTTCTTTTAAAGTTAAATTTAATTCCTATGGATTAGTAGACCAAAGCCCAGCAGATTTAATAAATGTACGTTTATTTAATTTCAGCTGCGCTACGATAAATTCTGCAATATCTTCTGCTTGCATTACTTTATCAGGGTTTCCATCAGTTAATCCTAAATCTACAGCCATATCAGTTGCTACTGTACTTGGAGTTAAAGCTGTTACACGAATGTTATGTTTGCGAACTTCCATCGCTAACGATTCTGTTAAGCCAAGGACACCAAATTTAGAAGCACTATATGCACTTGTTACAGGTGCGCCTTTTTGTCCTGCTGTAGATGAAATGTTAATGATATCACCAGATTGTTGTTCAATCATGCTCGGTAAAGCTGCACGAGTTGCATAGTATACACCCATTAAGTTTACTTGAATGATTTTTTCCCAATCAGCAACGTCTAGTTCTAAAAACTTACCGAATTTAGAAATACCAGCGTTATTAATTAAAATATCGATAGATCCTAAACCATTTTTTAACGTTTCAATCGCAGTTGTTACTTCTTCGTATGAAGAAACATCAGCAGTTGCAATAACAGCTTTTACACCTTCTGCTTCTACTTCTTTCGCTACAGCTTTTAAGTTTTCTTCTGAACGAGCTAATAAGCCTACATTTACGCCTTCTTTCGCTAATGCGATTGCTACAGCGCGACCAATCCCTCTACCTGCTCCTGTAATTAAAGCATTTTTACCTTGTAATAATTCTGCCAAGTATAACACTCCTTAATCATCTCAGTTATGTATTATATTAAAATTGTATCTATGTTTATGTAAAAAGGCAATGATGCACTTTCATGTGCGTAGGTTACTTGTAGGTAACTATAGAAAGGTTTTATTTATAAGTTTCATTTTTTTACCATTATTCATGTAAAATAAAAACAAATCCAGCATAGGAGAGTGTATGAGTATGAAAAGAAAAAAATGGTTCTTGTTACTAACTGCAGTCGGACTATGTATCATATTGTTTGCACTGTACTTTATATTTGGTAACCCACTAAATTATAAAGTAATAGAAAAAGATACTAGCCATTATCTCCATATTAAAAAAGGTTATAAGCAAGAAGAAATACAAAACATAACCGGAAAATATACTCCCCTTTATAATATTGGCTATTATGCAACAGTAGTATATAAAGACGAACCATATTTCACCTACTCTTATACATACGATGATAATAAAAAAATAATACAAGACAACGGTATTTTAGGAAGACATACTGAGTCATTTGAACATCTTAATTTAAACTGGTCGTTGTTTGACCAGTTAGTAGATGGTATTCATACAAACTTGCAAGGAATAGGTTTAAGAGAAAAGAAAGATTATTCTATACGATACGTTCAATTCATTGATATAGATGACGATAAAAACGGTGTGGAAGCATACGTTGACTTTAAGAAAGATAAAGAATCCGATTACTCATATCGTATGAATAGCGAAGGAAAAGCTTATCAATATAATTGCAGTAACGGTAAATGCATTTTTAAAGAGAAATAGTGTTAGAAGGTTCTCCTTCTAACACTATTTCTCTTCATGATTTGGCATACGCACAATAAATTCAGTACCTTTTCCTTCCTCACTCTCAACTTTTATTTCCACATGATGAAGGTCGAGTACTTTCTTTACAATAGCTAAACCTAAGCCACTTCCTCCATAGGCACGATTTCGTGAAGAATCCGCTTTATAAAAACGCTCAAAAATATGTTGTTTCTGTTCTTCTGATATACCAATTCCTGAATCACGGATACGCACTTCCACTACTGTCTCATGTTCCTTTAACTGAATAGTAATCGTACCACCGCTTGGAGTAAATTTAATACTATTATGAATTAAATTAATCCACACTTGACTCATACTTTCTTGGTCAGCAATAACATATACTTTTTCTAAATCTAGTTCTAACTCAATTTCTTTTTCAGCCCAGAGTGGTTCACTATTTAACACAATTTGCTTTAATTGTTGATCTAATCGATAGCTCACTCTTTCTGGTGTATACTCTTCTGATTCTAAAAGAGTTAGCTTTAGTAAATTTTGACTTAGTTTAGATAATCTCGTTGTTTCAGTTTCAATAATGGTCAGATAATGCTTTCTTTTTTCCTCAGAAAGATTATCGTCTTGTAGTGCTCTAGCAAATCCTTTTATAGAAGTTAACGGTGACTGTATTTCATGAGAAACATTCGATACAAACTCTTGTCTCATTTTCTCCATCGTATTCAGTTCATCTGTCATATCATTTATACTTTTTACGAGCACGCCAATTTCACCATCATACTTTTCTTCATTTCTTATTTTTACGGAGAAGTCTCCTTTTGCAATTTTTTGTATCGGTTCAATAATAGTCCAAATCATCGCCTCTCGTTTTGGTCTCATTAATATTCCAATCAATGTCCAAATAAGAATAATAAAGACAAAACCGACCATATCACTAATTAGAAAGGCAACAAACGGCGATACGTTTACGTCAAAAGCATTCAATAAACTAGTTGCTACATAAAATGCGATAGACCAAATGACAGTAAGCAAAGAAAAGAGCGCTAATACCGCTCCAAATACTTTCAGCATCTTCAACTTACTCATTCGTTTTCTTTTTCTCATTTACTTACCTCTAAGCGATACCCTAATCCTCTTATTGTTTTAATACTAAATTTCGACTGCTCTTCTTGAAACTTCTCACGTAATCGATTAATATGAACGTCTAGTGTACGTTCATTCCCTTCAAAATCATATCCCCATATTTCTTCAATTAATTGCTCTCTCGAACAAGTTCTTCCCGATTTAGACCCTAAAGTAAAGAGCAGCTCAAATTCTTTTAACGGTAACGTAACCGTTTGTTCTCCACATGTAACTTCGAATGTTTTACGATTTAATAATACATTTCCAACTTGAATCGATTGCGAAACTGTAATTTTGTAACGTTTCAATAATGCTTTTACTCTCACTACTAGTTCTATAGGATCAAATGGTTTTACAAGATAATCATCTGTCCCAAGGTGAAATCCTTTTACTTTTTGTGATGTTTCTCCTTTGGCAGTTAGCATCAGAACCGGGATATCATAGTATTTTCTTAATTCAAAACATACATCAAATCCATCCATATTTGGCATCATGATATCAAGAATAACCATATCGACTTTTACGTCATCCATTTTCTGAAGTGCATCTACTCCATCAATTGCCTCATATGTTTGAAAACCTTCTCGTTCTAAAAATACAGAAACGAGTTCTCTAATGTGTGGATCGTCGTCTACTATTAAAATTTTAGGTATCAAAGGAACCATTTCCTTTCTACTTAGCATCTAATATATTTTTTAAAAATGAATCATCAGTGGAGTAAAATCCCACTGATGATTCATTTTATAATGCACCCTCTTTAATTTTCAATTGCTGCGTTGCAAACTCACGATACATGTCATGTGTACGTAATAATTCATCATGCGTACCACTACCTGTAAGATTCCCTTTTTCAATAAAGATAATTTTATCTGCATCTACAACAGTAGAAAGTCTATGTGCAATCACTAATGTTGTTCTGCCTTTCATTAAGTTATTTAATGCTTTTTGAACGACAGACTCAGATTTACTATCTAAGCTTGAAGTTGCCTCATCGAGCATAAGAATTTGCGGATTTCGAAGTAACGCTCGGGCAATAGCAATTCGCTGTCTTTGTCCTCCAGAAAGCTTCACACCGCGTTCTCCAACTTCTGTTGCATAACCGTTTGGTAAGTCATGAATAAACGCATCAACATATGCCATTGCAGCTACTTTTTCAATTTCTTCATCCGTTACTTCGCCCTCGACACCATAACAAATATTATCACGAATCGTTCCATCAATTAACGGACTATCTTGTGATACGTAACCGATTTGACGTCGCCATGACTCTAATGAATAACTCGTAATTGATTCTTTTCCTAATTTAATGGCACCACTAGTTGGCTCATAAAAACGTTCCAGTAATGAGAATAACGTTGTTTTCCCACTACCACTTGGTCCTACAATTGCTGTCACTTTTCCAGATTCAATTGTGAAATCAATATTTTTCAAAACTTGCTCTTCTTCGTTATACTCAAAATGTACATTTTCAAGAACAATCGGTTGCTTAGCATTTGTCACTTTCACACCAGTTTCATGATCTTCTACTTCATATTCTAAAATCGTACTAATTCTTTCCGTTGCACCAATTGCCTTTTGGAATTGTGTAAAGAACATAGATAATTGACTCATCGGCATTACAATTTGAACTAAATACAAAATAAACGCTACAAGTTCACCGGTTGTTAATGCACCGCTAGAAACTCGCATCCCGCCATATCCTACGATAATAACAAGTAGTGCCATTAAAACAAACGACATAACTGGCGAAATTAATGCTTGCACTTTCCCTTCTTTCAAACCAAATTGTAATAACTTTTGTATACCTGTGTTACCCGTTTCATATTCTCTTTTTTCTGTATTTGAAGATTTCACTAAACGAATTTCTGATAACACTTGCGTTAACACACTTGTAAAAGATGCCGTTTCATCTTGAAGCGCTTTTGAAATCTTATACATTTTTCGTCCAAGTGGAACTAAAATTAATACAGACAACGGAATAACCGTTAAAAGTAACGCAGTCATTTTCCAATCTAAAACAAATAATACAATTAACGATCCAACAATTGAAATACCACCTGTTAATAAGTTTGACAAATGCTCAGAAATTAACGTTTTCACTACACCTGTATCATTCGTCATACGGCTAATTGTATCACCTGTTCTATTTTGATCGTAATAAGATACCGGCAAGATAAGTACCTTTTTCCACAAACGTTCTCTTAGTCCCGCTACAATCTTCTGCCCAATATAATTTAGTAAATATATAGACAACCCTGCCGCAATAGTTTGCATTACAAAGAAAGCAACTAATCCAACAATTTGTCCTGCACTAATTGAAGAAAGCGAAAAATTATCTACTAATCCTTTTGTAAGCATAGGAATAAATAAACTCGCTCCCGTAGAAAGCAAACTCATTAATAACGCAAAAACTAAAATTCCTTTCGGAGGATTTGTATCTTGAATAAGACGTAAAAACTGCCTCCAACTCCCTTTTTTCTTCATTTCATTTCTAACTTCCATTCCTGTTCATCTCCTCGTGTTAAACAAAACTGTTCTTTCTAAAATTAGAATACGATACAAATGTAA
This sequence comes from Bacillus sp. CPT56D-587-MTF, assembly GCF_058792335.1. Classification (NCBI taxonomy): domain Bacteria; kingdom Bacillati; phylum Bacillota; class Bacilli; order Caryophanales; family Bacillaceae; genus Bacillus; species Bacillus sp. CPT56D-587-MTF. The sequence continues at coordinate 1,616,306 of NZ_JBYTEF010000001.1, read as the reverse complement.
ACTGAATGTAAACACACTTTTTCTATTTTTACAAAATATACATAAAAACTCATCTTTACAACAGATATAAACATCTGATATTATTACCTGGTACTTAATATTATTCTATGTAAATTATAGATAAATAATTTACAACACGATATAAATCTCCAGTTAGTGAAAGGAGTATCCTTTTTGCAAAAAAATATACATTCTGAAAAGGAAACAATTATTTTTATTCATGGATTAGTTGGCAATCGTCGCGCCTTCAAAAAAGAGCAAAAACGATTTTCTGCCTCCTACAACATTATAACTTATGACTTATTAGGTCACGGTGATGATAAAGGAGAAGCAATCGACTTTTCATTACAGCGCCTCGTAGATCAATTATTAAACTTATATGAACAAGAAGGTATTAAAAAAGCACATATTTGTGCGCTAAGTTACGGCTGTTACATCTCTACAATTTTTGCACAAATGCATCCAGAAAAAGTATTAAGTATTTGTCATATTGGAGGACATTACAATAACCCTTCTCGTTTATATAATGTATTTCAAAATTTTTGGGAGAAGCGAGGAGATGAATACTCTAAATGGCTTTCTCAATACGCAAATACTATTTTTCCAAGCGGTATACTAAAAGCAAATCCGTTCGCAGTCATTTCAAGAAATATTTACTACCGTTTCGGATTACAATTACATTCATCCATAATTGCCCAGTCATTACGACATCGGTTAGAATTCGATTTAAAATCTAAATTAAAATCACTTCCTCACCCTATACTATGGGTAATGGGAGAGCATGATCATCTCTATAAATCTTGCCTATTTGATTTAAAATCTATTTTACCCAACGTTTTATATAAGGAAATACCTTTAGCAGGACATGCAGCGAACTTATTTCGTCCTAACTATTTCCATGACTTATATGATCGATTTTTAAATGGAAAGTTAAAATAAAAACTATTACACTTCCAATTTATTTAACTATAAAAAGGCTTCCCAAGTTTCCTTGGAAAGCCTTTTCTCTATACGAAAAGTATATAAAACTACTTTTTCTTAGTATGCTTTTGTGTAACCTAAAAGGTGCTTGCTCCAGTAAGAGTTGCTTACTGAACTAATACGTACGCCAGTTTCAGTTGTTTCAGCACTAATGAACTGTCCGTTTCCTAAGTAAACACCCATGTGAGAAGGTCCTGGTTTATAAGTGTTTTGGAAGTATACTAAATCACCTGGTTGTGGATTGCTAGTTTTTGTTTTAGAGCTCCAGTATCCAGCAACTGTTTGACGTTTGCCTTCATGACCAGTTTTATTTAATACGTAGTGAATGAATCCACTGCAGTCAAAACCAGCAGGTGTTGTACCAGAAGGTCTGTATGGTGAACCATTTAATGATCTAGCGAATCCAGCGATTGAAGATGTATTTCCACCTGTTGTTGGTTGTTGAACGTTATTTGTAACGTTGTTTACTCCACCTTTTACAAACTTAACGAAGTCTGCACTTACGTAACCTGTGCGGCCGTTATGGTTAATTTTGTACCAACCATTTTCAGCGCCAGTAACGTTTAATACTTTACCATTTGTTACTCCACCGATTACAGCGTTGTATGTAGCTGGGCCTGTACGTACTTTTAAAGCACCAGTGTTAACAACATAAGAACCACCAGTTTGAACCGTTGTAGTATTGTTGTTTGTAGTTGGTTGTTTTGTTTCGTTAGATACAGCAGAACCACCTTTTGTTACGAAGTCTTTGCTTACGTATCCAGTTCCACCATTGAAGTTGATTTTAAACCAATCTTGTACTTCACCTACAACTTGTACTGTTTTACCTTTGTTTACAGAACCTAATACTGTATGAGATGTACTTGGGCCTGTACGTACGTTAAGTGAAGAAACGTTTACTGTGTAAGTACCTGTTCCTTGTTGAACAGTCGTTCCTGTTTTGCCACCAGTCGTTACGAAGTCACCACTTACATAACCTGTTTGACCATTTACGTTTACTTTGAACCAACCATTTTCTTGTCCAACTACTTGTAGCACTTGGCCTGATTTCACTTTAGAAATAACGTTATGTCCTGTACCAGCACCTGAACGAACATTTAATACATCAGCAGTTACTGTGTATTTTAATTCAGAAGTTGTTTCTACAGTTTTTGTTTCAGTTACAGTCGTTTGAGTTTGAGTTTGAGTTTGTCCATTAATTTCTTTTAGCGCTTCATTTGAAACTTGTGCATGAGCAGAATCCATTCCTGGAACTGCAACGCCAGCTACAGAAGCTGCTGCTAAACCTGCAATTACTTTTTTCATAAGTTGTCTTTACTTCCTTTCCCTACTATCCTCTTAAAAAAAAACTTAAAACTTTAATACTTTACAATATTATCAAAGTAAAATATTCATCCAGTTCCATTTTTTAGCAAGAGTTTTATTTTTCACACGTAGTTCATTTTAAATGAACTACGTGAAATCCGTGTGAACTTCATGTGAACTTTATCATTAAACATAGTGTTTTTGCAATGGTTTTTTCAAATTTCTTATATATCACATAAAAATTCGACATTCTATTTAATATTTTAATATAAAATATCCCTTTTCTATCTATTATAAAAAATTCTATTAACCTAATACAAACTCAAGTATGTATTTCCTTATAAAGCTCCTTACATAAAGTATACTTTCATCATGACAAAAATCACTCTATTTATCAATAGTATAATATTTTTAGAAAACTAAATTTCTATACTATCTACAATTTTGAAATAATTTGACGAATTGTAAGATTTATTTCACAAAAGCCATTTCTCCTTTAAAGAAAACACACACTATACCAACTGTTCTCTTTTTCCGATAATGGAATTTATAGGATGTTTATAGTATTATATACATATCTTAATAAAAAAGAATTTTAGCGAACTGATTAAAGTTTCATTTTATAAAATGAAACTTTAATCGGTAAGGGTTTTATACATCCTCCGCTAATTTTTAACCCTCACCACTCGGGCTGCCCGTTAATGCGGATTTTTATTGGAATAAAAAGAGGAGGCATATTTGTGAGAAATATAATAGATGATCCAATACAAAAAAATATAGAGCTATACTATGCTTTTATTCAATTCGTTTCAATGATAACATTACAAAAAGTATCAGCTATTGAAACACGTAAAAATGAATTAAAAAATCAGATGAAAAATGCCGGACAAAAAAACCCTTATTACGTATAAAAAAAGGTGAACAGGTTATATTCCTGTTCACCTTTTTAAATTATTTATAAATTTTCACACGGTCCTCTAGCGGTTGGAATTCTTTTTCACCAGCATGTACTACCGGTTTACCAAATGGCATTTGCGCAATAAGTTTCCAATTCTCTGGAACATCCCACTCTTTTCTCACTTCTTCATCAATCAGCGGATTGTAATGCTGTAACGTAGCACCAAACCCTTCAATTTCTAAAGCTGTCCAAATTGCAAATTGTAACATTCCTGATGATTGCTGAGACCAAGTTGGGAAATTATCTTTATATAATGCAAAGTTAGCTTGAAGGCTTTCCACTACTTCACTGTCTTCAAAATATAAAACCGTTCCATAACCACTTTTAAATGCATTCATTTTTTCTTCAGTAGGTGCAAAGCTATTTTCAGGTACAATTTTTCGTAACGTTTCTTTCGTAATATCCCATAATTTATCATGTTGTTCTCCTAATAAAACAACAACGCGAGCACTTTGAGAATTAAAAGCTGAAGGTGTATGTTTTACAGCATGATAAATCACTTCTTGAATTTTCTCATCAGAAACTACTTGCTCTTTACTAATTGCATAAATAGATCTTCTGTCTTCAATTGCTGAGTAAAAATCTTTTGCCATCATAATTCCCTCCAATTTTCAATTGAGGCTATTTCATATGTATATATCATATTACGCCCCCTCAAACTTATTATTAATAAGCTTATAACTTTATAATATCACAGCAACAAATAAACTCAAATGATAACACTTGTATTTAGAGCCTTTTTCCTTTTTAAAATGAAAATAAAAAGACTGTTTGTTGTTATCTAAAATTAGTAACAACAAACAGTCTTACTTATGTAGCGATCTAGATTCGTATTTTACTTACTTAATTAACTAATCCAAATGCATACGACATTAACTTATTTGTCTCTGTAAAACGTTTTGTTTTACTTGATGTCCCCATGACCACTGTAATAATTCGATTATCGCCTTGCTTTGCAGTCCCAGTAAAACAGTATCCTGCACTATCTGTAAATCCAGTCTTTAGTCCGTCCATTCCTTCTATATATAAACTTTTATTATTTTTATTTAACATGTCGTTTGTGCTTATAACATTAATATTATTAAATGCTAGCTGACTTTGACGTAAGTGAGTCACTTCTAATATTTCCGGATAATCTTTTATAAGATGATATGCCAATTGTGCTACATCACCAGCCGTCATTTTTGTTTCACTTCCATCTGGCTCTTGTAATCCAGAAGCATTTGCAAATTTAGCATGTTCCGACATTTTTAACTGTTTCGCTTTTGCATCCATAAGCTGAACGAAATCTTTCTCCGATTTTGCCATATGTTCTGCTAAAGCCACAGCTGAATTATTAGCTGACTCAATCATTAATGCATGATATAAATCTTTAACAGTTAATGTGTCATTAACTTGTACTGGGATTCTCGCTCCCTCTGTTTGTGCCGCCTTCGCACTTATTTTCACTGGATCTTCCCAGCGAACTTTCCCGTTATGTATACTCTCTAGTAGAAGATACGCTGTCATCATCTTAGACATACTAGCCGGTGCAAAAGCTTCATTTTCATTATATTGATAAATAATATCTCCATCACTCGCATCGATAATCATAGCTGCTTTTGCGTTAATTTCTGGTGGGATGTACTTTGGCGGGACTACTTTTTCAGTAAATCCTGCTTTAGGTAGTTCTGCCACTTGCAAAGGTTGTCCCTCTACATTCGCTACGCTCTTTTGATTTCCTTGGAATAAGAACCAACATATCCCTAAAATAATGACTAATAGGACTGTCATCCTTCCCCATTTTAACCGATTCATTTCAAAACTCCTTTAGCAAACCTTTTATACACTCACACTTAACCTTATCAACAATTCCTTTATATAGTCAAGGTAAAAGGTATATTTATTCATATACAGCAATGATTATTTTAATTTATTTATGTTAAACTTACAATGTTGAAACGTAAGAATATTTAATAATAAAATCTCGTAAATAAAGCGAAACTTTAATCAGTCCCCCAATCGGGCTACCCATCAAATAGCGAGATAAACTATTTAATAGAAGGGATTCATACAAATGCTACTTCCAAAATCATTAAAATACGGAGACACAGTTGGGATTTACTCCCCTTCTTCACCAGTAACCTACACTTCACCAAAGAGATTTGAACGAGCAAAATCTTACTTACAACAGAAAGGGTTTCATATATTAGAAGGTTCATTAACAGGTCGATATGATTTTTATCGTTCTGGTAGTATACAAGAGCGTGCTGAGGAGCTAAATGTCTTAATAAGAAATCCTAATATTTCTTGTATTATGTCAACAATTGGTGGGATGAATTCAAATTCAATATTACCTTATATTGATTATGATGCTTTTCTAAAGAACCCTAAAATAATGATTGGGTATTCAGATACAACTGCTTTATTACTAGCAATTTACACCAAAACAGGAATCCCTACATTTTATGGACCAGCTCTCGTCCCTTCCTTTGGCGAATTTGAACCTTTTGTTGATTGCACATACAAATATTTCGCTGAAACTTTACTACATGATCATTCTCTTCCTTATCATATAAAACAACCATTATTTTGGTCAGATGAATTTATTAATTGGGAAGAAAAGACAAAGGAGAAAGAACTTCGACCAAACGATTGGATTTCAGTAATTGATGGAAAAGCTACTGGGCGTATTATTGGCGGGAATTTAAACACGATACAAGGAATTTGGGGTAGCCCCTATATGCCACATATTCAAGAAGACGACATTCTCTTCATTGAGGACAGTTCAAAAGACGCAGCTACTATTGAAAGAAGCTTTTCATTACTTAAAATTAACGGTGTATTCGATAAAATTTCAGGTATCATTCTTGGAAAACATGAGCAATTTGATGATTGTGGTACAAATCGAAAACCTTTTGAAATACTACTAGAAGTACTTCAAAATCAAAGAATTCCTTTTCTAGCTGACTTCGATTGTTGTCATACACATCCAATGATTACCATGCCTATCGGTGTTCAAGTAGAGTTGGATGCAACAAATAAAACGATACACATTGTAGAACCTTGGAAAAAATGAATGCATAGCTTCTATTGTTTTACAATAAAAGCCATGATACTATATAATTTGGAATGTGAAAGATTAAACAAAATATGTTCCAATATCTAACACTAGAAAAATTAGGTATAAATATATATTTATATGCAAAAGAGAGTGAATAAATGAAACCAACTATTAAAAATTACGTATTTTTACATGTAGCTTTTTTGATATATTCTATCATTATGGTTTACATGAAATGGGCAGCTAAATTCCCCATTGCTTCCATCTCATTTTTTGTTGCTTATTTCGGATTAGTTATACTTTTATTCGGATATGCAATTTTATGGCAACAAGTAATTAAACATTTCGAAATTTCAAAAGCATATTCACATCGCGGGATTATTATACTGTGGTCAATGCTTTGGTCAGTATTTCTATTTGGAGATACGATTCAGTGGAATCATTTACTTGGTGCAGCTATTATTATCGTCGGAATTGTGGTGGTGACAAAAGATGAATAGTTATATGTTATTATTTATTTTCGGGATAATTTTAGCTAATTACTCACAAATATTATTAAAAAAAGCTACTTTGCAACAATACGATTCTAGAATAAAAGAATATGTGAATCCTTATGTTATTATCGGCTACTCTTTATTTGTAATTAACGCCGGATTAAATGTTATCGCCATGAAGGGCATGGCATTAAAACAAGCATCAGCATTAGAATCCTTAAGTTATATCATCATATTAATTTTTGGTTGGTATTTCCTAGGAGAAAAAATAACGAAACGTAAACTCATCGGCAACATGATTATTATCGTTGGTGTAATCGTTTATTGTATCCAATAGTAAAAAGCTCCGTTTATCACAAACGGAGCTTTTTACTATTGACCTAAATTTTGCACTTTATCTTTCAAATCTCGAACTTGATCTACCGTCTGCATAAGCTCGGAGTTTTTAAATTGCTCTACATCCACTTTTCCTTCTTCTATCTTTGTCATCGCCGTATCAATTAACGCATTTAACTTTTCGTTATATCCGACGATTTGTTGATGAATATCCTTTGCTACATCAGGTGGCGTTAATTCATTGAATGCGGGTATATCTTGTTTAATTTCACTAAGCTTCGTTTCTAATTCTTTTCGAGCCTCGCTATCATTAACGGCCTTTTCTGCTAATGCTGGTGCATCATTTGCAAATGCACTTATTTCATTTACATAGTCTGTCGCCTTTTGAGCATAATCTATGGAGTTCTTTCCTTCTTCCACTATTGAACATCCCATTAAACCAATTGAAACTATAAATACTAATAAAATTGATTTTATTTTCATTTTAGACCCCCTTCGTCTTTATCATTGTCTGTAATTTTCTCTATACATAACTTCTAGCTAAATTGTTTATAACCTTTTTCAAATAGCTATTTATCCTCTTACATGCCCTATTATCGTTACAACATCTATTTCTATATGTACGCTTATAATATCTTCAATTATATCCATATATCCTTGTCCTATAGCTGTTCCATAGTGTAATGTAAGCCCCTTCTTTTCATACACTGACTTTGGCACTGAAAAAATAAATCTCCTCAAGTTTCTTTCATCAGCTGGTTCCATAATTAAAACAATCCCATCCTCATCAAACATATACGCTCGCCCTCCAACTTTACATTCACTATGGCTCAGTATTGCCTTGGTCAGCAAAATTTAAAACATAATAAGTTAAGATACACTCTGCTCTATCATAAAGTGAAACTTTAATTAGCCCTCACCAGTCGAATCTTTATCGGCAAATAGCGGGATAAAAATAAAAAGCATTCATTCTTTTTTGTTAAGAATGAATGCTTTTTAAAAAATCAATTTCTAGCTCTAGCATCTTTTTTTGACGAGGTTTTACTTTCCTTACGGGAATTCCAGCGTAAATATACCAATCATCTAAACTCTCTTTTACCATACTCATCGCGCCGACTGCCGTACCTTCTCCTACAATTACATTTGGAAAAATAATAGAATTGGCACCAATAATCACATGTTTTTTTAAAATAACTTTTTCTGCTTTCACATTCCTATATTGATTCGGGACGGTTGGCCCCATTAATGTATTTCCACTGAAATCATCAAGTACTGCATATACGATTGTTTTAGCTGAGATGTTTGCAAAATCATGCATTTCAATCCCAACTTCCCCTCCATATAACGCTGTATACGCTGATATGTGCGAATAACTTCCAATTGTGATTTTACCACTTAAAATGCAAAAATCATCAATTCTTACATGATTGCCAACTGATATAGCACTCGGATTATATATACTTGCTTTTTTACTAACCAATACATTTTTCCCAACAGATAAAAATCCAATTTGCTTTAGTTCTTCTTGACTATAAAAACTATTCATCTACCGACACCACCTTCTGCTCTAAACAGATTACAATTTGCTCTACTAGTTCTTTCGTCATTCCTTCCCATAAAGGTAAACTTACGATTCGTTTTGCTATTTTATTCGTCTTTGTTAAATCTGTAGACTTATAGTTTTTAAAAAGAACTTGTTGGTGGCAAGATGGTGAAAAGTATAATCTAGCTTCTATTTTCTGTTTTTTCAGTTCTTCTATTACTTGTATGTTGCGAACTTCTTCTGGACAAATGATAGGCATAAATTGGTGAATAACTGCTTCTGTCTTTTGGACTTTCCACCCTTTTTTCATTAACCCAGTATTTTGTAACAACTGTTTATACCATTCAGAAATACGGCTGCGTTCTTTTAATTTTTGATCCCACTTTTTTATAGTCGCAATCCCAATAGCGGCTGCGTATTCAGACATTTTACAATTAAACCCCATCATCGTGCATTCACGATTTTTATCAAATCCGAAATTCCCCATTCTTTTAATATGTTGTATATCTTTTTCGTTTTTACTATATATGAGCCCTCCTTCACCAATTCCGAAAGGCTTTGTTGCATGAAAGCTATATACGATCATTCCACTAAAATCTTGACCGTAATGCATCCCTCCATTCATTAAACCAAATCCCGGCGCCGCATCTACGACAACCGGAATCCCCTTCTTCTCTAATTCTTCATATTTTTCTAAGTTCATCCATGATCCAAAAGTGGCGTACGGGATAACAATCGCAACCTCTTCTTTTAATTCTTCTATCTTATCCAAAAGTACGGTTTTATCCATATACCAATCATCTATTGAAATATCAATAAAGTAAGGTTCCAGTCCACACCAAATAGCGGCTAAGGCAGTCGCAGGGAATGTAAAACTAGGCATGAGAGCATACTTTCCCTTTCTTCTTTTCTTTAGTTGAATAGCCGCCATTAACCCTAACGTTGCGTTTGCTACTGTTGTAACAGCTCCCCTGTTTTGAAAAAATGACGACATAATTGTTTCCTCAAAACGTTGATTTATAGGTCCATAATTCGTATATATGTGAGATGTATCAATTTCCTTCAATTCGTCCAAATACTCACTTACAGGTACAGTTGAAGCACGTAAAAAAGGAATATTCTCCATATCTATCTATTCCTTCCTATCATTTTCGGACAATATAGAGCATATCTGTTTCAGATAATCCAAATTTCCTAGCACTTTTCATTCCTTGTTTTTCCGCTATGTTATATAATTCTACCTTAAATCCTGCATTCATTAATCGTTGAATAAATCCCGATTGATTGTAAATTCTCACATGATCTTCTTGACCAAAAGCTAATTTCCTCAATTGTGGTGTTACAATTAATTCATTCTCTATAATAAAATCTACATTCATTACGATCGGTACTTGAATAATTCCCCATCCATTTGGCTTTAACACTCTATATAACTCTCGCATTGCTTTGTCATCATCAGGAACGTGTTCTAACACATGGCTACATAATATTACATCAAAAGTATTACTATCATATGTAATCCTTGTAACATCAATTTCCTTCATTAATGGATCCTTTGGTTCTAAGTCACCACATACATACGTAATATTTTTATACTCGTTAAACCAATCTCTTAACTTCGCTTCAGGTGCAATATGAAGCATTGTATAGTTTCTATTTAACAAGTCCGTTTCCGTTTCAATGTACGCACGATACAATCTTTCACGATCCATCGAATTGCAAACTGGACATATCCCTGTATCTTTATTCCACATCTCAAATTTATATTTCGGAAAATCATAATGCGCTGGCCAAGGTGAAAATTTTTCAAATTGTTGATTGCAATATTGACAATAACAAGATTCTTTCTCAAACATATGAGCAACTAACTTGTTTAACCCTTTTTTTATCTTTTCATTATAAATTTGATCTAGTTCGCCATTTCTTACTGCATCCTTAACTATAAATCCCGCATTTTCTAAACAATAAGATAAACTCTCTTTATACTCACTTTCGGAGCTTAAAAATCCACTATTATATGCATCTATAATTAATTCAATCCACTCTTCAATTGTCATTAAAATAAAATGCATTTGTTTTTGATTTTGTCCACTATGTTGTCTAAAATAACTAAGAGGTTCTTGCATATAAACTACTTTTCCTTTCCTCATCATATCTAGCCAAGTTGCAATGTCATTAATAGCAGAATAAGCCTTTCCTTTAAAATATCCAAACTTCCCGTCAAACAAATCCCGATTAAACAAAACAGTTGTCGGCTCACCAACTACATTTTTTAAGTTTTTTAACATATAATTTCCTAATTCTTTTCCTTCAAAAAGTGTAGTTTCTTTCGCGATTTTCATATTTAATGTTGAAGGTGGTAATATCTCTCCATTCTCATCAATCAGTTCACGATATGACGTCACAAATGAAATATTTTCTAACGTCAAAAAGTATTTCATCATTCTCTCGATCTTTTCATGATGAAATAAATCATCATCTAATAAAAAGTTTATATAGTCCCCATTCGCAAGTTCTACACACTTATTAAAGTTTTCGGCAACTAACGGCGTTTCATTTTTAACATATGTAATACACTCATATTCACGTAAGTACGGTTGAATCATAGCATTGACTTCATTATTTGTACTATCGTCAGAAATAATAATTTCAATATTTTCATATGTTTGATTCAAAGCGCTGTTGAGTGCTAATTCCAAGTAATAAGGTCTATTGTATGCAGGAATAAGTATACTTACTTTCGGTAATGAAGAATTATTATTTATATGTTGTTTTTTCTTTTCTATGTTTATTTTCTTCGCTCTAATTTTTTGGTAATAGTCTAATGTATATAATATCGATGATGGAACTATCCTTCTTGCATAATCTAGAAAATTAGTTATCGCTTTGTCTAACTCTTTTTCGGTGGATAAGAAACCATATTGTTCTCCTGCTATAATACTGTGTGAAAAATCTTCTAACCCATCCATCATTTTATTAGATTCATTTAACTGTTGATCTGGATGTAATCGAAAGTAACTCAGTGTCTCTGCTATATATACTGCTTTTCCTTTACTTAATAAAGATAACCATGAAGCTATATCTACGTTACATAAATACCGCCTCTTATCAAAAATCCCATATGGTTCTTGTAAATCATTTTTACGAAATAAAACTGTTGTCGGTTCTCCAATATAATTTTTTTGATCCACAATTACCTTATTTCCTAATTCTGTTCCCTCTATAATGGTATCCTCTTCAAATAAACGGACAGTCGAATAAATATGTCGCAGTTCTTTCCCTTTATCATCAATGACTTGACGATGAGATGTTACAAGCTTAATTTCATTATCTAAATCATTGAAAAAATACTTCATCATTTTTTCAATTTTATTCACATGAAATACATCATCATCCATTAAAAAATTTATATATTCACCGTTCGCTTCATTAAATAACATTAGCGCATTTTCAAATTGTCCGAGAGTTGATCTATTTTTTATATAAATAATATTTGAATGATCACATAAGTATTTTTGTAACACTTTTTCTGTTTCATCATTCGTGCTGTCATCTCCAACTATAATTTCTATATTAGGGTACGTTTGTTCTAACACACTACATAACGCCTTTTCAAAGTAAAGAGGACGATTGTACGTAGGAATTAATACACTTACCAACGGAAGTTGCTCTACCACCTCTTCATTTCTTTCAATACGAGTTCTCATTTTAACTCTCTCACCTCTTCGCATATTATTTATATACGCGACACAAAAATCACATTACTTTAACTGTATAGAGCCTATATACTTTTATGCAAACATGAAACAAAATATCATACTTTTCGTTCCTAAATAAACATATTTAATAACGCGGACATTTTATTTGCACCTTTTTTATTCATATGATCACTATCATAAAAATCTTCATCACAAAATAATGGTGAATCAAATAGATCTATAATTTGAAAAGAATATTGAGCTTGAAAATCATTTATAACTTTATAAAAATCTTCTTTTAATTTCTTACTACTACAATTGAAATAATGTGAAGTAACAGGGAACACAACAATTAATGGCTTTATATCATTTTTCAACAGTAATTCTAAATATTTCTTAAAAATCATTTTATTTTCAACTAAAGTATGAGGATACGCCAATTTAGCATGTGAAGCTGCTCTTATTTTCCCGTGTTCTTCAAAAGGAATATGAAGAGAAGTAGTATTCCATTCAGCATTTATCCAAGGCCGTATCAATGATTCATCTTTTAGTTCGTCTAATAAAATATATTCAAAATGCAAATTAAAAATAGAAAGAAGTGGTTTCGGAGTATTTAGATGTGAGAATCCATCAGTGGGTAGAGGAGAGTGAACTACAGTATGATGACCATCTTGAAACAATGGATAATATACTTTGTGAATTCTATATGATTCAGATGATAACGACATATCAAAGTAAAACGAGAAATAGGCTATTCCTATTAAACAATATTGAAATGAATGATTGTTTGATAAAAGTTGTGACGCTATTAAATAATCATAGTATAGATCTTGCGATGGAAGTGTTAATTTTATTGACTTTTTTGAGAGAAGCTCCGTACTTATGCCACAATGTGGATAAGACAAACCGGTAGCAAACAATTCATACGTCGGATCACTCTTTGCTTTTTTCATAGAAATGTATAAAGACATAAGATCCGGATTTATTTGATAGATAGAAATTAATTTATCCTTCCATTCATACATGTATTTTGTTAAATTAATAATTTTTGAACTTTGCACGCCCCTATTTATCAATTCATTTGTAAGTTTTTCTGCGTCCCCTCTCCAAATGACTATATATTGAAAAGAACTTTCTATACGAACAACATCTGAAACGTCTACAACATGAACTATTGTTTTACATTTATTTTTGTCTAACGTATTTCGAATCCTATCCCCTGATAATTCATCACTTAAAACAATGATTTTATATTGCTCCTTCATGCACATCCCCTCCATTATATGTATAATATGAAATTCATTTTTAATTCGTAACAATCATATACACCTGCAATCTAACAAAAAAATAGCTCCACCATTAGGCGTAGCTATTTTTACAATTATTGCTTATTCAAATTATATTCCTTTATCTAACTCATAAAGTTTACGATACTTTTCATTTTCTTTCAGAAGTTGTTTATGACTACCTTGCATGACAATTTGGCCACGATCAAGGAATATAACTTCGTCTACATGTTCTATTCCTACAAGATGGTGCGTAATCCAAATAACCGTCTTTTCTTCCGTTGCAGAAAACATTGTTTCGATTAAAGACAATTCTGTTTTTGGATCTAAACCGATAGTCGGTTCATCAAGTACAATAATTGGTGTTTCTTGCATTAGAGTTCTAGCAAAAGCAACCCTTTGTCTTTCCCCACCAGAAAACCGCTTTCCCATTTCATGCATTTTTGTTTGTAATCCGTCCGGAAGAGAAGTAACATGTGAAGCTAATTGTGCTTTCTCTAAAGCTTTCCATATCTCTTCATCCGTCGCCTCCGGTTTGCCAATTCGTACATTATTTCCAATTGTCGTATCAAACAAATGCGGCTTTTGATTTAATACAGAAATATATTTAGATAAAAGATTCGTATGAGCTCTTTCACCATTCAATACAACTTGGCCATTTACTGGGCTTAACGCCCCTGTTAACAATTTTAGTAAAGTAGATTTCCCTGTCCCACTTCTCCCTAAAATAGCAATTTTCTTCCCTGCTTTTATTTGTAATGATACATCTTTTAATACAATCTCATTACTATCTGGATAACTATACGATACGTGATTCAGTTCAATATCTACATGTTTTGGTTCAATATAATCTTTCTCTCCATGCAAATCCGTTTCATCATGTAAAACACTATCACTTTCTACGCCATTAAGACGATGGGTAGATTCTACATACGACGGTATTCGATCGATGGCATCTGCAATAGGAATAAGCGCGTTCGTTACAGATAAAGTCATTAATACGAAAGCTGCGATAACTGTAGGAGCAATTTGTTCACTTGCCGCTTCATTCCCAGTCCATATGATCATCGAAATAACTACAATACCTACTACTAATTGAATGATACTGTCCCGAATATGATACCAGCGTTTCACTCTCTTTTCGATTTTTAACAACTGATCATTTTGTTTTACATACTCATTAATAAATTCATCTTTACGACCACTTGCTTGCCAATCAGATAATCCAAAAACAGCATCTGTCAGTTGTTGATACAAACTGTTTCTTCCTTGCTTTAAAGTAACATGATGTTTCTTCATCAAAAGTAATGATACAAACGGAAGAAGAAAAACGATAATAGCTAACATACAACCTACAATAAGTGCAAAAACAAAATCAAATGCACCGATAACAAGTACGAAGATACTATAAACAACTAGCGCTAATATGCTAGGAAATATTGTACGTAAATATAGGTTTTGCAAATGCTCTATATCTTCGGATAACACTCCTAACATATCACCCGTTTGAAATCGAGAACGGAAAAATAACGCCTGTGGTTCTACTATTCTATATAGCCTCGTTCTCATTTTTTCTAATATACGTAGTACGACATCATGTCCGACTAGGCGCTCTATATAATGAAATACAGCTTGCCCTATACTAAATGCTCTTGTTGCAACAATAGGAACATATACAGCCATTACATTTTCTGGTCTAAGGGCAGATTTTGAGATCAAATAACCTGAAATAAAAAGTAACATCGCTCCTGAACTAACTCCAAGAAGACCAAGGAAAATAGTTAAAGTCATTCTACTTTTATTTTGTTTTATATAAGGTTTAACCCAATTACTCATTTCTCTCCCCTCTCTTCCCTATGAAAATGTAATGTCTCATTCTCTAAAAGTTCTTCATACGTCCCACTTTCTTTCATTTCCCCTTTATTTAGAATAAGAATATGGTCCATTTGTTTCATCCAATGTAGACGGTGAGTTGCTAAAAATACTAACTTTCCATTAAATAGACGTAACATCGCTTGCTTTATTTCAAATTCGGTTTCAATATCAAGATGTGCCGTAGGCTCATCTAATAAAATGATTGGTTTTTTACTTAAAAGCGCACGCGCCATAGCAACACGCTTTTCTTGTCCGCCACTTAGCATACGTCCACCTTCTCCAATTCTTTCGTGTATCCCATTTGGAAGTGATGTAACGAGTGAACGAAGGCCGACTTCATTAATAACTCTTTCAACTTCTTCATCTGTTGCATTTGTTTCATAAAAACGAATGTTATCCTTTAATGAAAGTGGAAAAATATAAGGTTGCTGCGGAATATAAGCAATATTTTTTTGCCAATCTTCACGAGTAGATCCATCAACTTCTAGACCATTTACTAACATCTTTCCACTCGAAGGAGATAAAAAACCTGCTAATACGTCGATTAACGTCGATTTCCCTGCACCACTTTCACCAATAACACCAATAGCACCGTTACCTTCCCAAGTAAAATTAATTCCTTCTAATATAGCCTTTTCAGATTCAGTATTATTAACTTTGATATCTTGTAATTTCAAGCTACTAGAGGCATTCCATACTATATCTTCATTCAAATCTTTCTTTTGTATTCCTTTTTGTTGTTGCAAAATCTCTTCTATTTGCTCCATCGCAATTTGTCCATCTAATGTCGCATGATAATTTGCTCCCACTTGTTTAATCGGCAGAAAATATTCCGGAGCTAAAATCAAAATTGTAAGGGCTGGTAATAGTATAATCGTTCCATCTATTAAACGTATCCCTAATCCAACTGCCACAAACGCAATTGATAAACTCGTAAAGAAATCTAATGCAAAAGAAGAAAGAAAAGCAACTCGCAAAGTACGCATCGTTGCTTTTCTATATCTTTTACTTACTTTTTCAATCTTTCCTTCGTGCTGTTCACTTTTCCCTAAATACTTTAATGTTTCTAAACCTTTTAACGTATCTACAAAATGATTCGAAAGTACACGATATATCTCATACTGACTATCTGCCATTTTTTGCGCTGCTAATCCGAGAAGAATCATAAATATGATCACGATAGGAATCGTTACAACTAAAATGATTCCAGACTCAATATCTAGCGTAAAAACATATAGTACAATTAGACCTGGAACGATACTACTTCTAATCATTTTAGGAATCGTTAATTCAATATATGTTTTAAATTTCTCAATCCCCTCAATTGGTAAGGTAACCAGATGACCAGTTCCAACAGTTTGAACATACCTTGGACCTAATGTGAAATATGCCTCTATCAATTGTTTTCTTAGTAACGACCCTGTTTTTTCAGCAAAACGTTCCACTAATATTTGTGATGTTCGAACTACTATGTTACGCGCTGCAAACGCGATACCAAAATAAACAACTTCACTTAATATTGTTTGTACTGTCTCTCCATGAAATAAAAACGTAATAGCTCGTGCTAAAAAGATTGTTTGCGCAATAATACTAAAAGCTTCTAAAATACTAATAATCGTTAACGCTACATATAAAATACGGCTACCGGGATAAGACGGAAGTCCTCTTTTTCTTTTCATTAGTACTCCAAATCGTTGTCTGACTTAACAGGTTGTCTAAATACATAATAACTCCATATTTGACTTCCGATAACGAAAGGCAAAATAGCAATCGCAAAGTAAGTCATCAGTTTTAATGCATAAGCTCCTGATGCTGCGTTGTAAATTGTCAAATCATTCATTGCTCCTAAAGAGCTAATCATAACACGTGGGAACATACCGATAAATACACTCGCACTTAGTAAAATGATCGTTAAACTCGTCATAAAGAAAGCCCAACCATCTCTTCTTCTTTTATTTAATAAAGTGGACACTAATAGTGCTACAAAAGCTCCGATTGGTACCATAATCCATTCTGTTCCATGAGCAGTGAAAATGTCGGTTTTCCATAACCCCACACCAGCAAAAACAAGAAGTGTAAGTAATGAAAATGGTGCAATTTTTATTGCAGCAATTCGTGCACGTTCTCTCAATTTACCAGTTGTACGTATCGTAAGAAATTGTAATCCGTGGACAATACATAGTAGGAGAAACATTACTCCTCCAAGTAACGCAAATGGATGAAGTAATTGCAAGAATCCACCTACAACATTTTTACTCTCATCAATAGGTACACCTACCATAAAGTTTGCAATCGCAACTCCCCAAAGGATAGGAGGTAACATACTTCCAATAAACATCCCCCAATCCCATGCACTCTTCCATTTATGATTATCTATTTTCGCACGAAATTTAAAGGAAACACCTCTTAAAATTAAAGCAAGAAGCATAAATACAAATGGAATATAAAAACCACTAAATAAAGTTGCATACCAGTGCGGAAATGCCGCAAACATGGCTCCACCAGCACAAACAAGCCATACTTCATTTGCGTGCCAGAACGGTCCTATTGTATTTAAGTAAACTCGTTTTTCAAAATCATTCTTTCCTAAAAACCTCGAAACCATTCCTACACCAAAATCGAAACCTTCCAGTACGAAGAATCCAACAAACAAGATTGCAATAACTAAAAACCACAACTCATTAAGAGATAACATACTCTTCCTCCTTATCAAATGGATCATGGCTTTGATAATCCTTTTTCGTTTTCTTATTCGTGTGGCCCTTAATGGTACGAACGAATAAGTACACACAAATTCCACCCATAATTAAATACATTGATGTGAATGAAATAAGTGAGAATAATACTTCACCGAATGTTACATTTGGTGATACAGCATCTTCTGTTTTCATTACACCAAATACTACCCAAGGTTGACGACCCATTTCAGTCATAATCCACCCTACTGTATTACCGATGAACGGAAGAGAAATTGCATACACCATTAATTTTAAATACCACGTTTTTTCAGCTAAACGATCTTTTCTTGATAAGAACCATCCGTAAGCTCCTAGAAGAAGCATGAATGTTCCACTCATTACCATCGCTCTAAAACTCCAAAACATTGTATGCACTGGAGGAATATAATCTCCAGGTCCATATTTTTCCTCATATTGTTTTTGAATTTGATTCATCCCTTCAACTTGACCGCTAAACTTATCATACGATAATAGACTTAGCATATAAGGGATTTGAATTTCAAATGAATTTTCTTTCTTCTCTGTATCAATTTTCGAAAATACTGTAAATGGTGCTGGATCCTCACTTGTATTCCATAGCGCTTCAGCTGCCGCCATCTTCATTGGATGTGTCTTAATTAATTGTTGCGCTTGTGCATGACCAAAGAATAATACAAGCGCCGTTGTAATTGTTCCAACAATGATAGAAATTCGGAAAGATTTTTTAAATACTACAGTTTCTTGTCCTTTTGTAATTTTCCATGCACTTACACCAGCAATAAAGAATGCACCTGTTGCAATTGCCGCTGTAATTGTATGCGGGAATTGTACCCATAGTTGTGGGTTTTGAATAATGGCTAAGAAATCATTCATTTGCGCACGACCATCAGCTGCCATTTCATACCCGACAGGTGACTGCATAAATGCACTTGCAGTTAAAATCCAGAATGCTGATAACATCGTTCCAATTGAAAGGAGCCAAATACACATTAAGTGAATTCGCTTCGGTAATTTGTCCTCACCGAATACCCATAAACCTAGGAATGTAGACTCAATGAAAAATGCCAGTAATCCTTCAATTGCAAGCGAGGGACCAAATACATCACCTACAAAACGTGAATACGTTGACCAGTTCATACCAAACTGAAATTCTTGTAAAATACCTGTTACTACACCTACTGCAAAGTTAATAAGGAATAATTGCGTCCAAAACTTTGCCATCTTCTTATATACCTCTTGCCCCTTTACCACATACAACGTCTGCATGATTGCAATAATAAAAGCTAAACCAATTGACAGCGGAACAAAAAAGTAATGGAAAATCGTTGTTGATGCGAACTGTATTCGTGCCAATTCGAGCGTTTCCATACTAAAATCACTTCCTTCATAGTTTTTATAATAAAAGTTAATTGAGCAATCTTATCAAACTCAATTATTAAGAAATACGAAAAGACAAAAACATTTTGTATGTATTGTCGAAAAATATGAAGTTTCAGTTTTTCAAACTATTGTAATGCTATTTTTTACCTTTTCACTATTTCTGTAGTGTTTTATTCGTTAATCGAATTGTATAATATACCTGCATAGTAAATTCAGGTTATTTTTGACGTATTATTGACATCATTTTGTCTGAAATATGTCTTTTGTCATTTTTTTGAATCAGATTTTTCTCATTAGTAAAATGTGTTTTTTCAATATACTTCTTACTTTTATATCTATAAAACAATCGTTTTTTCTTCATACGCTTGACTTTTACTCGGAAAAATGTCCTCGAAAGCACCCACGATAAATGCTTATTTTTTGTCAAGAGAAAAATGTATTTTCAAAATTCAAACTCGAAATAATGTTATTCAAAAATAGAAAACAACTTCCCTCTTCCTCGACTAAAAGTTCATTTTTTTGTCATTTTTCCAGAACAAATAAAAAAACTGAGAGTCGATTAAACTCTCAGTTTTTTTATTTATTTTGCTGTATGTTTTCTAACGGCTGGTAAAATTTCAGTAGCAATTAATTCAATATTTTTCTCAATTTTATCAAATGGTACACCGCCAAAATCAATTTGTGCCATAAAGCGTTGTTGGCCAAACAATTCATATTGGTAAAGCATTTTCTCAATGATTTGTTGTGGGCTACCAACCATTAAAGCATCACGGTAATCTATTGCATTTGTAAATTGCTGTTTCGGATACCCATCACCGCGCAGTGTAAGCATACCAGCATTAATGTGAGGGTAATATTCACTAAGTGCATCTTGTGAATTTTTTGCCGTATAAAATAAACTCGTTGTCGCAACTGGTAAACTAGCTGGATCAAATCCGCTTTGCTGAGCAGCCTCGCGGTAAGCATCTACTGACACTTTAAAGTTAATTGCTGGACCACCAAGTGTTGTTATCATCATTGGCACACCTGCACGTCCTGCTTTAATTGCACTAGCTGGTGGACCTCCAACTGCACGCCAAATTGGTAAGTTATTATTTTTCGCTCTTGGAATAACCGATGCATGTGCGAGCGGTGCTCTGAACTGTCCATTCCATGTTACATGTTCCTCGTTATTAATTTTTAATAAAAGATCCATCTTCTCTTCAAATAATTCTTCATAATCATTCACGTCATAACCAAGTAAACTATATCCTCCAATACGAGATCCACGACCAGCCACAATTTCTGCACGTCCATTAGAAATCAAGTCAATGGTAGCGAAATCCTCATATACTCGAACTGGATCAGATGTACTTAATATCGTTGCGGAACTTGCAATTTTTATATTTTTCGTAGCTTGCGCGACCGCACCTAAAATAACTGTATGAGCTTGCGTTGTAAAATGTGTTTGGTGACTTTCGCCGACAGCAAACACATCAAGCCCTGCCTCATCTGCTAACTTAGCTGTTTCAATTAGTTCGTGAATTCTTTTCTCTGGCGTAATTTTGTCCCCATTATGTGGATTTAAAACATGATCACCAATTGAATATAATCCAAACTCAATTCCTTTTCTTGTATCTATACGGTATTTTTCCATAGTTACTCTCCCCTTTAATAAAGTAGTATTAGTTTTTTTCTAAAAACGTTGGTAAGTCAAGTTTATCTCCGTATTACCTACACCATCACTTGATTAGTCAATTGATAGTGTAAAAAAAATTACTCTTGCGGTAATTCTTTTTTTTCGCTATGCTTATGAACTTTCGTCATCAGCTCGTATAATATTTTCTGCTCTTCTTCATTTAATACATCATCAAAAAACGAAGATTGAAATGCAAGTTGTTCTGGCAATGCTCTCTCTAAAGCTGCTTCTCCTTGCTCTGTAAGACTAATTGTTTTCGTTTTCCAATCTTGTTTTCGTACAATATATCCTTCTTTTTCAAGACGAGTTAACATTCGAGAAATGCCACCTTGTGTAACAGTTACCTTTTCAGCTAACTCCATTTGTGTTAGTGGTTGATACGTACGTATTTGCAAAAGCACATCAAATTGAGCTGTCGTTAAATCAAAACGTTTTAAAAACTCATTTGACAATTGATTACTTTGGTTCGTAAATCGTATTAAACGTAACCATATTAATGATCCTATCGTATTATCACGCATGTTTGATCACTTCCTATCGTGAATCTTACTATCACTTTACCACTCAAGTGATAGTAATGCAAGAGAAAATCACATTTTTTATATAACTCAACTTACTTTTACTTAACTAAAGGCATCACTCGTGTAGTATTAGTTCTACTTGCCATTCTCTACATCTTCATAAAAAAAGGATTAAGCTCCAACGCCAATCCTTATCATGCATTTATTTTTTGTTTTCAAAACCGTATGTTTGAAATTCACACCATCTAATCTATTATTTTCTTTTATCGTAGCGTAAATTCATTTGAGCATACCGTCTTCATGTAAAACCTGTATAAGTTTGCATAAAAAACCCTTGTTTACACCAATTGGGCTTTTACAGGATATATCATTTAAGTTCTACCTTTACTTCCTCTTTAGACATAACATCAGGTCTATAAATTAATTCAAGATTAGAATCACCTTTTTTCGCTTCAAACGTTATGGCTCCTGTTATCTTACCGTTTGGATCTACATCT
The DNA here is from genome assembly GCF_058792335.1 of Bacillus sp. CPT56D-587-MTF. Classification (NCBI taxonomy): domain Bacteria; kingdom Bacillati; phylum Bacillota; class Bacilli; order Caryophanales; family Bacillaceae; genus Bacillus; species Bacillus sp. CPT56D-587-MTF. Next base: position 1,593,994 of record NZ_JBYTEF010000001.1, on the reverse strand, counting down.
TTAATTTTAAAAACGTTTTTATTACTAGTTGAAAATGTATGGTCCACGATACTTCCATCTCCTCTTTCAAGGTAAAAATCTAATGGATTAATTCTAACTTTTTGATTACCAATATTCTCTACTGTAACATGAACAATAACAAACTCATTACCTTTTTCCAGCTTATCATATTCTGCCACTTGTGCTATTTGTACTTTATGGACTGTTAATTTTTGATTTCTAATTTGAGTAGTTTTTTCAACATTATATTCTCTTGTATCTTCATTCTTCGTATTTTCTTTTTTGGCACTACTTTGCTCTTCCTTCTTATTATTTGATACAGTTTTAGCTACTTCTTTCTTCTCATCACATGCCGATAAACTGAAAGCTAACGTCCCTGCTAAAGTGACTGTTGCGATTTTTTTAAACATAAATTCCCTTCCCCCAATGTAAAAATGATAAAAATCCTCAAAAACTATATATTATACTAACAGATAAATGAACAGCATATTGTCGTTATGTGTCGAATGTAATAAGGCTATGTATAAGTATGAAGTCTTACTTTGCTTCATCTCTCAACTGTTCGACATATGATAAAATTTTAACAATAAGACATCCACCTTACTTACGAACTCTTTATTCCCATAACTATGTGTATCATAAATTTTTAAATAAGAAAAAATTAAAATAAAATGATAAAATTAAACAAATCACTAATGTAAAGGTGGGTAGAACATGCATATTTCTAAACAATTTATAAAACCATTCCCTGAATATGAAGACATATTTTATGATGATTTAGAACAACATAAAAAGCACTTTTTACCCATTTGTTCTATAAACTTACAATGTATTGAACCGGAATTGGACGAATGGGTACATATTGTGTCAGCAAAAGAAATCCATGATGGTTGCGTGGGTGATTTCACCAAACCATTTCACACAAATTTTACGAAAGCAGATACATTAGGATTCGATGTCATTAATGGAAAATATAAATTTGAAGCGGATTGGAATTATTTCGAAATCGAACAAAATAATTCTGACATAATAGAACAAGCCTATGAGAGTAATAAAAGAGATTATCAAATCCGTAAAGAGTATTTTCAACGTAATCAAAAAATTTATCCTTATTCTAGCTTAGGAAAAGAAATAACATCTGTAGAAGTATTAGAACAAGAGTTTGTTGAAAAACAAACAAATGGCTGGGGATTAAATTATCCTGTGGTAAATGGTATCCTAGATGATGTTCGTTTTATGACAGAAGAAGGTGAAGAATTATTAGAAGACTGCGATAACGAAGACGAAATTTTTGACTTTACGAATCTTCTATATGTACCAAAAGATGAATATGGACATCCCTTTACATATGTTGGATTTGTTACAGGATATTATTTTCAAGCTTATGGTGCCGATCGTATTTACTTATTCTTTAATAAAGAATTAAGAAAAGCAGTAATTTGTTTTGAATATACATAAGATAATTAAGAAAAGTCCATTTTGAACATTATTACTTGAATCAAAATGGATTTTTTATAAATAATTTATTTCTATTTCAATTCCGCATCTACTGTGAAATGTGTAAAACCTCATATAATGTAATATCCTCTATCTCTTCAATTTCAGGCTTTACTTCATAAAATTCAAACTGACTATATCCCCACTTATCTGGGTTATACACTATTACATTCCCTTTACAATTTTCTGTATTCTGGACATTCTTATTAAAAAAGTTAAATTGAGTTTCAATCAATGAATTCTTTTGAGAAATACTCCCCACGTATTCAACAACATACTTACATTTCTTAAAATCATCACTTAGATTAACAACTAATGGAACACCTATATGTATTTGTTGCCAACCAAACGATTGTAAAATATTATCGTAATACCCTTCAAAGATAAATTTATTCATCCCTTCATGCCCATTCCAAATATATAAAGGTGCATAGCAGTTATAAAAATTCCCGTCTTTCTCCGTTTCCGTAATTAAATAAGCTTTAAAATTTAGTGCTTGGAAACCATCAGTTTTATAACCATTATCCTTTACCCTTTTCTTAATAATTTCCATGTCATAATCCTTTGGCAAAATGACCTTATATTGCATTCCAATCATGTTTATCACTCGCTTTCAATCTTATATACATTATGATAAATCGATAAGTAGCTAACGTAAAATAGGTATAAATTATGTTTGGTATCATTTATAATGATAGTGCATAAGGGGCTGAGATACATGGAAATAAATGATCTTATTATATTCAAAACTGTAGCCAGTGAGGGCTCTATTAGTAAAGCTGCTAAAGAGTTAGGTTATGTTCAACCGAACGTAACTGAAAGAATCAAAAAATTAGAACAAGAATTAGAAACACCCTTACTACATAGAGATAACAAAGGCGTTTCCTTATTACCTTCTGGTGACATTTTATTAGATTACACGAATCAAATATTAACTCTATTAGAAGAAGCGAAAGATAAAATTAAAACAAGTGGGTCTTCTTATATAATCGCGACGTCACAATCGATTTTGACTAATTATTTAAGTAAGCGTATTAAAGAAAATTTCATGAATTATCAAATATATGTAGAAAATAGTAGTCATTTGCCAAAATTACTGCAGCAACAAAAAGTTGATATGGTCATCACTTATGAGGATGATTCTGGTGCAGGTTTTAAAAAAGTATTTACTACTTCAATTTCTATAGGCTTACTAAAAGATCAAGAAAAATGTATCATTGACTATTCAAAGGAACTCTTCTTCGTTAGCAATGACAAAAAGTGCCCTTTTAGAAATAAGACGATACAATTTCTAAAAGAAAATAATTTATCTCAGCGTCAACTTCAACAATTAGATTCTTATTCGCTTATGGAAGAGTTTATTCAGGACGGAAAAGGGATAGCCTTTTTGCCGATTAAAAATGATAAATTGGTACCAATTGAAGATGTTCCAGTTGAAAAATTAGCTGTTCATTTTTTTACAAATCAAAACTCTTTCAAACAAATCCCTGATGAACTATTCGGTTAATAAAAAATCCCTCCTTTATGAATCTAAAAGAGGGATTTTCATATTCTATACAATTGATTTTTCACACATTTTGCTCCACTTCTGCACTTTTCTCCTTCTTATTCCGCTTCATATTCTTCAGTCCCTTAACCGTGCCAACTAATCCTTTCGGGAAAACTAGCAATACGATAATGTACAATAAACCAAGAATAATCGTCCATCGTTCAAAGATCGGATACTCTGTAGCTAGTTCTGATAAATAATATTTTAGAGATTCAATAATTCCAGCTCCTGCAATTGCTCCAATTAACGTTCCAACCCCACCAATCATCGTCATCAATAATGCATTTAATGTCATTTCAATTGAAAATACAGTCGTATTAACAAAACGCAATGTGATAACAAATAAACCACCGCTAATCGCAGCTACTACTCCTGCAACAATGCTAGCAATAATTTTATAATGAAGCACTTTATATCCTAGTGCTTCAACACGTTGCTCATTTTGGGAAATTGCCTTTAATACTTTTCCAATAGAAGATTTGGTGAAAAGACGTAACAGAACAAAAATGATAAGTAAACATATAAGTGTTACATAATAAAACGTAAAACGATCACGGAATACGTCTGGTACACCAAATGTAAAACCATCTCCTCCGTGAGTAAGCCCACGCCATTTTTCAGCAAGTACAAAAAATAGCTGTGAAATAGCAAGTGTTAACATTGCATAAAAATGACTTTTCAATCGTAAAGAAAGCAAACCAATTATATAACTAACGATTGCTGAAACGATAATTGCAGCTACTATTCCAATTAAAAAGTTCGTTATTGATACGCCTTGTCGATCAAATAAAAGCGCTACCCCATATGCTCCTATCCCAAAGAACATACAATGACCGAACGATACAATTCCTGTATACCCAAGCAATACATCAAAACTCATTGCAAAAATAGCAAAGATGAAGATTTGAGTGAACAAAATTAACAGGCTCCGTGAATCATTTACGAACGGAAATACACTTAAACAAATGAGCATACATACTCCGAAGTATACTTTAATTCGGTCCGATGTGTTGTTCACCATTTCACCCCTTTTCACCAACAAGTCCAGTTGGCTTCACTATTAAGAAAAATAGTAACATTAACATATTAATTGCAAGTGATAAATCTGGTATAAAATACGCTGTAAAAGCACCAGCTAATCCGACAATTAAAGAAGCAATAGCTGAACCTTGAACGCTTCCTAATCCACCGATAATTACTACTATAAAAGCTAAAATTGCATACTGCATGCCCATCTCGGCGAAAATAACGCCCGAATACGGCGCTAATAAGAATCCTCCCAAAGCTGCCATCCCTGCCCCTAATAAAAAGACGAAAGAAAATATCGCTTTTACATTAATACCAAGCGCTTGAACCATTTCTTTATCCATTACACCTGCACGGATCATAAGACCTATCTTCGTCTTTTTGAGTAATAGTAGTAGTGCAATGTAAATAATTATCCCAACCAAAATAACAAATAGACGATATTTAATTAATATAATACCTCCGAATGTAAAACTTCCTTGTAACCATAACGGTAATTTTGCACTAATAGGGTTTGGCCCCCAAAATATTTTAATACACTCACTAAGAACGAGCATTCCTCCAAGCGTAACGAGCAGCTGTCGAACATGATTTCCATATACCGGCCTAATAAGAAACCTTTCTAAAATAAATCCTAGGAACATTCCCATGGCTACTGCTCCAACTAAAGCTAATATATAACTTCCTGTCATATTAAATAACCAAACACCTGTAAATGCTCCCCATGCAAACAAACCACCGTGTGCAAAGTTTAAAACGCTCATTAAACCAAAAATAAGTGAAAGACCTGATGCTAACAAAAAAATGAGCATCCCTGTTGAAATCCCATTTACAAATAAATTGATTAACACATCCATCCTTTTCACCTCGGATTCATGTTAAGAGATTCCTAAATATTTATGACACATTTCCTTATCCTTTTTTAATTCATTCATAAAACCGTTATGAACAATTCGTCCGTTATCCATAATGTAAAAATAATCGCCAATTTGACTGGCCATCATAAAATTTTGCTCAACAAGTAAAACTGTTGTTTTCTCTTTCATCTTCAAAATAGCTACCATTAATTTCTCCACCATTATCGGGGATAGCCCTTTGCTCGGTTCATCAATAAGTAATAATCCATCACTATTAATAAACGCTCTTGAAATAGCCAACATTTGCTTTTGCCCTCCGCTCAAGAGCCCACTTTTCTTATTCCAAAACTGCTTTAAATCCGGAAATAGTTCCAGCATCCACTCTATTTTCCCTTCTACTTCCTCACCTTTTCCCCTAGCAAGAGCGAAAGTTTCTTCTACTGTCAAATCATGAAAAATACCTTGATTTTCTGGTACATACCCTATTCCTTTTCTTGAAATTAAATGTGTAGGTAATCCACTCACTTTTGCACTATCATAATAAATTTCACCATCTGCAATGCGGTGAAACCCCATCACTGAACGTAATGTCGTTGTTTTCCCTGCCCCATTTCTACCAAACAGTACAGTAATCGTCCCTTTCTCAACAGCAAGAGATACTCCTTGCAAAATATGAAACTGATCTAAATACGTTTCTATATTATTCACTTGTAATAGTGCCACTATATAATCCCCCTAAATAAGCACTTTGTACACGCTCATCTTTCATAATTTCTTCTGGCAATCCTTCAGCCAATAACTCTCCATGAAATAAAACGATAAGATGATCTGACAAACCTAGTATCATATCCATTTTGTGTTCGATAAGTACAATTGTGCTCTCTGGATGTTTCTTAATATTTTCAATCACTTGTAATATAGCAGGGACTTCCTCAACCGAAATACCTGCCGTCGGCTCATCAAGTAATAACACATCCGTTTTTAAAGCTAATAACATCGCAAGTTCTAGCTTCCTTTTCTCTCCATGTGCCAAATCTTTCGCTAATACGTTCTCTTTTTCATGAAGTAATACTGTTTTTAAGAAACGTCTCGCCTCTCCAACTTGTTGCTTTAATTTTGCTGAACTCGGGAAAAAACTATAGTAATCTTGTACGAATGATTGAACACTTAAACGGACATTTTCAAGTACCGTTAATTCTGGGAATATGTTTGTAAGCTGAAAAGAGCGACCGATTCCTAAGCGTGTTCGATCTGAAATCGATAGTTTTGTAATATCTTGCCCTTTAAAATACACTTCACCTGTTGTGGGTGAAATCTGTCCACTTAGTAAATTAAATAACGTTGTCTTCCCCGCACCATTTGGCCCAATAATAGAAATGAGCTTTCCTTTTTGGACAGTTAAATTTACATCTTTAATAACTTGATGTTCACCAAAAGATACACTAAGATTTTTCGTCTCTAGCAAATGTGTCACGAAATCCCTCCCTTTAAAGCCGTGAGTATGAAAGAAATATGTATAAAGAGAGTCCCCCCTCTTTATACAAAAACAACAGAAAATTCAGTCTATTTATTTTGAACTGGTGGTTCTGTTTCTTTCATCGTTAATTCTCGCTCTAACACTGGCACCGGATAATCAACACCGTCTTGCTTTTTCAATGTGATAGAATACAGTGTCTACATCGCTTGGTGGTCCTTCTCTCTAAACTTCATCTTTCCTTTCGGTGTATCAAATTCCATTCCTTCCATTTTCTTAATCAAGGTATCTACATCTGTATCACCTTTTGTTTTCTTTAAGGCTTCTACAATAGAAATTGCTGCTGACATTCCTCCTGCTGTAAACAAATCTGGCACTGCACCATTAAAACGTTTTTTATGCTCTTCAACTAGCCAATCATTCACTTTATTTTTTGGAAGTGTGTGATAATATACAGAAAAACCTTGCATACCTACTAATGCATCCATTGTTTTTAATGCTGGTATATCTGGCGCACCTGTAGAAATTTTAATACCTTGCGCTTCCACATTCATATCTTTCAACTGTTTCCAAGGTGAATTTGCCCCTGCCCAAACGATAAATAAATAATCTGGTTTTGAACTAATGATATTTTGAATATTCGCTGTAAAATCTGTTGAATTTGTATCCGCGTATTGCTCATTCACAATGTTCGCACCTAATTTTTTCGCACCCGCTTTAAATGCAGCAATCCCTTCACGACCAAAAGCGTTATCTGGGGCAAATGTTGCAATCTTTACATCTTTTTTCGCAATTGCTGCTGCTCCTGCAATCGCATCTTGTGAGGAACTTCTTCCAGTTCTAAAAATATATTTATTCCAGTTCTTCCCGGTAATACTATCCGCAACTGCCGGTTCTACAACCATAATCTTTTCATATTCTTCAGCCAGTGGTAAAACCGCTAACGTATCACTTGAACTAGACGATCCAACTAAAAAATCAACTTTCTCTTCTTCTAATAACTTCGTAGCTTTTTTAACTGCTACATCCGCTTTCGTTTCTGTATCTTCTACAACAAACTTAATCTTTTTCCCATCTACTTTCCCAGTTCCACCAGTTGCATAATCTAACCCTAATTCAAATCCGTTCACTGTTTGTTTTCCATACGATTCTAGCGGTCCTGTTAAAGAAGCAAGGACTCCTACCTTAATCGTTTTTTCATCCTCTGTACTTGTTTTCTTTCCTGAACAAGCTGCCGTTATTAATAACGAACCTAAAACACAACCAGTAAACATTGTTTTTAGCCACTTACGTTTTTTCATCGACATTGTGATCCTCCCCATACTTTACTTTCTGATAGAATCAAACACGCCAAAATCCCCTGTCCGTAATCATGACTAACTAATTCGATAGATAATGGAAAACTCTTGTAGTACCCTCTACATTCGGCACAAATATATAATCACCTTCCTATGTAATGGAAACGGACATACAATCAATATATATTCTGCAATCCAATTGAAAATACTGTTTCATTTCAGTAATGACCATACAAAAAGACTAACTTATTTTTAAGTTAGTCTTTTCCCCTTAATTAGAGTTAAGTTCTACTTTCTCTAACCCTTCAGCCAATTGTTTCTTATCTAGTCCTTCTCCTATTACTACTAAGTTTGTCGGGAAACCGAAGTCTTGTTCTAATAAAGTTGGTACTCCGAACGAATATTGGAATAGGTGAGGGTATTTATCTCCATGGAATTTCACAAAACCTTTCACTCGATAAATACTATCTGGTAAATTCGAAAGCCATTCATATAATTTGTCTTGATCAATCGGTTTCGTAAATTGATATGTCATTGTTTGTATATGTAAATGCTGTTTGACATGTAGTGTCTCGTGTTCCTCATCATTTGGAAATTCTGCTTCTTCTATATCTTTTAAAGATATATTACAATACTTTGTCTCATACATTTTCGCATGATCATTTATTGCCTTTACTTCTTCAAATACTGTATTCTTATCTTCATCTGTTAGTAAATCTGCTTTATTAACAAGAATGTGACTACCAAATTTCAGTTGCTCATGCAATAGCTGTTGTACATTTGCACTTAATATACTTCGATTTAACCACCTTACTGCATCTAAAACGACTACAATTGATTTCACTTCCAGAAAAGGAGCTAAAATTGGCGAGACACACGCGTCTAACACTTCAATTGGATGCGCAACACCTGTCGTTTCTATATAAATTACATCTGGTCTTTCTTGTTGGTATAACGAATGTAATTGTATTTCAAGCTCTTCTTTTAACGTACAACAAATACATCCTTTAAGAAGTTCTCTTAAAACATTCTCTTTTCCAATAATATCTGTATCTACTGAGTATTCACCAATTTCATTCATTAATACTGCAACTTTTCTATTCTTCTTTTTCTCTGCTAACAATAAATTTTGTAATAATGTTGATTTTCCACTACCTAAAAAACCACCTAATATATGAATCTCCACTTTATTCATTCAACCGACCATCCATTTCTTTACTTCAAATGTATTCAAAGCGTAATAATTACGATTTATATTTATCATTTTATTAAAAGAATGACCATTTGTAAATATAAGAGATTCACTGTTCATTTACTTCATATGCAACTCTAACTCCAGACTCAATTGCCCCTTGCATCCATCCATGTGTTAATGTCGTATGCTCTCCTGCAAAATGTACTTTTCCAGATGGTGGTGTAATATACGGAAATAACTCGAGCTCTTGGCCTGGTTCGAAAGCTGTAAATGCACCGCAAGAATACGGATTTTTACTCCAGCTAAAAGATGTTCCAGTGACAAACTCACTATAGACGATGTCACCGTATATTTCCGCTAAATTTTTTAATGCGTACCGAATACGATCTCTTTGCGGGAGACTATCCCATGTTAACGCCTCATCTGCCCACGTATAACTTGCTATAACGATAGCTGGTCCTGGAGTATGAATGCCATAACTCGGATAGTATGTAAACCGTATCGGTAAATCAGTAATAGATTTACCGCCACACTGTCCCGCTTTCTCCCAAAATCTACTTTTAAACTCTATTGCAATTTTAGTTGCAGCAATATAATTTAATTCACGAATTGCTCTTTTTTTAAAATAAGAGAATAAATAGTATGGCTGAACTTCTACAAATCTTAACGCTGAAAATGGAATTGTAATAATAGCAAAATCACTTGTTATTGTAAATTGCTCTAACGTTTGTTCATGATTTCCTTGTAACATTACTTTATTATCTTCTTGTATAATTTTATCAACCTTATACGGCATTAAAATATGTTCCCTTAATTGTGGTAAGAATGCATTCGATAACTTATCCATTCCACCAGTTATTTCATAATATTTCGTTGTTGAAGTAAAGAAAATCATTTCACGTAATACTTCAATTAAGGACATTCCCATATAAGCTTCCATATCAAGAAGTACCCCAATCATATCTATCGCACCATCTGAATAATACTCCATTAAAAATGAACCAAGCGAATACGTTTTATACTTTTTTTCAACGATAAGCCAGTTTTTATCAGGATCCTTCTTAATGTAATTTAGTATTGGTTCTAATACTTCAATCATTAGCTCTTCTGCCGTTTTTCCTCTTTCTTTATCCAAAACCGGATATTCAAGTACACTTGGATCATTTTCAAACACATTCAATCTCGTTTGAATGTTATTCGTATAAATGATATCTGCAAAAGTTTTATTTATAAAAAGGTTTAAAGGTAGTTTAAATTTATGAATATACGCTAAGGTTAACTTATGGGTGTCAGGGATTCTCATCGGTCCCGCATTAAAATATAAACCCACACTAAATGGTTCCCGAATCGTATACACTCTGCCACCTATTCTGTTATTTGCTTCTATAATCGTTACTTCGTGCCCAGCCTCTTTTAATAAAGAACCTGCAACTAATCCAGAAATCCCTGCACCTGCAATCGTAATCCGTTTTGGGTTATTCTTTTTAACAAGCCCTGCATGAATAATATGAAGCATTTCTTCCATTGCTAATGGATTCCCCATGCCATTTCCCCTTTTACAAAGGATTTTACTGAATTATATTCGGTTCACTGAATTCCTATGTTTTGTTCGCGGATTTGCACGGATACATTTTCAAATACTTGAATATCTTTTATAAAATGTAATAAACTAGATATGACTCTATAGAAGTAAGACGTATTATCTTACATAATAAAATCAATGAAATTGCGAGGAATTTTGAAATGAAAAAAGGTATTAACCGTGTTGTATTAGTAGGAACAGGAGCAGTTGGATGTAGTTATGCTTACTGCATGATTAACCAGGCTGTAGCTGAAGAATTTGTTTTAGTCGATGTAAATGAGGCAAAAGCTGAAGGGGAAGCAATGGACTTAAGTCATGCTGTTCCATTCGCACCAGCTCCAACTAGAGTATGGAAAGGCAGCTACGAAGATTGTAAAGATGCTGACCTTGTAGTTATTACAGCTGGATTACCACAAAAACCAGGCGAAACACGTTTAGATTTAGTTGAGAAAAACGCTAAAATCTTCAAACAAATCGTTCGCAGTATTATGGATAGCGGATTTGATGGCATCTTCTTAATCGCAACAAACCCTGTAGATATTTTAACTTACGTAACTTGGAAAGAATCTGGTTTACCGAAAGAACGTGTAATCGGTTCTGGTACAACGCTTGATTCCGCTCGTTTCCGCTATATGTTAGGTGAGTACTTCGATATTGGTCCACACAACATTCACGCTTATATTATCGGAGAACACGGCGATACTGAACTTCCAGTTTGGAGCCATGTTTCCGTTGGTATCCAAAAACTACAAACACTGCTTGAAAAAGACAACACGTATAATCAAGAAGATTTAGACAAAATTTTCATAAACGTCCGTGATGCAGCTTACCATATTATTGAGCGTAAAGGCGCAACTTATTATGGTATCGGTATGTCACTTCTACGTGTTACAAAAGCAATTTTAAACGACGAAAATAGTGTATTAACTGTATCAGCTTACTTAGAAGGTCAATACGGTCAAAAAGATGTTTATATCGGGGTACCTGCTGTTTTAAATCGCGGCGGTGTTCGTGAAATTTTAGAGGTTGAATTAAGTGAAGATGAAGAATTAAAATTCGACCACTCTGTTCAAGTATTGAAAGAAACAATGGCTCCGGTTCTTTAATTAAGATAAAAAGCAATCCAATTTATTTTGGATTGCTTTTTATTTTCATTATCTCCTATGACTTTTTAGTGATTTTCTATCATTTCTTATTTTTTAGTCGCATCCTCATTATTTATATCAAGTACATCTAATAAAAAGATAAAGATTGGTATCCCGATAATAAGCCCCCATATTCCAAGGAAATGCTCTGAGAAGATAAGAATCATAAATGTGTAGAATATTGGTAAATTTGTTTTTGCAGACATAAACTTCGGATTTAAAAAATAACTTTCAAGAGCATGGATTACTGTTATGAATACGAGTATGTATACTACGTACATAACTCCGCCTACGTTGTAAGCAATGATACAAAGTGGAAACAAAGAAATAATCACACCTGCAACAGGAATCAACCCTAGTAAGAAAATCATAACAGCTAATACAAGTAGCTGTGGAAATCCTAAAACGATTAATGCAATGACAGTAAGAATACAATTTACAACGGCAATTAAAAACTGAGCCTCAATTACTTTGCCGAACGATCTTGCAAATCTTTCACCAAAATATGCAATTTCTTCATAAAAGATTTTTAACTTACTATCTTTAAACTTTGATGTAAATGTAATAATACGCTCTTTTTCTAATAAGAAAAATAAGCTTAAAATTAGAGATAATAATATTTGCAAACTTACCTTCCCTATATTTGCTATTGATTGGTATATGACGTCTACACCTTGTTCTATATATTTTGATACTTCCATCCCATTAATTGTCGAAAGTGCATATTTAACGATTTCATTATCAGGTGGATTTTGAAAAAACAGTTTAAATTGATAAATTAATTGTGAAATTTGTATCGTCAGCACAGGTAAATATTTATATAATGTTGTGCCTATAAAGGAAACTAGTATTATATATAAACATGCAATAACAATTTTCCGGTTTACTTTCAATTTTCTTGAAATAAAACGTTGAAATCGATCCATTAAAAACGTCAGTATAAACGTAATTAATATTAAATTAATCATACTTTTTAATGCGTATAATACAAGCGCTACTATTATTAAAACGAGAAACCGTTGAAACCCTCTACTTCGAAAAAAACTCTTTACTTCATTCATTAAGAATTAACCTCCCCCTTCAATGGATGGAAATTGAATATATTACATTTTATGAACTCCTATAGACAATCTTTCTTACTAATTGAGAAGAATCCTTCTTTTCTTTTCATATTGTTAGATTCGTTTAACTGGAATCCACCAACATAATTTCGGTGGCAGTTATTTTTCATATAATCTTTTATAAACTAGGTGATTTTCTATTTTTGGACTGCTGTTCATACGCATATCCAATATTGAAAAGCTCTTTTTCACCAAACTGTTTCCCTACAAACACTACACCGATTGGTTCTCCATTTTTATCATATCCAGCAGGAACCGCTAATTCCGGATAACCAGCTACAGCTGATAGAAGGACTTCATCGTTATTAATCATAACTAGAGCATCCAAACCTTTTTCTACTAAATACCTATCTAGCTCTTTTCTTGCATTTTCTTGACTCGTTTGCACTACGTTTTCAAACTCTTCTTTCGTTATAGCAGATTTTTCAGACCCTTCAATTAATGTTTGTCCGTATTTTATTCGTCTTTTACTATCCTTTTTATTAAACGCTATAATCTCTTCTAACGATTTTACCGGTACATTCTTTTGCTGTGAAAGATAGTCGTTTACATTATGCTTGAACTCATATTCTAATGTTTGCAAATTATCTACACCCTCAGCACTTAACTGGATATTATCAGTTAATATCGCACCTGCATCTTGAAGGTCTTTTCTAATTTTTTCTACTACTACTTTTCTATTTTCATCTTGTTGGTCTACAGAAAAAAGAAGCCCTATCTTTTTCCCTTTTAATCCATCTATTGATAAATCCTTTGTATAATCAATTCTTTCTTTATCTTTCATTTTTTCTGTCATAACATCTTTTTCGTCATAACCTATCATTGCATTAAATAACGTTGCTACATCTTTTACTGTTCTTGCCATAGGTCCTGCTGTATCAAGAGTTTCAGCTAATGGAATAATTCCTGTTCTACTTACCATACCTAAAGATGGACGTAACCCAACTACTGATTGCTGCGCCGCTGGTGCAACAATCGATCCCGTCGTTTCTGTTCCAATTGCAAGCGGCGCAAAATCTGCTGCAACTACTGTAGCAGATCCTGAACTTGATCCTGAAGTATCGAATGTAATCGGACCGTACGGGTTTAAATTTTGTCCTTTCTTCCCGCTATACCCGCTTGGCATTGTAAAAGATAAATAGTTCGCCCACTCAGACATATTCGCTTTTCCTAAAACAAATGCTCCTTCTCCTTTCAACTGCTTCACAATTGTTGCGTCTTGATCTGCAATCCAATCTTTTAATACATAAGTTCCTGCACTAGTCGGCATCACTTTTTCCGTCTGTACATTATCTTTTACAACGACAGGAATACCATATAAATTCGAATTTTTGTTTCTACCCCGCTCTTGATCTAACTTTCTTGCTTCTTCCATCGCATTAGGATTTATCTCTGTAACAGAATTTAATGTTATTCCATTTTGATCATGTTCTTGTATTCTAAAGAGATAAATACTCGTTAATTCTTCATATGACAACTTTCCATCATCAATCATTTTTTGAAGCTCATCTACAGTCGCATTTACGACTTCTCTTTCTTTTATCTTTACATTTTCTATATTGATTCCTTTAAGCTGATTATGTATCGGTTGTAGCACTCTTTCTTTATCATATACAATACGCTCAGGTTCCTTTGGAAAATAATTTTTATACACGTAATATCCGCCGGCACACGCTAATAAGACAATGCCTCCAGTGATAGACAGCGTTACCTTTACCCATTTCTTCATGTTGCTTCCTCCACTCTATAAGATGCTTAGCTATACAAAAAAGAGAGTTACCTTTTACTTAACTCTCTCCAATCAAAATGCTAAATGAAAAAATGAAAGATTTCAATCTAATTACTTCTTTTTTTGCATTTGCTTTGCTAACATTTCTTTCACTTGATTATACGTTAATCCTGAATTTTTATTTAAACGCTTTACTTCCTCAACATCAGTACCTACCACTGTATATTTTTTCTCATCATTCATTTTTCTAATTCCCTTCTCACCGTATTATTTCTTATATTTCTTCCCTAAATGCGCATAAATTAACACCACTACAAAAAAGGAAGCTGTTTTTAAGCACAGCTTCCTTCTCGTTACATATTGTATTTCTTAATAAAATTTCACTACATCTTCAGTAGGCAAGAACGTTCTTTCTGCTGGTTGTTCGTTTGGTTCACCAAATGGCATTTGACCTACTAAGCTCCACTCTGCCGGAATGTTCCAAGTTTCTTTCACTTCAGCATCTACGATTGGGTTGTAATGTTGTAATGACGCCCCAATTCCTTCAGCAGATAATAGCATCCACACAGTATGTTGTAACATCGCATTTCCTTGATGAGACCAGAATGGGAACTGATCTTTGTATAATGGGGCATTTTCTTGCATTTTTTCTACAGTTGCTTGATCTTCAAAGAATAGAACTGTTCCTACACCTGCATGGAAGCCTTTTAGTCTTTCTACAGTCGCTTCAAAGTTTTCTGCTGGTACGCGTGCTCTTAGTGTTTCTTTAACGATATCCCAAAACTTTTCATGCTCTCCATCCATTAATACAACCATACGACCACTTTGCATATTGAAAGATGTTGGTGCGTGTAAAGCTGTTTTTAACACTTCTTCAATTCTTTCTTTCGTAATTGCATCGTTTTTTGTTACTTTACGAATTGAACGGCGGTTCACGATTGCTTCTTTTAAGTTTGTTGTAGTTGCTGACATTTTAATTCCTCCAAATGTTTGTTTTATAATTTATTTTGTTATTTCATAACAAGCGAATTAGCAATATCCATCGGTACTACATTGCATACCTTCAAATGAATTTGTTTTATCCTTTTCAATTTCTTTATCAATGACCCTTTCTAGTGTTTCTTTACTAGCAAGCCCTTGAATGACTTCATCTCCAATCATGACAGTTGGAACAGCCATAATATTCGCTTCATCATATGCGTGTTGAATTGCTTCTTGATGCTTTTCTTTATATTTACGAGTTACTAAAGCATCTTTAAATTCCGCCTCAGGAAGTCCTACTTCTACCGCTAATTTTGTTAACACATCAATATCTTCAATGTTTTGCTCCTCTTGGAAAAATGCTGTGAATACGCGGTGATGATACTCATTACCTAGTCCACGTTCTTTCGCAAATTGACATCCTTCGAAAGCTAAATGTGTATATGGATGTGGTGAAACACGTGGCAAGCGCATATCAATTCCTAACTTCTTCGCTGTCGGAAGAATGAAAGCATCCCATGAACCTAATTTTTCTGGTTCATTCCATGGATCTATTTTTGAATATGGACTTGGACGTAATTCAAATGGCATCCATTCAATCTCTACATCTTTCTCTTTCGCTACCTCATCTAATGGACCTTTTGCTAAAAAACAAAACGGACATATAAAATCTGAGTATACTTTCATTTTTACAGTCATAACTTTTACACCTTACCTTATCGTTGTAATCAAATAAGTTACATTAATGATAAAAAAATATAAATATTATTTAAGCATTCATTTTTTCTTGCAAAGTTTCAAACAACTGCCCCATCGTAATATTTCTCAAAACTTCTTCCATCGCGGATTGTGCTTGAATTAAAATAATTTCTAACACCGCTTGAATATTCGCCCCAATTGGACAATCTGGATTCGGTTGCTCGTGAATATGAAATAGCTTGTCTTCTTCGACTACGTTCACTGCATGATACACATCTAACAATGTGATTTCATGTAAATCCTTTAGTAATCCCGCGCCACCCGGTCCACGATTTACGTAAACAAAGCCAGCTTGTTTCAAGTACGACATGATTTTACGAATGACTACTGGATTTGTATTGACACTCTCAGCCATATAGTCTGAAGTACAAAGTGAAGATGGATTGTTTTTTAAAATAGATAAAATATGAACAGCTATGGAAAAGCGGCTACTAATTTTCATCGTAATCACCACCTAGATGTAATCATTATAGTTACAACTAAAAGATAAGTCAATCCTTTTCATAGATTTTTTATAAGCAAATTAAAAAGTGCCCCATTATGATATATGAGACACCCCTTTTTATTCTGCAAATAGCGCTTGAAATTCTTCAATAAATAGCTGTACAGCGATTGAAGAATCCTTTAATGAAGGAACAGCTAAAGCAATTTCTCTCCATACTTGCGGTTCCAATTCTCTCGTTTGCACATTCTGTGGTAAATTCGTTAAAGATAATTCAGCTAATATTGCAATGCCTAATCCTTCTTGAATCATATTTAAAGCTGTAGTAACGGTAGAAATTACATACTCAGCCCGAAGTGGTACGTTGGCTTGTTTAAACATATCAATGATGGGTGGTTCGTATCCGCCCTTACATAATATGATCGGTTCATTCTCCAAATCACGAATTGTAATAGAGTCCTTCTTACAAAGAGGATGATCCTCTCTTAAGATAGCAACCATTTTTCCCTTCGTTAACGGGACAATCTCCATCTCTTTATTAGGTAAAATAACAATTCCTATATCAACAACCCTCGATATTAACCAATCTTCAACTTCTTTAATTGTTCCTTCACAAAGAACGACCTCTAAGCTCGGATACTTCTCCTTAAAATGGTTTATCATTTTCGGTAAGAAATGTGCAGAAGCACTCGGAAAACTCCCAATTCGAATCGTCCCCACTTCGTGTCCTTTCTCCATCGCAACTTCTTGTTCAATCTTCTCTACACCGTTCAAAATCTCTCTAATATGTACAAGAATTCTGTTTCCTACATCCGTAACGAGTAATCCTTGTCGTTTATCACGTATAAGAATCGTAACTCCTAACTCTGACTCAATACTTGAAATGGCATGACTTACAGCTGGCTGCGTCATATTTAACACCCTGGCAGCCTTCGTAAAACTACCTAACTCAATAGTTTTTATTAATACTTGCAGTTGTGTAATAGTCATAACTAATCACTTATACTCCTTATAAAAAAGATTCATTTTATTTATTACATTCGATATCATATCATAGTGAAATGAATAACAACAAGGAGGTCTTACCGTGACACAGCTTTCTCGAACTAAGACGGCCATAATCCTTACCTTTCTCGTTTTCATGTGGGGAATCAATTGGCCTTTATCTAAGTTTGCCCTGCATTATACACCACCCGTTTTATTTGCAGGCGTTCGAACTTTAATTGGAGGATTCATTTTACTCCTTTTCGCTCTACCCAAATATAAAGAATTACATTTAAAACAAACGTGGCATTTATACGTTATTTCTTCTTTACTTAACATCATTATATTTTACGGGTTACAAACTGTTGGTCTTCAATATATGCCTGCTGGGTTATTTTCCGCCATTGTATTTCTACAACCAGTTTTACTCGGTATTTTCTCGTGGATATGGCTTGAAGAATCAATGTACGGCTTGAAAATTTTCGGGCTTGTTCTCGGATTTATTGGTGTAGGTGTTATTAGCTCAAGCAGTTTAACAGGACATATTTCTGTTATTGGAATCCTTCTCGCGTTAGGATGCGCTATTGGCTGGGCACTTGGCACAGTATTCATTAAGAAGACTGGTCACCGTGTGAATGCCATTTGGATGGTAACAATTCAGCTTCTTATCGGTGGTCTTTGTTTAATCGGATTTGGCTCAGAATTTGAAAGTTGGTCTAGTATTGCTTGGAGTATGCCATTTGTTAGTGTACTACTCTTTATTTCATTCTTTGTTATTGCAATGGGGTGGCTTGCATACTTCACACTCGTTGGAGCTGGTGAAGCGAGTAAAGTAGGGGCTTATACATTCCTTATTCCCCTCGTATCGCTATTATTGTAAGTTCAATCTTCTTACATGAAGCCATTACAATGAGCTTATTTATTGGCCTATTATTTATTGTTGTGAGCATTTGTTTTGTAAATATAAAGCCGAAAACACTTGCTGTAAGGCAGCAGGTTGAAGTGAAATAAATATGAGAAAGAGCCTACTATTTGTAGGCTCTTTTTTATATCTTATTTTTTACGACGCACTACAAAAACACACGCACCTACCGAAGATACAATTGCCAAAATAGATAAAACAATCGCTATAAATTGCATATTACTGGTACCTTCATTCTTTTCTACATTAGATACTTCACCATGTTCTCCTGTTAATGACGTACCTTTTGCAATTGTAGTAAGTGAATGCGGTTTTTCAGCTTTCTCATCGCCTGTCCATTCAACAATTTCTCCGTCTTTATATTGTTGATATGCATCCCAAGCTATTTTTTGTTCTTTATCCGGATTTTTAGCGACGAAAGTAAATCGCTGGAACTGACCGGGTAAAATCCCTTCTCCTATTGCTTCCCATACTACAGTTTTCACTTTTCCGGCATTATCTTTCTGCTCTTCCATTTTCCACCCTGGCACTGGTTCATACTGTTGGAATTCCACACCAGACGGTATTTTCAGTGTAACTTTTGTTGTTGCTATATTCTTTTCAACTGGTACTTTTATCGTGTAAGTCTCCCAAGAACCGATGTCAGAAGTTGCTGGCTTCACAGTAACGTGCGCACTAACAGGTAACGAAAACATTCCCATTGTAATTGCTGTTGCGATCATTGTTGTTCCTAATTTTTTTATACGTTCCATTTTCAATTAGCTCCTTTTTATCTATACCTACTCTTTATCCCGCTATTCGCCGGGTAGCCCAATTGATGAGGGCTGCTTAAAGTTTCACTTTATCTGCCACCTACAATAAATTTATAATCCGTATCGAAGCTATCAAGCGATTTCGTTAATCCATGTACTTGTATATTCCAGTTTCCTGTCATGTTAATATACATACCTTCTGCTTCATATTCTCCCGGTGAAACTGCCGAAACTTTAAATGATCCTTTTCCCATATTCATATCTAACGATTGAGTCGTTAATATAATTTGTTCCATATCAGTAACGGGTTGTCCGTTCTCATCCTTTAAAGTAATATGGAATATATTTTGTCCTACTCTATTAGGACTTACATTTAGCGTCATTTCATATCCATTATCTAATTGTTTACTCTCTGTAAAAGGTCCAGTAGGAGGCATCGGTGGTGTTTGTACGTTTGTCATAAAAGCTACGATGACGAAAATGATAATTCCAATGATAAACTCTACTTTCACCGTAGCACCTAATCCTTGCTGCGCTCGCATTCTCCCGTTCACATAATGAATAATTCCCAATATCCCCATGAAAGTGAATAAAAGTATCTTTGTTAATAAAGCCAATCCATACTTCGTATCAAATAACGAGTGGATTGTTGGAATAAAAAATGTACTGTTAAAAAGGCCTGTTATTAAAATCACGATGACGGCACCTGTTGCCCACGGTGAAAAACGCTTAATCATATCCCAATACATATGCCACTTGTTATCCTCATTACGTAAAAGAAGAATAATAGATGATAAACCACCCACCCATAATGAAGCTGCGAATAAATGTAGAAAATCCATAACGACAGCAATGTCTTTAAACTTTAAACCGTATGCGTGACTATTAAAGGCCTTCATAACAAGTAACCCTATAAACAATAGTATTGGAATACTCCATACTTTAAACGACGAAAACTTCTCCTGCTTCACCGCAAAATACGTAACAATTATAAGCGTACTAATGAGAACCATTTGAGTAATCCATACATAACCAAAAACAGAAAGCTGTAATGTTTCTTTTAATAGTAAAGGGTTGAATGCTTCTAGCCATGAAACATCAGCATTTATTTTCGCTTGCAGTGGTAGATTGAATAACAAGCTAATCAATATCCCAAATAAAGAGATCCATATTATGTTCTTACTCCTTAATCGAACCGAGGTTGCATTCCCTTTATACATAATAAGATTAAAGAATAGCACTCCTATAAATAGTGAGAAACTTGTATATAAAATTCCACGTTCCATGATCATATCAATTTGCGGAACATACCCCATCTCTTCCACTTGTACATCGTCTGTTTCCGCTTCCGCTAATCCAATACGGAATGGAATAACCCCTTGAATTGGATGTCCATCAGCTGAAATAGCTTTCCACTGAATAGAGTAGAGACCATTTTTGAGGTTTTCTTTTAATCCGGCTTCTAATAGTTTTTTATTTTTTTTATCAATATGAGCATCTTTTAAATCGACCCTTTTACCTGATGTATCTCTCACGTACAATGTATTAAAACGTGAAACTTGTATGTCCTCATCGAATTCGATTTTTACAACAGATGGTGCTTTCTTCAATGTTTCATTTTCAGTAGGGTTTGATTTCACAACGTACGCATGAGCAGATGCACTTTGCGGGATCAATATGATAAGCACACACACAAGTAATAGCCATGTCCCTAATCTTCTCATTACTTTCACACTCATTTCACTTCTTTCTTCCTCATTGCTCTATTTTCATTACTTTAACTTCCAAAGTTTGATTCTGGGCAAAATATTAACCTGATTAAATATAAACTTCTAGAAAGTATAACTCTTTATTTCTCTTCCACCTCTAAACTTCCAATATAATAGTAACTATTATGATAGATACAACTTACATTTTTAAAGTCGATTGTTATTATATCATAAAATATATTTATGTAAGTTATCAAAGAAGAAAAGTTATCGTGAATCATTTGTGAAGAAAATGTGAAATACATAAATAAAAAGGTATTACGTTATTACGTAACACCTTTAAAAAAATATCCCTCTTCTATTTCTCTTCCGGATAATCACAATACTCGATAATCGTTCCTTCAGTATCCGCTGGGTTAAGATAAATTAACCTTCTACCGTGCTTATTAATGCGTAGTGTATGCTCTAATGTCCGAATACCTTGTTCTTTTAACTCTTCTAGAGCCACATCTAAATCATCGACACGATACGCAACGTGATGAACACCTTTACCTTTTTGTTTAATAAAACGGGCAATTGGAGATGTCGTATTATTCGTCGGTGCAAGTAATTCAATTCTATCTCCATCCACTTCAAGAATGGCTACTTCGCTTTCCACACCAGGAACTTCACTTACGTAACGATCTATTAAAGTTCCTAGTAACACATTTTCATAAAAACGTATCGTACTATCTATATCACGAACTGCGATTCCGATATGATCAATTGTTTTTTTCATTTTATTTCCCCTACTACTTTATTTTTTCTCATTATTAATAGTAACAAAAAAAGCTATAGAAACAAGTTCTATAACTTTTTTTATTTAACCTATTTTCTTATCCGCTCTAGTTGCTGGTTGAACTTGGTTTTTCACTTTTAAAATGCTAAGTCCATATCCGATAAATCCACCGATAATCGCTGGGAAGATCCAGCCTAATCCTACTTCCTGCATCGGAAGGAATTTAGTGAACACTTGGCTTACTACTTCAATGTTAACTCCAGCTGCACTTAATCCATCGAATAAGCTGATGATAAATGTTACGATTAAGCTCACTTGATAAACTTCAGCTCTTCCTTTGAATAATGAATGGAAGAATGTTAAGAAAATCAATACGATTGCTAGTGGATAAATTGCTGTTAATACTGGAACAGAAACTGCGATTAACTGTGTTAATCCTACATTTGCAACAATTGCACTAAATACACATAGCGTGATTGCAATTGCTTTGTAAGGAACATTTGGGAATAACTTATGGAAGAATGAAGAACATGCTGATACAAGTCCCACACTAGTTGTTAAACAAGCTACTGTAATCATTAATCCTAATAATACTCCGCCATATGATCCGAAATAGTAGTTAGAAACTTTCGCTAATACTTCTCCGCCGTTCTCTAAATGTCCAAGCTTTGCAACACTTGAAGCACCCATATAAGAAAGTGCTGTATAGATAATTGCTAAAATAGATGCTGCAATAATTGTCGCTTTTGCACAAACGACCATAATTTGTGTTTTCGTTTTCGCACCTTTTTCTTTAATAGCATTGATAATGATAATCCCGAATACGAATGATGCAAGCGTATCCATCGTTAAGTATCCTTCTTGGAATCCTTTAAAGAATGCATGTGATGTATAAGCTTCCACTGGTGCTTGCATATCTCCAATCGGATGTATAAAAGCAACGATTACTAAAATACCGATGAAAGTCAACTTAATTGGTGTTAAGATTTTTCCAACAATATCGACAATTTTCGCGGGATTTAGCGAAAAAAAACAAGTGATACTAAAGAATATAATTGTGAAAAGAATTAAAGGTGTAGAACCTACTCCTTCTGGCATAAACGGTTTAAGACCAATTTCATAAGAAACATTTCCTGTTCTCGGTATTGCAAATAACGGACCAATCGCTAAGTATAAAACTGTTGTAAACACAATCCCAAACACTGGGTGAGCACGACTAGCTAACGACTGCAAATCATCTTTACCTGAAAAACCAAATGCTAGCACACCTAGTAATGGTAATCCAACACCAGTTACTAAAAATCCAGCGTTAGCAATCCATACATTCTCTCCTGCTGATTGACCAAGCATCGCTGGGAAAATTAAATTTCCCGCTCCAAAAAATAGTGCAAATAACATTAATCCAATAACTACTATGAACGAAAACGGTACTTTATTCGCCATAATATAACCCCCCATTCAAGTTTCCTTATCTCATTTTCCAATTTTAACTAATTGAATTTTCTGAATATTTAATTTAAGTATCAACTATTCTTGAACTCATTATAGTTTGCTATATAATATTTTGCAATACTATTTTCGAACTTTTCTTTTATTTTATAAATATACATTTTTTAACATGAAAAATAGACTAAAAAACCAACATGGTCATCCATGTTGGTTTTTCCATTTACTATCATGAATTAAAATTTTGCTGCTACTTTTTTAACGTTTTCTAGACCTTCTTCAACAATTTGTTGTGAACGATCTGGATATTGATTGTGTCCTTCAATTACAACTGTCTCTGGATTTGTAATTCCCCAGAATCCAAGTACCGTTGTTACGTAATTAACTGCCATTTCCATAGGAGCCATTTGCTCTGAAGAGTAATCTGAACCACGAGCACCTAACACAACTACTTTTTTACCACCAACTAAACCTTCTGGGCCATTCGCTGTATATTTAAACGTTTTTCCAGCTTGAGATAAGTATGAAATATATGTGATTAATGGCGCTGGTACTGTAAAGTTCCATAATGGGAATGCAAATACAACCTTATCAGCTTCTAAAAACTGATTTAAATATTGATCTACTGTAGCAACTGCCTTCTCTTCTTCAGCAGTTAACTCCATGCCTTGGCTACGTTTATATCCACCTGAAATCGCGATATTTCCGTAATAAGGAAGATCTAATGCAAATAAATCTAATTCCGTAATTTCTGTATTTGGATTTGCTTCTTTATAAGTACTTACAAATGTTTCATACATTTTTGAACTAACTGCTTGCTCCGCTGGACGATCGTTTGCTTTTACAAATAATACTTTTGACATTTTTTTATTCCCCTCTACATTCGTATTTTCTTCTTTTTTACCAAATAATGAGCTAAATAGTCCCATTTTCTTCACCTAATCTTTCTTTTCATATTCATTATTCATCATCATAAAAATTCTTATTCTAAGAAAAAGTTCCAATAGATACCTTAAGTTACGCTATCACAACTTTTTGTTATTTAATTACCTTATGTAAGTGATTGTAATATAGTCACTTACTTTAGTCAAGTAACTTTTAATAAAAAATAAAATCTCAAATTAAAAATATTAACTAAAATACAATTGAACACCAAATACATCTTTATTACTTGTATAATAAACTTTGAGAGGAAAATTCATATATAGAAAGGATTTATTCATGAGCACTATAGAAAAGATTCAAACTTTTATTATTCTTTTTGCTGTTACATGCGGCATCGTACTCGGACAATTTAATATGATACATACGTATTCAGACAAATTTATTGTCCCCTTCTTATTTTTCATGCTATATGGATTATTCCTCAGCATTCCATTAAAAGAAATAAAAAACGGATTTCGCAATTTAAAATTTGCTGGAACAAGTCTTACTATTAACTTCTTATGGACACCTTTACTCGCTTGGGGGTTAGGAGCACTATTTCTTTCCGATCATCCAGCACTTTGGGTTGGATTTATAATGTTAATGGTTACTCCATGTACAGATTGGTACTTAATCTTTACTGAAATAGCGAAAGGTAATGTAGCACTTTCTACTGCAATTTTACCTGTAAATTTAATTTTGCAAGTACTGCTCCTTCCCATTTATTTATTTTTATTTGCTGGTGTCATGAAAACTGTAGCGATTTCTGTTTTAGTAGAAAGTATTGTTATCGTAATCGTCTTACCATTTATACTTGCACACGCTACAAAGTTCATTATGAATAAAATGAAAAAAGCTGAAACTCTCGAGAATAAACTCATTCCGTTTTTCAGCTCTGCTCAAATTGTATTTTTAAGTTTAGCAATAGTAGCGATGTTTGCATCACAAGGTAAATATTTACTGCAAAATATGAATGTCGTTTTATTATTACTCGTTCCTGTTCTATTGTTCTTCATCATTAATTTCTTACTAGGACAATTTATCGGGCGCATCATGCATTTATCTTACAAAGATACAGTAAGTCTAAGCTTAACAACGTTAGCAAGAAACTCACCTGTTGCACTCGCTATCGCTGTAACAGCTTTTCCAGACGAGCCTCTTATCGCACTTGCACTCGTTATTGGACCGTTGATTGAGTTACCGGTACTAGCTTTTGTTTCACAAGTTTTGTTGCTTATTAAGAAAAAACGGCAATACGCATAATAAAAACCGTCCCATTTTGGGACGGTTTTTATTATGGAAAGATTACATACAACACTTGCTTCTTATTTATCAATACAAATGAAATTACCGAAACTACAAACGTAATAATACCAATTGTAATAAAGTGAAACTTTAATCATTGGGGGTTTTGTTCATCCCCCAATGATTATTAGCCCTCACCACTCCCGCATTAACAGATCCTTTCTAATTAAAAATGATAGGAAACGTAAATATAACGAAAGCTGCCCAAAGTCCGTATATTGGCAAATACTTCGTAACGGCATCTTGGATAGCTTTTAGTCCTGATTTATTTTGCAAGAAACGCATATAGGCAAACATAATCCAAATGAGATTTGCCCAAATCAGTATGTTTACTCCTAAAACAGCAAGTCTATTAGGTGTAATCCCGTAAGAAGAAAGTCTGAATACTATGGCTGACAATGCGACAGTGTCAATAATAAGCGCCAGAACAATTAAGGAAAAATTTATATAATCTGAAATGTTCTTTTTCTCGTCCGAGTCACTCTCAACGATAGAAAATATAGTAACAGCCAATACGCCAAGCAGTATTCCGTTGAAGGCCATTAGGAAATTGCGATCCAAGAATGGATTTTTCCCGATCCAAATTACCGTTATAAGATAGATAAGCAAGGTAATCAGGACGAGAGGACTAAAAATTTTAGATATGTATGGTGTAATATTTTTAGCAAGCTTAAGATTCATTGATACTAAGTATGCAGTCACAATAGCGAGAGCCGCTGCTCCAAATAAAACAACATTACTAAAATAGAATTCTCCTATATCTAAGTCAACAAAGCTAAATAAACGCATGGTGAATACCGCAAGTATCATTCCGCTCACTGCCATGCTCCCGTAGAGAAGACAATATTCTAAATTAAATTTAATATAGGCTAATCTTGTACTGCCTTTTGAATATTCATTTCCTGTAAATGCAAGCCCTACTAAGACCCATAAAAATATAGGAAGATGTAAATACGCAAGTATGGTACTGTCTTTATAATTTACTAGCAGCGTATTAAGATAATACCCGGAAATTAGGAACAACGCTGCAAGGGAATAAATAATACTTTTTTTCGGAGTATTATTGTAAACAAAATAAGCAGCAATAAAGGGAATTACACCAAAAGCCAAGTTAATTGGAGCAATTGCTTCCTGCTCAACAAAGTGGAAAATGATCCTGGTGCTTATGCCGGCCAGAATAGCTAAAAGGCCCATGAATAAGAAACCTTTTTGAAACAAAGATGTTTTTTCTTTATTTACTTTCTCCTTGAAATGCAACCTTTCATACCAAGCACCTAGAACTTGAGAATCAGGGTTTTGGTCCCATGCTTGTGAGAATGCTTTTTTAAAAGCTTTCGGATCTTTTCTATACATCTTCTCCAACTCATGGGGGTTATCCATATTTTTAACAATCAAATTGTTAATGTTCATAGTTATACCTCCTCTAATTTTAAAAATAAGGTTGTTACCTTTTAACAAAAGCACCTCACTCATTTATTATGATTTTGATTTTAATACAAGTTTTATCGTTTTACAATAAAAAATTATTATTTAAAGGATTTTTTTTATCGTTAAATTTTATATAAAAGAAAAACAAAAGAGCATGACAGTTTTATGTCATGCTCTTTTAACAAATTAATTCTCAAATACAAAATTAATCTTATTATCTTTCCACTCTAATTTCGCATCAAACGTTTTCTCGCCCTTTTTAAAGCCTTTAATTAAATCAGTCTTTTCACCTTTTAAGAGCTTTGTCATATTCTTTTGCGAAATTGTTTTACTTAATATCTTCTTTGAAATGGTGAAATCACATTGCGTTGTATTATAGTTAGAACAACCGTAAAACGTTGACTTATCAATTACATCGCCATCACATTTTTTACAGCTACCAACCTTTTTACCCGTTGTAAATTTCGATCCTTTTCGTTCAATCGATTCAACATGTAGTCCAGTGAAATCCCACTTCTCAGACATTTCCACTGCATCTTCAATAATTTTAGCTGATAGCTTTTTCGTCTGTTCCATAAATGTAGCTGGTGAAGCTGTACCTTCACCAATTTCCGCAAGACGTTGTTCCCATTTCGCAGTCATTTCTGGTGAAGCTAGTATTTTATCACCAATTGCGGTAATTAATACTTTTCCTTTATCAGTCGCATACACTTGGTTTTTCTTTACATCTATATACTTACGGTCTTTCAGCATCGTAATAATACCTGCGCGAGTCGCTTCCGTACCTAAACCTTCTGTTTTCTTTAATACTTTCTCCAGCTCTTCATTCTCTAAATACTTACCAGCTGTTTTCATTAACGTAATAAGTTGTCCTTCTGTATAGCGCTTCGGTGGCTGTGTTTTTCCTTCTTTCACTTTCACCTTTACAACTTTTCCTTCTTCGCCTTCAGCTACAATTGGAAGAATGGTTTCGTCATCTTTATCGTCTTGGAAAATAACTTTACGCCAACCTTCTTGAATTTGCTGTTTTCCTTTTGAAATGAATTCAGCACGTTCATCTACAAGCGTTACAATCGTTGTATAGTCAAAGATTGCAACTTCATAATGAGCTGCAATAAGCCTTCTTACGATCATATCGTATATTTTCTTTTCATCACCTGATAGTCTGCTTGGGTTTGTAACTTGCTCTGTCGGAATAATTGCGTAGTGATCTGTTACTTTCTTTTCATTTACATAACGCTTGTTATTCATAATGGATTCAACCGGAGCCGGTAATAAGCCTTTATATTCATCAAACTGACTCAACTTCTGTAAAATATCAGGGAACGTCGCTGCTTCTCCTTGTGTAACATAGTTAGAATCTGAACGTGGATAAGAAACAATCCCTTTTTGATATAGTGCTTGCGTTATATCAAGCGTCTTTTTCGGTGAAAACTTAAAGGCTTTATTTGCCGTTGCTTGCAATGATGATAAGTTAAATAAAAGCGGCGGCTGAAACTCTTTACGCTCCGTTTTCATTTCCTTCACAACAGCCGGTTTCCCTTGGCAAAATGCCGCAATTTTATTCGCCATATCAGGATCTTTTAAGCGGGATTCATTATCCTTTTCCCATTTTCCGTCATATTTCTTTCCTTCTATATTAAAGGTTGCAAACACTTCCCAGAAAGGCTCTGACTTAAAGTTTTCAATTTCTTTCTCTCGCTTTACAATCAATGCTAACGTTGGTGTTTGGACACGACCAGCAGAAAATACATCATTCATTCCTTTTTTCTTTAACAAAATACTAAAGACACGTGATGCATTCATACCAACAACCCAGTCAGCGCAAGATCTTGTGTATGCTTCGTAATACGTATTAATTGTATCTGATTCATCAAGTAGATTTTTAAATCCTTGGTAAATAGCTTGCTTCGTTAAAGATGAAATCCATAGACGTTTCATCGGCTTTTGCACGTTACAAAGATTAATAATATTTCGTACGATCAGTTCCCCTTCACGCCCAGCATCTCCTGCGTGAATGATTTCTGTTACCTGTGGATTATGTAACAGCTGTTTCACAACGTTAAATTGCTTATACTTTGACTTTGTTACTTCAAATTGAAAACGTTCTGGAATCATCGGTAATGTATTAAGTGACCATTTTTTCCACTCTGCGTGATAATGCTCTGGATTACATAACTGCGTCAAATGACCAATTGCCCATGTACAGTACGCTCCATTTGGAAATAACTCATTCGCTTCTACCTCTAAATATCCATCTTTCCGGCGATATTTAAACTGTGAAACAAGAGCCAACCCTTGATCTGGTTTCTCGGCAATAATTAATTTCATTTTATAACTCCCTATCTGTATTCCAGTGTTACTTTCATTGTCTATATGTTTAGAAGCGATGATAAAACAACAATCTTATTTATCATTCGCGGTTTGTCCCGAGTAATGGGATAACTATAATATTATACGCTTATTCTTTATGGCTTCACAATAGAAACTCATAATATAACAATTTCTTTGATATCCTTAAACAAAAAAAGACACCATAAAATTTGGTGTCTTTTTCTCTATTTTTTAACCACTATCTTTTCATTTACATTGTTTTTTATACTCTCTTCATTGCAATTAATTTTATCGATACTATCTACCTTCAATTTACCATCATTTTTCTAAAAAAGATGGTACTGTAAGGAAATGCCACAATAATTTATGTATTAAACTTTAAAAAATTAGAATTTTTTTTCATTTTATCCATAGAATACTTTAACTATCTCGTTGTAGTAGACAAATCATAATTTGCTCTTTAACAGCGAGCTTTCTCTACATGATTATTAACTCTCTTTAAAATCTATCAATCAAGTTGTATCCATTTCACTATACTCGCTCTAGAACTTTAAGGTTAGATTTTGTACTTTTTTCCAAATTCAATATATTTCCCGTCTTTATATTTAGCCCTAAACTTTTATCATTATCAAACCAATCAACTTCTAATTTTGTAAATTTAAGATTTTCCTCACTCCTTATTTCATAAGTGTAGAGTTTATCCCATAATCCCCATAAATGAGGATATAATCTCACTTTCAAATTAAAGGGTTCTAATATACATGTAAATAATTTTTGTTTTTTATTCTGACCTACATGTATTGATTTAAATAAATTATAGGCTACCAAACGTGATTCTCCATTTCTATTCTTATCAGCAATCAATAAACATAACGGTTTTTTTAATGAACATAATAAATTAATTGCTTCTGATTTAAATGTTAGGTTTAAAAAAGTTGTATTATTATCTTCTGTACTAATCCGCTTACACAAAAAATTATCTAAAAATAACAAACCAGGATAAATCTCATCTTCCTTAATCTTTTTTAAATCGGAAATATTCAAATATTTACTTCGAGTTAAAAAAACATTTGTTTTAAATATTTTACATAATTGATAATCAATGAGATTAAAATCACCAAATTGAAAAGTACAAAAAAATCCCTGAGCTTTTTTACACAAATAAATGTTATCTAATCCTACTATTTCTTTAAATCCTTTGTAATAATGAGGGGTTAATCTATATTTTCTTTGTATATATTTATTAATCCGATACTTCCGCCAAAGGTCTATTACTTCTACATTTGTAAATCTATTAAAAGATGCTAGTTCTTTTGATAGGTTAGCAAGGGCTATAAAATCGGTTCTGGTGCAACAATAGTGGAATGTGAAAAAAGAATAGAAGATTCCTAACGGAATGGAACTTTATGCTGTTAAACCAAAGAGTTCATTGATAAGATATATCTGCTTTTGGACAGACTTCTCCCCTTGGAGAGTTTGTCCTTTTTTGATCATATGCATAGCTTCTATTCCAGTAATCATTTTTATAGCTGTAGGGAATGATTTCAATCCTAGCATATTCCGAATCCGTTTTTTGATAAACCGATGATCTTGCTCAATGATATTGTTTAAGTATTTTTTTACACGAAGTGGTATACCGTGTGGTATACACTTTTCTTCCTTTAGTTCACGTACTGCAACAGGATAGGCTTTATCGCCATCAGCAGTTATCGAACGAGGTTTTGTGGCATGAACAGAAGCCAAGGCTTTCTTTAGAAAACGTTTGGCAGCCTTCGCATCTCTTTTACGACTTAAATAAAAATCAATCGTGTTTCCTTCAGAATCAATCGCGCGATATAAGTACATTTTCTCTCCTTTGATTTTGATGTATGTTTCATCCACACGCCAAGAATCATTGGTTGGTTTCAAATGTTTTCGAATACGCTCATTTAATTCTGGTCCATATTGATGCACCCATCGCATAATTGTTGTATGTACTAAGAATAATCCTCTTTCCTCCATCATTTCCACTAAATCACGAAGACTTAAGTTGTACCGCAGGTACCAACGTACGGTTAATACAATGATATCAGGCTGATACTGTTTCCATTTGAATATATTTTCTTTTTCCATACTGATCACACACCTTTTTTTAGTAATAGCACCAGTATTGCCAAGTTTGAAAGAGCATTTTCAAATCATTTCGCTTTTTTGCACCAGAACCTTTTTTTTACAGGACTCCGATTAAAATCAGTAGGTAAATTCAATTTGGGAACCGAATTTAAAAACTCTTCTTTCCAAAAATTTAATTGTGAATGTGTTTTCTTTTTCTCTTCAGGTGAGTTTCTCCATTCTAAATAATCATAGTATTGCAGAATATCTTGCTTTAATTTATTTCCTTTATATAGCTGTATTCCTTCTGTAATTAGATTTTTTATTGCTGTTCCGTCAGCAATCATATGATGAATATCAAAAAGTATTAAATACTTTTTGGTATTAATTTTAATCAATTTTATACGCATTAATGGCGCACATTTTAAATCGAACTCTTGAACAAAGTCCGCGATTAAATTATCTACTTCAGTCTCTTTGATTTCACAATATTCTACATCTAAATCTAACTTGTCATTAATTATTTGAAACAGATTTTGATTTTCCCATAAAAATGATGTTCTTAATGAAACATGTCTTGCTATTAATTTTTCGCACACTTGTTGAAACTTATCATAATTTATCTTTCCTTCTATAAAGATTCCATGCGGTAAATTATATAAAAGTTTGTTGTCATACAACTGACTATGCATATAAATCTGTTTTTGAGCAAATGAAGCTTCATATTTTTTTGCTCCCTTGTTAACTGTTATTCCCTTTTGAGAAATCACATCACCCATACTTAACTTTATTACCTTCGACATCCCAATAATTGTAGGAGCCTCAAATATTTTGTTTATAGGGATATATAGATTAAATGATTTTTCTATCATACTATTTAATAAATTGGCCTTTAAAGAATCTCCACCTATTTCAAAAAAATTATCTGTAGGTCTTAAAATAGTTTTATCGAAAACCTTTTCCCACAATGATTGCATTTTTCTTTCAACATAATCAATAGACTCAACTTGTATATTATCTATCAATTCCAACCCATTTTGCTCTTTTTTAATTTCTTCCAATAATAAAGTGTACATCCCTTCACGATAACATTGTGCCAAAAAGAGTCTTCTTACTTTCCCACTAGTCGTCTTAGGTATTTTTTTTATGGGAATAATATTTTTTACAGGTATCGCAAACATTTCTTGTATAATTTGTTTTGCTTGGTGAAGTAATGGAATAAAACTTCTTATCTTTCCTTTATACAAAATAAATAGAATTAATTCATCTGTATGTTTTTGTTCATTAAACACTCCACAAGCTACAACTTTTCCTAATTCCATAGAAGGTAGTGATTCAATCATTCTTTCAATATCATGTGGATATATGTTCTGTCCATTTATAATTATTATTTCCTTAGCTCTACCAGTAATGACGATTTCACCATTCATCATAAAACCCAAATCCCCTGTTTTTAACCAACCATCACTAGTTATTGTTTCATTTGTTGCTTCTATATTGTTATAATATCCCTGCGTTACATTATCCCCTCTAATTTGAATATTACCAATATACATATCTTCCATAACATTATTTTTATTATCACAAATTCTAACCTGACAAGAATCTACAGGAAATCCTACTGCAACAAATGGAGCTGCATCTTCACTTTCACTACTCACTTCTTTTACTTTTTTACCAAAATTTAAATTTTGACGTTGTAAATAGATTGGATTGATTTCTTTATCTATTGTTGGGCCCGAAATACCGACAGTAGCTTCCGCCATTCCATATACTGGATACATAGATGTGGTTTTTAAATCATATGGTGTCATACGTTTCAAAAATTCATTAACTGTATTAATAGCAATAGGCTCAGCGCCATTTAAAATTAATCGTATACATGAAAGATCCCAATTCTCTGCATATTTTTCTTTAAAATATTTTAAGAAATAATGATACCCAAAGTTTGGTGAGCTTAATATTGTAGTTCTATATTCATTTGCCTTCTTTAACCATAAAATCGGGTTGCGAATAAACAGCCATGGATTCATATTCACTTGGTTAATCCCCTTAAATATAGGCATAAGATGGCAACAAATTAATCCCATATCATGGGTCAAAGGCATCCAACTTAACATTGAATCCAATTCACCAACTTCTATTCTTTTAACAATATCTCTAATGTTTGTAAGTAAGTTATGGTGAGTAAGAATAACTCCTTTAGGCGCCCCTGTAGAACCCGAAGAAAACTGTATAAAAGCAATATCTTGTTGCTTAGAAGAATAAATTACCCCCTCCTTCACTACATTTATTAATTCTTCTATAAAGATAACCCTTTCACCAATCATTTTTTCTTTATTTTTTATATCGGAATTTCGTAAAAATAAACTTAACTTTTGGTGTGTGTTTTTATCAGTTACAATATAAGGATTCGAAAGGTTCCCCCATACATTTACTACTTTCATTTTATGCAAATCATTGTTCCCTACGGTAATAGGTACAGGAATCATCCCTCCTAAAATACATGCCCAAAACAAGTACATAAATTGTTCATTATCATCTATTTGAAAAATCACTTCATCCTGGGGCTTTAAACCCTTTTTTTGTAAATTATATAAAACGCCTTTTGACTTTTTGTATAAATTTTCAAACGATATAAATTTTTCTGTATTACTATTCATTATTATGGTAATACCTTTATTCTTAATCTCTCTCTTAGATTCTAGCATCTCTATTAATGTTTTCATTCGATTACCCCTAGATTATTTTTAATTGATGATAATTTTTTTCATCAATTAATGTGTTATTTATAATTTTGGTAATGTCCCCAACATGCTTATTTATAAAAAAGTGGTCATCATTAAACAAATGAAAAGAACATTGTTCAGTAGAAAATTCTCTCCATTCCTCTAATTCTTTAATATCAATTAACTGGTCTTGAATACCATTAAGAATAGTCATAGGAACTCTGACTTTTTCATTTCCATATATAAATCTATGTTCATAATTTTCAACAATTTTAAAATCTGATTTCAAAATCGGCATAAAAATCTCCATTAATTCTTCGCAAGCCAACACTTCTTTAGGTGTTCCTCCCAAAAGAAGAACCTCATTTTTAAATTCCTCATCGGGTAATTTGTGCATAGAAGTTATAGATTTTTTATTAGGTGAATTTCTTCCTGAACAAAAGAGATGTACAGGAAGATTATTATCTTTCTGCTGTATAACTCTTGTTAACTCATATGTAATTAAACTTCCCATACTATGCCCAAATAAGGCATATGGTTTTTCTAGTAGCTGATTTCTAATTTTCATATATACATCATCAATTAACTCTTCAAATTCTTCATATAACGGTTCAGTGATTCTATTTCCTCTACCAGATAACTCTATTATTTTCAAATCAATCCCAGGGTGCAAATACTTCTGCCATCGCATATAATAGGTTGATGATCCTCCCGCAAATGGGAAACAAAATAAATTTATTCCTCCCATCTCACCCCTCCTTTACACTTTACTTTGACTCTTTAAGATAGTTATTGTACATCGATGCGCAGGTAGCAACAAAATGCTCACTTGTAACATTGTTCATCTCATCATTTCCAATTGCCACCATATTGATTAAGTAGGTAAATAATTGACCATAAAACATAGCAGAAATCAATTTAAAATCCTTCAATGGGATTTCACCTTTACCATGTAATTTATTTAAATAGGTAACTAAGTGATCTATCAAGCGCATATTAATTTCATTAAATAACCCTTTCATTTCTTCATTTTGTCTAGCTTCAATAAGAACAGCCCAAATTTGACTAACCTTCGGTATATTAATTTCCATATAAATATTCCCTAATAAATTTAGGTCATGTTCTACATCTCCAGTTAGTTTGGTTGTTAAATCAGCTAGTATTGCAACAGGTGTAGTTTTCAAAATAATACCCTCTTTAAATAACTTCTCCTTGTTACCAAAATGTCTAAAAATAGTTACTTCACTTACTTTTGCTTTTTCTGCAATTTCACGGGTTGTCGTCGAACTATACCCTTTCTCACCAAACAAGGAAATTGCTGCTTCTAATATTCTTTCTTTTGCTGATATTTTTGTCATTTTAGTTTTTTATCCCTCCTTATTAGTATTGTAAAACAATTATGTTAGTTAGTGTTTACTTACTTTCATTTTAGCACATTTTTTTCCAAAAACAAGATAAAATTGTAAAATAACTTTAGGTCAATTTAATAATTACAAAAGTATAAATTTCATTTTTTACATAATTCTTTTTAAAAAGGACCCCCAACAAAATCAAACGTCTCTTTGCCTACATCTATGAAATTGTGCAGATAATATGCAGATATAAATTATCATAAGTACACATATGATGAAATGAACGATAGGACAAGGAGGTATCATAATGTTTGCTTATACGTTAACTACCTTAACACTTTGCTGTACCTCAATTCTTATTACATCCAATATTTCTAAACGTAAGGGTACCCTAATGGAGTATATGGTATTTATTATGTCTTTTAGTATGAGTATCGGTTTAAGTATTGGTTTTTACTTAGGCATTCTCTTTAAGGAGGAATTACTATATTCTACTTTGCTTGCTATTTCAATTAGTGGTTTTATCGGCTTTTTAATCGGTCTACGTTTTCACCTATATACCGCTTTAGAAGGAATGTTCTCTGGATTAATGGCAAGTATGATGGGAGCAATGATTACAGAAATGTTAAACGCTCAACAAGCTCATAGTATATTGTTCATTAGCCTTTTACTTACTATAACGATTACTATGTCCTGTGTGATTCAATTATTATCGGAGAACTTTTCTACTTTTATCCAACAGCGTTTTTTGTCATTACTTTCAATTAGTGTAGTAATTATCGTTGCCGTATTCGCGACATTCCCAGATCATACTCCCTCACCTACATCCGGGCATGATCAACACATACATTAGTACTTGCAACAAAAATGAATAAGCAGCTATCCATAGGATAACTGCTTAATATTACTCTGGCTTATTAGGAATGTTTCGGTTTGGAACATAATCCGATTTGTAATCTGTATATTTTACTTCTGTTACCATCCCAGCTGAAGCATGGTGTAAATCATGACAGTGGAACATCCAATCGCCCGGATTATCTGCTACAAAGGCTACTTCATATTCTTCTCCCGGTTTTAAGTTCAATGTATCTTTCACAATTGGAGAACCTTCTATCGGTTTTCCATCTTTACTCAATAACTGGAAGAAGTGACCATGTAAATGCATTGGATGATCGTCCATTTTAGAACCATTTACTAATTTTACTTTTACTAAATCACCCTTTTTTACTTGAATTGGGTCAATATCTGGAAATACCTTTCCGTTAATTGTATATACCATTTCATTTCCATTCATTTGCGTATTTAAGTCCATATTATATGTGGCAGTATACTGCTGATTTAACGTGAAACTACCTAATTTTTTAGCACCATATTTCGTCATATCTAATTTCGGTAATTTTTCTTTTTCATCTGCTTTATCTTTCATCTCTTTGCTGCCATCATATTCAATAACAGCTTTCATTCCTTTTGCACCTTTATTTTTCGAATGGTCTTCAACATACCATTTCCCAGGATTATTAGCAGTAAATTCAATATCATAACGTTCACCCGGTGCGATTGAAATTACTTTATCCTTTATAACTTTTGGATCGTTTATTGGTTGACCATCTGTCGCAATTACTTTTATATCATGGCCATGAACATGTATATCATGTGATAGATAACCAGCATTGACGAGTCTAAGACGAACGTTATCTCCCTTATTCACTTTTAATGGTGCTACTAAATCACCGCTTTTTCCATTGATTGTGAATAAATCGTACATACTCATATCATGACCTTCCATCTTCATATTTCCATGGTCCATTCCTTCCATATTACTAGAGTCTTTTTTATCACTGCCCATGTTCATATCAGAATGAGCCATGCCGTTCTTATCATCATTCTTTTCCCCATTTTCATTACCTTTAGATTTATTACCTATTTGCCCTTTTGTCATTTCTTTTAACTGCTTATTCATTTCTTCTTTATCTGTAACCCATTCATCCAACATTAATGTGTAATCTTTATCATATTTTTCCTTTGTATCTTCTACAATGAGCGCTCCATACAAACCACTATCTAATTGATTTACAGAATCTTGATGCGAGTGATACCAGTACGTTCCTGGTACGTTCGCTTCAAATTCGTAAGTGAAACTTTTTCCTGGTTCAACTGCATCTTGTGTCACGCCTGGAATTCCATCCATGTTATTTGGGACAGGATATCCATGCCAATGAATAGATACTGGTGCAGATAATTCATTTTTTAATGTCACTTTCACCTTTTCACCTTTTTTCACCCGAATTTCTGAACCAGGAGATGAGCCATTAAATGTCCAGACTGGAACAATAACACCGTTACTTAATTTTTGCTTTTCTTCTTTCGCTATTAAAGTAACTTCTGGTCCTTTTTCAACTTTCAATGGTGTTGTAGCTGTTTCAGTCTGTAGTGTTTTTTTATCATTCATATTTTTATGATCATTTGTTGTATTTGTCGTCACAGAACAGGCAGCAATTAAAAATATTGCAGAGACTGTAATGACTGCTAATACAAATCGCTTCATGGAAAATCCCCCCTTTTTCTTTTTCAAAATCATTATAGAGGTTGATTTTCAAGAAAATAAGGAGATGTAATTAGATCTTACGTAAGCTAATTGGAAGATTACTAAAAGCGGAGACATTACAAGAGGCGAATATTTTAGAAATACATAATGCTTTCCTTGTAGCGACTATATTAGCCGTTCTCGTATTTGTTTTGACGTTATTTCTTAAGAAACAATAACACTGCTATTATTAAATAAGAAAAATGTAGCTAAAATGCTCTTCACAAAAGAACTTAGATTTTTGTATAATAAGAACTAATGTTCTTTACAGACAATGGACTCAAATTACACAAATATATCAAATAGAAGAGGATTGATATACGATGAAAATTGATAGACCAAAAATTTCACCAGAGTTATCTTCAAAGAATTTTCAAGATATTTTTTATGAAGAAGATCCAACATTAGAAGTCTGTGAAATTATAGACTCCACTTTCGAAAATGAATGTGTAGATAGAGTGCGATTGTATGATGCAGTGATAAAGAATTGTAAATTCACTAATACAGACTTTAGCAATATTGATATTACAGATGTTTGTTTTGAAAACTGTGATTTATCAAATGTTAATTTAAGCAATTCTTCTGTTCACAGAGTCGAATTTAAAAACAGTAAATTAATCGGAGTAAATTTCACAGAATCTAGCTTAGGAAATGTTAAATTTGAGAATTCAATTTTGAATTTAGCAGCATTTGGAAATTCTAAACTGGAAAAAATTATATTTAATGAAACTTCATTAAATAATGCAGATTTTTTTGACTGTAAACTTAAAAAAGTTGAATTCCAATTATGTAGTCTTGATGAAGCTAATTTTGATCAGACATCACTGAAGGGGATAGATATTAGTTCTTCTACCTTTGATACACTTACAGTTTCAGTGAACGATTTAAGAGGATGTAAAGTATCAACATATCAAGCTGTTCAGTTTGCTACTTTATTAGGATTAATAATTAAAGATTAGTATTTCGAAGAAAAGAACCCTATCCCGAATCATGGATTTTTTAATTGTCCACGATTCGAGATAAAGTTCAAATAAATTAGTGATGACTCTTTTATTATTTAACTACAGCTTGGTTTCCTTTTACATGTTCATTATTTACACTCATAAATTCTTCAATTTCTTCAACTTCTCTAATGATATCTTTTGACAAGTTTTCATACCCGTCTTTCGTTACAAGAATGTCATCTTCAATACGAATTCCAATTGATTCTCCTTCAATGTAAAGACCAGGTTCAATTGTTATAACCATACCTTCTTCTAACATTCTATCTTTATATGTTCCTACATCATGTGTATCTAAACCAAGGAAATGGCTGACACCATGATAATAGTATTTTGATAACTCTTCATCTTCTTGAATTAAACCAATTGCTTTACACTCTTCTGCCAGTACCTTTTTTGTATGCTCATTTAATGCAGCGAACTTTAATCCTGGCTTAATAAGCGCTGTTGTTTCTTTTAATGCTTTTAATACAATATTATAAATTTGTTTTTGACGACTAGAGAATGTTCCATTTGCCGGGAATGTATAACTAATATCAGCGTTATAGTAGTCTTTTTGAGCACCTAAATCTAGTAATACTAAGTCACCATTTTGAATTTGTGCATCATTATCTTCATAATGAAGAACTGTAGCATTTTTCCCACTCGCCAAAATTGTATTGAACGCATGGTGCTTAATGCCAGATGATTTCAGTGTAAAATCAAATTGAGCTTCTAATTCATACTCCATCATGCCTGCTTTTGCATTTTTTAACACATTGTAAATACCATCTTTCGTTACAGCAATCGCTTCTTTAATAATTTCAATTTCTTCCTCTGTTTTAAATACTCGTAATTCACAAATGTTCGGATATACATTACCAATTGTTACGTGTGGGTATTTTTCTCTTACATGTTTAGCAAATGCTAATGTTTTTGTCTCCGCACCATTCCAATCACGACGTTCTATATCTAAATATAGATGCTTCGCATTTTCTGTAAAAAGTATATTTGACATTGTCTTTTCAAAGCTATCTAAATATACAACTTTCTTTATACCTGAAATTCCCTCTGCTTCTTCGCTAGAAACTGTCTTCCCAACCCATTTTTCCATTACTGGATCTGATTTTTCAATGAAAAGTGTCTCTTCTACACTATTCCCAAACTTTTTCAGCATAAAAATAACATTTGGTTCATCGATTCCCGTTAAGTAGTAAAAATTACGATTCGGTACAAATTTATAATGGGCATCAGCTGACATATGCGGTGCTCGTCCCGCAAATAAAATCGTAACGGATTCATCAGGTAATGTTTTCGTTAGTCTTTCTCTATTTTGAGCAAAAAATGTTGATTTCATAATAATCCCCCTAGTGTTCTATGTATGCTTGTAAAGCTAATTGTCCTCTGTTATTCATTTTATTATTGTTATAATTTTTCGTCAATTTTTAACCTTTTAGATGGTGTTGACATAATAAAAATTAAGCGTTAAAATAACTATATATTAGTAAGTAACTAATATAATTAAATCTAACTAGAGGTGAATCAAATGAAAAACATTTTATTCCGTATTAACGAATTGTCAAAAAAAGAAAAAGCAACTGGATTAACAGTTGCTGAAAAACAAGAACAACAAATGTTACGTCAAAACTATACAGAAACATTTCGTGGAAGCCTAGATTCCATTTTATTAAACACAAAAATTGTTGATCAAAATGGTCTTAACGTTACACCTGCTGCATTACAAGATGCTCAAATACGTTTAAAATTAAGCAAATGAGTTCCGAGCTAAAGAATTCTAATAAAACATAAAAAGAGCTGGATTTCCTATATAGAAATTCCAGCTCTTTTTATTGTCCTTTTTAATTTAGTAAACGAGCGATACATCGCAATTCTCCACGACACAATCATCGCAAATGCAAGTAAGAAAAACATTCCGCTTAACTCTGCCAAATCAATTGATTGGCTTAAATATGACTTTAATGCCACGCGTACAGCTAATAAGCCTACTAAAATAAATATGAATGCTTTTGACGGTTTCATAAATATATGTTCGCCTTTTATTTCGAACTTAGTTGTTTTAATAAGAAAAATAGAGAAAATAAGCCCTATACTAATTGCCTCGACTATTTCTAACGATGTTAATCGAAACTCTGGTAAAAAGTACATCATTGCGCCTGTACTCATAAAAATTGGCGGCAATATAATTTTCTTTTTCGTTACCGGCTTTTTCGCTGCTTTAAAACGTAGAAACATTACCCCAACAGCCATACAAACTGCTACGACACTTGATAAAAGTGCTATCATACTTTCCACTCCTATCTATTTAAATGACTTTTTTAACAAAATCATAAACCAATAAGTAACTACATGCCACATTATAGAATTTCTTCATTATATTCCTCCTGCTGTAAACTTTCCATATTCGCTGCAATCATTTTACGCAAAGTTTATGAACGGAATATGAACAAAAAAGCCATTCTGCAATTAATAATTGCAAAATGGCTTTTTAACTTATTTTAAATCGTCAATTGTGAAAGCACCTGGAAGTAATTGCTCAACAGTCACTTCTTTTTCATCACCTTTTACATTCGTTAGTAATACAGGCATTTTCGGATCACAGAATTCAGCAATTACTTGTCTACACGCACCACATGGTGAAATAGGTCCATCAGTTTCTCCTGTAATAACTAAATAACTAAAATCGCGCTCCCCTTCTGATACCGCTTTAAATATTGCTGTTCTTTCTGCACAGTTACATAAACCATAAGAAGCATTTTCTATATTACAACCAGTATAGATTTTCCCTTCTTTCGTAACTAACGCTGCGCCAACAGGAAATTTAGAATACGGAATATACGCTTTCGATAACATCTTGTTTGCTTCTTCAATATATTTTTTCTTATCCATATTATTTCCCCCTCAAAGTAAATGAAATGATGATTAGTCAGTAATAACTGTATGAACTAATTTAGGAGCCACTGCTGTTTCAGCGATAGAGATGTTCTCATAAATTTTTGCTTTTACATCTTCTACATTTTCACGGTTTGCGTAGATTGTTACGAACGGCTCGCCTTCTTTTACTGCATCGCCAACTTTTTTACGTAACATTAATCCTACTGCTAAATCGATTTCATCTTCCTTCGTTGCACGACCTGCACCAAGTAACATAGCTGCAATACCAATCTCATCTGCAACAATGTTAGAAATAACACCTGAAGTTTTTGCAGGTACATCAATTACATACTTCGCTTGTGGCATTTTTTCTGGATTGTCTACAATTGAGCTATCTCCGCCTTGATTGCTTAAGAACTCTTTAAATTTCGCAGTTGCTTTTCCGTTTTTCATCACTTCAATTAGCATTTCACGAGCTTCTTCTAACGTATTTGCTTTTTTCGCAAGTACGACCATTTGACTTCCTAATACAAGTACTAATTCTGTTAAATCTTCTGGACCTTCACGTTTTAACGTATCAATCGCTTCTTTCACTTCTAGAGCATTACAGGTTGTGACATATCTGAAATAACTGCCATTGTTTGACGTCCTACGTTATTTCCGATACGTACCATTGCATGTGCTAATTCTTTTGCATCTTCTTCTGTTTTCATAAATGCACCAGCACCTGTTTTTACATCAAGTACGATTGCG
The DNA here is from genome assembly GCF_058792335.1 of Bacillus sp. CPT56D-587-MTF. Classification (NCBI taxonomy): domain Bacteria; kingdom Bacillati; phylum Bacillota; class Bacilli; order Caryophanales; family Bacillaceae; genus Bacillus; species Bacillus sp. CPT56D-587-MTF. Next base: position 1,551,376 of record NZ_JBYTEF010000001.1, on the reverse strand, counting down.
TCAGCACCAGCTGCAATTTTTTTACTCATAATTGAACTTGCGATTAAAGGAATTGAGTTAACAGTTCCTGTTACGTCGCGTAATGCATAAATCTTTTTATCTGCAGGTGTTAAGTTTCCTGTTTGTCCAATAACAGCTACTTTGTCACGGTTTACAATATCAATGAATTGTTCTTTCGTAATTTCAACGTGGAATCCTTCTACCGCTTCTAATTTATCAATTGTTCCGCCTGTATGTCCTAAACCACGACCAGACATTTTTGCTACTGGTACATCTAAAGCAGCTACTAACGGTCCTAATACTAATGTTGTTGTATCACCAACACCGCCAGTTGAATGTTTGTCTACTTTAATTCCTTCAATTGCTGATAAGTCGATCGTTTCTCCAGACTCAACCATCGCCATCGTTAAATCTGCACGTTCGCGATCTGTCATATCTTTAAAGAAGATTGCCATTGCAAGCGCACTCACTTGATAATCAGGAATACTTCCGTCTGTATATCCATTAATAAAGAATTTGATTTCTTCAGTCGTTAATTCTTTGCCGTCACGTTTTTTTGCAATAATATCTACCATTCTCATTACAATCACCATTCCTTTTTATATTATATAAATCTATTAAAATAATAAGCCAACGATTGTTGCTGATAAGAAACTTACTAATGTTGCACCGAATAGTAATTTCAAACCAAATCTTGCGACTACATTCCCTTGCTTTTCATTTAAGCTCTTAACTGCCCCTGCAATAATCCCAATTGAAGAGAAGTTTGCAAATGAAACTAAGAATACAGAGATAATCGCTGTCGTTCTATCTGAGAAATTAAAGTTTCCTTGTGCTAAATCTGTCATAGCGACAAATTCATTTGATACTAATTTTGTTGCCATAATATTTCCGGCATTAACTGCTTCATGCCAAGGTACACCCATAATAAATGCAAATGGTGCAAATGCATAACCAAGAATTTCTTGGAATGAAATACCGATTACACCTTTAAATACTGCATTAATGAATGCGATAAGAGCAACGAAACCGACTAACATAGCTGCTACTGTAATCGCAACTTTAAATCCATCAATAATGTATTCCCCTAATACTTCAAAGAAGGTCTTCTTCTCTTCTTCTTGTACTTCTAACATATCTTCTTCCTCAGTAACTTCATATGGGTTAATGATAGAAGCAATGATGAAACCACCGAATAAGTTAAGCACTAAAGCGGTTACAACATATTGTGGTTTTAATAACACCATATATGATCCAACGATAGACATAGAAACTGTAGACATTGCTGATGCACATAATGTATACATTCTTTTCTCTGGCAATAACCCTAGTTGTTTCTTAACTGAAATAAATACTTCAGATTGTCCTAAAATCGCAGATGCAACAGCGTTATATGATTCTAGTTTCCCCATTCCATTTACTTTACTTTACTTTACTTAATGCTAGACCGATAGATTTCACAATAATAGGTAATACTTTAATATGTTGCAAAATACCTATTAAGGCTGATATAAATACGATTGGCATTAATACACTTAAAAAGAACGAAAACTCTTTTTGATTTACTAATCCACCAAATACGAAATTCACACCGTCAGCGGCATATTTTAATAGCTCTCCAAAACCATCTGCTATTCCGCTAATTAATATATTCCCTACACTTGTATTTAATAATAGAAACCCCAAAATAAATTGTAATATAACCATCGTTATGATTGGACGATATTTGACTTTCTTTCTATCATTACTAGCAAGCCAAGCGATACCTAAAATCAATACGAGGCCAAAAACACCGATTAAGTATTTCATAAGCCGTTTCCTCCCATTCGTATCCGCTTACATTTTTTTCAATTATTAAAGCAATAGATATACTTTAAACGTATATCTATTGCTTTAAGCTTTTATCGATTAGTAGTTATCTGTAGCACCTTTTGCATCATTTAATACGATTGCAACACTAGCACTTGCTCCAACGCGAGAAGCTCCAGCAGCTACCATTTTGTCTGCATCTTCACGTGTACGAACACCGCCAGATGCTTTTACACCAACGTTTGGTCCTACTGTTTTACGCATTAATGCGATATCTTCAGCAGTTGCTCCGCCAGTTGAGAATCCAGTTGAAGTTTTTACGAAATCAGCACCAGCTTTTACTGATAATTCACAAGCACGTACTTTCTCTTCATCTGTTAATAGGCAAGTTTCAATGATTACTTTTACAAGAGCTTTTCCTTTTGCTGCTTGTACTACTTCATAAATGTCTTTTTCAACAAGTTCGTTGTCGCCATCTTTCAAAGCGCCTACGTTGATTACCATATCAACTTCAGTTGCACCTTTTGCAATAGCATCTTTTGTTTCAAATGCTTTTGTTTCAGTAGTGCTTGCTCCTAATGGGAAACCGATTACAGTACAAACGTCTACATCATGCCCAGCTAGTTCATCAGCCGCTAATTTTACCCATGTTGGGTTAATACAAACAGAAGCGAATTTATATTCCTTTGCTTCTTCGATTACTTTCATAACATCTTCTTTAGTAGTATTAGCTTTTAAAATTGTATGGTCAATTAACTTTGCAATGTTCATTATCTTCACTCCTCATATCTTTTAACAACTTCATTCTAACTCTTAGTTGAACAAATGTAAATACACTTTTGAAATTTTGTTCATTCTTTTTTAAAAGGAATTTTCTTGTAGTAAATAAAGCGCATTCTAACAAAGAACACTTCCTATATAATCAAATTTTCTATGTTAACAATGGTAGTATGTATCTCCATATCCATAATTATTTTTAAAAAGGCAAATTGTGTTCAAAAAAGACTCCTATCATTCATACATAACAAAATAAAAGGAGTTCTCAATATGTTAATTTTGAGAACTCCTTTTATTTCTAACCTTTTTGATAATGTAACAGTTCTTTTGCTGTATGCTGATCGATAATTAATACATTCGCATACCCGCCACGTAACGCACCATCAATTGCTTTTATTTTTCTATTACCACCTGCAACTAAAATAGAGCGTTTCTTTAATTTCAGTTCCTCTAACTCAATTCCAATGGTACGCTTATTGATTTCTTCGCTACTAATATTTCCGTCTCCATCAAAGAAACGTGAACAAATGTCACCGACCGATTGTTTTTTGAGTAAATTTGTTTCATCCTTATCGAAATAACCTAATCGGAATAATAACGCTTCGTCTCGCACTGTTCCTACAGTAAAAATTGCAATATTCGCTTGTTTTCCCATTTCGATAATGTGATGAATATGTCGATCCTGCTCCACTAATTCTTTTGTCACTGCATTATCAAATATAACTGGAAGAGGTAGATTTCTTGGCGTCGTTTGAAAAGCATCTGCAAATAAAGCTATCGTCTCATTCGCATATGTATTTACACTTGAATGACTAATACCACCTTTTAGCTGGACAACCTCTACCCCTTTTACATGTTGCGGTACGATTTTTCTAGCGATTTCATACATCGTCATTCCCCAGCTTACACCAACAATATCACCGTTTTTAACCGTCTTTTCCATATACTCAGCAGCATATTTACTTATATACTCTGTAATCGTTGCATATTCCGGTACTGGAGAAAACACAACATGTGCCTCTAACAAGTTGTACTTTTCTTTCAGTAAATTCCCAACGTTATCTAAATCCGCAAATGGATCGGCGATGCTAATTTGAACAAACCCTTTTTCTTTCGCGTACTTTAACAATCTAGAAATCGTCGGTCTTGAAATATTTAATTTGTTAGCAATTTCTTGCTGACTATAATCTGATTGATAATATAATCTTGCAACTTCAACGCTTAATTGTTGTTTATCTTTTTCCATAGTAACTCATTACAAATCCCTTCCTGTATTTCCCTTTCGTTACAAGCATTATACAGCTTTATGCAAAAAAATTCGACTACCGAATTTTATCTAACTGAACTTCTATTCCACTTATTATATACAATGAAACCTTATTGTGTAGATTTACAAACCCAATATAGAAACACTTACAACATATAAATCAGTTTATATGTAATTCATTCTTTATTGCTTTTCCTGTAGTAACGATAACAAAGCCGTTCAATAAGAAACATGAAACATCGTCTAAAAGCTATTCAAATACCCCTCATAAACAAAAGATACTGTTCATAAGGGGTATGTATTCAATTTAAGTTTATAAAAATCGGATGGAAACACTGCAAGTTCTCACTTATTTAGAATAAGAGAAAAGATGATGTTTTATTTGTTCAATAAAATAATGATGGTGTATATTATCGTTAGATACGCGACTTGCCATAATAGCTCCCTCCATTGAAGATGCAAGAAAAGAAGCGAGCGATATAATATCTATATCTTCTTTAAGTTCTTGTTTCTCTATTCCTTCTTTTATGAGAGAAGCCATTAACATTACTGTATCATCATAACCTTTTGCTGCTGCTTTTTGTAATTCTGGAAATACTCCAGTACTTTCAATTGCGCTATTAAGTAATGGACAGCCTCCAGCAATAGGAGGATTATTAGCTGCATCTTGATATACAAGGAAAATTGCAAGAATTTTATCGATTGCTGTCTTTTTATTTTCCATTGCTTTATGAAAATGACTCCACATAATCTCACCACTTTTGTCATAGGCAGCAAGGACAATTTCTTCTTTACTTTTGAATCTACGATAAATAGATCCTTTAGGTAGTTCAGTAGCTGTCATTATATCCTGTATGGATGTGCGAGTTATCCCATTAGTATTAAATAAATATAAAGATGTTTCAATAATTTTTTCTTTAATCTTATCAACTTTAGTCATACTTTGTAATCCTCCTAATAAAAACGAGCTTAATATTCCAGGTGATATTTACCATCTATTTTCTTGAATTTTTTTGTAAGTATAAATAAGTTTGGAACAAAAATATATTATCCATCCCTATATTATGTGAACCTCAAACCATACAGTTTGAAAAGAGGTAATCAAATTGTATTACCTATATCATTCAAATGAATTTTCTGTCAAAATTAACATGTCCAATTATTTAATTCAGTCCTGTTATACAACTAATTTCACCTACAATCGTAGAAGGTGTAAAAATATATAGTTAATTTTAACGTATAGACTATGATTATTATATATAATTTTTATTAATATGTTTAGCTAAAGTGTTTGAACTACTCCCACTTTCACTTCGTATATTAGGATATCTCCCGCAGTCCTTGCAGTTAAAAGCCTTATCACTTCATTCTATAAAAAGCTAATTGTCAAAAATTAATGAGTACTGAAATTTGCTTGTAAATAAGCAACTGAGATATAAATATATTTGTTATTTACCATTTTTATTTTATTAATAATTTATAAAAGGGGTTTAAAAAACTAGAAACTTATAGTATCATAAGTTTTTCGAACCGAACGGTCCGGTTCGGTATTAAATAAATATATTTTAGAAGGAGAACCTAATGCAACAAGAAAAATCAAAGATTCTAAGTAATTTCATTATGGAGGTAATAAAGTGAGCTTTATAAAAATGAATACAAAAGAACTTGTTATGCTAATAGTTTATATACTGTTTGCACTACTTCAAATTGGCTTGTTCATATTATTTGGCATCTCCCTTTTAACTAACAGCAACTTAGTTGAATCAGAATTTGCTCTTAGTGCCATCGGTTTGACTGTACCTGCTATTGTAGGAATCATTTTCTTTAGGAAAGAAATTATTGAAAGTTTTACTTATTTTAAAGAGAAAACAATTTTGAAAATAGTAAGCATTCCTATGGTAGTTTTACTTATGATAATTGTGGAAAATTCTATTATGCATTTTCTAAATACAGGTCAGCCAGAGAACCAAGAACAGATCCTTACAAATGGCGCAGAGATGCCTATTATATTCACATTACTTCTATTTGGGATTATAGGACCAATAATTGAAGAAATTATATTTCGTCATATATTAGTAAATCGTTTTTCGGAATATGTTGGTACTGCTATTGCATCCATCGTTTCGATTATAATTTTTGCAGGTCTTCATTCAAATCAACTTTCGGATCTTGCTATATATTTACCTGGCACAGTGATGCTTACTGCGGCTTATCTTATTTCTAATAGATCCCTTGCATATGTTATAGCGATACATATGTTAAACAATTTTATTCCTTTTATTTAATTGCATATGTCATAACAAGACATATGTAATTGAAGGTTTTGATGCAAAAATACTCTATGTTTCTATCGAGTATTTTTGGCACCAGAACCACTTTTTCTAAGGCATAAGAAATCTTATCAAAACTACAACTTATTAGGAGAGTGTCAGTCATGATTGTAACAACAACTTCCGGAATTCAAGGTAAAGAAATTATTGAGTATATTGATATTGTAAATGGTGAAGCTATTATGGGTGCAAACATTGTCCGCGATTTATTCGCTTCAGTTCGTGATGTTGTCGGTGGCCGTGCTGGTGCTTATGAAAGTAAGCTAAAAGACGCTCGTGATATTGCAATGGACGAAATGAAAGAACTTGCAAAACAAAAAGGTGCGAACGCTATCGTCGGCATTGACGTAGATTACGAAGTTGTACGTGATGGAATGTTAATGGTTGCTGTCAGTGGTACAGCTGTACGTATATAAGTAAATAAAAAACAGGCTCACCCCTTGGAATTTATACTTTGAGGGGAGATCCTGGTTCTGTTGCAGATTTTAAAGAATAAAACGAGAAATAATCAACTTTTTTATTTCTCGTTTTATCTACATATTTATTTTTGGAAAAATAACCTAACTCCAAATACTAACAATACTGTGCCTGTAATACCCTCCATTGTACGGTTCACTCGTTCTTTTCTTAAAAAAATTCGTAACTACTCAGCTACCTTTTGGTGTTTTTTTAAATTTTACTAGTTTCATATGCCTCCTATTTGTAAATACTGAGTATATCAAACAGGGAGGTGAATAGGATGGTCGATCGAAAAATCATTTTAGATGCATATAAAAAAGGACCTGAAGCTGTTATTTCTTTATTTGAAGAAACATTTTCTAAGTTAGAAAAACGGATACTCGAACTAGAAAATGCTTCAAAAAAAAACTCTACAAATAGTCATAAACCACCTTCTACAGATGGTTTGCGTAAGCCTGTTACAAAAAGTTTACGCAAATCGTCTCATCGTCAAACTGGTGGCCAGTTGGGCCACAAAGGACATACTCTTGGTTTGACAGCGACTCCAGACCATACAATTACGTATTCTCCTACATATTGTACTTGTTGTAACACGTCCTTACACCAAGAACCTGTAAAAGGATACCGCATTCGCCAAGTGTATGATTTACCACCTATCCAGATAGAAGTGACGGAACATAAAGTGTCACAAAAAGAATGCCCACATTGCCATGCCATCCAAGGAGCCCTGTTTCCTTCTACCGTCTCTCGTCCTGTCCAATATGGTCCAAATATAAAAAGACTGGTTCCTTATTTAACACATTATCAGTGTCTTTCTTTGAAACGCACAAAAGAATTCTTTCAAGATTGTTTTGGACATTCGATTAGTGAAGGAACTTTGATAAATCATACAAACAGTTTTTCGGCTCAATTACAGCCCTTTCTCCAAGAAGTAAAAGACAAGATTCTTCAGTCTCCTGTTGTCCATTTTGATGAAACCGGTATGCGAGTAGAAAATAAAACACAATGGTTACATACTGCTAGTACACCGGAGGTGACATTGCAACATATTCATCAAAAACGCGGAAAGGAAGCAATGAATGCGGGAGAAATTTTACCGTCTTTTTCTGGAATTGCAATGCATGATGGTTGGAAATCGTATGATGCGTATACAGATTGTCGTCATGTATTATGTAATGCCCATCTCTTGCGAGATTTGCAAGGAATTATAGATAGTACCGGACAAAAATGGGCACAACAGATGCAGAAATTTCTAACGCAGGCTTTCACGCTGAAAAAGCAATACAAAGGAAGTCTGCCAAAATCGGAGCAACAGAATCTATTTATCGTTTATCAATCCATATTGAAAGAACAACCAGTCTTTTCTGCAGAATTAAAAAAGAAAAGAAAGCAGACGCCTGCTCAAAATTTATGGAATCGCTTCGTCAAATATGCTGACAGAATTTTAGCATTCTTAGAACATCCAGACATTCCATTTGATAACAATCAAGCGGAACGGGATATCCGAATGACGAAAGTAAAACAGAAAGTGTCTGGAACTTTCCGAAGTAAAAAAGGCGCAGAATCTTTTTGTCAGATACGAAGCTTTATGAGTACCATGAAAAAACAAAAACAATCTGTCTTACAAGCGATAGGCCAGGTTATAGAAACCGGAACGATTCCTTGGAATCGCATGACTTTATAAGAGAATTTCTCTATTTGATCTAGATTCTTTTTCTTATTGAAGTATTTTCTTTTTCATGTTTTCGAATGGAAAACATGTATTTGGTATGCCCTTTTTCCTAACTAAGCTGAGTAGTTACAAAAATTCTTAATTGACGTATTAGCGAGATATAAAGCAAATACCATATTCCAGTCAAAGTCGTAAATGTGAGTCCTAACAAAAGAAATTGGAAGAAATGATTTTGATTACTCACAATAAATTGAGGGAGAAAGCTTAAGAAAAATACAGCCGTTTTTGGGTTTAAGATTGCCGTTGTAAATCCTTGTCTAAAACTTTTAATCGTCCCAATATCCTTAGAGTGCCTTTCCAATAAAACTTGCATATCTTCTTTTTTAGAAAAAGCACTTTTAATTGACTTTACAGCTAAGTAAATTAAATAAAAAGCTCCAGCATATTTTATAAATGTAAATAACATAGAAAATTTCATTAGGATGGCAGAGAGTCCTAGCGTAGCCATTATTGTATGAATCATCATTCCAGATATCGTTCCTAAGACAGTCTTCATCCCACCATTTTTGCCATACGCTATAGTATTTTTTGTAACTAGTGCAAAACCAGGACCAGGCATGATTATGATTAGCATTGCTGTAAGAATAAATAATAAATAATTTTCCATGTTCTAATATTCCCTTTCCAATTTTTAGTTTTTCTTACAGTATAGCTTTTTTCATTAAAACATTACATATAAAAAGCTTGATCAGAAGTTTATTTAGGTTATTCGTATCAATTTGATTAACTATTACCCAATAGCCACATTGATAAAACACAGTTCAACTCTCACAAAAAACAGGATAAAAAAATAAACAGCAGAACTAGTCCACTGTTTACTTCGCCACGCCTTCATGTAATTTTTCTGTATAATCCTTTACATCTTTCCAGCTATCTTTCGCTGTATGTAAATCTTCTTTTATAAACGTAAACTCTTCCGGACTAATTCCTTTTACGTTTTGTAGTAAATTATTATATTTTGCACCTACTGTATACCATTGATTTGATATGTTTTGTAGTGCTGTAATTGCTGCATCAATTGTTTCTGTCATGTTTGTTGTTTTATTTTTTACATCAGTCAAAATTAAGACTTCTGCTTGCGCTCCTGAAATTCTATCTTTTAAATTAGCGATTTCTCTTTCTGCATTTGCGATATCTTTTTTCGCAACCGCGATCATTGGCCCGCCAGCAAGACATGTTATTAGCGCTACGCAAAGTACGCCACCAGCAATGACCATATCATTACTCTTTTTAATCGAATCGTTATATGTATTTATTTGTTGCTCTAGAGCTGGAATACCAGCATTCGTACTTGCCAATATCGCTGTTAACTGATTTGTATCTTCTTTGAAACTATTTGTATCTTTCGCCATTCTATTGCGAAAAGCTTTCAAATTTCCTAATAATCCATCTACCTCATTTTGATTCTTTACAATATCTGCATACAACTTTTCTAAATCCGCTTTTAATTTTCCGCTATCCTTTTGATCAATCGCTATTAACATGTCATTATAATACGATTGAAAAGTATTATTGTAATTTATAATATTTTGATCTGTTTTCATAATTTGAGGCTTCATATTATTTAACCAATATGCTGCATTAATTTTTGCATCTCTTTGATGCTGAATCATATTTCCTTTAAATTCACTATTAATCGAACTTATTTTACTTAAATCCGTCTCTTGTTGATTTTGAATTAATTTTGCATATGAATCCATTGCAAATATGCTTGATGTCGTTTGTGCCATTACATCTTGGAATCCTGCTGGTCCAAGAGAATAGTTTTTCACATTTTCTTGTAGCACCGTTACATTTTGTTCTGCTGCAAAAGGATGTAAAGGAAATGCGTTACTCGTTGCCACCCCAGCAATCATTACCGCTAAAAGACATTTTTTATAAAATCGTTTCTGCATATTTTTCACCTATTCTCTTTATAAGGATATCAAAAGCTCCTGCTCACAACTGAACAGGAGCTTCAAATCATTCATCAACACTTAACGCCCTAACGATTCGTATTCGATTATGCTTTTTTCGTATCTACACTTTAATATCTTCAGCATAAATCTTTTCTGCATAGTCTTTAATGTTTTTCCAGCTATCTTTCGCAATGTTTAAATCTTCTTTAATGAAAACAAGATCGTTTGGACTAATTGAATCCACATTTTGAAGTAAAGAATTGTATTTTGATCCCATTGTGTACCATTGGTTTGAAATATTTTGTAACGCTGTAATTGCAGTATCAATTGTATTTGTTAAATACTCTGTTTGTGTTTTAATGTTCGTTAATCCTGCTACTTCTAATTGCGCAGTTGTAACTTGTCCTGTTATCTTTTGAATTTCTGCTTGTGCATTATCAAGCTCTTTCTTCGCTAATACGATTCCAGCTGTACCACCGCCTACAGCTGCTGCACCACCTGCAATTAATGCGACTCCTAGCGGTGTTCCTGCACCCGTAGCAATAACTACTGCACCACCGATAATTGCAATTGGTCCTAGAGCTGTCGCAACAGATGAACCGATAATAATTGCATTATATTTACTAATCGCTTCATTGTACGTTGTAATTTGATTTTGCAGAAGCGGAATTCCCGCATCTTGACTAGCTAATATAGATGTAATTTGATTTGCATCACCCTTGAAGTTTTGCGTATCCGAAGTCATTTTATTTCGGAATTTCTTCAAGTCTTCTACTAACTGATCCACTTGCGCTTTATTTTCATTAATACTACTTGATAATCTAGTTAAGCCTTTCGTAAGAGTCGCTTTATCCTTTGCATCAACTGCAGCAACTAAAGTATCATAATAGTTTTGGAATTTCGTATTGTAGTTAATGATATTTTGATTCGTTGAAATAAGCTGTGGTTTTAATACATCTAACCATTGCTTCGCATTTCCTCTAGCTGTATCTTGGTGCTGAATTACTTTCCCTTTTAAAGCCGCATCAACAGACGATACATTTCCAAAGTTAACATTACCTTGTTTAATAATTGTTAAAGCGTACAGATCCATTACTAAAGCATTTGAACCTGTTCTTTCCATTGCATCTTTCAAGCCTTCTGGTCCTAATGAGTATTCTTCATAGTCATTATAAGCTTTTGCTACCGCATGAACTGGAGCTTGTTTCACTGTACTTTCAGCTGCATACGTATGAGCCGGCATAATATTTCCTGCTGCAAATACTGCCATCAGTGCTGATAGAGCCATTACTTTATAAGGTTTTTTTGTCATTTTTCTTCTCTCCCTATATCGCTAATTATTTTTCTGTTTAATGTACTTCAACGTTTGTAACGTAATCTTCAAATTGATTTGTTTGCTTATTCATTTCATCACTTACTTTTTTAATTTGATTGAAATGTTTTTGAAGTAAACTACTGTCTGTATACGTACCTTCTTCAACATTTGTTTGAATTTGAATCATATTATTATTTAAAACTTTCCAATCCGTTAATAACGTTTCTAAAGTTGTAATTTGACGATCAATTAATTCTGTAAAGCTATTTACTTGATCTTCAACGAATGTAATTTGAGTCGCCTCTGCTTCAGTTTGTGATAACTTTTGAATAAGTGGTAATAACTCTTTTTGCTTTTGTTGAATGCGAAGAGCTGCTTCTCTCGTTTGACTATCTGCAGCATTTACAATTTCATTACTTAAAGTACCGATAGAAACAAAATCGATTGTTTTCGTTTGTGCAGTTTGATTTGTGATTGTAAATACTTGTTTACCGATATTAATAGAACCTTTAATGATTTCTTGAGGTCTATTCAAAATAGTAGTTAGTTCAGCTTGAATTTCCCCTTGAATTCTTTTAATATCTTCTCTTAATTTCACAATATCTCCACTTGATCCTTGCAGTGTTTTTATTGCTTCATCGGCTTTAATTGATAAGTTGTTACTATCTTTGTCTAATACTGTTTTAAATCGATTTAACTCTAATAAATCTTGCTCCATACTCTCTTGGATGCTTTGTACTTGCAATTGTAATTTTCCATATGCACTCATAAAATCTGCTTTTGCTTGCTGATCTTCATTTACGTTTCCTGCTAGTTCATAGAGCTTACTATAATAGCTATTAAATCTAGTGCTGTATCTCATCATTTCTTGATTTAAGTCAATTAGCTTCGGATTATATTCATCAATCCATTCTCGTACATTCGCCTTTGCAAACTTTTGATGATTCGTTAAGCTACTCATCGCATTTACCTTAATGTCTGGCTGTTGCAAGATAATTAATCCGTATGCTTGAATAAGCGGTGATTGTGATCCTAACATTCTAATTGAATTGGATAATGTATTTGGAGCAATTACATTTTGCGCATATACTGTTTTCACTTCTGTTTGCCCCTCCTTAGCGTAAGCGCTTACAGGAATGAAGCAACTCGTAGATACTGCTGTAACCAATAACCCTGTAATTAAAGTCTTTTTCACTTTAACTCCTCCTATGTATTAGCAACTATTACTATCGCATTTTATTATTCTATTTTCTTGCCCATAATTTGAGATGATTAAAATAGAGAACGTTCTCACCGTGATCCATGTATGAACCACCTCTCTCGTATTGCTACAGTACTTACTTATCGTCACAAAACATTTTATTATTTTTCATATGTGTTTAGTATGAATAATATTGTATAAATTTTCTATTTTATAGAAATTCCCACATTCACATAGTGAATATATTACGTAAAAATATTATTCATTTCAAACTAAACAACATGCGTAAATATGAAATTTCGTTTTGTTTTCATATATGTTTTGTACTGTAAGGTCATTTAAACACAGCTGTTTATATAACGTAAAGAAGTATTTTCATTCCCTTTATTTTCAAGCTTTCATGTCCTTATTTCAAAATATAATCCGATTCACTTTATTGATTGAAATATCTACATATCACAACAGAAAACACTACTTGCAAATAACCGATAAAATTATATCAATATAATTTTTAAACTCATATGCAATTATGCATAGCATATACACAAAAAGGATAGCTTCATTTTCACGAAGCTATCCTTCAAAAATCTTCTTATTTTTTCAAATGATATGGAACTGTCGTAATAACAACATTTCTTTTATAAAGTAAATACGCACGTATGAGTAAACTGGATTGATTATGAAGAATGTTATGCCAACCTTTTTTCGGAATGAACTGTGGTATAACGACCGTAACGCGGTAATTCGATTCACTTGCCTTATATTGCACTGTATCAATGAACTTCGTTAGCGGCTGAATACTACTTCTATAATGAGAATGTAATGTAACAAGCCTTACTTCAGGTTGCCACACCTTCCATTTCTCTTCAAATTTCTTTTCCTCTTCTCTGTCAAAAGCAACATATACAGCGATAACTTGATCTGCCGAAAGAGACTTCGCATAGTTCAATGAATTTTCTACTACATGCGTCATACCTGCTACAGGAACGACAATTACATTCCCCTCAATTGGAATAAGAGGTTCACAAGTTTTTAAACTTAATTGATCACCCACTGCATCATAATGCTTCTTAATTCGATGAAACAAGAAGATAATAACTGGTAAGAAAATAAGAATCGACCAAACTTGTGCAAATTTAGTTAAAAAGAACATGCTCATTACGATAAAACTAATAACTGCACCAATTAAATTAACCGTTAATCTTAAAGCCCATCCTTCAGGCTTTTCGCGAAGCCATTTTAATACCATTCCTGTTTGAGAAAGTGTAAATGGAATAAATACCCCTACTGCATATAGTGGAATTAAATGTTCTGTTTGTCCTTGGAAAGCTACAATTAAAATAATCGAAGCAACTCCAAGTATAATAATACCGTTTGAGTAACCTAGACGGTCTCCTCTAATCGTAAACATTCTCGGTATGAATTTATCTTTTGCAAGGTTAACCCCTAATAAAGGAAATGCAGAATAACCTGTATTAGCAGCAAGAATTAATATTAAAGCTGTTGTACCTTGTATGAAATAGTACATGAAATTACGTCCAAATGTTTGTTCAGCAATTTGAGAAACAACTGTTACTTCTTTACTCGGAGTCACTCCGTAATAATAGGCTAAAAACACAATTCCTGAAAATAACACAGCAAGTAATGCACCCATTGCAAGCAATGTTTTTGCAGCATTGTTTGGCGCAGGATCTTTAAAGTTCGGAATTGCGTTTGAAATTGCTTCAACACCTGTTAAAGCAGAACTACCTGATGCAAATGCTCTTAACAGTAAAAACAAACTAATACCCGCAACCGGCGTTCCGATCGGCGTGTGTAAAGTTGGTGAAACGTGACCAGTCAAAATATTATATATGCCTACACCAATTAATATAAATAGGGCTAAAACAAATAAATAAACAGGATATGCTAAAACAGAAGCCGATTCCGTTACTCCTCTTAAATTTAAGATCGTAATAAATATAACAAATATAATCGCAATGATTACATTATGTGCATGTAAACTAGGAAAAGCAGATGTTAGCGCATCTGTACCTGCAGATACACTTACCGCAACAGTTAAAATATAGTCGACTAATAAAGATCCTCCAGCAATTAAGCCTGGATTCATCCCTAAATTTTCTTTTGATACAACATACGCTCCCCCGCCATGCGGATAAGCAAAAATAATTTGACGATAAGATAAAATAAGGGCTGTCAATAATACTAATACCCCAACAGCGATCGGAATGGAATACCAATAAGCGATCGCTCCCACACCTGCTAAAGCAATTAAAATTTGTTCTGGACCGTAAGCAACTGATGACAATGCGTCAGAAGATAAAATAGCTAAAGCTTTCGTTTTATTAAGCTTTTGTTCTCCAAGCTCTGTTGATTTTAACGGTCTTCCAATTAAAAATCTTTTAATAGATGAAACCAATGCTGTCCACTCTCCAATAATTTTGTACGAACTTTTCTGCTTGTTACAGCCAGTAAACGATTTCTTCAGAAAACAAAAAATGTCTACAAGCCATAGCGAAATAGACTTGTAGACATTATTTTTTTTGTCGCACAAGCTCCACCTTCCTTCTCAATATAACGCTTACGAGGTTAGCTGTCGGATTCGGGCCTATGAGTAGCCCTACCTTTTTCAAGGATTCACCCCATCGGATTATGTACTAATCCGTAAAAACGGGTCCCCCGTACCATGCGGTTTCAGCGATTTAGAAAATTGAAACTGTGGATTATAATACTCCTTTATTTTCAAAAAGTAAACAAAAATTTTTAATAAGAAAAAAATTAAAATGATTGCGCATAATCCGCTGAGAAATATACATAATGAATATTAAAAATCCGCAAAGGAGACCCATATGTCTAAAGAAAAGAAGCCTATTTTTTCCGATTCATATTTAGATGCAGTAGCAAATGAAATTAATCAGTTATATAGTAAACGTGAACAGGAAATAAATTTGACAGATAGAACGAAAAGAAATAAATAATTTTTCATACATCTAATTCTATTACAGATTTGTTAAAGGTCATCTCTTCATACACCTTTAAATTTTGATATATAGATTTTAATAATGGTGCCGCTATAGAAAATTTCTCTGCTACATCCAGTAAATATCCTTGCAAGTGCTTCCCTTCAATAAACGAACCCTTTTCCATATCACGTTGCATTGATGACTTCATATCATACGAAATTTTATCAATCGTTTTCATATGTTCCTGGGCAATATTAGCCTTTACTGGAGCTCCTAATACTCTCATGATTTGTACAGATTCCTCAAACACATTACGGATAAAATCACGGCCGCCTTCACTTTCACGGATTGGTCCAATTGGTGCACGCATTAACGTTGTCACACCTGACATTACAGTAATAAATAAATATTTATGCCACATATCTTGCGTAATATTTTCACTTAAAACAAAACTAGATTTCGTACCTGAAAATGCTTTAGAAATATGCTTTACTCTCTCTGAATTTTGAGACTTAATTTCTCCAAACACAAGTCTGTTGGCAGCGCTAGTTTGTACAATTTCTCCTTGATCGTTTAACGTCGTCTCGATAAAGCATAAACCGCCAATTACTTTTTCTTCGCCGAATTCTTTTTGTAATAGCGATAAATGAGCGATACCATTTAACAATGGAATGATTACAGTATTTTCGCCAACAAACGGCTTCAAATCTTGAATTGCCTCGTTTAAGTGATACGCTTTTGTTGAAAATAAAATAACATCAAATGGAGAAGTTCGCTCTTCTTTCGTTATTAATTTCGGTCGGAAGGAAAAATCCCCGTTAACACTTCGGATTACAAGTCCTCTTTCCTCTAATTGTTTTTTCCGTTTACTACGAACAAGAAACGTGACATCTTCTCCCTTCTCGACTAATCTGCCACCAAAAAATCCTCCGACTCCACCAGCGCCTAATACTAAAATCCGCATACAGCATCCCCCTTTTCAAAATACAATTTTATAACTTTTAGTATACATAACATTATACATGTTCCCTGCTAAATAAGCTGAATTTTCACTCTCAATTGAGTATAAAAGAGTGGTTATTTTCAAATAAATTTGGGCATGTTGTTTCTATAGCATATATGGAAAGGACACAATGTAGATGGAGGCAATACAATCAATTGAGGAAAAAGGTGTAGCAACAGCTATATTTCAATTTATATTCCCGTTTTCGTTTAAAGCTGGATATGAACAAGAGATGTTCCCTTTCTTACAAAAAAACGATTTTCGTCCTTTTCGGCTCGATCATCTCGATGATGAAAATACATATTATGGGGAGTTTAAAGTTTCACATCAAAATATGGAAGCATACTATCTTTCATTTACAAATAAAATTCTCTTTCCTCACTCAGAGCATCAAAAGGGCTTGCAACGTTATTCAAAGGACCTTAACTTAACTGGATATTTAACAACAAACCGTATTTCAATCCCATTCAAGATACACTCTATTGATGTAACACTTTGTCCTTATGAACTTGGCTTCTTAACAATTCGAACAGAAGTAAACACTGCTCCAAACATGACTTTATCTGAAGCAATCGAATTCGCTGCTCGCTTCCGTGTACTTGAAACTAAAAATGATACAAATGAAACTATTTGTATTGAATGTAACGGAAAAAAGTATTCCCAAGTTGAAAAATTCATTTTTGGTTATTTATTTCATGGCGTAACTGATTTCTTTGAAAAGAAGAGATTAAGAAGTTCATACTTTCAAACCTTCCCTTTCTTCGAAGACCAAAGAATGTACGTCCAAACTTTATTGTCTCTAAAAGAAGGTATGGAGCTTAATGAAGTGGATGTTTATCGTACTTCTAGTCTTTCCGGATTAACAAGTGATGGTAAGCCATATGTGAACGCAAATAACCTTCCTTACATTCATGACTATTTAAAAAAACACGCTTACCAGAGATGGGCTCCAAATCGTTATTTCATAATGGAAGAACATATTTTTACATGTGTAACAAATGAAGGAGAACGTAAAATCGCTAAACTTGCTAGTCAAATGTACGGAGAATTTTATTACGCTTTATTATTAAACCTATTCCATAAAATTGTTTTATTAAAAATGGCTAACGCCTATGCTGAGCTAAACATTGAACAAGATACTAATGAAATAGAGAAATTAATTTATTCGATCAATTCGTTCACTGCTAATTATTTTTCTTTAGAATTAGTATCCCAATCACAAAGTGAAGATATTTTCTTTCGTTTAAGAAAACTTTTTAATATTGAGGTTCTATACTCGAACGCGAAACAAAATCTTGATAGTTTGTTTAAATATCAAGAAAATGTCGCCTCTAAAAAAGATAGCCTCTTATTATTAATTTTAACGCTCTACTCTGTAGTGGGCCAAATGTTAGGGTTTACTATGATTGACCTTTTAAGAAACACCGATTCAAACAAAATATCGTCACCTCTTGAATTTTTCGCTCTATTAATTGCGATTAGCGGCATTGTCATTTCACTTATTTTAGGAGCCCAAAGTTTATACCAATGGGGTCTACAGCATAAACGAAGAAAAGCTTGGGTAAAACAAACTGTACTTTCTGCCGTTAAAGAGAAAGAAGATAAAAATTAAAAAAGGTTATTTTCAAATTCTTGGCGCGCTGCATTAAGTGAAATTTTTATGAGCGATTTTCCGATTATATCGGCGCAACTCGAAATATATCAGCGATTTTTTTAATATATCGACTTACCGACAAATGACAGGACCGGATAATAAAAAAAGGGTGCTCCAAAATAAAACTTGGAGTACCCCTTTTATTATACGAATTCAGTTTACTTCCCTGCTTCGATTTGCTCTAATGCAGCAGCTACTTGCTCTTCCGTTAATTCATGTTGTATTACGTAGCGGTTACGTGGACTTACACGACATTCATGAGAACATGCACGTAAATATTTCGCTTCGTTTTCTTCAGAACATAAAATTTTCTTATTACATTCTGGATTTGAACAGTTTACATAGCGCTCACAAGGTTCACCTGTAAAGTGGTCTTTACCAACGATAACATGTTCTTTTTGGTTTACTGGTACAGCAATACGCTCATCGAACACGTAACATTGTCCATCCCAAAGCTCACCTTGTACCCCTGGGTCTTTTCCGTACGTTACAATTCCGCCGTGAAGCTGACTTACATCTTCATAGCCTTCACGAACTAACCAACCAGAAAACTTCTCACAACGAATTCCGCCTGTACAATAAGTTAAAATCTTTTTACCTTCAAGTACTTCTTTATTTTCACGAATCCAATCTGGTAATTCACGGAATGATTCGATATCAGGTTTAATCGCACCTTTGAAGTGACCTAAATCAAACTCATAATCATTTCGTGCATCAATGATAACTGTATCTTCTTGTTTCATTGCTTCATAAAAATCTTTTGGCTCTAAATACTTCCCAGTTATTTCGTGTGGGTTAATGTCATCTTCTAGACGAAGTGTAACTAACTCTGGACGAGGACGCACGTGCATTTTCTTGAATGCATGACCATCAGCTTCATCTATTTTAAATACGATACCGTCAAAACGTGGATCATTGTTCATTGCTTCCATGTATTTCTCTGTTTGTTCTACAGTTCCAGAACAAGTTCCGTTAATACCTTCTTTCGCTACAAGAATTCTTCCTTTTAATTCAAGTGAATTACAAAATTCTAAATGCTCTGCCGCGAATTCTTCTGGGTTTTCAATTGTTGTGTACATGTAATATAGTAATACTCTGTATGGTTTTGTAGTTGCCAATGTATTTCTACCACCTATCTAATTTTTAAAATCATGTATAAGTTAACGTTCATATCAAAACATATATAATAAGAAAATGAATCCCATTTTCTTTTCTTTATACTATTTTCTATCAGTTAACAAAAATAAAAAACAAGATTACACATCAAAACACTATGGTTATGTTGTAATCCCAATATATTATATATCATACAAATGCAATTCCATCAATTAATATGCTGGATTATCGGCTTTATGTTCACATAAATTTCAAAATTGACCCTTTAATTTATTATGTTTCCCCACGTCATCACACCATAAACTCCCAATTTATTTTACGTTATCACACCATCCATTGCATAAAGGCATATAATTTGCATTAAGGAAACTTTCGTGTTCAAATGAAATTATCATATAACATATCTAAATGTATTGAAATAATGAGTAAGAATAAATACAATAATTTCATCAAGTTAACATTTTAAAGGGGAAAACTACTATGAATAAAGATATAACAAAAGATGAACATCTCCCTTCTGAAAGTACAACCGTACAATCAGCTCACTTAGCTTTAAGTGGAGAAACAAAAGGCTGGAAAAGACTGTTACCATTTTTAGGACCCGCTTTTATAGCGTCCGTTGCTTATATTGATCCTGGCAACTTTGCTACAAATATCGCAGCTGGTTCACAATATGGATATTTACTATTATGGGTTATACTCGCTTCTAACTTAATGGCTGTATTAATCCAAACTTTATCAGCTAAATTAGGAATTGCTACAGGAAACAATTTACCCGAAATAGCTCGTGAAAACTTTCCAAAGCCTGTGTCTATCGGTTTATGGATACAAGGTGAACTAGTTATTATGGCTACAGATTTAGCGGAATTTATTGGAGCTGCATTGGGGCTTTACTTACTATTTGGAATCCCGATGCTACCTGCCGCTTTAATTACAGCAGCCGGATCATTTATTATCCTTGAATTTCAACGTAGAGGATTTCGTCCACTAGAAGCTATTATTACAGGAATGATTTTCATTGTAGTAATTGCTTTTGGGATTCAAGTTTTTTATGCAAAACCAGAATTAAGTCCCCTTCTTTCAGGACTATTTATTCCAAAATTCCAAGGTGTAGACAGTATATTACTTGCAGCAGGGATTTTAGGTGCGACAGTTATGCCGCATGCAATATACTTGCATTCTGCATTAACACAACGCCGTGTGGTCGGAACAACTGACGAACAAAAGAAAAAGATTTTTCGTTTCGAATTTATCGATATTATTATTGCAATGGTTATTGCTGGAGCAATTAATGCAAGTATGTTAATTGTTGCTGCTGCACTATTCTTTAAAAACGGCTTGCACGTTGAAGATTTAGATGTTGCTTACACTCAATTTACCAACTTAGTAGGTCCTGTATCAGCTGCTTTGTTTGGAATTGGGCTCTTATCAGCAGGACTATCTAGTTCTTCTGTCGGTACAATGTCGGGTGATATTATTATGCAAGGTTTCATTCGCATGCATATTCCGTTATACTTACGCCGATTTATTACAATGATTCCACCATTAGTTATTATCGCTTTAGGTGTAAATCCAACTTACGCTCTAGTCATGAGCCAAGTCGTCTTATCATTCGGTATTGCATTTGCACTAGTGCCACTTATTATGTTTACAAGTAATAAAAAGATTATGGGTGCACTCGTTAACCACCGCATAACAACATTTATCGCTTGGATAATTGCAGCACTCGTTATCGTTTTAAATATCTTCTTACTGTATCAAACATTTGTAGGGTAATGAAAAAAGGGTATTCCAATTTTAATTTGGAGTACCCTTTTTGGATGAAATGATTTTCTTCTAGTTACCACTTGTGTATGTCCCTCTTTCCGGCATCATGACACCATTTTCAGTTCGAAAGTAAAGTGGCAATCCTTCCGCAAAAAACATACTTACCTTGGACGGATCTTGCCTTTGATGATGAATATGTAAATGCGGCTCACTTGAACTTCCTGAGTTACCGACTTGAGCAAGAAATTCTCCTTCATTTACATGTTGTCCTTCTCTCACATTAATTGATCCTTTCTTTAAATGGGCAAGAATTAAAAATGTGCCCGTTTCATCTAGTCGTAAATAAATATGATTCCCAGCCATTGACTGAAAATTATCCGATCCCGGAACTAAATCTTGTTCATTATTATTAATTGATACAACCGTCCCAGAAGCTGGTGCCATTACTTTCGCTCCATATATTCCGTAATCCTCTAACTTACTACTTTTCACTTCAGCAGGTGGAATGAGACTATCATATGCCCACCTTTCATTTGGTTTTATAACGTGATAGTTCATTTCTAACCGATCACCACCCCAACCTATTAATGCTCGCTCATTCAAAGGAAAACGAACTACTGCTTTAGGACTCATAGATTGTATATCTGCTGGATAAGCAATTCTACCTATATTAGCAAACCAACCGACAGGCCAAGCTCCAATGATAGAAAACAGAATGATTAAAAATAGCGTTCTATCTATCCGCTTTCTAAAAATGCCTTTCCAAAAAAATATTATTACTGATCCTACCAAGAGGAAAACTGAAATAAAACTAAAAGCCTGTATACTCCACCAAACAAAAACTGATGTAACACCATTAGCTACATAAACTAAGATCCAACTTATAATTAAAAAAGAAACTATAATTACTAATAAAAATGCCTTCCACATGTCGCGTCCCTACTCTCATATCCTTTTTCTCAATGATACAAAGTAAAAATTACGACATATAAAAGAAATACTTACGACTTTCTTACTTTTTTATACTGCGGTAATTTCACAGTAAAAACTGTTTCTTTATCGTTACTACGTACAGTGATATCCCCTTGATGGAGATCGGCTATACTTTTTGAAATTGCAAGTCCTATTCCTTTCCCGCCCGTATGAGAACTACGTGATTTTTCACTACGATAAAATTTCTCAAAAACGTAAGGAAGGTCCTCTTTCGGAATGCATTGTCCAAAATTTTTAATTTCTACTTCAACATTCATTGTTTTATTGGAAATTTCAATTGCAATTTCCTTTCCATCTTTTCCATACATAATACTATTACCTATTACATTTTCAAATAGTCTCACTATAAGTGCTACATCAACTTCTACATGCAGCACTTCATCACTTTTAATATAAAAGCTCATATTAGCATCATCTAATTGTGGTACAAAGTCAATCATGATTTGTTCAATTAATGCTTTCATATCTACTTCATCTTTATGTAATTCAATCTCTCTATAATTTATTTGACAGTATTCTAATAAATCATCTATTTGATGTTTTAATTCATAACTTTTTCGCTTTAATATACTTACATACTGTTCACATTCCTCTCCATTCGAATGAAGTTTATTTCCTAACAGGTCCGCATAACCGATTAAAGATGTTACTGGCGTTCGTAAATCATGAGAAATATTACTAATCATTTCATTTTTCATTTCCTGTGATTTTTTTTCATTCTCGATAGACTCTTTTAAGCTTTTCGCCATTCTATTAACATTTGCCGCTAGTTCACCAATCTCGTCATTTTTCAAAATAGGTATATGTATTTCAAAATTACCGTCACTTATTTCCTTCAGGTTCTTGTTAATTTGAGACAACCTTTTCATCAGTGTTTTTGTCATACATGCAAAGTATGTTGTAGTAAAAATCAAAAAAACTATAAAATATAAAAATGAATATTTTTCCTCTAAAACATTAACCTGACTATATATATTTCCAACTAAAATTTGAAACACTATTATACTTACAGTCGCTAACAAGATGCTACATATGAATGCGATAAAAAACTTAGCTCTAATGCCTTGTAATGATTTAATCTTCAATTTTATATCCGACTCCCCAAACATTTTGAATAAACTTCGGTTCTTTTGGATTCTCTTCAATTTTATTTCTCAATCTTGCAATATGAACTATTACTGTATTATTACTTTCATAGGCTCTTTCGTTCCAAACGCTCTCATATATTTCTTCAATTGTGAACACACGATTCCTTGCAGCTGCCATTAAGTGTAAAATATCATATTCAGTTTTCGTAAGATTGATTCTTTCTCCATATAACATTACTGTTCTCGACACTTCATCTATTTCTAAACCTCTAATATTTATTTTCTTTTCCATTACTTGGGGAGCATTTTGATTGAAATATGTATACCTTCTTAATTGAGCTTTCACTCTTGCGATAAATTCAATTGTACTGAACGGCTTCACAATATAATCATCTGCCCCAGTACTAAATCCAATTACCTTATCTACATCCGATGATTTCGCGCTTAAAAACATAATTGGTAAACTATGTTTCTCTCTAATCCTTCTACAAAGTTCTATACCATCCATTTGAGGCATCATAATATCCAAAATAGCAAGTTGAATACTGTTATTATTTATTATTTCTAAAGCCTCTTCTCCGTTATGAGCACTAAAAACTTTAAAACCTTCTTGTTTTAAATTCACATTAATAAATTGAATAATATCTTTATCGTCATCTACAATTAATATCGAATTTTTTTCCATTTCCAAACCTCTTTTTTGAAATATATTCCACATCTAAGTTTATCATAAATCAAATCTACCCTTACACCTTGAATAATCTTTATTTTCAGACTAAATTATATAATAACAAATACATTCTATTTTCATGTGAAAAGGAGCGAAAATATGTTTCCTTTATTAAAAACTGAAAGACTTATTTTAAGAGAACTTACCGAAGAAGATGCACCAGGTATACTACAATGCTTCTCTAATACTGACGTACTGCGCTATTATGGCCAAAAACCGTTACAAGATATTGATCAAGTGAAACAAATTATTCATAACTTTAAACTGAGTTACAATGCAAGAAGCGGTATAAAATGGGGAATCGAATTAAAAGACAAGAAAGAACTCATCGGTACCATTGGTTTTCACGATTGGTCTTCTGAGCATAAACGAGCCAATATAAGTTATGCCTTTTTGCCTGAACACTGGGGACAAGGATATGCGACTGAAGCTGTTTCTGAGGTTATATCATACGGTTTCCATACGATTCATTTAAAGCGGATCGGAGCAATTGTATTTCTTGAAAATGAAGCTTCCAATAAAGTACTATTAAAATTAGGCTTTGAAAAAGAAGGCGTTCTAAAAAATTATATGTATCAAGATGACATTCCCTATGATACGAATTTTTATTCTTTATTAAAATCGGTTTAGTAGAATACATGTGTAAAAAACTTGTTTCAGTACAACAGTTATAGGTAGCGAATTTTTAATGACGGATGCGAAGTACTATACATTATAAAACATTAAAAAAGGGCTGTGAGTAAGCTTTTACTCATAGCCCTTTTTTATGTTCTTTTTCTGTTTTCGCAATGCTTTTGGTACGTATACGCAGAAAGGCTCACTTTCCATATAATCCCCCGTCATTGCATATGCTCTAGAACGAGATCCCCCACAAACATATCGAAACTCACAAACACCACACTTTCCCTTATACTTGTCAGGATTACGAAGATTTTGAAAAACAGGGGAGTTTCGATAGATTTCAGCTAGCGAATTTGTTCTAATATTCCCGGTTTTAATCGTCAATACCCCACTTGGATATGTTTCTCGGTATAAAGTTAAGAAATTAGGAATTTTTCATTACTCTAAAAATACGCTATTTAACTGAAGACTATTAAATTAAGTTTCTTAAAATTATATTTTTAAAGTCTTTCAACATCATTACCTCTTTTCTAAAACCATAAAGAACGTACTATCTGGTAGCGTAACAGCATTCCCAGACTCATCTGTAAACTCGATTTTCTCGCTAAGATGGTTTGTATATCCATCCTGCAAATAGTTCATAGCTTGAACGATATTTACTTTATCTCCAAAGATACCCTTTACGAAGTCCTTATAGTCGTTTGGCGTAAAAATTCCAAACTGCTCCTGCACTTCATGAACAAAGGAATCCTCACCCCAAGTATACGTATATAAGAACTCCATTGCATCATTAACAGGCATTTTGACTGTATTGTCTGCAAGTACCTCATACTGGATTATACGCCCCTTAAATTCTTGGACATACTGCTCTAAGAACTTCATTCCGCCTGCATCTTTAAAACGAATCACCCGCATTAACCTTTTATCTTCGGTCATGATGCCATCACGAATGATAATACGGCCTCCTGGCTTTAACACCTCATAAGCACTCTGCAGCCCCTTTTTAATTACTTCATGATTAAATTTCCTACCTTCATACTCGATATAAGAGAACAGCTCATGAAGGATAGAAGAATATACAATCGTATCAACCGATTCTTTTTCAAATGAGCTGCTTAAATTGATTGCATCCCCTTTAATGACGTTCCAAGAACGCCCCTCGTCCTGCTTCTTCTTTTTCAACGTATCAATCACGTTTTCGGAAATATCGATACCGTAGATTCGTTTATCCTCGGTCTCTTCTTCAATCATGTCTAGCATGACACCACCACCGGCTCCGACATCTACAATCGTATCTCCCTTTATATAATCAAGAATAATTCGTTTATCATCAGCCGAGCTATTCATATGCTCCAGATACACTTCTTCGTTATGGAATCTATCATATGCATCCTTTCGTAACCCGAAGAAATCAAACAGCAGCACATTTGCCCGAGCATGCATCATATCTATCTTTTCTGCCTCTACACAGAAGGTAATTAACGCCTCACCTACAGCAGAAAACCGAAACGACACATACGCAGTCTTCATATCTTCATCGACTTTAACCTGAAAAGAAACATGCGTTGTATTCGGTTTCTCGTTCTCACGGTACTCCCGTAGATACTTCTCAATAACTCGCTTACGATACACGTTGTCCTTTTTTTCGCCTTTGAAATCATAATGTAGCTGCTGCATCAATTTCTCGAAATGTATATGCTGAACTTTTCTAGTGCCTATCTCATTCTTTAACATAACAAAAACTGTCCAAATATCCTCAAAGCTAAGAGCATGCATAGAAGGTTCTACATACCACAAATCCTTATTAGATAGGAATGTTTGAACGTCACTCTTCTCGCTCCCCATAATTATATCTTTTTCAAATGCTGACTCCTTATGTTTTGGCGTGAGTCTATGTATACGAGAAGTAAATGGCTCCATATAACCATCAAACAGACCATCAATTGTAATCTTCACATCGTTCTTCACTTCACTCCACAAAGCTTTTGATACGCCCTCAATAATGCATTGGTTAAGATAGTATAGAATCTCCTTTAACCTAACGTCTCCGTATTCTTCTTTATATGTGTTAATTAAATCAACATGAGAGTCCAAACGAGCCTCCCCGCGTATATACTGCCCGATTAATCCATGTGTTCTAATTAAATCTTGAATAAACAAATACTCAGTAGAGTTTAAGTTTGTCTCTACACGTTCAATAAACTGAATATCACTAAAGATATCAGCAGAACCCTCGTTATGTACCAATAGATTAATCCCTTTTTTCTTCCATTGCTCCCGCTGTTTTAAAGATCCTACCTTTGCAAGCTCACTATACGTTAGTACCTTTTCAATAATACGATATGCTTCTTCATCTAAAGACAGTCCATCCAACACTTGCAGCGTACGGTGTACATAGTACAACACCGCATCTGTTTTTAATGCACCAAGTACTTGTACATTCTCATAATTTTGATGTATCTCCTCTGCCTCAATTAGATGCTTTAACCACGTAGGGATTGAAACAGAACTCCCTTCAATATATGTATTTAGAACTTCAATGCTTTTCAACTTATTTCCCCCCATATATAATCAATATCGGTAGTAAGATCTAGTACACCTTCTCCAAAAAGAGCATCACCTTATGTCCCTTCTCCTAAATACTACTACTTGCTTTTTACCATCTACATCTCTTTCGAATAAAAATGTATCAAACCCAGTCTTTTTATCGTGTAAAAGAGAGTTATAAATTCCGTTACTACCACGCCAAGGTTGTAACATATTTTTTGTTGATCTCTTATTTTAACTTCATTAGGAATTTCGGAAGATCACCTCTTAAATTGATAAACATATGTTGTGACAGAATCAACTGAAAATGGAAACGGCAAGCGGGTGCACTCCACTTACCGTTTTTTCATAGCTTAGTATGTATTTGAATTTCTTTTGCTTTCTCTTTTTCACCCTTCACGCGTACAATTAAATCATATGATCCGGATTTTGAAGCTTCAAAAGAAAGCAAACCTTCTTTTTGAGAAGTGATTTCTTCTTCATAAATAACCTTATCATCTTTTGTAACTTGTAATAAAATCGTACCTTCTTCAACAGCTGCTTCATAAGGGATTTCCACATTTCCTTTTTCAGCTTTAAGTGTTTGTACATCGTAATACCCTTGCAGAGAACCAATTTTTAAAGTCGTTTCGCCATTTTTTTGAACCTTTGTAACTTGTGTCGCTGTATTGCACGCGCTTAACAATACAACAAGAGTGAGAATCATAAATAAACGTAATGATTTCATAGAAATTCCCCTTTTTTATGTATATGTGAATTAAGATTCATTCTTTAACTATTTCAAAAACACCAACACCTAAAAAGAATCACTGCTTTTCTTCAATTTCTTTTTTAAATAATTTTTGAAACTCTAATCATTAAAAACCCTACTTTTTCTTACTTTAATTGTTTCTAAAATATAGAAAAGAACCCCTAAACCAAATATCTTTTCAGCATTAGAAATATTATTACCTAATTTAATAATAGGTACATTTAATCCGAATCTTTCGCTCCATTCCAAAGGCATATATCCTCTTTTACAGTTTATTAATATCCGGTTATCCATTGTACGAAAAGAAGTTTCGAAAAAATCAAATTCAACTTCTACTTCAGAAAGTCTTATCTCTTTTTCATTCATTAAAGAACCACGTACCATTCCAAATCCTTGTATCATATTTTCTTTAAACATACCTACACAATTATAATTTGAGTCATAAATAGCCCAATCATAGTTTTCAACTTCACTATGAAAATATGCAAGAGTTTCCCCATCCTTTGCTTCCAATCCAATAACTTGCTTGTTTTTTAAAAAAGGTAATTTTGAAGAAATTATATCAGTTGAAACCATAGTTGTTCCTACTATATAGGCCCCATCGGGAGTATATAAACCGTAATGTTTATTATTTTGAGGTAATTCTAGTAAAACATAAGTATCAATATCCCAAAACTTCAAATCATTTTTAGCTATATTCTCTTCTAATAAGTTCCCTTTTCTTAATTGCCAAAATCCAATCCCCCCAAAAACAAACGAAGCTATAACCATAAATATTATTTCTCCCCAATTAACATCACCCCAACTATTATACAGACAATATAATCCAAAGAGAAAAATCCCTGTCCCAATTAAACACTTAAACCGCCCCCTTTTTTTATAATACTCAAATAATTCCACACAAACACCTCTATCAATTCATCTTAATACCCCAAATTACCTTTTAAGTATACCAAGGACAAAATATATAACCTAATATTTTTTTATATAATTAAAAACAAACATAGTTACAGAAAGAAAATGCTTGTATGCTGATCTGTACTACATTCCCTTATTCCTTGTATGCTATATTTCTATTCTTCTCTTTACTTAAACAAACTGCTCAATATTATTTGTTGCAACTTCTTATGAATGTGTAACTACAATTTTGCACTTCTCTTCTTTATATGCTAGGAACACCACCAAAGGATTTCCCGGTCCTCTGTAAAAAAAACCTTACTTTTAAAAAGTAAGGTTTTTTTTCAGAGTGTTGGGAAACCCTTTAGGGTTCCCAA
Source organism: Bacillus sp. CPT56D-587-MTF (assembly GCF_058792335.1). Taxonomy (NCBI): domain Bacteria; kingdom Bacillati; phylum Bacillota; class Bacilli; order Caryophanales; family Bacillaceae; genus Bacillus; species Bacillus sp. CPT56D-587-MTF. The sequence goes on along the minus strand of NZ_JBYTEF010000001.1, from coordinate 1,522,081 downwards.
CACTCTGGAATCTTTTTTGATTTTAGCGAATAAAAACAACATAAAATAATAGAATTTTAAAAAATAGCCCTCCACCTGACCCTTTTTGGTCAGGTGGAGGGCTATTTTTTTCATGTTTTGACAAGCTGCGGTGAGATAAGCTTGCATTTGGACAGACTTCAGCCCTCGAAACCGGGCATAGCGGTAGCCATGTAGTTCTTTGGCGTCTGCAAAGCTTCGCTCTATAGTGGAACAGCGTACTTTATACAACCTTTTCCCTGTAGCTGTTAGCTTGTTTTTTCTAGCAATATCCTTATATTTCTCCCACACATGATGAGTGATAACTTTTTGTTTTTGTTTCTTTGAAAAGCACACCTCACGTAACGGACAAACAGCGCAGTCTTCTGGATTCGATTTGTATTGACGGTATCCTTCACGATCAGTTGTTACATATTCTAGAATACATCCCATCGGACAAGCGAAAACATTCATTTCTTCTACATATTTAAATTGGCTTTTCGGTACTTCTTTATTCCGTTTTCCAAATCGGCGATACCCCATCACCATAAATATATTCCGTTCTGATAGTTTCTTACAGATATATCCTGTAAAATAGCCAGCATCAAGGGCAACAGCTTCTACTTTGAAGTCGAATTTATCAATCTGAGCTTGGAGGCGTGCTAAATACGGCTCGGAATCTGCCATATTTCCAGCCGTTACATAGGTATCTGTAATAATATTGTACTTCGCATCAGTCGTACGATGATCCAAGAAATGAAAACCATTTGGTTTTCCATCTCTCATTAAAAATCCACTATCTGGATCCGTTGTACTTATACGAGTTTTTTTGGTAGGGGTATCACTTTCCTTTCTAGGTTTTAATTCTTTTTTCCATGTACCTCACGATCTTCGATTACCGCAGCTTCTAGCTCGTCTATATAAAACTTTGCTTTTTCTTTTTTATATTTATGTACAAATTTATTTTTATTGGCATTGGCCTTAATATGTGTAGAATCTGTCATCAGTGCACGTCCTCCTACCATCCGGTGCTCCGTCGCTTGTCTCACAATCTCATCAAAAATTTCTTCGAAAATATTTGTATGAATAAAACGAGTACGACGATTCCAACTGATTGTAGAGTGATCCGGAATAGTATCCGATAGAGAAAACCCTAAAAACCAACGGTAGGCAATATTCGTTTTAATTTCCTTTTCCAATTGACGCTCAGAACGAATACCGTAAAAATATCCAATAAACATCATCTTAAATAAAACAATAGGATGAATGGACGGGCGTCCATTGTTTTCACAGTAATAAGGGCGTAACTTCTCTTCAATAAAATCAAAACTAATTGTCGCTTCAATTGCACGAAGGAAATGATCTTGTGGAACCAACTCTTCTACAGAAACAGATACACGCTCATCACGATGATTTTTTAAAGCACCCATCATAAAAAATCTCTCCTTTTCCTCTTTTTTATCAGTGTTGACACATAAAAAGAGGTTCAGACACAAAAACAGGCTGTGGAGAAGACTTTCTCCACAGCCTGAAAAAAAACCTTACTTTTAAAAAGTAAGGTTTTTTTTATTTATTCATTAGCAATATAAGCATTCTTATAAGTATAAATACCACCAAATTGATGCTTTTCAATTCCTTTTACATAATCCTTTTGTACATATGCTGAGCCAATATGATAAAGCGGCGCCACCGCAGCATCTTCTAATAATACCTGCTCGGCTTCTCGCAACGCTTTCCATCGATTTTCCGTATCTAGTACAAAATCCGTTTTCGCTTTCTTTATTAATTCATCGTAACGAACATTAGAATAATTCATTTTATTATTCGGATTCCCTGTCGTAAATAACTCTAAATAACTAATTGGGTCTTTATAGTCAGGTCCCCAATTTGCCATAGTTATATCGTAATCACCTATTTGTTCTAACTGTAATTTTTGCTTAAATGGCTGTTGTTTAATTTGTATCGTTAACCCTTGCAAATTCTTCTCTAAATCACCTTTTATATATTCTGCCATACGTATTGCGTTATCTTGTTCGAACGTTAAGAACTCTAGGTTTACTTGTTCTACCCCAAGCTCTTTTTTCGCTTCTTCCCAAAGTTTTTTCGCATTTTGCAAATCATATGAGGAAATATCTCCATTTTCTTTTCTAAAATCTTTACCAGTCACTTCATTTACATGACCAACTGGTACAAGTCCACTTGCAGGTTTTGCTCCGTTATTAATAAAGTGAGCAACGAAATCATCTTTATTTAACGCTAATGAAATAGATTGACGCACCTTTTTATTTGCTAACGCGTTATTTTTTTCATTAAAACGAAGCATAGCAATTCCAGGATCACTCGACATATGTAATTCCTTATTCCCTTTATACTTGTCTACAACTTGCGAATTAATAGGTACTCGATCTAAATCTCCGGCTTCATATAAATTTACAGCTGTCATTGTATCCTTTACGATATGAAAGTTTATTTCGTCTAATTTCACTTTCTTTCGATCCCAATATGTAGCATTCTTCTTTAATTGAAACTCTTGTTCATGCTTCCATTTTTCTAATACAAATGGACCGTTATATATGAGATTACTAGGTTCCAATGCATAATTGTTTCCTTGTTCGTTCAAAAATGATTCATGCTGTGGTAAGTATATAGGTAGTGCTAACAACTGTAAAAAATACGGAACTGGCTGTTCGAGTTCAACTTCTAACGTATAATTATTTATTGCTTTAACCCCAAGTGCATCAAGAGGCATTGTTCCCTTATTAATCTCTTTCGCATTTTTCACATAAAAGAGCATGTATGCATATTGAGATGCCGTTTCAGGATTAATTGCACGTTTCCATGCAAATATAAAATCATTTGCTGTCACACTGTCTCCATTTGACCATTTTGCATCTTTACGCAAATCAAATGTATATTTCTTACCATCTTCACTTCTTTTAAACGATCTTGCTACTGCTGGAATAGGCTGATCTTGATCATTTAATACATATAACCCCTCAAATATATTCTGCATAACGTGGGCTGATGTACCATCCATTGTTTTCGCAGTGTCCAGAGAAGGAATTTCTTCTGATACTGTTACATTTAACACTTGTTTTTTAACCTCTGTATCACTTTTATTCGCTTTATTATTACAAGCTGTTAATAATAAAGATGTAACAAGTGCCATTACCATTAAATGGCTCTTTTTTCGCTTCATGAGTTGTTCTCCTTAAATATAAAATATTATAAAGCGTAATATATTATAGCAGAAATACTAACAGAAAGATGCGACATTCTTTTGAATATTTATTCGTTCAAGAAAAAAGCTATCCTTTTAAAAGGATAGCTTTTTCAACTGCCACATAATTATCTATCTTTGCAGACCTCGTTTATAACGACGTGCTTCAAATATAATACGCTCTTCATCTAACGTTTTACATTCGCCATTCCAAACGACACGTTTTCCGTTAATAATTACATCGCTTATATCTTTACCACTCGCAGCATATACAAGGTGTGATAACACTTCATCTGCTGGTTGTAGATGCGGCTTGTTAGACGGGTCAATCGTAATAAAATCAGCACACTTACCAGCTTCTAGTGACCCTGTTTGTTTCATCCCGATTACTTCCGCAGCTCCTTTTGTCGCAAGAGAAAGAGCTGTTTCAACTGGTAATGCTGTTGCATCTTGGTGAATACCTTTTTGTAATAAAGTCGCTATGCGCATTTCTTCAAACATGTCTAAATTATTGTTAGACGCAACACTATCTGTTGCAATTCCTACTTTTATTCCTGCTTCTAGCATCGCTTTTACATTCGCTATACCAGAACCTAGTTTTAAATTACTATTTGGGTTATGTGCTACTCGAACGTCATTTTCTGCTAAAAATGCACGCTCATCGTCATTTAATACTACACCGTGTGCAATAACTGTTGGGCGTTTAAACAATCCGCAGCTCGCTGCATATTCTACTGGACGTTTTCCATATTGTGCTTCAATATCACGTACTTCACGCTCTGTTTCCGAAAGATGAATATGGACCATCGTTTGATTTTCTACTGCAATACGTGCGCATTCTTCTAACAGTTCTGTAGAACATGTATATGGACTATGCGGTGCAACCATCGTAGTTAACATGCCATTTTCTTTATAGTAACGCTTCACATATTTCTCAGCTTCTTCAATTGCTTTCTTTTCATCCTCTTTCGTTCCGAAGCTAAATAAAGTTCTTGAAACAGCAGCTCGCATTCCACTCCTTGATACCGTTTCCATAATTGCATCTTGATCTACTCCAATTGGATTAAACATGTCAGAAAATGATGTTGTACCACTTTTCACCATTTCAAGTAATCCTAATTCCGTACTAGCAACCGCAAGCTCTGGAGTAAACTGACTTTCAAGTGGCCAAATTCTCGTCTCCAGCCATGGTTGTAATAACATATCATCGCCAATACCTCTTAAGAGACTCATTACAACGTGTGTATGTGTGTTTATAAGCCCTGGTAAAACCCACTTTCCTTTCATATCAATTACTTCATCTACTTCAAAATCATTAGCGAATTCTCCGCTCTTTACATCTATAATTTGATCATTTTCTACAATGATATATCCATTTTCTATCACTTCGTTTTGTTCATTCATCGTTACAATTGTAGCGTTTACATAAGTTGTTTTCAAAAGTATTTCCCCTTTCAACTCTATGAAGTTCCCTTTAATAAGTTACCACCATTATAGTAACTTATTAAAGATTAAGAGTCAAAAGATAATTTTAATTCTTTCGTTATTTTTCCCTTCAAAATGTTATATTGCTTTTCATTTGTATCTGCAAATGCTTCTTCCCGATTTGACTTTTCATCCATATAATTCAATTTCCCATTGAATTGAGTCTCTGTAAAATCAAATCTCTGCCCATCTATAAAGTTATAAAAGTGCCATACCTCTCTTACTTTTGTCTTTTTAATTTCTCCTCCGTATATGTCTTGAACGACAAGAGCTGTAACACCACATTGTCCCTTTGCTGGGTTTTCAATTGTCCACTTTGAACTCGTTTCAATCGACCACGATTTTATTAGTGCTTCATATATTCTTTTTTCCTTTACATCATCCATTCTAATCTTCCCCTACTATTAATAGTTTTACACATCATATTTCAAAAGAGGCAGTACACGACCCTTAAAGACAGTTGATGGTGTCTCTCCTATTAACTGTGCTCCCATTTTCAAGTAATATCCTTTTGCATTCGGATCACTATCAATTGTAAAACTTTTTAATCCTAGTTCATTGGCTTTTTCTATTACATACTCCCAAAGTATTTTCCCGTAACCTTTTCCTTTGTAATGAGGATGAATGTACAAGAAATCGAGAGCTTTATCATTACGTAAAAATGAGAAAAAACCAATCTTCGCATTATCGTTTACTAAAACATATACAAAATTATTTTTTATGTACTCTTCCGTAATTGTTAAATCTTCCTTACAAGCAAGTATGAATTCTTCACTATAATTCCACGTTGCTTTTGAATGCAGTGCGAGTTCACTTAATTCATTTGCTTCACTTAATAATGCTTCTCTTATCTTCATGATTCTTTTTCCTCACTTTCAATATGTACACTACTAAATTGATTCGGAAAGCACTTCAAAAAAACCTTTAATTTCCATAAAATAGAAATTGTTTTTATAAATCTTTATTATAATCAGTACGATTTTCAACAATTTTTTTAAAGAAAAAGAACGCCATCCCTAAAAGTTGGCGTTCTCTTTTTCTAAAATTTAATCTTCAAGCTCACTCATTCGTTTTACTATTTCGTACGATACAAACCTATACAGTTTCTACTACCGCTTCAAGCATTGTTCCATTTTTAGCATAGTTCGTATGCCAAGAAAAAGCTTTTTCTAAAATATGAGGAGTTTGTCCACCTCTTATTTTTGCTTCTTCGTAATAAGCTCGTAGCTGTTCACGATACATTGGATGTGCGCAATTCTCAATAATAAGTTCCACTCTTTCTCTTGGCGCAAGTCCCCTTAAGTCGGCATATCCCTGTTCAGTGACGATAACATCTACATCATGTTCAGTATGGTCTACATGAGAAACGAAAGGAACGATACTTGAAATGTTACCACCTTTCGCAATCGATTTAGTAACAAAGATAGCTAGGCGAGCATTTCTTGCAAAATCACCAGACCCACCAATACCATTCATCATTTTTGTACCTAAAACGTGAGTAGAGTTAACATTTCCGTATATATCTAATTCTAATGCAGTATTAATTGAGATTAATCCAAGGCGACGAATAATTTCAGGATGATTGGAAATCTCTTGTGGACGCATCATTAATTTGTCACGATATTTTTCAAAGTTAGAAAATACTTGTTGCATTTTCTCTTCAGAAAGCGTGATAGAACAACAAGAAGCAAAATTGACTTTTCCAGCATCCATAAGATCAAAAACTGCATCTTGTAAAACCTCGGAATATACTTCTAAATCTTCAAATTCTGAATCTAACATTCCATGCAATACGGCGTTAGCCACTGAACCAATTCCTGATTGTAACGGCGCTAAACGATTTGTTAATCGGCCTACTTTGACTTCTTCTCGAAGGAATTCTATTAAATGCTGTGCCATAATAACAGTTTCTTCATCCGGAGGAACAATTGTCGATGGCGAATCCAATTGATTCGTAAACACAATTCCCTTTACTTTTTCAGGATCAATTGGAATACCGATTGTTCCAATTCGGTCATCTGTTTTCACAAGCGGAATTGGAAGCCTCTCCCCTTGTTTACCTGGTTCATATAGATCATGTAGCCCCTCTAATTGCGCGGATTGAGCCATATTCATTTCAATAATAATAGACTTAGCATTTAAGGAAAACGCTAAGGAATTTCCAATTGAAGTGGTTGGAATAATCATTCCGTCCTCTGTAATCGCAACCGCTTCCAAAATAGCGAAATCTATATCCAGAACGTCAGCACGGAGTAACTCTGCTGTATGAGACAAGTGTTGATCCACAAATAAAAAGTCTCCGTTATTAATTCCTTTTCGCATAGTAGCGTCAGCTTGGAAAGGTAATCTTTTCCCTAAAATTCCTGCCTCAGCAAATAATTTGTCTACATCCGATCCTAAAGAAGCCCCAGTATAAACATTTACTTTAAAAGATTCATCATTCTTAACTCGGTTTACAAGCGCAAATGGGACTGCTTTTACATCACCTGCACGTGTAAACCCACTTAAGCCTAAAGTCATTCCACTTTGAATCCAGGAAGCTGCTTCTTCAGGTGTAACTACCCGATCTTTTAGACGTTGATCTCTGATTCTATCTAAATTGTTCTCCATATGTAATCCCTCTCTCATTGAATATTCATAATTATTTTACACATTAACACTATCAAAATAGGGATTTTAGTATACAATGCCGAAAATTCAGACAGAACAGCAAATCTAGGTTCTAAAGCAGAAAAATTTAGAATCCTAGAAGTTTACGGAAATAACTAGCGTATGATTGACTAACTGGTACTCTCTCACCATTATCCATCGAAAGTACAAAAGTAGAATGGGTATCAGGATAAATCGCTTTAATATGATTAACATTTACAATAAACGAACGGTGACATCTAATAAATGAATCTTTCGGAAGCAAGTATTCGAATTCTTGCAGAGAGTATTTATGTGTTCCTGATAACTCTTCTGAATTCACATACGTCTTTTTATCTTTAGCCTCTAAATACATAACCTTTGAAAAAGGAACCGGAATCCAGCCGTCTGTTGTTTTTAAAGTAACAACTGACTTTCCATCCGTTAAAGCTGGATAAATTGCCGTCACGCACCCTTCAAGCTTTCCATTGTTTGAAAATGGTACAGCCATTCCATGATAAGGAATACCAAAAACATCCCGATTCATAAACTCAGATGTTTTTTGATTCATCACCATCGCTTTATGAGCAATCGTTCCTTCCTTTATAGGATCCCCGACACTAATCTTTAAATCAATTCGTTTACTTGGCCGATAGTAAATATATTCTTTCGTATTCGAAACAGCAATTGAAATTTCATCTGAAAATAGTTCCCCAACAACATATAGTAATAAACCTAACGTTCTATCTTCCATTCTATTAACACCTCATTCACTATTATACTACTATTATGAACGAGCATCTGTTGCTTTATAAAAAGTTTAATTTTAAATTACTTTTAAAATTAGTTTTATTCACTATTACTTCGTTACTACAAAAAACCTCACTTCAGAAAAGTGAGGTTTCCTCTCATACAATATTTTTTTATTTTTTATTAAGTAAAGTGAATTTAAGAATTTATTGCCCCTATTTCTGTATAATAAATAATCCCAAACTACAAACAGTTTGGGATTATCTTTCTCATTTATTATGCGCATCTAACCACGAAATTAAATCTTTAAATACTTCATCCTTATTTACTTCATGAAACATTTCATGTCTACCATTTTCATATAAACGTAGTGTCACGTCTTTCACACCACATTTTTTATAGTTTTCATATACTTCTTTTACACCTTTCCCCATATCGCCAACAGGATCACGATCACCAGAGAATATATGTATTGGAAGATTCTTTGGCGTCTTCTTGTATTCTTCTAGTTTATTTACTTCTAATACACCAGAAAATAATTCTCGGTAAAAACTCGTCGTACAAATGAAACCACATAACGGATCCGCAATATATTTATCAACTTGATTATTATCTGAAGATAACCAATCAAATTTTGTACGATTTGGCTTAAAGTTCGAATTGAAGTTTCCGAAAGATAAAAAGTTTAACATTGGACTTTTCGTTTTTGCCCCACGCAATTTCATTTCGATTGTTGCTACTTTATGACCAATAGCTCCTAAAAGCCCTGGATTTCCACCTGTTCCTGAAATCAGAAATCCATCATATAATTCGCCTCTAAGTTGTACAGCACGTCTTGATAAAAAAGAACCCATACTATGTCCAAGTAAAAACAAAGGACTTGACTGCTCTTCTTTTATCTTTTCTGAAACAAAGATAACATCCGATACAACTTGATTCCAGCCTATATTTGGTTCAAAATGACCATAATCTTCTTCTTTTTTTACTGTTTTCCCATGTCCTTTATGATCATGCGCATAAACACCATACCCTGCTTCCAATAAAGCATCTACAAATTCTGTATACACCCCTGCATGCTCTGTCATGCCATGTGCAATTTGAATAATTCCTCTCGGATCTCCTTCTGGTAACCACTTACGCAAATAAATTTCCGATCCATCCAATGCCGTAACGAAACTTTCCTGTACATTCATTTCGTCAGCCCCCAACTCTATTATGTATAGCTTTAAGAAAATGAATATTCATTCACTTTTCTTATTTTATATTATATGTAATTGCTTTCATTATGACAAATGATGTATTTTTCAGACTTGCTTTTAAACTAATTTCTTGACGAATTCAAAATAAAATTATATAGTTACTTACATAAAGTAACTATATAATTTTTAGGAGGTTCCTACTATTATGATGCCATCATTATTTTTAGCACATGGTTCGCCTATGCTCGCTATTCAAGATACAGACTATACACGATTTTTAAAAACACTTGGAGAAACATATAAACCGAAAGCAATTGTTATTTTCACTGCTCATTGGGAAAGTGAAGTATTAACGATTTCCTCATCAGATAACGAGTATGAAACAATTTATGATTTTGGAGGTTTTCCCCCTGAGTTATACGAAATCAAATATCGTGCGAAAGGCTCTTCTCATATTGCATCTATTTTAGAAACAAAATTTAAGAACAAAGGTATTTCAGTCCATCATAATATGACGAGAGGTTTAGATCATGGTTCATGGACACTCCTGCACCGCATGTATCCAGAAGCAAATATTCCTGTCGTGCAAATATCAGTCAATCCATTCCTTTCTGCAAAAGAACAATTTGAAATTGGAGAAGCACTTAAAGGACTCGGACAAGAAGATATTTTAGTAATCGGGAGTGGCGTTACCGTTCATAATTTACGAGCACTGAAATGGAATCAAACTACACCTGAAAAATAGGCAATTGAATTTGATGATTGGATTATTAAACATATGCAGAATAACGATAAAGATGCATTGTTTAATTGGGAGAAAAATGCTCCTCATGCACAATTAGCAGTACCAAGAGCAGAACATTTTGTTCCTTTATTTATCGCTATGGGAAGTGGTGAAAATAGCGGTGAAGTCATTCACCGTAGTTACGAGCTTGGTACATTAAGTTATCTTTGTGTTCGATTTTAAAGAAAAGGATGAAGCACATGCTGCTTCATCCTTTTTCTTTTTCATTCACTTAGTTAACTAACTTCCAAATGTCGGTTCTCTGATACCTCTTCGTTCTTATTATGAAAATAAACCCAAATACACGCAATAAATAATAGTGAAGATGTAGAGAGGAAAACATATTGGAAACCTGCATGCGCTGCAATTTGTCCCCCGAGCACTGGACCAATCATATTTCCTAAAAACTGAAATGATTGATTATATCCAAATATTCGTCCCGTAACATGGGTTGGTGTATGTTGTTTTAGTAGAGTTTGTACGGAAGGTAATAATCCTGCTTGTGCGATACCTAATAAAAATCGAAGAATTAATAGTTGCCAAGCTGACGTTACAAATGCTTGCGGGATAAAAATAATTCCTGCAGCAAATAACGCTACAACTAACGTTTTTTGAGGACCGATATGATCTGATAATCTTCCTAGTCTTGGTGCTGCCAAAATAACTGCTAATCCTGTCGCTGACATAACTGCACCCGCAATTGTTTCAATATGTGCAGTATGAGGACCTACTAAATTTTTCACGTACAATGTAACAATTGGTTGAACTGACATATTAGCAAGTTGAATAATAAATGTTGTTACAAATAAACTAATAATTAAATGCTTCGCTGGGACCATCGTCCATACTTTTTTCGGCTGTGTTTTTTTTGCTTGAGCAGAGTGATTTTCTTCATGCAGGAAGAAAAAAACGATGAGAAAGGAAAGGAATAAAAAAGCTCCCGTAACAAGAAAGACATGACGCATTCCAATTAACTCAGACAAATAACCGCCAAGTAACGGGCCAAGTAACGAACCGCTCACACCACCAGTTGAAATTGTGGAAATCGCCCAACCTGAATGTTCTTTCGGAGTTTCTGCTGCAATAAATGTCATCGCTGTTGAAAGGAAACCAGATACTGCTCCCATTAAAAATCTTAGTGCGACTAGTTGATACACATCCGTTACAAACCCCATAAGCGTCATAATAATCGCCATACCGAGGCTAGCACGAATAAGCATCAATTTCCGTCCATGTATATCACCAAGCTTTCCCCATATTGGCGATACGATCGCACCCATTAAAAATGTTACACCAAATGCAAGTCCCGACCACTGTGCAATGCTTGAAGTGCCAGTTACTCCTAATTCCTCAATATAAAAAGATAAGAAAGGAATTACTAAACTCATACCGGCTGCAGTGGTAAAACAACCTAGCCAACAAATCATTAAATTCCGTTTCCAGCTGGCCATTTTCACACCTTCTTTCTTTAGATACCCATTCTACACCCTTTCTTGTAAAAAGTTTAGTAATTTGCTTTATATGCAAGATTTACTACAAAACCCGCTATTTTCTAGTAAAAAACACTACATCTCTACATCATTTTCATAATAAAACCAACTCCTCTATATGAAGTTGGTTACTTATTATCTATCGGTATTAAACGAGCATTACAATTTCTCTCGTAAAACTCAATGGGACCTGCTTGTCCAATAATCGCATATTCATATCCATCTTGCTTCATATTATATAAACAATGATGCAATAATTCTTTTCCTACACCTTTCACACGATTTTGTTTCGCTATGCCCATTGGACCAAACAAGCCTTTCTTTCCTCTCACTACATCGTAACAGGCGAAACCAACTATTACTTCCTCCTGCTGTGCAATATAGATAGGTAACTTTTCGTTATATGTCCGAAATCCATAATCAACCGACTGTAACCACCGTTCACCAAATTCATCCACTACAAATCGTGATAACTTATCAAAATCAGAAGGACTAACTCTTCTTACATGACAAAATAATGTATTATAAATAGATTTAAAACTATTTAAATCAACCGCTAAGTCTCTCGGTGCAGCTGTAATACGTAATATATCTTCTTGCATTTGTGTATGTATAAATCCACCAATATTTGTATCTACATGAAATAATGCATACATAACATGTCCTTCATTTACTACTACTTGCTGAAAGCGTTCCATACGTTTCTTCGCTATTTGTAAAATTTCTATCGCCTTATAAGATAGTTTATATTGCCCTATTTTTTTATACTCTTGATTATGTAAATCGAATTGTTTTCGTAACGAAAGTTTTTCTAAAAAATCTGGACCGACTTTGTGAAACAAATACATAAATAACTCAGCGCAAACTCCTGTACCTTCTTTACACATACCTATAAACAGATGGACTGGGTGAATTATGTTATACTCACTCTCTTTTGCTGCAATCTCCAATATTTTATGCACACGTTTTGTAAATTGAAATTCCTCCATATGTGTTTCCATCCTCTACTAATTTACTAACAAACCGTAACCATAAATAATTGAAACAATTACACCCACTACCAATATACCTGGAAGTAAATTTGCCACCTTGATTTTAATAATACTAAGCAAGTTCAATCCAATAGCAGATATCATAATGCCGCCCGTAGCCGTCATCTCCACTATAAATTGGTTCATTAATTCTTTCGGGACAAAACTATTAATTTGTGTTGCAAAAACTGCAATACCACCTTCATATAAAACAACTGGAATTGCCGAAAATACTACGCCAATTCCTAGAGTTGTCGTTAATATAATAGAAATAAATCCATCGATAATCGCCTTTGTAAATAAAATATCATGATTTCCGCGAATCCCACTGTCAAGTGCACCAAGTATCCCCATCGCGCCAATTGCAAAAATTAAAGTAGCTGTTACAAAACCTTCTGATATGCTACCTTTCCCTTTCGATCCAACTTTATTTTCTAGCCAATCCCCTAAATGTTTTAACTTTTCTTCTAATTGTAACCATTCTCCAATTACCGTACCAATCACTAAACTCAGTATGACAACAAGAAAGTTTTCACTTTTTAATGCCATTTGAAGCCCAAGCACAGTAACCGCTAAACCGATTGCGTGCATTATCGTCCCTTTCATACTTTCTGGAATCCTACTAAATAATTTACCAAGTAAAGTACCAAATATAATACAAATTCCATTTACAACTGCTCCTAATATAACCATTTCTCATTCTTCACCCTTCGAATTCTTTATTTCTATATTTTGGTTTATACATTGATTTACAGGTTATCTATATGTTAACTTAATATTGAGAATATTAACAAATGTTTTCCACTACATAACCCGCTATTTTTTGTAACTTTAATTACCTTTAATAGATTCAGTGTTAATTTAATTGCGGGATAATATTAAAAGGGAAGGTATATATGAAAACTTTACTAAAACGATTTTTGTTAATAGCCTTTTTCATTACACCGATTGTTTTATTAATCAATTACTCTTTTATTTCAAAAGCAAAAGACAAACCCGATTTGCAAAACAAATCTAGTAAAACCGCTTCAAAAAGCGAAAAGAAAATAGAAGACCAAGAAATCACACTCACCTTCTCTGGTGATACAATGTTTGATTGGCAATTACGTCCTATAATCGAAAAGAATGGGGCTGATTACCCATTCCAACATGTAAAAGAAGAAATAAAAAAAGCTGATATTTCTTTTGTGAATTTAGAGTCGGCATTTACAACGAAAGAAAAGAAAGCACCTGGGCAACTGTTTTGGATTAAAAGTGATCCATCTACACTACAAGCTATTAAAAACACTGGATATGACATCGTAAATATTGGGAATAACCACACACTTGATTATGGGCAAGATGGATTATTAGATACGATTTCTCACGTAGAAAAATTAAAGTTCCCTTACATTGGAGCCGGAAAAAATGCGAAAGATGCATATACAGCACGAGAAATGACCGTAAAAGGGAAAAAGTTTAAATTTCTTTCCTTCGTTCGATTTATGCCTGATTCTAATTGGGTAGCTGGTGAGAATAAACCTGGCGTTGCGAATGGCTATGATTTAAATCTTGTAACAAAAACAATTAAAGAACAAAAGAAAGATGCAGACTATTTAATCGTCTATATGCATTGGGGCGTTGAAAAATCAAATCGTCCGGTAGAATACCAAAAGCAATATGTACCTAAAATGGTTGAAGCAGGAGCTAACGCAATTGTCGGGAGCCATCCACATTGGTTACAAGGGTTTGAGTATTATAATAAAGTTCCTATCGCTTACTCATTAGGTAACTTTTTATTCCCGAGTTATGTGAATGGGAAAAGCGCTGAAACTGGCGTATTAACTTTAACTTTTAAAGGAAAGGATGTCCAAATGTCATTCAATCCTTATATCATTCGCAACAACCAAGTTTCCCCTGTAAATGAAGGAGAAAAGAAAAAAGCTCTTCAATATTTACAAACAATTTCAACTGATGTAGAAATTGATGATACAGGGAAAATAAAAAACAAACGAAACTAGACAGCTCAAGATCTATTTCTCTGTAATATACTTTACAGAATAGGTGATAAACATGCTAAAAGAGTTATTAGAAAATATAAACCTCTTAGAAAACATCTATAAAATGTCTATAGCAATCCTGCTTTTATGTTCCTTTTATTCTGTGAGACTATTTAAAAAAATAAAGCGAGAGAGAAATCTTACTCCTTTTGAATTTACAATGTATGTAATCATTCGTATTGCGATACTCTTTTGGTTAGCTAGCTTTATTCTTCTTGAATTTAATGAGTACCTAGTTTAACTATAAAAAAGATAGAACAAGCACTATATTCCCTCGCTTGTATCTATCTTTTTTATTTACATTCTAACTCTTTCCTTCTATTAAATAAGCAAATCAAACAAAACAGGGTTTTTATTAAGTTCCATAAATTGAATATTATTTTCTTTAAAGCGAGTAATTAATTGCTCATAATCTTCTTTATGTTTTAATTCTACGCCGACTAATGCTGGACCATTTTCTTTATTATGTTTCTTAATATACTCAAAGCGCGTAATGTCATCTTCTGGTCCTAATCCTTTATCAAGAAATTCTCTTAGCGCACCTGAACGCTGCGGAAATTCAATGATAAAGTAATGTTTCAGTCCTTCATAAATGAGCGAACGCTCTTTCATTTCTTGCATTCTATCAATATCATTATTTCCACCACTTAGCGTACATACAACTGTTTTACCTTTTATTTCATCTCTATATAAATCAAGCGCTGCAATAGAGAGTGCACCAGCCGGTTCAGCTACAATCGCATTTTTCTTATACAGTTCTAAAATCGTCGTACAAACTTTCCCCTCTGGTACTAAAATAATATCGTCAATTACATCTTTACAAGTTTCAAATGTTAACTTTCCTACTTTTTTAACAGCTGCCCCATCAACAAAGCTATCTATTTTCTCCAATGCTACATTTTCATTTTGAAGAAAAGCCTCTTTCATAGATGCAGCTCCCATTGGCTCTACACCAATAACCTTTGTAGTAGGACTAACACCTTTTACATATGTACCAACTCCTGATGCTAATCCACCACCGCCAATTGCTGTAAAGATATAATCAACCGGTTTCTCCATATCATGCATAATTTCAACTGCCACTGTCCCTTGACCAGCAACTACATACGGATCATCAAACGGATGAACAAATGTCATTCTATTTTCTTCACAATAACACTGTGCTTCTTGGAAAGAGCTATCGAATGTATCACCAACTAATACAATCTCTGCAAAATCACCACCGAAAAATTGTACTTGTGATACTTTTTGTTTCGGTGTTGTTGTGGGCATAAATATTTTTGACGGAATCTTCAATAAATTACACGTGTAAGCAACTCCTTGCGCATGATTACCAGCACTTGCACAAACAACACCGTTTTGTAACTTTTCTTTCGGTAAACTTTGAATCAAATTGTATGCACCACGAATTTTGAAAGAGCGAATTAATTGTAAGTCTTCTCGTTTTACATAAACGTCACAATCATATTTCTCAGATAAAACTGTATCACGTTGTAACGGTGTTTTAATAACGATATCTTTCATGCAATTATGGGCCATTAAGATATCTTCAATTTTCACTCTCTCCTTTACCTTTTGCACCATTATATATCATCCTTATCTCTTTTAAATTGGCTCAATCAAAATGTGGGATTTTCAGAACAGCCCCTGTATTCGCCGATGTTACCATTTGTGCATAACGTCCAAGCCAGCCAGTTTTCACTTTTGGTTCTGGTCGTTTCCATTCTTTTTTACGCTTTTCTAATTCCTCATCACTCACCCTTACTTCTAGCAAGCGTTCTTCAACATCAATACATACAATATCCCCTTGTTCAAGAAGTGCAATCATCCCGCCCGCTGCTGCTTCTGGTGAAATATGTCCTACTGAAATTCCACGTGAAGCTCCAGAAAAACGTCCATCTGTTAATAATGCAACCTCAGCACCTAATCCCATTCCAGCAATTGCTGATGTTGGGGCTAACATTTCTGGCATACCAGGGCCACCTCTTGGTCCTTCATAACGAATGACAACTACATCTCCTTTTTTCACTTTCCCAAGCATAATGCCCGCAAGTGCCTCATCTTGTGAATTAAAAATAACGCAAGGCCCTTCAAAACGCTTTACCTCTGTTGCACCGCTTTTAATAACCGCTCCATCTTTAGCAAGATTTCCTTTTAATATACGTAAGCCCCCCTCTTCACTATGAGGGTTTTCGAGAGAGTGAATAACCTCCTTATCTTTAATCTCTGCCTCAGCGATATTTTCTCTTAATGTTTGCCCAGTAGCAGTTATTCGATCAAGATGAAGTACTCCTTCTTTCCGGCTCATCTCTTTCAAAATTGCACTAATCCCGCCCGCACGATCAATATCTTCCATATGCCAATTTGAGGCTGGACTTACTTTACATAAATGAGGTACACGTCTTGAAACTGCATCAATACGGTTCATATCATAATCTAGTCCTGCCTCTTGTGCGAGTGCTAGCGTATGTAATACTGTATTCGTTGATCCACCCATCGCCATATCAAGTGCAAAAGCATCGTCAATTGCTTCTTCTGTTACAATATCACGCGGCTTAATATCTCTTTCAATTAAAATTTTCAATTTCTCTGCTGCTTGTTTAATTAACTCTTCACGTCTTGGATCAATTGCTAAAATACTCCCGTTACCAGGAAGAGCTAAACCTAATACTTCACATAAACAATTCATAGAGTTCGCGGTAAACATACCCGAACAAGAGCCACAAGATGGACAGCCATGATCTTCAATATCTTTTAATTCTTCTTCTGAAATTTTCCCAGATTGATAAGCTCCTACCCCTTCAAAAACAGAGCTTAAATCAACAACTTCTCCTTTTGACGTTTTTCCAGCCGCCATCGGGCCGCCTGAAACAAACACAGTCGGAATATTAATACGTAGTGCAGCCATCATCATACCTGGTGTAATTTTGTCACAGTTTGGGATACAAATCATGCCGTCAAACCAGTGTGCATTTACAACCGTTTCTACTGAATCTGCAATAATTTCACGACTCGGAAGAGAATAACGCATACCGATATGTCCCATCGCAATACCATCGTCAACTCCAATTGTATTGAATTCGAATGGTACCATACCTGCCGCGCGAACTGCCTCTTTTACAAGTTTCCCAAACTCGTTCAAGTGTTTATGCCCTGGAATAATTTCAATAAAAGAATTACAAATCGCTATGAAAGGTTTATCAAAATCTTCATCTTTCAAACCAGTTGCTTTTAATAAACTACGGTGCGGTGCTTTATCAAAACCTTTTTTAATCATGTCACTTCTCATCTTGTCAAATCCCCTCTTACATATTTTTCATTTATACTCTCTTACTCTATTTCTTTACTAATTCTTTCGGTGCATGAATCCAGCTCATCATTTCACGAAGCTCTGCTCCCACTTTTTCTAATTGATGATTTTGTTCTGCTTTTTTCATTGCGTTATACGTCGGACGCCCTGCTTGATTTTCTAAAATCCATTTCTTCGCAAATTCACCTTGCTGAATTTCTGTCAGAACACGCTTCATTTCCTTCTTCGTTTCACCTGTAACAATTCTCGATCCTGTTACATAATCTCCAAACTCTGCCGTATCTGAAATAGAATGGCGCATAGTCGTTAATCCACCTTCGTACATTAAGTCAACAATTAGCTTTAATTCATGCAAACATTCAAAGTATGCAATTTCAGGACGATATCCACCTTCCGTTAACGTTTCGAACCCGGCCTTCACAAGTGCAGTTACCCCGCCGCAAAGTACAGCTTGCTCACCGAATAAATCCGTTTCGGTTTCTTCTTGGAATGTCGTTTCAATTACCCCCGCACGTGTACACCCTACACCTTTTGCATACGCCAGTGCTACATGTAGCGCTGTTCCCGTCGCATCTTGATGCACTGCGACTAATGCTGGAACACCATTTCCTTCTTGAAATACACGGCGAACGAGATGACCTGGGCTTTTTGGCGCGACCATCGCTACATCTACGTAACTTGGCGGATTAATTTGTCCGAAGTGAATGTTAAATCCATGTGAGAAAAGTAACATTTGTCCTTCACGAAGATTCTCTTCTACCTCTGCTTTATACACATGAGCTTGCTGTTCATCTGGCAATAACATTTGTACAACTTGTGCGGTTCGAACCGCTTCTGAAACAGACATTACTTCAAATCCATCCGCTTTCGCTACTTCATACGACTTACCAGGACGAACACCAACTACAACCTCTACACCAGAATCACGTAAATTTTGTGCTTGCGCATGACCTTGTGATCCATAACCAACTACTGCAACAGTTTTTCCTTGTAATAACTCTACATTTGCATCTTTTTCATAATATGTTTTCATATTCCATACACTCCTTATAATTTATTTACTTGCAGAACATCAATTAATTTTTTCAACTGACTAACAAGTAATGTCGCTTCATTTTCAGTACAAACTGCTGTGAGTTTCATTTCAGAAACACCACTAGTATCTCTTTCTTTTAAATGTAAAGAAGAAATATAATAACCACGCCGAGCAAAAATCCCACTTATACGTAATAAGACGTTTGGCTCGTTATGAATAACGAGTGAAAAAGTATGACTCATTCTTCCCACCTCTTCATAATCATTTCGTTATTCCCTTTGTTTGGCGGAACCATCGGAAATACGTTTTCACCTTCTTCTACACAAAAATCAACTACGACAGGACCTTCATAAGCAAATGCTTCTAACATCACTTGTTTTGCCTCGGTTGAATTTGTTGCTCTTAATCCCTTTACTCCATAAGCTTCTGCTACTTTCACAAAATCTGGTGATCCAATTTTTGATTCTGATAAACGATTTTCATAAAACATTTCTTGCCATTGCCTTACCATCCCTAAAAATTTGTTATTTATGATAAATACTTTTACAGGGATGTTATTTTCAGCAATTGTTTGTAGTTCTTGAATGTTCATTTGAAAAGAAGCGTCACCTGCAATACAAATGACAAGTTCTTCTTTTTTAGCTAGCTGAGCACCAATTGCTGCTGGAAAACCAAACCCCATCGTTCCTAATCCTCCAGAGGTAAGGAACGTCCGAGGTTTTCTTGCTTTATAGAAGTGAGCAGCCCACATTTGATGCTGACCTACTTCTGTTGTGACAATCGCTTCACCATTCGTTAATTCACTTACTAAGTTGATCACATGCTGTGGTTTTAACTCAGATTCTTTTTGCTTATAAGAAAGTGGATATTCTTCTTTCCATGTCTTTACTTTCTGAAGCCATTCGTCTGTTTGTGTATAAATAGACATATGTAACAGCATGTGTAACGCTTTTTTTACATCACCAACAATCGGATGTTCTACAGTTACATTTTTATGAAACTCAGAAGAATCAATATCAATATGTACTTTTTTCGAGTTTGGAGAAAAAAGTTCTAATTTTCCTGTTACACGATCATCGAAGCGAACACCTAATGCAAGTAGTAAATCACATTCTGTTACCGCCATATTAGCAGCGTATGTCCCATGCATACCAAGCATCCCTAGAAACAATGAATCATCCGGTGGATATGCACCAAGTCCCATTAAAGTTGAAACGACTGGAATACGGTTCTCCCTTGCGAATTCGAAGAGTTCATCGGATCCACCTGAATGAATGACACCTCCTATATAAAGAAGTGGACGCTTAGATTTTGAAATTGCTTTAGCCACCTCTCTAAGTTTCATGCTGTCTGGTACAAATTCTGGTTTATACCCCGGAATATCAACTTCTTCATTAAAGAAACTGGTGACTTTTGCATTTTGAACATCTTTTGGAATATCAATTAATACTGGTCCCGGGCGCCCGCTTTTGGCGATGTAAAAAGCTTCTTGCACAATTCGTGATACATGATTCACATCACGAACCTGGTAATTATGCTTCGTAACAGGTACTGTAATTCCGACAACATCCGCTTCTTGAAATCCATCTTTACCAATTAAAGGCGTTGCAACTTGCCCGGTAATGACAACTAAAGGAATCGAATCCATATAAGCGTCTGCTAAGCCCGTAACTAAATTTGTCGCCCCTGGGCCAGAGGTAGCAAAGACTACCCCGACCTTTCCAGAAGCCCTCGCATATCCTTCAGCCGCATGAATGGCAGCTTGCTCATGACGAGTTAAAACATGTTTCAAACCACTTTCGTATAACGCATCGTATACTGGTAAAATCGCTCCGCCTGGATAGCCGAAAACGGTCGTTACACCCAATTTCTTCAAACATTGAATCACGTGCCCAGCGCCTGTCATTTCTTCATACTGTAACTTCTCATACGCTGTATACTGCTGCTTCATTTCCATTAACTCCTCTCCTTATTTATGCTAAGCTTTCCGTCAGCCCGGGAACACGTACTCCTCTTTCTCTCGTTAATTTTTTAAATTCTTCGGTCAATTGTTTCGTTACACTTCCTGGTTTCCCATCTCCAATTTCTCTGGAATCAACTTTTACAACTGGAATTAACTCCGCTGCTGTTCCTGTTAAAAATACTTCATCCGCTACATATACATCATGGCGAGTGAACGGTCTTTCCTCACACGGAATACTCAGTCGCTCACATAGCTCGATAACACTATTTCTCGTAATACCTTCTAATGCTCCTAAATAGGATGGCGGGGTTAATACTTTTCCATCTTTCACAACGAAAACATTATCACCAGAACCTTCACAAACATATCCTTGTTGATTTAACATAAGAGCCTCTAACACTCCTGCTTGTGCTGCTTCAATTTTTACAAGTACGTTATTTAAATAATTCATTGACTTAATACGTGGATCTAACGCATCTGGCGTATTACGTCTTGATGCAACAGATACAACGCTTAGCCCATTATCATAAAATTCTTGTGGGAATAACTTTAATTGTTCTGCAATGATAATTACGCTCGGCTTCACACAACTTCTCGGATCGAGCCCTAAGTCACCTTTTCCTCTTGAGACAATTAAGCGAATGTAAGCATCAGTATATTCGTTTTTTTGGAGTGTATGTAAAACTGCTTCTTCCATTTCTTCTACCGTCATTGGAATTGTTAGTAAAATAGATTTCGCTGATTCATACAATCGTTTCACATGTTCTTTTAAACAAAATACATTTCCTCCGTAACTACGAATCCCTTCAAATACACCGTCTCCGTATAAAAAACCGTGATCATATACTGAAACAACTGCCTTTTCTTTTTCTACAAATTCCCCATTCATGTAAATGTACTGGTTTCCCATCTCACATCGCTCCTCTTTTTTTCTCTATTTTTTGCAATCTATTTCTACATCGATTGCTGAGATGAGTATTTTTAACAGAATATTCAGTATATAAACCTTAAAAATATACTCGTCTCAACAATCGATTACTTACATACTTGTAGCAATCCATTGCTGAGACGAGGGAATCGTGGTACCACTCAGCTTCCTTATACTTCTCACGAAATATAAGCTCTGCAAGTCCAATTAGACTTTTGTTTTTCTATCGGGAACAACCCCGCTACTTTTTACTAGTTTTCAAAAGTAGTGCTCCAAGGTGATTTTCAATGAGTGAATTGTTACCACCCTCACAGCCTCGGGGCAGCTCTCTGAAACAATCTTTATCATTTACTCTCCTCTTCTACGCATTCTCTTCTTCTATTTTTAAAAATAAAAACTCTCGCCTCAGCAATCAACTACTACAATTTAGTAGCTTTGATTGCTGAGGCGAGAGTTTCGCGTTACCACTCAGCTTCCTTATACTTCTCACGAAATATAAGCTTTGTAGGTCCAATCAGACCTCCGTCCTTTTACCGGAGACGATGCCGCCGCCCTCTACTCAGTTTCCCTTTCGCAAGCGATGCTCCGAGGTGATCTTCAATGATTCGATTGTTACTACCCTCACAGCCTTGGAGTAGCTCTCTGAAACGATCATAATCATCTACTTTCCTCTTCTTTGCATATACAACACATAAAGTTAGAAAATTCTTAATTAACTTTTATTTGTTACACGTATTATAGGACGTTGTCCTTTTCGTTGTCAATATGTTTTTTTCAAAAAAATCAAAATTCATTCTATTTATTTTTTCTCAAATCAAAATTGGAATGCATTACTTACATACACTCATATATTACTTAAGTATGTTTGCATTACTACATAAAGAAAAACTTATAAAGTTTATGAGGAGATGAGGAAACTATGTTAAAAGGGAAAGTAGCGTTAGTTACAGGAGCAAGCCGAGGAATTGGACGAGCGATCGCTAAACGTTTAGCAAATGACGGTGCATTGGTTGCTGTTCATTACGGTAGTCGAAAAGATGACGCTGAAGAAACTGTTCATGAAATTCGATCAGATGGTGGCCAAGCTTTTTCTATCGGCGCAAATCTAGAATCCTTACACGGTGTAGAAAACCTTTATAACGCTTTAGATACTGAATTACAAAAGCGCACTGGTGAAACACAATTTGATATTTTAATAAACAATGCTGGCATTGGTCCTGGTGCTTTTATTGAAGAAACGACTGAACAGTTTTTTGATAGAATGGTTTCAGTAAATGCAAAAGCTCCATTCTTTATCATTCAACTAGCACTACCACGTTTACGTGACAATAGCCGAATTATTAATATTTCATCCGCTGCCACCCGCATTTCTTTACCTGATTTTGTTGCATATAGTATGACGAAAGGCGCTATTAATACAATGACTTTTACGCTAGCAAAACAGCTTGGAGCACGAGGAATAACGGTGAATGCAATACTTCCAGGATTTATTAAAACAGATATGAATGCAGAACTCTTGAGCGACCCGATGATGAAGCAGTACGCTACTACTATTTCCGCTTTCAATCGCTTAGGTGAAGTAGAAGACATTGCCGATACTGCTGCATTCCTTGCTTCTCCAGACAGCCGCTGGGTTACTGGCCAATTAATTGATGTGAGCGGAGGATCTTGTTTGTAAAAAACATATATTTTCAAACCTTTTTTATTGCGCAATAAAACAATTTATATAATACTATATAAAACATATACATTTAGGAGGATTACAGCAATGTCCGAAAAAACATACGAACTCGCAACCTTCGCAGGCGGTTGCTTTTGGTGCATGGTAAAACCATTTGATGAACTTCCTGGTATTCATAAAGTACTTTCTGGCTATGCAGGAGGTCATGTAGAAAACCCAACATATGAACAAGTAAAAGCTGGAACATCTGGACATTTAGAAGTTGTTCAAATTACATTCGATCCTTCTATTTTTCCTTATCAGAAATTACTAGACTTATATTGGCCACAAATCGATCCAACTGATGATGGCGGACAATTTTTTGACCGTGGTCCATCTTATCGTACCGCTATTTTTTATCATAACGAAACACAAAAAGGGCTTGCTGAAAAATCAAAACAAGCTCTTGCAGAAAGCGGTATGTTTAAAGATCCAATCGTGACTGAAATTCGTCCTGCTGCACCTTTTTACGAAGCAGAGGAATACCACCAACATTTCTATAAAAAGAATCCAGAGAAATATGCTACTGAGCAAAAAGAATCTGGGCGTGAAGACTTTATAAAAGAAAATTGGCAAAAAAAATACTAAAAACGCATCGTGCTTTTTTAGTACGTTGCGTTTTTATTTTTGATAAAAGTACCATACAATTAACAGAACAATTGCTGTTAGTGACCAAAGTACTATCTCGTTTTTCACTCTATTCTTTTTCTTAGTCATTTCATTCCCTCCTAATAACTATTAAACATATTCAATTTTTTCTTTGTTTAATTGTCCATCTTATATACGTGAATACATCCTTACAAATTCTAATAGCAAGACCACCAATAATTCCGATTGCAATGGAAATTACTAGCATCTGTCCAAAACTAAAAGAATTTGTGTACATTATGTAGAGAACGATACATATAAGTAAAACATCCGGTAAAGAAAGTAAAAACCTTTTAAGCATTCCTTTATCTCCTCTATACTTTTTAATTTATATCTTCTACTGTAATTTTGAAATAAAATTTGTTCAAAAATTCCATTTACACCCTCATTTTATGAAAAATAATAAGAATCCCTTTTCAAAAGAGATTCTTATTCAGCAGATTTAAGTTTAATTATTTTCTACATATCCTATTCCATAATTACTCCTAAAATAGAATAATATTACTAATGATTTATTGTAAATTGACTATTTGCCAGGTAACCGAATGTCGCGCCAGCTACCTACATCGCATTGGCCAAATTCATTATTACCTACCGCGATCACCGTACCGTCTGATTTTAGTCCGACTGTATGTGCACAACCAGCCGCTATCGCTACAATATCTCTCCAATCACTTACGTTACATTGACCATACTCATTCCAACCCACTGCGACCACGGTACCGTTTGATTTAAGTCCGATTGTATGATTCGTACCAGCCGCTATTGCTACAATATCTCGCCAGCCACTTACATCACACTGGTTATGTTTATCATTCCCCACTGCTGTCACCGTACCGTCTCGTTTAAGACCAACAGTATGAAGATACCCAGCCTTGACCGCTACAATACCTCGCCAGCTACTTACATTGCATTGACCATATCGATTATTCCCCACAGTCGTCAATGTGCCGTCCAATTTAAGACCGACTGTATGCCAGTCACCCGCTGTGACTGCCACAATACCTTGCCAACTGCTTACATTGCATTCTCCTTCTTTATTTCGGCCCACCGCTACTACCGTGCCATCCGATTTCAGGCCAATAGTACGACGCCACCCTGCCGCAACCGCTACAATATTATGCCAATCGTTTACATCACATTGTTCATGCTTATTCCAACCCAGTGCTACCGCAGTACTGTCACATGTAAGACCGATTGTATGAGCATTACCCGTGTTCGTTGCCATATGAACATTGCCCACTGCGACTGCTTCAATATCTCGCCAGCCACTTACATTACATTCTCCTTCTTTATTTCGGCCCACCGCTACTACCGTGCCATCCGATTTCAGGCCAACTGTATGACAACGCCCCGCCGCTATCATATCTTTGGGCCATCGCTTCACTTTTTCTTTCGATAAAAGGTAATCCATGTTTTACCTCCTTGCATATAAGCAACTGTATCATAATAGATATTTTTATCAAATTTCATTATAAATCTACATTTACAAAGAAAGCTTATTTTACTTCTTCAAAAAATAAAAACCTCCAGTTTAAATACTAGAGGTTTTCTCGTTATTTCTTCAATCGCTCAATAAAATCATGTAATTTATCAAGTGACTTCATATTCTGATTGCAAGCTACACCATCTTTGCAAATGTAGTTTCCCTTTTTAACGAAAGTTCCTGGTACATCGCCTTTAATTTCAACTAAAAACATTCCTACTTCTTCATGTCCATGACATAACGAACAAATGCTTTTTTTATTTAAACTTTGGAACGTTCCTTGCAGACCAACAAATTTATTTTTATCATTTTTCGCTATAATAAATTTCCTGCTTGACCCCTTATCAATCCAGCTTAAATAAGATATTTCTTTCATATCCATTTCTTCCATATCAGGAAGTTTTAACTTTTTCGCTTTAGGAAATAATTTTTTTAATGTTTGTGCTGTAACTTCTTGAAACGGAATTACATACGGATTTATTTTCATTAAAAATGATTCTGCATCTTCTCTATTTTGAACTGTTAATACCGTATCAATTAACTCTTTCTGTTCATCCGTTAAATTCTCAAATACATGTATTATCTTTTCAATCGCAAGCGATTTTAACGCTTGAATTACACCTCTATCATTTGCCGTTGCATGCCCGTTTGCTAAAATATAAGCTTGTGATTTTATAAAATTATATTGATCACTTCTAATAAACGCTTCCATCTTTATCACTCCATACAAATTGTTGATCTAGTTTTATTGTATACAATGATTACATTTTTTGATATGTAAAAGATAACTTAGAAACAAACATTACATATATCACTTATTCTCTACCGCTGCATTTCCTGACAAAAGAAGCCATCATCTGTTTTCCATTCCGCATATAATACGTCTTCAAATTTAGTAATTCCTTTTTGCTTTATTTGTTTATAAAGCCATCCTTCATCAAATCCCGCTTCCCTCAAATTATCCTTAACTACTTTTCCATCACTAATTAATGAAATTGGTAAGTATACAGGCTTATGTTTTAAACTTAAATCATTTATAGTAGGAGATTCGTATTTACTTTTTTTCAGAACGCTTATGTTTCCGTTCGGTTCCAATATCATATATTCAACTTCTCGGATTGAAAATATATCTTTTTGTTGCCTAAGCATTTGTTGTAATTGGTTTATATCCAAATGATTTACGCTTAATTGTTCACGATCAATCTTTCCGTTACGAATAATAATTGAAGGATACCCTTCAAAAAACCTTCTTGTTCCTCTTACTTTTTGTGTTATCACTTCTATAGTATAAATTAAAATTACCCAAACAAATACTGAATATAAAATAGACCATACTTTAATTTTAGGATCATATATTGAATTTCCAACGAGCTCACCTAGGACGATTGCAGAAATAAAATCAAATGGCGTTAGCTGAGATATTTGTGTTTTCCCTAATATTTTTGTAGCAATTAATAAAACAAAAAAACCAACTAAAAGCTCTATCGTTATTTGTCCAATATGATTCATATATGTTCACCTTTCTACTTTTCAAGTGCTCTGTATACCATTTAATAAAAAAACGGCACATTTTTTCTATTATCATGCCCGTTCACGCCTCATATATCCAATACACATAAAACAAAAAGAGTCTGATTCAAAGTAATATATGAATCAGACTCTTTTCCTCTTATTTAGAATACACAATCTTTTTAATCGTTTCCCCAGAAAGAAAATATTCTTCTGCAAGTTGATGAATAGCAATCCCACTTTTAAACGCTTCTTTAATTGCTTTATTTCTTTCATCTAGTTGTTTTCTTCCGCCAGATCGTGTACCCCATTTATAATGTTTCGTTTCTTGTTTCGGAATGTAAATTGTTTCACCTTGTATATACTTTTGAATTTCAGTAATTAAACTCTCTGGTAAAACAGCATTAGCTTTTACGTATTTCATTTCTGCTCGCCCCTTATTTTTTATGGTTCATTTCAATAAGGTGCAAAGCCAAATATAAAAAATGATACGAGCTCATATAGGCGATTGTATATTACTTGTCTACCTCACGCAAAGTATCGCCATTTCCATACTTGGCTTTGCATGAGACGTTGCAGTGTCTGGCAATTGAATTATAATCGCCATATAAACACCTCCTAATATACCTTTTGCATTTTATTATATGATAAATTCCTTCTCCTTGCATCCACACCCTTCTTAAAGCACGAAATTACTTAGTTTGATATAATACTTTTTAACTGAATTAAAAATCATTGTGAGGTTACATTATGAAGAAAAAAATTATCATTACAATCGTTACACTATTCTTTATTATCACGGCATTATTCGGAACATACAAATTGATGAACGCAAGAAGCTTTCAATTATTTGGAGATTTAACACAACGCGTAGAAACAAATGAAAAAGTGATTGCTTTAACTTTTGATGATGGCCCTACTAACAATGTAAAACAAATATTACCGCTACTAGATAAATACAACGCTAAAGCTACTTTCTTTTTAATTGGAAATGAATTAGAGCAAAATTTATCGTTAGGAGAAGCTATCACGCAATCTGGGCACCAACTTGGAAACCATACATATTCTCATAATAGAATGGTTTTCAAAACACCTTCTTTTATTAAAGATGAAATAGAAAAAACGAATTCATTAATCCGCCAAACAGGATTTACAGACGAAATTGATTTTAGGCCCCCTAACGGTAAAAAGTTAATAGGGCTGCCATATTATTTAAATAAAAACAATATCGAAACAATCACATGGGATCTTGAGCCCGATACTTTTTATAAATCTGCGGCTGATAAAATTAAATACGTTAATAAAAATGTAAAACCAGGTTCTATCATTTTACTGCACTCTATGTATGATGAGTCTAATGAAAATTTACAAACGATTGAAGGTATTTTAGATTCTTTATCTAAGAAGGGCTATCAGTTCGTAACAGTAAATGAATTGCAAAAAAGAGCAAAATAAAAAGGTAGCGTATCTTTGTATGATACGCTACCTTTCTTTTTATATAATGCCAAGTACATTTAAGAATACGATAATAATCGCAATTGGTGCGATATAACGAAGTAAGAATAACCATAATACGAATAGTTTATAACCTTTATTTTTACTTACACCTAGCTCTTTCATTAATACATCTTTCTTCATTTTTAAAGGAACAAAGATAGAAACTAATAATACACCAAGTGGCATTAATACGTTACTTACTGCATAGTCCGCTAAATCAAAGACTGTCTTCCCGAAAATCTTCAGATCACTTAATATACCGAATGATAATGCTGATGGTACCCCAACAACGAAGATTAATAACCCTACGATTAAGGCCATTTTTTCACGTTTCCCTTTACCTTTTGATGTTAACGATGCAACACTAATTTCTAACATCGAAATTGCTGATGTAATCGTAGCGAAGAAGAATAGTAATAAGAAAACGATGAAGAATAATTTTCCGAATGCCATTTTACTGAAAATAGCTGGCAATACGATAAATAATAGTCCTGGTCCTTGAGATGGTTCCATCTCAAATGCGAACACAACTGGGAAAATTGCAAGTCCTGCAAGTAATGTAATAACAAGAGTTAAGGCTACGATAGAAAATGCTGAACGTGGTAAGCTTTCTTCTTTCGGTAAGTATGAGCTATACGTTACCATAACGGCTACCCCAACAGATAATGAGAAGAACGATTGCCCCATTGCGTATAAAATAACTTCTGATGTTACATGTGAGAAATCAGGTTGTAAGAAGAAACGAACGCCTTCTCCAGCACCATCTAACGTAAGTGCACGAACGATTAATACAAAGAATAAAACGAATAGTGCTGGCATGAAATATTTATTTACTTTTTCAACACCATTTTGTACACCTTTACTTACGATGAAAATAGTAATAAGGATGAATAATAGCTGTGATCCAACTGCTAAATATGGATTGGAAATGATTTCACCAAACGTAGCTTCGTATGCTCCATTTCCTTCCCATAGTCTACCTGTAATTGCATTCCATAAATATAATAAAATCCAGCCTCCTACAACACTGTAGAAAGAAAGTAATATGAAACATGTTACAATTCCTAATTTACCTAACCAAGGCCATAACGTTTTAGGAGCAATCTCTCTATATGCATCGACAGCCTCTTTTTGTGTACTTCTTCCAATAACAAATTCAGCTAATAATAGCGGTAAACCAATTAATAATGTGAAACCGATGAAAATTAGGAAGAACGCTCCGCCTCCTCCAATGCCGGCCATATATGGGAATTTCCAAATCGCCCCAAGACCAATTGCCGAACCTGCTGCAGCTAATACGAAACCTAATTTCGATGTCCATTGCTGTGAATTCATTTGTTAATCTCCTCTCTATCTCTTTTTCTTTGTTACAATTCGGTATTTATATTGTTCTATCAATACTCTTTTCTAATACGTTCACTTCCTCCCTAATAATAAAAAAACGCCCCTACGTAAATACGTAGGGACGACAAAATTATCGCGGTACCACCCTAGTTGTGAAGAACACTAAGAAACCACCTAAATAAAAACGCCCCTACGCAAAAACGTGGGGACGATAAAATATCGCGGTACCACCCTAGTTATGAAGCCACACCAAAGTTAGGACCTAAATAAAAAACGTCCCTACGTAAATACGTAGGGACGATAAATATCGCGGTACCACCCTAGTTGTGAAAAAATCTTCACCACTTTATTTGATAACGGTATAAACTACCGTCTTTCATTTCCTCAAAATATGAGATTTATGAAAGATGCTCCAGGACGAACTTCATGAATAATCTATATACTGATTCACACCAACCATCAGCTCTCTGAAATAGGGAGATATTCACTACTATACCCTTTCATTGCCCAAATATTATTTTCCGAATTGATTACTATCATTTTTATCACACATTAAAAATAGTGTCAACTTATATTTCGAATTTTTATGTATTACAATCTATTTAAAAATTCGAAATATAAGTTTTAGTTTAGAAAACAAGTAGCTTAGTACATAACGAATTCTAACAGGCAATAGAAAAAGAATTACGTATTATTGATACTTATTCAATAATACAAATCATCTAGAAACATAACCTGTCTCGCTGTATTCATTTTTTAAGAGTTTGATGGATACCAAGAAAATTTCGCATCACTATCCAATGGTCTATTTTTCGTTTCTTCTTTAATTACACGAAACCATTCATTTAGAATTTGATTTTTGGGCAATTGAGCAGCAAGGCTATCTTCCCAAATTATATGTGAGAACCAGGCTTTCGTTTCCCATTCAAACTGCAATTGTGCGAACGAAATTATAGGGTGATCAGCTCCACGAAATTGCTCATTTACTGCATTTGAAACTTCTGGAGCTTGCGGTAACAACTCGTTCTGAATTCTATTTCTTATCGTCTCATTTTCTAGCTGATCCCAGAAATACAATTGCCCATTTATTTGATAAAAAATATCAAATGAAGCCTCACCTTTCTTCAAATTCAATAACACGAAGGCACGTTCCACATCATTGTCAGCCGCTTTTACAGCATTAACAATTATATTTTGTGCCATTGATACCCAGTAACTAGTCGCTTCCTCTACCGGTGATTCAACATACAATTCTTCACTTAATTCATGAAGAGTAGCTTCTTGCTCATTTACTTTTTCAACTTTTTTAAAAAACCTATTAAAAAACCCCATAACTTCCCCCTTATTACTATTTTCTATTTCACAAAATAAAAAATAGATTTTTCTTGCTCATCCACATTTACTCCTGGTGCGTATGTATGAACTTGTTGCAACACTTCTTCTATTAGCAACTCTAACTCCTGCACACTTTTTTCTGGATTCCCTATTAATGTGTCCGCCATACGTTCATATAATTTTTCAGGTTTAATAGCCATTCGTTCCACATTATTAGGCATCCATTTAAACGCTGGATGATGTACGTACATTTTATTCAAACCAAATAAAACACCGAATATGTTCCTTTGTACTTCGCAAATAACGTCATAAAGCATAAGCCAATCTTTCCGTTTTAAAAGCGCCTTTCGATTGTGCCAACGATTACTTAACCATAGATTTTCTGAAATCATCCGTTTTGCTAGTTCATCTGAATATGCCGCTACTTTTTCTTTTAATTCATTCACTTTCCCTTCTCCATACAAACTAACACCATCATGAATGGATGATACAATACATTGTTTTTCATAACTTATATCATATTGATCCACCACATCCGAAATCACTTTCTCTACTGTCTCTGTTAAAAAGTTACTAATCTCTAATTTAATTCCCTCTTTCGTTAAATACGTTTCCGACCATTCTTCTTCCTCATACGGATGATACGATAATATTGTCCCATCAATATGATGAATAGGGGCCCTACGATCCTCATCTTCTGGCGGTGTTGACCATAAAATATGTAATCCTATATCTGAATGTTCACCTTCAAGCTTTCTAGCTACTGAACCCGCTAAAATAATAGCTTCTACTTTCGGATTTTTCCTATAAATCTCTGACATCTCTATCGCTTTCTCTTTTAATCCCATTTCATTTCCCCCTAAAATTGCAGTAATCCCCTATATTTCATTTATCTATTTCGATATTACAGCTTGCATTACCTTTTCAAATTCCTACTTAATCATATTTGTATCCAATAGCGCTGAATAACTTCACCAGTACGAGAAGAAACTACTTCATTTTCTAACACACCTCCAACCTTTTGAATCGTTTTAGCAGAACCGATATTGGATTTATCGCAAGTTATTAATACTTTCTGCAATCCTAATTTTTGCGCTTCAGCTAATGCAAGTTGTAGTTGTTTCGTAGCGTAACCGTGGCGACGTTTATTCGGATGGACACTATATCCAATATGACCGCTTTCCCGTAATAATTCTGGATTTAATCTATGTCTAATATTCACAAAACCTATAAGTTCCCCTTTTTCAAAACTTAAAAACTGACTAGATGGCACTCGATTAGCTAGTAAATTTTCTCCTAGTTCTTGTTTACTCACTTTTTCAAACCATTCATCAAGAGAATCAAAGTTTTGTAAAGAACTACTTCCATGTGGTTGTTCCCCTGAGTGTAAAAACGCTTGTCTATACGCCGTAATATGCTCACTATATTCATGGATTGGTTTTAATAGTTTCATTGTTCTTCTCCCCCTCTTCATTCCATAAAACAAACACCTTAATAGCAGCTATTCACTATTAAGGTGTTTCTATCCTTTTTATTCAAATAACCCCATGCTTAAATAACGTTCACCTGTATCAGGCGCAATACATAAAACTTTTTTACCAACGCCTAGGCGTTTCGCTATCATGATTGCAGCGTAAACAGATGCTCCAGAAGATGGCCCAACTAATAATCCTTCTTGTCTAGCTAAGTTTCTCATTGTCGTTAAAGCCTCTTCATCTGCAATTTGAATAATTTCGTTATACACTTCTGTATTTAAGTTTTTCGGAATAAATCCTGGGCTTGTTCCTACTAGTTTATGAGGACCTGGTACACCACCGGATAAAACGGGAGATCCTTTCGGTTCCACTACTGCAATATATAAGTTTGGCAATTTCTCTTTTAACGTTTCACCAGTCCCTGTAATCGTTCCGCCTGTTCCTGCCGTTGCAACAAAAGCATCAAGCTCTCCATCCATTTGTTCGTAAATTTCAAGTGCAGTCGTATAACGGTGAATATTCGGATTAGCTGGATTTTCAAATTGTTGCGGGATAAAACTATTCGGTATTTGTTTTTGCAGTTCTAACGCCTTCGCAATTGCTCCTGGCATTCTTTGTTCTGCTGGTGTTAAAACTACTTCTGCTCCGTATGCTTTCAATAAATTAATACGCTCTTTTGACATATTATCTGGCATAATTAAAATCGCTTTATACCCTTTAGCTGCTGCATTCATCGCTAAACCAATCCCTGTATTCCCGCTTGTCGGTTCAATAATTGTATCTCCTGGTTTGATGAGACCATTTTCTTCTGCAACGTGAAGTAAATTATAAGCAGCACGGTCTTTCACACTGCGCGATGGATTAAACATTTCTAGTTTCACATATACATCTGCTGCGTCTTCCGGAATAAATTTAGATAATCGGACGACAGGTGTATCTCCTATTAATTCCGTAACGTTTTCACACAATTTCATAGCGCATCCCCTATTCTATCGTTTTCTTATCACTTGGCAGTAACCATGAAGTGAGTCCAATTAATGGTAGACAACTACATAATAGCATAATAAATTGCAGGCTATATATATCTGCTAATTTCCCAAGAACTACAGCACCTAATGCTCCAAGTCCAAATGCAAGACCTACGATTAATCCTGACACCATTCCCACTTTTCCAGGCACAAGCTCTTGTGCATATACAACAATTACACTAAAACTACTTGAACTAATAAAACCGATACATAAAAATAACGGTACGACCCACACAAGTGAGACATGTGGTAATAACAGTGCAAGTGGCGCTGAACCTAACATTGAAAATACGATGATATTTTTCTTACCAAATCGATCTGCTAACGGTCCTCCGAAGAAAGTGCCTAACACACCAGCAATCATAAATGCGAATACGAAATACTGGGCATTTTTTATAGATAAACCGTAATGCTCTATTAAGTAAAATTGATAGAAATTCCCGATACCAGCACCGTACCAAGAGCGTACAAAAGTAAGAAAAACAAGAAGTATAATAACGAATTTAATGTGTGTACTTACAATTGCATTTTCCGCCTCAAGTGCAGCCCTCTTCTTCCTTCTTACAGCACCGGTTGCTAATTCATTTTTGTACCAATTCGATACGAAAATTAATAATGCAATTCCTACTGCTGCAAATGCTGTAAAACCTAATGAACCAATTTGACCGAGTGGAACGAAAATTAGCGCTGTAAAAATAGGAGCTAGAGAATTCCCCGTGTTTCCCCCAACTTGATAAATTGCTTGCGCTAACCCTCGTTTTGCACCTGCCGCCATATACGCAACACGAGCGCCTTCTGGATGAAAGACTGCGGAACCTAAACCAATAAATAAAACAGAAATAATAACAATAATAAAGTTTGGTGCAAACGCGAGTCCAATCATTCCAAGCATACTTGAAAACATGCCGAGTGGTAATAAAAATGGTGACGGCTTCTTATCTGAATACATACCAAACACCGGTTGCATAATCGATGACGTCATATTTAACGCAAACGCAATCCACCCTACTTGCATATAGGATAAATTCATCGTTTTTTCCAAAATAGGAAACAACGCCGGCACAACTGCTTGCATCGAATCATTTAAAAAATGCCCAAAGCTAATCGCAAATAAAATTCGATATATTGTCGGTGTTTCTACAGTTTTTTTGTGTGAAACTGCCTGCATATGTGAATCTCCCCTTTCTGTACAAAATATATATTTATTACAGTAGGTGTAATAAATTCTGACTTTTGAAACATTTCTATTCTATACTGCTTTCATTTCTTTTTCCAGAAATATAACTTAACTCCCGTCATTGGCTTGCATCCTTGTAACTTTCAGCGGTAAAACAGTACAAAAAAAAGACAACCCAATCACATACTGGGTTGCCTCTTACATTAAATTGCAAAATGCTTATACTTCTCGTAATCACTCGTCTTACATTCTATTTGTAATTTGGTACCTTCGTTTTCGTAACTCGTAGATAAAACGTGTGCATGATTATTGAAATACGAAACTACCTGTCCTTGATCATATGGAATTAACATTTCACACTTCGTATATTCTTTATAGATGTGTGAGCGAATCATTTCTACAAGTTCTTCAATTCCAACATGTTTCTTCGCTGATAAATAAACGCGATCTTCTTGCACTTTCGGAATTTCAACATCTACCATATCTGATTTATTATAAGCATAGATCGTTGGAATATTTTCTACTCCAATTTTCTTTAACGTTTCATTTGTAATATCAATTAATTGTTCATAATTTGGATTTGCGTAATCTACAACGTGAATAAGTAGGTCTGCTTCCGCTACTTCTTCTAACGTTGAACGGAACGCCTTCACAAGATGATGTGGTAATTTACTTACAAATCCAACTGTATCTGTTAATAAAAATGATTTATTATCTGGCAAATCAATATTTCGTACAGATGTTTCTAACGTCGCGAATAACATATCTTTTTCAAATACTTGTTTTTCTTCTGTACCATTATAAATTTCAAGCATTGCATTCATCGTCGTTGACTTTCCTGCATTCGTATAACCTACTAATGCTACAACAGGTATTTCATTTTTCTTACGCTGCTTTCGCTGCGTTTGACGCTGGGCAACGAGCGCTTCTAAATCTTTATTCAAAACTGAAATTTGTTCTTCAATTTTACGACGGTCTAACTCTAACTTCTTTTCACCGACACCTTTATTTTTCGTACCAACGCCGCCGCTCTGTCTCCCTAACGATTCACGAAGACCGATTAAACGAGGCATCATATACTGAAGGTGTGCTACTTCTACTTGTAGCTGTGCTTCTTTCGTTTTCGCACGTTGCGCAAAAATATCTAAAATTAAAATGGTACGATCAATTACCTTACAATCTAAATCCTCTTCTAAATTTCGAATTTGTGAAGGAGATAATTCATCATTAAAGATAACCATATTCGCATCTATTTCTTGTACATACGCTGCAACTTCTTCAATCTTTCCTTTTCCGATATAATGCGATGGATTTACTCGTTGTAAATTTTGCGTTACTTGCCCAATTACCTCTACATCACAAGCTTCCGCAAGATTTGTTAACTCTTCCATCGAATATGCAAAATCATCTTCATTACCTACATTTACTCCAACTAAAACTGCTCTTTGTAATACTTCTTCCATATATTTATTCCTCCATTTCGATTACGTAAAATAAAAAACACAGGTCGCTGCCTGTGTTTTCGTAAACGGATAAGGGTTCACCAAAGAAATAGAAGAAAGCTATGCTTTCATCCTATTTTATAGTCAAAAAGTCCCAAGATTGTATACGTATCCACAGTAAGTGTTCACTTATACAATCCAATTCTATTTATAAAGGCAAAACAAAAAGAGGGCGTATTCGTCCCTCCCTCTTTTTCACATATAAGCTTAATAAAGGGTTCCTTTAAAATAGGCAGACCAATCCCGTTCACTCTGTACACAGACAGAGCCTTTGAGCGCTATTCAATTATTGGCACAAAGTATTGAGACGTAATCTGATTAAGATCAAAGGAAGCCCCTCCGTTCATTTTAAGTTACATAAAGTGTAGCATAAGTAATTCGCTTTCACAAGGTTTAACAACCTATATCACACGAAAGAAAATCTTTATATTTTTACTTTAATCGTCATTTTTTGCGAGTTTTTCTCACAATAAAAATAACAAAAGCAATTATCAATTTTAGAAACTTCTCGTATATTATTTTTACAGCACTCGCCAAATTCCTTCATAGTAAGTTAAGTATTATCGTTTTAATACAACAAAAATCTTTATTGACATTTTTATAACCTAATATTAGTATCAGGTTATAAAAATAAAAGTTAGGAGATGTTCCTATGCATTCTAAATCTCGTATTACTGCAATTGGTACTTATGTTCCAGATCAAATATTGTCTAATAACGATTTAGAAAAGATGGTCCATACGAATGATGAATGGATTGTACAAAGAACAGGAATGAAGGAAAGAAGAATCGCTAGCGGCGAAGAATACTCCTCAAACTTAGCCATTAAAGCAATTGAAAATTTATGTACAACATATAAGAAAAACTTAGAAGATGTCGACTGTATCATTGTCGCTACTACTACTGCTGATTACGTTTTCCCTAGTGTTGCTTGCCAAATACAACAATACTTCAACATACCTCATACACTAGCTTTTGATTTAAATGCAACTTGTGCTGGTTTTACATATGGACTACACGTCGGTAATAGCTTAATCACTTCTGGATCACATGAAAAAGTACTTGTCGTAGCGACAGAGACATTATCTAAAGTTACTGATTATACCGATAGAACGACCTGTATTTTATTCGGTGATGGTGCTGGAGCTATTTTATTAGAAAGAGATGAAAACACCCCAAGCTTTATCGCTGCTCACATGGGAACAAACGGTGATGGCGGCATTCATCTATATAGAACAAACTTATCTACTACTATGAATGGCACACCACTGCAAACAAATGAAAAAATCGTTCAAAATGGAAGAGAAGTATATAAATGGGCAACACGCACGGTACCAAAAGGCATAAAAAATTTATTACATACCGTAAATATGCAAGTAGATGATATAGACTGGTTCATACCCCACAGCGCTAACTTACGAATGATCGAATCTATTTGCGAAAAATCTCAAATTCCAATACAAAAAACATTAACGAGCGTGGAATATATGGGGAATACCTCTTCAGTCACCATTCCACTCGCTTTAAATTTAGCTATAAAAGAAGGGAAATTAAATAACGGAGACACACTTTTACTATACGGATTTGGTGGCGGACTTACGCATTTAGGGCTTATTGTAGAGTGGAATTTAATTTAAGTGTATAAAAAGAGGTTCTAGTCAGTAACTAGAACCTCTTTTTCATTTAATTTCTTGCCCCTTTTCGAGACCATATCACAACAGGAATAAGTAATAACGCTAACACGCCTCCAGCCAATGACAATGCCGCATAACTTGAATTCGCTACTACCATACCTGACATTGCTCCACCAGAAGCTCCAGCTAGCGCAATAAAAACATCTATTTTCCCTTGTGTTTTAGCACGTGTAGACGGTGTTGTGGAATCAACGATTTGTGCTGTACCACTTATCAATCCGAGGTTCCATCCTAGCCCAAGTAAAGACAGAGCAACGATTAATAATAATAAAGAATCACTTGGCGCTATCGCAGCTATGACACCCGCTGCAAGTAAAATCACTCCACCAGCTATGCTCATTGTAGTTCGGCCAATTTTATCAATTAACATTCCTGTAACGAGAGATGGAAGATACATTGCACCTACATGAAAACCTATCACAAGTCCTACTGCACTTAAACCGTGACCGTGGTGTCCCATATGAACTGGCGTCATCGTCATAATCGCAACCATCACTATTTGCGTAAGTATCATTACGATTGCTCCAACTGTAATACCTCGTTTATTTTCTTTCGCTTCTTCTATTATTGGTTGTCCTTTATATGTATGTTCCTGTTTATATCTTTCTATTATGTTAGCAATAATCAAAGGATCTGGACGAAGCGTAACAAAAAGAACTAGACCCGCCAGTATAAATGCTGCTGCCGATAGTATGAACGGACCTGCAAGTTTAGGAACTCCAATTGAATGAGCAAAACTTCCCATTACCCCTACTAAATTTGGTCCTGCAACTGCACCGAAAGTCGTCATTACCATCGTAATACTAACAGCCGTTGCTCTCTGCTTCTTATCTGCTAAATCTGTACCTGCATAACGAGCTTGTAGATTCGTGGCTGTACCAGCACCGTATATAAGTAAAGAAATAAGTAAAAGAATAATACTATTTGTTAAAGCTGCCATTACAACACCAATTGCTCCAAATCCACCTACTATAAACCCTGTTGCAAGACCTATCCGGCGTCCATATCGTTGCGAAAGCTTCCCTACTATGAAAGCTGCTAATGCCGATCCTAATGTAAACATAGCAGTTGGTAATCCTGCAAACGCATCTGTTCCAAGCATTTGCTGCGCAAGAAGTGCGCCCACTGTAATACCAGCAGCTAGTCCTGCACCGCCAAACATTTGTGAAATGCTGACGATTATTAACGTTCGTTTGTATAGTTTTTGTTGCTCTTCTTCTGTGTACACATGATTATCTATTAAAGCCCCTGCCTTATCTAGCAATTCCCCATCCTCCTTTTAAAATTAATCCCTCTTGTTAATGTACTATGTATAACGTTACATATTCAATGGCATTTTCCATTCCTTCCTTTCATTCTAAAAAACTTTCTAATCATACTCGACTTATCCCATGCTATATTAAAAATACTACTATTCACAATAGGCAAGGAGGAAACAATGAAAAAAACAGTAGAATTATGTGAAGCTTGCAAACATGATCCAGTATATAAAATAGAAGAATCCGATCAAGCAAATCAACCTTATAAATTATGTAACCAATGTCATGAGCGTCTTATTTCGTTATCTTTACATCCTAAAGAATGGTACCACCTTGTAATGATTCACTCACCTTATAAATATTATTTGCATGATAGTTTTTATGAAGAAGATGGTAAAGCGAAGCAACCAAAATTAGAGATGAATGAGCACAAACTTACACCCGTGCCCACTTTAGAAGAAGTTCGCTCTAGTTTAGAGGAATTACTTGATTACACCATGACTAGATGGTTTCTTCAAGAAGCAGAAATTGAAGCTCTTAATAGGTACGATCAAAACGAAGTACTAGATGCTGTTATAAACCGCTTTTCAAACACAATGAATGGTGTAATTAAAACTAGATTACTTGAGATTGTTATATGTGTACTAGGAGAATTCGCCTCAGATTGGATAAGAAAACTGTGGAAGGCATTTGATGAAGATTTACTTGCACCTCTTTCTCACGCTGCAGCTTATTGTTTACCATTTGAAGAAGCCTTTCCTTTAGTAATAGAAAGGCTAAAAACAGTATTAAAAAGTGAGCTTCCGACCACTTCCTTCATTTGTCTGCATTCTTTTCAATCCTCAGAAACATTAGATTGGATAGAGGAACATGCAGTATCATTTCATAACGATTGGGCGCGATTAGCTGCAGTATCACAACTAACTTGGAGACGAATTAAGTCTTGGCTAACAAAAGGACACCCTTTAAGTTTAATAGCACTTGATGCAATGGTTAGCTGTATACCTGCAAATGAAGATGTACTATATGAAATGGCTCCAAAAATTTTATTAGCAGATCC
This sequence comes from Bacillus sp. CPT56D-587-MTF, assembly GCF_058792335.1. Taxonomy (NCBI): domain Bacteria; kingdom Bacillati; phylum Bacillota; class Bacilli; order Caryophanales; family Bacillaceae; genus Bacillus; species Bacillus sp. CPT56D-587-MTF. Next base: position 1,481,488 of record NZ_JBYTEF010000001.1, on the reverse strand, counting down.
GTCAGAAATAAAGTCAACCTTAATAGCTTACAAACAAAGAGACAATGTTCCAACTGTCAAAAGAAGTGTTGAAACTATTTTAGAAAACAAGACAGAAATATTTCAATACATGAATCCTTTACAAATATCTATCAAAAAGAAACCACAAAACTTTTTAGTTATGGATGGCACAGTACAAATCCATGAAAACAGACTGGATGAATACGTAGACTTCATTAATACAAACAACTTTACTGATGTTTTCATTAATGATCTTAGGTATAGTTTGCACCATATTAATTTTCTTGAACACTGCCCGCAAATTGAAAGCTTACACATTAGTAGTATATATATTACTGATTATTCAGCCCTATATAAATTAAAAAACTTAAAATCTTTATCACTAGAAGAACCACAAGTTCCACTAAACTTAACAGAGCTAGAAAGCTTTACAAATTTAGAGGAACTTCACATAAAGTGTAATAAAAACATTAAAGGCTTCGAATCTTGTCCTAACTTAAAAGAACTATACATTTGGAAATACAAACCGAAACAAAAGAACCTTGAAGAATTAATGTCTTTACAAAAAATTGAAAAACTAAGCATTACACAAGGGAACATTAATTCATTAAAAGGATGTAGGTCATTACCTAAATTAAAGCATTTAGAACTCAATTATTTAAGAAATTTAGAGCATATTGATGAAATTGAAAACAATGCTTCAACTTTAAAACACATCGAATTCGACCATTGCAGTAAGCTTAAAAACCACGAATATTTGCGCTATTTAACGGAATTAGAAACTCTCATCTTATCAAGTTGTGGTAACATACGAAATCTACAATTCATTAAAGAACTACAAAAATTAAAACATTTAAGCTTCGTGGATTCTACGATTATAGACGGAAATTTAGAATCTTGTGTCGGAATTGATTTTGTTGGTTTTAATAATAAAAGGCATTATAGTCATAAATTTAAAGAATTAAATCCAGATTTTTCATACTAACGTAAGGAAAACAGGCTAATAGCAGCCTGTTTTCCTTTACGCTTCTTCTACTATCCTTCCCTTTCTCTTTTTACTCAAAGCTTTCCCTTCCCAAAACAACAAACTTACGAAAGCACAAATTAAAATAATTGGCACACTTGCTTTATATAAATCTGTAAAACTCATAGCCATCTGATTCTTGGCATAATGATTCACATCATTTGAAAATGTGAGTACTTCTTTCTTTATACTTTCCTCTTGTTTTTCAACTTCTTTTGTCACTTGCCTCATAACTTCTTCTCTTTTTACATCTCTATATTCTACTGGAACTTTTCTTAATATTTCATCCGTCTTGTCGCGAATCAATTCTTCCTTTTTCTCTTTACTTAATCCCATTGTCATTGCATTTTGTTTCTTATTTATATTCGACTCTAAACTTTGATTCTCTATTTTCTCTTTAGTCATTTGTAAAATTTCAGTTTGCTCAGTACTATTCACATGAATAGTACGCACCTTTTCTTCTGCATAACGATATACTTTTTCTTTATTTACAGTTAAATTGTGAGTTAAGTTAGAGACAAATATTGCGACTGCCAATACAATTCCAACTTGTCGTAACATTGATACAACACTTTGAGAAGCAGTTAACAATTCTCCTTCAAACGAAGACGCACTTAAAACTGTAATTGGCCCCACTACTAAACCATATCCAACACCTAATATCATACATGGAATAATAATTTCTATATTTGTTGAATGAACATCAATCATTTGCAACCAATAGTAGGAAAGCCCCATAATAAGAAATCCTGACAAAATAATAGTTACTTTTCCGAGTTTTTTAATTAAAGTTGCTGCAACTGGTGAGACAAAAAATATCATTGCTGAAATAGGTGTCACTAAAAAAGCCGCTTCAATTTCCGTTCGACCTTGTAGTTTCGTCAAGAACGTTGGAAGCAATACAGTAACTCCAATTAAAAATAAATTACTTAATATAACAACGATAGACGCTCCGACAAACATTCAATCTTGAAATAACTTTAAATTCACCATTGGATTATGAATCTTTCGTTCTACTAAAACAAATAGAATAAGAGAAATAGTGCTAAGTGCATAACAAGACAAAGCAATATTACTTTGCCATCCCCATGTATTACCTTTTACTAATATGAGAGTAAATGAAAAAATTGCTGTGCTACTTAATAGTAGTCCTATCCAATCTATTTTTGAGATAATACGTTCTTCATTTTTTATTTGTAGCATGATGCAACATAACACGATTCCTATTATACAAACCGGAACATTAACGAAGAACACCCATCTCCATCCTAAATTTTGCGTAATAATTCCACCTATTACTGGTCCCATAGCAGCTGACAATCCTTGTGTTACTCCTAAAATTGCAAGCGCAACATGCCTCTTAGCTAATGGCATAGCTGATACACCAATTACCATACTTGTTGGAAATAAAATCGCTGCCCCAATACTTTGTATAAAACGAGAAAAAATAAGAAAATCACCTGTATTAGCAAAAGCGCAAAGTACCGATCCACCACCAAAAATCACCAGACCCAGAATATACATCTTTGCTTTTCCAAAGATATCAGCTATCCGCCCTAACGGAATGGCAAGTACTGCAATCGTCATTGTATAAACATTTAATACCCAAGACATCTTTTCTAACGAAGTATTTACACTTGATTGTATTGCCGGTAAAGCTATATTCATAATTGTCGTATCAATCATACAAAGAAAGATACCTAGACACATTAAAAAGACAATCTTAATACCCTTTGATTGCTCCATCTTTATATACCCCTTTATTTATTGTGAACGCGTTTTTCATTCTTCTGTTTTATTGTTTTCTTTCGCCTCTAACTCTTCTAATTTTTTCTTCAAAGTCTCCACTTGTGCACTATACGATGCAATACCTACATCTAGTGAAATTTCTTCGACGAAAGTAATACCTACTCTCCACTTTTCATATTTCAATCGAAGATCTGCAATGTACGCTTCTTTTCTTTCAATTTCATCTTTAATCCATTTTTTTATTGTTACATCATCACTATAGTTACCAAAATACATTCTCATTAAAAAATCCGAACGTAAAACATCCTTCTCTACAGGCGTCTGCATGTATTGATAAAACTCTTCACGTCCTTCATCTGTAATAAAGTACATTTTCTTATTCGGTTTCCCCTCTTGCATGACAACCTCTTTTTTTATTTTCCCTTCATTCTCCAATTGTCGTAACGTTGGATAAATCATTCCAAAACTTCCATCAAAAAAGTGAGTAAATACGTCTTCAAACACAATTTTAATATCGTAACCAGACAATTCCTTTTCCATTAATAAACCTAAAACAACATCTCTTCCCTTCAAAGTAAAACCCCCACACATTATATAATCAATAATCATATTAACAATGTTAATATGATTATTGATTATATACCTTATTCTGTTAATTGTAAAATGTTTCTAAATAAAAAAGCCCCATGATTTGGTTTCACCAATTCACAGGGCCATTTTCTTTTTTACTCTTTCACACCTACATCTTGCAAAACTTCAATATCCTCTTTCATTTCATAATAATAAGAAGGCAATTCTATACCATGTTCTAAGAAATAATCCTCAATGAATGAAATAATAATTTTTAACGTTTTCACACGAGCATACAATTTATCGTTACTTTCAATAATATGCCACTTCGCATTTGGCTTACTTGTTTTTTCAAACATGTCTTCCATCGCTTCAACATATTCATCCCATTTTTCACGATTACGCCAATCTTCGTCTGTAATTTTCCATCTTTTCAAAGGATTTTTCTCTCTATCTTTAAATCTCTTTAACTGTTCCTCTTTACTTATATGGTAGAAGAACTTCCCCATTATGTAATGGTCATCTGTTAGTAGTTTTTCAAAATCATTAATCTCATCATATGCTCTCATCCACTCTTCCTTTGTAGCAAAACCTTCAACACGCTCAACTAACACACGACCGTACCATGAGCGATCAAAAATAGTAATTTGCCCGTACTGTGGAATTTTTCGCCAGAAACGTTGCAAATAATGGTAACGTTTTTCATGAGGTGCAGGCGCTCCAATTGGATCTACTTGGAACCCACGTGGGTCAAGATGTTCCGTCACCCGCTTAATTGCCCCACCTTTACCAGCCGCATCCCATCCTTCCATAACAAGCATAACCGCGATTTTTTCTTCTTTCAAAATTTGTTGTAATGCTAATAAGCGCCTTTGATATTTTTCTAATTTCTTATTGTACTTAGATTTTGATTCAATTTTTTTCGTTAAGTCTACTTTAGCAAGATGTCCATTTTCCATAAAACAAATCCCCCTTGTTGTATGACAATGTTATTTTAACATATTTTTGGTGATTTTTTCATATCCTAAATAGCTGTGTAGAAACATCTCTACACAACTTCCCTCTCTAATTTCACAATATACAAGCACATTTAACTACATTAAAATAAATAATTTATACGGAATTCTTAGTATATTCTTTTTATTAAAACGTAAAAATAGCCCTTTTAAAAAGGGCAGTAATCTAAGTATAGAAAAAACAAATTTATTCTTTCTTACTTCATACGTAATGATGCTAGCTATAAGAGTAGTGAATAAGATATTGATTCACTACTCACAACAACCACTTTACATTATATGGTATATTAACTCATAAAAAGAAAATAATAACAAGTAAATCCATTAAAGAATGGGAGCTCTCAAAAAATGAAACGAAAAATATTAACTCTCTTTACGCTTATATGTTTAGCACTACCAATGCAAGCTAGTGCTTACACATTTCAGTCACTACCGATTGCATCAAAGTCTAAACAATGGTATGTCGAAATTGATAAATCTCATAACTCAAACAAGCAAGCAATCCAGCCGAAACAAGGTGTATTTGATACGTATAGTTTACTCGTAAAAAACATCGGTCATGATGTATCAAACGTATCCGTGGAAATACTTGATAACAATCCTACCTCTAAGGCTACCTTTAAACCTACTACACCTAATGAAAATATTTCTAAAAGTCATACAAGCTTTGACTACATGGTATTCCCATTAGACTTTAATAGTCATAATTTTAAAGTTGTGATCACTTGGGAAGAAAAGAATTTCTCTTATAACGGCCATCCGGTAAATGAAGGTAAAAAAATGAAACAAACATTTGTATTTAATGAAGAATAAGTCCTAATTTCTTTAGGGCTTATTCTTCTTTTTTGAAACCTGCTTGTATCGCTTCCGTCACTTCTTTTGTGATTTCTAATTTTGTTGCTTCCATACTAATTTTTTTGTGCCAAATATGTATGGAAGGCTTTTCATTACAAAGATGTTTTATTAATACTAGTTGATTATATGCTAAGTTATTTTCTATATAGGTCTAGCCCTCTTTTCCCATATAATCAATTAAATCGACGAATACTCGGTACAGACAATGCGATTCCAATTGTTAAAATTACTAAACTAGCTAGTGTTATAATAGTTATCTCGCCACCTATGACAGTAGCTAACCAGCCTACAACTACGTATCCTAATGGCAATAAAGCAAAAGAACCCAACATATCAAGGCTTGCCACTCTTCCGAATGCTTCTTCTGGTACAAGCTCCTGTAAACTCGTTTCCCAAATGAGTCCAAATATCATCATGCCAAATCCTTCAATTGCCATTAAGAATATTAAAGCGGGTGCCCAAGAAATGAATGGCATAATTAATAAAGCAATGCCACTCATTAAAACACCTCCATAAGCCAGTAATCCTCTCTTATGCCACAGCTCTTTCCCACCAAATATTAATGCGGCAATTACAGCCCCACCACCAGAAAAGGCCATGCCAAGTCCATACACGTAAGCTTCAAAATGATGATGAACATTAAATAACCATGGAATTAATACGACGATAATGCCGGCATAACAAATATTTATAAAAGAAAAAACTAAAATTGTAATCCACAGCCACGGATGACTTTTTAAAACGAAAACACCTTCCATAAACTCTTGTTTGTAATTAAGCTTACTCTTTTCAATGGGTTTTACTTTTTTAAACTTAATTTCTTTTAAAAATAATAAACATAAAAATGATGATAAGTACGTTGCTGCATCTAGTCCGAAACCTATCCCTGCAGATGCAACCGATACGATTAACCCACCAAGTGCTGGCCCAATTAATCGTATACCTTGATTACTCATTTGAGTGAGTGCGTTAGCTGCATTACGAATTTCAGGGACGAATACTTTCGCCCTTACAGCAGAATATGCTGGTTGGAATATCCCTTCCATAAGTCCGTATATGGCAACGAGAATATATAAAATCGTAATTGTTAATAAATCCATAAATATAAGCGATGCAAGTAATAGCATTAATATACAGCGGATTATATCCGTAAATAACATTAACCTAACCCGATCAATTCGGTCTACAATTAAACCCGCAAACGGTAAAGCAAGAATATTAGGTAGCATGTACATTGCCATCGTCATCCCCATTACAACTGTTGAACCAGTTAATGAATACACAACAACTGGAAGTATGACCATAGTTATCGAACTACCTAAGGCCGAGAGTAATTGTCCAATCCATAAAAACTTAAAGTGCGTTGATACTTTAACTGGTAATAATAATTTTCCAATATAACCTAAACTTTTCTCCTTTTGTATTTCTCCTTGCATGTCTCTCCCCTCTTTTCGAATGACTATAGAATTTATAATATATAACTGAAAATTTATAACATTCCATTTCTAATTATATAAGAAACAATTATGTTATGGTAAAATTATCAAAAAAATATAAAGGAGAATACATCATTATGCCTCCAAATTCACATAACATCGAACATCAGATCTATACAATGTGTATGATCCAACGTAACAATGAAATTTTACTCATAAAACGCCCCAGCCATCGAGGTTTCCCTGGCTACATCGCTCCTGGCGGCAAAGTAGATTTCCCCGAAAGTATCGTTCAAGCCGCTATAAGAGAAGTAAAAGAAGAAACTGGATTACTTGTTTCCAATTTAACTTTTAAAGGATTAGATGAATATGTCAATCCGAAAGGTAATGTTCGATATATGGTATTTAACTATTGGACAGACTCATTTGAAGGTGAACTTCTTTTGAATCCTCCTGAGGGTGAATTATTATGGATACCAATCAATACAGCACTAAAGCTACCTATGCAAACTTGGTTTAAAGAAAGATTCCCATTATTTTTTGAAACAGGCACTTTTGAAATTCAACGTGTTTGGGATAATGAGCTAAATAAACAAATTTCTATGACAATTACTCATACATAAAAAAGCTTGGAAACCCATCCAAGCCTTTCTTACTTCTGTGCAATTTTTTCAATCTTATAATGAATATGTAAAAATTCAAGTCCAAATAGCCACATGCTATGATGAGCTGTTAACATTTTATCCTTACCCTCTGTAATGATGAAAGTCTCTGCTAACGGTAAACGGATTGTTAAGAACCGAGTATGTAAATAAATCCCCTCATCTCCCTGGCCATTTTCTCTTAACTTACTAGTAATGATTAAATCATGATTATCATTACATAGCCTCAAAATACCAGTCATATTCGAATAAGGTAAAGGTAAGGCGATATTCATATATATCTCATTCTTATTTGTATGCTTTGAATAAAGAGCTACAAAAATAGATTCACCTGCTTCATTTTTCCTTATCCAAGCCCTTACATTCTCTCTTCCGTCTTTCTCATCTATTACACTAATGATAGAGCCATGCATCGTTTCCCAATTGCCGCCCATACCTAAATGTATTTGTTCTACACGCTTACTCATTTTCTCATAGCAAAGTGCGAACGGACGGAACCAACGAGTCCATTTAATATTTGATTGCAACTCATACTCTGTTGTATTTTCATAAAAATGAATCATACTTAAAGGAACCTTCGTCACATCAAATGCCTCACTATGAAAGTCATTTACTTTATCGACTAAACCGTTGTATTCCTTACTGTCTACTAAATTGTTGCTATATAAATAAGCCTCACCAATTGCCACATTTCCTCTTAACTTACTCATTGGTTTCCCATAGTATTTATAATTCGGAACACTCTTTTCAATCACCCAGCCGATAAATGCCGGTAACGCTACTCCAATTCCGTTGACAACACCATGAATCCAAACCATTTGAGCAATTGTAATCGTCAAGACATGCTTCAAATTCCCGTATGAATATATAAGTGAGAACATAATTGTAACCATGAGTGTACTAGACGAAACGATTAGAAGAATCTTTGCACTGATAGCATTAAATTTTGCTCTCCAAACGTAAAATCCATACCCATAAATTGCACATAAATATAGGAACACTGCAAAAAATTCAAATATTCTTGAGTATGTAATTCCTATTGCAACTGTCATAGGTGAAATCATGATGATAAACATAATAGCATCATACACTTTACTTCTCTTTTCTCTTTTTCTCCCTATTAAACCAGCTGATAATGGCAATAGAAACGCCGAATAATGAAAATGTGCAGCTGTGAGTAAAACAATGTCAAAGCTAAAATGCATAATTGAAAGTTTTGCTACTGAAGCAAAAAACCAAAAACCACCTAAAAACAAATAAATAAACGCACTATCTATGGCGATTTCTTCTAACGGCTTCCATCCTCTTTCTAGCAATCTACTTACACCAAATAACGCAACAATTCCTGTATATACAAACCAAACTAGCGCAAATACATTGTAATTTGTGACGAAAGCTAGCATTGCACAAATTGCTGCGATTGGATATAAAAACGATACGGATTTATAAAATAATAATTGCGATCCATCTCTTTTTCTTTTATCAATAATACAAAATGACATTGGTATAAATAATAAAACAGATAATAATATAATTGCTTCAACAGGATTTATATTCGACCACTCACATATTAGAAAAACAACATAACAAGCAAGCCCAAATATTATATTTTTCATATCGTTTATTTCCTTTCCACAAATGTTCCCTTATATGAAAAAAGCGAGCCAATTAACGGGTTTCGTACTTGTACATGAATTCGAAAACACTGTAGTGTTTCATCATAACTTTCAACAATTTTTGCCTCACCATACAAAAATTTTGGTAACGGCATTTTTCTTCCAAACATATAAAACCATTGTTTCTTTGAAGAAATATGCATTGCCCCTAACTCATCGATATGAAAATGCAGTGTAGAAACGAGTAAATGTGGTTCACCAAAATAATCTACAATTTCATTTTCGTTTTCATCCAATTGCATAACTGCATTAAAATATCTTTTCTTATTATGGAAATAAAAAGTACGGTTCCACCTTACTAATTCTCGTCCATATTCATCTCGCTCAGCTATGTTTTGTATCGTAAATGGAATTTCCTCTCCTCGTTCCGAGAAAAACATTCGAAACTTCGATGTAATTTTCAATATAAATTTCACGAAAAAAGAGCCACCGTAAATTTCATCCATTTTTCCTTCCCCTGTAAAACTATTCTCTTCTGTAATCGCATAACGCTTCTGCAATTCAGGATGAAGATTTTTATAGGTATCCCCTAATAATCGTTCATACATATTAGCCATACACTTATCCCTTTCTCGCCCTCTTGCAATTTTTCGCGCTTGGTAAATCGAAACTATTTATATAACCGACAATTGATAACCCCATTAGAAGAACATTTAATGTAATCGGATTAAACGGCCCTGTAAAGCTTGCAATATTCGTAAATCCTGCTGCTAACGTTAAAACTAGTAATACAATAATATGCAGTATAAATAATTTTCGTTTTATTATTGGCAACAGCCATACGACGCCGAAAATTATTTCTAACATCCCAATTATTTTAAGTATACATATACTACTTTCATTTGAACCGATTAATACAGAAAGCATCTTTACTTCTTCTAAATGAGTAAACAGTAGTTTTGGCACTATCCCTTGATATATCCATACAAAAGCAAATAAAAAACATACGAGCCAATACGTCATTGTTCTTCTAATTAGTAACCTAGGATGAAGCCCCTTTTCTAACCATAATTTTAAAGCATCAAAACTCCAAGCAGTCGCCCAACCTAATAACGGCCGAAATATATAGCAATCTATTACATTCCCTACATGACCAAATCTTGTATCATAATCATATTGTGTCTCAAAATGGATGTATTCTTTATTTGGCGTATACTTCCAATAACCACGTCCTATTTGAATAAGAGATAATGTATTATCCGTCCAAAATTTTAAAGAAGAAATTCTTTCACCAGTTTCTTTTCTTATTTCACCTATTGATTCCCCTTCTCCAGCTATTTCAAGCCCAAATCCAATCTTTGTTTTATACAAAAACTTCTGTGGTTCTCCTTCTTTTTTCTCTAAATACGAAATTTCAGTAAAGCGAGCATCCCGCTCTGTATGTATAGCTGGTTCTTGCGTATATTCCCATAATTTTCCCATCGTCGTGTTCATTTTTGTCGCAACATAAATAGGCTGTTTCCTTTTCATTCTCCCCACCTCCTATGCACTATAAGTTTAATGTACATGCAATGAATTTATTTTGCTACATTTTTCACAAACTTCCTCAGAAAAAAGAAAGAATTTTTAAAATATATATAAAACACTTGATTCCCCGAAAAATTTAAATTATTATAAAACAAATGTTACCAACAACTTCATAAATCAAACACTCTCGCCTAAAACGTGAGATAGAGGTTGCGATACTTATGAGTATTCTAATGGAGACACAGAGATATCTATGAACTTAGATGAAAGGAAGTATTGCCGAAATTGATAAATTTCTCTGCATTTATCAATTGGGGCTGTTTTCGAATAGAAACAGAACTGTCATATGTACAGACGTGTACGTATGAAGAGCTATCTACAAAAAAGAGATATCATTTTTTATGATATTCCTTTTTTGGCGGTTTTTTTATTAGCTCCGTTTTCTGTTTCCCTTTTCCTGTAACAGCACCATCCTCACTTATTTGAGATGGTGTTTTTTGTTTGTCTTTCTGGTAACTACAGGAGTATTGGGATTGATATATTTCCTAATCTATTCTTAAAAATAGACGAAAGAAGGAATTTGTAATGGAAACAATTGTTCAAAAATTTGGTGGCACTTCTGTCGGAAGCGTCGAACGCATTCAACATGTAGCAAATTTAATTATTGAAGAATATGAACGAGGTCATAGCATTGTCTCTGTCGTTTCAGCAATGGGAAAAAGCACAGATGAACTTGTCGCACTCGCTAACGCTATCACAGAAAATCCAAGTAAACGTGAAATGGATATGCTTCTATCTACAGGAGAACAAGTAACTATTTCATTATTAACAATGGCACTGCAAGCAAAAGGCTATCATGCAATTTCATTAACAGGGTGGCAAGCAGGTATTACGACAGAATCTGTACATAGTAGTGCACGGATTACTGACATTCATACAGATCGTATTCAATCTTATCTTGCTGAAGGTACGATTGTTATTGTAGCTGGTTTCCAAGGAGTCAGTGAAGATTTTGAAATTACAACGCTTGGACGAGGCGGTTCTGATACAACTGCTGTCGCATTAGCTGCTGCACTAAACGCAAAAAAATGTGATATTTACACAGATGTGACCGGCGTATATACGACGGATCCACGAGTTGTAAAAGATGCTTACAAATTAGATGAAATTTCTTATGACGAAATGTTAGAACTTGCAAACCTCGGTGCTGGTGTATTACACCCGCGTGCTGTTGAGTTTGCTAAAAATCATAATGTCATTTTAGAAGTTCGCTCAAGTATGGAACAAGAAAACGGAACAATTGTAAAAGGAGAATGTAACATGGAACAACAATCAATCGTTAAAGGTATTGCATTTGAAGATAATATTACACGCATCACAGTGAAAGGATTAGAACAAGGTTCACTTTCAACTGTTTTCTCTACATTAGCAGCGGCACATATTAATGTAGATATCATCATTCAAAGTATTACAAATGAAGGAACTGTTCATCTCTCCTTCTCCATCCATTCTAATGATTTAAGAGAAACATTAGAAGTATTGGAACAAAATCAAGAGGCACTTCACTATGAAGCAGTAGAATATGAAAATCATTTAGCAAAAGTATCAATCGTAGGATCTGGCATGGTATCTAACCCAGGTGTCGCTGCAAATATGTTCACTACTTTAAAAGAAGAAGATATTCATATTAAAATGGTAAGTACATCAGAAATTAAAGTGTCTGTCGTTATTGACCGCCTTCATTTAGTAACAGGCGTTGAGGCGCTGCATCAATCATTTATGGCGAAAATTGAGCCTTTCGTGCAAATGAGCTAATTTGATATGTTTAGTAACGCTTATAAAAAAAACATATTAATCTACTTCCTTCCTATTAAATAAAAAGCTATTCGTTAACAAGATGCTATATGATATATTAAAAAACACCTTGTCACATTTTCCTATACTGTGACAAGGTGTTTTTGACTGAAAGGAATTTGTAACTACTTAGTAGTATAATTATGAGGATAATTAAATAATAAACTTTTATACATAAGGAGATAAGACTATGGCAAAAAACAAATTACTACGAATGGACAATGTCAGCATCGTTGTAGAATCCCTTGATAACGCAATCTCTTTCTTTGAGGAGATTGGCTTGAATCTCGAAGGTCGAGCAAATGTCGAAGGTGAATGGGCTGGTCGCGTAACTGGACTCGGTTCTCAGTGCGTAGAGATTGCTATGATGGTCACTCCAGATGGCCACAGCCGAATTGAACTTTCGCGATTTCTCACCCCTCCTACTATAGCAGATCACCGAACAGCTCCTGTAAACGCCCTCGGTTATCTACGCGTCATGTTCACTGTCGAGGATATTGACGAAATGGTATCGAGACTCACTAAGCATGGTGCAGAGCTCGTTGGCGAAGTAGTTCAGTACGAGAACTCGTATCGTCTCTGCTACATTCGTGGAGTCGAAGGAATTTTAATCGGTTTAGCAGAAGAACTCGGTAATAAATAAGTAATGTTTTATAAAAAAGAGGGAATAGCTCTATATTTAAGCTATTCCCTTACTTCTATTAAAACAGATGAATGTTTTCTTTCTTGCAAGCTTCACGTAAATCGTCAGGCCATACAGAAGATTGAACTTCACCGATATGTGCTTTACGTAAGAAGTACATGCACATTCTTGATTGTCCAATGCCACCGCCGATTGTTAATGGTAGTACGTCTTCTAGTATACCTTTATGGAAATCATACTCACGTTTGAAGTCTTCACCAGTTTTCGTTAACTGATCATCAAGTGATTTACTATCAACACGAATTCCCATTGATGATAACTCAAATGAAGATTGTAGTACTGGGTGCCAGAATAAAATGTCACCGTTTAATTTCCAATCGTCATAATCAGCTGCGCGTCCGTCATGCTTTTCACCTGAACGAAGTGCATCACCAATTCCGATAATGAAGACTGCACCGTGTTCTTTTGCAATTGCATGTTCACGATCTTTCGGTGTTAATTCTGGATATTTATCTTCTAATTCTTGAGAAGTAACGAAAACAATTTCTTCCGGTAAATACTTTCCAAGGAACGGATATTTTTCAAATAAGTGATCTTCTAAATCTTTGAATATTCCATAAATTGTTTGTACTGTTTTTTGTAAGTATTCAACAGTACGCCATTCTTTTTGAACGATTTTTTCCCAATCCCATTGGTCAACATAAATGGAATGCGTTGCATCAAGTTCTTCATCACGACGAATCGCGTTCATGTTTGTATATAAACCTTCACCAGCTTCATATCCGTATTCATGTAATGCAAATCGTTTCCATTTCGCTAGTGAATGAACAATTTCTAATTCTTCTCCTGATTGTAACATATCAAATTCAATTGGACGTTCTACACCGTTTAGGTGATCGTTTAATCTTGATTTTTTCGTTACGAATAATGGTGCAGATACGCGGAATAGTTCAAGGCGTTTTGCTAATTGGTCCTCGAAAAATGTTTTAACTTCCTTAATTGCAATTTGAGTCTCTCTTACTGTCATTAATGATTGATACATGGTGGTTTCCTCCTAAAATGTTTGGATGTTGTGAAAAGAAGCCAACAAAAAAAGCCCTTCTTTCCCAAAAAACTGGGACGAAAGGCTTTGGTTCCGCGGTACCACCCAAATTAGCAACAGAGGTTGCTCACTTATACAATACGGAGATGAAATATCTCGATACTGTTCTTCTTGTAACGGCGAAGTTCCCGGCTAAGTCTACTTTCCTATAAAGGATTTCGGTTAGCAACTCCAGGAGGTTCTTCATAATAGGCTTCGTATCAGGCTCACACCACCCCTGACTCGCTTAAACTACGTCCTACTACTACTCGTCCTTTCATAGTCGTTTTGTTGTCACATCTCTGAAACATTTTATTAATGATTATTCTATACAAAAAATAAAGAAAGTCAACAAAAAGTTTTAAAATGTTTTTCAATTCTTTATTTTACGGCTTTATTGATTGTTGTTAATTTAACATCTTTACTTTTTCTGCCTCGTCAATCCAAAAAATGTTTCACTGACCGAAACTAACGTATACACAACAATTAATGTGATCGTTCGGAATATAGAATCTGCAGTATTTCTTATTATTTTCATTTTCTTTATAATTCCTTTCAGTTTACTTGCAAATTCATGTTATACTATAGCATTCAAGCAGTTTATTTTTACTTACAGCAATCATAGTCATTTATAAAGAGTATTTTCTAAATCATTGACTATTATCAAATAAGATTTTTATATAACGGAGTGATCATATGAGTAAAACGAAAGCAAAACCGAAAAAAGGTGTAGGACAAGGTACAGGAAGTAAAGGATGGAACCGTTGGCAATCAAGTGCAAAGAAAAAGGCAGCTGCCAAACCCTACAAAAGTAAAGGTACAAAGAAGTAATTTAAATAACATTTGATTTCTTTACTTTGCACAAAACAAAATATAATTATTACAACAAAAAGCTATGCTTTCACATGTGAAAGCATAGCTTTTTCATATTAAATCATTAAAATATCTCTTATTTCTTCCTCCGTAATGGATGCTAATTTTTCTTCTCCTGGCTCAATCACTTCAGCAATTAAATTTTTCTTACTTTCTTGCAGTTCATGCATTTTCTCCTCAATTGTTCCGTGGGCTACTAGCTTTATAACTTGTACTGTATTTTTTTGCCCCATTCGATACGCTCTATCAGCCGCTTGTTGTTCAACAGCTGGATTCCACCATAAATCGTATAATATTACTGTATCTGCACCAGTTAAATTAAGTCCGGTACCACCAGCTTTTAAAGAAATGAGAAATAGATCCCCTTCTCCTTCGTTAAACCGATCGCACAGCTCTACACGATCCTGCGCTGGTGTACTCCCGTCTAAATAAAAGTATGGAATTGCTTGTCGATTTAACTCACGACCAATAATGGAAAGCATCTTCGTAAATTGAGAAAAAATTAATATTCTCTTCCCTGTACTTCTACATTCCTCTAAAATCTCTAACAGTTGTTCAAATTTAGCTGAACTTCCTTTGTAATCATCAACAAATAAAGCAGGATGGCAACAAATTTGTCGCAATCTCGTTAAACCAGCTAAAATTCTAATTTTATTTTTACGTAACGTATCTTTGTCTAAATGCTTTAACGTTTCTTCCCTTAGCTTCGCTAAATAAGCAGCATAAAGACTCTTTTGATCGGGTAATAACTCCGATGATTGTAAGTGCTCTATTTTCTCTGGCAACTCATTTAATACGTCCCCTTTTAATCGTCTTAATACGAATGGTTTCACTCGCTTCGCTATATCTTCACGCCTTAAATCACCGAACTCTTTTCTTCCTGGTAACAATTCTGGGAAGACGACATGGAAGATAGACCATAGCTCTTCTAATGAATTTTCTACAGGTGTACCCGTTAGCCCAAAACGGTATTCAGCTTGAATTGTTTTCACAGCTCTTGCCGTTTGCGTTGTAGGGTTTTTAAACGCCTGCGCTTCATCAAGGAATAGTGTATGAAATGGTCTTGCATACAATCTTATATCTCTTCTCAGTAATGGATATGACGTAATTACAACATCAAATTCCGTTATATCTTTCAAAATTTTCCGGCGCTCTGCTTGAATTCCATCTGCAATAACTGCTCTAATATGCGGGGCGAATTTTTTCAATTCACTAAACCAATTATAAACAAGAGATGATGGTGAAACGACTAATATTGGCAGTTTCTTTTCTCGAATCTCAGTCAAAACAGAATCTATAAAAGCAATGCTTTGCAACGTTTTTCCAAGTCCCATATCATCTGCTAAAATACCGCCAAAACGGTAATGAGCAAGTGTTTTCATCCATTCGAACCCATATACTTGATACTTTCTCATTTCTGCATTTAAAGTATTTGGCACAGCAAACTTTAATTTTTTCGGGTTTTGAATGTTTTCTACTAACTCTTGAACAGAATCATCCAAACTTAAAACATTGCCTTCATGAAGTCCGTTCATCCATTTTACACTTCGAATAAGCGGAACATTTACCTCTTCTCCATGTAAAAATTCTTTCCGAATACCTGATTCTTTTATAAACTGATTAATTTCATTAAACTCTTTACTCTCTAGCGATAAAAACGAACCATTCGCCAATCGATAATATTTACGTTTCTCTTCAAGGGCCGCTAATACACCTTTAATTTCTGCTTCTGGTATTCCTTTTATATCAAAACGAAATGACAACCAATCAATTCTTTCTTTTCTTCTCACTCTAATAAGAGGAACTGCATCCCCTTTACTAATTCGCAATTTGATTGCTGTTGTCGCATAAATATCAACTAAACCTTTTAATGTTGGCACAACGTGATATAAAAAGTTATACTCAGCTTCTTCATTATGCATAAAGTAACCGCCTTCTGTTTTTGCAAAAGCACTTTCACTCATAATGTCTAAAATCTCTTTTTCCTTTTTCTCATCACGGTTAAAAACAGACGGCTGTCCATCCTCTTCTAGCGGATTAATCATAACGTTCCCATAGTGAAATTCAAGACCTGCTAATAAGCGATTTTTCACGCGGTCTAAATACAATTTCGCTTTTAGCGAAGGTGTTTCAACACGATCCGATATTACTTCATCAATGTGTACAGTTCCGAGCTTCATTAATCCTGGTACAACTTTCGCGACGAAATGTTCCATCTTACTTTCTGGAATATAAAACTGATTACTATTTGAGCGACTCATCATCTTTTGTAATTCAATAAGTCGCATACAATCTTCAATGTGTAAGTGATATAATTTCCCATCGTAAAGTGCATTGTTATACATATCCATAACTTGTACACGATTTAAACCATCTATATGAAGTGTAAATCCGCCATTATTTCCCTTCGTAAATTCAAAGTGTAACGGCAACAACCCTTTTGAAACTTGTAATCCCTGAAACAGTTGTTCATTTTGTTTCAGCTGTACATATTCAGCTTTAGAAAGTGAAAAGAGCATATCTTTCCATGAAGCTGGTGGTATAAATATCATACTTTCATCTTGTTTCGCGTGTACTTCTAGCGTATCTTCATACATTTTTTCGTTATGATACATTTTAATGAGCTGCTGAATAATCGCATCCGTTTCTTGTTTAAAACTATGTATATCTGGTGTATATGTAAATTCATTTGAACAATGAAAAGACTCTCTTTTCTCCACCTTAGAAAGAAATTCTCTAATATGATTTATGAAATACACTTTGGCAAGTTTCAATTGAATTCCAAGAAGAGCCCCACCACTTCTCGTAGCAACTGGTGTACATATAAACTCAATATCTAATATTTCACGTGTATCAAAACGGTGTTGTTTACTTTTTGGCCTCAGTGGTTTGTCTGCAAACAGCTGAAACATACCACTTGTCAATTGATCATTTCTGCTACTAGTGGAGCTCATTCCACCTATTTGTTGATTATAGTTTATTTGTATTAATACTGCTGCAACATGTTGACAGTACGTTTGAAAAGACGCTAATGAAGGACAACTACATTTTGCAACAACATCACCCTTTTTGGCTTTTGCTACTGTAACATGGAAATCCTCGTTCCCTTTTACTGTCGCCTCACAAATTTCTTTATTTTCATCGTAATGATCTATTATCACTTTATTTGATTTATAATAGGCTTCACCTCTTTTATATGAGGTCTCTCCGCACACTTCTTTAATAATCGATTTATTCAATGTGAAACTCATCGCTTTGACACTTCCTTAATATAAAACCATTTTCTCTTACTTAACATTTTACATGCTCCACGAGAAAATATAAAATGTTGATTTAACAAAAGAAGATGCTTATTTATAAGCATCTTCTTCCAGGCTGTGGAGAAAGTCTTCTCCACAGCCTGTTTTTGTGTCTGAACCTCTTTTTATGTGTCAACACTGATAAAAAAGAGGAAAAGGAGAGATTTTTTATGATGGGTGCTTTAAAAAATCATCGTGATGAGCGTGTATCTGTTTCTGTAGAAGAGTTGGTTCCACAAGATCATTTCCTTCGTGCAATTGAAGCGACAATTAGTTTTGATTTTATTGAAGAGAAGTTACGCCCTTATTACTGTGAAAACAATGGACGCCCGTCCATTCATCCTATTGTTTTATTTAAGATGATGTTTATTGGATATTTTTACGGTATTCGTTCTGAGCGTCAATTGGAAAAGGAAATTAAAACGAATATTGCCTACCGTTGGTTTTTAGGGTTTTCTCTATCGGATACTATTCCGGATCACTCTACAATCAGTTGGAATCGTCGTACTCGTTTTATTCATACAAATATTTTCGAAGAAATTTTTGATGAGATTGTGAGACAAGCGACGGAGCACCGGATGGTAGGAGGACGTGCACTGATGACAGATTCTACACATATTAAGGCCAATGCCAATAAAAATAAATTTGTACATAAATATAAAAAAGAAAAAGCAAAGTTTTATATAGACGAGCTAGAAGCTGCGGTAATCGAAGATCGTGAGGTACATGGAAAAAAGAATTAAAACCTAGAAAGGAAAGTGATACCCCTACCAAAAAAACTCGTATAAGTACAACGGATCCAGATAGTGGATTTTTAATGAGAGATGGAAAACCAAATGGTTTTCATTTCTTGGATCATCGTACGACTGATGCGAAGTACAATATTATTACAGATACCTATGTAACGGCTGGAAATATGGCAGATTCCGAGCCGTATTTAGCACGCCTCCAAGCTCAGATTGATAAATTCGACTTCAAAGTAGAAGCTGTTGCCCTTGATGCTGGCTATTTTACAGGATATATCTGTAAGAAACTATCAGAACGGAATATATTTATGGTGATGGGGTATCGCCGATTTGGAAAACGGAATAAAGAAGTACCGAAAAGCCAATTTAAATATGTAGAAGAAATGAATGTTTTCGCTTGTCCGATGGGATGTATTCTAGAATATGTAACAACTGATCGTGAAGGATACCGTCAATACAAATCGAATCCAGAAGACTGCGCTGTTTGTCCGTTACGTGAGGTGTGCTTTTCAAAGAAACAAAAACAAAAAGTTATCACTCATCATGTGTGGGAGAAATATAAGGATATTGCTAGAAAAAACAAGCTAACAGCTACAGGGAAAAGGTTGTATAAAGTACGCTGTTCCACTATAGAGCGAAGCTTTGCAGACGCCAAAGAACTACATGGCTACCGCTATGCCCGGTTTCGAGGGCTGAAGTCTGTCCAAATGCAAGCTTATCTCACCGCAGCTTGTCAAAACATGAAAAAAATAGCCCTCCACCTGACCAAAAAGGGTCAGGTGGAGGGCTATTTTTTAAAATTCTATTATTTTATGTTGTTTTTATTCGCTAAAATCAAAAAAGATTCCAGAGTGTTGGGAACCCTAAAGGGTTTCCCAACACTCTGAAAGAAGATGCTTATTTATAAGCATCTTCTTCACTCTATCTCCATCAACCTCTTCGCCTCAAAATACAACACTTGAATAAACTTCTTCGTATTAATTCGCGTATGACCAGAAGATGCGAGTTCATCTTTCGTCATTTCTGTCATCCGTTTTCTAACTACGGTAAAATCGAAAAATTTTGGAGCATAGCTTTCAAATTTTGGATTTGAAAAGTCTGTTAATCCTAAAGAAGCCAAATGATTTAACGACTGATAAATAGCTCGACGTACTCTTTGTTCAGACGCTTTTTTCTCTTTATCAATATCCGCCTCTAAAGCTAGATCCCCTAATTTCCTTATCGTAATATGATGAAAAATTTCTTTTAACGCAGGAAAGCCAAACTCAAATGTCTGTGCCTTTTCTTGACCATATAAATATTCCAGCATACTAAGTAAATCTTTACTTCCATTCTCTCCCGCAATACCGAGTTCTGATAGTAAAAAGCGTCCTAAATCCCCTATCTTTTTTCCTTCTTGCACTGGTTCAGTACGCAATTGCGGCTTTTCCCACTGAAACACGTTATTCAATGATTTTTGAATATCATGTATAGAACGCTCCAATCTAATACGCTCCATCACTTTGCGTACAACAGATACAACTTCGATTTTGTTTAATGGTTTTGTAATATAATATTCTACACCAAGTGTATATGCCTCACCTATAAGCTGCTTCGATTCCACTTGAGAAATCATAATGATTTTCCCCGTGAAAGTTGACGCAATGTGACGAACTGTTTCAATTCCGTCCCTCATCGGCATCAACAAATCAATAAATAAAATATCTACTTTTTTAAAATTTAGTTGATCCGCTTCAATAAAAGCTCCGTCATCCGCCTCACCAATTACTTCTCCAAGATCTCCATCTTCAATAATTTGCGAAAGCATCGAACGGAAAACTTCATCATCGTCTACGATATAATAAAACAAATCTATTCCCCTTCCTGCTTTAAACTATCCTCTGGTAAACAAACGATAAACTTACATCCTCTTTTATTTTCTCGGTCTTCTAATTTCACTTCTCCGCCTAGCTCTGTTACCATTTCATTTATGTAAGAAAGCCCAATACCAGTTGACGGTGTTCCCGTTTGATCATACTTGGAAGTAAATCCTGGCTTAAATACTAATTTCTTATACTTTTGTGCAATACCAGGTCCATCGTCAATTACTTCAAAAAATATATGCTGATTTCTTTTATATAGCTTAATAATAACGAAACCTTTATCTTCAATTGCTTCAACCGCATTTGCAACTAAGTTATTAAAAATTGATAGCACTGTATACACGTGGTATGCAGCATGCTCACCTTCTATATGTTTAGAAAAACGTATATCCTTTTCTAGCATTTCAGCATACTTCTCGTTTATTCTAACAATCATCTCTGCTAACTCATGTCCTTCTACATATTCAGCCACATTTTTATCTAATAACAGTTTAGATAATCCTGCAAATATCCTTTGATTATCCTTTTTTATTTCATGCACTTCCCCCGCTATTTTCAATGCTGTTTTACTACTTGAATCAGCGCTTACTTGTAAATTTCGATATAGTTGATATGCTTCTTGTGTAATTAACTCCGCATTTTGTAACGTCTTTTTCAAATGAACAGATTCCACATATAAATTAGAAAGATGCATTAACATATTTTCATTTTCTTTTCGAACTTGCGATTCTTTTAATTTCGTTTCATATAAATTCATCATATTTAAAAAACCAAGTGCAAAGAAACTACGAAAAATAGCAATAATAATAAGTTTATTCACTTCAGAAATCGTTATTGTTGTACCTAGTACTAACATGTGATAAAACGCAAGTTCTGACATACTTGCAACAATTTCAATTGAAATTCCAAGGCATCCAATAATGATTGGTTTCTGATGGAATTTATTTACCCTACAAAGCGAAAAAAAACTGCCATAAATAAAATAATAGAAGAACACAGGATAACGCAAATAAAATGATTCTGTCATATGAAATGAACCTTGCATGATCCAGTCAAGACATACTCGGAATAAGACTACAGATATACCAACAAGAATACCTGCAACTCCTGCTGGTACTCTTCTTAAAAATAATAATAAAAAGAAGAATAGCGGTGTACCGAAGCTAACTCGAAACGTATCATTAAAGGGATGAAAGTTCAGCTCCCCAGCAATCGGAACAACGACCATTAATATAATTAAAAGGGACATATCTTTCTTCCATAATTGATTCCAATTCAAAGGTGACACTTCCTATACTTTTTTTCAGTAGTAAAAGTGAAAGCCCGCTTATTGTTATAAACGGGCTTTTTTTCTATATTCTAACCTTTTCTACCGCTTTTATTTGGCGATACTCTGGCTTCCACATTGCTTCTTGCACTGCCATCTTGATATCGTTATCACTTAAGTTCACTCTTGCAACACCTTCTGCAACTGCAACTTTCGCTACTTCAATTGCAACCATTTCTGAGATATTACGTAATTCTTCGACCTCTGGTAAAATAGGTGCTCCTGGCTGACTTGTATCTACCATACTTGCAACTGCTTCAGCAGCCGCTGCGAACATTCCATCCGTCATGACGCTTGCTCGTACTACAATTGTTCCAAGACCAAGCCCTGGGAAAATAAGTGCATTATTTGATTGTCCAATCACATACGTTACACCGTTATATGTAACTGGTTCAAATGGACTTCCTGTTGCAACTAACGCTCTTCCTTCTGTCCACTCGATTAAATCTGCTGGTTTTGCTTCAGCCAGTGGCGTTGGATTCGACATTGGTAAAATGATTGGTCTTTCTACGTGAGAAGCCATTTCTTTAATAATCTCTTCTTTAAATGCACCTGCAACAGTAGATGTACCAATTAAAATTGTCGGTTTTACATGTTTCACAACTTCAGCAAGTCCGATCACATCATTTTCTTTCCACTCACTTACTTCTGCTTCTTTTCTTGCGTACGGAATTTGGAAATCAAGAAGATCTTCCATATTATCTGTAACTAACCCGTTACGATCAATACACCAGAAACGCTTATATGATTCTTCTTCAGATACGCCTACGCGGACCATCGCATCTCTAACTTGATCTGCGATACCGATTCCAGCCGTACCAGCACCAAATACAACAACGCGGTGTTCACTTAGCGGTACACCAGAAGCTTTCACTGCCGATAATACTGCCGCAAGTGAAACTGCACCTGTACCTTGAATATCATCATTAAATGTACAAACATCATGACGATATTTATCTAAAATTTTTCGTGCGTTACGAGAGCTAAAGTCTTCCCAATGTAAAAGTGCTTTCGGGAATTGTTTGTTTACCGCTTGTACAAACGTATCAATAAATTCATCGTAAGCTTCACCTGTTATACGAGGGTGACGATTTCCAATATAAAATGGATTGTTTAATAGCTCCTCACGGTTTGTACCTACATCTAAAATTACTGGTAATACACGACTAGGATCGATTCCAACTGCAGCAGTGTAAACAGCTAATTTTCCGATTGCGATGTTAATACCACCAACGCCCCAGTCACCAATTCCTAATATGCCTTCTCCATCTGTTACAACGACTAAATCAATGTTCTCAGCTGTTGCACCGATATTGGTAAATGCTTCTTCGATACCTGATGAATCGTTAATTGATAAATAAACGCCACGTGGTTTACGATATTCATGACTATATCTTTGAATTGCTACACCGACAGTTGGTGTATATACAATCGGTAACATTTCACGTAAATGATCTGTTAATATACGATAAAATAATACTTCATTTCGATCATGTAACGCAGTTAAGTATACATTCTTTAATAAATCATCCGGCTGAGAACTAAATTGTTCGTATGCTCGGCGTGCCTGTTCTTCTAACGTTAAAACCGCTGGCGGTAATAACCCTTTTAAACCTAACTCTTCTCTTTCATTTTGTGTGAAAGCTACCCCTTTATTTAAAAGTGGTGTTGATAATACTTCTGCTCCTCTTAATGTTGTTTCTAATGCACCATTAGAAGCTACTGTAAACTTGCTCATAACATCCCTACCTCTATTCATATATAGCATTTCTATATTGTAAACAAAAAAGAGGGGCTTGTCCCCCCTCTTCTTTTAATTTTTCTTTAAAAGAGTTGCTCCTGCAATCCCTGGGTGTGTCATTTCGAATGGATCTAGAATTAATTCTAAGTCTTCTTGTGACAGTACACCATTTTTCACACAAAGTTCTCGAACGGATTGCCCTGTTGCAATTGCTTCTTTCGCAACGCGAGCTGCTGCTTCATAACCGATATGAGGGTTCACGGCTGTAATAATTCCTACACTTTTCTCAACATACTCTTTTAAGCGATCTTCATTCGCTTCAATTCCTTTTAAGCAATTATCTGTAAAGGCACGGAAACCGTTATTCATAATGCTAATCGATTGCAGTAAGTTGAAAACAAGTACTGGTTCCATCACGTTTAATTCTAATTGTCCTGCTTCTGAAGCAAGGCAAATTGTATGGTCATTACCAATTACTTGGAACGCAATTTGGTTAATAACTTCTGGCATAACAGGGTTTACTTTCCCTGGCATAATAGATGAACCTGGCTGACGAGCTGGTAACATAATTTCTGCTAAACCAACACGTGGACCTGATGCCATTAAGCGAAGGTCATTCGCAATTTTAGACATATTCATCATACATACTTTAAGTGCTGCAGATACTTCTGTGTATGCATCTGTATTTTGCGTTGCATCTACTAAGTCTTCTGCACCAACTAGTGGTAGTTCACTAATTGCAGCTAAATGTTTTACAACTGCTTCAATATATTCTGGGTCTGCATTTAAGCCTGTACCAACTGCAGTTGCTCCCATGTTCACTTCATATAAGTGTTGACGTGATTGCTGAATTCGTTTCATATCACGTTCAAGTACACGAGAGTACGCTTTAAATTCTTGTCCAAGACGAATTGGCACAGCGTCTTGTAAATGCGTACGACCCATTTTAATCACATGATCGAACTGTTCTGCTTTTAATTCAAATACATCGTGCATATAACCCATCGTTTGTAATAAACCTTCTAATGCGTTTAATGTTGCGATATGAATCGCCGTTGGGAATGCATCGTTTGTTGATTGCGCCATGTTTACATGACTATTTGGACTAATATAATGATAGTCTCCCTTTTCCATTCCTAATAATTCAAGCGCACGATTGGCAATGACTTCATTTGCATTCATGTTCATTGAAGTACCTGCTCCGCCTTGGATTGGATCTACGATGAAATGATCATGCCATTTTCCATCAAGAATTTCTTGAGCAGCTTCTGCGATCGCGCCGCCCTTGTTCAATTCCAATCTTCCTACATCTGTATTCGCAAGCGCTGCAGCTTTTTTTACAACTGCGAACGCTCTAATTAAACCTTCATGGATTTTGTATCCTGTAATTGGGAAGTTTTCAACTGCACGCATTGTTTGTACGCCGTAGTATGCATAGTTTGGTACTTCTTTTTCACCTAAAAAGTCTTTTTCAATTCGAACACCATTTTTAACTTCAGTTAATGTTGCCATGATTATTCACTCCTTAACGATTTCTTATGCTGCTTTTGTTTCTTTGACTGTTTCTACATATTGTTTTGCTTTCTCATTATCGAATTCGCCTTCCCACTTCGACATAACAATGGCCGCTAATGCATTTCCTAATACATTGACAGATGAGCGAATCATATCTAAAATGCGGTCAATTCCCGCAATTAACGCGATACCTTCTAGTGGTAACCCCATTGAACCTAACGTTGCTAATACAACAACGAACGATGCACCTGGAACTCCCGCCATACCTTTGGATGTTAACATGAGAACGAATAATAACGTTATTTGCTCTGTCAGTGACATGTGCACACCGTACATTTGTGCAACAAATAATGCCGCTAACGCTTGATAAATAGCCGATCCAGTCAAGTTAAATGTATAACCTGTCGGAATTACGAAAGAGGCAACTGCCTTTGGACAACCGAACTCTTCCATCTTTCTCATTATATTAGGTAAAACAGCTTCTGAACTTGCTGTCGTAAATGAAAGAATAAGTTCTTCTTTTAAAATTTTCATTAATGTAAAAATGTTTACGCCAACCATTCTTGCATTAATACCTAATACAATCACAACGAATAGTATAACAGTTACGTATACAGCTAGCACTAGTTTTCCTAAAGGAAGTAGTGTTGCTACACCAAATTTTGCAACCGTAACCGCAATTAATGCGAATACACCAAATGGTGCAAATTTCATCACTTGATTTGTAACCCAAAACATCGCTTCGAGTACACCTTCAAAGAAGTTAAAAACAGGCTTTCCTTTTTCTCCAATTGCTGCGACTCCTAAACCGAATAATACTGAGAAGAAAATAATCGGTAATAAGTCACCTTGTGCAATCGATTCAAATACGTTTTTCGGTACGATATGAACAATCGTCTCAGCGAATCCTTGCTTCTCTGTAGCATCTGCTGTTTGTTTATAAGAAGAAATGTCACTTTGCTGTAAGTTATTCATATCAACGCCAGTACCTGGCTGGAATATATTCGCCGCGAGTAACCCCATTAAAATAGCGATCGTTGTAATGATTTCGAAATAAAGAATTGTCTTCCCGCCTAATTTCCCAAGCTTCTTCATATCGCCTACACCGGCTACCGCAACAATTAATGCTGAAATAACAATTGGTACTACAATCATTTTAATTAAGTGAATAAATATATCCCCAATTGGTGTGATATAAGAAATCGCCGTTTTATTGCCATAAAAGACTGCCCCTACTACAATCCCTAAAACAAGCGCGACAAAAATTTGTGTTGCCAATCCGAATTTTTTCATTTATGTTCATCCCCTTCATGCGAACGCTTTCAATTTGAATTTATAAAAGCTACTCACACATCTTATAAGCTAACCTACAAAATCATACAAAAACCTACAAGTTCGTCACAAAAAATTCAAATATTTTTCTTCTTTTTTTCATTGACACCATTTTGTTAAAAAACGATAAAATAAACTTGATAAGTAATCAGATTGTTTCGTATAATCAAAAAGATATATACTTAAAACAACTCAAAATGAAAAGGAGTGGATGATATGAAAAACTATACAAAACAATTCGTCTTATCTTCTTCTTTTCTTTTTCATTTTCTTAAAAAGGAACAAGGGCATTTGCCTTTGTTCCTTTTTTTATCCTTTTCGGCAAGAAGACTCCCTCCGATTTGTGTTACGGGTGAAACTCAACAATTCAGGTGGAGATGAATTGCCGTCAGAAGGTAGGCTGAACTCTTTTGTTTCGCTCATAATAATTTTTTGAGTGCGAATGTTTGTTTTTTTGTCTTACGATATAATCTGCGTAGATAAGGAGAGGAGGGAATAGATTGTAAGACAACGAAATTGGATAATGCTTATCATTCACCTACTTGAGTCAAAAGGAATTACGATGAAGAACATGTTCGCATGTTGTTTCATTTCGTTCCAAATATGGATTTGTTAAAAAATTTTTAATGAGTCCTCTAAGAAAGACGGTGAAAACAATGGCCAGAAAGAAAGCAGTGAAAGTATTACGTAAACAAAAGAAAAGAGAAATCATACAACGATTCACTCAAAAACAAAATATTGGGCGAGCTTGCTTGACTGCTAAAGAATTCCGCTTACTGCAACGCATGTCACATAGTTCAAAAGCATTGCGAAATGTTGGATTGTACACGATTAAACAAAGTTACTTGAATCATAATAAAATGGCTACTATAAGAGAAGTGGATACTGCCATGCAAGCCGATATGAATTACTGGGGCATTCAATCAAATTCGGTTCAAGCGATTCGTAGAGCCTTGTTTACAGAAGTGAAGAGCTTTTTTAAAGCGTTGGAACAGTGGAAGAAAAAAACTGAGCAGTTCACAGGGCGTCCTAAGTTTCCGAATTATTCTCGTTCCACTGACAAACGAATTATTGAAATCTATCAAGTGCCAAAAGTGGATGAGAACGGGTATTGGATGATTCCGATGAATGTTGCATTCAGAAAAAAATTCGGTTCTATTAAAATACGTATGCCAAAAAACTTAAGAAATAAAAACATCTCCTACATTGAGATTGTACCAAAGCAAAAAGGTCGGTTCTTTGAGGTGCATTATACATATGAAATGCACGTTTCTCAAATGAAGAAACCACCTACGACCACTAGTAACGCTTTGAGTTGCGATTTAGGTGTAGACAGATTGTTAAGTTGCGTAACCAATACAGGTGATGCCTTCTTAATGGATGGGAAAAAACTAAAATCCATAAATCAATACTTCAACAAAATGATATGTAATCTAGGGCAGAAAAATATGGACAATGGAATTTCAAAACGTATTGTAACGAATAAAATGGCCGCACTTTGGCATAAACGAGAAAGACAAATAAACGGTTATATTGCACAAACAGTAGGTCTGTTGTTCAAAAAAGTGAAAGAATTCGATATAGATACGATTGTTGTAGGGTATAACGCTGGTTGGAAACAAAACTCTCATATGGGGAAAAAGAATAATCAAAAGTTTGTTCAAATCCCATTTCAGAAATTGATTGCAGCGATTGAGAATAAATGTGTAAAAGAAGGCATTCGCTTTTTCAAACAAGAAGAAAGCTATACTTCAAAAGCTAGTTTTCTTGATAAGGATCCGGTTCCAGTTTGGTCTAAGGATGATAAGACGCAATATCGCTTTAGCGGCAAACGAATTACGCGTGGTCTGTATCAAAGTAAAGCAGGAACATGTATCCATGCTGATATTAATGGTGCGCTGAATACATTGAAAAAGTCAGGAGTTGTAGAATTGGATGGCAATCTCAAAGTGAAAACGCCGATTCTATTAGAAGTGCAAAAACGTAAGGCTATTGCTTTGTGCATAGCTTAGTGGGTGCGTCAACCATCCATGTGTACGCGACTTGTCGGGGCTTGTAGCACACGCCGGATTCATCTGAGTGGTGGCTTCTTCCATAAGGGAGAACTGCTCTTTTTCGAAAGGGTGATGCAAGTGGGAAAACAATCGTTCGTTGTCAGTACCAACCAAAAACAGACTCGGGGTGTTACCATAAGGTAGCATGAATGCTAGAGCGTCAAACTGTCTAGCGATAGACGAAAAGACCTAGTGTTCGAACTCAAGCCCCCACTGAAAGGCTTTATCTCAGTGGGGGGAGTTGACTGCGATCTATATAGGGGGAATTGTTATGAGACCATATAAACGTGTTTTAATTAAATTAAGCGGCGGTGCACTTGCCGATCAAACCGGAAATAGCTTTAACTCCAAACGATTAGAACATATCGCAAACGAAATTTTATCCATTGTTGATTTAGGTATAGAAGTATCCATCGTCATCGGTGGCGGTAACATTTTTAGGGGGCATCTAGCTGAAGAATGGGGAATCGATCGAGTAGAAGCTGATAATATCGGTACGTTAGGTACAATCATTAACAGCTTAATGCTTCGCGGTGTTTTAACAAGTAAAACAAATAGAGAAGTACGCGTTATGACTTCCATTCCATTTAATGCAGTAGCTGAACCATACATTCGCTTGCGTGCAGTCCACCATTTAGATAACGGTTATATCGTTATCTTTGGAGGCGGAAACGGCCAACCGTTCGTGACGACAGATTATCCAAGTGTACAAAGAGCCATCGAGATGAATAGTGATGCCATATTAGTCGCAAAACAAGGGGTCGATGGCGTCTTTACAAGTGATCCAAAGCATAATAAATCAGCAAAAATGTACAGCAAACTAAACTATAATGATGTCGTTAGACAAAATATACAAGTCATGGATCAAGCGGCATTACTGCTTGCCCGGGACTACAATTTACCAGCACACGTCTTTAACTTTGATGAGCCTGGTGTCATGAAGAAAATATGTTTAGGCGAACATGTGGGGACGTTGATTAATGATGATGTTACGATGCTGGTGCATGAAAAATAATGATTTCCCACCAAAAAAGGGTGCCTTTTGTAGGCACCCTTTCCTAATTCATCATCACAAATAGAAGTCAACCAATCCCGCCACTTTCTCCTTACAACGCTCCCAAAAAGATAACTTTTCAAAAAACTCTTTCGTCATTTCTTTCGAATCATGAAAATCCTCTGTTAACGCCTTATTAACTTGTCCTACAATAGGACCACCATAAATATAAAAATTCATTTCATCATTTATATTGAAGCTACGCGAAGTAAAGTTTGTTGTACCAATAACGGTTAATTCATTATCAATAAGCATTAATTTACCATGGAACATTCCTTTTTTATAACCATATACAGTAATCCCATTATTAACAGCTTGACGTATGTATGGATACGCCGCTTCTTTTATAAGAGGTAGATCCGGTTTATATGACCAAAGTATTTTTACTGTAACACCACGCTTTTGCGCCGCGATTAAAGCATTCATAGATTCTTTATTTTTCGCTATAAAATACGGTGTTGCAATTACAATGGAGTGCTGAGCTTGTTTTATGAGCTCTATATATTTTTCAGCAACGTAATGCCCATTGTAACTAGTCATAGTATGTAATGTATTCCCTTTACTAGCTTTATTCGTACTTCTCTTTATCTCTTCTTTCGTATCTCGTTTCCAGTCTAAAGCGAATTGCTGTTCTAAATCTTTTGCTCCTTCTCCTTTAAGTCGTACATGATAATCACGCCAATATCCAAATCGCTTATCTTTCCCTAAGTACTCATCTCCTATATTAAATCCGCCTGTATAGCCAATCTCCCCATCAATCGTCGTAATACGGCGATGATTACGATGATGAAGAGAATAAAAGCCGAATGGTAATTCAGGTTTTCTACTATATGTAAAATGCACACCATTTTCCTGCAATTCATTTTTCATCTTTCTTTCAAATGATAAATCATTAATGCGATCAACGGATAAATAGACGTTTACTCCTTCTTTTGCCTTCTCTTTTAATAAGTTTAAAAAAGTATGGCTACTTTTATCATCCGACAAAATGAAGAAATACGTGTAAATGGAGCTTTTCGCTTCACTTATATCAGTAAATAATTGTTTATAAAAAGACTTCCCTTCTACATATAATTGAAAGTCACTATAATGAGGCGCATACTCTGTCGGCATGTTTTTCCCGGCTTCCATTTTTCTTCCGAGTGTAACGTCAATATGAACCCAAATTAAAATAAAAACGAAAATAGCAATAACAATAGAAGTAACTCGCAATATTTTTTTAATCATTTTGATTTCCTTCCGATCATTTTCTTTCCACCTTTCTATTTTGTCATTCAAATTTAGATTTCATGCTTCATACAAAAAAGGATGTGACTTAACGTCACATCCTTTTCACATTAAACAAAATTTCTCGCATCATTATTTCTTCCAAACTTATAAATAGCAATTAAGAAGAATGCAATTGCGAAAGCGAATAAAATTAAAATGTTTAAATACAACTCCGAGAATGGTATTCCTTGTTGTAGTTTCGATACTGTGTCTAACAACCAGCGCTGCGGAAGAAAATTAGCTACTTTTTGTACTGCACTTGGCATAATGTCATATGGGAAATAACAACCCGCTAGTAAGCATGTTGGTACAATGACCATGTTTTGCATCGCATTTGCCGATGATGAGTTTTTTGAAAAAGCAACAATTACTAACGACATTCCAATCGCTATTAAAGCAAATATCATCAGTACACCAACCATAACGATGAAGGGCATATTGATATTCGTATGAAAAACATTCGTTAAGAATAGGATTGTAATCATAATTTGTACTGTTAATATAATCATATTTACCCCGACGTTAGATAATATAAATTTCTTTCCATCTATCGGCGTGGATAATAATCTAAAGTACGTTCTATTCTCTTTTTCTTTTAAAATATAGCCTGATAAGTTCACTGCTGAAAATAACATAAACATAATAAGATAACCCATCGTTTGGTTCGTCATATCTTTATTTTTCGAAGTATCTTCTAACGTCTCAGTCTTCACTTTAAATGAACTTTTTTGATATCCTGCGTACATCGTATCAAATGCACTTTGATCTGTTCCTGCTACTTTACTTATCGCTGCTACATTATCAATATAATTGTACAAATATGACTTAATAAACGCTGTTACTTGATCACCTTTAATCGATGAAATTTCAATATTGCTTGGTTTTCCTTCTCGGACACTTTCTGAAAAACCAGACTGTAACGTAATCACTCCATCAAGTTTTTTTGAAGTGAGTTTATCTTCTACTTCAGATTCTTTCACTTTACTTACTTTTACATGATTGATTTCTTCTAAAAATTTCACCGTATCATTTGCTATCGACTCATTTTCTTTATTTATAACTCCGATATTTAACGTCCCTTGCCCCGCATTTCCATATATTGAAAAGGAGATTAACGTTCCTATTATCGGCAAGCTAATAATAATGAGTAACCCTTTTTTATTTTTCAAAAGGACTGATAATGTTTTTTGCATAAGCCATAAAATATCTTTCATACTATAGCCCCTCCCGTCTGCGTAATGCGATAATCGATATGAATAAAAAGAGTGCTGAGATTCCGATATTTAAAGAGATGACTGGTAGTGCCGCCCCTACATCATTTGCATAAATAATTTTCATAACGGCAGTGTTTGCCCACGTTAATGGTGATAAATTCGTAACGAAATTTTCTTCTACTACGAAGTATGCCCCGCCAAAAATAGAAGCTAGTTGTACGATAACTAAAATAATTGCTCTAGATGCTTCACCTGTTTTTGTAATATATCCGATGCCGAGGCCGAAGCTAGTTGCTAAAAGGACTTCTGTTAGTAAAATAAGTAAGACAACTCCAAGATGATCGCCCCAGTTAGCTTGAAAAACAAATTTACTAAATAAAACGACAAGTAGTATGCACAGTGCATTCGCCACCATATTACCCAATATTTTCCCGATAAAAATTTCCGCTTTCGTTATAGGTGCAGCAATGAGACGATCTCCTGTTTTACGTATTCGTTCGCCTCTAATTAAATTACTTGCTCCCATCGCACCATACAAAGCAACCATCGTTGTCATTACAATTGCATAGTAATCCATAGAACCTGGTTTTTTAGTCGCTTGTAATGCCGTTTCTTTAATATACTCATTACGTTCTCCATTCGGAATTATTGTGCTAATTTTACTAGGGTCTACTTTCTCAATCTCAACTACTACATTGTACTTATCAACAAATGTAGTCATCATTCCTTCAACTATGCTACTTTCAATACTACTTCTATCACTTCCGTAAAACTTTACCCCGTCCTTATTCAATTCTACATACGCAGCGTATTTGTTTTGTTTTACTTTTTCTTTTCCATCTACCTCTTCAGAAACTTTCTTAAAGTGAATACCAGATTTACTTACTTCTTTTGCAAATGCTTCAAATGATTGAGAAAACGTACCATTTGCTTCATCTTTGTATATCACTTGTATATCTTTAATAGTATGACTATCGCTATTAAATGCATTACTTAACGCTGTTCCTAACACAAGCATAAGTACAATCGGAAATGCTAACATAAAAACTAAAGTTCTTACGTCTCTAAATTCTCTTTTAATGTGCATAATTGCAATATTGAAGATGTTCAATTGATGAACCTCCCTTTACCTTTTCTTCATTTACCTTTTATTTATCTCGTAAGTTTCTTCCGGTTAAGGTAAGAAATACTGTTTCTAAGTTGGGAGCCTGCTCCTCTAATGAACGAATTTCAATATCATGATTGATACAGTGTTGAATGATTTTATTTAAATTATTTAATCCCGCATCAGAATTCACTTTAATTACGTTTTCTTCAATTTGAACTGCTTTCACACCGTTTATCTCTTTTAATTTTTCTACATCTAAATTCTCTACCGATTTCACTTCAATCCAAATATCTTTCGTGTCAGTAATAATTGCTTTTAACTGTTCTTTCGTACCTTCTGCAATTACTTTACCGTGATCTACTATCGCTATTTTCGTACAAATCTCTTCTACCTCTTCCATGTAGTGACTCGTATAAATAATTGTACTTCCCATTTCATTTAATTTACGTACTGACTGCAAAATGTAGTTTCTTGACTGTGGATCAATTCCAACTGTCGGCTCATCCATAATAATTAACTTCGGTCTATGAGCAATTGCACAAGCGATATTCAGTCTTCGCTTCATCCCACCAGAAAAGTTCTTCGGATAGCTTTTCTGTTTATCACTAAGTCCTACAAATTTAAGAGCTTCCTCTACCCTAGCTTTTAATTCGGCTCCTCGTAACCCGTACAATCCAGCAAAGAATTTCACATTTTCATAGGCAGTTAACTCTTCATAAATCGCAATATCTTGCGGAACAATACCGATATTCATTTTCGCAAATCGATTATGTTTCTTTATATTTTTTCCTAGTATGCTAATCTCACCTTCATTACTTCTTAACAAACCAGCAATCATATTTATCGTTGTACTCTTACCAGCACCATTTGATCCTAAAAAGCCAAATATTTCTCCTTCTTTAATAGATAAAGACATATTATCAACTGCGATGAAATCACCAAATTTTTTCGTTAAATTTTTAATTTCTAATGTATTCATCATTTTCACCCCTATTTCGGTTTCTCTGCTTTTAGTATAAACAAAAAGAATGAACCTGCTCAGTGCAGAAGTTCATTCTTTTCACATGAGAATATTCACTTTTTTCATATGAGATGGTTCATCCTCGTACCATTCTCTTTATATTGGCAACAACATCGTTACTGAAAAACCACTTGTCCCATCTACAATAATTTTTCCGTTTACAGACGCCGTTCGCTCCTCCATCCCCATAATACCGAGACCTTTTTTAACAAGAGCTACCCCTTTTCCGTTATCCTTCACTTGCACCTTAACCATCTTGTTAAGTACATGAATATCTATAGAAATAACTGTCGCATCAGCATATTTCATTGCATTTGTTAGTGCTTCTGTAACATTCTCACCGATAATTTTCCACTGAATGGGAGAAATCATATCTAAGTTCCCTTTGTATACAAAAGGAATATTCACATCATTCTTACCGGCAAATTCCTCTATGAATAATTTCATACGATGAATGCCAATTTGCTCAGTTGGAGGCTTCATATTTTTTAATGTAATGCGAATACTTTCAATTCCATCTTTTGAAATGTGAATTGCATTTTGTAATAACTCCGCAGATTTTTCTTTATCTATTTCCATTAACCTTTTTGCTGCTTCCATTTGAATAAGTGCACCCGTCATCGAGTGACCAATTTTATCATGAATTTCTTGCGATAACCGATTTCTCTCTTCTAGCTTAAATGTGTATTCAGATTGTCTTATGTACTCTTTATTTTCATGTAAGCTTTTCGTAAGTCGTTGCATATCTTTTCGCATCTTATCATTTTGCGATTCAAGCTTTACTACACGCGATATATATCGATCTGCTATAGTTAAAACGAGAAAAGAAAATGCAACAATTAATCCATAAGTCATTCGAATACTTTCATCTGCAATCGTAATTGGGAGCATCATAACAACAAAGCGTGGCCAATTCTTTTCTATGTAATGGAATGTAATTTCGTATAAGTTCAAAGGTAAAAACAAAATAAAAAATGGATGAACCCTCCATGTAAATAACATAATTATGCCAATTGACATACAGATTAATAATTTTTTATACGTATCTTTTTTAAATATAGAAATCATTACGTTTACAGAGAGGTAAATAAGTAAAGTAAATATAACCCAAGGTAAATTTACTACATTTGCGTAAATATAACTAAACACAATATATAAAAAGACAATTAATTTACTTACAGTTAGCCAAAATTCCATATCACTAATCTACTTTCCCTGTTAAGTAATAAATCGCAATTTGTGTGCGATGTTCAAGTCCAGTTTTCCCTAAAACTGACGTAATATAATTTGCAATTGTTCCTTCAGATATAAAAAGCTGTTTCGAAATTTCTTTATTCGAGAAACCTTTTGCAATTAATGCGATAATACTAAGCTCCCTTTCTGTGAAAAGGCTCTTATCAATTTTACATTCTTCCTCTTTACTTTCCATTAAATTAGACTTAATTTTATCGAGGACAACATCTTGCATAACAGTTTGACCGTTATATACTCCTTTTATCGCATCACGAATACGCTCCGGATCGTTATTTTTTAACAAATAACCTTTCGCTCCGTTTTTTACTGCATCCAAAATATATTCATCATCATCAAACGTCGTTAAAATAAGCGGTTTTGTTTTCGTCTCTTCACAAATGAACTTCGTCGCCTCTACCCCGTTCATATTTGGCATGCGAACATCTAAAAGAGCAATATCAACTTCATGCTTTTTACAATATGCTACAGCTTCTTCCCCATCATTTACAGTATCTACTACTTCGAACTCTTCGTATGTATTTAAAATAATTTTCATGCCCTCTCTAATAAAAGAGTTATCATCCGCTATTAATATTTTAATTTTCATGTTTGTTAGTATGGCCCTTCCCCTACTAACATTCACATCCTTTCTCCGTGTAACATTTCCTACTTGCTCATTATATACTTCTCTTTACCATTTTTTCACACCTTTTTTCATCTAGCTCTCCTGCAAAAAATATATTATTCTTTTTTTACAATATGTGTAGGGTGACTTATCATTCTTTACGTCTATATAATAGAATGCGTCAAAAAGGAGGGAGAGACCCATTGAGGAAAAACAATTAATTGAAAAAGCACAGCAAGGAAGCGAGCATGCTTTTCGTATCCTTGTACAAACATATCGTCATTATATTTTTCAAGTTATCTTTTCTATTTTAAGACATGAAGAAGATGCGAAAGATGTTACACAAGAAGTATTCGTAAAAATTCACACCTCTCTCAAATTATCAATTTCGCGGATTAAAAACGTGGATGGCGCGTATTGCCACCAATCACGCTATTGATTATAAGAGGAAGAAAGCTAGAGAAAGTGAAGAACTCTCCTTATGTAAAGAAGCTGAGGAAAATATAAAGTCCTCTCATAATATTGAGGCTTTATTATTGACGAAAGAGCAGAAATTACTCATTGCTCAAAAACTGAGAGAACTTCCCGAAAATTACCGTGACGTCGTTCTCGCACATTACTTAGAAGAAAAAAGTTATCAAGAAATTGCTTTACAGGAAAACATCGAAGTAAAAACAGTCGAAATGAAACTGTATCGGGCACGAAAATGGATTAAAAAACATTGGAAGGAGGAAGAGTTTCTATGATGCATTATTCAAAAGAAGATTGGCGCAATTATACATTAGATTTTATAGAAAACAATAAACGTGAATCTATGGAAGAACATCTTTACGAATGTGATCATTGTTTAACACTTTATATGGAAAGTATTGATGAACAACATGAAAACCTTCCAATGATAAATGATGATTCATTTACGAACGAAGTTATGACGCAAATTAATTTTGAAACGCTACAACCTAATGAAAATATAAAAACAAACTCACTAAAGCGCACAATTATTCACTACATAATTGCGACTGCAGCTACAATTATTTTTATGGTAAGTGGTTTATTCCAATATATTTTTACAGCGACATCAAATTTCGAGAAATCTTCAAAACATAACGAGTCTTCTATCTCACAACAAATTGTAAACAAATCGGTAGATACATCAAAAAAGGACGGAGGTTTAAAGCATGAATAAAAACCCCTTTTTAGCACTTGTATTAGGGCTAATTCCTGGGCTTGGACATTTATACTTAAAAAAGCTAGGACGGTTTATTTTATATAGCGGAGGATCTTTATTTCTATTCTCCTTTGCAGTATTTTGTACCATAGTAGTAAGAGAACGTGATATTGCTTTTCTTTCTCTATTTTTACTAGCTGTTCTATGGGTAATTAACTTACTAGATTTAGTTATCACCATTATAAAACAAACGAAAAAACAAGAAGCTGGAGAATTGATAAATTCCTCTAAAGAGAGCGAACGATTTTATATCATTCTCCTATCCATCATCCCTGGACTTGGCCATTTCCAATTAGGACTTATGCAACGCGGTCTTACATTTTTAGTCGCTTGCGCTGGCTTAGGCAGCATGATTATATTTGTAACATTATTAACATCTCAAGGAAGTTTCCTTATCTTTCTTATTACGTTACCTGTTTTATGGATTTATAATTTCTTTGACGTTGTTCAGCAACTACAGAAAAAAGAACGCGACGAGCAATTAATTGACCGTACTATTTTCGAAGATTTTGAAGAACATCGAGAGCAAGGAAAGAAAAGTAAAACATTTGCTTCTATTTTAGCGATGTTCCCTGGAGCAGGTCATATGTATTTAGGTTTACAACGCCGTGGTCTTCAGCTTATGGCAGCCTTTTTACTATCTATTTATTTACTCGACTTATTAAGACTTTCTGCGTTTTTATTTTTAGTACCAATCATTTGGTTCTATAGCTTTTTTGATGCGTTACAGCAAACAGCAAAATACGGAAAAGAACGAGTACAAGACGAACCCATTATCGATTATTTTATAAATCATCAAAGATGGATCGGTATCGGATTAATTACACTCGGTGGTTATTATTTATTAAATCAAACAGTCCTTCCTATTTTGAATGATTATTTTGTAACTATATTTAATATCCATCTTAGTGAACTATATTATCGCTATTTCCAGACATCTATCGTTGCGCTCCTTTTAATTGGCGGCGGCTTTAAATTGTTACTTGGAAATAAAGAAAACAAAGGTGGGACAAGCGAATGAGGACTTGGCGTGTTGGAACATTCTCAATGGGGCTTTCTATTATATCGTTAGGGTGCTTTTTACTATTTTCAGTCGTAAAAGGAATTCAAGTATTAGATACACTAACTGCATGGTGGCCAGTTTTACTTATCATACTTGGAGCTGAAGTTTTACTATACCTTCTATTTTCTAAGAAGGAACAATCATTTATTAAATATGATATTTTTAGTATTTTCTTTATCGGTGTTTTAGGAAGCGTCGGAATTGCTTTTTACTGTTTATTATCAACTGGATTACTAGAAGAAGTTCGTCACTCTATTAACACAACGAGGCAAACGAGTAATATTCCAGACGGACAATTTGATATACCTGAATCTATCAAAAAAATCGTAGTAGATGCAGGACATCAACCTCTA
Source organism: Bacillus sp. CPT56D-587-MTF (assembly GCF_058792335.1). Classification (NCBI taxonomy): domain Bacteria; kingdom Bacillati; phylum Bacillota; class Bacilli; order Caryophanales; family Bacillaceae; genus Bacillus; species Bacillus sp. CPT56D-587-MTF. The sequence continues at coordinate 1,442,538 of NZ_JBYTEF010000001.1, read as the reverse complement.
ACGATAGAGGGAAATAATACAAATCAAATTCATCTTTTGGGAACTTATGAAATGACAACGAAAGCAAATGAAAAACTCAATTTAAAACGAGATGATTTCCTTTCAGTTCAAACGGCTGGAGAAACGATGTATATCACTTTAAAATCATTACCTGTTCAGCATACGTTATTTAATTCAGCACCACAGGTGAAACCAACGCTTGTTCTTCCACAAAATAAAAATGTGGAAATCCGTGCTTCAAATAACGAACTATCTCTTTATCCAGGTCAATTACAAAATAATTGGTTTGTACAGGAAAGCTCAAGAGTGTCTGTCCATCTTGCAAAAGAAAGTGATGTATCTTTAACAGCAGTAACAAATCAAAAAGAAACACACGGAAGCACACCTTGGGAACAAGTAGAAGATTTAACGAAAAACGAAAATACTTCTTCAGAAGAACATCCAGAATTAAACAACCAAGAACATTGGTATAAAAATTCGATTAAAACTGGAAATGGCACGTACAAGTTAAATATTGAGAAAGCTTATAATTTGAATATGAGTGTTCTCGAAAAATAAAAAACCTTCCGCAATTGCGGAAGGTTTTTCTCATATAATCGCTTTAATTCCTTCTAACACTAATCCAATCATAAATCCGCAAACCGCCCCGTTCACTCGGATCCACTGCAAATCTTTACCGACATTATTTTCAATCATTTCGATTAACGTTTTATCATCTAACTTATCAAGATTTTCTTGTACAAGCTTACCGATTTTCGAATGGTTTTTTTCCACAAGTGTAACAACTTGCTTTTGTAACCACTCCTCTATTTTTTGAACAGTTTGTTCATCTTCTTTTATTTTGTTCATTTGTTTTTGTAAAAATGGAATAACATATTTATCAGCAAATTCTTCATTATTTACAAAAGCAACTGCTCTTTGTTGTACTTGCTCTAGCATCTCTTTTATTTTGTCAGTAGCATTCCAATTGGCAATCCATTTTTCTTTCCAATTTTCTAATTCTTGTAGTAACGCTTCATTTTCTTTTACATTTATAATTTCTTGACGAATTTTCGCTAATATAAGTTGTCTCGTGCTATTATCTGCATCTTGTAAGCTGTTAATATTGCTAATAATAAACTTCTGCAAAATGCCGCCAATTTTATCTTCATCTACAATATTCATAAACGATTTCAATGTAAACTGTAAGAATCCATCTACTTTTATATTTTCCATCGCCTTCATACCTAAACTTCCAAGCTGGTAGCGTGCTTCATCTTGCGCTGTCCAATCTTTCACTTTTACTAAAATGTAATCAAGTGTCTTCTCATCATATTCTTGCACAACTAATTGATCAACAAGCACTTGTAAGATGTTACTTGTATTAATTGTATGCAAATATGTTTTTAATTCTTTTTCAATAATAACAGCTAACTTTTCTGTATCTATTGTAACAATTGCTTTCTCTGCAATCGTTACAATCCCCTTTTTCACAGCATCAGACTGCATTTCTCTCTCAGCAATTTGCAGTACCATTTGTGCTAACTGCATCTCTTTTACTTTATTCGTAATACTTTCTTTCGTCAGCCATTCATTTTCTAACGTATTGATGAGCCCTTTCGTTACTCGTTTACGATTTTTAGGTAACAAAGCTGTATGCGGAATTGGTATTCCCATCGGGTGACGGAATAATGCTGTAACTGCGAACCAATCTGCAAGCCCGCCAACTAACCCAGCTTCAAATCCCCCTTGTATAATCTCTCCAGCTATCGTTCCTTGAAAAGGGATAGAAGCCGCAAAGCCGACACCCATAACCCCAAGTGAAATACCCGCTATATATTTAGTCTGTAATGACATCGTATACACATCCTCTTATTATGTAAAATAAAGCTTTTTGTTGTATTTATTCAATATTAGTTATCCTTTATATATACTATAAAGAACTATTGTGAAAATAACAAAGATTTTTATGTACATGAAAAAATGAGGCTACAACTAGCCTCATTTTTCTTATATCGTTAATTCCAAACCTTTCCTATAATATTCATCCATTGTATCGTTTGGAACCATACTTCCACCCGTTCCCCACACAATATGAGTACCTTTTTTCACCTTCTCTGTTAACTGTAGCTTTTGTAAATACTCATCTTCTTTACATACTTTCACTGGCCCTATCATACCTGCTAGTGCAGAAGGCTCTAAATAAATATTCTCCGTATCAGCTAGCTCTTTTAACAATCTATATAACTCTTCATCGCTTACTGTGTAATTCCCACTCAAAAATGGTTCCATCGTTTTACCGACAAATCCAGATGGCCTTCCTACCGCAAGTCCATCCGCATCTGTTACATTATCAATTCCGATATCTTGAACGGAAATTTTGTCATGAAGGCCTGTCATTAAGCCGAGTAACATACAAGGAGAATGTGTTGGCTCTGCAAAGTAACAATGAACATTATCTTTATACAATAACTTTAAACCGAATGCTACTCCGCCAGGTCCTCCTCCTACTCCGCACGGAAGATAAACAAATAAAGGATGATTTTCATCTACTACAACCTCTAACTCTTCTAATTGCTTTTGTAATCGTGATGCTGCTACTGCGTATCCTAAAAATAAATCATGCGAGTTTTCATCGTCTACAAAATAACAGCTAGGATCCGCATCCGCTTGTCTTCTTCCTTCTTCTACTGCTTTGCTATAATCATCTTCATATTCAATAACGTTTACACCTTTACTTCTTAATAAATCTTTCTTCCATTCTTTTGCGTCTGCTGACATATGAACAGTTACATTAAAACCTAGATTCGCACTCATAATCCCTATGCTAAGTCCTAAATTCCCTGTAGAACCTACTGCAATTGAATATTTCGAGAAAAACTCTCTACATGTATCACTATCTAAAACGGAATAATTATCTTCTTCTGTTACCATTCCGTGCTGCAATGCTAGTTGCTCAGCATGTTTCAACACTTCATAAATGCCGCCCCTAGCTTTAATTGATCCTGATATTGGAAGATGACTATCACATTTTAATAATAATTCTCCTAAAATAGGTTGCTCATATTTTCTCTCTAAAGCTTCTTTCATAGAAGGTATTTTCACTAAAGGTGATTCGATTATGCCGTTCGCCCCTTTCGTTTCAGGAAAAACTTTCGCAATATATGGTGCAAAACGCTTTAATCTCTCTTCCGCATCTTTTACATCCTCTTCATTAAGTGGTGAATCTTTTATTGCTGTTTCATACTTTTCTATGTTTGGATTTATCCAAAATACTTCTTCTGTTGCAATAAGCTTATTCACTAATGGATATTCTGCTTGTAATGCCCCTATTTCTTTCATTTTGTTTCCTCCTTATATCCTTGTAGCTCACCATACAATAAATTATAATTAAATTAATTTTAATATAGTTTAACACAAATAATCCCATTAAGTTAATTTTAATTTAATTCATTTAAATATAATTTAATAATCATTAAGGAGATTTTCATTATGGAAAATATAGATATTGGTAAAAAAATTGAAAAACAAAGAAAAGAAAAAGGTTTAACTAGTAAAGAACTAGCAAAGATGGCCGATATTACACCATCAATGTTAAGTCAAATTGAGCGCGGGTCCGCTAACCCTTCTATCCAAACATTAAAAGTGCTTGCTAAAGCTCTTGATGTGCCAACATTTAGCTTTTTACTTGAAGATACAAATACAGACGATTTAATTGTACGTTCCCATAAACGAAAGAAAATGATTATTGATAATTTATCATATGAAATGCTTTCACCTGATTTCACTGGAAATTTAGCAACAGCAATTATGACCGTCCCGCCTAATACAGCTTCATCAGAAAATGTACTAGAACATAAAGGAGAAGAATTAGCATTTGTCTTAGATGGGAAAATCACATTATATTTAAATGAGGAAGAATACGTATTAGAAACTGGCGACAGTGTAAAAATACCTGCTTATTTAAAGCATAAATGGGTGAATCATTTTGAAAAAAACGCGATAGTCCTATTTTCTGTTACTCCGCCGATTTTTTAATATATCAATAAAAACAGGATGATTCTTATAAAGTGAGGATTATCCTGTTTTTATTAAATAAGAAAGTGAAATTTTTGTTAAAAACTTAACAGTTGGACCCAATCCGAACAATCCTCCTAAAAACATATTTACAAGTAAAACTATCCCTCCCATTGATGCTAACGTATCATGAGTCAGATTCATCCCACCACTACCAGAGGCACTTGTAATATTCACATAAAAATAAGAAATATGTAAAAATTAATTAATTTTTCAGAATTTTGTTGAAAAATATGATAAAATCACTCTTATACTTCTTCTATTTTGCTATTATAGAAATAATTAAATTAGGATACTTTTATCGAATGGGGGAATATATAATGAGTGTGTTATTAAAAGGGCATGAACAGATTGTCAACGAATTAAACATTTTATATCAAGTAATGGTAGCGGAGCAATTAATTGAAGCGAAACAATTAAAAGAAAAAATAGAGAAACAGATTAATAAAATTGAAGCTGATCAAACTCTATCGCTTTACTACTCCCTACTAAACTTTAAATATAAGGTCCTAACCGATTGGACAAACATTAAGTATGATACTTTTAGTCAAATTGTTCGTTTAGACAATCCAATAACTGAAGACTTTATTACTTAATTATTATCACTTTTTTAAAGCTGAACATGCTACCATTATTGGAAATTATGATGAAGCAAAAAAAGAATACGAAAAAGCTGAATCCCTTTTAAAACATGTACCAGGCGAACTAGAAGAAGCTGAATATAAATATAAATTTGCTATATTTAATCACCATACAAACAAACCACTTACAGCAATCAATTATGCAAATCAAGCTAAAGAGATTTTCTCAAAATATCCACGTTATGAAATTAAAATAGCTCTATGCGAAAACATTTTAGGCTCATGTTCTGTTTATTTAAAACAATTCGAACAAGCCGAAGAGAACTATAATTCAGCAATCAATATTTTACAAAAGCTGAAAGACGATACACTAATCTTAAAAGTTCGAAATAACTTAGGTTGGCTCTACTCTTCTCAAAATCTATCAACCCTTGCTATTAGACATCTTACAATAGTTACAAACAAATTACCTAAACACCTAAAAGCCAATTTTCTACAAGCCAAAGAACATTTTAGTTTAAATGAAAAAGAACTTGCAAACGATTGGGTTCAAAAAGGCTTAGAAATTTGTAATGAATTAAATAATCAAGAATATAAACACCATTTCACTATCTTAAAAACACAACACACTGGTATTCTAGACGACTTAGAAAACGCAATCATTGCAGGCACTACATATTTTAACAGTAAAGAATTATACGATTATGTACAAGAATATTACGAATTATTAGCAGTAGAATTTCATAAAGTGAATAAAATAGAGAAATCTCAAAAATATTTTTTCAAAACTTACGAAGCAAAACAAAAATTATTAACTAAGGAGGCACTAAGATAATGAAAAAGATTAGTTTAGCTATTTTAACCTTTACATGCATACTTGCTTTTGGATTTAATAATTTTACTGAAAGTCAACAAGCAAAACAACTTCCAAAATGGGATACAGATAAACAAGAAACACATGCAGACCTATAGAAACCTAAAAACCCCTAATAAAGGGGTTTTTAGATTTCTACAATATAATGATTTAGCATATGATGAAGAAATATGCTTATAAAAGATAGCCATACAGATACTCTCTGTACATGGCTATCTTTTATTTTTTCGGCACCAACAAAATCCCTAAACTAATAATACAAAAGCTCATTATTTGCTCTGCTGATAGACCAAACAGAACCGAATTTTGTTCACTAACAAGCGAAATAATAATATGAGCAAACCCCTCAATAATTAGAAAAACACTTATATTCTTTCCATTTCCGAGCCTTTCATTTTTCATCCATAACAAGCCCATTATACAAAGAGCAAGGATGATCTCATATACGAAAATAGGATGATATAAAAATTTAGATTCATATATATTCATTCCCCATGGTAGTGTCGTTTGTACACCTACTTCATGATGGAATAGAAAATAAAAGATAATGCACACACACAATCCAAAAGGGAGTACATCAAGTAAAATACGAAGCAAAAATTGTTCCTTTTTACTTTTCCAAAAAATGTATACACTCGCAATTACGCATCCTACTACAATATGTTGCATACTTCCAATAGCTAATATTGCTTGCACCGGCGCCCCAAAAGCCCATACAGGATTTAAAATTGCTGGTGCAAACTTCCATACAAATACGATGATAAGAAAAGCATTTGTTACGGCATCCATCATTTTTTCATATGATACATTTTGATACTTCATCTTTCGTTTCATCAACATAAAACCAAATAGACTTCCAATTATAAGAGATATGGGTTGTAACCTCACAATCCACTCCATCGTCACCAAATCTCCTTTTAATTCTCAATCAATTTCTTAAATTTCTTTTCTAATTGATCTGGTGGTAATACACCTCGTACATGATCTACTATAATTCCATCTTTATTAACAAAAAATGTCGTCGGTAAAGAGAATACTTTATAATCTAGTCCAGCTACTCCGTCCATATCTAGTAGAACAGGAAACTCAAAACCATAACGATTAGCAAATGCGCTTGCTTCTTGTACTGGGTCACTAACAGTTGCATTCACCGCAAAAATTTCAACATCCTTTTTATATTTATCATACATATGAACTAAGTCAGGTGCCTCCATTTCACACGGCCCACACCATGATGCCCAAAAATTAATAATATACGGTTTTCCCTTGGCATCATTTAACGACTGTAACTTTCCGTCTAATCCTTTTAATGTGATGCTAGGTGCTTTAAAACCGACTTGTGGTAATACTTCTTTCTCCTGTAACTCTGCTTGTTTCGCTTTTCTTTCCTTCTCTTCTTTCTTTGAATTATAAAAGTTAACCCCCGCCCAAGCGAGAGCACCTACTAGTATAATAGCAATTAGTTTCTTCACTTTTCTTCCTCCTCATTTTTAAAAACCTGTAAATCCACCGAATAGACGAATAAAGAATGCTGTAATTTTCGTCATTTGATTTGTATACAATAAAATACCTGTTACAATCATCATTCCACCGCCAATTTTCATCATGACATTGGCATATGTAACAATCCATTTTACCTTCCCAATAAAGAATGCCATCACGAAAAATGGAACCGCAAACCCAAGAGTATACGCTGTAATATAAAGAAGCGCCCCTTCAGGATTCGTCGCGCCAAGCATGAGTACAGCTGAAAATATCGGTCCAACACATGGCGTCCAACCTGCTGCATATGTCATACCGACTAAAATCGAGCGAATATATCCAGTCGATTTACTTCTATACTGCACCTTTTTCTCTGCCATAAGCCACTTAGGCTGAAACAAGCCCGTCATAAATAGCCCCATTAAAACAATAAAAATCCCACCAATTTGTTGAATCAATTTTTGGTTAGATGAAAATGTTATTCCAATCCAGCTTACCGATAAACCTAACGCGTAAAATATAACCGAAAATCCGATCATAAAAAATACTGTATGTATAATCGCTGATTTTTGCATAATCCCACGATTTTCTTTTAAATCTTGGATAGACACACCGGTAATATAAGATAAATAAGATGGATATAGCGGTAAAGAGCACGGTGATATAAATGACAATACTCCCGCCCCAGCCACAAGCCAAATTGTTAAATCTGCTGCATTCATTTTATTCCCCCTTAAACACTACAACGAGTAGTGTTTATTCTTAAAAAAAGAGGCTATATGCACTCTCCGACAATAAGTACAACCGACATACAGAATAAACCTACTGTTACATATACCGAATTCGTATGTAACGGAATAGTAAGCTTAACAACCTTTTCATTTAACACTTGCTCGATTCGTAAATTTATTGCTGTTTTTGCAAATGAAGCTGTAACACATCGATTTTCCATTGTCTTTATTTTAATTAATTTTAATAACGCGCTACCTAACTCAAATGAAGATTCCATTTTTTGCATCGCATATTTATCAGCAGCTAGCTCCTGATACGTATGATATCGCTGTAACAACCCTTTTAATATCGGTATGTACATCATTCCTTCTGCTAATAGCGTAAAACAAAATAATTTTAGCGGATCCCAATTCTTTTGATGATATTCTTCATGGAAAATAATCGCATCAATTTCTTCATCTGAAAATGTTTGAAGCAACCCTTCCGACATGACAACTTTCGGACGAAATAGCCCAATTGTAAATGCCGCAACTTCCGTAGTCGGCAATATATATATTTGTTTTCTTTTTCGGACGAAAGGGATAAGTACTTTTTGTAATTTTTTACTATAGAAAAATTGTCGCCAAATTCTTTTGCACACGATTAATACAGTAAGTAGTAATAATCCAGCGATTATAATATGAATCAGCGATAATTCTTTCATATGTTTTTCTAACTGGAACAAGCAAAAATTTGAAAGAAGGAACATCTTATTTTGAAACAGAAATGGATATGTAACGTAATACACTAACATACTGAAAAAGAGGATACTAACAATTACTGCTAACAATACGATTTTACGCATTTGCCATTTCATTTCATTAATCCTCTCTTTTTAACTGACTCAATTTGTCTTCTAACTTTTTTATTAAAGTCGGATCAGCCTGCTCTAACTCATCTAACATATGATTTACAACTAAATCTCCAAATTCCCCCATCAATTCCTGTGTCATTTTCTTCGTTTGATTGGATAAGAATTCTTCTTTTGTTTGTACAGCACGATATATACCACTTCTTTTCACAGTCTGTTTTTCTAAGTGTAATTTCTCTACTAACCTGTTCATAACTGTCATAACAGTGTTAAAATTCACAGGTGATTCTTCACTTAATTTCTGCTGCACTTCTTTAATAGTAATACCATCGCTAGACCAAACAATCTCCATAATTTTCGCTTCAAGCGGTCCAAAGAAATGATTTAACCCGCGCTCATTTAACTTATAGTTTTGAGTAAACATTGTACAACTCCTTTCACACTACGAATTGTAGTATAAATTAAATGAAAGGTCAAACGTAAATGATATATATGAAAATTAACTACCCATAAATACATAGGCTATTCCATTCATTTTAAACCTAATTTTTCTCCAAATGTATCAAAAAGATACTGCTCTAATATTTGTACACTAAACTTCTCATTACGTCCAAGTGCAAATAATTCCCGATCTTTCGCTACGATAGTATCTAACGGAATAGCTACATTATCCACTATTTTTGTAATTTCAATTATATTACTTTTTACATTTACTTCTGTTTTAAATTCAACGTTTTCTAACACTATATGTGAACGTCTTCCTGATGCAAAAAAAGTAAAATTAGGATTTTTAACAACGCCAATTTCAGTCTCTAACGCATATAAATAGTGAAAAATTACATCTCTGTGTCCATCTTTTATTATTTTTTCATCCTTCTCATCGTCTAAGTATTCTTTCAGCTTCGTTGTAAATTCAAATCGAAAATCCACTTTTTTCACTCTCCTTCTTTGTATTTCATATTAAATAAATATATTGAAATATTTTTAACATATTGTAATACAACTTCCTATTAAAAGTAAAAACTGTTTTAAAAAATCGCTATTATTTCCGATACCCTTTTAAAATATAAGTATAAATTCAATATGAATCAATGCGTCATTATATCTATTTAAACATATTTTTTCCATATTTTGAAACATTAGTATGAAATATTATATATCAATGTATGGTTTCTAATGCATTGGTATATATAGTCAGTAGTTTTTTTACTATTCCGATATACTTAAGCTACATTTTCTAATTATTGATTACATTACGGAAGGAATGTAACTCTCTTCTATCGAATTTTTATATAACAAAAATAATTAGGTGGTGCTTTACTATGAAATTAGCTGTCATTGGTGGCGGTGATTTACAAGATTCAAATCACTTGCCTATTAATGAACGCCTTATAGAATTAACAAATAAACAGTACCCAAAAATATTGTTTATTCCAACGGCTAGTCATGATGATGAAAGCTATATAAAATTATTTTTAGACACTTTTGAAAAACAATTACATTGTGAAGTACAAATTTTACGTACTACAACAGATTCACCTTCAAAGTATGAAATAGACGAGATGATTCATTCAGCCGATTTAATTTATTTAGGTGGCGGGAACTATATTCACATGCTTACGCAATGGAAAGAACATAGACTCGATGAAAAATTATTATTGGCTCTGCAGCAAGGAACACTTATTGCTGGTTATAGCGCTGGTGCTATGTGTTGGTTCACGTCTAGTATCCGATCAGATTATGAAGGTTCTGGTTATATAGAGAGTAACGGATGGGGTATTGTTAATAAAAGATTTTGTCCACATTATAATCAATTAAACAGAATGAACGCCTTCCATTCCTTTTTACAAAATCATCAAGGGAATATAGAAGGAATTGCACTGGAGGATAATTGCGCTTTATATATTACAGAGGAATCCTTTGAGATTATCGGTGAACCGGAAAAAGCGTGGGAGTTTTATATGAGTGATAAAACACTCATTAGACAACATTTTGATATAACTTTAAAAAGCTATTTATAAACCTGAACTTACGAAAAAATGTCCCTAAGTCTAATAACTTAGGGACATTTTTCTATTTAACTAACTAATCGTGTAATTCGTTTCTTTTGCCATGAAAGCTTATAATATGCATACTGTAATATTAAGCTGACAATAAATGCTGCTGGATACCCGATCCAAATGCCTTCTATTCCAAGACTTGTATGGTAAGAAAGATAATATGCTACGGGTACTTCTACAAGCCAAATTGAAACAACTCCAATAACAGTTGGCCAAAGTACTGTACCGCTCGCTCGCATTGTCGCACTAATAATTTGTGCATGACCGAAAATTAAATAACTCCATAATGTAATCATAACTAAGCTATGAGCAATTTCAATTGTAGTTTGACTCGTTAAAAATAGTGATAAAATGTCTCTTGAGAATACGTAAATAAGAGATATTAACACACCACCGATGACGTAGTTCATAATAATTCCGGCCTTCACAACTTTCTGTAATCGATCAAATTGATTCGCACCAATCGATTGTGCCGCAAAAATGGAAACTGTAATACCAAGGCTAACTGCTGGCATTTGTACATAACTTGCAACTTGATTCACAACGCCGTAAGCAGCTGTTGCATCCGAACCGTAACGATTTACAAATGCGATTACGGCAATTTCAGATAATGAAACTAATATCATATTAATACTCGCTGGAATACCGAGCCTTAGTAATAGCTTTAATAACTCCCCATCCATTCGAAGGTATTTTCTAACCGTTCCATCTAGTTGTAATGGGTGATTTTTCTTCTTTAAATACACAAGCATGACAATAAACGTAATAACTGTAGATATAACAGATGCATAGGCCGCTCCATACACATCTAATTTCGGAGCTCCTAACCATCCAAAAATAAGAATCGGTAATAAGATCATATTTAGCGCTGTACTTACAATTAAAAAGTAAAATGGCGTTTTAGAATCTCCTGTACCTCTCATAAATGTTGTATATGCGAAATATAAAAATAATACTGGCATCGATATAAATAAAATCCGTGCATAATGTACACTTATTTCAATAATATTTTCTGGCGTTCCCATTAGACGCATAATATCCATCGCAAAAATACTGCCTATTATCGCCAACACAACTCCAATAATAAAGGTAAACGTCAACGTCGTACCAACGATAGCTTTTAAACGATCTTCGTTTTTAGCACCAAACGCCTGACCAATTAAAATAGAGCTTCCTGAACCGATACCAATTACAAATGAAACGAGCAAGAAAAATAATGGGAAGAATGCTGATATAGCCGCTAAATCATTAACTCCAAGCCATCTTCCTACTACTACCATACCAAATAATTGTCCAACTGATTGTAGTACATTACTTAATAATAACGGTACTAAAAACATCGACATCGATTTCCAAATCGGTTTACTCTCACTTTCCAACTTATGTGACTCCGCACCTTCTTTATTGTTATCTGCAGGTGGTTTCAAATTTCATTTCTCCTTTTATTAAACATCTATTTTCAATCTCTATCTCTTTGTATAGTTGTTATAATACTGTGCTTCTATTCATTTTCTTTTCGTATGATTATAACTTCACCCAATATTGACTTCCATCGGCTGTTCGATCTAAAAATCCATATTCGATTAAATATCTTCTTAAAGTTACAAAATCAGGGTATACATTTTCTATCACTGTATTTACTTCTTTTTCAGTATACTTTTTATTACTATCAAACTTCTTCACTAAATGGCGCAATATAATTAATTTACGCTTTTGTTTCTTCGGAAATTTAGAGAGAGGTCCATCTAATCCTTCTGTAAAATGAGCTTTTAATACTTCATCATTTTCTTCTTCCGTAATATTGTATCGATCATCCACCATCGTTGCTGTTCTATGAATTGGCACAAATTTCGTTTGTACTTTTGATTTTTCTTCTGATAATTCCATTAGCGCTAAAAATACTTTTGCTTGCTTCATTTTCTCTCGCAGTGTAAATCGATGATTACGAATTGTTGATGTACTTCCGCCATCCATCTCTTTTACAATTTCTTTATCATTCAGTCCCATATGGAAAAACTGAACCATTTTCTTTTGTAAATCCGTTAAACCAGTAAATTTCTTATCCATATTTAACAAATAATCAAACATAGACGTATGCTCATTTTGAATATGCAATTGGACGAACTTCTCTGCTTCATACAAAATTTGGTTATCTTGATAAATAACACCTTTAATAAATGTTTCACCACAAGCTAAGCAAATGTACTCCTCTTTTTCTTCATCAAACACATACCCTTTCTTTAATTCCTCTATTGACGCATCCCAAAACTTCTCTGAAATATCGCTCATACTAAACACTCCTTCAAAATGTTTATTTAAAACCAAACAAATCAATATATCGTTTATTATCACTTCATCATCTTATCACAACACAAACAAACATTTCAACGTTTCGTTTGCCCATTTTATAAACTTTTATAAAAACATCTAACAAAAGGGTTTAATACAACGAAAAGCGAATATGTTTATACAAATTCATTTTATAGGATGTGAAATAGAACATAAATATTCTTTAAGACCCTTAGTTTACCGTTAAACAAATTGCACAGAATACATATGCGATTAGTGAATATGGAACTGGTATTCACTCATTCCAAAACTTCAGTATTCAATTTTAACTAGAAAAAAGATGTTTTCGTATAAGAAAACATCCTTTACTTTTTATATATTCTATTTACAGTCTCTACTAAAACCTTACTTGCTTGTACAAATGTATGCTTTCGATTTCTATCTTCAACAAATTTATTAGCACAACTACTCATAATGATCATACAACTAATTATGACTAACGCTATCTTTCTATTCTTGTAAGTCACTTTATGCCACTCCACTATTACAAAACTTCTTTTGAATTTATCCCATCAAGAAATTTTACATGAATAATAAAACGCGCGAATATGCAATTCTGCATATTCACACGTTTTATCACAATGTTATGATTTAATTTAGTTAAAGAACAAGTATACCGAGGTGACTAACTTGAAATTTAAAGCGAAAAAAAATCCATTCCACGTCATTTTCATTACATTATTTATAATTATTTTTTTCGTTTCGTTATTCTTCCAAAATGAAAATTCTATTTTTTTCACTCTCATGATGCTATTAAATATCGTGAATCTTTCTTCATTCTATTTCTCTCACTACAACATAACGGAATCATCTCTTGTTGTAAAACACGGTTTCATTTTTCATACTGAAATTCCATTTGAAGATATTCGTCACGTTAAATACTCTGGTAAAAAACTTCATTCAAAAAAATGGACTAGACAACAATTAGAAATCCATTACAATTTATTTGACTCAGTGACCACTTTCGTACCACTAGAAGAAGAAAAATTCATTTCACTCTTAAAAGAGAACTGCCCACAGATGAAAGTAATGAATACGCCTGCTAACAAATAATATATTTTGAAGCTTGTAGTATTGCAAGTAGATGAAACATAAAAATGAACATCAAAAAAGCCAAGATTCTATACTAAGAACCTTGGCTTTCTCTATTACTCTTTTGGAGCAATCATTTTCTTTGGATCTACAATTTCATCAAATTGCTCTTCTGTTAGTAGCCCAGATTGCAATGCTGCTTCTTTTAAAGTTAACCCTTCTTTATGAGCATGCTTCGCAATTTTCGCTGCATTTTCATATCCGATATGTGGGTTTAGCGCTGTTACAAGCATTAGTGAACGATTCACATTTTCATTAATTACTTCTTCATCTGCTTCAATACCAACTGCACAATTGTCATTAAACGAAACAATTGCATCCGCTAATAAGTGAGCTGATTGTAAGAAGTTATAAGCAATAACAGGTTTAAATACATTTAACTCAAAGTTACCTTGGCTCGCAGCAAATCCGATTGTTGCATCATTCCCCATCACTTGCGCTACAACCATCGTTAATGCTTCACTTTGCGTTGGATTTACTTTCCCTGGCATAATAGAGCTTCCCGGTTCATTTGCTGGAATAATAATTTCTCCAAGACCACTACGTGGACCACTTGCAAGCCAACGTACATCGTTAGCGATTTTCATTAAATCCGCAGCTAATGCTTTTAATGCACCGTGAGTATATACAACTTCATCATGGCTCGTTAATGCATGGAACTTATTTGGTGCAGAAACAAATTGTTTACCTGTAAATTGACTAATTTCCTCTGATACCATCTCACCAAATTTAGGATGAGCATTGATACCTGTTCCAACCGCAGTTCCACCAATTGCTAACTCTTTCATATATGTATTGCTCTCTGCAATCATACGCTCTGTTTTTTCAAGCATACGGTGCCATCCGCTAATTTCTTGCCCTAAAGTTAACGGCGTTGCATCTTGTAAATGTGTACGACCAATTTTTATAATATGTTCAAATGCAGTTACTTTTTCTGCTAAAGTTTCTTTTAATTTCGTAATTGCTGGTAATACGTGATTTTCTACTGCGATTACACAAGCTACATGAAGCGCCGTTGGAAATGTATCATTTGAACTTTGTGACATGTTCACATCATCATTCGGATGAATATGTACGTCAGATCCCTTCTCTTTCAAAATTTGATTCCCACGATTTGCAATTACTTCATTCACATTCATGTTTGACTGTGTACCACTACCTGTTTGCCATACGACAAGCGGAAAATGTTCATTCCATTTCCCTGCAATCACTTCATCCGCAGCTTCTACAATTGCTTCTGCTTTTTCTTCTGATAGCTTTCCTAATTTTTGATTGCTAAGCGCTGCACTCTTCTTTAAAATTGCAAATGCTTTTACAATTTCAAGTGGCATTTGCTCTGTTCCAATTGGAAAGTTTTCTTTACTACGTTGTGTTTGTGCTGCCCATAATTTATCAGCTGGAACTTTTATTTCTCCTAATGTATCTCTTTCAATTCTGTACTCCATGTTTTCATTCCCTTGAAAATATAATACCTACATCTCTTATAATAACAGACTTTCTCTTAAATGATAAGAATTCTCACTCTTATATATAGATATTCTATATTTATTTTAAAAAATTCCTCTTGACCTAAACTTAAGTTTAGGCTGTATCCTTTCCATTGTAACCTACTATAACACTACTGGAGGAATTCAATATGAAAAAATATGCTTTTATAACAGGTGCAAATAAAGGAATTGGATATGAACTTGTTCGTCAATTAGCAGAAAAAGATTATCACGTATTTTTAGGTGCTCGTAATGAACAACTTGGACAACAAGCCGTAGAATCTTTAAATGTTTCAAACGTTTCCTATATTCAAGTAGATATTTCAAATTCACAATCCATTCAAGAAGCAATAAAGAAAATTTACGAAATGACTGACCACTTACATTTATTAATTAATAACGCAGGCATAGCGCTAGACTTCAATACACTACCTAGTGAATTAAATATTGAAACTTTACGCCAAGGATTTGAAGTTAATTTTTTTGGAACTTTCCAAATGATGCAAGCCTTTTTACCATTATTAAAGAATTCAAGCAACAGTAAAATCATAAATGTAACAACTGACATGGCCTCACTAACAATGTTTGCTAATGGTGAAACACATCCAATTAATACACTAGGATATAATTCTTCCAAAACAGCTATTAATGCTTTAACATTAGCTTTTAGTAAAGAATTTGCCACTAACGGTCCAGAAGTATTTGGGGTAACTCCTGGTTTTACAACTACGGATCTTAATGGAAATTCCCCTGGTGGCCATACAACCACTGAAAGTGCTAAAATTATTATTAAATATGCATTAAGTGAAACAAACTATAATGGTAAAATACTTAACAAAGATGGCATTATACCTTGGTAATAAAAGGATGAATGATATGTATTATACAATTGGGCAAGTCGCCAAAATGCAACATTTAACTATTTCTCAAATACGTTATTACGATAAACAAGGACTGTTTCCTTTTCTGCAAAGAAACGAAAAAGGAGATCGAGTTTTTGATGAAGAAGCACTGAAATATTTAGAAATGATTTTGTGTTTAAAAAACACCAGTATGCCAATTCAAAAAATAAAACAATTTATCGACTGGTCTATGGAAGGAGAATCTACCATCCTTCAAAGGTTAGCATTAATGAAACAACAGGAGACCAATGTCTTACAGCTCATGCAAGACACTGAAAAAAACTTAAAAAAGATACAACAAAAAATTGCTAAATATGAGAATGAAATAACTTCAGCAAATGCTATTAAAAAATAAAAAAATCACCTTCTACATATTGTAGAAGGTGATTTTTATTTTATGATGCTTGCTTTCCTTTATCTGCATCATCTACATACCAGATGAATTTGCCTGTATATCCGTAAATAACTGCTAAAATTAACGATACGAAGCTTAACCACATAAACGGAACGTATGAGAACGTTGCTACACCTAAAATACCAGCCATAAAAATACCATTATCAGACCATGGAACCATACCTGAAGTTAACGTTCCACCTACTTCTGAGTTACGCGCTAATACACGACGGTCTATTTTTAATTTATCATAGCTATCTTCCATAATTTTTGGTGTTAAAATTAGTGATACATACATCGCACAACCAAATATATTAGCTAAGAATGCCACGATTAATGTAGACAATGTTACATTACCTGCAGAATTTAATTTCTTCTCAAATTTTGATACGATTACTTTTAAAACACCTAGTTTTTCAAGTAATCCACCAAATCCTAAACCGAAAATAATAACGGCTACTGAGCCAAGCATGCCGTTAATTCCACCACGGTTTAATAACTTGTCAACAAACTCAACACCAGATTGAATTGAGAATCCGTTATAAGCTGTTCCAATCGCCTCTCCAAAGTTCATCCCTTGGAAAAGAGTTGCCCAAATTGCACCAATTAAAGCTCCCATTGCAATTGTTGGCATAGACGGTTTCTTCATCGCTAATAGAACGATAACAATGACCGCCGGAACAAGCATCCATATTTTAATATCAAATTGCTTTAATAAAGCTTCTTTTAAAAATTCTACTCGATTCAAATCTACATTATCACCGCCATACATCCAACCAGCTACAGTAAACATAATACTAGTAATAATATAAGCCGGAACATCTAATACGAGCATAGCTCGAACGTGAGCAATAACATCTACTTTCGCCATAGAAGCTGCAAGAACTGTGCTATCAGAAAGTGGTGATAATTTATCGCCGAAATAAGCTCCTGAAAGAACTGCACCCGCAACAAGCGGAAGTGGTAAACCAAGTCCTTCACCAATCGCCATCATAGCAATACCTGCTGTTCCCACTGTTCCCCAAGACGTTCCTGTTGCGATAGAAGTTATAGAACAAATAATTAATGTTGCTAATAGGAATATGCTAGGGTGAATAAATTCTAATCCATAATAGATTAATGTTGGTACTACCCCACCAGCAATCCACGTTCCAATTAAAGCACCTACTGCAACTAAAATCAGTATTGCTTCTAATCCGTTAGAAATCCCTTTCGTAATTGCATCTTGCAATTCTTGATAACGAAATCCTAATCTTAATCCAAGCGCAATTACTAAAAACCATGAAATAAATAGCGCTAATTGAATTGGGAGATCAAAAATCGTTTGGAAGGAAAAGACAACAGCAAGAAATAGTAATAAAAGAACTATGATTTCTAGCATCGATGGTAATCTTACACTTTTCATTTTTTTCTCTCCTTACAAGTCGATAACATGACGTATGTCGTCTTACATGTATGTAATATACAATTAGCGAAGACAAAACAAAATTTTCATATTATTTCGATTTATTTTTCCAGTATAATATATTCACAACCCTTTCTATTGTAAAAGTAGATTACGTTTTTCGCAATGAAAAATATAAAAAATGTTGTATTTTTATTTATCCCGATATTTTCGGCCAATAAGACCTCCGCCTTAAAATTCAGTAAGTGCAAAGCACTTAGGTAAGAAATTAACTACTGTAAAATTCCGAATCGATATGAACATATTAAAGCTTCACTTTATTTACAAGGAACAATCCCATACTAACTTTTTTAATATTTGCTGCAACAAAACTTTTTACAACTATCTTAACTTTTTAATTCACACCATTATTTTCTACGCAAAAAATAGGGCACACATCCTTAAAATGATGTATGCCCTATCTTTATTTATACATATTTTGTATTTCTTCTTTATTTTTAAGTATTTCCTCAAACTTATCACTACAACCCTTCGGAAATAACACTCCCAGTCCATATGAATGCGCAAATTGAAAATGAGGGCACTTCGCTTTTACCTCATCCCAAAACTTATACACGCCGAAATCACCACTTCTAACTTCAATATCATGAAATAATACAATACCGTTTTTCGCGACTTTCGGTAGCCATGTATTATAATCGTGAGAAACAGCTTCATACGTATGATAGCCATCAATATGCAAAAGATTTATCGTTTCATCTTGAAACCGGTCTACAGCATCATCAAAAGTAGATCGAATTAAATTTCCTATATTAAGGTAGTTATCGCTCACTACTTTTTCTACTATTTGAAAAACCCCTTCTCCATATGGACCTGTATGCCCATCTCCAGCCCAAGTATCTACTGCAAAGCATTTAGTCGATAACCCTCCATCTTTTACTCCTTGACAAAAACTGAAGAAAGAAGCACCTAGATGTGTACCTAACTCAACTAAAGTTTCCGGTTTTTCAAATCGTACTAAGTCATATGCAAAATCTAAATGTCCACTCCACGCAGATTGTGACCGAATAATAGGACTAAATGTTTCAAATTCAAATGATGGTTTATGAGTAACCCAGTTCATCGCATAACTCCTTCTGCACATATTTTTAACAAACCAAATTACTCTTATCTTTATTTTTTTATTGCCATGATTATGATTCTATTTCATGAAAATATGAAGAATTTATTCTTTTCTATTGAGGTAAAGCATCATATACATATGGGTCAGTTGGCTTATTAATTTTCTCGATTTTGTTTACTTTTACAAGTGGAAAGACTGTTCCTTTATATGTCGTTTCATCTAATAATCCTGTTATTTTCACCCATGTTTCTTCTGGAATTTTTTCAATATTTTTCCCGGTAACAATCATCCCCCAGACTGATGCATCCGCAATACAACAAGTTATACCATATCGAGCCACTACTGCTTTATTACCCGTCACATCTTTATCCTTATATATAAACCCTAAGAATGTAATTTCTTTCCCTTTAAACCAATTGACATTTTGACCAATTACATTCATTGTTTGAACATAATCCTTATCCTTTACTTGTAGTTTACGCTGTCCTAACATACTTTTTACTACTTGCTCTTCCGTTTTATAAGTCGTTGCTAAATTTGATGTTTCTTCTGGATCAACTGATACTTCTCGCCCATCAAACTTAACCTGTTTCCCCTCTTTTTCGTTTCTTTCTAGACTTCTCGACTGTACACTTTGATTCATACCCCTTTTTCCTGCTAAACTTCCATCAATTGTTACACTTCCAAAGAGAAAAGCACTAACTATCGGAACGACAAATAAAACATATACAAAGAAACTTTTTATCCCTGATTTTGATGTTGTATGATGTTTACAACAATTACAATCATGCTGTTTTTCTCTTCCATCTCTCCAAACCTGTACAATACCAAAAATTAAAATTACTACAAAAGCTATATACGTAAATTTGATCATTTTTGGAGCGATAAAATTATAAATATTCCCTGTTACAAGTAGTTTAAATAAGAGCATTGCTAAACCAATTAAAATAATGCCACGAATATAGCAATGATATGCCTTCTGCTCCTCTTTCCCCATTCTTTCTCACCTCCTATAACATTATGATTTGCAGGATGGTATACACAGATATAATGACAATTCCTATCAAAAAGAATACAAATCTCTTTTGAAAATATGCAAATAGCATTAACGTATTTTTCATATCAAGCATAGGCCCAAACACAAGAAATGCGAGAAGTGCCTTTACCGAGAAAACATGTCCAAAAGATGCCGCTATAAAAGCATCGGCTGCAGAGCAAATTGATAAAACATAACCAAATCCCATCATAATAAAGGGGGCAATTACTTCGTTATGTGCTACTGCATCCAGTACATTCCGATCAAAAAACGTTTGAAATACACTTGCTAAAAAAGCACCAATCAATAAATACTTACCAGTATCAAAAAACTCATCTACAATGTGATTCATAACATCTTTCCAACTCTTTTTATTGCTTGTTTGAACTGAAACCTCTACATCTTTTAAAACATTTCTTTCGCGATAGCAATAATACACAATTAGACCTATGAATAGAGCAACTAAAATTGTTATCCCAAAGCGTGCATATACAACGTAATCATTTTTTGGAAACGCATATACAGTAGATAAAAGAACAACTGGATTCATAATGGGTGCACTCAGTAAAATAACAATGCCTACATGAAGTGGCAACCCCTTTTGAATGAGCCTTCTTACAATTGGTATAATGACACATTCACACATTGGAAAAAGAACTCCCACAAATACTGCCGGAATCATTGCAACAATCGGAGATTTCGGCAGTACTTTTTGAATCATATCTTCCGTCACAAACACTTGAATACATGAAGAAACAATTACCCCTAATAAAATAAAGGGTATTGCTTCAAAAATGATACTTAAAAATACTGTATTCACATTCAACCATTCCTGTGGCATATTTTTGTGCAAATTTGCTAGACTTGTAAAATCTACAAAAAATAATAAAAAGAGAAACATAGCGATAAGAGCTATGCCTACTAATTCTTTTGAAACTCTATTAAAGACCAAGCTTCTCGCCTCCATTTTATTTATATGTAAACATGTGCTTGTCCAAATGCTCCATACTACAGCACAAATTTTATAGTCTATTTCTATTCTTAAATCGTAATCATTATGATTTATTCTTGCTTTTTCTTTTCCTATCGTTTAATATAAAACGTAATCATTACGATTTAAAGGAGAGATCATTTCATGAAAAAAGTACCTATCACTGTATTAAGTGGTTTTTTAGGATTTGGAAAAACTACCTTACTACATCACATTTTGACTAATAAGAATAACTTAAAAGTAGCTGTTATCGTTAATGATATGAGCGAAGTAAACATTGATGCATCTCTTATAAAAAAGGGTGGTTTTTCACGTACGGAGGAAAAACTAGTAGAAATTCAAAATGGCTGTATTTGTTGTACACTACGAGAAGATTTAATGATAGAAGTGAATCGTCTTGTGGAAAATGGTGATATTGACTATATTATTATTGAATCTTCTGGTATAAGTGAGCCTATTCCAGTTGCTCAAACGTTTACTTATACAGACGAAGTTCTTAACATTGATTTAACGAAAAATTGTCGCCTCGATACGATGGTTACAGTTGTAGATGCAAACAGATTTTGGGATGATTTTGCAGATGGAGAAAGTTTATTAGACCGAAAACAAGCAATCGATGAGAATGATACCCGGGAAGTTATTGATTTATTAATAGATCAAATTGAATTTGCAAACGTAATTATTCTTAATAAGATAGATTTGCTAGAAAAAGAAGATGTGATAGAGCTTCATCATTTACTAAAAAAATTAAATCCTAATGCAAAAGTTCTTGAATCTTCGTTTAGCAAAGTACCATTACAAGAAATTTTAAACACAAATCTATTTAATTATGAAGAAGCCGGTCAATCGGCCGGCTGGATACAAGAATTAAATAGTGACTATCATACACCGGAAACGGAAGAATACGGTATCAATTCCTTTGTTTACCGCCGCAAATATCCTTTCCATCCCGAGCGCCTTATGAATTGGCTAGAAAAATGGCCTTTAGATGTTGTAAGAGCGAAAGGATTCTTCTGGCTGGCATCTCGTAATAATATGATAGGGCTTCTATCTCAAGCAGGTTCCTCTATTACAATTCAAGGAGCCGGTGAATGGATAGCCGCATTACCTGAAACTGAAAGAAATCAAATGATTGCAGAAGAACCAGAAGTATTAAAAAACTGGGACGAGCGATATGGAGATCGAATAACTGAGCTCGTATTTATCGGTATTGATATGAATCGTTCTGTGATTGAACAATCATTAGATGATTGTCTATTAACAGAAAAGGAAATGGGACAAAAGTGGAATACATTTATTGATCCTATTCCGGCTTTTACTTATACTTCATAATAATTAATAAAAGGCTTCAGTAGAATGAAGCCTTTTTACTTTATAGCACTCTTATTTAGTAGGTTTGCTTTAATTATAAATACAATTGTACCTAAAACAATTAATATAACATATACGATACCAACTACATCCCCTATTTTTTCTAAGCCAAGCGGTAATATTATAGTAGCAACTCCAACTATATAAGAAAATGCTCCTGAAAGCTTCGCTAATTTATTTTTATCTCCAACAAACGTTTCTTCTTGATATCCTGCTAACAAAAACAACCTCTTTTTCACATGTATTTGATACCCTAAAAAAATGATAAGTAACCCAACAAATAAACAAACTAAAAATCCAGCTAACATATACTCCCCCTCCTCTACAATATTTTACTATACATAAAAAATAAAATTAGAAATTTCAGTTTATTAACGAGTTATTCTGTGATATATTGCATATTGTATTCAATTTATATTTTTAGAAAGGAGAATTTTAAATCATATGGATTCAAATCGATTAAAAGGAATTATAATGGTCATAATCGGTGCTTGTTTATGGGGCTTGTCTGGTACAGCTGCACAACAGCTTTTTCAATATGACAATGTTTCAACCGAATGGTTAGTTACGATCCGTTTACTTATATCTGGAATTATTTTGCTCATTATTTCCTCATTCGGAACGAGAAAAAAAGAGATATTTGGCATTTGGAAACAAAAATCTGATGCTATTAAAATGATTTTGTTTGGTCTATTCGGTATGCTTGCTGTACAGTATACGTATTTCGCTTCAATTAAAGAGGGAAATGCTGCCGTGGCAACATTATTACAATATTTAGCTCCTATATTCATCACTGTATACTTACTTTTCAAATGGAACGTTCGTCCATCAAAAATTGATTTCATTTCAATTACCCTTTCATTAGCAGGCACTTTTCTCTTACTAACAAACGGGTCTGTTCATAACTTGGCTGTTTCTACACCAGCTATTATTTGGGGTATTTTATCTGGATTATCTCTCGCTTTTTATAGTTTATATTCAAAGGAATTGTTAGAAAAATGGTCTTCCTCCGTTATCGTTGGATGGGGCATGATTATTGGGGGTATTGGTGTAACGATTGTACACTTTATTTCTACAAACGAATTCATTTTATTATCAACTATGAAATATGTAAAACTAAGTACCCTACCGCTCATCACATTTGTCGTCATTTTCGGGACACTTATTGCCTTTTATTTATACTTAGACAGCATACGATACCTGACTCCGAAAGAAACAACATTATTTGGTTGCACAGAACCACTCGCAGCTATTATTTCTTCTGTACTTATATTGCACGTGCCATTTCAATCTTTTCAGTTATTAGGCGCTTTTTGTGTCATTGTAATGGTGCTCATCTTAAGCCAAAAGCCGGATGAAGGGAAACAAAAATTAAAGCTTGTTCATGCAAAAAAGGAAAATATACAATGAAAGGATTGAATTCACTATGCCTGTCCCTCAAAATTATAAAAAACCAGGAAGAATTTCAGCAAAATCACTCGTTTTAAATCAACTACAAAATTGGATTATTGAAGGTGTACTGAAGCCCAATGAAAAAATTAATGATGGGGAATTGGCTGAGGCACTAGGAGTAAGCAGAACACCTGTAAGAGAAGCACTTCAAATATTAGAGCTTTCTGGATTAGTGGAAATGGTACCAGGGCAAAAAACAAAAATTGCTCCTATTAAGTTAGACGACGTATCTATCATTTATGAAACGATGGCTGGTCTTCACTCTATTATAGGAAAGCAAGCTCTTCAAAACATTACAGACGCTGATATTCAAATACTTTCTGAAATAAATGATCATTTTCAGCACTCTATAGAGAAAAAAAACGCAAAACAAGCTTTAAAATTAGATATACAATTCCACAATACAATTTCTTCTATTGCTAAAAACCAATATATTGAACCCTTTCTAGAAAATATGCAACTTCACGTTTTACGTCTTGAATATTTGTTTTTCCAAAATTTTGTTCCAGCAAGTCAATCTATTGAAGAACATCACTCTATCATTCAAGCATTACAGAAGCAGGACGAAAAACAAATGGAACAAATAATGACCCAAAACTGGCTCCGTCCCATGAAAGAAATACAAAAAATAATTTCTACGAAATAAAAGGAGAGCTGGTTACACAAAATCGTAACCAGCTCTCCTTTGACTAATCTATATAGCTATGCCTGAACATTTGCATAATCTTCCATATCTTCGTACTCTTTTTCCAATTCCTCTAAAGACAGCTCGTATAATTGTCGGTCGCGAATCTTAAACACACCTGCTCCAATTAACTCATCAATTAAATGCCTCTTACGATTTTCAACAGCAAAACGGAGTTGACTACTCATCTTTAAAAAAACTCCTTTCTACGATCATTGAAAATGATAATCTTTATCAATTACCACTTTTGATTATAAAAGATGACTCTTTATAAGTAAAGTAATTTCATGAAATATTTACCTTGCAAAGTATTTGTGGCCACATTATATATATGTATGCCGTGCGAAAAATGTTATGACACTTTTTCTTATCCTTTTTCTTTCATACTTTGCAAGTTGTCTCATCGTGATGAAATTCACCATCTATTTCTACTTGAATGGTGACATGTTCTACATGAAATTTCTCCTTTAATACATACGTAGCCTCTTTTAATACACTTTGCGTTTCATTCCCTTTAATAATAAGATGACATGTTAATACTTGAAAATCTGATGTGACAGACCATATGTGCAAATCATGAACTTCTTTGACAATCGGAATATTTAATAACGTACTTTTTACCTCTTCAACATTTATGTGCTGTGGTGCACCTTCCATTAATATATGAACCGTATCACGTGTTACACGCCATCCACTAATAATGAGCATCCCATTACTAGCAATCTCAACTGGTTCTTTAAAACGACGGATTGCTTCAATAAAAATGTATACCGAAATGACAATAAGAACGACACCGTTACATAATGCTGCTAACATTTCGACTCGCTTATACCCGTATGTTTTCGCAGTTGTTGCTGTTTTTTCTCCGAGCTTAAACGCAAGTAAACTTAAAGCTAAAGATACTGCATCACTTAGCATATGCCCCGCGTCAGATAGTAGTGCTAAGCTATTTGTTACAAAGCCACCAACAACTTCTGCAATCATAAAACTTGTTGTTAGTAGGAAGGCAATTAGTAATGCCTTTTTATTTTTTGAATGACCATGATCATGCAAATGTCCCATACTTATACTCCTTTAAGTACAATATCTGTATGTTAGTATGAAACAAACTCCCCATCTTTATCCCGAATCGACTGATTGTAAACGCCCGCTTCCTCTGTATACACACTTCGCTACTTTTTAGACAATCCCTTTTTCTCAAATAAAAACAAGACTACTTCTTTTTTATTTTCATATTGTTTACTAATGAAAGACTTTTTAAGGAGGTTACTAAAATGAAACGTTTATTTCTCTGTATGGAACGTGAACTTGTTGTAGTGAAAGAACAATATGATAACTATGAAACGACTTACCACTTACAAAATATGCAACCTACCTGTATTGCTGTTGATCCGTTCCGCCCAAACCGTGTATATTGCGGAACATTTGGACGAGGTCTATGGTTAAGCGACGATAGCGGGGATTCATGGAGACCCATTGGAGATTCTTATCGTTACTTTGATTTCCCTAAAGAAGATGGTATTTTGCACTCCTCTATCACTTCCATAACAATAAGCTCAAATGAACAAGTGAACGGATATGGGGTCGTTTATGTCGGCACAGAACCGAGCGCTTTATTTCGCTCTGAAAATGGTGGTGAAACGTGGACTGAACTTAAAAATATGAAATCATTATTATCTTCTTATACGTGGGCTTTCCCGCCTAGACCTTTTACCCATCACGTACGCTGGATTACAGTTGATCCAAACAACCCTAATACAATACACGTTTCAATCGAAGCTGGTGCTGTTATTCAAAGTAATGATAAAGGGCATACATGGATTGATAAAAAATTCGGTGCTCCTATCGATGCTCATCAATTACTTATGCACCCTGAAGCACCAAATCGTCTTTATGCATCATGTGGTGACGGATTTATGGGCGGACCTGATCGTGCATATCTTGAAAGTTATAACAATGGAAACAGCTGGATCTCATGTAGTGAAGGACTTGAACATCATTATTTATACAGCATGGCAATTGATCCAGCTGATTGTGATACGATTCTCGTTTCTGCCGCACCAAGTGCTGATCTCGCTCATCACCGTATCCCTTATGAATCTTATATTTATCGAAAAACGAAAGATACTCCTTTCCAGCAAGTACAACAAGGACTACCATCTGCAATCGGTACAGTCATTTCGATGTTTGCTACAAACGAAGCCGAACCACATACGTTCTACACGTTAAATAACAATGGCGTCTTTCAATCCAATGATAGCGGCGAATCGTGGGAACAACTAAATATTCCGTGGAAAGATGAATATAAAACGCAGCATCCGCATGCATTACTTGTTACTACTCCTTAACGAAAAAAAGACTGCCTAATGTTTTAGGCAGTCTTTTTTTTATTTCTTTAAATCAATGACGATATCATCTAACACAATATCTTTACTCTTCGCTTCTTTTTTCGGCACTTCTATTTTCTTCTCTTTTCCATTCACATACTCTACTCCACCATGATTTTCAGGTGTATGAACTCGCAAGTGTACACGAGGTGTAACGATAAGCTTTGTTGCATTTTCGTTTAACTTTTGGAATGTAGAACTCCAACTACTTTTGTGCGGTTCGGCTACTGTACTAGTTCCGCCATTTCCTTCACCAGCATATTTATTTCCTAAATCATCTTTTATTTCTAATTCCACATCAGCGCTATCCCATATACTTCTTAATACTTTAGATTCTTCCTGATTGAAAAAAACGATAAATGACATCGGAGTTACTTCCATTTTGTCTATATTTACTTTTATTAATTCATTTTCAGAAACCCTATTAACCTTTACTTCTTTACTCTCCATTGCTTTTAAACTAAGTGCGAAGTTCCAATTCCCCTTAATTGAATTACCTTTATAATCCAACTCAATCTCTTCCATATTCCACCAAACGTTTGCAACATCTAACCTTTTACTACTATTACCACTCATCGTAGTCATACCTACGTACTTTTTCTCTCCAACTTTTGTTACTTGAGAGCTTCCTCCCCCGCCATTAAACCCCATCACCTGCGGATATCCAAATATATTTGGCTTCTCACCTAAATCTTTATCACTCTCAATAGAGTATGTGATTGTGATTGTTCTACCATCGAACACAGCATCATTAATTGTAACCTTAACCCCATTACTCTCCCTTGTCATATTCAACTCAGTCGAAAACTCTTTATAATTTTCATATAACCCTGTTCTACCATTATCTAAAAATCGGAATATGTCCCCTACAATTGGCAATCCCCCCGCATATGTAGGAAATCCGATACCGAGTGTTGCAACTGATAATCCTACTAAAATAGATGCAGCAGCCACACCTTTTTTCCAACTTTTCATCTTTTTCTTCGTACGTATCGATTGTTTTACATTTCGTTTTACTTTTTCCTTTTCAATTTCAGAAGCCTCAATTTCTTCTAGTTCTTTTTCGTCTATATCAATATCATTTAATAGTTCATAAATGTCTTTCATATTGCACTACCTCCAAAACTAATATTCGTAGCATTTTGTTGTAGTTTCTTTTTCCCACGGTACACTCGATTATCAATTGCTGCCCGAGTTAATCCTAACTTGTCACCTATTTCCTCTGTCTTCATACCAAGTAAATATTTCATAATGAACACCTTTTGATCTAGCGGTTCTAATTGATTAATGAGCTTCAATAATTCTTCCCTATCTTCCATAACGATTAATTCGTCTTCTGCTGATTTTTCTGTACTGATATGAAGCTCATCTGAAATGATTTCTACTGTTTTAGTAGATTTCCGGTAATAATCAATTGCTTTAAACTTTGCAATCGCTGCAATCCACTTTTTAAAATCACTCGGCTCTCCATGAAACTTATTTGCATTATTCCAAATAGATAGGAAAATATCATTTACACATTCCTCTATCAATCCATCATTTTGAACTGGAAAAAGAACTTTATGCGTGATTCCCTTTATGAGTGGTAAATATGTATCGACAACAAATTCTAGCGCATCTTCTTTTTGCCGCTGTAATCTTTTTATATAATTTTTCTCATTTGATTTCATGTAGCGATTCCCCTTATTGTTTTGTAAAAGCTTTTACACCCTATATAACGTCTGAGAAAATTTTTTCTCTCATCTTTTTATTTTTTGTATGTAATGGAATACTTTCCCTTAGCCATTGTCTCACATAACTATGCGTTCAAAGAAAATTTTCTCAAGTCTGTAATTTAATTCATGTAGTACACTATTTATATAGTCACTTTTTAACTTAGTGTACATTTTATTTCGTTAATCTACTATTTTAATTTAGGAGATGAGATGTGTATGTGTGGAATTACAGGTTGGGTAGATTGGAAGGAAGACCTTTCAAATCAACATGTTATTTTAAAAAAGATGGCAAATAGTATTGAGCATCGTGGTCCAGATGCTGAAGGATTTTGGTTTTCACCTCATGCGGCCTTTGCACACCGGCGTTTAATTGTAATTGATCCAGAAGGCGGGACACAGCCGAAGACATTCCGTGCTGGTGATTATACGTATGCTCTTACCTATAATGGAGAAATTTATAATTTCCGTGAACTTAAAGAGCAGCTTCAAAAATGTGGGCATGCATTTGAAACCCATTCAGATACAGAAGTATTACTACATGCTTATTTAGAATGGAAAGAAGACTGCGTGCGATATTTAAACGGAATTTTCGCTTTTGCCTTATGGGATGATCAGAAGCAACAATTGTTTTTAGCACGAGATCATTTAGGTGTAAAACCACTCTTTTACACAGAAAGAAATGACAGTATTATTTTCGGCTCTGAAATTAAAGCATTATTAGCGCATCCATCTGTCCCTGCTGAACTTGATGCGGGTGGAATAAATGAAATATTTGGATTAGGCTTATTTCGCACTCCAGGATGTGGCGTCTTTAAACATATTCAAGAAGTACGTGCTGGACATTCTATAACATTTACACGTCATAAAAAAGTAGTTACGAAGTATTGGAATTTAGAAAGTAAGTTCCATACAGACTCTATAGAAGATACATCTTCGCATATTTTATCTATTTTACAAGATACAGTAAAAAGACAATTAATTGCCGATGTTCCTCTCGTTTGTATGTTATCAGGCGGATTAGACTCTAGCGGTATTACTGCACTTGCGGGTAAAGAATTTGCTGCGGAAAATAAAACACTTCATACGTATTCCGTTGACTTTGTAAATAGTGCAAAAGATTTCGAGCTGACATTTGCTCGCACTGGTTTAGACGCTCCTTGGGTAAAACGCGTTTCTGAACATGTAGGGACAGCGCATCATGATATTATTGTGAATGCTGAAGAATTAGCAAATCACTTATTCGTTCCCCTTCATGCGAAAGATTTACCGAGTGCTGGTGAAATGGAAACTTCACTATATTTACTATTTTGCGAAATGAAAAAAGATGCGACCGTAGCTTTATCCGGTGAATCGGCTGATGAAGTATTCGGTGGATACCCTTGGTTTCATCAAGAAGAATTACTATATGTAGATAAGTTTCCTTGGCTAACAAATTGGAAAAATACATCTCCTCTTCTACTAAATGAAGTAAGTAACCAATGTAATCTAGAAAACTATATTGATACACGATTCCAAGAAGCGATACTTGAAGTACCTACTCTTGAAGGGGAAAGTAAAAAATCCGCGAAACAACGCCAAATGTTTTATTTATTTTTAACACGATTCCTTCCTTTCTTACTTGACCGTAAAGATCGTATGAGTATGGCTGTTGGATTTGAAGTTCGTGTACCGTTTTGCGATTATAGATTAGTTGAATATTTATGGAATGTTCCTTTCAACATAAAAAGTATTGATAATATTGAAAAAGGCATTTTACGTAGAGCACTACAACCAGCTTTACCTGACGATGTACGTAATAGAAGAAAAAGCGCTTATCCAACTTCACAAGATCCACACTACTTACAAACAATCCGTAATTTAACACTTGATATGTGTAGCAATAAAAACAATCCTATTTTCTCACTTATTAACCATTCCATCTTACTTTCAATTGCTGATCAAAGTAATAAAGAGATTAACAATTTTGAAGCAAGAAGTGCCATGGAGTATATGCTACAAGTAAATGAATGGTTAAAAACATATCACATCCATATTGCTTAACAAAAAGGAGTTCAAGGATAAAAACCTTGAACTCCTTTTATACTAATTAGCACATTGTTTATTATCAGTATCAATAGACCATCCAATAATCGTGGCACAGTCTCTACCTTTCCACTGCAGTACATTTGTTAATACGGGCTCAATCTGCAAGCTATTTCCGTCGTGTAATATTTCTACTAAAGATTGATCATCATCAAACCTTCGTTTGTCACACTCTAAAATACCGTCCGTTGCCATTACAATGTGATTCATTCCTTTTTCTAATCCTCTTACCCCTGACGTAAAGCAAGGTGTATTTGCTGCAAAAATATTTTTCCTGCCAATATATTCGTAATTCTTCCGTTTATTTAATCGCCCTTTTCCATTTTTCGTTTTCTCAGAATGGAATAAATACGCGAAACAATCACCAACTGATAACCAATATAAAAATTCGCCTTTTCGTAAACAAATTAAGCAAGCGAGTTCCTCATCATCTTGATCACACTTTTTAATAAATAACTCATCTGTAAATAACGCTAATAAGTACATATGTGTATGATGGAAAGCTAAATGTATTGGATATGAGAATAACTCTTTTAGTTTTTCTTTTCTTTCCGAAATCGCTTCTATTATATAATCTATATTTTTTGTTTTGTGATGTGTATCAAAAATCATAACAAATTCAAATTGTAATTCTGGATCCCACCAAGCCAGCACCGCATCTCCTCGTTCATATGCATCACTCTCTTGATTTCCCCCATATACGCCGACTGAAAGAGGACCACATTTTTCAACATGTATTTCATCTACATACATCTGTTCATGACTAATCCATTTGAATGTATTCACAGCTATCATCCTCTCTCTTGCTAAATGTATACCTTTACACATAGATTACCTTATATTTCAATAAAAATAAACTTTTTCAACATTTTTTATCCAAATAAAAGGGTTTTATTTCTGAAATCACGAATATATCTTACTATACGATATAAAAAGGAGATTTATTATTATGTACAACATTAATCAACATTGGGAGAGCATTTATTATCACTTACGATACGAATACGAGGACAACCTTTCCCACCAAGCAATTCGTATTTTACAAATCGTTTCTCGTGAGAAAGATATAACAATTGGAAAAGTCGCTACTGAGCTTAGTCTTTCTCATAACACAGCATCTGAACATATAAAACGCCTTATTCAAAAGGGTTTCATCGTTAAAGAGAGAAATAAAAAAGATGAAAGAGTGGTAAACCTTACATTAACAATTGAAGGAATTGAAGTATTAGAAAAACATACTTTACTAGATAAAGAAAAGATAAAAATATTAGAATCACAGTTATCAACAGAAGAACAACAATTAATTGAAAAAGCATTTTCCTTATTAGCGAAGGAGGCAAAATATGCATTTCCTCGTTAAAATAATCGTTTCGGCACTTATTATCGGCGTTATCACTGAAGTCGCTAAACATTACAGTACGATAGGTGGCTTTATTGCTGCCCTTCCTCTCGTGAGTTTACTTAGTTTATTTTGGATTTCATTCGAAGGCGGAAATAAACAAGAATTGAGTCAATTTGCTTTAGGGGTATTATATGGATTCCCCGCATCAGCACTACTATTATTTATTGTCTATATTGGTTTAAAAAATTCATTTACACTTAGTACATCTGTCCTACTTGGTATAGGTGTTTGGTGTATCGTTTTTGCTTGTCAAAAATTATTTCAAGCTTAGGAGGAATTAACATTCATAAATTTGTAGAAATAATGGGGCAAAATATAGAAGTACATATAAAAGGAGATGGTAAACAAACTGTAGTCATTCAAACCGGAATGACTTGCTCATTTTATGATTGGTTTCCTATTATAGAAAAGCTTTCAGAGCACTTTACAGTTGTTTCATACCATCGCCCAGGTTACGGAAAAAGTGATTTAGGCAATCAGCCGCGTACAATAAGGCAAGTTACAAAAGAGCTACATATGTTACTAAACAAACTAGCTATTCAAGAACCATTTATTCTAATCGGTCATTCCTATGGAGGATTATGTGCACAACATTTTGCGATGTTACATGAAGATAAGCTGCAAGCACTTATTTTAGTTGATTCTACTTCGATGAACTTACACCGTTTAGATGAACTTCATTTACCAATTTCTGATCAAACTGATTCTGATGATGTTTGGTTTCAAAAATATAATATGTATTCAAAAATGGATGTAGACACACTTTATAACGAACTAAAACCTATTCTCACCGATCAATCAAAACAGCAAATTGAATTCTCTACCTCGCCTTCATTATATAAAGCGACAGCTTCTGAACTATCGGAGTGGAAAAACTGTGCTCTCTCACTAAAAGAGATATGTAAAACATTAGAAATACCATTAATCGTTATCGGTAGAGATCCTCAATATTCTATTACTCAATTGACTAATGGTGGCATGCCAAAAGAGGAAGCAACACAACTTGAAGCAATGTGGCAAGAACTAATTCACGAACAATTACACCTCTCAACTAACAGCCAATATATTCTTGCCGAACATGCTAGTCACGGTATAGAAAATGATCGACCAGATATTATTATTGAGGCGATTCATTTCTTACAAATAAAAAAAGGAAGCAACTAAAGCTGCTTCCTTACTTATCTATTCATAATCTTCTTCATCATCGATTTCTTCGTAATATGAACTTCCATTACTTACATATATAGGGCCATTCGCAACATCAATACGTAGTACCCACGCCCATGGTACAGCTAAACGTTTATGTATCGCTCGCCAAAAGCTCATTGATTTTCTTTCGTACTCCTGGAACTCCTGAAGTAACTCTTTGTAGGAGGAACCGTCTAACTGAATATTTGCTTCTAACAAACGAGAATGGGCATAGTACTGTAACTCTAGTTCAGCAGCAATTTCCATTTCTTCTTCCGTTGCCATACCAATGATTGTTCCATCTTCTGGTGCAATTTCATATACGTTTTGAACTTCAATAAGCCCTTCTTTCTCTTTCTCAAACATGTAAACAGCCTCCTTTAACATATATTTTTTATGTTACAAAGTCATACTTCTACAATAACTTCTCTCTTTCCTCTTTTTTTGATAAACTTTTACAAAATATTTAACCGATGACCTGTTTTCTCTATTCTTTCAGCAGAAATGAAACGATTTTTATCAAAATTTAATTTATACACATCAGGCATATGAAGTGTTTTCCAAAACTCAAAATCATATTTCGAATTAAAATAATTCATGAGTAATACCATAATATTTCCATGCGTACCTATTACAATATTCTTACCTTCATATTGTTTTAATATATTTTGCATACATATTACAGCGCGCCTTTGTGCGATATCATTCGATTCTCCGCCTTCGTATGCAAAACTCCAATCTTCCCACACATTCTGCATAGCATCATTAAAATTTGATACTGGCTCTGTACTCAATAATCTTTCACGCAAATCTTCTTCTGTTTGTATTGATAATTTATATGTATTCGCAATTCCTTGTACAGTTTGGATTGCTCTTTTGTACGGACTAGAAATAACAACATCAATATGTTTATCTTTTAATAAATGTGTGACATTCTCTGCATCACAGTGCCCTTTTTCAGATAAAGGTCGTTCCCGTTCTTCTTTTGTATATGTAGAATGGGCATGGCGAACGAAATATATTGTTGTCATTTTTCAACCTCCTTTCTTATTTTCAATTTATATTCAATAATAAGATTGGAAAATCCTGTATTACAAAAAAGCACTTTTCATAAGTGCCCCTTTGTTTACATAATAAAATTATTTCATTATAATTTATTTCTGAATTCCTCACTTATGACAATATCTCGAATAAAGTAATCCATATTACTTAGAAGCTTTTCAAATGCTTTTTCACTCAAATTGTTCATCATAAAGACAATCTCAATCTTATTCCCTTTTTTATCAGTACCATAGAAACTATTTGTTAATACAAATGCAGTAGAACCACCTTTCTGTCCAGCAAATTCGAACATACCCTCTCCTACGGTTCCTTTAAATATATTCTCAATCTCACCTTGCATTTGTGGTGTAAAATAATTTCTGCTATTTATCTTTTCCAGTAAACTCATGTAATCCTTCGCATTTGCACCTATAAACCGATCTGACCAAATACGCTGAAAGTCCATATCGGCTTTTAAAGATATCTCGCGTTTTGTCCATTCTTTCTCGTCTTTCATCCATTCATGTATTTGCCATACATGCTTAACATATTCATCATTAGACATATTACGTAGCTTGTCCAATGCTTTATTTTGAGGAATATGCAGTTCTTTTTCAACATAGCCCCTCATATATAATGCCCCTGTATACGTTGGATAAAATTCATCGTGACTATTTAAGCCTAACTCTTTCAAACTTTCATTTATCCGCGTTGCTCCAAGCTTGTCTAATAAATATGATGCATTCGCATTCGAACTATAATGGATCATTCCTTTCACTACTTCTTCTAAAGAAGTTTGACCACCCTTCACTAACTCTTTAACTTTTACATCATCTAGCCATGCAGGGTGTGCACCACCATCAGTATTTTTCACATAGTATTTTTCTAATTCTTTCAATGAAATTTGCTCGTCTTTTCTTATTTTCCCTTCATCTACTTGCTTAGCATATTCAATTGCTATAATGATTTTCGACATACTTGCTAGCGGTAGTTTTTCTTTTTCATTTATTGATGTCAATGTTTCACCATTTCTTTTAACAATTAAAGAAGTTGTTTTATCATCCTTATGTTCTTTTATGTAATTTAGCACATAATTAGAGTCTTCTTTGGAATTGACATATTCCTTCACTGAAAAGAAAGCTATACAGCCTACTATAGTAATTCCAGCTATAATTCCAACAACTTTTAATCCCCTCATGATACTCCCCCTAAAATAAACATATTATATATTATACTAAATAAATTTCCCTTTTTAAGTAATAATTAGATTATTTATACAAAAACACTTCTTTTCTTAAACAACAAAAAAACATGCCTTCATTAGGAAAGCATACTTTGTGATATCCTTCACATTTTTTAGTTAAAAAATAAATGTTTACTTACCATGATGTAACATTAAATCACTAAGTTCTTCTTCAATGTGATTTAATTTCGCAACGCCTTCTTTCCATTTATGAATATAACGTGAAACCCCAACAAAAAACAAAACAATAATTGTGGAAAGAATAATACCATATACGATTGCTACAGTACTCATAGTTACACTTCCTTATAATTAGTAATGTGGTTATTAGTTATATTTTTATTATAAACCTTTTTCTTTTAAAATACTTCGATTTCAACTTTTTGTAACAAAATTGATTTTTCTAACATTTCGTTCGTGAAAATGGCATATTTTTCACAAATTATACAAAACTTCACCATATGTACTATTACCATATGAGTTATATTATTAAATAGAATAAAGGGGATGATATACTATGACGACTTGGTTTATTGTAATGTTAGTTGTATTTGGAGCATTTAAAATTATCGTTTCTAGCCTTCCTAACTCTGTTATTGAATCCATTATTAGTCGCTTTGAAACACATCCACAACTCGAAGAAGAGAATGTGACTGTTACAATGAACGGAAATAACTTAGTAGGCGAACAGAAATCAAAAATTATTCATGATTTTAACGAAGGTTTATTTTTAGATCGCTATTATGCACCACCCCATAATGAAGGCACTCCTTTAATTATCAATGCAAAACGTGGTAAAAAAGATTTTACATTTTATATTTATAGTCATGAAGAGCATGTTGATGTTGTAAAACAATATAAAAAGAAGGTAGTTGCGTATAGTTTACGCTCTAAAAACCTTCAAAATAGTGATATGTTCGTGTCAGCTGATTTAGCTTAATACTCATATATAAAAAGGAATCCATGGCATATGGATTCCTTTTTACTATTTACTGAAAAATAAGCTCTGTCTTCAAACTATCTTTCGGTAACAACCAGCCTTTTTTCTCTAAACTCGCCATTAATAATTCCCTTTGTTTTGTCGCAATACTTTCTTCATTTGTTTTAAATGACACTTCTATTACGAAGTCATCTTCTAATTTTCCTATATTACTTAATGGCCAAATTTCAATATTTGCTTTTATGTTTTCAAACTCTCCTGTATATCGTTTCATTAATACAGGACCGTAAATACGGGAATTCTTTAACATCTCTTCTCCCCAATTTGTATACAACCATTTGTTCATTTTCCCTGGTAATTTTTCTATTAACATGTTTTGAGCAGCTTGTTTATTTGGTAAATCAAGTATTCCATATCCTTTAGCACTGTAACTTTTCTTATTTGAAATGCTTAATGTTTTCTTCTCAAATCCCCAATCTATTTCCGCCTCATAACTATCCGTATTACTATCGAATCCTTCTTTTTTAGCTACTTCTAGTGCATCTTGAATTACACCATTTGGAATAGGATATCTTTTTTTATATGTTAGTTCAAAATCTTTACTAAATTCTTTCTTTCGAATTCTAGCAAACCAACCTTCCTCGCTTAAACTTTTATTCGCAGTATCTAAAAATTGCACTTGTATTCTTTCATATTTTGTACCAGCCTGGAAATGTTCTAGTACCTCTTGCTTCATCTCTTTGTTATCACCTAATACTTGTTCTGGCTTCAATAATAACTTCACTTCAAAACTAGGTTTCATTGGACTAGCTGCAAACCCTTCCTTAACGTTATAAAGGAAACAACAAAAGAAAATGCTTACGAATACAAATACTTTTTTCATATACCTATCCCCTTTACATTTCAAATGACTTCTATACGTTCCATTGCAAGTGAATATACATTTTCATATCCTGCTGTACTTAGCTTTTGTTGTAATCGATCCGTATCCTCTTTCAAAGCGTGCACTAGCACCGTATGTTCTGGTAATAATGTATTTAACATCTCTTTAACGTCTCTTATACTTTGGTGAACTTTATACGCAACTCGATTCACCCTACATGTATTCCTTACATGCTCTTTCATAACTTTTTCTGCAAAACTCCCTTTCGCAATATGCCCAGTAAAAATAACGGCATTTCGCTTTTCATTCCGAAGTTGTTCATAATATAACTGCGCTCGTTTCGTTTGCATATTCGCATCACTCATTACAACTATTCCGTAACTATTTTGCATACTAATGTCATTATCCATCACTATTATGTTTCTTTTTAAACTCTCCATAATCCATTTAAATTCTTCATTATTTTTTATCCAATCTTTATATACGAACATCTCTTCAAATCCAGCCAAAATTTCTTTATCCACTATAAGCGGAAATTCTTTATATCGTTCATATAAATACAATACTATATCTTGCGCCCTACCAAGTTGTGGAAGCGGTAATAATGCTATTCCTTTATTTTGCATAACTCGTTCAATTTCTGCACATAGTTCGTTTACACGTTCATTTTGCGAAACATCCTCTGTGTGATAAGCGGCATCCACAATTGCGATTTTTATATTGTAGCCCAATTTCTCAGGTAAATTAGCTCGTAGTATATTAGAATCTGCTGAATAGTCGCCTGAATAAAATACCGTATGTATTACACATATCAACTAAAAACCAAACAGCTCCTAATACATGCCCACTATATCCCCATTGAAACCGCAATGTAGGAGTAATTTGTATCCATTCATTTGGATTACTAATCTCATCAATACATACATAATTTAAATCTTTTATATGTTGGTCGCTATAAGGTAAATTCCACCCTTGCATCGCATTATAGTTTCTCCATTTTTCATAATATAACGGCAGTTGCTCCTTCGTATAACGAGTCGTCCAAATTTTTTTCTTATAGCCATACTTCGCTAATAAAGGTAAACCCATCGTATGATCTTCATGAATATGTGATAAAAATACCGCATCTAAAAATGGAACAGCTTCTCTCTCTATTTTTGGATAACTATCCTCATAAGATCGATTAATACCACAATCAAATACTATTTTCGTCTCTTTATTTTTTACAAAATAGCAGGAGCGACCGTATTCTCCTGCTCCTCCCCATACTTCCACTCTCATCATACTACCCCTTTTCGTTTTTGCTCCATATGTTGTAGCAGTAATAAGCATATTGTTGTAAGTCCAACAGAAACAACAGCCATCGCCATGCCTATAGATACTTCACCCTGTTCAAATTGGGCAAAAATAAACGTTGCTGACGTTTCTACTGATGGAGGTAATACGAGAAGCGATGCTACTAACTCTCTTATCGAAATTGTAAATGTCATCGCCCATCCAGCAAGAATACCTGGGATAATAAGAGGCAATATTATTTTTCTAAAAATATAAATATAATTTCCAGAAAAAACACTTCCTGCCTGCATGAGAGAATCATCAATTTGTCCGAGTGATGATTTTACATATTGCACCGTGTAAGGTAAAAACAGAACAACATACGTTATGATAACCATGATTGGTGTATTATAAATTGACATAGGCATATATGGTGAATTCCAAAATAGAATAAGACCTACAACCATAATAATTCCTGGTACCATATTCGGTAACATACCGCACATATCAAGCCATTTTTCAGAGGTTTTTTTCCCCTTTCGAATCATAAGTGCCAAAAAGACTCCAATCATTACCGCAATAATCGCTGTTACGAGTGAAAAAAGAAAACTATTCCATAAAGCCTCTAATCCTGGAGATCCCATTGTAAACAATGCCTCATAATGGCTTGTTGTAAAATTATTTACATGTAAACCGCCGCCTCTTAATTTTGACAAAGAAGCAATAAGTATAGAAAAGTATGGAATTCCAATTGATACGATTAATAAACCAATTACATACATCCATGCTACAACGCGCGTAAATATAGACAAAGTATATCTTTTAGATTTCACACCTTTTCCACTAACTATTGCATATGAATACTTTCGATTCAATACATTTTGCATATACCAAATGAGCATACAAGCACTAAGTAATAAAGAAGATAATGCTGTTGCACTACTAAAATCAATTGGCCAACTCGAAATAAATTTATGGATTTCTGATGTTAACACGTGGAATCCTATTCTACGTCCGAATGTAGCCGGTGTTCCAAATTCAGCAATCGTCTTTACGAAAATGAGTAAAGCACCCATTACATAACTTGATACTAATAACGGCAATATTATTTTTCTTAAACGATAGAAAAAACTTCCGCCATGAACTGCTGCAGCTTCTTCTTTACTACTCCCAATCTGAAGTAACGTGTTTTTCAGCATGAAATAAAGGAATGGGAATAAATGCAGACTCATAATTAATACCATACCTCCTAAACTAAAAAACGATGATGAAACTGTCTTTAGCATCGGGAAAAATTGTTCAAAATAGCCGTTAGGTTGCATGAACAAAATCCAGCCCATCGATCCAATATACGGCGGTGTCATAAATGGAATCATAAAAACAATATCTAACTTACTATACTTTCCTACATCTGTTTTGCTCATAATAAATGCCAATGGAAATGCAAATATTGTAGCACCTATTACAACGAGTACACCTAGAAGCATCGAATTTAGAAAAATCCCCGCTAATCCACCACTCTGCATCACTTCAAAAGGCTTTAAAAAGTTCCAACTGCTATTTTCATATACACTAGAAAATAAAATAAGAAAAAGTGGAATGACGATTAACATCGCCACAAGTAATAACGCTACCGTCATTCCAACTTGTCTTACTGATACGAATCGATTTACCATGGAATCACCATCTTATTGAAATACTTTCTTAAATTGTTTTCCTATTTCATCTTGCTCTTTCTCAACTGTTTTCCAATCAATATTTAATACTGGAATCTC
This sequence comes from Bacillus sp. CPT56D-587-MTF, assembly GCF_058792335.1. Lineage (NCBI taxonomy): Bacteria > Bacillati > Bacillota > Bacilli > Caryophanales > Bacillaceae > Bacillus > Bacillus sp. CPT56D-587-MTF. Next base: position 1,401,685 of record NZ_JBYTEF010000001.1, on the reverse strand, counting down.
TTCTACATTTGGTCTATTTTCAGCTTTTATATCTGTTCTACCAGGCAATAAATACGCTTTAGAAACTTGTTTTTGTACATCATCGGATAATAAATAATCAATAAACTCTTTTGCACCTTCAACATTTTTACTATCCTTCATAATCCCAGCTGCACGTGGGCTAATAACTGTTCCGCTTTTTGGATATACGATATCAACAGGTTCACCCTTTGCTTTTGCGCTATACGTCATATAATCAACACCCGCAATGACCATATCTTTCGCACCTGTTACAACTGGGTCTAACGCTTCCTGATTTGCTCCTGCTACTGTAACTTCATTTTTCTTAAGCTGCTCAAATAAAGGTTCTGGTGCAAAAAAGCGAAATGATTTGAAAATGCTCTTTCAAACTTGGCAATACTGGTGCTATTACTAAAAAAAGGTGTGTGATCAGTATGGAAAAAGAAAATATATTCAAATGGAAACAGTATCAGCCTGATATCATTGTATTAACCGTACGTTGGTACCTGCGGTACAACTTAAGTCTTCGTGATTTAGTGGAAATGATGGAGGAAAGAGGATTATTCTTAGTACATACAACAATTATGCGATGGGTGCATCAATATGGACCAGAATTAAATGAGCGTATTCGAAAACATTTGAAACCAACCAATGATTCTTGGCGTGTGGATGAAACATACATCAAAATCAAAGGAGAGAAAATGTACTTATATCGCGCGATTGATTCTGAAGGAAACACGATTGATTTTTATTTAAGTCGTAAAAGAGATGCGAAGGCTGCCAAACGTTTTCTAAAGAAAGCCTTGGCTTCTGTTCATGCCACAAAACCTCGTTCGATAACTGCTGATGGCGATAAAGCCTATCCTGTTGCAGTACGTGAACTAAAGGAAGAAAAGTGTATACCACACGGTATACCACTTCGTGTAAAAAAATACTTAAACAATATCATTGAGCAAGATCATCGGTTTATCAAAAAACGGATTCGGAATATGCTAGGATTGAAATCATTCCCTACAGCTATAAAAATGATTACTGGAATAGAAGCTATGCATATGATCAAAAAAGGACAAACTCTCCAAGGGGAGAAGTCTGTCCAAAAGCAGATATATCTTATCAATGAACTCTTTGGTTTAACAGCATAAAGTTCCATTCCGTTAGGAATCTTCTATTCTTTTTTCACATTCCACTATTGTTGCACCAGAACCAACATTTCTTCTTCATTGATACTTTCCAAGATTGTTTCCAAATTTATTACTGTGGGTGAGTTGCTAAATTCATATCGTCCATAAAAATTAATATGTTGCCAAGCAACTGGTGAAATATACTTTAATATATTCATCTCAATACCTTTATTTTGAGATTTCGTTAATATAGTTGATAATATACTTGCATTGTAGTAAATAATACAGTTGGTGAGTAGTCTACTACATTCATTCCAAATTTGTTGGTCTTGCTCCGTTTTGAAACGAAGTTTCCCAAAATTGGTTCTGGTGCAAATAAGGGATACATTCCAAAAACCAATGAGGATTCCTACCGGAACCGTTCTTTACGCTGTTAATCCAAATAATTGATGAATGAATTGTTTTTGATTTTGAACAGACTGATCCCGTAAATCAATCTGTTCTTTTTTTATCATATGCATGGCTTCTACTCCTGCAAGAATACATGTGGCTGTGCGAAAAGATTTAAGTCCTAACATAGAGCGTATACGTTTTTTAATGAAATGATGGTCTTGCTCTACGATGTTATTTAGATATTTTATCTGCCTAATTTGAATGTCTAACGGCATTTTTTTCTTTTTCTTCAACCCTCTGATAGCAATGGGATAGGCGGGATTTTTATCAACTGTGATTGCACGAGGTTTTGAAACATGAAAAGACCGCAAAGCCTTCTTGAAGAATCGCTTTGCAGCCGTATGGTTTCTAGATTTACTGAGATAGAAGTCAATCGTATTTCCTTCAGAATCAACCGCACGGTATAAATACATCCATTGCCCTTTTACTTTTATATATGTTTCATCCACTCGCCATGAATCATTTGTTTGTTTCAGATGACGTCGGATCCGTTTATCTAGTTCCGGTCCGTATTGATGGACCCAACGCATAATCGTTGTATGGGATAAGGTTAATCCTCGTTCTTCCATCATTTCCACCAAATCTCGAAAACTTAGATTGTACCGCAGGTACCAACGAACAGTTAATAGAATGATATCTGGTTGATAATGCTTCCATTTAAACAAATTGTCCTTTTTCATACTGATCACATCCCCTTTGTAGAGTAATAGTATCAGTATGTCCAAGATTTAAAAATTCATTGCACAAGTATTATATTCTTTGCACCAGAACCGGTGGGTGCTACTTTATATACCTCATACTCGTAATTATGAATAAAAGAATGATATTTGAATGCAGTTTTTAATTCATTAATCTGATAAAAAAACCAATGTGCAAGGGAGGTACAACCACTTTTTTGACTCCAAAATAAAATGAGAGGGAAATCTTTTTGAAAATGTGGTATACGTCCTTGTGCAATTATAACGTTAGATGCATTTGAATTTGACATCACGGTTTTCTCCTTTTTATATATTAATGTGATCCAATAATTGACGTATCCGATGATTATAAGTATGTTCTCGTAATGTTCTTTTATATCCATTCATTGCAATTTGCAACCGTTCTTTTTCATGTTTTAAATAATACTCTGATTTTGTAATAAATTCTGTAGGAGAATGAAACGTTTCTATTTCCGTACCTAGTGTGTAATGTGCCGCAAGGTTACACCGTACATCTGTTAATTGAAACGCACATGAACTTGCAATTTCAAATGTACGATTATTAATAGAATGCGCTTCAATTTGTAAAGAGTTACGATTTAATGTTTGATCCTGTGTGGAGCGATGCATATTTACATTAATTTTAGAGGAAGTATAATACTGTAAACTCTCCTCATACGTTGCAAATGGTAGTAACTTAATTTTATCTTTTAATGATTCATAATGTTTAAGTTTCTCCCAACCATATCCTACAATACATGTGTTTTTTTGCTTTAGATAGTCTGCAATTGAATCAATAAAAGACAAGCGATTTTCAAATGCGGTACCTAAAAAACTTATATCGTACTTATAAGAGAAGTATTCAAGATTCGGTTTATATACACTTGAATCAGAGGCTAGAGGGACATAATATACATGACTACAGCCTAATTCCTGATAAAAGTCGATGATTCCAGTATCCGGTGTAAATACATAGTCATACTGAGGCACAACGTGTTGTGTAAGATCGGAATAATACGGATCATCTGTTAACCATATTCCTGTTTTATATCCATAATGATTTAACATAGGAATGACATCATGATTGAAATCTGGATGTAAGCCGTGTAGAACAAGAATAAAATCCGGTTTTGTTTTGATTGCTGTTTTTATAACCTCTTTACTGGAAACCATTGTAACGACTTGTACTACTTTTTGAAGAGCATTATATATAGACATTTCTATTGATGGATAATAAAAAGGAATACCAGATTGAACAAATAAAACATTTGCATTTAAAAGATTCATATGTATCACCTTTTTCAAAATTATATTATGTACAAAAATAATAAAAGTAGAGCCATATTTATATACGTATAAATATGGCTCTACTTTTCATAGGTGCAACGGGAGGAACAGGAACCTCCCATATTATATATATGTTGCATAATGAAATGTAAGACTAAAATTTTATTATTTTTGTTCTCTTTCTAAAAAGCGCAAGTGTTTCGTCTTCTTAATGTATAGAGAATTGGTTAGTTTCGTCCAAATTGTGTCTAAACGTACAATTTAGACGAAATGGTATGGTGAGGTCATGCCCATCAACTTAAGAGAACAAATAAACTGAAATTCCCTTCAAAAGGGTTATAAACTGTTCAACAGATTGATTGTTCTTAAAAATCCGCATGCGAAATAAACTCTAACGAGTTTTGTTTTTTAAATTATGCAGCTTTCTTTTGTGCTCTAGCTATACTATACTCATAATGGACACCCATGATATCAAAGACAGTTTTCTTCTCATATCTGTGAGATTTCCGCCCGTTTTTCTCTAGAAGGTGGAACAGGTGAACCAGAAACTTTGTTATCTCTTGGGTGTTTTGTATGGCTTGATAGAGGAGAAATAGATGATCTTGAATCATTCCAATCGCTTTATATTCACTTAATTCTTTTTGCTTCTTCTGTAACAAAAGTTGGCGCATTTTAAACATGGTAGAAGAACATAAGAAAATAGCAATCAGTTTCCCGTATAAATGGCACTCTATTCGTTCTTGTTTAACAGTGCGACAATGATCTATATGAAACAATGATTTCCACGTTTTAAAAACTATTTCTATCTGCCAACGTAAAGAGTATAGTTCATGGACTTGCTTCATCGAAACCCACTCCCACGGAGTGTTAGTTACATATACATTCAACCCAGATAATATTTTACTTTTTTTCGAATATGGTTTTCCTTTTTTCTTTTCACTTTCCATTTGTTTTTTTCGTCGTTCTCGTAATTGTTTTTCTGTTAGACGATACAGAACGAGTCGGGCAAACAAAACTTTTTGATCTCCTACATAAACATTACCTACTTCATAAGTTTCACCAGGTAACAAGCGCTCCATCATCATTTGCAAGTTGATTTTTACATATTCTGTCTGTTTTTTGAGTGCACCATTATGAAAAAATGTAGGATTAGGATTTTTGATATATACATTTGAATTTAACTTTAAGCGTGAAATAAAATATGTTCCCCGTTGATCCATTTGATCTAAATCCTCTAATGAAAAATACCCTAAATCACGAATACATAAATCGCCTGGTCGTAACGTATCTAAACATTCTGTGCCGAATGTTTTATCATTATTTTTTCCAGGCCCCACTTGAAAATTAAGAAATTGTCCACTATGTAAATCATATTCTAATTGAATTTTGATTCCAGCTGTTTGCGCACATCCACCTGAACCAGGGTATATATGCTCCAACGTATTAGGTACCTGAAACATGGTGGCATCCATGATGCGAATGCGTTGAAAATGAGCAAGAAGTTGATTAGAAATGTGAGTCTGTTCACAGATTTTTTGTTGTAATAACAAAGAAAAGATATGTTTTAAAAATAACACTGATTTTTCATTAAATCGTTTATTTAAGCCCTCCGGGCTAAGTACAGTACCTGTAACTGCATGAAGCCTACTACATAATCGGACTAAAGAATCACTGGCCACCCTTTGGCTAATCCAAATACAAATGGTAGCTAAATCTGCCCCTGAAAATTTGCGTTTTCTTTTTACAAATTTCATCTCTCTTGCTAGTTCTTCCAAAAAATCAGGTGTGATATAGCGCTGTAATTCTTCTGCAAATGGTTGTAACTCCTCTTGAAGCAAGAGATTCATAAAAAACGTCACCCTTTCTCATAGATTATTAAGAAAGAATAACGTTTTTTTGTACTTTGGGGTAGTAAAAAGCCTTAAGTTGATGGGCATGTGTCATACCCCTTGTGCTTTAAATTTACTTGTACGTTGAACAAACTGTGTTTCTTTCGCTAAATGTGTTAAAAAGTTTGATGAAAATACATGTTGTAATTCCTTTGCAAGTAAACGAAATTCTTTAAAATTTGATAATTTCTTCATAAATTCTCCTCCATTTTTCTTTACATTTTATACAATAGAGATAAAAAGAAAAGAGGAAAACAACTATGTACCCATTAGGTTCGAAAGAACATCCAATCATTGTAAAGGTTTCGTCTAAAGAAAAGGCACATAAAGTAGCTACCATTTGTGATGCACATAATTTCTACTATATCGTGGGATTGGAATTCAATGAAGATATATCAGATTTAAAAAGAGCCCTCAAAGATTATAAACGGCCAGAAAACATTTATGAGAATTGCTCCTGTAATAGCGGAAAAAAGTATAAATTTTGTTGTATGAACAAAGAAATAGAACTAGATATATAAAAAGGAGATACCCCATTTTTTCGGTTTTGGGGTATCTCAGTTTCCTTAGCTTGATGGCGATGTTGCCGTGCGCCTTTAACGATTCAGAGTGGTGAGTTTGTTTCGATTATGGGACCTTCTGGTTCCGGTAAGTTAACGCTTATGAATATTATTGGTTATTTAGATCGTCCAACAGAAGGCGAATATATGCTGAATGATGTGAATATCTTAATAGCAGACGAGTCAAAGCTCGCTTTAATTCGTAATGAAATATATCGGCTTTGTATTCCAGCATTTTAATTGACTGCCGCGTCTCTCTGCGGTGGAAAATGTTGAGCTTCTGCTCGTATACGGTGGCGTGAAGAACGCAGAACGTCGTAAGCGTGCCTTAGAAGTTGTCTATAATCTTTTTAATAAAATCGCTACACCTGCTAATAAGTTTCTGCTTTTTTCCTGTAGGAACTCAGCGAGTTCTTCCAAAGACATATTGGCAAGATCCTCTAAACTAAATTTTTCAAGGAAGAGTTCCATCGTAGCGGTACCAAATACAGAAGAATCCACTTCTTGTGAAAATGTATTATATTTAACACTTAGGTGTTGAAGAAAGTGTTGTTTTTCTTTCGCTAACATTTTGACGAGTTGGTAGCGTGATTTTGTTAATTGCTGCAGTGCCACGTACTGGCTTTCTTTTACGATAGACATTTGATTACGGTCAAATCGTAAGTAATCAGCAATGACAAAGGCATCAATCTCATCGGTTTTATTCATGTCAGAATAGCTTTTCTTAAAATTTGCGATTTGCTTTGGGTTTAGGAGAAATACTTTTGCTCCAAAACGCTGTAAATCTATATCATGGTGAAGAAACATAGAAGGATGAAAGCTGTAAACAGAGGTGGATTCTAAACCAATCTTAAGGATGTCGACCTCTTTACCTGCAACACACTGTAATAATTTTTCTTTGAGTATAGTAGCTCCTGGTAGGTCATTACTGACCGAAAAAGAATCCAGTTTTTCTCCGTCACCATTTAAAAAGCAAGCTTTCATATCAAACGAACTTACATCTAAACCAACAAATAATCTCATGTAAGAGACCTCCCTTCTATATTAGAATCATTTCTTGGACGTCTCGAGATATCCTCTAGTGTGTACGCCGCTCAATAACCTCGTGTATGAGAGCTAGTCCTGAATCGAAAGACGCCCTAGAGCTACTATCATCTAGGTTCGAGGGTCAGGCTGCTCAGCCTGCGAGTAGGGAGGCCCGCACGTTTACTGAGAAACACTCCTCAAATGTGGTAAATCCACAGGAGGTAAAAGAATTGTCCCAAATGATCCTAAAATTATTATCTAGAAATATCTTGAGACGTCCAAGTATTTTTATTTATAGGGCTTAAATATTAATATACAGGAGGTATGACCTTATGACCAATGAACATTACGTTTCACCCATGCTCGTACTAACCATACCCATTACACCGGCGCAAGAGGCAGAGTTGCTTACACTGTTTCAAAATTTACAAACGGCCGTCATCATCAACTATTTTGCGAATCCGACGCTTTTGCCGAACCAAGCATACGTAATGAAAAAGTAGTGTATTTCATTTTACAAAAGGAGGAAATTTTCATGAATAACGAAAACAATATATTTGATAACCTTCCAATTTCGCCGGAGATGGTACCTACTATTCCTATTACACCGGAACAAGAAGCACAACTGCTTGCTTTGATCGAACAAATGCAAGTCGCAGTGAACACATATCTGAACAACCCTACTCCAGCAAATAATGCTGCTTTGCGCACGGTTCTGCTAAATTTATATAATTTTTTACTGAATCAATTCCCTACACAGCAAGGACGAGATGCTACACGGTATAGTATGTTTCTTCTCCTTTCAGTTAACAACCGCTTAGTTTCGGCGACTCCTTCACAATCTTCTGAAGTAGCCGTTATGCTGCAATCTTTGTATACAACTTTATCTATTACGATATCTGAATTTATCATGACAAATGTCGTACGAAATCAAATTTTAAATATTTTATCTGCTCTCGTTCTGACAACTGCTGATAATGTTGGCGGCGGTGCGGGGCCTACTGGACCGACTGGAGTTACTGGGTCTACTGGAGTTACTGGGTCTACTGGAGATACTGGAGATACTGGACCGACTGGAGTTACTGGGTCTATTGGAGTTACTGGGTCTACTGGAGTTACTGGGTCTACTGGGTCTACTGGGCCTACTGGGCCTACTGGGCCTACTGGGCCTACTGGGCCTACTGGAGATACTGGACCGACTGGAGTTACTGGGTCTACTGGAGATACTGGACCGACTGGTCCACCAGTAAGTCTGAATATCGGTACAATTTATGTAACAAATGTCGGTTCAAATAATGTATCGGTAATAAATGGGAGCACAAACACTGTAGTAGCAACTATATCTGTAGGAACATCGCCAGTAGAAGTAGGAATAAATTCATTAACAAATTTGATTTATGTAACAAATGTCGGTTCAAATAATGTATCGGTGATAAACGGGAGCACAAACACTGTAGTAGCAACTATACCTGTAGGATCATCCCCGATAGGAGCGGGAGTAAATTTATCAACAAATTTGATGTATGTAACAAATTCTAGTTTAGCAAATGTATCAATGATAGATGGAAATACAAATTCTGTATTAATGACTATACCTGTAGGATCATTCCCACAAGAAGTCGGAGTAAATTCATCAACAAATTTAATCTATATTGCAAATTCTATTTCAGATAATGTATCAGTGATAGACGGAAATACAAATTCTGTAGTAGCAACTATACCTGTAGGATCATCTCCACAAGGAGTGGGAGTAAATTTATCAACAAATCTAATTTATGTTGTAAATGTCATTTCAGATAATGTATCAGTGATAGATGGAAATACAAATTCTGTAGTAGCAACTATACCTGTAGGATCATCTCCACGAGAAGGTGGAGTAAATTCATTAACAAATTTAATTTATGTAACAAATTTTAACTCAAATGACGTATCAGTAATAAACGGAAATACAAATTCTGTAGTAGCAACTATACCTGTAGGAACAACTCCACAAGGAGTGGGAGTAAATTTGTTAACAAATTTACTTTATGTTGTAAATCTTGGTTCAAATAATGTATCAGTAATAAACGGAAATACAAATTCTGTATTAATGACTATACCTGTAGAAACATCTCCAAGAGGAGTCGGAGTTAGAATATAAGACCTAGAACGATTCTGTTGCAAAGTTTTTGGAGCTGAGCTAGACTGTAGAAAAAATGAGATGAGGAGCATACCATATGGGATATTTTAAAGGAAAACAATTCGAGAGAAACATTATCTTGGTAGCCGTCGGCTATTATTGTCGTTTTTCTTTAAGCTATCGTGATGTTTCTGAAATCTTGAAAGAACGTGGCATATCCGTTCATCCTACGACCATCATGCGTTGAGTTCATGAATATGGCAATTTGATTTATCAAATCTGGAAAAAGAAAAACAAAGCGACACACCCTGTTTGGCATTTAGATGAGGGTTCTGTTGCAAAGTTTAAAAACGATCAAAAATTATGAATAGCCTATACCTCATCTTGTATATTTCATACGATTTATTCTTCCTATTTGTATTTTAATTCTATATTTTTAGGGTAGTGTAAAACTTTGCAACAGAAACGGCATTTGATATACAAATAATGAATTTAATTTTCTGACAATATGAGTTATACTATTTAATAAGCTTTGTGATAATCTGTCATTTGTCTCCTTCTTAAGGTTGAGTGAACTCACTCAATCTTTTTTTATTTTTTCTCGTATTTGCCCTTGATTTTCAATAGGGATTTCTTTCCTATTGCAGCGTATTACCTTAGAATTGGGACGGGAATTACTTATATTGTTTGTCGTCCCGAATTTAAAAGGTGACTTTCTCAATACGAAAAGAGGTAGATACCCATAACTAACGCCGTGGGTATTTACCTCTTTTTCAACATGTTAGAAAAGATATACTACATAAATACTTTTAACAATTGTGTCACTAATGGAGCAACTCCCCCAATAAATGTTAAGACTGCGATTGCAATTGACATACCCTATTGCTCCCCTTATTAAAAATCTTACCTTCTGTATTCATCTCATTATACATGAGTAGAGAAAGAACAAAATATGCAATTTCGCATATCAAAAGATCTTTGATATGTCACCAGAATTATTTTCTTCCGACATCCGAGCTAACTTGCACCGTTTTTTATGTATACGACGAAATAACTCATCTACTTCTCCTTGTGTCATGTCCTTTGATACCTCTAAAGTTCGATGAAATGTTTTCTTCCACAAAACTTGTAACAATTTGATTTGTCGCCCCGAAACAAGACGGCCTTTTTTCTTTGTCTCTCGCTGTTGTTTTAGCATTTCCAATTCTAATATTCTTTTCTTCATACATAAAAAGTCTTGTGGTATATCTTCTTGCAGGCCTACCTCTCGTAGTAAACGATAAAAATGATTTCTATGTTTTAACGTAGAACTTCTTTGGCGCATGGCATGTTCAATTTTTTGCAATACCTGCTTACACGAGATACGGTCCATTTCAAAACCCATCTTCTCCCACTTAAAAAATACAGGGGAACCTTGAAAATATACCATCAATATCTCCACAAATGAATCTGTCACAATCGATGTATCTTCTGTCACACATGCATATTTCGTGTCTTCTAAATAGTAGCGCAATACTTTACATAAATCAGAACGAAAACTCCCCTGAAACGAAGGGGTTAGCTCTACATATACCATCTTACATACAACCCTTTCTATTCTGTCAACATAGCTAAGCACTTAAAAATTATAGTAACACTGCTTTTTGGGGACATTGGCTGCAGTTTTCACCTGTTAGGATAAACGATTCGTTATCCACCCAAAGGATTCAAATGTATTCGTATAGATTTCTATCCCCTTAAATGATATACACTAAAAATATATGCTCTACCTGGATATATTCAAGTAGAGCATAACATATACTTTAGATTACATGAACTTTGATACCATCATGGTGCCAAAAGTAATAAACGCCGCTTGTATCAAAAAGATGACAACAACTGGAATAGAGGATTTTACTTTACTTAATCCGGCCACTGTTCGTAATCCCATCCAAATTAAACCTAAATACCATAAATAAAATACCTCAAATGCGCTAGCCATTCCATGGAGTAGTGTACCTTGTTGGAATAATGGGGATAAGTTCGTATATCCTGTTATATTTCCACCAAACATACGTGTTAAAATTGCATTGAATAGATCACCAATAATGGGGTACAGCCGAGATACGTGTAAAAATAGGTCATAGGCTTACTTTTATTTCCAACTATGACCTATTGAGCTTATATAGGGATCGTTTCTTCTATTGGTTGAGGAACTTTCTTTAAATCAATTACATAATCCCCAAAACGTTTTATATGTCTAGTCATATAAGGACTTAGTGTTTCTAAATCTTGGCGTGCAAAGCGATAACCTTCTTTTTTTAGTTGCCATAAAATCATAGTGATATCCACTACATTTTGAAAAATTACGGAATTGGTGATTAAATCGTTGTATTTAATACGTTTTTCCTGTTCAATTGGATCGTTTTCCGTAATAATACCATCGCCACCAAAGAACAACCACTTTGAAAAACCATTATAAGCTTCTACTTTATTCGTACTAGCTGTAATTTGTTCACGTAATTTCATATCTGAAATATATTGAAGAAGAAAGATTGTTCGAATCACTCTTCCAAGCTCTCGAAATGCTTGATATAATCGATTTTTCTTACTGTTACTACTTAATTTTCTAAGAAGCGTTGAAGGTAAAATTTTTCCCTTTTTAATTGAAACAACCACTTGGAATAAGTCTTTCCAATGTGTTTCAATCACTCCCCAATCAATTACATCTTTAAATAAAGGGTCTATATGTTTGTAGTTTGTATGCTTATCTGGACGGAAAAATTTTAAATCTTTCCAATTGCGAATTCTAGGCATAAGATGAATTCCTAATAGATAGGATAAGGCAAATACAGGTGTCGATTGTCCTTGTGTATCCGCATGAAGAGTATCGGGTTGAATATCAGATTTATTTTTTAATAGCCCATCAATAATATATACCGCTTCCCAAACACCACAGGGGATAAAATGACTAAAAAGGGCGATATAATTATCCGCAACATGATGATAGGCAAGTCCTCCATATCCGCCATAACGGATGTGGTATTCTGATACTAAATTTTCTATATACATATCATGTTTCGTTCCATCAGCTGAAGCTACTTTTCCCGTTCCCCATAGTTTTGGTAGACTAAATGTATTATATTGATTTAAAACATCCTGAAGTGCCGTATTTAATTTCGGAATATGAATATGTCTACGATTCACAAAAGAAAGCATGTGAGCCGTCATCGTATTACGCATATGTTTGGCTGTTTGCGTTGGTCCTAAATTACATCCATATCCGAATGTAGTAACAATATAACGTTCCGTAGGATTTTCTAATTTAGGATCAGATCCGGATAAAGGACCAAAATGTCTTGTCCAATGAGTCCAATGTTCTACATTACAAAGTATATCTAATACGGTTCGCTCTGGTAAACGTTGTATAATTTCTTTTTCTAATAATTTACTACTTGTAGATACATTTCTTCGTGCTAATCGTTTTAAAATAGGTTCACCATCTTCTGTTATAATCACTTGTCCGTTATTTGGATAATTTAAATCTACCGTATTGGCAACAGAAGTTAATTTGTGTTTTAGTTGTTTAACAAAATTAATAGGAGATGAAGGGAAATTAAGTTCTTCACAATACTCCTTAACTATCGGTTCGCATTCTTCCCAAGGTAATAACTGTTTCCTATAATCAGCGAATTTTTCAGAACCTTGTACACTTACGTCACCTGTCTTTAATTCGGAAGCCAAATAGGAAAATATACAAAGTTCCAGACGTTTACGATACAATAAATTAGAGTCTTTTCCAACTCGAAGAGTTTGTCTCCATTGCTCGTTTGCGAATGATAAATCAAGATTAGTAGGAAGTTGTTCTACTCTCCGATTTTCATTTAGCAACAAAAATTGTAAGGCTTTTATAAGAGAATCATCCTGAGTCGTTGAATCCAATTCTAATAATGAAATCAATCGAAATAGAGTCTTTCTGTGACTGTTATAGAACTTTTCTAATAAAGGAAGATAATTATTCCTGTTATACGCAGAAATGGCTAAGCAATCTTGTTGCAAAGAATCGATACCGCCTTTTTCTTCAAATAACTCCGTTATTTTACTTCCTATCATGTTCGTATCATCATACGTATGAGTTGTATGTAAAACTTCACTCAATATAGAAATAAGGTTTTCACTTATAGAACGTTGCTGTTCTCGTAAAAGAGCTAATTCTTCTTTTCCTCTTTTATGTATCCTAGCAATCCTTTTTAAAAACATATCTATTAAATTATCTCTTGTTACAATTTGTGAACGATAAATAACAGACAATAACAACATATACCTTTTAGCCATATGAAAGTCTTTTATTTCTGATGCATCTAAAGCTAGTGCTTCTGATGCAAAGTGTTTAATTTTAGAGTAACTACTCAGCCACCTTTCGGTGTCTTTTTTAAATTTTACTAGTTTCATATGCCTCCCATTTGTAAATACTGAGTATATCAAACAGGGGAGGTGAATCTTATGGTCGATCGAAAAATTATTTTAGATACATATAAAAAAGGACCTGAAGCTGTTATTTCTTTATTTGAAGAAACATTTTCTAAGTTAGAAAAACGTATACAAGAACTAGAAAATGCTTCAAAAAAAAACTCCAAAAATAGTCATAAGCCACCTTCTACAGATGGTTTGGGTAAGCCCGTTACAAAAAGTTTGCGCAAACCGTCTCATCGTCAAACGGGTGGCCAGTTGGGCCACAAGGGACATACTCTTGGTTTGACAGCGACTCCAGATCATACGATTACACATTCTCCTACATATTGTACTTGTTGTCATACTTCCTTGAACCACGAGCCTGTAAAAGGGTATCGCATTCGCCAAGTGTATGACTTACCACCTATTCAGATCGAAGTGACAGAACATAAAGTAGAACAGAAAGAATGCCCACATTGCCATTCTATCCAAGAAGCCCAATTTCCTTCGACAGTATCTCGTCCTGTTCAATATGGTCCAAATATAAAAAGACTGATTCCCTATTTAACGCATTATCAATGCATTTCTTTGAAGCGAACAAAAGAATTCTTTCAGGATTGTTTTGGACATTCTATAAGCGAAGGAACCCTGGTAAATCATACACAGGCTTTCGCTTCTCAATTGCAGCCATTCATAAAAGAAGTAAAGGAAAAGATTCTGCAGTCTCCTGTTGTCCATTTTGATGAAACTGGTATGCGTGTAGAAAACAAAACACAATGGTTACATACTGCCAGTACAAAGAAAGACAATGTATCGTTACAAAATATCGAAAAGGAACGCATACTATTGCATCGTAATCCATCTACAACGAGAGATTTACTTACACAATGGACGTTGGCGCACAACATTACATTCCAATCTGAAATTGAATTAGACTCATTAGAAACGATGAAACAAATTTTAAAATATGGTAATGGAATTGCCTTTATTTCTAAACTTGCTATCGAGCAAGAAATACAACGAAATGAGCTATGCTATATACCAATCCCTGAATTTGAATTTCAGCGTAATATTTATACGATTCATCATGAGGACAGATGGAATTCTAAAATCATTTCTTTTTTACTACAAAGCATCACTTCATTTACAACAAAAAATTAAAAGGCTGTCGTTATGCACGACAGCCTTTTAAACTATAAATCTATTTATTTTTCTTTGCCTCAATTTTTGCTTGCGCCTCTTCAGCCTTATCTAATGCTTCTGATACTTTCTTCTCTTTTTCTTTCACTTCATCTATACTATCGACAGCTTTAATAAGTTTATCGATTCCTTCTTCTTCTACCTTTCTACGCTTTGCCACTCTTTCATTTACTTTCTCTTCCACATCTTTTGCTTTTTGAAGCATATTCTCTGCATTTGATGTTACAGCTTTTTCAAGTTCATCATCTTTTTTCTTTTGTAACACTTCATTTGCAATGTCTTTCGCTTCTAAATACTTACCGTCTTTTAATGCTGTTGCTCCGTGATCCATTCTCTCAGCAACTTCTTTATATGATTTCGCTTCATTTCCTGATTTCTCTTTTTCTGCTTTTTCGAACCACATTGTTGCATCACTATACTTTTCATCTTTCAATGATTGCATACCTGTTTCAATATATGTGTCATAATTGCTACATCCAGCCATTACGACTAATAGAAAAAGCATAACAAAACTTAATTTTTTCATGCTGTTGTCTCCTTTTCTTTGCAAGCTCACTTTACTTTAACATACATGAAAAAGAGTTTCAAAAACTAAAATACTAATTTAGTCATTTTTATTTTATTAAGTCACATTTCCTTTTAGACAGACACATCCACTTGCTTTTTCATTACATGCTTCTTTACTCCAACTAATACAACTAACAATAAACCTACGCCTAATGTCATCATAACAATGCTAGTTGGCAACATATCTAATAATAATCCATACACAATCATACCGAGCGGTGCGATTGCAGTAGAAATTGTTTCAAGTAAACCGAAAACGCGTCCTAAATAACTTGGATCTGTCGTCTTTTGCAAATGTACTTGCATCGGGATATTTACAACCATCATTGATATACCAGTTAACATCATAAAAGCGATATAGTAAATAAAACTTGCTACTTTCGGGATGGTGACTACTAATGGAAACACTGTACATAAACTCAAGCCCGCAAATAAAAGCAACCCAATATAAACAGAACGAAAGGGATTATTCACTTCTTTACGTACTGATAACGCAATTGCACCAATTAACATCCCAACTGCTAACATTCCCTCTACAACACCGAGTTGCTTCGAAGATAGATGCAAATTTTGAACAATAATATATGGAAGTGAAACGAAAAGTGCACTCGCAAAAAAGTTTACCCCTACTGCAATTTTCATTAAACCATATATTTCATGCTGTCTTTTTACATATGAAAACCCTTCTTTTATACTCGTCAAGAAATGCTCTTTACTTTCAGCCATTTCTTTTTTGTATAAATCAAATACGATAAATAATTGCACAACAACCGCTAAAAAGAATGTAATGCTATTCAATAGGAAAAACGATTTAATTGAAAAGAAACCAAATACAACCCCGCCAATAATCGGTGCTAAAATATTTGATAAAGATGCTGCCGTCTGGTTCAAAGCACTCGCTTTTTGAATACGTCCTTCATCTACTAAACTTGGAATAGATGAAGTTAATGAAACAGAGTAAAAACTCGCACAAATTGATAATAATGCTGCTGAAACATAAATAAACAGAAGTGATGGCCCAAAAGTAGTTGCAAGGATAAACATAATAAACATTGTTAAACTACTTAACAAATCGGTACCGATGACAAGCCATTTTCGATTGACGCGGTCAGCTACAGCACCAGCAATTGGTCCACAGATTAGCCTTGGAATCGATCCACAAATAAGCGTAGTTGCAAACCCCATTCCTGAACCCGTTGTCTTTAATACGTATAATCCCATTGCAAACGTATAAATACCGGCTCCTAGCAAAGACGTCATTTTCCCAATCATCATTAAAATAATATTTCTCGTTGCAATCTTCATTCTTGAATCATGTTGTCCTATACTTATATCCCCCATTTTTGACACTCTCCCCTTAAAAGTTAAATTGTGTTAAACTTATTATATAATTAACTTTCCAATTTTTACAACAAAAAGTTTAATGACATTTAACTTTCTAACTATAAAGGAGCAATTATATGGCTACTCTCGGTGAAAAAATTAAAACGTTACGAAAAGAAAAAAAGCTTACTCAAACTGATCTAGCAGGTTCAGAACTCACAAAAAGTATGCTAAGTCAAATTGAAAATGGAAAAGCTACACCTTCTATGAAAACACTACAATATATCGCTGACAAACTTGAATGTGAAACAAGTTTTTTATTAGAAGATGATGATGTAGAAATTGTAGAACTCATTCAACAAACGGAGAAACTAATAAAAGCAAACAAGTACGATGAAGTATATGAGGTTTTACTACCGATCGTTCAAAAAGAGCTACCTCCCACTTTGAATACTGCTCGTTTATATAAACAGTTTGTAACAGCTGCGGCTAAAATGAAAGATTACAATATTGAATATTACGTTGAAAAGGCTACTTCTATTTTTGAGAAATATACGTTATACCGGGATAGTACGGAAACAAAATTAAAATTATCCTTTACGATATTCACACGTAAAAAATATGCTGAATGTTTACAACTTATAGCTAGTATCCGAAATGACTATGAAGAGAAACATTTAGAAATGGATCTCATTATACATATCGAATTATATTTATATGAAGCAATTATTTTTCTTGCATGTGGTGATTACGAACAATGTGAAAGTGTCATTTTAGATGCACTTGCATTTTCAAAAAAGCATCAAGTGTATTATAAAACAGATGAATTTTATCGTATTTTATCTTATCAAAAAGTAATCACGGCTGATAAAGAACAATATTTACATTACATAAAAAAATCAGAGCAATTCGCCATTTTTACAGAAGATAATTTCTCTGCGGCGGTTATTGATCTTTTAAAAGCTTTCTACTACAACACAATTGCTAATGAATATACAGTTGCATTAGAACATTTAGAACAATTTCGAGAAAAATTAAAAGATGAGCCAATTTTTCAAGATGATGGATCATATTATCTTGAAAAAGGAAAAGCTTTGTATGGTTTAAAACAATACGAAGAAGCTTTAAAAACATTGCAACGCGCTATCATACCAGATTATATAAACCATCCACTTGATCACGCACGACTTACAACAGCTGGGGCATATCGCGCTCTTTGTTATGTGAAACTTAATGATAAAAAAAGAGCTCTTGAAGAAGTAACAGAAGCATATGAAATCGTACAGTCCTATCCTGATTCCATCTTCACTTCATTTATTAAAGAAACATTACAAATAATACAAAAACTTTAAGAATGTCTCTAAATGGTATATTATTCCTCTTTTTTAGCAAAGATAATAATGATGGGAGGAATATAAATGAATATACAACGTGCAATAGAGCTTTCTGTGTCAGCAGAGCAAGCCAATGTCAGTTTTCAAGGCATGCCTGTTATGATTCAACACGTCGATGAAAGCAATGAAACCGCCCGCATATATGAAGTAAAAAACCCAGGACGCGAATTAACTGTTCCAGTTAATAGCTTAGAGGAAATATAAGAAATGCCACTTCTCTTTTGAAGTGGCATTTTTCTTCTTTCAGATTACTTATTATAAATTTCTTCAACCCTTTATTTTACATGAGCTGAAAAAATAAGAATTTTCTACTTCTTTTCTTTTTGTGACCTGCTAAAATACAAACTATGGATTAATCATTCGTACTATACATTAAGGAGGAAAAATAATGGCATCTACTTTAGAAAAAAACAAGCCTTATTATGCAGTTATATTCACTTCTAATTTATCAAATGATACAACAGACTATAATACCGTTGCCGAAGAAATGGAGAAACTTGCAAAGCAACAACCTGGATTTTTAAGTGTAGAAAGTGCAAGAGGTAATTCTGGACTCGGAATAACAATTTCTTATTGGGAATCACTTGATGCGATTGAAAATTGGAAGAAGAACACCTTACATAAAGAAGCGAAAAAAAGAGGTCGTGAGCAATGGTATGAAAACTTCCATCTGCGTATTTGCCTTGTTGAGAAAGAATTTAAGTTTCAAAGAGGCACAATATAACTATGAAAGAAAAATTAGCTCTCGTTATTGTTCATGAAATATATGGTGTGAACGACCATATGCATCACGTTATCCAGCACTTTACTTCATCTCATATAGATGTATTCTGTCCTAACCTTCTACAATCGCAACATGCATTTCATTATCATGATGAAGAAAAAGCATATGAACATTTTGTAAATCATATTGGATTTGATGATGGAAAAAAGCAAATTGAAGAATTCATTTCTCATCTTTCTAGTAGTTATACACATATTGGACTTATCGGCTTTAGTGTTGGAGCTACCATCTCATGGCTATGTAGTAACGATCCGAAAATAAATTTTATTATCGGATGTTACGGTTCTCGTATACGCGACTATGTTCACATAAAGCCTACATGCGCTACACTACTTATATTCCCTGAAAAAGAAGCTAGTTTTTCAGTATCCTCTTTCATTCAAACATTGCAGCAACAGAATAACCCTTTATTAAAAATAAAACAACTACACGGTGAGCATGGATTTCTAAATCCGTACACTGAAAAATATAACGAGCACTCTACAAAACAAGCATACAATTTAATAGATTCATTTCTTGTAAAAAACACTCTTATAAAGGAGATGTAAATGACACTTACATTACTCTTACTTATTTTCATACTCATTTCCTTTATCTCAGCGCTAACTATCATTTTTATAACCGTAAAAAAAGGGATATTTTTCAACCGCCTCTACTTACAATCTATTATCGTTTGCATTTTATTTTTTACAAATTGGATTTTATATTTATCAACTTTTTATGCGTTACTTCCAAAGAAAATTAGTGAGTTCCTATTCCTACCCATTTGGTTTTTCCTTTGTATTTTAGGTTTTATAACTTTCTGGCGTGAATGGGAAAATAATCGTGTATTCTCCATATGTATCGGTTTTCTTTCCTTGACTAGTTTTTTATTTGGATTATTGTTGTTAGTTATTTCGGGGATGTAATAGAAGAAGGAAGAAAAGCCAACTTTCAACTTTTCTTCCTTCTATGTTTACCTTTAGTTTTCACTGTCACTGATTCACAAGGTGTATAATATATTTGAGGTGTCGCCTTATCAACAAACATCATAAACGTAACGAAACCGATAATAAAGAAAATAAACAACGTTAACAAAATTGCTCCTATCGTTAAAAGTATCATAACACCACCCCTATATTTTTCATGTTATTACACTTTTCGCTATTATATGAGCGTAATCCTTTTTAGAAAAAGAAACGTAACAAAATAATC
The DNA here is from genome assembly GCF_058792335.1 of Bacillus sp. CPT56D-587-MTF. Classification (NCBI taxonomy): domain Bacteria; kingdom Bacillati; phylum Bacillota; class Bacilli; order Caryophanales; family Bacillaceae; genus Bacillus; species Bacillus sp. CPT56D-587-MTF. Next base: position 1,381,639 of record NZ_JBYTEF010000001.1, on the reverse strand, counting down.
ACAACCACTCCCGTTAATACTGTACCTAATAAACTACGAGTATATATCGCTACAAGAAATGTTGGAATTGCTGCGATAAGGTAATCCCACTGCATCGTCTCATGCATAAATAAAACTTGTGCTAAAAGCGCTGCTAATATCGCAATTGGTATGTAATTTAACCATTTTAAACCCCATTCAGGAATTTGTAGTTTGCTAAATACGAGTAGAGGTAAAATACGTGGCACGAGTGTAACAGCTCCTGCTGCTAGTAAAAGTAATAATACATCTAATCTCATTTCCATTTTTCAATCACCACTCCAATCGTCGCAGCTAGTAATGTTGCGATAATAACCGCTATACTATCTGGCATAAATAGGTGTGAAACGTATGCGATAATAATCGATACAATTGCAACACTTAAATGAATTACTAGTTTTGGTTTACTACTTATGAGCTGAAGAACAAATAATCCGATAAACATCGCTGGTAATGCATAATCCATCCCATATGTATGTGGATCTGGTATCCACTCACCAAATAGCCCACCAATAATGGTAGCAAGTATCCAATTTAAATACGCTGTTACGTTAAGCCCAATCATCCATCTTTCACCTAAATATCCTTTTTGCGCTGCATGCTGCACTGCAACGCCGAAAGTTTCATCTGTAATTTGCGAACCGATGATTAAGTTTTTAAATAGAGGAATTTTCGTAAAGTACGGTGCAAGCGCTGCGCTCATTAATAAATGGCGTAAATTAACAAAAAATACAGTAAAAATAATTGCGGAAGCAGGAGCACCGGCTGCATACATACCAGCTAATATAAATTGGGCAGAACCTGCATAAATTAAAGTGGACATAAATGCAATTTCAATGATAGAAAAACCTGCTGTTTTTGCAATTACACCAGCTGCTATACCGATGCTCAAATAACCAAATACAGTTGGTAAACAATCTTTTACTCCTTGCTGAAATGTATCATCGCTCTGCAAAGCTACATGTGCCTGAGCTTTACTCATCTCTATCATCCTCCATTCCTTCTAAAGTTCGTTTTCCTGTTACGACATGAACTAAATCTATATTTTCACGCCATAACGTATCTAACTTATCAGCTCCAAATTCCTTTGTGATTTCTTCAACCATAATATCGTGCCGCACATACTCTGTCGCAACGAGAACTAGCGCTGGGTCATACGTTGTAACGGCCCATGAAGTGCTATCATTTGAGAAGTTCGCAATTAATACTTCCTCTCCATCACGAGCAATAACAGTTAAATGACCACCCATTCTCTTTTCAACGACGTGGGGCGTCATATAATTATGATGAAACGTCGCTCCTATTTTTGTTTCTGGAGCTCCAAATAAGATTGAAAATATATGTACGCCTTCCTCTTCCTTTTGATGAATGTATGGCTCAATTTCATGCACTTGATCTTCCCATACAGAAATCCATAATTCTTCCTTAGCTCTACTAATTATATTGCATATTTCTTTTAAAACACGATCATTTGAGCGAATATGCGAAATTACATCTATTTGTCGCTCTTGTTCTAAACAATTTAGTTTCTCATCTAAAAATTCAAAGGACTTTTCAAAGTCTTTTCGCATTCGATTCATTAATTCGGTAGCTGGTACTGGTACATATTTAACTGGTTCAGAAGGTACAATATGCACCGCTCCTTTATCCATTAACTTACCGAGTACCTCGTAAATCATAGAACGAGGTACTCCTGTTTGTTTACTCACTTCATAGCCTGTTACTGGGGAATGTTTTAACAATCCAATATACGCTTTACATTCATACTGGGAAAATCCTAACTTTTGTAACTCCTTTATAATTTCATCCATCGGTAACCCCTCACAATCTAAATCGCCCTTACTTCAAAACGACGATTTTGCTTCCCTTTACTTTTTACTTTATCAATAACAAGTGTTCCTATTTCACTCGTATTTTTCACATGTGTGCCTCCACAAGCTTGTTCGTCTAAATTTTCAATTGTAACAATGCGGATTTCTTGGATAGTAGTTGGCAGGAGATTTATTGCTGTTTTAATCATTCCTACAGCATTTTCTGCTTCTTCGCGGCTCATATAACGAGTGGAAATTTCTTTATTTTGCTTAATAAGTTTATTCACTTCCTCAACAATTTCTTCTACTTCCACGCTCGATAACTCTTGTAACTCATTAAAATCGATACGTGCTTTATCAGGATAAATTTGATTTCCGGTGCATAGAGCTCCATACTTTTCATAAACAACAGCTCCGATAAGATGCAGTAAAGAGTGATGACGCATTAAATTATGACGTCTTTCCCAATTTATCTCTAATTTAACTGGACCTAATTTTACTTGAGCTTCATCTTTTATATAGTGAACTATTTCTCCTTGCTCCTTCTTTACTTTTTCAACTTCAAATACAGACCCATCTTGTACAATGACACCCGTATCACATTCTTGCCCTCCACCAGTTGGATAAAAAACTGTTTCCTTTACAAATACTTTATTCCCTTCTACTTTTATCACTTCTGTTTCGCAACTCGTTTTGTATGCATCTTCTAAATATAATGCCGTTGTCATACTCTCACCTCTTTAGTAGTTATAGTTATACCTACTAATATAAAAAAGAAGCTCCACAAAGTCAATTGATAATTCTGAAATTTAAAAATAATAAAAGACCCCTTTATTAGGAGTCCACTATCTCAATATTTCATTTGCTTCTTTTTCATAAATTTTATCAAATGACGTCATAACGCGCTGTGATGCTTGAATCATCTTTTGATCTGTCATAAGATCGGCCATCTCTTTCGTCATATCTACATTTGAATTTTCTAGCATATGATTTTTTACTATTCCTGTTCCGTTCGGTAAATTAGCAATGTTTCCTTCTGCTAGTGTAAAGCTTTTATTTTCACGTTGCACGAGACGAGCATTCGTTTCTGCATCTACTGTTTTTGTTTGTAACTGTGCAATTACTATTCTCTTAATATCTGGTTTTTGCAAAGTTCCATCGTTAACTTCTCTATAAATTTCTCCATTATTAGATACGAAGAACTCAACATTTTCAGGAATACGAATACGCTCATTATTGACATCCATAACATAAGCACCTGAAGATGTTTGTAAATAACGATCACTATTTAATGTGAAACTACCATCTCTCGTTAAAAACGTTTCATCATTTTTAGAAGTAACGAAAAATGATGTTGTGCCGGCTGCGCCGTCATCTAAAAAGAAATCTGTAGCGCTATTTGTCATTTGTATATTTCCTTGTACTAAATTCACATGTGTTGCAGCTGGTACTACAGCATAATCGACCGAACCGATATTTGTTACCGCCCCATCTCCGCGGCGATATGTGTCTTGTACATCAAATACTTTAGACGTCATATTTTCTGCTTTAAATCCTGTCGTTTGAGCATTTGCAACGTTATTCGAATGAACATTAATGCGCTGCATGTAATTCATCATGCCCATAGAACCTATATAAAGACCGTTCATATTCGTTTGAATAAGGCAAGCGCCTTATTCTTCACCTCTTTTCTACGATGTTTGTAACATTTGTTTTGCTAAATGTTCAGCTGTAGCGATATGTATATTTTTCTTTATGTCTTGGCCATCTGTCATTAATACAATAGGAGCTGATGATACTGCTGGAATTTTCAACAATTCGCCACTACTTGCTGTTTCATCAAATTTCGTAAACACAATACCATCTATATGAATATCTTTAAAGTTTGTAATAATTTCAATCATATCTTTACTTTTCATTGAAGCTGATAACGTTAAACAAATATAATCTGGTTCTACTTGTCCCATCGTTTCAATCATTTCTTCCACTGTTTCTGACGTACGATAATTTTTCCCTGCTGTATCAATTAAAATATAATCGACGCGTGCTTCTTCTTTAAAATACGTAAGCGCTCTTGTCATTGCAGCTTCATCACGTACAGCAATTACTTCCGATCCAATTGTCTTTACGTTATCTTGCAATTGCTGCACTGTCCCTATGCGCGAATGATCTGTCGTTATAAAACCAACTGTTTTGTTCTTACCGTGAAATTGCCATGCCATTTTCGCAAGCGTCGTCGTTTTACCAACACCAGTTGGACCGATTAATGCAATTGTTTGTACTTCTTTTTCAAAGACGTTTTCCGTATTGAAATGAGATTTCATATCTTCCAATATGTACCTAATAACTTCTTCTTCCGTAATCATCGTTGCATTTTCAAACTTTATTTTTAACTTTTCAGCATATGCATAAATGAAATATTGTTCTACATCGTTTTGTTCTAGCATCCGAATTACTTTTTGAATAATAAACGGTACAGATTCTTGATTTTCTTTCTTTGGAACTACTTCTTCTTTCTTTAGTGGAACGACTTGTTTCACAACTTTTTTCTTTTTCGGTACTTCCGTTTCTTTCGTCTGTTTCACCACGACAATCCCTTTTTCAAACAGCTTTAATAGTTTTTCTTTTTTTCTTGCCCATTCTTCACTATTTCCTGTTTGCATTGCCGCGTATGACATAGAAGTCGTTACGTTTTCTAAATTGTGCAGTACTGATTGAATTCCATTCGCCTTCACAATTTGTTCTGAAGGATCATTCACGACATCCATTAACTGTTCATGAAATTGTGCTGTACCTTCATTCACTTCTTCCTGTTTTTCTTCTGGAAAAGCAACTAACATTTCATAATCCTTTTTCCAGAAAAACGGTATATTTCGTTTTACACTTTCATCGACAACGTAATAATAATCTGTACCATATTGGTCAAATAACTTTCGATACAATTCATTTTTCGAAGCTGCTTTTATTCGCATTAACGCTTCTTTCTTTTCTGTACTTTCCATTACTTCACCCCCTACTATTCAATATAGGCAATTTGATCCACAACAATTTCTGGTGCTAATTCGCTAATACAAAGTACTTGTGCTTCCACTTGATAACGTTCTAGCAGTCTTACAATCGCAAATCTAAAATCTTTTCTACGTGTTAATAACACTGGTTCTCTTCCCATTAAACGTGCTTGTTTAAAGACGCGCTGCACTTGCTCAACGACACGTGTTTCTAAATCTAAATCCCAGTTTAATAAGTAACCTTGATATGAATTATTCACAACATCCGCATCTAACTCAATTGAATCAGAGAAGAGCGCTGCATATATTTTTCCGTCTGGATTTTTCGCATTTTCACAAATAACTTTTGAAATACATTCACGAACAAATGATGTCACACCGTCAACGTGGTTTTGATAAATTTCTTTGCCGTCAATAATACCTTCAATAATTGTTGGTAAATCACGAATAGAAATACCTTCTTTTAGAAGTTGTTTAATAACATTTTGAACGAGTGATAAATCAATTTCTTTCTTCTTAATCTCTTCTAATAGAACGCCATTATCATTTTCAAGCGAATTAATTAAATCTTTTACATGTTGGCGCTGAATTAATTCGTGAAGATTACGTCTAACGACAACATCTAAATGTGTAATTAATATGCTAAGTGGCTCTAACACTTGATAGCCTTTCATTTGTGCATCTTGCACCATATGCTCTAAAATCCAATATCCATCTTCACCGAAAATTGGATCTTTCGCTGGCTCTGCATCTAAATCAGCCATTACGTTTGGTGTTTTCAGTGCTAATAAATAACCTGATTTTAAAACACCTTCAGCCGCCTTCGCACCTTTAATTCGAATAATGTAACGTCCGCGTGGCCTAAAGCTCGTATTATCTTTAAAGTTAATTCCAGGAACGTTAATACCAAGGTCAGTAATAATTGACTTCCTCATAAGAACAACTTTATCACGCGCTGTTTCCCCGTTAATTTTCTGCTTTACAAGTGCTGCTAAATCTAAACCGAGTTCTACTATAATTGGATATTTATCCGTAAATACTCCAAATGAATCTTCCACTTGTTGCAGTTGCTCATCTTCGCCTTGAATCATTTCTATTTCTTTTTGAAGCTCGTCTTCTTTTTCTTTCTTTATTCGATTTTTATTACGAATGCCTAAGAAGATAATCGTTCCGCCAACGAGTGCGAATGGTAGAAACGGTAGCGGAGTAAAAATACCCATTGCGATAAACAAACCACCGAGCGCATATACAACAACTTCATGTGCTAATAACTCTTTAAAGATTCCTTCCGTTACCGTATCCGGTGAACCATCAAATACACGCGTTACGATAATACCAGTTGAAATCGCAAGCATAAGCGATCCAATTTGGTTTACGATTCCGTCACCGACAGTTAACTGTGTATAATGAAGAGCCGCATCTGCAAAGCTCATTCCTTGCTGCATCATTCCGACAATTAAACCGAAAATAATGTTTACGAATAAAATGACAATCCCGAAAATAACGTCCCCTTTAATGAACTTCCCGGCACCATCCATCGCTCCGTAAAACTCTGTTTCCATATTTAATTTTTTTCGTTTTGCTTGTGCATCTTTTTCTGAAATAATACGCTGGTTTAAATCAGCATCGATAGACATTTGTTTCCCTGGTAAAGAATCAAGTGTAAAACGAGCTGCTACTTCAGCTGTACGCGATGCACCGTTTGCAACGATAAACTGGAATATGATTAATACTGTAAAAATAACGATACCAATTAATAAGTTTCCGCCAATTACGAACTGGCCGAACTCTTCAATAACATGACCGGCATTTCCGTCTGTCAAAATCGCTCGCGTCGTCGAAACGTTAATCGATACGCGGAAAATCCCGATTAATAACAACATCGTCGGAAATGACTTTAATTCATCCCACTCGTTAATACTTGTCGCTCGCATATAAATAAGTACTGACATACTTAGTAGAAAAACGATAATGATATCAAGTATAAATGGTGGAAGTGGAATTAAGAGCGCCACTACGAATGACGCTGCTAAAAAGATAGAAAAATAGGTTCTTGCAGAATCTATCTTAAACAAAGAGATCTCCTCCAAACGCGCTATTATACTTCAAGTTCGTTCGTCTGAATTAAATAGCGCATAACTTCAATTACAGCTACATATAAATCTTCTGGAATCGCCATATCTTCCTCGACTTGATAATATAAAGAACGAGCAAGCGGACGGTTTTCCACCATTGGTATTTCTTGTTCACGGGCAAGCGTTCGTATATATAATACGAGCTCATCTTCCCCTTTTGCAACGACAATTGGTGCTGCATCAACGTGTTTATTGTAACGAAGTACGACCGAAATATGAGTCGGGTTGTTTACAATAAACGTTGCGCCATCCATCTTCTTCGCAATTGTTCCTTGCAAGATTGCATGCATAAAGTTTTTTCGTTTCCCTTTAACTTGCGGGTCCCCTTCATTATCTTTATGCTCTTGTTTCACTTCTTCTTTTTTCATCTTAATATCTTGCTCGTACTCCCATTTTTGATAAATGAAATCAATAATATAAAGAACGATTAAAATAATTAAAATTGCTAAGAAAATAAATTTAATTTCCCTAATAATTTCAGTAAGTGACGCAGTCCAGTTAAATCCAATCATGCTCACGATTTTCTCTAAATTCTTTTTAAAAAGAACGTAAGCGACGTAACCGATTAATCCCATATAAAACAGTGATTTCAAAATATCTACTAAACTTTTACGACTAAACAGTCTCGTAAAATAGTTTTTCGGATTAATACGTGATGCTTTCGGTTTAATGACTTTAGAAGAAAATAGGAACCCGACTTGAATCATATAATTGAATAAATGAAAAGCGTATACGAGTATTAATATCGGAGCCGATACTTTCAGTAATAAAATCCCCATTAAATAAAAATACTCGGTTGAATCTGTATTTTTTCCAATTTGATCAAACAGCACCGCTACGGAATTCGCAATCTCATACCCTAGCCAATCTCCGAAGAAATAAACGACAACTGCTAATACGAGAATGGAAAATAAATTATTTAAATCTTTACTCCGGGCAATATTCCCTTCTTCACGCGATTTTTTACGCTTCTGCGGGGTGGCCTTTTCTGTTTTATTATCCTTTGCCATGCGCGTCCCCCTACTTCGTTAAGAAAAAGTTAAATAGTTTCGTATATTCTTCAAGTAATACATCCGTCATATTTTTAAACACATAACCGAGCATCGGTACACTCATCGCAATAAACAAAATACCACATGTAATTTTAATTACATATGCATTCATAAAAACGTTTAATTGCGGAGCGTTTTTTGCAATTAAAATTAGAACAAAGTTAATGATGAATAAACTTCCCATAAGCGGAAGAGCAATTTCAACCGCTGATGTGATCGCAAATAATAGCGTTGCGAGTAGACTATCTAAGAAACTAGTCGTCAACAATTTTGAAATCGCCTCTGTATATTGAAACGACTTTAAAATCGTGGCAACGAAATAATTAATGCCGCCAAGTGAAATAAAAATAATGAGAAAAAATATATCAAAAATGGTTGATAGTAAAGTAGACTGTGAGCCCGCATTTACATCAAACAAACTTGCTTGTGATAAACCGATATCAAAGTCTAAAATATGCCCGGCCATTTTCGGAATGTTCCACAGCATTTCTACGATTTTTGAAAGTGATAATCCAATTACAATTTGCGTTCCTGCATAAGCTGCAACGTCCCAAACTGTCTTGATGTGAGAGACATCCACTTGATCAGCCACTGTAATTGAAAGAGCAAGTCCAACTGTACCCTTCGCCATTGCTGGAATGGATCGACCTGAGAAAAACGGTAAAAAATATAAAAATGAAGTAATGCGGCAAAACGCAAAAAACGTCGCCGCCCATAATTCCATATTCATTTCAGTTCACCTATCTTAGTACGAACGCAATAGCGATGGGATTTTATCAAATAAATCTAAAATAAGCGTCGTTAACTCTTGAAACATCCACGGACCTAAAATGATAATAACGAGCACAATACTCGCCATTTTCGGTAAAAACGTCAGCGTTTGCTCTTGAATTTGCATCATCGCCATAATGACAGCGATGATAATAACGACAATCATGCTTACGCCGGCAACCGGCATTAAAATCATAACCCCTTTATAAAAAAAGGTTTGAAAAATATCTATAATTGGTGACGTATTCATTTATATGACTCCTATCACATAGCATCAAACGCTTCAGGCGACCGTTTTAAACATAATGTCGACGATTTTTGTATATCCACCTAAATATACGAAAACGAGTATTTTAAACGGTAAACTTAAAATCATCGGCGGTACCATCATCATCCCGAGGTACATTAAAAGTGTACTAATAATCAAATCTATAAATACAAACGCTAAATAAATGAACATCCCTGTTAGTAAACCCTTTTGAATTTGCGTTAACGTAAAGGATGGTACGAGTGTAAATAAGGAAAGATCTTTCAAATCTTTTGGCAACTCTTCTCCGCGTACTTTCAGCATCATTTTTAAATCATGCTTATACGTATGCTTTGACATATATTCTTTCATAATAGGAGCTGTCGTTTCCGCAGCTTGGCTTACTGTTATTTTCTCTTTCGTCATCGGATCCCACACATCGCTCTTCAGTTGCCCGAGTACAGGCTGCATCGTAAAGAGTGATAAAAATAATGCAAGTCCAACAAACACTTGGTTTGGTGGTAAATTCATTACCCCAAGTCCTTGACGTGTAATCCCTAGAACGATCATAAAATAAGTAAAATGTGTAAATAATAGAACGATAGAAGAAGATAATGATAAAAGGGTAACGAGCGCAAATAGTTGTACACTTGAATTACTCGTAAACTCTTTTCCATTTTCGAAATTAATAAAACCGTTCGGGGCCGCATACGCTGGATTTACAAAAATAATTGAAAAAACGATAGAAAATACGAAAATAACGGCTAATAATGATAACTGTTTCTTTATTCTCATGATGGATCCTCTACTTTTTTCGTTTCAGTCTTCACCGCGTCTTCTAGTGCTTGTTGAAACTGATTTCCTGTTCCGGTTAATTGCACAGACTGCACACCGTTATTACTAATAACAGTGAACACTTGCTTTCCGTCCACTTCAAATAAAAAGGCACTCGTTTGATGATTTAAATACACGCCGTCTTTTACTTGAATATGGCCATTTTCACCCTGCTTAAAAAACTGCTGTTTGCGCGTCTTTTTCGTCATATAATATGCACCGTAACCGAGCGCACCAAACAGTAAAACGACTTGAAATAAGGTCGTCATATACGACATATGACTCCTCCTCTACTCTTTATCTTGCATTTGACTTTGCGCTTTCATAAGCGCCGCTTGTTTTTTATCAGCTTCAATTTCAGAAATGATAATACCGAATTTCTCGTCCATTACGATTGCTTCACCGATACCGACTTTCATATTACTTAAATACACATCTACTTTATGTCCTAAGTTTTTCTCTACTTCAAGAACATCGCCAACTTTTAACTGCTTTACATCACCAAGCGTAATAGATGACTTTCCAAGCTTTACACCAAGTTCAATCGAAATATCTGAAACAGTATCGATATGTGCTTTGCCTGCTTCATTTCGCTTTCCTGCAAAATCTTCTAATCCCATTAATGACACGGGAGATACTTCATGCTTCATATGGATCCTCCTACTCTACAAAACTTTTAAATAGGAGCGCCTTACGCGTTCCATCTTTTCCAATAAAACAATTAAATTTATGCTTTCCATCTACATAACCAAGTAATTCATCCGAAACTTTCGTATGAAGCGGAATAATATCGCCTTCTTCAATTTGTTCAATCTCACTCATTGTCATTTTCTGCTCACCAATTGCAACGTGAACAGGTTTGTACACTTGATTTACTTTCATTTCCACTTCAGACGTATACTTTTTACGCTTGTCTGAAGAATGTTCGACAATATTTTCAGACGTTAACTTATCCATAATTTCTTCAACAGATAAGAATGGAATTCCGATACGCACCGTCGTATTCCAAAACTCTGTTTTCATATTTACGTTAAGTAATGAAATGATATCGCTCGCTGTCGTAATCTTTAATGCATTCGGATCTGTTTCTGTCGTTACAAATTTCGGTTCAATCTCAATAACAATTTCTCCAAGCTCTGGCAAACCGAGATCAATCACGCAATATAAATAATAATCTTTCGGCATTTTCTCCACATACTCACTCGTAAATGGAACTTGCTCAACCGTTGAAGGCTCTAGTTCAATTGGAATACGCATACGCGCTGATAACGTCTGTGACGTCTGTTTCCCAAACGTAGAAGCAATCGCTTGCAAACTACGTAAATGCTCAACACCGAACTTCTCTGGTCTATTAAAATCATACTCTTGAAATTTCTCTTGCTTTCCTGCTTCTTGTGCGAAAGCTGGCATTTCCTCGCCTTCATTTACCGCCTTCAGCAGGGCATCAATTTGCTCTTGGCTTAATTTTTCGCCACTCATGACAATCCCCTTCCCTACCTTTTCAATTCAACGATTTCAACGTACATCTTTCCATTCTTCGTCAAAATCTTTCCGGTTCCAATCTCTTCATTCTCAAGCATAAGACGCACCGTATTTTTCGTTGAATTTTCAAGACGATACAATGTACCTTTCGTAATATGAAGCAGATCTTCAATTTTCTTTTTCGTATTTCCGATTTCAAAATAAATTGTTAACGGAATATCATCTTGTAATTTCAAATCTAGCCAACTCCCATATCATGTTCACGAAAATTTCATGTTCTCTCTATATATGAAACTTCTTATTTTGAAACGTCGATATTTAATATTTTTTTAATATATCCTTGCGTTTCTTTAAATGGCGGTACGCCTCCGTACTTTCTCACATTACCAGGACCAGCATTATAAGAAGCAAGCGCCAATACTAAGTCGCCGTTATTTTTCTTTAAATAACCGCTTAACTCTTTCACGCCACCTTCAATACTTTCAGCTGGTGAAAATGGATTCTTCACACCCATCTCCTTCACATTCGCTGGCATAAGCTGCATAAGACCCATCGCACCTGCATGTGATACCGTTTTCGGATTAAAATTAGACTCTACTTCAATCATTTTTTGAATTAACGTTTTCGGAATTCCATATGTACGACTTACACGATCAATAATATCCTCATACTTCCCTTCATTGGAAGAACGTATTTTTTGAATATTATACTTCTTCGTTAATTCCCACGTATCAACAGCCTCATTTTTCGTTTCTGGGAAACGTCGTTCAAACTCTTTTTGCGCAACTTGCACTTCATCTGCTTTCTTCGTTTCAGCCTTTTCTTCAGACTTACTCGCTTCCTCTACTTTATTAATAGTTTCTACGGGTTTATTAACAACCGCTTCTATTTTCGTAGATTGTACCGGCTGACTCATATCTTCTACTTTTGCCGGCTGCGTAGTTTCTTTCGTCTCCTTCGCAGGCTCACTCTGCAACTTCTCTTGAAAACGACTACTAACGAATGCTTGTGGACTACTTAGCTTTTGCTGAATTTGCCCTTTTTTATATGCAAGCACTTCTTTTACTATATTTCCAACTATCATAATATCACCTTTTCGGTAAACAAAGATAATCTAATATTAGAGTTTTTTTTTAAAGTTTGCAATAATCCTTTTAATAATTATGTAATAAAAAAATGAATATATTGTTAAACTGTTATTTTTTTATATTTATTAATTCGAATTTTTAGTTGACACCCGTTGTGGCAAGGATTACAATAAATCTCGAAATTGATTTTTTCGTATATTACCGTTTTTCAATTTGCAGAAAAGTCAATATAAAAAAATGGGGGTTTCTTAACATGAGAATTAATACAAACATTAACAGCATGCGTACTCAAGAGTACATGCGCCAAAACCAAGCTAAAATGAGCAACGCTACGGACCGTTTATCAAGCGGTAAACGTATCAACAACGCTTCTGACGATGCAGCAGGTCTTGCAATCGCAACTCGTATGCGTGCTCGTGAAAGTGGATTAGGAGTAGCAGCTAACAACACACAAGACGGTATGTCTTTAATCCGTACAGCTGACTCAGCAATGAACTCAGTATCTAACATCTTACTTCGTATGCGTGACCTTGCTAACCAATCTGCAAATGGTACGAATACTGATGACAACCAAAAAGCACTAGATAAAGAATTTTCTGCATTAAAAGAACAAATCGATTACATTTCTAAAAATACAGAGTTTAATGACAAAAAATTATTAAATGGCGAAAACAAAACTATTGCTATTCAAACTCTAGATAATGCAGACACAACTAAACAAATTAACATCAATTTAGCTGATTCTTCTACTAAAGCATTGAAAATTGACGAAATTACAATTTCTGGGTTAAGCACAACAGAAACTACTAAAGTTAAACTTACTGATGATGATATCAAGGCTGTTCAAGCGGATATTACTACAGCAAAAGAAGCATTCTCAAAACTAACAGCTCCAACAACTCCGGGCACTGGTTCTACTGCAGGAGAAATTAAAAACGCTGTTGATGCATTTAAGGGGGCATATGAAAAAGTTAAACCTCTAATGTCTAAGGCACAGACCGAAGCCGTTGATAATGCAATTGCAGAATATGCTAAAGATACAACTTTAGACAAAGCTAAGGCAATTGGTACAGCATTTGTTGCTCCTAAAGTAGGAGACGAAATTGAAAAAGGAGTACAAAATGCTTCTGGAGCTATCAAAGCAATTGATTCAGCTCTTGAGTCAATTGCTTCTAACCGTGCAACTCTTGGTGCTACATTAAACCGTCTTGACTTTAACGTAAATAACCTGAAGAGCCAGTCTTCTTCTATGGCTGCAGCTGCTTCTCAAATCGAAGACGCTGACATGGCGAAAGAAATGTCTGAAATGACTAAGTTCAAAATCTTGAACGAAGCTGGAATCAGCATGCTTTCTCAAGCAAACCAAACTCCACAAATGGTTTCTAAATTATTACAATAAGCCATTTGAGTTAGTTTCCTGAATAAACCTCTCTGCTTGCGGAGAGGTTTATTTTTTATAAAAACTTCTTTTTTTTGATGGAAGAGAGCATCTGCAGTGCATAGAAGCGGTTAGTGCTTATCTTGATCCCCTCTTATGCTAAAACACAAATAGCAAATAAGCATAAGCCTTTTTATTTTTTCATGACCTTTTATTAGCTTTAGAACACTGACTATATCAATCTATAAGGAGTGTCTATTATGCGTATTGGTACGAATGTTTTGAGTATGAATGCTAGGCAGTCGTTGTATGAGAATGAGAAGCGTATGAATGTTGCAATGGAGCATTTGGCGACTGATAAGAAGTTGAACAACGCTTCGGATAATCCCGCTAATGTTGCAGTTGTGACTCGTATGCATGCGAGAGCAAGTGGTATGCGCGTGGCGATTCGTAATAATGAGGATGCGATATCGATGCTTCGCACGGCGGAAGCTGCCCTTCAAACTGTGACAAATATTTTACAGCGTATGCGTGATTTAGCCGTTCAATCTGCGAACGGTACAAATTCAAATAAAAACCGTCATTCGCTGAATAAAGAGTTTCAGTCTTTAACAGAACAAATTGGCTATATTGGCGAGACGACTGAGTTTAATGATTTATCTGTATTTGACGGTCAAAACCGCCCTATTACATTAGACGATATCGATCATACGATAAATATGACGAAACATATTCCTCCTTCTCCTACACAACACGACATCAAGATTTCAACAGAACAAGAAGCCAGAGCGGCGCTCCTTAAAATTGAAGAGGCTTTGCAAAGTGTGTCACTTCATCGTGCCGACCTTGGTGCAATGATAAATCGTTTACAGTTTAATATTGAAAATTTAAATAACCAAAGTATGGCGTTAACAGATGCTGCATCACGAATTGAAGATGCAGACATGGCGCAGGAGATGAGTGATTTTTTAAAGTTCAAATTATTGACTGAAGTTGCAATTAGTATGGTTTCACAAGCGAACCAAATTCCGAAAATGGTCTTTAAACTACTACAATCATAAAAATTAATCTTCCATTTTTGGAACGATTCCATACAAAACAAAAGGGAAATACATATAAACTATGTATCTCCCTTTTATTTTGTACCCAAATTTTATTACTGTGTTACCGTCATAACTTGTCCGCTACGGTCAACCATTATTTTCATTTTACCGTCTTGTGCATTATATAGCCCTAGTTTATGTAATTCCATTTTACAATCTTGTACGAAAGTTGGTAATTTACGAATTTGATCGATATCAGAACTTGTAATGAAATGAATTAAAAGCTGCGTCATACCTTTAATATCTTGTACAAGCTCTTCTTTCTCTCGTTTTAGCCTTTCATTTTCTAGTTGTAACGACTGCAATTCACCTTCTAAGCTACGTGTATTCTTTGCTTCTCTAGAACGCCCTGCTGCCATGCTAGAAAGCTTATAAATACCTTCCATAAACTGATGTAGTTCGTCTTCTTTCCTTTCACTACATTGATTAATTGTTTCAAAGTTATCAACGATACCAGATATAACTGTTACAAGATTTTTTTCATCCTCTTTATGCTGGATTTCTTCTTTTAATTCGTACTCATTTTTTTGTTTTCTTGCAACGATTGTTTCTTTTACTGGTATATATTTTCGCTTTCGTCCTGGTTTTTGTTTTTCAATATTTTCAAACGGTATTTCACGTTTTTTCAATTTATAATACGTATTTTGCAATTGACTTTCTGTTTTTGGAAAAAGATTTAGTTCATTTTTACTTACGTATTTTGAAATATTTAAAATGTTTAAACCGTGACGTTGACAAAATTGATACACTTCATACAGTAGCTCTAGTTCAGACTTCAGCCATGTAATTGCTGATTTTTCATATGCTCGCATCCCGCCATTTTTTTCTATATCTATTTGAAATAATACCATTCTATTATGTAAATCAACTAATTCTTCATACTTTACTTGGAATTCTTTTTCTATTTTTTTAAATTCCACCTCTAGTTGCATATCGTTCATTTTATTATTTGACATGTTTTGTAAAAGACCTAATACATTAATTGCTGTGTGGTGATACATAATCTGTGCCACTCCCCCTCATCCTTTCACAATTCTCATCTGACTCCCATGTCTTTTAAGAAAATAGCAATTTTTACATATCCATATTATAACAGTTCGAAATTATCTGTCAAATAATAAACATACAAAAATGTATAGAAAGTATAAAAATTTGGAAAATGTTTTTTATTAATATGCAAAATTGCATATTAATTACATTTAATTATATTATATGGTATTTTGAATATTTTTTCACCGAAAAAATTTGCGCTACCACGAAATATTAATAAAATAACCATTGAAAATGCGTTTGCTTATATTTTTAAATCAAAAATCTTCAAATGAAGAATTTTCATACATACAGCACCAAACACCCCAGAAACCTTTCATTTTTCTACCAGCTTAAAGTATAGAATACTAAAAAGGAATTAGCCATATGTAGCATTGGCTAATTCCTTCCTCTCTCTAACAGAATAGAGTTATAAACCCAGTCTTCAAATCCTCAATCGAAGTCTCACTTCTTCTTACCTAAAACTACTTCATACCTCTGAACTCACATCGCATGAGACTCTATTAAGCACTGAAAACTTCCTTACATAAGTACTTCCTCTATTCCTACTAAATAGAAAAATGTTATACACCAGCTCTTCTAGTTACCTATATCTCAACATCGCATAGGGCTCTATTAAGCACTGACCGCTCAACACTTAGCTAGAGCTTCTATTCTGGCTAAATAGAAGTTTTTAAAGCACTAACTTATCAACTAAACCAATTAGCTCTTGAATATCTGGCTTACTTACTTGAGCATTTGCTCCTACAGCTTCACCTTTATGGAATAATTCATTTGTAATTAATGAAGAGAAAATAATGACTGGTAAACGATTCATTACTTCACTATCCTTAACCACTTTCGTTAAATGATGTCCATCCATTTTTGGCATTTCAATATCCGTAATTAGCAGGTGAATATGTTCAAACATTTTTTCACCTTGCTCTTTCGCTAATTTTTCAATTTGTGCTAACGCTTCTGCACCATTGCTGAAGAAGTTCATTTTCGTATATCCAGCTGATGATAATGTTTCTTCTAATATTTGGCGAAGCATCGCTGAATCTTCTGCAATATAAATTACTTTTTCAGCTCGATCTGTTTTTTGTTCTAACCCTGCAATTGATTTATTGTCATAACCAGTGCCGCTAATTTCACATACAATTTTTTCATAATCTAATAGTAAGATGATTTTGCCATCTAGTTTTACAATACCAGATGTCGTTTCTTCTAGTCCCATAGATAATGAAGCTGGTTCATCAATTTGTTCCCACGAAATACGTTGAATACGATGCACTTCATCAACGCGGAAAATGACTTTCATTTGGTTTAATTCTGAGATGATAAATTTCGTTTGATCAAGTGGCTTTGTTGACTTTAAATTAAGAGCCATTGCCAAGTTAATAACAGGTAAAATTTCACCACGTACTTGAACAACACCTTCAACTGCATGATGAGATTCTGGCACAGTTGTAACAGGGAATGGATTAATGATTTCACGTACTTTCATTACATTAATACTAAATAGGTTTTCACCAACAGTGTACGTAACAATCTCTAATTCATTTGTTCCGCTTTCTAATAAAATACTTTGTGCTTGTGACATAAAGGTGTCGCTCCCCTTCCATTAATTCCGTATATCTAATTATTAAGCTTTATAAAAGCGAAAAAGTCAACTACCTATATAAAAAATATAGATAGTCGAACGATTCATTTTATTAAAAAACAATTAATCTTGTATAAACGAAGCAAGTGCCTCTAATAACACTTCTTGTGCTCCTACAATTTCCGTCGGCATTGCTTCCCATTTTTTCGAAAGCTCGGTCTCTACTCTTATTCTCAGCTCAGAATTCATTTCTGCTAGCACATATTCTTTCGTTGCTATATCAACATCAAGTAGCGCGAGTGCATATAATTCCGGGTCATTTATTTTTTCGAATAATCGCTTTAATACTACCGGTGCTATATGTTTTAATTTTTCAATATGAATTTCCTTATCCGAAAATAGTAACTCATATTGAATAAACGTAACATTTTCTTTAATCACTTTAAAATAACAATTATTTTTTTTATCATTCACAAAATAACCGTTTGGATCTGCGATAATACTTTCTACTTTACGAATTAAATCTGGCAAACTATTCGCCGCCATTACAGTCCGCTGCTCAACCTCACTCGGCGAAATGAATGTAACGCGATACTTATTTTGCGCCATCCTCCTCACCTCTCCTTTTATAGAAATTCAGTCTAATTGTATACTACAACTACCTTAAATTAACTTAAAACTCTTTTATATTACCACTTCTTACACTACCATACTACTCTAGTAACTCTACATATCTCTGGTCTTACACATCGGTCGGGACTCTATTAGGCACTAACCGCTCCAAAACATCGCCAGGTCCTCTCTCAAAACCTAAAAAGTGCTTTTAAGAACCTTTCAATAACTCTATGTTATTAAACCAAAACGCTATTTGCTGATTCGTAATATTTGGCAACATAACAAAAAACTCACGACACTTCATCTCATCCTTAAACAGTTGATACTTCCAAACGCTATCGCTACCAACACTTATGAAATAAAACTCATGGATACGGCCAATGATTGCTTGTTTTTCACCAAATGAATACGGAGGCACTTGCTTAATTTCAAATTGATCTGGTAAATATACATGCTCTTCTCGTTCTATTTTTAATACTTGCTCGGCAAGTTCACGTTTATTTTCGAAAAAAGGCAATTGTAAAATTCGCTCTTGTCTTGTCATACGAATAAAAAACCCTTTCTACTCCATTACATTTTTTCCTTACGATATATTATCGAATTAAGTTTACAACTTCATTTAATACTTCATCTGAAACTTTAATTACTTTCGCATTTCCTTGGAATCCGCGTTGGTATAACATTAAGTCAACGAATTCTACAGATAAATCTACGTTTGCACCTTCTTGTGCACCACCGCGTACTTTACCTGCACCGTTTTGACCAGATGCACCAAGAGCTAAAATACCTGTTGTATTCGTTGCTGTATAGTTACCATTACCTGTTTTCATTAGTCCGCCTTCGTTCGGGAACATCGCAACAGCTAATTGACCTGCAGATTTCATACTTCCATCAGAATATTTTACCATTACGTATCCACCGTCAGCAATGAAGCAATCTTTAACCGTTGCTGCTGCTCTACCATCTACGTCTGTTACTGATAATGTTTTATCTGTTGGATGATTGGTTAAATGGCTTAAATCTAATTTTATAGAGCCGCCATCAAATGGAATATTGGCTCCTTGCTCTTTCGGATTTGGATTTCCAACAGCATCAAATGTCATATTACCACCTGCACCTGGAACATCTTTAAACTCTGTTTCTTTTTTCGAGTCATTGCGCATTTGTACTTTATATGTATAGTTATGTTCACTCGTTTGTTTAAACTCTACACGCATTGTCCATGTATTTCCCGCATTATCATATACAGGTAAATCTTGTGTAATTTGTTTTTCACCAGTTGGAATATTCCCTTTAATTGTCCCTTTCGATGTTCGAATACCACCAATTGCTGTTCCCATTGGAATTTGCAACGGTCCTGGAATTCCAGATAAATCAACTTCACCAGTTGCCTCATTTGCAGGGTATGCAAACACGTATTGACCTTCAGTATTCGTAATATAGTAATCTGAAGATATCCCAAACGTACCTTTACGAGTAAATTCCATATTTCCGCCTTTTGAATCACCTACAACGAAGAAACCATTACCTTCCATTGCGGCTTGTGTTTTGCCACCTGTTAACGTAATTGTACCATCACTATAATCCGTAACTGTACCACTCATTTTCACACCATTACCAATACTTTTCGGATTTGTTCCGGCGTATTTACCGTCACCTTTTGCACCAATCGAATTGTTATATAGTAAATCATCAAACATTGCTTTTTGTTTTTTATAACCTACTGTTTGTGCATTGGCAATATTATTTGAAGTTACACTTAATGCATTTTGTGTTGCATTCATTCCTGTGATACTTGTATATAACGCTTTAATCATAACGTATGGACACTCCTTATGAATTTGTAGTTTTTACTTCTTCAGTTACTTTTTGATCGTCTTTCTTTGCGTCTTCTGGATTCGTTTCTCCAATCGGTTTATCAGACACTCTCTCAACGAAACGAAGAGATACAACTTTATTATTAATAACGAGCTGCACATCGTTATTTTCTGCAAGGCGAACTGTCTCTACTTGACCAGTTACTTTGTTTCCTTCGCCGTCAACACCTCTTACGTATTTCCCTAAAAACTTCATTCCACCATCAAGTGCTGTTGAATACATCGTTGATTGCAGCTTATCTACTGCTTTCGTCATATTCTGTACTTGTTCCATAAGAGATAACTGCGCTGTCTGATTCATCATTTGATTCATATCCATCGCATTAAATGGATCTTGATGTTGGAAACTTGATAAAAATAATTTTAGGAAATCATCTTTCCCCATTACCCCAGGAGTCTTTTGCGCTCCTGCTGAAACTCCATTACTTTGTTGCACTGGCGATTGTACACCATTAACAGGTACATTACTTTTTTGCGCTCCTGCTTGTAACGGAATATGATTTGTACTCGTTGTATTTAATCCAACTGTTGGCACGCTTTATTCCTCCAATAATCCCGCAAATTCTGTTGATTGTTGTTTTTCATGATTTGTATTTGCTAATTTTTGTTTTTGCCTTTGCTCTTGTTCTCGCTGTTCTTTACGATTTTCATCTTTATCTGAATAGCTAATTTGAATATTGATTTCTTTTTCTTTTAACTTTAATCTCAATTCATCAAAAATGATTTCAACACGTTTTTTCGCATCGTGTTTTTCCATTTCTACGTGAACGTCAATTTGATCTCCGTGTTTTTTCATAAACACTGTTAATGTACCAAGTTTTTCTGGATTTAACTGGAATAAAACACGTTCTTGTTTCACTACAAATTTTTGCAGCGCTTCTACTTGCGCTTCCATTTTCTTTCCTAAGTCAGGTAATGAAACTTTCTCAGCACCACTATTTGATTTCCCTACTTGTTCGGTACTCGTCGTTTTATTTAATAATTCTGCACCTGCAGAGCTCGAATCGTTTAATGCATCAACTTCTGGCAACTCTACCTTTGCATCATCGCTCTCAAGTTTCGGAAGATCTACCTCTTTAGACTCTTCTTGTTCCTTTGCAATATTACAAGTTTCTGTTTCTACAACCTTCAATGCTTGCATCGTTTGCTCTGGCATCTTCATTTTGTCTAATACCATTTGCATTGTATCTTCTAAACATATAGCATTTTTGATATTCATATTTGAAAGAAGTTCTTGTAATTGTTGTAATTCAGCTGCAGGTAATTCATTAAGTTTAATATTGCCATATTCTTTATATAGCTCTTGTATTTTTTGTATGTATTGATATAACAATTCCGGCTGCACATGTAATTGCTCAATTGCAACCATTTGCTCAGATACAGCTAATAACAACTGTTCTGTCTCTTTTTTTTCTTCTTTCTTTACAATTGGTTCTTCTTTCGTTACCGATGGTTTAGAAAGGTTATATTCTTTTTTCTCTTCTTTTGGTGCTTCTTCTCGTTTCGTTTTCTCCGTTTTCGGCTGCTTTTTATTTTCGATTCTCATCGTACGATCGAATGAAGAATCTTCATTTTTCGATTGTACTTCTAGCCCTTTTTCTTTTTGCGGAGGTAAACTTTGTTGCACCGGTAATACAGACTGTATCACTACATTCACCTCATCCATTCATACACATTTTCAAATCCAGAAGCATTTTTTCTTCCAGCTTTTCTTGTGCTTTCGCAAGCTTTCTGCAATCTTCTTGATACATCTCATCAATGACACGTTCTTTTTCTTTTACTTGCTCTAAAAGGCTTTCATTTTTTTGAATAAAACCTTCTGTTTTTTTAATTTTTCGATTCCATTCTTCTATTCTTTCAGGTGAAAACGTATGTGAAGAAAGCATGCCAGCCATAATACGTTGCCCAGTTTGTACGACTTTACTACGCGATTTCACAACATATAAATCATATTCTTTTTTTTGTTCTATTTTTCTTTTTTCAGCTGTTAATTCATACACTTCTTTTAAAATATGCTCTTTTTCTTGATTTATTTGCAATTTTATTGTGTCGTACTGCTGTTTATCCACCTGTTTTCATAGCCCCTTCCTATTATAACGTTCTCTTTTTCTATTATATAGTTTTTTTCAAAAAAATCTGTGAAATATTAAAAAACAAAAAAATAAGACCTCTTGGGCAGAGGCCTTATACTATATGGTGTATCGCTTCAACGATATCATCAAATGGGAAACTATCCGATCGGCCTTGCTTTAAAAATGTATTTATGCCTTCTACTTTATTTTTACATTCAAAAATATAAGCATTTTCTTCATTTTCTTGAATCGTTCCTAACTTAAAATACAATTCATTTTCTTTATAAATTGATAAAATCTTTCTCATTTCATTTGCAAGTTGCCAATGATGTGGTGAAACGATTTCTTCCATAATCCTACTTACTGAATCTAATACTGAAATTGCAGGATAATGACTAAGCGTTGCAAGCTCACGCTTTAATACGATATGTCCATCTAAAATACCACGTGCTAAATCTGGTACAGGACCATTTAAATCGTCCCCATCAACAAGCACCGTATAAATACCTGTTATAGATCCCTTTTGTGTTTTACCGGACCGCTCTAACAGCTTCTTCATATAACTTTCCATTAATAGTGTTTTACCACCAATCGGTAACTCTTTAACAGCAATATCAACACTTCTTCGTGCATCGGCAAAACGAGTAACAGAGTCCATCATAAGTAATACGTTATTACCTTGATCACGGAAGTATTCAGCAATAGACGTTGCGAGTTTCGCTGCACGAAGTTGCATAAGATGACTTTCATCTGACGTCGCTACAACAACGACGCTTTTTCGCATACCTTCCTCGCCTAACTCTTTTCGAATAAAGTCTTTTACTTCCCGGCCACGTTCTCCTACTAAACTAATAACGTTTATATCAGCTTTTGCATTTTTTGCTATCATTCCAAGTAAAGTAGATTTACCAACACCTGACCCAGCAAAAATACCAATCTTTTGACCGATACCAATTGTTAGCATAGAATCAATTGATTTTATTCCTGTTTCAAATACATCGGTAATCTCTTCACGTTCAAATGCATGTATAGGCGGTGCATCTAGTTTTATTTTCTGTAATGGAATGTTTTCAGCTTTCTCATTTAACACTTCACCATTTGCACTTAACACTTTTCCGAGCAAGTGATTACCACGTGGTACAACAACATCCTCTGAAACTAGTGTCACTGAATCTCCATAACATACTTTTTCTGTCTGTTCAAATGGAAGTAGCATATTATTTTCTTTTTCAATAGCAATCACTTCACATAAGACGTTATGTTCTCCAACGAAGCAAACATCTCCGATCTTCGCTTTCGGCCCTTTTGCTACGAAAAACTGTTCTTGTACACTATGAACTTTGCCTACTTTCGTATACAGCGGTGTTTCAATGAACTTATTCCATTTTTCGTTCTCATTCATTAACAGGCGGCTCATACATTTTGCTCCTCAAATAACTTCTCTTCTTCCCATTTCTGACGAAGTTTCGCAAATATAGGTGCAAATTTAAATTCAAAGAACTCTTTCTCTTCTTCCAGAACAAATTCACCAAACTGCAGGGAGAAATCATATTTCCATTCTACTAATTGTAGTAACCAATATTCTTTCGTATTCTCCTTCTCTTCTTGAATACGTTCAAACGTTTCTGGATGTACTGTAATGATTAATTTTTCAAACGAAGTTGGCAATGTTTGCACGATGCCAGTTAAAATAGGTAGCACATCAAGCAATCGTGAATCTACCGCTTGATTCACGATTTTTTCTGCTAAATGAAATGATTGATCCCATAATAACTCTGTCCATTCATATGCTATTTCTTGTTGTTCTTTTTGAAACTGCACACGCGCTGCTTCCATCTGTTCCATTTGTTCATGAATATGCATTTGAAATTGTTCTTTATCTTGTAATAACTGCTGACGCTCTCGTTCTAGCATTTGCTGCTCTTGCCTTAGCTGATTCATTTCCATATGTAATGATTCTTGCTGGGCGCGAAGCTCTGCATGATCTGCTTGTAATTCTTCCTCTTCTATTTGGACTGAAGCTGGTTTTGGAAATTGTAATTCATACGTTTCTTCAGAAAAAGAAACAGAATTCTTCGGAATTCTGTTTTTAAATAAGGACATCCTCTTCACCTCTTTGAACGATAATTCTTCCTTCTTTCTCTAGCTTTTTCACTGTACCAGTGATCGTTTGCTGCGCTTTTTCAGCATCCGTCATCTTATTAAGCGGTCCTAAGCCATCTAATTCTTCTAGAATCATCTCTTTACGGTTTGAAGACATACATGTAAATAATTTCTCTTTAATTTCTTCTTTTGCAATTTTAAGTGCTTTCGCAAGAACACCGTTATCTGTAATTTCTTCTAATACACGGCGAAGCGCAAGATCTTCAAGACCAAGTAAGTCTTCAAAGACAAACATATTTTCTTTAATTTTCTCAGATAACTCATAATCGACTTCATCCAGTTTTTGAAAGACTGTTTTTTCAACGCCTCGTGAAACATTATTTAAAATGTTTACGATTGTTTTCAAGCCATCAGTTTTATTAATTGCACTAAATGCCATATTATTCAATTTCGTTTTTAACAACTCACCAATTTGATTAATTAATTCACCATCAACTTGTTCTAGTTTCGCAATCCCCATTACCGTTTCTACTCGCTTATGATCTGGCAATCTCTCAATTAATTGAGACGCAAGTTGCGGTTTAATATAAGAAGCGATAATTGCAATTGTTTGTGGTGACTCATCATTAAGCACTGTAAGAAGTGGTTCTAAATCTGTAAGTGAATTTAAGAATTCAAATGGATTATCTTTGTTATACCAAAGGTCTTCCAATAATTTTTCCAGTTCGTCTTCTGGCATGTTTTTAAATATACGACGAATATACTCTTTATCTGGAGTGACTAAGTTCAATTCTTTTACATTTAGTTCATATAAGAACTCTCCTAGTACATTCTCTAACGTTTCTGGTTTATATACACGAAACTTCGCAATTTCACGAAGTAATACTTCTTTTTCCTCAGCTGTCATATATTCAATGACTTTTGCTGCCACCCCTTCGTCTAATGTACGAATGAGGATGGCAGCTTTTTCTTTGGAGGAGATTTCATCTAACATCGTTGTTCCTCCCTTACTGTCCGTTTAACCATTTTTTAATTACTTTTGCAGTACCTTCTACATGTTCTTTCGTAGCATCCTGCACTTGTTCATCTAACGTTGGTTCTTTCGGTTCTTCTGGTTCAGGTTTTGGCTCTGGCACTATTTTTTCTTCAGGAATTTCCAAGATACTTTCATTACTTGCAGCAATTTCATCTTCTGCTAAGTATTCTTCATATTCCTCTTCTTCTTTCTTTCTCTTACGTCTTGCTAATAAGAACCATACTAGACCACCGATTGCTAATAAGCCAGCTGTAATTCCACCGAATAACCACCAGTTCATACCACTTTTTTCTGGCTCTTTCTCTTTTTCAGCTTTCGGCTGATCGAACTGAACAGTTACAACGTTAACTTGACCATTTATAAAGTTACCGTTCGGATCAGCTTGAAGTCCTGCCGCTGTTCCAATTGCTTCTTTAAAAGTTGTCATATCAATTCTTCGTTTTACTAACGTATCATTATCTACCCATACAACAACATTTGTTTTCGTTAATTCTGGGTGTTTCTTAATTGTTTCAACTGTTTTATCTATTTCATAGTTTTCGATTTTGTTGCCATTTTTATTATCGTAGACAACTTTACCATTTTGATTATTGTTCGTACCGTAGTTTGGCACTTCACCGTTCGCTGTAATACCAGCACCTTGCTTCGTATCTGCCCCTTCTTGCGCAGTAGAGCTTTCTTCTTGCTCTTGTTTACTACGAAGTACACCTTTATCACCATACTTCTCTGACTGACGTGTAACTTCATCGTAGTTTACAGATACTTTCGTATTCACTTTATATTCATTCGGTTTAAACATCGTCATTAACGTTGCATCAATATCTTGCTTTAATTTACCTTCAAGTTGGTGCTGCATCTCTACTTCTTTCTCATAAGAAGAGGAACTACTAGAATGTGCTTCATCTGCTCCTTTTGAGATAACACCTTTTTTACTATCAATAACACTTACTTCTTCTGCTTTCACACCAGGAACCGCTGCACTAATCATTTGCTGTATACCTGCAACTTGATCAGCCGTTAACAATTGTCCACGTTTCACTCCAACCGTAATCGCCGCTGTTCCTTTCGCTTTTTCTTCATCAAAAATCGTCTCTTTTTCAGGCAATGTAATTTGAACATTTGCCGTTTCAACTGTCGCAAAGTTTCTTACAATATCTTGTTCCAATTGCTTCTTCGTACCGACAATTTGCTTCATTTTTTTATCTTGTTCACTTGAACCGAGAGAGCTTTCTAATAAAATTTCTTCACCGCTTTTCGAATTAAACGGTAGGCCCATCCCATTCATTTCTTTTCGAACCCATGGAGCATCATTCTTTTGCACACGAATTGAACCATCGGCCGCTAATTGGTAATCGACACCTAACTTCGATAATTCTGCTGTAATCTCTTGTTTATCTGCATCATTTAAATTTTGATATACAACAACATATTTATCTGGCAAGGTGAAGTATAAAAGTGCTCCTGTTACAATCGCTAAAAGCGCAGCACCGATTACTAACTTATGCCACGTTTTTAACGATTGGATAACATTTTTCATCTTTTCCATTTAAACACACCCGTCCACTTTCCTAAATTTGCATATTAATTAGTGACTTATAATTTTCAATAAGATTATCACGTACGAGAGCAGCCGTTTTCATTTGAGACTCAGCTTTCTTTTGCTGAATTAAAACGTCATGTGTTTCTCCTACCCCTTTAGTTAGTAAATCATATACTGCTGTTTGTGCATTGTTTTGCGTTTGATTCATATCTTCCAATAAATCAATAAACTTTTTCTCCGGAGCTACCGATGTTTGAGAAGTTTTCGGTGCACCAATTGACTGAATTGCTCCAAATGGTTGTGTATGTAACATTGGTTGAATTTTCATATTACGATTTTCCCCCTTATCCTCGGCCGATTTCTAAATCTTTATCAAGCATTTTTTTATTCGCATTTAATACACTCGTATTCGCTTCATACATTTTTTGAGCAACCATTACATTCGTCATTTCAGCAGTTACATCAATATTTGGATAACGTACATATCCTTCTTCATTTGCGTGCGGATGCGTCGGATCATACACTAAATTTTCCGTTTTGTCTGCTTCAATACTTTTTATTTTTACTCCATTAGTAGGAGCCCCATCTAACATACTTGCAAAACTATTGTTTGATTCTAACACCACACTACGACGCTCATATAAATCTGCCCCCGGAGCCGCCGTCGTATTTGCATTTACAATATTGTTAGAAGTAACTTCCATCCACTTTCTCGCTGTCGTTAGCCCTGAGCCACTTGCATTAATTGCCTGAAACATCCGTTGTCTCTCCTTCTACTTTTAACGTCCGCGTGCCGCTTGGTTAATTGCATATTGTGTATTAATTGCGTTTATTGAAATACCGTATAACTGATTTGCTTTCATTAAATCTAGCATTTCTGTCGTTACATCCACACTATTTCCGTCTTTATTCCTTTGCATTGATTTTGTTTGAATCTTTGCATATGTATTTTTCGTATTTACTGTCGGTAAGTGCATTTCATTCGTTTGATATAAATCTGGATTGCTCTTTAAATCAGCCGCATTATTTTTATATAAGGCACTACTTTTATTCATCTGCTCAGCAAATGTTACATCTTGTGCTTTATAGCCAGGTGTATTCGCATTTGCAATATTACTAGAAACAGTATTTCGTTTCGTCACTAAATAATTCATATAATGGCTTACATCACTCACTAAATCTGGCATATTCCACACCCTTCCTTTTCTAACGTAATGATCCACTGATAGAAGTTTCACTTCATTATTTATTTTCTTATATGCGTTTATTAAAATATTTACTATTATGTACCCTTACATATTTTATTCCATTTTTTCATTGTTGTCTTTAGAAAAATACAAAAATATAAAAAAGAATACAAAAAACTGTATACACATAGTAATCTATAGAACATTTCAATATATAAACTACAAACTAAAGTCCATTTTTCTATTATTTAGATTACTATTATTTTTTCATCACAGTCATAAAATGAAACCTCAATCAGCGGAGTTCTTTATGTAAACGAAGGAATAGACCCCCTTTTAAAAGGGGAATCTGTTTCCAAACGTTATTATTAATATTTACCGTAAAATGAATTAGCCTTCATTCGCCCATCATTTGTCATAATCATTTCTTCCAAAATCTTTTGCTTATCCCGAATATGCTGAGCTGCCTTAATAATGAACGGGCTTACTTCTGCTGCAACTTGCGCACGCGTTTCTTCATCCAATGTCATCATCCAGCGATTTAACATCTCACTCTTCTCAGCAAACTCTCTGTCTGACACTTGCAATTCACCGATTTCATTAAAACAGCTGACAAACGTCCGATAAATATCATTGTTCATTTTCAAGTGCTCCGCGGTAACCGTCTATTAAATCTTGTAACACTTTCACAATTGCATCAATATCTTTCGCTTCACGAGTTACTTTCATCGTTTGAATTTGAATGCTAATCCAATCATATAAACCATAGAGACTATCATATAAATCTTTCGTAATTTCAGGATTTAATTGAAGTTTTAGTTCTTCAAAAATACGTTCTAATTTTTCAAGAAGTGCGTCCCCTTCTTGTAGTTTAAAAGTATGTAAAAGTTCTTCTAAATTACGAAACTCTACAATACATCTTTCATAAATAAAAATTGTATTTTTAATCGGATTACTCGTCATAATATCATTTTGCATATAACGTTGCCATGCTTGCATACGATCACTTCCTCAACTTTCATTAATCATCACTTTTTTGTTTTGTCATTGCTTTAATTGTTTTTAGTTGGCTATCAAGCGCCGCCAATGTACTCTCTAGCTTTTGATACTTCTTCACAATTTCATCTTGCTTTTGCAAGTTTTGCGTCTCAATATCTTTAATCTTTTTATCTAAATCACTTACACGTGAGTCAATGTTTTTAACTCTCTCGCCGACCACACCTTTATCACCGAATAGTTTATCAAGCGGTTCTTCCATCATTTTTCCTAAACCGTTAGAGCTAAAGAAAAATTGCTTCGCTGCATCGGGTTTTTCTTTTAATGCTTGTGTTAATTTTTCATCATTAACTTCCATCGTTCCATCTTGCTTTAATTGAATACCAAATGTGAATAAATAATTGCCATCTTGAGAAAATGTTACGACATTGTTCATTGCCTGACGTACACTTTGCATAATAGCTTGACCTTGGA
This sequence comes from Bacillus sp. CPT56D-587-MTF, assembly GCF_058792335.1. NCBI lineage: Bacteria > Bacillati > Bacillota > Bacilli > Caryophanales > Bacillaceae > Bacillus > Bacillus sp. CPT56D-587-MTF. The sequence goes on along the minus strand of NZ_JBYTEF010000001.1, from coordinate 1,352,180 downwards.
AAGCTCCACCTTTTCCAGCAAAGATATCTACTGTAGAAACAGCTTTATTATAATCAGCTACCATTTTTTTAATAACATTCGATGCATCTGTTACGTTTGAATCACTTACTGTAAATTTCAGATCTATACCTTTTGCTTTTGGATCTGTTGTTGTACCAGCATCTGGCGCTCCTTCTACTTTTGGCTCAGTTACCTTTAACAACTCAATTTTCACACCAGGAAGAGCTTCAATTGTATTAGTAGAACCTTCCCCTTTGATACCATTAATAGTATACATAGCATTTTGTGCTTCATTGATTGTATTGAGCGCTGTGCCATCCGCCTTAGCTAAACCCATATCTTGAAATAGTGTAGATGTGTTCGCCTCAAACTTAATCTGTCCATCTGTTCCCTCTTTTTTCGAGGTCATGAAAATTTTATTTCCAAGTGTATAAGCTGATACGCCATAATCTCCATCATTAATCTTATTAATTAAATCTTTATATGTCATATCAGTTGTTACTTTTAGTTCTTTACCACCTAGTTTTAATGTTTCATCTTTAGGAAGCTTTGCATTTATATCTTTAATTTCATTTGAAGCTATTTGATGACGCTGTGCAAGCTGTGTAATCGTCATATTAAAAGTTCCTGCAATCGCACCACCATCAGCTTTTACATTAATATAACCGTCTTGTGTTGTCGTTACTTTTTTCTCATTTCCTTTAAAAGCCGCTAAGTTTTTAAAAGTTTGTGTAAAAGAACTAAATTCTGATTTTAAACTTGTATATAGTAGTTTATCATTTGTAAGGTCATTCTTTTCTTTCGTATATGGTGTTTTCCTCATATCTAAAGCATTCATTTCTAATTCGACGAAGTTAGAAGTATCGATCATATTATTTCCGAGGTTCCAAATTTGTTGTCTACCACCAATACCTGTCATCGTTGTTCCTGCCATTTTTCTCACTCCTTATAGATTACATGTAGTCTAAAATACTCGTTTTACTCATCGTACTAACCGCTTTAAGCGTCGCTTCATACGTTGCATTTATATATGCCAAGTCAGAAATTGCGACCGCTAAATCAACATCCTCAATTTCTTTACGGTTTTCTTGAAGCGCTAAATTTTGCTCACTTAAAATTGTTTTAAACGTCTCCATTGTGTTCATTGTTGAACCAACTTCAGTTGTACGGTTAATGATGCCATCTAAGTTTTTCTTATTTTCTCCTAATAACGGTTGTAACGCTTTTTGGTCACCTTTTTGCATCGCTTCGCTCATCTGTTTTAACGTTTTTATAACCGGGGATAATAATGCTTCTCCGTTACGAAATGCCTTTAATTCATAACCATCATTTAATTGCCAGTTCACATCATTTTTTCCGCCCTGGTACGTACCATCTTCTGTAAATGGTGACTTTTCTGCACTATCACCACCGAAAATATAACGACCTTGCTCTTTCGTATTCGCTAAATATACAACTTGTTTTAAAATTTGATCAATCTCTGCACCGATGGCTTTCAATTCTTTTTCACCATTTGGCTCATTTAATGCCTGTACCGTTAATTGATCTGCTCTCGTTAAAGATTTAAAAATACCTTGTAAAGTATTCTCAGTTTGTGTTAATACATTTTTTGAGTCAGCTAAATCTTTTTGCATTTGTTCAATATTCGCCAATGAATGTTGAATCGCAAATGATTTACTCGCTGCAAGTGGATCTTCACTCATAAGAAGATTTTTCTTTCCTGAAGTTACTTGGTTTCTATGGTATTGTTGTTGCACATTCAAATCCATTAACTGATTCTTTGCCCAGTTTGCATTTTGAAATGTAGATTCTCTCATTTCTATCTCCTCCTTATATATTTCCAATCAATTATTATCACTTATCGAATAATCGAAAATAGACTATCAAACACTTCATTCATCGTAGTAATAGCTTTAGAGTTTGCGACGAAATATTTTTGGAAGGCCATTAAATTTACCATTTCCTCTTCCATATTTACACCTTCAACGCTCATTTTTTCTTGTTGAATACCTTCTAGTAAGTCGCCATGAATTTTTTGATAACCATTTACTGCACTTTTATCAGATGCAACACGAACTATAAATTGGTCTAATGCTTGTTTATAAGAAAGCCCTTCTTTATAATCGTCATCTGTAACTGCTGCTAGTTTATTTGCTGTTTCAGCAGACATTTTCATTTTCGAAACATCTTTTTGGAATTCTGGATTTAACTTCATATCCTTCGCATAATCTCCAACGAAGAAATCTTTTCCCATCACTGTATTCACTTGATTTTTCATCGAACTCATTAAGTCTTCGAGATTTTTTTTATATTCAACAATCTTCGCTTTCGTATCAATCGCTGATTTTATCGCCCCGCTAGTTACAGAGATCTCTGAACCGTAAATCTCAACTGACATTGGGTCTTTTTCTTTATTTAATTGAAGTGGATATGTATCTTGTCCATTTACTGTTAAAATACCATTCATTCTAACACTCGCGATATTAGGATTCATAGATTCATAAGATACTTCGATGTTTGCATACTTAGACATCTCTGTAACGATGCGATCTCTTTCGTCTAAAAGTTGATTCGGCACTTGTGTACCTGCTTGTCCAATTTTATGATTCGCTTCTGCTAAACTAGCAGCAAGACGATTAAATTCATTAACATGCGCCTCAATATCTTCTGCTGTCTGTGCTTCCACTGTATCTAAGTTTTTCGCAAGACGATTCACTTGACTTGTGAACTTCCCAGTTTCAGAAATTAATGTATCGTAGTAGTTTGGTTGCTCTGGATTTTTTGCTACTTCACGAAAGGCATTAAAGAAACCGTCCATTAAACTAGATAATGAATTCTTTCCTGTCGTTCCAACCATAGACTCTACACGTGATAAAGTCGAATTCATGTAGTTATAGTAAGAGAGTTGAGATAATTGATCATTAAACTGCTTCGTCTTTACCTCATCAGTAATACGGTCAACACCTAGCGTTTGTACACCGTAACCAATTCTCTGTTCTGGCGTATGACCATTGCTTGCTCCAACAGATCCGTAATTCACCATTTGACGCACATAACCCGGTGTATGAATATTAGACAAGTTTTGTTTCGTTGTTTGTAACCCCATTTGAGCCGCTAACATGCCCGATAGCGGTGTATTATAATCAGATAATCTCATAAAGCTTCACTTCTCCTTTACAATAGTTCGTTCATAAAGATTTGCGAATTATTGTTTCGCTCTAAATTATATTCAGAAACAGAATCCACAATACTTTCTGTAGTTTTTAATAGTACGTTTAAGTAATATTGATTTTTCAAAAGAATCATTTTTACATTCTCTTCTAATTCAGTTACGTTTTTTTGTAATTCTTTCATTTTTTCAATTTCTTCTTGAGAAAAATACGAAAATAACGCACTTACACGAAACGATTCAACTCCTTGTTCTTTACAGAACTGAACAACCATTTCTTCAAATGAGCTTGATAACCCTTTTAAACCATCAATGTACTGCAATTGCTCTACTTGTAACTTTTGAACTGCATTTACATTTTTATTTTTTAAATTCTCATATATTTGCTCTCCAAGCGCTTGAATATTTTCATACGCTTTTTGTATAATAACAAGCTTTTCATATAATTGTATGTACATATAGCTTCCTTCCTTTTACAAGACTAAATTTACAATTAAGCCATGGATTTCTCCAATTTGATTTAACATTTCTAAATGTCCTGTTTTCGTGTTAATTAAATTCATAACATCTTCTAATTCATTCAATCCCATTTCTGCCTGTTTCACAATCGTCATTTTCTGTGAATATCCGTAACGTGGGTGACGAGACATGACATCTTTATACTGCAATACATTATCAACGTAGAAATTCAAAAATGATTTTACTGTATTTTTGTATTCCATTACATTATCAAGCGTTAATTCCATTTCAATTTTCTCTTTAATTTCTCCAATATTATCGACAAACGCTTCCATTTGTTCTAGTAATTTATCTTTTTTCGGATCTGCATGCAAATTATCCGAAAATGCAAGTCCTGTTCTGACATTTGCTTCTTTCGGCATTTGAGTAGCAGGCGGTATATGCGATAAAATTGGATTATGCGAGATAGAACGTAGCATATATATCACCTATTTATTTTTTTATTTCTTCCTAAACTTAATCGTAAAATCCAGTTATTTATAATTATACTCTGAACAGTAATATTTTGCAGTTATTTTTTATAAAAGATATGTTACAATTTAGCATGAGGTGGCACAATTCTATGAATATTTTCCTTTGTGGTTCAAATCAATTAACAGCATTAGATCAAGAAGAAATTAAAAAATTTTTAACTGACTATGCTCACAAACATAAAATTTACATATTATGTTATAAATCTATTGAAAATGAGGTTCTTCGTTTTTTCGTTGAGAATGAAAGACTCGCTCAAAATTTATGCCTTTACACGCTGCAACCATTGCAAGCAATTACAGATGAATTCCAAGAAGTCGTTGATTACTTAAAAAAACACGGAGCCGAATATGTTGCTTTTGATCATCCTTCTGACTCCATTTACCGATCAGATTATATGTTTTTTGTTAAACAAATTATTGAAGACACTGATTTAGTTCTCTGTTTTTATAATGGGGACAAACATACATCTGTCATCCCTGTCGATGTTGCAAAAGAAGCAGGTATTGATGCTGTCATTTATGATTTACCAGGATTACATGAAAAGCAAATGAAAAAAAGCTTTGAACAAAAAATTCGTATGATGTAAAGGGGGAGGCACAATATCATTATTGTGCCCATTGTAAATATGATAATTGAACAAGATTATGATCATTTTATCGCGAGTTTTAAACAACAATTCAATATGGATATCGCTTCATATAAACAAGATAGAATGCGCCGTAGAATCGATGCTTTCATTTCGAGAAAAGGCTTCGAAAACTACACTAATTTTTTAAACAAATTACGCGCTGATCAAAATTTATTTTTAAATTTTATTGACTATATTACAATTAACGTTTCAGAGTTTTTTAGAAATAAAGAACGATGGCAAACTTTAGAGTCGAAAGCACTACCAAAATTACTCGAACAAAATAGCGGAAAATTAAAGGTATGGAGTGCCGCTTGCGCTGCTGGTGAAGAACCGTATACACTCTCTTTAATTTTATCGAAGCATCTTGCTCCATTTCGTTTTGAAATTCAAGCAACAGATCTTGATTTTCATATTTTAGAAACCGCAAAACGCGGTCAATATACAGAACGTTCTTTAAAGGAATTACCTACTGATTTGAAAGAACGTCATTTCACAAAAGAGAATGATCTATATTCATTGCATCAAAACATTAAACAAAACGTCTCGTTTAAACAACATGACCTTTTAATGCAGTCATTCGATACAAATTATGATTTGATTATTTGTCGCAATGTAATGATATATTTCACAGAAGAAGCAAGAGTAAAACTTTACGAAAAATTTAGTCGTTCTTTACGAAAAGGCGGTGTACTATTTGTTGGTAGTACGGAACAAATTTTAACACCCGAGCGTTACAATCTTCAGCGATTTGATACATTCTTCTACGAAAAAATATAAAAGAGGTCGTCACAATGGAGTGACGACCTTTTTACATAACTCGAATTAAAATAATACCGACAATCCATATAAAGAGAAAAAGAAGCGTCATAGACCATTTATGTTCTTGCATCGTTTGTTTCAATGCCTGTGATAATTGTGTCATGTTCATTTCCGCAAGCGCTCTCCATACACTTACATCCCGATCTTTAGCAATGCGGTCTGTAACACTAATTAAAATTGTTTCGTTAGACAATTTCGTTATATAAGCAGTAATAACCGTTACCATCAAATTTATATTTCCTTCTGAAGAATCACTTTCCACTCTAGAGATAAGTGCACTCACATCTAGTAACGGAATATGTACTTTTCTACCAAATGATAGTTGTACTTCAGCGAAATCATATGTTCCATCTAACAAAGGAAGTTCTTTTATATGCGCCTGCTTAACAAGCCCTTGTAGGCTTCTAATTACTTGTTCAAATATTTTTTCTGTTTGCTTACCTTCTCCAGATAACGTATGTAACTTTTTAAAAAGTTGTAACACTGTATCCATCTCTTTAGAAAGCATTTCCTTCATAATCTTTCCATCACTTAAACTTGCAAGTAAAATGCCTATTTCATTATTTTTCGAAATAATTTTAGACTGTCCAGTAAACACTAAATTGCTACGCTTTCGTTCTTTCTGGATTTCATGCTCCGAAATAGCTGCAGGCTGTTTTAATGGTTGTAACGCCTTATCTTCAATTGTCGTACGTTTAATCTCCATTTAAGCGCCTCCACTACTATGAAATAATTAGCCCCATTCTTTATTACTCTTTAAAACTAAAAACAGTACGAATAAACCTGACATGATAGTAAACACATCAGAAGCTTGCACTCCCTGTTCACCTTTTTCTTCTTTCTTGTCTTTCGGTTCTTCTTTTTGTTCTTTCTTTTTAGAGGCAACTTGTTTGTTATTTTTCTCTTTTTGGTCCTTCGCCTTATGTACTTCCTTGTTGTCTTCGAACGGCTCTTTTATAACGTAAGTAAATTCCTCTTTCTCTTTCAACGGTTCTTTTATAAACTTATTTACTTTCTCATCTCGCTTCGGAATTTGAACAACTGGCAAATTTTCTTCTGGAACCGGGTTTTTGACTTTGGAATCTTCTTGCTTCTCATTTTCTTTCTTATCTTCTAATTCATTTTCTAGTTTATTATCTAATTTATCTTCTTTCTCTTCTATCTTTTTATCATCTTCATTTTTTGGCGCCAAAACAGAAATGGTATATTCACTTTCCTCAACAAGTTTATTACCTGCTGCATCTATTATCTCTACAAGTAATTCGTATGGCCCAGCCGGCAATGCTTCTGTTATTTCAAATACTTTTTGCCAATCCATATCATGCTTGTTGTAGTCTAATAAAAACGAAAGCTCTTTATTTTCTTTCCCTTTTAATGTAACGCGCACTTCTTTTACAACCGATTCTATATCTGATGCTTTTACTCGTATATGTATAGAATCTCCCTGTTTTCGTTCAACTAAGTTCTCTTTTACTTCATCAATAGTAACTTTCTGTAACTTTGGCAATTCTTTATCTATAGTTGGCGTTTCATTTTTAATACGAATGAGCGGGACTTTCACTTCATTTTTTATGAGCTCTTCTTTCTCATTCTCTTTGTAACTTTGAACGAGCTGAAGATTCCAATCACCTTGCAAATCAAAATCCCCTGCTTTATAGTTAGCAACCCAGCTCTTCGTTTCTTCATCATACTCAAAAGATAACATTCTTTCTTGCGCATATTGCTCCCCATTTTTTTGTAACTGCAATATCCCTTTCATACTTTGAATGTTTTTCCCATTTGGTTCTACAGCAATTCGCACCTCTTCGCCAACTTTAAGCTCCGGCTTATTTACTGTAATAATTCCCTGTTCTGTTTCTATCTTTCTTTCACTCAATTGTTTATTTACTACTTCTTGTTGTTCTGCTTCTTTTTGTTTCTCCTCTTTTTGTTTCTCTTCATCTTGTTTCGTTTCCACTTGTTCTGACGATTCTTGAGATTCCTTATTTTCTTCTTGTACATTCACTTCATTTATTTTTTGATCTGACTCAATTTGTTCCTCAGCCTGACTTTGCAAGGGGAAGAACAAGCATACATGTATGCTTAGCCAACTCATTAGAAAAAACTTTACGTTTTTCATCTACTAGTTCAAACTCCTATTTCAATGCCTTATAGTGATTTCGTCACTTTTACTCCGAAAAATCCATCTACATTTACAAGTTCACCATACGCCACTAATACATCATTTACATAAATACGAATTGGTTCATCAATATCCTCATCTAGCACAACTGCTTCATTTTCTTGTAAACTTAATATATCTTGAATCGTTTTCACTGTACTTCCAAATACAAATTTCACGTTCATTTCTACATTTTGTAGAATGGACGTGTCCATATATACTGGTTCCATTTGTTTTACTTCTTTAAATTCAATAGGTTGCACAACTGGTTCTACAATTTTTTCTTCTTCAATTTCTTCTGTGGCAATCTCTTCTTCTTCCACCATTGGATACAGAAGTCGCCTTACCATTTCTTTCGCTTCAGAAATTGGCAAAATTTGATACATTTTCGATTGAAGCAGATCACCAATTTCAAGATTGAACGTAATTTGAACGAGTTCGTCCACTTCCATTGACTCTCCCAAATACTCCATTTCTTCTTTTAACGTTACAAATTTAACATTTGGCGGCGTCATGTCCATTTTTTCTTGGAACATTTCTGACATCGCCGTAGCAGCATGACCCATCATTTGGTTCATAATTTCTTTAATACCGCTCAGTTCTAATTCAGTAAGCTCTTTTTCCGGATCAACTTCCCCTGTTCCCATCATCATTAAATCTACCATTGTTAAGGCGACATCTTTCGTAAATACGAATACATTCTCATTCTTTAGCCCTTCAACAAAGTCAACATTTAAAATAACAAATGGCACTGGTACTCCATCATAATGACGAACATTGATTGCTTCCACATTTGGTGTACTAATTGTAACTGGCTGATTTAAAAGCGTTGACAATACTGTTGAAGCGGAACCAATTGAAATATTTGCAATTTCACCAAGTACATCTTTCTCTTCTTGTGTTAAATGCTCTTTTTCAACTTGTTCTTCTACAATCTCAGTTTCCACTACTTCTGCTGGTTCGACTGTTTCTTCTACTTCACCAGATAATTGCATTAATTTATTTACCATTTGTTTCGCATGATCAACTGAAACAATTTGTACAAGTTTAGAGTTTACAAGATTATCTATCTTTAAATCAAACGACACTTTAACAATCGTATGATTCCCATCAATTTCAGAGATTTTCTCCATTTCTTCTGATAACTTTACAACTTTAATCGTCGGCGGAGACATATCTACTGTATCTTGGAAGAATTCCGACATAGATGTAGCTGCGAATCCCATCATTTGATTCATCGCTTCTTGTACAGCACTTAGCTCTAATTCACCAAGTTCTTTTCCGTCCTCGATTTCACCTGTTCCCATCATCATTAAATCAGCAATGGACAATGCAACATCTTGCTTAAGGACAAGAAGGTTTTCCATATCTAATCCTTTTGTAAAATGAATGTTTAATACAACATGTGGAACTTCGACATCTCTTGAATCATATAAATCTACCAACTCTATGCGAGGAGCAGTAATGCTTACTTGCCTATTTAAAATTGTTGATAATACAGTCGAAGCTGAACCAAATGATATATTTGCAATTTCGCCAAGAATATCGCATTCTTGAGGCGTTAAATGCTCATTTTCTTTTTCTAGCACAATCGTGCTCGTATCCCCTTTTGTGTGTTGCTCAGGCATTTTCCCTGCCTCCTCATTTCTGTTTTTCTATCAAATAATATAAACTCTTATTTTATTTTAGCAAACTCATTAGTATAAAACGTTACTATGTATCCCATTATTAGATTCGTAGCAATTAGCCAAAAAGCTCCCCAATTGTATACAAGTGGGGAGCTTTCCTTCATTCCTATTATAAACCTTCTGGGTTTAAAATGAGGACCACTCGTCCATCACCGAGAATCGTCGCACCAGAGAAATAGTTAGAACTCTCTGCAAAGAAGTCACCTAATGACTTTAAGACTATTTCTCTTTGACCGATAATTGTGTTTACAATAAGTCCATAGCTGCGATGTGTATTACGAACAATTAACACAGGAACCATTTGACCATCATATGACGCAAACGCCTCATCTACTGTTTTTTCACCAAATACAGTACTTAAATGTTTCACTTCAATAATTTGATTACGATAATTTAACACATCTTTCCCTTGTAAGGATTGGATGTCTTCTCTCTTAATTCGAATTGCTTCAACGATATTTCCAAGAGGTAAAGCATAACGCTTATCATTCGTTTGAACAAGCATAGATTGAATAATAGACAACGTTAATGGAAGTTCAATTCTAAATGTACTTCCCTTTCCTTCCTCAGAATCAATAATTAAATGTCCACCTAAACTATGAATCGTATGTTTTACAACATCTAATCCGACACCGCGTCCAGAAAGATCTGATACAACTTCAGCTGTACTAAATCCTGGTTGGAAAATAAGATCAAACACTTCACGATCTGTTAATCTATTCGCATCTGCTTCAGTTACAACGCCATTTTTAATCGCTTTTTCTAATACTTTCCCTTTATTAATACCGTTTCCATCATCCGTAATTTGAATAACGACATGATTTCCACTATGAAAGGCTTCTAATTTAATCGTACCTGTCTCATTTTTACCTGCATCACGTCGTTTTTCAACAGTTTCAACACCGTGATCGATTGCATTTCGAATTAAATGAACGAGCGGATCACCGATTTCATCAATAACAATTTTATCTACTTCAGTATCTTCACCTGTAATTTGTAAATCGATTTTTTTCCCTAAATCTTTCGCTAACATACGTACCATACGCGGGAAACGATTGAACACAGTTTCAATCGGCACCATACGCATATTTAATAGTACATTTTGAATATCTTTTGAAATATCGCCTAATCGATTTAAATGTTCAATTAGCTCCTTGTTTTGAATCGTTTGAGCCAATTCATCAATGCGCCCACGTTCAATTACACTTTCTTCAAACATATTCATTAATCTTTCGATTTTCTCTAATTGAACACGAATTGAACGATTCTCCACTTTAGCATTTTTCGTTTTTGTAGTACTTTTAGCTGGCATAGCACTTGAAGGTTGATTCGTTGCCTCTATTGGTGATTCTACCTGCGTAGCCACAGCTGGTTGTAGCTTTTCTTCTACTTGCACAACTTCTTGTGTAACGACTTTTTTAGAAGCTACTTCCTTCGATATAGGTTCTCCTTGCTTTACTTCCACTTTCTCAATTTCAGAAACATGAAGTACTACTTGTTTCAATTCTTCTATACTACAATCCGTATCCATAAATACTGTAAATTCAAATCCGAAAGCATCTGCTTCAATTTCTTCAATACTCGGAGCTGTTTTTTGTATATTCCCTACATTTTGCAATGCTTCAATACACATAATGGCACGTACTGCTTTTAAAATCGCTTGCTGTTCAACTGTTATATGCACTTCATGCGAAACTGCATCATCGTTGTCTATATGATTTTGCTCTATATGTTCCGTAGGAGTTTCTACATTGCCGTTCAATAACGCTTCTAATTTCTGTTTAGTTGAGGCTACATCAATATTGCCCATTCCACCTTGTTGCACATCTGCAACCATCTTCTCCAAATTATCAATGCACTCAAAAATCACATCAATAATATCCGCATTTACAACTATATTTCCATGACGAATTTCATCTAACACATTTTCCATCTTATGCGTTAAATCAGCCATCTCCGTAAATTCCATACTCGCAGACATACCTTTGAATGTATGAGCGGAGCGGAATATTTCTCCCACAACATCCATATCAGCAGGATTTTGCTCTAACACTAGCACATTTTCATTTAGCGACTGTAAATGTTCTTCTGACTCTTCGAAAAATATATTTAATAGATCTGTTTGCATTTTTATCCCCTACCTGTCTAACAAACATTTCATTTATGTATAACAATTTAGTGTTTTATAATGAGAAAAAAGGGGGCCACACGTCGATCTGCTATCACTGTTTTGATTCCTTGTGGCACCCCTTCTATATTAACTATTTGCTACTTTTGTTAAAGCTTCAATTACACGATCGGCTTGGAATGGCTTTACAATAAAGTCTTTTGCCCCGCCCTTAATTGCATCTAATACCATACCTTGTTGTCCCATTGCAGAACAAATAACAACCTTTGCACTTGAATCAATTTTAATAATTTCTTTTAATGCTTCAAGCCCGTCCATTTCTGGCATAGTAATATCTAATGTTACAATATCAGGTTGAAGTTCTTTATACTTTTGAATCGCTTCTACCCCATTCTCTGCTTCGCCGATAACTTCAAAGTCAGCATTACTTTTTAATAAGTTTTTAATCATCGTTCGCATAAACATCGCATCGTCTACTACTAAAATTTTATGTGCCATTCTTTTTAATTCTCTCCTTCTATGTATAAATATATCTTAATATTTCACCTTATCATTCTCACTCATTATACAAAATAAAATGATAAAATTTAATATTTTTTTAAAAGAATTTTCGTATTTTTATTATTTTATTATTAAAATAATAATATACTACTCTTTTATATAAATAACAACGCGACGGTTTTTTTCCCAGTTTTGCGGTGAATCATTTGGTACAATTGGCTTTGTGTCTGCATATCCTACCGCAGCTAGCCTTTTATCATCCACATTATACACTTCAATTAAATGGTGAATCATATTTGCCGCTCGTGCTGAAGATAACTCCCAATTAGAAGGGAATTTCTCGTTATGAATAGGTCTACTATCTGTATGTCCCTCTACAACAATTGGGTTAGGTACGGATTGAAAAAATCCAACTAATTGACTTATTATCCCTTTCGCTTCGGGCTTAACGTTTGCATCGCCTGTATCAAATATTAAATTATCTACTATAACGACGCTTACCCCTGTATCCTCCCGATATACATTCACTTGACTAATACCGTTATTATCTACATAAGCTTTTAACTTCTTATATAATTCATCCATTCTCTTTTTTGAGATCATTTTTTCATCATTTTTTTCATGTGAAATATCTGGTATTGTATTTTCCATTACTTTTGCATCTACTTGCCCCGTATCACTAAACTTTTCAAGCATCTTTGACAATTTTACTGCATCTTGCTTTGATGTAGCAACTAGTAATACAAAGAAAGTTAATAATAACATCGTTAAATCTGTAAAAGTCGTCATCCAACGAGGCGATCCCTTTTGCGGTCCTTTACTCATCATACCACTCCTTGAAATATTAGGCTGCTCCTTTTACCTTTTTTACCTTTGTTTCGTATACGTATGTATCCAGTTTCAACTTTAATTTAGAAGGGATTTGTCCACGATACAATTCTGAAATTGCTTCTATTACAAACTTCTTCTCTGTATATAAATCTTCAATACCACGATATACTTTTTCCGCAAGAGGGATTGCAATCATATTCGCAAGTACAGACCCATATAATGTCGTTAACATCGCAACTGCCATCCCTGTACCAATTTGCGATGTATCTTGTAAGTTTTGGAGCATAATGATAAGACCAATTAAAGTCCCTATCATGCCCCAAGCTGGAGCAAAATCACCAATTTTATCTAATAATGCTGCTCCTTTTCTTAACTCATACACTTCCGTTTCAATATCTTTCAATAACACTTCTTTTAATTCATCTTCATCGTAACCGCTTAACATTAATCGAATTCCTTTTTGAATAAAAGGATTATCCACTTGCTCTCCATCTACCTCTAAAGAAAGCAAGCCGTGCTTTTTAGACTTTTTCGAAAAATCGACAAACAAATCCGTTAACTGTTCTAAATCTTCTTCTCTTCTATGTAAAACAGTAAAAATGCTTTTCGTATATTTTTTTATTTCTCCAAATCGATATGCCACAACAATTGTCGCTGTTGTTCCCCCTATGACAATTAAAATAGATGAAACATCTAAAAAGTTTTTGAAAGCTTTTATTCCACCGCCGCCAAGCATAATTGCCGCTATCACTATAATGAAACCTACTATAATGCCCACTGGGCTAGAAATATCAAACTTCCTTTTTCTTCTTTGTGGTCTAGCTAATACTTGATTTTTCTCTCCCATATTTCTGCCCTTTCCTTTCCATTTTTATATAACATTTTTTTATTTTAATAATACGTTTTCACATATAACATTTATTATACGCTTATCATCTGTTTATCGCAATATACTCATGAAATTGACACATTTCATTTCTATATTAGAATTATGGTATGAATAAGTGAGGAGGATCACGATGGAACACAACATTTTACAAGTCATTGCATTAGCAGAAAAACTAAAATATGAAATGCGACATAGCTGGCTTTCCAACGGACGTCAAGAAAGTGTTGCCGAACATACATGGCGCATGTCTCTAATGGCCATTTTAGTTGAACCTTATTTGGATCAAAAAGTAAATATTGAGAAATTACTTAAAATGGTTATTATTCACGATCTAGTCGAAGCCGAAGCTGGTGATATCCCTGCATTTGATACAATGAATAGTCATGACTTACAGCGACAAAAACAAAAAAATGAACTAGAAGCTATTTTAAATATTAAACAAACATTAACAGGTTCTCTCGGTGAGGAATTATATGACTTATGGATGGAGTTTGAAGCGAAAGAAACGTACGAAGCAAAAGTTGCTAATGCACTCGATAAACTTGAGGTGAAAATCCAGCATAACGAAGCTGATATTGATACGTGGCTACCAATTGAACATAAAATGACATTCCAAGTAGCAAAGCATACAAACTTTGATTCTTTCCTATCTAAATTACAAAAAATCATTGAACAAGATGGAGAAAAGAAGTTAATTGCTGCCGGCATTGATGTTGAGGCATGCAAGCAATAATGAAATAAGACACTCAACAAGAGTGTCTTATTTCATTATTGTTGATATAGCCTGCTTATAAATAAGCTGTTGTTTTCCATCCACTAAGATTAAAACTGTAAATTTATCCACTCCAACAACTTCTCCTATTATTCTAACGCCACTCTTTAAGAAAATTGTAACTGTACCTTTTTCTTCTTTTATTTGTTTATACAATTCTTCCTGTAAATGTTCCAATTACTGTCCTCTCCTTTCTGTGAAACATCTTAATATAAAAAACTATAAATTTTTTATTTATGCACTTTGTCTTTTATGTTCATAAACTTATTAATAAGTATATCTAAATCACGACTAAATAACAAAACTTTATCATGATCCAATCCGTGTCTCGCAACAAGTTGAATTAACTCTTTCTTTTTGTTTTCTATTTTATTTTTTAATTGTCCCATCTCCATCTCTATACTAAAACTCCCTTTTCCCATAATATTACTTGTAAAATTATAGTACATATTCTCTCATAAAAAAATAAGAAAATGGTTTTTTTTACAATTTTTTATTTTTTATGCCTAAATTATGAATTACGTAAAGGTTTATTTACAAATCACTAACATGCAATCCTAATGAATCTACAGGCATTTGTCTAATTATAAATGAGACTGGCTCGTTTTCTATACAAAAAACATACTGTATATAGTAGTCCATGAACCATATAGATTAACTTATTAAAAAGGAGGAAAACATATGAGTTATGGTGGAAGTTGCGCTGGTTTCGGCGGTGGATTTGCTTTGCTTATCGTACTATTCATCCTTCTAATCATCATCGGATGTAGCTGTTGGGGTGGCGGCGGATACGGATATTAATATATCCTATCCTTGAAAAATGAACTAAAAACTATAGAAAAACAGCTCAAATATGAGCTGTTTTTTTTCATACTTTCGTATGAATTTATATCCCTCTTATTTGCGATTTCAACTAACAAAATATCGTTTAATATGGAGGAAGAAACATTTTACTAAGGAGGATTACAATGATTAAAGGTCTTTACGAAGCACAATTACCTGTTGGACTTCCTACAGAGGAGAAAGTGCATGTAAGCGAATGGAAAAAACAAGTTCAAGCATCATCAATACATAAGGATTAATCTATTTATGTCAGTTTCTTATTCCACACTTCTTAAAACAAATAAAAACTTCAATAAACTATTTTATGGGCAAACATTAAGTGTACTTGGGGATTGGTTCCATACGGTAGCTTTATTAACATTTGTCTACAGCATAACGGAATCGCCGTTTATGATCGCACTTACTTTTATAAGTAAAAGTTTACCACAGCTTCTTCTTAGTCCATTCATAGGCGGAATTGTAGATCGTTTCTCTAAAAAGAATATTATGATTTTTACCGATATTACACGGGGAATTCTAGTCCTTACATACTTACTCGCAGGCTATAAAATTGAGATTATTTTCATTGCTAATATATGTTTATCTTTACTTTCTTGTTTATTTGAACCGGCTAAACAAGCAACCCTAAAAAATATCGTACACCAAAACCATTTCGTAACTGCTAACTCTCTTTCTAGTACAATTACTGGTTTTATGTCTATTATAGGTGCTTCTTTGGGCGGGATACTTACACAATCTTTACATATTGAGTTCGCTTTTTTAGTAAATAGCCTATCATACTTTATTTCAGCCTATTTTATTTATAACATGAGTATTCCTGCTCATGATACTTGTAACAAGAACAAAGCATTTTTCACTGATATAAAAGGTGGTTATACATACATATTACAAACAAAAATCATTTTAACATTAATTCTTGTCGGCATTTCATGGGGCATTATTGGAGGCGCTTATCAACTACTTCTAACGATCTATGCCGAAAAAATTTTCCATACGAACATTGGGATTTTATATACGGTTCAAGGGGCTGGGCTTATGATAGGAAGCCTTCTCGTTAATCTTTATATATCCCATAATAAAGAAAAAATGAAAAAAGTATTCGGTTGGGCCTACTTATTACAAGGAATTTTCTTTCTCGGATTCATTCTATCCGATCAACTTATTATCGGTATCATTACTTTATTCTGTATGCGTATAGCAGGAGGAATCATCGTTCCACTTGATACGACATTACTTCAAACTTACACACACGAAAATATGATAGGTAAAGTTTTTTCATTCCATTATTCTATTTACGGATCTCTTATTCAGTTATCGATGTTTTTTACAGGAGGGCTGTTAGAAATTCTTTCTCCTCAAATGATTGGCAGTTTATTAGCTACATGCTGTATTTTTGTAAGTTTTATATGGCTGTTCTTGTTTTATCGCGGGGATCTCAGTGAATAATTTAATGATAATCAATGAATTTTGATTCCATTCATTATTTGTTTCCCCATAATAAAATTGTTTCAAAATGTAAGTCGGATTTTTTAGTTAAAGAGCCTTATATGGCAATACTATTTGAGAAAAAACTAGATATTTATGTTAAAATACAAATGAGTTTGTGAAATATTGCACTTAAATAATAGACTTTAACTAGTTAAACTTGATTAAATAGGAGGGCTGTTTTGAGTATCACATTCATTTTCGTATGTATTATATTAGTGGCTTCTATTCTGCAAGCAAGTACAGGTTTTGGCTTTTCCATAATGGCAACCCCTTTCTTACTTATGTTATTTCTACCACAAGAAGCTATACAAATAAACATTATTTTATCTTTAATTATTTCCATTTCACTCATTTGGAAAATAAGAATGGACGTTGATTTTGTTCTACTGAAAAGGTTTATTTTTGGAAGTATAGTTGGTGTTCCTTTTGGCATTTTAATTTTCATTTCCGTTAACATAAACACTTTTAAATTAGCAGTTAGCATCCTACTCTTACTATTAACATTGTTGCTAATATGCAACGTTAAGGTTAGATCAACACAATCTAGAGATTTCATAGTTGGTGGATTATCTGGTCTTTTAACGACAAGTATCGGTATGCCCGGTCCACCCCTGTTACTTTATTTTACAGGGACTGATACTGAAAAAGAGAAGTTAAGAGCAACTACATTAGCTTTTTATTTGTTTATATATTTCATTAGCCTAGTAACTCAAATACTCTTTACTGGCACAAACAAAACCATTTGGGAATCAAGTTTTTATGCCATTCCAATTGTATTTTTAGGTTTGTTTATAGGTCAAATTATTTTTAAATGGCTTAATCAACGGATTTTTAAAATATTTACGTACATTCTTTTAAGTTGTACAGGGGGTTATCTTTTTATTGAAAGTTTGAACTTGTTATAGAAGATGCTTTAGATTGTGCCATAACAGATATGTTCAAACAAAATTATTGCTGTATTTTCCGGCAGGGTATTCCATATCAAAACTTAAATAACTTTATTGACAGTTTACAATTAGCAATAATCTTTCTTTCATAAGATAAACATTTCAAATCAAATACTAAATAAAACGATAAAAAGCGGCTATTATGCTGCTTTTACTTACTATTGGCATTTCATTCTCATTTTCTATCACTTTTGTAAAAAATTATTAATTTTTATTTCTATGTATATGATAACAAACAAAATACCTAAGTTCAGAAAGAATAAACAACTTTCTGGCCTTAGGTATTTCTCCTTCCCAAAAAGACAAACCTACATCACAGGTTTGCCTCTTTACTCACTTCTTATTTAATCCTTTTTCACTTAAGAACTCTTTCATATGCATTCTTTTTTCTTTAGACATAAATGAACTCATTGATTCCGTCCATGTTACGTTTTTTTGATTTGATGATCTTTCTTTATAATACGCGCTCATCGTTTCGTCGTATTCGTTTAATAATTCATCATATTTCTTTTCATCATATCCATTTTCATGAAGGATAGCTGTTACTGGTAAACGTGGTTTCACTCCATGATCTTCATCTGGTACACCGACTGTCATTCCGAATACAGGATATACTTTATCTGGTAAATGAAGCAATTCACTCACTTCTCTTGGGTTATTACGAATACCACCAATGTAACAAATACCGTATCCTAACGATTCTGCTGCTAGCGCTAAGTTTTGCGCAAAAAGTGAAGCATCTACTGTCGCAACGATAAAATCTTCTACTCCTTCATGCTTTATCTCGGTACCATGTTTTTCACATGCCATTTCAAGTCGTTTTAAATCTGCACAACAAACAAAGAATGCTGCACAGTCTTTCACGTGACGATTTCCGGATAGCTCTGCTAGTTTAATCTTTAGGTCTTGATCTGTTACATATATAACAGAATAAGCCTGTACAAAATGCGAGGACGCAGCATGCTGCGCAGCTTGCACCATTCTTTCTACTACATCTTTCGGAATAGGTTCTTCTTTATATTTACGAACTGAAACGTGTTGCTCCATTTTATGTATCATCTCATTCATGAAAATCACTCCTTTTTCTCTTCCTAATGAAAAATTAACATATCTTTTTCAATATTCACAACTTATAAGCACAAAAAGAGCAATTCTTTTTGAATTGCTCTTTTTAAAACGTTTATTAATACGGTAAATGAAATTATACCGACAGATTTACATCATATTATTTCTTATCTTATTACGCCGTTTTCAAAACTTTAATACCTTTTACGATATTCCAAATGAAGTAGTAAATTCCTACAAGAATGAACACTGCATATGTGATCATCATTCCAATTCCAGCACCGTCAGATTGATTGAATCCTAAACCGAATATTCCTGATATCGCTAATCCTCCGAATAAAATTGCGTACGGGAAAATATGTGACCAAAATGCTTTTTTCGCGTGGTATTTCACTTCATCTTCCGCAACGAAGTACACGATAATTGGTAGTAAAAATGGTGCAAAAAAAGATACTAAAGTAACATAGTGAAGATAGTATATTATTTCCTTTCATCCGACTCACCTCTAAATAGTTTTTGTTATCTTCATTATGTCAGGAATCCATTCTAGAAACTATCGCTTTACCTTTCATTAAGATGACATGTTTGTAAGATTTCCCTCAAAAAATCCCACCTGGACTTTCAGACGGGATTTTTTTCTCTATATTCGATTCATAAACCAGTACTGTGTGATTGCTAAATATTCTCGTACATTCGATGGAATGATGATTGGTTTCGGTGTTTTTGCCGGAAGACCTTCTAATTGTAAACCTTGTTTTGCCGCTATTTTTTTCGCTCTAAACATGTGGAAATCGTTTGTTACGATCATTCCTTTTTTCATATTGTCCGGAATTAAAGGTTTTGAGAATTTAATATTTTCATCAGTACTCGTTGACTTATCTTCCATTCTAATGCGGTCTTCTGCAATTTTTAATTTCATTAATTCATTTTTCATTGCTAATGCTTCTGAAATATCTTCCCCTTTTCCTTTCCCTCCAGATACAATAGCGATTGCTTTCTCATGTGATTTCAAATACTCAGCTGCTTTATCAATACGATATTGCAATGAGTACGATGGTTTCGTTCCGTTTACTTTCGAGCCCAATACAATTATATAATCAGCTTCATAGGTCGCATTCATTTGCCCATGCTTATAAATGTTATATTGTAAAAATCCCACATAAACGGCGCAAACCATTATAATTCCTATCATATACTTAATTATTTTTTCTTTTTCATATCCATATACTCCTATGTTCTTTGCTTCTTTCATGATAATATCCATTTATTTGTTTGTATACAGACAAATTCCAATTCAACCTAATTTATCCTCTAGAAAGTAATATTTATATTTCTTTCGGGAACAGTAAGTACAACTTTGCACGAAGGAGTGTCTCTATTGCTTCTCTTTTTATGTAACGTATCGTTCTTTTTTATTTTATTTTTACTATCACTTAAGATGCTCGGTAAATCAGCTTTAGCACAACTAACTCCTCATGATTTTGGTGCTATTATCTTTTTATCTTATTTAGCTTTTCAGGCCATACCAGTCTCTGGTGCTTTGCAAGCATTTCTCGGTATGGTTATTATCACATGTTTACATTTACTCCTTACAAAATTAAGCCTATTCAACAAACTAAATCGTTTTATTCTCGGACACCCTATCATTTTAATTAAACATGGTGATATTATTTTTGAGAACTTACAAAAAAGTAGATACCCCATTGCAGAACTGCTTTCTAATCTTCGCGTTGCAGGATATCCAAGTGTTCATGAAATTGAATACGCTATTTTAGAAGCGAACGGCGCTATTAGTATTTTACCAAAAAGAGAACTTGTACCATTAACTCCAAAAGATTTAAACATAGAAGTTAAGTATGCTGGATTACCAATTGCACTTATCGTCGATTCACAAATTCAATATGATAACTTAAAATTAATACATAAAGATGAAAAATGGTTATATAAAGAATTAAAGGAAAAAGGAATTACAAATATTAAAAACGTTGCCTTTGCTTCTGTTCAAGAAACGGATGGATCTTTTGCGATTAGTTTAAAGGAATAAAAAAATCCCCTTAATTGCTTAAGGGGATTTTTTTCATCATATCGCTTCTTTCTCTCCTGCCATATTTAATGGAACAGGATGTTTCATACGATTCATCGTAAATACGATAATCGCTGTCATTACTTCTGCAACTGGCATAACGAGCCAAATTCCGTTTATCCCAAATAATTTCGGCATAATCCATAACAATGGAATAATAAATAGTAATCCTCGGCTCATTATAATAAGTACTGATTTCTTCGTTTGTCGCACTGATTGGAAATACTCTCCATACACAATGTTATAACCTAAAAATACGTATTGGATAAAGAATAAGCTAATACCTGTTAAGGTTAACTCCAATAATTCTGGAGATTGAACATCAAATAAACCAATGATATATTTCCCGAAGAATAATCCGACAATTATCGCAATGCCTCCGAGGACAACTGCAATTTTCACAGCAAACTTCAATCCTTCACGAAGTCTCTCTGATAAATTTGCCCCATAATGGAAACTAGCAATTGGCTGTAATGCTGCTCCAACACCAAAGAATAATAGTAATGTCATTGCATGAATACTATTCACCATCGCATAGGAAGCTACTCCTACTTCTCCTGCATATTGGACGAATGCGATATTAAAACCAATCGTTACGATTGCAACCGTACTTTCTGCTGTAAAACTTGGGAAACCAATCACCATAATTTGTTTGACAGTATCCCATTCAAAATGGAATTTCGTCCACTTTAAAATACTACTTTTTCTAAAGAAATGAGTTAATAATACAAGGAAACCAATCGCTGCCGAAAGAATAGTCGCTGAAACAGCACCTGTTACGCCCCATCCAAAGATAAAAATAAAGATATAGTCAAACACTATATTTAATACAGCTGTTACAACAAGACCAGCCATTGCTAAATTAGGATTTCCATCATTTCGTATGAATGTACTTAAAATATTTTCTAAAACGTATATCATTCCAAATGTTAATAATACGTGTAAATAGTCTAACGCATATGGTAGAATCACTTCATTTGCACCAAATAAGTATGCTAAATCTTCTATTCTCCATAAGCAAATAGCCGCTAAAACACCTACGATAACAACTGCTACCGTCATGGATTGAGTAAAAATAGACCTTGCTCTCTCTCGTTTATTTTCACCTAATGCAATGGAGTATAACGTTGCCCCGCCCATTCCGATCCATAATGAAATAGAGAAGAAAATCGAAAATGCTGGAATAGCCACGTTCACTCCTGCTAAACCGTTCGCCCCAACTCCTCTACTAATCATGACCGCGTCAATTAAAATATTCACTGACATTAATACCATTCCAAGAACGGCTGGTATTAAATAAGAAATAAATAAGCTTTTTAT
Source organism: Bacillus sp. CPT56D-587-MTF (assembly GCF_058792335.1). Taxonomy (NCBI): domain Bacteria; kingdom Bacillati; phylum Bacillota; class Bacilli; order Caryophanales; family Bacillaceae; genus Bacillus; species Bacillus sp. CPT56D-587-MTF. The sequence continues at coordinate 1,329,852 of NZ_JBYTEF010000001.1, read as the reverse complement.
CGGTTTTTCTCTTAATTTTTCTGTTGCTTCCATACTCTAATATGCTCCTTTTTTTCAACTCTCTTTTCTTAGTTTAAACCTTCAAGTAACTTGAAGGTCAAGAGAGAATTAAAAAAACAGGTAACTGACTTATACTAATGAATGTAAATTTGTAATCAATTCAAAGGTGTTCATCTTATTTTTTTACTACAGGAATTTGAATTTCTGTTACTTGCTCCTCTGGATTTTCTGTTACAGACCAATCAATCAATCCAATCTCAATCGAATCTCCATGTACTTCGTAATCTTCTTTATCAATGTATGTAAGTAACTCCTTGTACGTTGCATCTGTTTCTTCATACGGTCCATGATGATAAGAGCAAGCATATAAACCTTCTTTAATTTCATCTGAAGTATGCACTTCATACGGCATATAATCCAAAAGAATAAATACACTGCTATATGCTTGAAACTCATTTTGCATTAATCCTTTTTTCGCAACAGTTACACCAATATCTCCAGAAAATAAACTATCATCCATTTGCCTCATATTTTTTTGTAACGAATGAATGTAGTACTCAAACATATCATCCGTCGTATTTGGAGCAACCGCAATTGCTGTAATTTTTCGCTGCGGAATCTCTTTAATTACCATTTGTTCAGCTTTTGCTTTTGTTGCTTTCTTAATTAAATGAATTCTATGCTCCATTTTCGCCAAAGCATACTCAATTTCTCTTTGTTTCTTCAGCATCATCTCTTGTTGTTTTTCCAGTAAATTGAGTGCGTATGCTGGATTTCTTTCATCAATATATTTCTTAATTTCCTTTAACGGAATATTTAACTGGCGTAAAAATTTAATCGTATCTAACAGTGAAAATTGATCGATTGTATAATAACGATAATTCGTTTGAGGATCCACAATGGACGGATGAAAAATTCCTTTTTCATCATAATACCTTAATGTAGATTCTGCGATATTATGCATTTTCGCCATTTCTCCAATTGTAAAACGTTTATTTAATAACATCTTTTATTTCCTTCCATTTCTATTTATTTCATTATATGTTCATTTTCTCTTCAAAACAAAAAAGAATTCCCATACGAGAATTCTTTTTTACTATTAAACCTCTATTATTATAGGAAGAATCATCGGCTTTCGTTTTGTATTTGTATATATATACTTCCCTAATGCTTCTCTTACCTCCCTTTTCAAAATACCCCAGCTATTCACATTCTCTTTCTTTAAATTATTAATCGTAATAACAGCTAATTTATTTAATTCTCTTAGAAATTCTTCTGAATCACGGACATAGACAAATCCACGAGAAATAATATCTGGACCTGAAATTATTTCTCCATCCACTTTATTAAAAGTAATAACTATAACGAGCATTCCATCTTCTGAAAGTTGTTTACGATCACGTAATAATGCATTTCCAACATCTCCAATTCCTAATCCATCTACATATATATTTCCTGCCTGTATTCTTCTAGATTGAATTGCCACTTCATTACTTATATCTACAACATCTCCATTACGTACAATAAAGATATTTTCCTTTTCAATACCAATTGATTCTGCTAACAAACTATGGTGGTGTAGCATTCTAAACTCTCCATGAATTGGAATAAAATATTTTGGCTTCATTAATGTAAGCATTAACTTCAACTCTTCTTGATATGCATGACCGGATACATGCACTCCAGTAGAACTACCTGATCCGTAAATCACCTTTGCTCCTAATGCAAATAAATTATCGATAATTCGAGAAACGTTACGTTCATTTCCTGGGATAGGGGTTGCGGCTATAATAACCGTATCTTCTGGTAAAATATCCACTTGTCTATAGTTTCCACTAGCTAAACGCGCTAAAGCTGCCATTGGTTCTCCTTGACTTCCTGTACAAAGTATTGCAACCTGCTTTGGATCTAAACGATTTACCTCATTTGCTTCAATCAACATACCTTCTGGAATATGTAAATAACCTTTCTCTAGAGCAACCTCTACTACATTTACCATACTTCTCCCTAGCAAAGCTAGTTTTCGATTTGTTTTTATACATGCTTCAACTATTTGCTGAACACGATTCACATTAGAAGCAAACGTAGAAATAATTACTTTTCTATTTGCTTTCATAAATATTTCCTCTATCCGTTCTCCTACTGACCTTTCTGATGGAGTAAAACCTGGACGTTCTGCATTTGTGCTTTCAGATAATAAAGCTAGTACACCTTCACTTCCTATTTTAGCCATTTTATGAATATCAGGGTGTAGAAATAATTACTTTTCTATTTGCTTTCATAAATATTTCCTCTATCCGTTCTCCTACTGACCTTTCTGATGGAGTAAAACCTGGACGTTCTGCATTTGTGCTTTCAGATAATAAAGCTAGTACACCTTCACTTCCTATTTTAGCCATTTTATGAATATCAGGGTGTTGATTATTTACTGGTGTTAAATCAAATTTAAAATCACCTGTATGTACTACAGTACCTTCTGGTGTATGAAAAACAATACCGAGACAATCCGGAATACTGTGGTTCGTTTTAAAAAAAGTTGCCTTAATAGAACCACAATCAATTTCTGATTCTGAATGAATAACGATTAATTCCGTATCATTTTGAAGATTGTGTTCCTTTAATTTAATTTCAATTAAACCTAACGTTAACTTTGTTGCATAGATTGGTACATTTAGTTGTTTTAAAAAATATGGTATTCCGCCAATATGGTCCTCATGCCCGTGCGTTACTATTAAACCGCGAATTTTTTCTTTATTTTCTTGCAAATATGTGACGTCTGGAATTATTAAATCAATCCCTAATAAACTTTCATCTGGAAATTTAGATCCACAATCAATGACGACAATATCATTTTCATATTGGATAGCATACATATTTTTTCCTATTTCATTTACTCCACCTAAAGCAACAATAGACAAGTTATTTTTTAATGCCTTCAAATTATAAATCCTCCCTTTCACAGTTATAGTTCGTGAAATAGTATGTAGAATTTATTATTTGTAATGGAAAAGGACTTCATACTATTTTATACATATAAAATTCACACACTACTCTTACACCTATATCCCAATAAGACAGCTTCTTCCTCAAAAAGCTCCCATTTTTTCATTGATTTTTTATAAAATCTATTATATATTAATTACAGGTTCAAATTACGAGTTCAAAAGAACTTGTAATCAGACCCTTTTGTTTAATGGGTTTTACATATTTTCATTAGGCAAATTCCGAGAAATCGTATGATAAAATTAAAAATGACGAGGAGAGGATCAGATGGAATTCGAATTTTTCTTTCAAATTGCACTTATTTTATTAAGTACAAAGCTTGCTGGTGATCTTAGTGTTAGATTAGGTCAACCTTCTGTACTAGGTAAATTAATTGTCGGTATCGTTATCGGTCCAGCTGTATTAGGTTGGATTGAAAATTCAGAGCTTCTAACTCAATTAAGTAATGTCGGAGTTATTCTTTTAATGTTTATGGCTGGACTTGAAACAGACTTAGAAGAATTAAACGCAAATCGTAATTCTTCTTTAGCAGTTGCACTCGGAGGTATCATTCTTCCATTCGTAGGTGGTTACGTTTCCGGTCTTGTGATGGGAATGGAACAAGGAAACGCTGTATTCTTAGGATTACTTCTATGTGCGACAAGTGTTAGTATTTCCGTACAAACACTTCGTGATTTAGGTAAAATGAAAACACGTGAAAGTACAACTATGCTAGGCGCAGCTGTATTTGATGACATTCTTGTTGTTATTTTATTAGCATTTGCAATGAGCTTCTTAGGTACTGATGATGTTAACTTAACAATGGTTATCTTGAAGAAAGTAGTATTCTTCGCTTCTATTATTTTAATCGGATGGAAAGGTGTTCCTGCGATTATGCGCTGGTTATCACCACTGCGCGTATCTGAGTCTATCGTGAGCGCGGCTCTTATCATCTGTTTCTCATTCGCATATTTCGGCGAATTATTAGGAATTGCTGGTATTATCGGTGCTTTCGCTGCTGGTATTGCAATTTCTCAAACAAACTACAAACATGAAGTAGAAAAGAAAGTAGAACCAATTGCTTACGCTATGTTCGTTCCAGTATTCTTCGTTAGTATCGGTATGAATATTACATTTGACGGTATCGGCAATCAAATTTGGTTCATCTTAGCATTAACTGTTATCGCTGTATTAACGAAATTAATCGGCTGTGGATTCGGTGCTCGAATGACTGGATTTGACGCTAAGTCTTCTGCAATTATCGGTGCTGGAATGGTTTCTCGTGGTGAAGTTGCACTTATCATCGCAGGAACAGGACTTTCTTCAGGTCTATTGGCACAAGATTACTTTACAGCAATCGTTATTGTCGTTATTTTAACTACAATGATTACACCACCAATGTTAAAATACACTTTTGGTGCAAAAGATAAAGCAATGAAAGCAAGTAAATAAATTTACTATAATAAAAGGAGATTGCTATTTTATAAGATAGCAATCTCCTTTTTGTTTTATCTTTAAACAATCCCGTTCTTTTTTAACCATTTTTCAAAAATAATTCGTGCTTCATCATCATCAATATCATTGCCAAATGAATACACCATAATGCCATAATCATCTATATATTTACCTAGCTTCATTCCCTCCACTTTCTTATAAAAATCGTCTGCCTCATAGTGCGGAATATAAGCATCCCAAACTGGTTCATTTATTCTTTTGTACGCCGTCACTTCTAAATCATATCCGTCTTCATAATATCCGATGTGATAATGTTTGTTAGGATCATATTTCTCCATTAAAAGTCCCCTCCTACTAAACAAGAGCGAGCCTTATATTACAGCTCGCTCCTCTCTCTATTTATTAAATACGCTCCATCGCTGTCTTCAACGTTCCAACAACGAAAGCAATCTCTTCACTTGAAATAACAAGAGGCGGCGCTAATGTTAAAACGTTATTATATCCTGCTGTTGTCATACCGTTTCGTCCTATAATTAAGCCCTTTTCTTTACAAGCATTTACAACACTTGCAATTTTGTCGTTATCAATTGGCTCTTTCGTCTCTTTATCATTTACTAATTCAATTCCAACTAATAGACCTTTTCCTCTAATATTCCCAACAAGCGGATGTTCCCCAATTTCATCTTTTAGTTGCTCTAATAAAAGGGAACCCATTTGCGCAGATCGCTCGATTAAATTTTCATTTTCCATAATCTCTAAGTTTTTAAGTGCTAATGCACAAGCTGCTGGATTTCCACCAAATGTATTAATATGGCGGAAAAATTCATATTCTCCTTTACCTTTAAAAGCCTCATATATTTCTTTTTTCACAGCTGTTGCAGATAATGGTAAATATGCGCTCGTAATGCCCTTTGCCATTGTAATAATATCTGGCTTCACATCATAATTCATAAACCCAAATGCTTTTCCTGTACGACCGAAACCGCAAATTACTTCATCACTAATAAGCAAGGCACCGTGTTTTTGACACGTCTCATGAACAGCTTTCATATAGTCTTGTGGTGGCATTAATATGCCCCCGCCTGTAATAATTGGTTCCATAATAAAAGCGGCAATTGTTTCACTTAATTCCCACGTCATAACACGATCGACTTCTTTCACACATTCTACATCATAAATATGCTGCCCTTCAATTTCAGGCATACGGTAACAATCCGGTGGTGTTACGTGTAAAAAACCTGAAGCAAACGGCTCATACTGATATCTACGCTGCGCTTGTCCCGTCGCTGCCATTGTCGCCATTGTATTCCCGTGATACCCACGGTAACGTGACATAAATTTATAACGATGTGGTTCACCTTTTTGAGCATAGTATTGCCTTGCTATTTTAAAAGCTGTTTCGTTCGCTTCTGAACCACTATTTGAGAAGAAAATAACATACTCTCCCCCAAGCCACTCATTTAACTTTTCAGCAAGCTTTATAGCTGGCTCATGGGATTGTGACATTGGAAAGTATGATAATGTTTGTAATTGCTTATAAGCCGCTTCTGCGAGCTCTTTTCTTCCATATCCACTATTGACACACCAAAGGCCACTCATACCATCTAAATATCTTTTTCCTTGTATATCTTCAACCCAGCACCCTTCAGCTTTTGCCCCTACCATTGTACTATTTGGACTAAAGGGACGCATTCCGTGCCAAACATATTGCTCATCTTTTGCTAATAATTCATCAGTTTGCTTCGTTTTCATCATTACTTCCACCTTCCATAACAACTTATTTTTCACAAAAGCTGCGCTGGTGCCATGATGACTTAAATTTCTCCCTGCTATTTTCATTCCACAAAATTAAGACAAATCCTACTTACAAATCAGTAATATTTACAAGAAAATGACAAAAGAAAAAAGAGCTTTTCTTATCTATCGAAAAGCTCCTCTTTTATTTAATGTGAAGACGCATCGCTAATGCCATGACCAGTATTAGATTTCACTAGAATTTCATCAAATTTCGCTTCATCTTCTTTCTTACTAGATAAAACCGTTCCTAAATATGCTGCAAGAAATCCGAGTGGAATTGAAATAATTCCTGGTGTCGTATATGGGAATAACGCTTCCCCAACAAAAATAGCTTTTCCAGCTACAGGGTTCCAAACATTCGGACTCAACGCTACGAGAACAATTGCTGATACGAGACCTACAATCATACCCGAAATAGCACCCGTTGTATTAAAACGCTTCCAATATATTGTAAATAAAATTACTGGTAGATTTGCACTCGCTGCAACTGCAAATGCTAATGATACTAAAAATGCTACGTTTAATGTTTGGGCAAATAATGCAAGTATGATAGATAGTATCGCTACTCCAATAGATGCATAACGAGCCATGGATACTTGCTCTTTTTCCGTTGATTTTCCTTTACGAATGATTTCATTATAAAAATCATGAGCGAATGCTGATGCTGCTGTTAATACAAGACCTGCCACTACAGCCAAAATGGTTGCAAAAGCAATTGCTGATACGAAAGCAAATAAGAAGTCTCCACCTAACGCTTTGGCTAATAAAGGTGCCGCCATATTACCAGCTGGGTTCGCTTTAATAATCGCTTCATTTCCTACAAACGCTGCCGCACCAAATCCTAAGAAAATCGTCATAATATAAAATGCACCAATTAACCACGTCGCATATACGACAGATTGACGTGCAGTTTTTGCATCACGTACTGTAAAAAAGCGGACAAGTATATGTGGTAATCCAGCTGTACCAAGTACTAGTCCTAAATTTAAAGAAAGTGTATCAAGACCATCCTTATACTTTACACCTGGATTTAAAAATGAATCTTTTAAAGGTGTAGCTGTTTTCATTTGAGCGAACATTTCAGTCACGCTGAAGTTGAATTTTGCGAAAACGATAACAGAAATAATAAACGTACCAGCCATAAGTAATACAGCCTTTACGATTTGTACCCAGCTCGTTGCTGTCATACCTCCAAAAATAACATACACCGTCATAAGTGTTCCAACGATTAATACAGATGTCGTATATTCAATCCCTAATAATAATTTAATAAGTGCACCCGCGCCAACTAATTGTGCAATCATATAAAAGATAGAAATCGTCATCGTATTAAGAGCTGCAACTCCGCGAACTTTTTTCGCATCAAAGCGTGCTGCAATCATATCCGCCAAAGTGTACTTTCCTAAATTTCTAAGCGGTTCTGCAACAAGATATAGTACAACTAGATAAGCAACTAAAAAACCGATACTATAAAAGAATCCATCAAACCCAGTTAATGCGATTGCTCCAGCTATACCGAGAAATGAAGCAGCAGACATGTAATCTCCAGCAATGGCCAGACCATTTTGCCAACCAGTTAATCCCCCTCCAGCCGTATAAAATTCACTCGCATTTTTCGTTTTTTTCGATGCAAAATAGGTTATGACGAGCGTACCAAGAACAATAATTAAAAATAGTGCAAATGCAGTAGTATTCAAGTTCAGCCCCTCCCTTTTTGCATATCTTGCAGAATTTTTCGGGAGATTTCATCAAATGATTCTGCTTTTTTGCTATAAATCATACATAGTGCCCATGTCATGATAAATTGGGAAAAAGCAAATACCCACGCCCATGTAACGTCTCCAAATGCAGGTGTATTAAGCACCTTTGAATACGATGTTAGAATAGGTAATGCGATAAAAAAACTAAAAAAGAAAATACTCATTGGAATGATAAACTTCTTTTTCGTATTTAATAACAATTGAAATTCTTCCGACTGAACGACCTCTGTATAATTCACCTCATTTTGCAACTTACGTGCTGACGTATCGTCTCGTTTCATTAACCGATCCCCTCTCTTACTTGAAATACACTTCCCCCTTGCATACCTAAAGACTAAATTTTATAAATATTCAGAAACTTATATTCATTTTAGACAATCCATGCATTCATGCAAAGATTTTTTGATAGACATTTTTCGGCAATTTCCCCTAAATTTTTAATATACTTTTTCAAAATAAAGTGACACTTTACTTATTTATCCTCATTAAGACAAAAGCAGTGCTTAACGCACTACTTTTGTCTTTTTTTCCTTTTCTAAATTACGAGCCGTTTCGCTTAGCTCAACATCTTTTCCGTCTTTCAGTGTTCCAAATATAAAATCGAATACTGGATTTGAAACACCAAACCAAAACTTTTCATTTTTATAATGGTGTAATATATGTTGTTTTTTTAGCCATCTTCCAAACTTAGTGACGGGACGAATCGGTCTATGAGCAATATAATGTTTCCATTCGTAAACGAGCAGCATAATAATCATTCCGATTCCAAATGAAAGTGTAATAGTAACACTTTTTGTAATACCATATGCTATAAGTAAATATATAGTAAAACTAGGTATACTAAACCATACAGGTAAAAACAAAAGTTTTAAATCATCTGGATATACGTGGTGATCATAATGCAATCTTCTTAACATTTTTAATAGAAATGTGTTTTTAGGTGGCTTTATATGGAATAAAAAACGATGTGTCATATATTCATTAAGTGTATAGAAAACAATCCCAAACATACATGCTAACATGCCAAACCACGTAAAAAATTGCATTTTTAAAATAATAATGAAAACAAATAGAATGCTATACATAATAACGATATCATGTTGTAAAAAGAACTCTTTCCCCACTTTCTTCATCTTGTTTCCCCCTTTTCCCAAAAAACAGCCGCAACATATCGTTACGACTATTTCTTTTCTATTCTTATTCTATTCACTTTACAAATTTGCCTGCTGTTCTATTGTCGAGAAAAAATTGTTTGGTCCAAATATATTTTGCTTCGGAATAATATGTTCCACTGCAAACACTGTTACTTCTCCTCTTTGCACTTCTCCAATAATGAGCCCAAATATTTCATGATTTACTGCAAACGTCGGTTGCTTTGTTTGTAACAATCTTGCAGCATTATGAAATACCGCTTCATATAGTGGATTTCTATCAGTAATTTCTTTTCGGATTTTTGGCGCTAACGTAATTATAATTTCTTTTCCGTCAATAGTGGTTCGATACATAAAAATCTCCCCTTCAATCTTATGTGAACAACTGTAAAGCTTTGTATGCAAAATGTATAGAGTAACCTACTAAAATAATACCTGCTCCAGCTGTTATGTAGCCAAGCGCTTTTGGTTTTAATAAAGTTCTTCCAAAATGTACAGAAAAAGCAATATTTAAATTCCATAAAATAATACCAACAATAATGCAAAGACTGTACAAAAAAGCTTCTTGTTTCGTTACCTTCGTAAGTAATGAGCTAAGTGTACTTCCGTATATACCAAACCAAAAAACAAGATTTAATGGATTGGATATCGCAATTAAAAATCCTGCCATAAACGATTGCTTAAGGCCACCTACCTCTTCTTTTTTATATTCCATATTCGAGTCGAAAATTCCTTGTTTTACACTTTGAAATCCTAAATAAAATAACAAGAAAAAACCCGTGCAATACATGAAGGCTTGTACATATGTATACATAAACACAGAAGATAAACCGAAATAAATGAGAAGCATAAATAAAACATCTGCAGTCATTCCACCAATTCCAACAACCCAAGCGTGCCAAAACCCACGTTCAATTCCTCGTTTTAACATTTCAATATTAATCGGCCCTACTGGCGCAGCTAATGATATACCTAATACGATTTGCTGTATAATTGCTCCAAACATCGCTCTATCCTTTCTACTCTCTTTACTACTAGTTAATGATGTAATTTGAAAAAATAGACTAGCTTTCATAATAAAATACCCTTTTTTATCCAAAATATACAAAAGAGCCATCTAGGTGATGGCTCTTACTTTTCTATCCTATGAAGAAAAGGACATTTCCCTTTTATTGGCTCTACATCGTCTCCTATGAAATATTGTTTCCATTCACGATGCTCTGGGTCACCATAATGACTAATGTTAGGATGTTTCGGCAATTGATCCCACTTTTCAACTCGCTCACGAACCATTTGTCTTGAATATGCTCCTTTAGGACGATCTCCCTCTAATCCATCAAAAATAGTGCGTGGCTGAAACCCAATAACGAGAGAATTCCCTAAATGTCTAGTTTTTCGTTGTTTATAAGCTGGCGCATTTCCAAATGCGAATATTGGCTCACCACCAAATGAAAATTCCCATAAATAATGGTCTGGATCTTCAGGAATTTGCTTTGGCCATGCTTGATTATCGTTTTCATGTAAATACTGTAACACTTTCCAAAAGGAATCACGGTAATATTCGAGTGGCTGTTCTTCACATTCCGGTTCTACAAAAAGGAAAAAGCCCCTTCTTACAATCGGCCTCTCTTTCATTAACTCTAAAAAAGATAACATTGTATGTGGTAAATGACTCCAATCATTATGAGAAAGAAATGAATAACGAAGTTCATTCTTTTTCAAAGCTGTTAAACCGAAATAACATGGAAAAGTTGGTTCTAACACAACATTTGAAAAAATCTCAAATTCTTTTGCAACCCAATCCGGTATGTCGGTTCTCGTTCTCATTCCTTCATTATCTAATAAGTAAGACTTATTCATTCTTTCACCTCATTATGTATAGCATTCAATTAAGAATATTATATACTCAGCCTGTCCTATACCTATTTAAAAATTTGACTGAAAAATTATTTAAAAATACAAAAAAATAAAATCGCTTACTTGACTAAATTCTCCCAATTCGTGTATATTTAAATTAATCATTTAGCAGAATATTCAAGAATATAGCATTTTTAGTTTATATTATTTTTTTAAAATGAATTTCACTAAATGAAAATAGTAAACGCTTTTAGGAGGAATTGTAACATGCAAGGAAAAGTAAAATGGTTTAACAACGAAAAAGGTTTTGGATTTATCGAAATGGAAGGCGCTGACGATGTATTCGTACATTTCTCTGCTATTCAAGGCGACGGCTACAAAGCTTTAGAAGAAGGTCAAGAAGTATCTTTCGACATTACTGAAGGTAACCGCGGACCTCAAGCTGCTAACGTAGTAAAACTTTAATCCAACATATAACAGGAGGTTACCTTACTTGGTAACCTCCTTTGTTATTCCTTTGTATATTTCCGTTTTACAGAGCAAAAACTATGTGAAATGCGCACTATACAAAGGAGGAATTATTAATGGGATCAGAAGTAAATGATTTTGAAGAAGTGAAATTCCGTGTAGAAACAGCACAAAAAATGGTAGGATCAGCAACAATTTCAATGGATCCAGATACATTAGAACATGCTACTACTGCTGTAGAAGCAGCTCGCTCTCAGCTTGAAATTATGAAATCTGTTGCAACTGATTTAGATGAGCCATTTTTAATGAATGAGGAAAAAAAATTAAATAAATGTGAGCATCAACTAAACGAAGCAAGACACTAAAAAACATCCAGAGAATTTTCTCTGGATGTTTTTTCATGACAACTGTTCCCCATACTTTTTCAATGTTTCTCCCACTGTACATTGCCTTATACAAAATGAATGAGCGTAATACTTACTATTTGTCTTTCGATTATGTTCTCGCAAAAAACATCCTTCACAATACGTTTCTAATAAGTCATTTACCTCTGTAATGAGTTGCTTTTTATCCACCTTTGCACCTCTCTATTCGGTTATTTCTTTATGACTATCAATACTTGTTCCTTCTAATGCTTGCGTAGCTAATTGATGTGCTTCTTTATTTTGTTTTCTAGATATCGGCTCACATATAAGTTTTAATTTCATTTGCTTCGCCTTTTGCTCAATTTGGTCTAAATAATGATTTAAATGTTCATCATAACAAGGCCATTCTCCGGCTAATTGCTGCAGTACCACTTGTGAGTCTCCGCGAAGTGTAACTGCTTCATACTTAATCCCTAGTTCCTCGAGTATATTCATACCGTATAATAATGATGCATATTCCGCTTCATTATTATCATATATACCTTCTATATATGCATTGCGGCGAATGCGGTAGTTTGTATTTCCTTTTTTATAATACACACATATACCAACGCCAGCTTCTTTCGTTTGCACATCATACCCCCCATCAAAATAAACGAGTATTTCTTGGGGCTCTTCCTCTACTTGCTTACTTAACTTTTTCATCTCTTTTAATGACCATTCTGCGTCCATTTCATCGTAAAATAAAAGTTCCTTAGCTCTTCCTGTTTTCTCAAAATCCTCTGCAAATTGAAGTACTTCTTCTATGTTCATATACTCTGTTGTTAATTCCGTCTGCAATCCACGCTTCGTTTTATACAACCAATGAATTTTATATTTCATACTACATTCCCCTCGTATGTAAGACTTCTTATATATATCCGGCTAATTGAAGCCTCACTTTATTTTATTATATTTTATCTAGAGTCACAGCATTATATTCAATATGATTACATACAAAAAGAGCTATCCCTATAGGAATAGCTCTTTCATCTGTTACATAAATCTTTCAAATTGTACTCGCTTATTAATCCAGTACATTACAGGCATACCGATCGCCATGACAACAAATTCACCAATTGCACAAGTTAACCAAGACAACATAAATGGTAAACCCAATGCAAGATGAAGTTCAATTGCAATCATAAACATTGTAATTGTAAAGATAACTGTATTAAAAATCATACGAGCCCAAACACCTTTAATAAATCGCATAGAAATAATCGTTGCAACTAACGCAAGAATAGATTGCCCTACTCCAAATACTAAATCGTAAGCGATCATAGGTGAGAAAAAGAGATTCGTTAAAAATACACCTAATACAATTCCGTAAATTGCTTTCTTGTTAAATACAACGAGATGATTAAACATCTCTGAAATACGAAATTGTACATTCGTAAAGCCAAATGGCTGAATAAGCATAGAAACAGCAATATATAATGCCGCTAAAATACCATTACCGACTAAAGTTCTAATATTCATGACAAAATCTCCTTAGTTTTTTTACGTGGGATGGTTTCGAACCACGTTATTCGTTTTTTAAGCAACAAGATTATATTTTACGTGGTAGCCCCTCTTTCGTCAATAGATTCCTATCATAAACTACCTTTTTCCTTTTAGACAACGTATAATGAAACATATGAAAGATTTAGGAGGTTTCACTTCATGACAGCAACAATTCAAAATGAAAAAGTGATCGTTTCCATTTCTGACAAAGGTGCAGAATTACAGAGCGTTCGCTTAAAAGAAGACAACACAGAATATTTATGGCAAGGTGATTCTACTTATTGGGGACGCCGTGCACCAATTTTGTTCCCAATTGTCGGCCGATTAGTAGATAATACATACTACGTAGACGGTAAACCATATTCATTAACACAACACGGTTTCGCTCGTGATCTTACTTTCTCTGTGAAAGAACAAAGCGAAACAAAAATCACTTATATCGTTACTAGTAATGAAGAAACATTAAAAAAATACCCATACGAATTCGAATTACTCGTTTCTTATGAGCTAAATGGACAAAGCGTTCATATAACATATGAAGTAAACAATCCTACTTCAAAAGAGATGTTCTTCTCAATCGGAGCACATCCTGGATTCAACTTCCCTTTATTGGACGGTGAATCATTTACAGATTATCACTTATCGTTTAATGGTTCGGAACGCTTAGAAACAAGCGTATTAGAAGGACCTTATCTTTCAAACAAAAAGCAATTAATCGCTGAAAATACGACTGAATTGCCACTTACATATGATTTATTCAAAAATGATGCACTTATTTTTGAACATATGAATACGAATGAAATTTCGATTCGTTCTCATAAACATAATAAATTTGTAAAAGTAGAATTTGATGGATTCCCATTTGTTGGCGTATGGACACCAGGGGATAACGCACCTTTCTTATGTATTGAACCTTGGTATGGCATCGCTGATGAAGTAAATCCAGCAAAAGATTTCAAGAACAAAAAGGGAATTCAATCTTTACAAGCGAATGAAACATTTACATGTCGTTACAGCATCACAATCGGATAACTACTCTATCCCCTACTTCAAAAAAATATTTAAGTAGGGGATCATCTTATAATTTGGAGGTTTCTCATTTTGATTGAAGTATATATTGATGGTGCATCAAAAGGAAATCCTGGTCCTTCTGGTGCAGGAGTGTTTATTAAAGGCGTTCAGCCACCTGTACAATTATCAGTACCACTTGGAACAATGTCCAATCATGAAGCAGAATACCGCGCTTTACTTTTAGCATTAAAATATTGCATCGAGCATAATTATAGCACTGTCTCTTTTCGTACAGATTCGCAGCTTGTTGAGCGGGCTGTTGAAAAGGAATACGCAAAAAATAAAATATTTGCACCTCTTTTAGATGAAGCACTGCAGTACATAAAAAACTTCGATCTCTTTTTTATTAAGTGGATTCCAAGTAGTCAAAATAAAGTAGCTGATGAATTAGCTAGAAAAGCTATCTTACAAAATTAACGGGGGTATGAGTGTGAAAAAAGAGTGGATTGCTCCTCTTGCTTTATTATTTGTCTCTTTTATTTGGGGAGCTACGTTTGTTGTCGTTCAAAACGCTATGTCTTTCGTTGGTCCATTTACGTTTAATGGTATTCGCTTTTTATTCGCTGGAATTATTTTATTATTCGTTCAAATTATTTCCTCACAGAAAACTTCAAAACAAGAATTAAAACATAGTAGTTTAGCTGGATTAATGGTTGGGTTCTTCTTATTTGTCGGCTATTTATTACAAACATTTGGCTTACTTTATACAACTTCTTCAAAAGCAGGTTTCTTAACTGGGCTAAGCATTGTTATGGTCCCAATCTTATCATTTATCTTCTTAAAACAAAAAGCCACCATTTTCATCGTACTTGGTATTGCTGTAGCTACAACAGGTTTGTACTTATTAACAGCTGCTAATTCTTTCCAATTAAATATAGGAGATATACTTGTTCTTGGTTGTGCAGTCGCTTTCGCTGCCCATATTCTTATTAACGGCTTCTTTTCTAAAAAAATATCACCTTTATTATTAAGCACATCTCAAGTATTAGCTGTTGGTATATTTTCTTCTATTTGCGCTTTCTTGTTTGAAGATTGGGAAAAGTTATTTTCAGTATCACTATGGACGAATCAATCCTTTTTATTCGCACTCTTTCTAACTGCCCTGTTTGCAACATCTATTGCTTTTTTCATTCAAACATCGGCACAAAAACACACTTCTCCAACGAGAGTAGCAATTATTTTCGCAATGGAGCCCGTTTTTGCTGCATTAACAAGCGTTCTCGTTGCAAATGAACAACTTTCTATTTCTGCTATTATCGGATGTCTATGTATTTTTCTAGGCATGATTTTTGTTGAATTACCTTCCAAAACAAAAAAAGAAGCGCAGGCTGCGTGAAGTTACGCTTGTAACTTCCGCATAAAAGCCTTAGCGCTTTTTTTATCTGTAATTTCTTCCTCTTTCAATCGTTCTAATAACGCAACGAAATAACTACCATCAAACTGCAATTGATGTTTAATTGTGGCTTCTATTGCTGCGTTCACAATCCCATCAGACGCACCAGTATATCCTTGTCCAAACATAATAAACCCTTGTGCTTCCTCTGATAATTTAAATCCTTTCGTATGTAAGAATGAAAGATAATCTTCTACTGTTTGCATGTTATTCCCACCTACTCAAAAATTCTCCATCTCCTATCATACATGTTTTTACACGCTATGAGAATGAAATTTCTTTGACAACTTTGTAAATCAATCTTCTACTTCTCTTACAATGGAGGATTTTCTAACAATCTGAAGGAATATGTACAGTGGAACTTATTTCATATTAAAGGGGAGACACGATGAAACAAGCACTATTAATTATTGACGCTCAGCAAGAATTAATTGATGGAAATGAGCAAGAAAATGAAGTTTTTCGTAAAACCGAGCTATTATCTACACTAAATATAGCCCTGCAGAAAGCAATAGATTCAAATGCTCTTATTGTTTTCGTAAGAGATATCGATGTTGCTTCTGGTAGTGGCGAAGGATTTGAAGTACATAATCAAATTCAAGTACCCCAGTCTGCAATCTTTATTAATAAAGCAGCAACCAATTCATTCTACGGCACTTCTTTACTTGAACTTTTAAAAGAAGAAAACATTAATCATATTGTTATAGGCGGATGTAAAACAGAACATTGCATTGACACTGCCGTTAGGACAGCAACTGTACAAGGATTTGACGTTACATTAATTAAAAACGGGCATTCAACAACTGATTCTAACGTATTGTCTGCAGAGCAAATTATTGGTCATCACAATAAAACTTTACACGGTCATTATAACGTTGATCATTTTTCTATGGTGAGAGATATCGAGGAAGACCTCTTTCAGCCGACTCATGATCAATATCGTGATTAGCGAAAAAGAATCCTTCATTCAGAAGGATTCTTTTTCACCCAAAAATTTGTGCTGCAATGCTATATAACTCATTATTCCTTTTTAATAATTGACCGCTATTTTTCATCATAATTGGTGGTGTATTCACCTTTTTAAAACCAGCAATCTCTAATACTTTCATGAAATCTTTCTTTCCTTCTAGTACATCAATTCTTAATTTACCATTATGCCATTTTGCTAAATCATGTACAATTCTCATTGCCATCTCATCATTTTTAGCAACAACCGGCCCTATTATCTTATTTTCTGGTGTTTGTATGCTTAAACCGTAACCTAATACATTTTGTTCCTTGTCCTTTACAACGATACACTGTTCACTTTGCATAATTCTTTTCTTTAAAAACTCTTTTCTATTTGTTCCAAACGCATATTCATCTATTTTTATTATTTTTTCTAAATCACCCTCTTCATAATTCATCACATAATCTTCATTTCTTACACAATAATGTTTCGCATTGTATGAGTTACATATGTATTTAGAAACATAACTTACTGCCCTAAATCCTAACTTTTCATATAAAGTTTTCCCTTCATCCGTAGCAATAAGCATAATTGGAGTATGAGCTGATACGCTTTTAACGCACGCTTCCGTTATTATCTTTCCAATCCCTCTCCCCTTATAATCTGGATGTACAATCACCATTCCGATAGATGCTAATTTCTCCCCATATAATATTATTGCTGCGCTAGCAATTAGTTCCTCTTTCTCATTCCAAACACCGTATACAATCCCTGCGTTAAAAATAGTCTCAATTTCTTCTCTGTTATAATCCCAACCAATATAAGAAGATAGCGCTACAATGTCGCTTATTTGTTCTTTCCGAAGACGCTCCACTCTAATTTCCAATTCAATCATACTCCATCCCCTTATCTAGACATTTAAATCATTATTACGAAATCAACTTGTACATGTTTCCCTTTATTTGTCACACACATATGTTATTTTGACCAAGACTATATTGTAAATGAGGTGACAACATGCCCATTACGAATCGATTTTCTACCACCACTAACGGCGCACTCGCTATTACAGGTAATACTTTAGGCTTAAGTAAAATCAGCAATCAAAACCGTGCTGGTACAATCGGGGCAATTGGTGCATTCGCAACTACGAATACTGCTTTACAAGTAACTACTTTTCCTGCTGGTACAACATTAAACTATACACAAAATAGTTCTACCGCTATTTTAAATATCCCTGCTGGTAGTACTATTCTTTACGCAGAACTCGTTTGGGGTGGAAACTATTTATCTCGTGATCAAAACATTACGAGTGTATTAGGAAACCCAGTTTCTTTTACAACACCTGTTTCAACATACTCGATTACTCCTTCAGCTGTTACGGCTTCAAATCAAACTTTCGTTTCAAACTCTATTACATTTGGCTTTTACACTCGTTCAGCAGACGTAACAACTCTTATTCAAGCGGGAGGTGCTGGTTCCTATACTACAGGAGCGGTTCCTGGACTTGTAGATCCTATAGATGCTTCTAATGGAACAATTAATTCGGCTGGATGGACGCTTATCGTCGCTTATCAAAACGGGACATTGCCAGCAAGAAACTTAACCATTTATGTAGCGGGTAACCGTGTTTCTGCAGAAACTGGTAGTGCCGATGTATCTGTTTCTGGATTTTTAACACCTTCAGGAGGACCAGTAAGCGGGAGATTATTTTTAAGTTCTACCGAAGGAGATGCAGATTTAACCGGGGATCAAGCTTTATTTGGACCAAATTTCAGTTCATTAAATGCTTTATCTGGACCAAATAATGCCATAAATAATTTCTTCGGTTCTCAAGTTAATAATGCTGCAGGAAACTTAGATACAACTGGGACATTTGGAACGCGAAATCAAAGTGCTTCTACAGGTACAAACATTTCCGCAGGAAGACAGGGCTGGGATATCACTTCTATTGATATTTCTCCTTATTTAACAAACTCACAAGTATCCGCTGCAATCCGTTTAACTACTAACGGAGATGCATATATGTTAAATACAGTCGGCTTACAAATTAATATAAACTCCCCAAATATACAAGCAACGAAAAGCGTAAATAAAAGTGTTGCTGCAATTGGAGATATTCTCACTTATACAGTTACTATCCCTAACACCGGGCTTCTTCCTGCCAATAACGCTATTTTTATAGATAGTCTCCCTAATGGTACTTCTTTTATACCCGGCACTGTAACAGTAGATAACGTACCACAAACAAATGCAAATCCTGCGGCTGGTATATCTCTTGGAACAATTAATAATGGTGCTTCTCGTATAGTAACTTTCCAAGCTACTGTCGTTTCTCTTCCAAGTCAAAATCCTATCTCTAACACTGCTAATATTACATTTCAATATACACCAATCGCCGGAGGAACAACTTTTAATGGTCTTGCAACAAGTAACTCTGCTGGAACACAAATTAACCTTGCAGATATTAATGGAACAAAATCAGTTAACAAACTTTTTACCGATATTGGTGAAACATTAACTTACAGTATTGCCTTAGCTAATATAGGAAATATCGCTGCAACGAATGTGATATATACGGATCCGATTCCTAGCGGGACTACTTTCATTCCAGGGAGTGTAACTGTGAACGGAGTTACTCAAGCTGGCGCAAATCCCGCTAATGGTATAACAATTGGTTCAATTGCCGCAAATTCCACTACTACTATTTCATTCCAAGTGCTCGTTCCTTCTATCCCTCAAACAAACCCAATATTAAATAGTGGAACAACAACATATCAATACATTCCTGTACCTAATCAACCAGCAGTAAGTGGGACTGATACGACAAATATTGTCTCCACTCAAGTGAATAATGCTACTGTAACAATGACGAAAGCAGTAGATAAAAATTTTGCAGATATTGGTGATACACTAACGTACACCGTTTCCTTTACAGGTACAGGTAATACAAATGCGAACAATGTTATTTTTACAGATGTCATCCCTACTGGAACAACTTTCGTTCTAAACAGTTTAACAATAGATGGCACGACACAAGTGGGTGCAAATCCCGCTACCGGCGTGAACATTGGATCCATAACAAGCGGCACAACAAAAAATGTTGCATTTCAAGTAGTAGTAAACACAATACCCACGTCAAATGTCGTATCTAACGGATCAAGCGCTTCTTATCAATACACTGTCAATCCTAGCCAATCACCTGTTACAAAAAATATTTCTTCGAATCTCGTTTCCACTCAAATTAACAATGCGAATGTAACATTAACAAAATCAACAAATAAACAATTTGCTACAATTGGCGAAACGATAAGTTATACAATCCTTATTACAAACAGTGGAAATACAGCCGCTAATAACGTGCAACTAACAGATCCACTTCCAAACGGAACGATATTGACTCCTGGTACTGTAACACTAAACGGAGTTTTACAAAATGTAGATTCTCTCGTTGCTTTACCTATCGGCACAATTCCTGGTGGGGCTACTGTTACCCTTTCTTTCCAAGTAACAGTCATCAATATTACGACCCAAAATCCTATCATTAATAACGCCTTCGCTTCTTATCTATATACTGTAAATCCAAGTTTGCCACCGACTTCAAAAACAACAAATTCTAATTCTGTTACATCAACAATTAGACTAGCAAATCTCCGTGCTAATAAATCTGTAGATAAAACGTTTGCGGAAGTTGGCGATGTATTAACTTACACCTTCGCTCTTACGAACGATGGGAATGTTGCAGCAAACAATGTATTACTATCTGATTCAATTGCGAATGGAACCGCCTTTGTCCCAAACAGCGTTATAGTTAACAGTGTTACTCAGCCAGGCGTTACACCAGCTAGCATCAATATTGGTAGCATCAATGCTAATACTACAATTACAGCTTCATTCCAAGTAGTAATAACTAGCATTCCAAATCCAAACCCTATTTCAAATAGCGCTTCCATCTCCTATAACTTTATCGTTGATCCAAACGCTTCACCTGTAAGTAAGAATACTACTTCAACTACTACATTTACTCAAGTAAACGATGCAAATGTCATTTCAGCCAAAACAGTGGACCGAGCGTTCGCTACCGTAGGGGATATATTAACTTATACTGTTACTTTGACGAATGCAGGAAGTGTTTCTGCTGATAGTCCTACTTTCGTAGATACGAATCCAGACGGTACTACCTTTATCCCAAACACTTTTCTTATTAATGGTGTACTCCAAAATAACGCAGATCCAAATATAGGTGTTCCACTACCTTCCATTGCTGCTAATGGCTCACTTACTGTCTCTTATCAAGTAACCGTCACCTCTTTACCAACACAAAACCCAACATTAAATTCATCTAGTACACAGTATAGCTTTATTCTAAATCCGGGCGATCCACCAACTATAGAAACATCTGTAAGTAATACTGTAAGTACACAAATTAATTTAGCAAATGTAGTGATTGTCAAAGAAGTAGATTTAACTATCGCCGATGTCGGGCAACCAATCACATATACAATTTCTTTAGCTAATCTTGGCAATACTACAGCAAATAATGTTATTGTTACCGATATAATCCCTAATGGCTCCACTATCGTACCAAATAGTATTTTTATAGGTGGTACTTTACAACAAAGTGCAGACCCTAGTACCGGTCTTCAAGTCGGCTCCATTCCTTCAGGTGGTTTTACAACGATTGTTTTTCAAATAAGTGCAAATGGGCTACCTTCACCAAACCCAATTCAAAACAGCGCTTCACTTCAATATAGCTTTATCGCTGATCCAAACTTACCTGCTCTCGTTAGAAACACTGCTAGCAATATAGTAACTACACAAATTAATACTGCTAATATCGTTGCTACAAAACTCACAAGCACAAACTTCGCTGATGTTGGTGATGTCATACTATATGCAACTATTTTAACAAATAACGGGAATATCTCTGCTGCTAATGTAACGTTTACAGATATCATTCCAGCGGGTACCCTCTTCATTCCTAATACTGTAACGATTAATAATGTCCCTGTAGCTAACGCAAATCCTGCCACTGGCATTTCAATTGGTACGATAGGAGCGAATTCATCACGCACCGTTGCATTTCAAGTTTTTGTACCAACTATCCCTGCTGTAAACCCAATTACAAATCAATCAAGCACAACATTCCAATATACGTATGATCCATCCAAACCTGCTGTGATGCAGATGGTTGCTTCTAACACTGTACAGACAACTATTAATAACGCCTCAATTGCCGCTACTAAATCTGCAGATAAACAGTTTGCTAACGTAAATGATATTATTACGTACACGACTACTTTAACGAATAACGGGAACATACTTGCATCAAATGTAATATTTACAGATGTAATTCCAAACGGAACATCGTTTATTCCTAATAGTGTTACTGTAAATGGGAATACACTTCCTAATGTCAATCCAGCAAGCGGAATTGCAATCGATCCAATAAATCCGAATGCAAATACAATCATCTCATTCCAAGTACAAGTAAATTCTATCCCGAATCCAAATCCAATCCCGAACCAAAATAATACAACGTACCAGTATGTCGTAGATCCTAACTTACCTCCAGCATCCGCCAATACGTTAAGTAACGTAATAACAACTCAAATTAATAACGCTACTATTGTCGCTACTAAGTCTGTGAATACACCGACAGCTGCAATTGGTGATATTGTTACTTATACGATTGCAGTAACAAATACAGGTAATATCCCTGCTAGTGCAACTGTTTTAACAGATGGGCTTGGCGCAGGAGCTTCATTTATCCAAAACTCCGTAACGATCAATAATGTTCCACAACCAGGATTAGATCCATCACTTGGTGTTCACTTGGCAGATATTTCGCCAGGAGATACTGTATTCATTACTTTTCAAGCACAAATTTTAGCGATACCACCTAGTGGCACATTAACAAATAATGCTCTTGTAAATTATGAATATACCGTAAATCCAAACCAATCTCCTGCTGTTGGTAGCACTGTAACAAATACAACAGTTACACCAATTATTGACGCTACTTTAGTAATAAATAAAAGCGCTAGTACAACTTTCGCTACAATTGGTGATACAATTACATTCACTTCAGCTGTTACAAACAACGGAAATACTACTGCGAACAACATTATTTTTACTGATACAATTCCAAACGGTACTACCTTTATCCCAAATAGCTTTAAGATAAATGGTGTAACCGTTCCGAATGCAAATCCACAAAACGGTATCAATATTGGTAACTTAAATTCAAATGCATCTGCTACACTCAGTTTTCAAGTAAACATTACAACACTTCCAAACCCTAATCCAATCCTGAATAAATCATCGCTTCAATATAGCTTTATTGTAGATATAAATGAACCGCCAGTTTCACGAACAGTTCAATCTAATAAAACCTTTACACAAGTAAATACTGCTTCTGTTATCGCAACAAAAACTGCAAGCAGTGCTTTTGCTGCTGTTGGAGATACAATTACGTATACAACTACCCTCACCAATAGCGGAAATACTGCCGCAAACACACCTGTTTTTATCGATATATTACCACCTGAACTTTCATTCGTTCCTGATAGCGTACAAATTAATACCATCCCACAACTTGGATTTAGACCAGATAGCGGGATTTCTTTAGACTCAATTCCAGTTGGAGGAACGACAACAATTAGCTTTCAAGCTATCGTTGGCTCAATACCAGTTACAAATCCAACTTTGAACCAGTCTAGCACGACATACTCGATCATTGTTGATCCTACCCAGCCGCCGGTGACAGAAACAGCTACAAGTAATCCAACTTTAGTTCAAATTAACGAAGCGATTATTCAAGCAACGAAAAGTGTGGATCGGCTATTTTCTGACATAGCACCTGGAAATTCATTTTTAACGTATACAGTTTTATTAGAAAATGTAGGAAACACAACTGCTACGAATATCATTTTTACAGATCCGATTCCAAATAACACAGTATTCATAGAAGATAGCGTTCGAGTAGGCGGAGTTTTATTACCTGGAGTAAATCCAGCTAACGGGATACCAATTGGAGATATTATTGCAGGAGATTTTATAAATGTTACCTTCCGTGTGCAAGTAGTTAGCATTCCAAATCCAATTTTCACAATTGGACCAGGCGGACCAAACTCACCGGTTGTAAACGGCGCTTCTATTGATTATAAATTTATGACAGGACCTAATTTACCACTTGTTTCACGAAATACGACATCTAATTCTGTTTCGACACAAATAAATTCTGGGGAAATTGTGGCAATCAAATCTGTAGATAAAACTTTCGCAACGATTGGTGATACAATTTCTTATACAATTACATTAAGTAACCCTGGAAATGTCACTTCACAAAATATAATTTTCACGGATACTTTACCTGATGGGACGACATTCATATCTGGCACTCTTACAAACGATTCTGGTACACAGCAAATCGGAAATCCATCTAACGGGATTCAGATTGGAAATATAAACCCAAATGGAACGGCCGTGATTACTCTCAACGTACTTGTTACAAACATTCCAAGTATAAATCCAATTTCTAATTTTAGTTCTGTACAATTTGCACATGTAGTTGATCCTAGCCAACCTGCCGTAACACAAACGAACGTATCTAATGCTGTTTCGACAACAATTAATAGTGCAATATTAACGACCCAAAAAAGCGTTGATAAATCTATCATTTCTGTTGGAGATACGATTACGTATACAACAACTATTACAAATACAGGAAATACGACTGCAACGAATATAACGTTCACGAGCGCAATTCCAGCTAACACTACCTTTATACCAAACTCAGTCAAAATAAACGGGGTTCAGCAATCTGGTGCGCAACCAGCACTTGGAGTAACTATACCAAATATCGCTCCTGGTGAAACAGTAACCGTTACTTTCCAAGCAAATGTTCTTTCTGTTCCCCCTTCAAGTTCGATTATGGGTAATGACACCATTTTATATTCTTATACTGTCGATCCAAACGGAACTCCTATTACAACTTCTACTTCAACGAATATTGTTACAAACCCGGTACTAGATGCTATGATAACGATGGTAAAATCGGTCGATCAAACAATTGTAACACTAGGTGATACCATTACCTATACAACCATTTTAACGAATAATGGCAATACAAATGCAACGAATATTACTTTCACTGATCTTATTCCAGACGGCACAACGTTCATTCCGAATAGTGTCACAATCAATGGCAGTACACACATCGAACTCGATCCTAATACAGGTATAACAATCGGATCAATTGCTCCTAACAACTCAATATCTATCGCATTTCAAGTTACTGCTACTTCTACACCAAACCAAAATCCTGTAGCCAATTCCGCTACTGCTTCTTACACATTTATCGCTGATCCAAATGCACCGATTGTTTCAAGAAACGTTACTTCAAACACAGTGTTTACTACGATTAATACAGCTAACATTCTTTCATTAAAACAAGTCGATAAATCCTTTAGTCGTATTGGAGACATACTCACTTATACTGTCGTTTTAACAAACAATGGAAACTCATCTGCACAAAATGTTATATTTACAGATACAGTGCCAAGCGTCACTACATTTATTGCAAACACATTTTCTATTAATGGAGTTCCTCAAAGTGGGGCGGATCCATCGAACGGTGTGAATATTGGGACAATAACAGCCGGGACTACAGTAACAGTTTCGTTCCAAGTTACTGTAACATCATTACCAACCCAAAACCCAATTGTAAATTTCTCATCAACATCGTATCAATTAGTCTCACCGCCTGATGCAGAAACTTCAATTAGTAATCCTGTTTCAACCCAAATTAACGAAGCAATATTGTCTATGACGAAAAATGAAAGTGTATCCTTTGCAGATATCGGGCAAACTGCTTTTTATACTACTTCTATTACCAATGTAGGCAATACCGATGCAACTAATATTGTATTCACAGATGCATTACCAAGTGGACTTACATTTGTTCCTAACACATTAACTATTGATGGCGTTTTACAATCTAACGCGGATCCAAATACAGGCGTATTACTTGCAACACTTCCACCAAATGAAATATATAGTATCGTCTTTCAAGTTACAGTAAACAATATTCCCCCTAGTAACCCAGCACCAAATACAGCATCAACGACGTATGAATTTACTGTTGATCCTGTTAATCCTCCCGTTTCAAGTGCAGCTACTTCCAACACTACACTCCTTCAAATAAACAACGCAACTATTATTAGCACCAAAACAGCAGATCTTACTTTTGCGGATGTTGGTAATACAATAACATTTACACTTAACCTTCCTAATACCGGAAATGTGACCGCAACTGATGTAACTATTATCGATATTCTTGATAGCAATTTAAGTTTCGTTCCAAATAGTTTCACAGCTAATGGGCAAACCATTCCAAACGCCGATTTATCAACTGGTGTAAATATTGGTTCCATTAATGGTGGTAATACGGCAATCGTTACATTCCAAGCAACTGTTATTACACTTCCAACACTTAATCCTATCTCTAACTCTGCTTCTACCACATATCATTATGTCGTTGATCCTAGCCAGCCACTTATTACAACTTCCAATCAATCTAATACAACGACCACACAAATTAATAGCGCTATCCTTACTGCACAAAAAAATTCAAATGTATCTACGGTAGATATCGGGCAGGATATTACCTACACCGTTACAATTACAAATAGCGGAAATGTAAGTGCAACAAATGTTATTTTTACCGACCTTATTCCAGACGGAACTTCCTTTGAACCGAATAGCTTTACACTGAACGGAACTAGCATCCAAAATGCAGATATCATTACAGGCGTTCCAATCGGTGATATCGCGCCAAACGAATCTGTCATCGTAGCATTTAACATTATCGCCAATGAAATTCCGCCTATAAATCCAATTACTAATCAAGCTAGCGTTAGCTTTCAACATATCGTTAATCCAGCTAATCCCCCAGTTTCAAAAAATATTATTTCTAACAACGTTACAACAAAAATTGAAAGTGCTATTTTAAATACTATTAAAATAGGAGATAAAACTTTTGCAACGATTGGTGATACGATTACGTATACAACGACTATTACGAACACAGGCAATATTCCTGCTAACAACGCTATATTCTCAGACCCTTTACCATCGTGGACACAATTTGTTGCAGGATCAGTTATTGTTGATGGCACTCCATTACCATCCGCTTCGATTATTAACGGTGTTGGCATAAATACAATCAATCCAAATCAAACTGTTACAATCATATTCCAAGTACAAATCGTAAGTAATCCAACAACGTTCACACCTGAACTCCAAAACTTAGGATTTGTTAACTTCCAATATAACGTAGGCAATGCATTACTGGCTCAACCTGGCAATGTGGAAACGAATGTCTTCGTTACTTCTATTAATACAGCAATACTTTCAGCTGTAAAAACTGCTAATACAGCCTTTGCAAATATTGGAGATACGATCACTTATACAGTTTTGATTCAAAATAGCGGCAATACAAACGCTACGAATGTAAATTTCTCAGACCCAGTTCCAGCAGGAACAACCTTTGTTGAAAATAGTTTTGCTGTAAATGGAAGTACCATTCCAGGTGCAAATCCAAATAACGGAGTGAATATCGGAACAATTAGCTCGGATAGTTCCTTAACCGTTACTTTCCAAGTCATAGTTACATCAACTCCACCTTCAAATCCGATTACAAACGTAGCATCTATTCAATACACATTCATCGTTGATCCGGCCTCTCCTCCTGTTACAGGCACGATAAATTCTAATAGCGCTTCAACACAAATTAATAACGCGACTGTTACAACTGTTTTACAAGCAAATCGTTCAATTGTGTCTATCGGGGATGTAATTACGTATACAGCAACATTAACGAATACTGGAAACTTCCCTGCAAACTCTGTATTACTCATTAACGGAGTTCCTGAAGGAGCATTATTTATTCCAAATAGTGTTACGCTCAACGGGATTTCACTTCCAGATGCAAGTCCAACTCTCGGTATTCCCGTTGGTATTATCGCACCAGGTGATTCCGCTACTATTACGTTCCAATTTCTTGCAAGTTCTATTCCACCACAAGGAGCAATTATAAATCAAGCACTTACAAGTTACACGTATATTGTCGATCCAAGTCAACCTCCTGTTACAGCAACCTCCTCGTCTAATACGGTTAATACAGCTGTTGTTGATGCATCATTATCCGTAATTAAAAGTACAGATTCTCTCGTACAATCTACTGACGGTACAATCACTTACACAGTAGTCGTTCAAAATAACGGAAATACTACTGCAAATACAGTTACTTTAACAGATTTGGTCCCCGAAGGAACTGCCTTTATTCCGAATAGCGTAACTATTAATAGCGTTTCCGTTCCAGATGCTGATCCTAACGTAGGAATACCATTAAACTCCATCACACCGTCAGAAATCGTCACTGTAACATTCCAGGTTATCGTTCAATCTTATTCCAAGCGTAAACCCAATTTCTAATACAGCCCGTATTGACTATACTTTTATCGCCGATCCAACTGCTCCTATCATCTCTCGAACAATTACGTCTAATCCTGCTTTCACACAAATTTCGGATGCGACTATCCTTTCTTTAAAAGCAGTCAATGCACAGCAAGCAACAACAGGTGATATTTTGACTTACACAATAACACTAGAAAATACAGGAAATATTCCAGCTACGAATCTCATATTTTCAGATACGATCCCCCAAGATACTACATTCGTAGAAAATAGTTTTACACTTAACGGAACAACTATACTTGATGCCAATCCAAATGTAGGTGTTACTTTACCTACTTTAGCAGCAAACGCTACTCACCTTATTTCGTTCCAAATTCTTATTAACGATTCATTCTCCCAAGAATCGATTACAAATCAATCCAATACAACATATACAATCCAACCAGACCCAGGGCAACCGCCTATTACTGAAACATCTACTAGTAATATCGTTATTACAAATTTCGTGCAAGCACAATTGGCAATTACAAAAACATCCAATCCAACAACTGTAGATATCGGTGGAACTATACTTTATATTTCTGAAGTGAAAAATATCGGTAATGTTGACGCAATAAATATTAATTTCACAGATTCTATCCCTGCTGGGACTACATTCGTTCCCGATAGTGTCACAATTAATGGTGTCCTTCAGCCAGGTGTAAATCCTGAAAACGGAATACCGATTGGAACAATTCCAGCAAACAGTTCCAAAACGATACTATTTCAAGTGCAAACAAATAATCCACCGAATGAAACTGAAATTGTAAATCAATCTTCAGCAACTTACCAATATGTAAGTATTCCTACAGCCCCACCAGTAAATCGCTCTGCAAATTCTAACATTGTTACAACATCACTTCAAAATGCAAATATTATTTCTGTTAAAAGTGCGGATGTAAATTTCGTATCAATCGGGCAAATGATTACCTACACAAATACACTTCAAAATATAGGAACCGTTCCGGCTAACAATATCGTGTTCATTGATAACATTCCAGAAGGTACTATATTCATTGAAGATAGCTTAGCAATAAATAATGTAATTCAGCCTGGCGTGAATCCTGAAAACGGAGTAACTCTCGGCACGATACAACCAAATGAAACAGTCACTATTTCATTCCAAGTACAACTTACAAATATACCAGAGGGCAATACAGTCATTAATATTTCAGACACTTCGTACGAATACCAAATTGACCCTAGTTCTCCAATTATTCAGCGTAGATCGTTATCAAATGCAGTAAATACTGAAGTGCGAACGGCAAATGTTAGTGCAATTAAATCCGCTAACAGATCCATTACACGTATCGGTCAAATCATCACATATACAGTCGCAGTTACAAACGCCGGTACAATACCTATTACAAATACTCTCCTACTTGACGCAATTGCTTCTGGCACCACATTCGTTCCAAATAGCATTCTTGTAGATGGCGTACCAAGACCTAACGAAAATCCAATTACCGGTATCAATCTTGATATAATTCTTCCAAATAATACGATTATTGTTACGTTCCAAGTAAGCGTAGTTTCTATACCGCCACAAAATAACATTAATAATATTGCCGTCATTCACTATGAGTATCGACCAGAACCAAGCACACCACCAATTTCAGAAACGACCTCTTCCAATGCTACAAACATACAATTTATTGATGCTATTCTTATTGCTACAAAATCTGCTAATACTGTATTAGCTACTATTGATGAAACCATTGAATATACAGTATTCATTCAAAATAATGGATCGGCTACAACTAATTCCATCTTTTTTACAGATACTATAGCAGATGGAACAGTATTTATTCCAGGAAGTGTAATAGTTAATAATACTGTACTTCCTGCAGCAGATCCGAATATCGGCTTTTCCATTCCTAATGTCGCAGCAGGTCAAATGACTACAATAACATTCCAAGTTTCCGTTACGAATTTACCTACTGTAAATCCAACACCTAATACTGCAAACATTGTCTACGACTTTATTTTCAATCCTGACTTTGCACCAATTCAAAAATCTACTACTTCCAATACTACTTTCGTTCAAATTAATGATGCTGATATCGTTTCACTTAAAACTGTTGATTTAACCTCTGTAACGATTGGTGACATTTTAACTTATACAACAACTTTAACGAATACAGGGAATACGGATGCCACTGCTGTTGTATTTACAGACAATATACCTGATGGAACAACCTTTATTGACGGTAGCGTTTTAGTAAATAACATTCCTCAGCTTAACGCCAATCCAAGTGTAGGTATACTTGTAGGAACGATTGCTCCTAACATTTCTATCCCAGTCACATTTTCTGTTACCGTCGTAGCTCTTCCTACTAGCGGTCATGTTCAAAATCAATCAACTTCTCGTTATACAATTAACGTGGAAGAACAAATATCGACTAGCAATATTACCTTCACTGAAGTTATTTCCGCTAATGTAATTGCGACAAAAACAACACCTATCCAATATGCTGACTTACAAACTATCCTCCCTTATACAATTTCCATCATAAATAACGGAAATATACAAGTCGAAAACATTATTGTTACAGATATTATCCCGGCAAATACGAGCTTTATAGAGAATAGTGTTATTGTGAACGGCAACGCTCGGCCAAATGACAACCCTCTTAACGGTATACAAATTGATACCATTCCACCTAATACGACAGCAACCATTCTATTCCAAGTACGGGTTACTTCGATTCCACAAACAAATCCAATCTCTAACACGAGTACAATTGAATATGAATACACGGTACCAGATCGACCACCTATTACCGAAACTATTATTTCATCAGCTGCCGCAACAGAAATTAATCACGCAAATTTGAATAGTAATAAAGCTGTTGACCTTGCATTTGCAACGGTTGGTGATACGTTAACGTATACGATTACACTAAATCAAACCGGTAATGTTGCAGTAAATGATGTAATCATTCAAGATATTATTCCTCAAGGTACTACGTTTATAGAAAATAGCGTCATTGTAAACGGAGAAACTCTTCCAGGAGTGAATCCAGTAAGCGGCATACCAATTGGTACTATAACTATTGGTGAAGATGCTATCGTTTCATTCCAAGTAACTGTAACTTCTATTCCAACACCAAATGAACTAAACAACAACGCAATTACTACTTTTAACTATATAGTCAACCCAAATAACGTACCTGTTACAAATACGACTACAACAAACACCGTCACAACTACTGTCCAAAATGATAATGTCATTGCGATAAAAGCTGTTGATTTCACAAGTGCCTTACCCGGTCAAACTTTAACGTATACCATCACGATTACTAATAATGGTAATATCATTATCGAAGACCTTCTTTTAGTAGACACAGCACCAGCAGATACGACATTTGTTATTGGTAGTGTTACGATTAACGGAATCAATCAACCTAATGCGAATCCGGAAAATGGTATTACGTTAGGAAATCTTGCTCCAAATGAATCTGTTATTATTACATTCCAAGTGACAATTTCTTCTTCTACTCTTCAATCTACAATCAATAACGATGCTACTATTTCCTATACGCCTATTGTCGGTCTAATCCAACCACCTATTACGATTACAAAGCAAATAAATACAGTTACAAAACAAACAAATACCGTTACAACGACAGTCGTTGATCCGATGGTTGACATTGAAAAAACAGCTGACAAATCTATTGTCGTTATAGGAGATATCATTACATTCACATTAGCGGTATTTAATCACTCCCCAATTCCGACAATCAGTACTTCTGTTATAGACAGCATTCCAGCTGGTACAACATTTATAGAAAACAGCGTAACAATTAACGGTACTCCCGTTACAAATGTTCGTCCAGACACTGGTATTAATATCGGCTCTTTACCTGCAGATTCAGTAGCAACTATAACATTTCAAGTTCTCGTAACTTCTATTCCTTCAAACAGTACAATTATAAATTCTGCAACAGTTACCGCTGCCTTTCAATTGACACCACAGGATCCAATTATCACTTTCATTGTTAATTCAAATATCGTTCGTATACCAATTCAATTTATAACTGTAACAGTCACGAAAAATGCTTCCGTCAGCTCAGCTTATTTAAATCAATATTTTGATTACGCGGTACGTATTACAAATACTTCCAAAATTTCACTCTCAAATATTTCTTTACAAGATACCATTCCAGCAGGTTTACAATTTATAAACGGCACTGTCTTTATTAACGGTGAACGCTCTCCACTAGCGAATCCGAATATCGGTTTCCTAGTTGCCACTAATTTGGAACCAAACGAAACAATTATCGTATTATTCACAGTACAAGTAATAAGTCCACCTGTTAATAATGAATTTAAAAATACGGCCAATATTTCGTTACAACTTCAAGTCTCGCCTACCGACCCACCAATTACAGTAACCGTTACAAGTAACGAAAACATCGTCACTTTTGTTCCAGAAAATCCAGATGAAACACTTCCAAATTTAAATTGCTTCTTTGACGGTGAACGCTTCATTCGCATTACTCCTCGAAATGTACGAAATTACCTTTGGACTTGGATTTGGTGGAAGTAATTGAAACAAAAAAGAGATTGTAGTTTGGTTGAAACCAAATTACAATCTCTTTTTCATTACCTATATCCCACTACGTTGTAACTCGTCCAAGGATATACAATTAAACAACATCTCAAGTTATCTTAGTCGTAATAAGTTGGCCAGCTTCATTAATAGTAACTTTCCATTTCACTCCACTAGCAGTCTTCATGATTATACCTTTACTTGCCTCTATTTCAATATCTCCAAACATTCTTCCGCCAGTTGTCGCTAACCAAGCGTTCCCATTTTCCATAGAAGACCTTGCAAAAATACGATTAATTCGAAAACGCTTATGATCTTGAGAATAACCACTTAATGTAATTCTAACTTTATATAACTGACTCGCCTTCATATTCGATATAATTGTATCGCCAACATTTAATGGAACATCCAACGCGATAACCCAACTTCCAGTTGCGCTTAATGCATATTCAATTTTAATTTTCTTTGGGCTCTCTCCCCACCCACAATACATTCCAAAGCAATTTAACATTTGTATTGGTTTTTTCGTAAAATCCAGTTCAATTACAACTGGATTACTATCTGAAACGTCAATATAGTTTACACTTTGTTCATCTATTAAATTAAAGCAATTTGCGAGATTCCCCCCGTAAGGCACTTTCCCACTTACTTGCTTAATCGTATACTTCTGCTGAGCATTTACTAAAATATCATCTTGATTCCCTATTAAATGTGGTTTATTTAACGTAATCGGTAACTGAATTCGAAGAGATTCTTCATAGGTAGACTTACAAACATTGTATCGTCCTTTATCTACAATAGTTGTAGAAAGTAAATTTGAAAAAAGGTAGTTACGATGCGAATTAGAAGAAAATTCAATGACAATTTGTTCACTACTCATCCGGTACGTATCCCAAATCATACAATCAAATATATTATACGCACCTGAGCAACGAATTGCTTTTTTCGTTTGTTGTCTACATTGCACTTGAATATCATGAAATGTATTTCCTGAACTTTCATTTGGCAAATCACTATTTCCATCTACTTCAATCCCATACACACATCCATCAATAAATATTGATTGAAATACATTGGCATTAATCCAGCAAGGTGTATTGATATCATCTATATACTCTGTTTTCAAATATATTGCAGTTTGAAAGTTTTTAATTTGAATAAATTTAACTTGAAAGAAACTAATATAATCCCATGCCTTTTGACAATAAAAATGTATAGCTTTTCCTTTATACGATGGAGTTGTATTTATTATATTTATATTTGATATAACAGATTGATTAGGTACTTCGATTTGTTGTGAACCAGAAACATAAATGACAGCCGATTGAAACAACGAATTTATAACTTGAATAGTACCACCAACTATCGAAGCGTTACTTTGTAGCTCAAATGCATTAAAATCCCCATCAATTTGCAGCGTTACGGTAGGATCTAACTCTAATCTTACGTTTGATTTAATAACAATCGGCTTTACAATTTTGTACGTATTTACCCCTGTAATTCTAACCGTCGAAATTCGATTCGCTACACAATAATCAATAGCTTGCTGAATTGCTAATGAGCTATCATTTCCCGAGTTTGGAACTGCGCCAAAACAATCAATGTGAACGCTACTTTCTGGCGCACAATCTTCTTGGGAAGAAATATATTCTGACAAAATAAATTCACTCCTCATATTACCTTTTTTCATATAATATGTGAGTTCTCTCTTAAAAGTTTCTATAATTAAAAAAACAAACGACCTACCCGGTCATTTGTTTAACTCATATATATTTTTCGTTTCTTCTATCATTTTAGCTAACGAGAAATACCTCACTGCTTTCTCTCGTGCTTTCAATCTAATATCATTTACCCTTTGTTCATCCCCTTGTAGTTCTTCAAGTGCACTTGCGAATTCAGATTCGCAATATTCAGATATTAAAACACCTGATTCTCCATCTATTACCGCTTCATGTATTCCACCAACATCTATTGAAACAATTGGTGTCCCTGTAGCCATCGCTTCAATTACTACCATTGGAAACACTTCACGAAAAGATAATAAAAGTAAAGCATCCATATTCCCTATAAACTCATGCGGCTCTGAAATATTCCCTAGCATCTTCACCCTTTGCTGTAATCCATATTTTTCTATTTCTTTCATAATCGATTCTTTCTCTGGTCCATCACCAGCAATATAAAACATAAAATCATTTCTCTTTTTCAACACATTTGCAATTTTGACAAATAGTTGATGGTTTTTCTCTTTGGATAATCTAGCTAATATCCCTATTTTATATGTAGATTCTTTCTTTTTCTGCTGGAATAAAAACTTTTCAATATCGACACCGTTATAAATTGTATTTATTTTTTCTTCTGCTACATGAATTGAAATTAAATTATTCTTCTCAAACTCACTTACTGTAATAATATTGTTCACATATTTATTCATGAAATAACGAAAAAGCGTTGGCATTTTCTTTTCTAATATCGTTACATTATGTTTCGTATAAACAATTTTCATCTTTTTTTTAATAAACTTTTGAATTAGAAAAGCATATAATACCATTCGCAAACTATTTGCATGAATAAGCTCTATCTTTCGTTTACAAATTTCGTTTCGTAAATAATAAATATTTCTCAAATGATTCCATCGACTAAGTAATATAAAATTTTCTTTTCTAGTAAGAGATTCATATAGTTCTCCATCACCTGCAGCTGTATAAATCTTAAAATCATCATAACGCAAATTACTTTCCAATTTACAAAAATAGCTCTCGGCTCCGCCAGTTATCAATTTATCTGTCATCAACAGTATATTCATAATTGCGTCTTCCCAACTACATTGATTTTATTTTTTTTATAAGCATGATAAGCATACTTACTAAAATAGTAAAAAATTTGCACCGAATTCAGTCGTTCTTGTTCCCTTAACAATTTCCAATACCGGAAAGCTGCTCTAATTTTATTTCTAGAAACAGAATTTGTAACAATTCTATATTTTGCTAACACTTGCTGTATCCCTTTTGCTTCATACCCTTCATGTAATAAGTTCAGCCATAACGCTGTATCTTCCGGCTGTATACTAGGCATTTCGACATATGGAATTTTTTCACGATCAATCATCACTGTTAAACAACCGATAATTGTATTTCCTACTAAATAATGATAGTCGACAGATTTTGGTGCACTCACTTCACGATTTAATTCATTACCGTTTTCATCAATTAAACTATACGACGCATATGAAAAAGCAATATTCATTTCTTCCATAAATAACAATTGTGTCTTCAATTTATGCGGCAACCATATATCATCGCTATCTAAAAAGGCAATGTACCTTCCTCTCGCCTCTTGGATCGCTAAATTCCGAGCTTTAGCAGCACCAACATTTTGTTTTAATGATAATAACCTAATACGTGAGTCTCCTTCTATTATATCTTTAATTTTTGTGGCAGATTGGTCGGTTGAACCGTCATCAACGATAAGCATTTCCCAGTTTTCATACGATTGATTCTGTACAGATAAAATTGTCTCACCTATAAATCGTATACTATTATAAGAAGGTGTTATTACAGAAACATAAGGCGGCTCGTTATGTGCTGATAGACATTTTACCATCTATCTTTCCCCTTCCTTCATATATTGAAATATACTTCACAACAACTGCTAAAAATAAAAAGAAGGCTTCGTTAATAATGAGTGACAATGACATCATCTGAAATATAAATGCAATCATAGTCAATAGAAGATATGGTTTTTCACGAAACAAAGTATGCTGCGCTAGCTTGAACATTAATATGAATAAAAACGCGCTATATAGAAGAAAACCAATTGTACCCGATTCAGACAAGATTTCTAAAAATGTATTGTGTACATATAATTTTTCATTAAATTGAT
The DNA here is from genome assembly GCF_058792335.1 of Bacillus sp. CPT56D-587-MTF. Taxonomy (NCBI): domain Bacteria; kingdom Bacillati; phylum Bacillota; class Bacilli; order Caryophanales; family Bacillaceae; genus Bacillus; species Bacillus sp. CPT56D-587-MTF. The sequence continues at coordinate 1,293,105 of NZ_JBYTEF010000001.1, read as the reverse complement.
ACTCATAATAATTCGAAAAGTTAAAAGCACCGATTCCGATATATGGATTGGATAAATAATATTTAAAAGCAGCTTCCCATAATGTAAATCTACCACTTCCATTATCATGGGAAAAATCAGAAATTCGTTTATTTAATATGTCATCTAATTGCCCCCCCATTACACTATTCGATAAACTAAAAATAACTACACTAAACAATACTAAACTTATAATTATTTTTATTTTTTTAGCGAAACTAGACATACATATATATACAAAAACGACAAGCACAAGCGCTAGTATACCACCCCTTGAAAAAGTTAATAAACTCGTCGTAACACATAAAATTAACCCTAGAATGTTAGTGATATTTTGTAAATTCGTCATATAGTACATAAAAAATATTGTATTATAGAAAATAAAGATGTTAGGATCATCTAGCAATCCAATTAACCGTGGATATCCTCTATCCACTAATAAACCAGCAAAAATTTCTCTCTCTTCTCCACCGTATAAACTAAAGTATTGTAAACCGATTATATAGAGTATTAGACTTACAACATTAAATACTACTCCTACATAAGCAATAGATGATTCAAGTACCACTATTTCAGTATTCCCCAATAAATTCCTCATTATAAAATAGCATCCTAAAACGAGTAGCACGCCAAAAATCATACGAATACTAGCATTTAAATACATAGAAAGAATTCCACTTAAACAATAAATGAAATAAAACAGTAAAAATATAACTTCATGAAAATATAATTTTTGAATATGAAAGTCTTTAATTGTTAAACAAAAATATATGACTAAAAAAATCATATATATCTTCAATGAAAATCCAATATATAAATTGTATTTACTTAACATAACAAATAATATTAGAAGAATAATCCATCCCATCGATACTTTCATATTATTTTCCATAGGCTATATCCCCTGTTTCGTAATATAATCCTTTTTGCGTATTTTTCTTATAAAAGAAAGAAGAAGTTTTTTTAGCTCATAATCATATAGGAATATGGCAGCTAGTACAATTAGTATATTAAGAACAAGCGCAATTAAATGATATGTATGCAATATATATTGCACTCCAATAAAGGTTACACCAAAATAAATTGTATACGGTATTACAATTTGGAATACAATTTTTTTCTTCACTACACTCACTGCTATATATCCCACTAAAGCGACTATTTCAAATAAAACCATAGCGTATGCCGCTCCTATCACTCCACCAAGACTACTAAAGCTATACAGCATAACCCCACCTATCACCAATGCTACACACTGCACAACAGTTCTCTTATTTTGACATCCACTCGTCGTTAAACCGTCAGCAATGGCAATATTTAAACTTTGTAGCACAATAAGAAATGATAATATTTGGAGTGGCTCTACTGCATTGCTCCATTCTTCATGAAAAAATATAGAAATAAAGTATGGTGCTAAATGATATAAACCGATCGTCATACATATTCCTACAATCGCCATTGATTTAATTTGAAGTAAATTTAATTTCGTATGCTCTTCTATATTATTCTGGTTATAATGCTTAAAGAGCACTGGAAAAAATGCACCTGCAATTACCCCTGGTACTTGATATAAAGCTGCCGGCATCCGGTACGCCACAGCAAAAACACCTACCATACTTAATGGCAATGTATAGTTAAGCAAGATAGGTGCTAATTGTGGCGTACTCATTATTAAAAAACCGCTAATAATAAAGGGAGTTAATTGCCAAAATAACGCTTTATGAATTACGACTTTCATATTCATTTTCGTCTTTTTTCTCATGATATATATACTGAATAAACCACCGATCATATACCCAAAAGCATATAAGCGAGCTGTTACATACACCGGTAACTCTCCGAAAATACAAAAACATGTAATTATAATGACAACTGATGCTGATACAACTTTTATGAGCGCTATATACTTCATACGTTCCGTCAGTTGAAAATAGGCAATCCCTATGTTTTGCCAAGTTAATCCTATTAACATGAAAAACATTACGTTTATCATCATATAAATTAAATTTTTATCCGCATACATATAATGAATAGCAATATAACCGATGATAGAAATAAAAATAAGTAGAATCATCCTTATTTTTATATACGATGATAAAATCTGCTCTAAATCTGCTCCATCCTTTGCCCCTTCTCGAAGAAACGTATTACTAAGTCCTAAGTCTGTAAAGAATAACATAACAAACGTCACTGCTATGGCAACACTAAACATCCCATAATGTTGTGCGTTAAAAAAGTTTGCTAAAACAATTAAACTGACGGCCTGAAGAAGGTTAGCTAAAATTGTACTATAAAATAGATGGATAATATTGTTTAGAATAGATCTATCCATACAAGTTCTCCTTTGCAAGTAACCTACTTACATATTTATCTTGCACCATTACCGTTCAATACAATTAAAACGGTTTTACATAAAATACGGATGTCCATCCGAAATGTTTTCATTTCAATATACTCCATGTCAAGCCTCAACTTTTCCTTTGGATCAAGATTATACCCTCCATTTATTTGTGCCCATCCTGTTAATCCTGGTTTTACTATTAAACGTTCCTTAAATTCTGGAATATACGCATCAAATTCATTATAAAAAAACTCTCTCTCTGGTCTAGGACCTACAAAAGACATATCTCCTCTTAAAATATTTAAAAGTTGTGGTAATTCATCAATTCTCGTTTTTCTTATAAACAATCCAACTTTTGTAATTCTTGAATCATGTTCTTTTGCCCATTGTGGGCCATTTATTTCAGCATCCTTTACCATTGATCTTAATTTAAATACATTAAACTTCTTCCCGTTTATACCTAAACGTTCTTGAAAGTAAATTGGAGCCCCTGATGTTTCTAAAGTAATCATAATACAAAAGAACAACATAATTGGTATCGTTAATAGTAACAATATGAGTGAAAATATAATATCAAACAAGCGTTTTACACTTCGATTCAATATGCTAGGCTTTTCTTGAGCCGGAATCGTATACAACTTGGCTTGATTTGTTTCACGAATCATGGATCGTTACCCCCACATTCAAGAATATAAAATTATACCTATTAATTCACATTCTTTCCTATTTATATCCTCTATTACTTTTTGCACTGTACGTAGTGAATCTTTTCGCTTTTTAACTGCTAAGACCACTCCATCGCATTTCTCTGCAATAATGTGCGTAGCAGGAAGTTCAAATACTTCAGAAGAATAAAAGAAAATGTAATCAAAATCTTCTTTCCACTTAGCAATCGCATTATCAAATTCATCCATAGCAACTAAGGGCGTCCCTGTGTGTACTGTTTTTTTTGCAGGAATACAATATAAGTATTTAGACAAATTACTAGAAAAAGATTCATAATTGTAGGGGGAAGAGCTTATTATATCGTTTACTGTTATCATGTGATCACTTTGTAATAATACATTTAATTTAGGGTCAGAAAAATTCACATCAATAAGTAACACCTTTTTCTTCATTTCCGCAAACACTAGACCCATATTTACTATAAGCGAGGCAACAACCCCTCTGTCCTTCGTTGAACTAACTGTGAACAGTTGTTTTCCAGTTTTTTCCAGATCGTGATACACCGTATAAAACTGCTCTTTCATCAGATCATCATGCAGATCGAATGGCAGCTGTTTCTTTGTCCTAAACATCGACATGTTCACCTCGATATATAGATGATTGTTTATCAACCTCTGTAGGTTTCTTTTTTCTATTCGATTTCATATTTATGTGACCAATAACAGAGACTGTTGTTATTTTCTCTAAATCTTGTTCCGTGTATATACGTTCATCAAAATAATCTCGAAATACAGCTAAACCTATCCCAACAAAAAAACTAACAATTAAGGAAATAGGAATGATCAGTTGAAATTTTGGAAACAATTTTTCAGCCTGTTCCTGTAACTCAGGATCCGTCAACACTTTCACACCTTGTACATTTGTGTACTGTTGAAAACTTTGTTGTGATTGCTCTGCCAATGTCTTTACAATGTCTTTCACGACTTTCGGATTGGAATCTTTTACTGTAACAGTTACAATTTGTGAGTTGTCCATATTCACCACCGAAATTTTTTGTGCTAATTCATAACTTGATTGCTCTAATCCCAAAGTTTTTTTGACTGTTGAAATAATTAATGGGCTTTTTAAAATATCAACATACGATGTTACTAGCTGCTTATTTTCTTGTGTTTTATTTGTTGAATTTTCCTTATTAAACTCATCTAAATTCCCAACAAGAATTTGCATTGAATATTGATATGACGGCTTTAAAACATACATAGAGATAAGAACTAAAGAAGCGGTTAAACAACACATCGTTAAAATAATCGTTACGAATCTTCTTTTCAATAATTGTTGAAAATCTTTTATACTCATTTCTTGCTTCAATTATTTCACCGCCCTTTTCTGAATAACATCCTGCAAGTCACTCTTTACAGATACCCCTCTCTTCTTTCTATCCACTTGTTTTGTTACATACTTTCCGACTCTGAATGCAAATTTTTCTACATATATATACGAAAGTATTGCAAGTATAAACGAAAAAACAAGTGAAAAAATTAAAATAATAGGCAACGGTAATATTTCATGGAGCATGTATATAAGGGAAAACAACGATATAATATGGTATAAATAAAGACTGTAAGAAATCTTCCCCAAATATAACAAGTATTTATTGCGTAGCAAGGACGACAAAGTTGATATTGACAAGCTTAATATGACAAATAGACTTGCACTTATCGCCACTACGTAGTCTCGAAATATGAAATTATTGAGCACTTTCATTTCTCCAATAAGTCCTTCGTACATAAAAAGTAAAATCGCAAATAAAAACCATGCAATTTTCGTGTTTTTAGTACAATTACTATAAAAAACTATTAATTTATTTTTATACTTCGCAATTAGTGCCCCTAGTAAAAACAGCACCGTATAATGCAATGTTAATGCATAGCTTGTTAATGTTAAGCCCGAGCGAAACAAAAATAATATTACGACAGAACATATACTAAAACTAAACAATAATAGTAATGAACACCTCAACGTTTTTCGTAAGCAAATCATCAAAATTAGCGGAAAAATTATTGATATTCGCATTTCATGGACAAGTGACCAAATCACACCGTTATATGCATCTGTATTATATTTCCCAACCAATAAAATATGTTGCGCTATTAAACTTGAAGAACTTTCAATCGTCCACGAGCGATTAAACCATTCACTTAAATAAGAAATACCATATCCACTAATTGTAGTCTGGCATATAATAGCTATAATTAGTGCTACAATATAGGGAATGTATATTCTGCATATACGTTTTAAAAGGTATGATCCATAACTACTATAGGTTTTTTGAATAGATTCATACAAAACAAATCCGCTCAAAACAAAAAAGATAATAACAGATTCATTACCACTACTAAAAATTAGACGAGCAGGCGTTTCTTTTAATAGATACACAACAAATGGTTTATTATCTTCATAACTGTAATTTTGAAATGCTGAAAAAATCATTAAATGATGACCGATCATTACTATTAATGAAGAAATCCCTCTTATAGAATCCAATTCCTCGTATCTCTTCATCTTTTTACATCAACTCCTAATGAAATGATAATAATCATTTCAAAGCGACATCTTTATTCATATTCCTCTCCTTTCTTTTCATTCCAATTTTTCATATTAAAATGATTTTATAGTATAAATTTGAGTGTATTGTAACATTTTTTGTAATATTATGAATAGCGAATCTCAAAAATTGGTATATACCAATTTCAACCTCGAAAAATGAGTAATATTGATAGAAAAACGCTATAAAAATATCTTGCAAATTTACATAAATTAAAGAGATGAATAGCGTTTTTTCAATATAAAATAAAAAAGATAGCCTGCATAGGCTATCTTTTTTATTTTATTTAATTACTAGCACCACTATATGCTACATGTCGTTTCTCAATTCTCTCTTCAATTTCTTTCATATTTTCTTTATTATTTAATAGTAATTGTTTATTTTCAATTAATAATTGTTTAAAAGATTTTCTCACTTTTTTTCTCATTTTCATTGTCCTCCTTGGGGGATGGTTTATATAAAAGATAAAGAATTATCTGTGTGTCCTTATAATAATTGATTGTTGTGAATTCTATTTGAACTTCATATGAAAATTCCGTTTATTTTCTGACAACTTTGTGAACACGAAAAAAAAAGACTCTCTAAAACTATGTTGAAATTAATTCACTTCATTATAAAAATTACTATTTTCATCAACTTTTATCATTATATCTTGTCGAAACATTTATATATTTAAAATTGAGTTCGACATAATTTTATTTACTATCATACTGTTTACAAAAACAAAAAGAAGGTGTCACCAAGTCAAAGTTCGACTTATGCAACATCCCTCTTTCCAAACTATTTATAGCATATTTATTAATATTTCAGGTCTTCCCCAATTCATTTCTTCACAAACAAATCTAAGTTTTTCTTCATCCATTGTGTGTAATCCCTCTTCTAGTAAACATGAAATTGGAACTTCACAGTGAATTTGTGCTAATTGCAACGAAATATTTAAGTTCTCTAAATCACTTTCAATCTTCGTACGCTGCGCTTTTGTTAATGATTCTACATTTTCTAGTACAGCGGATACTGTTCCGTGCTCTTGAATAAGCTTATACGCTGTTTTTTCACCGATACCTTTTACACCTGGATAATTATCACTTGTATCTCCCATGAAAGCTTTTGCATGGACGATTTGCCACGGCTCTACACCTTTTTCTTCCATGATTCTCTCCGGTGTGTAATATTCGTAATTTCCAATTCCTTTACGCAGAAGCATAACTGTAACGTTCTTATCAACAAGTTGAAGTAAATCTGTATCACCAGTTAAAATATAAACTTCAGCTTCATTGCAGTATTGTTTTGCAAGCGTACCGATACAATCGTCCGCTTCGTAGCCTTTCATACCGATAACTGGAATGGATAATTTCGCAGTCATTTCTTGCACTAAATCAAATTGAGGAATTAATTCTTCTGGTGGCGCTGCACGATTTGCTTTATAATTCGAGAACGATTCTGTTCTAAATGTCGTACTTCCCATATCCCAGCATGTAACGATATGTGTTGGTTCGATCGCTTGCGTAGCTGTTAACAAGTGTTTCATATAACCATGAATCCCGTTCGTAGGGGTTCCATCTTGTCGTTTCATAAATTGTCCGTAGACACTTGTTGCGTAAAAAGCACGAAATAATAGTGCCATACCATCAACTAATAATACTTTTTTCATAATTCCTCTCCTATTAAAAAAATAATAACCTCACGTTATCACGTAAGGTTATATAAATAGATTACCATTCTACGTTTTTGCTCAACTTTGTCTATTATACATTGTTTTTGTATATTTAGCACCATTAACACATTAAGACGTTCTACTACAACAAGTATGCAATATGCCTGAATACGTATTTTTTCCAGTAGAAACAACGATAGCTTTTGCATTTCCACTAACGATATGCGAACCTTTAAAACATACATTTTCAAGCTCAAGTGGATTATAATCTTTCATCCGTTTTAATGGAATAAATCGTTTACGTTCAAGGTGATAGCAGCTCTCAAACTTCTCTATATTCGCTTCGTTTCCCGTTAACACAGACTCATTCACTAATAAATCATCTGCATAAATAATACGTACATCAGCTGGCACAGCATCTCCAGCCGAAAGAAAAATCATATCTCCAGGTACAAGTTCTTGCACTGGTATCTCCATCATTTTCAGTTCACTATTTAGCCCTGTACTACTAGAACATTCTACTCTAGATACAGTAATCGTTTCACGTTGTAATTCATCACACACACGTTGTTTTGAAAAACCTGGAATCATGCCACCAAGCTTCATCATGACTTCTGCGAGAAGTGCTCTTTTTGAAGTTAGTTCATTTCGGCCATATACTTGAATACGTTTTTGTGCCTCTTTCATTGATAGTCCGTCTCTTGTTGTTTTAAAATATGCAAATACAGATTTGACATCTCTTGTTGCAATTTCAATTAATAAATCTTTATTTTTTTGGAGCATTGTTTGTTCTTTTATTGATTTTTTACTTAGTTTATATGACGTGTTACCCACAGTTTTGTTTGCATATAACATATTATCGTCTCCTCCTTTACAACATAGGAAGAAACGCTTTGTTTCTCAATTTATCCACTTTACTGTGAAAGTTTCTCGCGTTTTATAAACGCTACATTGTGATAAATATAGAGGGAGGAACAAATCGTTTCCTGCCTACATCATATATTTTTGATTTGAAGTATATGGGTAACGGAACCGAGTCAGAATTTGACATGCTCCTCACCTCCTCGTTTAATTTTATAGTTTATACTATGAAATTACTCATAGCTTGGTAACAAAAAAGACCCCTACCCTTAAGAGAGTAGCGGCCATTACATACACAAATAAACGATTTCTAATATAATTAGAAATCTACGGACCTCTCCCTCACCGAGTTTTAGCACTGTATAGCATAGGTACATTACCAGCTACGTTAAGAAAAACCTTAATTCGATCATTCCTGTTGACCCATTGGCGTCTCTCGACATTTTTGGGCAGTAGCATTTCTCTATACAGGAGCCTCACCTAACAGAGACTTATTTTCATTACATTGAAAATGTTACTCTTATTTAAAATAGATGTCAACCGTAGCCTACAATTTTTTCAAAAGGTATGGCAAACTAACGTATATAAAGTGTAACTTTAATCAGTGGGGGTTTTGTTCATCCCCCACTGATTATTAGCCCTCACCAATCGGGCTTTTACGGAATAAAATAAAAAACTTTACGTTTAAACGTAAAGTTTTTAATAAGTTATACAACCAGCAATTACAATCCCAATTGAAATTGATAAAAACATAAGAAAAAGACCGACTGCTTGATTATCTTCTTCGAGACTTTTGTTTATATTAAAGCGTGGTGTAAGCCACTCAGCTAAATAAAAGACGATAATTTGAGCCAAAATCCCAACTGCTCCCCACGAAATCATATCAAGAAGTGAAATTGAATTAGCTGCTGTCGAATATAAAACAACAGCTAACCCAAGTAATCGTCCTCCAAGCACATAGCTTACCGCCTTATTTCCTTGAGCCATTAACTTAAATTCCTTTACTTTCGTTGTCACTTCCATCAAGAACAGACCTATACATAAAAGGCCGAGTGTTACTACTAAATATAATAAAAAATTAATCATTTTTTCCCCTCCTTTTTATACCTACCGGTAAATAGTACGATTCATTTCCTGTAATCTTTTCTCCCGCACGAATACCGATACTACTCGCTTTTCCAGCAATTAAAAACGAACCAAACACATATGACAGTTTCTCGATCCCTTTTTCTGTTTCCAAGGATACGACTGGCAGTTCGATATACTTTTGAAATATCGGCAGTGACGCTTTATATGTTTGGTGTGCATTTTGAAGCATAATATTTTCGTCTTTATCGCGAATCGTAATTGTATCTCCTTCTCTCCCAAATGAAGGTTTTTGAACGAAAGAACCTTTTCCTAAAAATAAATCTGGTTCTAAATATGTAGGTAACATATATTCTTTAATCCACTGTTGTTCCTCATTTGTATAAAAGGCCTCTTCTTCTGCTAACCCCCAAATAAGACACTGAATTGATTTTGGCTGAAGTAAAAATGCTGACAAAGGATTTATTATAAAAAGCTTTCCGGCTTTTACAAGTTGTAACAGTTCCACACCTACCAAATCTCCTGTTTCAGGATCTTGATCCTCAATTAAATCTTCTATCGGATATGTTTGGCGATATAAAACATCAATCTTCGCCCCATCTTTATCGACTAGAGCATCCTTTGTAATTCTAAGTTCTGACATTGGCACTACTTTATTTTCAACATGGCATAGCTGACTTAAATACATAGTGGTATTCCAATCCTCGATATGTTCATGATGTGCTGTAAAAACAACATTTGGATTATCTAATCCCTTTGTCGCTTCCATTACTGCTTTCGTTACACCAGAAGATAGCAATCGTTCTTGATCCGAGTTTGGATCATCATAGCCTAGATTTCCACATACTTTCCCATTCATTTGAAAACATTCCACAATAAAAGTTGGTGTATCACTATTAAACTCAAGCATTTTGATTTTGTTATCCTCTGTTACAGCAAAATCAAATCGCGAAATTACAGATTCAGGATAGAGCCCTTTCATTCTAATGAAAGATAAACTCGCGGATGGAAAGCCAAGATCTAGAAGCTGTTCGTCACTTAAATTACGCAGCAGTCTAGCAGTCTTAAAAAATATTTTCCCCATTCGTTCAGTCGCTAAGTGTAATTGGTCCAAAGTCTGATTTGTTATAGAAAAAACATGAAACAAACTATACTCACATTCATATAAATCCGACCAAAAATCCGGATATTTCAAATAAAATTCTTTTCGATCCCTTATGTATTGCGACATATTTTAGCCCCCAAATCCTCCCTTTGAACCGCTTCCAATTCCACCTTTAAATTCAGCAGACGATTGATACGATTTAAACGCCGATGAATTTTTAAAAGTGGATTTATTTTGATAGTATCGCCCACCATAGAAATAATGCCCACGATAACCTGAACTACTATCATCACACTGCCATACCCCAAGTTCATCATCCCAATCCCAATCAGAACAACTATTATCATTTGGTTTTGGGGGAAGATCTTGTGCGCAACCAAATAAAGTGCCAGTCATTAAAGACGTTACGACACCACCTACTAGCCATTTCGTTTTTGTCACCTTCGCACTCCCCTTTTTAAATTCTATTCCTATTATATAGGATGGCATGATAAAGTAGAAGAAAAAGGAAGAAGAGGGATTAAATGCGCTTAGAATATCGACTTAATGATGAAACGAAAGGGTATCCTGCTTTATGGAACTACGCCAATATTTCTAATTCTGAAATTATCGCACGCATGACTTGTGAATATTTTATTAAAGAGAAAAATACTTATGTTGTTACTGCAACTTCGGTTGATCCAGACGGAACAGCAGTTATTTATATTCAAAAAGAAGTTTTCGCAAATGACCCTTCAGACCCTACATACTCCTACATCGGTTTTGAAATTAGAGAACTAAGTGAAACGAGTTCAAACATAGTAGATAGTCAAGATGTATGGAACTATGAAGAAATTTTACCATCTCTTCATTCAGATATTATATATATTCAGCGAGACGGCATGTCTATGGAGTTCTCCTTAGATTCAAGAGAGATTGATGAAGACAGAAAGTGCTACATTTATTACGGAAACTTCACAGGTGAATCAAGATAATATTGATATATCTATGCAACAAAAAAACCTTACGTATAAAACGTAAGGTTTTTATATAGCCCCACATATGCCGTTCTCTCTAGATGTCCATAAACCTGGTCTCACAGGTGGATGCTCTCACAAATGTTTGTAACTTCCTTCTTAAAAAGATGGCATGTTAGCTACATTTAAATATTGAACTTATTGGTTTAAGACATGCATAAGCTACGTACACCGTAGGAATTTTATATAAGGTTAGTTGAAATAAGACCCCCGCACGTGCCGCTCCTCGTAAATGTCCAAAAACCCGCTACTCGCAGGTGGATGCCCTCACAGTTACCGTACATCTTCCTCCACAAGGAAGGCTTGATGATGGTCGCTAAATATTGAGCTTCCGTATAACTAACATCGGTTTTAGACATAAATAAGTTACGCACACCGCAGGATGCATTATTTACTTGTCGTTATATTATCACATTGTTTCTAATGTGTAAAATACAAAGTTTTTCGAGCAATCTCTTGCTTGTGACCTTATTTTAATACAAATTATTTTTGCATGCAAGTGATTAATCTTCTTCTTTTGCAATTTGATTTTCTGGATAAGAAATCCAATCACTCCAGCTACCTGCATACAATTTTACATTTTGGAATCCAGCCAATTTTAATGCAACGATATTTGGACATGCCGTAACACCAGAACCACAATATACAATTGTTTCCTTATCTTTCGACAGATTTTGGAATCGTTCTTGTTGCCCAGCTTCATTCTTAAATTGTCCTGATTGCAACATTCCATCCTTCCAGAAATGGTTTACCGCTGTTGGAATATGTCCTGCTTTATGATCGACAAGTTCCTCTACACCAGCATAACGTTTCGGCTCTCTTGAATCAATTAATGTAACATCCGCACCTGCACGGATATTCTCTCTGACCGTTTCCATCGTTACAAGCATATGATCTTGTATATTAGCTTTGAATGTTTTTCGTATAGCAACAGGAATTTCCGCTGTTGTCGGTAGTCCATTCTCTTTCCAAGCGGGGAAACCACCATCTAATATATATACTTTCTCATGTCCTACATAGTTACATAACCACCATAAACGAGCAGCATTTGCACCGGCTTGACTGTCATACGCAATTACTGTCGTATGCTCATCAATACCAGCCTCCGAAAGCTTGTCTGCAAACTCCTCAATATTTGGTAAAGGATGGCGGCCACCATGTTCTGCTATAGGACTTGATAAATCTAAATTCAAATCAAAATATAACGCATGAGGAATATGTCCTTCTTCATACTTTTCTCTACCCCAATTAGGATTCGCTAAATCAAAACGACAATCGATTATACGGACATTCTCATCTTCTATATGCTCACGTAACCATTCGACTGTAACTATCATCTTTAACGACCTTCTTTCTCTTTCAAACGACTTACATACTCCATAACCATTTCTTCTGTAACATATTTACGCTGCAAGGTAACACCATTTTTTGCAAGATCATTAATTTGCTTCGTTACAACATTAATGACATCAACCGAAAATTCTTTCCCATTTGACGCAAGAGATACGGCAGCTTCAATAGCCGCTTCACGCTGTGCATCTAATTGTAAACATGCTTTTACACTTTCATTTTGTTTACGAGAATGTGCTGTAATTGCTTTATGTACTTCCATCTTCTCTTCCCCCTAAATAGTTATACGTTTTTATTCAATTCCATTGCAAGCCGGATCATATCACGACATACAATCCCATTTTCAATAATCTCTTCTTCATAATGCTTCGAAAAGTAATCAAAATCAATAGAAAAAATACGAAATCCACATTTTTGATATAAAGCAAGTTGTGAAACACTAGAATTGCCTGTACCAACTTCAAGTTTTGACATACCATATCCTTTAGCAGTTTCTACAGCATGCCTTAATAGCTTCTTCCCAATCCCTTTTCCTTGTAAATGCTCTGCAACCGCAATATTCATGATTTCCATCGTCTTTGGCCTTGTTTCCAAAAGAACATATACACCGATAACGCTCCCCCCCTGCTTAGCTACGTATGTTAATCCTCTTTGTACATATGTAGCTATTTGCCGTTCACTTGGATCAGCAAGTAGCAATAAAGACTTCGGTATAGCCTCTTTTGGAATACGTTCTATTACAACAGACATAAAAAATTCCCCCTTCTCTATTGTTCTAAACCCTCCTTGTCTACCATAAGTAATAGAAAGGAGGGATTCACCATGGACAACAATGAGAAAAAATGCAACGTCATCTCTATTGATGGAAAGAAGAAGAAAAGCGACACGTATTCCTATCCAAAATTAGTAGTTGAAAACAAAACATATGAATTTTCTTCATTCGTCTTATGCGGTGAAACACCAGATGGCAGACGACTCGTTCTTACTCATATGATTTCTACCGATGAATTTGCTGGATTTGTAAAATCTTTAGATACTGTACTGCAAAAGAAAATTGAACGAATCTTTTTCTCATAACGACTATATAACATAAATTTCTTTTTCAATCTCTACTAACTGCTTTTGCAATTGTTCTTTACTTTGTTCATATAGAGATACATCGATCGTTTCAGCCAATGCAAACAATATACTTTCATAATAGTTCATCACATCTTGCTGCATCACTTTTTGGAATAAGTTCCACTTCATATCCCACTCTTGCTTATAATGATGAACAAATAAATCTTTTTCATCAGCTACATAGTTTGATACGAACGGTTCTAATACAGATTTAGCGTCTTCTTGCATAAAAGCTTTGTCATTCTTTTCAAAAAAGCTTTTCTCATTTTTAAAATGTGCCAGTGCTTTTTTGAAATCTTTTATTTCAACTGAAGGGAACGGTTCTTTATGTGTAATATCTTTATATTCATACTCCACTATTCCATTCATAGAAATTGATTCATTTTCTACTTTACAGTTCACTACAATTTCGTCCTTTGCACGCTTCATCGCTTCGTCTATCCATTTTTCAAGGCGTAATGATGTCGCACGCATTTCTTGCAATAAATCATGCTGAATAAATGCTACTAATTCCATAACACACTGTTGCAATTGTGTTTTCACATTTCCATCCGTTCGAAGTGACGCCGGATTAATAAATTCAGTAAACACATCGTTATAGCGCAGGAATAGACGCTGTTGCACGTAATAAAGCAACTCTTTCACTTCATTTTGCATCGCCTGTTCTTCAGCAAGTACACTATATGATGAAATGATATGAAGTAGTTGATCACGCTCTGCTTCATATTTTTTCGTTTGCTTCTCTTTCTCTTCATTCCCCTGTTTTGCACCCTTTATCATGTTTACTAAAAGCTGATCTGCCCCTTGCAAAGCACCATATAGAGCATGCACAGAAACAAGCATTAAATCTCTCATCATAAAGGACGTAAATGATTCCTCAAACTTCGTAATCCCAGAGTTTTGTAAAATACCATACTTCTCTTTTTCAACATTCTTTCCTTGTTTCTCTTCAAGCGCACATAAACTTGAAATTGCAAATAAACGCGGATTTCTAATACCGTATTGCAGCAGCTGATCTGCGATATAACCTTTTACCATTTCAAGTTCTTCTTCAGACTCTGCTAAATCCGCCGCATTAATTAAGAAGAACATTTTATCAAGGGCAAAAGTATCCTTTACACGACCAAGCTGAATTAAAAATTCACGGTCAGCACGAGAGAATACATGATTATAATATGTTACAAATAAAATAGCATCTGCGTTTTTAATATACTGGAATGCAACATCCGTATGGCGAGCATTAATAGAATCCGCTCCAGGTGTGTCTACAAGCGCTACTCCCTGCCTTGTTAAAGCACAATCATAATAAAGTTCCATATACTCAACGAAGCATGATTTCTCTTCATTCGCTACATAATCAGAGAACTCTTCTAATGTAACTTGTACTTGTTCTCCTAAATAAGTAGAAACTGCATCATATCCTTTTTGTACCGCTCGTAAAAAGCTAAATGTTGTTTTTTGCTTCCCAGTTGGTGAAGGATATTTCATAACTTTATCAATTTGTGCTAACGCTTCATCTAACGTAGCAATCTCATAATGAAACAGCTTATAAACAGCTTTCATATCTTCTAATAACGCTTGCTTTGATTTAAACTGAACAATTACTGTTCCGTGTGGTTTTTCCTCTGTAACCGGCAAAATTTGATTAATCGTTGCCGTCGTCGGGTTTGGTGATACAGGAAGTACTTTCTCACCGAGTAAGGCATTGGCAAATGATGATTTTCCAGCACTAAATGCCCCGAATAACGCTACTGTAAATTGTTTTGTTTCCACACGTCTTCTTTTCTCTATTACCTCTTGCTGTACATGTTTCAGCGCTGGCAATGGCTCTAATATCGTTTCAGCTTTTTTCACTTTCTCTAATATCCGCTGAATATTTAAAGCCGCCGTTCCTTTCAGCTCTTCTTCATGAACCGCTACGTTATCGCTTACGATTTCCTGCTCTTGTAGTGTAAATTTCTCACTAACAATTTGCTTTTCCCTTTGCAATATCTCATCTATTTGCAGCCCTTCAGGCGTAGCAACATGATCGTGCCAAACATTTCGTAAATAGTCTTCATATGCCTCCAAATTGTTACTGTATTGTAATTGTGTTTCTTTCGCCGTTTGCAACATCGTATATGTTTCAATCTCTTCTTCAATACGAGCAACTGCTTCCCTCACCTTTTGCTTTAAAACGACCGCACTTTTATCAAAAATTTGCTGTGCTTTTATAAAATAACGTTTCTTCAGTTCATTCGCTACATCCGCTGTATAAAGAAGTAAGTAATCACCTGTGAAACCTGCACCTTGTTTAATTACTTCGGCCAACATTTCTGGTCCGAAAGCAATTTCTAACCCATATATGTCTTTCCCAATTTCCTCCGTGAACAATCCTTCTTCTTTTAAGAAGGCTACAATAAATTCCTTCACATGAAAATCAAGCTGCGTTTCAACAGTCTTTTGAAGGGCAGAATAAAACGCCTCTACACGTCTTTGTTTTTCTTGCTCCGTCTTTCCTTTCGCAAATAGCAAACCGACCTTAAATTTTGTTAATTTCGTTTCTAAATATGCATTTGCCAATTCTCTCATTTCAAACGGCATTAAATATGCGTTATCTAATATAGCTTGTAAACCTTTTATAAATTCATTTCTCACATAAGATTCTTTACTTGCCTCACGATTTTTCGCTTCCGTTAACTCTTCCTTCTTTTCAACTACCTCTGAAATAGAAAGTGGTGATGCTAACTCTTCCTCATATTTCAAGAGAGCTTTTTCATTTTCAGAAACAATAAACGAGAAATGTTCTCCCATTAAATATTCTGTTTCTCGCTCCATTCCAGTCCTTACATACTGCTCTTTTTCTTTCATAATAGAAGTAATTAACGCTTCTAAGCTTCTAATTTCATTATGTGGATGGTTCATCATTCGTAATGACGTATAATAAACACCATCTACTTCAATATCCCAGTTAGAGAATGATTGTTTTACACTATCTTTATAATTCTCAAACGATAATTCATTTTCTTTATGTTTATCTATTTGATTTACAACGAGATAAACCGTTTTATTACGTTGTTTCAATTCTTTAACAAATTGTAAATTCACTTCCGATTGGACGTGATTATAATCCATCATATAAAAAATGACATCTGCCAGATGAAGTGTCGACTCTGTCGCTAATTGATGGGCATCATCTGTTGAATCAATCCCTGGTGTATCAACTAACATAACCCCTTCAGGAATCGGCGCGTCGTTTCGATAAATATGAACACCAATTACTTCATCGCCGTCTTTACAAATTTGTTTTAATTCTTCTGCTGAATATGCACCGTCATATTCGTACTGCTCTCCAGATTTAACCGTTACAACAACACGATCCATTCCTTTTTCAATTTTGACAACGTTAGCGCTTGTCGGAATTGGACTTGTCGGTAACAACTGCGCTTTATATAGATGATTCATCATCGTTGATTTCCCTGCAGAGAAGTGACCGCAGAACGCTATCATAAGCTGTTCTTGTTTATATTTTTGAATTACCTCAAACAACTTTAAACTATTCTCTGCATCGCCGTGTTTTTGCCACTCTTCATAAAAACAAACAAGTTTTTTCATACCGTTTGTCTGTACTATGTTTGTCATCCCCTTGTTCCCCTTTATCCAAGATGTATATACTTTTCCCCGCTATTTGCGAGCTCATAACCAGTGAGAGTTACACCTACCCATTGATTACAGTTTCACTTTACTATCATACTAAATTTTCAGCATATTCTCATTAAAAATAAAAAATCCCTTTCATTCTTTTTACAAATGAAAGGGATTTTATGTCATATCACTCATTTTGCTGTTCCTACTCCATTTAAAACATACTTCGCAATAACTGCATATACAGCGACTGTACCTGCTACTAATGCATATACCATACTTACGCACCAACCTTTTTTTGATAATGATTATCACTTTTGAATACAGTTTATCATTAAAGAGAATCATTATCAACACTTTTCATAAAGAAAGCTCCTTATAAGAAGGAGCTTTACTGCCTGTTTTGAAAAAGGTTAAAACTTGTTGTGCACTCTTATTATATCTCATCCTACATAACTTAACAGTTTAAAAAAAATGGAAATATCCCCTATCCCCTCCACCTTACATTTCGTATAATAAAAGGGAATTACTTAACAAGGAGGAAAAAAATGACACAAAATCTCACACAAGGCGAGAGGATACACTCCATTGATATTATTAGAGGAATAGCTGTACTAGGTATTTTTCTTGTGAATTGGCCTGTTATCGCCGGGGTTGACTCACGTGATCTTTCAGGAATTTACGAAGGGATAGACAGCTACATTCGCCTATTTTACGATATGTTTATTCAAACGAAATTTTATACAATTTTTTCGTTTTTATTCGGATTAGGTTTTTATATTTTTATGAGTCGTGCTGAAGCGAAAACAGATCATCCAAAAATTTTATTTGTTCGCCGCTTACTTATTTTATTATTATTCGGTTTCTTACATTACGTTCTTTTATGGGACGGAGACATTTTACATACTTATGCGATTGCTGGATTTTTCTTATTTTTATTTTATAAGAGAGAACCTCGTACTATTTTAATATGGGCTATCGTTTTATTGAGTATTTTTCAATTCATTATGCTAATGGCTGGTATTACGGTTGCATTGGTACCAAAGGAAGAGCTAGGTTTTTCCTTACCTATCATGCCATTAGAAGACTGGCTGTCACAAATACAAAATCGTTTCCATGCATTTTACGCTGATGGAATTGGCTTAAATTTACTTATGCTCCCAGAAACAGTTGGGCTGTTTTTACTTGGTTTATACGCCGGCAAAAAGGATATTTTCCGCCGCGCGAAAGAGTTAGATCCAAAGCTTAAAAAATGGCAAATTATTATGTTCCTTTTTACATTACCAATGTGGTTCTTCATGGTTCGTTACTTCTTATCAAAACCATTTTATGAACCAATTTATATGCAGGTCTTTACAATGTTTAGCGGAAAAACGTTATTCATATTCTACATTTTCACACTAATGCGTTTATTACAAAAAGAAAAATGGCAAACGTTATTACGTCCATTCCAATACGTTGGACGAATGGCATTAACAAATTACATCTCGCATACAATTGTTACATTACTTGTATTCGGGCTATTGTTTAAAAATGATTATCTGGCTCCACTATGGGTTGGACCACTATTCTGCATTAGTTTCTACACGTTACAAATCTTTATTAGCCGCTGGTGGCTTTCACATTACCAATACGGACCACTTGAGTACATTTGGCGTCTTGGTACTTACGGGAAAATGATGCCACTTAAAAAGAAAAGCAAGGTCTCATAACGAGACCTTGCTTTTTTCAGGCTGTGGAGAAAGTCTTCTCCACAGCCTGTTTTTGTGTCTGAACCTCTTTTTATGTGTCAACACTGATAAAAAAGAGGAAAAGGAGAGATTTTTTATGATGGGTGCTTTAAAAAATCATCGTGATGAGCGTGTATCTGTTTCTGTAGAAGAGTTGGTTCCACAAGATCATTTCCTTCGTGCAATTGAAGCGACAATTAGTTTTGATTTTATTGAAGAGAAGTTACGCCCTTATTACTGTGAAAACAATGGACGCCCGTCCATTCATCCTATTGTTTTATTTAAGATGATGTTTATTGGATATTTTTACGGTATTCGTTCTGAGCGTCAATTGGAAAAGGAAATTAAAACGAATATTGCCTACCGTTGGTTTTTAGGGTTTTCTCTATCGGATACTATTCCGGATCACTCTACAATCAGTTGGAATCGTCGTACTCGTTTTATTCATACAAATATTTTCGAAGAAATTTTTGATGAGATTGTGAGACAAGCGACGGAGCACCGGATGGTAGGAGGACGTGCACTGATGACAGATTCTACACATATTAAGGCCAATGCCAATAAAAATAAATTTGTACATAAATATAAAAAAGAAAAAGCAAAGTTTTATATAGACGAGCTAGAAGCTGCGGTAATCGAAGATCGTGAGGTACATGGAAAAAAGAATTAAAACCTAGAAAGGAAAGTGATACCCCTACCAAAAAAACTCGTATAAGTACAACGGATCCAGATAGTGGATTTTTAATGAGAGATGGAAAACCAAATGGTTTTCATTTCTTGGATCATCGTACGACTGATGCGAAGTACAATATTATTACAGATACCTATGTAACGGCTGGAAATATGGCAGATTCCGAGCCGTATTTAGCACGCCTCCAAGCTCAGATTGATAAATTCGACTTCAAAGTAGAAGCTGTTGCCCTTGATGCTGGCTATTTTACAGGATATATCTGTAAGAAACTATCAGAACGGAATATATTTATGGTGATGGGGTATCGCCGATTTGGAAAACGGAATAAAGAAGTACCGAAAAGCCAATTTAAATATGTAGAAGAAATGAATGTTTTCGCTTGTCCGATGGGATGTATTCTAGAATATGTAACAACTGATCGTGAAGGATACCGTCAATACAAATCGAATCCAGAAGACTGCGCTGTTTGTCCGTTACGTGAGGTGTGCTTTTCAAAGAAACAAAAACAAAAAGTTATCACTCATCATGTGTGGGAGAAATATAAGGATATTGCTAGAAAAAACAAGCTAACAGCTACAGGGAAAAGGTTGTATAAAGTACGCTGTTCCACTATAGAGCGAAGCTTTGCAGACGCCAAAGAACTACATGGCTACCGCTATGCCCGGTTTCGAGGGCTGAAGTCTGTCCAAATGCAAGCTTATCTCACCGCAGCTTGTCAAAACATGAAAAAAATAGCCCTCCACCTGACCAAAAAGGGTCAGGTGGAGGGCTATTTTTTAAAATTCTATTATTTTATGTTGTTTTTATTCGCTAAAATCAAAAAAGATTCCAGAGTGTTGGGAACCCTAAAGGGTTTCCCAACACTCTGAGAAAAGCAAGGTCTCATAACGAGACCTTGCTTTTTTACGCTTCTCTTACTGCACTTTGCATAGATACTGGCTCTTCTTCTACTTTCACTTTGCGCTGCGGCACCATATTAAATACGATATTTAAAAGTACTGCTGACGCACTTCCAAGTACAATTCCGTTATCTGTTAAAATACGAATGCTTTCTGGGAGTTGTGAAAATAATGTAGGAACGACTGTTACGCCAAGCCCAATTCCGACAGAACATGCAACGATTAATAAGTTTTCTTGTCTTCCGAAGTCAACGCTACTTAACATTTTAATACCATATGCCATAACCATACCGAACATCGCTAACATCGCACCGCCCAGTACTGATTTCGGAATAATTGTTGTAATAGCTGCGATTTTAGGAATGAAACCAAGTGCGATTAACATACCACCGCAAGTATAAATAATAACGCGATTTCTTACTCCAGTTAATTGAACAAGTCCTACGTTTTGAGAGTATGTTGTATATGGGAACGCGTTGAAAATGCCACCTAACACCATCGCTAATCCTTCTGCGCGATAGCCTTTTGTTAATTCTTTTTCACCGATTTTTTATTGCAAATATCAGATAATGCAAAGTATACACCCGTTGCTTCTACAATCCCTACACAAGCAACGAGAATCATCGTAATAATTGGTGTTAATTCAAATGTTGGTGTACCAAAGTAAAATGGTTGAATACCGTGGAACCAATCCGCCTCTCCAACCGCTTGCAAACTTACTTTCCCGATAAACGCTGCAACGATAGTACCGAACAATAGACCTAGTAAAATAGAGATTGAACGAATAAATCCATCAAAGAAACGATACATAATGATGATAAATAATAACACACCAAATGCTAATGCTAAATTTTCAAGACTACCGAAATCCTTACTTCCTACTCCTCCAGCCATGTCATTAATTGCTGCTGGAACAAGTGTAACTCCAATTACAGTAACAACAGATCCTGTTACAACAGGTGGAAACAGTTTTACAAGTTTTCCAAATAATTTCGCAAAAATAACAACGAATAACCCAGCAGCAATAATTGCTCCATAAATTGAAGACACACCGTATTGTTTTCCAATCGCAATCATCGGTCCAACGGCTGTAAATGTACAACCAAGTACAACGGGAAGTCCTATACCGAAAAAGCGATTTGATAATGCTTGTAAAATTGTCGCAACGCCGCACATTAATAAATCAATTGAGACTAAATATGTTAACTCTTTTTGATTTAAACCAAGTCCACCGCCCACAATAAGCGGAACGATAATTGCTCCAGCATACATTGCAAGCATATGCTGCATACCAAGCGATGCAATTTTAAATGGATGCTGCTTCATCGTTTATTTCACCTCCGCAGTTTCTTGCTGTACAAATGTAACTGTGCCGTTATCAAGTGATGCAATTTCTGCTAGTGATTCAACACGAACGCCTTGTTCACGAAGCTTCTTTCCTCCATCTTGAAATGCTTTTTCAATAACAATTCCAATCCCTGCAATACTCGCTCCAGCTTGCTCTACTAAACTCATTAAACCTAAAGCAGCCTGACCGTTTGCTAAAAAGTCATCGATGATTAGCACGCGATCATTTTCATCGATATGATTTCGAGATAATGAAATTTCATTTGTTTCTTGTTTTGTAAATGAATATACGTTTGCAACGTACATATTATCTTGTAACGTTAACGATTTACGTTTTCGTGCAAAAATTACTTTTACACCAAGCTCTAATGCATCCATAACTGCTGGTGCAATGCCTGAAGATTCAATCGTCACGATTTTTGTAATGTTCTCTTCTTTAAAACGTTTAGCAAATTCTTTTCCGATTTCTTGCATAAGTACTGGATCAATTTGATGATTTAAAAAAGCATCTACCTTTAATACGTCACCAGATAAAACCTTTCCTTCGTTCAAAATCTTTTCTTGTAATACTTTCATGTTTGTTCCCCCTCTTATGCAATAAAAAAACTCCAAAAGCCACCACCACTCGTTACAAGTGAGAGACGCGCTTTTGGAGTTTCGCAAAAAAAGAATGCTAAACAAGCAATTATATTCGTCCTCACTCATAGTCAAAGTATTTACGGTACTTCGGTAGAAACTTGCAGGCCATATCCCCGCGATTATATGAGTGTAGCTAACTATTTATTTTATAGAAGGATTATAACGTACTTTTTATGCTTTGAAAAGCATTTATCGAAAAAACACGTACAAATTTTTAAAAACTACTATTTTTGTTCGAGTTTTGCAAACTCTTTCATTTCCAATTACAACTTCGTTAAAATGATTAGCCCATCTTTTGTAATCGCAATTGTATGCTCATATTGAGCTGATAATTTCCCGTCCATCGTTCGTGCAGTCCACCCATTTAAATCTACTTTAGAATATCGCATACCTATATTTACAATCGGTTCAATTGTAATTACCATTCCTTCTTGTAACTGAGGTCCTTGTCCTTGTTTCCCAAAATGAAAAATTGCTGGTTCTTCATGAATCTCTTTACCGATTCCATGTCCCGTAAAGTCTCTTGCAACAGAAAAACCTTCATTTGTTACATAACTTTCAATTGCATAGCCAATATCTCCTACATGATTACCAATTACCGCCTGGTCAATTCCTTTATACAAAGCATTCTCAGCTACTAACAACAACTTTTCTGCTTCATCAGAAACTTTTCCAACTCTATACGTCCAAGCAGAATCTGAAAGACCCCCATTTAAGTTTACTACCGTGTCAATTGTTACAATATCACCCTCAGTTAAAGGAACATCGGCCGGAAACGCATGACACATTTCATCGTTTACAGATGCACATATCGCATATGGATATCCGTTGTACCCTTTCTGCTCAGACGTTGCACCATGCTGTTCTAAATATGCTTCAACAAACGTATTAATTTCTTTTGTAGTAATACCTGGTTTCATCATCTTCGCAATTTCTCTATGACATGAAGCAAGTAATTTTCCCGATTCATGCATTAACTCTATTTCATTTTTCGTTTTAATTATACTCATGCTGTCTCTCCTTACTAAACTTGCTATTTACTATTAAACTTCAATCATACACATCCTCTTCCAAAATTTCAAAACTTCCAATTACAAAAAGTATGATTTATTTCTGCATAAAAAAACAGAAGGAGATTCTTCTGTTTTTTAATCATTTTTACATATATAATTCATTTTCAAAAACTCAAAACAACTACCATTTGTTTTCTGTATAAACGTTCCAACTACTTCAAATCCTGCCCTTTTATACACTTTAATCGCTCTCTCATTAAATATAGCTACTGATAGTGTTATATACTTGCATCCATATTTTTCTTTACTAAAAGCTAGTATAGCGTTTAAGAACTGTAAACCAAATCCGTTCCCAGTTATATTAGGTCTCATTCCAAGACCAATATCAACCGTTCCGTCATTTATTTTACAAACAGTAAAATAACCAATGAGAGTGCCATTTTCCTTCACAGAAAATGTATGATTCCCTCTACTTTCATCATGTAAAAATTCAGCTAAATCTTCTTCATCTGCCTCTATATCGTAAAAGGAATATTTCCCTTCATAATGCCAGTTGTATGCAATTTCTTCTGCTTCTTCTTGCGTCATTACTGTATATGTATAGTCCATTCTCCCATCCCCCTTTAAAAAAGAGCTGCAATTAAGCAGCTCTTTTTTTTACAACTCATAAATCTCTTTATATTTCGCTTCTAAATAATCGGCTAAGTAGTTTGCATTTAAGCCTTCACCTGTTACATCTTCTAAAATTTCAAGCGGCTTTTTCGTTTTACCATATTGGTGAATATGTTCTGTTAACCATTCACGAATCGGTGTTACGTTTCCTTCTTCTAATAATGCATCAAAGTTCGGAATGTCTTTTAACATTCTTTGCTTAAATTGCGCTGCATACATGTAACCAAGCGCATAAGATGGGAAGTATCCAAATGAGCCACCAGCCCAGTGAACATCTTGCAATACACCTTGTGCATCATTTTCCGGACGAATTCCTAAATATGCTTCCATCTTATCATTCCAAGCTGCTGGTAAGTCCTTCACTTGTAATGTACCATCAAATAATTCTTTCTCTAATTCATAACGCACCATAACATGAAGCGGGTATGTAAGCTCATCTGCTTCTATACGAATGAATGACGGCTTCGATTCGTTAATTGCATCATAAAATTCATCGACTGACATATCATCAAATTGACCATTGCTATACTCTTTTAATAAATCATAATTTTTCTTCCAGAATGATTTATTACGGCCGATAAAGTTCTCAAAGAATAATGATTGTGATTCGTGAATACCCATAGATGTACCACTGCAAAGTGGTGTACCTTCAAATTGTTCTGCAATATTTTGTTCATATACTGCATGACCACATTCATGAATCGTTCCAAAAACAGCCATACGAAAATCTTTTTCATCATAGCGTGTCGTAATACGAACATCCCCTCTATTTAATGTAATTTCGAAAGGATGCACTGTTTCATCAAGACGACCTGCTTCAAAGTCATAATTCAATTGCTTTAATAGTTCTAATGTAAAGTTCTTTTGTTTTTCTTTTGAAAATTGTTCCGATAAAGCACTTGTTTTTAATCCTTTTTTAGACTCAGAGATTTCTTTTACAAGCGGCACGATGCGCTCACGAAGTTGACCAAATACGTGATCTAAAACTTCTACTGTAATACCTGGCTCATACATGTCTAATAATGTATTATATTTATATGTTTCATAACCCCAATATGTAATAAATTTCTTTTTAAATTCAACAATTTTTTCTAAGTATGGGCGGAACATTTCGAAATCAGATTTTTCACGAGCTTCTTCCCACATACTCTCTGCTTTCGCTTCTAATTTCACATAAGCCTCATATTCAGCTTGTGGAATTTTTTTATTTCTATCATATTCTTTCCGACACTCTTCAACCATTTTCTTCGTTGTTTCAGAAAGTTTATCTTCACGTATTAAAGCTTCAAGCTCTGTTAAATAGTTTCCCATCTCATCTGAAGTCGACATAGCAAACACTTCTGACGAAAGCATACCAATTACTTCTGAACGCTGATCTACACCTTTTTTGGGTGCACCTGTTCTTAAATCCCAAAACATTAAACTTAATGCTTCTCCGTAATTTTGTATCTTCTTCACGTATGTTAAAAATTGTTTTTCTACTTCATATGTAGCAACTGTCATCGTATAAAAGCCTCCTTTTTCTACCTCAAATTTAATTCGACACAGAAACATAAATTCCTTTTATAATAGAAAAAAAGCTTGGCAAGCGCCAAGCTTTCTCCTTATAATTCTTTACCTTCTACTGGCAGTACATTTTTCACAGCTGCAACTACTTTCTCATCTTCTGAATCAGATAAGAAAATTGATATAGCACCTTTATCTTCACTTGTACGAATTAAACGCCCAATTCCTTGACGAAGTCGTAAAATCATATATGGTACATCTACATCCCAGAATGGATCATTTACGTGCTTACGTTTCGCTTCAAACACAGGATCGTTTGGAGGGAATGGTAAAGACCAAATAATAACGTGCGATAATGATGAACCAGGAATATCTAAACCTTCCCATAAATGAACCGCACAAAGTACAGTCTCTTCTTCATTTTGGAAACGAGAAACGAGCTGGCTAATTTCCTGATCTCCTTCATATAAGAACGGAACCGACATTTGCTCTTTACTTACATACTCTTTGAACGCTGCAAGCTCTTGCGTTGTACGGAATAATACAAGCGTACGTCCATTTGTTTTTTGTATATTTTCAAGTGTATATTGACACTTTCTTTCCCATTCATTTTCTTTCGTATGTGATAGTAAGTTTACTGTCATTTGCTCTTCGTAATCAAACGGTGAAGCAACTGAGAATGACAAGTAATCTTTTACCCCTAGGCTATTAGCTGTGAAAGCGAATGAATCGTTGTTCGATAATGTCGCAGAAGAGAAAATATACGGTATTTTCTTCGAGAATACTTTCTCTTGTAACACTTCTTCAACTGCACGCGGCATAATAACTAACGTGAAGGCACCATCACCTTCTTCACCCCAAGTAATTACATTTTTCTCGTGCATGAACAGACGAAGTGAATGTTCTAATACATCTAAATGCTCATCAACAATATTTAAATCATACGTGTTTACTGTATGCATTTCACTTTCGAATACTAATGCATCTCCAACTTCACCGATTTTTGCATAAAGTCGTTTCGCTTCAGCTGTTACTTTTTCTGTCACAGTAATTTCTAGACGATCAGAACCGGCAATTTCCTTTTTATTCTCTTGTAACACATCAAAGAATCGTTCAGTTTGCCAAATTGTTTCTTCTACTAAATGTGCAAACTCCTCACGAATATCGTTTTGTAGCAATCTCGTTAATAGTTGCTCCATCATCGTTTGCTTTAAACGGTATGTTAAAGCTTTTTGAGCTGCATATTCTACAAGATGTCCTTCATCGAATACAACGCAGCTACTTTCTGGTAATAATGGAATTTGCCCTTCACGCTTACGAGCATCGTACGTCCAAATATGATCCATATAGAAATCTTGAGAACAAATAATTAAATCTGCTGCTTTACGATAATGTTCACGAGAAAGAGTTTGTCCACAACGATGACGAGAATCACAAGTAAAGCAATCTTGGAAGTAATCCCAATTTACTTTTGACCATTCTTCGTCATTTAAAAGTGGAAATTCTTTTCTGTCACCATAGTGAGTAAAGTTTTGCATCGTACCATGATCGAATACAAACTGTGGTAACTCGTAATATACGTCTTCAATTACTTCTGGAGCTCGTCCACTCATAACATCTTCAAGTTTACGTAAGCATAAATAATTATCCATTGATTTTGCAAGCCTTACATCAACAGATAGCCCTAATGCTTCAGATAACTTAGCGATGTCCCCTTCTTCTTTCACAAGCTGCTCAATTAACGTTTCATCTGCACAAGCAATAATAGCTGGTTTCCCAGTATAACGCGCGTAACAAATTGCATATAGAAGATATACAATTGTTTTCCCTGTTCCTACACCAGCTTCTGCGAACATAACTTTCTTTTCTTGGAAAGCGCGTTCTAACTGAAACGCCATAAAAATTTGTTCATCACGCTCTTCAAAGCCTTTTTCCGGAAGGATGTCGTAAAACACATCTCCAATCCACTCATTCAACTTATCATAAAAATTATCTTGTTTTCCTACTTCAAATGGTAATCTCTTCTCAGTAAACATCCTTAGCCTCCAACCAAAAAGTTTTTCTATAAAAAGATAATAGCAACTGCTACGCATATGTGTGCAGCCACTTTCCCCTGTTGCAATACATAGAAATTCACGAAAAAAAATTTTCCTTTCGAAAAAGGAAAATTTTCTTCTATATTAATGACTTTAAATACCGTTTATCAATCGCTGTTTCATGTGAAAGAGCTGACAAATATTCTTCTTGTGCTTTTTGTATTTCATCTACAATCGCACCTTGACTATCCACTTCTTTTCCGAGCTCATCATACGTACGGTGAATAGCTTTTTGAATCATTGATAATTGAAAATTATCCATATGACTTCCTCCTTTACGCATTACATAATAGCCAGTATATGCGCGCTAGAGGAGTTTTATACTATGAATTACGAGGTGGACGTTTTCCGAAGTATTGGTAGTAATCTGTACGGATAAATCCGTTAAACAGCTTACGCTTCTTCGACGCATCTTTTCCGTAACACTTCTCAAATGCTTCGTAGCTTGTTAATACATACGCTGACCATGTATCTAATGGGCGGAATACTTGTCCCATTTCTTTATACAGTTGTTCAACGAGTGCTTTTTCACTTAAACGTTCTCCGTATGGAGGATTCGTTACAACGTAGCCATAATCCTCTTTTGTTGTGAAATCTTTTACTTGCATTTGTTTAAATGTAATTAAATCGCCTAAGCCTACTTCTTCTGCGTTATCTTGAGCAACTCGAATCATACGATGATCAATATCTGATCCAATGATTTGTAATCGTTGATCATAGTTCGCTAAATCTTCAGCTTCTTGACGAGCTTCACGCCAGTTTTGTTTCCCTACCCAGCCCCACTCGTCAGATGCGAAACCACGGTTAAATCCTGGTGCAATGTTTTGTCCAATTAATGCTGCTTCAATCGGAATTGTACCTGATCCACAGAATGGATCAACAAATGGACGATCTGGCTTCCAGTTTGTTAATTTAATTAAAGACGCAGCTAATGTTTCTTTTAACGGAGCTTCCCCTTGATCCATACGGTATCCACGTTTATGAAGCCCAACACCGCTCGCATCAATTGTTAATGTTGCAATATCCTTGAGCATTGCAATCTCGATACGGAATAACGGACCATCTTCTTCAAACCAAGTTGTACGTTTATATGTTGTTTTTAATTTTTCAACGACAGCTTTTTTAACGATACGTTGGCAATCCGAAACACTGAATAATTCAGATTTTAAAGATTTACCGATAACAGGGAATTCACCATTCTCTGGAATATAATCTCCCCAGTTTAATGCTTTTGTTTTTTCAAATAGCTCATCAAATGTCGTTGCTTTAAATTCGCCAACTTTAATTTTTACACGGTCCGCAGTACGTAACCATAAGTTCGTACGACAAATCGCCTTTTCATCTGCTTCAAATGTTACTTTGCTGTTTTCTACTTGACATTCATAACCAAGATCGCGAACTTCTCGGGCAACTAACGCTTCAATACCCATTGCCGCTGTTGCAATTAAAGTAACTTTTCCCATTTGCATTCACCTCTTATGTATATTCAAACAATAATTAATAGCAATTGGTCCTATTAATTATTACATTTTACGAAAAATTTTCTCATTAACCATTTTAACTCATACTTTATAACTTCATACAAATAAAAAGCCCTCCTCTAACAAAGGAGAGCTGAGTTATTTCATAGTTGGTTCATAACGTTCTGTAAGCCATGTTCTGTTCCTTTGTACTACAAACGGCCCACGCCTCGTACTCCGGTGGCAATCATCTATCTACAGGTTATAAAACCTGTCCTTTCCCGTCGTTCATTTCCTTGGAAAAGATTCCCCTACCATTATTTGGGTTTCTCGCTCGTGGGGTTTACCTCGTTCCACTCCTATCATTTCTTCAAGGACTTCGTCACTGTGGCACTTTAAAGGTAGTCAAACCATATCCGAAAGGACTTAGGTTTTTTCCCTGCCGTTAAACCAGCCTTACAGCCAGAATACCCTAGCTTATGAATTGGCTAGGCACGAACACTACAGCCATCTCAGGCCGTGCGAGCATGGACTTTCCTCTACAACGTTGGCGTTGCAGCGATTACCCAAACGTTATGACATCCATTAGTATAGTGGAAACAAAAAGATTTTGCAACGTTTTTTTCTATGTAAAATGCTTAAACCTTTTCCCACCTTACATCATTCGTATAACTTACTTCCAAATACAGCTTTTTCTAAGTTAGATAAGCGTTTTAAAATATCCGTATTCGTGTTGTTATAAACCGGTTGTGCAACTGGTGTTTGTACAGGTTGTTGTGGAACTTGCGTTACTGCTAGTTTTTGTTCCTCTAATTCACGCTTTAAACGAGCATTTTGTTGCTTTAATTGCTCAAACTCTTTGTGGAAAGCTTCATAGTCTTTAATGATCATATCAAGAAACTTGTCTACTTCTTCTTGCTGATAACCTCTCATACCTGTTTTAAATTCTTTTTCTAAAATATCTTTCGCTGTTAATTTAATTTTATCCGAAATCATTTTCTTCACCTCAAATTTTTACCAAAACTTTCATTAACTAAATTTTTTCAGAAACAATGCTTTTTGTCAATCATATATACGAGTACTATATTACATATTACTCTGCATTATTCCACTGTTCCTCTTCTATTATATCTTGTAAATCAGAAAAAAGAATGAAATAACTGTGATAATTTTCTATTTCTCCTTTTTTCTTTGCTGATTCTACAATATATTTGGGACTTCCTGGTTTTTCTTCATCGTATACCGCTAAAAGCGCATCACTTTTTTCAATAAAAAATTGATTTTTTAATTTAAATTGCTCTGGGCTTTCATACTTCCGTTTCGTGATACTATCAACATGGTCTGCTTGAGAAAGAATAAATTCGTAATATTCACGATTATCTTCTTTCCAATTTTCTTCTTGTTCTAAAAACGGAGTGAATACCGCTAATTTTAAATCAGGATATTCTACTTGCATTTCAAAAACAACTTCAGCAGCCCATAATTCTACACCTAATTGGCCGCTTATTATAACCCATTCTAAACCATCTTCTACAAAAGTGATTAATTTACGGTGTAATGCTTTCTTTATACACTCCACTCCTGGATGATCATTTTTAAATATTCCAAGTTCAAATGGCTTATATCCTGTTACTGCAATAACTTTCATATCAACACTCCAATTACAAAAAAAGAACTAGCATTCCGCTAGTTCTAACATATCATTTACTTTTTAAATATTCCACCAACGTTTGGTCCGATATTTGGACCTACTGGTGATACATTCGGTCCTGGCCCAAATGGAGATATTTGATGACCGTGGTGATGATGATGATGACCATGGCCACACGGTCCACATCCGCCACCGAATCCTGGGTCGATTGGGTCCACAACATTTACATTTGAATTTGTTTGCGGGAAGAAGTTTTGGTTTTTAATTTGTTGATGATGTACATGTGTTGTATGTGTTGGGAAAATGTGTGGCACCACCGTTGTTGAAAAAGAGTGTGTTACGCATTGTTTCGTCGGATGAATGACAGGAGCAGTCGTACAAATAGGTCCTGTAGGCTTATGCCCTCCAAAGCAAGGATGACAATGATGCATAGTTTTTTCTCTCCTCTCTCGTTAAAAAAATCTGATTACACTTTACAGTATGAGAAAAGAGAGAAAGCCGTTTGTTATATATACCCATTTATTACAAGGAAATTTGTCTAGTCCTTTATTTCATTTACATTGTTTTTATAGACAATCCTTCAACATCACTTACCAAAAAAGCCTCCAACTTGCTTTACAATACCTGTCACTTGATTCATCGCATTCATCATTTGTCCAGCTGTATTCATCATTTTATTTACATCATAGTTACCATCTGATGTTTTAAATTGAGAAACAAAACTAGAAAACTGACTTGGCTGTTGTTGCTTTTGCTTACCCTGCGTCGGGTACGGTTGTTTTGGTGGATAAAACATCGCTTGTTGATTAGCATACGGAGATGGTGGTGGCATATAATATTGCGAATTCATATAAGGCTGCTGCTGTGGTTGATTCATGTATGGTTGCTGAGCTTGTGATTGTTGAGCTTGATTCACATAAGGTTGCTGCTGTTGTGGTTGTTGAGCTTGATTCACATAAGGTTGCTGCTGCTGTTGTGGTTGTTGAGCTTGATTCATAAAGGACACTTCAAACGGTTGATAATAATTTTGATTTCCATAATAAGGCTCGAAAGGATACATATTATACCGTAAATATGTATCCGTATTATATTGGTACATATTTTGCTGTGCATATGGATTCGTTTGCTGATATAAGTTAGGTTGTTGAAACATGCATTCTCTCCTCCTTCACATAAGTTTCTACATATATAATATGTACCTATAAAATAATATGTGTGATGGAGTATCTGTCTATTTTTGTCGGAAGTTTAAATTTTTAAAAAATTAAAAAAGAAAACCCTTCCATGCTATGATAATGGAGAAGAAGATTCTCATGGGGGAGGAATCAACATGGTATTAGGGGATTTAAAACAAGCGTTTTCTCAAAAAAAGGGGTATTGCACAGAGAATGCAAATGAATTATTAGACTTTGCGAGACATTGGTATCTCGAAGGAAAAATATGCATATCAGATTATCGAACATTAATAAAAGAATTAGAAATAAACGGCGCAACAAAACCTACAACAATGACAGAAGCATAAAAATAACAAGAGGGCTCTCCCTCTTGTTATTTACATTGCTCAACTATATTTTGCAAAGTATACGAAATGGCTTGGTGTGTTTCAAAGAATCGTTTACCTTTACCTTTATTTACAAAGCATTGCAACACATTCGTTTGTAAATTATCATATACTTGATCAATTTGCTGTACATGTATATATTTTGGCTTTTCTTCTTTAATCCACTTATAAGCTAATTCTTTCCACTTCTTTAATTCCTCATCTACCATATCTACAAACGGTTTCATATCCTTATAAAAGTCGTATTCGGTTAGTTCTCTCTTTTTTACATTCGCTTCATTATTATACTGCATGAGTTTTTCTGAAGACTGTATTAATGCTTCATTCTTCATTTCTTTCCCACCTTATTATGCACTCACTACGACGTTTTGAAATGTCTTTACCCAATTCCCTTTCTCTTCGTGATGCACTAATTTATTTTCCATATGTTCAATATGCATTTCTGTTATTTCTATCTTATTGCATATTTTTGCACTCGCATCCTTTAATGCATGATTCATTCTAATCCCTATATTCATTTCCAGCAAATCGAGAGAACTTAACATTTGATCCATTTTTTTCATTACATCTTCCTTCTGAACCATCGCCATATACAAAACGCCTCCTTCTTTGCTTTTCCTTTGTCATGTAATTTCGCCGAATGATTCACCACTCCTGCCCACATGACAAAACTAGTTGTTATTCGTCAAAGAAATCATTTCGTATGTCATTTATAGAAATGGTAACAATACAAAAAGGAGGTGTATTACAATGGCAAAGAACAAAAATGAAAAAAAGAAAAACCAAAACAAACAACAAAATAAACCCGAGACTGGCAATCCAAAGCTAGATGGTCCAAACTTCCCTGCTACATAAAGCGAGACTTTATTACGAACAGTTAAATTTCAAGTCACCCTTAATCTCCTACTAGCATTACGTTTTGAGATTAAAGTTGTAGCACACATAGCAGGATTGTTTCAAATTAAGAAGTCCCGTCTTCAAAATGGAAGACGGGACTTCTTTTTTATTATATCATGAACTCATCCATCCTTTTAGCAAAACGATTTGCGATAGATAGCCTATAGATTTGTTCTCTCTTTCTTCTATACCATTCTGTTATATTAACTTCCCCTTTAGGTTCTTCAGGTACAAATAGCACATTCATTTTCATATTTGCACAAAACCAATCTCTCATTTTTATTTCTTCATGTAAAATAACAGGATAAATATCTCTAAGTGTTGGCGTATAAGACTTTCGAGTTTCCTTTGCGTAAACTTCATAATCTTCTCTAGACCCAGTATGTGTAGTTTGCAATGCAAACTTATAAAACGAACCATTATAAATTGGATGAAACAATAACCATGCTAATTTTTTTCCTAGTTCTATGCGCTGTTGTAACGTTTCAAATTGATAAACCGAAAATCCATACATTCTCCCTTCAATTGTTGGGAAGATAACTGCACTAATATGAAGTCTTTCTTGTACTTTAAAAAGTGCAGTATGGAATACATGTTTTTTAAAATATGTGTTCTCAATGACTGGTTTTTGAATTTTATTTTGTTCATTTATAATAAGCGCTGTCATAAGCCTATTCATATCTCTTCTTTCCCAGAAAAGTAACCATTCTTTTTCCATAAAAATTGATACGTTGAAATATTGCAACAAATGAAAGAGAGGTGCACGTCTCTTCTTACTTTCCTCATACAATAATAGCTGAGGAAATGCATCTAAAAAAATAATCCAATTAGCCTGTTCGTACAGAATAAATAAATGTTTTTTTACCGTTCTAGGTAAAACAGTAGCATAATATCTCCCTTCTAAATCAGTCATATTCCAGCCCGCATTTCTCGAAACCATACTCGCTAAAAAGGCCCACCTGATTTCACTATTTCTTAAATAATATTCTTGATAAGATTGTGTCCGAGAAATATTGTCCACATTAGCTATTTCTGTTTTCTTTTTAATATTGTGAATGATTGCTTTTTCTTCCTCTGTACAAAAATTTTTTTCTCGATTTTGTTTCATTTTCATATAATCATTCCATGTAAACATAAATAAGTCATCATACCTTTCATCAAAAAGGTCACATCTTTTTTCATTTTTTGATATAATCACCTTTGTAAGTAATTCTTAGCAAGTTGGGGGTGGACACACTATGACCATTCGTTACCCAAATGGAAAAAGGTATAATCAAGCTTCACAACCTCAAAAAACACCTATAAAAACACATACTTATAGTAATAGAGGTATGTCCCTTGAAGAGGAATTGAATGAAACAAATCAATATTACTTAACCCATAATATTGCATGTGTACATAAAAAGCCTACACCTCTTCAAATTGTAAAAGTAGATTACCCCGCTCGAAGTGCTGCAGTGGTAAAAGAAGCGTATTTTAAACAACCTTCTACAACAGATTACAACGGTGTATACAAAGGGAAATACATCGATTTTGAAGCAAAGGAAACAAAAAATAAAACTAGTTTCCCACTTCAAAACTTCCACCTTCATCAAATTGAACATATGAAGCAAGTGGTTGCTCATAATGGAATTGCATTTGTTATTATTAAATTTACACTTTTTGATGAATTTTATTTACTAGATGCAAAACATATTATTGCATTTTGGAATCGTCAAAATACTGGTGGACGCAAGTCGATTACGAAAGAAGAAATAGAAGAGCATGGATCCTTATTATCATGCGGTTATCACCCTCGGATTGACTATATCCGTGTACTAGACATGGTTTATTTTTCGTGATAGAGTCATCACTAAGGCTCTTTTTTCGACTTTTGGGGGAGAGAATGAAAGGTAGGAGAAAGTATAATGTCAGATAATTATCGTTCTCGTACAGAACGAAATCATGTGAAAAATCAAGAGAAAAAAACACATAAAGAAGAAAAACCAAAGAAAAAAGGCTCCTTTTTCAAGAAATTTCTTATAGGTTGTCTACTTCTTGGTATCGTTGGTCTTGTAGCCGGCGTTTCCGCTTTCTTTGTTATGGTAAAGGATGCTCCAAAATTAGACAAAGCCAAACTTGTTAATCCTTTATCAACAAAGTTTCTTGATAAAAACGGGAATTTCTTCTATGAATACGGTGCTGAAAAACGAACACACGTTACTTATGATCAAATTCCAAAAGTAGTTGAAAATGCATTCCTTGCAACTGAGGATTCGCGTTTCTATGATCATAATGGAATTGATTTTAAACGAACTACAAAAGCAGTTATGGAAAATGTCACTGGTGGTTTCGGTTCCCAAGGTGGTAGTACGATTACACAGCAAGTCGTTAAAAACTACTTTCTAACGATGGACAAAACTGCTAAAAGAAAAGTACAAGAATGGTACTTATCTTACAAATTAGAGCAACAATACTCTAAACATGAGATTTTAGAAATGTACTTAAATAAGATTAATTTAGGTAACCGTTCATACGGTATTGCGACAGCAGCGCAAAAATATTATGGTAAAGATTTAAAAGACTTGCAATTACATGAAGCTGCTATGCTCGCTGGTTTACCCCAAGGTCCAAACATTTATGATCCAACAAAAAAGGAAAATGTTGAACGAGCAACAAATCGTCGTAATGTCGTATTATCATTAATGAATCGACATGGTTATATAACAAAAGAAGAAATGAATAACGCCGTTAAGATCCCAGTAACTGAGGGCCTTCAACCGTCTTCAGAAGTAACTGAGATGAAGTATCAAGCATTTTTAGATGCGGTTGTAAAAGAAGTTGAAAAAGAATATCCTGATGTAAATATCGGTTCAGATGGTTTAACGATTCATACAACACTTGATCAAGATGCTCAAGATTACGCTGAAAAAATTATGGATGGTAATCTTATTAAGTATCCAAACGATCAATTCCAAGGATCATTCGTATTTATGGATACACAATCTGGAGAAGTTCGAGCAATTGGTGCTGGACGTAAAGAAAATAAGTCCACTTTCAAAGGTCATAATATGGCAACTGATTTAAAACGCCAAGTTGGTTCAACAATGAAACCAATTTTCGACTACGGTCCAGCGATTGAGAATCTTCAATGGTCTACTTACCATCAATTAAATGACTCTGAATATACTTATTCGGATGGCACAAAGATTAAAAATGCTACAGGGAGTTTTAAAGGTGACGTTTCACTTCGTGAAGCATTGAAGAAGTCATTAAATATCCCGGCTTTAAAGACAGCTCAAACAGTTGGACTTAATAAATCAAAAGAGTTTGCTGAAGGTTTAGGCATGACATTTGAAAATGGAGTACATGAATCTACTGCAATTGGTAGTAACGATAGTTCTCCATTAGCAGTAGCAGGTGCATACGCAACCTTCGGTAATAGTGGTAACTATAATAAACCACACTTCGTAAAAGAAGTAACCTTCCCGGACGGGAAAAAGAAAAGCTTTAAACCGAAAGAACAACGCGCTATGCAAGACTATACAGCTTACATGGTAACTGACGTTCTTCGTGACGTAGTAAAACCTGGTTCTGGTGGTACAGGACCAACAGCATATGTTTCAGGTGTTGACGTAGCGGGTAAAACTGGAACGCAAAACTTTGATGCAAAAGATTTAAAGAAATACGGCATTCCAGCTGATGCAAACAGGGATAGCTGGTTCGCTGGATATACACCACAATATACGATGGCTGTATGGACTGGTTACGTAAAGAATGGTCCAGAAAACTACATTAGTGATCGTTATACTAAAATTGCACAGCAAATGTTCCAAGTAATGATGAGCAAATTCGCTACAGATAAATCACGCTTTGAACGTCCTTCTTCTGTACAAGAAATAAACGGAGAGTTATACGTAAAAGGTGCGAAAAAAGATGCAATTAAACAAATTAAAGTAGATGCCCCTAGTGGTCTGAATGTCACTTTTGATGGCGCTAGCACAGTTACACTAAACTGGTCTGGACCAGCAGAAGTTGATGCATATGCAGCCAGCTATAAAGCAACTGACGGTTCAAGTGGTAGCCTATCAATAAGTGGTACGACAGCTACTCTTGGTGGTATTAAACCAGGTGTTACTTACAGCTTCTCTGTAGTAGCGAAAAAAGGTACTGGCACAAGCCCAGCAGTTGGTGCATCCTTCACTGCGCCTGGCGGAACTCCAGATGCAAAAAAAGCTGAAGAAGAGGCTAAGAAAAAGGCCGATGAAGAAGCTAAGAAAAAAGCTGATGAGGAAGCCCAGAAAAAGGCTAATGAAGATAAAGTAAAACAAGACGAAGCTAAGAAAAAGGCTGAAGAAGAGGCTAAGAAACAACAAGAACAACAGCAAGAACAACAACGTAAACAGCAAGAAGAAGCTCAAAAGAAAGCTGATGAGGAAGCTAGAAGGAAAGCTGAAGAAGAAGCTAAGAAAAAAGCTGAAGAAGAAGCTAAGAAGAAAGCTGAAGAAGAGGCCAAGAAAAAAGCTGAAGAAGAGGCTAAGAAACAACAAGAACAGCAACACCAAAATACCGGAGGAGATACACCTCACGCAGACGGTGCTGTTGTTACAACAGAGTCCTAATATACAAAAAAAGAAGTCCGTTTCTCTTAACGAGAAGCGGACTTCTTTTTTGTTATCATTTTCTTTACATACAGCTTTTCTATTTCGATATACAACTGCGCTAATTGAATATAAGAATGATAATTACTCGGTTTCTTTATAATGAATGAATATCTTTCCATAAAATTAACAGGTTGCACTTTTAATTTATTCGTATTTATTTGCATTTCATTCAAACTATGAACAGGTTGTTCATTTAGCCAATAGACAACCGATAACAAGTGAGCTGCAAAAAGAATCATTGGTCCCTCAGCCTCTTGCTTATTTCTATTTCGAAACAGTATAGCAATGTCTTCATGCTTATTTTTCCATACATTCAACATCGCTGGAATGCTGTTTTCAATTTCCTTCCACGGCTCATACTGTCTTTCAATATCAAATATAAAGTAAGTATTTTGTATTATCTCTTCAAAAGAATTGTCTGTATGATACTTAATTAAATTTACACTTTCTTTAAAAAATGGTAAACAGTGAAATTCTTTCGGTATTTCTATAACTCGCTCCATCCTTTATTTCACCTTCATTCGCTTCTTTCCTTCACGACATACTTCTAACAGTCTGCACTCCTCACATTGCGGTCGTTGTGCTTTACAGTGATAACGTCCAAAGAAAATCATACGATGATGTGTAACTCCCCACTCATCCATCGGTACTTTCTTCATTAATGTTTTTTCTACTTCTAACACCGAATCTTTCCATCTACAAATCGCTAACCGTTTACTCACTCTTTCTACATGCGTATCAACAGCAATTGCCGGGATGCCATACGCTACCGAAACAACTACATTTGCTGTTTTTCTCCCTACTCCTGGTAATTTCGTCAACTCGTCACGGTCTTCTGGAACTTTTCCATTGTAATCATCCAGCAACATCTGACACAATTTTTGAATGTTTTTTGCTTTATTTCTATACAACCCAATAGAACGTATATCTTGTTGTAACTCTTCCAAAGATACACTTAAATAATCTTCTGGTGTTTTATATTTTTGAAATAAATTTTTCGTCACTTTATTTACAAGTGCATCTGTACATTGTGCAGATAGTGCCACCGCGATTACTAATTCAAAAGGATTCTCATGAATTAATTCACAATGTGCTTCTGGATACATATCCGCCATTGTGTCTAAACAATAGCGAATTTGCGTTTTATTTAACATATACTTCCTCCTATATTACTGCTCCAACCAATTATAAAAAGGCACTTTTCCAGTAAATTTCGTCTCTTGTTTTGTCATTTGTTGTGCTCTTTGTTGATTCGCTCTAAATTTTTGACCTTGATTTTGAGCCTGATCTACCGTTTTAATTCCATTCTTTTTCCACTCAAATAAAATACGATCAATATATCGGAAATTTAGTTTTCCACTCATTACAGCTTCTCTAAGAGCCGCTTGAATTAAATTTGGATGATGTTGATCTTGGTCCTCCCACATTCCTAACGTTTCACATTCGAACGGCGAAAGTGGTCTTCCAAATTCTTTTTCAAATACTGTATATAAATTTACTTGCAGCTGTTTTTTTTCTTTTTGCTCTTCCTCTATTGATTCATCCATTAAGAAATGTAATATTTTTTCCCATAACGGTTGTAAAGAATAACTTTCGCACATCATCGCTTCTGATCTTTGTCCACCTTCTAGTGATAAAAACCCTTTTTGAATCAATGCTTGAATTACTTCCATACATTTCATTTCCGTTATCGTCATCCGTTCAGAAATCTCTGATGGAGTCGGAAACGAATTACCTGATTCTAAAAATGTGTGTACATGAAGTACGACCATAAATTCCGTCTCATTTAAACCTAATTTTTTATAATGCATCATAAGTAATTTTGGAATTGCAATGCTTCCCTGCTCAAACCACTGTAACATCATTTTCTTTTTCATCACCAAACACCTCGCTCTCTAGTATAACACACCTTTAGCTATTTCTTTTTGCCACAATTCGTCAAAAAAACCTCCCTATTAATGGGGAGGTTTTTTATATTACATGAATGAAATATAAAATTAAGCTTGCACTTTACTTTTCATAAATGTATGGATACGCTCTAATGCTTTCTCTACTTGTTCAAGAGATGTCGCATATGATAAGCGAACATTATTTGGAGCACCAAATCCTGTACCTGGTACAAGAGCCACTTTTTCCTCTTCTAATAGAGCTTTTGCCCAATCATCAACTGTTGCATATCCTGATAAAGCTACAGCTTCTTTTACGTTAGGGAATAAGTAAAATGCCCCTTGCGGTTTAATGCAAGTAAAGCCAGGGATTTGAATTAATTTATCATAAATGATGTTTAATCTCTCTTCAAAGGCTTGACGCATTGTTTCCACAGGTTCTTGTGAGCCTGCATATGCCGCAATTGCGCCGTATTGAGCGATTGAAGTAGGGTTTGACGTACTATGACTCGCTAAGTTCGTCATCGCTTTAATAAGCTGCTTATTTCCTGCAGCATATCCAATACGCCATCCTGTCATAGAATGAGATTTAGATACACCATTAATAATAAGTGTTTGTTCTTTTAATGCATTAGAAAGCTGGGCAATTGAAGTATATTCTACGCCACCATAAATTAATTTTTCATAAATTTCATCAGAAACGATTAAAATATCATGTTCTAAACATACTTCTCCAAGCTGTTGTAATTCTTCTTTGCTATAAATCATTCCTGTTGGATTGCTCGGTGAATTAATAATAACTGCTTTCGTTTTCTCTGTAATTGCCTCACGCAGCTGCTTTGCTGTAATTTTGTACTCATTGTCTTCTAAACCTTCTACATAAACCGGCTTACCGCCAGCAAGCTTTACTTGCTCTGGATAGCTTACCCAGTAAGGAGTTGGGATGATAACTTCATCTCCCTCATCAAGTAATACTTGGAATAATGTATATAATGCATGCTTTGCACCATTACATACAATAATTTCAGATGGATCATACGCAATACCTTGATCGCGAGTAAATTTCTTCACAATTTCTTGTTTTAACGATTGTAATCCACCTGTTGGTGTATACTTCGTATGCCCTTCTAACATCGCTTTATGTGCAGCATCCATAATATGCTCTGGTGTATTAAAGTCAGGTTCCCCTGCCCCTAATCCAATTACATCATGACCCTCTGCTTTTAATGCTTGTGCCTTTGCTGTAATTTCTAAAGTTGAAGACGGTGTTAAAGCAGCTACTCGCTTTGCTAATTTCATTTGTAGTTCCCCCTACATCTATTTTTCAATGCTATATCGTCTTAAAAATTTTCCATCTTTAAATTCAAGATAGTAATAACTATAACGATTGTCATCATCAATATATGTAACTTCCCATAGTGGTACATCATTTTCAAAGCCTAATTTCACTTTCATAATCTCTTTCGGCTTACTTTTTGATTCCTTACTTTCATTGCCGACTTGCTCTACTGTTCTTTGTATAGCCTCTTTTTCAGAAATACCTTCGCTCTTTTTCCTTACTACAGTATCCCCTTTTTTCTCAGGCACCCAA
The DNA here is from genome assembly GCF_058792335.1 of Bacillus sp. CPT56D-587-MTF. Classification (NCBI taxonomy): domain Bacteria; kingdom Bacillati; phylum Bacillota; class Bacilli; order Caryophanales; family Bacillaceae; genus Bacillus; species Bacillus sp. CPT56D-587-MTF. Next base: position 1,251,378 of record NZ_JBYTEF010000001.1, on the reverse strand, counting down.
ACGATAAGTTGTTCTCCCTTTTCATCTGTACCTTGCACGACTATATATGCAGATTTTCCGTTGTAATAATCAACAGATTTCACCTTTGTAAGCTTTGCTTTTTCTTTAGCAATTTCTACAAATTTCGACTCTTTTGGAATTTTCTTTCCCATCGCTTTATTATAAACATACGCCCCATATATTCCGCTAGCAACGATAACAATAATGATTGCAAAGATCCACTTTTTCATTGTATCACTACGTTCTGTAAATCGTAAATACAGCTGTTTCTTTATCTTTTTCGTCTAATGCTAGTCCGAACATGAGGTCCTGCTCTTTTAACGTACGATTTAAACTATCAACAATTTTATACAAATCCGACGAATATTTAATACGCGTCGTTGATAGTACTTCGATTTTCTTCTCCATGAAAAAACTCCTCCGTTACACAAAAATTTCTAATTATAGAAGAACGCAATGCGGTTACAATAAGAGTACATTCTTTACAACCCCTGCTTCATCACCCATCTATTATAGCAGGACATGTACAGCAAAAAAAGGTTTCAAGTCGAAAACCAACACATTTTGTATACAAGAAGTAAGAAAAATAAAATTCCTCCTACCCACATTTTTTACGCCTGAAGTTTATAAGTACTTCAGGCGTATTTTTCTTCCATTTTTATTCATTTGGTGGTTCTTCTAATTGTACTAACAATTCTTCTAATGGCCCTTCATAAAGAGGTACGTTAGGAATCGATTGTAGAAATCGTTTTCCATAGGAAGAACTCGTTAAACGACGATCTAACACTACTACCGTTCCTGTATCTGTATTCGTTCGAATTAAGCGGCCGAATCCTTGTTTGAAACGTAATATTGCTTGTGGAAGCGCTAATTTAGCAAATACATCTTCACCTTGATTTTTTAGCCACTCACCTTTCGCTTCCATCATCGGCTGATGAGGAGGTGTAAATGGTAGACGGACTATAACAAGACAACTTAAGGCATCTCCTGGAATATCTATTCCTTCCCAGAAACTGCTCGTCCCTAATAAAATTGATTTGTCGAATTCTTGAAACTTTCGAATTAAGCGGCTTCGACTTCTATTATTCACACTTTGGGTCAGTAATAAATACCCCTCTAATTCATCATTATTTTTTAAATTCGCATACGCTTCTTTTAACATTTCATACGAAGTGAATAAAACGAGCATTCTGCCTTTTGTGGCTTTCGCTATCTTTGCAATATGTTCCGATATAGATTCAATATATCGCTCATTACTTACTTGCTTAATAAAAGGTACATCCGTTGACACCATTAATTTCATCTGTTCATCATAACGAAATGGCGACGGAACCTTTAAAGTATTTGGAGCGAAATCATGTAAACCAAGTTCCTCTTTTATATAATCAAACGTATCGTTAACTGTTAGTGTTGCGGATGTAAAAATAACACTCTTTTTTTCTGTTAAAAATTCATCAGCAAATCTTTCACCAATATGAACAGGCTGTGCATATAGAACTGTTGAATGAATCGTCCCTTTCGTTTCAGTCTCCATCCAAGTTACATACGAATTCTTTTCTAATACGAGTAACTGTAATGATTCTGCCATCTTTCTCAGCAACTCAATTAAATGCATAAATTCACCTGTTACAACATGCATCTCCCATTCTAACTTACTTTGCAATATATCCACTTGCTTCTCAAGAGCAGTTACTACCCTTCTTAATTCATATATAAAACGATTTGTTAATTCGACGATACTATCCCACAACTTACCTTTTTCTAGTTCTGCGTTATACCTATAGATGAGCGGCATATTATTCGTTCCTTGCTCTTGCTTTGTTTGTTTAAATATAAAAGTACGTAACATTTGGAAGAGTTCATCCGCATCAAACTTAAGTTCCTTCAAACTATAACTTATCATACGGAAAGTTGAACGAGATGCTTGCTCTGATTTTTTCATCATTTTATATACTTTGGAGAGTACATCTTCTGTTTCTAGTGTCCCAAGACGAGATATAACCAATTGAAAATACATACAAGAGAACTGTTCACCCAATGTTCTACTCGCGGCTTCTTCAATATGGTGAGCTTCATCAAAAATAATATGTTCGCATGAAGCAAACAACGGTTCTTCACTTGAAAAATCTTGAAATAATAACGCATGATTTGTAATAACGATATCTGCAAATAAAGCTTTATTCTTCGCTCGCTGGTAAAAACAACGACTAAACCAATTACTTTGCATACCGCCTGGACTATACGCATCGCTACAAATACGATTCCAAAGTAACTTTCCGCCCTCAGGAATATTTAATTCGTCTCGATCACCTGTTTCAGTTTGCAATAGCCAAACTAAAATCTTCGCCTTTGTAAGTGCCATATCATAATTTTTTTCTTCCTCTTGCAAAGCATACTCAAATTTATGTAAGCATAAATAATGCTTTCTTCCTTTTAGAAGAGCTGCCTCAAATGAAAATGGCATTATTTTTTGTAATAACGGAATTTCTTTTTCTAATATTTGTTGTTGGAGTTGTACCGTTTGTGTACTTATAATGACAGGTTCTTCTTTTCTCTTTGCAAAATAAAGACTAGGAAGCAAATAAGCGAGAGTCTTTCCTGTTCCTGTACCGGCTTCAATTAGTGAAAAACGAGAATCTCTTAACGCCGTATATATCTCTTTCATCATCAGTTGTTGACTTTCTCTTCTTTCAAACTTTGGCATATGTGATTCCAATTTATCCATCGTTTTATTCAAGAAAGCATCAAACTTTGATGAACACGTTTCTCCAAGGTTTAAGGAATAGTTCCGCTTTTTCAGCGCAATATTTCGATGTATTTCATACTCCGCTATATCTTCTTTACCGTGCATTACTTTCTTTAAAATATTTTCAGAAAGCACATCAGCTATATCGCTTTGGAACACATCACTTAATTCATAAAGCGATTGCAACGTGACAAGTGGTAACTTTTCAATTTCATTTAAAAATTGTAAAAATAATTCCGCTGTTGCAAGAGCATCACTATCCGCACGATGTGGTTGATCGTGCTCTAGTTCATGCTTTTTAGCTAAATCACGTAATTTATAACTATCGGCTGTCGGCAAAAGAATTTGAGCCAATTCAACCGTGTCGATTTTCGGACAATGTATTTCTGTATATCCAGCTTGCCTTAATTCTTCATTTAAAAAATTCCAATCAAAGTGAACATTATGCGCAACGAAAGCCGCACCTTGTAATAGCTCAACAATCATCGGGGCTACATCTTGAAATAACGGGGCTTGTTTTACAAGACTTTCATCAATCCCTGTTAATTCTGTAATAAATGGTGGGATCTCTCTCTTTGGATTAACAAAAGACGAAAAAATCTCCAATATCTCTCCATCTTCTACTACAACAGCTGCAATTTGGGTAATTTTATCCTTCCCATCTTTCCAGGAGTTCCCTGTCGTCTCTAAATCAACAACGACATAACGCTTACTCATATATGTAACACCTCAATTTCTTACCTTTCAAACAACAATAATTTATATAATGTTACTATACCACGTTTTATCTCATCTTAATGAAAAGATGCACAAAAAAGCTATCTCCGCAATGGAGATAGCCTTTCTACTTATAATATCGTACCCGCTTTTTCAGCACCTAACATTTCAATAATTTGATTATTATCGTCTAGTACTGCAATTTTTGGTTCTTGTGTATGAATCTCTTCTTCCGTAACTAGCCCATAACAAATAATAATTACTTTGTCCCCTGGTTGTACAAGTCTTGCCGCCGCACCGTTTAAACAAACAACACCACTACCGCGTTCCCCTTTAATAACGTATGTCTCTAAGCGAGCACCATTATTATTATTTACAATTTGGACTTTTTCGTTTTCTACAATATTTACTGCATCCATTAAGTCTTCATCAATTGTAATACTACCTACATAATTTAAATTTGCCTCCGTTACAGTTGCACGATGTAACTTTGCTCTCATCATTGTGCGAAACATAGATGCTCCCCCTTATTTAACCGTTAATGTTATATTGTCAATTAATCTTACATTTTCAAACTTAACTGCAATAGCTAAAATGATTCTTCCTTCGACTTTCTCTACCATTGTTAATGACGGATATGCATATAAATCCGCATAATCTACAGTGCCTTTCGTATGCGTCTCAATATAATCTTTCACAAGATTTGTAATGATTTCCGGATTACGTTCACCTGCCTCAATTCTTTCTTTCGCTATACATAGGCTGCGGTATAAATGAAGAGCTTCTTCACGTTCATCTTGTGATAGGTACACGTTACGAGAACTTTTCGCTAAACCATCTTCTTCCCTTACAATATCAACTGGTACGATTGTAACTGGAATATTGAAATCAGTTACAAATCCTTCAATTACTGCAACTTGTTGAGCATCTTTCATACCGAAATAAGCACGCGTTGGCACCGTAATATTAAATAGTTTCATCAGTACAGTTGCAACACCAGCGAAATGACCAGGTCTTTGTTGACCGCATAATACGTCCGTGCGCTTCACAACTTCTACTGTTGTTGTTTGTTCTGCTGGATACATTTCTTCTACACTCGGATAAAATAAATAATCTACACCGTTTTCTTTTGCTACATTTTCATCTCTATCAATATCACGAGGATATCGATCTAAATCTTCATTTGGGCCGAATTGTAGCGGGTTTACAAATACACTTAAAACTACAATTTCATTTTCTTCTCTTGCCTTACGTAATAAAGTAGCATGGCCTTCATGTAAATAACCCATTGTTGGAACAAAACCAATACTCTTTCCACTTGCACGAAGTTCGCTTGTAATTTGCTGCATCTCTTGCACTGTAGTTACGATTTTCATTATTGTTTTCCTCCGTATAACGCTAAGCATTCTTCCTCTTTCATTGTGAACGAATGTTTTTCTTCAGGAAATTGCCTTGTCTTTACTTCAGTAACATATTGTGAAATCCCACGCACAATCTCCTCTTGAACAGACGTATATTGCTTCACAAATTTCGGAACACGATTTACGCCGTATGAGATAAGATCATGATAAACAAGCACTTGCCCATCTACTTTTTGTCCTGCACCAATCCCAATTGTTGGTATTGTTAGTTGCTCTGAAATAAGTTCTGCTAACTGCATTGGTACACATTCTAACACAAGCGCTATTGCACCAGCTTCTTCACATTTCTTTGCATCTTCTATTAATTTTTTTGCACTCTCCGCATCTTTTCCTTGCACTTTATATCCACCCAACACTCCTACAGATTGAGGGGTTAAACCTAAATGCGCTACAACAGGAATTCCTGCGTTCGTCAAATATTGAATCGTCGATATAACTTCTCCAGCACCTTCTACCTTCAGTGCGTGTGCCCCGCTCTCTTGAACGATGCGACGTGCATTCACCATCGTTTCTTGTAATGATACGTGATACGACATAAATGGCATATCAGTTACAATAAACGTCTCTTTCGCTCCACGGCGTACAGCTTTCGTATGATGAATCATATCCTCTACTGTTACAGGTACTGTTGAATCGTATCCGAGTACAACCATTCCAAGAGAATCTCCAACTAGAATCATATCAACTTCAGCTTCTTCTGCTAATTTAGCAGATGGATAATCATACGCCGTTAGCATTGTAATCGGCTCACCTTGCTCTTTCATCTTCAAAAAATCTGTTTTTGTTTTCAAAAACTACTCCTCCTTTATGCAGGAGAGAGGAGATGGCCGAAATCATATAAAAAACCCCTCTGACCATAAAAGGGCAGAAGGGTTGTGTGTTAGTCGGCATTATTCATCCCTCTGTCCCAGTCCGTTATTGGATCAAGGCAGAATCCAAGTTATTATTTTTCGTATGACTTCGAATCATGGTGCAGTTCGCTCTGATACTGCCCACATTCGAACTAATTATAGCAAACTACAAAAAGGAATTACTACATTTTTTTGAAAAAATAATTTTTTATTCTTATTACGGTATATAAAATTTAACACGAGAGTATATATGCTATACAGTTTTTATGGAGAATTCAATCCTGAAAAGATACATGTTTTTTCAACGCATGCTAAAAAAGTCCAAGTTAATTTTTTCTGTAATCCATTTAACTGTATAGTATAACTCTTAAACTAATGATGCAGGTTAATTGAGGAAAGTACTTAACAAAGGAGAATTGCAGATGTCTATGAACAGGTGGTTATTTCGATTCAGCAGTTTGCTTGTAATGATTGTATGGTGGATGTCTTTAGGATCCTCCCATGTATTTGCCTCAGTTACTGTCGTAACACCCCCCACCGATTTAACGAAAGTGATTGAGGTTGAACTAAATGATGATTACTTTAATCCAAATGTTATCACGATTCCGCTTGAAGGATCAACAACATTACTATTGAAAAATAAAGGTAAAAACGAGCACACCTTTACAGTGAAAAAACTCGGCATTGACGTCGTAATCGAGTCAGGAAAAGAAAAGCATATTACCGTGAAACCTAAAAATACTGGTACATATGAATTAATATGTCGATACCATCTTCTTAAAGGAATGGCAGGCAAAGTAATCGTCAAATAACATGCCCTGCCAACTAGGCGGAAGATATTTTGAAATGATCTTTAAATATGAAAAAAATTTATTATCATGTTACAAATTCAACTCAAAACTATTGAAATAAAAAGAAGTTCCAAAAGAGGAACTTCTTTTACTTAATTTCAATATCTGCAGAATGAATATGATGTACTTTCCCCTCATGATCCTCCAGAAGTAATACACCATCCTCTGTGATTCCTTTTGCTAACCCCGTAATTGTCTCTCTCATCGTTCGAGCGGTAATTTCTTTCCCGATGCTCACAGCGTAACTTTCCCAAAGAATTTTAATGACAGAGAAACCATTTTGTAAATACTCTTCATATAATTTTTCTAGTTGTAAATAGATTTGTTGCATAAGTTCTGCACGAACAATCGGCTTACCTGATTCAATCGCTAATGAAGTAGCAATGTGCTGAATTTCTTCATCAAAATGTTCTTGCTTTTGATTCGCATTAATACCGATGCCCATAATGACAGCATTAATTTTATCAGGATCCGCTTGCATTTCTGTTAATATACCTACAGCCTTTTTACCTTGAATTAAAATATCATTTGGCCATTTTATTCCTACGTTTACACCCGTGCATTTTTCAATTGCCTGTGCAACACTAACGGCCGCTAACAAAGTAAGTTGCGGTGCATGATGAACTGGGATTGATGGGCGTAAAATAATACTCATCCAAATCCCTGTTCCTTTTGGTGAATGCCATTTTCTGCTTAAACGACCTCTTCCCGCTGTTTGTTCTTCTGCTACAACGACTGTTCCTTCTTCTGCACCTTCATAAGCAAGTTTTGCTGCAATGTGCTGCGTTGATTCAACAGTTTCTTCAAAATACACTGTTCTACCAATCCGCTTCGTTTGTAGCCCTAACTGAATTTCATTAGCGGTCACTTTGTCTGGCTTACTTGCAATTCGGTAACCTAATCGACGCACAGCTTCAAGTTCATATCCCTCACTCCGCAGATCCTCCATATGTTTCCACACAGCAGTTCTTGAACAACCAAGTTTATCACTAATTGTTTGGCCGGATACAAACTCGCCATCCGCTTCAGAAAAAACTTGCAATAACTGCTTTCTTATAGTAGATTGCATCCTTGTAGCCACTCCCTTATACGCTCTTTCTCATTAACTACGTTTCCTTGTACGATTGCTTCTTCGATTTTCTGAAGCATCTCAGCAACCCACGGACCAGGCTTTTTGTTTGCCCAGTTTAATAAATCATTACCAGTCACATTCATTTCTTGACGCTCCTGGATTGGCAATGCATGAAACATTGATTGTACTCGTTCAACAGATGTAGGGTCATAGCGTTCAATCATCGCTTCATATACTCTCTCTGCCATTTCAGCGATATGAATTCCCGTTTTATAAAGAAGGACTGTATCCCAATCCTTCTCCTTTCTAGTACGGATTGTCAATAAAACTGCAACAATATCTTTTATTTTTTTATTCGAAAACTTCCATTGACGTAAAAAGACAGATGGATGTTCTTCTCCGATACAATATAAGAAAAATGCCCACGCCTCAATATCCGTTTCGAAAGAATCCCATTTATACTGCGTAGCTTTTAACAGTCTCTCTTCTGACATTTGTAAATATGGCAAATGAGAAAATAGCTTCGTCTCTACTAATTCTTTGAGACCTTTCACACAATATGTACCAGTTAACAGTTTCTCAAACTCTACTGTAATACGCTCAATTGCTATATGTTCTAGCAAATGCCCATACGTTTCAATCGCTTGCTTCGTTTTCATTTCTAATGAAAAACCTAACGTGCTTACAAACCGAATACCACGCATCATTCGCAGGGCATCTTCTTGAAAACGATCCGCAGCATTTCCAACTGTCACAATTTCTCTCTGTTGAATGGCTTCCTGTCCAGCAAATAAATCGACCATTTTGCCTTCTTCTGTCATAGCAATTGCATTCATCGTGAAATCACGACGTTTTAAATCCTCTTCTAATGAACGAACAAATTGAACACTACTAGGTCTTCGAAAATCTTCATATTCGCTTTCTGTTCGAAAAGTAGTTACCTCATAGGGCTCACCATTTTCTACAACAATTACAGTTCCATGCTCAAGACCAACAGGAACATTTCTTGGGAATATAGCCATCACTTCTTCTGGTAGAGCAGATGTCGCAATATCAATATCTCCAATCGGCCTATCGATAATAAGATCTCGTACGCTCCCACCAACAAAGTAAGCCTCATGTCCTTGTTGCTTTAATGTCTCAATAATAGAACTAGCTTTTTTAAATCTTTCCATTTTTGTCATCCCTTAGTACGTCATAGTAAATCGTTTCATATTGTGAAACAATTTTTTCTGAGCGAAATTGCTCATAAACACTTTCTCTTGCTCGTTCTCCCATATTACGGTGAAGTTCCTCGTCCTTTAATAGCTGAATAGCTTGATTTGCCACTCCTGTTGTATCGCCAACTTCACATAAATATCCTGTTTCCCCGTGTTGAATAACCTCTGGAATACCTCCAACCCGTGTTCCGATACAAGGTACACCACACGCCATTGCTTCTAATAAAACAAGACCAAAACTTTCCTTCTCTGATAGAAGCAACATTAAATCACTCATCGCAAGTAGTTCTGCAACATTATCTTGCTTCCCTAGGAATAAAACGCGATCTTCAATATGTAAATTCTTCACTATCTGTAAAATCGTACAGAATTCTGGTCCGTCTCCAACAAGAAGCAACTTCGCATCTACTTCTTTAACAATTTTAGCAAATGCCTGAACAACATCCTGCACACGTTTCACTTTACGGAAATTCGAAATATGAATAAGTACTTTTTCACTCTCACTTATACCATATTCTTTCTTTAATTGAGACATATTACGCTTGAAATATACACGTTCGTCTATAAAGTTATATACCGTTTGAATTTCTTTACTTGGTTTTACAAGCTCATGTGTTTCGTTAATTAATGAATGCGAGACAGCAGTAACAACATCCGATTGCTCAATACCAAAACGAATTAAATTATTTAACGAAGGGTCGGAACCTAACACAGTAATATCTGTTCCATGTAAGGTTGTAACAATTTTAATACGCTCTCCGATCATTTGTTTTGCTAAATATGCACAAATTGCATGTGGTATTGCGTAATGCACATGTAAAATGTCTAAGTTTTCTCTTTGTGCAACCTCGGCCATTTTACTTGCTAACGCTAAATCGTATGGTGGATATTGAAATACAGAGTATTGATTTACCGTCACTTCATGAAAATAAATGTTTGGATATACTTTATTTAACCGGAATGGTAAACCCGATGTAATAAAGTGAATTTCATGCCCACGTTCCGCCAATTGCTTTCCTAATTCTGTTCCAACAACTCCAGAACCACCTACAGAAGGATAACATGTAATACCTATTTTTAATTTCATTTACATCCCCCTAATAAATCAGCATGTAATAAAACCGGTTTCTTACTCATAAATCCTTCGGCATACAAGACTCCAACTTCTTTTCCAAACATCTTCTCACGAGCAATCACAGTTTCAACGTAACCTTCTGTTAACGGTGTCTTAACACCATCACTCCCTGTTGAAAACTGACTTTCATACGCTTCTAATGCTTCCACCTTTATAGAGAGGTACTCACTTATATCTATACAAAAATTCGGTTTATGAAAACCATTAATCATATAATTATAAAAAGACTCCACACGATGTGGTGAAAGTTCCGGCATATATTTACGGATTCCTGCTGAAAAAATAGCCTCTTCCACAAGCTTTGCACAATTTGCATGATCTGGATGGCGATCTTCATAGTACGGCGCAAAAACTAGTTTTGGTTTATATGTACGGATCACCTTGACAATTTCACGTATATACTCTTCTTTCATATACAAACCACGGTCTGGCATCGCTAAATTCAGCCTCGTTTTTACTCCCATTATACGAGCTGCGACCTTCGCTTCTTCTTTTCTCAACTCTATCGTTCCATTTGAAGAAAGATCAGCTTCTGTTAAATCACAAATACCTACTTCATACCCTTGCTTTGTATATTTAGCGATGGTACCAGCCATGCCGATTTCAACATCATCGGCATGAGCACCAAACGCTAATATATGTAATCCACTCATAATTGTTCCCCTCATTTTCTTAACTTACGATAATCTAAATCTCCTCGCTCTAATGCGTGCATTAACATTTCAGCACTTGCCATATTCGTTGCAAGTGGAATCGCATATACATCACATAAACGAAGTAATGCATTCACATCCGGTTCATGCGGCTGTGCTGTTAATGGATCGCGGAAGAAAATCACCATATCTAAATCGTTCTTTGCAATCATTGCACCAATTTCTTGATCTCCACCAAGAGGGCCAGATTGATATCTTGTTACAACTAATCCAGTCGCTTCCATAATGCGAAGCCCTGTCGTTCCTGTTGCAAATAATTCATGTTGTTCAAAAATTGGTTTATATGCGTATGCAAACGAAACCATATCATTTTTCTTTTTGTCATGTGCGATTAAGGCAATTTTCATCCGTTGTCTCCCCTTTAGTCGATAATATTTTCTAAACCGTACACAAGATGATCAAGGTTCATTACTGTCTCAATTGATAGTTTTACACCTGACATAAATGATGCACGATTGAATGAATCATGACGAACTGTTAACATTTGTCCATCTCCACCAAACATTACTTCTTGGTGTGCAATAAGCCCTGGCAAACGTACACTATGAATGTGAATACCGTCTACATTTGCACCTCGTGCACCTGCTAGTTGCTCTACTTCATTTGGATGACCTTGCTGCTTTGATTCACGATTTTGGCGAATTAACTCTACCGTTTTTACAGCTGTACCAGATGGTGCGTCTAATTTTTGATCATGATGTAATTCAATTACCTCAACATCTTGGAAATATTTCGCTGCCATTTGTGAGAATTTCATCATAAGAACTGCACCAATTGCAAAGTTTGGAGCAATAATTGTTCCTACTGCTTTTTCTTTTGCATTCTCTGTTAAACGTGTCAATTCTTCTTCTGTAAATCCAGTTGTACCAATAACCGAACGAAGTCCACGCTCAACTGCAAGTGTAACGTGTTGTTTCCCCACTTCTGGTGTTGTTAAATCTAACAACACATCTGCTTCTACTTCATCTAAACAAGTATGTAAATCAGCGTAAATCGGCGCATGTAATGCTGGCATGCCAGGTAAATCAGAAATCTTCTCACCACCATGCTTATAATCCACTGCTGCTACTAAATTAAAATGTTCCGTTCTTTCCATAAGAAGGACTGCTTCATGTCCCATACGTCCTCTTGGTCCGGCGATAATTACTTTAATTTCTTTCATTATTCTTTCTCTCCCTCATCAATACGTGTCCAGCGATCTTTATCACGTGTATTAAATTTATTCATTACAATGTTATGTGCTGTCTCTAAATCAATATTTAAACTATTTGCCATACAAATCATAACAAATAATACATCTCCAAGCTCTTCTTCAATACTTCTTTCTTTTTCAGTTGTTTTCTTCGGTTTCTCACCATAATAATGATTTACCTCTCTTGCAAGCTCTCCCATTTCTTCCGTTAAACGAGCCATCATTGCAAGCGGACTGAAATAACCTTCTTTAAACTGACCAATATATGCATCTACTTCTTTCTGCATATCTTTCATCGTTTTTGCTTCCATACTATTCACCTCTAATCCTTCCTCTTTCATGTTAGCCAATTCATCGCGATTTGACAAATATTATTCCCCGCCAAACACCTATTTGCGACCCATTTTTGGATAGACTATAATAAAGTGAAACTTCTTTTGTGATTTTTTTGCAAAAGATTAGTTGAACTAATCGGGTTCCTACGGCTGGTTTGCCTTTCTTCAGAGGTTTATCTCCTACCAGCCGTTGGTACGGGGTAAAGTGAAACTTCTTTTGCGATTTTTGCAAAAGATCAGCCCACACCAATCGGGTTTCTACGGCTGGTTTGCCCCTCTTCTTTGCTTCATCTCCTATCAGCCTTTAGAGCGGGATAAAGTGAAACTTTCTTTTGCACTTTTCACAAAAAATCAGCCCACATCAATCAGGTTCTTACTATTTTCACTAGCAACTAGAAATTACTTATTATTATGTTTTACCGTTTCAGCGGAGCAATGCAATCATTACATAATTAGGGGGATTTCTATATGACATCAAAATTGAAGATGCGAAATATTATTTTTATTTTAATTGGTTCCGCTATATTTTCTTTCGGTATTGTCAATATCAATATTGAAAACCACCTTGCAGAGGGTGGGTTTACTGGTATTACACTATTATTGTATTTTTTATTTAAGTTTGATCCTTCCTACTCAAACTTAATTTTAAATATCCCTATATTTTTTATTGGCTGGAGGTTACTTGGCAGAACGACATTTTTATATACATTAATTGGAACCTTTAGCGTATCTTTATTTCTATGGATTTTCCAGCGTTACGAAGTACTCAACTTACATTTAAACTTGCAAAATGATATGACACTCGCAGCTTTATTCGCCGGGGCATTTATCGGTATCGGCCTTGGAATAATATTTAAATATGGCGGGACTACTGGCGGTGTAGATATTATCGCACGACTAGCGCACAAATATGTTGGCTGGAGTATGGGGAAAACAATGTTTATGTTTGATGCTGTCGTTATCGTCGTCTCTATTCTTACCTATTTATCATACCGTGAGGGCATGTATACGCTAGTTGCTGTTTTTATCGGTGCTAAAGTCATTGATTTTATGCAAGAAGGAGCTTATGCTGCCAAAGGAGCGACTATTATCTCAGAAAAAAACGATGAAATTGCTGCCAAAATTTTATCTGAAATGGAGCGCGGAGCAACCTTTTTAAAAGCTGTTGGATCGTATACAAAAGTGGAACGTAATGTATTGTATTGCGTTGTTGCTAAAAATGAAATCGTGAAATTAAAGAATATCATTACTTCTGTAGATCCTCATGCTTTTGTCGCTGTAAGTGATGTACATGATGTAGTTGGTGAAGGGTTTACGTTAGATGAAAATAAAAACCCTTTACATAATTAAATATAACTAGAAAAGCGCCTTAGCTTTTCTAGTTTTTTATTACAAGTCTTTTAAGCTTCTCAAAATCCTCATGAATAAGCTCCAATAAACTCCGATTATAAAAAATGGAAGCTGGATGAAAAGTCGGAAAAACATGATATTCTTTCTCTGACCATGTAAACTCTGCACTTTGCATATCCTTTAATTTTTGAATGGGCTGTTTTAATAATTGCCCGTGTACATCTGTGATTTTTTTATTTTTTCCTGTTAAACGTTGAAGACCGATATTTCCAAGCGTGACGATAAGCTTCGGATGTATTTTCTCTAATTCATAATCTAACAAAGGCGCATGGGCAACTATTTCTCCCTGATTTGGCGTTCTATTATACTTTTTTTGTATGATTTCACCATTTCGTTCTTTTTTCTCTCGCCATTTATAAGGTCTACTCCGAACAGCGCTCGTAATATATACTTCTTCCCTTGTAACGTGGATACGCTCTAAAAAAACCATTAATTGTTTTCCCGCCCTCCCGCTAAACGGAATCCCATTATGAATTTCTGTTTCACCAGGTGCTTCTCCTAACAACATAAATTTGGGATTTTCAGGACCTTGTCCACTTAAAAAACCTTCTAGTTGATAAGGAGCACTACGCTCTTGTACTTGTTTTACTAAATGGTCTGGATATTTCATTTCCCCCACCACCTTTCCGCATTACTTCTATTATTTCTATTTGCAATACATTATATAATTCAATCCACACAACAAAAAAAGACTATCAAAATTGATAGTCTTTAGTCGTCGCTACGCTGCATACCAGTATACATTAATACGAGACGTAATAATTCAAATACCGCTACAGCTGCAGCTGCTACATATGTTAATGCTGCCGCATTTAATACTTTACGAGCTTGCCCATATTCATCTGTTGATACAATACCTAACGCTTCAATTTGTTGCATTGCGCGCTTTGACGCATCAAACTCAACTGGCAATGTAACGAGCTGGAACACAACACCTGCTGCCATTAAAATGATACCTAATAACAATAGTTTTGACATTGTCGCAAATATACCAATCATAATAAATACCCATGATATATTCGATCCAAAATTAGCCACAGGAACTAACGAATGACGAATACGCATAAAGTTATAATCTTGTGCATCTTGAATTGCGTGTCCTACTTCGTGTGCTGCAACTGCTGTACCAGCAACTGAATGTCCATAATAGTTATCTGTTGATAATCGAACCGTCTTAGCGGTTGGATCATAATGGTCTGATAAATGACCTGGTGTTTCTTCTACAGCTACGTTGTATAATCCATTTTCATCTAAAATTTTTCGAGCCACTTCCGCTCCTGTCATACCTGATGTTGAATAAACTTGTGAATACTTGCTATAGGCACTACGTACTCTTGACTGTGCATACAACGGTATGATCATTATGATCGCGAAGTAAATTAAATAAAACATCATGAACCTCCATTGAAGTTTTAATTATAGTACTTCTCATTCTATTTTCTTCTGCCACTATTGTCAATGAATAAACCTTACAATCCATATCTTTATTTATTGCATTATCTATTTTTAGAATGTACATTACTTTTTCTTTTTTCTCTCTCTCCTTTATACTTTCTCCATCCAACATAAGTTAATGTGAATAAAATAAGTCCCCCAGTAATTGTCATAAACCAAATGAGAGAGGGTGCAATTTCATCTTTTTTTACTGTGTGAAATATCTTTTGCAAATCCCCTTTAATAATCCCTAATTGCATTTGGCCGCCTTTCGTTTTTAACATAACGTTACGAAATTCATCTAAATAAGATAAATGAACATTTACACGCTGGACCTCGTTTTCTGGCAAAGCAATCATTAAGCTTGGATAAATAATATTGAATTCATTTAAAAACGTATTTAACGTTTGTTGAAACTGCCCAGCATCTTCTTTTTCCATCGCTTTTTCCATTTGAGAAAAGGCATCCATTACTTTCCTTTCTCTTTCCATCCAAAGTGGTTGATATTTCGATACTTGTGCATCAACAGCAAGTTGTAATGCCAGCACATTATCAATTTTAGCTTGCTTACCTAAACCTTCTTCAGAGAGCGATTGTTGCGCCTTATCGTAAGCTAAAGAAATAACTCTAACTTGATCTGGTGTTACTTCCTGCTTCTTTTCATTCCCCTTTATTAAAAACTGCTCCGAGAAATGTTGTAATACTTGTACCGCTTTTTCATCTTCATTACGCTTCACTAACTGTAACGAGTCGTCTAACAACCCTGTTAGCTCATTCCACTCTTCAGCATATATACGTAACGGAAACATTATAATTAGAAATGCTATCAATCCAATTAATGTTCTCTTCATCCCGGTCCCCCCTTAACTACTAGTACAAAATATGTTAATTTGGACAAGAATAGAACAGAACTAGACCGAAAAATATATTATCGTTTTACAAAGAAAAAAATTCTCTTTAAGCAGAGAATTTTTTCTGTGACATCCTTTTCTTTTTTACGAGATATCTATATAAGCTGTAACAAAGTATACTCCCACCTAAAATGAATAATAAAATAGCACACGCAGCATGCATAAAGAACTCTTCTGGTAACATTAATATAATTGGATCCTTTTCAGGATCAAAAACCCAATAATCATTACTAAATAAAAGTTTATGGAATAATACAAAACTCTTTTCAAAATTAATAGCAATTGGTAACATAAGCGCTATCGGAAAAATGATTGTTAAAATCGATCCGTGCAGTAAAAACTTTTCATTTTTCTTTTTTAATAAATAAATTCCGCCTATCACTGCAATCATAATTGTCGCATACATCACATATTGAATCTTTACTAAAATATTTTTAACATCTACAAAATGAATACGGCCATTTGTGGACATATCTAATGTGGGCAAATGTAATGCTCCGTCATAAAACGGGGATAAATATGTAATAAGCACATCGTAATTTCTTTTAATTTCATCCTTCGTCATATCCGCTAAATCAGGAATATTTAAAAAATCAATTTCAAAATAATACAACCATTTTCCATATACAACTGCCGTTGTTGCGAGTGCAAAAATAGAAAATGCTATGCTATATGAAACAACTAAAGTAATCAATCGATCCAATATTTTTGTACCACTCTTATTTTTCTCCATGTTCTCCCCCTAAATGTTCTAACCATCATAAAGAAAATTGTTTTCTTTGCTCACGTAAGCAACAATAATATGTAATACATAGTACAGCAATACTTAACCAAAACGTAAAATAACCAATTTCCTCTACAAACAAATGCATAATTCCATATCGCGGCATTTGCCAAAATAAATAATCAATTGCATCGTTATGCAACGTCCACACAGCTGCTACTATAAAATGCCATTTTTTTATACGATAGAATGGAGCATATAAAAATCCTTGTATTGCCATCGCGAAGTGCGAAAGCATTAACATGTAGCCCATAAGGCCTATAGGCCCTTTTACGTAAATCATAATCGCGTTTACAACAACAGCCCAAATACCATATTTTATTAAAGTTACAATCGCTAACGCTTCTATTAATCCCCAGTTTCTCTTTGCCAAAAAAGCAATTAAAACAAAGACAAAAAAGAGAGTCGCCATAGGACTATCTGGTACAAACGGCCAAAATATAGGTGACGTTTCTTTCAATTGATTTCCGTACCATATAAATCCATAAATTGTACCTAATAAGTTAACAATTAATAAAAATAATAATACCGAGCGTTGTCTTAACATTGCATACAAGTACACCAATCCGTATGTCCAACACCTTTCAAGCAAAGTAATTCATTCACTAAATCCTACTCTATTATAACAAACTTCATCCAACTAAATAGAAAAGCTGACTACAAATTTTGTAGTCAGCTTTTTTATTATTTTTTATTATACTTTGCAACGAATTCCGAAAGCTTCTTCAGTTCCTCATCCGTACCTTTAAATACACCTTTAGGCATTGAACCTTTTCCCTCTTTCGCAATTTTAGCAATTTCTTCTGGCTTTAAAGTTAAGTTTTGCAGTGCCGGTGCTGCTGCCCCGCCTTGTAAATTGTCACCATGACATGTTAAACAAGTATTTTTTTGCATTAATTTATAGCCATCATCATTTTTATCAACTGGCGCTGTTTTTACAATTGCTCCTTGTTTTTTTGCAGCTTCCCAGTCGTGGTGTGCTACAGATTCCCAAGTTAAAAAGATAATCGATGCAATTGCTAAAAGCATAAATCCAGTTGCCACAGGACGCTTCAATGGACGTCTTTCTGGACCTCGATCAAGAAATGGAGCTAACAGTAATGCTCCAAACGCAATCCCTGGCATAATAAATGCTCCAATTACAGTAAATGAACCGGAAGCATACGAATACTTTAATAACTGATACAAGAATAAGAAATACCAATCTGGAAGTGGTATATATCCAGCATCTGTTGGGTCCGCCATTCTCTCAAGCGGCGACGGATGCGCCACTGTTAAACATAAATAACCGATTAAAAAAACTGCACCAACCATCCATTCTTTTAACAAGAAGTTCGGCCAAAATGCTTCTGTTTTCCCTGGGTATTCAGAATAGTCTTTTGGAATATTTGGTTTCCGAGCTACTGGTACCCGAGAATCTCCTACAAACTTCATCCCTTTGCCGCGATGCATAATCTCCCTCCTTTAGTTCTTTCCCCTTTAATTTAGCAATCTCTTATAGTGGACCGGAAATACCTTGTTTGCGAATCATGATGAAGTGGAAGGCCATTAAACCTAGAAGTGCTGCTGGTAAGAAGAAGACGTGAATAGCAAAGAAGCGAGTTAATGTTTGAGCGCCAACAATTTCGGAATGACCAGCGAGTAATGTTTTAATATAAGGACCAATGAGCGGTGTTTGCTCTGCAATTTGAATCCCTACTTTTGTAGCAAATAAAGCTTTCATATCCCACGGTAATAAATATCCGGTAAAACCAAGACCTAACATAACAAAGAAAATAAGAACACCAACAATCCAGTTTAACTCACGGGGCTTTTTATACGCACCTTGGAAGAAAACTCTGAGTGTATGTAAAAACATCATTACAATTACGAGACTAGCACCCCAGTGGTGCATACCACGAACAATTTGCCCATAAGCAACTTCATTTTGTAAATAGTAAACTGATTCCCAAGCATTTTTAATATCAGGCACATAATACATCGTCAAAAACATTCCAGATAAAATTTGAATTACAGTAACGAAAAAGGTAAGTCCTCCAAAGCAATAGACGAATGCAGAAAAGTGATGTGCCGGGTTTACATGTTCAGGTACTTCATGATCAGCGATATCACGCCATATTGGTGTAATATCTAATCTTTCATCCACCCAATCATAAATTTTATTTAACATCTACTTTGCACCCCCTCTTGGCTTCGCTTTTCCTAGATACAGCGTTCCATCTTTCACTTTAGACTCGTACACATCAAGCGGAGCAAGGGGTGGCGTACCTTTAATGTTAATCCCATCTTTTGTATAACGACCCCCGTGACATGGGCAAAAGAATTGATTCGGATGTGCTTTGTCCGAATTCCAGTTAACTGTACATCCTAAATGTTTACATACTGGAGAGAACGCAACAATGTCTCCGCTTTCATCTTTATGAACCCAAGCTGATTTTGGTTCTTCAGACTTGTACCAACCATCAACCTGCTTCACTTTAAAATCGAAACGCTTCGGCTCTGTTGTAATATCCTTTACTTGCGCAACAGCAACCATATCCGTTCCCGCTTCTTTTCTTAACACCGGATCAAGCGCAAATCGCGTCATCGGCATTAAAATACCGGCAGCCATAAAGCCTCCTACCCCTGTGAGTGTGTAATTTAAAAATTGTCTTCTTGACACGCGATGTTCTTTCTCGCTCACGAAAATTTCCCCCCTCTATCAGAAATTGTCCCCTCGTGATAAATTATATAAAAAATAAAAACTAGGACACTATCATGATATAATACGCTCATGCACAGGTCAATATCATACTACTCATAATAATAAGAACTTTCTGTTTATTATGAGTTTCCCCATTTCTCTTCCAACATCACCATTATATTTTTTATATGTGCATGAATAACTTCTCTTTTTGCTTGATCACTAAATTGTTCTAATGCTAATGAAGGAAACCAAAACAAATCTCCCTGTAACTCTTGCATATCCTCTTTCCATGAAAAATCACTTGTAACATAAGCAATATGCTTAAAACCTTCACTTCGTAAATGATTTGTCCATTCTTGCAAACGACCTTTTTCATTCTTTTGACTTTCTACCAAATACGTAAACGCAGGCAGTAAAAGCACTCTTCCCTTATACTCTCTTTCCAATTCCGTGCTCAACAATTCGATAAATTCACCTTGTTCTACAACCATTTTCATTTCTTTTGCTGCCGAAATTGATAACAGCGGTATTACTCCTGTATCAACATACTCTCTTGCTTGCTCAAACTGTTCCACATCTTTTACAATCCACTTCAAATTCCTTCCCTCCTTCACTTACAAATGACAGAACTTTCACTTTATATATATTAAACCATACTAAAAGAGGTAAAAAAAGAAAAACTACCCAATATAGGTAGTTTTTCTTGATGAAAGTCTGAAATTTGTAAAAATTTATTAATCCAAATAAATTCTATAAAGTTTTTAACTCTGCCGTTAATCTATGAAACGCTTCCTTATCTTGCTTATCTAACGCTTCATCAATTTGTTTCAAAAGGCGTTCTCTCCTAAACGAAAATACACTTTCTTCCAAAAACCTTTCTGCAAGTAAACGATCTTTTTCATTTACTTCAATATGCTTTGGTAGATATGGGTTTTCTTCTAATACAGCTACATAATTCGCATTTTGAAACGATGATTTAAAGTTGAGTTGAATATAAATATCCTCATCTCGATTTAAACGAATATCATGAAACGATTTTTCAGCATCTGTTGTCATAACATTTTGTTTAAAAAAGTGAAACGGTGTGTCTTTCACACAATTCGCTGACATCACTAAGCCACGCGGACAATATTTTGCATGCTCTACGAAGTGGACTTTATGCATCAATTGGTCGTGACTCATTAAATAATTCAGAATCCATACACATTCACGCTGTTTCAGTTGGTAATTATTCAAAAACCATTTTACAAAATCCTTCTTCTCGTTTACAGAAACAGGGGTATTCATAGCAATTAAGTCCCTCCTCTGTCTTTCTCTTTTCTTTTTAGATTCAAGAAGCGGCATTCAGTTTCCTTCCAACTTATGAAAAATCCTCTAAATTATATAACAACTCTTCAATATGAATTTGTGTCGGGTCTAGTTGTAATAACTGGGTAAATACTTCTTTCGCCTCTTTTCGTTTTCCTTCTTCCAATAAGAAATAACCGTACTCTTCTAAGAAGTCTGGATGATTCTTAAAAGAAGTATATGCACTTTCATAGTGTTTTAATGCATCCGAATACATTTCTAATTGTTTTTTTGCATACGCAAGATCCCAAAGTAGTTGTGTATCTGGTTCTCCACTATCAATAGCACGCTCTACAATTGCAATTAACTCTTCGTACTTTTCTTGTTCTTTTAAGATATATGCATATTTTAATGTTGCACCTAAATGCCCTGGATCTAACTCAAGCGCTTTTTGAAGAACTTCCTCTGCTTCTACTATTTTTCCTAATTTCGCCGCAATGTTCGCTAACTCTACATAAAATGGAACTGAAAGCTCATCTACTTTAATTCCTTCATGAAGCGTTTCATAGCTTTCTTGAAGCATTCCTTCTTTTTCATAGCTTTTCGCTAAATACATGTACAGTGATGCGTACTCAGGGTCTAATTCTTTTAATTCCTGCCAAGCACCAATTGCTCTCTGATATTCTTCACCTTGGTATAATGTGAAGGCATATCCAAATAATGAGTGAATATCTTTTTGTTCCTCTAGGCCTGCTTCATAATAAGAAATCGCTTCTTCCCAGTTTCCGATCGCGCTTAACGTTTCTGCGAGGCGAAGTGCGATCACGACACCACCCATTACTTTATGTTCCGCTAATAGCGATTCATAATAAGTAATTGCCTTTTGTTCTTCACCTTTACTACTATATAATTCTGCTAACCCAAACGTAATAACAGGTTCATCAGGCATCATTTCTTTCGCCTTTAATAGTTTTTGCTCTGCTACATCATCAAAACCTTGCATTTGGAATAAATCTGCAACAAGTAATAACGATTGAACATATAAATCGTCATTTTCTGGAATATCATGAAGCACTTCAATCGCTTCATCTTCTTTATCTAGATCAATATATAATTCTGCTAAAAATACAGTGAATTCACTTTCTTCTGGATACAGTAAACGTAAGTCTTCAGTAATTGCTAATGCCTCATCTGTAAATCCAAGTGTATGATAGTAACGAGCGATATCATACTTCTCTTCATCATTCGCAATTTTTAATTGTTCTTTTAATAATTGTAATCCTTTTTCTGCTTCACCATTTTCAATATATGAAACAGCTTGTTCAAACTTTTGCATAAACGTCTCCTTTAATTCTAAAAAATATTCTTTTCTGTTCATTTATCATAAGCAACTCACTGTTAGAACGCAACCTTTAGAATGAGCATGCTTCTTCTTATACTTCTTCCTACAGAGTAGTTAATTGTTCAAAAGGTTCGGATATGACACCGATACCTTATCATCATCTTCTATTGTACCGCTTTCTTTTATGACCGTGCAAATAACTTCTCTCACTAATTATCAAGCCATACAAACCGTGGTTTACAGAATAACTTAATTAGCAGTCTTCAACCTTTATTTTGAATGCGATAAAAAAGGCTCCTATAATAGGAGCCTTCACAATCTCTTAAGAATATGTTTCTTCTTTCTGTACTTGCTCATTTACAAGCTCTTTCAGTAACTCTATAATTTCATCATTTTCTTCCTTCAAACCGACAGTAATACGAATACCATCATCGATACCAAATGCAGCACCAGAACGAACGATATATCCTTTTTTCATTAATCGTTCGAAAGCTTCATTACCTGGTATACCGAGTTTTAAGAAAATGAAATTTGTTTGAGATGGATAATAGAATACGTTATATTCTTTACAAAATGCATAATACTGATTTAAACCTTCAGCATTCTTTTGCACACAATCTTGTAAAAAAGCTTGATCTTCTAATGCAGCGAGTGCTACAGATTGGGCTACAGTTGATGTATTGAATGGTAACCTAGCTACTTCTAGCTGTCCGATTAACTTCGCATCCCCAATCGCATATCCGATACGAAAAGCAGCTAAACCATATGCTTTTGAAAACGTGCGTAAAACCATAAGATTTTCATACTTTTCAAGAAGTGGTAATGTTTGCGGATAGTCTTCTGCTTCCGCGTATTCATAATATGCTTCGTCCATAATAACGAGAGCCGACTTAGGAACTGATTCTAAAAATGAAAGTAATTTTTGTTTCTCAACATATGTACCTGTTGGATTATTCGGATTACAAATCCATACAATTTTCGTTTTCTCATCTACTTGCTCTAGCATTGCATCTAAATCGTGAATACCATCTTTAAGTGATACTTCACGAACTTCTGCTCCTTCAATAACAGCATGGTGATGATATTGTGAAAACGTAGGATTCGCCATTACAACGTTTGTTCCTTCATGTAGTAACGCTCGGCTAATCATTTGAATGACTTCATCTAATCCACTACCAAATAGTAGTTGTTCTGCTTTTACACCTAAATGTTCCGCTATTTTTGTCCGAAGTTCAAAGGCATATCCATCTGGATAAAGGGCATATTGGCTCGCTAAAGAAGTTAATGCTTCTGTCACACGTGCTGAGCAACCGAATGGATTTTCGTTGGATGCTAATTTCACAATTTTTGATAAACCATATTCTCGTTTTACTTCTTCAATGTTTTTCCCAGGCACATACGCTCTCAAAGTTAACAATTGCTCTTTCACTCTCATTTTTCTTCCCCCAGTCATTTCATTCAATTTGATTACAATACGGTTATAGCCCCTTACTGTAATCTTTTGTCATAACCGTCACTATTACGAGAATACCTCTAAATGAGCACTTCACAGCACTTCGCTATCATTTTAAACCATATCTTTTTGAAATGCCTCTAACGCAATATGAACAGTCTCATCTGAAATAGATACGACATTCACTACCCCATATTCCTGCATAAGCACCATATGAATTGCTCCTGCATTTGCTTTCTTATCTTGTTTCATCAATTGAACGAGGCGCTCTACATTCAAATCTCCTGGCATTTTTGGATAGCCGTATTTCAAGAACCACTGCTTCATATCTTCATAAGCAAGATCAACCTTGTACACTTGCTCACTTAAAAATATGGCGAATAACATTCCAACCGCTACACCGTCACCGTGAGTAATATTTCC
This sequence comes from Bacillus sp. CPT56D-587-MTF, assembly GCF_058792335.1. Taxonomy (NCBI): domain Bacteria; kingdom Bacillati; phylum Bacillota; class Bacilli; order Caryophanales; family Bacillaceae; genus Bacillus; species Bacillus sp. CPT56D-587-MTF. The sequence continues at coordinate 1,227,395 of NZ_JBYTEF010000001.1, read as the reverse complement.
ATACCCTAGCTCTTTTTCAAGAGCATGTCCTAACGTATGTCCAAAATTCAAATGAGCACGTACACCCTTCTCTGTTTCATCTTGTGACACAACATTTGCCTTTACAGGAATCGCCTTCGTTAATATATGGATTAACTTCTCATCATGAAGATCCGCTAATGTTTGCACTTCTTCTTTTAACCAATGGTATAGCTCCACATCACCGATAAGAGCATGCTTTATCACCTCTGCATAACCTGAACGCCACTCTTTTTCAGGAAGAGACTGTAAAAACGGTGTATGATATACAACTGCTTCTGGCTGATGGAATGCACCAATCATATTTTTACCTAACGGATGGTTAATCGCTACTTTCCCACCCACTGCGCTATCGTGCGCTAATAAAGTTGTCGGAACCTGCACAAAGCGAATACCACGCATAAACGATGCAGCAACAAAACCAGCTAAATCTCCAATCATTCCGCCTCCAAGTGCAAGAATTAAAGAATTTCTATCTAATTTATTTTCAAGAGCTGACGTATGAGCCGCATAGAAATTTTCGAAAGACTTCTCTTTTTCGCCACTTGGTACAACAAACGAAAACACGTGCTGCTCTACTTGTAATGCATCGATAACTGTCTGTAAATGTAGTGATGCAACAGCTTCATCTGAAATAATCATTACGTTAGATACCGCTGGCTGCATATTCTGAACGATCGTTGTTAAGTTTGACAACACTTCTTTACCAACATGTACATCATATTCTTTTGATTTCGTTTGAATATGTATGTTTCCCATTAAAATCCCCTCGCATATTCATTATGTTTCTCAATATTTTCACGAATTAGTTCCATACGATCTAATCCGAATTGTTCTATTAAAGCTGTCGCTAATTCCCAAGCCACAACCGCTTCTGCAACGACACTAGCTGCTGGCACTGCACAACTATCTGAACGTTCAATGCTCGCTGTAAAAGGCTCTTTCGTATCAATATCTACACTTTGAAGAGGTTTATAAAGTGTAGGTATCGGTTTCATCACACCGCGCACAACAATTGGCATTCCAGTCGTCATACCGCCTTCTAATCCACCTGCATTATTTGTTCTTCGTGTATATCCATGCTCCTCATTCCACAGAATTTCATCATGAACTTCACTTCCTGGTCTATGCGCTGCTTCAAAACCAATTCCAATCTCGACACCTTTAAAAGCATTAATACTCATAATTGCAGCTGCTAATTTCGCATCCAGTTTTCGATCATAATGCACGTAGCTACCTACTCCAATTGGCATCCCTTCCACAATTACTTCAACGATTCCACCAATTGAATCACCATTTGCTTTCGCATCATCAATCGCTTTCATCATTTGGTTACCAGCTTCGTCATCTAAGCAACGTACAGGAGATGCTTCGGTAATACTCTTTAATTCTTCAATTGAACTATACGTAATCTCCTTAGCTTGTACACCGCCAATTTCAATTACATGGCCCGCTACTTTAATACCAAGTTCTGCTAACACCTTTTTAGCAACCGCACCAGCAGCAACACGCACCGTCGTTTCGCGCGCTGACGAACGTTCCAGTACATTCCTCATATCTCTATGACCATATTTAATCGCACCATTTAAATCAGCATGCCCAGGCCTTGGTTTTGTCACTTTCCTTTTCATCTCTTTTTCTTCTTGCTCAGTTAAAGGCTCCGCCCCCATAATTTTTGTCCAGTGTGCAAAATCACGATTTTCAACAACAAGTGCAATAGGGGAACCTAATGTTTCTCCATGTCTAACACCACTTAAAATTTGCACTTGATCCGTTTCAATTTGCATGCGTCTACCGCGCCCATATCCCTTTTGCCTTCTAGCTAACTCTTCGTTTATATCATCTGCTACTAAAGACAATCCTGCCGGAACACCTTCTATAATCGTTGTAAGTTGTGGACCATGAGATTCACCAGCTGTAATATATCGCATACATTATTCCTCTTTTCGTATATGTATTTATCTCACTATATTAACTTTTATCATTCTAAAAATATTAAAGAAATTATATCATAAATCGACCATTTTCTTATTCTATATTTCCGATAGTCCTAATTTAAATATCAATATATCATAACAGTTCAAACTTCGTAACTAACTGAAAATAAAAAAAGTGCAAGAAGAATACCCCTATTCTCCTTGCACTTTTTACTATTATCACAGTGATTAAAGCGTTTACAAATTATTTCAAAATAATTAGTAAATCCATTCATTCATTAATTTTGAGTAGTCAACTAATTCTTCTTCTTTAAAGAAAATAGCAATCTCGCGCTCTGCGCTTTCTAAAGAATCAGAACCATGGATAATGTTTTTCGCAACAGTTACACCGAAATCTCCACGAATTGTTCCAGGAGCTGCTTCATGTGGTCTTGTTTTCCCCATCATGTTACGAGCTGTATCTACTACACCTTCACCTTGCCATACCATTGCGAATACAGGTCCAGATGTAATAAAGTCTACTAACTCACCAAAGAAAGGTTTTTCCTTATGCTCAGCGTAGTGTTGTCCAGCAATTTCTGGAGTGACTTGCATTAATTTTGCACCAACTAATTGAAAGCCTTTTTTCTCAAAACGAGCTACAATTTCCCCAATGAAGGCACGTTGTACACCGTCTGGTTTTACCATTAGAAATGTTTTTTCCATAAAAAATCTCTCCACTTCTGAATTATGTATGTAATTGTATATCCCCACACACATATTATCACCCTTATCACAATTGTGCAATAGTTTTGAAATAGAGAGATTATTTTATTTTTTAGAATAAACCTTAAAATTTTCGTTTTCCAATATACTTTGCAACATTTTGTAATGCGTACTTTGCTTTTCCACGTGGGAGTGGTTTTATTATTTCTAAAGCTTTATGTAAATAACGTTCACTAAACGCAAATGCTTGATCAATTGCTGTACTATTTTTTACAGCATCAATAATTTCTTGCATTTCACTTGCTGTTGAATTTTCATGTACAGATGTGATTTTCTGACGAAGTACGGGATCTTCCATCGCATATAAAGCAGGAAGTGTAATATTCCCTTGTAGTAAATCCCCACCAGCAGGTTTTCCAAGTTTCTCTTCTGTAGAAACGAAGTCTAAAATGTCATCAATAATTTGATAAGACATTCCTACAAAATACCCATACCAAAATAGACGATTTACCGTATCACGATTAGCACCAGCAGCAATCGCTCCCAATTGACAACTCGCGGCAATTAATAATGCTGTTTTTCGCTTTATTCTTCTTAAATACGTTCTTAAATTTTGGTCATAATTGTATTTATCTTTAATTTGTTCAATTTCACCTTTACAGACTTCTAAAATAGTATGTGATAACGCTTGATGTGCCTCTGGAATTTCGATATTGGTTATACATTCAAGAGACTTAGCGAACAGATAGTCCCCTGTATACATCGCAATACGATCTCCCCATTTCGCATTCACAGTCGCACTGCCGCGTCGTAAAAATGCAGCATCAATAACATCATCGTGAACAAGAGAAGCCATATGAATAAGTTCTAACGCAACAGCAACATGCTTAATCGCATCTAACTTATAATCTCCAAATTTTCCTGCAAGCAACACAAATACAGGACGAATTCGTTTCCCACCAGCTTCAATAAGCTGTAATGCTGCCTCTTCTACTAATGGCTGTTCAGAAGCGACTGTCTTTTTTAATTCTTTTTCTATCACATTAATATCCGATCGTAAAAAAGAGTACATAAGTTGTAACTTCATATTGTTCACCTTAACCTAAAACTTCTTTTTTCTATTTTGATTCTGGTTTAATTCCTAAATGCATTGCTGCTACCCCAAAAGTAAATGGTTTCACTTGCACACGTTCAAGTCCAGCTTGCTCAAACATTTGAGCCAATTCTTTCATCCCTGGGAACGTACTAGCAGATTCTTGAAGCCATGAATATTCTTTATAACTTTTCGCAAACATCTTTCCAAATAACGGCATGATATATTTAAAGTATAAAATATACCCTTGTCGAAAACCAATCATTGTTGGTTGAGATGTTTCTAAACAGATTACTTTTCCACCTGGTTTTACTACACGCGTCATTTCTTTTAATACGTGCATATAATCCGGTACGTTACGTAAACCAAACCCAATCGTCACATAATCAAACGTATTATCTTCAAACGGAAGTTCCATTGCATTCCCATGTAGAAGTTCTACTTGTTTTAATTGTAACGCCTCTACCTTTTGCTTACCAACAGATAACATATTTTCACTGAAGTCTAAGCCAACAACCTTTCCTTGCTCACCTACGGCTCCAGCTAGCGCAATTGTCCAATCTGCGGTTCCACAGCATACATCAAGCGCTTGACTGCCTGGTTGTACATCCATAATTCGCATCGTTTCTTTCCGCCACGCTTTATGTCTTTGAAAACTAATTACAGAATTCATCACATCGTATTTATCAGAAATCTTTTCAAATACGTCATGTACTCTTTCTTCTTTTGATTGTTGCATGCTCGTACCTTCTTCCAATGTAAAATTGCTTATGTCTTCTATTTATTCCTTAACACAGAATTTATTTCATTTATGTCTGTGTGATTTTCTAAAAATTGTTTTTCTTTCTTTCTCAATTCCTTCATCCAACCATTAATCACTACTTCTGCTTTATCCCCTAAAGCATCTTGCATAGCTTGAAAAACAGGTGAATGTTGCTTATCAGCATACAATTGAATTTCTTTTTGAAGGCGATTTCCACCTAATACGTATGTGATAAATGGCTTCCAATGTGATAACTGAAAATGATCACATGTTTTTTGAAGGAGCGCAGACTCAATCGTTACTATGCTTTTCATTATGTCATCCGTCGTTTCATGCGCTTTTTGGTATAACATAATTTTGTGTTCATTTATCTCTTTAATTCCTTCAGCAAGTGCACGAATTAAAACAATATCACGATTCATAGACAATAAATAATAATATAGTCCACTATAGTAATCGCCTGCAAGTACTGTTAATTGACGACATTTATGGAATTCAATCTCTTCCTCGCCTGCTTTATTTGATACCCTTTCATGCGTATCAAGCGCAATTTGTACGAGCATAATTGTTACTACGTAATGCTCAATTTGTTCTATATGTAAGTTTGCACTCTTTAAAGCACCATATAACAATGCTATCTTTTCTTCATCAATAAATGGTTCTTCAATATAGTTTATAAAATAAGGATGGCGTAATTTCTCCATCAATTTTTCTTTTATACCCGCATACCCTCCGTAGATGTCACACACAAAAAATCACCCTTGTTTTCTAATTCATAAAACTTATTATAACACATACACTCTATTTTCTATAACCAAAACTTGGCTACACCTACCATTCATGTAAGCAATCTTTCTAATCTCACTCTGTCTAGTTAAAACTATATCATTTATTTACTAAAAAAAAAAAGAAAAGCAGTTTCCCGCTTTTCTTTACTTCGTTTTAATAAACGATAAAATTTCACTGCGCGCTGCAGCATCATTTTCAAGCACACCACGCACTGCTGTCGTTACTGTTTTCGCACCTGGTTTTTTCACACCACGCATCGTCATACACATATGTTCTGCTTCTACTACTACCATTACACCATGAGGCTCTAGTACTTCCATAATAGAGTTCGCTACTGTTGATGTAATACGTTCTTGCAGTTGTGGGCGACGTGCAATTGTATCTACGGTACGAGCTAATTTACTTAACCCTGTTACCTTTCCACCTTGCGGAATATATGCAACGTGAGCAACTCCATAGAATGGTACTAAATGATGCTCACACATCGAATAAAATGGTATATCTTTTACTAGTACAAGCTCTTCGTGATCTTCTCCGAATACTTTATGCAAATGCTCTTTCGGATCTTCATGCATACCTGAGAACACTTCTGCGTACATTTTTGCAACACGCTTTGGTGTATCAAGTACTCCCTCACGATTTGGGTCATCCCCAATCGCCTCTAAAATAAGGCGTACTGCATGTTCAATTTGTTCTAAATTAACTTTTGCCATCCGCTAGCCCTCCCGAAAACCTAAAAGTGATACGAACACATTCTAGCATATTTATGTTTTTAAAAGCAAAAAGAAGAGTTCCCAAAAAGGAAACTCTTCTTCCCTGTTAATATGTAAGGATTATTTAACCGCATCTTTTAACGCTTTACCAGGTTTGAATGCAGGTACTTTACTTGCAGCGATTTCAATCTCCTCACCTGTTTGTGGGTTACGACCTTTACGAGCCGCACGCTCACGAACTTCGAAGTTACCGAATCCGATCAGTTGTACTTTATCACCTTGTTTTAAAGCTTCTAAGATAGAATCAAAAACAGCGTCTACTGCTTTTGTTGCGTCCTTTTTAGAAAGGGAACTTGCTTCTGCAACAGCATTGATTAAATCTGTCTTGTTCATGCCATTCACCTCCTCCCAAAGATAAGACTGTATAATGATCATAAAATGAGTCTTACTTTCATTTGTAGGCAATTTTTGCAAATTCTATACTACAAAGATGTAGATAAATCATTATCAACGCCTATATTATACGATTCTCCTTTATAATTCAATATTTTTAAGGAAATTGTTACTCTTAAAATGTGAAAATCTGATGAAACTTGACAATTTACAACAATGTATTAGATAATGACTGTTTATTTTTCTATTTTATAATCAAAAAAAACAAAAAATCCCTCTACAATGAGAGGGATTTTTTCTTATAGTATAATCGCAATTAATCCGCCAGATCCTTCATTAATAATTCTTTCTAGCGTTTCTTTTAATTTATATCTAGCATTTTCTGGCATTAAAGATAATTTCGCCTGAATTCCTTCTCGAACAATCGAGCTAAGTGAACGTCCAAATATATCAGAATTCCAAATTGATAACGGGTCATCTTCAAAATCTTGCATTAAATAACGAACTAATTCTTCACTTTGCTTTTCAGTACCAATAATCGGCTCAAACGTTGACTCTACATCTACTTTAATCATATGAATAGATGGCGCTACCGCTTTTAACTTCACACCAAACCTTGAACCGTGACGAATAATTTCTGGCTCATCTAAGCTCATATCCGCTAATGCAGGTGCTGCTACACCATATCCTGTTTGCTTAACCATACGCAGTGCATCCGCCACTTGATCGTACTCTATTTTCGCATGAGATAAATCGAGCATAAGCTTTAACAAATGATCTTTCCCTCGAATTTCTACTCCTACTACTTCTTTTAAAATCTGATCATATAATTCATCTGGCGCATATAAATCAATCTCCGCCACACCTTGCCCCATATCAATGCCAGCTAGGCTCGCTCGATCAATAAATTCATATTGACTAAACTGCCAAACAACGCGATCCACATCACGAAGACGTTTTATATCCTTCACAGTTTCTTGAACTGCTTCTTGATAACTTTGACGCAACCAATGCCCTTCATTTAGCACCATTACCCAACTCGGAAGGTTCACATTCACTTCTAATACAGGGAATTCAAATAGCGCTTCACGAAGTACATTATATACATCTGTTTCTCTTAAACTCTCCACACTCATTGCAATAACCGGGATATCATATTCTTCTGATAAACTTTGGCGTAATTGCTCTGTATCTGGATGATACGGCTGTACCGTATTAATTATCATAATGAAAGGTTTTCCTACTTCTTTCAACTCATTTACAACGCGTTCTTCTGCCTCTATATAATCTCTTCTTGGAATTTCACCAATTGTTCCATCTGTTGTAATTACAACACCAATTGTTGAATGTTCTTGAATTACTTTACGCGTGCCGATTTCTGCAGCTTCATGGAATGGAATAGGTTCTTCATACCAAGGGGTATTAATCATACGCGGGCCATTCTCATCTTCATAGCCCTTCGCTCCAGGAACCGTATATCCAACACAATCTACTAATCGAATATTCACTTCAAGTCCTTCATCTACTTCGATAGAAACCGCTTGGTTTGGAACAAACTTCGGTTCCGTCGTCATAATTGTACGACCAGCAGCACTTTGAGGCAATTCATCCTGCGCTCTTTGACGGTCAGACTCATTCTCAATATTTGGAATAACTACAAGTTCCATAAATTTTTTAATGAATGTTGATTTCCCTGTTCGAACAGCTCCTACAACTCCAAAATAAATATCACCGCCTGTTCGTTCTGCAATATCTTTAAAAATATCTACCTTTTCCAAGTGATTCCCTCCCTCAAAATTTTTGGGAATAATTCCGCGTTTATAGTCAACTAATACCTTCTCTAACGTTGCCTATAATATCTGATATAATATAATGGTATTCTAGAAGTTCGGACAATATATCATATAATTTTGTCCAATTTCATATGACTATTAAAAAATATCTTTTGTTTGCATCGTAAGTTGTATAACATAAAAAACCTTTCTTCTAGAACTTATTCACTAAAAGAAAGGTTCATGACTTATCATTTTAAAAAAATTGGTTCTCCGTCCTTTACTGTGTACGGTAAAGAATAAGCTGGTACAAACGGGGAACCTTTCGAAAGTATATTTCGAATATCTTCTCCCTCTGTAAACTGCCCTTCATTTTTTTTCAAAGCGTCATATAGGTCGATTCTATAATCAACAAAAACTTCTCCTTTTTCATTAATTACAAAAGGAAGTCCTTTACCAGAATATGGACTTGTCACTTGTGGCACATCTTTATATCCTAGTTTTTTGAAATCCAATTCATATACACCATCTGAAATTACTTTTTTAAAAGGTGGATATTGATGTTCATCACGATACATCCTAAGCTTTAAAGATAGTTCCTGAATTTGTTCAGCCATCCTAACATCAATTAACTTTACTGTCGGATTTGTTTCAACGTCTATTAATACGTATTGATATACTCCTCCACTTTCATACGCATTCCCTGGCGCTTCTTGTATGTAACGCGGGGCAACCTGTTGAAAATCGATTGGATACTTTTGATAAATAGGTGTACTCATATCCCTCGTCTTAATTGGCAATATCCCATCATTTTGCTCCTTAAATGTCACAACAGCTTTTTGAACAACCTGTAGCTGATCTTCATAAGGAACCGCATTTTGCTTCATATTTTCTTTCGGATACAGACACCCCGTTAAAAGGCTCATACAACAAAATATTAAAATAATATGGAATTTTTTCACTAGCATCACCTTTTCATACTAATCTAATTTGCTCCGTATGTAGTATTTTCGAGACCATTCCATTTACTGCTGTACAGGTCCACTAAATACAACAAGAAAAATAACAATTCCTGACACAATCATAAGGGTGTACGCTACTAACGCTGTAATCCCTTTCAAAAATTTATTCTTTATTCTATGTCTACTTAATAAAATAAAACTTACTGCAAAAAACATAAATCCAATTGCCCCTAAAGCCAGCCACATTTTCATAAGCCCTTCTGACATATACACACCCCTTTTTATTAATCTATTTTTATACTATTTTAACAAATTAAAATCTTTAAACAAATACAAAAAGAACATTTTACTACAAATCGCGAGTATGTAACTTTAATCAATAGGTTTTCCAGCATTTCTCACCAATCTAGGCAAAAATAAAACCGAAGCGATTGTATCTCTCGCTTCGGTTGACCAAATATGCCCAAAAACAGCTCTATTCCCATTCTTTCATGGCTATCATATGCAATCTCCAAACTCTTTGTTTCTCATAATTTATTTTTTAAACATTTTGCTTAACGAACCAAAATCTGTTGGCATATTATTATTAATAATCGCTTTTACAATTTGATCCTCTTGCTCTTTCGGCACTTCACGTCCCGCCATAAGAGCCACTTGATGAATTAATTGACGAAGTACAGTTTCATCACGTAAATTCGCATTTTGCACGGATGATGCTAATTTAAAAATATCCTCTTTATTTACTTTCGCTTCCTTCTCAATATTATTAAAAATATTATTATCCATTCTTTTCACCCTCTCCTCAAGTTACTCTTCATCCTATGCAAAAATGAAAAAATGGTGAAAAGACCCAAAAAATAAAAAAGCGACAGAAGTACAAATGTACTTCTGTCGCTTTTCTTTACAGTAAATCAGGTATAGCTTCCACTTCATGTTTTCGAACACGTCCCATCAATGAGCCTACTGCATCTTTTACGTTATTCCCATTGAACAGCACGTCATATAAAGCAGCTGTAATCGGCATTTCAACTTCCATTTTCTCTGCCAATTCATGAGCAGCTTTCGTTGTTCTTACACCTTCCACAACCATACCCATGCTTTCTAACACTTCTTCTAAAGAGTGTCCTTTTCCAAGCATATTTCCAGCGCGCCAATTTCGGCTATGAACACTTGTACAAGTTACAATTAAGTCTCCCATACCAGTTAGACCAGCAAACGTTAACGGATTCCCGCCCATTTTTCTTCCTAAACGAGCAATCTCTGTTAAACCACGTGTCATCAATGCCGCCTTTGCATTATCACCTAATCCAAGACCATCAGTTATACCAGCAGCTAATGCGATAATATTTTTTAACGCACCACCAAGTTCAACTCCAACGATATCTGGATTTGTGTATACACGAAAATAACTATTCATAAATAAATCTTGTACTTCCTCAGCCGCTTCCATACGCTTTGCTGCAGACGTAACTGTTGTCGCTTGTCGTAAACCGACTTCTTCAGCATGACTCGGTCCAGACAGTACAACAACATCTTTAATTAAGTGCTCTGGAATTTCTTCCTCAATCACTTCCGAAATACGTTTTGACGTACCAGGTTCAATTCCTTTGCTCGCATGAATCCAAGTAATTGGTTCAGTAACAATTTCTTTCATCTCTTGTAATACATCTCTGTACGCTTTCGTTGGTACTACTAGCAGTACTGTATTTACATCTACTAATGCTTCTTCTAAAGAAGAGTAGGCTACGATTGTGCTTGGCAATGTAATGCCTGGGAGATATCGACTATTCTCATGTTTCGTATTAATTTCATCCATAAGTTCTGGGCGATTTCCCCAAATACGTACATCATGTCCATTGTCAGCTAATACCATCGCTAACGCTGTTCCCCAGCTACCTGCTCCTACTACTGTGATTTTTGTCATAAAATCACATCCTCTCCATTAGTCTCTTGCTCTAGCGATAATGTGAATCGGCGTTCCTACGAAGCCAAATGATTCACGTAAGCGATTCTTTAAGAAACGCTCATATGAGAAGTGCAATAATTCTGGATCGTTTACAAACACAACAAATGTCGGTGGTTTTACCGCAACTTGTGTTGCATAGAAAATTTTCAGACGGCTACCATTATGAGTTGGCGTCGGATTCATCGCTACCGCATCCATAATTACATCGTTTAATACGTTCGTTTGAATACGGATACTATGACTTTCATTTACCTCATCGATAACCGGTATTAATGTTTGTGTACGTTTTCTCGTTTTTGCAGATAAGAAAACAATTGGTGCGTATTCTAAGAATTGGAAATGAGCACGGATATTTTCTTCAAATGCTTTCATTGTTTTTTCGTCTTTTTTCACTGCATCCCATTTATTTACAACGATAACAACAGCTCGCCCTGAATCATGAGCATATCCAGCGATTTTTTTATCTTGCTCAATAATTCCTTCTTCACCATCTAAAACGACTAAAACAACGTCAGAACGTTCAATCGCTCTTAGCGCACGAAGTACACTATATTTTTCTGTACTTTCATACACTTTTCCTTTTTTACGCATACCAGCTGTATCAATAATTACATAATCTTTTCCATCTTTACTATATGGTGTATCGACAGCATCACGAGTTGTTCCTGCTACATTACTAACAATTACACGCTCTTGACCAAGAAGAGCATTTACAAGTGATGATTTCCCTACGTTTGGACGTCCAATTAAAGAGAAACGAATTGTGTCTTCATCATATCCGTCTTCTTCAATCTTTGGAAAATGTTGTGCAGCTTCGTCTAGCAAGTCACCTAACCCTAATCCGTGTGTACCTGAAATTGGGAATGGTTCGCCAAATCCTAATGCATAAAAGTCATAAATGTCACTGCGCATTTCCGGATTGTCCACTTTATTTACTGCAAGTACAACCGGTTTATTTGAACGATATAAAATTTTTGCAACTTCTTCATCAGCTGCTGTTACACCGTCACGACCGTTTGTCATAAAAATGATAACATCCGCTTCATCAATTGCTACTTCAGCTTGTTGACGAATTTGTGTCAAAAACGGCTCGTCTCCAATATCAATTCCGCCCGTATCAATAATGTTAAATTCATGATTTAACCATTCTCCAGCGCTATAAATACGATCGCGCGTTACACCTGGAATATCTTCTACGATTGAAACTCTTTCTCCAACAATTCTATTGAAAATAGTAGATTTCCCTACGTTCGGGCGACCTACTATCGCTATTACTGGTTTCGGCATATACTTTCATCCTTTCAACTTGCTTCTGTTTATTATGTAAAAAACCCTTCTTTGTGCAAGAAGGGATTTGCATTCCAGAATATTTCTCAACGTATCAAAACACCTCACATTATAACATACGTTGCTAATGTTTCACAATAATATATACATTCTCTTGTAAGCGATGTGCAATACCATCTAAAATTGCTTCTAAATTATTTGCAACAAATTCTAGTTCCTCCGTCGATTCGCAAACGAATAAAGGAGCACCACCTGCAAATTTTTCTGGAGTCGTTGTTATAACTGCCAGAATAACACTTTCTAACATCATCTCTTATCTCCCCTTCCTTTTGGGGCTTCCGATGACATATGGACAGCACTTTCTAACGTTGGTACATTTCCTATGACACCTATCGCTTTCTCTGCATCTTGATCTTGCGGCAGGACAAAAATCCCAACCCTGCCATCCTCTAAATCACGCTTTGCTAACGGTACAAGCGCTGGTGTACCAGAATCTCTATAAATCCCTAACGCTACTGAAACATCGTGTAAAATAGCTTGTCGTTGCCCTAAATTTGAGATTGTAACCATCGCATCAATTGATTTCGGCTTTAAAATAAAACCCATACCATATTTCATAATTTCTTCTTGTCTTGCTGGCAATCCAATATTCATAATGTAAATATTGTCAATATAAAGCCCTGCTCCTTCAAAACGAAGCGGAACGTGCTCAATTTCAACAAGATCATGTAGCCTTTTACCAGACATTAATTTTTTCGCGATAAAAAATGCGATTATAGCCATAATTACTCCTGCAATCCATGAACGGAATCCTATATACGCAAACGTCGTTGCAAACGACGTTAACATTGCCAAATAGTTGCGACTTTCAAAAACCAATGCAATTCCTTCAATGTATGTATTTCCACGCGGTACGAGCTCATACCCATCTAATTGTTGAAGCGTATTTCTTTCCATATTACGTACATCACGAAATTGTGTCGCTGCTAATGTAAGAAATGTAATGGCAGAAAAATCTTTTTTCAAAATAGACGGGATTGCAATCGCTCCTAAAGCAGCTGCAATTAACCCCATTGCAATATGAATAATTTTCCCATGTAGCCTCGTCGGATATTGCCGCGTATCCGTCCGAAGCATTAGCACCCTTGTAACTGTCCCTGCTATTACGCCGCATAAAATGGCTGGTGTATATTCAGTCATGTATTACCCTCGCCTTTCTTTTACGTGTTTTTCTCTTAAACCGTTCCATGTATACTGATGCTTTTGCAATCCAAAACAATATTGCCATGAATAATGTAGAAATGGCGACGATATCAAAAAATGCTAAACTACCGTAATCATATGGAAAATTCAATTTCCTAAAAATAAATGTCACTAGCAGCTCTCCTTGTAACATCCCTACATATAGAGAACATAATCGTAATATGCGATCCCCATGCAATAACACCGATGCATACACAAGAGCACTACTTAGCAGAAACACTCTATCCACCACAATCCAAATCGGATCATATATTTCTAACAGATGAAAACTCGTATATAACATTGCAATAATAAGTGCCGAAAGTAAGCTATACAATTTTTTCCAGACGGAATATAGCGTGATCCCTATAAAAGAAATAATACAAAGTAAAAGAGCATTTACTGATACCACGAATGAGGCAATCGTTACATGTAACGGAGAGCAAATTATAAAAAACAGTATACAAGCGCCTAACTTCCACCGGATAGGGTCCTTTTTCATAAAAAAGGTTACAATGATCCACCCTATCCAAGCTACAAAATAAAAAGTACTTCCATCCATCAACTTCACCTCCTATGTTTTCCATTATGGGAACTTTTTATGAAAGTTAATCCACTTTATTTACGCATAGTTTTTTCTTATAACAGCAACACTTTTAACAAGGAGGTGTTATTCATTATGGGTAAAGATCGCCAAGAACGAAAACTACGAGAATCACGCCGCGTTGAATCCGATCGTGATCAATCACTACAATATCCAGGTGCAACTGGACTTGATACACCAGAACAGGCTCGAAAACAAAACCAGCACTAATTAATACAAAAAGACGGTTTCTATATTGTACGAAACCGTCTTTTACATAATCAGTTTAATGATTTCTATTTATATCGAAATAATATTTCGCATACTATATCTTCCCATTACTTCTTTTTACCTTCACCTATTCCCATTAAAAATTAAGTTCTCTCCAGTAATTCGACAACACACCATCTACATTTTTCAACCCTTTTTCAATTACAATTTTTACGAAATGATATTTTTATATAATACTAATTCCATTCTCCACTTTATATTACGAAAAAGAATAGAACAAAAAAAAATCAACCGAATGGTTGATTTTTTATCTCCTACTATAATGCGCAGTATCAATACCACGCTGCATTAACCAATGATATGTTTCCCCCTTTACAACAAGAGGTACAGATTGCAACTCTTCTATCGTCTTCGCACCAAGAGCTGTCATTATAAATTTCAAATCTGTATGTAGAAGCTCAATTTCATCTACTAACTTCTCGATACCATCTTGCATTAAAATACGTAAAAAATAACCAGCAAACGCAGTTGTATTCGCCCCTAATGCGATTGCTTTCGCTACGTCAAGCGCTGTTTGTATACCCCCAGATGCAATAAAAGAGAGGTTATTATTTGTAGAGGTTGCTTCAATAATCGAGGTTGCTGTTTGTATGCCCCAGTTATTAAAATAAGAAAGCATTCGCTGTCTTCTTTCGTTTTCAACAGCAGCAAAATTCGTACCACCTTGCCCACCAATATCAATTGCTGTTACACCTACGTTCACTAACTGTTGCATTGTTTCCTTACTCATCCCAAATCCAACTTCTTTTACAATGATAGGAACTTTACTATTTAAAACAATTTTCTCAATGCGCTGAAGTACTCCAGTAAAATCACGGTCTCCTTCTGGCATCGTTAACTCTTGTATGACATTTAAATGAATTTGTAATGCATTCGCTTCAATCATATCAACGGCGCGCTCTGCCTGCTCGATAGTTGCCTCACTACCTAAATTAGCAAAGAAAATACCATTTGGGTTTACCTTTCTAATCACCTTATAAGAAGCAGCTTCACTTTCATCTTTTAACGCCGCCATTTGCGAACCTACAGCCATAGCAAGGTTATGATGTTTCGCTACATATGCTAATTGCTCATTAATATGTAACGTTTTCTCTCCTCCACCACCAGTCATCGCATTGATAAAAATCGGCGAACTTAGTGAAAGTTCGCCGATTTTTGTTTCACATGTTATTGTGTCATAATTTGAATTTGGCAAGCTTTGATGCACAAAATCAATATCATGAAAGCCATGCGTACGAGACTGACCAGTAGAAAGAGCGTATTCAATATGATCTAATTTACGTTTTGCCCTTACCACTTGTACCCCTCATTATTTCTTTAATTTTTTCAGTTGTTCACCAATAATATCACTTAATTGGAAAGTAGCAGAATCAGCATTTGGCTCATACTGACTATAATCTTCAGTTACATTATTTTCCTCAAGCGCTTCTTTTATACTTAAAGAAATACGTTTCTCTGCTACGTGAACTTCAAGTACTTTCACTTTTACTTCTTGTCCCATTTCCAATACTTCATTCGGATTTTTCACGTGACGATTTGCAATTTGAGATACGTGTACAAGCCCTTCAACGCCCGGTAAAATCTCAACGAATGCACCAAATGTAACAAGGCGTTTTACTACTCCCTCACGAATATCTCCAGCTTTTATTTCGCCAGCAACGTTTTCCCAAGGTCCTGGTTGAGCTGCTTTAATTGATAAAGAAATACGTTGTGTATCAGCATCAACAGATAACACCTTTACCTTAACCTTTTGACCTTGCTCTAACACTTCAGAAGGTTGCTCTACACGTTCGTGTGAAATTTGTGAAATGTGAACTAAACCGTCCACTCCACCAACGTTAACGAATGCACCAAAGTCAGTTAATCGTTGTACTGTTCCTTCAACAACGTCCCCTTCTTTTAATGAAGAAATTGCTTCTTTTTTCTTAGAATCTAGTTCTAATTCTACTACCGCTTTATGCGAAAGGATTACACGATTTTTTTCACGGTCTAATTCAACAATTTTCACCGCTAATGTTTTACCTTTATAGTCAGTAAAGTCTTCTACATAATGTACTTCTACAAGTGAAGCTGGAATAAAACCGCGAACACCAAGGTCCACAACTAATCCGCCATTCACAATATCTTTTACAGTAACATCAAATACATGACCAGAAGTAAATTTCTCTTGTAGTTCTACCCATGCTTTTTCTGCATCAACGGCACGTTTAGATAAGACAAGATCATCTTCTTCTAATTTAATAATTTTCAACTCTAGTGTTTGATCTAATTCTACAACATCGCTTGCTTTTTCAATATGAACGTTAGCTAATTCACTAATTGGAATTACGCCATCTGTTTTGTATCCAACATTTACAAGCACTTGTTTCTCTTCAACCTTCGTTACAGAACCTGTAACAACGTCACCAACTTGTAATTCTTTTGAATCCATAACTTCTTCATTCATTTTCTCTACCATGGAAATACCTCCCTACAGAATTGACAAAGCATTTTTTATGTATATACGAAATGAAAACAAAGTTTTCATTTGCATGTTTAAGAATTTCTCATCACATACTCTTTTTCAATAACATTCACAAGAAAATATATTAAATCTATATAAATAGTATACAGCAAAACCAGCTTGAAAAAAGTATGTTTTGAAATATAATAGCGAATATATTCTGACAGTTTTATTCCTCTTTAACTAACTTCTTACAAATCAGCTCATTTGTCAAGGAAAGAGACTCACAATTCACGTATCCTTTACATTTCTATTTAAACAAAAAAAGAAAGAGGACTATCCCCTTTCTTTATTTCGCAAACACTCCAGAAACAATGCTCATAATTTTTTGGACAACTTCTTCAATTGATAAAGAAGTCGTATCTAATTCCAATGCATCATCAGCCTTTTTTAGTGGAGAAACTTCGCGTTCTGAATCTAATTTATCACGCTGAGCAATTTCTTCTTTTAGCTGCTCTAAATTAGAATCGAAACCTTTATTTAAATTTTCTAAATGTCTTCTTTCCGCTCTTTCTTCAACAGAAGCAAGCATAAAGATTTTCACTTCAGCATCCGGTAATACATGTGTACCAATATCACGGCCGTCCATTACAACGCCGCCTTTTTTCGCTAACTCTTGCTGACGACGTACCATTTCTTCACGAACAAGGCGATGTTTCGCTACAATAGATACTCGATTCGTCACATCAGGTGTACGAATTACTTCAGAAACATCTTGTCCATTTAAAAATACAAGCTGTGTATTTTCTCCTTGCTGAAACTCAATATTTACATTCTTTACAACTTCCATTAACTGCTCTTCATTTTCAATGTCTACTTTTTGTTCAAGGGCTGCATATGTAAGCGTACGGTACATTGCGCCTGTATCAATATAAACGTAAGAAAGTTCCTTCGCAACAACTTTTGCCACTGTACTTTTCCCAGCAGCTGCTGGACCATCTATAGCAATTGAAATTCGTTTATCCATTGTAACACCTCATTTTTTCACTTATAAAACAAAACGAAAAGCAGGTGTTCACCCTGCTTCTTCTCATTTGCTTCACGTCATTAAATCCTCAATTATTGTAGCATAATCCTTCATAGAAGAAAATGAAAACTACCTATTCACCTGCAAGATTTCCACTTTGTTTTTTACCATGACACCCTCATAATAAACAATTTTAGATAAATATTTCACTGATGACTTATGTATAAATAACAATTGCACAACAGAAAGACAAATGAATTGTATTATTAATATACGAATAAAAATTCTCTCCATCTTTTTCACCGGAATTCTTCCCTCCTATACTATATTTGCACATTTCGTTTCATGATTCTATACATCGTACATATAGCAGTTAATTTTATTGTCATTTTCGAGGCATACTTTTATACATTTCCATTGTCGAATTTACTCAAAACATGTTATGTTCTAAATGTATTTTTTTACTTGAAAGGGGTATAAGCATTGAAAAGAATCCTAGTTTTACACACAGGTGGAACAATTGCAATGGAGGAAGATAAAGAAACTGGGGTCGTACAACCAGGTGAAAAAAATCCTCTTTTAAAATTCATTCCTGATTTAGAAGGCGATGTTGATTTAATCGTTGAAGATGTGTTCCACCTACCATCTCCTCATATGACACCGAGCGAAATGTTACAATTACAAGTCATCATTGATGAAAGAGTAAAACAAGACAACATTCATGGCGTAGTCATTACGCATGGCACGGATACATTAGAAGAAACAGCTTATTTCTTAGATTTAACAGTACAAGCAACTATTCCGATCGTAGTGACAGGTGCAATGCGCTCTAGCAATGAGTTAGGTGCTGATGGTCTATATAACTTCTTATCAGCTGTAAAAGTTGCTAGTTGTGATGAAGCTGCAGAAAAAGGTGTTTTAGTCGTATTAAACGACGAAATTCATTGCGCTACAAATGTAACGAAAACACATACAAGTAATGTTGCAACATTCCAAAGCCCACAATACGGACCAATTGGAATGGTAACAAAACGCGGCGTTGTCTTCCATCACGCTTTAGTACATCACGAAACATATACGATAAACAAAGTGTCTAAAAATGTAGTTGTTCTAAAAGCATATGCTGGCATGGATGATACATTATTAGCAGCAATCGAAAATCTTCCTGTAGACGGCATTGTTATCGAAGCTCTTGGACAAGGTAATCTCCCTCCAAGAACACTACCTAGTCTAGAAAGATTATTAAATAGAGGTATTCCTGTCGTATTAGTTTCTCGCTGTTTCAACGGTATCGTTCAAGACGTATATTCGTATGAAGGTGGCGGTAAACACTTAAAAGATATGGGCATTGTATTCACATACGGCTTAAATGCACAAAAAGCACGCATTAAATTACTTGTTGCATTAGAGAATACAAATTCTCATGAATCCATTCAAAATATGTTTATGCACGAATAAAAAGGAGCTGTCGAGGTTTTCCCGACAGCTCCTTTTTATTTTTCTCTTGATGCAATGGTTTGCGCAATCGCATCTCCATGAAATCTTCCGTTCTCGATAAATATTTCATTTGCATTATTTCCAGCAGCAATGACACCTGCAATGAAAATATTTTCAGCATTCGTTTCCATTCTATCCTCTGTATAAATTGGACGTCCTGTTTCTTCATCAATCTGAACACCCATCTTCGTTAAGAAGCTATGATCAGGATGATAACCAGTCATCGCAAATACAAAATCGTTTTTGATTGTAAGAGCTTCACCATCAACTGTAAACGTTAATGTATGCTCAGTAATTTCTTTCACATGAGCCCCAAAATGCATTTGAATTGTACCATTTCGTACTAACGCCTCAAATTCCGGCAAAATCCAAGGCTTTATGCTTGGTGAATACTCACTTCCACGATACAGTACCGTTACACGTGCACCAGATTTAACAAGTTCTAACGCGGCATCTACACTCGAGTTTTTCCCACCTATAACTACTACATCTCGATCAAAATAAGGATGCCCCTCTTTAAAATAGTGAGCTACTTTCTTCAATTCCTCACCTGGAACATTCATATAATTTGGATTATCATAATATCCAGTTGCTACAACAATATATTTCGCTATATATATTTCCTTACTTCCGTCACGCTTTGTCGTCTCAACCTGAAAAGCTTCTCCATCTTTTTGAACTTTCTCCACTCGCTCAAAAGCATTTACACGTACAGATTTACGTCTTACTACTTCACGATAATACGCAAGCGCTTGATTTCGAACTGGCTTACGATTTTCTGTAATAAAAGCTACATCACCAATTTCTAATTTTTCACTAGAAGAGAAAAATGTTTGATGAGTTGGATAATTATAAATGGCATTTACAATGTTTCCTTTTTCAATTACTAACGGATTTATCCCTACCTTTTGCAACGAAATTGCAGCCGCTAATCCGCACGGACCGCCTCCGATTATAATAACTGTTTCTTTCTGCATACTCGTCCACTCCTAGTCTTCTACCAATACACTATTTATAAAAACAAGAAAAAACCTACTTACAGCAGTAGGCACCTATCTTTATTGTATTCATTTTTCATATATTTGTCATCTAAACGAAACGTACATCCGATAGACATCTGCTAAAAACTGCTGAAATTTAATACCTTGTTTCCCTAATACATTCTCAGGATCAATCTTTCTAGCTGGATCAAGCGTTTTATGTGACACGATATCTTTTTTCGGATTTAAGCCAAAGTTTTGGCATAAATACGCATGATACCATGTAAAACGATTATATGCTTCCCAAAAGTTAACATCACCACCATAACAAAGTTCCACTCCAATGGCCGCCTTATTCGCGTCATAGCCATATAAGTCATTATCCGTCGGCACACCATATCGAACATGATACGCAACTTCATTTATAGGAATAATCTCCAATATTGTTTTATCATCTATAAATGTATGCGCCGAAGCTTTCGGTTGTAATTCATTAAAGTAATCTCGATTCCCTATCGCATTGCTTCCAGGATTCCCCGTATCATGGCTTACAATAAATCTCACTTTAGTCAGAGGAATCCCCGGTCGTGAACTTCCATATCCAATATAGTTGCGCTCTATAGGAAACATCGCCATTGCTACCAACTCCCGCTCTAGAAGATTACCTTACTTCCTTATATATGTATTCGGTAGCAATGTCCTTATCGCATATTTCTTACGCGAAGAGAAAATCGAAAATATTTGAAGTGAACACCATAAACAACAAGATACTTACAGCCACTCCATAAAAACCGTAAAACCAAACACAATCTTCTTTCGTATCTAAACCGAAAAATTTATTTACCGATTGTAATAATGTGCCACGCTTGCTTTGTTTGTTTCGTAATACTTCCACTCGCTCTACAACATCTGCTGGCATCATAAATCTTTGGTCTACTGTCATTTTCATCATTTATCTCTCCTTAAAATCATTTCCGTTTTGTTTATCTAAGGAGAGTATAGCACATTTGTTCGTATAGAACAAGCGTTCTTTTTATTTTTATTTTATTTTTCAGCAAGCCAAGTAAAAATCGAGATTACAACGGCAATAATCGGCCCTACTACAACCACACCAAATACCAAAAACAGTAACCCTTCCCCGAACATCCGAACGGTACTTATTTTTCGAGCTTTCATCGTTCTTGCAAGTTCTCCCTCTAACCTCTTAACCTTCTCTTCTAATTGTTCTACTCGTTCCAGCATTTCATTCTCCATATACAACACCTCATTTAATACTTCAACAAAAAAACGTGATTCCCTCGAAAGGAAATCACGTTTTCTCAAGATATAATATTTTATACCCAACCTCTGAAGCGGCTTGCTTCAGCCATTTTACGAACACCAACCATGTACGCCGCTAAGCGCATGTTCACTTTACGAACTTGTGCTGTTTCATAAATAGAATCAAATGATCTTACCATTACTTTTTCTAAACGTTGTTCTACTTCTTCTTCAGTCCAGTAGTAACCTTGGTTGTTTTGTACCCACTCAAAGTAAGATACTGTTACACCACCAGCACTTGCTAACACGTCTGGAACAAGCAAAATTCCGCGATCTGTTAAAATTTTAGTCGCTTCTAATGTTGTTGGACCATTTGCAGCTTCAACAACGATTTTCGCTTTAATATCATTAGCATTTTCTTCTGTAATTTGGTTCTCAATTGCAGCTGGTACTAAAATATCGCAATCAAGTTCTAACAATTCTTTGTTTGAAATTGTATTGTTAAATAGCTTTGTTACTGTACCGAAGCTATCACGACGGTCTAATAAATAATCAATATCTAATCCGTTTGGATCATGTAACGCGCCGTAAGCATCTGAGATTGCAATAACTTTCGCACCTGCATCATGCATAAATTTAGCTAAGAAGCTACCAGCATTACCGAATCCTTGAACAACAACGCGTGCACCCTTAATATCAATGCCACGTTTTTTAGCAGCTTCGCGAATACAAATTGTTACACCTTTCGCTGTTGCTGTTTCACGTCCATGTGATCCACCTAATACAAGCGGTTTACCTGTAATAAATCCTGGTGAATTAAATTCATCAATACGGCTATACTCATCCATCATCCACGCCATAATTTGAGAGTTTGTGAATACATCTGGAGCTGGAATATCTTTCGTCGGACCTACGATTTGGCTAATTGCTCGTACATAACCGCGGCTTAATCTTTCTAACTCACGGAATGACATTTCACGTGGATCACAGATAATTCCACCCTTACCTCCACCATATGGTAAATCAACAATACCACATTTTAAACTCATCCAGATTGAAAGTGCTTTCACTTCATTTTCTGTTACATTCGGATGGAAGCGAATTCCACCTTTCGTTGGACCAACAGCATCATTATGTTGCGCACGATATCCTGTAAATATTTTAACAGTCCCGTCATCCATACGAACTGGTATTTTCACTGTCATCATACGAATTGGTTCTTTTAATAATTCATATACTTCGTTTGGATAACCCAATTTTTCTAACGCTTCACTAATAACAATTTGTGTTGAATTCAATAGTTCAAAATGTTGTTCCCTTTGTTGTTGTGTTTTTGTTTGAGTTCCCTTTTCGGCTACCATAGTAAGTAAACCCCCTGTAATTTCACTTGTTTAGTAAACCTTCATTGCCTAGTATACACCCTTAAATTTGGAATGCAATAGAAAACGCTAACAAATATATACAAACTATTTTCTGTTGCAAGCGTTTTCACTATTATTATAGTCCTTTTATTACTTTTAGAAAAGTAAAATACTTAAATATTTAAATATTTTTTATTTTCATCAACCACCCTCCCATAAAACTGCATATTTTATTTCCAAAAAGTATGTTCGAGTATTTACAATCATCCCTTCCCTTCTCCAAATAAAAACAAAACCTCAGCTATGTTGTATTAGCTGAGGTTTTGTTTTTTCACAAAGTAATTGTGTATTTGTTCTATCGCGTTAACATCCATTAATTCTTTACCGTACTCCATGATGCGATAAATGGTTGCTGTAGACGGATTACCGTATTCCGCTAAAATAGCTATAAAATCCGCCTTTAACAATTGAATTTGTTCCTCTTCTTCCACCCAAAGATAGAAGCGCTCATCCCACGTATATAGCTTTCCGCCAGTTACACCAAGGTTATATAAGCGATTCGACAGGTTAATTACGTCATCTAGCGTAGCAAACTCATATAATATATGCTCACTTTCATCTAGAGTCACTTGCATTTCAATAAACTCGTCACGGAACTCATCATCTGTATCCATTTCTTGATTTTCTTTCGTTACAATTACAACCATCCCTTGTGCTTGTAGAGAAAACACTTCAACTGCAATCGGACCATCTGCTTCAAACCCTAATTCCTTATTTGCTTCTTGCATCATATCACGAAATAATTGCTGTACTTTCGGTGCATTTCTCCATAAATCTTCTTTCGTTAATCCTCGTTCAGATAAATCATCAAATGTTAGAAAAATTTTTATCTTATTGTAATTTAATCGTTCCAGCCTCATCTCATACCCTCCCTACGTAACCAATGCATCTAATTTTTATTATATGAAATAGAAAATAGATGGTTCTTTTCGAACAACTATTCCGACATTTTTAACCATCCATCCCATTCTTCTTTCGTATCACCAATTAAGATTGTTTCAATGTCCAACTGGTTTAGAACGCCTAGATTTCCGATAAATCCAACAGAAAGAGATTCCCTTTTTTCTTGTAATAAATTTATAAAGTTCATCGTCTTTTTCATTTCTTGTTCGTCAGCAAAAGATATAAATACATATTTCGGCTGTATTTCCTCTACCGCTGATAACATACCATCTTCAGCTAAGCTTGTCCTAATATATATCGCCTCATATCCTTTTAAGCGTAAATAAGTTGAAAAAATAAATCCTTTCAATGCATCCTTTTCTAACACAATAACTTTGTGTAAAGAGGAAAACATTGAGGCATTGTGATACACCATCCCTAGACGCGTTTGTAAAAATGATAGTGCATATTGAAATTGCACCATTGAAATCTCATTATTATTTTTTGACGTTAATAATTTGTCTGTCACTCGAAGAACGATACTGGCAACAACCTTTTCTGTTGAATATATACTAAAAGCTTCGTTTAATAATGCAGCAATTGTAATTTCATCAAATTTTAACAAAGCTTGTAGCAAATCGTCCACTAAAACAACTTCTTTATCGAAATGTATCTCTTTTTGAACTGTACTCTGCAAACGATTCTCTTCTAATAACTGAACTGCTTGTCCAATCATCATACCGGAAGAAACTTTTTCCATTAACCATTTTAAAATTTGAATATGCTCTTCTGTATATAAGCGATGCCCAGCTTGATTCCGCTTTGGGGCAATAATTTGATATCGTCTTTCCCATGCACGAAGCGTACTCGGCTGAACTCCAATTATATTCGAAACGGCTTTTATATTATATTTCCCACTAAGAGTTGGCATCATTTCCCTCCGCACAATGTAATGATATGTGTTTGAGCAGGTGCTCGGAAACGAAGTGGTATCAATGTTGTTCCATACCCATTACTAACAAAGAGAATCGTATTCAAATGGTTATATACGCCACCTTTTAAATATTTTTTAGATGGGAATAATCGGATTTGTCCTCCATGCGTATGTCCACTTAACACAAGTGAAATCTGTTCATTTCCAGACATTTTTTTTATTATATCAGGGTTGTGACTAACTAGGATACGAAAACCATCTTCTTTACAATCCGCCAATGCCAAATCTAGACGATCACGGTGCAATCCAACATCATCTATACCGAGCAAACAAATTTTCTCTCCTAATTCAGACTCAAATACCACTCTTGTATTATCTAAAACTTTTACGTTATTTTCTAATAATAACGCATCTAATTCATGATATTCTATCTCATAATCATTGTTTCCCCACACAAAATATACAGGACCTATCTCTCTTAACTTTTGAATATTCGCAGAGATTTTTGATAAAGAGACACCTTTCTCTGCTAAATCTCCTCCGATAATTACGAGATCTACTTTTCCTTTTACTTGTTCAATTAACAAATTCGAAATGACCCTTCTATGAATATCAGAAATAAAAAACACATTTACTTTTTGAAAACTTTTCGGAAATTCTTTAAATACTAAAGTATGTTCCAACACCGTATTACGCATCGCTTCTTTATACATCACAAAAAGTAATAAAATCCCCATGCCTATGAGAGTACTGAATAATATAATCCATATCATATTTTTGACTCCCTCCTCATAAAGATAATCCTAGGCTTTTATAACAAACTGTGATCGCTTAACTCGCTAGCTTTCTTGCTTTGTGGACTTATCTTTTATCGGAATTTTTAATTCTTGACCTGCACTCACTTCATCTTCCTGCAAGTTATTATACTTTTTAATTACTTCAATTCCATTTCCATCTGAAAAATATTGCTTCGCTATACTTTCTAAAGTTTCTCCCTCTTTCACAGTATGCGTTATTACTTTTTCAGAATGTTTCTGCGACTCAGATTTAGCTGAATCAAAGAAGATTACTTCAAACGCACTTTTTCCAGCATTATTACTATCACCCTTCACCTGAATATATTTATCCGTGTACCACAAAATACTAATCGGCAGAAGAATGAATAGAAATGTTAAAACCCGGACGAAAATGTGATTTATTTTAAACTTTTGTTTTTTCTCTTTATTTCTATGAATTTCACTACGCGGCGGTAAACTTTCTTTTTCTTCCACTCGCTCAACTTCTAATTCCTCTTCAAAATCAGGAATTCGTTTCCTCATGTTGTTCACCACCACCTTCCATTTATTTTCTTAATTGGAGTCCCATTATAAAATCAACAAGAAAGTGTGCAAAGATTGTTATAAACAAATTTCCTGTCCATTCAAATACATAACCAAAGACAAAACTAATAAAACAGACGAAACAAAATAAAAATGGCTTTGTTATATAACGAATATGTAACACTGCAAATACGAAGCTCGCAATTACAATTCCAAAATGAGTCTGTACTACACCTCTAAATAAAAATTCTTCTGCAAAACCAATCAAGAACGTAATAACGAGTAAGTGTAGAACGGACATTCCTCGAAACATCTTATCGTTAATACCACCATCATCAAACCATGACTCCGGAAACACTCGCATTGCAACATAATCTAATAACACAATACCAATCGCTAACAAACCACCTATAATAAGTATAGATACTGGTTCCCATTTCCATAAATTAAAGACTTCTTTTACATCTTGAAATAATATATATGCCAGTAAACAGCCAATACCGATAATAATTAACTGTGTTATATATAGATTCAGCCTTATTTCCTGCGGACTCATATCTTCAACATTATGCCTTTGAATGTTCATCATTCCTCCATCTTTTCTAGGCCGAAAAGCTTTTGTAACTCTGTTTCCCAATTATAGTCGAAATCCGATTGTTGCGCTCGTCTTTTTTTATAATCTTCTTTGGTAATACCGCAATAATCGCAGCAATTAATTAACTCTTGCTCTTTCCTATAACCGAACTGTTGCAGCACATATTCACGTCTACACCCTTTAACTTGTATCCATGACTTCATATTTTCTAGCTCACTATATTTATTACGCAACCTTATTTCTACTTCAGCTATTAATCGGTTCATGATTTCATCTGACAAACCTTCTAATAATAATCTTCGTTGTTGTATAATTCCAACCTGTTCGAGATGATAACGAACGAAACGCCAATATTGCTCATTAAATCTTGCTGCATTATAACAAATTTCTTCTACATCTTCTATTGGTAATTCCTTCGTTTGAAATATTCTTTCTTGTAGTAAAGAAAATAAAAATTTTATTTGTGACTTACTTGGCAATTCATCCTCAATGATTGAAATTGGTAAATCATGATCCAACGGACTACATAATAAAATAGCTATACTCGGTTCGCCATCTCTTCCAGCTCTTCCGATTTCTTGTAAGTAAGAGGCTATATTAGTTGGATAATGAAAATGAATAATATATCGCGTATTCGCCTTATTTACCCCCATACCAAATGCACTTGTGCATATTACAAGTTGCAATTGATCGTTCATAAACTGCTGTTGAATTAACATACGCTCTTCATGTTCCATACCACCATGATAAAAAGCTACACCAGTAACACCTTTCCCTCTCAAGTATTCCGTTAACCTTTCTGTCCACGCTCTACTTGAGCAATATACAATCCCCGGCCCTTGTAAATACATCACCTGCTCTAAAAGCGCCTCTTTCTTTTCTTCTATCGTCTCTACAAATTGCACATCCATTGCAATATTAGGACGATCAATAGAGTATACATGTTCCGCGGCACCCTTTAAATTTAAACTATCTGCGATATCCTGCAGTACCCCTTTTGTCGCTGTGGCTGTCAATGCTAATACTGTAGGAGAACCAATATTTTCAATAACTACATTTAGTTTTTTATAGTCCGGTCTAAAATCATAACCCCATTGAGAAATACAATGAGCCTCATCAACAACAAATAATGAAATATGAATTTTCTTCAATTCCCTAATTAATAACTCCGACTGCAACATCTCTGGTGAAACAAAAATAAATTTATATGAAGATAATTTTTTCATCGCTTCTCTTTTTTCATTTAATGTCCGAAAACTATTAAATGCTATCACTCGGTTTTTCACAACATACTTTAATTGTGTCACTTGATCTTCCATTAAAGATAATAACGGTGATACAACAAGCACTGTTCCTTCTCGCATAAGCCCCGGAAACTGATAGCACATAGATTTCCCTCTTCCAGTCGGAAGCATTGCTATCACATCTTTTCCTTCTAATAAATCTGTAATTACTCCTTTTTGACCTGGACGAAATTCAGAATATCCAAACCACTTATATAAATATTCTTCAAGTTTCATTTACACCCTCCATCCGCGCTAATACAAGACGAACTTCAAAATAAGAGATATCTTCTCCAACCGCTTGTTTCAAAACACGTAACTTCCGCGTTTGCAATGCTTCAATTACTTTTATTACTTTGTCTATCTTTTCTTTTTCCATAAACATTTCAATAGAAAAATCTTTTTCTCGCAAAGCAATTTCAACAAAATGATCTTCTATCGTTGCAACCTTTAAATTCCGAATCGTCGCTATTTCTTCTAAAGAACGTCCTTGTCTCCAAAAATTATATGTTTTTTTCGTGGATAAACTAAATAATTCAGCTCTCTCATTTGGATAAGATATAATTTCAGCTAATAGTGGAAATTCATTTTCTTTATCACGAACTTCTTGTATAAAGAAATGTATTGTACCCCAAAATAAAAAATACACCCTGAATATATCTTGTTTCGTAATTTCTGCTAATTGTTGCAATGTACAACCAATGCGTTCATAACCCGTTAATCGATATGTTACAATCGTCGCTTCTATCGCATTACTCTTTTCTAAAAGATTATGTACTTCCGTCCATAGTTTTCTCGCCAACTCACTTCTCTTATATGGCCTTCCTGTTAGAAAACGTTTCACCCACATCATTATTTCTGTATCTTGCTGAATTGGAATAAATCTCGTATTATTCTGTTGTAAATTTGATATGGTTTGAATAATTAATGATAATCTTTTCCAAAATGTTTCACCTAATTCACCATAATGTAAACCATGCAAATGCGCCGGAAAAGCATAAACTTCCTCCCATTTATGTAACTGCATTTTACCCGTAGGTGTTAACACATATGTATTTTCATGTATTTCTTGAATAAAATCCGCTTGCAACAACTTTGCAACTTCACCATCATAGTCATTTCTATTTAATGATTTATATATTCCGAACAAAAAAGAAATTCGGAACATATTTCCATCTTGTAAAGTTTGCGAAGAACGTTTGCCCTTTAGTAAATAATAAATAGAAGAAACGGTTCTTTCACCATTCAATTGTTTTAAACAATGCAACAAAGTATATTGTATTTGCATGACCGCTTCCACCTTCCAATCTTAACTTCATTCTTTTCAGTACAATTACACTATCTACTGTCGCTCATTAAACTTATCATATAAGAACTATATACTTGTATATATTCTATTGTATCAAACGAAATCATATTTACGTATTTTGAAAATCTTATGACATAATTCAAAAATAAGTTGACACTCTAATTGATAAGCATTATCATTATAATTTTATGTTGAAAAGTTTTACAAACCGTTTTACAATAAGGTTATAATTTTTATGGCGAGCTTTTCACATACATATTATCAGGAGGGAAAAAAGATGGCAAAATATACAATCGTTGATAAAGATACTTGTATTGCATGTGGTGCTTGTGGCGCTGCTGCACCAGACATTTATGACTATGATGATGAAGGTATTGCATTTGTAACATTAGATGATAACCAAGGTATCGTTGAAATTCCAGATGTATTAATTGAAGATATGATGGATGCATTCGAAGGCTGTCCAACTGACTCAATTAAAGTTGCTGACGAATCATTCGACGGAGACGCTTTAAAATTCGAATAGTCTTTTATTAACTTCAAAAAACGCCCCTCCTATTGATGAGGGGCGTTTTTTGTATCTAAATTTTATTTTCCTTAATAAAAAACCATTAGTAGTTTCACACTACTAATGGTTTTAGTATATATTATGCATTTTTCATTTTTGCAAACACCCATACTTTCAGGCGTGAGAATAATGCTACAAATACAATTGTTACAACAATCCCTTTAATTAAATTAAATGGTAAGATTGCCGTTACAACCGTTGTTTTTATAGCTTCGCTAGACATAGCTGGTGAATTTAAAAACCAAGTGTACGCCGGGAATATGATGATGTAGTTTAATACACTCATAATAAGTGCCATTGTAATTGTCCCTAGCATTAATCCTGTAGTTAAACTCTTCACAGTACGATACTTTCTAAATAAGAAAGCTGCTGGCCCAATAAATAAACATCCTGCAATAAAGTTTGCAATTTCTCCAACTGGTACTCCCGTTAAACTTCCTTGAATCCCGTAATGTAAAATGTTCTTTATCACCTCTACAATCACTCCTGCTACTGGTCCAAAGATAATTGCCGCAATTAGAGCTGGTACATCACTAAAATCAATTTTCAAAAATGGCGGAAGCCCTGGGAACGGGAAATCCAACATCATTAGTAAATATGCAATACTACTTAGCATCGCTACACTCACCATCTGCACTACACTGTTTTTTTGTTTCATCTTTCTCTCTCCTTTTCCATCGATCATCTCATGGAAAGTGGAAAGGTTCTGCTATGCCTATTTTTTCATAGAACGAAAAAACCCTTTGTGTTTTACACAAAGGGAGAATTTAAGGCACACCAAACAGACGTTCAAATCCATATCTTTTTTGAACGCTTGAACCTCCATCTTCTCCCATCCAGACTATACTGTCGGCTTTGGAATCACACCAAATCCTGCCTTAACGGCTCGCGGGCTTAGAACAAAATCATAAATAGTTCATCACCGCCGGTCGGGATTTTCACCCTGCCCCGAAGATAGACCGATATTCTATTTTCCCCTTCATTATACAACAACCTCATAACATTGTGAACTAAAAAATTGTAACTTATTTAAAATTAGTTATTTATTTTTCGTAACAACAAATAAATTGCGAGATATTTTACAATACAATCCATATTTTTTATTATTCGGCATTTCTCTTTTGAATTACCTAGTCATATATAATTAAAAGTGATAAGATATTGAATTGTTAAGATAAGAACATTTTCTGAGTTATGGAGGAAATGTCATGAAAAAAGACAAGAGACATTCTATTCGAGAAGCAATGAAAAAAAACTTAAGAAAAGAATACTTTTACTTAAAAAAAGAATTACTTTTCTACTGCCCAATTGATTTAGGCACATTCTCAAACGAGACATACTATGCTACTTTCGATGAAGATGGCATCAGTATTTATCAGTATGATAAAAAAACAGAAAGTAAATTAAAATTGTGTGAGCGTCATCCGTGGAAGAGTTGGAATAAAGTGAAGATTGATCACTATTTGACAACTTCTCAATTTATTTTTCAGGGTGAGCGAAATTGGATCTTATCTCTTTTTCAAAAAGGAAAAGAAGCTCAAAAAATTATTGAAGAGCATACATCTTTACAAACAGAAGTTGTTTCCCGCTCTTTCTTAAAAAAACTTCCTGGTTTTCGTTCTAATACACCACTGAATAAATACATCGGTAGTATTTGTTACACTGCACTTATTGCATTTTTATTAAAATGGATGATTCCATTTCAAGCACCACAAATCGCCCTGTATTCTATCTCGATTGGTTGTATGCTTCTTGGCCTACTTTGTTTGACAATCGGTTTAATTGAACCGACTATCGTACTGTTTCGAACAAAAGAGAAAACAAGAACAAAAGTTTTTTACTTATATAGCTATTTAGCTATTTCTGGATTTATATGTGTCTTTATTTTTTGGTAAAAGAAGCCGTCCCAAAATAAATTTTGGGACGGTTTTCTTTTAGATATAGATGCTCTGATTCACTCAATAGTTCTAGCAAAAGCGCCCATATAATTTCATTTACATTGAATCTTATTTAAGAAGAACATAAATTTGTTCAAAGTTTAATTTTTGAAGCGTTTCCTTTACTTAACATATAATTGTTGATTAGGATAAATTAGCTCTTGCTGCAATCCATTTTTTTCTTTAATTTCCTTAAGTGTCATACTAAATTTCCGTGCAATACTAACTAAAGTATCCCCTTTTTGTACGACATATAATGACGAAGAAACAACTTCATTTCTTTGTTCACTTAAAACAAGCAATGGGTTCATCGCATTCTTTTTCGCCATCGTCCATCTTCCTTGATGAAGTTCTAGATGTAAGTGCGCACCTCGCGATTCTCCCGTGTTCCCTACTTCTCCAATTTTTTCTCCTTTGGAAATATAATCTCCTTGATCCACATATCTCTTATTTAAATGTGCATATACAGCCTCATATTCTCCGTGTTTAATAAATACAACATTTCCATAACTACTTGAATAATAAGACCTCGTTACCTTACCATCTTGGATAGCTGCCACAGGCGTTCCAATCGGCGCAGCTACATCAATACCATAGTGTTTTCCATGCCTTGTCCCAAAATAATCACTTATCTGACCTTCAACAGGCCATGTCCATCGATTTTCTTCTGCATAAACATGTAATTGAGATACAAACAGTATACTCAATAACATGACACCGCATTTTAAAACTTTCATATACATCCTCCGTTTTCTAATTACCACCATACCTTCTCTATTTTGGTATATTACAGAAAAAAGTATACAAAAAAGAAAGTGAATTACTCCACTTCCTTCTCTTTCTTATCACGAAAAACTAATGCACTACGGTTATACTCCACATCTTTCACTTGTAATCGGGCATTTATTACTCGAGCTATCGCAAACAAATAATCAGATAATCTATTTACATACTTTAATACAACTTCATTTATTTTCACTTCTTTTTGCAATGATACTATAGAGCGTTCTGCTCTCCTTACAACAGTACGTGCAATATGAATAGTAGCCGCTGCCTCGCTACCACCTGGCAAAATAAAGCGTTCTAGTGGCGGGGCTTCTTCTATATATAAATCAATCTTTCTTTCTAAACTTTCAACCATCACAATTGTCACTTTATAAGGAATTTTTTGTTCCACTATTGCCAAGTCTCCTCCGCAATCAAATAGTTCATGTTGAATATTTTCGAGCTCATTGTAAATATCTATAAAAGCCCCGCCTTGAAGCTTAGTCATTGCATATCCAATATGAGAATTTGCCTCGTCTATTGTTCCATACGCTTCCACACGGATATCATCTTTATCAACCCTGCCACCTATTACACTTGTCGTTCCTTTATCTCCTGTTTTTGTATATAAGTTCATTTCTTCACAGCACCTCTCTTATTATTCTTTATTCGAGCAACATAGAAAAAAGTTCTACCATTCTTTATTTAATTGAGTTTACAAAAAAATAAAAAACAGCAGAACTTTATTCATTATCAACTTTAAAAACGCATATCTAAATTATACGATTCGGTAAATATACAGAGAATGTAGTTCCTTCTCCAACAACACTTGATACAGAAATTTTACCATCATGGCCTTGAACAATATTTTTCGCAATCGCAAGCCCGAGTCCTGTTCCACCCTTTTTCCCACGTGTTCTTGCTTTATCAGCTTTATAGAAACGATCAAATAAAAATGGAATATCTTCTTCTGGAATGCCTGCACCCGAATCTTGTACTTCAAAAATAAGACCGTTATTTTTCGTATCAATTACAAGCGTTACATGTCCGCCTGCATTCGTATGACGTATTGCGTTATCAATTAAATTCGTCAATACTTGTTCCATACGATCTGCATCAAACGGGTATTGTTCAATTGGACCTTTGAAATCAACCGTTAACGCGACCTCTTTATCCTTTGCAATCCCTTGGAATTTACGACCAATTTTTTCAACAAACGGATGTATATCCACTTCACCAATATGTAACTCTACATGACCGCTTTCCATACGAGCTAAATCTAACAATTCATTTACAAGTTTACCTAAACGAACAGATTCATCATAAATAATTTGAACAAACTCATCTATTTCCTCTTTCGTTTGCACAATATCATCTAAAATCGCTTCACTATACCCTTGCAGCATGACCATTGGTGTACGAAGTTCATGTGATACATTCGCAATAAAATCTTGACGCATCTTTTCAAGACGACGCTCTTCCGTCATATCTCGCAGCACTGCTACAGCTCCACGAATTTTCGTTTGATTGTAAAGCGGCGTCATAAGAACTACATAGTTTCCTTTTTGTAAATTAATTTCAACAACTTGTTGTTGTTCGCTTTCTACAACGAGATGGAATAATTCCACAAGTTCAGAAGGTAGTTTTTTACTGAGCTCTATCTCTTTTTCTTCTTGCCAAACTTGTAAGAAATGTTCGGCCGGCGGATTGATTACAACGACTTCACCTTCTTGATTTAACGTAATAACCCCATCTGCCATACTACTCAAAATACTTGCTAACTGCTCTTTTTCTTGTTGCAAGGCGTTCATATTAAACTTCAACTGTTTTCCCATTTGATTTAAGGCCGTTGCAAGCTCACCAATCTCATCCTGAGATACCATAGGAGCCTTTGCATCAAACTTCCCACGTGACACTTCAAAAGCAACCTCACGCATTTTACGAAGCGGTGCTGTAATCCGAGTAGATAAGAAGAACGCAAAGAAAGTTGTTAATATAATCGCAATTCCAGCCGATAAGAAAATAAAATCAGTTGTTCTTTCCATACCTTGTATCGGTACTTGTAAAGATTCATATACGAACACTGCACTTTGATTTTTTGATTGCACTGGTTTTCCGACGATCATAATATCATTTTCGGTGTTTTTATTCTTCCTACTATTAGACGCTTTTCTAATATTATTCTTAATTTCTTTTTTGTCTGTAAACACAGCCGCTAATTCTTTATCTTCTTTTAAGTCATCCATTGTAAGAGTGACTAACCCTTCTTGTTTCGGTGAAGAAGAGATTTCTTTACCATCTTCTACAATAATAATCCTTGAAAGTGGGTCAGAGAATTTGTAAGCGATATTCTCAATCGTTTTTACATCGGCACCTTCTTCAATTAACTCTGAAACACTTGTTGCAACTTTTTGAAGCCTAGCTTCACTCATATCAACATAATACGTTCTAAAAAACTGTGAAAGTAAAATCGCAACAAATCCAAGAACAAACGAAACGAGAAGTAATATGGTCATCCATAACTTCCCTACTACACTTCTCCAAAGCATCAGTCGTTCACAACCTCAAATTTGTAACCTACACCCCAAACAGTAACGATCATTTTCGCTGCATCTGGTGATTTTTTGCTTAACTTCTCACGTAAACGCTTTACATGTGTATCAACTGTACGTAAATCTCCGAAGAATTCATATTGCCATACTTCTTTTAACAGTTGCTCACGATCGAATACTTTATCAGGAGCTTTCGCTAAAAATAATAGTAACTCATATTCTTTCGGCGTTAAGTTTACTTCATTACCATCTGCAGTAACACGGTGTGCATCGTTATCAATTGTTAAGTGCGGGAATACAGTAACATCTTTTGTCGTTGTATCTTGTGTAAAGAATGTTGTTGGTACAGCACGACGTAATACCGCTTTCACACGTAGTACGACCTCACGTGGACTAAATGGCTTTACAATATAATCATCTGTTCCAACTTCAAATCCTTGTACTCTATTTACTTCTTCACCTTTTGCTGTCAGCATAATAATTGGTGTCGCTTTCTTCTCACGAACCCCTTTACATACTTCAATGCCATCTTTACCAGGCATCATAAGATCTAATAAGATTAAATCGTAATCATTTTGCAACGCCATTTCTAAAGCTGTATCACCATTATCTGCTTCTTCAATCGTATATTGTTCTCTTTCTAAGTACATTTTCAATAAACGACGAATACGATCCTCATCATCTACAATTAAAATTCTTGATTCATTTTCCATCTCTACCCGCTGCGCACTCTCACCTCAGCGGTTCACACCTACCCTTCTTTAACTATTATGTTGCGCTATTCTCGTTTATTTAAGCAATCTTCTAAATGTTTCACTTCCCATATTATGCTTCACAAGAATAATAAATTTTGTTCAATTTTTTTCCAAAACTATGTATTTTTTTTGAACAGCATATAATGTCCTCGACATCATTTTACAAAATCAACCGCTACTT
This sequence comes from Bacillus sp. CPT56D-587-MTF, assembly GCF_058792335.1. Lineage (NCBI taxonomy): Bacteria > Bacillati > Bacillota > Bacilli > Caryophanales > Bacillaceae > Bacillus > Bacillus sp. CPT56D-587-MTF. The sequence continues at coordinate 1,191,173 of NZ_JBYTEF010000001.1, read as the reverse complement.
TGTCATGTTTTTCTCAAAAAAGAAGAAAAGTTGACAAAAATAAAATAGGAAAGTGACATGCACTCCCCTATTTTATTTCTCTATGCATATGAATGTAAACCGGCAATAATTAAGTTTACTACAATAAAGTTAAACATAATGATTGCAAAACCAATTACTGCAAGCCAAGCTGACTTCTCTCCATGCCATCCTTTTGATAGGCGTAAATGTAATACTGCCGCATAAAAGAGCCAAGTGATAAGTGCCCAAACCTCTTTTGGATCCCAGCCCCAAAAACGTGTCCACGCTATTTGTGCCCAAATCATCGCAAAAATTAATGCACCTAATGTGAACACTGGGAATCCAATTGCAATAGATCGATATCCGATTTCATCTAGTAAATCACTATTCGTATTCTTTACTAACGGCTGAAGTGCCGCCGATACTCGCTTCCGTAAAACAAGTCTTAATACAATATACAGTAATGTTCCAACTAACACTGACCAAATAACAGTATTTAATTTTTTCGCATTTACAATCGCTGGAACTTCAACTGCCGGTTCTAATTTATTTTCTGTCAGTAACTTCCCTTCGTGCGGTCCAACTAAAGCCGGAAGATTGTATTTCATTTCCACTTGTTGTTCATTTTTATCAATCCATTGAAACTTCGCTTCATATTTCATACTAGAAAATACCGTTGTTACTCCAATAAATCCAACTGTACAAACAAGTGTAAATACTACCGTCTCTAGCCAAAATGTACGTTTACTTCTCGTCGATTGATCTACATTTTTCAATAAATACATAACACCTGTAATAAAACTAATCGCTAAAATGGCTTGTCCTGCTGCTGCCGTCGTCACGTGAATATGTAACCAATTACTTTTTAAAGATGGAATAAGCGGAGATATTTCCCTCGGAAACATACTTGCATAGGCAATTAATAAAAGCGCAACTGGTAATGCAAATAGTCCGATTATGCTTACACGGTACATAAAATACATGACAATAAATGCTCCTACAAGCATCATACCGAAAAATGTACCAAATTCAAAAAAGTTACTAACTGGCGCATGTCCTGATGCAATCCACCTTGTAACAAAATATACTGTTTGTGCAATAAACCCTAAAATTGTAATCGTTATTCCTACATTTGCCCATTTATGACCCTTTTCTTTAATTGCTCCCCCGAAAAATAGAGTGGCAATTAAATATAAAATAAATGCGGTAAAGAGAAAGTTACTACTTATTTGCACCATATCGTTTCCCCACCTTAACTAATTTTTTTATCAATTACTTTATCATTTGGCTGTGGAATTGCTGTACCTTCTAGTACTCTTTCAATATCTTTCTTTAAACCGAACCAATTTTTATTTGTATGCCCTGCAATCCACCATTCATCATTAACACGTTGTATCCAAATACGGCGATGATTCCAATACATACCTTGAATGACACCAACCATAAATATAAATCCTCCAATGCCGAGAATCCAAAGCGTTAAATCTTTTCTTACAGTAAGTGCTGTGGCATTTTGCATTTCAACACCTGCAAACGACATTTTATATTTGTTGTTTCCATCTGGTTCTATATTTTGCTGAATACCAACAAAACTCACTTCACCATCTGGTGTTTCAGGTGTAAACATTTTAAATACAAATGCAGGATTGTTTGGTAATTTCGTTTTTGTATTTGGTTTTCCATTCTCATCAAAATAAAAATCAGGAAAATAGCTTAATAGTTCTAGAGAATAACCATTTCCTAAATCATATTTTTCCTTAGGATTCGTTAAATCTACTTTAATTGGTCCCCACTTTTGATTATTTTCTTTATTTTGCAAGTTAAAGGACATACTTTTAAATTCACTTTCTTTATAAGAAACTTGATACACTGCAAATTGATCAAATTTCAGTGGTTCATTCACTCGAATTTCCGCTTCTTTTACTTTTTCTAATTTCGGTTTTTGTCCTGCTATATTTTCTCCTACTGCTTTATATAATACGGCATTCGTTTGGAAGTTTTTCGCAATCATTTTATCGCCTACACGATCAATCGCTTCATCAAAAACTTCCTTGTCCTTACTTTTATCATAAACTTCTTTTATAAATTTCTCGTTTTTTAAGTAGTATTGTCCATCCGTCCCTGGTATTTCTTTCGTTTCACCGTCACGTAACCAAAGTGCTTCGTCTACGTACATACTCGGTAAAAAACGAAGCATCGCACCGAATAAAAAGATAATAAGACCGATATGATTTACATATGGACCCCAACGCGAGAAGCGTCCCTTTTCTGCTAAAACGTTTCCGTCTTCCACTTTCACGTTATAGTTTCTTTTCTTTAAATTCTCTTGCACTCTTTCCAGGTCACCTTCTTGCGGTGTACCAGTCCCATATAATCTCTGTCTCTTTAAAAAACTAGGATGTCTTTTTACGCCTTGCTTTTTTAAAGCTTTATAAAGTGGAATAACGCGGTCTAAACTACATATCACAAGTGAAATACCGATAGAAGCAATCAAAATCATATACCACCATGAACCGTATAAATTATTAAACCCTAATTGATAGTATAATTGTCCTAAAAATCCATATTCTTGTTTATAATATTCAGCTGGTGCAATACCTGGAGTTATGTACATTTCTTGCGGAAATATAGTTCCTATCGCTGATGCAGCTAAAGTTATTACGATTAGCCATACACCTACTTTTACAGAAGAGAAAAAGCTCCAAATTTTATCGACTATCGTTTTTGTCTGCGTGAGAGATCTCCGTGCACTCCCCTCATAGCGCATATCCAATAGTTTTGCATTTTCATTGCTTTCAAATGGTTTCCCGCAAGCTTCACAAAAAACGGTTCCTATCGGATTAACATGTCCACATTCACATTTAATTTCTTTCAACACTCTCACCGCCCCTGTATCTATATGTACTATTGTATATTCTAACCTCAAGTTACCGCAATACTCAGAATTTTTAAACCAGAGGCACTATAAACACGCACCCCTTATGTAAAGGCTTTCTTTATTACGGAGTAATTTTCTTTAAATACCCTTCTAACTGTTCTTTCGTTTGTTCCCCTATAATTTGCTCCACTACTTTTCCATCTTTATCAATCAAAAAGCTTGTCGGTAAAGGACCTACTCCATATGTTCCTATAATCTTTTGTCCTTTATCAATGGCAACTGGGAATTTCAAACCATATTGGTTCACAAAGTTCTTTACTGCAATATCCGTTTCATCTGCATCTAACGCTATGATTTCAACGCCTTTTTCTTTATACTTTGGATATAATTCATTCATATAAGGCATTTCTTTTTCACAAGGTTTACACCACGTGCCCCAAAAGTTTAAAAATACACCTTTTCCCTTTAAATCTTTTAGTTCAATTTTCTTTCCTTCTAAATCCGTCACAATAAAGTTAGGTGCTTCTTTTCCGATTTGCATTTTCTCTTTATTAGCAAAGAATCCTTGATAAAGGGTAAATCCTACAGCACCACATAAAATGAGTAGAATAATAACGCGAAATAATAAGCGATTTTTCTTCATATTACCTCTCCTCTCCTCGGTAAATGTTATGTATTATCTTCTGTAAATGTTGTATTGAATAAATCACCAGCAGAGCACTCCACTGGTGAATTTTTAACTCTATAGCTTATCTTGGCTTTGTAGAAGCAAGCGCGCGTAATTGTTTCACCTCATGTGGTGTCAATTCTCTCGCATCACCAGGTCGCAGGCTTCCTACTTCTAAGAAAGCATAACGTTCACGTTTTAATTTCACTACTTTACAGTCTAACGCTTCAAACATACGACGTACTTGACGATTACGTCCTTCATGAATTGTTAATTGTACAATAGCCATCTCTTTACGCTTGTCCCAAGAAATAATTTTCACACGTGCTGGTGCTGTTTTACCATCTTCTAACGTAACACCGCGTTCTAACATGCGAATTTTCTCACCTGTTAATGGCCCTTTTATTTTTGCAACATATGTTTTTTCAACTTTATATCTAGGATGCATTAATACGTTTGCGAAGTCCCCATCGTTTGTCATTAATAATACGCCAGACGTATCATAATCTAAGCGTCCGATTGGGAATAAACGTTGTGTAATTTCCGGGAAAAAGTCCGTTACAACACTTCTTCCTTTATCGTCTGATACACTTGAAATTACGCCAGTTGGTTTATATAGTAAAAAATAAACAGGTTCTTCTTTTTCAAGAGGGATATTATTTACTTCTACTTTATCTTGAGGAGTTACTTTTGTCCCTAACTCTTTCACTATTTTTCCATTAACTTTCACTTTTCCTTGCTGAATTAATTCCTCAGCCTTTCTTCTCGATGCAATACCTGCTTGCGCAATCACTTTTTGTAATCGTTCCATTTCTTTTTTTCACCTCGAATTTATCTTACCTTACATTAGAAAGACTTGGCAACCGCATACGCTTTACGGCTATTCGCTTCATCTTACTTAAACAACATAGCGATGATAATAAACATATAAAGGTCAAATCATGTTTTTACCCTTTATTATTGTCCATATTTTTCATATTTCTCACAATAAAAGTTCATCATTTTGTCAAAAATACCACATAAAAAAACCACTATTAAGCTACACCTTAATAGTGGTCGTATACGTATTATAAGCGAAATAGCGTAAAAAATGAATAGTATTACTGAAACAATAAAGAAACGAACACAATTGAGCATATAATCCCGATTAAATCTGCAAAAAGTCCTACTTTTAGTGCATCCCCCATTTTTCTAATCCCAACCGCTCCAAAATATACAGTTAAAATATAGAAAGTCGTATCTGTGCTCCCTTGCATCGTAGAAGCCAATCTCCCAATAAACGAATCTGGCCCATATGTTGCAATTAAATCGGTCGTAATACTTAAACCAGCAGAGCCTGAAATAGGGCGTATAAGTGCTAAGGGTACAATTTCTGCTGGAACATGGATCAAATCTAACATTGGCTTCATTACCGATATCATTGCATCTAACGCACCTGAAGACCGGAATATAGAAATAGACACAAGCATTCCAACCATAAACGGTAAGATGGAAATTGCAATTTGAATCCCTTCTTTTCCTCCCTCAACGAACGATTCATACGTCGGCACTTTCTTTATTGTGCCATATAAAAGGATAAAACCAATTACACAAGGGATTACCCATAAGGAAATTGTATTTACAATGCTCATTTTTTCCGCCCCTTTCTACTCCTTCTTCGGTAAAAATAGCGGTCAATCCAAATTGCTCCAATCATAGAAAGTACTTGTGCAATAAATGTTACCCCAACAATTTCAGTAGGATTCGCTGATTCATACGTCATTCGAATGGAAATGACTGTCGTAGGAATTAATGTAATAGCTGATGTATTTAATGCTAGAAACGTCACCATAGAACGGCTCGCCGAATCCTTTCCTCCATTTAACTCTTTCAGTTGTTCCATCGCTTTAATACCAAGAGGGGTCGCTGCATTACCTAGACCAAAAAAGTTTGCCATCATATTTGATAGAATAAATCCCATAGACGGATGATCCTTTGGTATTTCTGGAAACAACCTTTTTACTATCGGCATAAAAAGTGTAACTAATTTTTTTAACAATCCGGCTTCCTCTGCAATTTTCATTAAACCGAGCCAAAATACTAAAACACTAATAAGTCCTATACAAATCGTTACCGCATCTTTTGCTCCGTCAAATACAGCTTTATTCACTTCTTCCATCGTTCCATTTATCATGGCGTATACAATCCCAATGACAGCCATCGCTACCCATACGAGATTAACCATCGTTCCCAACACCTATCATGTAAGAAAAAATTTCTTTCACATTATTCCAGTAAAGTCCCGTTGTAGCTACTAACTTTCGTTTACTATAAAATAAATTCCGTTCTCCAACTTTTTCATTACCAACATAAATGTCTGTCTTTCCAACCTTTACTCCATCCGTAAGTTTTGTACTTTTATCGAGTTCAACTTTTAATACTACGTTCTTTTTTTCTTCTTCAGTTAACGGTACCGAAAAACTATTTTTCGTATAAACATGGTTGGCATACTTCTTTTCATTTATTTCAGCAATTGCTCCTTGTCCTAAAACTTTCGTTTGTTTGAAACGGTCAAAACCTTTATCAAACAAATTCATATGATCATCCCAATCACTAGAGGCACTCAAAGTTACGACAATTAAATCTAGTCCACCTTTTGATGCCGTTGTAACAAGCGTTCGCCCAGCTTTCTTCGTAAAGCCTGTTTTTCCCCCTGTTGCAAATTCATAATAAGACGTTACCAGCTTATGTTTATTTTTCCACGGGTAATCCCAAGAATCTGATTTATATGTTTTGGTTCCAAAGATTTTCTTAAATGTCTCGTTTCCCATTGCATATTTCGTTAATAATGCCATATCGTAAGCCGACGAATAATGTGATCCATCTCCATCTAAGCCATGAGGGTTTGAGAAGTGCGTATCTTTCATTCCAATTTCTTTCGCTTTTTGATTCATTAAATATACGAATCCATCTATACTCCCACCCACACTTTCAGCAATTACTTGCGCTGCGTCATTACCAGATCTAAGCATGAGTCCGTATACTAAATCTTCTAACTTCACTTTTTGTCCAGGCTTTAAATAGATTGCCGATCCTTCCACCCTCACCGCTTCATTACTAACTGATACCATTTCTTTCATCTTCCCTGATTCAGCAGCTAATAAGGCGGTCATAATTTTTGTTATACTAGCAATTTTTTGAGGCTCATGTTCTGCCTTTCCGTATAATACACGACCAGACTGTTGCTCCATTAATACAGCATTTCGAGCACTAACATTGCTGTTCATCTTTGCATATGTAGGAATCGGCATAACGCTTGCATACATCATAAGAAGCGTAATGATTACACAAATTCGTCTCATATTTCCCCCCACGTCCTTTTGGCACTTTTTGTACAAGTGTATGCTTGGCCTTTTAAAATATGAACGAAATCTTCCTTCTACTTCCATTAAAAAAGACGCAGAGAATTTGCGTCTAATATGGTGTCCATTCAATTTGTTTCGCAGTTTCAAACCTTTTTTCTACATCAGGCCAATTTACAACATTCCACCAGTTTTTAATATATTCATCTTTTCGATTTTGGTATTGTAAATAATACGCATGTTCCCAGACATCTAGTACAAGGAGCGGTATCGTATCCCATTGTGTAAATAATTGATGAAGTGTACTTTGCAAAATTTCTAACCTTCCAGACCGGGGTACCCAAACGAGAATTGCCCAGCCTGAACCTTCTACTTTAGAGGCTGCTTCTGTAAAATGTTTTTGGAAACGTAAAAAGCTCCCAAAATCTTGTTCAATTTGTTGTGAAAAAGTTCCTCTTGGACTTCCACCACCGTCTTTTTTCATGTTATTCCAAAATATCGTGTGTAAGTAATGACCTGACCCATGAAAAGCCGCTTCCCTTTCCCAATGCTTAATTAAATCAAATTTATTTGTTTTTCTCGCTTCTTCCATCATCTTCTCTGCTTTATTTAATCCTTCCACGTAACTCCGATGATGTTTATCATGATGTAACATCATAATTTCTTTAGAAATATACGGTTCTAACGCATTATATGGATAAGGTAATGGCGGGAGTGTATGTCCTCCAATTGGGACAGCTCGTTCACTATCCCCTCTTTCATATAATTCATATTCCTCTTCTTCTTGCATAAATACTTCCTGCAAGTGATGCTGAATATGTTCTACATCATCGCTTATTTCATACATAAACTCTGCATCTGTTTCATACTCATGCTCTTTCATACGCTCTAATAACGTCTGAATTTTATAAGCAAGCATATGGACATCATACACTTCCATTGCGCGACTATCTAATACGTGAAGAACACTTTCACACCAATTTTCTACTTCATGAAAGTAATCTGTAAATACACCTTGCTGATTCATGTTGCACCTCCCTAATGCTATCCACTTAACTATATTCAATGAAAATCCCTTATATAACTGTACAAAAGGAAAAGAAGCTAAGTCACCTTAGCTTCTTTTCCTCAATCAATATTTGTGTAACATCTTTGTCTGATAATCCGTCTCATAATATTCTAGTTCTTCACGCATCAATTGAAATTTACCTTCTAAACTCTTCATCACTTGCTCTAAAGATGCAGGTGGTGTTTGTTGAAAAACGATAGAATTTTTCCCTGTATATGCAGACCGACTATTTTCATACCAATGATCACTCTTCGGTGAAAAAAACTCTGCAATTACTTGATGGTAAATCTTATATAAAATTTTTTCAGCTGCTGTTTTTCGAAATGGCTGGCTATTCAACAAAACAAAACATGCATCCTGTCCTTCTTCGCAAAAAACGAGAAGTCGTCTCATTGATGCTAATAACCCTTTATAATATCGCTCATTCCCTGCTGGTGTTTCCTCTAATAAAGAAGGTAACGTATGATAATTTACATAATTGGTTATTAAATTAATAGCATCTTCTAAAAATATAGAAACTTGTTCTGTTTGATTTTCAACCATAAAATTAGACATTTTTTCTCTCTCCTTTGCCATTTCACGCTATTTCTACTCTTTTATTTTTATGTAATTCAGCCAATATTTCTTGTACTTTCGACACCGTTCCCTCATCAAAATATTGTTGAAATTCTTCCATATTATTTAAATACAAACGTTTTTGCGCACGAAGCTCCTTATCTTTCATTAAACAACATATCGCTACAATATCGCGCAAATATATGTTTTGTTCTTCTACTTTATACACTGGATTTCCTTCAAAAGGAGTAATTTCTTGTAAAACTTCTTCAAAATATCGAACGTATAAAACCGAAAAAGTTTTCTCTTTACCATTTAATATATATGTCACTTCAGATCTGTTAAAAAAATCTTCTGATGTATTAGGTTTCTCTTTTTCTAACTCATATCCTACGTAACCTTTTATAATCATATACTCCCCCCTCAACCTTCTTTCACCTTATTCTAACTTAATTTTCTGATAAACAAAATATTCTTTTAAATATACCTATATAAAAAATAGCTCCCCTATACAGGAAATTACCTTTTTATTTTTCTTGAAGTTTGTCATAATAATATTATTGTCTCAGTTTTCTTATACAAGGAGAGTTGTATTTATGTCGTTTTCATGGAAACGTTTCTTACAAATCGGGAAAATTATCTTCCCATTTGTTGTATTAACAATTGTATTCTTTCAAGCAAAAAAAGAATTAGCGGGCATTTCTTTTTTAGAAGCGATTGATACAATTAAAAACATTCCAACTGGAGGAGTCTTTTTAGCAATTACACTTGGTGCATTCGCTGTATCAACAATGTTCTTTTATGACTATGTTATGCTTCGTTACTTAAAAGCTGACATTCCTGTCCAAAAGATTTTCCGTATCTCGTGGATTGCTAATACTTTAAATGGATTTATCGGGTTTGGTGGTCTTGTTGGAGCCGGCGTACGCACAATGCTTTATCGTCCATATATAAAAGAAAATGGAAAACTTATTAAAAGTATCGCTTGGATGACAACTGCCTTTATTAATGGATTAGCCATTCTTTCATTTCTTGGTCTTATCGGAATATTAGACACGAGATTTATTTTGCATGAAAAACCATGGCTATGGCCTGTTCTTATCTTCTTCGCTCTTTTCGTCCCTATATATATCGGATTTTCTAAATTAAAAAATAGAAAAGCGACGCAAACAGAGGAACAAGAAGAAGAGGAGAAAAACCCAACTGTTTTATACTCATTAGTTTCATTAGTCGAATGGGTATCTGCTGGTATTGTTATGTACGTCATATTACTATTATTTGGCATTGAAATCGAATTCCAAAAGTTTTTAGGCGTATATGTTATTGCTGCTTTAGCTGGTGTCGTTAGTCTTGTTCCTGGTGGCCTTGGATCATTTGATCTTGTCTTCTTAACTGGGCTTGGGCAATACGGCATCGATACAGGTGTTTTACTCCCTGCTATGTTATTATATCGTCTCGTCTATTACATCTTGCCCTTCTGCCTTGGTCTCATTTTTGCAGCTTTTGAAATGACAGGAGTAGCCATTAAAAAGTTTGAAGATAAACCTTTTATTGCGCCTGCATTAGAGACAACTGGTGTTATATGGACTTTGCAGCGTGACTTTCTAGGAAAGTTAGGTTCTTGGGCATCTGCTGCTTTAACAGTATTTGCTGGCTTAATGGTTATTTTATCAACCATTCTACCGACAAGTATAAATCGGGCACACGCCTTACATATTCTAGCTCCAAAACATCTTATTCAATTTTCTTTTAGCTTATCGCTAACATTCGGTATTCTCCTCCTCATTCTTTCGCGGGGGATATATTACGGAACAAAACGTTCTTATTATATGACGATTGTATCTTTAATTGGAGCGGCTATTTTTAACACACTAAAAGGAATTGATGTTGAAGAAACTTTTATTTTATTAATCGTACTCGCTGTATTGTATATGCTTCGTAAAAGGTTTGTACGTGAGAAAATGGAAGTCTCACTTTCCGATATCGTAAAAGTTTTTATATTCCTACTTGTAACGTTATATTTATATAAAAACTTAGGTATTTTATTTGCAGGTGCAAAAGAAGCTTTCAAACCTGATTTTGTCGTTCGTAATATTACACAAGTAAAACGAAGTGCATTAGCAGCTGCCTTTTTTGTTCCTACTTTTTTACTAATTGGTTCACTCATTGCAAATCGTTATCGAAATGAATTTCCCGGGCAACCAGCTAATGATAAACGATTACAAAACTTCTTAGATGAACATGGTGGAAATGTACTTAGTCATTTAGGTTTTTTAGGAGATAAACAGTTCTTTTTCAGTAGTGATGGAAAAGCACTCATTCTCTTCTCGATAACTGGAAAACGACTTATTGTACTGGGTGATCCAATTGGGGACCCTTCCTCCTATCGTACTGTATTGCAAGAGTTTTTAGCTGAGGCTGATCGATTTGGATACATTTGTGTATTCTATCAAATTGAAAGTAAATGGATGAGTTTATACCACGATTTTGGTTATAACTTCTTTAAGCTTGGTGAAGAAGCTGTTGTTGATTTAAATACCTTTACAATAACAGGAAAGAAACGCGCTGGCATGCGAGCTACTTTCAACCGTTTTGAAAGAGAAGGCTATACATTCTCTATTCATGAGCCACCTTTCTCCGACGAATTATATGAAGAGTTAAGAAAAGTTTCAGATGCATGGCTTGGTGGAAAAAAAGAGAAAGGTTTTTCACTCGGATACTTCGATCGTGAATATATTAGTCGCGCTCCTATCGCAACATTATCTGATGCGGATGGAAAAATTATTGCATTCACAACATTCATGCCTGTATATCAAAACGGATCATTATCTGTCGATTTAATGCGATATTATCCAGATGCGCCTAGCGGCATTATGGACGCAATTTTCATCCACTTATTCCAGTGGGCAAAAGAAAATGAATACCACTCCTTTAATATCGGTATGGCACCACTTTCAAATGTTGGTTTATCCACACAGTCTTTCTGGTCTGAACGAGTGGCTGCTGCAATCTTTAATAACGTTCGTTATACGTATAGTTTCAGCGGATTACGACATTTTAAAGAAAAATATAAACCAGCATGGAGCGGTAAATATTTAGCATTTAGGAAGAATCATTCTTTACCAATTACAATGCTCTCTGTAACAAAATTAATAGGAAAAAGAAAAAACAGCTAAATTCTTAGCTGTTTTTTCTTTTTTGAACTTGTACAATAAATTCTTTTTCATACTTCTTACCATTTATATAGAAATTCCCCCACATTTTATACGTGCCCTCGGCAGGAAATGTAATTCGGTATTGTAATTGCTCATCCGTATCTACAGGCATAGCGTATAAAAAATTCTCCTTCGTTTCATCCACTATATAGAGTGACTCTACTTCTCCTCTCTCTGAATGCAATTTCAATTTTTCACCCTTTTTCGCTTGAAACTGAAATGTTAACGTAACTGGTTCATTCGGATGTAATGCGCCAAATAAAAGAGAAACTTCATACTCTCCTATTTTTTTTGTAAGTACACTGTCGATTGGAAATTTCACTTTTTTCTTATTGTTCTCCTCTTTCGTTCTACCAAAATTCTTCCTAGCGAATGACTCTACGGACTTATTTTTGTCTTCGTATAAAAATATTGTATATTCTTCGTCTTTTGCTATTTTGGAAGATAACTTATATGACCCGTTCCCTGCAAATGTGGGTTTAATTTGTTGTATGTTTTTTAACTGTCCATCTACAATCACTGCCCGCATTTGATCATTTACACCACGAATTTCATTATTCTTGTTGTTTAACAACTGAAATACAATATCTACTTTCTCATTTCCCTTTCCATTTGAAACATCCCACTTTACTTCCTGAACATCTCCTACAGTCTCTTCGTTTTCTTGATATTTTTTTATGTAAAATCCTCCTGCCACAATAAGTACTAACGCAATAAGCCCAATGACAAGATTTTTCAAAACATCACCTACCATTTTTATTGTCTCTATTCATACAAAACTTCTTAAGATATATATTCTAGATTATGATTTATGAAATCCTCCTATTTTGCACATATTACAAATAATAAAAAGATTTTAATTGAAAGGATTCGTAGTGTATAATGCAAATGATATTGATTTCTATCAATACATTATAAGGAGGACTTTTTTATGAGTGTACATATCGAAGCAAAACAAGGCGAAATCGCTGAATCTATTCTATTACCTGGTGATCCATTACGTGCAAAATATATCGCTGAAACATTTCTAGAGGACGTTACTTGCTATAATAATGTGCGTGGTATGTTAGGTTTCACTGGAACTTATAAAGGAAAACGTGTATCTGTTCAAGGTACAGGTATGGGTGTTCCTTCTATTTCTATTTATGTAAACGAATTAATCCAAAGCTACGGAGTTAAAAATTTAATTCGCGTTGGAACTTGCGGTGCAATTCAAAAAGATGTAAAAGTTCGTGATGTTATTATCGCAATGACGGCTTGTACTGATTCTAATATGAACCGTTTAACATTCCCAGGATTTGATTTTGCACCAGCTGCAAACTTTGACCTTTTAAAGAAAGCTTATGATGCTGGAACTGAAAAAGGATTACACGTTCGTGTCGGTAACGTTTTAACAGCAGATGTGTTTTATCGTGAAAGCATGGACATAGTTAAAAAACTTGGAGATTACGGTGTATTAGCAGTAGAAATGGAAACAACTGCTCTTTACACATTAGCAGCGAAATACGGTGTAAATGCATTATCTGTATTAACAGTTAGCGATCACATCTTCACTGGCGAAGAAACAACATCTGAAGAGCGTCAAACTACATTTAACGAAATGATTGAAATCGCTTTAGATGCAGCAATTCAACAATAATACACTAAAGAACTTGTCATACGTCTGGCGAGTTCTTTTTATGTGACTTTTTATAAATAACTACTTTATAAAGAGACAGATTTCTCCCCTCTACTTTCTTGTAACGTTTGTTATAATGAAGTGAAACTTTAATCAGTGGAGGTTTTTTCCATCCCTCACTGATTATTAGTTGAACCAATCGGATTTAACGGGAGAAAGAAATCATTTACAGTATTTCTCATAAGAGGTGACGCAGTGAAAAACAGAAGTATTGTCTTTAAACTATTTTTATTAACATCCACTTTATTTACAATCATATTCCTACTTTTTTTTCTAGGACAATCTCTATTTTTAGAGAAATTTTATATTAATAAGAAAGTAAAAACAGTCCAAACTGCTTTTGAAAAATTCGTAGATAATTATGATAAAAGTGATAAAAGTTATGAGCAGGTTAGAAAACTAAAACAAGAATTTCATGATAAAACAAATGCCGATATGCAGTTTTTGGATTCTAACGGTATTATTAAAAGTGATAACAATTACTATATCGATGTATTTAATCCCAATAATAATAAACAGTATTCCATTCCACTCAACAATCTTTTAACACCAGAAGAATATAATAAATTCGAAAATTTAGGTTTAAAAAAAGATGTAATAATCAATGTTGATGGAGTCGTACAAGAGAATAATATAATCACACCACAAAAATTAGGAACGAATTATAATCAATGGCAGAACGAACATTTCTATTCGGATTTTCAGTCAATTAATGGTAACCCTTCTAAGAACAGACTTGCAAGCCGATACAAATCTACAACTCGAATCGTCTTTACAGGTGTTATAACTAAGTTACAGCTCCCATCCAAAGCGGAGGTTCGTCTTGCAAATGATATTGAAACATTACAAGCCGTTCAATATTTTGCAGATATGATTAGAGAGGGAACTTCTAACTCGAACCAATTAAGTACTTTCATATTAGATGGCGGAGAAAATATAAAAAATAGTATCTTTGTAAAACCGATTATAGAAAATGGAAGGATTACAGAATACGCTTTTGCGATAGCATCTTTGCAGCCTGTTAATGAAGCGATGCTCGTTTTAAAAGATTATTATGTCTATGCCTTAATCATCGTGTTTCTCGTAATTATTTTGTTATCCTTCTACTACTCAAAAATCATTGTTAAGCCATTAATTAAAATAAATCGTGTTACAAAAAAAATGGCTAATTTTGATTTCAGCGAGAAATTACCTGTTACAGCTGACGATGAAATTGGCGGGCTTTCTGGCAGTATCAATACATTATCTGTAAATTTAAAAGATCGAATCGATCGATTAAATGTTGCTAATACAAAGTTACAACAAGATATTGAACGTGAACGTCAATTAGAAAAAACAAGAAAAGAATTCATTTCTGGCGTATCACACGAATTAAAAACACCGCTAAGTGTAATTAGAAGTTTTGCAGAAGGAATTAAAGATGGTGTTAGTAAGGATACTTCGTATTATACTGATGTTATTTTAGAAGAAACAGAAAATATGAACAGGCTGATTGTTGAAATGTTAGAATTAGCAAAGTTGGAATCTGGTACTTACAAACTAGATATGACGACGTTCTCAATCGGTGAATTAACGCAACAAGTCTACACAAAATTATTATTTAGCATGGAAGAAAAACATTTACAAGTGAACATCGATGCAGACCCTTCTATACTTGTTAAAGCAAATCGCAGTCGCATTGAGCAAGTAGTTGTGAACTTACTAAGTAATGCAATCCGTTATACGCCAGAGGGAGAAAAAATACAAGTCTCCATTATAGAAGCAGAAGATAACGTAAAAGTCGAAATCGAGAATACAGGAAACCCTATCCCTGAAGAAAGTCTTGAAAAAATTTGGGATCGCTTCTATCGTCTAGATGCATCACGTAGCCGTCACACTGGAGGTACCGGTCTCGGATTATCTATTGTAAAAAACATTTTAGACCTCCATCATGCCGAATACGGTGTGTATAATACGACTAACAGTGTTGTATTCTATTTCAATTTACAAAAAGTAAAAGAAGTCAAATAATTTGTCTTAATTTCACTAGGAGTTCACATGAAATTCACACTCTCCCTTTATAGTAAGAAACAAGTTAATCCTTTCCTTTACACATATAAAAGAGGAGAGTGCGTGAAATGAAACAAGCAGGACAACCTATTCAAAATGAAAAACAATTAGAAACTATCAAAAATATACTTTTACAATCTTCGAAACGTGATGGCTTATTATTCGTATTAGCTGTAAATTCTGGCTTAAAAGTAAGTGAAATCTTACAATTAAAAGTTAGTGATGTAATCGATGAAAATGAAAATGTTCGCCATTCCATTTTATTTTACAATGAAAAAGTGAAGAAACATAAATGGTTTGCTGTAAATGAAGACTTACAGCACGCAATCGAAGACTACATGAAAGAACGTAAAACTTGGAAACGTAATGAACCATTGTTAAAATCTCAAAAAGGAACAAAATCTATTACGAGACAACATGCATGGTACATTTTAAACAAAGCTGCAAAAGAAGTTGGATTAGAAGGGATTAGCTCACATACACTTCGAAAAACTTGGGGTTATTGTGCATACAAATCAGGTGTTGATATTGCATTTTTACAACACTTCTTTGATCACAGTACTCCATCAAAAACTTTAAAGTATATCGGTATTGCTTAATAACTCTTATACATAAAAAAGGTTACCATTTGAAAATTTGGTAACCTTTTTTATATTTCATATTCTCTTTTCTTGTCTCTCCTATACTGTAGTGGTACTCTAATAATAAGGGGGAGAAATTATGAACACACTTACAATTGAATTACCAAAAGAAACGGCTGAAAAACTTGATTTATTAAAACAAGCTTATGAAAAGAAAACAGGTGCTTCTATCTCTGAGAGCACTCTCGTTCAAACACTTATCTCAAAAGAATTTATCCAGGCGATAACTCCTTTTGATTTGCAACAATTCGTCAACGGAAAAGAACAGCATTAATGCTGTTCTTTTTCAGAGTGTTGGGAAACCCTTTAGGGTTCCCAACACTCTGGAATCTTTTTTGATTTTAGCGAATAAAAACAACATAAAATAATAGAATTTTAAAAAATAGCCCTCCACCTGACCCTTTTTGGTCAGGTGGAGGGCTATTTTTTTCATGTTTTGACAAGCTGCGGTGAGATAAGCTTGCATTTGGACAGACTTCAGCCCTCGAAACCGGGCATAGCGGTAGCCATGTAGTTCTTTGGCGTCTGCAAAGCTTCGCTCTATAGTGGAACAGCGTACTTTATACAACCTTTTCCCTGTAGCTGTTAGCTTGTTTTTTCTAGCAATATCCTTATATTTCTCCCACACATGATGAGTGATAACTTTTTGTTTTTGTTTCTTTGAAAAGCACACCTCACGTAACGGACAAACAGCGCAGTCTTCTGGATTCGATTTGTATTGACGGTATCCTTCACGATCAGTTGTTACATATTCTAGAATACATCCCATCGGACAAGCGAAAACATTCATTTCTTCTACATATTTAAATTGGCTTTTCGGTACTTCTTTATTCCGTTTTCCAAATCGGCGATACCCCATCACCATAAATATATTCCGTTCTGATAGTTTCTTACAGATATATCCTGTAAAATAGCCAGCATCAAGGGCAACAGCTTCTACTTTGAAGTCGAATTTATCAATCTGAGCTTGGAGGCGTGCTAAATACGGCTCGGAATCTGCCATATTTCCAGCCGTTACATAGGTATCTGTAATAATATTGTACTTCGCATCAGTCGTACGATGATCCAAGAAATGAAAACCATTTGGTTTTCCATCTCTCATTAAAAATCCACTATCTGGATCCGTTGTACTTATACGAGTTTTTTTGGTAGGGGTATCACTTTCCTTTCTAGGTTTTAATTCTTTTTTCCATGTACCTCACGATCTTCGATTACCGCAGCTTCTAGCTCGTCTATATAAAACTTTGCTTTTTCTTTTTTATATTTATGTACAAATTTATTTTTATTGGCATTGGCCTTAATATGTGTAGAATCTGTCATCAGTGCACGTCCTCCTACCATCCGGTGCTCCGTCGCTTGTCTCACAATCTCATCAAAAATTTCTTCGAAAATATTTGTATGAATAAAACGAGTACGACGATTCCAACTGATTGTAGAGTGATCCGGAATAGTATCCGATAGAGAAAACCCTAAAAACCAACGGTAGGCAATATTCGTTTTAATTTCCTTTTCCAATTGACGCTCAGAACGAATACCGTAAAAATATCCAATAAACATCATCTTAAATAAAACAATAGGATGAATGGACGGGCGTCCATTGTTTTCACAGTAATAAGGGCGTAACTTCTCTTCAATAAAATCAAAACTAATTGTCGCTTCAATTGCACGAAGGAAATGATCTTGTGGAACCAACTCTTCTACAGAAACAGATACACGCTCATCACGATGATTTTTTAAAGCACCCATCATAAAAAATCTCTCCTTTTCCTCTTTTTTATCAGTGTTGACACATAAAAAGAGGTTCAGACACAAAAACAGGCTGTGGAGAAGACTTTCTCCACAGCCTGGAAAAGAACAGCATTAATGCTGTTCTTTTTCAGAGTGTTGGGAAACCCTTTAGGGTTCCCAACACTCTGGAATCTTTTTTGATTTTAGCGAATAAAAACAACATAAAATAATAGAATTTTAAAAAATAGCCCTCCACCTGACCCTTTTTGGTCAGGTGGAGGGCTATTTTTTTCATGTTTTGACAAGCTGCGGTGAGATAAGCTTGCATTTGGACAGACTTCAGCCCTCGAAACCGGGCATAGCGGTAGCCATGTAGTTCTTTGGCGTCTGCAAAGCTTCGCTCTATAGTGGAACAGCGTACTTTATACAACCTTTTCCCTGTAGCTGTTAGCTTGTTTTTTCTAGCAATATCCTTATATTTCTCCCACACATGATGAGTGATAACTTTTTGTTTTTGTTTCTTTGAAAAGCACACCTCACGTAACGGACAAACAGCGCAGTCTTCTGGATTCGATTTGTATTGACGGTATCCTTCACGATCAGTTGTTACATATTCTAGAATACATCCCATCGGACAAGCGAAAACATTCATTTCTTCTACATATTTAAATTGGCTTTTCGGTACTTCTTTATTCCGTTTTCCAAATCGGCGATACCCCATCACCATAAATATATTCCGTTCTGATAGTTTCTTACAGATATATCCTGTAAAATAGCCAGCATCAAGGGCAACAGCTTCTACTTTGAAGTCGAATTTATCAATCTGAGCTTGGAGGCGTGCTAAATACGGCTCGGAATCTGCCATATTTCCAGCCGTTACATAGGTATCTGTAATAATATTGTACTTCGCATCAGTCGTACGATGATCCAAGAAATGAAAACCATTTGGTTTTCCATCTCTCATTAAAAATCCACTATCTGGATCCGTTGTACTTATACGAGTTTTTTTGGTAGGGGTATCACTTTCCTTTCTAGGTTTTAATTCTTTTTTCCATGTACCTCACGATCTTCGATTACCGCAGCTTCTAGCTCGTCTATATAAAACTTTGCTTTTTCTTTTTTATATTTATGTACAAATTTATTTTTATTGGCATTGGCCTTAATATGTGTAGAATCTGTCATCAGTGCACGTCCTCCTACCATCCGGTGCTCCGTCGCTTGTCTCACAATCTCATCAAAAATTTCTTCGAAAATATTTGTATGAATAAAACGAGTACGACGATTCCAACTGATTGTAGAGTGATCCGGAATAGTATCCGATAGAGAAAACCCTAAAAACCAACGGTAGGCAATATTCGTTTTAATTTCCTTTTCCAATTGACGCTCAGAACGAATACCGTAAAAATATCCAATAAACATCATCTTAAATAAAACAATAGGATGAATGGACGGGCGTCCATTGTTTTCACAGTAATAAGGGCGTAACTTCTCTTCAATAAAATCAAAACTAATTGTCGCTTCAATTGCACGAAGGAAATGATCTTGTGGAACCAACTCTTCTACAGAAACAGATACACGCTCATCACGATGATTTTTTAAAGCACCCATCATAAAAAATCTCTCCTTTTCCTCTTTTTTATCAGTGTTGACACATAAAAAGAGGTTCAGACACAAAAACAGGCTGTGGAGAAGACTTTCTCCACAGCCTGGAAAAGAACAGCATTAATGCTGTTCTTTTTTTATCTCTATTTAAAATATACAAAGTTTTATATATATTTTTAGAAAAACCATTGACAATGATAATGATAACCATTATCATTTATTATGAAGCCAACAATTGATGAATCAACCAAACGCTCAGTAACATTGTTACCCCTCTTTTTCATATAGAAAGGCACTGTACATTCCCCCTGTTTGTACAGTGCCTTTCTTGTTTATTATCATTCAAAAAAATTTAATTGCTCCGGCTTCGGCTCACCATATGTAATGTTCATCATTTTCATAAGCTGTTTCGCATTATCTGCTGCATCCCCACCTGAATTGTTGTTAAACAGTACGTATATATCCTTTGTTTTCTTTTTTAATTGCTCTAATCGTTCAACCCATTCTTCCAGTTCTTTATTGTTGTAGCGATATAAACAGCGAACTGCTCTCCAGTTTTCCCCTTTATCAAGCCAACCATGAACATTTCGACCGTGAAAACGTATTAATGCCATGTCTGAATTCGTAACCTCTAACACGAGTGGCACAGAACCTATCCCAGCCTGTGGTTCATCACAAATTGTATGAATCCATTTCTCTTGTTCTAGAAACTGTAACGTCCTATCTCTCATTTCTGGATAAAACCATGTTTGATTTCGAAATTCTATTGCACATGGTAAACCTTCCATTTTTTCTTTCGTATATCGAAGAAAATCTACATTTTTCTTTTTACAATCAAACCATGGTGGATATTGAAATAAAATCGTTTTTAATTTACCAGCTTCAATTAAAGGAAGAATAGATTGTTTATATACATCAAACATCTCATCGAACGTAGAAAAAGGAATTTCACCTTTCATATGTCCTGTCATTCCTTGATATGCTTTTACGATAAAAGAAAAATCTTTCGGTGTTTCCATTGCCCATTTTGTATAGTTTCGTGCAGGTTGCATCGCATAAAATGAGCTATCCACTTCTACTATAGGAAAATACTCGCTGTATGTTCGTAATTTATTTCTATTTTCATAGGGATTTATGTATAAAGAATCATGATCTCCCCATCCTGTCACTCCAATAAACAGCACATATACCCCTCCCTTTTTAACTTCATCTTCTATTCACTTTCCAAACACTTTGCATCATGTAGCCTTTTCTTTAAGAGTATCCTTATAAAAATATGATATACTATATGGAAGAATTTTTAAAATGAGGGGTTATTTATTTATGCTTCCAAACGATGCTACTGTATCTCATGAAAAACGAATTGAAGAACTAGAAAATAAAGTACGTTTTTATGAAGAACTTGTGAATCAATTACCACATCATTTCACATACAAAAATCCACATATTGGTTTACGAATAAAGAAAACTAGAACAACCCATTCCATTCAAGAAATACCAAAAGAGAATAAAGAGGCTCATTTTCAACTTACTTGTGATTCATTATTTTTATTTGAACAACTCGAAAAACACTTTGTACATATTTTTGATGCCTTTTCACATCATGTAACTTTTGTCGATAATAAAGGGAATATTACTTTATGTAATCAAGTTGCTGCAGATGATTTCGGTGTAATACGAAATGATATTATCGGAAAACCGATTCAACAATTACTAAACTTGCCGGAAGAAAAAATTAAAGCGATTGAAACATTAAAAACGGGAACAGAAATATATAATGAAGAAGTTTTAGACAAAAACTATGGCATTATAAATAACCGAATTATTCGTGATTATAACGGGGAGATTTTTAGAGTTATTAGTGTCTTTCATTATTTAAATACAGAACGTGATGCAGAGAAGTTTTCGTTAGCAGGGCGAATCGCAGCTGGAATTGCACACGAAGTACGAAATCCTCTTACAACAGTACGAGGATACTTACAATTTTTACAAGAAAGTGTTTCTCCATCTAATAAAGAACTATTTAAAAATTTACTTATTCCTGAATTAGATCGAGCAAATAGTATCATTACAAAATTTTTATCTCTTTCAAAAACACGTGAATTTAAAAGAGAACCCTTTCCTATTAATACATTTTTACGTGAGTATATTCAACAGTTACTAGCTAGCGAAGTCTTTTTACATAACATTTCAATTGATTATAATTTTTCTACCGAATTAGATGATATATTAGTTCATATTGATCGTCATGAACTTGTGCAAGTTTTTTTAAACTTATTCCAGAACGCTGTCGATGCTCAAGGAGAAAAAAAACTTTCTATCCAAATCACTAGTTACCGCCTAGATAATTTTGTTCGTATTACTTTCACTGATAATGGGACTGGTATTCCACCAGCGATTCAAGACTATATCTTTGATCCATTCTTCTCAACAAAAGATTCCGGCACAGGTTTGGGCTTGTCAGTAACGAAAAAAATTATTCAAAATCATAACGGTACATTAAAAATGACTAGTAATGAAGATGGTACTACTTTTACTATTTCAATTCCAATCTTACCTAAAACAGCCCTTGAAAGATTAAATCAATACAAATAAAATCCAATCCACGAACTGCATGTCAATTGTTACATCCTTCAACAATTGACATGCAGTTTTTATGTTGAACTTTTCTTCTTTACATTATATAAAACCTTCTCTATATTTTACTTATTTTTTGCTAGCTGGGCCGATTTCTTATTTTTTTAGAAATGGTAGTTTGTCCAGCACGGATTTAGTAGAAATTTCATTTTAATATATAGTAATGACTATTGATTCTATGAAAGAAAGGAATGAAAAGATGAACAATAAAAATAAAGGAAAAGTATTTTATGGTAATGATTGTTGTGAAGTCAGAACTTGCAGTCACATTAACATCTCTAAGTCCGAACTTACAGAATTCGTTAGACTTCTTCAAGCTCTTGGCCAAGCTATTCAAGCTGTCTTTCAAAACCCTTCTCAAAATAATATCAATAACTTGATCGCTGCCCTAAATAACTTACAAAAATTCCTCAATTGCTTAGATTTATCTCCAGCACAAAAACAAATTGGAAATTCTATTATTGCTAATCTATTAACTATTTTAAGAACAACACCTTTCTCGTGCGGAGCATTGTACGTTGAGCTACAAAGCTTGCTTAATTATTTATTGTATATCGCTAAGTTATTCAAAGTAGATTGTTGTACGATCGACAAACTAGTTAGACTCATAACAGAGATCCAAACTATCCTAGTTCAATACGGATCAGGTTGTCTTGGAGGTGGAGGAGCAACAGGCGCTACTGGCGCTACTGGTGCTACTGGTGCTACTGGGCTACTGGACCTCAAGGTATTCAAGGACCAGCGGGTGCTACTGGTGCTACTGGACCTCAAGGTATCCAAGGACCAGCAGGTGCTACTGGCGCTACTGGACCTCAAGGTATTCAAGGACCAGCAGGTGCTACTGGCGCTACTGGGCCTCAAGGTATCCAAGGACCAGCGGGTGCTACTGGCGCTACTGGACCTCAAGGTATCCAAGGACCAGCAGGTGCTACTGGTGCTACTGGCGCTACTGGACCAGCGGGTACGCCAATTCCTGTAACGATCGCGGCAATCGGAAACTCCAATGCTCAAACAATATCCCCTGGAACAAACATCCAATTTAATCAAGTTTTCGAAATAAATAACATTAATTTTAATGACACTGCAGATACTTTAACAATTTTAGAAACAGGCGTATATGATATTAGTTTCTCAGCGTCTACAACTTTCCCAGGCTCTTCACCGTTTGGATTCGGTATTTCATTCAACGGCCAACCACCTACTCGTAATTTCTCAACTAACGTTATCGGTAGTGCTGTATCGTTCTCTACAATCGTTACTTTACAAGCTGGTACAACAATTTCTGTACAACCTACAGCAAACACTATTTCTATTCCAAACACGGGCGATACAACTGCAACACTATCTGTATTCCGAATTTACTAATTTTCACTTGAAAAATATATTTATAATAATATGTATCGTTTAACCGTGCATTAAATCTCTCTTTATATAGAAAGGAGCACTTATTTGGGAGGATAAGTGCTCCTTCTTTACGTTTCTTTACCTCAAATTTACTCTATCTTAATCCTCTTTTTGTATGATAAATAATGAAGTCAAAGATATGAAAGAGGGATGAAAATGAGAGTTATGTCACTAATACGCATTTGGTTTGCTCTTATGGTATGCATTATTTTATGTGTAGGATTTTTTTTAACTCTAAAATATTCCACTATATCAAAAGCAGAGAGAAAAACTGTTCCATACAAACTTTTGTATACAAAACAAAGCAACATCCCTTATTCCAATGCAACAAATAATGAAAAAAAAGTTATAAAAGGAATGCTTATTACGAAAGCTTCTAGTTCCGAGGCGTTACTCCAAATTGCTGAAACGATTAAAGATCAGTATACAAATAAAAAAATCGATGAAATTACACTTTCTATCCACAATGAAAATAATGGTAATTACGAAGAAGAATTGCCTTACGAACCTATTAGTAAAGGCAAAATAATCGTCACATACGATTCCGAATCCTTTGGCAGTACGAATATTGTACTTAATGAGTAATATCATGTATCTCAACGGATATGGATTAATAGCTAATTAAGATAGACAAAAATCTCTACCGATTAAAATTTTATTTTGTTTTCATACAAAAAAAGAGGCGAATTTTTTTATTCGCCTCTTTCTTTTACCAAAATGAAGGAATCCATTCTTTCACTTTATCAAGCCACTCTTGTTGCTCTTGTTTTCGTTGTTGTTCCTCTTCTTTCCTTCTCTTCTCTTCTTCTTTTCTTCGTTTTTCCTCTTCTATTGTAGTCAATTGTTTTTTATAATCAGCCTCAGATATGAGCGATAACTGGAATGCTTTTTGAGCTGGATTTGCGTTTGCTTTTTTCATAATATCCCGGAACATTGTCGTCGTAATTTGACTACCCCCCGGAACATAATGATCGCTATCTGTTTTATCATATCCTACCCAAATCGCACCTACCAAATCTGGCGTGTATCCAACAAACCATGAATCCTTTGCACCGGTGCTCGGGCCATTTACAATTTGAGTAGTTCCTGTCTTACCTGCCGTATCAACATTATTAACTTTCGCCTTTTCGCCCGTTCCCTTTTCGACAACACCTTTTAATAAATATGTCATCTTTTGAGAAATTTTCTCGCTCGTCACTCGTGTCTCTTTCTTATACCACTTTCCAAGCGTTTCACCTTCAGCATTTTGTACCTCCCTAATTGCATGAGCTTCCACTTGGACTCCATCATTTGCAAATGTACTGTATGCTTGAGCCATTACAAATGGAGATGTCCCCACATGCATACCGCCTAAAGCAATCGGATACGTACGATCTTCTGGCACTAATGGGATACCAAATCGCTCTAAAGATTTCAATCCTTTATCTAATCCAATTTGTTCTAATAGCCACACAGCTGAAACATTGTACGACTTTGCCACAGCTTCATACATTGTCACATCACCGTGAAAAGTATGATCGCTATTTTGTGGTTTATATTCTTTAATGTTAAATGGTTCATCTTTTAATATATCGTATACTTCATATCCTTGTTCTAACGCTGGTACATATACAGCCAAAGGCTTTAACGTTGAGCCAGGTTGTCTTTTTAATTGGGTTGCATGGTTAAACTGTAAAAACTGATACGGCCCTCTGCCTCCAACTAGAGCTGGTACACCACCTGTTTTGGGGTTCATAAGAACTACACCCGTTTGCATAAGTTGGTCTGATCCACTATCTTTGAAATAACTATCATTATTCACAACGTCTTCTACAGCCTGTTGTTTTTTCGGGTCAAGCTCTGTATAAATACGATAACCACCCGCTAAAATTTCATTTTGTGTTAATTCGTACTTTTCCATCGCCTCTCTAACAATATAGTCTACATATTGAGAGTATTTTCCCTTGTATTTATCATCAACGCCACGTTTTAACACAAGTCCGCTCTCTTTTTCTTTATTATACTGTTCGTCAGAAATATACCCTTGCTCTTTCATTAAACTTAATACGACATTACGTCTTTCAATTGACTTGTTAAAGTTTTTATAAGGTGAATACGCAGATGGTGCTTTAATCAAGCCCGCAATCGTTGCAGCTTCTGAAATTGTTAAATCTTTTACATCTTTATCAAAATAAGATTTAGCTGCCCTTTTTATACCCCAAGCACCTTCACCAAAATAAATTTGGTTCATATACATTTCAATGATTTCATCTTTCGTATACGTGCGCTCTATTTTTTTCGTTAAAAAATATTCCTTTATTTTTCGGGAGTATGTGCGGTCTTGTGTCAGAAATACATTTTTCGCAAGTTGTTGTGTTATTGTACTTCCCCCTGCTACAACTTCTCCTGCTGTAATATTTTTAAAAACCGCACTTATAATTCCACTATAATAAATACCATGATGGTTAAAAAATTCCTTATCTTCTACTGCAACAATTGCCTGAACCATAATATCAGGAATATCTTTTCTTTTAACACCTTCTGTTTTCGAAGAAGCTAATTTAGTTGCGACCTCATTATTTGCATCATAAATTAAAGTCGGTTGTGGAACAGCTTGTTTTAATTCAGATATGTCTTGAATGGAAATTATTATATTTACAGCAATAAATAGAGTAACGAATACACTTCCCAATACAATTAATGAATTACGAAGTTTCTTCCTCTTATTGAACCACTCAAGCATTTTTTTAAAATGAGTGTTCTTCAATTTCATTCGTTCACTTCCTTCATTTATTTACACTCTTCTTTTTAAAAGGAAGAATATACCGCCTTTTAAATTTATTATAATAACGTAGTCATTCCTATAGTGTAAAGCTTTTCTTTTGCATTCATACTTTTTGCAAGAAAAGGACATTCTACAAGTAAGATATTCACTATTGGATATTAATATTATTAATAGAACAACGAGAGTTATGTTAAGTTTTTGTAAACTTTTCGATAAAATGTTTTAAAAAACGACAGTTTTTTGTTAGAATTGATTAGCCAATATATTTTACATATATTACTTTTGTGGGGGTAACAATAATGGTCTTTAAATCAAAAAAAGATAAATTTTCTGAAATGTTAATGAATGTTTCCGAAAATTTAAAAGAAGGCGCGCAGTTTTTCGTGGAGTATAAAATTAAAAATGCTAGCGATTTAAAAGAGTTTTCTATGCGCATGAAAGAGTATGAGTCAAAAGGTGACTCATTTATTCACGAAATCATTATGGAGTTAAACAAAGCGTTTATCACTCCGATTGAGCGTGAGGACATCCTACAACTTGCAATGAGTATGGATGATGTATTAGACGGATTAGATCACAGTGCTGGTCTGTTCGAAATGTATTCTATTACAGAAGCTGATGAATACATGATTAAATTCGTAGAAGCAATTAATCAATGTGCGATTGAGATTGCAAACTCTGTTGAATTAATGTCTAACAAAAAATTAGTCGACATTCGTACAAATGCGATTAAAATTAAGGATTATGAATCACAGTGTGATGATATTCGCCGTCATGCGATTAAGAACTTATTCTCTCGTGAAAAAGATCCGATTAAGATTATTCAATTTAAAGAGATTTACGAAGAGCTTGAAGAAGTAGCTGATAGCTGTCAAAGCGTTGCAAACGTATTAGAAACAATTATTATGAAGAACGCGTAAGGAGTTTGATCATGGATACACTCTTGATACTGACCGTTTTAGTAGTCATTTGCGCTTTAGCTTTTGACTTTATCAATGGATTTCACGATACAGCAAACGCTATTGCAACGGCTGTTTCAACGAAAGCTCTAAAGCCTAGACATGCCATTATTATGGCGGCTATTATGAACTTTTTAGGCGCAATGACATTTACAGGTGTAGCAAAAACGATTACAAAAGATATCGTTGATCCATTCGCCTTACAAAATGGTTCTCTTGTAATTTTAGCTGCTTTGCTTGCGGCGATAGCTTGGAACTTAATTACTTGGTACTACGGTATTCCAAGTAGTTCTTCGCATGCAATTATCGGCTCAATCGCAGGTGCAGCAATTGCGGCCGCTGGGATTAGCTCGCTAAATCTTAAAGGATTTATTAAAATTATTGAAGCTTTAATCATTTCACCGATTATCGCTTTCGTTATTGGTTATATCGTATACAGTATTTTTAAAGTAGTATTTAAAAACTTTAACTTAACAAAAACGAATAAGAACTTCCGTATATTCCAGATTTTCACTGCAGCATTACAAGCCTACACACACGGTACGAATGATGCACAAAAAGCAATGGGAATCATTACGATGGCTCTTATGGCTAATAACTATCATACTTCTAGCGATATCCCGTTCTGGGTACAATTATCTTGTGCTATCGCAATGGGGCTTGGTACTTCTGTCGGTGGATGGAAAATTATTAAAACTGTCGGTGGACAAATTATGAAAATTCGTCCTGTAAATGGTGTAGCTGCCGATTTATCATCATCACTTGTTATTTTCGGTGCAACATTCATTCACTTACCGGTTAGTACGACGCACGTTATCTCTTCTTCTATTTTAGGGGTTGGTGCTTCTCACCGTGTGAAAGGGGTAAAATGGGGAACTGCAAAACGTATGTTAATTACATGGGTTATTACACTTCCTATTTCAGCTTCTTTAGCTGCTCTGTTTTACTACCTATTACATTTTGTTTTCTAATCAAAAGTCGTCTTCCTTATTTTTCTAGGAAGACGACTTTTTTGTGAACAAGCCTATTTCTCATTAAAAAGCGTGTATAATAATTGATGGATAAGTTATTTAGAGGAGTTGGCAATTTTGGAATACATCATGTTACTTTTCATCGGACTAATCGCCGGAACAGTCGGCAGCCTAGTTGGGCTTGGAGGCGGAATTATTATTGTTCCGTTATTAATTGGATTACACAGTTTATCACCACAACTTGCAGTAGGGACTTCTATGGTAACAGTCGTTTTCACAGGACTATCTTCCACCCTTACTTACATGAAGCATAAGCGAGTAGATTATAAAAGTGGACTTATTTTATTTATCGGAAGCGGCCCTGGTGGTATTATCGGATCATGGGCAAATAAATTTTTAAACCAAGACACATTTTCTTTATACTTTGGGATTTTCCTTATATTCGTCTCAATTCTACTTATGCTTCGAGACAAATTAAAACCTCTTTCCCTCTCAAATACGTCTGTAATTAAGCGTTCTTTTACAGATAATGATGGAAATACTGTACACTACCAATTCCCACCGTTTCTTGCTATCTTTATCGCTTTTATAGTTGGGTTTATATCTGGATTATTTGGAATTGGTGGCGGTGCCTTACTTGTTCCAGCAATGATGCTTCTTTTTGCATTCCCAGCACATATTGCAGTAGCAACTTC
Organism: Bacillus sp. CPT56D-587-MTF; assembly: GCF_058792335.1. NCBI lineage: Bacteria > Bacillati > Bacillota > Bacilli > Caryophanales > Bacillaceae > Bacillus > Bacillus sp. CPT56D-587-MTF. The sequence continues at coordinate 1,162,320 of NZ_JBYTEF010000001.1, read as the reverse complement.
AATGTTCATCGTATTTCTATCAGCAATTGTAAGTTCTGCAACTCACATCTCACTTGGAAATGTCAGCTGGATTTATGCATTAATCCTGATTCCGGGTGCATGGATTGGCGGAAAAATCGGGGCTTACATTAATACAAAACTAAGTGGTAACGCCGTAATTAATTTATTGCGTATTACGTTAATTATTCTTGGAACTAGATTAATCATTATTTCCCTTTTATAACGTATTCTTTTTAGAATGCGTTTTTCTTATACACATGAATATAAAAATCCTCCGAGGAGAACAAATAAAATTAAACAAACACATAATAACATATAATTTGAAATATGTACTTTCTTCAAGTTGACCACTCCTATAACTGCGACTGTTATCTTTATGATAGCGAAAAAATAGTTCACTTGCAGTTACAGAGTGCTAACAATGCAAAATCAATTATTACAAATTTTATCCTTATATTTCATTTCTTTGTATATTCTATCGATTTAATAAAAAAAGATGTCATATTGACATCTTTTTTAGTGAAGAAGTGACCATCCCATGAAGTCTTCATGTACTTGGCACGCCCTCTTATCCTTTCGATCATATAATTCAGCATAACTATCTGTTTCTTCATCATAAGCCATCGTATAAATAATTTGGCCGTCTACTTCAACGGATAAAACGACTCCACCTTTCATCTCTTCTACATGAATGATAGCATTCGCCGGAATTCTCATATCCGTCATTCTCATCGCATCTAACAATATACTAAACCCCCTACAGCGTATTCATTGCTAGTACTATTACACACTAAATAGTATACTACTGTAATAGCATACATTTCGTCAATGAAATTGCTGTTGAAATAGCATATTGTCTATATACATATACGCTAAAATAGAAGAAATAGAAACATATTAATGGGGGGCTAACATTGATTCTACACAAAGGAGATGTACTATTCCGTCAAGGCGAGGACGGTCCTTTATACTTTATAAAAACAGGCTTATTAAAAGTAGTTCGGCTAGAAGAAAACGGAACACCATTTTTATTCAACATTATCGTTCCAGGTGAAACGATACCTCATCATTCTTTAATTTCACCGAAAGAATATCACGGTACAGCTATCGCTTTAATAAAAACAGAAGTGGAACCGATCACTAGTAGTGAATGGTATGAGAGACTTCAAGCAAATCCCGAATCGTATGCTAACATTGCTATGCAATTGCAATCTAAATTAAGAATGATGCAACAACGAATTGATCAATTGACAACCGTCTCCCCGAAAGAACGTCTTCATCGTTTACAAGAATGGTTCACCCTATATTTAGGTGACATTCCTATATATGAAATATTAACACAAACCGAAATTGGCCAACTGATAGGTATACGCCGTGAAACAGTAAACCGTTTATTACGAGAACAAATAAAAAACGAGGTAAAATAAATACCTCGTTTTTTTGCTTATTGTAAGCTTGTTGCTGGGCCGAAAAATTCATAATGAATATGCTCTTGTTTCACACTTAAATCAGTTAGTGCAGCATTTATATGCTTCATAAATGCTACTGGACCACAGAAATAGAACTCTGCTTCAGTTGTCGGAATAATAGTTTTTAACCATTCACTTTCAATGAAACCTTCTTTATCAAAGTTCTTCATTTCTAAATCTTTTTCAGTCGGTGCAGAATAACAAGTATATGCTTTAACTTGTTCATATTCATTTTCTACTGCCTTAACGTGTTCTTTCATTGCATGTGTATTACTATTTATTGCTGCATGAACAAAATATACATTACGTTTTGAATCTTGTTCAATTAACGTATTTAACATACTCATCATCGGTGTAATCCCCACTCCACCACTAATTAGTACAACTGGTAATGTTGAATCCATATTTAACACGAAATCTCCCGCTGGTGCACTTACTGGTAAAACATCTCCTTCTTTTACATGTCCATGTAAGTAATTAGACACTTTACCGTCTGGTGTATCTACACCTTTTTCTTTTTTTACACTAATACGATAATATTCTTTCCCAGGAGCATCGGATAAACTGTATTGACGATTATGTGTATATGTCTCACCTTCAATATTGATTTGAATCGTTACATATTGACCTGGGATGAATGAAGAAACTTTCCCTCCATCTTCAGGTTTCAAATAAAATGACGTAATAACATCGCTTTCCTTCACTTTTTTTACAATCACAAAGTTGCGGAAGTCTTTCCATCCACCTTCTTTATGTGCAGCTTCTTCATACATCTCTGCTTCAATGCTAATGAATGCATCAGCAATTACACCATATGCTTCTCCCCATGCATTTAAAACTTCATCAGGTGCACCTGCGACCTCTTTAATGGCACGTAGTAAACATGTACCTACAATCGGATAATGCTCAGCTTTAATCCCTAAACTTCTATGCTTATGACCAATTTGTTTTACAACTGGAATAATTGCTTCTAAATTATCAATGTACGTTGCAGCTGCATAAACAGCATTCGCTAACGCTTGTTGTTGTCTTCCCTTTTTCTGATTCGTATGGTTGAAAATATTCAACAATTCCGGATGTTCCGAAAATAAAATTTGATAGAATCTCGTTGTAATTTCAACACCTTTTTCTTGTAATAATGGTACTGTTGACTTTACGATTTCAATTGTTTTTGCACTTAACATTGTATCCCACTCCTCTATTTCCTTAACTGTTTTTAGTTTAACTGAATCTTATAATGCAGATTGTGATTTTAATCACTATTAACACGGTGTTTTTGTGAATAATATATGAACATTGCATTTACAAAAGAAAATAAGCTAACTAGAATTCTAGCTAGCTTATTATTTTGTTTGTATAGCTTGTTCGATTACTTTTATATCTTTCCCATCGCCAAACTCCGTATACCCCCAGATATTCGTTTCACCTCTATATTTATTTACGATAATATCCAAGTCATGATATACACGGTGGGCATACACTACATACTCAATATTTTGAAGTTCCACACCTTTTTTTACAATTTCATAGCTTCTATTTACATCGCGTTTTATTTTTTCATTCTTTATTTCCGTATGTATATTTTTTAAAGATTGTTCTTGTTGTTGAAACCATTGCTTAAATTGATTCCAATCCCCGTCTGTATAATTCTCTGCTTTACCATAATTTAAGAAATTATTATAGCTTTCATGTGTCATTCGAATAAAATCTAGCACTTTTGTCTCTTCTTGCACATCTTCTATTTGAGCTATTGTATTTACCTCAGCAGGCTTATTCGCATAATGTAACAGCACTTTCATAAGACTATAACTCGCAATGATCATCACGATAATAATACCTAATACATTTAACAATTTCTTCATACACAGAACTCCTTCTCTACTAAAAATATTGCAACGTATGACTATACTTGTAACATTCTCTCGTAGAAATATAATTCCTGTATTAATTCTTCCTATCATTTCGACAATATTTTTCTATACATTTCTCGTTGGCAAATGTTCTTGTAAAACAATATATCCTTCATAAGCTGTGTAACCGAGTATAACCATTAATCCGATATAACAAGCAAATACTGTCCATTTCGTTTTCGCATCCACTTTATAATAGTTTTCTTGTTGTTCCTTTTCTGTTTTCCATTCATTTAATTTTCTTTCTGACGCTTCAAATGCTTCCCTTATGTGAATTGTATACTCATCTTTTTCATCTTCATATGGAACATAATCTAACGGTTCGAACTTCGGTAAAAGATACTCTAACACTTCCATTTTTTGAAGTTCACCTATTTGTAACTCTTTTTCCCGTTCTCTTTGTCTTAATGCATTCATCTCATGATGCATCACGTATATAGTCCGATGTACAGCACCCGTTTCTTTTAATTCCTCTTCAAGCCTAGTAACATATTCTTTCATCCCATCAATTTTATGCCCTAATTCCTTAATCGGCTCATCTCTCTTTATTACTCTATATAACTCCATACAACCGATAATAACAATAAATCCTCCCAAAATACTTTTAAAGTAAATTGAATAGCCAAGTAATAAAATAAGGCCTGCTCCCCAAATTTTAGTACTGACAACTGAAATAATTCTCCCACCATCTAGCGGCGAAACGGGAATTAAATTAAAGAAATTAATCATACTTCCAAGCAAAATAACAAGCGCCCAAAATGGCTCTTTCGTCATTATATAAAGCGGTATCGCCGGTAAAAATGACAGAAGTCCGAAAAGCGGCCCCATATAGGCAATGTAAGCTTCATCTTTCGCATTTTTCGGCATCTCTTTCATTCCAATAAGGGCCCCCATAAATGGAATAAAGATTGCTGGCGATGTCGGGATCCCCTTTCTTTTCGCAGCCCATAAATGGCCCATTTCATGAACAAACAACAAATAAATGAGCGCTACTCCAAATTTCCAACCATATAGAACTGCGTATGCGCCAAGCGATAGAAACATACTAAATACCGTTGAAAACTTTGCTAATTTAAAAATTGCAAATACCCACTTTAACTTAGACAGTAAAAATAGACCTACCGCAACAATAATTCCCCATAATCCTTTTTTATTATTTTTCATATTCCTCTCCTTTATCTCTCATTAATGAATCATATTCATTCATCAAAGCTTGTTCTTTTCTCTATTATGACATATTTTTTTCTATTGTTAGAAATAATGTTTATATAATCCATTTTCAGCCAAAAATATAAATAAAAGGAGGTGTACACAAATGAATTTACAATCTCTTATAATAGGTGCTCTATCGTTTTTAGCTTCAACTCTTATTTTTTATACCGTTAGTTACGTATTATTATTAGATTTGTTGCCCAATCACGTATTTATTGCCCTTGTCATCCTTTCCGCTCTTATGATTTCTTTTCTTATTACACGAAAATCAATGAATGAGCCATCTGCAAAAGCAAAGTAATAGAGAGGGGTGCTTTCCCCTCTCTATTATCATTTCCTAGGAAAGGCCATATAGATTTGACAAGTTTACATTCATTCCAATCCGTAAGGGCTAATTAAAGGCTCACTTTATCTTTGAAAATTCATTTTTTCACCATAATCTTTAACAATCTGAATTATATTTTGAAACACACCTATTTTTTCTTTTTCACTGTTTAATATTTTCAAATCATAATTTTCGTAATATGTTTCTAATGATTTTAATTGTGATTGTGAAGCGCTTTTTATCAGAACAGTAGCATGCAATTCATATTGCTTATACCCTTCCTTTACTTTTTCACCTAAAATTATTTCACTCTCTTTTGCTCCAATTAATTTTTGAACTTTTTCTGGAAAATTGAGTTGCAAATAATATTCTTGCTCCTTCACTAACTTATTGTATAGTGATTGTGAAATCGTATACCGTACCGTATAATTCACGTTTTGATCGCCTGTTTTAATATGAAATGCGGTAATCTGTAAATCTTTTTTTGTTACTTCTGTTAAAGGGCTTACCTGCATCTCATCTTCTTTTTGTTCTGAGACATTTGGAAATATATCCAAAAGCTTTTCCGTATCTTTTTCATTCAACATATACATAGCTTTCTTATATTGCACCCATCCTCGTCTATCTTCTCCTCTTAACCATGCATAATAAGTTTCTTTTTTCCCATCTCTACTAATTTGTATTTCATATTCAGGTTCACCGAAGCTTCCTGTTATTTCTTGTTTCTCAGCTTTATTCAAAATGTCTATTACTAACTTCGCTTCTGATTCCTGCAACTTTTTCTCTTTATGTTTTTTTTGTATAACGGTTACCCCTATTGTTTCTTTCACTTCATTCACCGTCTCTTCTACTTTTTTTGTTTCTTTTTTCGGCTCAACTTGACCACAAGCTGCTAGTAACATAACAAACAACAACACCAATACATATTTCCCTTTCAAATTAATCCTCCTCTTACGATAAGAAATCCTTATAATCTTCATACATAAAACAAAAACGTGACATCCTATTAAATACGCTATACTAATCATTGAAAGGAGGTCTTTATCATGTCCATTAATTTTCATGATGAAAATAATAAGTACACATATGCAACAAGAAACGCTCATATTTCTTGGGCTGAAATGGTAAAAAACATTACAGAAATACAAAACAAGCAAATAATTGATATCGGCTGTGGTGGTGGGATTTATACGAAAGAACTCGCTCTTATGGGAGCCAAAAATGTTGTGGGACTTGATTTTTCAAAAGAAATATTACAAGCTGCAAAAGAAAATTGTAACAACTTTTCAAACATTTCATTCATCCACGGTGATGCACATAATATCCCATACCCTAATGAAACATTCGACATAGTTATTTCGCGTGCAGTTATTCATCATTTACAAGACATTCCTACATTTTTACGTGAAGCTTCTCGTATATTAAATAAAAACGGTGTACTTATTTTACAAGATCGAACAATTGAAGATTGTACAATTCCAGGAAGTCCCGAACACATTCGCGGATATTTTTTCTCTCTATTTCCAAAACTTATTGAAATAGAGTCAAAAAGACGTCCAAAAACCAACACTATACAGACAGAATTACAAAAACATTCTCTTCATGTACTTCCCGCACAAACACAATGGGAAATACGAAAAATACATGATTCTGTAGAAGCATTATTGCAAGATTTATCTCCTCGAACAGGTCGATCCATTCTATATGAGTTAACAGATGATGAACTTTCTCAACTTCTACAACATATACAGACCGCATTACAAAACGTCTCTCCTATTATTGAAAGAGATCGATGGACAATTTGGAGCGCCATGAAGTTGTAAGGAAGGAAGCCTCACAAAATAATGTGAGGCTTCCTTTCTTTCATAATCTAATTTTGCAACACTCTTGATATCCTCCACTTCTGGCCTGTGCACTTCCACACTTCGGACATACTAAATATCTAGACTGAGTTGTCAATAAACTACCTTTTTGAAAGAGTAAAACTTCTGCTTGTTTAAACGAACGCGAATAATATAACCACATAAAACCAATTATAGCAATAATGCCAAATAATACTCCCATCGCAAGCATTTCAGTCACCTCTTTTGGTTTGTTCTTTCCAGCAAGTGGATTGTTGTATTATTCTCTGTAAATTCAAACAATCCCTTCTTTACTCCTATAAATATCAACTTTCTCTATAAATTTTACAATTCTCCGCAAATTTTTACTCCTATTTTACAATTCATTATTCCTTTTGCAACAACGAATATCACTTTCGATATTTCCATATATAAATATATCTTCCAAAAAACATATTGACTTTCTAAAAAAAACATGCAACAATACTGTCAGAATACTTGAATAAAAATTCATTGACGAGAACGAGTACGTTATAGAACTGTTCCCCAGAGAGTTGGCGATTTGCTGAAAGCCAACGTTCAGTGCGTAACCGAAAATCATCTCCGAGAAGTAGAACCGAATGTTACAGTAAGTTCTTACCGGCCGTCCCCCGTTACAAGGAACACGTATCATGTTGTACGTTGCAAAGCCGTATACATATAGATTTATTTCTACATGTGTAAATTAGGGTGGTATCGCGGGTAAATATAACTCGTCCCTTTCTTTAGGGACGAGTTTTTTGTGTTCTTACAAATGAATGAAAAAGGAGGAAAAACAATGAACACTGTATCAAAAAAACATATTTTTTTCACGGGTCTTATGCTATTTTCTTTATTTTTTGGGGCAGGTAATTTAATTTTCCCTCCCATGCTTGGGCAAAACGCAGGTGAAAACTTTTGGCCAGCAATGATTGGATTTTTATTAACAGGAGTTGGCTTACCACTACTTACTGTTATCGCAATTTCTCTATCAGGAAATGGAATGCAGCAACTTGCAAGTCATGCCCATCCATTATTCGGAATTTTCTTTACAGTAGTTGTATACATTGCCATCGGTCCATCCATGGGCATCCCACGTGTTGCAAATGTCGCTTATGAAATGGGGGTTAGTTCTTTCTTACCAGAAACAATCCGCTCTAGCAGCCTAGTGCTATTTGTATATACAATCATCTTCTTTACTATCGTATTTTGGCTGAGTTTGAATCCATCTAAACTTGTTGATCGTATTGGGAATGTATTAACACCTATTTTATTACTCTCTATTTTCTTATTATTTGTTAAAAGTGTATTTACACCACTTGGGCAATCAGGACCAGCGATGCAAGAGTATCAAACTTCTCCAATCTTCAAAGGCTTTATGGAAGGCTACTTAACAATGGACACTATTTCAGCACTTGCATTCGGAATTATCGTTGTAAATGCAATTCGCTCTAAAGGTGTGAATGATCGTAAGTCCATTGCCATCGCCACAGCAAAAGCAAGGGCTTATTGCCGCTACAGGGCTCGTACTTGTATACGGTGCACTCGGCTGGCTTGGGGCAACTAGCGTCTCGCTCGGATATGCAAAAAATGGCGGACAGCTACTTACCTGTTATCGTACAACAATTATTCGGTCCATACGGTTTGCTCCTATTATCTCTTATCGTTACACTCGCTTGTTTAACGACATGCGTTGGACTCGTATCTGCGTGCAGCCAATATTTTTCAACATTATTGACTACACTTTCATACAAAACGTTCGCGAGTATCATTTGCGCATTAGGATTACTAGTTGCCAACTTAGGTTTAACGAAAATTATCTCAATCTCTGTTCCAATTCTACTTGTCGTGTATCCAATTGCGATTGTACTCGTACTACTATCATTACTTCCTAAATACTTCGGTGGATATCGCTCTGTTTATGTAGGTGCTTTAATTGGAGCAGCTGTAGTGAGCGTATTTGATGGATTAAAACAAGGTGGTATTTCAGTTTCATTTATCACACCATATTTTGAATTTATCCCTTTATATAATGAAGGAATCGGCTGGCTAATACCAGCATTAGTAGGAGGTCTTATTGGTCTTGCAACGGCTAGGTTAAACGGTACGAAAAAAGTTCCATTAGTAACCGAATCTCACGAAGTAAAAGCCTCCTAAAAAAACTCCCAAAAGGGAGTTTTTTTACAGGCTGTGGAGAAAGTCTTCTCCACAGCCTGTTTTTGTGTCTGAACCTCTTTTTATGTGTCAACACTGATAAAAAAGAGGAAAAGGAGAGATTTTTTATGATGGGTGCTTTAAAAAATCATCGTGATGAGCGTGTATCTGTTTCTGTAGAAGAGTTGGTTCCACAAGATCATTTCCTTCGTGCAATTGAAGCGACAATTAGTTTTGATTTTATTGAAGAGAAGTTACGCCCTTATTACTGTGAAAACAATGGACGCCCGTCCATTCATCCTATTGTTTTATTTAAGATGATGTTTATTGGATATTTTTACGGTATTCGTTCTGAGCGTCAATTGGAAAAGGAAATTAAAACGAATATTGCCTACCGTTGGTTTTTAGGGTTTTCTCTATCGGATACTATTCCGGATCACTCTACAATCAGTTGGAATCGTCGTACTCGTTTTATTCATACAAATATTTTCGAAGAAATTTTTGATGAGATTGTGAGACAAGCGACGGAGCACCGGATGGTAGGAGGACGTGCACTGATGACAGATTCTACACATATTAAGGCCAATGCCAATAAAAATAAATTTGTACATAAATATAAAAAAGAAAAAGCAAAGTTTTATATAGACGAGCTAGAAGCTGCGGTAATCGAAGATCGTGAGGTACATGGAAAAAAGAATTAAAACCTAGAAAGGAAAGTGATACCCCTACCAAAAAAACTCGTATAAGTACAACGGATCCAGATAGTGGATTTTTAATGAGAGATGGAAAACCAAATGGTTTTCATTTCTTGGATCATCGTACGACTGATGCGAAGTACAATATTATTACAGATACCTATGTAACGGCTGGAAATATGGCAGATTCCGAGCCGTATTTAGCACGCCTCCAAGCTCAGATTGATAAATTCGACTTCAAAGTAGAAGCTGTTGCCCTTGATGCTGGCTATTTTACAGGATATATCTGTAAGAAACTATCAGAACGGAATATATTTATGGTGATGGGGTATCGCCGATTTGGAAAACGGAATAAAGAAGTACCGAAAAGCCAATTTAAATATGTAGAAGAAATGAATGTTTTCGCTTGTCCGATGGGATGTATTCTAGAATATGTAACAACTGATCGTGAAGGATACCGTCAATACAAATCGAATCCAGAAGACTGCGCTGTTTGTCCGTTACGTGAGGTGTGCTTTTCAAAGAAACAAAAACAAAAAGTTATCACTCATCATGTGTGGGAGAAATATAAGGATATTGCTAGAAAAAACAAGCTAACAGCTACAGGGAAAAGGTTGTATAAAGTACGCTGTTCCACTATAGAGCGAAGCTTTGCAGACGCCAAAGAACTACATGGCTACCGCTATGCCCGGTTTCGAGGGCTGAAGTCTGTCCAAATGCAAGCTTATCTCACCGCAGCTTGTCAAAACATGAAAAAAATAGCCCTCCACCTGACCAAAAAGGGTCAGGTGGAGGGCTATTTTTTAAAATTCTATTATTTTATGTTGTTTTTATTCGCTAAAATCAAAAAAGATTCCAGAGTGTTGGGAACCCTAAAGGGTTTCCCAACACTCTGGAAAAAAACTCCCAAAAGGGAGTTTTTTTACATTTGATACGCAGCATGATTAAAACTGCTTATTTTATAAGCCTTCGTATAATATTCAATATTTGTATCAACTGTTTCTACCTTGACAACATCATAGCGCTCTTCTTGCTTTACTAAAAATAAATAGTATTCCTCTGTTGCCTCAATAATCGCAATTTTATCTGTTTCAACATTATATTGTTCACAAAGCGCTTGTAATGCGTTCACATAATCCCCTAATTTTTTAGACTTATCCATTCCGAATATAGTTTGAACTAACATATACATTCTCCCCTTTATATGTACTGTTAACACCTAAATGATAACGCTTACATTATTTATCGTCAATAAAAACATTCAATTGTTTTAATGCCAAATCTATATTGTATCGAGCCAATAATCAGCGAGGAATTCCCCACCAATTAAAGTTTTACTTTATCCCGCATTAACTGCCCGTAAAAGCCCGATTGGTGAGGGCTGATAATCAGTGGGAGAGGAACAACCTCCCGACTGATTAAAGTTTCACTTTATCACTTCGTTAATTGATGCCTAAATGCATAAATAACCGCCTGAGTACGGTCACTTACATTCAATTTATTTAATATATTACTCACATGTGTCTTTACCGTTTTCAGTGCAATAAATAACTCGTCCGCAATCTCTTGATTACTTTTTCCCTCTGCAATTAATAACAAAATCTCAAACTCTCTTTCCGTTAAATCATCATGCAAAGGTTGCTCTTTCTTTTGACGCATACGGGACATCATTTTCCCGGTAACTTTCGGCTCTAATACTGTTTCTCCATCATAAGTAGCTCGTACAGCATCAGCAATATCACTTGCTCTTGATGTTTTTAATAAGTAACTGGTCGCCCCAGCCTCAATAACAGGATACAATTTTTCGTCATCTAAAAAGCTTGTTACAACTACAATTTTTGCTTCTGGCCATTCTTGAATAATAGCACGTGTTGCTTCGACACCATCCATCTCATCCATAACAAGGTCCATTAAAATAATATCCGGCCTTAATTGCAATGCTAATTCTGATCCTTTTCTTCCATTCTCAGCTTCCCCTACTACTTCAATATCTGGCTGTGTAGATAAATATGCCGATACACCCATACGAACCATTTCATGATCATCGACAAGCAATACTTTTATCATACTTCTCCCCCTCTCTCAATCATAATCGGTACTTTTACTTCTATTTGTGTACCTTTGGCCGGGAAACTAAGTACCTTAAGTGTCCCACCAATTTCATGAACACGCTCTTGCATCGATCTTAGGCCATATGAACCAGCCTTATTAACCCCTACTTCAAACCCAACGCCGTCATCAATGATTTTTAAAATCGCATATTGATCAATTTTTCGAAGGCGCACTTCTGTTTTCTTTGCCTTCGCGTGTCGCAACGTGTTTGATAGCGCTTCTTGCACAATACGGAATAAATGATCTTCTACACCTTTTTTTAATTCTATTGGCTCAATAAGCCATTCAATTTTCATATGTTGTTTTCGCGATAATTCCGTTAATAATTCCTCTATACCTTCTGTCAGTTTCTTACCTTCCAATTGTACAGGACGTAAATGAAGGAGCAATGCTCTCATTTCTGATTGAGCATTTACAACCATATTTTCAACAAGTTGCAATTGTTTTTTTGTCACCTCTGGAAATTCAGTTATTTGTTCATTAATCGCTGACATCATCATCGACATTGCGAAAAGCTGCTGACTTACTGAATCATGCAACTCCCTTGCTAAACGATGCCTTTCTTGAGAAATCGCTTCTTGTCTCATCTCTTCATTCCAATGAGCTCGTTCATTCGTTACTTTTTGAAAGAGTCCAGCTTGCTCCTCTAATCGACGAGCCAGAACGATTACTTTTCGTTCCACTTCATGAAATTCATCATCTGCAGTAAACGAAACATCGCTCGGAAAATTCCCTCGCTCTACTTCAAATAGAAACGTATTTAATCCTTGTATACGCTGCTCTATATAATAACCGATTGCATATCCTACAATTCCCCCGATAAGTAAACTTGTAGTCATAATAAACAAGCCAATTGGAACAGAAGCGATGGATTCCTTCCATAATAAATCATACACTTGTTGCTCGCTTTTCCATACATATACAATTGTACAAATGAGTGCGATACTAACTGAGGACAACATAGAATAACGAATATACATCCACGAAATATTTTTTTGTTTCTTCATTATACTTTCCTCACTTCCGTGTCGCCTACGACAAGCGAAGAAATAATTTTAATACGACGAGGAGCCTCTTTATACTGCTCTGTTCTAAATGTAACATTGCGGTTAAACCCTGTCTCTTCATGACCTGGCAAGAGCACACGTCCGACAATAACAGAATGATTTAAAGAAAGTTCAATATCATATGGCACATATAAACGAATATTACCAACGACACCCCGAATAACAATTACCGTTTCCCCTTCTGGAATCATAGCAGTTGTTAAATCTATTTCCACATCACAAGCACCATATTGAACATTAATATCCTCAAGTTCATAAATATGATCCATCATTCGTACATTGCCTACAAACATATTTTTCAAATATGTTTCTGTACGATATATTTGCTTCTCTTCGTCTATAATCCCTTTTTCTTTAATTTCAACCTTCATTGCTTTTTGCTGATGTCCTTGTTGAATCAATTGATAACCAATTAAAGCTAAACAAGCAAATACGACAAGAACAAATGCTGCTGATGAAAATAAGAAAAATAAAAATACGATACCACCAACAAATAAAAATACATTTCCCCGTACATAACGATTCTTTTTACGATAATGCCTTCCAAACATAAGCATAATAAATGCAAAAACGAGACCACCTGGTTCAAAATGTCCAAGTATCATATCAAGAAAAAGACCGAATCCAAATATGATGAGGAGCATCCCCATTAATTGTGTCTTTGAAAAATGTTTCTTCATTTCAGCTCCCCCCTTCTTGTCACATATACATAGAAGAAAAGGCATTGCTTTCCAACACCTTTTCTCCTATCACTATATCATAAGCCTGTTTTATAATATACTACTATTATTTTGTTAACTCTTTCGTTAACGATACATCATTCTTTTCTTTCATTTCACGCTCAAGTTTTGCAATTTTCATATCAAACGTGTCACGCTCATGCTCTTCATTCATACGAGTTTCTAAGTCACGAATATGATCTTCAATCTCTTCAAATCGTAAGAACGGATTATTTTCATCCATTTTATGCATCGCAGTATTCATACGACGATTTGCATGTGCCATATTTTCACGTGCCATTAGTTCCATGCGCTTTGCGTGCATTTCTTTTAATTTATTTTTCATTTCAGAAAGACGACGCTCTAACTCATCAATTTGCTCTACAACACCTGCATACATTTCTTCTAATCGAGTTACTTGCCCTTCATAATAAGCTACCTCTTCTAACGCACGTTCGTGCAATTGTAATTCGTCTGCTTCTTGAGCAATGATAGCTTGCTTTGATCTTTTATTAACGAAATAACGTGCTTGCTCAAGCTCACGAGCAAAATTAGATTTTAATGTTTTATGACGCTCAATTAACTTCTCAATTTTTGTTATTTCACGCTCACTATCACGTAAATATTGGTTTAACATCGCAATTGGATTTTTTCTTTCCTTCTCATCTAACACGTTATGAAAATCAGCTAAAATTGCATCGCGTACACGTCCGAATAAAGATTGTTTCATTATAAATCTTCCTCTCTTCTACTTTATTTATAATTTGATTTATTGTTTTAGTTTTTCATTAATTTGTTCCACTCATCTTCAAAGTTACTATATGGTTTAGAACTTTCTGGAGCAGATTCAACAACTACATCTTTTTCTTTTTTCCACTCACGGTATCCGTAGTATAAAACCACTAAAGCAGCGATACCGATTAATGCTGGCGAATGAGAAAGTGCAATGGATAAACCGATTAAACCAACAATACCCCAAGCTAACTTTCCAAAAAATGATTTAGCTCGCACAAATGATTTATAGCTCCAATATACAACTCCTGCTCCGATTGCGAATCCTACAATACCAGCAAGACTACCAAGAGCAATTAAAGCCAAAATACCGGCTGCGATAAACGCTAGAAATTGTTTCATCTTGTGCTTGCCTCCCTTCGATTTGATACTCTTATCTTAACTATTTTTTCATCTTTCCATAACGAGCTTAAGAACCGTTTTTAACTCAGACTTAAGACCGAGTCATATTCAGCCCTTTACGCAAAAAAACGTGCAGAGTCTATTCTCTGCACGTTTTTTAATTACTAACATTCATATTAAATTAAGCTGTTTTATGATACTCTTTTTTCTCAGCTACTTTCGAAAACCTTGGAAACCCAATTAAAATAGAAACAATCCCACATACTCCAACTAAGATTGGATAAAATGCATATGGCAACAATTCAACCGGAGATAACGCTGCAAATCCTGCTGCCGTTAACATTTGGGCACCGTACGGAATTAATCCTTGCACACAACATGAGAAAAGATCTAATACACTCGCTGATTTACGAGGATCTATTTCATATTGATCTGCAATATTTTTTGCAAGCGGGCCTGTAAAGATAATTGAAATCGTATTATTCGCTGTACACATATTCGTCATACTCACTAAACCAGCAATACCAAATTCCGCTCCTTTTTTCGAACGAATATTACGTGTTAATACATTCATTAAATATTGAATACCACCATTATATTGGATTAATTCAACCATACCGCCAATTAATATAGCAAGTAATACTAACTCCATCATACCGCCCATTCCAGTCGTTACACTTTTAAAGAAACTTTCTAACGTGTAACTTCCATCTATAAGGCCGATAACACCAGATAGTACAGTTCCACCAGTTAATACAATAAGTACATTCCAGCCAAGTAGCGCTGTAATAAGTACTCCTGCGTACGGTAAAATCTTTATCCAATCAAAGCTATGTGCTTTAATCTGCGTGTCACTTCCTGAAGTAACTATTACTAATAGTACAATTGTAATAATAGCCGCTGGTAACACAATTAAAAAGTTCGTTTTAAACTTATCTTTCATTTCTGTTCCTTGTGAACGAACAGCTGCGATTGTTGTATCTGAAATAAATGATAAATTATCACCAAACATCGCTCCGCCAACAACAGTAGCCATTGCAAGCGCAATTGAGATATCAGTTTGACCACTAATACCTACAGCAATCGGCGCTAATGCTGCAATTGTTCCCATTGAAGTTCCCATCGCTAATGAAATAAATGCACCAATAACAAAGATTCCAGCTACGATAAATCCTGGCGGTAAAATAGTTAACGCTAAATTAACAGTTGAGTCTACTCCGCCCATTCCTTTAGCAGTTTCAGAAAACGCACCTGCAAGCACAAAAATTAATACCATAATCATAATATCCGGATTTCCTGCACCTTTAGCGAACCGCTCTACTTTCACATTAAAACTTTCTTTACGATTCATCACTAAAGCGACTCCTACAGCAATTGAAATCGCTACAAGTATCGGCAATTTATAGAAATCACCTGTAATAATTCCAGAACCAATAAATAGCGCCAAAAATATTCCAAGTGGTAATAAAGCTAAACCATTTCCTCGCGTTTCTTTCAAAGTACCATCTCTCCCTAGTTTCAACCTTTTTCTAATGAATAACAAAAGACCTCTTCCGATGAGAAGAGGTCTTATACATCTATAAGAAACACTCTTCTCATCTTTCAAGCACACGCTTGCTGGATTTGGCACAGCACTCTGAAATCGAGTCCGCTGCCGAGGCATCGTAGGGCCAGTCCCTCCGCCTCTCTTTATAAGAAGGTTTCATATTTATTTTTTAATAATAATTTCTTCCCTAACTTTACTCGCTTACAAAACAAAAGTCAATTATTTTTTGTATAGATTTTTTTGGTAATTATACAAAAATTTGAATACAACAATCATTTTAACTTTTCGATTTCTTCTTCCAATATTGAAATCCAATAAAATTCACTATTTTTTATTGTTGCTAATATCCATTTCGTAGTGTGCCAAGCTAGCTCATACTCTTCCTTCGTGACATCACCACTTTTATAAGCATCCTCTAGCTCCTCTTCATCTAATACATACACCTTACCGCTAGATAATAATACTACATCTAAATATAAATCATCAAAATACGGTAAACCACGATCGTCTATTTTATATTCTTTCGCCACATCGATATAATATTGCACTAATTTTTTCTGATCATCTAACATAGCGGTAATCGCAAAGTTTTTCCCGTCTATGAAATATTGAATCCACGTATACTGATCTGCTGCAATACAAAGTTCTTCACCATCATATTCTTTACAACTAGGCTCTCTCACCTTTTTTATATCCAGTATTCCGAGCATTCCCTCTTCCACTTGCTTAACCGTATAACTCTTTTCTATTAGTCTCTTCCACGAAGAACCGTCACCATATTTTCGTTTCATTATGTCTGCTCCTCTTCTATATACAGAAAAGCTCCCACATATTATGTGAGAGCTTGTTCATATTATAATTAAGCCGCTTGACCCTTTTCAGAAATCTCTTTTAAATAAGCTTGTCCTTTTTCAGCGTCATATTGACCTTCCCACTTAGACATAACTACAGCTGCTAAAGAGTTTCCTACAACGTTAACTGCTGTACGAGCCATATCTAAAATACGGTCAATACCAGCAATGAACGCTAAGCCTTCAGGTGGAATACCTACTGTACCAAGTGTCGCTAATAATACAACGAATGATACGCCCGGTACACCTGCGATCCCTTTTGATGTAACCATTAATACAAGCAACAATGTAATTTGTTGTGTAATAGATAAATCAATACCGTACATTTGCGCTAAGAAAATAGCCGCAATTGCTTGATATAAAGTTGATCCATCTAAGTTAAATGAATAACCTGTCGGAATAACGAAAGATGTAATTGCTTTCGGACAACCGAATTTCTCCATTTTCTCCATGATTTTTGGTAAAACTGTTTCTGAGCTTGCTGTAGAATACGCTAAGATCAGCTCGTCTTTTAAAATCTTAAAGAATTGGAAAATGTTAATTCCAAATATTTTCGCTGTAAGTCCTAAGACAACTACGACGAAGAAGATCATTGCTCCATATACGACAATTAGTAATTTCCCTAATGGAATTAATGAAGCAAGACCAAATGTAGAAACTGTAACACCAATTAGTGCAAATACACCAAATGGTGCAAATTTCATAACTTGGTTTGTTACGTAAAACATTGCGTCAGCCACACCTTGGAAAAATTGAAGAACTGGTCTTCCTCTTTCACCAATTGCTGCTACACCTAAACCAAATAGTACAGAGAAGAAGATAATAGCTAGCATATCTCCGTCAGCTAACGACTTCATAATGTTCGTTGGAACAATATTTACAAATGTATCTGCAAATGAATGACTTTGTACTTGCTCTGTCGTATGTGTATATTTCGAAATATCTGTCTTTGTTAACTGCTCCATATTTACGCCTTTTCCTGGTTGGAAAATATTCGCTATTAATAGGCCGACAATAATTGCAATTGTTGTAATGATTTCAAAGTAAATAATTGTTTTTCCGCCTAGTCGACCTAATTTTTTAACATCGCCAACACCAGCAACCCCAACAACAATACTTGCTACAACAATTGGCACAACGATCATTTTAATTAATCGGATGAAAATATCACCAATTGGTTGTAAATAACTCACCACTGCTGGATTGCCAAAGAAAATCGCCCCAACCGCAATACCAAGCGCAAGTCCTATTAATATTTGCCATGCTAGTCCTATTCTTTTCATATTTGTTGTAACCCCCTCTTCGATGTGTCACTCTATCTCTCATTCTATCTCTATAAAACTAAGAAATTAAGAGTATTACATATTATTCGACAATTCACTACATTTTGTCCCTGTTAAAAATCATAAATCAAAAATTTAAATCTGACAACAAAATAACTTTGCCCGAACGCAAATAATTTTCTTGACAAAAAGTAGACCCATGTCAGAAAACCTCACATGAGAACGATTCCTCACTAGTGTTTTATTAGCTTTCCAAGTAATATTTCACCTCATAAAAACGATTACTTTCCTCCTTCATTTTACAGGGAAATTCCAAAATATACCTTTGTTACACATATGAATAAAATGTAAGCACTATGACAAATACAGTTGAAAAATGATAAATTCCGACAAAACTTAGCAATTTTATAAAATTTTCTTTACATTATGATTACAACGATAGACACCCTTCTTCTTATGATATATAACATTCATAGGGAAAGGAGTCAGACAACAATGAAAAAGAAATTTGCAGCGTTTAGTGTTTTAGCAGCAGGAACGATTTTTGCTTCCCCGTTACTTTCACCCGTATACGCTGAAACGAATCAAGATAAATTATCTAACATTCAATCTGAATTAGAAGGCAAACAAAGTGACTTACAAAATAAATCAGTCGAGAAAGAACAAATAGAAAAAGAAATTCAAGAATTACAGAAGAAAATCGATGAATTAACTACTTCCATTAATAAAAATGAGACTGAATTAAACGATACAAAAAAAGAAATTAGCAAAACACAACAAGTAATTACTGACAAAAAGAAACATATAGAACAATTACAAACAAACATAGATACACGTCAGGAAGTTATTAAACAACGATTACAATCTATGCAAGAAAAACCGCGTACAAATATCATTACAGAAGTATTAACAAACTCTACAAACATTGCTGATCTTGTTGATAATATGTACTCCGTAAGTTTAATATTAAACAACGATACAGATATTGTAAAAAAACAAACATCTGATCAAAATGCTGTAACGACAGAAAAAGAGGCTGTTGAGAAAAAAGAACAACAACTGAAAGACTCTGAACAAAAACTAGAACAAAAACAACAAGAATTACAAAATAACCAACAGCAGCAACAAACTCTTATTAACGATCTACATACGAAAGTAGCAAAAGTAGATTCAGAGATTGAAGGATTAGAAGAATCCAAGGGCATTTTAGAAAATCAACGTCAAGCTGTTCAAAAAGCAATTGAAGAAGAAAAACGGGCGGAAGAAGCTCGTAAAGCGGAAGAAGCCCGCCAGGCAGAAGAGGCTCGCAAACAACAAGCTACTAAATCTGCTCAAGCGGCCCCAACACCACATGATACAACTATCGGTGGTTTTATCAAACCAGCAGCTGGATCAAAAACTTCCGGATTTGGTGTACGTTCTTTAGATAACCATAAAGGAATTGACATCGCTGCTTCGGGAACGGTTCCAATTATCGCTGCTGCAGATGGCGTTGTTATTCGCTCAGAATTATCATCTAGTTACGG
The DNA here is from genome assembly GCF_058792335.1 of Bacillus sp. CPT56D-587-MTF. Taxonomy (NCBI): domain Bacteria; kingdom Bacillati; phylum Bacillota; class Bacilli; order Caryophanales; family Bacillaceae; genus Bacillus; species Bacillus sp. CPT56D-587-MTF. Next base: position 1,142,458 of record NZ_JBYTEF010000001.1, on the reverse strand, counting down.
AAACGTAGTGTATTTATCTCACCGTATAAACGGAAAAACATATACGACAGTATATGCTCATATGAATAGTCGTTCTGTATCGAATGGACAAACTGTAAAACAAGGCGATCAGCTTGGATTTATGGGGAATACGGGCCAATCATACGGACAACATTTACACTTCGAACTTCATCTTGGAGAATGGAATGTCGGCAAGACAAACGCAGTTGACCCATCTCCTTATATCGGATTATAAAAAACCTCGGTGCCTACCGAGGTTTTTCATTTACACTTCACACACTATAGGCATTCTACATAGACTATAACTAAATGCCTATAGTTTACGAGGTGATCCATATGAATACGCAATTACAACAAAAAATAGAAGAAGCTAGAGAAACGTATATTGGCCGGATATTTACATTTGGCGGCTCAGTTTTATTTTTAATCGGTTCATTCCTCGCAGTCACCACAGCCTATAAAGCGTATAATCGTCTATTACATTCATCAACATAAAAAAAGACGGGAGATCCCCGCCTTTTTTTATGCAAACATTTTAAATACACCTATCGCATTTAAAAATACAATTATTACAGTTACCGGAATAACATAACGAAGTAAGAAGAACCAAATGTTAAATAACGTTTTCCCTTTCGTTTCCGTCACTTCTAATTCTTTCATCAACAACTCTTTACTCATTTTATTTGGTACAAATAATGAAATAGCTAGTACTCCTAACGGCAGCAATACGTTACTTACCGAAAAGTCGACTAAATCAAAGAATGTTTTCCCAAATATTTTCACGTCACTCATAATCCCAAATGATAACGCTGATGGAATACCGACTGCAAAAATAAGAATACCAATTAATAATGATGCTGACGGACGCTTCTTCTCATTACCTTTCGCAACAGATGCTACTACAATTTCAAGCATTGAAATTGCTGATGTTAAAGTCGCAAAGAAGAATAAAATTAAAAACATAATAAAGAAAAATTGACCAAATGGTATTTTTGCAAATACTGCTGGAAGGACGATAAACAGTAATCCCGGTCCTTCAGTCGGTTTAACTCCTAATGCGAAAATCGCTGGGAAAATTGCTAATCCTGCAAGTACTGTAACAAAAACAGTTAAACTTACAATAGATGTTGCCGATTTCGCTAAATGTTCCTCTTTCTTTAAATACGAACTATACGTTACCATTACCGAGGCACCTACAGTTAGCGAGAAAAAAGATTGTCCCATCGCATATAAAATTGTATCTGCTGTAAGCTTTGAAAAATCTGGTTTTAAGAAGAACTCTACTCCAGCAAAAGCACCATCGAGTGTTAACGCACGAACAATAATCGCAATAAATAAAATAAATAATAGCGGCATCATGTACTTACTTGCCTTTTCTATACCTTTCTCTACACCTTTACTTACAACAAAAATCGTACAAAGCATAAAGATAAATTGTGCTCCAATCGCACTTAATGGATTTGAAATCGTTTCACCGAACAATTGTCCATAATCAGCTGCACCATTCCAGAAACTTCCTGTCACACTATAATATAAATAAAGTAAAATCCATCCACCTACAACACTATAAAAAGATAGTACACTAAAACAAGTAACAACTCCCATACGACCAATCCAAGGATATAATTTGCTATTTGGCACTAGTACTTTATAAGCTGTAACCGCCTCTTTTTGCGTGCTACGTCCAATAACAAACTCCGCTATTAGAAGAGGCATACCTATAAATAAAGTTAATAGTAAAAATACAAGGAAGAATGCGCCTCCCCCGCCATTACCTGCAACATATGGAAATTTCCATATCGCACCAAGACCTACTGCGGCTCCGGCTGCTGCGAGTACAAAGCCTATTTTCGACGTCCATTGCTGTGTTTCTTTCATCATAATTTCTCCTTTTCTGAATATTTAAACTTTTGTTAATTATACACTTTCATTTCATACTCGCACACCTCCTTTAGAAAATAAAAAAGTCCCCTACACGCAAATATGCATGTAGAGGACGATATATGTAATGTAAATACCGTGGTACCACCTCAATTGGATTGATAAATCCCACTTGTTCAAGTACAGGAATAATTCCGATACTCTATCCTTTTAACGGCGGAACCCGGGTTGCCTACTACAATGTTCAACATACCTCTCGCAAGCCCATTCTGTATATTTTATCGTACCGGGCTCCCACCTAACCCCAGCTCTCTGAACGCATCAAATATACGTACTCTTCTTGCTCATCGATTTCATCTATTGAAGTTACTTGTGATTATAAATTATATTTTTATATTTGTAAAGCGCACTTTATCTTTTATTATTTTAAAACCTTTTCCTCTAACTCACGTAAAAAACTTTCTCTTTTCCCCTCATTTTGCACATATACTGATTTCAACACTTCTTGGAGCAATATATTTCGTTCCCTCTTTTCTAACTGTAAATCTTTTAACTTCAACCTTACTTCATATAAAAAATCTAAATACGATTCATATGTCTCATCATATTTATTTGCAATATCATCTCGAATTTTTTTTGCGAGCTTCGGGCTCGCTCCCCCAGTAGAAACTGCTATATTAAGTAAACCACGATGAATCGCTGCCGGAAAATGAACATTACCACTTTCCGGATTTGTAATAACATTTACTAATTGATTCTCAGCGGCATTTTCAGCAACTTGTTCATTTAATATTGAATCACTACTCGCTGCAACAACTAAAAAAGCACTTTTAATATCACTTTTTTCATATTCTCTTTGATACCAACGAATTTTCTTTTCTTCCACAAGTTTTACTAAATTCGCATCTAATTCTGGACTTATCACAACTATATCCGCACCCTGTTTGAGTAAAGGAATAATTTTAAATCCTGCAACTTTTCCCCCGCCAATAACAACAACGCGTTTCTCATTAACTCGCACTGTAAGTGGATACATACTGATCTCCTTTCAATAACTCCGTCGTTTTCTGAATTAACATATCTTGAAACGCTTCATTCTTCCCTAAATATGGACTAATTTTTATCTCTTCCACTTCATATTGGCGCACTTCTTTCTCAATATGTTTCATAAGTAAACCTGTAAATAACAAGTAAGGCAGTACAACGATGTTCTTTTCTTTTCGTTCTACAACTTCCTTTAACTTCTCCTCAAATTTTGGCTCTGCAGCCGCTAAATAACAAACTTCTACTTTTTTAACCTTCTCTTTTGTTTGAAATAAAGAAGCAATCCAGTTTATATCTCTTAATACTTCAGGATCACTGCTCCCTCTTGCAACAAGAAGTAACGTCACTTCATTTTTATCTTCCTGTTCGATGCCACTTCCGCTATACACCGATTTAACAAGTGTTTCTGATACACCAAACGGATTACCATAGGTAACTTTAACATCCGAAAATTGATTAGTTAACTTTTCCAATTCAAAAGGGATATCTTTTTTTACATGACCTGCCGCTAATAAAAAAACAGGGATAGCAATAATCTCAGTGGCCCCACGCTTCACACATGTACGAAAACCATCTTCAATAGAAGGATTCGCTAACTCTAAAAAACAAACTTCTTGAATAGTCGCTTCTATACGGCTCATGCACGATGTAATAAATTGAATCGCCTCTTCTTTCGCTGTCTTCAAACGACTTCCATGACATATATATAAGACGGCTTTCATTTTACAACACTCCACTTACTTGATAAGCATTTTCTGTCTGCTTCTCAAACCAATGAATTTTTTCTCTAAAACGGACAACCTCTCCAATTACAATCATACTCGGATTTTGAATTTGCTCTTTTTTCGCAACATCTACAATTGTCCCTAACGTTCCAACAACTGTGCGTTGCATAGACGTCGTCCCCTGCTCAATAATAGCAGCTGGCGTACTTTTATCTTTTCCATGCTTCATAAGTTGCTCACATATGTAGGGCAAATTACTAACCCCCATATATACCGCTAAAGTCTCTACACCTTTCGCTAAACTTTCCCATTTCACTTCTTCTTCAGCACCTTCTTTCCTATGCCCAGTCACAATAGCAAAACTTGCACTTGCATCACGGTGCGTCACTGGAATGCCCGCATAAGCAGGAGCAGCTATTCCAGCTGAAATACCAGGAATGATTTCAAATGGTACACCTTGCTTTGCTAATGCTTCAGCTTCTTCTCCCCCTCTACCAAACACAAATGGATCGCCACCCTTAAGCCTCGTTACAACTTTTCCTTTTTTCGCATACTTAATAAGAAACGTGTTAATTGTCTCTTGCTTCATCGTGTGATAATTCGGGAGTTTTCCACAATAAATTAAATCCGCGTCAGGCTTTGCGTATGAAAGCAGCTCTTTATTCACAAGTCGGTCGTATAAAATAACATCTGCCTTCTCAATACATTTCAACCCTTTAACAGTAATTAAATCTGGATCGCCAGGACCCGCTCCAACAATATAAACCTTCCCCATCATCTCTCCTCATTTCTTCTATTAAAATGAAACTTCCATTCGTATATAAGAATGGAAGTTTTTATTTTTTCGTATTACTGATCTCTACTCATGGATAACAAATGCCCCACCTTTTCGAATCTTCTTTTTTTCAAACAAAGAAATCTCTTTTACCTCTGGCAACGGTAAAAAATGCTTTTCAAGCTCAATCTCCGCAAGCTTAAATGCCTGTTCTTCACTTTGAGCAACAACAACAATCGGAACAATACTATTTACTAACACAGCTTCAAATCGATATAAATCCATATCGTCCCTCCTAAGACGCTATTACTTCTTCTAGCACGTTATTTAACGCTATTTGTAATGTATCTACACCAACACGACCTACAAAATCATAAAATGTTTCGGCTGGTAATTTATTCTCTTTGAAATAACTTATAAATGATGCGAGTACATCAGGTAGATCCTCGCCATCTATTTTTCCTTTTAACTTTTGATTGTAGGCACCGCCATCTAACAATGTTCCACCTACGTATATTTCAAACGCTTCAACAATACCTTTTTCCTTCGTTTTCATTTTCACCCCTTGTAGCCCAATGTCAGCAATTTGACGTTGACCACATGAATTCGGGCAGCCTACCATATGAATTCGAACTGGAACATCGAGTGCAATTTGTGTATCTAAGTATTCTGCAATTTTTCGTAATCTTTCTTTCGTTTCTACTAGTGCAAGATTACAATATTCAATACCGGTACATGAAACCGCATGACCAATAAATGATTTCGGGCTAGCAGATATCGCTTCAAACAGCGGTTCACTAAGTAATCCTTTTACATTTTCCGGAGGAACGTTCGGAATAATGAAGTTTTGCGAGTTACATGTACGAATTTGTCCATTTCCATATTGCTTTGCGATTCTTGCAATCTCAAACATTTCTTCTGCATGTAAACGACCTACCGGTACATTAAAACCTACATATTTTAATCCCTTTTGTTTTTGGTCTTGAACACCATAAAAATAGCCTGCATTCCATCCTTTGAGTGCACTTTCCCCTTTACTTTGTAAAGGCCCTGTATACTCTATTAGTTTCTCTTTAAATTTCTCTGCTCCCCAGTCCGCAACAAGAAATTTCAACCGAGCTAAATGACGTTTTTCACGATATCCAAAATCACGGAATATAGTAGCAATCGCAATCGCCACCGCCTTCACTTCTTCTGGTAAAACAAATACATCTAATTCATCAGCTAAATACGGTCGAGCTGATAATCCTCCACCTACTTTTATATGAAAACCAACTTTTTTCTCACCATCTATTTCTTTCGTTGCAGGCGTAAATGCAACACAGTTAATTTCTGCGTTTGCTGAATTATAAATATTGGAACTAATAGACATTTTAAATTTACGTGGCAAGTTAGAAAACTCTTCATTATGTTGGAAGTAATCATATACTTCTTTTACAATATGCGTTGTATCGAATAGTTCATTTGCATCAATGCCAGCAAGCGGATTACCTGTAATATTCCGCGTTATATCACCACAAGCCCCCGCTGAAGATAACCCAACTCTTGCTAATCTTTTAAAAATATCTGGAATTTGCTGAATTTCTAACCAGTGAAACTGAATCGCCTGTCTCGTCGTAATATCTATTACATTACGTCCATAATCTTCAGCGATAGAAGCAAGTACTTCTGCCTGTGCATTTGTAATAATCCCTGACGGAATATTTACCCGCATCATAAAATAACCAGCTTCTTTCGGTCTTTGTAAATACAAGCCTGCCCATTTAAAGGCATCCCACTCTTCTTTCGGAATAGATTCGAAACCATTTTCCGCATAGTAAGGAATATCATTAAAAATTTCTAAGCCATCTTTTTCTAATTTATTTTTCTCGGTCTGATTTAATTTTTCATTGTTAGCCCATACTTTTTCATAACTCATTGTTTATCCCCCTATATAAAACTACGCTCTTGTAAGTACTTCACGATTTGTTCTGCACATTCTTCAATAGAATATTTGTGCGTTTCTACAATTAATTCCGCTTGCTCTGGCTCTTCATAAGGCGAATCAATACCTGTGAAATCCTTAATATCACCTTTTCTTGCCTTTTTATAAAGTCCTTTCGGATCACGTTTCTCACACTCTTCAATCGGACACTTCACAAAAATTTCAATAAATTCATCTGCCGCTAATAAATCTCTTACTTGTTTGCGGTCTACTCGAAATGGTGAAATAAATGCTGTAAGGACAACTGCTCCTTGGTCTACAAATAACTTTGCCACTTCGCCAATACGTCTTATATTTTCCATGCGATCACTTTCAGAAAATCCTAAGTCTTTATTTAAACCGTGGCGAATGTTATCCCCATCCAGCACATAATTTCCAATATTCTTTTCAAACAGTTTACGAGCGACCGCATTCGCTACTGTAGATTTACCCGAAGCTGATAAACCAGTAAACCAAATTACAAAACTATGATGTCCATTCTTCACTCTTCTCTCATCTTTTGAAACCGAAGCTGTATGCCAAGTAATATTCGTATCCATCTCGTTCTCTCCCTATTCTGTTACTACTTCTTTTTTCAAGCCTTTAATTAGTACTTCCACTACTTCTTTACGACTAAATGTACTTGGCGGAATCTCACCGTTTCTTAATAATTCTCTTACTTTTGTACCCGATAAAATAACATGATCTTCTTTTCCGTGCGGACATGTTTTCGTTGAAGCCATCGCTTCACATTTCGTGCAGTAAAAACTATGCTCAAAGAATAGTGGTGTAATTCCTAACTCTTCTATCGTAAAATTTGTGAAGATTTCTTGCGCTTCATACGTTCCGTAATAATCTCCTACTCCAGCGTGATCACGCCCTACTATAAAGTGGGTACATCCAAAATTCTTTCTTACTAACGCATGAAATATCGCTTCCCTTGGTCCTGCGTAACGCATGGCAGCAGGAAATACACTTAAAAAGACACGATTTTTCGGATAATAGTTTTGAAGAAGTACTTCATAGCTTTCCATTCTTACATCAGCAGGAATATCATCCGATTTCGTTTCTCCAACGAGCGGATTTAAAAAGAGACCATCTACAATTTCAAGAGCAGATTTTTGAATATACTCATGGGCACGATGTACCGGGTTTCTCGTTTGAAATCCGACCACTGTTTTCCACCCACGTTTTTTAAATGCTTCTCTCGTTTCAATTGGATCTAAATGATAAGAAGGAAACAGATTATTTTCAAAACGTTTCGTAAGAACAATAGCTCCTCCGATGTAAACGTTCGGTCTTTCGTATAATTTTTTCACTCCAGGATGAGCCTCATCCGTCGTTTTATACACTAGTAACGCTTCTTTTTCCTTATCAGGCACAAAAATATCTTCTATTTGAATAACACCATATACATTTCCACCGTTAACAAGTTTTACTTCCTCTCCAACTTTTAGCGTCTCTGCTACTTCTTCTGTTACTGGTAATGTAATTGGTATACTCCAAACGCTCCCATTAGCTAAACGAAGCGTTTCTACAACCGAATCATAATCTTTCTTTCCTAAAAAACCAGTAAGCGGGCTATATCCTCCTGTCGCTAATAGTTCTAAATCACTTAACGCAATGTTATCTAGCCCAATTTCTTTTTTAATTTGTGATACGTCGTATGTCTCGTCTATTCGATTTATTAATTCGTTTCTTGTACTCATTTTCTATACCCTCTCTTAGCTTTATTTTCAAATTCATCTTATTGGTAATGAAGACCACATTCAGTTTTCACTTTCCCAGCCCATCTACCATCTCTCGAATCGCCACCCTCTCCTACAGGCAACGTACATTTCTCACACCCAATACTTGGATAGCCAACATCATGCAACGGGTTATACGGCAAGCTATGTTTGTATACATATCGCCAAACTTCTTTCCACGTCCAATGAATGAGTGGACAAACTTTAATAGATTGAAAACGATGATCTTGATTTATAAACTTTGTATGCTTACGTGTTTCTGATTGTTCCCTTCTTAAGCCCGATATCCATGCTTTTTCCACGACTAATGATTTTTCTAAAGGTAAAATTTTTCTAATCTTACAACAAAGATTCGGATTGCTCTCCCACAGTTTTTCACCATGCAACTTCGCCTGTTCATCAAGTGTAAGTTCTGGCTGTTTTTCTATAATATTCAATGAAGGAAATCGTTCCCGCACTTTTTGAATTAATTCATACGTTTCTTGAAAATGAACATTTGTATCCAAAAATACAACTTTAGCAGATGGATTTACTTGGTTTATAATGTGCAGCAATACCATACCTTCCACCCCAAAGCTACATGCGTAGACAACCTCATCTTTATATTCTTTATAAGCCCAATTTAATACTGATAACGCACCTTTTGTTTCATCTTCTTCCGAAAACGAAACAACATTTTCTTCCCACGTTTCATACGTCAACATGTTTTTCCCCCCTGTAAAAGCAAAAAGACGGTTTTAACCTAATGAAAATAGGTTAAAACCGCCTCTAGTTTTTCTAGTCAGCGCTTTTCACTTTAAACGTACTTTTTCACTTTTCTCTAACTGAATTACTTTCCCATCTTGCACAACAATTGTAATTGAACCATATTTCATATCAGCAAGCATCGCTTCAATCTTCTCGGATACTTCATCAAAATGTTCCCGTACACTCACGCGAACAGCCCCCCTTTTTATTCATAAAAAAAATCTTTCCCATTTCGAAAAGACTGTTCGGTAATATATTTTACCTTATCTTTCAAAATGGATCCCATTTTGCTGGATTTAGCACCTTGCTTTCTATAAGCAGGTTGCCGAGCTTCTTCGGGCCAGTTCCCTCCGCTTCTCTTGATAAGCTTTGTATTTGTATTTTATCACAATTCTGATTTTTTTCAATCCTAGTTTTCCGATATATTTTAATTATTTTATTTTATAAAAAAGGAATTGCCCATTCGAACAACTCCTTTTCTTATTTAGACAAGCTCTTTAATACGTATGCGATCGTTCCCAATAATATTTTCATATGTTTCGCGTTCCACAACTACTTGCGATGTTCCGCCTTTTGCAAAGACAACGGCTGGTCTTCGAATCCGATTGTAATTATTCGCCATCGAGTACCCGTATGCTCCTGTACAGGAAACTGCTAGTAAATCAGAAGCAGCGACTTTCGGTAAATGAATATCCCAAATCAACATGTCTCCACTCTCACAGCATTTCCCGGCAATCGAAACGAGTTCCTCATTCTCATCATTCGCTCGATTCGCTAACATCGCTTCATAACGCGCATTATATAAAGCAGGTCTTAAATTATCTGTCATTCCACCATCGACTGATACATATTTCCGAATACCAGGAATATCTTTCACAGATCCAACTGTATAAATTGTTGTCCCAGCATCACCTACAATGCTACGGCCTGGCTCAATCCATATTTCTGGAAATGGATATTCACATACAGTAAATTGTTCTCTCACTGCACTTGTTACAGCTCGCACATATGTCTCAAGAGTTAATGGTGTATCTGACTCTGTGTAACGTATTCCAAATCCCCCGCCTACATTTAACACTTTTACTACATAGTTTGTTTGCTCTCTCACTTCTTCTAAAAATTGGCGAAGAACTTCAATTGCTCGAACAAAACCAGCTGTTTCAAATATTTGCGACCCAATATGTGAATGGATCCCTAGCACATTATAATTTGATTTTTGTAAAGCAAATCCAATTGCCTGCATCGCTTGACCGTTTGAAACACCAAATCCAAATTTCGAATCATCTTGACCTGTTGTAATATATTCATGTGTGTGCGCCTCTACTCCAGGCGTTACACGAATTAATATGTTCACAAATTTCCCATGTTGCATCGCTAAATCGTGTAAAACTTCTAATTCAAAGAAATTATCTACGACAAAACAACCGATATTCGCCTGAAGAGCCATCACTATTTCTTCTTCTGTTTTATTATTTCCATGAAAATGAATACGTGATGCCGGAAATCCTGCTTGGAGCGCAGTATATAATTCTCCCCCAGAAACAACGTCTAATGACATACTCTCTTCACGAGCTACTCGGCACATCTCCATGCACAAGAACGCCTTGCTTGCATATGCTACTTGATAAGAGAAACCACTTTCTTTAAAAGCACGATGAAATGCTCGGCATTTTCCTCGAATAGACTCTTCATCGTATACATAAAGTGGTGTTCCGTATTGCTTTGCTAGCTGCGTCGTATCGCACCCTCCAATTTCTAAGTGTCCTTGCCCATTAATTCGGCTTGTGCCGTGTAAATACATTTAAATTCCTCCCTTATTTCCTCTAAAACTCATAACCCCAATCTTCTATTCATTGCAGCACGCTTTTAGATAGACAAAAAACGCGCGGAACAATGTTCACACGCGTTTCTTATTAGGAAAAATATATATTGAAAAAATAAACGAGTTGTTATCTCCTCAAAATAAGAAACCGCATCAACATCTCCAAATAGCTCTCCATAAAATAAATCTTATGACAGTACTACATTTATTCAATGCAGTCCCAATATATGAATAAGATGGTTATTCTTATATTTCGGCAATAGTCCCTTTCAACCTATGATCACAGATTCCATTAAATCTCCCATAGCTTACTCTTTCCTATCGCGGCCTCTACCTTTGAGAGTAGATGAGGTAAGTCTATTTAATTTTCAAACATCTAATTGTTGCTATTAACAATACCAAAGGACCATTTTATTTGTCAAACAATTTTTTATATTGTTTTTTTACAGTTTAGTTTCGTATCATTTGGTAAGCGCTTTACTGAAATCTTTGTCACTTCCCATTCGCCTTCTTCGTTATTAAATGTAATCGTTACCTTCTCAAATGGTGGAGCAATTTTCCCAGCAACACGTTCATACTTTGTCACTTCAATACTTGCTTGAAATAAATATGTACCGCTATACACTTTTTTTAAACTAATAATTTTAGGACATTGATAAGGTTTCAAACTTCCATATTGTTTTTCAATTGCTTTATTTATTTTTGGAAATAAAACAGAATAAAGTGCATCTTCCATAAGAGGTGCATCATATTGGGCTACCGACACACTCGGTGAAGTAAAAAGTATAACACTACTGCATGCTATAAAATATAATAATTTTCGCATTATAACCTCCGTATTATCACGCGATTCTTTCTGCGTACGATAATTATCATACATAGAAATTCTGTTTTATTGTCTCCCACCACTCTTTTTCTACTCGATTATTATAAAAAAGCCCACAACCTTCTTTTATTTTCGTATAATGATACTCATAGTATAATAATCATAATAACAAAGGACTGTTCGTATATATAAAATGAGTCGTTAAGCAAACTGACTCACAAGAACTGTCATGCTTTTTAGGAGAGGAGTATATTATGCTACAACATCTGTTTCCAAAACTGCGATTTGCACTCGTTGCAGTCGTTTTACTATGGATTAAAACATATATTGTGTACAAGCTAGCATTTGATATTAAAATTGATAATTTCTTTGAAGAATTCATGCTTTTTATCAATCCACTAGCTGCGTTACTTTTATTTTTCGGCTTAGCTTTACTTGCATCTAAGCACCGAAACCGAATTATAATTGGAATCAGTTTTATACTGTCATTTATTTTATTTGGAAACGCAATGTTTTATGGGTTCTATAACGATTTCGTTACTTTCCCGGTTTTATTCCAAACAAACAATATGGCTGATTTAGGGACAAGTATAAAAGAACTCTTTACGTACAAAACATTACTTTTATTTGCAGATGCAATTATTTTAATGTTTATTTCACGTAAATTCCCATCATTTGGCGACAAAACACCACTTTCCCGCTCAGAGAAGCGAACTTTCTTTAGCGGTGTAACAGCTTTATTAGCACTACAAATTGTTGTATCAGTTATTTATAAACCACAAATGTTCTCGCGCTCATTTGACCGTCAAACTGTCGTGAAGAATTTAGGTTTATACACATACCATCTATTTGATATTACGCTTCAATCCAAGTCTTCAGCTGAGCGTGTATTTGCAAGTGGGGATGGGTTTTCTGAAATTAAAAACTATACAGACTCAAAAGACAAACAAGTTGATAAAAACTTATTTGGAGCTGCAAAAGGTAAAAATGTAATTTTAATTTCAATGGAATCTACACAAAACTTTGTTATTAATAAAAAAATAAATGGAAAAGAAATTACACCATTTTTAAATGAATTTATTAAGGATAGTTTCTATTTCGATAACTTCTATCATCAAACTGGACAAGGCAAAACTTCTGATGCTGAATTTATCGTTGAAAACTCACTTTATCCGCTAGATCGTGGTTCTGTATTCTTTACTCATGCAACAAATGAATACACAGCGACACCAGAACAATTAAAGAAATACGGATATTCTTCTGCCGTCTTCCATTCAAACGATAAAACGTTTTGGAATCGGGATGTAATGTATCCTGCGCTTGGATATGATCGTTATTTTAATTTAAATGATTACGCAGGAACGGAGCAAATGTCTGTCGGTTGGGGATTAAAAGATAAAGAGTTCTTTGAACAATCTATTCCAAAGTTAAAATCTTTACCGCAACCGTTCTATACAAAATTTATTACATTAACAAATCATTTTCCATTTCTTCTAAATCCGGAAGATCAATATGTTGATGAATTCAACTCGGAAAGTGGTGTTGTAAACCGCTACTTCCCAACTGTTCGTTACACAGATGAAGCTCTTAAATTATTTATTCAACAATTAAAAGAAGAAGGATTATATGATAATTCCGTTATTGTCATTTATGGTGATCATTACGGTATTTCCGAAAACCATAACGCAGCTATGGCACAGTTCCTAGGAAAAGATACTATTACACCATTCGATTCTATGCAATTACAACGAGTCCCTCTTATTATTCATGTGCCTGGCCAAGAAGGAAAAGTTGTTTCTAAAGTATCCGGTCAAATTGATATTAAGCCAACGCTCCTTCATTTACTTGGTATTAAAACAAATAAATCCGTTGAATTTGGAACTGACTTATTTATTAAAGAGAAAGACCCGCTTATGGTAATGCGTGATGGTAGCTTTGTTTCTGAAGAGTATGTTTATACAAAAAATATGTGCTACAAAAGAAGTACGGGTGAAGAAGCTGACATGACGTTATGTCAGCCGTATATTGAAAAAGCAAAAACAGAATTAAAACTCTCCGATAAATTAATTTATGGAGATTTATTACGCTTCGATCCTAATAATCGATATAAAACCGGAACGATGACAACGAAATTTGAATAGTAAAGGAAGCAACTTTATACAAGTTGCTTCCTCTTTTTATTTTCACTTAATTTTCGAACCATCCTTCTATGAAATCTTTCACAAATTGGTAATTTCTTTCGTATGAGGAATAAATTTATGGTATGATAAAATAAGTAAACTTTCATACACTAATTAAGAATTTATTACAGAAAGCAAGGGATCAGATTTTGTATAGAGCAGCTATTCCAAACTTATTTACGCTCGGAAATTTATATAGCGGATTTTTATCAATCGGCTATGCATCTTTAGGATATTATAAATCAGCTGCTATTTTAGTACTTATCGGGATGATGTTAGATAGTCTTGATGGTCGTGTTGCTCGTTTATTACGTGTTGATTCACAAATGGGAAAAGAGCTCGACTCGCTTGCAGATGTCGTAACATTTGGTGCAGCACCAGCTGTTTTAATGTATTACACATCTTTCTCAAACTACGGAATCATCGGATTATACATAGCGGGATTATTCCCTCTTTTCGGAGCATATCGTTTAGCACGATTTAATGTAACACCATCTTCTACTTCAATGAAATATTTCACTGGAGTACCGATTACAGCAGCGGGAGGGCTTGTTGCTTTCTTAACATTATTTTCACATACCATTCCAAAAATCGTTCTTATTACCGTATTTGTAACGTTCGCATTTTTAATGGTGAGCCGCATTCGTATCCCAAGTTTAAAAGATGTACCAATTCCACGATATAGCATCATTATTACACTATTTTTAGTTGGAATCATTATTACAATGTATCAAACAGGATTTGGAAATTTTTCTGTTTTCTTATTCATTGCCATTCCACTATATATTTTGTACATGTTATCTCAATTCATTAGACAAAGACCGTCTAAAAAAGCGAATAAAGAAAAATAAGAAAACCTTCCGAGTCCGGAAGGTTTCTTTTTATTTTGTAACTAATACCTTTTGATTTACAGGTGTTACTGGCTCTTCGCCGTTTAATACAGCTAAAATATTTCTGACAGCCATTTCAGCCATCGCATCACGAGTTTCAAATGTTGCATTCCCTACGTGTGGAGCAAGTACTACATTCTTTAATTCTTTTAGCTCTTCTGTAATTTTCGGTTCAAATTCAAACACGTCAAGAGCTGCTCCTTCAATTTCATTCGTTTTTAATGCATGAGCAAGTGCTGCTTCATTCATAATTGGTCCACGTGAAGCATTTACAATATACGCTGTTTTCTTCATCATTTTAAACTGCTCTTCATCAATCATATGATGTAATTTCGGATTATAAGCACAGTTAATTGTAATAAAGTCTGCTGTTTGTAATAATTCTTCCAACGTCACATACGTTGCTCCCAGTTCACTTTCAGCTTCAAGCTTACGATTTGGCCCTGTATATAAAACATCCATTCCAAATGCTTTCGCACGTTTTGCAACAGCCTTCCCGATTTCTCCAAGACCTATAATTCCGATTGTCTTACCATGGACTTCTCGTCCTAAGAAAAATAACGGTGCCCATCCGTTAAATCCAGTCGTACGACATAACGTATCCCCTTCAGGAATTCTACGCGCCGCTGCTAAAAGAAGTGCAAATGTTAATTCTGCAGTCGCTTCCGTTGATACTTTCGGTGTATTCGTAACTGCAATTCCTTTTTCGCCCGCATACGTGTAATCAATATTGTCGTAACCAGCACCATAGTTTGCAACAATCTTTAAATGAGGCGCTGCATCAATAACTTCTTTTGGCACCTTTGTCGAAAGTAAACTTAACAATGCATCTTTATCTTTTACACGCTCTGTTAATTCATCTATAGAAATTAACTCCTCTTTATTGTACATTTCTACATTATGATCTTTTAATAGTTCTAATCCAATTTCCGGAATTTTTCCCGCTACTAATATTTTTGCCACTACTAACACCTCTTCTATAGAAAATAAGACATCTCTTATATTTCATTGTAAGAAATCCACATATAAAAACCAAGGAATTTGATTATAGTTTTGAAATTCGACACTTTTCCATGAAAAAAGAGGAGATGCAACTCTCCCCTCTTCTTACGCTTTTTCCTGCGATTCTTTTCCAAGCTTCACATCAATAGTTCCTTCTGCAACCGTATCGCTAATTTGCTCCTCAATAACCGATTGAGATGCAGCATTCGTTTCAGAAGTATAAGCTTGTTGCTGTGCACCTTGTACATTTTGTTTGTTTTGTTGTTTCGCCATTTCTTACCCTCCTTTTCATTCTTTCTTATTTTGAACAAAAAGGACAGTTTTCATCAAAAAATTGCGTTTCATTTTGAATTTGTTACTTCTTCTTCAAGCGACCTCATTACTCTTGCTCGCTTCGTAAATGTTGCAACCTGAGTAACACCGTGAGCTCGTAATGTTTGTACATTTTCTTGTACATAATTCCCTAAATCATTTGGGTAATGGGCATCCGAAGAAATCGTAATTGGAACACCATACTTAGCTAATACTTGTAAATATAGTGGACTTGGGCACATTTCACGAACAGGATAACGATAGTATAATCCTGCATTTATTTCTGTTGCCGTATTCGTTTCTACTAATGCACAGGCAATTTCCTCATAATAAGAAAGCTGTTCATTCTCATCCAATCGATAATTAAATACCTTTATATTATCAAGATGAGCGATAATATCAAATAACTCGGTACGAATCGCACTCTCGACTGTTTTAAAAAACATATCATATAATGCGCGTAGGTCATGCACCTCAAAATATTCTTTCGTATCTGGATTATCAAACCCCCAGCCATTTAGAAAATGAACGGAACCAATTACATAATCAAAGTCTCCTAGCGCTAATAATTCTTTTAACTCTCCTTCACAACCAATAAAATAATCCGCTTCAATTCCAAGTTTAAGTGTGACACCTCTTTTCCCCCATCGTTCTTTCGCCTCTTCAATTGCCTTTGTAAAATCATACAGTGAAACTACCCTTACTTGATCTAACCATTCTTTCTGTATACGACCGAGCTTAGAATCACTAATATCTACATATTTTTCATAATATCCTTTTGCTTCATGAAAACGATATAGATGATCAACAATTCCCACTTCTTTTATTCCTTTTCGCACAGCTTCTTCTAAATATAGATCTATCCATTCTGTTGTAAATGGCCCTTCCTTCACACGCTTTTGCAAACGCTCTTGTGTTTTCATAAGCCAATCAATAGAATGTCTTTCTTGAAGCGGTTCATAACATTCCAACGCTTCATTTATTTTAGCAAGCCATCCTATTGAATACGGTCCTTCTTCTAAGTGAAGATGATAATCTACTTTCATATACATTCCCCCTTATAATGTATCTATTTCCCTTCTATCCCCAACTCTCGAAAGCTTTCCATTTCGTTCTTTCACCTCTCGCATCACATCTTCCAATGCAATATTTTTTTCAGCTAATAAAACGAAACAGTGATAAAATACATCAACCATTTCTTTCACTACTTCTTCTTTATCATTATTTTTACATGCGATAATTACTTCAGCACACTCTTCACCAATCTTCTTTAAAATTTTATCTTCTCCTTTTGAAAATAAATAATTTGTATACGATTCAGGAAGTGGGCTTCCCTTTCGTTCTTCAATTGTTTTATACAGCAACTTAAAGGCATTTTCCATATGTATCCCCCTATATAATTTGATAGTGAAAACATGTCTTCTCTCCCGTATGACAAGCAGGTCCTACTTGTTTCACATTCACAACAATTGAATCTTGATCACAATCTAAATATAAAGACTGCACATATTGAACATTCCCTGATGTTTCCCCCTTATTCCATAACGACTGCCTCGAACGAGAATAAAACCATGTTCTTTTCGTCTCTAACGTTTTTTTATATGCTTCTTCATTCATATAAGCTAGCATTAAAACGTCTTTCGTACCTTCTTCGATGACAATTGCCGGTATTAATCCTTTTGAAAAATTAGGTTTCATAACCGCACCTCAATATTTGCATCTCTTAATTTTCGCTTTACACTCTGCACTGTCGCCTCACCATAATGAAAGATGGATGCCGCTAACGCTGCATCAACCGTTGTCTTTTGAAAAACTTCTATAATATGATTCGTATGACCACAGCCTCCTGATGCGATGACTGGAATAGAAACACTTTTTGAAATTTCTTCTGTTAAACGAAGGTCATATCCGCTTTTCGTTCCATCTGCATCCATACTCGTTAACAAAATTTCACCTGCCCCAAGTTTAACAACACGCTTCGCCCATTCTATGGCATCCATTCCTGTGTCAACTCTTCCGCCGTTGACATATACGTTCCATTTACCTTCTGCTACTTTTCTAGCATCAATTGCCACGACAATACATTGTGACCCAAAGTGTTCTGCCCCTTCTTCTATTAACTTCGAGTTTCGCACTGCCGCTGAGTTTATTGAAACTTTGTCTGCCCCAGCTCTTAGTAAATTGTACATATCTTTCACACTTGATATCCCCCCGCCAACCGTAAGAGGAATAAATACTTTTGCTGCTGTTTTTTCTACAACATCTATAATCGTTTTTCTTCCTTCATGAGTCGCCGTAATATCTAAAAATACGATTTCATCTGCCCCTGCCTCGTTATATGCTTCAGCTATTTCAACCGGATCACCGACATCTTGTAATCCTATAAAATTTACACCCTTTACGACTCGCCCTTCTTTCACATCTAGACATGGAATAATTCGTTTCGCTAACATAACTTCGTTACCTGTAATACTTCTTCTAAATCAATCGTTTTCTCGTAAAGCGCCTTTCCAATTATGACACCATATATATTCATATCATTTAACTTTTTCACATCTTGAATAGATGCCACTCCTCCAGAAGCGATGAGACGAATGCCTACACTTTTTTGAAGTATCGCTAATTGTTCAAAATTTGGACCTGCAAGCGTCCCGTCTTTCGAAATGTCTGTAAACACAATCGTTTGAACACCTAAACTTTCCATTTGTTTCGCTAAACTAACGTAAGAAATTTCAGATAGATCAAGCCAACCTCTCGTTGCTACGAAACCATTTTTCGCATCAATTCCAACAATGATTTTCTCTTTATATAGACGAACTGCTTCCTCTAAAAATGACTTATCATAAAGAGCTACTGTTCCTAAAATCACTTTTTCTACACCTGCTGACAATAACTTCTCCACCGTTACAAGTGAACGAATTCCTCCTCCCACTTGCACAGGAATACGTACCGCCTTGCAGATTTTTTCAATGACGGGCAAATTTAAAGACTCGCCAGCAATTGCACCGTCTAAATCAACAATGTGTAGTATTTCCGCTCCAAGCTTTTCAAATATGATCGCCTGCGCTACTGGATCTTCATTCATCACCGTTTCTTTACTAAACTCTCCTTGATAAAGTCTAACGCATCGTCCTTCTTTTAAATCGATAGCTGGGAAGATTTCCATGCTTCTACCACCCCTTGAAAATTTTTTAATATTTGCATGCCAATTTCGCCACTTTTTTCTGGATGAAACTGTGCACCAAATACATTTCCTTTCGCGACAAACCCTGGTACTTGCATTCCATAATCACTTACTCCGCATACAATTTCATCTGGACAATCCGCGTAATATGAGTGAACATAATACACGAAAGAACCATCCACTAATCCATTCCAAAGCGGAAATTCTCTTTCCTTCCTTAATTCATTCCATCCCATATGAGGAATTTTATACGAAACTTTTAACTTACGAATTTCCCCTGGTAGTAAACCTAACCCGCTACAATCTTTTAGTTCCTCACTTCGTTCAAATAAAAGCTGCATGCCCAAACATATACCGAGGAGTGGTTTTCCTATATCACAAACCTCTTTTAGTACACACACTAAATCTCTTTCTTCTAATACGTCCATCGCTTTCGGAAATGCACCTACTCCCGGTAAAATCACGCCATCGCTTCTCAATATCTCTTTTTTATCACTCGTTACAATGTACTCTGCGCCAATATATTTTAATGCTTGCTCTACACTGCGAATATTCCCCATTCCATAATCTATAATGGCAATCAATTACAACATTCCTTTCGTTGAATTTACACCAGTAATGTTGGCATTTTTTTCGACCGCTTCTCTAAGCGCTCTACCAAAAGCTTTAAATAATGCTTCAATTTTGTGATGTGTATTACTTCCGTATAGAACGCGCGCATGTAATGTAATATTGGCAGCATGTGCAACTGCTCTAAAAAATTCTTCCGTCAATTCTGTATCAAAATCCCCGAGCTTCGGATTTGTTAATTCCCCTTGAAATACACAATATGAGCGTCCACTTATATCAATTGCGACAAATCCTAAAGATTCATCCATCGGTACATACGCAGAACCGTAACGATTAATTCCCTCTTTGTTTTGCAATGCTTCTTTCAAGCAATTTCCGAGTACAATTCCAACATCTTCAACGGTGTGATGTGCATCGACAAATACATCACCTTCTGCTTCAACCTGCAATCCAAATCTTCCATGTCTAGCAAATAAAGTAAGCATATGATCGAAAAAACCAACTCCTGTTTGAATAGATACATTTGTACTTTCATCAAGCTGCAAATTTAATTTAATTTTTGTTTCTGTCGTCTCACGTGCTTGACTGGACTGACGCATTATTTTTCCTCCTCAAACCTTATTTGGATTGCTCTCGCATGTGCATGTAACCCTTCTTTATTTGCAAGCTCTACAATATGATGCTGTACATTTTTTAATGCTTCCTCCGTATAAGAAATAAAACTTGATTTTTTCACGAAATCATCGACTGATAACGGAGAAAAAAATCTTGCCGTTCCGCTCGTTGGTAATACATGATTCGGTCCCGCTAAATAATCCCCGAGCGGTTCAGGTGAATATGGCCCAAGGAAAATAGAGCCTGCATGTTTCACATAATCTAGAGCATTCATTGGTTCTTTTATATGTAACTCTAAATGTTCTGGAGCAATTTCATTTGATAACTTTAGCGCCTCCTCTAAAGAAGGAACGATAAAGATGGCTCCATTTCTATTTATTGATTCACGTGCAATTTCACTTCTTGGTAACGTTTCTAACTGTCTTTCTACCTCTTTTTCTACTTCTTTAGCTAGTTCCATATTCGTTGTAATACAAATCGCCGTTGCTCTCTCATCATGCTCTGCTTGCGATAATAAATCCGCTGCGATATATTTTGCATTACCTGTTTCATCCGCAACAACTACAATTTCTGATGGACCAGCAATCATATCGATATTTACTATTCCGTATACTTCTCGTTTCGCTAGAGCGACGTACAAATTTCCCGGTCCAACTATTTTATCCACTTTCGGAATCGATTCCGTCCCGTATGCTAAAGCAGCAATTGCTTGTGCGCCACCTATCGTATAAATTTCATCTACTCCCGCAAGATCTGCAGCAGCTAATATATGTGGATCAATTCCTCCTTTCCTCGGCGGTGTTACCATTACAATCTTTTTCACACCTGCGAGTTTCGCCGGCAATACATTCATTAATACTGAAGAAGGATATGAGGCTGTCCCACCCGGTACATATACACCTACATTTTCTAACGGCCGAATGAGTTGCCCTCTAATTATCCCTTTACTTTCACAATCGAATATTGAGTGCTTCTTTTGCTTTTCGTGATACGAAACAACGTTTTTCTTCGCCTCTTTTAAAGCTTCTAAAAATGAATTCTCTACAAACATACTCGCTTGCTGTATTTCTTCTTCACTTACACGAAAATTTTTCATCTCTACACCATCAAACTTTTTTGTATAGAAAGATAAAGCCTCATCTTTCCCTTCCCTTACATGTCTAATGATTTCTCTTACACTTCTTTGAACAGTTTCTTCTATTATATTAGCGTTTTCTCTTAGCACTTTTATTTTAGATAATGCCTCCTTAAATTCTTCATAAATGATTTCCATTTTAAATCCTCCTATTTCCCTGATAAGATTTCTTGCTCCATCATATTTATAATGCTGAATATTTCGTCTTTTTTAGTTTTTAAGGCTGCCTTATTTACAATCATCCGAGCCGATATAAAGTACATTTCCTCAAATACAATGAGTCCATTCTCTTGTAATGTTTTTCCTGTTTCAACAATATCTACAATCGCATCTGCCAATCCAAGAAGAGGAGCGATTTCTACAGAACCTTCTATCTTAATAATTTCTACATCCTCTCCCTTATCATGAAAATAAGTAGAAGTAATATGGGGGTATTTCGTAGCGATTCTTTTCTTCCGGTAACTCTTCGGATTATACGTAGGAATAGAAGCAACACAAAACTTACAAATCCCCACTCCTAAATCCAGCATTTCATAAATATCTTTCTCGTTTTCCATTAAAATATCTTTTCCAACGATGCCAATATCAGCTACCCCATGTTCTACATAAGTAGCAACATCAACCGCTTTTACTAAAATAAATGAAACATTTGTATTTTTACTTTGAAATACAAGCTTCCGACCTTTATTTTTGAGCTCGGAACAATCAATTCCAATCTGCTCAAAAAGTGGAATGACATGTTTTTCTAATCTTCCTTTCGTTAACGCAATTTGAATGTTACGCATGAAGCCTCTCCTTCTTTCTGGACTACCCATTTCTCATTCCATACATATTCCACTAAGTATTCATTCTTTGCCTCAACGACCGTTCCTATTTTATTTTTTCTTGCAAATTGAAAGGTATCGCTTAAATTAGAGAATAGAGATAACCAAGCATTTTTCCCATCCTTTCGAAGTAAATTTCGTAACCTTTCTGCTTCCGCTAATCTATTTAACTCATAATGAATCACAATATCAATTTGATTTCGTTCATATGGTTCTTGCTGCTCTTGCAGCGCCTTCACAATTTGATTTACTTGTACCGCGAGTCCAACAGCTGGCAGCATTTCTCCAAAATTCCCAATTAGCTCATCGTATCTTCCGCCACTAACGATTTCTTCTCCAATTTCATATATATATCCTTTGAAAATAACACCCGTATAGTAATCTAAGTGTTGAATCATGCCCAAATCAATTGATATGTAAGAACCATATCCTAACGTTTCAATTGTTTCATACATTTCTTTTACTCTTGCAATTGCCATTTTCATTTCATTACTTGAAGCAAGCTTTTCTGCCTCCTCAATAACTTCTAAATTTCCAAATAGCCTTGGTAATTTCTCAAGTAATCTTACTGTCTCATCGCATCGATCTAATTTCTTTTCTCCGATAAAATTTGAGAGGGCAGCATAATTTTTACTTTCTATATACGTTCTAAGTACTCTTTCTTCTTCATCATGGATGGAGAGCTTTTTTACAATACATTTATATAACTGTACTTGCCCAATCTCAATTGTAAAAGATTGCACATTCAACTTTTGAAGTGCTTGAATGACACTTATTACACATTCAATTTCAGCTCTTACATTATCAATCCCGATAACTTCAATACCACTTTGTACGATTTCATTATATTTTCCAGAATGGGATTCATTCGCTCGAAATACATTCCCGCTATACGTCACTTTAAGTGGCGTATCCCATCTCTGTGTTCCAATCACTCTTGCTAAAGGAATTGTCATATCTGGACGTAAAACGATAATCCTTCCCTTTTCATCAAAAAATTTATACATCTTCTCTTCATCTATCGGTCTATTTTGAAATGCAAAAACATCATAAAATTCAATTGTAGGTGTTCTTATTTCCTCATAACCTCTCTCTAAAAAAGTAAGCCTTAATTTTTGCTCCACTTCTTCAATTAACGTACATTCTTCGAATAAATAATCTCTCGTTCCATTCGGGTTTGCTCGTTTCCATTTTGTCATCTAAATTTTCACACCTTTCCCCTTCTAATGTATGCCTATTTCATTCCCCTAAGCCGAAAATAAAAAGAGCCTTGTAGACAAAATACCTACAAGGCTCTTCAGTAGAGTGTAGGTACAACGGGAATAACCCTTGTACCTACACGTTTTCACGCTAGGTTCAAGGGTTTCATGTATGATGATGTAGTTGTGTAAGCATTGTAATAGATTTTATTGTATTCATAATACTTACTCCCTTTCTCCTCTGATTTTCACATAGTATATAACAGTTAATTTTGAATGTAAATACATTTTTAATATTCCGTCACTTTTTTTAATGTAAAGCCACTTTTCTTTCATACTCTTTTATTTCTTGTTCATATTGCATTGTAATACTAATTTCATCTAAACCATTCAATAACTTCTCTTTCCACATTTTCTCGATTGTAAAATGGAATCTATGCATATTCGTTATAATTATTTCATTTTCTAAATCAACTGTAATTTGTTCCCTCGCATCTGTTTTTGCAAGTTGTTCACGCATATCTTTATCCATTACAATCGGTAACATGCCATTCTTCATACAATTCATATAAAAGATATCGGCAAATCCTCCAGCGATAATAACGCGGAAACCATAATCAGCAAGTGCCCATGGAGCATGTTCTCTAGACGAGCCACATCCAAAATTATCACCTGTGATTAATATGCTGGCTCCTTTTCTTTCTTGTGCATTAAGCGGGAAATTAGGGTTTTCTTGGCGATTATTATCATATCGCCACTCATCAAATAAAAACTTCCCAAACCCAGTTCTTTCAATTCTCTTTAAATATTGCTTCGGAATAATTTGATCTGTATCAATGTTATCATTCATCAGTACTGCGGCAGTACCTTTATGAATACGAAATGGCTCCATCATAACTCTCCTTTCTAATATCAACAAAATGACCATATAACGCAGCCGCTGCCGCCATTGCCGGGCTAACTAAATGCGTTCGTGCTCCCTTTCCTTGTCTTCCTTCAAAATTGCGATTGGACGTAGAGGCACAATGTTCTCCTTCAGGCACTTGATCTGGATTCATACCTAGACACATTGAGCATCCGGGCTCTCTCCATTCAAATCCAGCTTCTTCAAATATGCGATGTAATCCTTTATGCATCGCTGCTTCTCTTACCCTTTGAGATCCAGGTACAACAAGTGCTCGCACACCTTCTTTTACTTTTTTACCTTTCACGACAGATGCAGCAATTTCTAAGTCAGAAAGCCTGGAATTTGTACAAGATCCAATGAAAACATGTTGAACTGGAATGTCATACGTACTTTGTCCGGGACTCAATCCCATATAAGAAAACGCTCTTTCATCATTTGCATCATGCTTTTCTGGCAATTTCTCATCGATCCGAACACCCATACTAGGATTTGTTCCCCACGTAACGTACGGCGCTAAATCCGTAACATCTACTAGAATATGTAAATCATAAACTGCATCTAAATCTGTATAAAGTTCTGACCATTTTTCCTTAATAGATTCATAGTCTTTCGGTGCATATTTACGCCCTTTTACGTAAGCAAACGTTTTTTCATCTGGTGCAATAATGCCAGCCTTTGCTCCCCCTTCAATTGCCATATTGCAAAGCGTCATCCTCTCTTCCATATCCATAGCATGAATGGCCTCTCCGTAAAATTCCATTACGTAACCTGTTCCAACTGCTACTCCGTACTTTGAAAGAAGGTGTAAAATAATATCTTTCGCATAGACACCTTGCGGTAACTTTCCTTTTAACTCAATGCCCATCGCTTTCGGCTTTCGTTGCCATAACGTTTGCGTTGCCAATACATGTTCCACTTCACTCGTACCAATACCAAACGCTAGTGCGCCAAAAGCACCGTGTGTTGCTGTATGACTATCACCACAAACAATCGTTTTTCCTGGCTGTGTGAGTCCAAGTTCTGGTCCTATTACATGAACGATCCCTTGCTCTTCATCTCCGATATCCGCTAATGGCACCTGAAATTGTTTACAGTTTTGCCGAAGTGTATCTAGTTGCTGCTTCGCAATGCGGTCGGTAATATTCCAAACATCTTTCGTTGGAATATTATGATCCATCGTTGCAAATGTTAAATCTGGTCTGCGGACTGTTCGATTTGTAAGCCGCAAGCCTTCAAAGGCTTGCGGTGACGTTACTTCATGAACAAGATGTAGATCGATATATAATAAATCCAATCCATTTTCATTAGTCGCAACTACATGTCTTTCCCAAAGCTTATCTAGTAACCTTTTTCCCATTATCTTCCTCTCCCTACTAACGCTTGCTCTTCCATTTCTTGAATAACTGCCTTTGTAAATGAAGTTGTCGTTTCAGTCCCCCCGATATCTGCTGTACATTTCCCTGATTTAAGGACTGCAGAAACTGCTTCTTCAATTGCATCTCCTTCTCTCGTTAATCCGAACGATTGCCCAAGCATCATTGCAACAGAACGCATCATCGCAATTGGATTCGCCTTATTTTTCCCCGCAATATCCGGTGCTGATCCGTGAATAGGCTCATATAATGAAGGTCCCTTTTCAGCGTGACTTGCTGATGGAAGCATTCCTAATGATCCAGCTAATACTGAAGCCTCATCACTTAAAATATCACCAAATAAATTTTCCGTTACAATAACGTCAAATCTTCCTGGATTCCGAATTAATTCCATAGCTGCTGCATCTACTAAAATGTGTTCTACTTCCACATTTGGGTAGCGAAGTGCTACTTCTTCTGTCACAGTTCTCCATAATTTACTAGACTCTAAAACATTCGCTTTATCAATAGATGTTACTTTTTTCTTCCGCTTATTTGCTAATTGAAAAGCATACGAAACGATACGTTCAATTTCATAGCGATGATACGTAAGTGTATCTGTCGCCACTTCTTCCGTTCGCTCTTTCGGATAAGAAAAATAAATTCCGCCTGTTAATTCACGAACGACAACGAAATCAATTTCATCAGCGTTTTTTAATGGTGATAAATGTGCAGTTGCACTTTCTACCGTTACAGGGCGAACATTCGCAAATACACCGAGTCCTTTTCTTAATGCTAATAATCCTTTCTCAGGCCTTTCTTTCGCACTATCCCACCTTGGTCCACCTACTGCGCCAAGTAAAACCGCATCACTCGCTAAACAGGCGGCAAGTGTTCGCTGTGGTAATGGTTGCCCAGTTAAATCGATAGCAATACCACCAAAGTACTCATCTTGCAAATGAAAATGATGTCCATATAGCCTTTCTACCATATGCAATACTTCCTTCGCACTCTCCATTACTTCTGGACCGACACCATCACCAGCTAAACAAACGATACGTTTTTCCATTTTTAACACTCCTTTTAACTGAATTTTCAGAACTTTAATTTGATAGGTGAGGAAAGCTTCTCTCACCTATCAATTATTTATTTCACAAGCGCTATAAGAGATTTTAATTTCCCTGCTGCATGGACATAAGCCCTCGCCGACGCTTCCAATACGTCTTGCGCAACTCCGAAACCTGATATTTGGTGACTACCTTCTTTTAATTCAACATGAACGTGAGCAAGTGCATCTTGACCTTGTGTAATAGATTGTATGCGATAATCTGCCAATTCACATTCTAATCCTAAAATTCTTTGAATCGCATTGTATATCGCTTCAATACTACCAGAACCCGTGGCTGCATCTTCATATACATTTCCTTCCTCATCCTTCAGCACAACTGTTGCGCATTGTGTACTATTTGATACGAAATGCACTTGTAATTGCGTAATGTTATATTGCTGGGCTGCAAATGCTGCTTCACCAAGCATAATTGCGCGTAAATCTTCCTCAGTAATTTCCTTTTTACGATCCGCCAATTTTTTAAATGCTTCGAATGCCGCATCTCGCTCTTCATTTGTAAATTCATAACCAAGCTCTTTCATTTTTTCCGTAAACGCATGACGGCCAGAATGTTTCCCAAGTACAAAGAGATTTTGAGATTCTCCTATAAGCGCTGGTTCGATAATTTCATAAGTTGTTACTTCTTTTAAAACCCCATCTTGGTGGATGCCTGATTCATGAGCAAATGCATTCGCTCCAACGATTGCTTTATTTTTCGGTACAACCATACCCGTTAACCTGCTTACTAATGTACTCGTCGCCTTAATTTCTTTTAAAGTCATCGAAGGTTCTGCTTTATAAAAATCTTTTCTAATATGAAGAGCTACTGCAACTTCTTCTAACGCTGCATTCCCTGCTCTTTCTCCAATGCCATTAATCGTTCCTTCTACTTGCACTGCTCCCCCTTCAACCGCAGCTAACGAATTTGCTACTGCCATACCAAGATCATCGTGACAATGACAAGAAAAAATCGCTTTTTCATATGATGGAACGGATTCTTGTAAGTATTTAAAAAGAGAATAATACTCTTCCGGATTTGTATATCCAACTGTATCCGGAATATTAATTACATTCGCTCCTGCTCGAATCGCAATTTCTACTGCTTCAGCTAAAAATGCTCTCGATGTTCTTGTCGCATCTTCTGCAGAAAATTGTACTGTCGGAAATAATGATTTTCCGAGCGTAACCGCGCGATGAATACTATTTAACACATCTTCTTTTGACATACAAAGTTTATATTTCATATGAATATCACTCGTAGCTAGAAATACGTGTAGACGAGGAGATACAGCGCCTCTCACAGCTTCATATGCTCTTCGAATGTCACTTTCTTTCGCTCTAGCTAAACTCATAACCGTAGCGTTTTGAATTGTATTCGCGATGCGTTTTACCGATTGGAAGTCACCTTCGGAAGCTGCCGCGAATCCAGCTTCCATTACATGAATACCAAGCCTCTCTAATTGCCTAGCAATTTGTAACTTCTCTTGTTCATTTAAATTTACTCCCGGTGATTGTTCGCCATCACGAAGCGTTGTATCCATGAACAAAATCTGCTTCATATTATTTAATCCCTACCTTTACTCGCGGCTGTACGAAAGGCATCATTTCACGTAATTTACGTCCTACTACTTCGATTTCATGTTCATTCTCTTTCTCATTTGTCGCGTGGAAATTTGGTCTTCCTGCTTTATGCTCTGCAATCCAGCCTCTTGCAAATGTACCATCTTGAATTTCTGCTAATACTGCCCCCATCGCTTTCTTCGTATCTTCAGTAACAACGCGTGGTCCTGATACGAAGTCTCCCCACTGCGCTGTATCTGAAACTGAATATCTCATATTTTCAAGTCCACCTTCATACATAAGATCAACGATTAGCTTCAGTTCATGTAAACATTCAAAATATGCAAGTTCAGGCTGGTATCCCGCATCAACTAACGTTTCAAATCCTGCTTTTACAAGTGCAGTCACTCCGCCGCAGAGTACAGCTTGCTCTCCAAATAAATCTGTTTCTGTTTCTTCTTTAAACGTCGTTTCTAATACACCAGCTCTCGTTGCTCCAATTCCGTCAGCATAAGAAAGTGCTTTTTCAGTCGCAACTCCTGTTGCATCTTGATATACTGCAAATAATGCAGGAACAGCCCCTCCCTCGGCGAACGTACGGCGTACGAGATGCCCCGGTCCTTTTGGCGCTACTAGAAATACATCTACATTCGCTGGTGGTTTTACTTGATCAAAGTGAACATTAAATCCATGTGCGAACACGAGAGAGTTTCCAGCCTGTAAATTTGGTGCAATTTCAGCTTCATATACTTCTGGTTGTAATTCATCAGGTAATAGAATCATTACTACATCAGCTTTTTCCGCTGCTTCTGCTACTGTATATACAGAAAACCCATCTTCATTCGCTTTATCCCAAGACTTACCTTTTCTTAAACCTACTACTACATCAAATCCGTTATCACGTAAATTTTGCGCATGCGCATGACCTTGCGAGCCATATCCGATGATTGCTACTTTCTTTTCCTTTAATACATTTACTGTTACATCTTTCTCATAATAAACTTTTGCCATTTTCATTTCCCCCTATATTTAAATGATTATTGAATTAACATAACTTGCTTATCTTGTTTTTTCATACTACGTGTAAATGCTGTTACACCTGTTCTAGCAATTTCTTTCAAACCGTATGGACGAAGTAATTCAATTAACGCTTCTACTTTATCTTGCGTACCTGTTACTTGCACAACTATGGAATCCTTCCCAACATCTATTACAGCGGCTCGAAATGGTTCAATTAAACTATATAATTCTGCCCTCGCTACAGAAGTTGCTACTTTAATAAGAGCAAGCTCTCTAGCAATCATTGCTTCTTCTGTAATATCTGATACTTTCAGAACATCGATTTGCTTATGAAGTTGTTTAATTAACTGCTCAACTTGCTGTTCACTTTCAACGTGTACAACAATCGTCATTCGCGATATATCTGATGATTCTGTATGACCTACTGAAATACTTTCAATATTAAAATGTCTTCGTGTCATAACCCCTGTAATTCGGTTTAACACACCACTTTGATTTCGAACTGTCGCTGTAACAATTCTCTTCACCCTTTTTCCACTCCCTCCATTTGGTGAACACCTTTTCCTGGTGCAACCATCGGCATAACCTTCTCTGATTGAAGTACACGACAATCGATTACGACTGGCTCTTGTAATTCGATCGCATGCTGGATTTGCTTCTTTGCAAGAAGTGGATCGTCAATACGAACACCTTTTATACCATACGCATTCGCAAGAGCGACGAAATCTGGTTGGCATGGCAATAAAGAATGTGAATATCTTTGATTGTAAAATTCATCTTGCCATTGTCTTACCATTCCTAAAGCTTCATTATTTAAAATAAATACTTTAACGGGTAAAGCGTGTTCTTTTAATACACTTAATTCTTGCAGAGTCATTTGAAACCCAGCATCACCAACAATTGCAATAACTAGTTCATCTCTCTTTGCAATTTGCGCACCGATTGCTGCTGGAAATCCGAACCCCATCGTTCCTAATCCGCCAGAAGTTACCCATTTATCTGGATTTTTCAACGGATAGTATTGTGCTGCCCACATTTGATGTTGCCCAACGTCTGTTGTTACAATCGCTTCTCCCTTCGTAATTTCATATAGCATATCAATCGCATATTGAGGTTTAATACTTTCAGAATTTCGTTTATAAGAGAATGGATACTTTTCTTTTCTACTCTTTAATAAAGAGAGCCATTCATGATGATTTTCTTTCTTTCCTTCTGATTGAAGCAATACTTCTAACGCCCGCTTAGCACTTGCAACAATAGGAATCTCTGTTGGCACATTTTTCCCGATTTCTGCTGGATCAATATCGATATGTGCAACAGTCGCCCCTTTAGCAAAAAAAGCTAAATTCCCAGTAAGACGATCGTCAAATCTCGCACCTATATTAATGAGTAAGTCGCATTCATATAACGCCATATTGGCTGTGTAAGAACCGTGCATTCCCCCCATCCCTAGAAATAGCCCATCATCTGGCGGAAAACCACCAAGTCCAAGTAACGTATGCACAACAGGGATTTCATATTTACGGGCAAAACTTGTCAATTCTTTCGAAGTTTTCGCATGCAGTATACCTGCTCCAGCTAAAATTAACGGTTTTTTTGCGGTTTCAATTGCTTGTAGTAATTTGTTTATTTGAAGTAGATTCGGTTCATAATTAGGGTTATATCCTGGTAAATCCATTTGTACATTGCTACATCGCTCACCTTTCTCGACTACCATATCTTTCGGAAGGTCAATAACGACTGGTCCTGGTCTTCCTGTTTTAGCAATATGAAATGCTTCTTTAATAATTCGAGGTAAATCTGAGGCCTTTCGCACTTGATAGTTATGTTTTGTCACTGGCATCGTAAGTCCCATAATATCCGCCTCTTGAAAAGCATCGCTCCCAATTAACGTTGTTGCTACTTGGCCTGTAAATACAACAAGTGGCAATGAATCAATCATCGCATCCGCTAGACCCGTAATTACATTTGTAGCACCTGGTCCACTCGTTGCAATTACAACCCCTGGGTTCCCTGTAATTCTGGCATACCCTTCAGCAGCGTGAATTGCCCCTTGCTCATGCCTTGTTAAAATATGCGGAATTTCACAATCATACAGTGCATCATAGAGAGGTAAAACGGCACCACCCGGATAACCGAAAATCACTTTTACGCCTTCCTTTTCTAGCGCTTCTAACAATAGCTGTGCACCAGTTGCCAGTTTCTCTTCCGTTTTTGAAGACATTGTTCTTATAAGCCCCCTTTTTCAAACTTTTATACAATAAAAAAATCCTACGTCCACACTCCAGCTATGTGCTGAAGGGACGAAAGATTTCGCGGTACCACCCTTCTTTGCAAGAATACTCTTGCCTCAGTGATCCATAAATGGATCTAGCTAATAACGGAGCTACCGTCTAAGCCTAGACAAATGCTTTAGCTTAGCACTCAAGGGCGATGTTCGTCGACGTGAACCATCGGTTTTCAGCAACCACCGACTCTCTGTGAGGCTTCACAATCAACTACTCCTCCCTATCAACGCTTTCTTATGTTAAAAAAGTTGTTATCCAACTTTATTTTCTTCGTAAATTTTCTCTCCATCTTCTACAACTAACTTACGAAACTCTTCTAATAAACGGTTCGTATGTGGACCTGTTTGCCCTAAGCCAATCGTTCTACCATCTACTGTCGTAACAGCAATAACTTCAGCAGCTGTTCCTGTTAAAAACACTTCATCAGCTACATATACATCATGTCTTGTAAATAACTCTTCTCTTACGTCATATCCAAGTTTTTCGCCGATTTCTAAAATGGCGTTTCGTGTAATACCTTCTAACGCTCCAGCAGAACTTGGTGGTGTAATTAATTTATTTCCTTTAACAATAAACACGTTATCTCCTGAGCCTTCAGCTACATATCCTTGATCATTTAACATAAGTGCTTCTTGTACTCCAGCTAATTTCGCTTCAATACGAACTAAAATATTGTTTAAGTAATTTAAAGATTTTACTTGAGGGGATAAAACATCGGGACGATTTCGGCGCGTTGCAACTGTTACAACTGGAATCCCTTTCTCATAATATTCTTGTGGGAATAAAGATAATTGTTCTGCAATTACTACTACATTCGGCTTCTTACATGAATCGGGATCCAATCCAAGATTTCCTGCTCCTCTTGATACAACAAGGCGAATGTATCCATTAGATAATTTATTTTGTCGAATCGTCTCAACAACAATATTTGTTACTTCATCTAATGAATATGGAATTTCTAAAAGGATTGATTTTGCTGATTCATACAACCGGACAAGGTGCTCTCTCAAACGGAAAACATTACCGCTATAAACTCTAATTCCTTCAAACACTCCATCGCCATATAAATAGCCATGATCATATACTGAAACTTTTGCCTCATCTTTTGGAACAAATTCTCCATTTAAGAAAATCCATTGCTCATTCACTAGAAGCGCCTCCTATGTTCTATGAATTTTTTATTGTTTCCTAGTTTACTCTCCTTTCTAAATAAATCAAGTGAATTTTTAGAAAATGTATAATTTTTAATCGTACGTACTTCTTTACTTATATTGATTTAACAACATTGTTAACGTTTACAAAAAGTCAAAAAATTTTTTTCGCCAATTTCCACTAAAAAAATATTTGTTTAAAAGAAGGATTTTCATCAATTGATGCGAATCTATTGTATTCAATAAACGGACGTCCAATTTTATAAATCCGGGAATATATAACGACTTTTGCTGAAAAAGGGGGAAAATAACAAAAATAGCGCTGTCTAAAAATAACATTCATATTTTTCATTTCGTAATCATAATCCTATTTTTAAAAAACAATTTGTCAAAATGAAGGAGGAAATAAATATGGCGTGTGTACAAATTAAAGGAACTAGACAAGAGGTAGTAGAAATGCTGCAATTATTTGATCTAATGGATACGAAAGGTTTTTGTAAATTCGATAATTACGTAGAGGTAGAACCAAATACGCAAGAACATAATCATTTTATTGCTTCAATCGACATCCATTCAAATACTTCTTCTACCCAAGATACATTAAACGATCAATTCGTTAGTCAAATGCTTACTGGCGTATATAACGACTAAACAAAGATTTACTTCCTACCGTCTTTTCATAAATGCAGTGAACTTGAGCATACTAGCAATTAGATGGTAGGAGGTGAGAATTATGGCTAGAATTGGCGTTGAAAACTCATTAACAGACGTTCAACAAGCTCTTCAGCAACAAGGTCATGAAGTTGTTACACTTAACTCAGAACAGGATGCACAAGGTTGTGATTGTTGCGTTGTAACTGGGCAAGATTCTAATGTGATGGGCATTGCAGATACATCAATTAAAGGATCAGTCATTACAGCTCACGGTTTAACAACGGATGAAATTTGTCAACAAGTTGAAAGTCGCACTTAAAAAATGAAAGAGGACTCCTTTTAAAAGGAGTCCTCTTTTTTATATTCACCTAACGGGAAAGTAACATATACTGGATGAAAGCCCTACCTCTCTCTCATCATTACGGTTCCACTGACCGCTCCTTGATTCACTAGTATACATATATAGCTTACAAATACAATTTATAGGGTTTGTTCACAAAAGTTGTTGATAAAATTACCCGATCTTTCGCAAACTTTTCGTATTGCATTCATAAGAGATATTTACTTTACACTAGCTGTAACCGAGACACGAATTAAAATTCTAACACCAATACAATAACTTGTCAATATTTTTCCGCAAATTAAAAACAGACATTAACGGTTTGTCTGTTTTAGAATGGAGCTTTTTCTTTTATTACATATACAACAAAGCCGCTTACTAACATAAATAAGCCAACTACTAAGTTTTTGATATTAATCATAAATTCCTCTCCCTTATTCCACACATCATATATATTTACATTTCAATTATTCCGATCATCCTAAAGCGCACTTTTTCTAATATATCATAATTCCTAAAAAATGCAAGTTCACTTTCGACGACCATTCACAAATTTATCTACAGTGCTTGGTACAGTATTTAAAGCCTTTTCAATTAAATGTGTACTGCTGTTGAGATGTAATACTTGCACCCCATTAGAACCAACTACTAAAAAAGCTACTAGACTAATGGAAACCCCAGCCCCGCTTCCTCCTCCAAATGGATGCCCTTGTTTGTTCTCTTTATGCTGATTTTGCCCACCGTTATGTTTTTCAGTAATGAAATCCCCTTTAAAATCACTTCCACCAGCTCCAAAACCAAAAGCCACTTGAGATACTGTTAATACTACATTTCCGTCAGCTGTTGAAACCGGGCTCCCAACAATTGTATTTACATCTACCATTTCTTTTAAATTTGTCATTGCCGTTTTCATTAAATTTTCAATTGGATGTTCCATTATGTATTGCACCCTTTCCTCATTATTCCTTTTTATATTTTCCAAAATAGAGGAAGTCATACTAACTTTTCCTATTTCAAGAAAACATTTTCCTCCTTTTAAAAGATACTACTCCCTGTACATGCTCCGGTATAGTGAAACTTTAATCAGTGGGATGTGTACGTAGCTCGACTCTCACAAATAGCGGGATAAAAAAGAAAAAGAGATACATACTACTATTGAACCTTGTTATGAAAGGAGTCATGACTTTGACTGAGAAATTTGATGATTATAAAAGAAAAGATAGAATAGATAGTGATTATAGTGACTATAAAGAAGAGTACGCCGCTGAGGTTGCACCACAACGCATTGATTATGATTACAATGATAAAGACGATAAAGATGTTGTAAAATCGTCCGCTGCTGGATCAACTGCTGGTTTTATTGCTCTTGCGCTATCTATCTTATCGCTATTTACATTTCCAACACTATTTGGTCTTGTTTCTGTTTTACTCGGTATTTACGCTTATAATCGCGGAGCTACTGTAACTGGCGGTATCGCTGCAGTTGTCGGTGGAATTGCTGCACTTATCGCAATTTTATTCCGAGTAGCACTTATTGGTCTATTGTTCTCCCTGTTCTAAAAAAGAAAAAGGTATCTCGCTTAACGCGGGATACCTTATCCTGTAAACACATCTTCCGATGGATATTTTATTTTTTGTTTTGCTGGTCGCGCTAAAGAGAACACAAGTGTTAATGGTCCAATTAATCCGCAGAACATAACAAACATAATAATACATTTTCCGAATGCCGATAGCTTTGCAGTAATTCCCATCGTTAATCCGACTGTGCCAAACGCTGATATTGTCTCAAATAATAATTGAATAAAGCTGAAGTTTTCTGTAAGCATTAATATGAATACCGCTGCTAAAATAAGTATTTGACTGGCAACAGCAATCGCTAAGGCCCTCGTTACTGTCGACATTTTAATTGTACGCTGAAATAAAACAATTTCCTCCTTTTTTCTAAAGAAAGAAAGGACAGATGTAATTAAGATAACAAACGTCGTTAATTTAATTCCTCCACCTGTCGATACACTTCCTGCACCAATAAACATTAAAATCATCGTAAATAATATAGATGATTCTTCCATACCTCCATAGTCAACCGTATTAAATCCAGCTGTCCGCGGAGTAATACCTTGAAAGAAGGAAGCCCATATTTTTTCATTTAAAGATAAATTCCCTAACGTCTTCACATTATTATATTCCAATACAAAAATCACAATCATTGCTATAATATTTAGCACTACTGTTCCAATAATCATTATTTTTGAGTGAAGTGATAATTTTCGAAAACTGCGGCTATACCATATATCAATTAATACGGTAAAACCGAGTCCCCCAATTACAATTAAAGAGCAAATCCCAATATTAATAATGGGATCCCCTACATATCTTGTTAAATTATCTGGCCATAAAGCAAATCCTGCATTATTATAAGATGCAATTACATGAAAAATACTATAGTATAAACCTTTTCCAAAACCAAACTCTGGAATAAAGCGAAACGATAAAAAGATGACCCCAATAAGTTCAATACAAATCGAAAATATAAAGACATGCTTTACTAATTTTACAAGACCACCTATATTTGTTTGATTAAATGCTTCTCCAATTAATAAACGATGGCGTAATCCGATTTTTTTACCTAGCACCCAAACAATTAAAATGGCAATTGTCATAAGGCCTAGACCACCTGTTTGAATTAAAAACATAATAACAATTTCGCCAAACATCGTAAATGTACTTGCTGTATCCACTACTCCCAAACCAGTTACGGTCGCTGCTGACGTTGCTGTAAAGAAAGCATCTACCCAACTAATATGTACTTTCGTTGCGAATGGTAATTTTAATAACAAACCGCCAACCACAATTAAGCAGAAAAAGCCTAATGCTAATATTTGTGGTGGGTTTAATCGTATAAGACGATTATACAGCCCTTGTTTTTTTGTTACGTCCATATCACTAACTCCCTTATTAAAGTGAAGCTTTCCCCTCATACAATAAAAAGCTTTTTAAAAGCCCTTAAATAATTAGGACAAACCTTATATTCTCATAATATAGTTGAGCATAATCCTTTTTTTCATAGATTACAACTTTTATTTATATTCAGATTCCTTTTCGTTTTATGCCGGAAAACTCTATATCCTAACTCAATATTGCTAGCAATAACAATTTCATATGTACTATTTTTCAAATCCCCATATCTTTCACTCTATGTTCACATAGAGGTCACATCCACCTTTTATAGTATATGTATCGAAGCTGTTCCTCCCTAATTTATAAGACATTCCCCAGTGTCTTAAAGCAGCTTCCATCCCTAATTAAATTGACATAAATTGTCCCCTTCCTTGACCATCTTATATATGATGGTCTTATTTTTTTGTCTTTCTATCTTTTATTTAAAACTCCCTCTCTCTTTCACTCTATATTCACACAGAGGTCACATCTACCTTTTATAGTATATGTATCGAAGCTGTTCCTCCCTAATTTATAAGACATTCCCCAGTGTCTTAAAGCAGCTTCCATCCCTAATTAAATTGACATAAATTGTCCCCTTCCTTGACCATCTTATATATGATGGTCTTATTTTTTTGTCTTTCTATCTTTTATTTAAAACTCCCTCTCTCTTTCACTCTATGTTCACACAGAGGTCACATCTACCTTTTATAGTATATGTATCGAAGCTGTTCAAAGACATTCCCCAGTGTCTTTGAACAGCTTCCATCCCTAATTAAATTGACATAAATTGTCCCCTTCCTTGACCATCTTATATATGATGGTCTTATTTTTTGTCTTTCTATCTTTTATTTAAAACTCCCCCTCTCTTTCACCCTATGTTCACATGAGAGTCACACCTACCTTTTATAGTATATGTATCGAAGTTGTTCCTCCCTAATTTATAAGACATTCCCCAGTGTCTTAAAGCAACTTCCATCCCTAATTAAATTGACATAAATTGTCCCCTTCCCTTGACCATCCTATGTGATGGTCTATTTTATTTTCCAAACACAAAATCAGTCTATCTACACTTAAACAAAAACGAAAAATTCAGAAAATATTGTCAAATTAGGTATTTTTTCGGTATAATTACTTTAGAAAGAAATTTCGCAAAAACAAAAGGGGGGATTTTATTGAAACAAACAAAAGCAATCTTAATCGCATTATTTCTAGGTCTAGTTGTTGGACTCACTCTAAATTTAGCTGCTCCATCTATCTTTGAGCCACTAAATCAATTTGTGTTCAACCCAATTGGTCAATTGTTTATTCGACTTATTAAAATGCTAGTTGTTCCTGTTGTGTTCATTTCTATCGTACTTGGTGCTGCCGGCCTTGGAGATCCGAAACAACTTGGAAGAATCGGTTTAAAATCAATTTCATTCTTTCTCGTAACAACTGCGGTTGCCATCTCTATAGCGGTTACATTTGCACTTATTATAAAACCAGGAGCTGGCGGTAATTTTAAAACAGAAGGTCTTAAGTATGAAGGTGCAAAAACTGAAACATCTTTCGTCGACACATTGCTAAATATCGTACCAGATAACCCAGCAAAAGCGATGGCTGACGGAAACATGTTACAAATCATTGCCTTTGCCGTATTGATTGGACTCGGTATAGCTATTTTAGGAAAACGAGTTCAAGGTATCCATTCATTACTTGAACAGGGCAACGAATTAATGATGTATCTTGTTAATCTCGTTATGAAATTAGCCCCAATTGGAACATTCGGTTTGCTCGCTTCATCCGTTGGTAAAATGGGGCTTGCAGGCGTCGCTGCGATGTTCAAGTATATGATTGTCGTTATGTTAGTACTCATTATTCACGGGGTCTTTGTATATGGCGGCTTATTAAAGGTATTAGCAAAAGAAAGTATTGTTCGTTTCTTTAAACATTTCGGACCAGTAATGGCAATTG
Organism: Bacillus sp. CPT56D-587-MTF; assembly: GCF_058792335.1. Classification (NCBI taxonomy): domain Bacteria; kingdom Bacillati; phylum Bacillota; class Bacilli; order Caryophanales; family Bacillaceae; genus Bacillus; species Bacillus sp. CPT56D-587-MTF. The sequence goes on along the minus strand of NZ_JBYTEF010000001.1, from coordinate 1,103,743 downwards.
GATTTAGTACATCTAGCTCTAATGCATCGCTTCCATTTGCAATGAAAACAGCACAAGATAAACTTGGCGTTCCAAAAGCGATAAGCTCATTTGTACAACCACTAGGGGCAACTATTAATATGGATGGTACTGCCATTATGCAAGGGGTAGCCACTGTATTTATCGCTCAAGTATACGGAGTTGAACTTACATTACCGCAATTAGCTATGGTCGTATTAACTGCTGTACTAGCTAGTATCGGTACTGCTGGTGTACCTGGTGTTGGACTTGTAATGCTTACAATGGTTTTAAATCAAGTAAATCTACCAGTAGAAGGTATCGCTTTAATTATCGGTATTGACCGTATTTTAGATATGTCTAGAACAGCTGTAAACATTTCTGGTGATGCAATTTGCGCAATGATTGTCGCAAAATCAGAAGAAAAATATAATACGGATCAATCGGCAGCATCTTAAATCAAAAAAAGGAGTGATGAATTTCACTCCTTTTTTGATTTACTCCCTTTTTTAGAACGATATTCTTTCCCTTTATTATCATTACCAGTTTCAAATTCAGTGCTAAATTCCTGATTAAACTGGCCGGACTTTGGTGATCCTTGATTACCGCTCCCTTTACTACCGTTACGATTCGTCATATTTCTCCCTCCCTTCCTTGTATTAGTAGTATGGCGCTCTATCTTTTTTCATACACATTTTATTTTTTAACACCTATTACACATGAAAGAAGACCTTCCATATATAAGGAAGATCTTCTCTTTCATCACGTAAGCGTTTTCTTGTTTATAATCACTTAAATAAGTTTTTTGGAAATCGAAATCATTACATTCATTTCATCTTCTGAAAGTGTAGAGAATCTTTCTTGTAAATATTGTTTTTTCGCATCTTCCATTTTCGCAACTAAATCTTTCCCTTGTTCTGTAATCTCTAAATACACAACTCGGCGATCTGATGTAGAACGTGAACGAGTTACAAAACCTTTATTAATTAATTTTTCTGTAACAGCTGTAATATGACTATTCGACACATTTAATTCATTTGCTACACGCGATACCATTTCTTTATTCGTACGATTTAATATTCTCAGGACGATGAATTCATTCCACGGTATGTAACCACCGAATATTTTTCCGATATCATTACGCAATGTGCGAAACATAGCAAACACATTTGTCGATAGTTCTTCCATTAATTGCTCTCGATTTTGAGACAACTTTGACAGCTCCTTTTATTTCATTTAGTTAAATAAAAACCTTATTAATAATTTTACATGAAATCTTACTTTTTGTCACCTTATTTTCCCATAATTCGTAGTTTTTTAATATGTATTTCATGATAAAATGAAGTTAACTTCCAGAAAAAGGGGGTATCTTAATGCATGAGGAGGAGAAATTCTCAAATCTCAGCCTAAAAGATAAAACGATTATCATTAGTATTATTGCTCTTTTTCTCATTATAATTTTTGCATTTATATTTTTTGTATATGTAGGAATCTTTCAAATTACAGGTATAGAGTATAGTTCACGTATTGCGTTACTTCTCTTTTTTTATTAATCACTTTCTTAGACAGTATTACATTTTTCATCTTCAGTTTCTTCAAAGCGCTGCTATATCCACTGACACAAAACATGCCAAATTGGATTTCTATTACTCTTTTCTCATTCATTGAAATTACACTAGATTGGTTCGTCATTCATACTGCTGATGATTGGATAGAAAGCGTACAAATGTCCAACATAGCTGAATTATGTGTCGTACTATTCTTTTTCCTCTTAAATAAGTTATTAAGTGACGAGAAAGAGTAAGAATACAAGCTTTTCTATATAAAAATTGGTACAATGAAAGCAAATCTTACTAAAGAGGTGTTAATTATGAACTTACAACAATGGGCTGATAAAGGTATGTCCTTTGATACATATGTGAATGAAATGCAAGTAAACCAATACGAGCTACTACACATTTACAATAACTTTTTAATTCCAAATGAATTACTTCCTGTATTAGAAGAACGTCAAAATGACGGCTGGCGTGTTATCGTATTAACTGCTGATTGGTGTGGCGATGCTCTTTTATGCGTACCTGTTATGAAACGAATTTCTGAAGTTGCAAATATTGAAATGAGTTTATTAATTCGCGACGAAAACTTAGAATTAATGGATCAATATTTAACAAATGGAACAGCACGTGCGATTCCAATCTTTATTTTCATTGATAAAGATGGAAATGAACAAGCCGTCTTTGGACCACGCGCTCCAAAAGTACAAGAATTAGTAACTTCAATGCGCGCTACATTACCCGAAAAAGAAGATCCAACATTCGAAGAAAAACAAAAAGAAATGTATGCTAATTTCCGTGCTACATTAGCTGATGATACTTCTCTTTGGGAGCATGTAATGGAAAATATGGTGGAAAAAATAGTAAAATAAAAAAACCTGCCGAGCTCGGCAGGTTTTTTTATTACATAATGAAGAAATAGAATACCGCAGCTAAAATAAAACGATAATAAGCGAACGGTGTTAGTTTCACACGAGATAATAATTTCAAGAATGAAACAATTGCAAGCATCGCAACAACGAATGCAGTTACAAATCCTGTTACAAATAGCGTTATATCTGCTGAGCTTAATACATCCCAGCTTTTAATTAAATCTAATCCACTTGCAGCTACCATCATCGGTACCGCTAAAATGAACGTATATTCAGCTGCCGCTGTATGCGACACGCGAGCTAATAAACCACCACTGATTGTAGAACCAGAACGAGAAAATCCTGGCCAAAGAGCTAAACATTGAAACATTCCAATTGTAAATGCCTGTTTATATGTGATTTCATCTAACGTTCTTGCTGTACTTGGTTTCGAAAACTTCTCAGCAACAATCATTAAAATACCACCGGCTACTAAGCTAATAACAACTGGTCCTGGGCCAAATAAAACCTCTTTAATAGTGCTATGGAATAACACGCCAAGTATCCCAGCAGGAATCATCCCGATAATAATATGTAATAAATTTAACGATGGTCCGTCTGTTACTTTACCTATTCCAACTAACGACCATAGACGCTTCCAAAATATAACAACAACTGCTAAAATCGATCCCAATTGGATAACAACTTCAAAAACTTTCGCTCTCTCATCGTCAAATCCAATTAAATGTCCTGTTAAAATCATATGTCCTGTTGATGATACTGGTAGAAACTCTGTTAACCCTTCAACAGCACCCATGATTAAACCAATTAACCAATCAGCCACAAGTAGTGCCTCCTTAATAACAAATAATATGTAATTTTTTCACACCTTATCATAATACCTTATCCCTTTTCAAAGTGCATCCTTTTTTTATTGGTTTTATATGTTGTAGGCGCGTATTTCTTTTCTAATCTTTGATTAAATTGTATGATAGTAAGAGTTTGTTTTTTTATATGGAAAGGGGATTTTATGAAAGAAACTACTTCATTCTCACAAAAGTTAAAGCAATTTGTATTACTATTTTTTCCGATTTTCGTAACGCAAATGTCATTATTTGCGATGAGTTTTTTTGATACAACGATGTCAGGACATGCAAGTCCAACTGATTTAGCAGGTGTTGCAATTGGAACAAGTATATGGATTCCAGTTAGTACGGGGTTAACAGGAATTTTAATGGCTACTACTCCCATTGTTGCACAGCTCGTTGGATCCAAGAAAAAAGAGGACGTTCCCCACGTTGTCATACAAGCAGTTTATTTAGCAATTTGTGCTAGCTTCGTTGTTATCCTCATCGGTTTTTTCGTCGTTTCACCTATTTTAAATGGCATGCGCTTAGAAGAACCTGTGGAACGTATTGCAGCTCAATTTTTAAGTATTATCGCAATAGGAATTATACCTTTATTCACTTACACTGTTTTACGTGGATTTATTGATGCATTAGGAAAAACTCGAACAACGATGATTATTACATTATTATCATTACCAATTAACGTAATATTAAATTACCTATTAATTTTTGGTAACTTCGGTTTCCCAAAGCTTGGTGGTGTCGGAGCAGCAATTGCTTCCACTGCAACATATTGGTGCATTTTAATTATTACAGTCATTATTATTCAGACGAAAGAGCCTTTTGCCTCTTTCAACATTTTCAAACAATTATACCGACCTTCTCTTTCGAGTTGGAAAGCATTCTTAAAACTTGGCGTCCCTATCGGATTTGCTATCTTTTTTGAAACGAGTATTTTCGCTGCGGTAACGCTCATGATGAGTAATTTTAGTACGACAACTATTGCAGCTCACCAAGCAGCTATGAACTTTGCTTCCTTGTTATATATGACTCCGCTAAGTTTAGCAATGGCAATGACTATTGCGGTCGGATTCGAAGTTGGAGCAAAACGTTGCGATAATGCAAAACAATACGGATTGATTGGAATTGGATTAGCCCTTGCCTTTGCTTTATTATATTCGATTCTTCTCTACTTCTTTGATGATCAAATTGCTTCTATTTATACGACAGATGCAAAAGTTCATCATTTAGCAAAAGAATTTCTTATCTTTGCAATTTTATTTCAAATTTCAGATGCAATTGCAACCCCTGTACAAGGAGCTTTGCGTGGTTATAAAGATGTAAATGTTGCTCTAATTATGACTTTAATTGCTTATTGGATAATAGGTCTACCACTAGGTTACATATTAGCGACGTATACAGAATGGGCCGCGAAAGGCTATTGGATCGGTCTTATTATCGGTCTAGCATTTGGCGCTGCCTTCCTACTTATCCGTCTTTTTCAAGTACAACGAAAATATACAACACAAAACAGCCGCTAATAATAAAGCGGCTGTTTTCTTTATGCATATTTTTTCTTGTAACGTATAATATAATGAAAAAGAAAGGTGGGTACATATGGACGACAAAGAAAAAAAGCAATCATTCGATGAAGAATTTGCCCCTGAAATTTCACCTGGATATCGGCAAGATGTACATAAGCCACCTAAATATAAAAACACTTCGTTTTTAATGGGCATTACCATTTTCGCTGCTGTATTACTCATACTTATCATTTTCGTTTATTTTTAATGAAAGGTGGCCTATTATATGAAGAAACAAGATTCCAATCGTTCAAAAAGAACTATTAAAACACAAAAAGGATATGCAGGAGATTCTGTTCATACTCTTAAACAAGTCGAGCAAGGGAATTTATATATTGCTCAAAAAGAACTTGGTCAACAAAATGAAAATCTTTAAAGGCCCTTTATTCCTTGAGGGCCTTTTTATTCCGCATTAAGTAATACACCCTCAAATGTTCTATTGAGCAATGAATTTCCTTTATTGTACGCGCTGCTTTTGTTCTAGCACCATAAAAATATTATTAACCTTTACAATTTTCACTTCATAATTCAATTTCATTTCGCTTCTCTTACCATTTTCAGTACCCGCAACGTACGCTACAGCTTGATAAAGAAAACTCTCATCGGTCTCTTCACGTATCTCCTCGCTTGTAAATTTATACTCTAAATCTTGAAAACGATTTGGATAATAATTTTCCATTAATTGTTCATACCCTCTATTTAAAAATATTTCTTCACCTTTTCGTTTCACATCTTCTTTATTATTAAACTCAAACACTGATAGTTGTTCAGTCACAAAATGCTCTCCTACCTTTTTCATTTCATTATGAGTTAAATTTTCTATACTTTTGTTCTTTAACTCCTTATTTAACTCGTACTGATTAATCGGTTTAAAGGTAGCAAAAACCTCCTCTTTATATGACCAAAACAATACAAAAGCGATACATAGAGAAATGATTAACAGTCTTTTTTTCGTAATACTCCCGCCCTTCTTCATAATAATAGATATATTTTAACATATAGAAAGAAAATTCTGATATCATAAAATAGAATAACTTAACTCAGAAACGAGGAACAATTATGGACTCTTACAAACATTATATAAAAGAAGCTTTGCCTAATCTTTCTATACATTCATATAAACAAAATGAAGAAGGATGGGATAATGTAGCAGTTATAGTAAATGATGAGCTACTGTTTCGTTTCCCGCGAAAACAGGAATATGCGATGCGAATTCCGTTAGAAAAAGAACTATGCGCAATTCTCACTCAATCACTACAAGAAATCGAAGTTCCACAATATCACCTAATTTATAAAAATGAATCTGATGAGGTTCCTCTTTGTAGTTACTATACTCTCATTCATGGTGAACCATTAAAAACAGAAACAGTTGCCACGCTGGAGGATACAGAGCTGAAAGCAATTATTACACAATTAGCTACTTTCCTTGCTGCTCTACATAGTATTCCTCTAAAAAGTGTTACAGCGTTAGGATTCCCTATTGAAAAAACACTTACCTACTGGAAAGAGCTACAAACTAAATTAAATCAGTATGTTACTAACAATCTTACTTCGTTCCAGAAATCAGCCTTAAATCGTTTATTCGAGAATTTCTTTGCCTGTCTAGCTACATCTAAATTTCAAAATACAATCATTCACGCTGATTTTACACATCATCACATTTTATTTAACAAGCAGAACAAACGCATTTCAGGTGTTATCGATTTTGGTGATGCGCAAATTGGCGATCCTGCTTTTGATTTTGCAGGACTATATTATGATTTCGGAGATGAGTTTACTACATCTGTATATGAACAGTACAGTACACTTATTTCTCATCATGATCCATTACTCATTCATCGTATTACTACCTTTTATCAATACAGTCCTTTACTACATAATATTATTTATAACTTTGAGTCAGAGAATGAACTCGAATTCATTACAGGCACAGAACAGCTAAAAACGATATTACAGGGATGAGATTACATTCTCTCCCTATATACTCTCTCCTCATACATCATTAACTTTTTATCCATTTCAACAATAACTTTATATAATTGAAACGCCTGTAAAATTTGCAGTTGAATTTCAAAAGGAGCATTTTGTTCTTTTAACCATTGAAATACTTTTGTTTCATCTTTCATTGATTATTCCTCCCTTTATTCTGCTATTTGTGGGTAGCCCGATTAATGAGGGCTGATAATCAGTGGGTGATTGACAAAACCCCCACTGATTAAAGTTTCACTTTATTAAAATCTGCTACAAATATACCGTAAATGATGAAAAGCTTTTCATGTCAATAACAAAAAAGGATGCAAAGTTGCATCCTTTAATGAACTATATTTTTCTTCTGTTTCGCTTCTGTCTTTACTTCTTCCCCTTGGCATTCACTACGAAACGCACAACTTATACACTCAGAACGAAAATGACGCTCTGTATAATGCTCAGGTTGCTCTAACATTTCTTTCATTCTAGATAAATCAGCCATTCCAGTTATAATATCTTCCTGTTTCGGAATGTACTCATACTTAGTTCCTTCTATTAAATTAATAACTTCAATTTTTCCTGGAAGAACTCCGAAAGCTTTATAACTGAATACTGTCATTAGCTTCTGACAAAGAGCAAGCATTTCCTCATCTGCATCGACAACATACTTTTTAATTACAAACGACTCAGCACTCCACTCACCAACTTCAAATGTCAATGACATGTGGACACCTAACTCTTCCATATATGTTTGAAACTTCTCGTATAAAAACAATGGTGGTGTCTGACTATCATCCTTTTCAACGAACTGTAATAAGTGATCCGTTAGCTTCGCTAATACAATATAGTACTCCGTCTTCGAAGCAAACATATCAATCCTTACTTTTTTCCAATACTTTTCTATTAATATTAAAAGTACAATTTTCGTTTGTTGACCCGCAGGTAGCGTGTAATACTCGTTAATAATTTGATTGACAATCATTTGTGCTATTTGTTGCCATTCAAATGAAGAAGGTTCTCTTCTTTTTATGTGACGAAAATAAAATTTATGCGGACAACGCATAAAATCATACAAATGATAATCTGTCATCGTTTTGATTGAGATTTTCTCATGCACTTGCTCTTCATCTCCCTTCTGCCATTAAGAAAGGTGTTTTACAAATTCAGCTCCAAACTGTAAACATTTTTCTACATCTTCATCTTCTGGCGTTAATTCTACTTTTAGTCCTTCTAACACAACTGCTGCCCCGCGCTCTTGTAGCTTTTCTATTAAAATGTCAACTGCCACTCCGTATTTCGGATAAGCCGAATCACATGATCCGAATACTGCCGCTTTTTTCCCAGTTAAATCAATAGAATCCATTGCATCATAAAAATCTAAGAAATCATCAGGAAGATCGCCATCTCCCCAAGTGTATGCACCTAAAATAATTCCATCATACTGTTCTAATATAGAAGCTTCTGGTGAATCCATAATATCAATAACTTCAATTTCATTTTCTGTTTCACGAATTACGCCGGCAATATGGTCAGCCATTTCCTCTGTATTTCCACTCATACTTGCAAAAATCATTACTAACTTACTCAACTGAACCTCTCCCTTTACTTTGTATCTCTTTTTCTGTTTGAATGCTCTTCTTCTCATCTACATATTCAGACCGAATTACATTTCTTTGCCATTTCATATGCTGATCAACATCTTTATTTTTATCTTTTAATCCCCTCCGCAGAAGGTGAAAATTCTTTCTCATTAACATGTCGCATCCATCCTATTGATAATAATTATCAATTCCAACTATATTTAGATTAATTGACATTGATTATCAATGTCAATAACTATTTTTAAAAAAATGATTAAAATGTACAAGCTTGTCCGTTAGCTATTCATATACTATGAATGAGCATAGTTCTTTCTCAGCCCTCTCTGACGGAAAGAAATAAAAGCAACTGCAATAGAGTGCAGTTGCCTTTTTTTGTTTTTCTATGATTTTAGTAATCTTATAGTCGTCTCTAAAAATAGCTCCACTCCACAAATTAATGCTGATTCATCCAAGTCAAATTTCGGATGATGATGTGGATAACAAGTATATATATTTTCATTACCTGTTCCTAATTTAATGAAACAACCAGGTGCTTTTCTTAAATATGCTGAAAAATCTTCTCCACCCATAGAAGGTTCAAGCTTCACAACACGCTCATTCCCAAACAAATGTAGTGCACTTTCTTCTACTATTTTCGTAATATATTCATCATTAATAACCGGATCATATCCATATCGATACGTATATGTATACGATCCTCCATGTGCTTCTGTAATTCCTTTCACAATTTTCTCGATTTTCCCTTCTGCTTCCACCCTCAATGCTTGATTAAATGAACGAACAGTTCCCATTAAAGTTGCTGTACTAGGAATAATATTGTCAGCCGTTCCCCCATGAAATTGTGTAACTGAAACAACCCTTTGCATAAAAGCACTTGTATTTCTTGATACGATATGTTGTAGATTTGTAATAATCTGTGCTCCGATAGCAATAGGATCTATCGTTTCTTCTGGTCGCGCCGCATGTCCTCCTTTGCCTTGAATCTCAACTGTAAATACGTCTGGAGCTGCCATCATCGGTCCATATGCAATTCCTATCTTTCCACTCTCAAGTCCTGACATAACATGTAAACCTATTACATAATCAACACCGTCCATTACACCTGCCTCAACCATTTCTTGTCCCCCGCCTGGATACACCTCTTCTGCGTGCTGAAAGAATAGACGAATCTCACCTGCAAAATCTTCCTTTATATTTGATAACACCTCTGCTGTGCTTAATAAAATAGCTGCGTGAGCATCGTGCCCACATGCATGCATCATTCCTTTATTCACAGATGTATAAGATTTACTTGTCTCCTCTTGAATTGGCAAAGCGTCTATATCAGCTCGAATCGCAATTACTTTCCCTTGCTTCACACCTCTTTTAATTGCTAGTACACTATATTTCGTCGGTCTCGTTACTTCAAAAGAAGAAAATGAGCATAATGTATCATATATAAATTGCGAAGTTTCTTTTTCATGAAATGATAATTCCGGATACTTATGGAAATGCCTTCTCCATTTCACGATATTTTCTTCCGAAATTAGATTCTTCCACACTCTATTCATGATAATTTCCTCCTTTTCAAAAGAACTAGAAATTTAAAAGTTTACTCCGTCTTAAATGATTAATAAAAACAAACACTGTATTTTTACGTATTCTTATAGTCCACTTTTATGTATTCACACAATCCACTTTCTATTTACATGTCAAACCCATTACAAATTCATGCTGAATGTAATATAATTGCTAAGTTAGGGATTTTCTTTTTTAGTATTTAGTGCTAATATCAGAAAAGAGCCTTTTGACTTATTTTTACCTAAAATGTGGGATTTTGTTTTTTTCACAATAATGTAGGACATGATACCTACAAAGAGCTATTATTTCATTAAGAGAGGGAAAGACATGGAAAGATTAAAAGAGATATGGTCTCGACCACTCACACAATGGGTTGCAAAGACGGTTTATTATCTTGCAATTTTATTTGCATTACTTTGGTTGTATGGATTCCATGATACAAACACAAGTACATTTATTTACAATGAATTCTAGGGTGGGAACGTTATGAAGTTATTAGAACAAATTGAAAAGTGGGCTGCAGAAACGCCTGATCAAACCGCTTTTGTTTGGCGAGATGCGAAAATTACGTACAAACAATTAAAGGAAGATTCTGATGCGTTAGCACATTGGATTTCTTCTGAGTATCCAGACGATCGTTCACCAATTATGGTGTATGGCCATATGCAACCTGAAATGATTATTAACTTTTTAGGATGTGTAAAAGCTGGACATGCTTACATTCCTGTAGATTTATCTATCCCAGCTGATCGTGTACAACGTATTGCTGAAAATTCTGGTGCGAAATTACTTTTATCGGCAACAGCAGTAACTGTAACTGATTTACCAGTTCGCATCGTAAGTGAAGACAACTTAAAAGATATTTTCTTTACTCATAAAGGGAACACTCCAAATCCTGAACATGCGGTAAAAGGTGATGAGAATTTCTACATTATTTACACATCAGGAAGCACAGGTAATCCGAAGGGGGTTCAGATTACTTATAACTGCCTTGTTAGCTTTACAAAATGGGCTGTAGAAGATTTCAACTTACAAACAGGGCAAGTATTCTTAAACCAAGCACCTTTCTCATTCGATTTATCTGTAATGGATATTTACCCATCATTAGTAACAGGTGGTACACTTTGGGCAATCGATAAAGATATGATTGCGCGTCCAAAAGACTTGTTTGCTTCTTTAGAGCAATCGGATATTCAAGTATGGACTTCCACACCTTCTTTCGCTGAAATGTGTTTAATGGAAGCATCTTTCTCTGAGAGTATGCTACCGAACATGAAAACATTCTTATTCTGCGGCGAAGTGTTACCAAATGAAGTGGCTAGAAAATTAATTGAACGTTTCCCTAAAGCAACAATTATGAATACGTATGGTCCAACAGAAGCTACTGTCGCTGTAACAGGTATTCACGTTACAGAAGAAGTGCTTGATCAATACAAATCACTTCCAGTTGGCTATTGTAAATCAGACTGTCGCCTTCTTATTATGAAAGAAGATGGCACGATCGCACCTGATGGTGAAAAAGGTGAAATCGTAATTGTCGGTCCAAGCGTAAGCGTTGGATATTTAGGAAGCCCTGAATTAACAGAAAAAGCATTTACTATGATTGACGGTGAGCGCGCCTATAAAACAGGCGATGCTGGCTATGTTGAAAATGGTCTTCTATTCTATAATGGTCGTCTTGATTTCCAAATTAAGCTGCATGGTTATCGAATGGAATTAGAAGAAATTGAGCATCACCTTCGTGCGTGTTCTTACGTAGAAGGAGCAGTTATCGTTCCAATTAAAAAAGGTGAGAAATACGATTATTTATTAGCGGTTGTTGTTCCTGGAGAACATTCATTTGAAAAAGAATTCAAATTAACATCTGCAATCAAAAAAGAACTCAATGAGCGATTACCAAACTACATGATTCCACGTAAATTCATGTATCAATCTTCTATTCCAATGACACCAAATGGAAAGGTAGATCGCAAAAAATTATTGAGTGAGGTTACAGCATGACCGCATATGGATCATTTTATTTTTTCGCTATAGTGGGCATTTTATTAATACCTACTATCATAGCTGGATTAAAAGGTAAAATGTTGCGCAAATATAATGCCGTTTTAACATTAGTCATGATTGCTATTATCTTCTCAGATAAACCAAAGCAAGCAATGATGCTAGCTGCATTTATTATTTGGCAATATGTCCTTATTAAAGGCTATTTAATTTTAAGAAAACAAAATAATAGTACATTCACATTTTGCATAGCTGTTATTTTATCGATTTTGCCTCTTATTTTGGCAAAAATCGCGCCGTTTGCATCGTTTTTACCTGAGTTAAAACTTGTTGTTTTCCTAGGTATATCTTACGTAACATTCAGAGCAGTTCAAATGGTATTTGAAGTTCGTAATGGTTTAATTAAAGAGCTTTCTTTCTTTAACTTCTGGGAATTCGTTTTATTCTTCCCTGCGATTTCAACAGGACCTATCGATCGTTACCGAAGATTCCAAAAAGATATTCAAAAGCCACCTAGCGCTGAAGAATATCAAAATTTACTATATACAGGACTAAATCGTATTTTCCAAGGTTTCTTGTATAAATTTATTATTGCTTACTTAATAAAGCAATATTGTATGGATCCAGCATTCGCTCAACACGATACAATATTTTCAAATATGATTTACATGTATAGCTATAGCTTATATCTATTCTTTGATTTTGCTGGTTATAGCTCTTTTGTAATTGGTGTAAGTTATATGATGGGAATTAAAACGCCAGAAAACTTCAATAAGCCATTCCTTAGTCGTAATCTTAAAGACTTCTGGAACCGCTGGCACATGAGTTTATCATTCTGGTTCCGTGATTTTATTTACATGCGTTTCGTCTTTTTTGCAACGAAGAAAAAGTTAATTAAGAACCGTTACACTATTTCGTATATCGGTGCATTTTTAAACTTCTTCATTATGGGAATTTGGCACATCCAAGGAAGCGCTGTTGCGCAGTATGTTATTTATGGTCTATACCATGCCGCACTGTTTATTTTATTCGATATTTTTGAACGAAAAAACAAAAAGCATAAGTTTTGGCCAAACAATAAATTTACACACATCCTTGCGATTGTAATTACGTTCCACGTTGTATGTTTCGGTTTCCTAATCTTCTCTGGACACCTTAACAGATACTTTTAATGCACCCTTCTTATTCCATTAAGAAGTTGCACATATAATATATTTCGGATATAAAGGAGATTTTAAAAATGGCAGAATTCAAAGAGCAAGTATTAGATATTTTAGAAGAAGTATGTGAAAACGATATTGTGAAAGAAAACTTAGATGTTCAATTATTTGAAGAAGGTATCCTTGATTCTTTCGCTGTAGTATCTTTATTAGTTGAATTCCAAGAGCGTTTAGATATTGAAGTTTCTATTTCTGATTTTGACCGTGACGAGTGGGCTACACCAAACATGGTTATTAAAAAGTTGGAAGAAATCCGATGAACAAAGCAAAATTTGGTCCGATGCTTTTAGCATTGGCCCTTTTTGCTGTATTCTTACTTATTCCAACGCGCTTCCTACTTCCACTTTTAAGTGATGAAAAAGTAGAACAAGCTGCTACTTCTTTAAAAGAAGAAAAAATTCAAAGTATGATTTTACAGCAAAAGATGTTAGCAGATCCAAAATATCTTCCGATGTACGGTTCATCGGAATTCGCACGTATGGATGCTTTCCATCCATCTAATTATTTTAAAGTAAAGCCTGAAGGATTTACGCCATTCCTTCTTGGACGCGGCGGAACACAAGACCTTGTACATGTATTAAACTTCGCATCTACAATGGATCAATTGAAAGATAAGAAAATGGTATTCGTTCTTTCTCCGCAATGGTTTGTACCACAAGGTATTGACGAAACGCACTTTGCACCTAACTTTTCAAAACAACAAGGTTACCACTTCATTTTCAACAATGATTTAAAACCTGAAATGAAAAAACAAATTGCAAAGCGTTTATTAAACTTTGAGATTGTAAAAAAAGAAACTTTATTAAAAATTTCGCTTGAAGGTATCGCTTATGATGATACGAAGTATAAAGTAAAAGCACTTGCTGCTAAACCTTTCGCTTATATTTATCGTAACATTTTAGATCGTAAAGATTTATTTACAGCTATGTTTAATATTAAACCGCACAAAGAGAAGCTCGATCCTTCATTAAAACAAATGAACTGGGAAGAGGCTCGTAAACATGCGGATCAAACAGGTGCAGCAGAATCTGGATCTAATGAATATGGTATCGAAGATGGTTACTTCAATAGCAAAATTAAGAAAAAATTAAAGCAACGTGAAGGTTACTTAAAAAATGATGCTTATGACCAATCGCCAGAATATGAAGATTTACAAATTGTACTTGATTTATTAAAACAATCTGGTGCAAAACCACTCTTCATTTCTGTTCCTGTCAAAGGTCCTTGGTACGACTACGCTGGCTTCCCGAAAGAACGCCGCGAAGCATACTATAAGAAAGTTCATGAGCAAATTGAAAAAGCTGGTTATCCAATTGCCGACTTCTCAAATCATGAATACGATAAATACTTCTTAAAAGATCATATGCACTTAGGTTGGAAAGGCTGGGTTTACATCGACGAAGCCATCCAACAATTTTATAAAGCAAACTAACGAAAAGACCGCTTGAATTACTCAAGTGGTCTTTTTGTATATATTTTGTAATTGCTCGATTGCATTCGCCGCCTCTTTCATAACTCGCTCCACTACATGCTGAGCTGATTCGATTCGTGCCAATGATGCTGCCTGTCCTGCCCAAAGTGACATATATTCTTCCTTATTTTGCTTCGCTGCCTCTTGGCGTATTTTAGAAGTTAATACGTTTTGCACTGGATATACCGGAAGCCCTTCTTCTTTTCCTTCATGTCTTTCTATAAATTCATTCCGAATACCGCGTGCATATTTCCCGGAAAACGCACGAGTTACAGTTGTGCTCGTATCTGTACTATGCAAAACCGCTTCTTTATACACATCGTGCGTAATACTCTCTTCACTTGTTAAAAAGGCTGATCCCATTTGAACACCTTCTGCTCCTAGTGCCAATGCCGCAACAAGCCCTTGTCCGTTCATTACACCACCTGCTGCGACAATTGGGATATGCGGAATAACCCCTACTAACTGAGGTATTAACGCAAAAGTACCAATCATAGCATCTCGTTCTTTCCCAATAAACGTTCCTCTATGCCCTCCTGCTTCGCTACCTTGCCCAATAATAATATCTACTCCTAGTTCAGCAAGTACTTTCGCTTCCTTCACATGGGTAGCTGTTCCGATAACTTTTATTCCACTTCTTTTTAAATCATTTATTTCTTCTTTTTCTAACGTTTGAAATGCAAAGCTAACGACCGGTACTTTTTCATCTAATAGCACTTGTAATTGTTCCTTATAGCTTTTTGGAAGCTTTAACGTTCCTTCTACTTCTATACCTAATTCTCTATTCACTCCGCTTAGTAATACTTTCGCCTCATTTACCTTCTCTTCTTCTATTTCTATCTCTTTCGTTACAAGTAAATTAACACCGAAAGGCTTATCTGTTAGTTCTCTTATTCTATAAATCGCTTCACGAATTTGTTCTGGGCTCATATAGCCGGCTCCAAGCGTCCCTAATCCTCCACTATTACTTACTGCTGCAACAAGTTCTGGCGTCGTAATCGCGCCTGCCATACCGGCTTGAACAACGGGATACTCAATTTTTAATATGTCTGTTACTCGACTTGTAAACATCATTTCCCCTCCTATTTCCTTTATATCTTCTTTATTTGATAAGCTTTCCCCTGCTTTTGCAAGGGTTGAACTTCATATGAAGCGAATATATTGAAAGAGAAGGAGGCTGAGCTTAATGATTTATCCAAATGCATTAAAACAAGGTGATACAGTAATGATTATTGCACCATCTGGTCCACCTACAATCGAAAGTGTATTAAAAGGTGTGAATGTATTACAAGAGATGGGGTTATCCGTAATAATCGGGAAGAGTGTTTACGAGAAATATGGATTTTTAGCCGGAAGTGATCAAGTTCGGCTTGACGATATACATGAAGCATTTACAAATAATGAAGTGAAGGCAATTTTTTGTGCACGAGGTGGTTATGGAAGTGCTCGTCTTCTTCCTCACATTCAATATGAAGTTATTAGGCAAAATCCAAAAATCTTTTGGGGATATAGCGATATTACAGCTTTACATACTGCTGTTTCACGTTATGCAAAGCTTATAACATTTCATGGTCCGATGATTGAAGAACTAGGAAAAGGTATTGATTCCCTATCTTTATCCTCTTTTAATCAGCTATTCCATCCGTATTCAACCATTTTATCTGCATCAGAATGTATCGTACCTAGCTCTCACAGTACAGTTACAAGTACGTTAGTTGGAGGAAATTTAGCTGTGTTAACAAGTATAATTGGCTCGCCCTACGAGATAATTACGAACAATACACTTTTATTACTTGAAGACATTGGTGAAGAACCGTACCGCATTGACCGTATGTTAAATCAGCTACTTTTATCTGGAAAGTTCAATGAATGCAGGGGCGTTATTTTCACAAGTTGTCACGACTGCACTCCTTCAAAGCCCTCTCAATCATTGCAAACAATATTATATGAATATTTCGCGCCATATCATATACCTGTCCTATTCGATTTACCAATTGGACATATAAGTCCAAACATCGGTATTCCGCTTGGAGCTACAGCGACAATAAACACGAATAATAAAACAGTCTCTATTTCTTCTGGTATAGCCACTTCATATTCAAATTAAAAAGTAAAAGGAAAAGCGATTACGCTTTTCCTTTTCAGGCTGTGGAGAAAGTCTTCTCCACAGCCTGTTTTTGTGTCTGAACCTCTTTTTATGTGTCAACACTGATAAAAAAGAGGAAAAGGAGAGATTTTTTATGATGGGTGCTTTAAAAAATCATCGTGATGAGCGTGTATCTGTTTCTGTAGAAGAGTTGGTTCCACAAGATCATTTCCTTCGTGCAATTGAAGCGACAATTAGTTTTGATTTTATTGAAGAGAAGTTACGCCCTTATTACTGTGAAAACAATGGACGCCCGTCCATTCATCCTATTGTTTTATTTAAGATGATGTTTATTGGATATTTTTACGGTATTCGTTCTGAGCGTCAATTGGAAAAGGAAATTAAAACGAATATTGCCTACCGTTGGTTTTTAGGGTTTTCTCTATCGGATACTATTCCGGATCACTCTACAATCAGTTGGAATCGTCGTACTCGTTTTATTCATACAAATATTTTCGAAGAAATTTTTGATGAGATTGTGAGACAAGCGACGGAGCACCGGATGGTAGGAGGACGTGCACTGATGACAGATTCTACACATATTAAGGCCAATGCCAATAAAAATAAATTTGTACATAAATATAAAAAAGAAAAAGCAAAGTTTTATATAGACGAGCTAGAAGCTGCGGTAATCGAAGATCGTGAGGTACATGGAAAAAAGAATTAAAACCTAGAAAGGAAAGTGATACCCCTACCAAAAAAACTCGTATAAGTACAACGGATCCAGATAGTGGATTTTTAATGAGAGATGGAAAACCAAATGGTTTTCATTTCTTGGATCATCGTACGACTGATGCGAAGTACAATATTATTACAGATACCTATGTAACGGCTGGAAATATGGCAGATTCCGAGCCGTATTTAGCACGCCTCCAAGCTCAGATTGATAAATTCGACTTCAAAGTAGAAGCTGTTGCCCTTGATGCTGGCTATTTTACAGGATATATCTGTAAGAAACTATCAGAACGGAATATATTTATGGTGATGGGGTATCGCCGATTTGGAAAACGGAATAAAGAAGTACCGAAAAGCCAATTTAAATATGTAGAAGAAATGAATGTTTTCGCTTGTCCGATGGGATGTATTCTAGAATATGTAACAACTGATCGTGAAGGATACCGTCAATACAAATCGAATCCAGAAGACTGCGCTGTTTGTCCGTTACGTGAGGTGTGCTTTTCAAAGAAACAAAAACAAAAAGTTATCACTCATCATGTGTGGGAGAAATATAAGGATATTGCTAGAAAAAACAAGCTAACAGCTACAGGGAAAAGGTTGTATAAAGTACGCTGTTCCACTATAGAGCGAAGCTTTGCAGACGCCAAAGAACTACATGGCTACCGCTATGCCCGGTTTCGAGGGCTGAAGTCTGTCCAAATGCAAGCTTATCTCACCGCAGCTTGTCAAAACATGAAAAAAATAGCCCTCCACCTGACCAAAAAGGGTCAGGTGGAGGGCTATTTTTTAAAATTCTATTATTTTATGTTGTTTTTATTCGCTAAAATCAAAAAAGATTCCAGAGTGTTGGGAACCCTAAAGGGTTTCCCAACACTCTGAAAAGGAAAAGCGATTACGCTTTTCCTTTTACTTATAATAATTAAAAATTCGTCCAGATGCGATATCTGCAATTTCTTCTGGAATAAATGTTTTACTTATATCAGTGCCAACATTTAATACAGCTGTAGCATCTTTCTCAATGCTACCAAATAACTCTTTCCCACGTATCGTAATAAGGGGCGTTCCTTCTGGCAACACATCTTTTACAAATTCCATTTGTGTAAAGAACGGAACGATCCATCTACCTTCTTGGAAATGACGCAAACGAAGTATTCCTTCTGTTGCCCCGTCCTCTGCTTCTAGTGAACCAGCAACATAAAACTCAGTAGATAAGAGCAATTCATAAAATTCCTTTTGCTTCTGTTTATCATCCCCTGCTACAACAAGTACCTCTTCTAATTTCTTTACTGAAATTTGCTCCATATGATGCCACCCCTATTTTCAAAATGATTGCACTTAGATTATACGAAATATTCTTATTTTTTTCTACATAATTCGCAATTATTTTCTTAAAATAATTTTAACACTTCTTTTGTCGTCACAATCGTAGCAAACTCTTCATGTAAATTTACAAGTGTCATATTGTGAATATCCTCTGCACTATACTCCTTACCATCTAAACCTTTACGGTTAAAAGTAGCCGTTGCATCACTCACTAAATATGTTGTAAATCCTAAATTCCCTGCCATTCGTGTCGTAGTTTCCACGCAATGATTTGTCGTTAATCCTACAACCACTACTGCATTACATTTGTTCTTTCTTAATTGCTCTTCTAAATTTGTCCCAATGAACGCGCTGTTAACGAATTTCTGAATAACCACTTCACCAAGTAGTGGTTGCACTTCTTCTTTAAAGTTTACCGTTTCCGCTCTCTCATAAAACATTGACTGAGCATTTTCTTTATTTACATGTTGAATATGAAAAACTGGTCGTTCCCTTTTTCTCCATTCTTCTAACAAAATTCTCATGTTTTCTTCAGCAAAAATATTATTTCTCTCGCCCCAATCTGGTAATTGAAATGCCTTTTGTACATCGATTATGATAAGTGCTATTTGATTTGTCATCATTTCCCCCTTAATTTGGCTGTAATTGAAATAGAAAACCAAGTTGTTGTGACGCAGTAATAAAGCAAACATAGGCGCAAAGCTCTACAATTTCTTTTTCTGTCCAATATTGTTTTAATACGTGAAACATATTATCATCTATTGCTTTTCGGTCATGAACAAATGTATGCGCAAAAGTAACAGCTACACCAATCTCCTCTGCCTTTTGCACATCATCAGGTCTTCCCTTTGCCATACAGTACGGACATTCATTCCCATACGCTAATGTTCTTCTCACTTGCTCCTTCAACTCTGCTGAAAGAGTTCCTTTATTGTACAGTGTATCTTCTAACTTACTCCACGAGTTTAATATATCCGAATTATGCCCTAATAACTTTTGAAACTTTGTATCTCCTACATTTGATAATGAAATTCTCTCCATCATTTCCCCTCCTATTTCCTTCTGTTTTATTGTAAAATAAATAACGTTCACTTTACATTTCATATGAATCTTAATTTATATTTTCCCTTTACAAAAATTATTATTTTACTGGAGATATATTTACAAATGCAACTAGACCGTGTTGATCGAAAAATTTTAAATGAATTATATAATGATAGTCGCCTTTCTATGCGTGAATTGGCGAAACGAGTAAACTTATCTGCTCCGTCTACTGCAGAACGTGTTCGTAAACTTGAAAGTGAAGGCGTTATTCAAAAATATACAATCGATATCGACTATAAAAAAGCAGGACTAGTTTTAGATTGTATTTTAGAAATCACTTTAAAAAATGGTGATACAACACGTATGCAACAGTTTATTCAGTCTTATCCATCTGCAAGTTTTTGTTACCGAGTAACAGGAAGCTTATGCTACATTGTAAAAATTTCTGTTCCTTCACTCGTTGAACTTGAAGAATTTATCAATGATGTTTCTTCATATGCAACGACAGTTTCTCATATCGTATTATCAGAAGTATCTCTTACTCCTGATATTGAACATATCTTCCCAGAAGATTAATTTATTTTTATTCATAAATTATAAAAAAACCCCTTACAATAAGAATAAAAATAATATATTATGTATTAAAATACATAATATTCGAGAAAGGGGCTTTACATTGAAAATCTGGTTTTATGAAAAAACGGCACAATTAGATGACTTGCTTGGTATTTGGGACAATGTTCCGACCATCCCGCGAATTGGTGAAAAAGTGGAGATTTTAAAGACAGTCCGCACTGTTACAGATATTAAATATGTAAAGAACGGTAATAATTTTCGTGTAGAAATTATTACAAATTAAAAAGTAGCTCCTAAGAGCTACTTTTTAATTATCTATTATGTGCTTTCTTTATAACGATTTTATCTTCTTCTACAGCTACTGTTACATAATCATTTTCTTCTAACCGAAGCTTATTTACAGCCTCATCTGGTAACTCTATGGCCATCAATCTATCGGTTACGATCACTTGACTATACACTTCATTTTCTTGTGATGAATTCACTACTTTTTGCTCATTTATAAAACGTACTGGTGGCACGCCAACTTCTTTTACTGTACGCCATTGTTTCCAAACATACGGAATTAACCATAGTAATCCAACAACTGTAAGACCGATACCAATCCATAAATTACTTTGCGCTTGTAATTCAGTAATTGAGATTGTACCACTTTCTTCTCCACCGAAAAATTGCATACTTGTTGCAATCAAATTATTTAGAGCGTGCACAGCTATATTCGTCCATATATTTTTTGTCTTTATGTATAAAAGACACATAACGACACCAAACATGAACGCACCAATAACATCAAAATGTCCTAGGCCAAAAATAATTGAAGATATAATTACAGCTTTTTTAATTCCCCATTTATGAGCCATTCGCTGTAAGAAAAATCCCCTAAAAATAACCTCTTCCATAATAGGTGCTAACACACATGCTGAAATGAAAGTAAATATCGTCATATATACGTTACTCGTATTAATAACATTTCCGTCTTCTAGCATAGTAACTAAGAAATTCGGTAACGTATGTGCTAATATGTAAAATTGAATCTGAGATATGCCAACTGAAAAAATCATCCCCATTATCGTTGCTAATACAATTAATCCCCAAGATAAACGTCCTGGCTTATCAAAAAAATTGTTAAATACAATATTATTTTTATTTGTTTTTACGTATAGCCAAAGTAACGGAAATACAAAAAATACAGTTATTTGTGAAATAACCTCCATCGTATTCTCAGAAACATTTGCTAGACCTAATGGTATCATTATAAGGAACACCCCTATAATCATCCATCCAAAAAAGCTACGTAGCCTTATACGTGAAAATGCATAGTGCATATAGAACACCTCCAAAGATAGTAAAAGTAAATGGTCGGATAACTACATTATAATATGAATATAGTTGAAACTCTTCCTATTTTTCTCAATTACTTTCAAACAACATAGCTCTTAAAATACCATATCGCTGTTCTTCAAGTTGCAATCCAAGTGAAATTTATGTAATAAAAATCCCCGTTTTTACAAGCGGGGATTTCTTTTATTATAATACGTCACGTTTTTGGAATAATGCACTTGATGCTACAAGTAACACAACAAAGTATGCAGCTACAAGTAATAATGAAGTTGTAAACGTAAATTCTGTAAATGTTGGTTCCATTCCACCATTGATTAATTTATTACTATCGTAAGCTCTTAAATCCAAATGGTTGAATACTACAAACTTCGCTACACCTTTTGCAAACATTATTAATACCATATTAATTGCACCTTGTAAGAAGAATAGGAACATCGTAATAATTAATGGTAATACAGATTTTCTAAAGACATTTGCTAGGAAAAATGCAAGTGTTGCAAAAAAGAACGGTGAAAGTAGTTGATATAAAGTGGACTTCATAACGATTCCTAATGTTAATTCTGTTTTACTACCATCCATTACAATACCGCCAATAATCATTGCAATTAGCATACCAGCTAATACGATAAATAACATTGCTAATAACACTGTAATATATTTAGAAAATAAAACTGCAAGTCTTTTTCTTGGACGGATTAACAATTGTTTAATTGTACCTTTTTGGAACTCATCAGTAAGAGTACGGGCAGCAAGTGTAATCCCAAAAATCGTTGTAAATAAAACAATTAAGCCAATCTCTGAGTTTGCATAATCTAAATATGATCCCTTAAACTCATCACCTTTTCCCCACTTCAACATTGCTAAAGTACCTAAAATTTCGAGTGCCGCAATGACACCCATTAAAATATACATACCTTTTTTCGCATGCAACTTTAAAAATTCATTTTGAATTAATTTAAACATTACGCTTTCACTCCCCCAGTAATCGCTAAGAACTCATCCTCTAACGTTTTATTTTGAACAGTAACTCCGTATACAAGCACATCAGCATGAACAAGTTTTTTTACAAGTTGCGGAATGTTGTCTTTTGTTACAGATGCTACAATTACATTCCCTTTTGCTTTACCTTTAATGATTTCATTTGCTTTCTGAACTTCATCTACTTCAAACGCTACAACGACTGCCTCATCATGTTTCACTTTTTCATGTAAGTTGTACTCTTGTACAAACTCACCTTGTTTAATAATAACGACGCGATCACACATTAATTCAATTTCACTCAATAAGTGACTTGATACGATTACAGCAATATTCTCTTCTTTCGCTAAACGTTGTAAATAATCACGAATTTGGCGAATACCAGCTGGATCTAATCCATTTGTCGGTTCATCTAAAATTAAGATTTTCGGCTGATGCAGTAATGCCTGTGCAATTCCTAAACGTTGTTTCATACCAAGTGAATATGTTTTCACCTTTTTATGAATCGCATGCTCTAACTCAACAAGCTTTACAATCTCAGCAATGCGCTCTTTACTAATTGGTGTAATGGCCATGTTCGCAAAATGCTTTAAGTTTTGCATTCCTGTCATATAATCATATAGTTCAGGATTTTCTACAATCGCTCCAATTTGCTCTAGTGCCTTTTCACGCTCCGAGCGAATACTATGTCCACAAATTGTAATATCGCCCTCTGTCATTGAAATAAGACCTGTCATCATACGGATCGTCGTCGTCTTACCGCTACCGTTCGGTCCAAGGAATCCGTATACTTCTCCTTCACGAACCTCAAATGATAAACCACGAATAATTTCCGTTCCACCAATCTTTTTTCGAACATTCTCTAACTTTACTACTACGTTTCCCAATGCTGATTCCTCCTTTAGACTTCTAGTTTTTTATCGACTATGTGACCTGTAACTACTAGTAATATAATTGTTAATAAACAATTAAAAAATAGATTTAAAATTGTAACCTCTGTACCAGAATAAAATGATGTATTTAAAAAACCATTTTGATCTATAAATCCAATATTATTTATAGCAAACACATACTTTTCTATTTGCTGAAAAATATACGTTATTCCTCCATTAAATGCGGTAAAAATGACGAATAAAACTAAACAAGCAACTTTATTCATAGATGATTTCACATTTAATAGTTTTACAATTACTATAATGAAATAAATAGAAACTAGCATATTAAGAAAATCTAGTCCCCATAAGAAAATAGATAACATATGATGTAATATTCCATAATTATATAAACTGTGTATTGCTTGCTGAATACCTAAATTAGTTTTTCCATTGTAAATATTTAAAGAAAAATAGTATAGAAAAATGATTCCTATTCCTAGCAAAATCATAAAGAGTAGTACACAGAATAAACTATTTGCACATATATACTTTTTTGCTGAAATAGAAGTATAACGTAGCATAGAGTTTTTTAACATTTTCCGAAAAGACGATATACCTGTTAAAAGAATTGCAAATCCATTTATACCTAGTACGATAAAGAATATAATAATAATTATATCTTGCCTACCTGAAATTCTAACTCCTGAAACTCCTTTCATATTAAATAAAAGAATTAATGAAACTGTAATAAAACCAAAGTAAATAATGGCTATCTTTCTCTTATTACAATTATATAGATAAAGAAAAAGCTGACTCATTTCTCATAGGCCTCCTTAAACAGCTCATGTACTGCTTTACCCTTTTGAAATCGTAGTTCTTCCACATTTTCATGCAATATTATTTCTCCATCTTTCAAAAAGATTACTTCATCGAATATATTTTCGATTTCTCTTATTAAATGAGTCGATATAAGTAGCGTACAATCTTCACGATAAAATTTAAGTATTAACTCAAGTACATGTTCTCTAGAAACAAGATCAATCCCGCCCAATGGCTCATCCAGTACATATAGCTTCGCTTTTCGAGAAAACGTTAAAATAATCTGCAGCTTCTCAACCATACCTTTTGACAATGCTGTAATTTTTTCTTCTAACGGTATTTTAAATTCTGCAATCGTATCTACCGCTTTTTGAATATCGAAGTCTTTATAAAAATCTCGGTAGAAAAATAAAGCGTCTTTTACAGTCATCCAATCATCAAAGATTGGCTTATCGGACATAAATGAAACAATTTCTTTCGTCTGTAACCCTACCTTTTTACCGTCTATTGTAATACTACCTTCAGAAGGGTGTTGCAAGCCTGCAATCATTTTCAATAACGTCGTTTTCCCGCTCCCGTTATCTCCAACAAGCCCAACGATTTTCCCTTCCGTAATCTCTATGTTTAATTCACGGATCACTGCTTTTAATCCGTATCTCTTCCATAAGTTTTCTATTTTCAATAGCTCTGTCATTGGCTCTCCTCCCTCTTATCATGTAATGAAGAACGAAGAATTGTAAGAATTTCTTCTTCTGAAAAACCTAAATTGTCCATTCCATCTATAAAAGAATGAAGTAATTCTTTCGCCATCTCTTTTCGCAGCTCCATAATTTTCTCCCCTTCATTCGTTACATACCGTCCCATTCCTCTACGTGTGACAACAACTCCATCCCGTTCTAGCTCTTGAAATGTACGCTGAATCGTATTTGGATTCACTTGTAATTCACTCGCTAATTCACGGACAGAGGGAATTTTATCACCAGGTAATAAATGTCCTGTTACGATCTCTTTTTTTATGTATTCCATTACCTGAATGTAAATTGGTGTATTTGGAGAAAACTCTATTTTCATTTCTTCCCTCCTTTTGTATCAGTGTACTAGTTAAATAATACACCGATACAAAAAGTTTGTAAATACCCATTTAATTACAAAAAAGTTCTATCCGTTAAACGAATAGAACTTCCCAAATATAAATCGCTATACAAAAATAATAGTGTTATGTAAACAAAATTATAAAGAAAAACTGTCTTATCAATGAATAAGACAGTTTTTCTTTATAATCCTATATTAAAAGTTAAACACGAAGTCATCGTCAGCTAACTTTTCAACGTTCGTTGCTTTTACGTAACCATTTCCTTTTACAGAGAAGAAATCATGGTTTTTCGTATCTGTACGTAAACCATTTAAAACGATTGGGTTAATTTCTTCTTCTTCAAACTTCGGCTCAAGTCCTAAGTTCATAAGCCCTTTATTCGCATTGTAACGAACGAAACGATTTACATCTTCTACAAGACCGATAGAAGTGTAAATTTCTTCTGTATAGGCCATTTCAATTTCATATAGTTCCATTAATAACTCTTGTGTTTCTTTTTGCACTTCTTGTTGCTCTTCTGCAGAAAGTTCTGCGAAGATTTGTTGTGCTAAAATACCGACGAATACGCCGTGAATTGACTCATCACGAATTATCAAGTTGATAATCTCACCACTTGCTGTTAGTTTTCCTTGACCAGCTAAGTAAAGTGGATAGAAGAATCCGCTATAGAATAAGTAACTTTCTAAGAACACACTTGCTACCATTGCCATGTATAACTCTTTTTTTGTTACTTCAGGCTTTAATAAACGACGATAGTAACTAGTAATAATACCAGCTTTTTTCTCAAGTAACGGATGATTGTCTACCCAGTCAAAAATATCATCAATCTCTTCTTCTGTAGCTAATGTTGTGAAAATGTGACTATAACTTTTCGCATGTACTTCTTCCATAGCTCCCATGAAAGCTAATACACTTTTCGCTTGTAAATTTTCAAGATGAACCAGTACAAGTGGCATTCCTTCGCCACCTTGTTTCGTATCTAAAAGTGTTAAACCACCTAATACACGCTTATAAGCAATTTGCTCTTCTTTCGATAATTGCACCCAAGTATTTTTGTCAGACGAAACCGCAATTTCTTCTTCTGTCCAAAACTGAGCGATGTTTTGCTTCCAAAACATTAAACTAAAATCATCTTCTTTTTTGTTCCAGTTTACCGCACGCATTAAATCGCCCCTTCTCTAAATATGATAACTAAGCATGAGCAGGGTTCAGAAAACCCTGCTCATCATGTCTCACTTTTTATATTAAACGGTACAAGCCACACACTCTTCCACGCTTAATTTACGTGTTCTCGTATAATACAGACTCTTTAAGCCTTTTTTATGTGCATAGATGTAGTAACGTGCTAATTCACGTGTTGAAATATCACTATTAACGTAAAGAATTGTACTAATTCCTTGGTCAATATGTTCTTGAATTTCTGCGATTAAATCAATTAATTTAAACTGATTCATATCGTAAGAAGATTTATAGTACCAGAACGTATCTTTTGATAAATACGGCATTGGATAATATGTTGTCGCATTCGCATATGTTCTTGATTCGATTTGACTTACGATCGGCATTACGCTTGAAGTTGCATTTTGAACGTAACTGATTGATTGTGTTGGAGCAATGGCAAGACGATATGAGTTGTATAAACCATTCTTCTGCACTTGCTCTTTTAAACTTGTCCAATCTTCTTTTGTTGGAATATGAATTCCTTCAAATAGTTGCTGAACTTTTTCAGTTACTGGGCTGTAATCTGTCGTTTCATACTTTTCGAAGTATGTGCCATTCGCATAATCAGATTTATCGAAGTCCTTAAATGTCTCGCCTTTTTCTGTAGCGATTTCCATACTTTTCTCAATAGAGTAGTAATTTAACATCATAAAGAATGTACGAGCGAATTCTTTCGCTTCTGCACTTTCATAAGCGATTTTATTTTTTGCTAAATATCCGTGTAAGTTCATTGCTCCAAGTCCAACTGAATGAAGCTCGTCATTTGCTTTTTTCACAGTTGGTGCATTCGGAATAATCGTCATATCAGAAACAGCTGTTAAAGCTTCCATTCCCGCATGAACTGCTTCACGAATTTCTTTATTTTCCATTACGTTTACGATATTTAACGATCCTAAGTTACAGTTAATATCACGACGGATAATGTCATCTGTACCGTAATCATTTATTTCTGAAGTTTCTTGAAGCTGGAAGATTTCTGTACATAAGTTCGACATCTTCACAGTTCCAATATCCTTCAATGGATGTTGATTATTTGCATTTGATTTAAACATTAAGTATGGGTAACCAGACTCAAGCTGAATCATAGCGATTTTAATAAGCATATCACGTGCACTAATATCTAGTGGCTTCTTCTTCACTTTCGGATTGCTCATTAATTCATCGTACATTTCATCGATATCAATGTCATCTAAATGCTTTCCGTATTCTTTATACACCGTGTAAGGCGCGAAAACATGGAAAGGTTCGTTTTTCTCAGCAAGCTCAAAGAACTTACTTGGAACGATAATTCCGATTGATAGAGACTGAATACGGCTCTTCTCATCGGCATTTATTTTTTTTGTATCAAGGAATTCAATAATATCCCAATGGAAAATGTTTAAATATACTGCACCGGCACCTTTTCGTTGGCCAAGCTGATTCGCATATGAAAACGAATCTTCAAGCAATTTCATAACAGGTACTACGCCACTTGCAGCGTTGTCGATACCTTTAATTTGCTCACCGCGTGCGCGTAGCTTAGATAAGTTTAAAGCTACTCCCCCGCCGATTTTCGATAATTGCATCGCAGTATTAATGTTAAAGCCGATCGAATTTAAGCTATCGTCCATCTCTAACAAGAAACAAGACACCATTTCTCCTCTTCTGCTTCTTCCCGCATTTAAAAAGGTTGGTGTCGCTGGTTGGTAGTTTTGTTTTACAATCATGCTTGCGAATTGTCTTGCCTTCGAAACATCACCGCGTCCTAAGTATAATGAAACAATTGCTACACGATCTTCATAGCTTTCTAAGTATTGTTTTTGATCATTCGTTTTTAACGCATAATCTTTGTAGAACTTAGATGCTGCCATATAAGATTGGAACTCGAAGTTTTCACCATAAGCGATGTTATATACTTCCTCTACTTCCTCCAAGCTATACTCGTCCAGAACGTTGTAATAGTAATCATGTTCTTTCATATACTCCATTCGCTCTGCCACGCTATTAAAAGGAACGGTATTCTCTCTAGCTTCTTCCATAAAGACTTCTAATGCCTCTTTATCTTTATGAAGCTGATAAAAACCGTCCTGCATTTGCGTGATTTCATTATTCAGTTCAATGTGTCGCAATCTCCCGCACCCTTTCCTTAAAATATTCTACATCGTTATTTGTTCCAGATAACTCAAATTTTGATACAATAGGCACTTCATATTTAGTAGAAATCTTGTCAGCACTTGCACCGAACATGTCTCCCCAGTTACGATTGCCGCTTGCAGATACGCCTTTTAATTTTTCATTATTGCGCTCTAAAAAGTCTAAAACACGTTCTGGTACATTGCCAAAACCTGTTGTATACGTAATAAGAATAAAGTCTTCATCTATTACTAGATCTTCATCAATTTGAACGGCCGGCATATTTAATTTGTGAATGAAACGCTTCACGTTTCCTGTCATAGAATCATATGCAACTAACATTTCCGACCCTCCCTCTCAAATCTATATTCTCTATATGTTGTTCTTGATTTCTCTATATATTGTATTACGTTTCAAAATAAGACACAAGATATATGTATAAATTCTTTCTTTTTTTAACTTTTACTTTTCGACATGATAGCCGTTTTTTTTCAATACAATGACTATGAAACAACATTCTAAAACTCATGTCAATAAAGTGCTTTTCAAAAAAGTTGTCAACGAATTTAACCTTATTTTTAAAAAAGTTAACAATATATTTTGTCATAAAACGGTAGATGCTGAAGAAATATATTTCTCCAGCATCACGCAAAAAAGAACAGATATGAAACTATAATCTGCTCTAAAAAACGATTACATTTATCAAATTTACCTTATTAAATATATTATACATATACTTTCGTTTCTCGTTACATACTAAAAGATAACTATTATAGAAAAAGATTATTATTATGGAACTTCAATTTATTTATGAAAAGTTTATTCAGAGTGCTCAATGCGCAAAATATCTTTTACAAATATATGATGCGGATTTTCATCTTTATCAATCATTGTACATACCGGAGCCTCTTCATCAAAGTATACAATCATTCCTTCTACGTACTGATATGTATGTCGAACTTGTACAGTTACTTTAATTTCTACTGCT
This sequence comes from Bacillus sp. CPT56D-587-MTF, assembly GCF_058792335.1. Classification (NCBI taxonomy): domain Bacteria; kingdom Bacillati; phylum Bacillota; class Bacilli; order Caryophanales; family Bacillaceae; genus Bacillus; species Bacillus sp. CPT56D-587-MTF. Next base: position 1,073,896 of record NZ_JBYTEF010000001.1, on the reverse strand, counting down.
TCTTCATATGCTCTTTTTATTTTCCGAAGCATTTTTGCTGAACATTTTCGTTTCTCTGGATACATAACCATTCCCATAAATCGATTGCCGGCTCTATCTTTCCACATATAATCCCAATGTGGTAAAATGCCTTGTTTAAAATCGCCCATAATTCCCCTCTCCTTTATCTTTTATTTATCCCGCATTAAACGTCCGATTGGTGAAAGGCTACTAATCAGTGAGAGATGCCCTGCTGATCAAAATTCCTCTTTATGAACGTGGCGTTTCTGAATATGTATAAATCACTTGCCCGCCTCGCTGTGCGTTACCAATGAAATGCTTAAAGTCTTCTCTATTTACAACAACTTCTCTGAACGTATAAAATACATCTTTCGTAACAACATACTCCTTTATTTCACCATTTTTTAGCTGATCTAAAATTGTATTTGCTAATTCTTTATCCATGTATTTCACCTCTCTGCAATATTTTATTTTATCGTATATTCTATAGGTCAACAACTGTAAATTTATCCCGCTATTTGCAGGTAGTGCGATTGGTGTTGACTACTAATCAGTCGTGGAATGAACAAAAAATCTTACTGATTAACGTTTCACTTTATCTCGTTGTTATGCCATGATTTTATTTTCGTTATTTCGCAAACAATATCGTTTTACTATATGTCCACTAAATATCATATACTAACATAGCTACTTCTCTATATCAAACATTTCGGCATTCAATTATGCAAAGTTCCATACCACTATGCTACAATATACAAATAGAACTAGGAGGGATACTATGATTCGGAAAGCAAAAAAGACAGATGCAATGGCAATAGCTCCTTTATTGTATAATGCTCTGCATGAAATTGCTGAAAAAATCACAGGTAGCACAGATGAAGCAGAAGTATTACTAGGACTTGAGACATGGTTCTCAAAAGAAAATAACCGTCTGAGCTACGAAAACTGTTTTGTCTATGAACAAGACGAGAGTGCAGTTGGAGTTATTGTCGCTTATCATGGTAGTGAAGCAACACAGCTTGACGCACCAATTGTACATCACTTAAGAGAATTACATAAAGATGAATCAATTACGTTAGAAAAAGAAGCTGAGCTTGATGAGTATTACATTGATACACTATCAGTTTCAAGTGCACACGGCGGAAAAGGTATCGGTTCTAAATTAATTGAAGCTGCCGAAATCTATGCAACTGAAAAAGGGCATGAAAAAATCGCTTTACTTGTTAATTTAGAAAACACACGCGCCTATTCACTATACGAAAAGTTAGGTTATAAAAAAGATGAAATTGTTATGCTAGTAGGCGAACCTTATGCTCATCTCGTAAAACCATTAAACGTCAAAATTTCTGTATCTTAAAAAGAAAGCACACGATTTATATAAATCGTGTGCTTTTCAGAGTGTTGGGAAACCCTTTAGGGTTCCCAACACTCTGGAATCTTTTTTGATTTTAGCGAATAAAAACAACATAAAATAATAGAATTTTAAAAAATAGCCCTCCACCTGACCCTTTTTGGTCAGGTGGAGGGCTATTTTTTTCATGTTTTGACAAGCTGCGGTGAGATAAGCTTGCATTTGGACAGACTTCAGCCCTCGAAACCGGGCATAGCGGTAGCCATGTAGTTCTTTGGCGTCTGCAAAGCTTCGCTCTATAGTGGAACAGCGTACTTTATACAACCTTTTCCCTGTAGCTGTTAGCTTGTTTTTTCTAGCAATATCCTTATATTTCTCCCACACATGATGAGTGATAACTTTTTGTTTTTGTTTCTTTGAAAAGCACACCTCACGTAACGGACAAACAGCGCAGTCTTCTGGATTCGATTTGTATTGACGGTATCCTTCACGATCAGTTGTTACATATTCTAGAATACATCCCATCGGACAAGCGAAAACATTCATTTCTTCTACATATTTAAATTGGCTTTTCGGTACTTCTTTATTCCGTTTTCCAAATCGGCGATACCCCATCACCATAAATATATTCCGTTCTGATAGTTTCTTACAGATATATCCTGTAAAATAGCCAGCATCAAGGGCAACAGCTTCTACTTTGAAGTCGAATTTATCAATCTGAGCTTGGAGGCGTGCTAAATACGGCTCGGAATCTGCCATATTTCCAGCCGTTACATAGGTATCTGTAATAATATTGTACTTCGCATCAGTCGTACGATGATCCAAGAAATGAAAACCATTTGGTTTTCCATCTCTCATTAAAAATCCACTATCTGGATCCGTTGTACTTATACGAGTTTTTTTGGTAGGGGTATCACTTTCCTTTCTAGGTTTTAATTCTTTTTTCCATGTACCTCACGATCTTCGATTACCGCAGCTTCTAGCTCGTCTATATAAAACTTTGCTTTTTCTTTTTTATATTTATGTACAAATTTATTTTTATTGGCATTGGCCTTAATATGTGTAGAATCTGTCATCAGTGCACGTCCTCCTACCATCCGGTGCTCCGTCGCTTGTCTCACAATCTCATCAAAAATTTCTTCGAAAATATTTGTATGAATAAAACGAGTACGACGATTCCAACTGATTGTAGAGTGATCCGGAATAGTATCCGATAGAGAAAACCCTAAAAACCAACGGTAGGCAATATTCGTTTTAATTTCCTTTTCCAATTGACGCTCAGAACGAATACCGTAAAAATATCCAATAAACATCATCTTAAATAAAACAATAGGATGAATGGACGGGCGTCCATTGTTTTCACAGTAATAAGGGCGTAACTTCTCTTCAATAAAATCAAAACTAATTGTCGCTTCAATTGCACGAAGGAAATGATCTTGTGGAACCAACTCTTCTACAGAAACAGATACACGCTCATCACGATGATTTTTTAAAGCACCCATCATAAAAAATCTCTCCTTTTCCTCTTTTTTATCAGTGTTGACACATAAAAAGAGGTTCAGACACAAAAACAGGCTGTGGAGAAGACTTTCTCCACAGCCTGGAAAGCACACGATTTATATAAATCGTGTGCTTTTATGTTAAATTCGTATTTAATATATTTCCATCCATCGCCTCGTGAAACGTATATGTTGTACATCCCCATGGCTTTCTATGCAAAATAGGCGAACCAGACCATCCCATTGCCCTCAGCTCCGTTCCAATCATCGAATTAAAATAATTATGACCTACAAGAGCAATACTTCCATGTACGAGAGCATAACGATGTAATACGTAAGCTGCTTGCCTTGCCCTCTCTCTTACTTCCTTATAAGATTCAACATTTTTATGGTAACCAAGTATCCATAATGCTCGTCCAATACACATCCATACGTTAAGTTTACACTTCAACCATTTTGGCGCATAAAAGCTCGCCGGAACTGCCGCTTCCCTAAAAAGAGAATTTTGTATAAAACATAAAGAATCCATTAATTCAGCTGCTGACTGTACAGCACACTTTTGATCACTCGTTACAATCAATTTCGCTACTTCAACCGCTTCTCTTGTTTCCAATGGTATAGGTTGTTTTTCTGTTATAGTATGTAAGTCATATCCTTTTATCCATTCATGAAAGGATGTAACCGTCATTGGTTCTATAGTACAATCTAAGCGACCATGACGAATAAAAGAAATCTTCATTCTTTTCACTCTCCATTCATCACTTATGAACTCTATTATGCACTAGTTCTAAACATCATACCACGCAAGAAAATAAAGTTATATACCTTTACATCTCCCCACCACTATCATGTGTTATCGAAGCATGGATACCATCCATCCCATCAAAATATGTACTCGTATCATATTGACGAATCTTTTTTAAATGCATATAAGAAAATAAAAATAAAATTAAAGCTATAACACTCCCCACAAATTCAAACATCATTTTACCGCCTCTAATTTCTCCCACTTCAGCAGGTTATTCTACTTTTTCATTATACCTCGATATAAAGATTCTCGCATTTTTGCTATTTTTTTCAAAAAACATGGATTTTCTACATATTTTCTTACAAAAAGTGAATATTTTTCGAATTTTTACTTTGGAAACATTTACAAAGTAGGAAATATGGTTCAAAATAGGAGGAAATAAAAAAACCCAAATTTATTCTTTTTTTGGGAAAACTGTAACAAGGAGAGTTGCTTATGCAGATCGCAGAAACTGGAGATATCATCGAATTTAAAGGTGGAATGCACGGCCGTGTTCAAAAAGTAAATCAAAACTCTGTTATTGTTGATATAACAATTATGAAGAATTTTAGAGAACTAGATATGGAACCTCTTACAGTTGTAAGTCATAAAAACTATACTGTCATTAATCAAAATGCATAATATAATAGAAAGAAAGGGCCTGTATAGTATACAGGCCCTTTCTTTCTATTAACGATTATCAATTGTTTCCGGATATAGATCGTGGTTCATCATGCGGTAATCAGCCATTTGTTCATACTTCGTCCCTGGGCGCCCGTAGTTGCAGTATGGATCAATTGAAATGCCACCACGTGGTGTGAATTTCCCCCATACTTCAATATAACGTGGATCCATTAATTTAATTAAATCGTTCATAATAACGTTCATGCAATCTTCATGGAAATCACCATGATTGCGGAAACTAAATAAATACAACTTTAAAGATTTACTCTCTACCATTTTTTGCTCTGGAATATAGCTAATATAAATTGTTGCAAAATCTGGTTGTCCTGTTTTCGGGCATAAACTTGTAAATTCAGGACAATTGAATTTTACAAAATAATCACGGTTTGGATGATTATTATCAAATACCTCTAATATTTCTGGGCTATATTCAAATAAATATTTTGTATTTTGATTCCCTAGTAATGTTACATCTTTTAAATCTTCATCTAATCTTCCTGTCATTTTAAACATCCCTTCTCGTTATACGCCGCGCTTATTTCCCCATACTAACGCATGAAGCTGAGGCAATACTTTTGCATCATTCATCTCTTTACAATTTACAGCTTTATCAATCAGCCATTCATACTTATCTAATAATTTTTTTATAAGCATCGCATCATCCACTGTTTTTGTATCATCGTTTCCTACTTGTAAGAAAAATGGTACCTTTGGATAACGTTCGTGCATCTTAACTGCATATTCAAAATCATGATCATCGAATACTACTACTTTTAAACTAATATCTTTTCCTGCTAGTTTCTGAATAATAGCATCTAACCTCTGAAAATCTGTTTTCATCGTTGAACTTGGTGGTTTTGGAGAAATTGTTATCTCATCAATTTGAAGTAACCAATCTTGCCATTTACTCCCTTGCGTTTCAATTGCCGTTCGCATTCCATTTTCTTTTAATATAGAAAGAAGAAACTCAATATTTTTCAATAATGCCGGATTTCCACCTGAAATCGTAACATGAGAAAAATTTTCTCCTCCAATTGCAACAAGCTCATCCCAAATATCTTCTGGTGTCATCTGTCTAATTTGATCTTTAGCTGATCCATCCCACGTAAAAGCAGAATCACACCAAGCACAGCTATAATCACAACCAGCTGTACGAATAAACATTGTCTTTTGCCCTACAACCATTCCTTCACCTTGAATAGTCGGACCGAATATTTCTAAGACAGGGATTTTACTCATCAAGCATCCACTCCCGTCTTACTTCCGCATAACTAGTCGGCGTCTCAAATAAACGAACAAATTCAACGCGAGCTCCTTTATATTCGTTCACTCGATTCTCTTTTGTTAGTGCTTCTGCCATCTTTTCATAAATCCAAACGACCATATTTTCAGCAGTCGTATTCATTGCAGGTAACGTTTCGTTTAAATAACGATGATCTAGATAAATTTCTATTTCATTCTTCCAAATTTCTTTTATATCTCCAAAGTCAATTGCAAGACCTATTTCATTTACATATCCACTAATTCCAAATACAACTTTATATGTGTGACCATGTAAGTTTTTACATTTCCCTTCATAACAGTGTAAATGGTGTGCTGCATCAAATGTAAATTCCTTGCTGACCATTACTCTTTTATTATGGTATTTGAGTTGTTTACGCTGAATATCCTTGTCCATTTTTTGCAAATTCTCTACGATGCGAAATCCAAAAAAGTTATCCATTAGTTGTTCGCTCCTTCGCGTTCTTGTAGGTACGTATCTAATCCTGCTTTACGAAGTTGACATGCTGGACATTCACCGCAACCATCACCAATGATTCCGTTATAACATGTTAATGTTTTTTCTCGAACAAACTCAAATGCTCCAAGTTCATCTGATAATTTCCATGTTTCAGCCTTATCAATCCACATAAGTGGCGTGTGAATGACAAACGGGTAATCCATAGATAAATTTAAAGTAACATTTAACGATTTCACAAACACGTCACGGCAGTCTGGATAACCACTGAAATCAGTTTCACATACACCCGTTACAATATGACGTGCTCCAACTTGTTTTGCTAATACAGCAGCAAATGATAAGAAGAGTAAATTTCGTCCATCTACAAATGTCGATGGCAATTCACCTTCTTCATGTGTAATCTCCATATCCGTTCTCGTTAACGCATTTGGAGCAAGTTGATTTAATAGACTCATATCTAGTACCGTATGCTTTATTCCTAGTTCTTTTGCAATTTCCACTGCACAATCAATTTCTAGCTTATGACGTTGATTGTAATTAAACGTTACAGCTTCTACCTCTGCAAACTGCTCTATTGCCCAAAATAAACATGTCGTACTATCTTGTCCTCCACTAAAAACAACAACTGCTTTTTCTTTTTTCATTTCACTCATTCTCCTTCTCTACTATAAATAAGAAGAAAGAACGTTCTTGAACTGTCACAATAAAAAAACAAAACAATACCTAAGGATATTGTTGTTTCCATAGTTTTTTATAGAGGGAGTTCGCGAACCTCTCCCGCGCGGTGCACGGAATTTCTTCTTTCATTGACATAGCTTATTGTAACATATTGTATACTAGCGTAAAAATTTCTGATTTTTCCGCTATTTATTATTTCATTTCTTTCATTTTATAGTATGATTAATTTAATATAAGAAGAGAGGAGGCATCCCACTGAAATCCTTTATTATTTATCTCTTTTTAAATATATTATTCATCCTGATTACAATGCTCGTATATCATTTATTTTGGAATCAAAAAGGGAAACGCTCTCCTAAATTAAATTCAGCTATATTCATTGTACTCTGTTGCCTCGCTACCGTACTCTGTATTACATTTGCAGCAAAAACAAATAATGGTTTTCAATTTGATATGCGCCATATTGTATTAATTGTCGGTACATTAACGGGAGGGCCTATTGCTGGTGGTTCTATCTTAGTTGTATTAAACATATATCGCTTATTATTAGGTGGGGTAGGTGTTTTCCCATCTCTTATCGGTTCTGTTCTTCTATTTATTGTTCTATTATTAACATATAAATTTTTCAATCGAACTTCTAATCGTATAAAAATAACACTTGCTATTATCTACAGTCTCACATACGGATTTAGTTGGATACCCTTCTTCCTTTCAAAGGTTACAAATAAGACTGATTATATACCGCATATTATTGTGTATGAATTATGTTCAATGCTTGGTACGATTCTAATTTTATATTTACTACACATATTACAAACTCAGGTTCGTCTCCAAAATGAACTTATAAATGCTGAAAAGTTTCATTTAATTGGTGAAATGGCAGCGTCTATCTCTCATGAAATTCGCAATCCATTAACTTCAACGAAAGGTTTTTTACAACTGTTACAATCAGATACATGCACTGAGCAGGAACGAAAATTATATATCGACATTGCCATTAATGGCATCGAACAAGCAAATCATGTTCTTACAGATTATTTAACCTTTGCTAAACCAAGCATTGAAAAAGAACAAATATTACAGTTAGAAGAAGAATTACTACATGCATTGTCGCTAATTACACCGCTTGCTAATTTAACAAATGTACGTACTCATTATATAAAGCAAAGCACTTCTTTTTTTATCGCTGGAGAAAAGCAAAAACTAAATCAATGTTTATTAAATATTTTAAAAAATTGCATTGAGGCTATGCCAAAAGGCGGTGATCTTTATTTCACATTAGTTCCTGATCATAAGCATATTCAGTTATATATAAAAGATACAGGAGTCGGTATGGATTCAGAACAAGTAAAACGTCTTGGTTCGCCCTTTTATTCAACGAAAGAAAAAGGTACTGGACTTGGAATGATGGTCGTATTCAGTGTTGTTCAAGCTATGAATGGAAAAATTGATATTATAAGTGAAAAAGGAATCGGTACAACCTTTTTATTAACTTTTCCACTCATACAAAAAACGTGATGAAATACTCATCACGTTTTTTCTGTTCCTTCAACTAATTCAGCAAAAGCTTTCACTTTTCCGTGCGGTTGTTGATTTTCTTTACGTGCTTTCCAGGCGCGCTCTTCTTCTCGCTTCTTCTTAGACATGTTTTTTCAACTCCTTCTTTTCTTTCTTATTTCTCCATGTAGTATTCCAAAATAAGAAAGAAAACTATGCACGTATCAAAAAAGAAGTGGTTTCCCACTTCTTCCACTTTAGCGTTGCAAAATTGCATGTTTCGCCTCTTTTAACTGCGTAAGATGTCTTTGTTCATGCAAATCAAGAAATTGAACCCATTGATACAAATTCAGATCATTAAAAACAGGATGCTTTAATCCATTTTCAAATAGATCTTTTTCATCTATAACACTATGAAGCGCGTGTAATAGTTCTTGGCGTGAATGTTCTAGCAATTGAATTCCTTGCTGTTTTTTCATTAAAGTTTCTGTTGGTTGCATTTGCTGAGGAGCTTCTCGTTTATGTGTGCGATCAAGCGTAAGTTGAAGGTCTTTAAATGGAGTCATGTTTCTTTCATTTTTTTGTAAAGCATATACAAGGGCAGACGTGACAGATTGTTCAACTAAATGCAAGTGGTGTAAAATTTGAATAATACTCCATTTATCACGGCGTGGCTTTACATTCACTTCTGTGTCATTTAACATTTCAATTTCTGATAATAGCGTGCTTCGAGTAGCCTGTAATGAGTTTACTAAACTTTCTAAACTTACATCCATATTAGATTGAAGCATACTTGTTCCCCCCTTTTGTTGGTGAAAAGAGGTGCTCCTTATTAGAAACACCCCTTTAGTATTCTGAATTTTCTTTTATTATCTCATCATTTTCCCATTATGTCGATGTTAAACATGTGAAAAAAAGCGCATGTTTTTTACAATTTTGTGTCGTCAATCGCATGTAACCATGCTTCAATTTCTGTAATAACACTTTTCACACAGCCTTCAGCAAATGGTGATGTTAAATTTGCAACCTCTACTAATTCTAAGAACGATTTACTTCCACCTTGTTGGCACAGATTCACATAATCTTCCCACGCCTCTTGTCTATTATCTCTTGCACGTTTCCAAAATTGTAGCGCACAAATTTGAGCAAGCGTGTAATCAATATAATAGAACGGTGAGCTATAAATATGCCCTTGACGTTGCCAAAAACCACCGCGCTCTAAATAATCATTCTCCTCATAATCACGATGTGGTAAATATTTCTTCTCTATGTTACGCCATGCTGTCTTACGCTCTTCAGGTGATGCTTCAGGATTTTCATATACATAATGTTGATATTCATCAACAGATACACCATAAGGTAAAAACAGAAGTGCTGAACTTAAGTGAGAGAAGTAATATTTATCTGCATCTTCTTCAAAGAATAGCTTCATCCATGGCCATGTAAAGAATTCCATACTCATAGAGTGGATTTCACACGCCTCATATGTTGGCCAATTATATTCTGGAATTTCAAATTTACGACTTTCATATACTTGGAAAGCATGACCTGCTTCATGTGTTAATACATCAATGTCACCAGATGTTCCATTGAAGTTTGAGAAAATAAATGGCGCTTTATAATTCTCAATATATGTACAATATCCGCCACCAGCTTTTCCTTTTTTCGCAACTAAATCTAATAAATCATTATCTAGCATGAAATTGAAAAATTCATCTGTTTCAGCCGATAACTCTTTATACATTGTCTTTCCATGATCAACAATCCAATCCGCATCTCCTTTTGGAGTTGGGTTACCTGTAGCAAACTCAAAGTTTTCGTCGTAATAAGCTAACTTCTCTACACCGATACGTGCTTGTTGTCGCTTTCTTAATTCCGTTGTAACGGGAACGATATAATCTAGCACTTGCTGACGGTAATTAGCCACCATCTCCGCATTATAATCTGTACGGTACATTCTTGCATATCCAAGTTCAACAAAGTTTTTGAAACCTAAAGATTTTGCGATTTTCGTTCTCACTTTAACAAGCTCATCATAAATACGATCTAGTTCTTCCTCATTTCCAGCTAAAAATCCGTAGTATGCTTCACTTGCTGCTTTACGTTCGCTTCTTTCTTTTCCTTGCATAAACGGAATCAGTTGCGATAACGTTCTTTCTTCTCCAGCAAAGTCAATTTTTGCAGATGCTAATAACTGTGTATATTGCGATGATAATTTATTTTCTAATTGTAAATCTTTCACGACTTCATCTGAATATGTTTTTAAATCACATTCTGCTAGAGCAAATAATTGTTTTCCATAATACGCCTCTAATTCTTCACGAAATGGAGAATTAATGAGTGCCTTATAATATTTTGTACCATATCCTTGTACAACTGGAGAGAATTCATCAAAGAAATCCTGCTCCTCCTTATAAAAAGTATCCGTCGTATCAACAGAATGGCGAATGTAACAAAGGTTTCCCATTGTACCAAAATCGTTGCGAATCTCATTAATTGAATGAATGACTTGTTTTTGTTCTTCTACAGTTTTTGCGTTATCAAACTTCTCTAAAGCAACAGTAAATTTCTCTTTTAACTCTTCAATATTTGGGCGTTTATATTCATAGTCTTTAAATGACATGAACGAGCCTCCTCTCCATTACATACCTTTATTATAATTCAATACGTATTCTTGAATTCCCTCTTAATTTTCAACAAATTTCGGCAGTGATTGCCCTGAGCTCATTACAAATAAAAAAGCCTTGGATTTATTTATCCAAAGCTCCTTTGGAACATATTATTTTTCATACTTCCCAATTTTTTTTAATAAATCAAGTAATTCATCTTTTTCATCTTTCGTTAACATTTCAAAAGACTGATGTATAACTTTCTCATGCCCCGGAAAAATAGAAGCAATAAAGTTCTCGCCAGACTCAGTTAATTGCGCGTAAATAACACGTCTGTCATTCGGACATGGAATTCTCTTTACTAATCCCTTTTTCTCCAGCTTATCTACAACATATGTAATGCTGCCACTAGCTATTAAAATACGCTCACCAATTTGCTGAAGTGGTTGACCGCCTTTATGATATAGCAGTTCTAATACAGCAAATTCAGTTGGATTTAACCCGTTACTTTGTATAGATTTATTTGTAGTATCCATAACAGAACGATGTACACGAGATAATGCAATAAATACTTTTAAAGATTGAGAAATATCTTCTCGTTCATTATTTGATGTCATACAACTTTCAACCCTTCACTTAAATTCTCAGCAATAAAAAGAAAATGCCAGTTCATACTTCCTGTGGATTCCGAATGAGCATTCACTCATCCATTTCCTCTCCCCTAATATATTAAGAATCATTCTTGAATAAAAACATGACAATTTTAACATAGTTTATATATAATGATAATAAAAAAAGAAGGAGTACCACATTTGAAAGTCAAATTCCAAAGCATAATTGTATATATATTGCTTGTTATCCTACCGACAATAGGGATTGGTGCTACATTTTATTCGTATCATACATATAAAATGAAACAGGAAAACAAATTATCTGCTCATACAGTTCTCTTTTTATATAGAGATTATTTGGATCATCATCTTGGTGAAGCAATTTCTGCTTTAGACATGCTTGCAAAAGTTGTAGGCACCGAGACTGGTAATATAAATGGTATTAAACAAATTGTACATGATACAGATGGAAACGATGCACGCTTTTCTGGTCTATATTACGCTACACCAGAAGGAGTCATTACAATCGCATCTGAAGATGAATCAAAGCCTATAGATGTTTCAGACCGTAAATATATTCAAGACGCGCTCCAAACTAAAAAAACCACTGTATCATCAGTCATTACTGATCGCGTTCTTGGACATAAAGCTATTATGATTGCTGCCCCCATATTTAATAAACAGAAGGAGCTCTCAGGATTATTATTAGCTAGTTTACGCTTTGATTACATTTCATCTTCTTTAAATGCCATTAAACCACAATACCATTTTGAGGTAACTGATAAACATGATGTAGTTTTTCTAACCGATGATAATAACGACACAAGTGATACGCATTCTAATATGCTTACTACCCCACTCCAAAGATTAAATTGGAAGGTCTCTGTTTCTCCATTACCTATTCATCAAAAAACCTTATACCAGTGGGTTGCAATAGAGTGTATAGCTACTTTATTTTTAATGTCTATTTTATTTTTACTTGCTCAATATATGTTGTTAAAACGTCAAACAAAAATTGAAAGGCAACAAAATGAACTACAAAAAATTGAATTAGTTGGAACTTTTGCAGCGAGTACAGCACACGAAATCCGTAATCCTCTTACTGGAATTAAAGGACTCGTCGCTCTATTAAAAGAGAAATATAAAGATGAGCAAGATCAGTTCTACTTTTCCGTAATTGAACAAGAAATAGAGCGAATCAATGAAATTGTAAGTGAATTTCTTATTCTCGGAAAGCCAACCGCCATCATCGAACAAACGTATGATGTAAGAAAAATTCTAAATGAGGTAGCATTAATTATTCAATCTGAGGCGAATTTACATAACATTGTATTCCATTTACATTTGCCAGACCATCCTGTTCATATCCGTTGTTCGAAAGACCATATGAAACAAGTGGTTTTAAACATTACAAAAAATGCAATTGAGGCCATGACTTCTAGTGATACACTAACCATTGTAGTAAAAAACAATGAAACACACGCACAATTGCAGATTATAGATACTGGAAAAGGGATTCCGCAACATATTCAAAAACACCTCTTTCATCCGTTCTTTACTAATAAAGATACTGGAACAGGTCTTGGACTTGTCATATGTAAACGAATTGTAGAGATGTATAATGGGCATATTTTTATTGACAGTACAGAAAACGAAGGAACAACAGTTCATATCGAAATTCCGTTACACATAGTATAATTATCCTTATCCTATAAGGGTAATTATACTTATTTCATAAAACCAGCCACAAGCATTCGCCAAAAATTATTTGATTTTCCTTCATACCCGATTTGGAAAATAGGTATTTTTATAATTGAAAACCATTTCGGTGTTTGTTTTTCTTTATAACATTGATATTGTAAAATAAGCTTGTCCAATTCTTGACTAACTTGAATTGTCTCCCTGCTATTTAGCCCACTTGTTAATCCTAGTTGAATCATTTCTTCACGTTTCATATGAATATCACGTGAAAGCTTTTCTAATGTGTACTTCCTTTTTACAGTAAACATCCATATCCCCCTTATTATACTTCCATGCTCTTAACTTCACTTCTCCATTGACTTTTTTAACTACTTAATCATATGCAAATTTGAAGAATCAGAAATTTTAACATTTTCTCCCTGTAATTTACAAATCTTTACCCTCACTTTGAGAATTATTACAAATTATTCTATCTTTGTAAATACATTCGCAATAATAGACATTTTTTTCATCTTGTTTTTTTATAAATGCTACGTAAACCGTGGATTCTTAATTTTCCACCTACTTTTCTTCGACATTTTTTGTTTAATTTATATAAAAAAGCAAAACATAATGATGATTGATAAAGTGAAACTTTAATCAGTGTTTTTTGTTCAGCCCCCACTGATTATTAGCATTCACCAATCGGGTAGGCAGTGAATCTCCCACCTATCCAGCCCAATGTTGAGGTGGGAGTCTTACTCCCCACAAATAGCGGGATAACAATAGAAAGGAAATATTTATATGCGAAAATATACGATTGCATTATTCATCATTGTTTTGTTTTTACCGTCCTTCTTATTTCCTATTCAAGCAAATGCTCATACGAATAAAGTTGCTATTGTCATTGATGATTTCGGAAATAATATGAAGGGGACTAATCAAATGTTATCACTTCCCATTCCACTCACTGTTGCTGTTATGCCTTTTCTTCCTTCCACAAAAGAAGATGCAATAGCTGCCCATAAGAAAGGCCATGAAGTTATTATACATATGCCAATGGAACCTATAAAAGGTAAAAAAGAATGGCTTGGGCCGAAAGCAATTACAACTGATTTAAGCGATGAAGAAATAAACAACCGACTTGAACAAGCGATTCAAGAAGTACCGCATGCAATTGGAATGAACAATCATATGGGGTCAAAAGTAACAGCGGATGAAAGAATTGTTCGCCTTATACTTGCTGCTTGTAAAAAACACGGTTTATTTTACTTAGATAGTAAAACGAATCCTAATAGTGTCGTCCCAAAAATCGGAAAAGAATTAGGAGTTCCTATTATTGAAAACCAACTATTTTTTGATGATGTGTATACAGCAGGACATATTTCAAAACAAGCCCAATTACTCATCAAAAAAATTCAAGAAAAACCTATTATGGTAGCTATCGGGCATGTGGGCCCTCCAGGTGAAATTACATCACGCGTTATTGAAACTTCTATCCCTAAAATTCGTGAGCATGCAGACTTTATTTTCTTATCTGATCTAGCATTATCCCCGCCCCCTGTTTCAAAATAAAGTTCATTACTCACATAAAGTGAAACTTTAATCAGCCCTCACCAATTGGACTTTTATGGGCAATCCGTCCCCCCACTTAACTTCTTTACTTGCGCTGAATTTTGAGGCTCGGATTTTACTGCCCACAAATGGCGGGACAAAAAAGTACCTATCTATATATAACAGATAGGTACTTTTTTTAACTTAAATATAATCTACATGACTCACTCTGAATCCTTTTTTCTCTATTTTTCCGATTAATTGCTTTAATCTTGTTTCATCTAACTCATCTGATATATTTACAATAACGCGGCGGATATATTGATCACCGTTATCTAACGTAAATAGGCCACCGATATTATATGCTTTTAACAATGTCCCAAGCTCTTTAATCGTTCCCTTACAATCTTGTGTTGCAATTGTTAATATATAACCACCTGTTCGCATACCAAATGAATCTTCAATAACATCAAATATATTCGAATGCGTTAACATACCGACAAATTCATTATAATCATTTAGCACGGCTAAAAACGGAAGCCGACGAATTACATAAAAAGCTCTGAAGAATGAATCCTTTTCAAAAATAAATGCATTGGAATCATCAAGCATATCCCCTGCACTTACATGCTCTAATCCGCTATTGCATTTTTTTTCTAATAAATCTACTTTATAAATAATCCCCGTGAATTTCTTCTCATCTTCTGCTAATACCGGGATGGCTCGAAATCCCGTTTCGTTCATCATTTGCAGTGCCTCTTCACCAGAATCATTTATCTTGCAAAATGTTACTTGCTGCTTTGGCAGAAAATGATATTTAACTCGCAAAATATGTTCCTCCTTACATGTCAACATGTAATCTATATATAATAAGGAGACCTATATTTTATGAGTGAAATTATTTTTAAAACGCTTTCATTTGTTTATTAACTTGTAGCCATATCACATCCATTTTTATATAACAGAGCTCCTTGCACCCTTAATCATTAATAACTTTACATGATAGTTCATTAAATATTCTATACCCTCTAGCCATTTTTTCGCTTCTTCTGGCGTTTTTCCCCACACAATCATGCCGTAATTATGAACAAGAACTACTCCTCCACCTTCAATGAAATTCGGAACATTGCTTTCTAATAAATCAGCGAATTTTTTTTCATCTTCTACAATTGGAATTGTCATTTCTGTTATACCTTCTTTTCCGAAAACACGCTCCACACTGCGTTTATCGAACGTTACTTCTCCTTCTTCCCCATATAACTCTGATATTAAATGACTATCTACAGTCTGCACTTGTAAAATACATCCTGCACTACTTTTTTTATAAATATCCGCATGCATAAATGACTCTGCAGCTGGTTTTTCTTCATTTTCAAATACTGACTCGCACATGCAATTTACGACAATAAAATCTTCTTCCGAAAATAGCCCTTTATCTCTTCCCTCAACATTTACTAAAAATGTTAACGGCTCTTTTGACGTACATAGCGATAAGCTAATTTTGGTACCATAAAACCAATCACGAAGTGCCAATTCAGATTTCACATCTTTTAATTCATTCCATTTCTTCAGAAAAAATAACATTTCGTCACCCCCGACATAATATTCATATAAGGTTCGAATCCTTTCTATGTAAAAGGAATATTTTTTGATTATTCTAAAAATTTAATTGAATTATCACATGAGAACGCTTTTTTGTCAATATAGTTTCGTGGTTCTTCTTTAAAATAGGCTATTCATATGTCTATACTCCTATCTATTTCATTTTGCACATAAAAAATACGCTATTCTTTAATTAAAGAATAGCGTATTTTCCTCATTTTTTATTCCGCATTAACGGGCAGCCCGATTGGTGAGGGCTACTAATCAGTAGGGAATGAACAAAACCCCCACTGAATAAAGGTAACTACTCAGCTTCTTCAAATAAAAAAACAGGCCAAATACATGTTTCCGATTCGAAAACATGAAAAGAAAATACTCCAATCAGAGAAAGAATCTATGCCAAATAGAGAAATTCTCTTATGAAGTCGTGTTATTCCAAGGAACCGTTCTAGTTTCTATGACTTGGTTTATCGCTTGTAAGACCGATTGTTTTTGTTTTTTCATGGTACTCATAAAGCTTCGTATCTGACAAAAAGATTCTGCGCCTTTCTTACTTCGGAAAGTCCCAGACACTTTCTGTTTTACTTTCGTCATCCGAATATCCCGTTCTGCTTGATTGTTATCAAATGGAATGGCTGGATGTTCTAAAAACGCTAGAATTCTGTCAGAATACTTGACGAAGCGATTCCATAAATTTTGAGAAGGCGTCTGCTTTCCTTTCTTCTTTTGTTTCGTGGAAAGAATCTGTTGTTCTTTCAATATGGATTGATACATAATAAACAGATTCTTTTGCGTCGCTTTTGGCATGGTACCTTCGGATTGCTTTTTCATCGTCAACGCTTGCGTTAGAAATTTCTGCATCTGTTGTGCCCATTGTTCTCCAGTACTATCTATAATTCCTTGTAAATCTCGTAAGAGATGGGCATTACATAAAACGTGACGACAATCTGTATACGCATCATACGATTTCCAACCATCATGCATCGCAATTCCAGAAAAAGATGGCAAGATTTCTCCAGCATCCATTGCTTCTTTTCCACGTTTTTGA
The DNA here is from genome assembly GCF_058792335.1 of Bacillus sp. CPT56D-587-MTF. Lineage (NCBI taxonomy): Bacteria > Bacillati > Bacillota > Bacilli > Caryophanales > Bacillaceae > Bacillus > Bacillus sp. CPT56D-587-MTF. The sequence goes on along the minus strand of NZ_JBYTEF010000001.1, from coordinate 1,056,555 downwards.
TGAATATGTTGCAATGTCACCTCCGGTGTACTGGCAGTATGTAACCATTGTGTTTTGTTTTCTACACGCATACCAGTTTCATCAAAATGGACAACAGGAGACTGCAGAATCTTTTCCTTTACTTCTTTTATGAATGGCTGCAATTGAGAAGCGAAAGCCTGTGTATGATTTACCAGGGTTCCTTCGCTTATAGAATGTCCAAAACAATCCTGAAAGAATTCTTTTGTTCGCTTCAAAGAAATGCATTGATAATGCGTTAAATAGGGAATCAGTCTTTTTATATTTGGACCATATTGAACAGGACGAGATACTGTCGAAGGAAATTGGGCTTCTTGGATAGAATGGCAATGTGGGCATTCTTTCTGTTCTACTTTATGTTCTGTCACTTCGATCTGAATAGGTGGTAAGTCATACACTTGGCGAATGCGATACCCTTTTACAGGCTCGTGGTTCAAGGAAGTATGACAACAAGTACAATATGTAGGAGAATGTGTAATCGTATGATCTGGAGTCGCTGTCAAACCAAGAGTATGTCCCTTGTGGCCCAACTGGCCACCCGTTTGACGATGAGACGGTTTGCGCAAACTTTTTGTAACGGGCTTACCCAAACCATCTGTAGAAGGTGGCTTATGACTATTTTTGGAGTTTTTTTTTGAAGCATTTTCTAGTTCTTGTATACGTTTTTCTAACTTAGAAAATGTTTCTTCAAATAAAGAAATAACAGCTTCAGGTCCTTTTTTATATGTATCTAAAATAATTTTTCGATCGACCATAAGATTCACCTCCCCTGTTTGATATACTCAGTATTTACAAATGGGAGGCATATGAAACTAGTAAAATTTAAAAAAGACACCGAAAGGTGGCTGAGTAGTTACGAATAAAGTTTCACTTTATTTCTTTATTGCATTATACAAAAACTGTGCGTATTGTTCACGTGTTACGAAATTATCTCCTAAAAAATTCCCTTCCCCGTCGCCTTTTGATATTTTATTATCCACTAAAGCTTTCACATATCCTTTCGCCCAATGGCCATTTGGTACATCTTTAAAATTCTCTGCACTATTTTCATTTTCTTTTAACTGAAATACTCTTTGTAGTACTACTGACATTTCATATCGAGTTAATACTCCATCTGGACGGAACATACCATTTCCATAGCCTGTCATAATTCCAGCTTGAACCACTGCATCAATAGCCGTTTCATACATATTTCCTTTCGTATCTGTAAATGCCGTTTTTTGTTCTAGATTATTTTCTAATTTTAAATACCTTTGTATTAGAAGTGCTACTTGTCCACGAGTAATGTTATCACCAAATCCAAATTCACCATTTCCATAGCCTATAAATAATTTTTCTTTCGCTAAGTAATTAATTGCTTCTTCTGACCAATGTCCCTTTGGTACATCTTTAAATTCTACCACTTCTGTTTTCTCATCTTCTTTAGATGTATTACCGTCTTTACTTTCTACTACATTTTGAATAACAGATCCTGTAAAGAAGATTCCTGTATCCGCGAATGGATCTTTCACACCAAATTCATATACTTTCTCACCTGGTGTACTCCATTTCACTACACCATTACTATACGTACCATTATCGCTCTTCAGACGGATTTTCGTAGAAATCTCACCATCTTTTTCATATATAGGTACTTTTACTTCTTTATTTACTTCTGTTTCCTCTAAAAATACTTTTTGATTTTGGACATTAATATAAGCCGTCTTACTTAGTTCTATAACTGGTCGGACATCACGGATTTCATTTGCAACAAAACTTAGAAATACTAATTTTTTTAAATTACTAACTGGTGATAAGTCTGAAATATAATTCGCTTCTAAATCAAGCTTTTGTAAGTTTACTAAACTTGATAATGGAGTAATATCCTTTAACTCATTGTTAGGTAAGTGTAATTGTTTTAACTGTGTCATCTTACTTAGAGGAGTAACATCTTTTATTTCATTTTTCCCGATCCACAATTCTTCTAATTGCTTCATTTGCTCAATGCCAGATAAATCTTTAACTTTATTACGTGTTAATACTAAGTCTGTTAAAGGTAATGAATATAACGCTTTAATATCTTCAATTTGATTACCTGCTAAAGTTAAGTATGTTACATTTTTTAAAGCGCTTAATGGAGCAACGTTCTTAATTTTATTATTTGCTAAATTCAAGTAATCTAGTTGTTCCATTTTCGCTAATGCTGTTACATCTTCTATTTGGTTGCCTGATAGATATAAACTTTTTACATTTTTCATTTCAGTTAGTGGTGCAACGTTTGTAATTTTATTATTACTTAAATCAAGAGATTCTAAATTATCCATCTTAACAAGTGGCGTTACATCTGCAAATTCATTACCACGCAAAGCTAAATGATTTAATTGCTTTAAGTTCGCAAAGAACGACGGGTCTTTTATCTTCGCATTCGCAACTGTTAAAGATTTTAAATTTGGCATATATTTTAATGCACTATAATCAAGTATCTCATTTGTATTTAAAAACAAATCCTTTACTTGTAATAAATCTTCTTTCGTAATTGGTGTATTTAAATCTTTTCTATTAAATACTTTTTTATTAACAAGCTCTCTTAATTTGTTATCTGTTATCATATTTTGATTATCAACTGGATTATCCGTTTCCGTATTTCCTGAATTAGAGTTATCATCTGGTTTCTCTGTTTCTTTGTTACCTACAGTTGGATCTTTAATTTCAAATTGAACTTGATATTTGTGATCATATCCAATAGCTGGAATAAGTATATGCATTTGCATATTGTGCTTCTTCTCAAACTCGCCAATTTCAAATTGAACTACTTTCGTTCCATTCTTCCTCTTATCTTCTGACAAAACCTTCACATCATGAAATACACCAGGCTGGTTTTTATCTTCTATTCTAAGATATTGAAAATAATCGCTATCTTGCATTGTTACAGTGACAATTTTTTTGCCAGCTGCAATCGTTACTTTAGGATCTTTTATATATTGAGAAACCATAGATGGCTCGTCTTTTTGGTCCTTATATATTTTAATTTCAGTATCATACGTGCGATCACTCGCTGCTGCTACCGATTGATTTGCTTCAACTTTTAATGCCGCTAATGCTGGAGTAGAATACGTAGCAAATGGAATTGCTAATGTTGTCGCTACTACTAGCGCCTTCATATAATTTTTTTTCAAAATAATATCCCCTATCATATACAATTTTTATAATTGATAACCATTATCAATTACCCACAAATAAATGATAATGAATATCATTATCATTGTCAATGAGAATATTACATTAAATTTATATTTTTAAAGATAAAAAATAAAAAGCCCTTTATTCAAAGGGCTTTTTTCAGAGTGTTGGGAAACCCTTTAGGGTTCCCAACACTCTGGAATCTTTTTTGATTTTAGCGAATAAAAACAACATAAAATAATAGAATTTTAAAAAATAGCCCTCCACCTGACCCTTTTTGGTCAGGTGGAGGGCTATTTTTTTCATGTTTTGACAAGCTGCGGTGAGATAAGCTTGCATTTGGACAGACTTCAGCCCTCGAAACCGGGCATAGCGGTAGCCATGTAGTTCTTTGGCGTCTGCAAAGCTTCGCTCTATAGTGGAACAGCGTACTTTATACAACCTTTTCCCTGTAGCTGTTAGCTTGTTTTTTCTAGCAATATCCTTATATTTCTCCCACACATGATGAGTGATAACTTTTTGTTTTTGTTTCTTTGAAAAGCACACCTCACGTAACGGACAAACAGCGCAGTCTTCTGGATTCGATTTGTATTGACGGTATCCTTCACGATCAGTTGTTACATATTCTAGAATACATCCCATCGGACAAGCGAAAACATTCATTTCTTCTACATATTTAAATTGGCTTTTCGGTACTTCTTTATTCCGTTTTCCAAATCGGCGATACCCCATCACCATAAATATATTCCGTTCTGATAGTTTCTTACAGATATATCCTGTAAAATAGCCAGCATCAAGGGCAACAGCTTCTACTTTGAAGTCGAATTTATCAATCTGAGCTTGGAGGCGTGCTAAATACGGCTCGGAATCTGCCATATTTCCAGCCGTTACATAGGTATCTGTAATAATATTGTACTTCGCATCAGTCGTACGATGATCCAAGAAATGAAAACCATTTGGTTTTCCATCTCTCATTAAAAATCCACTATCTGGATCCGTTGTACTTATACGAGTTTTTTTGGTAGGGGTATCACTTTCCTTTCTAGGTTTTAATTCTTTTTTCCATGTACCTCACGATCTTCGATTACCGCAGCTTCTAGCTCGTCTATATAAAACTTTGCTTTTTCTTTTTTATATTTATGTACAAATTTATTTTTATTGGCATTGGCCTTAATATGTGTAGAATCTGTCATCAGTGCACGTCCTCCTACCATCCGGTGCTCCGTCGCTTGTCTCACAATCTCATCAAAAATTTCTTCGAAAATATTTGTATGAATAAAACGAGTACGACGATTCCAACTGATTGTAGAGTGATCCGGAATAGTATCCGATAGAGAAAACCCTAAAAACCAACGGTAGGCAATATTCGTTTTAATTTCCTTTTCCAATTGACGCTCAGAACGAATACCGTAAAAATATCCAATAAACATCATCTTAAATAAAACAATAGGATGAATGGACGGGCGTCCATTGTTTTCACAGTAATAAGGGCGTAACTTCTCTTCAATAAAATCAAAACTAATTGTCGCTTCAATTGCACGAAGGAAATGATCTTGTGGAACCAACTCTTCTACAGAAACAGATACACGCTCATCACGATGATTTTTTAAAGCACCCATCATAAAAAATCTCTCCTTTTCCTCTTTTTTATCAGTGTTGACACATAAAAAGAGGTTCAGACACAAAAACAGGCTGTGGAGAAGACTTTCTCCACAGCCTGTAAAAAGCCCTTTATTCAAAGGGCTTTTTTACCTATCGTATGAAGAATTTCACTTTTTTCCTTCTCATTGATGACACCAATTTTTTGCAAAATATTCGCGTACAATACAAGTTTATTATATATTCGTTCTGACATGTTCTCCCTTCTTTCCTTCGACCAACTTTTTTTGTATTGGTAAATTATATGAAAGAGATGAGAAAATGTGTCCACTTTTTGCATAAATGCAAATCTTTTATTTTACGATTTGCAGACAATAAAACTCCCTCCTAAAAATTAGGCGGGAGTTTAGGCACTTTCACTTTATTTAACAAACTGTCCACTGAATATTATGCTTCATAAGTTCTTCTTCAAAACTATATGGCATTTTTTTATCACAAATTACATGTTGAATACGTGAAAATGCTGCTATACGATAATTCCCTTTCACGCCTACCTTCGTATGATCACATAAAATATATGTCTTCTCAGCTAATTTCATCATCGCCTCTGACAATTTCGCTTTCTCTAATTCAAAGCTGGAAACTCCAAAACTAGGTAATAACCCATCAATCGAAACGAACGCTTTATGAAAATGGAATTGCTGTATTACTTGCTGAGAAATAGACCCTGATACACGCGAATGCTTTGGAGATACTTTTCCACCTATAAATAAAACTTCACCGTGAAACATCTTTTTATTAATAGAAGAAATTAATTGTGTTGCGACTGGAAATGAACTTGTTACAATCGTTAAGTTTTTACGATGAACAAGGTATGGAACCATTTGAAGCGGTGTACTTCCATCATCAATTGCAATGACATCACCATCTTCTACAAATGTCGCTGCTTTATAACCAATTCTTTTCTTCTCTTCTATATGTAGCATTTCTCTTTCTAACATTGGCGCCTCTACCCCAGCGCCTGGAAGTTGAACAGCTCCACCATACACTTTTTTCAGCTTCTTTTCACGATCTAATTCTTCTAAATATCGACGAATCGTTTCTGTTGATACAGCAAATTCTCTCGCTAATTCTGAAACCTTTACTTTTCCTTTAAATTCTACCTTTTCAAGAATGGTTCGCTTTCTTTCTTCTCCTACTACAGACATAGATTCACCTCATTTATATCTCCCTCATAAGCTTCCTTGCTTATACAAAGTTATAATTTTCTTTATAAGTAGAAACTTCTTCATGAATATGAATACCGCGCTTTGCTAGTTCATCAAAAATTAATTGTGGATTTTCAAAAGCTTCTTCAGGCGTAACAACACCCACCCTACTTACATTTCCAGTTGCAATTAACTCTGCAGCAATCCCAAATGGAATACCGACGTTTCTCGTATACGCCCTTAATTTTTCCCATCCTACAACAGAACCATCAGATAACGGATGTGTATGATATAACACATGTCTTTGCTTCTCATTATTTTTCATACCTATTACTTCTACATGAAGTGCATAACCATAAAGCTCTGTTTCTTGTCCTTCTTTCGATTGCAATAAATACTGCGAAATACAATCCATAATGCCTATTTCTTTCCCGTTTATTTCAATCTGATCATTACGCAATATGCCGTAATCATATAAAGCACGTACAAGTTGCATATTTTGCTTCGGCCAAGTTCCTCTCGTCTCTATCAGTTTGACACCTTTATTTTCTAGTGCCTTTGCTAACGTAATCGTTTCAGAATGCGGAATGATATACTGCGTTTCCTTACCATAAGGCGCTGGCAATTCTATTTCTCTCGGACGCGCAAACGGAAGTACTTGTTTAAATTCACCATCTTCATACACTGTACGCGATGGTAAATGTGGATCATATTCATATGTCGTTGTCTCTGTAATTGAAGCAGAAAAAGCAATCGGACGATACGAACCGTGACTTACGCGGACAGACTCTACAGTATCCAGTTGATTTGCTGCATGCATTGCCATCATTTGCGTTACACCTGGCGTCATGCCAAACTCAGGCAAACATGTTTTTTCATTTTGAACAAATATAGCATGCGATTCATTTTCTTCACCAAATCCATTTAAGTTCACACCGTGGCAGCCTGCTTCTGCAATACAGCGAGTCGACAATCCGTTTAGCTTTATCGTCGTACCATCCAATACAATGTCATAACCTTTCATTTTTGCAACCGTATCCTCGTGATTCGTTACATCTACTTTTACAAAATCAACACGAGGATCGTTGAGCCATTCTACTACTTTACGGCCTTCTTCCTCGTTAAAATCGGCTACAGTAATCGTCTCAAAAGATGAAAATTGAATTAAATCCAAAATAGCTTCACGACAAATTTTACCTGCTCCACCTAAACAAAATACTTTCACCCAATAACAGCTCCTTTAGCAATACTATCAACTAAGCGATTAATATCTTCTTCATGTACATCACCTATATTTCCAATGCGGAACGTATCTACTTTCGAAATTTTCCCAGGGTAAATAACAAATCCATAGCATTTTAATTCGTTATATAACTGTTGAAACTCGAACTCCCCTTTTGGATAAATGAAAGATGTAATAATAGGAGATTGATATTTCTCATCTACTAGTGGCTTAAATCCGATTTCTCCCATTCTATTCACTAGTAGTTTTTGATTGTTGTAATATCGATTGTAACGTGCTCTTACTCCACCTTCTTTTTCTAACTCAAGTAGCGCTTGATAAAAAGCATGTACAACATGTGTAGGTGAAGTAAAACGCCATTTCCCATTTTGTTTTTCCATCGTTTCCCACTGATCATATAAATCAAGAGATAAAGAGCGTCCTTGCCCTTTACACTTCAATAATTCATCACGTTTTGCGATTACAAATCCGAATCCAGGAACCCCTTGAATACACTTATTCGCACTACTAATTAAAAAATCAATTTGTAAATCAGCAATGTCTATTTCAATCCCGCCGAAACTACTCATCGCATCAACAATTGTAACCTTTCCATACTGCTTTCCTAATTTACATACATCTACAATTGGATTTATAATGCCTGTCGTTGTTTCACAATGAACAACTGCAATATGCGTAATCTCTTTATCTTCTTCCAATAACTTTTCTACTTCTACAATATTAGTAGGTTCCCACTCTTCTGTTTGGCTGACCACTACATCAATCTGTAACATCTCTGCCATTTGTACAATGCGCTTACCGTACGCACCATTTGTACAAACGAGAAGCTTCCCATTTCCCTGAATAACAGAGCCAATTACTGCTTCAACTGAAAACGTACCGCTTCCTTGCATTAACACTGTTGTATATTTCTCTTCTTCCTTCGTCGCTAACGATACAAGTTTAGCTCTTACTTCTTGCACCATCGTATTATATTCAACATCCCACGTACACCAATCGTATAGCATAACTTCTTTTACTGATTTTGTTGTCGTTAATGGTCCTGGTGTTAATAATAAGTAGTGATTTTCATTCATGATCCCGTACCCCTTTTATGAAATAATAAGTTCTTGTTTCTCGATATGTTCCATTACGTTTTCGAGCTCCTGCATCGTTTCAATCGTAAAATGAGCCCCATTTTCAACAAACCGATTACGAACTATTTCTATTTTTTCACGAAGCTCTACCGAATCCATACTCTCCACTTCCTCTTCCGTTAAACCGAGCTCACTACTTCCAAGAATTACACCAACTGTCCACATTCCAGCATTTCTACCTTCTTTCATATCTGATACTGTGTCCCCTACCTTTATCATATGGTTCATCGGATACACACCAAGTTCCATTGCATTTTTATAGCACATCCATGGGTATGGGCGGCCTGCTGGAACATCATCTGGCGTAACAAGAAAATCAGGTTTATATCCTTGTAACGCTGCTTCCTTTGCTACAATTTCCATCATTTCTCTCGTATAGCCCGTTGTTGAACCGATTTTAATGCCTCTCTCACGTAAAGAAGCGATTACTTCTTTTACCTCATCAATCGGCGTAGCATAACTTGGTAAAATAGAAAAGAGAATTTCTTCAAACTCTTCATACATCTCATGGATGTCTGCTTCTGTTGGTAATTGACCGAAGACACGCTTCCACTCATCCGCAATACGAGGCATTTCTGTTAGTGCCCTTACATGATCTATTTTTAATAATCCCATTGGCTTACGTGCTTCTGCTGCTGTAATTTCAACGCCACGTTTTTGAAAAATCTTCATGAATACTTCTAGCGGTGCAAAACATCCGTAATCAACTGTCGTACCTGCCCAATCAAAAATAACTGCTTCTATTTTCATTCAATCCATCACCCTTCTCACTTATCTTTTTTGCCATTGTGACGTTCGGTTACGAAGTGCTTTCGTTCCCCATTCATATACAACTCTTACTACAATATTTGTAACAACAATAAGTACACTCATTGCAGCTGCTGGCGCTACATTTCCTGCATCATCCATATTTACGATTGATACGGCCGCTAGTTTAAAGTCAGCTGCGTATAAGAATACAACCGCTGACACAGTTACCATCGAATTTACGAAATAGTACATGACCATTTCTAAAATTGCTGGTAAACACATTGGTACTGTTACTCGGAAGAATGTTTTATAAAACGGAATACCCATCGACTGCGAAACAAGCTCAAACTCTCGGTCTAATTTCTTTAAGGCAGTCGTTGCCGTGACAAATGTTACAGAATAAAAATGAATGATACTTACTAGTACTAATACAGCAATTGTTCCGTATAAAGAATGAAACGGATTCGTTACTGATAGTCCAAGAATTTGAATCGTTGGTTGACTAAAGAAAAAGACATATCCTAATCCGAGTACTAAACCTGGTATCGCTAACGGCACTATAGAGAAAAAGTAACCTGTTTTTCTGAAAAATTGTAGCTGGTCTATTTTCTCAATTGCATATGCGAATACAAATGTTAAAATCGCCCCAATAACTGCTGTAACTGCTGAAACAATTACGCTATTTTTAAATGCTTCAAGTCCATCTCCTGTTAAACTTGAAAAATTAAAATGCTCAAATGTAAAACTCATATTATATGGCCATACTTTCACACTTGCAGCAATACCAACTGCAACAAATAATAGAATGATCATAAGTGTAATCACACTACAATATATGAATGAGATTACATCTCTTTTCTTATTAGCTACTATTCTGTATGGTACTGCTTTTGAAGATAAGAAATTCGCCTGCTTTCTTTGCGTAATACGATCAACTACAAATGCGAATATAGCTGGGATTAATAAAATCATTCCGACAGTTGCACCCATCGGCATATTTTGCTGTCCAATTACTTGTTTGTATACGTCAGTAGCAAGCACATTATATTGACCACCAACAATTTTTGGTGCCCCAAAATCAGTAAAACTAAGTGTAAACACAACAAACATTGCACTAATTAATCCGTACTTTACACTAGGTAAAGTAACCGTGAAAAATTGCTTTGTTTTACTCGCCCCTAACATATTAGAAGCTTCATATAAACGATAATCAGATCCTTGGAAGGCAATTAGCAATATAAGAAAGGCTTGTGGAAATGTATACATAACTTCAGCTATTACAATTCCTATTGGTCCATATAAAGGGATTTGTATACCTTCAAATAAACCAAACATTCCTTTCGTTACTAGCCCTTGATTACCAAATAAATATGTAAGTGCTATACCGTGCATCATCGTTGGTGCGAACAATGGTAATAACGCTACATACTGAAATACACGCTTTCCAAAAACATTCGTACGGGCAATTGCATATGCGTAAACGAATGCGATTGCAACTGAAATAATTGTTGTTGCGCCCGAAATCCATACTGTATTTTGTAAAGACTGAACTAAAGTTGGTGTTGTGAAATATTTACTGAAATTCGCTAAACCAACGAAAACTCCATCTTTATTATAAAAAGCCTGTGTAAATAGTTGTAATAGCGGTAATACAAGTATGATAAGGAAAGAAAAAATCATACCGATAATTACGAGCCGTTGGATCCATTCCTCTTTCCCTATACTTCTCTTAATCTTTTTTTTCGTACTTTCTACCTTATAGTTTTCTAACATCTCCATCTATACAATGACCTTCTTTCCATATAACAACATATGATTTTCTGAGAAAGAGATTTGAATCGGCTTTCCTTTTCTAATAGCCGTTGCTTCTACTTCTGATGCTAATATATCCACTACAATTTTCTCATTATAAAGGTGTGTGTTTTCTTCTAAGACTCGCACTTCCGTCCGATATACAGATCCGCGAAATTCCATACTTTCCACAACTGTTTTAATACCATCCTTTTGTACAATTGTTACATGTTCAGGACGAATTGCATGTTCTTCGTTATTTTTCGAAAAGAAATTAATAGAACCAATAAAATCTGCCACAAACGGATTGGCTGGTCTTTGATAAATCTCCTCTGGTGTTCCAATCTGCATAATTTCCGCATGATTCATTACAACAATTTTATCAGCCATCGTTAATGCCTCTTCTTGATCATGCGTTACCATAATCGTCGTTACTCCTATTTTCTCTTGCAAATCACGCATTTCCCTACGTAATTTTTCACGCACTTTTGCATCTAAAGCTGATAACGGCTCATCGAGTAACAAAATATCTGGAGACAGAGCGAGCGCACGTGCAAGTGCTACTCGCTGCTGTTGTCCACCAGACATTTGAGCAGGATATTTATCTTTTACATTCAGCAAATCTACAAGTTTTAACGCATCTAGCGCTTTCTCTTTCACTTCTGCTTTCCCATATTTTTTTGTCTTTAAGCCGTATTCAATATTTTCAAGTGCTGTTAAATTCGGAAATAAAGCATACGATTGGAAAACCATTCCGAAGTTTCTCTTTCCAGGAGGCAATGCTGTAATATCTTTTCCATTCACAGCTATACTGCCAGTCGTTGGTTCCTCTAGTCCCGCTAAAATGCGAAGCAACGTCGTTTTCCCACAGCCACTCGGGCCTAATAAACAAACAAACTCATTTTTGTTCACAGTAAAAGAAATATCTTTTAACGCTGTAAATGCATCAAACTGTTTTTGAATGTGTTGAATTGATAAATATTCGCTCATTTTTCTCTCTCCCACTCACTTACTTTTTCGGTTCTGCTTTTTGGCCAAACTCTTTTTCCCATTTTTCTAAAATTTTGTCACGATTTTCTGCTGCCCATTTAAAGTCATTCTTTTTATATAATTTTTCAGTAACATCTTTCGGGAATCCCTCTGGAAGTTTATAATCATTTTTAATTGTCGCAAATCCATTTTTCTCAAAGTATAACTTCATTACATCATCAGTAATTGCCCAATCTAAAAATGCTTGTGCTAATTTATCATTTTTCGCATTATCTTTCTTAATAAGTGCGTTCGCTTCTACTTCCCACCCTAATCCTTCTTTCGGCAGTACAACTTCAACTGGTGCACCTTTTTGTTTCTCTTTTAAAGCACTATAAACCATTGATACACCGACTGGATATTCACCTGCTCCTGCTAATTTCGCTGGTTTTGATCCTGAATGCGTATAACTTGCCATATTATCATGAAGTTTCTTCATGTAATCCCAGCCTTTATCTTCACCCATGATTTGTAGCCATGCAGAAACTGTTAAAAATCCTGTTCCAGATGATGCTGGATGTGGCATAACAAGTGTTCCTTTATACTCTGGTTTCGTTAAATCTTCATATGATTCTGGCATCGGTAAATTTTTCTTCTTTAACTCTTCTTTATTTACAGCAATCCCCGTCATAAATGCAGTATTTCCTACCCATTTTTCAGGTTGCTTATCATCTTTAAATTGCGGAAGAACACGATCTGCTCCTTTTGGAGAGTATCCTTTTAACATATCTTTTTTATCTAAAGCTAATAGACTTGATGCCGCAGTTCCCCATACAACATCTGCTTGTGTATTTTTCCCTTCAGCTAGCAATTTCGCAGTAATAACTCCTGTTGAATCACGTACAATGTTCAATTTCACATCAGGATATTTCTTTTTAAAGGAATCAAGATAAATTGGTACAAGCTCTTCTTCAATTGCTGTGTAAACAGTTAATGATCCAGATAATTTGTCATCTTTCACTTTCGCTCCAGCACTTTCTTCCTTCTTTGCACCACACCCCATTAATAACGAAAATACCATTCCAGTCGCTACAGCTTTAAAGATTGTTTTTTTCACTGTTTCTCTCTCCTTTTTACAAATCTTATGTACAACTCAAATATAAACAACTAGTGTAAAAGCAGTATTAAACCAACATTAATCTTTTGTTTGTTGTTTGTTTTTGTGTAATACGTTGCTACTTCTATGTTTTTTCGCATTTTTCTGCTAATAGAAAACACTAAATTTACAAATAATTAAAAAAACCTTTATAATCCCACAAAAAAATGAGGCGTTTGTAAAAAACGCCTCATTTTTGTTTCCCTTTTTTTGAATTACGATTAGCATACTTTGCGCTATTTTCTCCTTCATACTCTAATGCAAATTCTGCATCTGGTAAGCTTTCTTTCGGAGTTTTATTATTATTGATTGCCGCATTTTGTTTCACTTTTCTTTTTACCAATACATTCACCTGCTCTCAAGAAATCACTTTCTACTCTAGTTTGAAACAACTTAAAATAATTATTACTGGCAAGTGTTAACAAGTACATAAGAGGCGTTAGATGGAAATACTACGTATGAAGAAATCATTATAAAAAGGAGCGATAATTTTGAAGAAAAAAGAAAAGATTCAATCACCAATTTTAGACGAAACGCTCCCGCATCAAATGAATTTTCCATCTTTTAAAGGAACAGGAAAAACGATGCAACAACCTTTTGTGAATCAATATGATGTTGTAATTGGAGACAGTAAATATAATTCCGAGAACAGTCCACTTAACAATTGGAGTGATAAAATAGATCCTGCCATTATGGCTGGCGATGAGTGGATCCATCCTACAAATGATATTGGGTGGATTTCAGAAGAAAATCAAGAGTTGCTAAAAAACGAAGCGGATAATAAAAATGAAGCTTTTATGCATCCACAATTTGGAATTAACGACTAAAAAACCATTCTACCTAACGTAGGTAGAATGGTTTCATACTATCCAATAATAATCCGCTCTTTCGGGTATTTATAGCGAGGTGGTTGTTCCCTTCCACCACTAGCTAAAATAAATGTTAAAATACCAACGCGTCCGATAAACATAAGCACAATAAGTACAAGTTTCCCAACAGTTGTTAAATCAGGCGTAACACCTGTTGATAGTCCCGTCGTTCCGAAAGCAGAACAAACTTCAACAATTAAGCTCATAAGCGGTACATTTTCCGTAATAGATAAAATGAATAGCGCAGTAGCACATAACAAAATCCCCATCGTCATAACGACAGATGCTTTCAGTACATCCTCTTCATGTAGCTGACGTTTGAAGACTCTAACTGTTCTACCACCCCTTGCAAAGGTATATAGTGACAATATACTAACAGCAAATGTTGTTGTACGTATTCCGCCCCCAACCGAACTTGGAGATGCCCCTATAAACATTAATATACTCATAAATAAAAGCGTCGGTTGTGACAATTCACGTATATCCATCGTAGCAAGTCCACCACTTCGCGTCGTCACAGATTGGAATAATGTATAAAATACAGTTTCATGCCATGACTTTCCTACTAAAAAATGATTTCTCTCCAGTAAAAAAATCATAATTGTACCAACAACAACGAGTGCAAAAAATGTTGTTGTCGTCAATTTTGTAAATAATGAAAAACGGAATAATTGTTGTCTCCTTTTACTAAGGAATTGTTTCACTTCCATTAGCACAGGGAAACCAATCGCTCCTAAAATAATTAGTAACATATGAATCATTTGAACAATATAATCTTTTTTATAAGGAATTAATGATTGTCCTGTTAAATCAAATCCGCCGTTCGTAGTCGCACTAACAGCTGCAAAGAAACCGTGAAAATAAGCTTCTTTCCAAGTCGGAAAGTAAAGTAAAAATCTTGTACCTAATAGGATTGCTCCAATAAGTTCTATTGAAATAATTACAATCAAAATAGAACGCATCAATTCTACAAGACCCGATAAATTCCCTTGATTATGGTCTGCCATAATTAATCTTCTTCTTTGCAAACCAATCTTTTTCCCCGTAATGATCCAAACAAATGTACCAAGCGCCATAATTCCTAAGCCGCCTAATTGTAGAATAAGGGCTAAAACAATAATTCCTGCTGTAGTAAACGTATCTGAAATCGTAATAACAGACAGTCCCGTAACGCTTACCGCACTAACCGATGTAAAAAGCGCATCTATAAATGTCCATTTCACACCAGGCTTCGTAACAAACGGTAAACTAAGCAATATCACCGATACAACTACTGCTAACAAATAAAACAAAACGATGAGTTGTACAGGACGTAATTTTTGTAAAAACTTTTTTATATCTCTCATTCCATCACTTCGCTACCTTTTTTCTATCGATTAAATAAAGAAAAATCTTTACTTTCTTTATTTGTAAATAACTGCTCAAATAATTTGGCAAAGACCATTCCATATACAGTTCCATTACCTCCATACGGCAATGCGTAAAACAAATTATGTATCTTTTCGTCTTCTTTTAAAATGGGGAGACCATCATGAGTACCACCAAACGCGGCTGCCCAATAGTAGTCTGCCTGTATATTTTTATACTGCGGGAACATCTCTTTTACAATATTAATAAGGATATCACGCTTATGCAATAATTTCGTATCACCAATTGTTTGAATTTGCAGCGCTTCATCTAATCCGCCTACAATAATGCGGTTTCGATACGTTCGAAAATATAAGTAGGGCCGTGCCGTTTCCCAAATTAACGATCGCTCATGCCAGCCTTCAAACTGATCTATTTCATTTGTTACAATTGCATAAGAGGTGTCTACTGTTGTATTTTTTCTTTCTTTCTTTCCAAAAAGCGCTTCATAACCTGTCGCCATAATAATATTCTTTGCTACAATTTGATTTCCTGTTTTCGTGTAACAAATTAAATCATTTTTACGTTTTTTTATATGTATTGCCTCTGTATGTTCATATATATTAGCTCCCATTTGATTTGCTTTATGCAAAAGACTGTGCGCTAATAAATACGGATTCACCTCGGCATCACCGTGTGTATATAATGCCGCTTGTTTTATGAAAGGATAACGTTTCTTAATATCAGATTCTGTAAAATACTCAACAGGAAATCCATAATTCTGTAACGTATTGTACTCCTCTTGTAAAAATGAGACATCCTCACTTTTACTTGCATAATATAAACTACTTCTCGGAATAAAATAGGGATCAATATCGAGAGTAGGTACCACTTTCTCCATTGTCCGTAACGCTTCGTAACACAGTTTATATGCTCGTACCCCTTTTTCTTCACCAAATGTATGGATAAGTGAGGTTAACGATTTATCATGAAGAAACTGTAATACACCTACATTTGCAAATGTACTACCACATGCAATTTCTCTTTTTTCAATAAGCATTACACTCATACCTATTTTCGCTAAAGAATACGCTATATGGGCACCTGCTTCGCCACTTCCGACTACAAGCACATCACATATCATATCATTTCCTAACGGTGGATAACAAGGTACTGAAACTCCTGTATTCCAAAACAACTTACCTGTCATAAGTTTCATAATTATACTCCTAAAATATAAATTTCTCCTTTCTATGTTTTGTTATTTTTCATAAAAAAATCCAACTAACATAGGCTAGTTGGATTTTTTATTTTTAATTAGAACGCTCTTCAAGCCAATTTCCAATCGTCGGATATGTTTGTTTTACAGCTGTTCCACCGTAAACGATAGACATATGCCCTGTTGGTAAACATACATATTGTTTATCTGTGCTAGAAATATGGTCTAGTAATGCTTCTACTTGACATGGCAAAGCGATATGATCACGTTTCCCGGAAATATTTAAGACATTCGCCTTAATATTTGCAAGATCTACCTTTTGTCCGCGAATAACGAGTTCACCCTTAACCAATTTATTATTTTGATAAAAATCACGAATCCACTGTCTGTATGATTCACCTGGGAACGGAATACCATCACCAACCCACTTTTGAACCAATCTCCAGCTTTCGACGAAGCGTTCATTCTCTGAACGATCTACTAGAGCAACATATGGACCAACAAAGTTCGTAATTGGCTTTAACATTTTGTTTCCGAAATCAATCATTTCTGGCGGAATATTTCCAAATGTATCAACCGCTTTATCTAAATTGAAGTATTTCTCATCTAATAAAGGACCATACAATCCTGTTTCAGAGAAATCAAAAGGACTTGTCATGAAAATTAAATTACGAATTGGCATGTGCGGATGAAGCGCTGCATAAATAGAAGTTAGCGTTCCACCCATGCAATAACCAAGTAAAGAAATCTCGTCCGATTTTGCAGTTCGCATTACTTTTTTTACTGCTTTTGCAATATAATCAAACACGAAATCATCAAATTTCAAATGACTATCTTCTAAACCAAATGTGCCCCAATCAAGCATATATACATCAAAACCACGATCCACTAGATATTCCACTAAACTATTTCCAGGAGTTAAATCCATAATATATGGTTTATTAATAAGAGCATATATTAACAGAATTGGAACTCTTTGTGTTTTTTCTTGTTTTGGAATGTAACGATAAAGCTTCGTCTTATTCTTCGTCCAAATAACCTCTTTCGGCGTTAATCCGACTTGCGGCTCTGGTTCACGTAATAAAATTTCACTCGCCCTTTTCACTCGGCGGTATGCTTTTCGGTACTCTTCTGGGTATAGCTCTAATTGCTTTTCCCATTCTGTTGCGAATGTAGTCATTTTTCTATCTCCTTTTTGGTCGATTTCCTTCTTAAAAAAAAGAAGTGCATTCCTGCTATGGATATGCACTTTTTTCTTACTTCATTACATATATAATCCGCCGTTAATGTTTAATTGTTGACCTGTGATATACGCACCGTCACGGCATAGGTATACTACACCTTTTGCAATTTCATCAGCTTGACCAAAACGTTTTTTCGGGATTTTTGCAACGATTTTTTGACGTACTTCTTCTGGTACTTCTGCTACCATTTCAGTATCAATAAATCCTGGGCAAATAGCATTTACAGTGACATTTGTTTTTGCAAGTTCTAACGCTAATGATTTTGTAAATCCTAACATACCCGCTTTTGCTGCTGAGTAGTTTGTTTGGCCAAATCCACCTGCTTGACCAATAATAGAAGAAATGCTAATAATTCTTCCTTCTTCTGCTTCCGTTATGTATGGAAGAACCGCACTTGTCGTATTAAATACGCTGCTTAAATTCACGTCAATTACGCGCTCCCAATCTTCACGATTTAACTTTTTGAATGTACGGTCTCTTGTAATACCAGCATTATTAACAAGAATATCAACTTTACCAAAATGATTCACAGTTTCTTCTACAAGTCGGTTTGCATCTTCTACTTTAGAAACATCCGCTTGCACTGCATAAACGTCATGTCCGTCTTTTCCTAATTCATTTACTAAATTTTCAGCTGCTTCTTTACTGCTATTATAGTTAATAACTACTTTCGCTCCCTCTTGTGCTAATGCTACTGTAATTGCTTTTCCAATTCCTTTTGCTCCACCTGTTACGATTGCTACTTTTCCATTTAATTGAACCATTTCTTTTCCCCCTTAAATGAATTTGTGAACGATTGTTATGAATCATTTTGGTACTCATACTATAGAGTCCATATATAATTATGTTTCGCTGTTTATACGTGAAAAGAGATTCTCCCTCTCTCTTTTATCTGTTATAAACAAGCGCTTTTATCATTTTTTATTTTCTGGTTTATTCGCAGGCTTTACCTCTTCTTTTACAGGTACTTGTAGTTTAGCTAGTACTGCATTTTGCTTTTCTAGCAATTCTAAAATTTGATCTACTTTTGTTTCAAGCGTACGAATATCTTGTTTTACTTTCGTTACATCACGCTTTAATGTAGGAGCTTGCCCTAAAGAATCTACTTTCTCCTCTAGAAACTCCTCAATGTTATCTACTTTATTTTCTAAGTTAATAACAAGCGTAGCCACTCTTGCGATATCCTCTTTCGTCGGCACATTTACTTGTTCTAAATAGTTTTTTGTCGTATCATTTAATGCTTTTTGATAAAACAAATTCAAATCTAGAACGCTGCCCATCCAAGCAGAATATTCTTCTGTTTTAATTGTTTCATTGAGCGCTTTTCCCCAAAATGTTTCGGTTTGTTCATAAGCATTTTTCCATGCTTGTAGTGGATCGAATTTTTGATCAATCACTTTACCTACACTCCCTTTTTCGTTTTTGAAACAATTCAACCTATTCACTATTTTCTAATATTCTGAATAAAACTTCAAGTCTATATTTTATTTTTTTCTATTTTCTAACAAATGTGTTGACTTTAAAAACAGATAGGTGTAAATTGCACTTATAAGCAAAAAATTCCATCTAACTGATTCATGAGGTGATGCACAATCATGCTACAAAATGAACCAGAACAACGCGAAAGTTTGGAGAGCAACCAAGCGAAACAACCAAACTCCATGCCAAAAAACTTCTTAGTTCCCTTCTTACTTCTCTGTCTAAAAGACTGGAGTCTTCATGGTTACAAACTTATTCAAATGCTAATGGATATCGGCTTTTCTTCTGTTGACCAAGGTAATGTTTATAGAACACTACGCAAATTAGAAAAAGAAAACCTTATTTCTTCTACTTGGGATACAAGCGATGGAGGGCCGGCAAAAAGAATTTATTCTTTAACTGAATATGGAGAGCAATATTTAACAACATGTGCGACTTCTTTTGAACATTATCAAAATATGTTGCGAACGTTTTTCACGTTATACACCAATGCATTCTTTCCATTTTCTACTTCTCCAGAAAAGGATGAAAAGGATTCTTCATCTTCACCTGGTGGTACAGCAGAGTAATCTGCGTTCACAATATGCAAAAAAACATTTGGGGGTCAAACAATGGAAACTAAACCATACGAATTAGTCGATGCATTTTGGAAAAACTGGTCTCAATCACTTTCCCTTTTCTCTTCAGCTGGGAAGCAATTAGAGCAACTTACTTTAGAAACATTAAAACAACAACAAGACGCTTTGCATAAATTAACATCAGGAGTAGATGAACTAGAAAAAGAACTACAACAACTCACTGCTCAGTTCAATAACCAATATACAGATTACGTGAAACAATTAACTGGAAACTCCTTAAATGATCAAATTAACGAGTGGCAGGACAAATGGAAGGAACTTTCTGCTCATATGCATCAGCTTACTGTTTCTCCTACAAAAACATCATTGTCAATTCTTACCCAAACAAGCGGCCAATTTGAAGAAACAACAAAACAATTTATTGAGCAACAACAATTACAACGTGAAGAGGCTCAAAAACAGTTAGAGGGTTTTTTGGAAGAGTTCAAGTCAAAACAGTTGGAACTCGCAAAAAAGTTCGAGGAAAACTCAAAAAATCTATTTACTTCCATCAAGTAAGAAAAATGTGGGAGCTAACCGCAGCACAAACAAAACTCTTTCTTCCTCCTACTACATCAAGATGGCTAACATTTTTCGATATGGAAAAGAAGGAGGACAAAATGAATCCATTTCAAGAAGCACAAACTGTTCCGGAGCTTCGCTATGATGAGATTCAAGTCGGTGATCAAGCATCCCTTACAAAAACAATTACAGATGAAGATGTTATCAATTTTGCAAAATTGACTGGGGATGTGAATCCTATTCACATTTTAGATTCTTTTGCAAAAACGACAATGTTTAAAGAACGTATTGCTCACGGTATGCTCGTTTCGAGTTTTATTTCTACCATCCTTGGAACGAAACTCCCAGGCAAAAATACGATTTATTTATCCCAAAATGTTTCATTCCGTGCCCCTGTCAAAATCGGTGATACACTTCGCGTTGTGGCAGAGGTTATTAAGAAGCGTGATGATAAAAAAATCATTACGCTGCAAACAAACATATATAATCAATCAGATGATATTGTCGTGGAAGGAACAGCGACAATACTAAAAAAAGAGTAGCAAATTTGCTACTCTTTTTTCTATCCAAGAACTTCTAATCGCACCGATTACTTCCGCGTATGAGTACGTCGTTTCCACATAAAATAACGTTACCAGTTTAGATAAGAACTTAACTTAGCTGAACTGGACTACTCATAAGGATGTGTATCAACATGGTAAAAACAAACAAATTATTAGTTCCAGGTGCAGAACAAGCACTTGAACAATTTAAATATGAAATTGCACAAGAATTTGGTGTAAGCTTAGGATCTAATACAGCATCTCGTTCTAACGGTTCAGTTGGCGGTGAAGTAACAAAACGTCTTGTTGCTTTAGCTCAACAACAATTACGTGGATAATAATATAACATATGGCTTAGAGGCAGATATTCTCTGCCTCTTTCTATTTTCAACATACATAATGGTGCTTTTTCACATACTAATCAAAACGAAAGGAGCGATCTGTAAAATGAAACGGATTAATATTAGCATGAGCCCTCCCCGCGTTCTTACTTTGTCTTTTCTTGTATTATCAGTTGTCGGCACATGTTTATTAAAACTACCCATTGCTACGACAACGTCCATTTCATGGCTCGATGCCTTATTTACAACCGTTTCCGCTTGTACTGTTACTGGGCTTGGTGTTGTAGATACTGGAAAAGTATTTACTTTGTTTGGACAATGTGTCATTTTAACGCTTATACAAGTTGGCGGGCTTGGCATTATGAGCTTTGCTGTCTTAATTGCGATTATGCTCGGAAGAAAAATCGGTCTTCAAAATCGGATTTTACTGCAACAAGCATTAAATCAAACGAATATCGGCGGCATCATCCGTCTTGCCAAAGCATTATTTTTATTCTCTTTTACAGTCGAATGTATCGCTACTATAATTCTTTCTTTTGAATGGGTACCAAAATATGGGGTTATGAAAGGGATCTATTATAGTTTTTTCCATTCAATCTCAGCCTTTAACAATGCTGGCTTTTCTGTGTGGAGCGATAATTTAATGTCCCATTCTCATAGCATTCTTGTCAATCTCGTCATTTCCTCTCTCATCATTTTAGGTGGAATTGGTTTTACAGTAATCGTAGACATAAAAAGAAAGAAAAACTTTAAAAACCTTACACTACATTCAAAACTTATGCTCTCTTCTACTCTAATCGTCAACATTATTGCTACCCTTTTTATTTTTATATTCGAGTTCCATAACTCCCTTTCTATGAGAGGTTTTACCCCATTTGAAGAAGAATTGGCCTCTTATTTTCAAGCAATTTCAACGCGAACTGCCGGGTTTAATACTGTTGATATTTCTACATTGTCAAAACCTTCTCTCCTATTAATGATGCTCCTTATGTTTATTGGTGCTGGTAGCGCTTCAACTGGTGGTGGAATTAAGTTAACAACATTTTTAATCATATTTTTTGGCGTATTTAAATTTTTACAACAACAAGAGGATATTGTCGTATTTAAAAAATCCATTAAAGATACTCTCATTGTCAAATCATTAACCATTACTATTATTTCCATTTCATTTATCTTTTTTGCTATTTTAATTTTGAGTATTACTGAGCGAGTTCCTCTATTGATGAGTGCTTTCGAAGTATTTTCAGCATTTGGGACTGTTGGCCTCAGTATGAATTTAACACCCCACTTAACTATAATCGGAAAAGCTATTATTATCTTTATGATGTTTTTCGGGAAAATGGGTCCTTTAACATTGGCTTTTTCATTTGCTCGTAAAAAGAACCTGAAAATAAAATATCCGAATGAAGATATTTTAACAGGTTGACAACCGTATAAATTATCCATATAATGAGAATACAATAACATATCTCCAAAGGGGAGTAGCGTCCAAGAATATTTCTTGGAAACAAAGTCGTCATTACGTAGAACTTAGTTCTTCCGGCTTTGTTGGCATTTTTTATTACATATGTCTAGCAAGACCTTTGCCTATTAACGGCAGAGGTCTTTTTTGCATTCACTTCCAGATTTTTCCAAAGTTAATAGGCAGGAGTATGGGGAAACTAAATAGTGGGGAAATTCTTCACTTATTTAGAACTTATAGAAATGAGAGGAGAATGTACATGGATGTATCATTATTATTGGAGTATGGTTGGGTATTACTCATCCTAATTGCACTTGAAGGGATTTTAGCGGCTGATAACGCTCTTGTTCTTGCAATTATGGTAAAACATTTACCAGAAGAAAAACGAAAGAAAGCACTATTTTATGGATTAGCGGGGGCATTTGTTTTCCGATTTGGATCGTTATTTATGATTTCGTTCTTAGTCGATGTATGGCAAGTGCAAGCAATCGGTGCCATCTACCTTATGTTTATCGCTGGTAATCACTTATTTAAAACATATGTTAAAAAGAATACAGATGAAGAAACAGAAGAAAAAGAAGCAAAGAAAAAACAAGAGAACTTTTGGTGGACTGTATTTAAAGTTGAGGTTGCTGATATCGCCTTCGCAGTTGATTCAATTTTAGCTGCTGTTGCACTAGCAATGACTTTACCAAAAACAGGATTAGGTACAATTGGTAGTCTTGATACTGGGCAATTCGCTGTTATCTTTGTAGGTGGACTTATCGGATTAATCATTATGCGATTTGCAGCAACTGCTTTCGTACAAATCTTAAAACGTAAACCAGGACTTGAAACCGCAGCATTCTTAATTGTAGGTTGGGTTGGTGTGAAGCTAGCAGTTTATACATTAGCACACCCTGCATTAAATGTAATTCCACATTCATTCCCAGAATCCACTCCGTGGAAGCTTACATTCTGGATTGTATTAGTCGGAATCGCAGTTGGTGGTTGGTTCTTCTCAAAAGAAGTAGAAGTAAAAGTAGAAAAGAATTTAGACGAAAAAGCGCTGTAATTACAGCGCTTTTTCTTTTTTCTTTCTTCCTCTCAATGTCCAGAAAAAATTCCATTATACTACCTTTTGTAAACGTTTTCTTAATGTATGTATGTCCTTTTTGTGAAACATTGCACAAACTTATTGAAAGTGAGAACAATTCCATGTACTTTATTCATATAAGGAGTATTTATAGAAGATTTACTAAAGGAGCGTATTACTCATGCTAGAACAAGGACTAGATTATGTTGTCAAACTGGCTAAAAGCAAAAAGAAAATACTAGATACAAACCCAATGCAATATTTCATTCGTGCTGCACTTGCGGGTATTTATATCGGTTTTATTATTGTACTATGTTTTAAATTAGGTAACTTTTTTCACATTGCAGATTCACCAGCAACTTATTTAGCTGCTTCTATGTTTTTCGGGATTGCTCTCGTACTTATTATATATGGCGGTGCTGAATTGTTTACTGGGAACACAATGTACTTTACTGTAGCAACTTTAAGAAAAGAAACAACGATTTCTGATACACTACGTAACTGGGTTGCTTGTTATGCAGGTAACTTAGCCGGCGCGTTATTCTTTGCCTTACTATTTTACGCAACTGGAATTTTTGAAGCAATTGATCACGGTCACTTAATGAATAAAGTCGTTGAAGGAAAGATGAACACACCTACAATGCAGTTATTCTTTAAAGCCATTTTATGTAACTGGCTCGTATGTCTTGCTTGTTTCTTACCTTCTCAGGTTAAAGGTGACACAGCAAAAATAATAGTCATGATGCTACTTGTTTTCACATTCTTCTTATCTGGTTACGAACATAGTATTGCAAACTTATCACTCTTTGCTTTATCTTTAGTTTCACCGCATCCTGAGACAATTTCTTTTTCAGGTGCTATTCATAACTTAATTCCTGTTACAATCGGTAACATTATTGGCGGATCAGTATTTGTCGGTATGGTATACCACTACTTAACAAAGAAAACACCTGAAGTTCAACAGGAAGAAACTGAAATCGCAGTAGCTCAACAAGAAGAGATTATTCCTTTACAAGCACATATGAAACACTAAAAACTCCAAAGTTTTACTTTGGAGTTTTTAGCTTCCCACGTATTTAACAACAAGGTGAGGATTAATTTCTCCTTCTTCCTTTCCCTTATCCATTCTCTGTTTCATCTTGTGCATACCGATGACATCATTCGTATGAAGGTGAATTTCATTTACATATAATCCCTCTGTACAAAAAGCTTCTACAAAATCTAGTCCATTTTTTGCTCCCCAGCCCATATTATAATCAAGGGAAAGAATATTCACATCATAATCCCGAACCATTTGCAAGGCACATTCTACTGTAGTTGCGGACACATACCCGAACGGGCAACTTCTTTGATCATCCATATATACGTTCATTTTCGATTCCCTCTCTAATTTGAATAAACAGCTAATACATAGCACATTGCCCCAAAACTAATAAAAGGACCAAATGGAATTGGCTTTCGTACTTCTATACGTTTTAATCCGATACCAATCCCGAAAAAACAAAGACTAAAACAAGATGCTAAAAATAAAACGATAAAAACTCCCTTCACTCCTACTATAAAACCAAGTAACGAAAGTAGTTTTATATCTCCTCCGCCAAGCCCTTCTGGATATATCTTTTGCATGCAATATAACAAAAGGAATATAACACCACTACCAACTATACTATCTGTCCAAGTAACTAATTGTACAAAAACACTTTCGAGAATGAGTAAAACCGCAAACGAAATTAAAATACAATCAGGAATTAACATATATAAGTAATCTGTAACTGAAATAATAAGAAGTAGCGAAAAAAGGGATAAAATGATAATAAGTTCTCGTTCTATTCCAATCATATACACGGTAAGAAGAAATATACTTCCTGTTATACATTCAAATGCTACATATATAATTGGAATTTTCCTCTTACAATTCGTACAACAGCCTC
This sequence comes from Bacillus sp. CPT56D-587-MTF, assembly GCF_058792335.1. Classification (NCBI taxonomy): domain Bacteria; kingdom Bacillati; phylum Bacillota; class Bacilli; order Caryophanales; family Bacillaceae; genus Bacillus; species Bacillus sp. CPT56D-587-MTF. The sequence continues at coordinate 1,030,878 of NZ_JBYTEF010000001.1, read as the reverse complement.
TTTGTATATAAAATGAAATGATGGGGATTAGTTCTTTTGGCCTTAGCACATATTTGCAATAATAACAATGTGAACGCGGGGTAATAATAGACGCACCTAATGGAACCCTCACCGCAACTAACATAAAAAAAGAACCAAACACCATCCCTGCTAACAGTGCATATAAATAAGTGAACATCCCTTCCTCTCCTTTCCCAAAAAACATAGCAAAAAAAGGAGAGAACTTCTACTTCATATTATCCTTTATTCTACTAAAAAAGCAGGCCATTTTCCGGCCTGCTTTCCCCTCTTTTATACGATGAAATATACTGCTTTTAATGGTCCATGTACTCCGACAACAAGATTCATCTCAATGTCAGCCGAGTTACTTGGCCCTGTAATAAAGTTAATACAAGATGCCGCTGTCTCCCCATTTTCTACGCGTGAGTTCATATCCTGAACTGCTTGTGTAATACGAGGCACAAGTGTTTCACGTGGAATAATAGCAAAATATACAGTCGGTAAAAAGTGTAAAGAACGTCCCTGCCCTTTATGACTTTGTACAACAATTGTACCGGATTCGGCTAATGTATAATCACTAAATGCAATACCAATATTCGCTTTTTCAGCTAAACGCATATTTTCGTCTTTTCTCTCTGGATCCCATACGTTTACTTCAACGTCTCGCTTTGGAAGTTCTTCTTTAAATAAAGATGTTAAACCATATGCATCAAAACGATCATCTGCTGATAATAAAATAGGTCCCCCGCCGTTTTTCATGATTACTTTTTGAAGGTCTTCACCTAAACGGTCATTTGTCGTTTCTACTACAGTTGTATGAATGTTTGTACATTGCTTTTTAAACACTTCTAGTAATTCTTCTTGTGAATAATCTTTTAACGTTTCTATATTCACATTACTTTTCCATACTGGACGCTCTACACCTTCTGTTTTACGTGCGCGCCCAAGTTCTTTTGCAATGTTATCTAGAAAGGCATCACGGTTTTGAATTAATCCTGTCATTATTTATCCCCGCCTTTCTTATGATCTTTATACCAATCACGGAATCGTTCTTTACTTGGAGCTGGGAATTCACGAATATCCGTCCAGTTTTTAAGTGGTCCAACACCTTTTGATACACGATTACCAGATGTAAATGGACTCATTGCCGCTGGTGCCATTTTTGAACCCATTTTATATAAAGCAGCTGAAGAAGCACCCATACTAAACATTTTCATCGCTAGTTTTTCTGCAAGTGGTGCACGACCTTCTTGCTCAACGATGACTTGACGATGTTTTAATAATAAATCATGCAATGGAATTTTTACTGGACAAGCTTCTGTACATGCTCCGCATAAACTAGATGCATAAGGAAGCTTTTTGTAATCATCATATCCACCTAGAAGCGGTGTTAATACCGCACCGATTGGTCCTGAGTAAATCGATCCATATGAATGTCCACCAACGTGACGATATACAGGACATACGTTAACACAAGCAGCGCAACGAATACATTGTAATACGGAACGGAATTCAGATCCAAGAATTTGAGAGCGACCATTATCAACAACCACTAAATGGAATTCTTCAGGTCCATCAACTTCCTCTTCTTGAATTGGTCCTGCTACTGTTACATAACTTGTTAATTTTTGACCTACTGCACTACGACATAGTAAACCAACTAAAACATCTAATTCTTCCATTGTCGGAACCATACGTTCCATACCCATTACCGCAATTTGTGTTTTAGGAATTGACATAACAAGATCTGCATTACCTTCATTCGTTACTAAACAAAGAGATCCAGTATTGGCAACAGCAAAGTTACAACCAGTTACACCAATTTCTGCATCCATAAATTTCTCACGAAGTTGTTTACGAACAAACTTTGTCATTTCATATGGGTCATCAGAATTTTCATAGCCTAGCTTTTCTTTAAATACATCGCGAATTTGCGTTCTATTTTTATGAAGTGCAGGTGCAATAATATGTGAAGGTGGATCATTATCTACTTGCAAGATATACTCTCCTAAGTCACTCTCTAATACTTCACAGCCAATCTCTTCAAGCGCATGGTTCATACTAATTTCTTCTGTTACCATCGACTTTGATTTTACTACTTTTTTCGCTTGTTTCTTTTTGGCAACGTCTTGAATATACTTTGCAGCTTCCTCTTTCGTCTTCGCAAAGTACACGTGTCCGCCTCTTTTTGATACATTTTCACTTAACTGCATTAAGTAATAATCCAGATTTTCTAACGTATGTTGACGAATTTGTTCACCTAGTTCACGCCACTCTTCCCAGTTTCCTAATTCATCTGCAGCTTTTAAGCGATTCGTATATAAACGCGTTTGTGCAGAAGATACTGCTCCGCGCATAAACGAATCTTGAATTCCATCACCAACGCGATCATTAAATTTTTTCTCACTGATTTTCATAGACATAGCTTATGTTCCCCCTTCATGAGCGACTATTCAGTACCTCAGCAATATGCATTACTTTTACTTCTTTTCCTAAACGCTCAATACGTCCGCCAATGTTTAACAAACACCCACAATCTGCACCGATTAAATAATCTGCACCTGTTTCCATGACACTATCTACTTTTTCGTCTACCATTTGCTCAGAAATTGGAGTCATCTTAACTGAAAACGTTCCCCCAAACCCGCAACAATTTTGCACGTTTGGCAAATCTCTCACAGTTAATCCTTTTACATTTGATAATAAAATTCCTGGTGCTTCTTTTACTCCAAGCATACGCGTCATATGACATGATTTATGAATAGTAGCTATCCCTGGTAAACTTGCACCAACATCTGTAACTTTTAAAACATCTACAATAAACTGTGTAAATTCATAAGTTTTATCAGCAACTTTTTGTGCACGTTTAGCCCACTTTGGATCATCTTTGAAAACATGCGGATACTCATGAAACATTGTCGCACAAGAACCAGATGGCGTAACAATATATTCTGCATCTTCGAAAGTTTCAATCATATGTTTCATCGCTTCTTTTGCTGCTTCTACATGGCCGCTATTATAAGCAGGCTGCCCACAACAAACTTGTGCTTCTGGAAATTCAATTTCACAACCTAAACGCTCCAACACTTCAACTGTTGCTTTGCCGACATTTGTTTCAAACATATCGACTAAACAAGTAACAAATAAAGTAACTTTCATAACTATTACTCCCCCTTTTTACAACTTCATCAACAAACATATGGTCATCAGATGACTTAGTAGAGAAGAAATAGGCTCAACCATGGCCTATCCTCTCCCTCTTCTAAAGAAAACGCTTACTTAATCTTTCTCTATTTTATCAGAAAATTAAATTTTTAAAAGATTAAATTACGAATTTATATCGTTTTTACCTGTGACAATATGTTCTACATTTGTTAAATGATCTAGCATTGCTTGCTGCGCTAATTCTACATCTTGTTTTAACACCGCATCATATATAACTTGATGCTCTTCTATAAGTCGTTCTGATGTCGTTTGTTCACCATATAAAATAATGCGTCTTGATTCACCAATTGTTTCAGCAATCATCTCTGAAACATGATTCATGAGTTCAAGCAAAATGTTATTATGCGAAGACTCTGCAATTCCCATATGAAATTGAAAATCGGCTTTTTCGCCAGCCTTTTCATCTCCAATGCTCTTTGCCATTTCATCTAACCAATGTTTCATATTTTGTAAGTTATCTTCCGTACGTTTTGCCGCCGCTACTCGAACTGCCCCCACTTCAAGCACCTTTCGTACTTCTAATAAATTCAAAATATCTTCTTTCTTCATTAATAATCTATTGTTTAATGATTTCGTTAATGAAGAAGAATCGAAGTTCTTCACATATGTACCTTCTCCTTGTTTCATCTCAATTAAGCCCATCGCTCTTAGCGCACTTAGCGCTTCACGAACAGCAGATCTGCCAACTTGAAACTGCTCAGCTAATTGATGCACAGGGAGTAGTTTGTCACCAGGTTTTAACGTACCATTTTTAATCATTGTTAAAATAGCTTCAGATACTTCTTCGTAAATTTTTTTCGGTTTAATAGATTTGTACTCCAGTTAAATCACCTCAGTATCTTCCAAACAACAATTGAAACGATTTATAAGAACTTTGCATCATAACTATTTTAGACCGAATTGATAAGAAGTACAAATGTTTTGTTCATAAAATAGTCAAATTTTCGATATTTATTACATATTAATTTATATTTTTACGTATAAAGTGAAACTTTAATCAGTGGGGTTTTGTTCATCGCCCACTGATTATTAGCTCTCACCAATCGGGCTTTTACGGGCAGCAGGGCCTCCACCTAACTTCTTTGCTTCCGTTGAATTTTGAGGTGAGGGTCTTACTGCCCGGCGAATAGCGGGATAAATATTTTCTTCAATATAAAGAACATGTCCTAAAAATTAGAACATGCTCCCCTCATCCTGTACATTCAGTTTAATAATAACCGTTGTTCCCTTATCTTTTTCACTTTCAATTTTCCACTGTCCACCATGTATATGAACAATTTGTTTCACAATAGCAAGGCCTAAACCTGTTCCACCGTGTTGACGACTTCTCGCTTTATCAACTCGGTAAAAGCGTTCTCCAAGATTCTCCAAATGTTCTATATCAATACCAATTCCTGTATCTTTTATTTTTAATTCACAGTAATCATCGATTTGCTCTAAAGTTATAACGATATTTCCTTTTTGATTTGTATACCGTATCGCATTATCTAACACATTATGAAGCACTTGTTGCATACGATCCTCATCAATCATGACAATGACCTCTGGATTTAAATTGGTTGAAATATGAATTTCCTTTTCTATAAACTTAATCTCATACGTATCTAATACGTCTTCAATCAGCTGTGAAAAAACGATAGGTTGCTTCTTTAACGGAAAGTGCTCACCTTCTAATTGTGCTAAGTCTAACAAGTCATGAACGAGACGCTGCATACGACCTGCTTCTTTATGAATTAGCTGCGTTACTTTTTCCTGCTGCGGTCCCTTTGCAACACCATCTAAAATAGCCTCGCTATACCCTTTTATATAACTAAGTGGTGTTCTAAGTTCATGCGAAACATTTGCTAAAAATTCCTTACGCTTTACATCTTCTGTTTCTAATGAATTTGCCATTTTATTAAATGCTTTTCCTAATCGTCCAATTTCATCCTCTGAAGAAACTGTAATCCGCTCCGAAAAATCTCCCGTAGCCAAATGATTTGCAACCCGCTCCATTTGCGAAAGTGGCTTCGTAATTGCAATTATAATTTTCCTTCCAACCCATATCGTAATTAAAATCATAGCAATTGCTAACGGTGCTAAAATAAGACCCATATCATAGATTAAATCTTTTATACTTTTTAAAGGAATATACGAATAGACAATTCCGACTAATTTTTTATTTTCCAATACAGGGATGACAACCCCCATAATATTACGGTCAAAATGTTCTTCATATCCTATTTTTGTCACAGTTTTCCCGTCTAATAGCGTTTGCCTATCTCCTTCACTTATAAGAGAATGATGATGCACATCAAAAGGCAAACATGCGCTTAAATCACGCGGATTAGACACGAAAATAACGTCTGAACTAGATATTTGATCAAACGATCTTACTTTCTCTTCAAAAGTTGATATTCCTTCACGCTTATCATATTGAGCAGCAAGACTTTTTCCTTCCATTACTAACGAAGCTTTTAAATTATCAACGTATAATTTTTCATACGAGTATAAAGATACGAAATAAAGAAAGGACACTGTTACACATACTGCACATACTACTGTAAGCCAAAGTTTTTGTACCATCGTAAACATACGTTACACCTCAAATTTATAGCCTACACCCCAAACAGTTTGAATGTAGTTTCCACTTTCTCCAAGCTTCAAGCGCATCGTTTTCACATGCGTATCTACCGTTCTTGTACTTCCGGCATAATCATATCCCCATACCTTTTCAAGTAATTGCTCCCGGCTAAATACTTGTCCTGTATGTTGGCAAAGAAAATATAATAAATCAAACTCTTTTACAGTAAGAGAAATCGGCTCACCACCCGCCTCTATTCGTCTACTTTTTTCATTGATAAGAATTGGTCCAAATTGAATCTCTTCTTGCTGTTCTTGCTTTGTATATCTTCTTAGCACAGCTTCCATACGGGCAACCAATTCACCAGGACTAAACGGTTTTACAATATAGTCATCTGCTCCCATACGTAAGCCGTTCACCCTATTCCACTCTTCACCTTTTGCCGTTAAAAATATAATCGGCACATCTGACGTTTTTCTAATTTCTTTACAAACTGAAAGTCCATCCATTTCTGGCATCATTATATCTAATACAACGAAATCATAATGATCCGTTTCTAGTTTTTTAAGAGCCTCTTTTCCATTCTCAGCTTCTCCCCACTCATATCCAAAGTTATCCAAATACATTCCAACAAGCTGTCTCATATCACTTTCATCATCTACAACTAGCACTCTATATTTATTCATTGTCCTTCCCTTCCCTCTCTATGAGTTGAAACGGTCCTTTTCCGACTTTAATTGTTTGTTTTATTTTCAAATTCTTCATATCTATAACGCACACTTCATCACTATCATAACTGGCTACATACCCTTCTGCTCCGCTCTCAAAAAATGCAAATGGATTCGACCCTACTTCTACAGAAGCTATTTCTTTATATGTGCTAATATCAAACTTTCTAAGTGTATTCGACCCATGACTGAGTGCATATACGTACTTACTATCCTTCGTTATATTCACAGGCATGAATGGAGCGTGTAAAGAACGCACCATTTCTCCACTCTGTAAAGAATACACTAACACTTTCTCATTTACTTGATTTCCATCACCATGTCCGCCAATCCATATTTCTTTCCCATCAGGACTAATCGTCGTTCCTGTTGATGCTGGCGGAATCATAAAGGATTGAATAACTTCTTTTTTCTTCGTATCAATTGTCGTTAGTTTCGTATCATAAAAGTTTAGTACAGATAACCGATTCTGATACTCTACCATCGTTATAGGCCCTTTTCCTGTTGAAACATTTCCTGTCTCTTTCCCATTTATCGTAAAGAACCTTACCTTTTGAACATTTTGATCAGCAGCAAATAATTGTTTTTTATCTGCTGATACGACCACATTTACAATGCCCTTTCCAGTTTTATATTTTCCCACTTGCCTTCCTTCCGCTAGTGAATATACATACATATATTCTAATTGCTTACCGTATACAAGTATTTCATCGCCATTTGGAAGCAGTGTGATTCCGGCCATTGGCTCATTTAGTTCCCATGTCGTAATTAACTTTTTATCTTTTTTATCAATAAAACTAATGCTGCCTTCTTTTATATTCGTAGTTATAATAACATTTTTATCTTTAGCAATTGGTGTATATGAACTTCCTTGACACCCTACTAGTAGAAATAAAAAACAGAGAAGAAAAACATACTTTCTCAAAAGATTCCCTCCATCTTCGGATGATTTCGTTATAATTGTAAAATAACAAATAAATGTGTGGAAAGTGTGAAATTTCCCTTTCTTACTCAATTTACATATATAATGTACAACAAATAGAATTTGAGGTGTGTCAATTATGCTATTTCCTGATTTAGCGAATAAAATTGTACGAGAAGTACGCAGACTAATTACAGAAAATATTATTATCATTAATATAGAAGGCGTTATTATCGCAAGTACAGATACAGAAAGAATTGGTCAATTTCATGAAGGTGCACTCCGCTGCGCCAAACAAAAGAAAACCGTCATCATTACAAAAGAAGATGAAAGGCGATTGCAAGGTGTAAAGGCTGGGATGAATCTTCCTTTATTATTTCATGATGAAGTAATTGGTGTCATTGGGATTACAGGAGAACCTGAAAATATTTCACGCTACGGAGAAATATTGCGTAAGATGACCGAATTATTAATTCATGAAAACTACTTTTTAGAGCAACTAGAACTTGAGCACCGTTCTTATGAAGCTTTTGTCTTTGATTGGCTTCAAAATACAGAGTGGTCCCCGAGTTTTCTTGATCGCGCCAAAACACTTGGCATTGATTTATATAAGAAAAAACAACTTATTTTGTTTTCTATTGGCAAAAATGACACGATGCTCCAGCGTAAAATATGGCAACACATACGTAATATTTTAACAAAAGAGCATCTATTTGTTCGTTGGGGAAATGATCGTTTTATTTTATTTACAGCAACGAGCTCAAAAGAGCAAACTTATCAATTTTTAAAACGGTTAAAACAAGACTGCGAAACTTTATTTTCTATTTCTTTATATATCGGGATTGGACAAACAGTTACCTCAAACAATATGAACATATGTTACGAACAAGCATTACGCGCTCTTTCTGTATCATTGGAAACGAAAAAAATTGTATTTAATGAAGATTTACGTTTAGAAATGTGTTTACAAGATATTTCTGCCGAAACGCGTGAACAATTTCTAGAGCGTACCATCGAAAACTTATTATCATTTCCTGAGCTTATACATACTTTGCGCTTATTTATCGATTATAACCAATCTTATAAACAGACGGCTAAACAATTACATATACACATTAACACATTACATTACAGGCTAAAAAAGATTGAAGAACATACAGGACTTGATCCAAAACAATTCAAAGACTTAAACGTTTTATACTTCGCACTCCTCCTATTAGATGATCATACAAAAAAGAACGATAAAACAGATTAATCTTTAGATGATTATATATAGAAAGAATCCCTCGACTTTTTTATCATTATAATGAAAGCACTGTTACCACGTTGTTTATTATAACTAAACACGTTAACAGTTTGAGGGGGATTTCCAATGTTAGAAAAACAAATTATTCATTCATTCGTATCTATTGTTGGCGAAGATAATGTAGATACATCCAATATGGGGCGTTTAACTTATAGTTATGATGCCACTCCAAACTTCCAAGCAATGCCTGATGCAGTCATTGCTCCTCGTAATACAAATGAAGTAGCTGAAGTGTTAAAAGTATGTAACACTCACAAAATTCCTGTGTATGTGCGCGGGTCTGGAACAAATCTTTGCGCAGGAACATGTCCACTTGAAGGCGGTATCGTCCTTATTTTCCGCCATATGAACAATATTTTAGAAATTGATGAAGAAAACTTAACAATTACTGTACAAGCAGGTGTCATTACACTTGATATTATTAAAGCGGTAGAAGAAAAAGGTTTATTTTATCCACCAGATCCAAGCTCGATGAAAATTTCTACAATCGGCGGTAATATTAATGAAAACTCAGGTGGATTACGCGGTTTGAAATACGGCGTAACACGTGATTATGTAATGGGGCTTGAACTTGTCTTACCAAATGGCGATATTATTCGCACTGGTGGTAAATTAGCAAAAGATGTAGCTGGTTACGATTTAACTCGTTTATTTATCGGTTCTGAAGGAACACTTGGCGTGGTAACAGAAGCTATATTAAAACTCGTTCCTATGCCTGAAACAAAGAAAACAATGCTTGCACTATATGAAGATATTAATGAAGCTGCACGTGCTGTTTCTTCTATTATTGCAAATAAAATCATTCCAGCAACACTGGAGTTCTTAGACCAACCGACAATTGAAGTAGTAGAAGAGTTTGCGCAAATCGGTTTACCTACAGATGTAAAAGCAATTTTATTAATTGAACAAGACGGCCCTCCCGAAGTAGTCAATCGAGATATTGAAAACATGGCTAATGTTTGCCGCTCTATGAATGCAGTTGATGTTCGTATTGCAAAAGACGAAACAGAAGCAGATGCGCTTCGTACCGCTCGCCGTAGTGCTCTATCAGCGCTCGCACGATTAAAACCTACTACAATATTAGAAGATGCGACTGTACCACGTTCACAAATCGCTCCGATGGTTGAAGCTATTAATGCCATTGCAAAAAAATATAATATTCCTATTTGTACGTTTGGACACGCTGGTGATGGTAATTTACATCCAACTTGTATGACAGACGCTCGTAATGCAGAAGAAATGCACCGAGCTGAACAAGCTTTTGCTGAAATATTTGCGAAAGCAATTGAACTTGGTGGCACAATTACTGGTGAACATGGTGTTGGTGCAATGAAAGCTCCATATTTAGAAATGAAATTAGGTAAAGAAGGTATTGCAGCTATGCAAGGAATAAAGCAAGCTTTCGATCCAAATAACATTATGAATCCTGGAAAAATGTTCGCGAAAGACACTCGAAAAAGAGTGGTGGTTGAGCAATGACCACATTAAATAAAGAAAATATTCAAAAAGAATTTAAAGAACGATTAAGTGAAGATGAATTACTAAACTGTATGCGATGCGGTTTTTGTTTACCTACTTGTCCTACCTACATTCAATCCGGATATAAAGAGTCACATTCACCACGCGGACGTATCGCATTGATGAAAGCAGTCGTTGATGGTTTAATCGAACCAGATGAAGATGTTGAACATACATTAAACGTTTGTCTTGGTTGCCGTGCTTGTGAACCTGTTTGTCCATCTGGTGTAAATTATGGACATTTATTAGAAGAAGCTCGTGATATTATTAATCAAAATAAAAAATTCTCAGTGCCAGTGAAAGCTGTTCGAAAAGTCGTTTTTGAAGGATTATTCCCCCATCAAAATCGAATGAGAACATTAACTGGACTAATCGGATTTTATCAACGTTCTGGTTTACAAACGCTAACACATAAAACAGGGATTATGAAGTTATTCCCTGAAACACTTGCAACGATGGATCTCGTTTTACCAAAAGTCCCTAAAATGAAAGCCATGAAAGATCGTCCTTCATTTTTACCTGCAGAAAGTACAAAGAAAAAACAAGTTGCATTCTTCACAGGCTGCTTAATGGATACGATGTTTTTAGAAACAAATAACGCAACGATGAAACTTCTTCAATTAGCTGGTTGTGATATCGTTATTCCAAAAACACAAAGTTGCTGCGGTGCATTGCATGGACATGCTGGTGAAAAGAGTGGAGCAAAAGAATTAGCAAAGCGAAATATAAAAGCATTCGAAGATTTAAACATCGACTATATTATTACGAATGCAGGTGGTTGCGGGGCTTATCTCATAGACTATGATTATCTTTTAAAAGATGATCCGGATTGGGCTGAACGTGCTAAGCAGTTTGTTTCTAAAATTAAAGATATTACTGCTATACTAGTAGAACTAGACTTCCATAAGCGAACTGACTTACGACTCACGCCGCAAGTTATTACGTATCAAGACTCTTGTCATTTACGCAATGTTATGCGCACATCTTCTGAACCTCGTATGTTACTAGAGGCTATCCAAGGTGCAACATATCGAGAAATGAAAGATGCCGACCGCTGCTGTGGCTCTGCTGGTATTTACAATATTGTTCATTCAGAGTTATCAATGGAATTTCTAGATTACAAAATGGACCGTGTGCATGAAACAGAAGCAGCAACCATTGTTACTGCAAATCCAGGTTGTTTATTACAAATGAAATTGGGTATTGAGCGAGAAGGGCTTTCTCATAAAATGAGAGGAATTCACATTGTGGATTTATTATTAGAAGCAATTGAAACTAACTCGTAACATACGTAATAATAGGAAAACGGCTATCTCCTTCGTCTATGTAAAGAGATAGCCGCTTTTTTGTCTGCTACAACATTAAAAATATGTTACTTTATTATAAAAAAGAACAACAGAAACATTACAGTTTTGTAAAAATCAATCCATTATATTCCTCAAAAAAACGTTCAAACCATTGATACAATAGGATTCTTCATTTTCTATTTAGGTAACTTTATCCAAAAACCCCCTCTTAAAACCAAGTATAAAAACACTATAAATTCCTTTTATACTCTATATTTCTCTTATTTTTGCTCCCTTCTTCTCTTAGGATAAATTAGGTAATTTTAAAGTCTATGAATTTTTTTCCATCTTTTTTCTCGCAAATTGTATGCTACGATGAATTTGTCAGTCAGACAGGCTGTCAAAAACAAATCGTGTGAAAACAAATTAAAACTTTATATAGGGGGACACACATCATGAAAAAGCGTGTTTTATTATCTGTAGCTGCTGCAACAGCTCTTACTTTAGGAGTATCTTCTCTAGATGCACAAGCTGCAACAGTACAACCATCTAACGTAAAGGTTCAAAATATTCAGCATTCAAAAGTAATGATGAAACAAATGAGCCAACAAGAATTACAAGCATTCTTACAATCTATGGGAGTTGAATCATTAGCACAATGGCAACAAGGAAACTTCCAACCAAACTGCTTCATTCCTGGTCAACAACCTACTGGAAATGTTGTAACTGAGCAACCAACAGCTAAGCCAGAAACTCAAAAGCCAGTTGAGCAAAAACCTGCCGAGCAAAAGCCTGCTGAAGAAGTTCAAAAACCAGAAGCTCAAAAGCCTGCTGAAAACAACAATACTCAAAAACCTGCTGAACAAAAACCAGCTGAGCAAAAGCCTGCTGAAGAAGCAAAATCTTTAAGCGAGTTTGAACAACGTGTTGTTGAATTAACAAACGCTGAGCGTGCAAAACAAGGCTTACCAGCACTAAAAATCGATACTGAATTAAGCAAAGTAGCACGTATTAAGTCTGAAGATATGCAAAAAAACAACTACTTTGATCATAACAGCCCTACATACGGGTCTCCGTTTGACATGATGAAGAAATTTGGTATTTCTTATACATCTGCAGGCGAAAACATCGCTCAAGGTCAACGTACACCTGAAGAAGTAGTACAAGCTTGGATGAACAGCGCTGGACACCGTGCAAACATCTTAAATAACAGCTTCACTCACATCGGTGTTGGTTATGTAGAAAGCGGCAACTACTGGACACAACAATTTATTACGAAGTAAATAGATTAAAAGAGTCTTCTCATAATGAGAAGACTCTTTTTTAAGTTTCATAGCTTTCTATTATGTATGAATAGAAAATATATAACATAAACAACATAGATCCACAGCTTATTACACTAAGCAATACATAAAATCCCCACTCTAAGTTCAAAAACAATGAAAACAATATGCCACATGCCATCACTTGAAAAATCCGTCTACTCACTAAACAAATTTTTTGTAATTTAATTGGATCTTTTTCTTTTTCTTTGCCTTTTATTTTCTTAAATTCTTTACTCAGCATAAAAAGAAACATACTAATCCCAATCGTTAATCCTGTTTGAAAGGATATCAAATCCCCAAAATTAATAAAGAGGATAAGCGTATGAATAAACAACATAAATAACGTAATTTTCTTTATAAATCCGCCTATAATACCATGCTCTCTTTCATTAAACTTAAATATATTATGTGAAATAATATACAAAAATCCATATGAAAAAATAATAAAACAGGGAATAAATGCTACAACGACTTGTTTACTCATAAACTCGTTTGGCTGACCATTTACATTCCAATGTACTGCCATACGATTTGGTAAATAGGGATAGAGAAATAGAGTAAGTAAAAGACAAGCGAAAAATATTCCCAGTACATACTTATATTTAATCAAGTGATTCTCACCTCTCTTTTCTCTTAACGGCTTCGCTTCTTTTAGAGAAATCCCTGCAAAAATCTACTTTTTTCAAGTTAAAACTTATACTTTACGCATTTTCTTTTTGAAATTCTTTTATTTTATTATTTAACTTTGTAGGAAACGGCACATCAACTTCAATCGCTTCTTTCGTAATTGGATGCAAGAAATGTATCTTCATCGCATGCAATGCTTGACTGGACATATATTTTGTTTGTCCACCATATAATACATCCCCAACTAATGGATTACCATTATGACTCATATGAACACGAATTTGATGTGTTCTACCCGTTTCTAATTGTAACGTTACGAAAGTCGTGTTTTGCTTCTTAAAATACTTTTCTACTTTATAATATGTGATAGCTTGGTCACCTTTTGGAGAAATACGACGCCTTGTAGCATGATGGCGATCCCTTCCGATAGCAGCATCAATCTTTCCTTGTTTCTTCTTTACTTTCCCTTCAACGAGCGCTGCGTACGTTCTTTTAATTTTTCTTTCCATTAATAAGCGATCCATAATTGAACCAGCAATTCTATGCTTAGCAAACACGACACCACCTGTCGTATCTTTATCTAAACGATGAATATGACGCACCTTCGTCTCTAAACCTTGCATTTGAAAATGAAAAGCAACAAGATTTGCAAGCGTCCCGGTTCCACCTTTTTCAGCAGGGTGTGTGTCCATTTGCTCTGGTTTATTTACGATAAGTACGTGATCATCTTCGTATACTACATGTAATTCACCATATTCTGGATCTACACCGTACTCTTCCTCCGCAAACATATGGACTTGTAACTTATCGTTCTCTTTTAAAAGCTCATTCCATCTTCTTTGTTCCCCGTTAACCGTAACACCTTTTTCCATACGAAGCTGATGTAATAGCTTTTTCGGTATTTCCCATTCTACTTTTAATACCGATTCAATACTTATACCATTCCATTTAGCTGGAACGGTAATTTCACACCATTCACCCTTTTTCTTTGTTTCCATACTGTTTATCACCTTATTTCTATTGATTCTCTCATTGTAACGGAAAACACACTTTGATGCACCGTCAAAAATAGAGGACAGTCTTATAATAGACTGCCCCTCAAGCTCTAAGTCTTTTCATTTCTAACAATACTTCTTCAGCTTTTTGTTCATACGATAAATCCTTAAAGAAATCCGCCAACCTTTTATAATCATTGTAAGCATCTAATAAATCGTCCATCTTTTCTATTTTCATCACTTGTTGTTTTTGTTTCATTTTTACTGGATAGCGATAACCTGATACTTCTTGTATTTTGTAATACTCATCCTCTACTTGAACGACCTTTACAAGTTCTTCCTCTTCTGCATCCATCGTATACCCGTCAAATTCTCTAAGTAGTTCATAAATGATATGAGTCCATTCATCTTTTGGATAAAATCCTTTTTCTAACCGATAACCGACAATGCGATACATATGCCCATCGTTCTCGGCAAACTGTACTGTATCATTTAACTTAAACTTAAAATAACGAAACATTGCCTTCACCTACTTATTATGTAATGTTCTTATCACATACTATTTGCAAAATGTAGGCTTTGCTATTCATAAAAAATGCTCATCATATTGATGAGCATTTTTTACGATGATTTTTCTCGTTTTTTTCGAAATGGTAACCACCAGTTCCAGTCTCCAAATAACTTCATTAAGCTTGGTACGAGCATAAGACGAATAATTGTTGCATCAAGAAATATTGCTAATGCAACGCCAAGACCCATCTGCTTTACTGGTAAAATATCAGTAAATGCGAATGCACCAGTTACAACAATCATTATTAAAGCAGCTGATGTAATGATTCTACTTGTTGAAACGAGCCCTTCTAATGTTGCTTGATCGTTATCTCCTGTTTCTTCATAGAGCTCATGAATACGTGAAATAAGAAATACTTCATAATCCATACTAAGCCCAAATACGAGGCCAAAAATGAAGATTGGTAAGACAAACAGAACCGGACTTGCTTCTAAACCGAAATGACCACCTTCAAATAACCAAACAACAATTCCAATGGTTGCACTTAAACTAAGTATATTCATAACAATTGCCTTAATTGGAATGAGTATAGATCGGAATGCAAATAATAATATAACAAAGGTCGATCCAAATATAACAGACATACCAATTACAACTTTATCTTTAATTTCATCTTCTAATTCTTGTTGAAACGTCGTCATTCCGCCTAGATAATACGTAACATCCGTTTCTTTATAGTTCTTTTTAAAGTCACGTACCCACTGTTTTGCAGTCTCTGTACGTGGTTTTGTTTTCAAAAATATTTCTATCGTCGTCTTATTCCCTTGCGTGTATGCTTCAAATACAGGAGTTAGTTTCGCTGATTCTGGCGACTGCAACATTCCAACAACTTGATCTGCTTTCATTCCAGTTAACCCGTCGTATAAACTTCTTACTTCATGTACTTTCTTATCACCTTTTAACTTTTGAACGACTTCTTCTATCTTTTGTAGACTTTCTTTTTCTTTCATATCTTTTTTCGTCTCTACAACTAACGTAACATCAGCGTGTGTTTTGACAGTTTCATTAAATGCTTCTTCATACTTTTCATATGCAATCCTTGTATCACTCTTTTCAGGTAAAGCTTCAACACCAGGGAACTGCAAATTAGCTGTACGTAACGGTAATAAGCAAATAACAATAAATGTTGTAACAACAATAATCATTGCAATTGGATGTTTCATCACAAATTTTGCAAATTTACGCCATGCTTTTGCCGGCGTATGTGCTACTTGATTCTTTTTTAATATTCTTTTACCGATTAACGATAATAGTGCTGGAAGAAGTGTGAGTGAGAATAAAATACTCATAATGACAACAATCATTCCGCTAATCGCGACAGATTGAATATAATCTATCTTAAAGAAAAACAAACCGGATAACCCAACAAATACGCATAATCCTGAAAATACAATCGCACGTCCTGCCGTTTGATATGTAATTGCTATCGCTTCTTTTACCGTTCGTTTAGCAACTTCCTCTCGAAAACGGTTCACAAATAATAGCGCAAAATCAATAGATAATGCAAGTCCAATCATCGGTGCAACGTTTAACACGAAAATAGATAGTTCTTTATCAACACCGATGAAATACAATATACCCATCGTACTAATAACACTAAGCGCCCCATTCAAAATCGGTAAAATTGATGCCAAAAGGCTACCAAACGAAAATAGTAATACAAGAAACGCAATTGGTAATCCAATCATCTCTGCTACTTTTAAATCATTTTGCGTTCTTTCATTAATCTCTTTATTAATTTTCGGAAACCCTGTAGGTGTTACTTTTAATGCTATATTACTTTCTTTCTCAATCTCATCAGCAAATTGTAATGTCTTTTCCATTCGTTCCTTATTTGTTTTCCCGGAAAATAAAATTGTCGCATAGCCGATGTCATCTTGTAGCATTTCTTTATTTTGGATTGGGTGATGGAAAGATTCATAGTTCTCTTTCTCTTGAACATTCTTTACAATTTCATTTATTCGCTTTTTAAATTCCTCATGCGAAGCATCTTTATTTTTCTCAAAAACGAGCAGCAGCGTATCTTGAGACTTCTTAAAATCTTTATCTAAAATTTCTTTCGTTTTTTGATAGTCGCCTTCCGTTTGGAAACCGTCACCACCTAATACTCCCGGTAGCTTTGGAGCAAAAATCCCAAGTGCGATTGCGAGCAACAGTAACGCTACAATTACTGTATAACGAAACTGATACAAAAAGGCTCCTAACTTCCCCCACTTATCAACTTTATGTACATTTGTCTTCACACATTTTCACCTACTTTACATAATTCAATTGTCACTTATACTGTATCACATCTTGATATAAACAAAAAACGTCTGGAAAAACTATAATAATAGTTTTTCCAGACGTTTTTCTATCTCTCTTTATTAAGCCCTAATCTCTCAGTAAGTAAACGATGGTAGTAAATCGCGATAATTAACAAAATACCACCTACGCAGTAACCAGCTAAAATATCAGTTGGGTAATGTACATTTAAAATGACTCTACTTAATCCAATCGATAGAATTACTATACCCATCAAAATCGTTGTGACACATTTCCCAGCTACGCTTTTCAAATTAGCAGCAATGATATAAGTAAGAAATCCAAATGTCATAATTGATAGCATTGCATGTCCACTAGGAAAACTATATCCAAGTGCATCTAGCGCTTCATTTAATGACGGACGTTCTCTCTTTACAATCTCTTTTATCCCTTTATTCACAAGATGTGTTATTAAAATTCCCATTGGATATACAATCATCGCAGCATAATAACGCTTCTTCCAAAAAACAAGCAAACTTATAACGAGCGTAGCGACTATCCCAATTGCTGATCCCAATTTTGTAAAGTACGAGAAAAATGTAAGAGAACTTTCCGTTTGTAGCCCTCTTACTAATCCACGGACATATGTATCCATCACTGTAACGCCACCTGCATGTACGCGCCAAGCAACAATACCAAATACAGCAAATAACAAACCGATACACATTACCTCATACTGATGTAACTTCTTCTTCAAACGATTTCCTCCTACTATGAAAAAATGCGATTTCTACTTTAGAAACCGCATTTCCTTGCTTATTTACCTTTTGTTTTTAGCTCTGTCCAGTAACGATCATAGTCTTTTAACTTATCGTCTACATCAACAAGCCATTCTGTACGATCTAACTCTTCTTTCGTTAAGAAAATCATGTGATTATCACGGTATTCTTTACTATGAAGAGGATGAGCTTTTTCATTTGGATTACTGTAACCAATTGACTCGTAGTTTTTCACACTTACTTTTTCATCTAGTAAGTAGTTCATAAATTTCTCAGCAAGCTCTTTATGTTTTGCACCTTTTGGAATTGCTAACGTATCAGCCCAAATTGTGCCGCCTTCTTTTGGTACAACATATTCTACATCTTTATTATCTTTTGCGATAAATGCTGCATCTCCAGACCAAACTGTTCCGATCCAAGCATCTTCTGTAATGAATTTTTGTTTAATGTTATCTGTATCAAACGCTAATAAGTTTGGAAGCAGCTTCTTTAAATCATCTGCTGCTGTCTTTAATTGTGCATCGTCTTTCGTACTGTTTGAGAACCCGTGCTTCTTAAGACCCATTCCTAATACTTCACGAGAATCGTTTAGTAACGTTACATGTCCTTTATATTTCTCATTCCATAAGTCAGCCCAGCTTGTAGGTGCTTCTTTCACATACTTTTTATTGTATGCAATCCCTGTTACACCCCAAGTGTACACTAAAGAATATTTATTCTCTGGATCAAACGCAGGTGTTTTAAAATTAGAAACCATGTTTTCGATATTCGGGATATTCTTTTTATCTAACGGTGCTAATAAGTCCATTTTCGCCATTGTTTTAACCATGTAATCAGACGGCTGGATTAAGTCATACTTTGCGCCACCAGCTTGTAATTTCGCAAGCATTTCTTCATTACTTGCGTACTTGTCATAGTTAATTTTCACATTATACTTCTTTTCAAAATCTTTTAGCACTTGCTCATCAAAATTGTCAGCCCAACTATAAATATTTAATTCTTCTTTCTTTTCACCACAACCAGCAAGCACACCAGCAACAAGGCTAAAGCTAATTGCTGCGCCAGCTATTCTTTTCATTAATTTCATCGGTTTATTACCCCCTTGTACTTTCTATATCGTTCGTATTATAAAGGAAGGTGTCCTCCAGAGTTTTCTTCACCATCTGCACCTTTGTTTCGGAAGATTTCAGATAGAACCATTAATCCTACGATAGCAACAATTAAAATTGTAGAAAGAGCATTAATTTCTGGTGATACTCCTCGCTTAACCATACTGTAAATGTATAGTGGCAATGTTGTTGATCCTGGTCCTGATACGAAGAAACTAATTACAAAATCATCAATTGATAATGTGAATGTTAATAATGCTGCCGAAATAACTCCCGGTGCAATTGCTGGGAACGTTACATAACGAAACGTTTGCCAAGGCGTTGCTCCTAGATCATTTGCAGCTTCTTCTAAGTCACGTCCCATACTTGAAAGACGCGCAGCTAAAATAACAACAACAAACGAAATGCTAAATGTAATATGTGCAATAATAATCGTTGTTTGTCCAAGTTCCATTCCTAACTGACTGAAAAGAATTAGTAAAGATAATCCCATTAAAATATCAGGAATTAAAATTGGTAAATATACAAGGCCATTAATAGCCCCTTCGAAACGATATTTATAACGATGTAAAGCAATTGCAAAGAATACACCAAGTACCGTTGTCACAATCGTTGTTATAACTGCAATCGTAATACTATTTACAAATGCATCAATAACATCTTGTTTTTGAAATAAATCTGTATACCAATGGAATGTAAAACCTTCCCACTCCGCATTAATGCGAGAGTCGTTGAAAGAATAGACCATTAAAACCATCATTGGAAAATACAAGAATAACAAAATTAACCAAGAATAAGAAACTAAAAACTTCTTCATCTTTGCCTATTCCCCTCCGTTCTCATTATATTTATATACTTTCGTTGCACGATAATATAAGTAAATTAACAGAACAGAGAATAGAACAACGATAATCGATAACGCAGATCCAAACGGCCAGTCACGTGCACCTAAGAATTGATTTTGAATAACGTTTCCGATTAATGCTACTTTCGATCCGCCCATCACGTCTGATACAACAAACATTCCGATAGAAGAAACGAATACTAAAATAGAACCAGTCGCAATTCCTGACATCGTCATCGGCACTGTTATATTCCAAAATGCCTTTATTGGTGTTGCTCCTAAATCATAAGCCGCTTCTAGCTTACGCTTATCCAGCTGCTCAATTGCTGCATACACTGGTAAAATCATAAATGGTAATAAAGAATAGACCATTCCGAGTATTACAGAAGGAGTATTATATAATAAATTTAACGGTTCACTAATAATGCCAAGCTTTAATAACAACGTATTCACAAGACCTTGTGAACGTAAAATAACAATCCATGCGTATGAACGAACAAGAAAGTTAATCCAAAACGGAATCGTTGCCAATAATAAAAGAATAGAGCGGTATTTGCGGTCAACAATTGTAATTGTATACGCAAACGGATAACCAATTAATAAACATATTACTGTTGTAATAACTGCGATCTTAACAGTTTCCCATAACGTTCCTAAGTACAATGGATCAAATACACGGGATATATTCTCCAGCGTAAATTGCATTTCTACTGTCCCGTAAGCTCCGCGCTGCATGAAGGCGAATCCTAATACGAATACGAGCGGGATTAGGAAGAAAATTAGCAGCCACGCGACTGTAGGTAGTGCGAGTAATTTCCCTTTTTTCAATTTAAGGTCACCTCGTCCTCTTGCTCCCAGCCTACATATACATTATCTCCAATGCTCCACTGCGCTGCCTCTTCAGCAGTTTGATATGCCATTAGTAATTCTGATGTTTTCTCATCACGTACATAAAGCTTCTCCATATTTCCGACAAACTCAATATCTTCAATATGTCCAAGATGGTATTCTTTTAAAATTGGTTCTTCAACCGAACGTACTTTTACATTTTCAGGGCGAATTGCTACATAGCCTTCCCCGTTCTTCACAATATTATTTTCACCGATGAATGTCGCAACGAACAATGTTTTCGGCTTATTATAAATTTCTTTCGGCGTTCCGATTTGTTCGATATGTCCTTTATTCATAACGACAATACGATCGCTCATGCTCATTGCTTCTTCTTGATCGTGCGTTACGTATATGAACGTAATTCCTAAATTACGTTGTAAGTTTTTCAATTCACGTTGCAAGTCTTTTCGTAACTTAAAGTCAAGCGCTCCAAGTGGCTCATCTAATAGTAATACACGCGGATTATTTACAATCGCTCTTGCAATTGCAACACGCTGCTGTTGCCCACCAGAAAGCTTCGCAGGTTTACGATTACGGAACTCAAGTAACTGCGTTAAACGCATTGCCTCTTCAGCACGCTCTTTCTGCTCTGCTGCTGATACTTTCTGCATTTTCATACCAAAACAAATATTCTTCTCTACTGTCATATGTGGGAATAGTGCGTAATGTTGGAACACTAGGTTCATATGACGCTTATATGGCGGCAAATCGTTAATTCTTTCATCATCTAATAAAAGATTCCCTTTAGTTGGAGTTTCAAATCCTGCGATCATACGAAGTAAAGTCGTTTTCCCGCAGCCACTCGGCCCTAAAATTGTTAAAAACTCTCCCTCTTTAATATCTAAAGAAAGAGGTGGGATAATCACTTGATTTCCAAAATGTTTTTCAACTGCTTCAACTTTAATAATCTTTTTCATTTTCCCGTCCTATCTACCTTAAATTTTAAATTTTTATATTCATGAATAAATATTTATGTTCTATAGACTATTTTTTGTTTCGATCCAAACAAAAATGGTTATTTAACAAGCGTTCGTTTCTATTCTTTATGTAGTATGTTTGATTCATTTTCGCATGATACACATAACGTCGAACAGAAAAACCCCTTCCATTGCGAAGGGGCTATTATCATACGGCTACGCCTACTGATAAACACCATCATCATTTTAACAACTTTCGTATGAATTTTAAAGCACTTTTTGTAGAAGAGTAACGAATTTTCATGTCGAATGCTGTAGATTGGGCTAAAATGCTTTTATAATGTGAAAAAGTCCGAAAACTTTCTTTCCCATGATAACCCCCTAATCCACTACTTCCAACACCCCCAAAAGGTAAATATGGCGTGGCAAGATGATAGACAACATCATTAATACAGCCTCCACCATATGAAATATTACTCGTCACTTTCTTTTGTACTTCTTTATCTTCAGAAAATACATATAACGCTAACGGCTTCGGATGTTGCTGGATTGTGCCAATTACATCTTCTATGTTGTCGTACTCTATGATTGGTAAAATCGGACCAAAAATTTCGTCTTCCATAACAGTATCTTTCCATGTAATATCCGCTAGTACTGTCGGTTCAATATGTAATGTATCTTTCTTATAGTTTCCACCAATTACGACTTGACCATCTTGTAAAAATCCACATAATCTTTCGAAATGACGCTCACTTACAATACGCACATAATTTTCATTTTGCAAAGGTTCTTTACTATACTGCTCTATAATTTCATGTCGCAGTGCCTCAATTAGCTTTTCTTTCACGGAAGAATGCACATACATATAATCAGGCGCTACACACGTCTGCCCTGCATTTAAAAACTTACCCCAAACAATTCTTCTTGCTGTCATCTCTATCTTTGCATCTTTATGTACAATACAAGGACTTTTCCCGCCAAGTTCTAAAGTGAGCGGCGTCAACTGTTTCGCTGCTGCTTCCATTACAACTTTTCCAACACCAACACTACCAGTAAAGAAAATATAATCAAATGGTTCCCTCAGCAAAGATGTACTCTCTTCAACGCCACCTTCTACTACCGCTACAAGCTCTTCTGGGAATAATTCATCTAACATTCTCTTAAGCACTTTTGAAACGCTTGGTGTTAACTCTGACGGCTTTAAAACGATTGTATTTCCAGCTGCCAGTGCTCCTACAAGTGGTGCAATTGCTAATTGAAAAGGATAGTTCCACGGTGCAATAATAAGTGTCACACCATACGGTTCTGGCACTACTTTTCCTTTTGATCCAAAATGAGTAAGTGCTGTTCGAACTCGTTTCGGTTTACTCCACGATGACATATGTTTCAATTGAAAGGAAATTTCTTTTAATACATATCCAACTTCCGTTGTAAACGACTCGTGAACTGACTTATTTAAATCTAATTTCAATGCCTGAAATATTTCTTCTTCAAAATGCTGAATGCCTT
Source organism: Bacillus sp. CPT56D-587-MTF (assembly GCF_058792335.1). Classification (NCBI taxonomy): domain Bacteria; kingdom Bacillati; phylum Bacillota; class Bacilli; order Caryophanales; family Bacillaceae; genus Bacillus; species Bacillus sp. CPT56D-587-MTF. Next base: position 1,007,519 of record NZ_JBYTEF010000001.1, on the reverse strand, counting down.
CATAAAGCTTCTTCAAATTATTCTTTCGCATTTCGATGCTTCTCGTATGCCCTTTTAAAAAATATGCCTTTTGCCTACTTACAATAGAGGAAATACTCATTCACTCACCTTCTCCCACTATTTTTATCCAATTCTTTCATTATTTATATAGACTTCATATATAACAAATTTCTATTCTTAAGGTTACATTATATATGACTTTTTCAGCTATATAAAATTCATTGCTCACAAAAAAACTACCGAAAGAAAATCTCTCGGTAGTTTTACAGTATTAACGATATAAACGAACAGCACCTGCAGAATTATCATCAGCTTGTCCTACTACTTCAAACTTCAGACCAAGCTTCGGTAAAATACGTCCTGCATCTGGAATCTGTTGATTAATATACGTTTTAGAATCATCAAACTTCGGTACACCTGCTAAACCATCATACGTATACGTTCCACGCGTTGGAGATACAACTTTCCAAGCTGGCGTTTTATCGAATGAGAACGCCGCATCTGCGATTTGGAATCGCGTACTACTTTCCACTGTCGGTTTACCATTTAAAGTTCCTACAATTGCTTCTGGATGAGAATCAACTACACCTAGGAAACCGTGTCCTGGATGTACACCTACCCAGTTATCTGTGTAAGCTGAATCTGCATACCATACAACCATACCAGCGTTATATACTGGACCACGTGCAAATTTTAACGCGTTATCTGAACCAGCATAGTTTCTCCACTCAACATAGTAGTTATGGCTTTTCTTCTCTGTTCCGTTAGAAACAGCAAAACCATCTAATTTGAATTGTGGCGTACCTTCTGCGTCATCAGAGAATACTACTTTATCATCTACTGTTAATGAAGCATTATCAAGTAAGAAACCATTTAATGCTAAACCACCATCAGTAATGTAATCAAATGTTAATTTTACTTTCTTACCTTTGAACTGGCTTAAATCATATGATTTGTCAATCCATTTTCCATTTGTCGAATCTGCATTTCCACTATTTGCTTTCTCACCAAGTCTTTCAATTAACGTTTGTTGACCATCTTCCGTTACAGCGTGTACTTCAAGGAAATCATACTCTGCTTCAATTTCATATAATGATTTGAAGTCAAATTTTGCAGTCGTTGCATTTGTTAAATCGAACAGTGGTGTTTCCATCTTCGTATGAAGATCATCACCTTTTGTGCTGTAGTAATACTGTTTTCCGAATGCCGGCTCAATTGTTTTTATATCTTTGTCTGGTAAGTTAACACGAATCATACCTGGACGGTTAGATTTCGTAACACTTTGGTCTAAATATGTTGCTAGGCCGATACCTTTATTTAATTTCTCGTAATCTACTTCTACGATATTTGCCCAGTTACCACCGATTGTTTTTTGGAAAAACTCTTTATTTTGTGGTGATAAGCTCGTTGGTGTTGTACCTGCAATTTTACCAGCCCAGCTTCCGCCACTCATGATAGACCAAGCTTGAATTGGCTCACCAGCACCGCTATATTGTGTATCATACTCATCTGGTAAACCTAAATCATGACCATATTCATGCGCGAATACACCAACTGCTCCATCTTCTGGTTCAATTGTGTAGTCGAACGCTGCCATCTTTCCACCCCAATATGGAACTTTCGCTTGTGTACCTTCAATTGCGAATGGTTTTGGTCCAACTGTCCAGCGATGTGACCAAATTGCATCATCACCTAATTTACCACCACCTGCTTCTTGTCCAACACCTGCATGAATAATCATTAAGTGATCAATTAAACCATCCGGTTGATTTTTATTTCCATCACCATTTACATCATATTGATCAAATTGATCAAACTCTGATAGATCAAGACCGCTATCTACAGCTGCTTTTAATGCATCTTTTACTAAATCACGTGGGCCTTTTGGTCCTTTATTATCATGACCGCCGCTAGCAGCATCTGCACCGTAATCAGCAGCTTTACCAGGAACTGTTAACCATTTTGTAACTGTTCCGTCCACTGTGTAACTACCACCAGATTGCTCTTCGTAATATTGTTTAAACGTTTCAATTTTACTTCCATCATCTAATGTAAACGGCTCGTTGCCGAATAACATTTTTTCATAATGTTCTTTATTAAAATCGTTAGAATACATGTATCCAGGCTCTTTGTCGATATTATTATGTTTAAAGTCAGCGTACTCTACAAGTAAAACGAGTACTTTATCTTTACGTACATCACCGTTATAGTCTTTTTGTTTCGCTGGAGAAGTTGGTACTTTACCATTTAGACCGCCTTTAACTGGGCCTGTCGCTGCAGGTGTTCCTGTTGCAGGGTTATCTAATTTTTCTTTCGTGTCTGCTTTCGCATCTTTCACTTTCTTTAAAAAATCAGATGCTTCTTTCGTAAGTTGATCCCCATTTGGTACTTCTTTCCCAGGATTTTCACCCTTTTTGTTCTCTACATACTTTTCGACAGCTTTCTTTGTTTCTTTCTCTGAAGCTGACGAATCAATTACCCCACGTTTTTTTAGCGCATCTGCTAAACGTTCTTCCGGAATTAAGTGATCATCAACTGGGCTCGTAGCTGTTTTATTCGCAGGCGTTTCAGCATATGCAGATTGAGTACCAGCTCCGAATGAAAGGCCTAATACAGCTGTTAAAGCGATTGATGACAAAGCTTTGAACGGTTTCTTGTTCATCCCTTATTTCCTCCCCTAATAAATAATATGTATTACAAATTGAATTTTATTAAAAATTCAATATTTTTTCAATATTTAGTCATATTATGTAATATTTTTAATATATTTGTAAAAATTTCATAGTTAGCATACGAATATATCACAATTCAACAATGTTTTCTGAAAATATTGAAAGTTTTTATCGAACAATTTATAATTTCCATAGAGGGAGTTTAATGGGGATTTTATCTTTGTTTCATCTACACAATATTTGATAATTCACTATATAAAACACAAAATCCGATTGCATTATCATGTATTCTGTAGCAGCAATTATGACCGATAATTAGGGAGGAATTACATTTGTACAAAGATAAGACAGACGCACTGGATCAAGAATGGATTGATTTAATACTTGAAGCTCTAGATGCTGGTATCGCCATGCAAGACATCGAGCAATTTTTCCAACGTATGAAGCCATCCAGTCAGGCTCAATAGGTTTGTTCTTTTTAACGAAGTTTATGTTATAATAATGACATCATAAGACAACTACATATTGATAGAAAGGTGCGCAAATATGATTGGAGAACGTATAAAACGCCTTCGTTTACAAAAAGGGATTTCATTAACTGAACTTGCCGAAAAAGCTGGCGTTGCTAAATCTTACATTAGTTCTATAGAACGAAATTTACAAAAAAACCCTTCCATTCAGTTTCTTGAAAAGATCGCAGCAGTTCTACAAATTCCAGTTGATACTTTACTTCATGATGAAACAACAAAGGAAACTAACCTAGACTCCGAATGGACACAACTCGTTAAAGATGCAATGAACTCTGGTGTCTCCAAAGAACAATTTCGTGAATTTCTTGAATTTACAAAGTGGAAGCAAAATCAAAAATAATAATAGAAAGAAGTGCTTACAACCAGCACTTCTTTTTCTTTATAAAAAAAAGCGGGAATACCCGCTTTTTTATTATTTTTCTTCCCCAGCTTCTTGGTTGGCATTGAATGTCCATTCTAAATTCAATGTATCACCTTGGAAGATATTTTGGTCTTTTCCATCATCTACGAATTCAAATTGTACCCATAGATAATCCTCTGTACCAGCTGCTAATCCACCCTTTTCTCCCCACTCAGGAGCAAAGATATCTTTAGCTAAAAGATCTGGATCAACTTTTTGTAAGTCTGCTAAAGTTGTTTCATATACAGGCTCACTTTGTTTATCCCAGTTCCAAAGGAATTTTACTTTAACGTGCTTACCAAAGTCTTCACCAGCATTATCACCTTTTGCATCTTTAACAGTATACTTTGTTGCTAATTTAACGTCTTTAATAGTTAACGAACCGCTGTTTTGTAATAAGAACTCTTTCTTAACAGAATCCCCTGGTTTTAAATCTTTAATATCTACAAGCGTCTTAGGGTTTAATGTAAGGTCTAACGTCCCAGCTGCAAATGTATTGTTTGATACTTCTTTATCGCTAAAGAATGCAAATGTTCCTCCACCAATTAAAGCTAACCCCAATGCTGCTGATGCAACTCCCATACCTAATTTCTTTTTCAGACTCACAATCAATTCCCCCTAGCTTTTTTTATATTTTTATCACTTATTTTTCAATAAGAGATGTAAAGAAAACTATATTAGCTTAGCTAATATGTGTTCTTTTTTAAAAACCTTATGTTCATTATAACGAACAACTCTATATAAACACAACACATATTTATTAATATTTTCAGTTATTTTTATTTCTCAATATTTTTTAGACTTTTCAGAAAAATAATGATAATTTATAACTTTTTTCACACTCAAATCATTTAATACTATAAGAAAAAAGAAAAACAAAGAGGTGAGGGCTAACGTTCCCTCACACTCGTATAAATATTACTAGTCTTGCTTATTCGTTCACTCTCTCTTACACCACATTCTTGTTTTCTGGCTGTTTCACTAAAGCAGTTACTCCGCTTTCTTCTGCTCTTCTAGCTTTTTCTGTTCTTCCACTTTCTTTTGCTCTTCTACTTTTTTCTGTTCTTCTACTTTCTTCTGTTCTTCTACTTTCTTTTGTTCTTCGGCTTTCTTCTGTTCTTCTACTTTCTTTTGTTCTTCGGCTTTCTTTTGTTCTTCGGCTTTCTTTTGTTCTTCGGCTTTCTTTTGTTCCTCTGCTTTCTTTTGTTCCTCTGCTTTCTTTTGTTCTTCTACTTTCTTCTGTTCCTCTGCTTTCTTTTGTTCTTCTACTTTCTTTTGTCCTTCCGCTTCAATTGCAACGTTTAATTGTTGCTGAAGAGCCTGAATTTGCTCATCAATAGCTTTCAAGCTAATTTCTTTCTCAATATAGTCACGCTTCTCTTTGATACTGCGAAAGCCTTCATTTACATATATGGACACTTGCTGCATCGACTCATCTTTATTTACCTTTAATTCTTCTTGTATTTGATTGTAAGGAGCTTCTATTTCAGTATATACATTTTGCAGAGCTTCCTTTTCAGCAACAATTTTCTCACGCCCTTGTTGCCATACAGAAATCGCCTGTTTTATTTCTTCAATAGAAGTTGCTTTCGATTTCCCCTTCATCGTTCCATACTCACACTCAATAAACTGTTTATGTTTCTCAGATTGCTCTTTTAACGTATCAACTGTTTTCGGAAATATAATTGCTGTAGAAAGCGTCGCTTCTACTTTCGTTTCATGAATGAACGCCGCTTCTGTATGCGTCATAATTTGAGATCCTAAATAAAACGTAATAGAACACATACACGGCAATATAAGCATCTTTTTAAAATTACGCGGTCTTTTCAGCATCTTAATCTCTCCCATCGAACATTACGTTCTTTATACAGAACATTATCTATATTATAGTAAAGAACTATTAAAATTGATAGACAAATACTAGAAAAATAGAAAAAGGGCTATCCATGTGATAGCCCTTTTTATTATTATCTTTCTTCACCTGCTGTTTGTTGTGCATCAAACGTCCAATTTAATTGTAACTTATCGCCTTGGAATTGATTTTGATCTTTTCCATTATCAACGAACTCAAATTTCACTTTGAATTTATCAGATTTACCTGCTGAAATACCTTTTTCATCCCAGAACCAAGCCGATAAATCATTATCTACAGCTGTAAGTGTGTCACCTTTTAATTTATCTAAAGTAGTTTGTTTCACAATTGTCTCATGCTTATCTACATTTTTTAAGAATGTTACTTTAATATGTTTACCAAAATCATCTTTATTATCTTTCTTTACATCTTCTACATTATAATCTGTTTTCAGTAGAACCTTTTTAATATCTAAAGAACCTTTATTTTCTAGTTTAAATTCTTTTTCAATTGTATCCCCAGGTTTTAAATTCGATACGTTAACAACTGTTGATGGATTTAATGCTAAATCCAGTGTTCCAGCCGCAAATGTATTGTTTGACACTTCTTTATCACTGAAAAATGCAAATGTTCCTCCACCAACTAAAGCTGCTCCTAATACTGCTGATGTAATACCCATTCCTAATTTTTTCTTTAAAGTCATGTCCATATCCCCTTAATATATATTTGTTAACTTCCTAAACGGAAAGTATAACCAAACGAACTAGACGGATTGTTCTACTTTTTTATCTTTCTTTTCTCCGTCAATGCTACGAATAGCACCAAAAATAGAAATAGCGGAATAACCAAGCAAAAAGACTCCTGGAATAATAAGAAGCAATGCTGCTCCCGCTTTTGAATTCGCATAATTCAGTAAATAACCAACATACGGAACTGTAATATCTGCATACTTTCCAACTACATTTTCTGCAAGTACTGGCTCTAAATCTGGTCCGTTGTTGTTATCCCCTTTTGTTTCATACATTACTTTTCCATTTGTATCTTTCACACCGATAATACGGTGAGTGATAATTTTTTGATCTTTCTCTTTAAAGGTAATAACATCACCTTTTTGATATTTAGAACCATCTTTGTTTGGTTCTATTGCAATGATTGATCCTGTTAAAAACGTCGGCTCCATTGATCCTGAAAGAACGCTCTTAAATTGATATCCCATCACTGTCGGATCACCACCGCTTGCTTTTGAAGAAATAACTACAAAAGCTAAAAAAACCATCAATGCAAATAAAACAAATGAGATCGCGTTGCTAATTATCTTCCATATTAATTTCATCGTCTCTCTCCCTCTCCGTTGTTTTATATTATTTGAAGTATGCAACATCCACTTTGTTCTTTAACAAGAACACAAGTAAATGATATAACGAACTTTAAGTTATTGCAATAAGAAAATTTACAATTATTAGTTATTTAAAATATAGAAAAAAGACTGTGCCAAAATTTTACACAGTCTTTTTATTAGTAATTTATTTATCTTCTGATTTCATTCCTTTTGTATTTCGGCGCAACACTACATATAAAATTGCTCCAAATAATATAATCGCACCTATCCCAACACTTATTACTTTCACATTTGAGTCTTTTACTTCAGGCATAGTTGTATCTTTTTTAGGCATCGTAAAAGTGACATCTTCTGTTGAAAGAACATTTACCGTCGCAATTGTTTGATTATTTTTCGTAATATCAACTGCACCAACTACCTCACCACGATGTATTCCTTTATGATATAAAGATTCTTTATCTAATGAAGCCGCCCGGAAAATAGTTTTCACATTTTTCCCTTCATCTTTCTTAAGCATAAGCTCCGCACTTTGTTCCAACTCAGAATTAACATCTTTATTTAAATATGTTGTTTTTTGATGCCAATTATGTTTATCAAGCACCATTTGCTTCGTAAATTGACCGAAAGAATATTCCGCCATCTGCTTCAAATCTTCATAAATTTCAGGTCTTTGAGAAGCCATTACTACGCTTATAATACGATTTCCATCTTTCTCATTTAATAAAACAAGTGTATTACGTGCTTCATTCGTAAACCCTGTCTTACCGCCAATGCTATATGGATTTTCAAAAAAATTAGATTTATTAAAAATAGACACCGTCTGCCTAGACGTCGTAACTGTCGTTCTTTTCGTATTCATCGCTTGTAAAATTTCAGGATACTTTTGCACACCCTTCGTAATCATAGCCATATCATACGGCGTCGTATAATGGTTCGGATCATGCAATCCATTCGGTGTTACAAAGTGGCTATCTTTCGCCCCTAATTGCTTCGCTTTCTCATTCATCATATTAGCGAAATTCTCAACACTCCCGCCAATCCGCTCCGCAATCGCATACGACACATCATTCGCACTCAGCACCATTAAAATCATAAGCGCAGTATTTCTATTAATTGTCTCTCCAGGTTGAAACTCAATTTGATAATTACTCTTCTCTTGATCTAATGCTAATTGTGAAAATGTAAATTGATCCTCTGGCTTTGTATGCTCCATGAGTAAAATCGCTGTTAACACCTTCGTCGTACTAGCAGGATATGCTCGGTGATATGCGTTTTTATCATACAAAACATCTCCTGTTTTCGCATCAATTGTCGTTGCAAACTGACTAAAAACATTCGGTCCTTCCGCAGGTGGTGGTGCAGCTTGTTCTGGATTTACTCCAATATTCGTCTCAGCACACAATGTTATGGGCGTCAAAAAAAACGAACAAATAACTGTAATAAAAACCAAAATTTTCTTAAAATTTACCATATGACTCTCCCTTTTCCATTTACTCCTTAACAAAATAATAAATCTACCAATCATATGTAATTTGTATTATATTGGAAGAAATTTCACTATTTTTTACTATATCATACTTTTACGATAAAGAACATAAATATACAATAAAAATAAGAAGGAATTACTCTTTCTTATCCTTCTCATCAATCAACGAATCTATTAACTTTTGACTAGCTTCCTCGGGCGTAATCTCATCTGTTATTCCCATAAACGACCAACCTTTAGAATCAACCCACTCAACAAACTCTTGTAAAAATTCATCATGTGTAACATCCACATCAAGAATCGATCCATTAATCGAAATCGTTCTATTTTTAGACACGCGCATCTTGAACGTTTTTCTTACCATTACAACTTTTCTCCCTCTACTTCTGAATATTTATAAAGTGAAACTTTCATCAACCCTCACGAATCGGACTTTTACGGGCATTCCGACCCGAACCTAACTTCTTTACTTTTGCTGAATTTCGAGGTAAGGGATCTTACTGCCCGCAAATAGCGAGATAAAATAATCATGTATCTCTGTTATACATGATTTTCAGTAAATTGTAAAAAGGATATATTGGCCAATTTAAATAGCAAAAATAAAAATCTCTTACCTACGTAAACGTAATACGACATACAATCGCTCATAAATTATTAAATAAATCCATAAAAATATACACTTTAAAACATAATTGAGTAAGCCATTCTAGTCTTTTGGAAGATATTATCTAAAATAGTATACTAAACGGATAAAGGATATTTGAATAAAGAAACTGAGGCCCTCTATTTAGCTGGATTCTTAAGTTGTAGACTTAAAGACTGATGCCTGAATTCATATTTAATTTCTATTTCTGTACATCATATCGTAAGAAAGAAGGTAGTACTGTGAAAACAACAGAAAATTTTACTGACAGGGCCGATATATATGCAAAATATCGCCCTAGTTATCCTAATGAATATATTGATTACTTGCTTTCAGCTAACCAACTGAAAGGGAATCAGATTGTGGCTGATATTGGTTCAGGTACGGGGATATTTAGCCACCAGCTGCTTGAAAGTGGTTTACATGTTATTGGAGTTGAGCCAAATGATGATATGAGAAAGATGGCTGAGCAATCATTAAAACTATATTCTCGTTTTCAATCCATAAAAGCAACTGCTGAAAATACCACTTTAAAAGAAAATAGTGTAGATTTAGTAACTGTTGCCCAAGCATTTCATTGGTTTGATAAAGAGGCTTTCAAAATCGAATGCCAACGAATTTTAAAACAAAAAGCAAATGTTGCACTTGTTTGGAATAGTAGAGATTTAACTAGTCCACTTATTAAAGAGAATGCAGAAATTTGCCAGAAAACCTGTCCAAACTTTAAAGGCTTTAGCGGTGGAATAGATGAAACTCCAGAAGTATTTAACAACTTTTTTAAAGATGGAAAGTATGATTTTAAAGAATATCAAAATGATTTACTTTTTGATTATGAAGGGTTTTTGGGAAGGAATTTATCAGCATCTTATGCTCCGAAAGAAAATGACGAACAGTATAAAAACTTTATTTTTCTCCTATCAGAGCTATTCGAAAAATACAGTAAAGATGGAAAAATTATTCTCCCGAATTTAACACGAAGCTATCTAGGCAATGTATAAACAGCCTGATACAAAGAGACATTGAACGGAATTAAAACAAGCTTAACCCCTCCCTGAATGTAGAACGAGGTTAGGCTTGTTTTGCATTTTACCACATCAAATTCAAATGACTTTCGTACAATAAAGTAGAATATATTAGAAAACACCTTAAACTGAGGAGGAACTCAATGGCGCGTTGTACGTATTGTAAAACGAAGTGGAAAGTAAAAGATGTATGGTTCTGGTGCAAAGAAAGGATACGTTCCCAAGAAATAATGAGGATTCCTATTGGAATCATTCTTTACGCTGTTAATCCAAATAATTGATGAATAAATTCTTTTTGATTTTGAACAGACTGATCCCGTAAATCAACCTGTTCTTTTTTTATCATATGCATGGCTTCTACTCCTGCAAGTATACATGTAGCGGTGCCAAAAGATTTAAATCCTAACATAGAGCGTACACGTTTTTTAATGAATCGATGGTCTTGCTCCACTACGTTATTTAGATATTTTATCTGCCGAATTTGAGTGCCTAACGGCACTTTTTTCTCGTTCTTTAATTTGGTGATAGCAACTGGATAAGCAGGATTTTTATCAATTGTAATTGTACGAGGTTTTGAGGCATGAAAAGATTGCAAAGCTTTCTTAAAGAATCGCTTTGCAGCCTTATGATTTCTAGTTTTACTAAGATTGAAGTCAATCGTATTTCCCTCAGAATCAACCGCACGGTATAAATACATCCATTGCCCTTTTACTTTTATATACGTTTCATCCACTCGCCATGAATCATTTGTTTGTTTAAGATGACATCGGATCCGTTTATCCAGTTCCGGTCCGTATTGATGGACCCAGCGCATAATCGTTGTATGTGCTAAGGATAATCCTCTTTCTTCCATCATTTCCACCAAATCTCGAAAACTTAGATTGTACCGTAGGTACCAACGTACAGTTAATAAAATTATATCTGGTTGGTAATGCTTCCATTTAAACAAATTGTCCTTTTTCATACTGATCACATCCCTTTTGCAGAGTAATCGTATCAGTATGTCCAAAATTAGAAGATTACTTACAATTAACCTAATTTTTTTGCACCAGAACCAGATGTATGGTCAATACTCGTGACATTTGAAAAAGATTGTCCGTATTGTTTTGGGAGGCAATATCTATCAAAGAAAACAGTGAACGCTATGCCAGAACTTATAAGCTTACCTTTACACTTCTTGTTCCCTTTTCTTGTTGATTTGAGTGATGAAGGTCCTTTGGATTGGTATCGGAAATAATATAACCTCTACATCCAAAGACTACTTTCTACTAAATTCGCTTCTCATCATTATCCCTTCATACATTACTCTCATAATCGCTTATACTTTCCCTTTTAAAGATCCCATAGCTCAACAGGAAGAGTGTCCCCTGAACAAATTTTATCAATTATGACTAAAAAAACAGTGATATATGTATACTGTTAAACATAAAAAATTAGCATTAGGTTCCAATTAAATATTAATTGAAACCCAACACTACTTGTATTCTGTAATTCAGAATACAAGTAGTGTTTTTTATTATGCATTTTTGCATACAGTATTGTTTTCTCTTGTAAATAGATAATAATGGTATATAATAAAACCAACGTTTTACCAATAAAAGGTAATAAGAAGTAGTGGAATAAGTAAATAACCAAAGCGTATTAACAGATTTGTTCTATGTAAATCATGATACATATATGGAATCAAAACTATGAAATTTTATGTAGGGATTAGATTACTACAAGATGAAAGATCCATAGCGAATGCACTCGAGGAAAAAAGTGTTCGATTAGATTAATCTTATTAAACTATTTAATGTGACGCCTATCGAACGAATTGAGAATATACTTAGGGGGAATTTCAAGTGAAGGCATTTAGTAAAGTATTATTAACTGGCGCATTAGCTTTAGGCGGTTTAACGGTTATGAACATTGAAACACCAAAAGCACATGCTGACGGAGTAAGCGAGTTCTGTCGTTATATTTGTGGTCCTAGCGAAACGTTGAACGGTGTTACAGTTCAAGTACACGCTACAGAATATAACTTTGGTCAAAACGTAATTGCAAGAATTACAAATGAACGAGCTGAAGATATTCATTACAATGTCAGCATCGAGAAAAAATATGGCGATAGATGGGGAGAATTTGAAACCAACTTCCGTTGGCAAAATCAATGGGTCCCAGCTGGAAGCAATGATGAAATTGCAACTTTCACAGGATATGGCGATGATATTTATGAGGATGGAACATATCGTTATAAAGTCGAAATAAAAGGCGCTGACGGTTCTATTGATACAATTTACACAGCAGGAATGACAGTTACAGGACGATAGCTTATGAACAAGCTCCATTATTTATGATTGTATTTTTGAAAATATGATTGATAATTGCGTTGATATTATTATTAAAATAAGCTCTTCGGGGCTTATTTTTTTATACAAAAATTAGAATATAAATATTCAGAAAATTACATCTTTACACTATTAAAGTTCGTTGCTATTATAGGAATACATCAAGTGTTACAATACTCAACAAATTGTACAAATTCTCCGATTACACGGATGAAATGAAAATACATTGCTGATGGTAACATTTATAGTTGGGATCCCGTAGCTCAGCAGGGAGAGCGCCACCTTGACAGGGTGGAGGTCGTGAGTTCGAGCCTCTCCGGGGTCATATAAAAAAGAGACACCATATCAACCTTCTACGTGATATAGTGTCTCTTTTTTATCTAATTCAATTACTTCCCACCAAACATCTTCTCCAAAGACTTCGCATTTGCAAACAATACTTCTTTCAAGTTATCGTCAGCAACAATTTTATAGTCGCCATCTTTGTCTTTCTTTAAGTTCAAGGTAACTTCGCGAGTTGCCATTGCTGCATCTTTATCTGCTAAGTTTTTGACGATAGTTGAGGTCATTGTTTTTTCGATAGCTTTTTCAGATTGTTCTTTGTCTTCACTAAAGGCACTAGCGAACGCCATTGGCATAACTTCTCCCACTGCTTTTGTTACAGCAACGGATAGATCAGCAGATGTAATTTTCACTTTCACTTCTGCTTTGTCATCCTTTTTCGATACTTCTTCTACCTTTTCAAATTTAAAGTTCTTTGTAATTGCACTTAGCATTGCTTTTGCCTCAGCATCATCTGTTTTTTCATTTAGTTTATTAAATTCTTTGTCACTCTCAACAAATGTACGAGCCTTTTCTACATCACCTTTTTGTATCGCTGTTAAAAATTCTTCTGTAGTATCTTTCGGATTTGCACACCCTGCTAAAACACCTGCTGTTAATCCTACTACCATCATTAATAGCAATAATCTCTTTATCTTTTGCACGCTCATTCTCCTCTTATCTTTTCTAGTAAGTCAGCATCATACAATATTATGAAACTGACATTACAAACATTTTTTAGTATAGCATTTATATGATTCGTTTTCTATTAATTCCCAAAAGATAAAGGGCCTTGCAGCATTCCTACAAGGTCCCTCTTCTATCAATCTGTATCCGTAGCACAAATGAACCACATTTTCTGTTCCCTACTATCTAACACCATCCAAGTAACATCCCACGCAACATCGTAAAACCAATCTGTCCAAGGGCGATAGCTTTCGAACACTTTAATATCTTCGTATCGATCTTGGAACATATATTGACATACATTGACTGCTAATTGTTTTGCGATAACTGGTCGTTCCTTAAACCCTTCATATGCTCCGCCCCACAAAATTTGCGCAGCAATGCTACCATCAAGCATAACTGCCAGCTGCTCTTTAAAACGAAACTTATATTTGTCTGATGTATGTATTTTTAACTCTTCTAAGTTATTGATTATATCTAAAGAGTTGAAGATTCTTCTAAAGAAGTGCTCATGTCCATCTTTCGAATGTGGTATTTCTTTAAAAAAATTTTCGTTATGCACTTTAAAACAGCTTATTATTGCTCCACCAATTAAGTTTTGTTCCTTAAACGTGTTTATAAGTTGCTCAACAGATGAGTTATTCGTGTCTATTTTTTCAAACGTTCCTTCTTTCCATCTCATAACGCCCACTACTCTCTATTAAAAATTTGTTTCTTCATTATAAATAGCAAAATAAAAACCAGCAACTTTAAGGTTGCTGGCTTAGCTCTTATTCATATTCGAAAAAACAATAACAACTGTTCCAAACAAATAATGCCCTACTACCATCCACATACTCCAATCAAAAATCATAAGCAATAACCAAAGTGATATATTCATAGCAGCAAATAATAAATATAAAATCTCTCTTTTGTATCACTCCTCTATTCATCAAAATGTAAACAGCACCGATAGGAGGAAAAAGACAAATATTTTTCTTAACACCCACGGATACGAAATTACTGTCTGCATATGAATCTCCTTTTCATCATAATACTTGCTTCAAAATCGGCCTCACTACCCTATATTTATCACTATAAGCTTCCTTTATGATTAAAGGCGGGTAATCACTTTTTTCTTCCTCAATCATTGTGAATACTTCTGTTTTCTCTTGTAATGTATTAGATTCTTTATTTTTAGTAGGTCTTTTACTTCGTTTGATTTCCTTTGTTACTTCGCCAAGTTTTTGCCCAACTTCTTCTATTTTGGCAGATTCATTCGTAACATAGTATTCTTGTTCGTCCCATACTAACATAGGTGGCACTTGTTCTCGTTTGTTACATATTATATAAGTAGTACTAGCTACAAGTAGTAGACAAGTTAATAAATAGAAGATAGTTTTTTTATTCATATACTACACTCCTTATCTATCATTTCATTGGATTATATAATATAAGTTATTTATAGTAAATGGATTTAGTGGTAATTTTTAGGTTGAATAATAAAGAAAAAACCTTACCGAAGTAAGGTTTCGTTTTTACATTCTATAGTGACCGACTTATTAAAACAATCATTACAATAATCGCTATAAACATAACAACTAAACAGCCGATCATTTTATAAAATCCTCGTTTCGTTAACGTCCCGCCTTGAACGTCTTTACGAATAAATAAGAATACTGCTAAAAATAATACAAGCCCAATGCCAAAAGCATACATCATTTGCATATGTTAATCTTCCTTTCTCTCTTCCATCTTAATATCTTTTTGCCAAAACAACAAATGAGATAAAGACGGTACTCATCGTAAGTGCCATAAGTATATTCAATAATTCAGTAGCAGATAGTGTAAGTATTTTTAAGTTTAAGCCGATAGAGAAAAGAAGATAATATGCCGTTAATGCAAAAAAGGTTACAAACATTCCTTTATAACGAATAAGTTTCATTCGCTCGTCTTTTTCTTTAAATTGCGGATGCAAGTAGCTTAGACAGAAACACATAATCATCATCCCAAGCAATGGATACGTTATGGCTGGCGGTGCAGAATGCGTCATTATACCTGTTAATATCATAAATCCACTCATAAATAGAAAAATAATCCCCATAATTACAAAGTACTTTTGTGAATAATTCATCCCTATTCCCCCTCTTCTTTTCCTTTATAAATAAATACATGTTCTATTGTTGTCTGAAATGTTTTCGCTATTTCAAATGCTAGCGGAAGTGATGGATCGTATTTCCCTTTTTCAATTGAGATAATGGTTTGTCTGGAAACTCCAAGTTTCTCAGCCAACTTTTCTTGAGATAGTCCAAATTTTTTTCGGTATTCGACCATTTTATTTTCCAAGGAAATTTCTCCCTCCTTCCATATACCGAGTATATATGTAAAGGAAACTTTACGTCAAGTTCCCTTTACATATATTTTGATTATTATTCACGCTATTTATATAGAAGAAACTTTTTTCAATTTCAGCACGTCTATTTTGAAGCGAAACACGGAACACTGTAAATAACTGTTACTATATCTCCTCACTTCTTTTTTTAAAATTTAATATCTCCATATTTGTTTTATCCTTTTAAAACATTTCATTTATTTCTTTATTTCACGAAATACGTTATTTGTTTTACGGTGTTTTTCGTCATATTTATAGAAACTAACTGTTTATGGAGCATTTTTTATGTTTAGCAACTTTTTTTGTAGAAATCCTTCACTTTCCTTTCAATATTTAACACTATCTAAATAAAGTTTACGATAAATTCATAATTTTTTATTTTTTATACTATATTCCGTTATATTGTTGTATAATATCTATGAAAGCGCTTATTATTTCAATATACATAATTCAAACTAATTTTATCGAAACATTCTAACTATTATACCTATATTTAAATGCAACAATTATAGCTATTAGTATAGGCATACCAAATATATCCACCCCATTTTTCTGTAAAATTACTTTATAACATGAAAGATTAACTTGGGTGATAAGTTATTGTGAATGTTTTTTTACAAAACAGATAAGTAATAGTGTTTGGTATTATGTAAATTATTGTAATAACATAAGAGTAAAGAAAACATTTACATTGATTATTGATTCATTACTTATTGAAAAAGAGCAAAATGCACCTTTGTATGGAAAAGGATTATATGCATTGGGAGGTTTAAACAAATGACGAGGAAGAATACAACGACAAACCCTTGGGCCAAGTTCCACGGTCCGAACCTTGGTTATGTTATTGAGCAGTATGATCTTTACGTAACTGGAGCAGGTTCTGTTGATCCGGAATTACAAGAGCTTTTTGAAATTTTTGGAGCTCCTTCGTTTCAAGATGATGTCGTAACAGGGGACAACACAGCAACACATTTTTCTCCTCAAAACACAGGTAACATTGAAAAAATTCTTAAAGTCGTTCAACTTGTTGAGCAGATTCGTTCTTTCGGGCACACGTTGGCTCACATCAACCCGATGGAAGATGCTGCAAATGGACAATCTCTTCTTGAGAAAGCATTGAACGAACTGAGCGATGCTGACTTGAAAGCGATTCCAGCGAAAACAGTATGGCCAGATGCACCAGAAGGTATTCACACTGCACTTGATGTAATTCATAGATTAAAAGACGTTTATACAAAATCTTTAGCTTATGAATTTTCTCATATACAAGATAGTGAAGAACGCGCGTGGTTGCATCAAATGGTGGAATCAAATTCATTGCGTCAACCACTATCAAATAAAAAACGAACTGCTCTTTTAAAACGTTTAACAGCTGTTGAAGGTTTCGAGCAATTCTTGCATAAAACATTCGTTGGGCAAAAACGTTTCTCTATCGAGGGCGTTGATATGCTTGTACCTGTTTTAGATGAAATTGTTCTAGAAGGTGCTAAGAACGGCGTAGAGGATGTCATGATTGGTATGGCTCACCGCGGTCGCCTAAGCGTACTTGCTCACGTATTAGAAAAACCATATAGCCACATGTTTGCTGAGTTCAAACATGCAAAAATAGAAGGCGCAGTGGCTAATTCTGGCTGGACTGGCGATGTGAAATACCACCTAGGTAGAGAACAAGTCGTTAGTAACGAAGAAGTTAGCACTCGCGTGACATTAGCAAATAACCCGAGTCATCTTGAGTTCGTGAATCCTGTAGTAGAAGGTTTCGCACGTGCTGCTCAAGAGAATCGTAAAAAATCTGGTCTTCCAGATCAAGATACTTCAAAATCATTCGTAATTTTAGTTCATGGTGATGCTGCATTCCCTGGTCAAGGTATTGTATCTGAGACACTCAACTTAAGCAGATTGAACGCGTATCAAACAGGCGGAACGATTCATGTTATAGCAAACAATGCAGTTGGTTTTACAACTGATAGCTATGATTCTCGTTCTACGAAATATTCTAGTGACCTTGCAAAAGGTTTCGATATTCCGATTGTTCACGTGAACGCTGATGATCCGGAAGCTTGTCTTGCAGCTGCTAACCTTGCGATTCAATATCGCATGTTGTTCAAAAAAGATTTCTTAATCGATTTAATTGGTTACCGCCGCTACGGTCATAACGAAATGGATGATCCAGCAGTTACGCAACCACAAGTGTACAAAAAAATTAAAAACCATCCAACTGTAAGGGCAATTTATGCAGATCAATTACAAGCTGCTGGTGTTCTAAATGCAGATGAGGTTGAAACAATTACACAGTTTACACAAGAGCAATTAAAATCCGACTATGCACAAGTACCACCAGCTGATACGAGCGATGCAACAATTCACGTTAAAGTACCAGATGTTGTTGCAAAAGGTATTCAACCAATTGATACTGGTGTTGAGATTGACTCACTTCGTGCAATTAATGAAGGTCTACTATCTTGGCCAGAAGGATTTAACGTATATCCGAAAGTGAAGAAAATTCTTGAGCGCCGTAAAGATGCTCTTGAAGAGAACGGTAAAATTGAATGGGCACTTGCTGAATCGTTAGCATTCGCTTCTATTTTACAAGAAGGTACGCCAATTCGTTTAACTGGTCAAGATTCACAGCGTGGTACATTCGCACACCGTCATATCGTATTACACGATACTGATACAAATGAAACATATTCACCGTTACATCGCTTACCAAACATTAATGCATCGTTCTCTGTTCATAACAGTCCGTTATCAGAGGCTGCTGTTGTTGGTTACGAATATGGTTATAACGTATTCGCTCCAGAAACTCTCGTTATGTGGGAAGCGCAATATGGTGACTTCTCAAATACTGCGCAAGCATTATTTGATCAATATGTTTCAGCTGGAAGAGCAAAATGGGGTCAAAAATCTGGCTTAGTTCTTCTATTACCACACGGTTATGAAGGTCAAGGACCAGAGCACTCTAGTGCACGTCCAGAGCGTTTCTTACAATTAGCTGCTGAGAATAACTGGACAGTTGCAAACTTAACGAGCGCGGCTCAATACTTCCATATCCTGCGTCGTCAAGCATCTATCTTAGGAACAGAAGCTGTTCGACCATTAGTATTGATGACGCCGAAGAGTTTATTACGTCACCCACTTACGCTTTCAACTGCTAGTCAGTTAAGCGAAGGACGTTTCCAACCTGCTTTAGAACAAGAAAACCTTGGCATGAAACCAAATAAAGTAAAGCGTCTTGTTTTAAGCACAGGTAAAATGGCGATTGACTTAGCAGCAGAAATCGAGTCGGGTAAACATGAGTACAACTTAGACGAAGTTCATGTCGTTCGTATTGAGCAATTGTACCCATTCCCTGCTGAGAAAGTTCAATCTATTATTAAACGCTTTAAAAACTTAGAAGAAATCATTTGGGTTCAAGAAGAACCTCGTAATATGGGCGCATGGCATTACATGGCTCCAATTCTGTTCGAACTTGCTGGAGATAAAGTGAAAACAGGCTACATTGGACGTCCTGATCGCTCTAGTCCATCTGGCGGCGATCCATTCGCTCACAAAGCTGAGCAAGAGCTAATTGTTGCACATGCTTTAGATGTGAAGTATAACTTCCGTCAAGATAAACAAGAAATTGAAGTTTACAGCAACTAAAAAGTAACAATGAAGGTTTCTAGCTTGTTCCTTGGGCAGAATATCTGCCCAAGGCCAGGCTAACAAATGGAGATTACCGAAGACAAAAGAAGAAAAAACACACCGTTAGGCAAATAAGGGGAGGACATTTAAAATGATCGAAATTAAAGTACCTGAGCTTGCAGAATCTATTACTGAAGGAACTATTTCACAATGGCTTATCAACGTAGGCGACAAAGTTGAGAAAGGTGGCAGCGTTGTTGAGCTTGAAACTGATAAAGTCAATGTAGAAATCATTGCAGAAGATTCAGGTATTGTATCGAAGTTACTAGGCGAACCTGGGGATACAGTTGAAGTTGGCGCAACTATCGCAATTTTAGATGCTAATGGAGCACCAGTTGCAGTAAGTACACCTGCACCGGCTGCTGAGCAACCAAAACAAGAAACAGCTGCTGAAGCACCGAAAGCTGCGGCACCAAGTGCTGAGCAAACTGCAACACTACAAGGGTTACCAAATACAAACCGTCCTATCGCATCACCAGCTGCTAGAAAGATGGCTCGTGAATTAGGAATCGACTTAAACGACGTACGTAGTACAGATCCACTTGGACGCGTGAGACCACATGATGTACAAGCTCATGCTGCAGCACCAAAAGAAGCACCAGCTGCTCCAAAGAGTCCAGCTCCTGCTCCAGTTGCAAAAACGGAATTTGAAAAACCAGTTGAGCGCGTGAAAATGTCCCGCCGCCGTCAAACAATTGCAAAACGTCTTGTAGAAGTTCAACAAACATCTGCAATGTTAACAACATTTAACGAAGTTGATATGAGTGCGATCATGGAATTACGTAAAGAACGCAAAGATGCTTTCGAGAAAAAACATGATGTACGTCTTGGCTTCATGTCATTCTTCACAAAAGCAGTTGTTGCAGCATTAAAACAATTCCCATTATTAAATGCTGAAATTCAAGGTGACGAGCTTATCATTAAAAAATTCTATGATATCGGTATTGCAGTAGCAGCTCCAGATGGATTAGTTGTTCCAGTTGTACGCGATGCTAACCAATTAAACTTCGCTGAAATCGAAAGCGAAATTCGTGAATTAGGTAAAAAAGCACGCGATAACAAACTTTCATTAAAAGAACTACAAGGTGGTACATTTACAATTACAAACGGTGGTGTATTCGGTTCTCTAATGTCAACACCGATCCTAAATAGCCCTCAAGTTGGTATTTTAGGAATGCATAAAATCCAAGTACGCCCAGTTGCAATTGATAACGAGCGTATGGAAAACCGCCCAATGATGTACATTGCTTTATCTTACGATCACCGTATTGTTGATGGTAAAGAAGCAGTTAGCTTCCTTGTTGCTGTTAAAGATATGCTTGAAGATCCAAAGTCATTATTATTAGAAGGTTGATAGATTAAAAATCTATTAAAGGCTGTAGAATGAATCATTCTACAGCCTTTTTTTATTGTGTTCATACGGGACAAATTTCATGACATAAAGTAATAATGTATGCCTAAACGTAAGGAGGATTAAAATGAATAACCTTCCAATTCATGCAAAACTTAAAGTAAATAAGGATACTTTCTTCCTCCCCGATTCAAACGGGGGTGTCTATTTTCGAAATAACGCCAGTTCATTTCGCATGGACGGTGATGGAATTTATGACTGGATTGAAAAATTAATGCCAATGTTTAACGGAAATTATTCTTTAGCAGAAATAACTGATGGACTCCCTCTCCCCTATCAAAATCGTGTATTTGAAATTGGAGAGATTTTATATGAAAATGGTTTCGTTCGCGATGCAAATCAAGATGCACCTCATGAATTAAACAGTACATTACTCGACAGATATGCTTCGCAAATTGAATTTTTAGAAGCCGATTCTCATTCAGGTGCTTTAAAATTTGAAACGTACCGCGGAGCAAATGTCCTTGTACTTGGTTCTGGGGATATGCTCACTTCCTTAGTTTCTTCTTTATTAGAATCTGGTTTACCTACATTTCATTACCTCGTTACAGATCGAGATAAAACAAACTATGACAGAATACATGAGCTAATAGAACGTGCATATGAAGTTGATAACAGTGTACTCCTTCAAGAAATCGATACTACAATTGACCGTCCCTTACATGAAGTATTCGAACCTTTTGATTGGATTTTATATGTTTCTCAAAATGGAGACATTGACGGTTTAAAAACAGTTCACACTATTTGTAGAGAAACGAAAAAGAATTTTATACCAGCTATTTGTTTATCAACACTCGGTATAGCTGGACCTGTCGTAATGGAAAACCGTGATGAATGCTGGGAATCCGCATGGCATCGGCTACATGAAACGACTTTGCAAAATGAAAATTCATCGGATTCCTTCTCACAAATTACATCTGCCATGTTAGCAAATGTAATCGTTTTTGAATTGTTTAAACATGTCGCGGATGATTCTTATCGTGAAAAAGAATCACAATTCTTTTTATTAAACTATGAAACCCTTGAAGGAACGTGGCATCCTTTTATAAAACACCCTCTTGCAACTGATGAAAGTTTTACAATTGATACGATAGAAAATCTTTCTGAAAAACTTGAGCATCGGTATGGCCAACATACTTCAACTGATATATTCCGCTTTTTCGACTCATTAACTTCTAAAGAAGCCGGTATATTCCATGTATGGGATGAACAAGATTCATATCAATTACCGTTATCACAGTGCTATATTCAAGTAGCCACTCCACTATCAGATGGCCCAGCTCCCCTTCTGCCTCTTATGACTTGCAGTGGATTGACTCATAATGAAGCACGCCGAGAAGCCGGTTTAACAGGAATTGAAACATATGTAGCAGAAATCATTCACCGCCTTATTCCTGAACATAACGATATCGGTATCGGTGCTGGAGAAACGATGACAGAAGGATTTTACCGGGCACTACAACAACATTTAAACAATAAACTGTATGAGCGGCAGTCACATATGCTAGAAGAACTTACAACGATTGATTTAACTGATATTCACGATAAACATTGTAGATTTTATTACGATGCTCTTGCTACAATTCATGAAACACCTAAAATTGCAATGAGTGAAGAGATTCTCAGTTTTCCAGTCATTTGGGTTGGTGTAAATGATAGATGGTACGGTGCATCTAATATTAATATGACGTTAGCCTTACGGAACGCACTACAACTATCACTGCTCCACATTCAAAGTGAAGAGACTCCTTACAGAGCTAATATCTTGCCTGAATCATCTATTATTTTATATGACACGGATTCTTTTAGAGTGGAAATACAAGCGGAAGAAGAAATTCCAAGCACACAATCTTTACAGCTTGCCTTACAGCATTTAGAAGAACATAATTTTTATCCCTTCGTGTTTGATTTAGCAATCGAACCATTTTTGAAAGAAAACTTAGACGGTGTGTATGGGGTATTAATTGCAAAGGAGGACGGTCTATGACTCAAAATATATTGCTTATAGGAGATGGCCTTCTTGCAGACTATGTACATGATCAATTATGCAAACAATATTCCATCATTCGTCAGCATACCCTTCCAGAAGTACTTCCTGAAAATATTCATCTCGCTCTCGTATTACATGACGGATCTCCTTCTACTATTCATCATGACGCTGAGCTAATTTTTCGGTCAAATCATATTCCATGGCTACGTGGTTTTACTTCATTTGGCGAAGGTATTATCGGTCCTTACATTCATCCTCTTACGCCCGGATGTTCCCATTGTTCTGATGGACGCCGTTTTATCGCTGGCTTTGACCAAAAAGAAATGTGGGAACTACAGCGGAAATATGCCTTTAAAGCAGATGATGTAACGAGGCGTGATGTACGTGCCACCCAAAATGGAATGTTACAAATGTGCCATCTTATTTGCGCAGAAACAGAAAAAATATTAACTCATAACCATTCTTCTTTAGAAAATGAACTTATTTTACTAAACTTACAAACATTACAATGTACGCGGCATTCTTTTCTTCCAGATCCTCTCTGTCCTGTATGTAGTAATTTACCTAATGATACTGCGGATGCGGCGGAAATTTCTTTACAACCGAGTTTAAAAGTAAGCACCGAAACGTATCGCTGCCGTTCCATTCATGAATTAAACACATTTTTAACGAGAGACTATTTAGATTATCGGGTCGGTATGTTGAACGGCAAAATGCAGCATTCATTATTACCATTCGCTGACGTCATTATAAACATGCCATTAATGTTCGGAAATGAAGGTGTTGCAGGCCGAACTCATTCATTTGCAGTGAGTGAAGCAACTGCTATTTTAGAAGGTTTAGAACGATATTGCGGGATGTCGCCTCGCGGGAAAAAGACAAATGTGCATGGTAGTTTTCATGATTTAGAAGAACACGCACTAAATCCCCTCTCGCTCGGTGTACATACAAATGAACATTACAATCGTGATAATTTTCCATTTAAACCGTTTGATCCTGATTATGAGCAAAACTGGGTATGGGGATATTCTTTATCACAAAACAGACCGCTTTTAGTTCCTGAATCAATTGCTTATTATAGCCTCGGTCATCGAGACGCTTTCGTGTATGAAACATCAAATGGATGTGCAATTGGCGGTAGTTTAGAAGAAGCGATTTTTCACGGCATTTTAGAAATTGTAGAGCGTGATGCCTTCTTACTCACTTGGTATGCCGAATTACCTCTTCCCCGCCTTGATCTTACTTCAGCAAATGATACAGAATTACAATTAATGATCCAGCGGTTACGTACGATTACCGGATATGAATTACACGCTTTTAACGCGACGATGGAACACGGCATTCCTAGCTTATGGGTAATTGCAAAAAATACGCGTGAAAATGGAATGAACGTTGTTTGTGCAGGAGGCGCTCATTTAGATCCTATTCGAGCCTTAAAAAGCGCCATTCAAGAAATAGCAGGCATGTTACTTATAACAGACGATGAGCTCGAGCACAAAAGAGAATACTACGAAAAATGCTTACAAGATCCTTATTTCGTTAATAAAATGGAAGACCATAGTATGCTGTATGGATTGAAAGAAACAGAAGAACGTCTTCACTTCCTTTTACGGGAAGATGCACCGGTGCAAACGTTCCAAGAAATGAATGTATCACAATCATTTGATATGGATTTAACATCCGATCTCCACCAACTTTTAAATCGTTTGCATCAATCTAATCTTGAAATAATCGTTGTAGATCAAACCGTTCCCCTCATAGAAAAGAATGGATTACATTGTGTAAAAGTTATTATTCCAGGCATGCTACCGATGACGTTTGGTCACCATCTTACTCGAGTTACAGGACTGGACCGGGTATATACCGTACCGATGACACTTGGATATACAGACGAACCTTTAACGAATGAAAGATTAAATCCACATCCACATCCGTTTCCATAGTAAAGGAGGGATTTCATGCAGCTAGATACTTTTTTACATCATCTCCATTTCTCTATCGATGAAATTATGCCGAATCATGAGGTGGACTGGAAAGACGCACCGCTTCCTTATAAATTATATCGAAATGTACCTACCATCCCGCTCTCCTTAGAAATCCCATTATCTTTATCGAACTCTTCTACTACACCTACTTTAGATGAGATTGGTCACTACCTTTGGTATTCATTTGGTGTAACACAATTATGTCAGCTAAATAGCGGGAGAAATGTATTACGTAGATCCATTCCTTCAGGCGGTGCCTTATACCCTAATGAATTGTATATCTATTTAAAGATTGACGATTATCCAGACGGCATTTACCATTATGACGCCGCGCATCACCGGCTTATTTTACTTCGCGAAGGAAATTTCGATTCTTATTTAGCAGACGCACTCGGTAACCGCTGTAATATACATGATTGTTTCGGTGCCGCATTCGTATCCACTATGTTTTGGAAAAACTTCTTTAAATACAATAACTTTTCATATCGCCTTCAAGGATTAGATAGCGGGGTTCTCATTGGACAATTACTTGAATGTGCCAAACAGTTCGGTTATACGAACGGCGTATACTTTCAATTTCTAGACCGTGCACTGAACCATTTACTCGGATTGTCAGAAGGTGAAGAAAGTGTGTATGCCGTTATTCCTTTAAGTACAGAGCCAGAAACTAATTGGTTTCACAATGATTACCATGAAAATAAAACATTTACTTCTCGTGAGTTGTTGCAACAAATTCCGCCGCTCGCACATGAACATTTCGTTCGCTCAAAACATGTAGATGAATATCCGATGATAACAAAAATAAATGAAGCTTCTATGATCGAATCGACAGCACACTTCCAAACACTAGCTCATGAAGAGCACTATCAATATCATGAGCATGCTGTACAACTGCCGAAAGTAGAGCGTTTATCTTATGATTTCTTACAACTTTGCAGAAAACGGTATTCCCCTGATGCTGACTTTACTTTAACGAAATGGGATGCAGCCGAGCTCGCTACTTTACTACAAGAAGCGAGTCTCTCCTTCCCCTATTACAACGATCTTGACGGTAAGTATACAAATGAAAATACAAGCGTCTCCTTATATGGATGTTTTTATAACGTGAAAAATATTAAAAACGGGGCTTACGCTTATAACAGTAAAACACATTCCATACAACCAATTCGATATGGAGACCTTCGCTACTCACTTCAGTCTAGTATGACGATGGATAACGTGAACCTTTTTCAAGTACCACTTTGCTTACATGTAGTCGGAAAGAAAGATTACTATACAAATGCATTAGGCTATAGAGGGTACCGTATTCATCAAATGGAAGCAGGTATACTCGTTCATAAACTCGTTTTTGCAGCGACCGCGATGGGGATGGGCGGGCATCCTTTACTTAGTTTTGATACAAATTCATGTGATCAATTGTACGGAATAGATGCTGGGAATGAAACATCTCTTATTCAAGTTCCAGTTGGGGCATATCGGGCGCGGAATTGGTTAAAAGGGGATTTGCATTGTTAGAAGCACGCCGGTAGACGGCGTGCTTTTTTACTAGATTAACTTAAAAATACTCTTAATTTGTCTAGCAAATAACCAATTTTTCGTACCGTAGTTATCATTTAAACTATCTAAATTGATAGATTGTCCGTTAGCAAACTTTAATTCTAACGTAGTATTTTTGTCATTTGTTTTTAAGTTACTATTTGTAATGGCATCATACTTTAATTTTTCAATCTCAACATATTCGTCTTTTTCTTGTCCAATCACGACATGGTCTTGGAAGAAGAAAAATACTTCTACTTTTTTACCGAAACAAAATACATTTTTCGTATAAATTAATGTCGCGTTATCAAGTCCGACACATACTTCTTTCATTTCTTCCACAACGTGTCCAAAGTCTTCTTCATGTCTTGCATTTGATTCAGCAATCCATTCTTCGATTGTTTTCATGTTAATTGCCATACTGCGCCCCTGGTTCGTTCATTGCTTCGTTTAAAAAATAAATACTATATGAAAATATAAGCGATACGTAATATGTTTTCAAGGGGAAACGGTATATTCAAAATAAAGTGAAACTTTATTTACTCCCTCATTGTAAAAAAAATAGCACTTTAAAAAGTGCTATTCCACTCTCCTTGCCGCTTGCTGAATTGGATCCCAAACGCTGTTATATGGTGGGGCATAACTTAAGTCGACATCTTCTAAATCGTGAATGCTCATTTTATTGAAGAGTGCCATTGCGATTACATCAATCCGTTTATCTACACCTTCTTCTCCAATTACTTGTCCGCCTAATAATTGTTTCGTGTCGGAACGGTATAGTAATTTCAAGTAAAGTGGTTTCGCATTTGGATAATAGCCCGCCATATTAGTCGAATCTACTTTGACTGTTTTATACGGGATGTGTAGCCCTTTCGCTTCTTTTTCATTTAATCCTGTTCTTGCAAGCGTCAAATCCATAAATTTAATAATGCCTGTACCTAACGTACCTTTAAATGCTCTTCGTTTATCAAGCATATTCAGTCCAGCAAGTCGGCCTTGTTTATTGGCAGTCGTTCCGAGCGGGATATGATCATGAATTTCCTTTATAACGTGGTAATGTGTTGCGCAATCACCAGCTGCATATACGTCTTGCACATTCGTTTGCATATATGCATTTACTTCAATTGCCCCTTTATGATTCTTACGTATATTTGTCCCTTCAAGAAAATCAGTATTTGGCTTCACTCCTACCGACACTAAAACAAGATCTGCTTTATACGTACCTTTATCCGTTTCAATTGCTTCTACTCGTTCATTCCCTTTAAACGCTTTTACATTTTCATTCGTTAAAATTTCAATATGATGCTTATCTGCTTCTTTATGTATGTACTCTGCCATATCTGCATCATAAATCGTACCGATATGATCATTTCGCTCAATCATTCTTACTTTCTTACCAAGTTCGACGAATGTTTCTGCCATCTCCAGTCCGATTGCGCCACCGCCAATAATCGTTACATCTTCAACTTTATTCGTTTCTAGCGTTTTTAATATGCGCTCAGCATCAGGAATTGTTTTTAAAAGATGAACGCCTTGTAATTCCCGTCCTTCCCATTCTGGCATAACAGGACGCACTCCAGTCGCAATTAATAATCGATCATATGGAAATTCAAAGACATCCTTCGTCTTCGTATGCTCTGCGTATACCATTTTCTTTTCCGTATCTACTTTCGTTACTTCATGTCGTACTTTCGCATCAATTCCGTATTTATCACGAAACGTCTTTACATTACGCGCGATTAACTTTTCCGTTGAAGCGATAGCACCACTAATGACATACGGTAACCCACACTGTGCGTACGAATAAATTTCACCTTTTTCTAGCGTCACAACATTTGCATTTTCATCGTTTCTAACAATTTGCATAGCTGCACTCATACCAGCTGCATCTCCGCCAATAATGACATAGTTCACTTTACCACTCCTTCTTTTTTACATACTCTTTACGTTTTCCATATTTTATAAAAATAACACCTACCTCCATTGTAAAGAAAGAGAATTTTATCTTCAAATTTGGTGCACAAACTTATGTATGAATAGGTAACTGTCGTGTCTTATAAACAACATGTTTAATATGCTATAACAGTTACTATTGAAAGTAGGTGAAATATATGTGCGCCGGCCTTCTCGCCCAGCTTCCAGATGAACCGCAAGAACCAAAAGAACCGAAACCCGCCGTCTCACTTGACCAAGAATTTTCCATTAATGCAACAATATATAGCGCTCGTGCTTGGTTATCTAACGATGATACGTTTGCGCAAGATATTTGGAAAGCTACCCAATTCGCTTCAGCATCACATGCTGGCAAGTCCATCTTTCCAGTCGGTTCTGTTAAAATTATAAACTTCTCTGATGATACAATTACTGTTACTGCTTCACCAGAATCAGATCATGCGCTCAAAATAGTCGTACCACCCCATTCCGAGGCTGCTCTAACGTCTGGTCCTTTATCACATATACAAGCTAGTACATCAGGAGGATCAAGTAAAGTCACATTTCTCTTTCATATCTTTTTCTCAAGGGATCCTGGTCCAGCTAAATAACGATAGAAAAGGTACAGCAATATACACTGTACCTTTTTCAAGTGCCTATTCTCTTGATTTGATTAGTTCAATATTATAAGTTTCAATATCTGTTAACGTTCCTTTAAAATAAGGATTTTCTCTATACCAAGACTGTTTTGCAAAATACGCTTGCATATCTTTCGTTTGAAAAATATGTCCATGCCTTGCATATATTTCATTTCTAGCAATTTTCAACTGCTCTTTCGATAAATATGTTAAATCTGCACTCGTTAATTTTCGAATATCACTATCAGGAAAGATGAAACCATTATATACATGCCCAGTCGCGGGCGTTGGAGTAACATTATAAACAACTGTTTTTTCTGTACTTTTCTTTTGGAATGGAAGATTATAAGACGAAAGTGTCGTTATCGTCTCTACTTGTGTCGTTTCTCGTCCGCTTTCTCCATTTCGTTCTAAATAAATCGTCGCACTTCCATCAGTCGCTACAGGCCCCCATGTAATTTCTTCTCCTGCCAGCGCTGTAACCGGTTTTTGATTTACGTACAATGTTGCACCAGGCGCGTTCGTTTGAACTGTAATATATTGACCTTGCAACGTTAAATCTATCGTTACGTTATATTGGCTTTGTTTCATAAGTACAACCTTTTCCTCACGAGATAATTTTACATAGTCATTTTTATAATCTGATTGAAACACTTGATTTCCCGGAAGAAATGGCCCATATTGCTTCTCAAACTTTTTGTCATCTGTCTTATCAATTTCTTTTCCATTCATTTTTAACGATACGCCTTTTTCATTTGTAAGCAAAGTTGTATAGTACGTCTTCGCTTTCAATTTATATCGATCAAATATAAAGAAATACTTTCCGTCTTTCGTTAATGAAAAATCAACTCTTTCTATTCCGTCCCGTTGTTTTTCACCTTGTCTCAAATATCCTTTTAATTCATTTACGTAAGATGGATTTTCTTTTATATATGAAAATAGAGGCGTTAAACTCTCTCTCGTTATCATAACCGATGGATCATCTGCCGTAACGATCTCAGCTAATTTCTCTCCATCCCTCTCTTGTAAAATCGTAATCATCCGGTCTACTTGTGCCACCTGCGTATAATACGATGCTCCGTACAAATACAAGCCAATAATCACTATAACAAATAGTGCTAACAGTGTAATGCCAACTTTTGTACCGCCGCTCATGTTCTTCTTTACTACAGGACGTCCCCTCTTCGACCCGCAGTTTTGACAAAATTGCACACCATCTTCAAACTGAGCTCCGCACTTTGGACATACATTCATTCAGTCAACCACCTTTTCATTAGAAGCCAGTTATTCCCTTTGTTAAGGCTTGAATTATCGTACTAATGTAAGACCAAAGTACAATGAACGTTGCAATTCCCATTAAAACATTTGCAATAATAAGTGTGTAAACGAGATCTAATCCGCCATTGTCTAGCTTTAATACGGCTACAGTTATACTAATCCCTATATAAGTTGCAGCTACGGATAATAATATAGGTAAGAAAAAGATTAATAAGAAACTAAAAAGAAAAGAAAGGACTAATATGACAATAGTCGGCGTCGCTATCGTTCCCCATATACCAAATACTTCAAGAAACGAAAAAGACGATTTCATCATCTTACCACTTACAAAAATAATAAATCCGACAAATAAAGTTAAAATTAATAAAAAGAAAAAGACCGTTATAGATTCTCCAAAAAACGTGGGAGTAGATATATCTGGTGCAAATGTTCTCGTAACTGCTGATGCTGCACTCATCATTCTATAAAAAATACATGCTCCTAAAAAACAAATAAGAACAAGACTTACAATTCCATTTCGCACTTCAATAGCGCCGCTTTTCATAATCGCTGTGGGTGCTTGTAATGCATGTTTAAAAAATTGAAAATAGCCGCTCGCGAACCGCTTCGCTTGCTCTACCGTTTCATTTGGCCGAGCTTCCTTTGCTTGTGCCGCACGTACTTGTTCCGGCCCTTCTTCTTGGCCACTACTTGCCACTACTTCTTCCGTTAACGAATGTCCACAATTCCCGCAAAATTTTGCCTCCGCTGCATTTTCTGTATGACATGACGGACATTTCATTCTCTTATCCCTCCTTAAGGATATACCGTATAGGGTGTTACAAATTCAATATATGAATTTGTACATAAAACATGACTACAAGAAAAAGATTCTGAAATCCTTCTTCCGAAAGAAAATATATGTGCTAGTAATCTTGAAAAAAATGCTATTATGAAACAGAATAAATAATATTTTTAACAGATTGGATGACTGGCAATGGAATTGGTAACCTCAATTTTTCAAATACTCCTTACAAGCGTAATCCAATTATTATCTTTAATTGGCGTTATCATTGTAATTGGATTTTTATTAGGATATTTAGAATCTCTCACACGCATGTATTGGTCGAGAGCTTTCGGAAGAAAAGGATTCCTTTTAACGGCTTGGATTGGTGTTCCGATTCACGAACTTGGACATGCCATTATGTGTGTGCTATTTCGTCATAAAATTGTAGGAACGCAGTTTTTCCCAACAGATACAAGTCAAGGTGCTTTAGGATACGTACAACATCAATACAATCAAAAAAGTGTATATCAACGAATTGGGAACTTCTTCATTGGAATTGGTCCTATTATTTCTGGTATTACTGCGTTAATCCTTTTAATGCGCTATTTCGTACCGAATTCATATTTCTTATTTAATACAACTCTCGAAAAAACAATCGCTTCTACTTCTATTAATATAGAAATGGTTCAAAACATGCTCTTGTCGACGTTTGTATTATTGAAAAGCTTATTTACAATCGGTAATTTATTGAATCCTTCCTTTTGGTTATTTTTATTTATCGCCATTTGCATTTCCGCACATATCGCTTTAAGTAAACCAGACATTAAAGGATCAATAGACGGGGTTATCGTCATGTTTATCGTTTTATTTTTATTCAACATAATAGCAGGACTGTTTCAATACGACAGTAATCAGCTAATTGGACAGGTTATGAAATATAATATGTATCTCATTGCGTTTTCTAGTGTGGCACTGCTGTTCTCTTGTCTTTCTACACTCGTTAGTTTTTCGTTTTATAAAATAAGAAGAGGGCGTTCTTTTTGAACGCCCTCTTCTTGTTAATTATTCCCCTTATAATCACAATGCTCAACAGGCACACGAGCATGCCCTTCTTCATCGGTACACCATGACTGTGATTGGAATGCCAGAAAGATACCAATCCATTCTTCTTCCTTCTCGAAGTGAATGAGTATTCCTCCGTCTTGCCATATGCCATTATCAGCTTTCCATTTCTCTACATTTCCTTGATTCATGTGAATATCATGTATACCGTTTCCTGGTTTGAAATGAAAATAGGAATCTGGTGTATTTTCTTCTGGTCCCCATCTTTCGCCAAATGCGTAAATAATTGCTTTTTCTTCTATCGCTCGTTTTATATAACGTTCTATTTTTTCATTTAAATCATTATCTGCTCCTGCTTTTTCGGGAGGCAAAGGAATCATTTGATTTGAGTCAAATAGATTTCCTCTTACATAATCTAAAGCTACTTTCGGTTCATTGTTTTTTATTTCTGTAAAACCGAATGGTAATGTCGGTAAAATATGAATCGCCTCTGACTTAATATTGTTACTCGCAAAATATAAAACTTCTGACGGATAACTTTGCGATTTTACGTTAATTGCAATACGATAATCTACTTCTGCTTCGCCTTGTAAATGAACTTGATAATGAGGTGTTTTCCCTTTTCCGATCTTAGATTGTATAACGGTACCTTTTAACACACCATAATTTTTTAAGGGCATACATTTCATCTCCTATTCATTTAGTAGAAGCTATTCATATTTAAATCATTATCCATTCATAAAAAAAATCCTCCTATGTTAAGAGGATTTTTAATTTCTCAACATATACCAAACAATAACCTCTACCACTACAAGTAAAACCGCACCAAAGATCATTAACGTCGTCTTCTTTAATAGTTCATTTTCACGGTAAGGGATATTACATAAGTAAGCACCTAATGTAATCCGTGATGGACAAGCGATTGTCGCTACTGATGATGCAGTGTTTTGAAGGGTTGTGACATATTGCCACGGGAGTGCTACGTTTTGTGCGGTTTGCATTTGGAGTTTTATAAACATTGCATTTGATCCTGCGTTACTACCTGTTAAAAATCCACCAATAGCGCCAATAAACGGAGCAACGAAAACGAAAAAGGTTCCAAATGTATCACCAGCTGTCTTTGCGAGTAATGCATGCATGCCTGATGCACCCATGAGTTCTGAAATGGCGATAAACATTGTCGTCGTAATCGCAAAAGGAATCCATTGTTTGATCGTTTGTGAGAGTGATTGTTTAATAATATGAGACGGGATGCGGAAGAAAATAATAGTAAATAAGCAAGTCATACCGAGCCAAAATCCTGGTGAATACAGCATTTCTAATTTGTAAGAGTATGATTTCAAATCAAGGACTGCATATGATCTGAACAAGTCATGTAATGCAGGAACGAGGCGAGAAAGTAAAATACAAACTGTTAGAAATATATAAGGGCTAATAATTTTTATAATGGATACTTCTCTCTCCGTTGCAGCCGCATGTTCTGTTATAAGATTTTGCCCACTTTTTCCTTTTAATTTAATGATAAGAAAGCCAAATGTAATCGTAACGATAGAACTTAATATCCCTGCTAGTTCAACACTTACGTACGCATTAGAAAGGTAGATTCCGAGAGAAAATAATAGAAAGAATCCTACTCCTTCTTTCCACTTTTCTATAACCGCTCGCCAGCCGCCAACAACGTGTAAAGAAAGAATAACGAAGTAAGCAAACATCGGAATACTTAATAGCGCTGTATTTGTGCCAAGTGTTGTAAGAGGCATATTTATTAGCTGCGAACCGATAATCGTACCAGTTGCCATTGCGCCCCATGAACTAGCTAGTAAGCCGATGAATGAGAGTAGTACAGCTTGAAATGGTTTATATCCTAGTGAAAGAAAAATAGGTGCTGCAACCATGAAGCCGATACCGAATCCACTTACTGATTCAATAAGCGGGCAAATGCCAAAACACATAAGCAGCATTTGTAATAAGCGATCTTGCGTCACTGCTTCTAGAAAACGTGCCACTTGATCGATGTACCCCATTTTGTTCATGAGGTGAAATAAAAAAATACCGAAAAATAAAACGTACCCGACAATAAAACAAATTAACCATCCTTTAATCGTTGCGTGTACAGTTTCACTTATCCCTAATTGAAACGTTGGCGAGAGTAAAACGATTCCAACAGACACAGCATAAGAAATTAACGAAGACCTTAATGACGTTTGTTTAAATAAAAATAAACAAATGAAAATCATCATAATTGGGATAAGTGCCAACAATATGGCCATGTTATCATCTCATTTCGTTTAAAATACAATTTTTAACTATTATATAACAGATGCTATAATTTTCAATTGTTTTTAAAACAGATTCAAAAAAGGAACCAAACGGCTCCTTTTCATTCACTCCCATTTTCTATTATCCTGAAAAACTGTCTGCTTTCCGACTATTTCTTTCAACACAACAAACACAATGTAAGTACATATTGCTTGCAATATAATATTCCAAAATTTCATTAATGTAAATGAATGAATCCGTAGAAATAGTTCGTTTAATAATACAATCGAAACGATACTAAATAATTCTATACTAATCGAAAATAGACATATTTCTAAAATAGACTGTTCTTGAATGCGATTTAAGTTGGAAAAGATGAATACATACCCTAAAAATAGAGCCATTAACTCTATTTTCGTCATGCTAATGAGCCAAGCGTATAATGGTACAGTTAAAAATAGATATAGTAATTTACGTCTTAGCATGCCTTCTCCCCCTCTGAATTATATGTATTTTCTGTATATTTTAACACTTATTACGCAAAACAAAAAGAAGAGACTATGCCTCTTCTTTTTGTTTTGTTGCATATATTAATTCACATATTTCTTCTCGCTTTTCATTTTCTAAAAGCTCAATGACCTTACTTCCAACGACAACTCCGTCGCATATTGTAACCATTTCTTCTACATGTTCTTTTGTTGAGATGCCGAATCCAGCGACTACTGGTAAGTTGACGTGTGATTTTACTTTTTCTAAGTAACTATGAATCTCCTCTTTAAAGTTTTGACGTACTCCCGTTACGCCCGCTACTGTAACAGCATAAACGAACCCTTCTGATTCACTCGTAATTTTTTCAATTCTTTCAATAGGACTCGTTACGGTAACCAGTGGGATGAGCGCAATGTTTACCTCTCGAAGTAACGGCGCAATAATATTTTGTTCTTCATACGGTAAGTCTGGAACGATGATGCCGTCTACACCTGCTTCTATACAGTTCTCAATGAATCTCTCTTTTCCGAATGCAAGTACCGGATTTAAATATGTCATAAGAACAAAAGGCATTTGTACTTCTTTCCTTACCTCTGCTAACGCTTGAAAAATGCCTTTTAATGTTACGCCGCTATCTAGCGCTCGTTTCCCTGCTCTTTGAATCGTTGGGCCATCTGCGACTGGATCTGAAAACGGAATACCAATTTCAACGATGCTTGCTCCAGCCTCATCTAGAAAACGAATTCTTTCTTTTAATTTTTCAAGGCCACCATCTCCGCCCATTACGTACGGAATAAATGCTTTCTTGCCATTTTCAAACGCTGCTTTAATTTTTTCTACTCCCATTTTTTACACCTCTTCCATATAACGTTTTATACTCTCTACATCTTTATCACCACGGCCAGATAAACAAATAACAAGTCCTTCATCTTCCTTCATTTTCGGAGCTAATTTTAATGCGTATGCGACAGCATGCGAGCTTTCTAACGCCGGGATAATACCTTCTTTTTTCGTTAATAATTGAAATGCTTCTAATGCTTCTTCGTCTGTTATCGAATGATAAGAAACGCGGCCAATATCTTTTAGCAAGCTATGTTCTGGACCAACACCTGGATAATCAAGTCCTGCTGAAATAGAGTGTGCTTCTTGAATTTGTCCTTCTTCGTTTTGCAGAAGATACATCATTGATCCGTGGAGAACGCCAACGCTTCCTTTCGTTAAAGTTGCTGCATGCTTTTCTGTATGAACGCCTTTTCCAGCTGCTTCTACGCCGTAAAGAGCAACTTCTTCATCGTGTACGAACGGATAAAACATCCCCATCGCATTACTACCACCGCCAATACAAGCAACGACTGCTTCTGGTAACTTTCCTTCTAACGCCTCATATTGTTTTTTCGTTTCATTTCCAATTACACTTTGGAAATCACGGACAATTTGCGGGAATGGATGTGGTCCGAGAACAGATCCCATAATGTAGTGCGTATCATGCACATGTGAAACCCAGTAACGAAGCGCCTCGTTTACCGCATCTTTTAATGTACCGCTACCTGCCGCTACACTTTCTACTTTCGCTCCGAGTAATTCCATTCGGAACACATTTAATTTTTGACGTCTTACATCTTCTTCTCCCATAAAAATGACGCATTCTAATCCGAGAAGAGCACATACAGTAGCTGTTGCAACTCCGTGTTGTCCAGCTCCTGTTTCAGCGACAACTTTTTTCTTGCCCATTCGCACTGCAAGTAGTGCCTGACCGATTGTATTGTTAATTTTATGAGCTCCTGTATGATTCAAATCTTCACGTTTTAAATAAATCTTTGCACCACCGCAATACTTCGTCATATTTTCAGCATAATATAGCGGTGTTTCTCTTCCGACGTACGTTTTTAAATAATGATTTAATTCCTTTTGAAATGCTTCATCTTGCATCGCTTCTTTATATGCTTCTTCTAGTTCTAGTACAGATTGCATTAACGTTTCTGGAACGTATCGTCCTCCGTATATACCGTAATGTCCTTTTTCATCTGGATATGCGTAGTTCATTTGGAACACTCCTTCGCTTTTATAATAAATTGTTTTATTTTCTCTACATCTTTCTTTCCTTCTGTCTCTACTCCGCTGCTCACATCGACCATATATGGCCGAACAGTTCGAATTGCTTCTTCTATATTAAGAGCGTTTAATCCACCAGCTAATATCATTTTCTTTCGCAATTCTTTTGGCATATCTCTAAGTAGTTCCCATGAAAATGTCTTTCCATTTCCTCCATGAAACTTTTCTTTCGGGCTATCAAATAATATATAATCCGCTTCATACCCTTGGGCGTTTTTCATATCACTCTCTGAAGTTACTCCTAGTGACTTTATAGACGAAATATTCAATCTTCTAATTTGATAATTGTCTTCATCCCCATGTAGTTGTACATGTGTTAACCCGCACTCATCTGCAATTTTCTGGATCACTTCTACTGATTCATTTACGAAAACACCGATTTTTAACACGTTGGCTGGAAGCTCCTGAATGATTTCTTCCGCTCTCTTTGGAGTGATTTCCCGCTTACTTTCTGCAAAAACAAATCCGAGTGCATCTGCGCCATATTCGCACGCACTTTTCGCTGTTTCCACATCAGTGATGCCGCAAATTTTCACTTTCATATATTCACCTTACAATCTTCAAAAAAACTACTAATAGAAGATGATGTCATAAGCGCCTCTCCAACTAATACACCTTTTGCTCCAGCTCTTTTAACACGAATAATATCCTCTTTTGAATGAATGCCACTTTCACTAATCCAAAGTAGTTTCTCCTCATTCAATCTTTTTCCAAGCTTTTCAGTTTGGCTTAAATCTACTTCGAACGTTTTTAAATTACGATTATTAATGCCAATAACGTGCGGATTTAATACAATCGCAGTTTCTAATTCCTGTTCATCATGAACTTCAACAATCGCTTCCAATCCTTTTTCTAACACGTAGCTATACAACTCTTTTAACTTCTCTTTCGTTAACGCTGCTACAATTAGTAAAATAATATCTGCTCCCGCTTCATATGCTCTATCAATTTGAATCTTATCGATTATGAAATCTTTACATAAAAGCGGAATGTTACTTTCTTCTCTTGCTGTTTGTAAATCGTGAAACGACCCTTTAAAAAATTGACCATCTGTTAAAACAGATACTGCTCCTGCACCACATTTCTCATATGTTCCCACTTGTTTTCGTACGTCAACGTGTAAATTGATATCTCCTTTTGATGGTGATGCTCGCTTTACTTCTGCAATGACAGTAAACTGCTGTAACGCTTCTACAAGTGAATGTGTCTTTCTTTTTGTTTTTACTGGTGTATATATTTCATACAACTCCGCAACTTCCCTTTGCTTCTGTTCTACAATTTCATCTAAAATCGTCCCCACCTTAGTTCACCCTTTCTAATTTTTCATTGCTTGCTGCAATTAATAAGTTTAATTTGGTTAATGCTTTTCCAGAGTCAATGCTATGTGCCGCGAGTTTAATTCCTTCTTCAATCGTTTCCGTTTTTCCATTTGCGAAAAGAGCTAGACCTGCATTTAATAAAACTGTATCACGATAAACACTCTTTTCTCCGCTCAATACTTCAAGCGTAATCTTTGCATTTTCTTTTGAATTCCCCCCTCTAATTTCTTCATTTTTCACTCTTGAAAAACCATACTTTTCTGGATCAATACTCATTTCTACTATTTCATTATCTTTTAAAAGGACTACGTGATTTTCCCCTTGTAATGACGCTTCATCTAAAAAACCACTTCCATTTACGACAAGCGCTTGTTTCCGGCCTAACTTTTGTAATACTTCTGCAACTGGTAATAACATATCTCGTTTATAAATACCGACAAATTGTGTTTCTAAATTCACTGGATTTGTTAAAGGACCAATTAAATTAAAGATCGTCGGCACGTTTAACTCTTTTCTTATTTTCATAATGCGCCTTAGTGCTGGATGCATCACTGGTGCAAATAAAAATGCAATGCCCACATGCTCTAGTAAATAATCAATTTCGTTTGGCGTACTACTAATATTTACACCTAGTTCTTCTAATAAGTCTGCACTTCCTGTTTTACTAGAAACAGCACGATTACCATGTTTTGCAACCTTTACACCTGCTCCTGCCAGTACGAATGCTGATGTTGTGCTAATATTAAACGTTTGAGCACCGTCACCACCCGTCCCGCAATTGTCCATTGCTCCTTGTATATGGTTCGAAAATGGTAGTGCCTTTTCGTGAAGAGCTCGAACAAGGCCGTATATTTCTTCTGCAGTTTCACCTTTCGCTTTCAGTAAGACTAAAAAAGCTGCAATTTCACTTTCCAATATGTTTTCATTTAATAAAAGAAGCCCTGCTCTATACATTTCCTCTTCTGTTAAATGTTTCCCCTCCACTAATTTACGAAGATAGCTATTCATACTCTTTCCTCCTCCTTCACTTCTGTTAAAAAGGCACGTATTAACTTTCCGCCTTCTTCTGTCGCGATTGATTCCGGATGAAACTGTAATCCGAAGAGCGGATAATAATTGTGACGGACTGCCATTATTTCTCCATCGTCCATCGCTGTCGCTAGTATGTCAAAACACTTTGGCAAGCTCGTGTGCTCTGCAACAAGGGAATGATAGCGCATCGCCGTTAGCGGCTGTGTAGCGTATGAAAAGATTGACGTTCCGTTATGTTTCACACGTGATGTTTTCCCATGTTTAATACGTTCTGCTCTAACAATGTCTCCTCCAAATGCTGATATAATCGCCTGATGACCAAGGCAAATCCCTAATATGGGAACGTTCTTATAAAAATGGCGGATGACATCGATACAAATGCCAGCATCCTCTGGTTTTCCTGGTCCTGGTGAAAGTACAATTCCTCTTGGATTCATCTCTTCTAACTGTTCTATCGTTATTTCATCATTTCTTACAACTACAATTTCTTCTTCATGTTCGCCTAACAGTTGGTACAAGTTATATGTGAACGAATCGTAATTATCGATAAGTACAATCATTTCATTACCTCCAAAAGCGCTCTCGCTTTATTTAACGTTTCTTCATATTCAGCTACTGGGTCTGAATCATAAACAATTCCCGCTCCTGCCTGAACGTATGCTTTTTCACCCTTTACGACCA
This sequence comes from Bacillus sp. CPT56D-587-MTF, assembly GCF_058792335.1. Lineage (NCBI taxonomy): Bacteria > Bacillati > Bacillota > Bacilli > Caryophanales > Bacillaceae > Bacillus > Bacillus sp. CPT56D-587-MTF. Next base: position 967,689 of record NZ_JBYTEF010000001.1, on the reverse strand, counting down.
TCGTTCGAATAGCGAGCGCCATATCAAGATTCCCTGAAAAACTAACGTATCCAACTGCACCCGCGTATACATTTCTTTTTTCATTCTCTAGCTCATTTATAATTTCCATCGCTCTAATTTTCGGAGCTCCCGACACTGTTCCTGCTGGTAGACAATACGCTAATGCATCAAATCCACTCATTTGTTTTCGCAATGTTCCGTAAACTTCAGATACAATGTGCATAACGTGAGAGTATTTTTCTACTTTCATATATTTATCTATCGTAACCGAGCCGATTTCGCTCACTCTACCAATATCGTTTCGCCCAAGATCTACAAGCATCATATGCTCTGCTCGCTCTTTCTCATTGTCTAACAGTTCTTTTGCGATTTCCTCATCTTCCCTCTTCGTTTTCCCTCTCGGTCTTGTACCAGCAATTGGATTCGTCATCACTTTATCCTCCCTTACTGATAGCAAACTTTCTGGCGAAGAACCGAGTACAACATAATCTTGAAAATCGATATAGAACATATATGGTGATGGATTTGCAATTCGAAGTTTTCGATATAACGCGAATGGATCACCAATACATTCACTTTGTAAACGCTGTGACAGTACGACTTGGAATATGTCTCCGGCTCTTATATGTTCTTTCGCCATTTCTACCATCCCACAAAACTCTTTTTCCGTTATAGAAGAAGTGAATGATAATGTGGATTGTATTGCATTTACTTCAGTTTCTTCTCCTTGTAGCACTTCCTCTTTGTATAATCGTAGCCTTTCGTATACTTCCTCATAATCTGCCGAATCATCTTCCCTGCATACATATACAAACGACAACCTTTGGCGTAAATGATCGTAAACGATAAACTCACGATAGAGTAAGAGGTGTACTTCCGGAATATTTAATGGGTCGTGTAAATCCGCTCCAATGTTTTCATACTGCCGAATGACATCATATCCAATATAACCAACTGCTCCTCCGCAAAATGGAAATGGGCTGTCTACTTGTGATGATGCGATTATTTCTTCTAACACTTGTAGTACGTTACCTTGTAACTTTTCTGCCCGGCCGAAAATCGTTCGTTCTACTTCCGTACCAACGCTTTTTACTTCTCCATAAGGATTACATCCTAAGTAAGAATAACGCCCTTTATCTTGATGAAGCTGTGAACTTTCTAATAAAAATTTCTTCTTTCCTTTCATACGTCTATATAAAGAAATTGGCGTAATGCTATCTCCTTCTTCTTCAGTAATTACTAAAAATGTCTTTCTCTCTCTTTTTTGTTTTATAAATTCTTCTTTCGTCATCATGTCCTTCACCTCGCTCTGAAAAATAAAAAAGTCCCCTACATATCGAAAATATGTAGAGGACGATAAATATACCGCGGTACCACCTCGTGTTGGATGCAAAAGCATCCCGCTTTGTTCAGGTACAAAATTTATACCTTATCCTTGTAACGGCGGAACCCGGGTTGCCTACTGAAAACAATTGTTCAGCATACCTCTCGTAAGCCCATTCCGTATATGGCACCGTACCGGGCTCCCACCTATTCCCGGCTCTCTGTAACGTCTCCAATATACGTACTCTTCTTACTTAAACGATTTCATTTATTTAATTTTTTATACACAAAAAGGGAGTACTCATCCTATAGAAAGGACGGGTACTCCCGTGGTGCCACCTTAATTCGTTACAAATGTAACGCACTTTACCGTATCAAAAACAATACGTGTCTCTTGTATCGATGAGATCATGTCGCCAAAGCCTACTTCTTTCGTTTCGGTTTGGAAGCTCCGAAGCCCATTCCACATCAATTCCATACTGATTCGCACCAACCATCAGCTCTCTGACATGTTCATCATGTGTACTCTTCTTCATCAACGCTTGCATTTTTTTAAGTTGCACTCATTATAGACCTGACTTTTTTCACAAGTCAATACTTTTTTAAAAATTTTATTTTTCTTTCCTTTCAATATTATATTGACAAAACAACCTCTTTTTATGTAAATATAATAAATACTCTATTAAAAATAAGGTTTTTTGTATGAATATTATATATTAAAAAAGTAAAATGACATCAAAAAACGCTTACATTTCTGAAAATTCATATTTCTATATGGATTTTTCAGAATAATCATGATAGATTATAAATATGCATAACGCATCAAAAGACATGACAAAAGGAAGGGGAACTACATGAGTACGCAGATGTTAACTTTAACTTCGATCTCTATCTACATGCTCGGGATGTTAGTAATTGGCTATTTCGCCTACAAACGAACGTCCAACTTAACAGATTATATGCTTGGCGGGCGTACACTAGGCCCCGCAGTAACAGCATTAAGTGCTGGAGCATCCGATATGAGTGGTTGGCTTTTAATGGGATTACCCGGTGCAATGTTTAGCGTTGGATTAAGTAGTAGTTGGATTGCGATCGGCCTAACACTAGGCGCATACGCAAACTGGCTTTATGTCGCTCCTCGCTTACGTACCTACTCAGAAATTGCAAATAACTCTATTACTATCCCAGAATTTTTGGAACACCGTTTCCACGACAAATCTCATATGCTACGTTTAGTATCTGGACTTGTTATTATGATTTTCTTTACTTTCTATGTAGCTTCAGGATTAGTTTCAGGCGCTGTATTATTTGAAAATTCATTTGGCATGAACTATCATGTTGGATTATTCATTGTAGCAGGCGTTGTTGTAGCTTACACATTATTTGGTGGTTTCTTAGCAGTAAGTTGGACAGACTTCGTGCAAGGAATCATTATGGTAGTTGCTCTTATTCTTGTTCCTATCGTAACAATTATGAATTCGAACGGACTTGGACCTGCATTTGATACAATTCGATCTGTAGATCCAACACGTCTAGATATTTTTAAAGGTGCCTCTACTTTAGGAATGATTTCTCTATTCGCATGGGGCCTTGGTTATGTCGGACAACCTCATATTATCGTACGCTTTATGGCAATCGCTTCTGTAAAAGAACTTAAAAGCGCACGAAGAATTGGTATGAGCTGGATGATTTTCTCTGTTGTCGGAGCTATGTTTACTGGTCTTATTGGTATTGCTTACTATTCACAACAAGAGTTAACATTATCTAACCCAGAAACAATTTTCCTTGAACTTGGGAAAATTTTATTCCACCCACTTATTACTGGATTTTTATTAGCCGCAATTTTAGCAGCGATTATGAGTACAATCTCATCTCAGTTACTCGTTACTTCTAGTGCCGTAACGGAAGACTTATATCGTACATTCTTCAAACGTTCTGCATCTGATAAAGAACTTGTATTTGTCGGTCGTATGGCTGTACTTGTTATTGCATTAGTTGGGTGCGCTTTAGCGTTTAAACAAAATGATACGATTTTAGCTCTTGTTGGATACGCTTGGGCTGGTTTTGGTTCTTCATTCGGACCTGCTATTTTATTAAGCTTATATTGGAAACGTATGACGAAATGGGGCGCGCTTGCTGGTATGATTTCTGGTGCCGCTACTGTTATTATCTGGACTCAATTCAAATTCTTAAAAGATTTCTTATATGAAATGATTCCAGGTTTCGCTATTAGTTTACTAGCCATCGTAATTGTTAGTTTACTAACACAACCTTCAAAAGAAGTTGAAGAGCAATTTGAGGATTTCGAAAAACAACATCGTCATAATTTATAAAAAAATCTCTGCTGTTATCGTAACAGCAGAGATTTTTTACAGTTCGACAATCTTCTTATCAAATTTAACAAATTCTTTATGTTTCGTTAAATTTAACATAACACTACTCCTTTATAGTATGAGTATCAGCACTTATACAGAAAGGGGACTCCAACATGTTAGCAGCTTTCCAGCAACAACAAACACGAAAATTTTCACCTATCACAAATACTTCTGCGTCTTGTTTAAACATGCAACCTAACCCGCCTAAAATTTCAATTGCTCCTTCTGTTATTTCAGTCATCGGTGTTCATATGGAAAAACATAAATTAAAAATAAAAACGGGACAAAACATTGTGTTAGCAGCTTCTACTTTGCCAATACAAGCAACGAATAAAGAGCTTATTTGGTCAAATATGAATTCTGATATCATCACCATATATCCAAAAGGTGACACCGTGACGATTACTGGAAAAAGTGCAGGTAAAGCAGTCGTAATTGTTACAACTGCTGAAGGCAAATTCCGTGACCTATGTGTCATTCACGTACAACCTTATATGACAAACCCAAAGTAAAAGAGTGTTGGGAAACCCTTTAGGGTTCCCAACACTCTGGAATCTTTTTTGATTTTAGCGAATAAAAACAACATAAAATAATAGAATTTTAAAAAATAGCCCTCCACCTGACCCTTTTTGGTCAGGTGGAGGGCTATTTTTTTCATGTTTTGACAAGCTGCGGTGAGATAAGCTTGCATTTGGACAGACTTCAGCCCTCGAAACCGGGCATAGCGGTAGCCATGTAGTTCTTTGGCGTCTGCAAAGCTTCGCTCTATAGTGGAACAGCGTACTTTATACAACCTTTTCCCTGTAGCTGTTAGCTTGTTTTTTCTAGCAATATCCTTATATTTCTCCCACACATGATGAGTGATAACTTTTTGTTTTTGTTTCTTTGAAAAGCACACCTCACGTAACGGACAAACAGCGCAGTCTTCTGGATTCGATTTGTATTGACGGTATCCTTCACGATCAGTTGTTACATATTCTAGAATACATCCCATCGGACAAGCGAAAACATTCATTTCTTCTACATATTTAAATTGGCTTTTCGGTACTTCTTTATTCCGTTTTCCAAATCGGCGATACCCCATCACCATAAATATATTCCGTTCTGATAGTTTCTTACAGATATATCCTGTAAAATAGCCAGCATCAAGGGCAACAGCTTCTACTTTGAAGTCGAATTTATCAATCTGAGCTTGGAGGCGTGCTAAATACGGCTCGGAATCTGCCATATTTCCAGCCGTTACATAGGTATCTGTAATAATATTGTACTTCGCATCAGTCGTACGATGATCCAAGAAATGAAAACCATTTGGTTTTCCATCTCTCATTAAAAATCCACTATCTGGATCCGTTGTACTTATACGAGTTTTTTTGGTAGGGGTATCACTTTCCTTTCTAGGTTTTAATTCTTTTTTCCATGTACCTCACGATCTTCGATTACCGCAGCTTCTAGCTCGTCTATATAAAACTTTGCTTTTTCTTTTTTATATTTATGTACAAATTTATTTTTATTGGCATTGGCCTTAATATGTGTAGAATCTGTCATCAGTGCACGTCCTCCTACCATCCGGTGCTCCGTCGCTTGTCTCACAATCTCATCAAAAATTTCTTCGAAAATATTTGTATGAATAAAACGAGTACGACGATTCCAACTGATTGTAGAGTGATCCGGAATAGTATCCGATAGAGAAAACCCTAAAAACCAACGGTAGGCAATATTCGTTTTAATTTCCTTTTCCAATTGACGCTCAGAACGAATACCGTAAAAATATCCAATAAACATCATCTTAAATAAAACAATAGGATGAATGGACGGGCGTCCATTGTTTTCACAGTAATAAGGGCGTAACTTCTCTTCAATAAAATCAAAACTAATTGTCGCTTCAATTGCACGAAGGAAATGATCTTGTGGAACCAACTCTTCTACAGAAACAGATACACGCTCATCACGATGATTTTTTAAAGCACCCATCATAAAAAATCTCTCCTTTTCCTCTTTTTTATCAGTGTTGACACATAAAAAGAGGTTCAGACACAAAAACAGGCTGTGGAGAAGACTTTCTCCACAGCCTGAGTAAAAGAGTGGCTTCGTAGCCACTCTTTTACTTTGTTTCAATATTTGAGTTTTTACTTTTTACAAGGTTAATAAATTGTTCTTTATTTCTTGGAGAAATAATTTCTGTTTTTATGTGTATCGTAAACAATTTCAAGTCGTTCAAATGATAATGCATGAGCTGCTATTGGATTTTTCGTATTTGAAATTTGTTTTATATCTCGTATAAATATACGTTTTGTAACGAGACCCGATCTAATCGTAATTGTTTCTTTCCCGGCAATATATTTTGCCAAAAATCAACTCCAACTAAACAACATTGCTAATGGAATTGTAAAAAGCAAAAGAAAATATTCTCTCCCTGCAAATATAGGAGCAAAACAGGCACCTACAACAAAAAAAAAAATTGGATGTAACCATACATCTTTTTTTGATGGAAATTCCATTTTCCTCCCCCTTCTACACCCGTATTTCCATAAAACAAAAAGAGAAGTATCACAACTTCTCTTTTCTCCCCTAACACTATAATTCCTGTGTATACACCGGCTCGTTTACGACATTTTTTGCTGTACGTTTTTGTTGCTGCAGTAAGAAAACAGATACACCAAACAATACGAGCATGCTACCGATAATTTGCATTGCATTTAATTTTTCTCCAAGTAAGAAGAACGCAAGTATAGATGCTCCAACAGGTTCTCCTAAAATACTCATTGAAATTGTCGTTGCATTTACATAATTTAATAGCCAGTTATTAATTACATGTGACACTGTCGGCACAACCGCAAGTAAAAGAAAAACAGTCCAATCCCACTTCGTATAACCTGTAAAGGGTACTTGTAATATGACATTATAAATCCCCATAAAAAGACCTGCGAACGCAAAGACTGTAAAGCTATAAATCCAGTGCGATACTTTCTTCACTGTCGTTTGCCCGATAAATAAATAACCGACAACCGCTATTACACTTAGAAAGGATAATATGTCACCATAAATTGCTTGCTTACTTAAACCTAAATCTCCCCAACCAATGCACATTACTCCCAAAATAGCGATTCCCATCGTTGCAATGGCTGAATATGTTGTTCTTTCTTTAAATAGAAAAAAACCTCCAACTAAAGATACGATTGGTTGAAGCGCCAAAATAATTGTTGAACTAGCAACTGTTGTATGCTTTAAAGATTCAAACCATAAAAGAAAATGAAGTGCTAAAAAGAAACCAGATCCAATTAAAAAGCCCCAATCTTTCATTTGAATCCTATTAAATTCCTCTCTTTTTTTCCATACGATAGGCAGCATAATAAGTACGATAATCCATAAGCGGTACATACTTAATATTGAAGATGGTGCTGAGGACATCTTTACAAAAACTGCTGCAAAGGAAATAGCAATTATAGAAATAGCCAATGGTAGTGCGATTGATTTTTCTTGTTTCAAATCCTGTCTCCCCTCTCACCTGTCAAAAATCCCACTTCATTATATCCGTTTTCTTTCGTAACTTAAATACTAATTTTTTAGATTCTTCGTACCATTATGGTAAAATAGAAATTAAGGCACCAATTAGTGAATATTTCTTTCCTTTTCACTACAAGCGTCGCTCTTACAATCGTTACAGTAAATTTTTATTTAGGGGGATCTACATGAGTCAAACAATAGGGAGAATTGAAGAAATTTCATTTTATAGCGCATCACTTCAAGAAGATGTTACACTTCTCGTTTATTTACCAGTAAATTACACACCACTGCACAAACATACAGTTGTAATTGCACAAGATGGTAGAGATTATTTTCAGCTCGGTAAAGCGCACCGTGTAATTGAGCGCCTTCGTGAAACCGAAGAAATTGACCGTACAATTATTGTCGGTATTCCATATAAAAATGTACATGATCGTAAAGAAAAATATTTCCCAAATGAAGTGAAAAATGCTGCATATATTCGTTTCCTTGCTCATGAACTTGCACCATATATTGATGAAAATTATCCAACGTATCAAATGGGAAAAGGTCGTGTTTTAATTGGTGATTCTCTTGGCGGAACAGTTTCCTTTATGACTGCACTTATGTATCCGCATACATTCGGTAAAGTCGTTATGCAATCACCATTTGTGGATGAGACAGTGATGAACTTAGCAAAAGAATTCAAAGATCCACAGGCGTTAGAACTGTATCACATCATCGGTACAGAAGAAACGGCTGTAAAGCGTACTGATGGACAAGTATCTGATTTCGTAGGGCCGAACCGTGAGTTAAATACGCTTCTTACAGATAGAAACTTCATCACGCATTACGAGGAATTTGAAGGCAATCATACTTGGAAATATTGGCAGACTGATTTACCGAAAGCCTTCTCTCATATTCTATCAATGAAATAATAGAGAGCAGTATTCAGAATAATTTGATATAATAGATAAAGAGATTTATTTATCTCAAAATCTAACTAGACTTACAAAGGGAGGAATTGGAACATGAAATTAGGCATTGTAATTTTTCCATCTAAAATGATTCAAGATAAAGCGAACGGATTGCGTAAACGTTATGACCCGCACTACGCATTAGTTCCGCCACATATTACATTGAAAACACCCTTTGAGGCGCAAGATGAACAATTAGAGTCGATTGTAAACGAGTTACATACAATCGCAAGTAAAACGAACCCTTTCACCCTTCATGTTGGGAAAGTTGGTTCTTTCGCACCTGTTAATAACGTCCTTTACTTTAAAGTAGAAAAAACACCTGAACTTACTTTCTTAAATGAAGAAATGCATAGCGGGTTATTCACGCAAGAACGTGAATATGCTTTCGTACCTCATTTAACAATCGGACAAGGCTTATCAGATGCAGAGCATGCTGATGTGTTGGGCCGATTACGTATGAAAGATTTCTATTACGAACAACCAATTGATCGTTTCCATCTTCTATATCAATTAGAAAATGGAACATGGACTGTACACGAAACATTCCGTCTTGGAAAGGGGAACAACTAATTTGCACGCACAGATTGTACAAACGGACGAACAACTAAGAGATGCATTCTCTGTACGTAAACAAGTGTTTGTAAATGAACAACGTGTCTCTGCTGAAGAAGAGTACGATGAGTTTGAAGAAACTTCAACACACGTTGTTATATATGACAATGATGTTCCAGTTGGTGCTGGACGTTTTCGCATCCTTGATGGTATAGGAAAAATGGAACGCATTTGCGTGCTAAATTCCCATCGCAAAAAAGGGATTGGAAAAATTGTTATGGATTCTCTTGAAGCGTATGCAAAAGAAAATTCGCTACCAAAATTGAAACTTCACGCTCAAACACATGCTGAAAATTTCTATAAAAAACTTGGATATGTAACAAGTTCTGATGTATTTATGGAAGCAAATATCCCGCACGTTGTAATGATAAAAAAATTGTAATTTGAAAACAGGAGGTGACCCCTCCTGTTTTTTTACATTGCTATTTTCTTTTTCTTCCGCTAAAGTTAAATGTTGATGCTATAGTTTTGAAGGTGAACATATGACACAAGAAAAATTTTCACAAAAATCGTTAACACACGCTGATATTCCGCGTGCGACATATCATATTCCGAAAACATCTACCCATTTAATTATGGAAGAAGATGTAGACGCGGCTTATTTCCGCGCTCTTGAACAACAAAATGTTTTTTTAAACGAAAAACAATTAGAAGCCGTGCGCACAACAGAAGGTCCTGTTCTTACACTAGCTGGTGCTGGAAGCGGGAAAACATCGGTTTTAACAACTCGCGTTGGTTATTTAGTAAATGTAAAACAAGTTCATCCACGAAATATTTTATTACTTACATTTACACAAAAAGCAGCTGAAGAAATCCGAAGTCGTGTTGCGAAGTTACCAGGTATGAATCATGCAGCAAGTAGCTACGTTGTTGCTGGTACATTCCACTCTGTTTTCTTAAAATTACTTCGTAGTCAAGGTTATAATCAGCAAATTTTAGCAAATGAAAAACATAAACAAATTATGATAAAGAAAATCTTAAAAGAATTGCGTTTAAAAGACGATTATGATGCGGAAACGATGCTCGCGATGATTTCACTTGAGAAAAACAAATTAAATCGTCCGAAAGATGTAAAAGCGAAAACACCAGTGGAACAAGAATTTAAAGAAGTATATGAACGTTTTGAAGAGGTAAAACAACGATACAATTATATTGATTTCGATGACATCTTATTGGAAACATATTACATGTTAGAAAATAATGCTCCTTTACTAACTCAATTACAACAACGTTTTCACTACATTGAAGTAGATGAGTTTCAAGATACATCCTATGCACAATATGAAATTGTAAAATTGTTAGCCACGCCAAGAAATAATTTGTTCATCGCAGGTGATGATGATCAAGCAATTTATGGCTGGCGAGGGGCAAGTCACCAAATTATTTTATCTTTTCCAAAAGAATTTGATAACACAACAATCATTGCACTAAATACGAATTATCGATCCAATCCCTTTATCGTCGGGCTTGGAAATGAAGTTATAAAATTAAATCAAGAACGTTTTGATAAAGAGCTATACTCCGTTCGTGAAGAAGGTGTACAACCTTTTTATGCAAGACCTGCTACCACTCTTGATGAAGCAAATCAAATTTTGCAGCTCATTCAAGAAAAAGTAGATAGCGGTGACCGAAACTATAAAGATTTTTGTTTACTGTATCGCACACATTCTGTAAGTCGTTCGTTACTTGATCAGCTTACCATTCATAAAATCCCGTTTATTAAACACGGGGCGAGCCAATCATTTTATGAACATTCTTTAATTAAGCCTGTATTAGATCATTTAAGACTCGTGATTGAGCCGTTTCGACTAGAATCACTTTCAAACATATTGCCGACAATGTATATCGGACGTGATGATTGTATTTCATTTATTGAACGTGAACAATGGAAATATGGTGAGGGACGCTTCCCTTCTCTTCTTCATTTCTTACTATTAAATCCAAGCTTAAAACCTTTTCAAGTGAAAAAGGTAAATGAGCGCATCGATTTTATTAAGTTTATTAAAGAATTGGAACCGAAAAAAGCATTAAAAGAAATCATTCATGGTAAAGGAAAATATTTAGAGTACTTACAAAGTAACGATCGTTCTTCCTTTACGATGCATAAAGACATACAAGAAGAAATGTTGGAAGAATTAATGGAGTCTGCAACTCGTTTCACCGATATTCCAGCTTATTTACAATTTATCGACGAGGCGATTCAAGGTCAAAAAGAAATGGAAGCATTAAAAACAATGCCGCAAAAAGATGCCGTTTCACTTATGTCAATCCATAACGCAAAAGGCCTTGAATTTCCATGTGTCTTTTTACTTGGAGCGAGTGATGGAATCCTGCCCCACACTTCTTCTTTAAAAGATGCAAATGATCGTGTTACGGAAACTTCTGAAGCGTTAGAAGAAGAACGCCGATTACTGTATGTCGCCATTACACGTGCGAAAGAAGAACTTTATATTTCTTCTCCGCAATTTTTCAGAGGAAAGAAATTAGATATATCTCGTTTTTTATATACTGTGCGAAAAGATTTACCTGAAAAGACATCCACTAAATAAGGATGTCTTTTTTTTATATCACGTTATGTACATCCCTCCTATATAAATTCCTTGTTTTTATCGTGAGAATTAACGTAATATCAGCCATATTCCACTCATATTGTAATAGTGTATGTCAGAACTCACGAGAAGGAGTGAACATAATGAGCTGCAATTGTAATGAAGATCATCAACATGAGTGTGATTTCAACTGTGTATCGAATGTTGTTCGTTTTATACATGAACTACAAGAATGTGCAACGACAACATGTGGATCTGGTTGCGAAGTTCCATTTTTAGGTGCACATAACAATGCATCAGTAGCGAATACACGTCCTTTTATTTTATACACAAAAACTGGAGAACCTTTTGAAGCATTTGCACCATCTTCAAGCCTTACTAGCTGCAGATCTCCCATTTTCCGCGTAGAAAGTATAGATGATGATGACTGTGCTGTATTGCGTGTATTAACTGTAGTTTTAGGTGATGGTACCGCTGTACCACCTGGTGACGACCCAATCTGTACGTTTTTAGCTGTACCAAATGCAAGACTAATATCAACCTCCACTTGCATTACTGTTGATTTAAGTTGCTTCTGCGCTATTCAATGCTTACGCGATGTTTCTATTTAAAACTAAATAATGAGTTAAGCATGGATTGGGTGGCAGATAATTCTGCCACCCAATCCATGCTTAAAGAGTATTCTTATGTAAATTTCTTAAAATTGGGAACTTGTCTAGAACATAGAACCTGTCCTTTTCATTAACTGAAAGTAGAAACAGATAAAGGAGTGAAAAACATGTTCTCTTCTGATTGCGAATTTACTAAAATCGATTGCGAGGCGAAGCCAGCTAGTACACTACCTGCCTTTGGTTTTGCTTTCAACGCGTCTGCACCTCAGTTTGCTTCACTATTTACACCACTATTATTACCTAGCGTAAGTCCAAACCCAAATATTACTGTTCCTGTAATAAATGATACAGTAAGTGTCGGAGATGGCATTCGAATTCTACGAGCTGGTATTTATCAAATCAGTTATACATTAACAATTAGTCTTGATAACTCACCTGTTGCACCAGAAGCTGGTCGTTTCTTCTTATCATTAAATACACCAGCTAACATTATTCCTGGATCAGGTACAGCAGTTCGTTCTAACGTTATTGGTACTGGTGAAGTAGACGTATCCAGCGGTGTTATTCTTATTAACTTAAATCCTGGTGACTTAATTCAAATTGTGCCAGTTCAGTTAATTGGAACTGTAGACATTCGTGCTGCAGCATTAACAGTTGCACAAATTAGCTAGTAAAAAGCGGTATTTCTAATACAGAAATACCGCTTTTTATATATAATAAAAAACACTCACAGTAGCATGAGTGTTTCATTCTTCATATTGTTTTATTGTGTTCTTCTTTTTCCCACAATTGCATCCCTTTTTCTTCACAAATCCTTGTTGTTGTAATTGTTCTTGATATGCCTGTTGTTGTGCTTGGTGTTGTTGCTGTATATGATACCACTGCTGCAGGTCATATGAATTTTGCCTTGGATTATTGCTCACAGCAAACATCTCCTCTACTGTCAATTCTGTCTATTTACTATATGAACAACTCTTTATTTCCGTTCCCTCATTCTTTTAAACTCCGCTTTTTCTCTTATTATGAAAATATATTATTCTCCCATAAAATATCCTGTAATCGTTTCAATGATTGCTGCTGCTCCTGCAATGGCTAATAATGCAAGTAACGGTTCTGCAACGATAGGAATCCAATTATATAAGACTAATAAAAAAGCACTAACCCATACACCTGTACACCAATAACAGCTTAACAATTCGCCAATCCACTTTCTTAATCCTTTACCTTTCACTTTTGTAAACGTTGATACACTTCCATCCGGCTCCGTAATCTCTAATTCATCAATAAATGGTCTTCGCAAAAAGGCTGTAATTTTATCATAAACAATTAAACGAGTGAGCCTAAAAGCAGCTAACGCAAAAATAAAAAATAAAAGCCAGCTTGTAAACAGCATGATTCCACCTTCCCTTATCCTCTTTCGCCTATTTAAAAAAAAAGGTCTTGAGATTGTGACCAAATCTCCTCGACTCCAATATCTTATTAATGTAAATACAAACAAGAAGATAAGGAGTGACATTAATGAGTTGTAACGAAAATAAACACCATGGCTCTTCTCATTGTGTAGTTGACGTTGTAAAATTCATCAATGAATTACAAGATTGTTCTACAACAACATGTGGATCTGGTTGTGAAATCCCATTCTTAGGTGCACACAATACTGCATCAGTAGCTAATACACGCCCTTTTATTTTATACACAAAAACTGGAGAACCTTTTGAAGCATTTGCACCATCATCAAGCCTTACTAGCTGCCGCTCTCCAATTTTCCGTGTGGAAAGTGTAGATGACGATAGCTGTGCTGTACTACGTGTATTAACTGTAGTTTTAGGTGACAGTTCTCCGGTACCACCTGGTGACGATCCAATTTGTACGTTTTTAGCTGTACCAAATGCAAGATTAATATCTACAACTACTTGTATTACTGTTGATTTAAGCTGTTTCTGTGCGATTCAATGCTTACGCGACGTTTCTATCGTTAAGTAAACTAAAAAACTATTGGGGTGGTAGAAGCTTTCTACCACCTTTACATATTTAAAAACCGGCCATACTAATCGATTGGATATCATCTATAGACAACCTAATATCTCTCATACTATTTTGAGGCATAATAGATACAATGCCATTCCGATACGATATAATCGATCCAACATATGAGACTGTAGCTGTTTTTATTCTGCACCTTACTTTCGGAATGTAATGAGGGCGGTTTAGTAAAAAATGAATTTTTTCATCATTATTCATATCCTTAAATGATTTATTATACGGGACAGTTCTTACTGGTTCTAGTTCTTCCTCTTCTTGTTCTGCGTGTTCTTCTTTTTCTTCTATTTTTTCTACTTTTTCTTCCACTTGCTGCTCTTCTTGTTGTTCTTGCTCTATTACCTCTTCCACAGCACTGCTTACAATATTTTCTTGTTTATTACTTTGCTCTTTTTGATCTTCATTTTCAAAGTTTGTCAGAATAATCCTTTTTATTTTCGGTGCAGCAAGTTCTAAACTTACTTGCGTGATATATAACAACGGTTTTCCAACTGTTGAACTTTTATTTTTATTCTTCACACTCGTCCCTCCCACTTCCATACGTAGCTAAATAAATCGTGTACTATTATAGTTATATTCATCACCTGATAAGAACTTTCGTTAAAAATCGTTCTTTCTCAGAACAAATAAAAAGGACAATCTCATCATTTAGAGATTGTCCTTTAAAATTTAATATTATATTTATCCTAGGATATGATACCCTGAATCAACGTGAATGTTTTCTCCTGTTACACCGCGAGCTAAATCACTGAATAGGAATACTGCTGTATCGCCAACTTCTTCTTGCGTTGTTGTACGACGAAGTGGTGCGCGCTCCTCAATTTCTCTTAAGATTGAGTTGAAATCGCCTACACCTTTTGCAGATAACGTACGAATTGGTCCTGCAGAAATAGCGTTAACACGAATACCGTGTTGACCTAAATCGTTCGCTAAATATTTCACGCTCGCTTCTAATGAAGCTTTCGCAACACCCATAACGTTATAATTTTTCACAACGCGCTCGCCGCCAAGGTATGTTAACGTTAAAATATTTCCGCCTTCTGTCATTACTTTTTTTGCTTCTCTTGCTACAGCTGTTAAAGAGAATGCACTAATATTTTGTGCAAGTAAAAATCCATCGCGAGAAGTATCTACAAATTCACCTTTTAAGTCATCGCGATTTGCAAAAGCAATACAATGTGCTACACCGTGAATAGTACCTACTTCTTGTTTAATTGTTTCAAAGCAAGCTGTAAGTTCCTCATCATTCGTTACATCACAAGGTAATACAAGTGATTCTTGTCCTTCTAATGTGTCCGCTAATTCACGAACGTTTCTTTCTAAACGTTCTCCTGCATATGTGAATATTAATTTTGCACCTGCATTATGCAAAGAGCGAGCTATTCCCCATGCAATACTTCTTTGGTTCGCAACGCCCATAACAACAAATGTTTTCCCTTGTAATAGTTCCATGATATATCCTCCCAGAAATACTTATACTTGTTATTAGTACCTGATACTATAATTATAGTACCATAAAACCGCTTAAAGGCAAACAAAAAAGTCATTAACAGAAATTTGTTAATGACTTTTGGTTTCTATAAAAAACCGCTCTAATCCTTCTTCCCAAGACGGCATTTGTGAAAAACCATTTAATCTTAGCATGTTATGTTGAAAAATAGAATATTTGGGCCTCGCAGCCGCAGCCCCGAATTCTTCCGTTGAAACAGGTAATACATTCACTTTCATATTGGCGTACGAAAATATCTTTTGTGCAAATTCAAACCAAGAGCATGAGCCTCTGTTTGATACGTGGTATGTACCGTATAAAGAAGTATGAATGAGCTTATTAATAACCATATTCAAATCCGCCACATACGTAGGAGAGCCAACTTGATCCGCTACAACAGATATTTCATCTCTTTCTTTTCCTAATCGCATCATCGTTTTCACGAAATTATTCCCATATTTACCATATAGCCACGATGTGCGAACGATAAAATATTTATTATGTAACTCTTTGACGAACTGCTCCCCCGCATACTTAGAGGCCCCATATATATTTATCGGCGCTGGACTATGAAATTCGTCGTATCCATCTGGTCTGGCGCCTTGAAATACATAATCAGTACTAATATAAACTAGCTTCGCCCCTACTAATTGTGAAGCAACCGCTACATTTCGAGCTCCGATTGCATTTATTCTATATGCAAGATCCTGTTCTTTCTCCGCATGATCTACTTTCGTATAGGCAGCACAATGAATAATTATATGTGGTTTTATTTCTTGTACCACTTGTTGTATTCGGGATATATTTGTCACATCTAATAACTTTTTATCAAATGGATATATATCATATTCTTCAGAGTCTAACTCTTCAAATAGTTGCTTTCCTAATTGACCGTTTGCTCCTGTTATGATAACCCTCTCTTTCATTTAACATGCCCCTTACTAATCTTTTAGTGGTTTCCACCATTCCTTATTCTTTTCATACCATTTCACCGTCTCTTGTAATCCTTGTTCAAACGTATATTTCGGTTCCCAATCAAATTCATTCTTCATTTTCTCTGCATCAATCGCATAACGACGATCGTGCCCTAAACGATCTGTAACATATTCAATGTCTTTTTTTGTTTTTCCTAAAAGAGTAATAATTTGTTCCACAACTTCTACATTTGTTTTTTCATTATTTCCACCTATATTATATACTTCTCCGACACGTCCCTTATGCAAAACAACGTCAATCGCACTGCAATGATCCGTTACATGTAACCAATCTCTTACATTTAAACCATCACCATATAACGGTAGTTTTTTTCCTTCTAGTGCATTCGTAACCATTAATGGAATTAATTTTTCAGGATACTGGTACGGTCCATAATTGTTAGAACAACGCGTTACTATAACCGGTAATTGATATGTTTTATAGTAAGATAGAGCTATCATGTCCGCGCTCGCCTTACTTGAAGAATATGGACTATTTGGAGCTAACGGCGTTTTCTCTGTGAACTTCCCTGTTTTTCCTAAAGAGCCATACACTTCATCCGTTGATACTTGCACAAGTTTTATATGCGAATATTTTTTAACTAGTTCTAATAAAGTGACCGTCCCAATTACATTTGTATCATAAAAAGGAATCGGATTTTCAATACTACGGTCCACATGTGATTCAGCTGCAAAATTTACAATCACTTGTACGTCCCGCTCTTTTATAACGTGTTCTAATAGCTCTCCATTTTGAATTTCTCCCTTTACAAAAGAGTAATTCGGGTGATCCAGAAGAGATTTTACGTTATTTAAATTCCCGCTATATGTTAATGCATCGTAATTAATAATTTTATATGTTTCATAACTTTGTAGCATGTAATGAACGAAATTACTTCCAATAAATCCAGCCCCACCTGTTACTAATATATTCATAAACAACGCTCCTACTTAAAAACTATCTTCATATTCCTCTAATAATGGTAATATCTGATCCTTATCGGACAATATAGGATCGGTTACTGGCCAAGGAATTGCTAAATCTTTATCTTTCCAAAGTAATCCTGAGTCATGCTCTGCGCTATAATATTCATCTACTTTATACATAACGATAGTATGCGGAACAAGCGTGCAAAATCCATGCGCAAACCCTTTTGGCACTAGTAATTGCCGATGGTTATCTGCACTTAAAATATATCCTTTCCATTGTTTAAATGTTGGTGATTTTTTTCGTAAATCAACGATAACATCATAAATTGCCCCTTGCATAACTTGAATGAGTTTCGTTTGTGCTTTCGGTTTTTTTTGAAAGTGTAGTCCCCGAATCGTTCCTGCCTTAGCCGAATAAGATACGTTATCCTGTACAAATGAATACGTTATCCCTAATGTTTCTAGCACCTGCTTATTATAACTCTCTGAAAAAAAGCCACGCTCGTCTCCAAACAACCTCGGTTCTAACAATTTTGCATCGGTAAAATTTGTTTCTACAACTTTCATATTCTCACCTATTCTCCGTTAAACTGTTTCCCAAAATTAATATCACGCGCTAACGTATTCGCCTTTTGAAGCGAAGCATGAGTTCCCGCATCAGTCCACCAACCGCTCATTTCATTATAAGTAAGTACCCCTCGTTTTAAATACCAATTATTTATATCTGTAATTTCAAGTTCTCCCCGCGCAGAAGGTTTTAATTCTTTAATATAAGAAAAGACTTTCGAATCATACAAATAAATTCCCGTAACCGCATAAGAACTTTTCGGCTCTTTCGGCTTTTCTTCAATTTCAACTATTTTTCGGTTTTGAATATGTGCTACGCCAAATCTTTCGGGATCTTCTACAGATTGCAATAGCACTTTCGCACCTTCTTCTTGATTTGCAAACTCTTCAACATACGGAAGAATATCATCTGAAAAAATATTATCCCCTAATATAACTACCATACGATCATTCCCGACGAAATCTTCACAAAGCCCTAACGCCTGTGCGATCCCGCCCGCTTTATCTTGCACACGATACGTAAAGGAAACCCCAAATTCATGACCACTCCCTAAAAAGCTAACAACATCCCCCATATGCTCTTTACCTGTAATAATCATAATATCTGTAATATCGCATTGTTTTAGCTTATATACCGCATGATAAATCATTGGATACCGACCAACAGGAAGTAAATGTTTATTCGTTACTTTCGTTATTGGATATAATCTCGATCCAGTACCACCTGCTAAAATAATTCCTTTCACTTTGCATCTCTCCTCGTATATTGTATTTAAGCTCTATCTCGAGCTTAGATTTGCCACTTATATTAATGAGAGACCAGTAAAAAACACTTGGACGTCTCAAGATATTTCTAGATAATGATCTTAGGATCATTTGGGACAATTCTTCCCTCTCCTGTGGATGTACCACATAAAAAGAGTGTTTCTCAGTGAACGTGCGGGACTCCCTACGCGCAGGCTGAGCAGCCTGACCTTCGAACCTAGATGTTAGTAGCTCTAGGGCGGCTTTCGATTCAGGACAAGCTCTCATACACGAGGTTGTTGGTCGGCGTACACACTAGAGATATCTCGAGACGTCCAAGAAATGATTCTAAATCGAAAGGAGGTCTCTTACGTGAGATTATTTGCTGGTCTAGATGTAAGTTCGTTTGATATAAAAGTTTGTATTCTAAATGGTGAAGGAGAAAAGGTAGACTCCTTTTCAGTCAATAATGATTTACCAGGTGCCACAACGCTCAAAGAGCGATTATTAAAGCACATAGCCAATCAAAAGGTAGAAATCTTTAAAATTGGCTTAGAATCCACATCTGTTTATAGTTTTCATCCATCCATGTTTCTTCACTATGATGAAGACTTACAAAGCTTTGGAGCAAAGGTATTTCTTATGAATCCTAAGCAAATTGCTAACTTCAAGAAAAGCTATTCTGACATGGATAAAACGGACGAGATTGATGCCTTTGTCATCGCTGATTACTTACGCTTTGGCCGAAATCAAATGTCCATCGTAAAAGAGAGTCAGTATGTGGCACTCCAGCAATTAACAAGATCTCGTTATCAACTCGTTAGAATGTTGACAAAAGAAAAACAACATTTTTTACAATACCTAAGTTATAAATGTAATACATTCTCACAAGAAGTGGATTCTTCTATATTTGGTAACGCCATGATGGAATTATTCCTTGAAAAATTCAGTCTAGAAGAATTAGCTGATATGCCTTTAGAGGAACTCGTTGAGTTCCTACAAGTAAAAGGGAAAAATCGATTTGGTGACCCGACATGTATCGCATCAACTATTCAAAAGGCTGTTCGCTCTTCCTATCGTTTGGATAAGGTCGTAGAAGACTCAATCGATGTCCTTCTCGGAACATCAATCGCGGTGATTCGTACCTATCAACAGCAAATCAAAGAAATAGAAAAGTCCATTAAGCGAATCATGGCTGGATTAACGCAAACACTCGAATCTATTCCCGGAATTGGCCCTGTATTCGCCGCCGGTATTATCGCTGAGATTGGTCAAATCGAAAGATTTGATGATGAAACCAAGGTAGCAAAATATGCCGGATTATATTGGCGTACGCACCAGTCTGGTCGATTCACCGCAGAAAACACTTCATTATCCCGTAATGGAAATCATTACTTGCGGTATTACTTAGTTGAAGCCGCCAACTCTGTAAGAAAGCATGTATCTGATTATCAAGAATATTACGTAAAAAAATATAATGAAGTACCAAAACATCAACACAAACGTGCACTCGTTCTAACCGCAAGAAAACTTGTGCGATTGGTGGATGCGCTACTACGCAGTCACCAACTCTTTACGCCAGAAAGGTGCGTGAAAGTGTGACATAAAACTTGTCATCGCTACCTTTCAATCATTTTCCAGTAAATTACATATATTACTGGTTTAGTTTCGTGATGTCTTTTTTAAGCAAATAGGCCTTTGATAACTAAAAGTTCTTTTGTTTTTCAGTTGACATACTACCGCAGGTCTTTATGATGGAGATAATATATCTTTGTAATGTTCTACAAACACTTTCCGGTACTTCTCATATGTATCCGCATCAAACTCATCCCCGTTGTAATGAATACACCATAAATTTGCTTGATTTGGGATACCAATTAAATAACCAGCCCTTTGAAACTCTAAAGACTGTGACACATCATAAAAGTGAAACCCTTGAAACAAATCTTCTCGCCACGGAATATCATACTGCGTTGCCATGAATAAGCCATCAATTGCCTGAACTGACAAAAATGGTTGATTACCATAAAAAACCTGATCTAAATTTAATAATTGATAATTCTGTCTTCTATACTCAATCACTTTCCCTACTAAATTTTTTCCTTCCCACCATATCCCGTTATTCGGTAAAAACTGAGCCCCAGCGACTCCTATTAAACCAAGCTTTTCATTTTCTTTAAAAAGAGATATAAGTGTAGAAAACATGTCTCGATTAATAAGATATGTATCTTGATGTATATACACTTTGTATTTCGCTGGATATGAAAGGGCTCGGTTGTATGCACTTGCCATACTTTGTGCATCTCGTATCGGAAAAATTTGCACGACATAACCTGGGGGAACAAAAATGTTTCTTATTTGGCTCTCACATTGTTTGAAAAGCTCCTCATTATTTACACAGATAACGACTAATATTGTATGATCTTTCATTTTTGTCCCCCCTTTTATTCTTCCTTATTTACATCTGACATATATTGTTCCACAAATATTTTCCGATACTTTTCATAGTTCGTCATATTCACATCAAAATGATAATGGATACACCAAGCATCACGCTGTACAGGTACACCAACTGTATATCCTGCTTTTCTAAATTCAAATGATTGAGATACATCATAAAAATCAAATCCGTCAAATAAGTCTTCTCGCCACGGAACATCATATTGTGTGGCCATTAATAAACCATCAATACATTCTACAGGAATAAATGTTTTTGATTCATGATACGGTTGTTCTAAACTTGCCATATAAAACAAATCATTCATATAACCAATGACCTTTCCTACAATTCCACGCCCTTCGTTCCATACACCAGTCGGAGGAACATATTGCGCTCCAACCATCCCAATCATACCAAGGTGTTCATGTTCCTCAAATAATTGAAGTAATCCGTATAAAAAAGCCCTATTTATAATAAAAACATCTTGATGTAAATACACTTTATACTTCGCTGGATGCGAAATGGCTTGATTGTATCCACTCGTCATACTTTTCGCATTTCGAATCGGCATAAATTGTACAATATACCCTGGCGGTACTAACAATTGCAATATATGTCGAACGCAGTTTGCATACAATTTCCGATCATTTATACATGTAACAAATAATATTGTTTTGTCTGCAGTACTCATAATTGTGATTTTTCAGCTTCAATAATATACTGAAATACAACTATCTCAGCCATGAAGCCACTTCCAAGACGATATTTTTTACAAATTCCATATAACTCCTCAATAAGCGGCTCATACATTTTATGATCAACATATACACGATCTACTTTACTAATAACATATCCTGCTTTTAAAAACATTCTTAGCATTTCATTAAATGTAAAGAAACGAATATGTGTTTTATCTAATAAACCATATTCTGTATACGTCCAATTTCCGGCAAGTAAGGGAGCTAATACTGAAATATGAGCAACGTTTGGTATACTTGCTAAAATCACACCATTTTTCTTTATATATGGCTTTACTTTTTCTATCACAGCCCACGGATCAAATAAATGCTCTAATACATCTCCAAATAGGATGCAATCAAATTGTCCCTCCTCATAAGGAAGATCTATTTTTTCTATATCCCCTAAAATAACATGATCTAGTCTTTCTTTCGCTTTTTCTGCCGCCTCTGGAAATGCCTCAATTCCTGATACACGTGTACCATTTTCTTTAATAGCCGCTCCCAATGCACCGCTCGAGCAACCAATATCAAGAACTTCTTTCCATTCCTTTTTTATATGCTTTAATAAATTCGGATTCGCTGCATTATAATAATGCTCGGATTTTTCTTCATATAAAGAACTTTTTTCGCGATTCATTTCACACACTCCTTATGCAAATTGAATTAGAAATATAAATCTCATATGAATTCTATAAAGTGCAGATTTTGTTCATCCCCCAATGATTATTAGCCCACAAATAGCAGTATAAAATCTTTTATCTATATTGGTTACGTTACCGATACTCTAATATATAACCAATCTATTAGAGTTAGAATAAAGATACATCATTTCTAAAAAACGAAACCCATTACACTTTATATGGTTTATCAAAAACCCCCCGAAAATATTTACGGTTATATTCAATTGCAGCATTATTCGGAACATAAGAAGCTGCTAATTCATTGTAATAATACGCTTTATCCTGCTCTCCTAACCTGCTATAACAAATACACATTTGCAAATAGGGTAGCCATGTGTAGCTAGCTGGACTATGGAAAGGACTTTCCGTTGCCATTGGTACTTCCGTTGCAAGTTTAAACCAAAATATCGCTTCATTATATTTTTCTTGTTCCATATATATATATCCTATTCTTGTACAATTCTCTCCTCTAGGGACGTCATACCGAAACGACTTCACACAAGATTCGATTGCCTTCTCCCACATTCCGAGCTTCGCATAGCAATCTCCTAGTTTACCACATGCATAAATTTTTTCTTCATACCATCCTTCGTCTTGATTAAGAAATGTTTCATATAGAAGAACTGCATCATCATATTTTTGGTTATCCGTAGATTCATTTGCGTAATAAAATAAATCTCTCGGACTCAATTCTTCACCTGCAGCTACAGTATTTTGAAAAATTTTCAAATTACGATCTGTTACTTTTTTTTCTTTTTTATGTGTAATAGCAACATTACTACTAAAAACCTCACCAGAAATAGCTAAATACTCATGAACCTTTCCAAACCATTGAAATTGTTTTTCACGCTTTACAAGTCGATTTCTTTTTGTACAATATAAAGGTTTCCCGTTAGAATCCATTGCAAGATGATAAGGCATCGAAACAGCATCAATTTTAGGATCTAATTCTCTTTTTAAAAGTTTCAATGCTTCTTGAGCATCTTCTAATAATACGTCATCTGCATCTAGCCACAATATATACTCTTGCGTCGCTTTTGAAAAAGAAAAATTTCTTGCTGCTGCAAAATCATCAATCCACTGGAAATCATATATGTTAGAAGTGTATTTCTCTACGATTTCTTTCGTTCGATCGACGGAGCCTGTATCAACCACTATAATTTCATCCACAATTTTTTCAACTGTGTCTAAACAACGGGCTATTGTCTCCTCCTCATCTCGAACAATCATACATAAACTAATTGTAATTCCTTGCTTGTTCAACATAATCACCCTCTTCCAAATCAATCATATGTTATACATATACTAAACTTTCCATTTTTTTAAATTGTTCAAGTAGTTTAAGATTTCTTTTCAATAATTCAAATGTCCGTGTCATTTTCTTTCGGTTTTGCATCTACTATATAATGAACGCTTTATGGAGGTGAATTTATGTCAAATAATAATTATTCAAATGGATTAAATCCCGATGAATCTTTATCAGCTAGTGCATTTGACCCTAATCTTGTAGGACCTACATTACCACCGATACCACCGTTTACCCTTCCGACTGGGCCGACCGGGCCGACTGGGCCGACTGGACCTACGGGGCCGACTGTACCTACCGGGCCAACTGGACCGACTGGACCTACGGGGCCGACTGGACCGACTGGACCGACTGGACCGACTGGACCGACTGGACCGACTGGTGACACTGGGACTACTGGACCTACGGGGCCGACTGGTGACACTGGGGCTACTGGACCTACGGGGCCGACTGGTGACACTGGGGCTACTGGACCTACGGGGCCGACTGGTGACACTGGAGCTACTGGACCGACTGGGGCTACTGGACCGACTGGACCGACTGGACCATCAGGACTAGGACTTCCAGCAGGACTATACGCATTTAACTCCGGTGGGATTTCTTTAGATTTAGGAATTAATGATCCAGTACCATTTAATACTGTTGGATCTCAGTTTGGTACAGCAATTTCTCAATTAGATGCTGATACTTTCGTAATTAGTGAAACTGGATTCTATAAAATCACTGTTATCGCTAACACTGCAACTGCAAGTCTATTAGGAGGTCTTACAATCCAAGTGAATGGAGTACCTGTACCAGGTACTGGATCGAGTTTAATCTCACTCGGAGCACCTATCGTTATTCAAGCAATTACGCAAATTACGACAACTCCATCATTAGTTGAAGTAATTGTTACAGGGCTTGGGCTATCATTAGCTCTTGGCACGAGTGCATCCATTATTATTGAAAAGGTTGCTTAATTTTTACTTAGCAGTAAAACTGATATCAGTTTTACTGCTTTTTTCAATTTCAAATTCAATCATGAAACATTCGGTACCTACATAATCATATTGTTGTATGACATTTTGCAGGAGGCACAAATATGGAAAGTAAATCTGCTGTTCAGCTTTATCTCGAATTGCTAAAGAAGACAATTTTATTTGAAATATGGTTAGAATATGAGGCATACTTACCCGCATCTCTACATATTTCGAAAGAACTAGAATTCGAACCAGTTACAGTCCCCCTCCCTTTATTCATTAAGCAATATGCCGAAAACCATAACTTAAAAATTGTAAAACCAAATGTCTCAAAAAGTGAACGTCATGATGGAATGGATTGGCCAAGAGCAGCACATAGCATGATTGGTCGAGAACGTATGAACCAATTACAAGAGGCGATGGAAACCGTTGTTCGTGAAAATATAGAAGGTGATTTTATTGAAACAGGTGTATGGCGCGGAGGATCATGCATTTTTATGAATGGTTTTTTACAAGCAAACAACATTACGGATCGTAATGTGTGGGTTGCAGATTCATTTGAAGGTTTGCCAGCACCGAATCTAGAGCAATATCCAAAAGATTACGGTGATTATTTACACACATTCGATTACTTACGCGTCTCTTTAGAACAAGTACAAGAGAATTTCAAAAAATATGATTTACTAAATGATCAAGTGAAATTTTTAAAAGGTTGGTTTAAAGATACTTTACCAACAGCACCAATTGAAAAAATAGCAATTGCACGGCTTGATGGTGATATGTATGAATCCACCATGGATGGTCTCGTGAACTTATATGATAAAGTTTCTAAAGGTGGCTATATAATTATCGATGACTACGGGCTACCACCATGCGCTGAGGCTGTGACAGACTTTAGAAATCAACGGAATTTAAAAGCCCCTATTACTAAAATTGATGTATTTGGCGTTTATTGGAGAAAAGAATAAAAAAGATTTAATCTATAGGAGATTCCATTTTCACTCATTCTTCTCTTACTTCTGATCCAATTAAGTATTCTTTTTCGGAATCTCCCTACATATAATAATTGTTTTCCTGTGTTCTCTCACTACAAATTGAAATTTTATTAATAGAGTTACTGCATATTCTCACATAAGAAAGGGGTATACTCATGAGCGAATTTAACAAAGAAATGACTTTACTCCCCCCTCCTGAACTCGTCCAATATGTAGGTGGCGACTTCAAAAAGGTTGGAAAAGAGTTCCTAAAGCATTTTATTCAAATTGGCGCTTTAAAATCAAATGAAAAAGTATTAGATGTAGGCTGCGGTGTCGGCCGAATGGCTGTACCATTAATGAATTACTTAAATGATGATGGAGCGTATTATGGATTTGATTTGTTTAAAGATGGAATTACTTGGTGTCAAAATAACATTTCAACTATGCGTAATAATTTTCACTTTGAACATGTTGACATATACAATCAATTCTATAATCCGGAAGGAAAAGAAGATGCCTCTCAATATCGTTTTCCCTATGAAGACGGAACATTCGATTTTATCTTTTTAACTTCTGTATTTACACATCTTCTCCCAAAAGAATTAGAACATTACGTATCTGAAATTGTACGTGTATTAAAAAAAGACGGGAGATGTTTCATTACATTCTTTCTTATAAACCCTGAATCGTCCTATTATTTAAATGCAGGACAAAGTACATTAGGTTTTTATCATCGAATCGAAAATTGCTACGTTGTAAATAAAGATATTCCGAATTTCGCAGTTGCTTATCCTGAGACAGATATTTGCAATCTATTGAATAAGTACGGCCTAGAAATAATCAATAAGCCGCATTACGGTTTATGGTGCGGCAGACATGAATATACAAGTTACCAAGATATTGTTCTTACAAAAAAAAGCTTCTGAAAGGAAGTTATGTATGATGAATGAAAAAAATCCACCTCTCGTTTCCATCCTTATTCCTACTTATAATCGGCCTCATTATTTCAAAATTGCTCTAGAAAGTGCATTGGCACAAACTTATTCAAATATTGAAATCATCATCGGAGATGATAGTACAAATGATGAAACAGCAACTTTAATACGTGAACAATACTTACCAAATTATAAAAATATAACATACATTCGAAATACCCCTACTCTAGGACAATTTCACAATGACCTTATGCTCATAGAAAAATCAAATGGTGAGTATATAAATTTTTTAATGGACGATGACGTGTTTTATAAGCATAAAATACAAAAAATGATGACCTATTTTGAGCAAGATCCCAATAAAAATCTTGCTCTTGTTACTTCTTATCGAGTACGCATTGATGATCATGGAAATCTAATAGGTGATTCCCATCCAACACAAAGGTTATATAGTGAAGACACCCCATTAAACGGGATATTTTTAGGTAATTGGATGTTAAAGGGCGGACACAACATTATCGGTGAGCCTACAACTACTTTGTTCCGAAAGGAATTGCTCACTGAACCTTTTGGCACCCTTAAAGAGCGACAATATTCTTGTAGTGTTGATATGGCCTCATGGATTTCTTTACTTTCTAAAGGAAATGCAATATACATTTCTGAGCCTTTAAGTCAATTTCGCTACCATGCTGGACAACAAATACACAATAAGCTCCTTCAAGGTTGTGAAGATTTCACACACCTTGTTATAACAGCAAAAGAATATGGCTTTTTACAAAATACTACGGACTATAGAGCAGCTCTACTTAGTGCTTACCAATGGTGTAAAAGTTCCTTAAAATACTATCTTCATCAACTAGATATTTTTCCTGACGCACATGTACGTCTCTCTCATTGTTTGGATATAATTATTAAAGAGCTAAACAATTAAACTACTCTGCAAAATTAAAAGTGTATGGACTATATGTGAATCATTCGTATAGTTCATACATTCTTTCTCATACTATAAAGTGAAACTTTAATCAGCTCTCACCAATCGGGCTTTTACGGCCAGTTGATCCCCCACCTAACTTCTTCGCTTTCGCTGAATTTTGAGGTGGGGGGCTTACTGCCCATTAATGCGGGATAAAATCCATTACTATAAAGAGCAGTAGAAAGGAATACCTACATTGAAAGATCCAAATTCTCAATATCAAATAGACTACGTATTACTATTTATTTTATTTGCCATTGGGATTGTTAGTTGTTGTGCTATTGCAAGTGCGCAAGCCTCTTTACCGCCATTTTTACAAAACGTCAATTTTGTACTAAAGCAAATCCAATGGTATTTCATTGGATTTATAGCCATTGGTGTTATTATGATTATCGACTTCGATCGTTATCAAAAAATTGCTTGGTATTTGTACAGCTTTGCAATGGTACTACTTATTGGACTAGAACTTCAAGTACCAGGTGCCGTTACAATTAAAGGCGCTACCGCTTGGTACAGGCTCCCAGGCATCGGAAATTTTCAGCCTTCTGAAATTATGAAATTATTTTTAATTATCGTCATTGGACGAATTATAGCAAATCATAATGAGAAATATTTTTCCCAAACGATACATGATGATTTTTTACTACTTGGAAAAATATTTGCGACAAGCTTGCCACCACTACTACTTATTGCAAAAGAACCAGATTTAGGAAACACAATGGTCATTTCAGCGATGCTTGCAGCAATGATACTAGTTTCTGGCATCCGATGGCGTTTTATTTTCGGATTAGTTTCAGGTACTTTCGTTGCTGGATCTACATTAATATATATTTTTTTTACTCACACAGATTTCTTTAAAGCACACATTTTAAAAGAATATCAATTAAATCGCTTCTACGGATGGTTAGCACCTTACAAATATGATGCACAAGGCTATCAATTAAGACAAGCATTCTTAGCGACTGGATCCGGAGAAATGCAAGGAAAAGGGTGGGAAAATGGACAAGTATATTTTCCAGAACCACATACAGATTTTATTTTCACTAATGTCGCTGAACAATTTGGATTTCTAGGCGCAAGTGTCATTATTTCTCTTTTTTTCTTACTCATTTTTCGAATGATTCATATTGCTTTAGAAAGTAATGACCCTTTCGGTAGTTACATTTGCGCTGGTACAATCGGAATGTTTACTTTCCAAGTATTCCAAAATATCGGGATGACAATCGGATTACTCCCCATTACAGGGATAACATTACCTCTTATGAGTTACGGAGGAAGTTCACTGCTTACATACATGATTGCGATTGGATTCATTTTAAATGTTCGCTCAAGAACGAAAATCTTTATGTTTAAATGAACAACACAAAAACGCTATATTTTTATCTCTATCCTTTTTTAGATATACTAATGAAAAATACGATGGAGGTTTAAATATGAAATATGACATTATAGGAGATATTCATGGATGCTTCCAAGAGTTTCAAAATTTAACGGAGAAGCTAGGATATAACTGGAGTAGCGGTCTACCGGTTCACCCTGACCAACGTAAACTTGCATTCGTTGGCGATATTACAGACCGTGGTCCTCATTCATTACGTATGATTGAAATTGTATGGGAACTTGTCATACATAAAAAAGAAGCTTATTACGCTCCTGGAAATCACTGTAATAAACTATATCGATTTTTCCTTGGGCGTAATGTAACAGTCGCTCACGGACTTGAAACAACTGTTGCTGAATATGAGGCACTTCCTTCTCATAAGCAAAACATTATAAAAGAAAAGTTTATCACTCTTTATGAACAATCACCGCTCTACCACATTCTAGATGAAAAAAGAGTAATCGTATGTCACGCTGGAATTCGGCAAGATTACATAGGTAGACAAGATAAAAAAGTACAAACCTTTGTATTATATGGCGATATTACAGGAGAAAAGCATGCCGATGGCTCACCTGTCCGTCGCGATTGGGCACAAGAATACAAGGGACAAGCTTGGATTGTATATGGACATACACCAGTAGCAGAACCTCGATTCGTCAATCAGACAGTCAATATTGATACTGGCGCTGTATTTGGTGGCAAATTAACCGGATTACGTTATCCTGAAATGGAGACTATCTCTGTTCCTTCTTCTTTACCTTTTGTCGCTGAGAAATTCCGTCCAATTTCATAACTACCTTACTTAGCGAAAGATTACCGTATTATTTAGGCAGATCTCATATAAAACTAGGTAAAGTAATTAAAAAAAGATGCAATAAAGTGCATCTTTTTTTAATTACACTACATATAATGTCGCAGGAGGTGACAGAATGAAGAAAAAATCTTCTAAACAAAAAAGAAAATTTCCCCCTTTATATCTGCCCATGTACGGAATTAACAACTGGTGTAGTATTCGGGCTGCAGCGATAGAAGAACTGGAAGAACAAGAGTCATCAAAAAAAAGCAAAGTAAAACCAACATATGTCTCTTTAGAAAATGCTGTGATGAGCCGCATAATCGATCGCAGAAAAATAAAGATGCAACAAAAAAATAAACAGCTCTCAAATCAAGATGAACAGGTAATACATTCTAATCAAACAGAAGAAAAGACGGAAGAAAATATTTCTGTAGCAATAAATAAAAAAGTGGAACCAGAAATTCCAGCTGCTATTATAAACAAAGTAAAAAAAATAAAAGAGGCATTGGCTTCATCGAATGATATACAAACTGAAAAACCACTCATAATTGAGACACCTACACCTGAAAATACAAAAGTTAAAAGGGGCGGCCGATATGCATATGCGGAAGGGCTTCACTCTCATGCGGAGGGCATGGCAGCACATGCGGAAGGCTTATTAACACACGCAAAAGGTTCTTTCTCTCATGCAGAGGGATCAAACTCAAAAGCAACTGGACATAGTTCGCATAGTGAGGGAAGTGAAACAACAGCAGGCGGAGCTTATTCTCATGCAGAGGGTAAACAGACGATTGCTTTAGGCGAAGCAGCACACGCAGAAGGAACCGCAACTATCGCTAACGGATCCTCTTCTCATGCGGAAGGTCATCATACATCAACAGCTCATTTTGCAGGTAGCCATATTATGGGGCGCTTCGGCACTGCAGAAGAAGCTTATTCTTGGTTTATTGCAAATGGTGTAAGCGACACCGACCATAATATCGGGGCTAAATGGCTTGCCCATAATGGAGAAATGTACATTGAGGGTGCGTCTTACAATGCAAGTGGAACGGATTTTGCACAAATGTTTGAAACCGAAGATCATAAACCTATTGATGTCGGTTATTTCGTTACATTTAGTAGCGAAGAAAAAATTCGGATAGCTACTTCACACGACTCGTTCATTTTAGGAATATCTAGTGCAACCCCTGCCCTTATAGGAAATAGCGGGGCTTTAAGTTGGGAAAAACGTTATAAAACAGATAACTTTGGAAAACGCCAATATGTATGGACGGAAACCGAAGAAATACAACCTCTTTTAAATACAGAATGGGATCCAACTCGCAAATATGTAGCAAGAAAAGATCGCGCCGAGTGGCTTCCTGTCGGATTAATTGGACAAATGTTAGTACGTGA
Source organism: Bacillus sp. CPT56D-587-MTF (assembly GCF_058792335.1). Lineage (NCBI taxonomy): Bacteria > Bacillati > Bacillota > Bacilli > Caryophanales > Bacillaceae > Bacillus > Bacillus sp. CPT56D-587-MTF. The sequence continues at coordinate 936,430 of NZ_JBYTEF010000001.1, read as the reverse complement.
TGACGGAACTTGCGAAGCACATGGATTTTGTCTTCCAAATGACAATGGCATTGCTACAAAAGCCGAAAGTGGATTTTTCGTTATAAAGCGTACGGGTGAAAACCAAATTTTAATATTATTCCGCTAAGAAAAAAGGGAACAAAATTCTTTATAATATAAGAATTTTGTTCCCTTTTTAAGTATGCCGCAACACTTCTTGCATATCGCTTGGAAGCTTTATAGTGAAAGACATCTCTTTCTCTAAAATAGGATGATAAAACGTCAAAGATTTACTATGAAGTGCTTGCCGTTTCATTTCATCCCTTCTCCCTCCATATAAGCTATCACCAAGTAATGGATGTCCTATATGAGCCATATGCACACGAATTTGATGCGTTCTTCCTGTCTCAAGCTCAAGCGCTACATGTGTCTTATGATATGTACTATCAATTACTTTAAAATGAGTAACTGCCCTTTGTCCATCCTCACAAACCATTCGCTCAATAATGCTATCAGATTTTCGACCAATTGGTGCATCAATCATTCCTTCTCGTTCTACAATCTTTCCGTGAACAATTGCTTCATACGTTCGTTTCACAGCTTTTTGTTGATGCTGCTTCGATAAAAGGTGATGCACGAAACGATTTTTTGCAATAAGCATAAGCCCCGAAGTATCACGATCTAAACGTGTTACGATGTGCACTGTACTTGCAAGATGCTGCTTATCATAATGAGATAACAGCGCATTGGCAACACTTCCTGCCGGATGTTCTCTAGACGGAATCGTTGACATATTCGCCTCTTTATTAATGATAAGAACCGCGTCATCTTCATATATAATGCATAAAGGAATATCTTCTGCCATCATCCCTTCACTTCTTTCCTCCACTGGAAAAAAGACACGTAATTCTTCACCAGCACGCAACTGATGACGAACACTCGCATGTTGACCATTTACTTCAATTGCTCCGCCATGAAACTTTATATCCGTTAAAGCGGCTTTAGAAATACCTTTCGTTTTCAAAAATTCCCTAACTAAAGTTCCCTCTTCAGCCGGCCCTATATCCCATTTCAATGTAAATCTGTTCAAATATATAACCCTTTCTATTTATCTGCAACAAACGAGTCACGAACTCGTTTCCAGAACGGGAATGGGCGGAAACGAACAAATCGTACTTTCTCGTTTGCGACGCGATACTGGATTGATTTCACATCTTGATGAACCATCGTTAAATGATCCACTGTAATTTGTAAGTTCATTCCTGCAGCTGGCTTTAACACACATGTATGATGCTTCGGCAATACGAGTGGCGATCCTACAGTACGAAATACACGATTGTTAATGGACGCCATTTCTGCAATTTGAATCGCTTCAATAGATGGGTGAATAATTGCTCCGCCAAGCGCTTTATTATACGCGGTACTTCCTGAAGGAGTAGAGATACAAAGGCCATCTCCGCGGAATGTTTCAAAATATTCTCCGCGTATTTCTACTTCTGTTACTAATGTACCTTCTGCACTTTTTACAGTCGCCTCATTCATCGCTAAATACTGTGACTCTTTACTTCCATTCACATAGCGAATAATAACTTCTAAAAGCGGATATTCCACCACTTGGAATGGTGTTTTCGCAATCGCAATTACTAATTTCTCTACTTCTGTCGGTAACCAATCTGCATAGAAACCTAGATGTCCTGTATGTACACCAACAAATGCTGTTTCATCCAATCGATTATAATAACGATGAAACGCATATAAAAGCGTTCCATCTCCCCCAACAGAAATTACAATATCGGGTTCCTTTTCATCCATTATAAATCCAAAATCTAGCAAGTACTCTTTCATCGTGCTTGCCAGTGTATCTGATGATTGATCTCCCTTTGACATAATTGTAAATTTCATCGCCCAACACCCTTTAGTTTATGATTCGGAATCTTTCGTTTCTTGCTTTCTTGAAAAAGCCTTTTGCGCTTCTTGAATTTCAAGACGAATAGAAGACATTTCTTCATCTAATAAAAACGCCGCTTCAGCTGCACGTTGCAATCGTATTTTAATATCTTCAGGAAAACGTCCACTATATTTATAATTTAAAGAATGCTCAATTGTTGCCCAAAAGTTCATTGCTAGCGTGCGTATTTGGATTTCTACCAATACTTTTTGTTCACCTTGAATCGTTTGAACAGGATAACTAATGACAACATGATAAGAACGATAACCGCTATCTTTCTTTTGCGTGACATAATCACGTTCTTCCACGATTTCAAAGTCATTTCGTTTTCGAAGATATTCTACAACAGGCTTAATCTCATCAACAAATTGACACATCATTCTAAGCCCAGCAATATCCTGCATATCTTCTCTCAATCGGTCTAGCGGTACATTTCTCTTCTCCGCTTTATCAATAATACTTGCAACCGACTTTACCCTTCCTGTTACAAACTCAATTGGAGAATGCTCTGTTAACATTGCAAATTGAGTACGCATTCCTTTTAGTTTCACTTTTAGCTCTGCCACCGCTTGGTGGTAAGGTGCTAAAAATTCTTCCCAATTTCGATTCATTTCAACCACCACCAAAATCAATCCATTTGCTTATAGAAATACTTTTTCTTTTTCGCCTTAAGATACTAACCGAAAAACTTATCAAAACCCTTATAAATCAACAATGATTTACTTTACGTTTTTTACTGTTACAGATTAAAAAAGTTACAAAATGATTAGTATGTGGGCAAATTGTGGGCAGCCCCACTATTAGAAAATCACTTATGTATGATGTATTCCTACAAGGTTAAATTTTAATAACAAAAAGTACAGCGTGTATGTACAGTGCGACCAACACTATATATACCGTCCACCTGACACAACCAGGTAAACACTTGCCATACTCTCATGAATTATTGTACATCATGTAGGGTTTCTTTAGCAACGTTTACCAAATTATTGGTGACGTTGCTTTTTGTTTATACAAAGGAGCTCTTAGTCTATGAAAAAGAAAATCAATGTTATCGCAAATGAAGAATCCTTCCACAACTTATCCTCATTCAAAGATGTGGAAGAACTAAATCAAACGGTACGCACATACAGAGACACAATCCGTATGTCTATTAAGCGTACCGATGTACAAGCTAAACTCCTTAGATTACTTGAACTGTTAAAGCGCCACAGCTGCAAATATGTAGGTGTGAGTTTCCTATGCAAAAATAGTATAGCTGAAAAAATGAAAGTTTCCTATAAAACTGTGCAACGTCTTATGAAGAAACTTGTGGATCTAAAGATGATTAATCAAGTAGCAATGAAGCGTACAAAAGATATGTTACAAACTTCAAATGCTATTATCATTCAACCGATTGTGGAAGAAGTGTCCGACAAGGTAGGTATAAAAAGTCCTCCAAAGTGTCCTACCATTAAAATAAAACCTGTTTCCTTAAAACAAAATATAAAAGATATAAACAAACGTAACAGTAATGAGAATAGCAATACTCCAGAAGAGAATATTGAACAAGCTGACTTTGTTGCTCATTGGGTACCAGAACGTTTTATTTCTTTAGTTGGCTCTTTTTACAGTGAATCTAAAACCATTCAAGAACTGTGGAAGGTCGTAAGACAGTGTAATAAAATCATTAACCATACAACAGGTGATAAAGCATTTACTAAAGACCAGGAACTTACTATCGGCTTAAAAGCTATTAAAGAGTTTATTATGAAAATTAAAGCGGGCACAAAAATGAACAAGGGTAAATTCGCTTATTTCAACGGGATTGTAAATAAATTAATGGACAAGTTCTATTTTGACGATACATTTATTATTTGAGTATCTGTTCTCCACAAGATTACCTACATTTAAACATCATTCGAAGACAAATTAACCGGCACATTTTATATTAAAGCACCGGTTAATAATATTGCTAATTTTCACTGAACTTATTTATAATACATATAATTTATTTATATTGGCATACCTGGTAAAAACTTAGCTATTAATACCAAAATTGCTGCTAAGAATACCGCTTTAATAATGAATAAAACAATAATTGGAATAGCTGCTTTCACTTTACTTAATCCAGCTGTAATTTGTAACCCTAACCAAATTAAAACCAAATTCCATAAATAGAACAATTCAATTGTATTACCTATTCCATATGCAAGTGAACCTTGGTCAAATAATGGTCCTAAACTTGTATACTGGGTTGCTCCACCATCTAAAATTAGGGCTATAATACCATTAATAAGTCCACCAATAATAAGAATAATATTAGTATATACAACAATCGTTAATAACTTCTTATAAGACGTATCATTTCCAAAGAACATCATAAATACTTTATAAATAGCCACTACAAATAGCGCTCCAATCATCGCTCCAACAAAACCAGATCCAATTCCATAAATAACTTCTGATGTTATTGAACCCTTACCAGCAAGTTCACCTAATTCTTTCTGCATTTTAATCATTTCAGGTGACGTGTTCACAACATATGTTGTCAAACCACCTACAAGCCCTTGTAACAATGTAACTAAAAAGAACATACCCCAAACTTTCTCGCTCGCCTTCATTCTCTCAAATTGCTCACCTGGAGAAGTAATCATTCCTAATAATGATGGCTTCTTCGCACCTACATCTTGCGTATTAATATTGGCTTCCATTATAACGCCTCCCTCTATTTATATAACCCGTTCTAACGGGCGGTTCACTTCCTCGCAAGAGGCTACGAACCGCCCACTAGAACGGTAATGTGTAGTTCTACTACACTATTAATTATTCATAACGCAATGCTTCAATTGGATCTAATTTCGCAGCTTTGTTCGCTGGAATTAATCCGAAAATAATACCGAGTGTCATCGAGAACAGTACGCCTCCAACGACAACTTCCCATGAAACGAGTGGTGGCCATTTTGCGAATGTAGAAACGATATACGCTCCGCCATAACCAAGACCAATTCCGATTAAACCACCTAGAAGTGTTAACATAACTGCTTCAATTAAAAACTGTAATAAAATTTTACTACGCGTTGCCCCGAGTGCTTTACGTACACCAATTTCACGCGTACGCTCCGTTACAGATACAAGCATGATGTTCATAACACCAATTCCACCAACGACTAATGAAATACCAGCGATACCACCGATGATCATTGTCATAATACCGGTCATCTTCGAAATACCTTCTTGAATTTTTTTTAAATTCATAACTTCGTATTTACCAGTTGCATCAGTCGGTTTACGACTATTTAAAACATCTGCAGCTTTTTTACCTGCTTTTTCTAGATTATCTACATTTTTTGCTTGAACAGAAATATTTTGAATTTCATCTTTTCCATACAGTGTCGGCCATAATGAAATTGGCACTAGTGCTTCTGATGGTCCCATTCCCATAAACTCATTATCTGATTTGTAGACACCAATAATTTGCATCGGTTGACCTTTCATTTCAATAATTTTACCGACTGGATTGGTATCCTTAAACACCTTTTCTTCCATTTGTTTACTAATCATGACAACGTTATTACCTTGATCCACATCTGATTCTTGTAAAGAACGTCCCTTTAACAACTTTACTTTATTTACTGCAAAGTACTCACTATCTAATCCAGTAATACTCACCATTTCTTTTTTATCTTCAATATCCAGTGGTTCCATGGTTGAATTTGTTGTTACCACATGTGCGATTTCTGGAATTTTTTTAATTTCAAAAATGTCTTCTTCAGTTATCTTCGGTGCTTCTACCATTCCCATACCAAAAGGATCGTTTATATCTGCACTATAATGAATCGGAACCGTTTGATTACCTGCCCCAACAAACTGCGATTTCAATGCAGCTTCCCCGCCTTGCCCAATCGCAACGACAGTAATAATTGAACCTACCCCGATAATAATACCGAGCATCGTAAGAGCTGAACGCAATTTATGAGCTAAAATAGAAGAGAGGGCAATTTTTATACTATCTAGTAAACTCATACCGCACACCTTCTATCTTCTGTAACTTTCCCGTCCCGCAGTACAATGCGGCGGGAAGAATACGCTGCTACTTCCTCTTCATGCGTAACCATAACAATTGTTGTGCCTTCTGCATTAAGCTTCGTGAAAATATCCATAACTTGCTCACCAGACTTCGTATCAAGTGCACCAGTTGGTTCATCGGCCATAATGAACGTCGGATTATTTGCAATCGCTCTTGCAATCGCTACACGTTGCTTCTGTCCACCTGACAATTCGTTCGGTAAATGATGCACGCGATCTGCCAATCCAACTTTACCTAACGCCTCCAAAGCGCGCTTACGACGCTCCGCTTTCTTCACACCACCATATACGAGCGGAAGCTCAACATTTTCCACCGCGGAAAGACGAGGCAGTAAATTAAAGTGCTGAAATACAAACCCAATATATTCATTACGAATTAAAGCAAGCTTTGACTCGTCTGCTGTTAAGATATTCACGTCATTCAGCTTATATTCGCCTTCTGTTGGACGATCTAAGCAACCAATAATATTCATAAGCGTTGACTTACCAGAACCAGACGGTCCCATAATCGAAACGAACTCACCGCTCTGAATCGTTAAACTAATACCATGCAAAATCGGCACCGCCAATTTTCCTTGATAATATGTTTTAGCAATATTATTTAACGTAATCATTTCTCTTTCACTTCCATTCCGTCATACACATCGTCGGAAGGATTTTTAACCACCTTTTGCCCCACTGTTACGCCTTCTACAACCTCTGTCCAGTCTCCATCAGTAGAACCTTTTTTCACATTTTGTTTACGAAGCTTCCCTTTTTCCTCAACATAAACAAATGCATCCTCGCCTTTTTCTACAATGCTTTTACTTGGAACAGCAATCATCGTCTTATTCTCTAAGTTTACTTGCAGAGAAACGTGGTAACCTGGAGATAAACCGTCTTGACTATCAAGACTTGCTTTATATGTATACTGAGACATATTTTGAGTTGCTTCACCCATGCCGCCAGCTTGCGCCATCTCTGCACTCGTTGGGAACTCACTTACCTCTGTAATCTTACCTGTCCACTTCTTCTTATTATTTGCTTTCGCTGTTACATTGAATGTTTGATCCTTTTGAATTTGTGACTTCTGAAGCTCAGTTAACGTACCTTGAACTTGGAATGGGTCTTTAGAAGCTACTTGTAAAAACGATTTTCCTTGACCACCTAACGCTTGAGATGAACTTTGTGCCGCATCTTTATCTAACTTTTGAACAACACCAGCGAAATTACTATAAATCGTAAGCTCTTTCTGCTTCTTACTTAACTCTTCTTTCTGCAACTTCCCTTTTTCTTTCTCAAGATCAGTTGTCTTTTGAGCAATCTCTAATTCGTTTACTTGCTCTTCCATCGGATCTGTTACTTCTTTCCCAGCTCCGCTATCTTTTGCCTTCTTAATTTCTTTCTTGAGCGAATCAATCTTTTTCTTTCCTTGATCATAACGCATATCTGCCATCTTCTGATCAAGCTCAGCTTGCTTCATTTGAAGGTTAATCTCTTCATTGTCATAAGAGAATAACTTCGTACCTTTTTCTACCTCTTGCCCTTCTTTTACCTCAATATCTTTCACTTTTCCTTTGGCCGGATCTGCATAGAAGCTTTCGATATTACCAGGCTTCACCTGACCAGAAATTAACTTTGTATTATTCAACTTACGCTCTGTCACTTTCTCAAAACTTACAGCATCAGCATTTGTTGATGCCCCCTTCTTCTTACCTTGCATAACAAAAATATTAATTGCCGCTACAATAACAATTAGTGCAATAACTCCGATAATAATCCATTTTTTCTTCCGTTTTGGATGGGGAATGATAGTTAATTGCATAATAGGCCTCCTTTAATTGATAAGTTTCTTTAAAATCATGCATGTTAAAACAAAACCAATTCTTAATTTTATCCTAATTTTTTTCAAGATGTTCATATTTTTTGACCTTTATCAATATACTTTTTAATTGTTTTTGATTAAAGATTTGTATGATATAGTTTTTAAGTTCGCGACTTACATACATTATATTTTTTAAAAGGAGGTGCTTAGAATGTTTGAGGCTATGGGATTCTTTGGTGTAGGTAAACCAATGGGAGAGGCAATCGTTAATGCAGTTGATTCAGTAGGTTATGGCATCATCGCAGCATCAACAATTGCTGCAATTATTTCAGCAGGTGGTTTATCTATTGCAGCTGCTACAGTTGACGTTGCAATCTTTACTATTAAGGAATACATCAAAAAAGATATGAAAGCTGCTGCAGTTGTTTGGTAAGCTCTTATTATCGCAATCATACTTTTATTACTTAGGGGGGAGATAATTATATCTCTCCCCTATTCCAATATATTTTCATATACAGAAAGGCGGTTTTTTGAATTTTCTACAAAATTATTTTGAGAAATATTATTTTGGAACAACTTAGGCAAGACTTTTCAGGTATGAATGAGAAGTTAAGAACAAAGCTAGGATTGAAATTACCTACAATATTAAATTGGATTATAATACTTTTATCGCAAAATATTTTCTTTTTATTTTTTGTCTTTTTCTTTGAAAGTATTACCAATGATACAGTTAGAACCTGGATCATATTTGCTGTGCTCTTGTTTAATTTCATTCTCCCTAGTTCAATGGCCAGACAAAATTCAAATCGTATTAGTAATAATCCATTAATCGATACACTGTGGCAGTCTCAATATAATCAAAATCAACTTCTAAATGTAACATTATTAGCTGAAGTAATTATGTTCTGGGTTCATGAATTTATGTTACAAGCTATGGGAGTATATATCATAATAAAAGTTTCTCCTAATTTTATCATTGGTGTTTTCTTTATTATTTGTTGGGTCATGTTAATTTCATCAATTTACTTTTCAAGATTGAAGAAAGCAATATTACAGTCTTGGGATACTGAGGTTCGCAAGACAAAGTATAATGAAAGTTTTTATTTATTAAGGGTAATTTTAATATCAGCAGGAATTTGGTTAATCATTAAATCGCTATTTCTTCCTTTAATCAAAGAACCCATTCCAAGGAATATCTATAGCCAAGGAATATTTAAAACATTTTCTACCTTTTCAAAGCATATTGAATTAGTGTTTATTAATCATTTTCAAACATTATTAAAGGCGGTTCACCATGATTGGGTTTATTACATCTTAGGTATGGGTATCATTGGTTATTTGGTTATGACGGTCTTTTATTTTGTTTATTATTCTAACGAGAAGAATTTTACAGAAAAACGTAATACACTTGCCTTAAAAAAATCTAAAAGTGATATTTTTAAGTTTTATCAATGGCTAGGTAAAATAGTTTATTCTAACGATCCATGGATATGTAGAGATTTAATAATTCTTGAAAGATTAATCATACATACAAAGATTTCTCAAAAAACATTCTTGCTTATCCCACCCGCTTTTTGTTCAATTGTGGGATTTTCAATATTTTTCATCGGAAATCTAGCTAACTTCACAAACTTCATATTAGGATTTTGGTTTATATGTTGGATTGCAATTTCTCAGACTATTTGGTTATGGTTATGGAATTATCCTATCCTTCATCCATCAAGTGAATTGAGACAAATAGATTTAGTGAAATTAACTCCATTCTTTTCAGATAAACAATATATGGAAAGTAAACAAAAATTATTAATGATATTATTGTGCCCACTACAATTAATAATTAGTGTTATATTTATGATTGGCTTTTTAATTATGGACGGTTCAATTCTCGAATTATGTATAGGAATTATTGGTGGTTGGTTACTTTCTTTCGTGAGCTGTATTTTATCAACTTATTGGCTACAATTATGCAGTCGGTTTGATTATGAAAATATATTTATGATTCGTTTAGATACTTATGAAACGAAAGTTCTTCAATATTTCTTTACTATCCCGAAACGAATCATAAATGGTCTGTTATTCATTGTTTTCTTTATAGGAATATTTCTTGAGCATTCATTAGGAAGAACGTTCTTCTATGATATTTTTATGATGCTAATCATTGTATGGGGATTTAGTTTCTTTTTCTCTAAAAAGAAAAGGAAGAAGATAGGTGTGTAATGAAATGAAGAGTGAACAAAATAAATTATTTCAAAGTATTTGGTCTAAATATTCTAGAAAGTTTGCATTTATTACATTGATTTTTTTAGCTGCTTGTTTTTGGGGAGGTATTTTTCAACGGCATCATAATCCTTTTCCACCGGATCCACCTAGCTATTCATGGTTTCATTATTTTTCTCATAATATGAATCAATCAATGATTTCTATTGGATTAGGGATAATCACTTATGGAATCGGTAGTTTAATTTTGCTAGTTCTGAATGGCTCATTAATAGGTATTGTACTTGCTGTAATGGTTCAAAATGATATGGCTTTAGAAATTTTCACAGCTTTTCTCCCTCATGGAGTTTTTGAGATACCTGCCATTTTATTATCATGTTTATACCCATATATGATTTGGGGATTCATATTTCAAAGTATCAAAAAGAGAGGGATTGATTTCAATTTATTAAAAAGAGAAATAATACCTGTACCAATAATAATTACACTTTTATTAATAATTGCAGGATGCATGGAAACTATGTTCGCATTATAAGTTTTATCTTACATTATTCATGAGATTCTATTTAAAGGAGAGTAAAAATGTTTTATATGCAAAATTTAAATTTTAGATATGATAAAAATCTTAAATTACTAGAAAACATTTCATTTTCAGCCAACCCTGGTGACATCATTTGGCTAAAAGGAGACAATGGATGCGGAAAAACTACATTACTACGTATAATTGCACAACTAATTAATGCTGAAAGTACAATTTCTTTCAAAGGGAAATTGATTGAAAATAGAAAAGAAATATTAGCAAATTTAACATATATACCTGCAGAACCTTATTTATTTAATTATTTAACAGGAACAGAAAATGCAGATTTTTTACAACAACTATTTAATGTAGATCAAAAGCAATTTTCAAGCTCATTCCTTAAGATGATAAATGAATTTCAAATGAATCATGCTCTAGGTCAATTTGTACAGGAGTATTCACTAGGGATGAAACATAAATTGTATTGGTCTGCTGTATTAGCACGTAAATCATCAATTATTCTGCTTGATGAACCACTTTCAGCATTTGATAGTGATGCTCAAAAATTAGCTATCGATATTCTTAAACAGAAAGCAAGCGAAGGTTCTATTATTCTGTTCACCTCACATCTTTCTGAAATAAGCGCTAAATTAGCCACTAGAGTTCTAGTTTTGCATGAGAGAAATCTTAAAGAGGAAAAAATATAAAATAGTTTTCATAAAGGGGGATTGAAAAATGAATAAATTAAAGCTAACTTTCGCTGTATTTTCAGGATTAATTATGTATTTATGTATATTAATGAGCATTAAAATTAATGAGAGCTCTTATCTAGGTGACTATTTGCTAAATAAATTTAGTATACAACACAATAGAATCGTTATTATTATCGTCTTTTTTGTGTGCTTTTGGATTCAAAATAAACTATTAAAAGATACTGAATCAATATTAATAAATTGGATGCGTGTAATTCTTACTGGTTTAATGTTTATTGCCTTTGTTTCTTATTTTATTTTCTAGCCTCAGTTCACTACTAAACAGATAAATATATAATGAGTAAATCCGGTTACTTTTATTCACCATATTCCTATTACCAGCTTTTCCCCTCTCATCGAGTTGTGGACAACTATAGCTATAGAAACAACCAAAGCCATTTACTCAACTGAGACGTCCAGCTGTCATGAAAACAATTAAAGGCTATTCTTCATGTGAAGCTGGATACACTAGCCTCTGACTTTTGGAATATGTGATATTTACAAATTGCTGCTTATTTTAGTATGATTTACTTAATTTAAAAAGCATAGGAGCTGAACATAATGTTAATGAAATGGGAATTGGAACGTTTCGCTGCAGATAAACAATGTATTGAACGTGCATTAACAATGTGGAAAGAATGGATGAGTAAAAAGAAGACATACTCCGATGATCTTGCCGCTAGAGGTACGATGTACGTTGTCAATCATATGAAGTTACGCGAACATCAAGTTGCGGTCATTTTTGACTTTTTTGATGAATATTTGAATTTATTAGATGACGGAGAAGAACAGGCTGAAGCTTTTTATAAAAAAATTATGGGAATGTAAATTCTAATTACATAGAAATACAAAAAACCGACTCAATTAAGAGCCGGTTTTATTTTTTTACTTTACATATACATAAGCTTCATTTACAGTTACATAATATGTTTTGCCTTTGCTATTGTGTACTTTATATTGCGGAGAACCATCTACATTTACTTTCGCATCAATTGTAAATCCTAATTCTGCATCAACAGAACCAGCCACATGTTTATCCTGCCAAGATGGATCTTCATAGAAACGTAGGTTGTTAACTTTAGATACAACACGCTTTCCAACAATAGAAGAATCTACTGTGCTTTTCTTATTAAACTTCACATAAGATGGATCGTTCTTAATCCACTGATCTCCACCGAGATTTAACCAACCATCCTTTTCCGCCCATACAATATAAGATTCTGGTTTGTTTAATTGACGAATCTTAGAATAGCTTGTACCTGGTCCTTTACGTAAGTTAACGTAGTAACCTTCAATATAGGCGATACCGTCTGTTACTGCTGTCGGTACTTCTGCTGGTTTAGATTGCTTTTCAGGGACAGAAACATCTACACCAGAATTATTGTATGCTCGTTTTACATCTGCTCTAAATTGAGCTTCTGAAATGCCATGAGACTGTAAGTAATCAATTGGATCTTCATGATCTGTACCACCAAGGTGATGAGTTACATCGCTATGTGTCCACAATCCTTTTTCTACAGATATCTTGTTATCTTTTAAAATTTCCGCTAAAAGTTTTACATATTTTTCATATGAACGTTTGAATTTTGTATAGTCCGCTGTTTCGCATAATTCTACATGCACAAATCGTTTATTCGCAGCAGGTCCACCACCATAAGCAATGTACTTTGTATCCGCAATTTGGATTGTTTCGTTCCAATCGACTGCATAGTGAACAAATGCGTTTCTCCATGTACGAGACTCATATTTTTGAATGTTAATAGCTGGAGCTTCTGGAGTGGCTGTCGAATGAGCTACAACACCCTCATATGCACCCACACCATAACGGTATGATTGTTTCGGTAAATCCGGAATAATCAGTGTTCGATCAGCAAAAGCACTTGTAGCAAAAGTAACAGCAAGTACTAGAATCATAAGTAACGAGGTAATATGTTTCATTGTCTTTTTCATTTAGCATCAACATCCTTTTCCATAATTTTTGTGTGGTCAAATAATCCACTTGCTGACAGTCCAATGATGATTCCTTGAAATACATTTGTTTTGATATCTCCGCCCATAAATAAAACGCCTAGCATAATGCCAAGCGTTACATTTAATAACGGAACATATTTTGTTTGTAATCCAATGGTTTTTCCAATCTGTGAAAGACCGACTACAATTCCAATCATTACAGTAATTTCAAACATTACATACCACCTCCCTCATTAAGAAAGTGAGAATGCCACCAACAATTCCGCCAACTATAAGTCGTAAAATCCAGGTAGTATTGGCGCTGATTTTATCTAACTGTTTGTTGATATTGATAATGTCTTTCTCGTTACCTGTTGTCCGCATTTCTAAACTTTTAATCTCTAAGCGAATGTCCTTAATATCTTGCTTTATTTCTTGAACATCACTTCGTATATCTTGTAATCCTTCCACTTTGACAACCCCTTTTAGGCAATAAAAAAGACCAGCTTATGGCTGCTCTGGTTTTTCATTTATTAATTTTTGAACTAAATCTGTTAATGTCGCAACTTGACTTGTTAATGTAGTAACTTGTTCTTTCAGTTGTTTATTTTCTTCTTTAACTACATTTAACTCATCAGCATTCTGCTTAACCTGCTCATTTAAAGATATAAATTCATAATACATCTGTTGAAAGGCTGCAATAAGAATAGAAACAGTATTATATAAATTAATGGCCCGTTTCTCTTTATCTGTAAATATATCTTCCGTATCATCTGCAATCATACCGAAATACGTTTCAATTTCTTTTGTTGTATATGGTTCTGTTTGTTCTTCCGGCTTGTTCACACGCATTTGATACAGATCATACACGTCGTCCTTGAAGTTGTACTGTTTGATAGCTAAACTCATGATTTTATCAAGAGCTGAGAAAGGAATATCTTTTATATTTTCTTTCATATTCCTAGCTGATGTAGGATTAAATGCTTTCGCCCACATTTGACCATTAGCACTTACATTTTCTTGCGCTCGTAGCGTTCTTAATTCTATATCTTTCCATCCTTGGCCCATCATATCTTTAATCTGTAATCCGTTGTTATAACCTTGTACAAAACTTGATCTTATCATTGCATTACCCATGATTAAATCATGATCGGTGGCGCCGTTTATGAAATGTATTTTATAGTCACTGCCTTTTCTTTTGAAAGTAAACTGTCCCTTGTTATTGTTAAAAATATGCGGTTCAGTTGTAGTCACAGAGAAGTAACCATATCCTGGAGCCCATCCTTCAGATTCAAAAATAATATCATTCAAGTTTTGAAAACGAAATTGTCCATCTGAATATACGCTCAGATGTCCACCGTCATTCTGCATTTGAATATAATTTGACCAAATATTAGTACCTTCTGCATTTTCTCCTTTAGAAACCCCAAATTTTGCATACGCTTTAGAAGGTTGATCGACTCCATTCATTCGCGGCATGACTTGATAAATATAAAATGATCCTGTACCAGCGTATTTTCTATTATCAGAACCAAGGACTAATGAGGGTTGAATACTTCCATCATTTGTTTCCATAAATCCTATATAACCACGTGGCTTATCTAAATCGAAAATCTTCATGTCTTGCTTATTTATTTCAACAAATCTGTTTCCACTCGTTTTAAGTGTTACTCCTTCTAAAACTTTTCCTTTGATATGATTCGCTGTAATAAAACCTACTAAGTTAATCCTATTAGCATTCAAAGTAATGTTCTCTTTACTCATATTGAATGCTGCGATTACATCATTTTCTTTTACAGATATACTAACGCCCTTTTCAGTTAACTGAAGACGGGTTTCCATATCTCTTACATAAGATGATGTGGCAAATTGCCCATTTGCTTGCTCTTTTGTATATACCTCTGTCTTTTTGGCCGAGGCATTAATACCCTGTTCATTGATAGTAAAGCGGTTATCAATTAAAGTCATTTTTTGATTAAATTGATCAGTCGCAAGCTTGTTAGCTAATTCGCCTAATAAATCTTGTTTGTTTTTATCAACTGTTTGCTTCAACTCAGGTATCTTAAATCCAGCAACATAATCTTCTACTTGTTTAAGCTCAACTTTTGCACCGATTGCTGTTGCCTGTTGTTCAAGTTTTGAATTTGCATCAGTAAGCTTTTTCCCTTGATCTGATACTACATTATTTAAATTGCTTACTGTGGAAGATAATCCAGTTGCTGTTTGTTCCACTGTAGTCATGCGCTTTTCGAATCCATCTTGACTATTCTGCACCTTAGATACAGTATTTTTTACACCATCCACACTTTTTTCAATCTCGGTTGTTTTTTTAGTGAATTCATCATTCGTTACTTGATTTTCTGGAGCTGGCGTCCAATCCTGTGGCTTATTACCTTTATATAAAGCGACCCATTCTACAACGGATTTTGTAGTGTTACTTGGAAAGTTATACAGACTCAACTTTCTTTCATTACCACTCGTTGCTGCTACAGCTTTAAAAGTTACATAGGTAGTTCCATTCGCATAAACACTTGTTGCATATCCAACATTACTAGACCCGCCATTCATCCAAATACCAAACTTTTGACCTGCAGGTACACTCCCTTTAATTACAAAAGTATATTCCTCACCTGCAACAAAATTTTCAGTTAGAGAAAATATATTGATTAAATAATCTGTTTTTTCGTATTTAGAATTTGAATCTAATAACAGATTACGTCCACCAGCTTTATCGCTATTAACCTTTGTTTCTACAGTTGTTAATTTTTCACTAATCTTTCCTGCTTGTTCTTTAACTTCAGTTGTGGTTTTCTTTAGATCATTAGTTGTTTGCTGCACTTCAAAAATAGTCTTCTTTGTACCTTCTACAGTTTGTTCGACTGTATTTAATTTATTGCTGATATTAGTATCTTTTTTCGTTAACGATTCAATAGAAATTTTAAATCCATTAGAATCCTGTTCAAACTTAGTTACTTTCTTATCGATTTCACCTTGTTTATTTTCGATATTAGAAATTGTACGCCTGACACCTTGTAAACCTTCCTGCACTTCGTTGAATTGTCCTGTTGCTTGATTTTGTGCTTCTTGAACTTTTTTATTCAACTCTGTTTTTGTGTTTTCGATATCTTTATTCACCTGATCTAATGTTTCTTTTTTAACAAATTCTACATCAGGTACAACCGATTCCCAAGCTGTGCCTGTCCATATTTTCAAAATACCAGGCTTCCCATTACTAATATCACGCCAAAGTGTTTTATAAGGTTTAAGTCCTGTTGTCGGTGGATTCTTAGCTTCAATTATTTCTATCGTGTTATTTTTAAGATTCTCTTGCACTTTTTCAGCCAATGTTTTCGCTGCTTCGGATTCTTTCTTAGCATCACTAGCTGTTTCATTTGCATCTTTCACTAATTTATCTAACTGATTTATCAGTTCTTGCTTACTTCCTAGTGAACTAAGAATACGATTATAAATCTTTCGTAATTCTTCGCTTGAATCTGTAATCTCACGGTAATCGCCAAATGAGTATTTATCTTGCAACGGATTCGTATGTGATTCATCACCAGCAATTGCCCTTGCTTCTAAATAAAGCTTAGGTGTAAATCCAACATCTTTAATTCGGATTGTATCTCCTTCATTGATTAACTCGTGAGATAATCCAAATACATGGCCTATACTTTGTGCTTGAACATCATAAGAAATAGAGGTATTCACACGTTTTGCTAACTCTGTTTTCATAAGAGTCAATAAACGTTCTGGTGTAATATCTTGTTCTGTTTCTGGTGTGTAAAATCCAAATTTATGTTTCCCTTTTTCGTTCCAACGTTGAAAGGCATCGCTATCTACAATATATGGCATACCTTTGTTTATATCTGCAATAGTGAGAACTTCTCCACCTTCTTTTTTGATAAAGCCGATTAAAGCTGTACAAATGTTTTGTGAGTTCTCAATACGTTTGATTCCAACTAAATCTTTACCTAGCGTGACTTCCTTTCCTGCCTCTCTTCCTCTTTTTTTCACCATGTCTACATACCAACCTGCAATTTGAGAACCAACCACTTCAACACGGTATATAATTTCTAGTTCAAATAGGGAAGCAATCTTTTTTAAGAAACTCAGTGGATCTATAAATTCGTCAATAGTCATAGAATGAAATCCAGCATACTCCGTTTTACCGCGCTTCCATTTTGTCCCTATAAGAGCAATATCCATAAATTCATTTACTGTCTTACCTTCAATTTTCTGTGGACGAATATAGTCATCTTTAGCAAGATTAATCCATGCACCTGATGCATAAGTAATTGCGGATCTATCGTTAGGGTCTTTTTCTACTTCAGTGATTATATACGGAACAATACGCCCATCCCTTACTTCTTTTAATACTAAATTTTGTTGCATAAGTGTTGCTGCATATGTCGTGTTAGCAAATACTTTAAACTCTAAAGTATCGATATTATTCTTGATTTCCCAATGACGTTTATCATCCCAATAATCTTTTGGTTGTATAGCTGAAACGATTTGACTCGTTTTAAAATCAATAACATGCAAGACTCCACTTGGTGTTCTCATCTAAATCGCTCCCTATATGTAACCTTTGCTGTTCCGATATCAGAAGGCATAATTTCTAGTGTATTCATACCTTTATTAATGACAGGGAAATTACTAAAAATATCCTTCATATTAATTGCATCCTTTCCCTCAATCGTTACATGACTGTTTTCTGTATCAATTACGACTTTATCACCAACATCTACTATATAAGGTGGTGTGTTTTTCGTATTTAAATTTACTTTCCAAAACTTTAAATCACTAACTGACATCGCTTCTACTGGCGGTACATCTTGCCATTGCATAATGCTAATCTGTATTTGAGCTGCTTTTTCCATGTGATAGTTATTTTCATCAGTCCACCTTGCGAAACGTTCTGAATCATCTTTTTCTGTCCCAGGAAGGAATTTTGAAATATACGCTTCCCATACGTTTCCTGTTCTAGCTATCCACAATCGACCAAAATATTGATTCCATGTATTCGGATAATCACCGCTTTCATAAATCAATCCTGTTTTCCCTGGCTTATTATCGTATCCAATAACCATCGTTCCAAAATTTTGTTCGGCTTGCCAATAGAGATCGTTCATAGCAATTTTTGAAAGTACCTTACTATTTTCATCGAGTATTGCTATCTCGACTCTTCCCATTTCATTGATTTTCTTACTCTTACAAGTAACGTAGGCTTGCATAATAAAATCTTGAACTGGGCCACCAGGTATACTCTTTTTAACAGCTGCACCATGCCACCCTTTACCTGTTCCAGTACCAAAATCAGAACAATAAAATTGATATTTATCTGATTTCATTTCGCCAACTGGCTCACCATCTTCCATTGAGCTGACTTTACTCCATCCGACCGTAGTAGCCATTTCATCCCATACAATACGTTGATTCCTTTCTACAGGCTTTTCAACAGTTTTTAGTGGCCTACCGATACGAAAATAATCTCGATCACTTAAGGATACTCCGCCGAACCATACATCTAAAAAAGTGTTTGGTTTCGTAATGTTAACCTCGATAATAGGATTAGAATGAACAGTTCCTTTGTTTTGAACATTTGCTGTTAACCCAAGCGCACCTGTTTGAAAATCTACTGTTCGAGTAGGTCCTAATTTATAAGGCATTGGACAAATAAATTTCAAAGTACCTTTACCTAACGTAACGAAATCATCAGGATTAAAATCTTCATCAATTATAGCTAAATATGTTCGATCAGGAGTTGCATCAAATACTAGCTCAACTGCTTCTTCTGTAATTAACCATGCTGCTATTTCTTCTTTTAACGTTTCTAAATCCGTTCCATCTGGAACGATAATTCCTACAGGGACAGGAAGCGGACGAGGATCTGTATCCGTTCCTAATAATCTTGCGCCTGGATATCCAGGTGTTTTTAAGAAATTACGTTTTAGAGGTGCCCATGTTGGTGGACTCCATCCTTTTTCTATTTGGATATATTCTTTTCGTTGATTGTTGAATGTAAAAGAGCTCATTTTGACACCCCGTTTCTTTATAAAATAAACCCAAACCTAAAAGTCTGAGTTTCTTTTTACTTCTCTATCTTGATACTCGGTTGTATATCGATAAGTACCCCGCGCAACTTCTCTTCCTTCTAAAATTACAGGCACTTCAATTGCTAGTCCACCACCTGGGACTGCAAATTCACCATTTACCCCTTGACCTTGATATAATCCGTTAGCTTGTAATCCTATATTGCCAACATTAACTGTCGGTACTGCTGCTTCGCTCATTGCTTGAGATGCGCGGTTTATTATGCCGATTGAGTTTTCCATACCAATCGCAAGACCAGCTCCAATATGCTTACCAACTTGATCTCTCATTAATCTTGATGGACTGTGAATGTCAAAGAATCCAGTAAAACCATCTAAAATACTGCTACCGATGGATTTTACCTTATCTAACACTTTTCCAGCCATACTTCCTAAACCGTCTATCAATCCACTTATTATATCTTTACCTATCTTAAATAAGTCGATCTTTCTTAAAGTATCAACAATCTTCGGTATAATATCAGTCACAATTGTAGAACCTAACTGTCCCACCATGCTTACAATACCTTTTATTAATGCCCCAATTAACTGTGGTAAGACTTGGACAATCCCTGCAATTAACATAAGCAAAATTTTTATACCTGCTTCAAGTATCTTTGGTAAATTCGCAATTAATGTGGATGCTATTTTAACAATTAAATCTAAGGCTGCGTTAATAAGCTGTGGTAAGGCTTTTACAATCCCATCGATAATAGCCATTAGAATTTTTATACCGGATTCAATTATTTTAGGTAAGTTTGCTAGTAATGTATCTGCTATTTTCGTTATAAGATTTATCGCTAAATCTATTAATTGCGGTAGCATTTTAATGATTCCATCTATTAAGCTAATTAAAACTTTAACACCAGCTTCAATAATCATTGGTAAATTTGACGTAATTGCTTCAATCAAAGTTGTAATGACTGTAATAATTGCTAAACCGATCATAGGTAAAGCTTGTGTAATACCTGTGATTAGCGAAACTAATAAATTTATTCCTATTTCAATTAACTGTGGTAAAAATGACATAATTCCATTAATAATGGTTTCTATAATCGTTACAGCTATTGGTATTAATTGCGGAATCATCTGCATAATTCCATTAATTAAAGTCATAATTAATTGAAGTCCCGTCTCGATAAGAGTAGGTAAAACCTGTACAATTCCGAAAATTAAGGTTTGAATAATTTGGATTCCCGTTTGAACAATCATAGGAAGATAAGTTGCAATCATTTGTGAAATTGTATTAATGATTCCAACAATGGCTTCAAGGATAATTGGAGCCGCTACAACCAAACCATTCACAAAACTTGAAATCATTTGAGATCCGACTTCAAGAAATTGCGGTAATGCTGTTGTTACAAAGTTAGCTATATTGGTAAAAATATTTGTTATGGTTTCAAGAATAATTCCGGAGTTTGCATTCAAATACTCTGCTATCGCTGGCAAATAACGAGATACCGAGATGAGAACACCAGGAAGCCCACCAATAATCGCTCCCGCTATAGAAGGGCCAATTGTCTTAAAAATCTCTCCTAATTGGCTAAAATCTCCTGAAAAAACAGCTTTCACAGCATCAAAAAGATGAAGACATGCTTCACGTATTTTACTTACTGCCAGTCCTATTATTTCAGCCGCATCCTGGAATCCTTTCGGTAAGTGTGTGATCCAATCATTTAAGTGATCACCATCTGCCGCTGTCCAAAATAGATATTTACCTAACGCTACTAAGATATCGATAAAACTTTGTATTCCACTTATTACGCCAGTGATACTATTTTTAAAACCTTCATTTGTTTGCCACAACTTTTTAATTCCGATTACCAATCCAACTATCGCTGCGGTGGCGGCTATAAATCCACCTACCACTAATGCAACTGGACCAGCAACAGCCCCAATACTTACACCTGCAATTCCAGCTATACTGGATAAGGTGACAAATACCGGGGCTAAGGCCATGCAAGCTCCAATTAATATTCCTAATGCTACAGCAACAGTTGTTAATGCTGCGGCTAATGCTGGATGCGCTGAAATCCAACTTGCAAAAGCTCCAATAATATTAGCTACAATACCCAAAAGTGGCTCAAGTGCCATTTTTAAGTCACCCATTGCTTTTTGGAACTTTACAGCTGGACTTGCATCCATTTTCTTAATCATTGCATTTAACTCTTCTTGACTCACGTTTAAATCTATAACTTTACCTTGAGCATTTAACAATGTATCTATAATGTTTTGTCCTTGATCTTCAAACATTGTCATTTTGTTATCGTAAAGGTTTTTTATCCTCTACTTCTTGCACTTCCTATTCATGCAAGCTCGGCATACGTTTTCACTAATAAGTGTCGCGGTCTCGTGGAGGGATTATATCTTTTCACCCTCTATGCTCTGCCCCTGACTATACTTCGTATAGCCTTCGGTTCAAGTCAGGAATCTCACCCTTCTTGCTTCATACCGCGATTTTACTTCGGCACAATTTATCATCTACCGAAAAGTTTTACACCAATCTCATTTCGCTTTGTTTCATTTTCAACTTCATTTAAAGCTTTAGCGATACTTGTCATAGCGGTTGAGCCTTCTTTACCACCTTTTGCTACAGATTGCCCCCATTTTTCTAACTGATCAGCAGAAATTTTTGTGCCTTCCAGAGCTTCTTTCATCGACTTATCGACACCCTGCCCAAATTCAGCTGCTTTGATACGCCCTTCTTTCAGTCCATCTAATAAGTTATCGATATTCCAAGTTCCTGTATCAACACCCGCTGCCATAATTGCTTGTACTTCTTCAGCTGTATAACCAGCTCGCGTTAATTGACCGCCATATTCAGCGATAATATCTAATTGCTCAGGTGGGAATCCCATTTTTAAAAGAGAATTTGTTAATGCTAGTGCACTTTCATTAGTTATCCCTAATTCATTCCCAATTTCATTCGATTCTTGAATTAACTCAGTAAAATCAATACCAGCATAAGCTGTAGTAATTGCTGCTGCACCTTTTACGATTGACGTATTAGCTGTATCGCTTACGGTTTTATTTAAAGCCCATTGTCTACGTGTACCTTCCAGCGCTTCTTCCACATCTACACCATACGCTTCAATTCCTCGTACAGCTTGTTCAACTGATTTCTTAGATGATGCTGGTACTTCAAAAGTTACATCAATTTTCGTTTTTAATTTTGACGTATCAAGAGCCTTTTCAATTACACCTGAGATGCCCCCAGCGGCCATCGCTCCACCTAACATATTTTCTAAACCGATATCTAATTCTTTGAAGCTTTTTCCTGCTCTTTCAGCTTCACGCGAAAGGTCCCTTAAATCATTTCGAACTTGTTGTATTGAATTACCATCATCAACAGAACGAAGCGCACGTTGTAACTTTTCAATATCAGCTTCCGCTCCCAATGCTTCACGGCCAATAAGACCAATCGCTTGATCTAACTGCCTACTGGTAGCCGTACCACTTTTAATTGCATTCACAAGACGATTTCCTAACGCTCCTGCAAAATCATCAACACTTTTACCTGTAGCTCTAAATAATGTTTCCAATTGCCTTGTTGAACTTGCTACGCTGTCTTGTTCAGCCTTCATATTTCCAAGCTTATTTTTCAGACCATTAAGCGACCCTTCTGTAAATTCAATTTCACGCCTAAACGCACGATATTGTTCTTCAAAAATCTTTCCGTTTTGAAACTGAGCTTGTACCTGTTGTTCTGCTGCCTTCAATTTATCTAGCTTTTGTGTTGTATTTTCAATTGCTTGTGTAAGTAATTGTTGTTTTTGTGCTAATGCTTCAACATTACCTGGATTAAATTTCAAAAGACGTTCAACATCTTTTAATTCTTTGGTTAAATCATTACTTCGTTTATTTACATCCTTTAAAGCATTTTGTAACGGCTCTGTATTCCCACCAATTTCTATCGTAATTCCTTTAATTTTCCCCGCCATTTTCTCACCTCTTCTTTAGAAACTATTAAAGTCTGCTTGCGTTGCTTTCCGTGTTTTTTCTTGTGGTGGCTTCTGCATTTCTAAATATTCATCGATATAATCAAGGCACATACCAATTGTCATATCTTCTAAATCCGCTTTTGTAAGTTTGCATTTATAACACAAAACAAGGAACGTCTCAGTGGTGAAAACATCACCCTGATTCGCTCCTTGTTGACTATTATTATTGCTATCTACAACTTTTTTTTAGATTGAATTGTGGAAGCTATCATATCTTGAATATCTTCTAAGATTTCGATGATTGGGAATTCATCAAATGAATCTAACCATGCCATTGGCTCTGGTATCTTTGGATCAGCTGTTTTCGCCATAGTCCAAACAAGATTATAAAATACTTCGAAATCCACACTATCTAACTTACTTGGATCTAGATTTTCCATATCGATTTTCCCAAGTGGCGCTAACTTAAGAAGTTGTGCAAAATAATCCTTTCCAAATTGCGCTTTAAATCGGACTGGTGTCCCTCCTGTACTTTTCAAACGAATATCTTGACCATCTACTGTAATTGTCTTTTCCATTTACTATTACGCTCCTTTTGGTGCTGCTGGTTTTTTAACATATACTTCTTTGTACCAATTATCATAAATTGCTTGAGTTGTTTTAGATGTTGTTTTTGTTTTAACCATTGGTCTTCCACCAGGAGCTAAAACAATTGGACTAGAAACAAACTTCAGTTCATTTGTATTTGGTTCGGCTGAATTTGTTTTTGTTTTAGATGCAATTGTTGGACGACTCGCTGCACAGTTATACATAACATGTCGAGTAGCGTTTATATCGCCATCGAATTCAAATAGTAGTGCAAATGGTTTCCCTTTCGCATCAGCTATTTCATTTAATACACCATCTGTCTCATCTAATTGTTCGCCTAACGCATCAATAGCAAATTTTTCTGGGATAGTAGCAATACTTAATGTTCCATCGTAACCCTGATTATTACTTGCCGCGTAATAAAGCATGTCATCTGCATAGAATTCAATTAAATCACCGCGTGGCTCAAATGTTAGTTCAACTCCACCAGGTAATGGAATTGGTGTCCCAAATGTAACTAAGAAATCTTTAATATCAAATGGTACGTAATATACATTTTTCAAACCGAATGTAACTTTATTTTCTTTACTCATTTATATCAACCTCATTTCGTATATTTTCTGATACATATTTTCTGATTCAATAATCCCTTCAATTGGTGTGTCATAAGGAATCTCATGATCGTCTAGGACTTTTTCAAGTTTGGCTTCTGCAACTAAGTTTTTTCTTGTTGTGTAAAGTTCAATAATTACATCATTTATTTTGTGATACACTTTGTTGTCTGCCATTAGGTTTGCTGATCCATCAGCAAGAAAACACATATACGGAGGACTTGGTACAGGATTACCTGGCGTTGCTGTGAAATGCGAATAAGCCACAGGATAACCTGTAGCTTCAAGAATTTTTGTTAATTCAACTAATGTCATTGTTGAACCGCCCTTTCGATACGTCTTGGCAATTCATCAATTACATACTCTTCAACTGGGCGGATATGCACCTGTGCTGGAACACGTCCACCGCCAACTTTCGCATGTCCTTTTTCTAAAAGGTGTGTTAGTTGCCCTTGTGTATTATGAAGAACAACACCTTTACCTTCTTTTTTCTTACGCCATCCTTTACGATAAGCACCTGTTTTTTTAGGACTTTTTTGCTTTAATTTATCTACAGCAATATCTCCTACTTCATCGATTTCATTTTCTAAGGTTTCTTCCACAACATTCGCATATCTTTGTAATTCTCTAGCAATCTCACTCGCAAAATCATTCATATTAAGTATGCTCCTTTGCGATAATAGTCAATGTTTGATACATTTCATCATCATTCATTGGCGGTTCGATAATATCAAAGATACGACCTTTCATATTGATTCGCATTACTTCTGTAATATCAGAAGTAAAAGGAATCACAAAACGATAAATCCGTGTAGCTTGGGAAGCTGAAGCTTCAATGTACTCAGAACCTTTCACCGTTTTTATCATTGACCAGGCTTTCTTTAATTCTTGCCAAGATGTTTCAATTACTTGGTTTAATTCATCTTTTATTACTACAGGTTGTTCAATGCTGATTCGATTCCTGAAATCACCTGTATTCAATGGTTTTTTATACTGAAAAGGACGCATATTAATCACCGTCCAATTTAATTTCTTCTAAAGCTTTATCGACACCTAAACTATTAATCTGACTTAAAAAATTCTTGTCAAAATACTCTAATGCATCGTTATAAACATAACGAGAACGTTCAAAGACTAATTCTTTGAACTCCTCGTCTTTATTTAAATCATAATTCCCACAAACCCTAAGTAACGCCTTGTTAGACGTAGAAAGGATGCGCTTTAGGTTGTCGTCTTCCTCATCCCCTAAGTGCATCCTATCTTTGAATTGCTGTAATATTTCATTCGAAATTACTGTATTCATTCACATCACCCTTGTGTTGGTGGGGTTACTTCTTCAAGCTTTAATGTATAAACTTGTGAAGTGTATTTATCCTTTGGTTTACCTGTAGCATATTGTTTAGCAATATAAACAGTTGCATCTTCTAAAGCTAATGTTTCTTCATACTTCTTGATCGGCTCTGTTCCACCCATCGCTGCAATGTATTCCCCTTTAACAAAGAAAACCACTTGTCCTTGAGGTACAAATACAGATTCTGTTGGGATTGGATTAAAAGGTAAGCTCGTTACATATACACCTGCCGCATTTTGAATCGTAGCATTTGCTTGAATATCAAAAGTATCAAATGGATTTGTTACCATAACTACTTTACCAGCAATATTTTTTGGTCGATCTGCATCTGTTTTACCATCAGGGGTTAATTTTTTAGCCAATAATTTGACCACGCCTTTTAATTCATTAATTGTTTTACGACCTGGTTCAAACGTTAAAGTTCCTGCTGGCTTTTTATCTGGATATACTCCATTCACTACACTTCCGCTAGGATCTTTTAATAACCCAATTGGTTCTTCTTTACCTGTCCCTACTACAAAACCACGCTCTAAACCTACTGACATCGCTTCTGTAATCATAGTACGAACATATCGTTCCACCCATACTGGACCAAGCTTCAACATATCATTTGCTAATGGAATAAATGCTGTTAATTTCAGTTGAGTAATTGACTCTTTTCGGAATGTAGCATTTAATTGTCCTTTAATATCACCAAATAACGGTCCCCATACAGCTGCACCCTCTGGATCTCCATAAATAAATTCTGTCACGGCTCCTAGATTCTCTAAGCCGATATGCTCTAGTAACGGATGACCTTGAACTAAATCATCAAAAATTCTCTCTTGTGTTGTCTTAGGTAAAGTTTCAGTAGATTTAAAACCGCCATCTTCAACAACAGCATTAAAGAACTTCATTTCTTCACTTATTAGCACATTAGCACCGCGAGATTGCATAATAGAACGATCTACCATTGATTCATTCACTTGATTTAAAATATCTGAACGAACATCTGTAGCAAGTGCTTCAATCATGGAATTTAACGCTGCTGATTGTTCTTCCGCTGTACCTTCTTGTGTTGCTTTCGCGAAAGCTAGTTTCTTCTCTTCAAAATTATTAAACTTAATAACCATATTTTATTTTCCTCCTAAAGTTAAAAAGAGCGTACTCAAATTCTGTTTTGTATGAACAGGCTTTTGAATAGGCTCTTTTGGATTTATATTTGTTTGTAAATCATTCAGAATTTCATTTTTCAAACCTGATAACGCTGCATTTAAATCTTTTTTTGTAATCCCTTGGCTCTTGTTCATTGTTCCATTTCTAAAACCATCGATTACCTTTTGTGGAAGCATGGCAGCAGTAGAAGCTGACGCTGTCATTTTAACCTGATTATCCATAAACATGATTTCATCCACAAAATTATTTTCTAATGCTTGTTGTGGACCCATCCAAGTTTCTTCAGCCATCATATGAAGTAGTTCCTCTTCTGATTTACCACTTTTAATGACATAGGCGTTTACAATTGCTCGATCAGTTGTTTTCAACATTTCAGCAGCTTTTTCCATATCACGATGATCTCCACCATTCCACATAGAAGCATTGTGAATCATAATTTGTGCTGTAGGTGAAATTCGGACTTTATCACCAGCCATCGCAATAACAGAAGCCGCACTTGCAGCCAAACCAACAATTTGAACTTCCACGTTACCAGGATAATTTTTTAATGCTGTATAAATTTCTGATCCTTCGTGTACATAACCACCAGGACTGTTAATCGATACAATTAAATCATCACCATTGGCATTAGTTAGTTCTTTTGAAATTTCACCTGGGCTTGCAGCATCCATTTCAAACCAATCATAAATCCAAGCTTCATCATTCGAAATAATTGGTCCTTTCACGTCAATTTTCACCGTCATTTTCTTTCTCACTCCCTTCAGATTCATTTAATTTTGTATAGTTCTTCGTAATATGATGGATATTCAGGTTTGGATCATCCGACTCTTCATAATCTACTTCCGAACGAATTTCATTCCCTGTAAATGCACTTGAAGAAATGAGTTTATCAATACTTGTCGCAAGTTCAAATATACTTTGATAGGAAACAGCCTTAACCTCAATTTTTCGTCCTAAAAGATATTCACTCATTTCAAAGAATTTAACGTTCGCTTCATCAGATAGCTTTTTTAATAATGGTCGTACTGTGAAAAGCATATAATTTTTCGTTTGCTTTTCTACATCAGCCATTTCACCATATATCAGAGCTATAGGAATACCAATTGCCATAGCTACTTGATTCAAGAAACCATTTGTTACTTTATTGATTTCTTCCACACTTGGACCATTTGCAACACCATTGTATATCTCGTTATAATGAATACCTTTTTGCTGTGGAACAATAGCTATATCTTTCGAACCAATTGACTTATACATGTTGTCTATAAACTCTTGTAATTTTGCTATTTGTTCCTCAGTTTTAGCACCAATCATATCCATATCAACTGTTCCACGAACTTGATTTTTACGTTTTTGAGAGTTTAATATTCTGCCGAACAAATCCCCATAATCTGCAAATAATCCATCAATAAGTGGGGTTAATTTATCATTCCGATACTTCAAATGAATAACTTCGCTTTGCTTAAAACTTCTCTTAAACGTATAATCTTTTACCCTTACATCAGTAAAGGTATCTTCAAACACAGCATACTCATTATGTTGGAATCCATCTGCAATAAGTAAATCACCATCATCTGCTTGTATGACTAAACACTCATTATCATAAATAAGTTTGCGAACAAACCTTTCCCAAAAGGTACTTGCGGTCATATTCTTGTTTGGTCTTACATTTAATCGATAATAAAGCTCATCCTTCTTACATGCTTTACCATTTCTTACTCTAAATTCAGATTGACTAATTGTCCTTCCTAAAAATGAAACGCATGTATCAATCGCCAATCGTTTCATATGAAGCCTGTTTGCTGTATCAGTTATTATGTCCAGATCCAGCATGAATTCTAATTCTTTATTTCTTTTAAATACTGAACCTAACCATCCAATGATTATCACCCCCTTTATTAGAATTTAATGTTACCTATAACAAAGTCAGTTGCTTCTTGTATCTCATCCGCCCTATAAAGAGCATGAACAAAACATTGGAACCCATCTGTTTTTCTACGAACAGGCTCTTTCTTTTCGTATATTTTATTTCCATCACTTTTGATAACAACCAACACATTTTGCGTATACCAACGCATTAACGGATTATCCTCAAAAACAATTTGTTTATTTGCAAATGCCATTTCAATACGTGGAGCTAATAAACTATGAATTGCTTTCGGGTTTCGTATAACTTCTATTTCAAACCCTTCTGCTACTAATAATGGCCTTATTGCTTCCATTCTGAAGTTATCAGCTATAATCTTTTTAATTCCATATTGTTCTCGCATTTCTACAAACCAATCAACAATGTGTTGAGGATTAATAGTTGGTTCATCCACAACTGTTAGTAGACCTTGCTCTTCCCAATCTTTTATAGGAGCAAATTTTTGTTTTTTATACTCTCCAGCTTTTTTAGAATAACCATAATAAATATCAACAAATTCTTTACGCACAAAGGAATGCGTTTTAAAAATGTACTCACCATTTTGTCTAAATAAAAGACCACATGCTGCGAAATCTCGAATACTCGCAAAGTCTAACGCTCCTATGCATTCTTGAGCATATAAATCAGGGAATGGACGGTTTGTAGCAAGAATCTCTGACCATTTTGCAACAGATCGTTCTAGATTTGTAACTGGTAAGTTCATACGCTTTGTCATAAATTCTTCTCGGTTACTTGGATCATCCTCTAAATCTTCATATTCTTCCTTTATCGTTTCAAGTAATCCCTCAGCATATTCGCTTAGCGGCTGCGATAACATAGGATTAGCTAATTCCCAATTATCAATATCATCAACTTCCTTTTCATCATTAAGCTTACAGATAAAAGGAAATACGGCATTAGGACGAGCTTCACCATTTAAAACCTTCCTAGCTTTTTCTTTTTGTTTATCTAAAAAGCCATCTCGTACATAACCATCTGTACCAATATAAAATTCACGAGGGTTTTTCTTTTTGCCTAAGCCGCTGATATGGACGCGAACGTCTTTATTACTTTCATATTGATGTATTTCATCAAATACAACTGCACCATCACGCAAACCGTCTTTTGTATCCCCGTTGGAAGTTCTAAACTTTAGTATACTTTCAGTAGCCTTTGAAACAGTTTGAGTTAATGTGGTTTTAAACGCTCTCTGTAAAACCTCATTTTTCTTTACGCATTTATGCAATTCGTCAGGACTTGTTTTCGCTTGCTCTTCACTATTCGCAACTACTGAAATGTTATACTCTGGAATGCCATGTAACTCACTAATTAAAAAGTGAATAATAACAGAAATCAGACCGTTTTTACCGCCACCACGTCCTAACATCCACAGGAATTTGCGATAAAATACACGTCCATTTTTCTTATAAAATAAAAAGACGAATGCTATTAAGAATTTTTGAAATGGCTGCAATGGAAAATACCACTTCTCACCGAAGTTGATACAATCCTGAATCATTTCATCATCAAAATACAAATCGTCTCTGTTTAAAACGTATTTTTCTAGATAATTAATTAACAGTTCTCTCTCTTTGTTGAACTTTACCTTTCCGGATCGATAAAACTCAATGTATTCTTCCACATACTTTTGCTTAATCATGTTAAATCACTTTTGCTATATCCAGTATTAGAATTATCAATCTTAGGAGGATTAAAATCTAATCCTAAATCCTTTCCTAATGCAATTAATGAACTGTTAATTTTATTTTTCTCCGCAATCGCTGGGTTTGGTTTGGTGAACTTTTGCGATCCGTTAATTGTAGTAATCATTGTTCCAAACTCTTCAATAGCTTCATCCAATTGATAGTACAATTCTAAGAGGTTTAAATACCTCTCAACCTTCTCAACTTGAATGCTATTTTCTTCATCTATTCGATTTAATAGTTCTCTTTTTACTTTCGCTTTGTTCTTCACAGTCACCACCCCCCCTTACGTGCGTAAATTTAGCAAAAAAACCTGACAGTTAACCCCCTCCTCCGGTGCCCCTTAGACGAAAAAAAGCCCAACCTTCGAACCGGGGGCCTTATCCCTGAATCATTTTCACCACTTTTCATCGTTTTCCCATTTGTTCGGTTTCTTTTTGAATGTTCTACCGTGTTCTTTATTATGGCAATCCACACAGACTGTTTCTAAGTTATCTATTTCTAATGCAAGTTCTGGATGATGTCCTAGTTCTTTTATATGATGGACAACGAGTTGAATCTTCTTACGCTTGGCACGCTCACTGTACTCATTGGTATCAGTTTGTACACGACCATTTCGTTTACATTCCTGACACTCATAATTGTCTCGCTTTTTTACTTCTTCTCGCAATTGTTTCCATGCCCTACTGTCATAGAACTTACGTTTTTGTTGTTTTGTTTTATATTCTCTCATTCTCTCTTTACCACTCTACTTTCGAACTACTCCTCTAAACAACCATCTATCAACCCTTCTTTTTAATCTCATAAAAAAGGAAGGATTGAATTGTTTTTGATTCTTTTCATCATTCTTTACTAATTCTTCTATTGTCGAATCCATAAGATGAGTCATTGAATAGAACATAGGTTGTTGACCATACATTTTATAATATTTAAACTGAAGTTCATCCATTTCTACTACCGTTCGATTTTTAAAATATCTATGATAAATTATATCGTCCAAAGGACTTAGACCGAGCGCATCAATTTTCTTTTGTACCTCTGTTTCAATATGTTCCATCTTCTCCACTCCTTATCTGTTCTCATTCCAATACCATTTGGGTATTTGTTAATTTATATTCATTTTTATTGGTATACAAAACCAAAACTAACAAATAATAAGAGTGGATGAAGAACTTTCACTACGGCTTTGTACATTGAATGACCCCAATTAGCTATTCTACATCTTTGAAATGTATGAATATGTATGCGCTTCATCCTTTCAGTCACTTCATGAAGGATAAGGAACGTACTGTGTAATTCACATTAAAACTAAACCATATTTTCTTTTGTTACAATTATACAGTCATTCTTTATTCCTTTTCCATTCTTTACATATTTAGGTTTCCTAACAAGAAATAGACTTCCATCCACACTGGAGTATCTTCTCTCACGTTGTCCTTGCCAAGGACATTTTTGTCAATTCCATTGTATATTCCTCATGTTATAATAATAATCTCTTAATCATATTTGATATCACATACAAGTTATATCAAACCTTTCTGTTTCTCTATTTGCACAGTTACTTATCATCCACAATTGATACGGTAACTGTGCTTTTTTTATTATTCCTTCAGAAGTTCATCCATAGTTTTATCTAACAAGCTAACCATCGCTTCTCTTCTTTGCTTTGGTGTTGTGTTATCTTCCAATTCATTAAAAATGGGAATTACACTCTCTAGTTGTCGTTTATCAATACGCTCATTTACAAGCTCTTGCCCTAACAGTGAAATGAATGTACCAATCGCAACCGCCTGTTCCTGTTTAGTTAGTTTCATTTGTTCTCACTCCTTATCCAAAATAAAGCACTCGAATGGATGCTTCAACTCGTATACTCAATTGGTATAAAAACCCAAACCACTTCCTATACTAAGAGTACGAATAAAGAACATATGTAAAGATACTCTCTTTTTCATATCTCATTCTTACAACACCCTATGGCATCAAATACATATGTTCCCCTTCAGCTTTTCCATTTAGGTGGATGACGAGCGTGCTTGTATCTCAATTCATAAGGTTCCTCTTTATCATCATACAGTCGCTCTTCATCCAACTTTATTTTACCTTTATTACATGCCATTTCTTAGATGACCTTATTAACAAATCCATGCTAGTATAAAGTTACAATCAAACATAATCCTTCCCCCTACGAAGGTATTTATGTTTTTCACTATCTATTCACACACTGAACAGCCAGATTATGTATCACAACATAATTTGGCTGTTCTTTTATTTTCCATACTCCATCCAAAATGAGCATGGATCTATTTAATTTAAAGAAAAAGAGAGCTACCAAAGAATGGCCGCTCTTACATAATCTATATCGAAAGGAAGGTTTCTAGAAAAAGCACCATCAATAGGTGTTGTCCTACACTTTAATATATGCTTATCCCTTTAAAAAGTTCTATATTTTTGGTAAATAAAGAAAAAATAAGCGTGCAATTAACGTCATATGATAAGACTATCGATATTTTTTGGTTTTAAAAACCATATTTATTTTGTCCTTTAGTTCCATTCCCCACTCATTTACATATATTATCTTGAACCCTTACTTTTCGAACTATTATTTGTTCATGACTCACACACATAACAGTAATAGTGACTGTAAATTCAAAAAAATGGGTACGCTGGCACACGTACTCGTTTTTTTACATAACCAAAGTTATAATATAGTATATGAACACGCTCTATTGCATTTCTTGGTACCCATGTAAAGAAGAAGCGATTTCATTCGCCTTTTTTTATTGATTTATTTTTATTGGTATTAAAAACCAATTCAAAGTCCATAATACAAATAGAGGAAGAACCTACCATCAAATTGGTGCACTGCATGTGCTTATACCCACTCGTGTATCGTACCAAATGATATCCGTCATTCTTCCTCTCATTTCTATTCCGAAGGTTGAAGAATGCACAGAATACCTTTCATCTAGAATAACCCACCACACTTATATATGCTTGCATTCTTCTTTCCTTCACCTATACTGTTCTGAAAAAGGACGCTGCCATGAAAATTACTCACTATCTAGTTTTTCTTTTCATACTCCTCATTTTTTCATGGATTGTATACGCCAAAATATGTTACAGCTAACCCCCGTACTTCACACCTTACCTTATACACAACATACTACTGCGAAAGGAGCCTATCTTGAAAGTAATCTAATACATCGCCTTACAATCAGCTGGCTCTGTTTATTCGCCTATTGGTACGCTATCTTGTTTCTTTAAAAAATGAATAGTCAGGCGTTAGCTTCTCTTTCATTAAATGTCTATGTTATTACTATAACTCATTTTTACAAGAGTTTCGTTACCCACAAAGTACCTCACCTAAAAGTAACCCTTTATAGTGCATCCATAAACTGGATAACCTTTCTTATTTCAGCATGCTTACGCTTAATATAATAGGGACTATAATCTAAATCGTACGCAATCTGTTCTAATGTCATTCCATCTACATATTTCATCTTCAATATTTGATGATCCAATCCCTTAAATTTACCAATGATTTGTTTTAAATCGTATACATCATTCATTTTATAGGCTAATTCATATTCAATTGCAGCAATACGTTCTTCTACCTTTGTACCTTCTGATCCAGCAGTTAAACGGACGTCTTGTAAATCACCATAAATCCAACGCTTTAATTCCGATTTTGTTTTGTCTAGGTTATATTCTAAATATGAAATATTCTCTCCTAATCTTTGATATTCTTTCAGCCAATTGAACAACGACAATTCACCTCTCTTCACTAAACTCCCCCCTTCTAAGCGCCTTTATTCCCCCGATATACCTACAGTGATTTCAAACCTCAATTCACTAGGTTTCTATCGGTCTATCTCCTTCGAATTGAGCTTTTATTTTGTTCCCTGATCAGTCGCGCGAAAAATTTAAGTGTTTCTGATTCTTTCGTCGATTTGATGAGTGAGCTTTTCTAGTTCCGCTGCCGTTTCCAAATCGGCTGTATTGTCTGCGATTTCTGTTAACTTCTCCGATAATGTCAATAAAAAATCTGTAGATACGGTCATTTCTTTTTCCTCCCGATATAAATTATTCAATTCGATTCATACTATCTCTAGGCTGTATTACCTGTATCCGTGAAACGCCGAAACCATTTTCTTTGCTTACAAGTTTCGACTGAGCAGCTTGCTTATGCGAGTTTCTTTGTTGCGTTGTATATTTTTTATCATGTGGCAATATTAATCTGGAACCATTTTTTTGCATTTACAATCCACTCATTTCCCTCTTTGAGCTCTTAATTTGGACCTCGTTTTTATTTGCATACCTTCAATAAGGTGCAAAGCATTCCTTCCTCTCCCTTTCAATTTTTTTTGGATAAATCATACATGTGTTTCTATTTCAAAAAATTAGCATACATTATAATGTGGTGAAATAAACCAATAAGTAAGCCTTTGAGAAGTTACTCTTTTTCATTTCACTCATATACTCATTTTCTAGAACAAAAAACATCTATTGTTTTAACTAAAAACAGAAAAATAAAGGAGTGAAAACATGTTCTCTTCTGATTGTGAATTTACTAAAATCGATTGCAAGCCGACAGCAGCTAGCGCACTACCAGCCTTCGGTTTTGCTTTCAATGCTTCTGCACCTCAACTTGCTTCACTATTCACACCATTACTATTACCTAGCGTAACTCCAAACCCAAGTATTACTGTTCCTGTAATACATGATACAGGAAGTGTCGGAGATGGCATTCAAATTCTACGAGCTGGTATTTATCAAATCAGTTATACATTAACAGTTAGTCTTGATAACGTCCCTACCGCACCAGAAGCTGGTCGTTTCTTCTTATCATTAAGTACACCAGCTAACATTATTCCTGGATCAGGTACAGCCGTTCGCTCTAACGTTATTGGTACTGGTGAAGTAGACGTATCCAGTGGTGTTATTCTTATTAATTTAAATCCTGGTGACCTAATTCAAATTGTACCAGTTGAATTGATTGGAACTGTAGACATCCGTGCTGCAGCATTGACCGTCATACAACTAGGCTCATCCTAATTTTGTTCCATCCTACCGAATCTTAAAATTCTTTCATCGTTATACAATCCGATTACTTTACAAGTCATTTATGCACTCTGCCTATTTTTCCCCTCTTGAATCTCCTTATATATGCAGACAATTAAGATGCCGTATGATTAGCAACTTCTGCTAACTTTACAGATTGTACTAATCATACATCTATAGATACTTACATGGTTTATCACTCTGTATAAAAATTTTAAGTTTGATTCATACTATCCATAAGCCGGTGAATAGCTGAATCTATTGAAAACTGAGACCTGATTTAACGAAATTCCTCTTATCAACTGGGCAGTTAGCATTTGCTAGCTGCTTTGTTGCATATATTTTTATACTTTGGATATACTATTCATACGCCAATTTTTTGAATTTGCGATTCACTTAATTTCCTCTCTTGGGACCCATGTAAGGGTCCTCTTTTTTATCTCCTAAAAAGCCCCCAATTTAAAGTAATGTTTCGCTTGATAATAAAAATGATGATAAATCCAATTCCCACTGAATTTCTTATCCAAATACACGATTTCAAAACCGTATTTTGCTTTAAATGTATTTAGCCTTCCCAGTAACGCTAGTGGATTATATTTGGAATGATACTTCCCTTGTAGCATCTTTTCGTATCCATGTAGGTCCTCCACAATTAGAGTGAATGGAATGTCCTTTGAACGAATCAATTCATTTTCAAACGCTGTTTGCGTATTTTTTTGTAAGTTCCCTGTGATCTCATCCATGTGGGCCTTTCGTTCTACTCGGCTATCTAAATAGATATCACGAGGTATTCCCAGTTCTTCATTTTTCGGAATCATGCAACCATAATCACCTGTATCTAATTTTTGATTTTTCATAGGGACTCCCTTTTGATGTAAATAATCGCGAATATGGCCATTTACGTTTTCACGAGTATCAATTACAATCGTGAGTGTTTTAAGAATGTTGTGTATTTCCGTGTCTGTATAACGATAACTGATCAATTCCATACTCCTTTCTTCACATGTATAACCGCACGTTCATATATCTTTCTTGACATTACAACCGATTTATCATTTTTAAATGGACGATAGTCTTCATAGATGTCTGTCCAACCATTCTCCGCAAGTACAATCGTCCAGTCATAAAAGAGTTGTAAGGAATCTACATCAGCTCGTAACCAGTCATGTAATTTTTGATTATGCTGCCATCCACAGAATTGATACAAAATCTTCAACATGGTGATGTCCTCGACACTTTCATTCTTCCAGGATTGAAACCATGTATGGATTTCCTGAAAATGTTGTTCTGCAGCTTGCATCACTTCCGTTGAGATTAAGTTTTGTCTCGTTATTCCCATTCGGTCATCGCTCGGATCCAAATAAATATTCGCACCCGCTTTCCAAATATCTGATACAATTTTCAATACTTGCATGGCAGTAGTTTCACTCCCCACCTTGCTGGTTTATTTCTAAACTTGTGGTATGCTCCGATTCGTTCTTTACTCAATTGATAACTAAAGCTTCTTCTACTAATAGATTCCAAATCATACGTTTCACAATATTTCAAATAACGTTTATATAAGTCATCAGTTAACTCAAAACTTTTAATATCTCGTTCGGTATTTTCTTCTATAAACTTTTTCATAATAACCCACCTCCATTACCCAGCCTGTTACTAAAATGACCTTTTCCCACTCAAAAAACACCATAAATCACGCTTTTTTTCATTTAGTAACACATCACAAGACTTACAGCCACAAGGGATTGAAGTGTTTCGTGTTATTGGTGTTATCTAAAAATTCCTTGTAGGCTCCTAAT
Organism: Bacillus sp. CPT56D-587-MTF; assembly: GCF_058792335.1. Classification (NCBI taxonomy): domain Bacteria; kingdom Bacillati; phylum Bacillota; class Bacilli; order Caryophanales; family Bacillaceae; genus Bacillus; species Bacillus sp. CPT56D-587-MTF. The sequence goes on along the minus strand of NZ_JBYTEF010000001.1, from coordinate 898,982 downwards.
AGAATATATATATTATTTTTTTAGAAGGTAATATTTAATAACAAAAGTAACAAAAAGAATAGAAAAAGCATCTTTAACCCTTGATACATAAGGTTTTTTATGAGATTTTAAATTTGTTACTTTTAGTAACATTCTCACTATTTTCTTCGTTTTCCAGTAACTTTGATTGCTTATCAGTATTATTTCGGTCTATTAAAGTAACACCTTTGATGTAATACTTATTTCTGTTGCCACGCTCTCTTTTAAAACAACACTCAAACATAAATGGACCAAGTATATCCATTTCTTCTTTGTAATCACCTGTGGCTTTCCTAACAATCGCCGGATCATTTAAACCTGACTGCTGCCACTTCAAACAACCTTCAATCGCCCAATTTAGTATGCCTGGCATTTCAAGACTTAGTTTTTCTGGCAATTTCTTATCACGTTTTTCTTTAGGTAGCTGTAGATTGAATGGAATCAAACGAATACGTCTCCAAATCCCTTCATCCACACCTTTTATAACCGGCTTATGATTTGTAGTGAAGAAAACTTTAAATTCAGGTATGAACTCGAAAAACTCTTGTCTTAAGAACCTTGCTAATACAGGCTCACCACCTGTTATTTGCTTGACAAAGGTCTCTGAGAGTTGCTCCCCATCTTCACTTTCGATGGCGGATACAAACCGGGCCCCAGCCAACCTAGCAATATCATTATTCGCTCCTGTTTCTTTCTTCTTGATAAAAGTATCGGACTTCGCTTGTCTTCCATAATCACCCATAAGGTCCTTAATGATATTGATAAAAGTTGATTTTCCGTTAGAACCTCCACCGATTAAGAAGACCATGATTTGCTCGGCAATTTCTCCAGTAAGAGAATAGCCAATCAATCGTTGCATATATTCCATCAACTCTTGATTCCCCTGAAAAATTTGTTCTAAAAACTTCATCCACTCTGGACATTTCGCTTGCTCATCAAATGTAACATTGGTGATTTTCGATAGATATACCTCCCGATCATGCGGACGAAGCTGCCCCGTCTGTAAGTCTACCATTCCATTTGCAACATTGAATAAATATTTATGGCTATCAAAATCTTCACGCGCTCCTGGGACCAATGGCATAAGATCTTTGATACTATTCATTCTTACATTTCTACGCTCACACATACGTGCCCATTTTATTTCCGATTCATCTTCTGATTTAGAAAGACTACGGAGAACTTTTGCTGTAATTCTTTCAATTTCTTTCTTCGTATCCACTCTCCATCGTTTTCCATCCCATATATACCAACCGATATCATGAACGAATTTAATTACATGGCCGTATTCGTAAGCAATACGTTCCGCATTTCCAAGTTCCGTTAGTTTAAATTTCCTTTTTGGTTTGTCTTCCACAACTTCAGCTACATCTTCACTTATAAAATTAAATGAAAATTCATCGAATGGTTGCTTATAATCTAGAATTGTGGAAGAAGTAGATGAAATAGCCGTTGCTATCGTTCTTTCCCCATATGTTTCATTTGTATCTCTGAAATGGATAACGTCCCATTTATCACGTATTAAGCTCGTTTCACGAAACATGGAATCCATTCGTGTTGCTGATTTCCCTGTCCAAAATGCTAAATGGTTACATAGAGAAAGGTCACTTGCCGAATGATCTTCATTAATTAGGCTTCCATTGTATAATGAGCGAATTTCATCGCCATTTTTACTACGGAACATTTTCTCCCATAAAGCATCATTTGAAATTTTGATTTCATCTTTTTCAAATGATGCTAAATTTACGCGACCTTGTATGTCACTATCATCGAAATACTGTTCAAACACTTCTGCTAATTCATCCGTACGATCATACACATCATTAGAATTTTCTCGATTTCCAGTGAATGTGAAGAATCGTCCGTATGAGTAAATTTCTAAACCATGCTTGGTATTCTTCCTTCCAGTACCTAAAACAAATTGTGGAAGGTTCCCTTTGATAATTATGTGGATACCTTTTCCTGATGGTGAAAACTCTGTATAACTGTCTACTGTATCGATAATTTCTGTTGCAAAAGTATTTGTTTTTCCGGCCACAACACACTTATCAATATCTATTCCTATATAGTTATCCTGCCTGCTGAACACGAACCCTATTCCGTCATAATCTCCTTCTAAATAAAACTTGACCGCTGTTGCAAATGTCGACCATGTACGCCTATTATTTGCTTGCGCCATTTCGCCGTTGGCTTGATAAGGTATCTTCGTCGGTTTTCCATTTCTCTCTTCTTTGCGCCAAAGCACCCACTGCGGTAAGCTTTTCAGCTCTGTTGATATCTCATTAAAATTGTATGGATTCTTTTTCATTACAACCTCCGGTTAGCCTTTTAAGATATAAAAAAGAGAAGTCGGTACAAACCAACCTCTCTATGTAGTTATTTAAAACGGTAACATATCATCACCGACTGTTACTGCTGGACCACTTGTTATCGGATTTACGTCCGACACATCATAATATTTTGCCTTGGCTACCGTACGTTTTTGTTTTTGACCATCCACAATCTTATCGTACTCTTCATGTTTTACTGTGATTTGTAGATTCTTATTGAGAAGTTGTTTCCCCATATCTTCAGCAGATGCGAAAGCATGATGATTTCCAAAGCCACATGCTTTTAATAAAGAATTGACGATTCTAACCGAAACCTCATGTTCGAACGTAAACATGTTATACAGCACTTTTGCTCCCTGATGATGTTGTGTTACATCACTTCGAATTTCAAAATCTATCGATAATTTATCTTTACCAGCTTGTGTTTTGCCAGCTTCCGCATTTACAATTACCGCTTCATATTTACCTTCAGCAACTAATTCAAAACCTGTATTTACGTTTGTTTCATCAAATTTAAAGAAACTCATTATTTATTTCCCCCTGTTTATTAGTTTGTGGATGACACGATTAATTCTTCTTGTATACAGCCTTTCCGCACATCGAGATGGTTCTTAGCAAAAACACTTTGATTACCTTCTAAAACAAATCCTCTTGTACCATCTGCCTTTTTAACCAATTGACCAACCACATGAACAATTCCCATAATATGATTGACGATTTTATCCCGAATATCTGGAATGAATTGTGTATATTGCTGCCCATCATCATGAATGATATTTCTTGTTGTTTCCCAAGCTGTAAAAATAACATTTGCATCTAATGAGTTAAACGTTTCTACTACCTTTAAAAGATGGTTATCTAGTAAAGCGTAATCCTTTAATTCCGGCATACCACTTTTCGTATTTTCACCTTTTTTAAGTAACCATAACTTTTGGTAATGCGTTAAATTATCAACAAAGATGTTATCGTATTTAGCGATATTTGCTTTTGCTAATGCATAAAATTGTAGGATGCTATCATGTGGATTTTCACCATCAATTTTAGCTACATCTACATTTTCATATCCTTCTAAAACTTGGCTTGTCCCATCAATATCCAAGACTAATGTTTTACCTGGTAACAATCCAGCAACCGTTGTTTTACCGTTACCTGGCTTTGAATAGATAATGATTTTTGCTTTTTTACTTTTGGTAATGGCAGCACCGTTTGTGATTTCCAATTGATTCACTCCTTCGCCATGCTTTTCAAAACAAAAATAGAAGCTTCCAAATCAAAAATTTTACTTTCCGTGTTCCAAATATTTTGTTCCACAATCGGTTTCTTTTCTATTAGCCTTTCTAACTCTCTTTTGTGTTCACTTAACCTTCGTTGTTCCACAATTAATGACTTTTCTAGTTCTTCAATTCCACCATTCAAAACGGCAGCACCTCTTTTTGTTTACTCATTTCATTTGCTTCTATCAACGCCTGCAATCCATATTCATAGGCAATCACCATACAAATGGATTCCGAATCACCACAAAGTTTGTATCGATCAATTAGACGCCTTAAAATGGATATCTCACTTTCAATCTTTTGTTGTAAGTTCATTTCATTCACCTGCTATCTTTTGGGTAGAATGTACAACAACGTATTCCTTAACGCATTCTGTTGAATTGTGTATACAATCACCTTCAAAATCCAAGTACTCTTCACCGCAGTAGATTTCCTTATTGCAACTCGCACAATGCCCCATAACATTCGTTATCGCTGAATCATTTGGATTTCCTATAATCATTGGATTTTCAATTATGATCGTTCACTCCTTTACATGCATTCATTTCATGCTATAATGACCTCAACATGTGTTTTTATTAGGCCGTCAGCCCCAACTGGCGGTTTCTCCTTTTATACAGCTCGAAAACATTCAACATTCTGTTCTGCAATTAAGTAATTCGTTAGATTCCCTTCAAGTACAGCATCCTGGCCAAACATAAAATACTTATCATCTTGCTTAATTCCACAGCCATAGAAATCTTCAATTGGATGATCAGGTTCTTTAGTGGATTCCTTTCCACCAATGTCTTTCACAAATATTGCATCGATATTACTCAAACTAATGTGGAATGGTACTGTCGGAGTTGCACCTTCATATTCAATTCCTGATAAAAATCCAAAACTATTTTTAAATGTTTTAAATTGCTCTACTGTAAAACTTGTTTTAACTCCTGATTTAAAAACTAGTGTTATCTCCTTCAATTAATTCACCTCCCTTCGATTTGAAACCTTACGGTTCATTTCCCTTAGCTGACACTTTGCTTCTAATTCAGTAATAAGTAATAACGCTGAATTATTTCTCATTTCTGCACATCTTTTTACAACATCCGATGCTTTCATTAATTTACTTGCGAATAACACCCTATTCATATTTGCCCCTTCTCTCATTTCCATTCATTATTTCTTGCTAAATTCCTGATTCTTTCTTACAATTCATCATAAAATTTGGTCAGAAACTCTTTCATTTCTTGTGCTTTAAATAACCATCGATTATTCTTTTGTTTCGCAAATCCTTGCACCCGTAAGTCATAGACCACATACTCCATTAACCAGTCATAACTTCTACTCGTTTCATATTGAAGTCTTTTCATATCCCACCAAGTGCCAATTCCCATGTCTACCAAACGCTCATTTACTTGACGAGAAACTTCTTTTTGCACATAACTATCATCAATAATGACTTGTACCGTCGCCGTCATTATGAAGCCTCCTTTATTTCTAAAATTTTCATGATTTTTTCCTTTACTTTCTTTCCCTCCCTCTTCCCTAAAAGAATGTCCGATAAATAAGGATTCGAAATATCTAACATTTCTGCTAGGTCCTTTTGCTTCATATCATTAATTATCAGCCATGTTTTAACTTTTTTTCCGAATGTTTTATCCATAAAGCTAACTCCTTTTTTAATTTTATAAGCTAAATTTTTAGCTTTCTATTGACTCGAACTAACTTATTGAATAAAATAAAGTCATAGCTAAATAAACCTACACTTGTAGCACTTAAACGTTGGGGAACGTGATTTATCTGCTTTTCTTTGTAGTGTTTCAACAGCTAAATAAGTAGCTCATGTACAAAGTATATTATCCAATAAGTTAGTTGTCAACAATTATAACTAACTTATTGGATAAACAACTCTGTACTAGTTGAAAGGGTTGATCTAATGGGAATTACAGAAATCATAAAACAACTTTGCCAAAAGAAAGATATATCTGTATCTAAGTTAGAAGAAGATTTAGGATTTGGTCAAAACACCATTTACCAATGGAAAAAAAGAACTCCTTCCGTTGAACGTGTACAAAAAGTGGCTGACTACTTTGACGTTTCGATAGATTACTTACTAGGTAGAACAAAAAAACAATATTGGGAGCTTACCGAAAAAGATGAAAAAGATATTCAAAAGCAATTAGAAGCATTAATAGCGGATATGAGCAACGCAGATGCACTCGCATTCTCTAAAGACTCCGAACCGATGTCAGAAGAAACAAAACAGCTTTTAATTATTTCTTTAGAAAATTCTCTGAGATTAGGAAAAGAAATGGCTAAAAAGAAATTTACACCTAAAAAATATAGAAACGAAGAATGACTGGAGTGGATCTAATTGGTTTCCAAACAGCAAATTAACTTAGCAATAGACAAGCTACTTAGACAATATAACACCAGAGATCCGTTCCTTATTGCTGAAGCAAAAGGCATAGTCGTTATCACAGAATCCTTGGGGGATATTTATGGATACTACCACAAAATATCTCGTATCCCTTTTATACATATTAACGAACGACTTTCATATCAGAATCAAATCTTCACTTGTTTTCACGAATTGGGGCACGCTTTATTTCATCCAGATGAAAATACACCTAAACTATCCACGGTATCTCTTTGTTCTGAAATTCGTATAGAAGCTGAAGCAAACTATTTTGCAACGAGATTTCTTATCGATGGAAGTCATCATGATTACTACATACAAACAAAGCAAGAATTATTACAGCACTATGGAATACCTACACAAATGGATAGATTTATTTAAAGATAGCTCTACAATTTTATCTCTAACAAGAGGAGCATTTTTATAAAATTTGAATGGAGTGAACATAATGGCTAGTTTTAGAAAACGTAATGATAAATGGGAATATCGCATTCGATATAAAGAAATGGGGAAATTCAAAGAAACCTCCAAAGGAGGATTTAAAACAAAAAAAGAAGCTCAATTAGCAGCTGCAAAAATAGAAGAAAAAATAGCAAACGGAGTAAACATGCAAGACAACAATATTACATTTCACGATTATATGTACGAATGGTTAGACACATATAAAAAGGGCAACATCTCTCCACGAACATATTATGCATACCATAAAAACATTAGAAAATATATATTACCTGAATTCGGAAGTACCAAAATCAAAGACTTAACTCGGGTCCGCTACCAACAATTTATTAATAAATTGCTTATAAAACTGCATAAACAAACTGTGAATGTGATACATGCTACTATTCATGGCGCGCTCAATATAGCTATGATGGAACTCAATATCATAAATAAAAATCCTACTGATAAAATCCAAATGAAAGCACTTCAAATTACCTCTGTACAAAATGAAATTAAATGTTATGATATAGACGAATTGCAAGAGTTTTTAGATTTTATTTTACACAAAAAAAAATCATTTAAATATTATTCGTTATTTATGTTTTTATCAAGGACAGGCTTACGGATTGGCGAATGTTTAGCTTTACAATGGACCGATGTAAATTTTCAAAAAAGAACCTTAACTATTAACAAAACATTACTATCTGTGAAAAGGAGTCAATCTATTGCTTTTGGGCCCCCAAAAAACAAAAGTAGTAACCGCATTTTGTCATTAGATACGACCACCCTAAATTTACTAGAACAAATAAGAAATCAGCAAGCCCAAAATATTTTAAAATACGGAGACTACTATGCAGATTACCATTTTATTTTCACACATGAGGACAACGCCTGCATGCTCCCCGCACCCGTGTTATGTTTCCTGCAAAGGGCCTGTAAAGAAGGGAATTTAAAATATATAACCTTACATGGATTTAGACACACTCATGCTGTACACTTACTTCAAAGTGGAGCAAATATCAAATATGTTTCTGAACGTTTGGGGCATGCCACAATAGACATGACAGCCAACGTATATCTACATGTTACAAAATCAATGGACGAAACATCCGTAGACCAATACGATCAATTTTTAAAATCTCGTGGGCAAATTGTGGGCAAGCAATAATTTTAAAACTACAAAAGTGCTTGCCTACAATCGCTCTAGCCATTTGCTTATAGAAATACTTTTTCTACAGCAGTTACTAATTCTTCTCCGTAATTTGCATTACCTTCAATATTTTCAACTAAATATTCTACTTCTTCTTTTAATCCTTCTAATTCCATTTCAATGTCATTCACGCGAACGAACATAACCACATCGTTATTCATCGCTTCATGCATTGCTTCCCAGCATGTGTGCGGAATACTTACATAAATGAAAGATGATTCATTTTCTAAGATATATAAAAATGATAAATTGTCTGAGTCTACAAGTACGTGATTACGCGCACTTAACTCCTTTACCTCTATTTCACTATTTTCCGCACAAAAAATAAGAGCATTCTCTCTCTTTTCTACGCTCTTAACTTGGATTTTATTTTGCATGCTCTAACTCCTCCATCTCAACTTCCTGTCTTACTTAACAGTATTATTGTATCATAACATGGGCGCAAACAAATAAAACATTGAACCAAATTTATGAAAAAGCGATAATGTGTAAAGAATTATTTTTCAAAAGGAGATTATACAATGACACAAGAAATTGAAATTGAATTCAAAAATATCGTTACAAAAGAAGAATTCGATACATTATGTAAATCGTTTTCTATTGAAGCATTTACAAAACAAGTGAATCACTACTTTGAAACACCTGACTTCTCGTTAAAAGAAGCTGGCTCTGCACTTCGTATTCGTCATAAAGGAGCAACTTATACGTTAACGTTGAAACAACCTGCAGAAATCGGTTTATTAGAAACGCATCAAGTCGTAACAGAAGACGAAGCAAAAATGATGATGGAAACAAACACAATCATTCAAGGAGCAGTAGTAGATCAATTACACAAATTACAAATTCCTGTTTCTGCTTTAACATATATGGGTAGTTTAACAACAGAAAGAGCAGAAACATTATTTAAAGGCGGAACGCTTGTCTTTGATCATAGTTTCTATTACAATCACGATGATTATGAAATTGAATTTGAAGTACAAGATGAAGAAACAGGAAAAGCTGCATTTATTCATTTATTAACGCAACATAACATACCTGTTCGCCATACAAATAACAAAGTAAAACGCTTTTTCCTTGCCAAACAAAAAAAAGCACGCTAAAGTGAAAATTCCACTAGTGAATATGTTTCACTAGTGGATACATCTCACTAAAAAAGTTTACACCCGTAGAATAAGCAAAGAATCTTTGAGAAAGCTGTTTATTTGCCCTCTCGAACATTCCATTGCTACAATAGATATACATTTCATGGAAAAAGGAGTTTATAAAGGATGAGCAAGCAACCGATGACACCATTTGAAGGAATTGGCGGTGAACAATGCATTGCAATATTAGTAGATACATTTTATTCCTATGTCAGTAAACACCCTGACTTATCTCCCATCTTCCCGGAAGATTTAACAGAAACCGCTAGGAAGCAGAAGCAATTTTTAACACAATATTTAGGTGGTCCTAATTTGTACACTGAAGAACATGGTCATCCTATGTTAAGGGCACGCCATCTTCCGTTTGAGATTACTCCAAAACGAGCAGAGGCTTGGCTATCATGTATGGAGCAAGCAATGGATGATACTGGAGTTCATGGTCATATAAGAGAGTTTGTTTTTGAACGTTTAGCATTAACCGCTCAGCATATGGTTAATACTCCAAACGAAACAGGTGAAGTGTAATGGATAAGCAGGAAGCAAAGCATATAAATATGCCATCTCCTTCCGCATGCGAGCATAAGTCTGTAGAAGCATATTTATTTATTGATCCACTTTGTAAAGATTGCTGGGAAATTGAGCCTTTTATTATTAAACTATGGCTTGAATACGGGAAATACTTCTCTATTCGTCATATCGTAACAGGAAAAGTGGATGGAACGAACGCTTCCTCACACAAATGGAATAAACCTGCTAATATTCGATTTGTGTGGGAAAAGACAACCAGTTTACAAGGTTTTTCATGTGATGGAAAGGTACATATGCAAGAAGCATCGTCAACACCATATTTAGTTTCGATGGCAATTAAGGCAGCGGAGTTGCAAGGCCGAAAAGCAGGTTCGAAGTTTTTGCGAAAACTCCAAGAATACATTTTCCTTGAAAATGTATCAAACCCTGACTGCGAACTATTACTTGCATGTGCGAAAGATAGCAATATTGATGTAGAAGAATTTAAAAAAGATCTACATTCTGCTAGTGCAAAAAAAGCTTTCCAGTGTGACTTGAAATTCACGAATGAAATGCATATTACAGAAATACCTTCCCTCGTCTTTTTTCATGCGAACTCAGATGAAGAAGGTATTAAAATCGCTGGAAATTATTCCTACGATGTATACGTACAATTATTGAAAGAACTTGTAAAATGTGAAATTGAGCCAGAACCATTACCACCTTTAGAAGTGTTACTAGAAGCAACACAATTTATATCTTCAAAAGAAGTAGCATTTATTTATGATTGTCCGCAACAAGAAATTGAACGCGAACTAAAAAAATTACAACTGAAACGAAAAGTACAAATGATAGAAGTAAAATGCGAACGTTATTGGAAATGGATAGCAAAAGAAAAAGACCTGGTGTAAACACCAGGTCTTCTTCTTTACGGCTTATAAAAATATTAAAGGGGATGGGAGAAATTTTCACGTTCAAACAAAGGGGTATATGTTTGTATGTGAATTCGTTCACGCTTATTATATTACAAGATTCGACGTCAGATGACAACCCCTTTTGTCGAATTTCACACTTTTGTCACATTCTAAACGTTTTCATTTTTGAATAAGCTATAAAAAAGGTCATTTAGGGGGTTTATTTATGAAAAAATCTTATATTGCTCTTCTCTTTCTAGCTGTCATCGTTTCTTTTTTCTTGTACATCCTCTCTCTACTACAAGCTTTTCCTAAAATTATTGCCTTACCTCTTTTATTCGGAATCATCGTTATCACTCTCTCTTATTTCAATTATAAAAAACGATTCAAAGGGTTTTAATTTTAAAAATCAGTCGTAAAACTATCCTTTCAGTTAGAAAAACAAAGAAATTCACCTTTCTCTCCGACAAATATCGACATTGAATCTATTCAACAAAAAGACGAGGATACAATCCCTCGTCTTTTTTCATTACTTTTCTTCAAATAATAATGCTTCTAATTCATTTAATTTCTCTTCAAATACTTGTAGCGCCTCTTTTACTGGTTCAGGAGATGCCATATCTACTCCTGCTTTTTTCAGTACTTCAATTGGATAATCAGAGCTTCCTGCTTTTAAGAACTCATTAATATAACGTTCTACTGCTGGTTGTCCTTCTTCTAAAATCTGTTTAGATAGAGCTGTCGCTGCACTAAATCCTGTTGCATATTGATATACGTAATAGTTGTAGTAGAAGTGTGGAATACGAGACCATTCTAAACCAATTTCTTCGTCGATTACTAAAGCGTCACCGAAATATTTTTTATTTAAATCATAGTAAATTTCCGTTAACATGTCTGGCGTAACAGCATGTCCTTCTTGTACTTTCTTATGAATAATATGTTCAAACTCTGCAAACATCGTTTGACGGAATACAGTACCACGGAACCCTTCTAAATAATGATTTAATAAATATAGACGCTCTTTCTTATCTTCTGTCGTTTTTAATAAATAATCATTTAGAAGCGCTTCATTACAAGTAGATGCCACTTCTGCTACGAAGATGGAATAATCACCATATACGTGCGGTTGTGTTTTTCTTGTATAGTAACTATGCACCGAATGACCAAACTCATGAGCAAGTGTAAATAAATTATTTACATTATCATGCCAGTTCATTAAAATATACGGATTTATTCCATATGCACCAGATGAATATGCCCCGCTTCGTTTTCCTTTATTCTCATACACATCTACCCAGCGATTTTCATATGCCTCTTTCAAAATATCAACATATTCATCACCAAGTACGTTTAAAGATTTTAATAAAAGGTCTTGCGCTTCTTCGTATTTCACATTCATTTTCACTTCTGGTACAAGTGGTGTATATAAATCATACATATGAAGCTCATCAAGTCCTAGTGCACGCTTACGAATATCGATGTAACGGTGTAATAAATGTAAGTTGTCATTTACTGTTTCAACGAGTTGATCGTATACTGCTTCCGGAATATTATTATTGCTCAGTGCAGCTTGGCGAGCAGAATCATATTTACGAACACGCGCATTGAAATTATTACGTTTTACTGCTCCGCTTAACGTACTTGCGAATGTGTTTTTAAATTTCCCGTATGTTTCATATACAGCTTTAAATGCATCTTTGCGAACACGAGGATCATCACTTTCTAAAAACTGAATGTAACGGCCATGTGTAATTTCTATTTCTTCTCCGTCTTCCCCTTTAATAGATGGGAATTTTAAATCCGCGTTATTCAACATACCGAATGTATTGCTTGATGAACTCATTACTTCAGATGCTTCCGCTAATAAAGCTTCCTCAGCCTCTGATAATACGTGCGGGCGTTGACGTGTAATTTCTTCTAATGCATGTTCATATACACTTAAATCTCTATTTTCCTTCAAGAATGTTTGCAATGTATCTTCTGAAATCGATAAAATTTCAGGCACAATATACGCTGTGCTACTAGATACTTGTGAATATAAATTTGTTGCACGATCATTTAATGCTTGATATACAGAGTTTGTTGTATCTTGATCGTAACGCATATGAGCATATGTATATAACTTACCTAATCGCATTGATATTTCATCTTCATATTGCAATGCCTCAAGTAAATTGTCCGCAGAGTCCCCAAGTTTCCCTTTAAATTCAGTTAACTTCGGTAATAGCTCTTTAATAGCTTGGAATTCTTTTTCCCATTCTGCATCCGTTTGGAAAATATCTTCTAATCGCCACGTACTTGCTTCTTCAATCTCGTTGCGATCTGGTAATGCTTTCGCTTTGTTTTGTTCAGACATTCTTTAAGCCCTCCTTTAAATATCTCTACTTAAGTACAATTCGTTTTTTCTTATGTAATTCCTTCACAATCATTCTTTATTATATCCGCTTTTCCTCCTCTCATGTTAAAATTTGCCTCAAATAAAGATAGCGCATGTATTAAGCAAATCTCATCATGTTTCATAATTTCCTCCTCTGTTTTTAATATCACGGCATCCCTTATTTTTCGGTACGTATAAGTTCCCACTTTACGTAAAACACCTATATAGCATAAAAATGTCATATATTCAGTAACTGCCATTTTCCATATGTGCTGCGAAAAGTACGGAAGTATCCGCCTTTTCGTATACCTTTTTACATAACTACACACGTATTGAAGAGAAATACACTCTCCCACTGCAAGCTCCCCTATACACTTCATATATAGAAAAGCTTGCCATATAAATGGGTTTGTTTGAAAAGCAAATGCAGAAGGGAGTGGAACACCAATTTCAGAAGGAAAGCTCGCTGGGGTACATTTAAATTGATATAAGAGGCGTAATAATGACTTATAATTATAATTCCAAATCGGTAAGGCATTTTGGCGAAAGTTTTTCTTTCTCTTCTTCCACTCTTCACCCAGTCTTTCTTTCCCGAAAGGAACAGGAGAAAAAAGCATTTCAAAAGTAGTCGCATCAGTTGGTAAATATATAGTATGTGAGAAAAAAACATTTGTAGAAAAGGGAGTGACAAATGCACATTTCATAAATGATTTTTGTTTCGGACAGAAGAAAATAAGAAGTGGCTGAGGATAAGATTGTAAGGAGAAAGCCATAAGTGAGGAAAATTTCATCCAATATGCAAATTGCTTTTTCAATTGATTTCCACCAACGATCCAAATGACCTGTATACCAGCTTGCCAATACGAATATGTTCTTTTGTACAGCTGCTCTATAGCGAGGTTTGCACATTGGTATTCAATTGCAATTTTCCTACCCGCCCTCTCTACAAAAACATCTGGTCGTTGCTTAATTTCTGGGAGGTAGTACTCTATATCCACCTGAAAGTTTTGACGTTTGAACCATCTATATAACAATTCTTTACCATGCATATGATACTTTGATTCCGCTTCATAAAAGGCAAGACATGAATCCACTTTTTTATGAGCAAAATGCCAACTTTTTTGTTTCCCTAATTTCATTTGCACTTCCTTTCCGCAAGCTACACAAAAGAATCGTTCTTGTTGACGCATACGGCGCAAAAGCTCTTCATTACAATTATAGAGTAAATGAATTTTTTCACCGTTTTCTCTTTTAGCGATAAATATCGTAATCACACCCTTTCAGCTCCTTATATTCTACAATTTGTTACAAATTCCTTTTAAAAAAGAGATGTCCCAATTTCGGACATCTCTTTTTATAATAAAGGTGATAATAATCGGTACGTTGATTCAACAATTCGTCTATGAAGACGTCTTTTATGAAAATGATCACCATGAATTTCACTTGATTCTTCTAAATCATCTTTAAAGTCGTGAACAAGTTTTCGAATGCTATCTGTATCATATAAAAAGGCATTTACTTCAAAATTCAAATGAAAACTTCTCATATCCATATTAGCTGTCCCAATTGAAGCTAAATCAGAATCAACGATGACAATTTTACTATGAAGAAAACCTTTTTCGTATTCATATATCTTTACTCCTGCATCTAAAAGCTCTGGGAAGTACGATCTCGATGCGTAAAAGACAGTACGCTTATCCGGTTTACTCGGCATTAATAAACGAACATCAATACCAGCAAGTGCAGCAACCTTTAATGCGGATAAAATATCATCATCCGGAATAAAATACGGCGTTGCAATCCAAATAGATTTCCGAGCAGAAGCGATCATTGCGAAATATAAATGCTTAATCGTTTCCCACTTATTATCGGGGCCACCTGCAACTAGCTGCACTCCTCCCCAATGATCACCCTCAACTGCTTTTGCTTGTAAATATTCAGGGGCTAGCACAGCCTCTCCAGTCATATAAAACCAGTCTTGAAGGAAAATAAGTTGTAAACTTTGAACCGCTTCACCACGTAAATACAAATGCGTATCTCGCCAAAAGCCAAAATATTTATTTTTCCCTAAATACTCATCACCGATATTTAATCCGCCTACAAATCCTTCGTTCCCATCAATCACAACAATTTTCCTATGATTTCGATAATTAATCTTATCGTTTAAAATCGGAAAGCGCACAGGAAAGAATGGAATCATTTCTACACCTGCATCGTTTAATTCTTCAATATACGATTTCGATAACTTAAAACTTCCAACCGCATCATATAAAAAGCGAACAACAACGCCTTCTTTCGATTTTTGTATTAAAATATCTTTAATTTCTGTTCCTAATTTATCATCACGCACAATGTAATATTCCATATGAATGTGATGTTTCGCTCGTTTTAACCCATTTAAAATAGCCCGAAACGTTTCATCTCCATTTGTTAATGTCCTCGTTTCAGTTTGAAATGAAATATTTAAAGCTCCTAATCGATCCGCTAAACGAAATAACAGTTCTTGATGCTTATGATTGCGTAAAATTCGTTCTTCGTAATCTTCATGCCCTTTATATTGTAAAAACGCCTGTTCATCAAGTAACGCCTTCTTTTGGAACATTCTTTTTCTTCGAAAATTTTGTCCGAATAATAAATAAGCAAAGAAACCAAATACCGGAAAAATTCCTAAAACAATTAACCATGTAAGTGTTTTAGATGGATGTCGATTTTCTAAGAAAATAACGCAACCAATTAAAAACGCAGATACTGTAAATAAAATACTAATAATACCTAAAATCGAAACATCTTTTATCCCAATCACATCTGAATAAAATGCTACATCAATAAACATACGTAACGAAACAAATAATGCGAACAATAGCAGTATAAAGAAAATCAGCTTTAACGTATTTTTCATCTCTTACCTCCTAACTAAGAAAACTTTCCTATTCTTCATATAAAAAGCCGATTTCATACTACAGAAATCGGCCTACGTTTTAGCAGGAAAATTATTGCGAATCGTTTCAAGCGCATGCTCTTTCACAATTTGTTTTCCATACTCACTTACACGATGAATTGTTAAAGTTGATTCTTCTCCATATTCTAAAATAATACTTAAAATACGATCGATTTCTTCTTCATCATGTAGCACTTCATCGAATTCCACATATACATAATAGCGGTCCTCAAATGAATACAGCTCATCTTTTATATCTTCAAAGATAAGACGATGACTTAATGAAATGACATCTTCAAAATCATTAAATTTAATTAAAAAGCCAAACGTACCATCTTCATTAAAGTTTGTTCCTGTTTGTTCTTCTACCTCTTCGACTAATTCTTGTTGGAATAATGATTCGATGCCTTCATCTAGAGGAATATCTATAATTTTGTCTACCCCTATCGGTAGTTCCAGCTTTTGTCCGTCCTTTGAAAGCTCTGCTTTCGTGACAAGTACTTCAATCCCTTTATCGACTGCTTGCACTTGAATCCATAACGGTCCATCAATAAAGAAATCGTCATGATCACGAGCTTCGTCCATCATCTCCCAAAAGAGCTCTTCACTTCGTTCGCGATCATACCAAATTTCTTCACGATTAAATCCTCTATCCTCTATATCAATGTACGTAATAAAAAATTTCATCGTATAATCATTAATTCTTTCAATATCCAAAATACAACTCTCCCTTCCTGCTTAGAATTGTTATGAAGGGATTCCCCACTCATATGACAAATCAATAGATTCTTGTACTCTCATTTTATGATAAGATTCTCCAGAATGGAAATAAAATCGATTTATTTTACAAAAATAGTTATATGCCTATCTTTACTCGATAAACTACATAAATATATTATTATAGCGATTTCTTACTTACAAAAAATTTGGACATACATTTCCACATTCCACCGTACACTGTAATAAAGTGAAACTTCTATTAGAAGAGATTATTTAACAACAACTTTCTTCATCACATACATATAGTTCGCTTATTAAAACATCATAAATGGAGGCAGACGAATGGACTTAGAGTTTTTAACATCCGTACTAATGATTGTCGGTATCGATGTTGTATTAGGTGGTGACAATGCAATCGTCATCGCACTAGCTAGCCGAAATTTACCTGAATCGAAACGAAATAAGGCTATTTTGATCGGTACTCTTTTAGCGATTGTACTAAGAATCATCCTTACTATACTAGCTGTCTATTTACTCGACATTCCATTTCTACAATTGATTGGCGGGGTTTTACTTACATTAATTGCAGTCAATTTATTAACCGATAATAGCAACGATCTTTCTTCTATTCAAGGAAAAACAACTTTATTTCAAGCTGTGCGGACAATTGTTTTCGCGGATCTCGTTATGGGGTTTGATAATGTTATTGCCATTGCAGGTGCAGCTCACGGGAGATTTTTACTCGTCATAATCGGCTTACTCATTTCTATCCCGATTATTATTTGGGGCAGCAAACTTATTTTAATACTTATGGAACGATTTCCATTCCTCATTTATTGCGGTGCAGCGATTCTTGCCTATACTGCAGGAAAAATGGTTACACATGAAGACAGACTTGCAACCTTTTTTCATAACAATCCAAGTTTCACTACAAGCATTCCTTATTTGTTCATTTTCACTATTTTATGCATCGGCTTTATCGTACAACAAGTTCGATTACGCAATGTGAAACATTAAAAAAAACCTTCTACTATATAATAGGTAGAAGGTTTTCATATTATTATAATTAATTTACAAGACGTTGTGCTTCACGTAATTGGAACGTTCTTACTGTACGTGGTAAGAAACGACGAATTTCGTCTTCGTTGTAACCAACTTGAAGGCGTTTCTCGTCAATCATAATTGGACGACGTAAAATCCCTGGATAGTCACGAATCATCTTATATAAATCTTGAAGTGGTAAAGACTCTAAGTTTACATTCAATTCTTGGAAAACTTTCGAACGAGTAGAAATAATCTCATCCGTTCCGCTTTCTGTCATACGTAAAATCTCTTTAATTTCCTCAATCGTTAATGGATCTGAGAAAATATTACGTTCTGTATAGGGAATATGATTTTCCTCTAGCCATAATTTCGCCTTTCTACAAGACGTACAGCTTGGAGAACTATATAATGTTACCATACAAAGCTCACTCTCCTTAAAGAGTACAAATTCTGTACTAAATACAGTTTTAATTTCTAACTTCAGCAATTTTTCGCGATAACTTGTCTTATTGAAAAGTACAAAAATCGCATTTCATGTAAGCAACAACTTATAATAAACAACAATTACTTTTAATAAGTAACTTCTATAATCATTATACAATAGATTTTGCAAGAAATATACAGTAAATTTCCTGCTAGTTGAGAAAACTCTTCCGTGCATTTCACTGCTATGTAACATGATTACGCTCACTTCAGCTGTACTTTAACAATAACTTTCAATCCTTTTACTACTCACTTCTCATAGATTTTTCATATAATATATAGTTATTTATCTATAATCTTCCCTATGAAAAAGAGAACGTTTTCTTACTTTTTCTTGATAAATCAATTAAGAAATGTAAGACTATACAAATGAGAATAAAAAGGAACATTTGTTCTCATTTTAACAAATATCCTCCCTCCTGTCTACACGATTTCTAAAGTAAATTAAATATTTTTCTGACATTTCTTTCTTTTTCATTTTTTATCTCATACAATAAACATACAGACAGGCAAAGGGGGAGTTTTCAAATGATTGCTTTTTTTATTGATTTTATTACGGTTGCTGCCCTCATCATCGGAATAACAGCATTGATTGGTATCATTACAAATAGCATCGGCGAAAAGCTCTTTGGTGGAAAAGAAAAAATGAAGTTTGTTAACAAAAGTTTGGATGTACAATCTGGCTGGAACCAAGTTGGCGGAAAAGGCATTTATAAGAAACGAACGTATTAAAAAAAAAGCAGGCGATCACCTGCTTTTTTTTATTTCTCTACTGACGCCCATTTAAAGCTTAAATCGCCGCCATATTTATGGTTATACATATTTTTAATTGAATCTCTTTGTAAATATGCTCTACCACGTTGATATACTGGAACGATCGCAGCATCATCAAGTAACATTTTTTCTGCTTCTAATAAGTTCTTCCAACGAGCATTTACATCGCTTCCATCTTTTTTCGCCTTCATAATGATTTCATCGTATTTTGGATTAGAGTACTTCATCTTATTTTGTGACCCATCTGTTACAAACATATCAAGATATGTAATTGGATCTGGGAAGTCCGCACTCCATCCAGAGAATGACATGACATAATCGCCCGCATCTTCTAATTTTAGTTTTTGTGCGAATGGTTGTTGTTTAATTTTTACTGTTAAACCTGGTAAATTCTTTTCTAATTCACCTTTTAAATATTCACCAGTTTTCTTTGATAACTCTACATCTTCATTTAATAATTCTAATTCGATTTCATTTTTACCAAGTTCTTTTTTACCAGCTTCCCAATATTTCTTCGCTTCTTTCACGTTTGGTTTTACAATATCCCCGTTTACAGCACGGAAATCTTTTTTATCTGGTCCTTTAATGAAGTTATCAGGAATTAATCCTGTTGCTGGCTTAGAACCGTTATTTAATAATGTATCCACGAATGGCTTACGGTCAAAAGCAAGTGAAATTGCTTTACGAATATTTTTATTTGCTAAAGCTGGATCTTTTTGATTTAAACGAAGGAAGAATACAGATGTATCTTCTACTGTTTGGAAATCTGGTTTTCCTTTATATTTATCAATAAACTCCGCTAATAACGACGCTCGATCAATTGCATTTGTTTCATATAAGTTAATTGGCGTAGATGTATCTTTTACAATATTAAAGTTTACTTCTTCAATCTTCACTTCTTTATTGTCCCAATATGACGCGCTCTTTGTCATTTTAAAGCTACGTTCATGTTGCCAATCACTTAATGTAAATGGTCCGTTATAAAGCGTTGTATTCGCTTCCAAACCAAACTTCGTACCTTGCTCTTTCACAAACTTTTCATTCACAGGATAGAAGATTGGATATACCATTAAATCTACAAGGTATGGAATTGAATTATCTAATTCCACTTCTAATGTATAATCATCAATCGCCTTTACCCCTAATTAATCCGGACTCATCTCTTTTTTATTAATTTTCTCTGCATTTTTTATATCATACATAATGTACGCTGATTTCGCAGCTGTATCTGGGTTAATCGCTCTTTGCCATGCGTATACGAAATCTTTTGCCGTCACAGGATCACCATTTGACCATTTTGCGTCTTCACGTAATTTAAATGTATATTTTTTACCATCTTCTGATTTTTGGAATTCCTTCGCTACACCAGGAACTAGCTTATCATCTTTTCCTAAACTGTATAAGCCTTCCATCGTATTACCCATTACTCTTGAAGAAACTGCATCAGCTGATAACGCTGGATCCATCGTTGGAATTTCTTGCGTTTCAATTAAGTTAATAACTTGCTTCGCACCGCTTTTCCCGCTATCCCCTTTTGCGTTCGCTTGCGGTTCATCTTTTTGGTAGCTACATGCCCCTAACATCATGCTCATTGCTACTGTTGATACTACAAAAACTGGCATCTTTTTTTTCATACTTCCACCCTCCATAAAAATGTTAGCCCTTTCATTTTCAAACAGAAAGAAATATATATATGTTCTAATAATTCATATTATACACACAAATATATTTTTTGTATATTTATATTTCTATTTCATTAAAATTTCCTGTTAAAAAATAAATCTTTGTAAACGTTTCATATTGCTGATTATTCTTACTAAAGTGTTAAAAACAATATTTTTTATACTTTTCTAAATTATCAGAGAAAAATGAATTTTATATCTCATAATACTTTATGTATAATTATCCTTTTGTTTTTATCATAAAATAGCACTCTCTTCATAATAAAAATATGTAGGCTAAAATGAGTGCAAAGGTTAAGAAAGTATGTTACGATACATTTTGCTAAAAATAGATATCGGTAAAGAGGGGACGGACATGGCAGCAATTCAGGCAAAAAACGGGCCTACTGAGAAATTAAGTTTATTCTTATTAACATGGCCTATTTTTCTAGAAGTTTTTCTTTTTATGTTAATGGGGATCGCTGATACTTTCATGTTAAGTGCATTATCAGACGATGCTGTATCTGGGGTTGGTGCAGCGAATCAATACCTCCATATCGCTATTTTGGTACTAGAAGTCATCGGGAACGGCGCAGCTATCGTCGTATCTCAATACCTCGGTTCCAAACGCTTTATGGAAGCATCTAAAATATCA
Organism: Bacillus sp. CPT56D-587-MTF; assembly: GCF_058792335.1. Lineage (NCBI taxonomy): Bacteria > Bacillati > Bacillota > Bacilli > Caryophanales > Bacillaceae > Bacillus > Bacillus sp. CPT56D-587-MTF. Next base: position 878,093 of record NZ_JBYTEF010000001.1, on the reverse strand, counting down.
GCATTAGCCGTCACATTAAATTTAATAGTTGGGCTCGTTATAAGCGCTGGGTTTCTTTTATTTTCGAAACATATGATGCTCGCAATGAACTTACAAGGCGATGTACTAACGTATGCGCAAAACTACTTATCTATCGTCGGAGGAGCCATCTTCCTACAAGCTATTATTAACTCATTAGCCGCAATTATCCGTGTACACGGTTTCACAAAGCAAGCGATGTTTATTTCACTCGGAATGAATATGATTCATATCGCTGGAAACTATGTACTCATTTTCGGGAAATTTGGTTTCCCTGAGCTCGGTGTACAAGGGGCTGCCATTTCTTCTGCTGTCAGCCGACTTATAGCGCTTATTGTTTTCTTCTGGTTACTATACCGCGTTATGGAATATCGTGTAAAATTACAATATTATTTCACCTTATCAAAAGAATATATCGGGAAAATTTTAAAAATCGGGATTCCATCTGCTTTTGAGCAAGTTATGTATCAAGCTTGTCAAATTGTCTTCTTATACTATGCAACATATTTAGGAACGGAATCGTTAGCGGCTAGACAATACGCTACGAACATTTCTATGTTCACTTATTTATTCGCTATTGCAATTGGTATGGGAACAGCCATTATTATTGGCCGCCTCGTTGGTGGTGGCGAAAAAGATGAAGCATACGAACGCTTGTGGAAAAGTGTAAAATGGGCGATTGGTGTAACTTTATGTATGGTCGCTCTCGTTATTACATTCCGTACACAATTAATGGGACTGTTTACAGATAATCCGTACATTATCGGGTTAGGCGCAAGTGTTCTTTTACTAAGTGTACTACTTGAAACGGGACGTACGATGAATATCGTCATCATTAATTCGCTTCGTGCAGCTGGTGATGCAAAATATCCTGTTTTAATCGGTGCATTCTCTATGGTGTTAATGAGTTTACCACTAGGTTACTTTTTCGCCTTTCATTTAGATATGGGGCTCGTTGGTATTTGGCTAGCAATCGCCATCGACGAATGGACACGTGCCATTATTATGTTCTTCCGCTGGAAAAGTAGAGCATGGGAGCGTTATGCACTTGTTAAACCTGAAGAACAAGAGGAGAATGTCTCTGTTCAAGTTCAGTAATTTTGCATATGGATATCACTAATGATACATGAGATTTATATCGGCGATTCTTTAAATATATCGACTGACCGACAAATGTATACAATTCTTTTATATAGTAGAAAAAGAGCCATCCTTCCATAACAGAAGAATGGCTCTTTTTCTTATTGATAAATCTCTTTATATTTCTTGTACTCCGCTTCCGAACATAGTACGAAATGTCCCGGGCGAATTTCACGCATTGTTGGTGCTTCACTACCATAATTATGCTGTGATGGATCATATACGATACGTTTACGATTGCGCTCATAATCTGGATCTGGAAGTGGAATCGCTGATAATAGTGATTTCGTATATGGATGAATTGGATTCGCATATAATTCATCACTTGTTGTTAACTCAACGATTTGGCCACGGTACATTACACCAATACGATCACTAATGTATTTTACCATTGATAAATCATGGGCGATGAATAAGTATGTTAAACCTTTTTCTTTTTGTAACTTTTTCAGTAAGTTTACAACTTGCGCCTGAATCGATACGTCAAGTGCTGAGATCGGCTCATCGGCAATGATAAATTCTGGGTCTACAGCAAGCGCTCGAGCGATACCGATACGCTGACGTTGTCCACCTGAGAATTCGTGTGGGAAACGGTTTGCGTGCTCTTTATTTAAACCAACTGTGTTTAATAGTTCATGAACACGGTCCATGCGCTCTTTTTTACTTTTCGCTAATCCGTGAATATCAATACCTTCTGCGATAATATCCCCTACTGTCATACGAGGATTTAATGATGCGTATGGATCTTGGAAAATCATTTGCATTTTACGGTTGAATTTCTTCAGTTCTGCGCGTGATTTCTTACCATGTACGTTTTCACCATCGAACAATACTTCACCAGCAGTTGCATCATATAAACGAATAATCGTTCTTCCAGTTGTCGATTTACCACAACCTGATTCTCCTACAAGACCAAATGTTTCTCCGCGGTAAATATCAAATGAAATATCATTAACCGCTTTGACAACACCACCACTCACGTCGAAGTGCTGCTTTACATTTTTTACTTCAATTAATTTCTCACGTTGTTTAGTCATGTTGTTCACCTGCTTTCATTTGAAGAATGCGTTTTTCAACGACTGTTGGCGGTTTTACTTCTGGAGCTTGCTCGTGAAGTAACCAAGTTGCCGCATAGTGCGTATCACTTACTTTAAATAAAGGTGGGTCCATTTCAAAATCAATTTTCAGTGCCTGTGGGTTACGTGGTGCAAAAGCATCTCCCTTTGGCGGCTTCAATAAATCTGGAGGCGTTCCAGGGATTGCATATAACTCTTCTTCTGAACCATCTAAACTTGGCATAGATGCGATTAAACCCCAAGTATATGGATGTTTCGGATTGTAGAAAATTTCATCTACAGTTCCAATTTCAACAACTTTACCAGCGTACATAACTGCCACTCGGTCCGCAACGTTTGCTACTACACCTAAGTCATGCGTAATGAAAATGATTGCTGCTTCTGTTTTTTGCTGAATGTCTTTCATAAGTTCTAAAATTTGCGCCTGAATCGTAACGTCTAGCGCTGTTGTCGGCTCATCGGCAATTAATAATTTCGGGTTACAAGCTAACGCCATCGCAATAACTACACGCTGTCTCATACCACCTGAGAATTGGTGAGGATATTGTTTTAAACGAGCTTCTGGATTTGGAATACCTACAAGGTCAATTAATTCTAAAGCAACTTTACGTGCATCTGCTTTACTCATCCCTTGGTGTTTAATTAGACCTTCCATAATTTGATTTCCAATTGTCATCGTTGGGTTTAATGATGTCATTGGATCTTGGAAAATCATCGCGATATCTTTACCGCGTACTTGCTGCATTTCTTTTTCTGTTAATTTCGTTAAGTCACGACCTTCAAATACGATTTCACCATTTTTAATGCGTCCAGGAGGATTCGGAATTAATCCCATTAACGCTTTAGAAGTAACTGATTTCCCTGAACCAGATTCTCCTACAATCGCCAATGTTTCTCCTTTTTTCAAATCAAAAGTAACGCCGCGTACAGCTTGTACTTCACCTGCATGTGTATCAAAGGAGACTTGTAAATCTTTTACCTCTAACAATGTTTTCATCTTTGCCTCTCCCCTCTTTTACTTACGCATTTTTGGATCTAACGCGTCGCGTAATCCGTCTGCCATTAAGTTAAACGCTAAAATTAATATACTGATGACAACCGCAGGAATGAACATCATATGCGGATACGTTTGAATAGATTTATAACCATCATTTACAAGAGAACCTAGTGACGCAAATGGCGGCTGAATTCCTAAACCGATGAAACTTAAGAACGCTTCACCAAACACCGCTGATGGAATTGTAAACATTGTCATTACGATAATAGGTCCCATTACGTTTGGAATTAAATGTTTCACAATTAATTGTGTATTTGTTGCACCTAATGTACGAGATGCTAATACATATTCTTGGTTTTTTAACTTTAAGATTTGTCCACGAACAATACGCGACATCCCTATCCAACCTGTAATCGCCATCGCGAGTGTAATTGACCAAATACCAGATCCCATAATGATTACCATTAAAATAACGATGATTAAGTATGGAATACCGTTAATAATCTCCATAATACGTTGCATAATGTTATCTACTCTACCGCCGTAGAATGCTGAAATACCTCCGTATGCAACCCCAATTACTAAGTCAATTGCTGCTGCTAAAAGAGCGATATATAATGATACGCGTGTACCTTCCCATGTTCTTGTCCATAAGTCACGGCCAAGATCATCTGTACCAAACCAGAAGTACTCTTTAATATCACGTTTTTCATATTGGTCAACACCATATTGATCTGTACCGTCAAATGGTAACCAATGAACATTTTCAATAACTGGAATTTTTGGTGGCAATTTCGCTCGACCTAAATCTTGCTCTTTATACGAGTGTTTACTTACCATCGGTCCAAAAATCGCTAATAGTGCAATGATAACTAATAATACAAGGCCAAGCATCGCACCTTTATGTTGGAATAAACGTCTTCTTACATCTTGCCAAAACGTTAGGCTTGGACGGGCAATGACTTCATTATCAACATTATTTTGATTGGCTTGTTGAAATAAATCTGGAGATAATTTTTGTACATCTTTCATCATTTTTTCCCTCCCGCTAAACGAATACGAGGATCAATAATTCCGTATAAAATATCGACAATGAAAATAACTAAAATGAAGATTGCACTATAGAAAATCGTAGTTCCCATAATAACTGTATAGTCATTTAAAGTAATCGATTTAACGAATTGTTCCCCAAGTCCTGGTACAGCATAAATTTGCTCGATAACAAGTGTTCCTGTAATTAATGCCGCAACCATTGGTCCTAAAATTGTTACAACTGGAATTAACGCATTACGAAGTGCATGTTTGACAATAATAACGCCTTGGCTAATTCCTTTCGCTTTCGCTGTTAAAATGTAATCGGCTTGCATAACTTCAATTAATTCTGCACGAGAGAAACGTGCGATTGTTGCGATAACTCCCATCGATAATGCAATTGTAGGCATTACAGTAAACTCTGGTCCTTTCCAGAATGCTACTGGGAACCAGCCAAGTTTTACCCCTACGAAATATTGCAGTAATGCGGCGAATACGAATGATGGTACCGACATTCCGAGTACCGAAATAACTGTTGCACTATAATCTACCCACGTATTATTACGAAGTGCGGCAACAATACCTAAAATTAAACCGATAAATGTTCCTAATATAATCGCTTGTAAACCTAATTGGGCTGATGGTCCAATACGATCCACAATCATGTCTGTTACTGGGCGGTTATCATATTGGAATGATACCCCTAAATCACCTTTTGCTAGGTTACCTAAGTAACGTGCGTATTGAACTGGTACCGGATCATTCAATCCGTATTTTTCAAGAATGATTTCTTTTTGTGCCGGTGATAGCTTCTCCTGGTTTTTAAGCGGAGAACCCGGAAGTAATTTCATCAAAAAGAAAGTCAGTGTAGTAATTAAAAATAATGTCAAAGCCATGTACACGAAACGTTTTAATACATAACGTCCCATATCAAGCACCTCCCCGTTTTTCTCAAAAGCAATAAGATAGTTTAAAATATTCTTACTTTTATTTTTTTAAAATAAGAGCATATGCCCATCATAGGCATATACCCTTGTAAACGATGGAAAAAAAGATTATTTTTGTTCAACAGATGCCCATTTGTAAGTTAATTTACCACCATAGTTAATTGGGATAATATCTTTTACGGCACCTTTTACTACATACGCTGAACCTTTTTGGAAGATTGGAGTGATAACTGCATCCTCTTTAATTAACATCTTCTCTACTTCTAGAAGGTTGTCCCAGCGAGCTTGTAAATCTTTTGTATCTGTTTTAGCTTTTAGGATTAACTCATCATATTTCTGATTAGAATACCCTGTTTTATTTTGAGAACCATTCGTAACAAACATATCTAAATATGAGATTGGATCTGGGAAATCTGGTCCCCAAATACCAAACGCAATATCATATTGCTGAGAATCTTCTAATTTATTTTTTTGTGCGAATGGTTGCTGTTTAATTTTAATTGATAAACCTGGTAAGTTCTTTTCCATCTCACCTTTTAAGAATTCCCCAACTTTTTTAGCATCTTCATTATCAAAGTTTAAGAATTCTAGTTCGATTTTATCAGTTCCAAGCTCTTTCTTCGCTGTTTCCCAAAGCTTTTTCGCTTCTTTTGGATTTGTTTCAACTAGCTTTCCATTTTCAGCTCGGAAATCTTTTTTATTCGGACCTTCAGCGAAATCTTTTCCAACAAATCCGTAAGCTCCAATTGCACCGTTATTTAAAATAACTTTTGCAATGTTATCACGGTCAAAGGACATTGAAATTGCTTTTCTTAAGTTTTTATTACTTAAGTACTGATTACTTTGATTAAATCTTAAGTAAGCAACCCCTGCTTCTTTTCTTGTTTGGAACTCTGGGCTTTTTCTAAACTTATCAACAAATTCAGACGTTAAAGCCGCTCAATCAATCGCGTTTGTCTCATATAAATTTACATCAGTTGCTGTATTTTTTACAATATTAAAGTTGATTTCTTCGATTTTAACCGTTTTATTATCCCAATATGAAGGATTCTTCTTGAATTGGAAACTTTGTTCATGTTTCCAATCACTCATAACGAATGGACCGTTATATAATGTTGTATTTGCCTCTAAACCAAATTTATCCCCTTGTGCTTTTACAAAGTTTTCATTTAGTGGGTAAAATACTGGATAAACTGTTAAATCGATAAAGTAAGGAACGGGATTGTCTAATTCTACTTCTAATGTATAATCATCAATCGCTTTTACACCTAATTGGTCAGCAGGTAATTCTTTTTTATGAATTTTCTCTGCATTTTTAATATCGAACATAATGTACGAATACGTTGCTTTTGTATCTGGATTTACTGCTCTTTTCCATGAATACACAAAATCTTTAGCTGTTACAGGTTCCCCATTCGACCATTTCGCATCTTTTCTTAATTTAAATATGTATTTCTTCCCATCATCTAGCTTTTCGACATCTTCTGCAACTCCAGGCATTCTCTTTTGATCTTTGCCAATACGATATAAACCTTCCATCGTATTATTTAATGCTGTAGAAGATGAAGAATCAGATGCCCATGATGCATCCATTGACGGAATTTCAGATAACTCTGTTAAATTAAGAATCTGTTTTCCGTTACTACTACTCGTAGCGTTCTCTTTCCCTTTTGCTTTTGCGTCATCTTTTTGGTAGCTACACGCGCTAAGCAACATACTTGCAGTTAAAGTTGATGCAAGTAATAACGGTATCTTTTTCTTCATGTTGTGTTGCCTCCCCTAATTGCACTTCCTGTACCCTCACTTGTTAAAAAGTAGAATTGAAAGAATAATCTCCAAGTTTCTACAATTTTCATTATACATATAATATAACAATTGTGAATATAGTTTTTTGTTTTTTTGTTAAAATTTTTAATAAAATATTTATATTTTTAATTTTTCGTAAAGGGATACATTAACATTGCTACCATCATCTTAAAATCAGACCTTTAATTGCGTATAATTTTCAAAAAATTAATCCTAGTACTTATTATAGCTTTTATAGTATAATAATTCTAGTAATATTTTGACGGAGGGGAATATTTTGAATAAAGTTTTTTTTCATACTTATATACTAATTTTTATAGCGATGATTGCTTCTAGTATTGGTGCATTCCTCATTTCATCTCAATTTTTGTTGAACTTTGTCAACATTTTGTTTTATATTGCACTGTTTTTTATTCTTATCGGCGGTTTTTTATACATATTTCAAAATGGTTTTTTCAATGTAACCATTTACGCATTCCAAAGAGTATTTGGTACGAACAAAAAGATTGACTCTTTAATTGAAGAAGTCGAGGAACCTACAGATAAGAAAGAACGTATTTATAAAACATATTCATTCAAATGGACATATCCAATTTGTATTACAGGTATCTTCCTTGGGTTGTTCTCGACACTCATTAGCTTTACTATTTTGATGTAGTTTGCAAACACTATCCCATATGATATAATAATCAGCAAAACATTTTGTTATAAAACTTTAGTTCTTTCATATTAAAAGAGCTCAAGTAACAATAAATAAATTTATATGTATGCGATGATAAAGAAGAGTACATATTGAGGCAATTTCAGAGAGCTTGTGGTTGGTGTGAACAAGTAATTGTACAGTATGGAATGGGCTTTTGAGCACCAAACCGAACCGAAAGTAGTAGGCTTTGGCGTTATATCCAAACGTTATTATGGATTAGAGAGATTTCACAGTAGTGAAATAATTAGGGTGGTACCACGGTCCATTCGTCCCTATAGTTTTTGGGATGAATGGGCTTTTTTGTTTGCCTTCTCTTCCCCACATCACGCATTCTATTTTAGGAGGAATTACTTATGTCAGTTATCTTTTCTGGTATTCAACCAAGTGGAACGATTACACTTGGAAACTATTTAGGAGCAATGAAGCAGTTTACAGAGCTTCAAAATGAACACGACTGTTATTTCTGTATTGTAAACCAACATGCGATTACAGTACCTCAAGATCCCGTCGGGCTTCGTAAAAACATCCGCAGTCTTGCTGCACTTTATGTAGCATGCGGCATCGATCCTGAAAAAGCTACTTTATTTGTACAATCAGAAGTACCAGCACACGCTCAACTAGGATGGATCATGCAATCTGTTGCTTACGTTGGAGAATTAGAACGTATGACGCAATATAAAGATAAAGCTTCTGGTAGAGATTCAGTTCCAGCTGGATTACTTACGTATCCACCATTAATGGCTGCTGATATTTTACTTTACAACACTGAAATCGTGCCGGTTGGTGATGACCAAAAGCAACATATCGAATTAACACGTGACTTAGCAGAGCGTTTCAACAAACGTTACCGCGAAATCTTCACAATGCCTGAAATTCGCATTCCAAAAGTAGGAGCTCGCGTTATGTCATTAACAGAGCCTACGAAAAAAATGAGTAAATCTGATCCGAATCCAAAATCAATGATTAGTATGCTTGATGAGCCAAAAACAATTGAAAAGAAAATTAAGAGTGCTGTAACTGACTCTGAAGGTATTGTGAAATTTGATAAGGAAAACAAACCTGGTATCTCTAATTTATTAACAATCTACTCTTCATTCTCTGGAAAAACAGTTGAAGAAATCGAAGCAATGTACGAAGGAAAAGGATACGGCGACTTCAAAGGCGACCTAGCGCAAGTAGTCGTAGAAGCTATTCGTCCAATCCAAGACAAATATAACGAACTAATCAACTCACCAGAACTAGACGAAATCCTAGACAAAGGTGCAGAAAAAGCAAACCGCGTTGCATTCAAACAACTACGCAAAGTAGAAAACGCAATGGGACTAAGCAGAAAACGTAGGTAACATATAAAGCGGAGGCAGCTCGTTCAGCTCTGACTGGATAAGGTTCTTTCGCATAGAAGACGCTTTTTGTCTTCTTATGCGGAAGGTTCTTAGACACGAAGAGCTCGCTGCCGGAGCTGGATTTCTACAAAAAGCGGAGGCGGCTCGTTTAGAATGTGAAGGCGCGAAGCCACCGAACATTCTTGCCGCTGGAACTAGATTTCTACAAAATTAAAAAACCGCCAATTGGCGGTTTTTTAATTTACCTTTTGCTCATTTTCCATTTCCCATAACTTTTCAAAAAATGGCTGTCCTTTTACGAGACGCTCGCATAATTGTTCGTGCTTATCAGACCAGCCTGTTTTCGCTTCATCATACAGCTTAGCCCAAATATCTTCAAATTCCATATGTTGAACCATTCCATATGCTGATGGATCCCACTCTGTGAACCAATAGCGAATTTCTGCTGTGTTTTTCGTTGTATGTAATTGATCTAACGCCATAAATAATAATTGTTTTAGCTGTCTTTCTTTACGAGTCAAGCCATTCATAATGAAAGGCGATGGTGATAAAATATGATGTTCTTTTTCTGTTTCTTCTACTTGGAACTCATACTTTTCTGCTTGTACGTTTTCTACCATCTCATATACCATCTGCTCTTGACGTGGTATAAGTCTACTTTTGCGAATTGGTACATTGTAACCAATTGTGTCAATCGCAATAATTCCTTTTCCATCTGTAACAACAAAGCAATACTCTTGCTGCAAACGTTCATGATTTTTACGAATATAAGCCTTATGATGTACGTCTTCCAGCATTTTTTGCGGAAGCTCTAACAATTCGTTCTCGATGTAATGATATAATGTGGCATCTACTTTTAATAATGGCACTTGATCTAATAGCTCAATCGTATCATCTTTCCGCCATTCGTAAAAATGACAAACGTTATACCCATTCTCTTCACCTTCAAACCAATTTACCCATACATCATGTAGATATAACATTCACTACCCCTCACTTCACTACTGTTTGTACCAATCATTATGTTCATTTTTGCTTAACTTTATTCCACTTGAGGAAATATATTCTAATTATTATTTTTTCTTCTATTAATACTAAAAAAACAGGAAATAGAATTCCTGTTTTTTTATATATGAAATGTATTTGCTTTATTCAATATTTCTTTTGCATCTATAGATAATAAAGAAAGTGTATCTTCTCCTTCCAAAGTTACACAATCTTTGACAATATGAAATCCGAGCGCATAGCCAAGCATCTTCGGATAAGAGTGAAAGCCATTTAATAAGATGTCATGTTCCCTCGTTCCTCGTTTTATACTTATTCTTTCATGTACAACATTTTTCCAATAATAAACAGCCTCTTCTTTTGAAAGATACGCCGTCCACGGTGCATTGTTTTTTTCTGTATACCTTTCTGTTACTGCTTGTTCCGCTAGCCCTTCCATAATCATCGTATCAAGTAATGTATATTCTGTTTCTTTCGTCTCAATTTGATGTAACCTGCATATGTGATGATATTCATGCGCCAATAACACTTTTAATTCTTCTACCGAATTCCGCCCACATACGAATAAGAAAATAACATGACGCATAGATAATCCAGCCCTACCGTTATACTCTTCTTGTACAGTTCGATTATAGGAATCTGATAATAAAATAAAGACAGGGACATCTGGACCTTTTAACCAATTTTTCAGTTTATCATACTCCAGGCTCAATTCTTTCCAAATTTCCTTTTCCTCTAATTCTTTAATTTCCTTTTCTCCGCGCATGATCGGGCGATACATCCCTTTTGAAATTAAAAAGCGATACAACCTTTCTTTTGGCAACGGAATATACTTCGTAAATTTCTCACAAAGTTTTTCTGGCCGTCCATAATATAAATGTAGCCATTCAGCTGTTTCAACAATCCCCATCTTTATCCCTCCTTTTTCTTATGTATATGCTACAGGAGAAAAAGGCGTAAAAATAAATAAGGAGTTTTTTCGCAATCTATTGCGAAAAAACTCCTTATTTCATCGATTATTTATACGATTTAAATACTAACACTGCGTTATGACCACCGAATCCTAATGAGTTACTTAATACTGCATTTACTTCTTGGTGTCTCGCTTGATTTGGTACGTAATCTAAGTCACATTCTGAATCTGGTGTCTCATAGTTAATTGTTGGAGGAATTACTCCGTCTGTAATTGATTTAATAGAGAAAATCGCTTCAACAGCACCAGCTGCTCCTAATAAGTGACCTGTCATTGATTTGGTTGAGCTAATCGCTACTTTATACGCGTGCTCGCCGAAAGTTTCTTTAATTGCCATCGTTTCATATTTTTCATTCGCATCAGTACTTGTACCGTGCGCATTAATGTAATCAATATCTTCTGGCTGTAGGCCTGCATCAGCTAAAGCTTGACGCATTGCACGCACTCCGCCTTCCCCACCAGGAGCAGGCATTGTAATATGGAACGCATCTCCAGTTGCACCATAACCAGCAATTTCCGCGTAAATGTGAGCACCGCGTGCTAATGCGTGCTCTAATTCTTCAAGAATTAGAATACCTGAACCTTCACCCATTACGAAACCGCTACGGTTTTTATCAAATGGACGGCAAGCCGTTGCTGGGTCTTCATTAAATGTTAATGCTTTCGCTGAGCTAAATCCTGCGAATGCCATACTTGTTAGCGGTGCTTCTGCTCCGCCTGTAATCATTGCATCAGCATCACCACGCTGAATTGCTTTAAATGCATCACCAATTGAGTTTGCACCAGATGCACAAGCCGTTACAGAACAAGTGTTAATTCCTTTTGCTCCTGTTGCGATTGATACTTGACCTGCTGCCATATCTGGAATCATCATCGGCACGAAGAATGGGCTCACGCGGCGTGGGCCTTTCTCAGTAAAAATCTTAAATTGTTCTTCGTATGTTTCCATACCGCCAATACCAGATCCAATCCATACACCAATTCGAGGTCCGTTTTCTTCTGTAATTTCAAGCTTTGCATCTGCAACTGCCATTTTCGCTGCTGCTACTGCATATTGTGTAAAGCGATCCATACGGCGCGCTTCTTTTTTATCAATATATTTCTCGACTTCAAAGTCGTTAATTTCCGCTGCTACTTTTGCTGGAAATAGTTCTGGATCAATTCTTGTAAGTCGCCCGATTCCAGATACACCCTTTTTAATGTTTTCCCACGCTGTTTCAACATCTGTTCCGACCGGTGTAACAGCTCCTAGTCCTGTAATTACGACCCTCTTTTTTTCCATACAAAATACACTCCTTTTTTTCTCTCAGTCCTTATTTACCCCAACGAAGAGCGACTGCTCCCCATGTTAATCCGCCGCCAAAACCAACAAGTATAATTAAATCACCGTCTTGAATACGTCCGTTTTGCAATTCCTCTACCATTGCAATCGGAATTGAAGAAGCTGATGTATTACCGAACTTCTCAATCGTCATACTCATTTTTTCTTGTGGTAAATTTAACCTCTCTCTTGCAGATTCCATAATACGAATGTTTGCTTGATGCGGTACTAAGAAATCCACATCTTCTTTCGTAAGACCAGCTTTATCTAAAACGCGAAGACAAGAATCACCAAGTTGACGAACGGCAAATTTAAACACTTCTCTGCCATTCATCATAACATACTCGTCTTGATAAAGGTGCTTGCCGCCACTTCCGTCTGCTCCTAATTCAAAAGATAGAACGCCTTTACCTTCTGAAACAGCTCCCATTACGACAGCACCGGCTCCGTCTCCAAATAGTACTGCTGTATTTCGATCGTTCCAGTCTACAATTTTAGATAGTTTATCACTACCAACTACTAATACATTTTTATACGTTCCTGTTTGAATAAATTGCTGCGCTGTAATCATTCCGTACATAAAACCAGCACATGCTGCACTTAAATCCATTGCGGCTGCATGTTTCGCTCCTATTGCTTCTTGAATTACACAAGCAACTGCTGGAAAAGCACGATCTGGTGTTACTGTTGCTACTAAAATAAGATCGATATCCTCTCCGCTAATTCCTGCATCTTCAAGTGCTTTTTTAGAAGCCTCTACGGCCATATATGAAGTATCTATTGTATCATCGGCAATGCGTCTTTCTGCAATTCCCGTTCTCGTACGAATCCATTCATCGGATGTTTCCATTATTTTCTCTAAATCGTGATTTGTGACTACTTTTTCCGGCACATATCTTCCGATCCCTAAAATGCCCACGTTCACATCGCAGCCCTCCGTTTTATATCAATTATTATGACTTGGTACTAATTTTAAAACATAAATGTATTTTTGTCTAGAATATATTTCGCATAAAACAGAAAGCTAACGCATTATTCACGTTATTTTTCATTAAAAGAAACGGAAACATACCTCTCAAATATAAAAAGACTCAAACCGCTTCTATTTACAGTTCGATCCTCTCTTTCATCTAAAAAGATGCTTTTTATTCTTTATCTGCTTTCCTTCTAAACTAGAGAGTTCTCCTCACTACTTTTCCTTTATCCTCTTCATATCTCTGGTTTCCCCCCAGGCGAGAATAAAAAAGGCCCTGACCGCTTCTATCCACGGTTCGGGCCTCTCTTCCATCTTAAAAAGATGCTTTTTATTCTTTTTATTCTTTATCTGCTTTCCCGAGCTCATAGGCCTCGTTCATAACTTTCATTAACAACTCTAACACCGGCTGTGCCTTCTCCATATCAAGTGCAATTCCATTATCATCTAAAATTGCCTTTGCTTCCGGTAAATGCTTCATTGCGATTTGTAAAAACTGCATGCTTTTTTCGTTCATATTATGCTCTTCCTCTCCATTAAAACTTTCACATACAATAGTGTAACACGCGTACTACCCTTCGTATAACTCTTTATATTTTTTCATGTGTGCCAGTTGCTTATTTAAACCGTATTCTAACGGAGTATTTCTTTTTATTGAAATTACCTCGATAGCCTCATCTCTTACTTCGTTATTATTTTTATTTACTTTATCATCCGCGCGTAAAAGATTCATACCTTTTTCCCATAATGACTGTTTACCACTAAGTAAATTGTATATACCAAGATGCGCCCCGTTCGTTCCATTTTCCCATAAGTATTCACATACATCTTCAACGTAAAGTAAATCATTCCCCTTTTCCTCAATCGTACAACGGCACTCTTTTTCACCTAATTCTGATAAAATAAGCTGATGAAACATCATAAAGGACGGTTGCCACGGTCCATATAATGTTGGAACTCGAAATACACTATATTGTAAATTCCCTTTTTTCAATCCTTCTTCTACTTTCAAAAATAGTCGCTTATTTTCGGATTCATCTGTACTGCCTACTTCAATAGAAGAAATTAAATTTAACTTCACTTTTTGTTCTTCACACATTCTTATAATTCGCTTTAAATATTGTAATATGACTCTTTCATTCCGAAATCCACTTTGCTGATTTGGCTCATATAAGCAAAAGTAAACAGTATCGAATCTCTCTTCCTCAACCGATCTCCATCCATCTTCATCTCTTATCGAATAATACGTAAATAATGCATTTCGCCCAATTAATAATAACTTCTCTTCATTAATTTTCGTCATACTATCGAATTCATCAAAATCAAGACCATATACTTCCACTTCTTCTGCAATCATTTTATTTACAAGGTGATAACCTACAAACGTAAGTGCACCTACAATTAGCACGCGTTCCATACCACCAACCCTTTCCCTCTGAAACAAATAGCTCCTCATTTATGTATATGGGAGCTTCATAATTCTTCTTCATATTTTTTAAAGAAATCGGTCGTTTGCCTAACCATTTTATATTTCACATCTTGCAGATGGAACAAGACAGAAGTATCACATTGATTTAGTTGCCTCATTTTCTCATATCTACGCAACTGCTGTTTTCTTCCTCTTTTTTCTTGTGTTGATACGAAAATTTTAACAGGTACACAAGATGGAAGAAGCGTAAATGATTTCTTATTTATTTTTGATTCTAATTCTTCTTCTTTGGCATCATACGCCAAACTTAATTCCTTCACGAGTCTCTTGTAAAAAAACTTATGCTCTTTCTCAAACTCCACATATTCTGGTAAATCTAAACACGGATTTAACATAATGACAGAGCGTATACACTCAGGGTATTTGTTCATCATTTCGAGTGCTACAAGTGCTCCCATACCATCTGCCATAATGTGCATTTTCGCATTCAATGTCTCTTTTCTCAACACAACGTCATATAAACGTTTCGCTAGACGAACAGATTGGTCGTTTCCCCAATGTCTTCCGTATAAATTAGAAGAAAAGACTGTGTAGCCTTGCTCAATAAGGCCATGTAAAAAATAAGATCTACCCGCATGCTGTGTCCATAAACTTGTACCATTCTCAATAAAGTAGTTATAATCACCGAGGAGCATAACAGAAAATCCATTTGGCTTCTCCGGTAAATAAATGACACATGGTTCTTTTTCTAAGTAAAAAAAACGTTCCGTAATACTCATTTTTCCCCCGCCTTATTTTCTAAACATATAAAACCACTCTTTTATAATGTATGAACGGAATGCAAATTTGCGTTGAAAAATCTACAAATATTTTTCTATATTCTTTTTTCAATTGTGTTACAATAAGGACAGATTGAACGAATAGAGGTGTAAAATATGCGTTTCATTTGGGCATTAATTTGGTCGTTCTTACTTGTACATATGATGAGCTATGTAATCGGCTCTATGACTGGCGGTACATACGACTTTAACCAAGCGTCTATTTTCTCAGTTGTTCTTGCTGTGTTAGTACTAGCAATTTCAGCTGCAATTCCAAACGAGCCAGTAGAACAACACTAAAAAAAGAGTCCGGATTTTATCCGAACTCTTTTTTATTTTTATTTCACATGAACGACTAACTCGTTATTTTCTACATCAACAACTACGTGACTATTATCAGTAATTGTTCCTGCAATTAATTCTCGTGCTAATTTCGTTTCCACTTGACGCTGTACGTATCGTTTTAATGGACGAGCTCCGTACATTGGGTCGAAACCTGCTTCCACAACAAATTCTTTTGCTGCATCTGTTAATTCTACTGTAATGTGACGGTCAGCTAGACGACCTTGTAGTTCTTTTACAATTTTATCAACAATGCCTTTAATTTCATTCGTTGTAAGAGGTTTGAATAAAATAATTTCATCCACACGGTTTAAAAATTCAGGGCGGAAATGTCCTCTTAATTGCCCCATTACAAGGTCTCTTGATTCCTCTTTAATGGAACCATCTTCTTCTAATCCATCTAGTAAATGAGCAGATCCAATATTTGAAGTCATAATAATAACTGTATTTTTAAAGTCCACTGTACGGCCCTGTGAATCTGTAATGCGTCCATCATCTAACATTTGTAATAAAATGTTGAATACTTCTGGATGTGCTTTTTCAATTTCATCTAATAAAACAACGGAATATGGTTTACGTCTTACCGCTTCTGTTAATTGACCGCCTTCTTCATATCCTACATATCCAGGAGGTGCACCAATTAAGCGAGACACGGCGTGTTTTTCCATATACTCAGACATGTCAATGCGAATCATTTGCTCTTCACTATCGAATAAAGACTGGGCTAACGTTTTTGCAAGTTCTGTTTTACCAACACCTGTTGGTCCTAAGAAGATGAAAGAACCAATCGGGCGGTTCGGATCTTTAATACCAGCGCGAGCACGAAGAACTGCGTCTGACACTAAGCTTACTGCTTCCTCTTGTCCGATGACACGCTCTGATAAGATTTGCTCTAAGCGTAATAATTTCTCGCGTTCACCTTCCACGAGTTTCGCAACAGGAATACCAGTCCAGCGTGAAACAATATCTGCAATTTCTTCTTCACTTACTTCCTCACGTAATAAACGATTTTCTTGTTTATTATGCGCGCCCATTTCTTCCGCTTCTTTTAACTCTTTTTCAATTGCGGG
The DNA here is from genome assembly GCF_058792335.1 of Bacillus sp. CPT56D-587-MTF. Taxonomy (NCBI): domain Bacteria; kingdom Bacillati; phylum Bacillota; class Bacilli; order Caryophanales; family Bacillaceae; genus Bacillus; species Bacillus sp. CPT56D-587-MTF. The sequence continues at coordinate 861,100 of NZ_JBYTEF010000001.1, read as the reverse complement.
AATTTTCCCGTGACGAAGTTCGGCTGCTTTATTTAAATCGTAATTGCCTTCTGCTTCTTCTAATTCACGACGCAAACGTTCTAAATGTTCACGTAAGTCACGAACTTTGTGAATGTCTTCTTTTTCTTTCTCCCATTTCGCTCTCATGCCACTTGCAACTTCTTTTAAATCCGATAATTCACGTTGCAATGTTTTTAGACGCTCTTGGCTACCACGATCCGTTTCTTTCCCAAGAGCCGCTTCTTCAATTTCCAGCTGCATAATGCGGCGCGTTACTTCATCTAATTCTGTTGGCATAGAATCAATTTCTGTACGAATTGTTGCACACGCTTCATCAACAAGGTCAATTGCTTTATCAGGTAAGAAGCGATCTGAAATATATCGATCTGATAAAACTGACGCTGCTACAATCGCACGGTCATGAATATTTACACCGTGATAAATTTCAAAGCGTTCTTTTAATCCACGTAAAATTGAAATTGTATCTTCAACAGTTGGTTCTTCTGCTAATACTTGTTGGAAACGTCTTTCTAGCGCTGGATCTTTCTCAATATATTTGCGATATTCATCGAGCGTCGTCGCCCCGATACAATGCAGTTCACCGCGCGCAAGCATCGGTTTTAACATATTTCCTGCATCCATGGCTCCCTCTGTTTTACCAGCTCCAACTATTGTATGAAGTTCATCAATGAATAATAAAATGCGTCCTTCACTCTTTTTAATTTCATTTAATACAGCTTGCAGACGCTCTTCGAACTCACCACGGAATTTCGCACCAGCTACGAGTGCACTCATATCTAACGCAAAAATCGTTCTATCTTTCAATCCTTCAGGTACATCCTTTTTCACGATACGCTGTGCTAGCCCTTCAACGATTGCTGTTTTACCAACACCTGGCTCCCCAATTAAAACAGGATTGTTTTTCGTTTTACGTGAAAGAATACGGATTACACGTCGTATTTCACTATCACGGCCGATTACAGGATCAATTTTCCCTGCTCTCACTTCCGCCACTAAATCACGGCCATATTTTTCTAACGCTTCATAAGTTGCTTCTGGATTTTGACTCGTCACTCTTTGATTCCCCCGAACTGTCATTAAAGACTGTAATAAGTTATCTTTCGTAATATGCAATCTTGTAAATAATCGATTTATATCGCCTTTTTCTTCAGAAAAAGCAAGCAATACATGTTCTACTGAAATGTAATCATCCTGCAGTTTTTCTGCTTCTTTTCCTGCTCTTACAAGAAGTTGTTGCAGAGCGCTCGTTACATACAATTTTCCAACTTCTGCACCGCTCCCCGTTACAGAAGGTTTCTTTTTAATTAAACTTTCAGCACCTTGCTTTAATGCTTCTATATCAACATTCATTTTTTGAAATATACGTACTGCTAATCCATCTTGCTCTTCTAATAATGCAAGTAATAGATGAACAGTATCCACCTCTTGGTGATGATGAGATACCGCTAAAGATTGGGCACTCATAATCGCCTCTTGTGTTTTTGTTGTCATTTGATTTAAGTCCATCTTTACAGCCCTCCAAAAGTTTGACTTTCTTTGACCTTTGATTTGATTATACGCCAACTGACTTTTTTATACAATAATTTTGCCTATGTATTTTCAAACTTATTATTTGAAAAAGAAAAAGAGAGCATTCATTATACTGCTAAAAAATACGGTAAATGAAATTACAATGTGTAACGACAAAAAAGCCGCAATAATGATTGCGGCTTCTGTTACGGTTTTCTTTTATATGTCCACTGGCGGTTATGATTCGTGTTATCCGGAAACTTTTCACCGGCAGTTAATTTCACCATTTGCGGATCTTTCACCATACTTCCCGTTTCACCAATTTCTACGTAAATGCCATCATTCGGCGCTTTTTGTCCAGAACGAAACCTGCGATTTTGTCCCATCTTCATTCTCCTTCCATGACGTCTTGCCTCATTAGTATATCCATTTTAAAAGAAAGCTTTTCTGTCATGTTTAGGAAACAGTACTACATCTCATTCTTGTACATATATATGAATGACACAAGCGTAAGCAGGGATTTCTTTCCTACCTGTAGAAAAAAAAAAGAAACCAACCTACTCTAGGCTAGTTTCAAAGGAGAGTCAAACATATACGAGAAGATTACATGTTCATTATATGCCTCATCACACGAGCAATGTAACCCTTTTCACAATTTGTACATAATGAAAGAAACATTGTTTGAACTTTCTAAAAAGATGTTGACTTTTCTTAATTTCCAACGATAAATAGTAGACACCACAGCACTTTGAGACGTAAGATGGATATATAGTGAAATTTCCATCTATGGTGATTTCACCGAGTCTAACCTCTTATTTCTGCATATTAAAAACGGAAATACAGATAGATACAAAAAATTATTATAAGAGGTGAAATTATGAACAAACAACATTTAATCGCATTAGACTTAGACGGCACTTTATTAACAGACAACAAAATAATTTCCACTCGAACGAAACATACAATTGCAAAAGCAAAAGAACAGGGACATATTGTCGTTATTTCAACAGGACGTCCATTCCGTGCTAGTTATGATTACTATAAAGAACTTGATCTTAACACACCTATCGTAAACTTTAACGGCGCTTACGTACATCATCCTCTTGATTCAAACTGGGGAACACATCACTCTCCTCTTGAGCTAGCAACAGCGCAAGAAATTGTCCGAGCTTGCTTTGATTTTGGCGTAAAAAATATATACGCGGAAGTAATGGACGATGTGTATGTTCGTGAAATTGATGAAGATAAAAAACATATTTTCGAATTCGGCTCTCCTAAGATTTTTACGGGAGACTTATTAAATATTTTAAACGATCATCCAACTTGCTTATTAATTGACGCACATGACGAGCATTCTACTGCAATTCGTCAACATTTAACCGATATGCATGCGGAAGTAATCGACCATAGAAAATGGGGCGCACCTTGGCCGATTATTGAAATTGTGAAAAGCGGATTAAATAAAGCAGTTGGATTACAAAAAATTTCTAGTCATTACAACATTCCACAAGAGCGCATTATCGCTTTCGGTGATGAAGATAATGATTTTGAAATGATTGAATTTGCTGGTCACGGCATCGCAATGGGAAATGCCATCCCTGAATTAAAATCACTCGCAAACCATACGACGTTAACGAACGAAGAAGATGGTATTGCTTTATATTTAGAAGAGGTTCTTGGGTTGTAATCTAAAAATTCCCTACTTATAGTTTCCTGCCAAATGTCCATACTATAAGTAGACGCATGAGACATTGCGTCGATTGTTTTCAGCTAAATAAAGGGGGTTTTTCGAATGGGTAAAAAGAACAAATCAAAACGTTTTATCCAACAAGGAGCCGATGCTGTTATGAAGCATGATGCAAGATTCCCGTACAGAGGTACATTAGCTGAGGCAGAAAAAGCAAGAAGTAACTCTTCTTTTGGAGGGGTTTAAATGGGGAACTTACTATTCCAACAAGCTAGAGATGCTGTTGAAAATGCCGTATCTTGTTCAAGCGGTACTGAGCAACAAGATCTGGTGTATAGAGCAAAAAATGCTTTGCAATCCGCTTACGCAAACTCTTCAACTGCTGAAAAAGTTCAGCTCCGTGAAATGCAAGAGCAATTGCAAAACATTACGAATTTACATTAAAAAAGAGGACCAACTTTGGTCCTCTTTAATCTTTCCGAAACAATCCGAACACCCCAACTGTTTGCAGTATATTTGTAAATGCACCTGGGTCCACTTGTTTAATAATCCTCTCTAATTCGTATAACTCATAACGAGTAATAACCATCATTAACATTTCTTTATTTTCATTCGTATAAGCACCTGTTGCTGGTATCGTTGTAATCCCTCTTACTAATCGCGAGTGAATCGCCTTTCTTACATCTGCCCCATTCTTCGTAACAATTAATGCTGTAATCTTTACATGACGAGTATGAATTGCATCAATAATTCTCGTTGATACATATAAAGTCACTAGCGTATATAACGCTTTTTCCCATCCATATACATAGCCAGCAGCGATAATGATAATTGCATTAAAAAAGAAAAAGTATGTACCGACAGGCTTATCTTTTATTTTTGATAAAATCATGGCGATAATATCTAATCCACCTGTAGAAGCACCCCACTTTAAAGCAATCCCTACTCCAATTGCCGAAATAATCCCGCCAAAAATCGCATTTAATATGATATCATTCGAAACCGCTCTAACAGGGATGATTTCTAGAAACAGAGTCATAAATATAACACAAAGAAAACTAAAAAAGGTGAAGGCCTTTCCAACCTTTTTCCACGCTAAAATAACGACAGGAATATTAAATAAGCTAAACAATACTCCCGTAGATATGTGAATCGATAAAAAATCACCTAATATTTGTGATAATAATTGAGACAATCCAGCAAAGCCGCTCGCATACACTTTTGCTGGCGTTAAAAATAAATTCATCCCAATCGCGTTTAATAAACCTGCGATGATTACAACGATTAACTTCTTTATAAGTTCAGTATAATTCAACTTCAAATCCATTTCGAATCCACCTTTACCCTTCATAAATGCACCGCTATACATAGTCTTTACGAAAAAGGAAATGATAAACGTACAACGTTTAGAAATGGAGTTGATACATATGCCACATACGAGTGATAACGACAAAAAAGCACGCGATAATAACGCAAAACGCACACAAAAAAATGAGCAAGAGCAAAAAAATATTCAGCAAGGTAAACGTGCATACTCTAAAAAGACCGATCACCTTTGATTCCATCGTACATCAACAATTATGTTGATGTACTTTTTTACATTTTAAAGGAAAAAACATTAAAAATTCACTTCATGTTCACTTCTATATTCTACAATAGCGATAACATATTCGGATGAGGTGTTGGCATGAGAGGGAAACATATTTTCATTATTACTGCACTAATAAGTATATTGATGCTATCTGCTTGCGGACAAAAGAATGGCTCAGCTACAGTCGCTACAGCAACAGACTCCACCATTACAAAGGATAACTTCGAAAAACAATTGAAAGATCGTTACGGAAAAGACATGCTATACGAAATGATGGCACAAGACGTCATCACAAAAAAATATAAAGTACCTGATGAAGAGGTAAATAAAGAAGTAGAAAAAGTAAAAAAACAATATGGAGATCAATTCAAAAAAGTATTAGAAAATTATGGTTTAAAAGATGAAGAGGATTTCAAAAATCAAATTAAGTTCAAACTTGCTATGAATGAAGCGATTAAGAAAAGCATTACAGAAAAAGATGTAAAAGACCACTATAAGCCAGAAATTAAAGCGAGTCACATTTTAGTAAGTGACGAAAATGAAGCGAAAGAAATAAAGAGTAAACTAGATGCTGGTGCTTCATTTGAAGAATTAGCAAAACAAGAATCACAAGATCTGCTATCAAAAGATAAAGGTGGAGACCTTGGATACTTCAATTCAGGTACAATGGCTCCTGAATTCGAAACCGCTGCCTACAAACTAAATGTTGGACAAATTAGCAATCCCGTAAAATCATCAAACGGTTATCACGTTATTAAATTAACTGATAAAAAAGATTTAAAACCTTACGATGAGGTAAAAAACTCTATTCGCAAAAACTTAGAGGAAGAACGTACTGCTGATCCTGTATTCAGCAAAAAATTGTTACAAGAGGAATTAAAAAAGGCAAATATTAAAATAAATGATAGTGATTTGAAAGATACATTTACTCTTGTTTCACCGCAAGGAAATTAAAAAAGCACAACCTTATCTTTTTACATAAGGTTGTGCTTTTTAATCTTCCATCAATATTCCCAACTTTTTCTTCAAGCTTTTGTAATGCCAATTGATGTGATCTAATTCTATCTCCACTTCAATTAGCGCATCTATTAAGTCTTCTTTAGACTGTTGTGAGTTCATAATATTTTCAAGCAATTTTTCAAAACTTTTACTACTCTCATATATATCATTTAAATCCACCGCTAATAGTTCACGTTCTTTTTCAGTGGATAATACGGAAAGTCGTTTTATTAATTTTTCTAGTACATTATCTTGCATTATCATAACTCCCTTTTCCTCATGGATTGCTTCTATTACCGTCATAGAAGAATAAGTAATTTTAAATAAAAAAATGTATCCCAAAATTAAACTAACTGTTTAAATTTTGAGATACACTGAATCAACTTTACTTTATTTTTCTTTTTCAAATATACTAGCTAAGAAGAAAATAATACCCAGAAAAATTACAATTAACGTGTTAATTGTGTAACCAAAGAACGACATATATGAAGTAAAACTTACTAGAATTGTATATATGAGACATACTACTAACACTATTACAGCTCGATAGTTTTTCCTTTTTAACATAAACACCGATGCAGCTATAATAAAAACAACATTATATATACCAATTATTATATGTGTCGTCTCCATTTTACTAATCTATCTCCTTCTTTTCTTAGAATTAGTTTTTTTCGGTCTATACTCCGTATACCCTTTTTTATATCCTTTATAATATCCATCTACATAAACTACCAAGTCCGGGATCAGCCCTATTCCCCCAACAGCTTTACTGCCAACAAAAAATGCTCCTTTAACCGCTGATTTCACTGTATTTTTTATGATTTGCTGTTTTGCAACACGCTGTCCAGGAGATAAGTTTGCAATTTTCTTTTTCGAGTTATTTTTAGATGTTTTCCATCCATAATTTGCCCCCACACCAAAAGTTAGCAACTTATTCATTACATTTCCAAACCCAACAAATCCTGCATAACTATCTCTTACCGCAATCAACCCAGACTTAACTCCCTTAACATGTGCATATGCTGTCCGATTATTATGATACGGCATCGGCGTCGTACCCCAAAAGCGATATGCCCAATGCCCATCCGGATCCACCATCATCACCGGATTATTATCACCATACGTATACCCATTCATTGTAATCGGATCGTCTTCATCACCCGGATCTGGATCCACCGATAAGAACACACCATGCTCTGGGTTATAGTATCTTGCAATCAAGTAATACATCCCAATTTCTTTATCATACATGTATCCCGCATATCCAAATGGATTGTCCGCTGCGATTCCTTTTGCTTCACTCTTTAAGACGTTCCCCCATGCATCGTATTCATAGCTTGCGACTATTTGTCCGTCCTTGTCGGTCATTGCTATTACGTCACCGCGCGGGTTGTAATGGTAGTATACCGATTGATCTTGTATTTTCATTGCTAGGCGGACGCCGTCTTTGTTGTAAACGTATTGTCGGAGGACTTTTCCGTTCCCGTCTGTTTCGTATAGCGGGTTAATGCTGTCACCGTCGTAGAAGTAACGGGTTACTTGTCCGTTTACGTTCTTTTCACCTTTTCTCGTTAAAGCAACAAGTTGATCTATCTCGTCCTATATAAGTAAGGACATAAAGTTATGTCCCTACTTACTATCATCGTACTTCCAATCAACTACACAATTTCTATTAATAAAAGAAATCACCTAGTTTTATAAAACACAAATGAGCAACAAACAGCCAGCGCAAAAAAGAATAAAATCAAAATTTTAATACCCCAACTTAAAAAGTTAAAATATGGAGTGAAGATTATAACTATTATATATACGAGCCATATTCCTGTAATAGTAAACGGAATGTATTCTCTTGATTTTAAGAACATTATTGACAAATATAAAATCCAACCTATCCCTATACTCCATGTAATAATTGCTCCACCTCCAATAAAAACCATCTCCTATCTTCTTTTTTTCTTCTTAGGCCTATAATTTATATAGGCTTTTTTATACTCTTTTTGATATTCATACAAGAAGATGCCTGCGTCCGCAGCAAACCCATATACTCCTACAGCTTTACTACCTCTTACTATAGCAGCCTTTATTGCTTGTTTACCTGCACCTTTCAACACACTTTGCATCCCTTTTCGATTTCCAACTTTTACTTGAGATGCCTTTACCTTTGATTTTGTTTTAGATTGTTTCCACCCTTTAGATGCTCCCGTTATAAATGGTCCCAATTTACTAACAAAATTCCCTCCACCCATAAGATTAAAACTATAGCTCTCTGCCCAACCTTTTATTCCGGCTCGTACTGCTCTATCATTGGCATAAGCCGTTCTCTTATCATAAACCCACAATTGTGTCGTTCCCCAAGGACGATATGCCCAATGCCCATCCGGATCCACCATCATCACCGGATTATTATCACCATACGTATACCCATTCATGGTAATTGGGTCATCTTCATCACCCGGATCAGGATCCACCGATAAGAACACACCATGCTCTGGGTTATAGTAACGCGCAATTAGATAATACATGCCAATTTCTTTATCATACATGTATCCCGCATATCCAAATGGATTGTCCGCTGCGATACCTTTTACGTCGCTCTTTAGTACGTTACCCCACGAATCATATTCATACGTTGCTACAACTTCTCTATTTGCATGATAAAAAGCAGCTAGGTATGCCCCCTCTAAATGACATAGTGGATTACATAAACTATCTAATGCTATTGAATGTAATCTAGCATCATTTCGACTCTCTAAACAACTACTCAAATTTCGTCCCAAATCAAAAATTGTAGTAGCAGGAAGGTGTTATTTTAAATAAAAAAGTGTATCCCAAAATTAAACTACCTGTTTAAATTTTGAGATACACTGAATCAACTTTACTTTATTTTTCTTTTTCAAACATACTAGCTAATATTCCACTAATCATCAAAGAGATCACTATTAATACATTCATTATATTACTAAAGAACGATCTATATGGAGTAAAGGTTGCTATGAATATATATATTAGACTCACTACTAACACCGTTACCACTTTATATTGTTTCTTTTTTAACATAATCGCTAATACAACTAAAATTAAAACAACATTATATACACCAATAAATATCTGTGTCATCTCCATATTACTAATCTACTTCCTCCTTTTCTTAGAATTAGTTTTTTTCGTTCTATACTCCGTATATCCTTTTTTATATCCTTTATAATATCCATCTACATAAACTACCAAGTCCGGGATAAGCCCTATTCCTCCAACAGCTTTACTACCAACAAAAAACGCTCCTTTAGCCGCTGATTTCACTGTATTTTTTATGATTTGCTGTTTTGCAACACGCTGTCCAGGAGATAAGTTTGCAATTTTCTTTTTTGAGTTATTTTTAGATGTTTTCCATCCAAAAGCCCAGCCGACACCAAAAGTAAATGCCTTATTCAATCCATTTCCCATTCCAACAAATCCTGCATAACTATCTCTTACCGCAACCAACCCAGACTTAACTCCCTTAACATGTGCATATGCTGTCCGATTATTATGATACGGCATCGGCGTCGTACCCCAAAAGCGATATGCCCAATGCCCATCCGGATCCACCATCATCACCGGATTATTATCACCATACGTATACCCATTCTGCGTCACTGGATCATCACTATCACCCGGATCTGGATCCACCGATAAGAACACACCATGGTCTGGGTTATAGTATCTCGCGATCAAGTAATACATACCAATCTCTTTATCATACATGTATCCCGCATATCCGAATGGGTTGTCTGCTGCGATTCCTTTTGCTTCGCTCTTTAAGACGTTACCCCATGTATCATATTCATACGTTGCTACAACTTCTTTATCCTGATTCGTCATCGTAACCGGATCATCTTCATCACCCGGATCCAGGATCCACCGATAAGAACACACCATGGTCTGGATTATAATAACGCGCAATCCCTATCTTCAAATTCTTCATTAAAACTAATTCACACTTTAAATCCAATGCTTGTAATCTGCCAATTACTTTTCCCTATTGTCTTGATCAGGAATTACAATAAAGAAATCCACTATGTGTGTTTTATTAAAGTCTATACCTTGTTTATATAACATATTTAATACTTGTCCATCTTCATATTTTAGGAATTTCATTATCATCCCCTCCTTGCTATCAATAAATACAAGCAGTCTTTAATAACTATACCCTTTTATTAGATTCATAGCCTTTGTAATAAATACCATAAGAAATCATTTTATCAAACCCTCCACCAAAAAAGTGATTATTTCGAAAAAAGGAGTTCATCCCCTGTAAATAGTAGGTGATGAACTCCTTTTTCTTTTTAAGTGGACTTTTTCAATGACCTCCTAATTAACTATATATTTTTTTTATTTTACAACACATCTCTTCTACAACTTTTACTTCCATCCCGAATGATGTTTCATACTCCCATTTTTCATTAATCAAATCATTTTTAACAAAAGTAAAGTATACTAAAAATCGATTTTTTTTTAGCTTCACTTTAAATTCTATTTCCTCTTCATCAGCACTTAATACAGCTTCCTTAATATCTTTTCGTAGTAATGCTTCTAGTTCTTCCCCAAATTTAATTATTTCACTCGTCAAAAACATTGGCCCTTTACACTCATAATGAATATTATTCGAGGATACAGCTAAGAAATTCAGTTGTAAATCACGTAAATACAGCTCATCATCATTTGGATACATAGACCCAAATGATACAATGGTTATCTTTTTTTCATCCCCTAAAAACACCAACTCAATTTCTTTTTTTATTTCCACCATTCCACCTTCTTCCAATTTTTATCCTTCTTCGAGCGATGCCCTAGACTAATAATGTTATTTTTTTTAGTTTTTGATACAACAATATGTTTTTTACCTAACGTTTGCACAAATCGGTCATGTGGATTTCTTTTATCTATATGCTTTCTACCAAAACTTCGAACTAATACTGTAGCAGATTTAGACATTTGACGCGCTGGGTTCGCTAAGTGCTCTGTCGCATGAATACTATATTTTAATTTTGCTGCGAAATAGCCAACTCTTCCAACTCCACCTAGTGCAACTCCTGCCACCGCTCCTCTTAGTGCTGATTTCCCTACTCCTTTCCAATAATACCCTTTTTTTCGATTATTCCATAAGTAAGTACCAACATCCCAAGCAGCTCCACCTAACGCACCAGCTATCCACCAAGCGACATGCCCATCTGGGTCAATCTTCATCACCGGATTATTATCACCATACGTATACCCATTCATGGTAATTGGATCATCTTCATCACCCGGATCAGGATCTACCGATAAAAACACACCATGTTCTGGATTATAGTATCTCGCAATCAGATAATACATCCCAATTTCTTTATCATACATGTATCCCGCATATCCAAATGGATTCTCTGCGGCGATACCTTTCGTATCACTCTTTATTACATTGCCCCACGAATCATATTCATACGTTGCTACAACTTCTCTATTTTGATCTGTCATTGCGACTACATCACCGCGTGGGTTGTAGTGATAGTATAATGTTTGTCCTTGCGATTTCATAGCCATACGTAAACCATTTACGGAATACACATATTGGCGAAGTACCTTTCCACTACCATCCGTCTCATATAACGGATTAATGCTGTCTCCATCATAGAAATAACGTGTTACTTGACCATTTACACTCTTTTCAATACGACGATTATCCTCATCATACTTATAAGTCGCGAATGCATTGCTCTCACCTTGTTTTGTGATAGCAACAATTTGGTCATGTTCATTCCATGTATACTTGTACTTTCCATCAGATGTACGATTTCCATTCGCATCATACGTTAATGATTCGTTTCCGAATTTCACAAGCTGATTTCCGTCATTAAATGTTGCCGCTATAGATTTTGTTTCTTTTCCATTCTCTACAACTTTCACACTTGTACGGTTTCCAAATCCATCATATGTGTATGATTTAGTTGTTCCGTTTGGTAGTGCTTCATTTAATAATTGGTTAATCGGGTCATATACAAAGTTTGTTTCTGTTACTTTTCCGCTCGCACCTTCATGTTTAATCTTCGTACGGTTGCCTGCTTGGTCATATTCATATCTTTCAGAAAGTAGAATACTGTTTGACGTACCTACTACTAAATCTTTAATTTTGTTCGCATGATCATAGTTAAAGGTAGAACCTGAACCATTACCAGCTGTATACGTACGAACGTTTCCTTGATCATCATAATCAAAGCGATACGTTTGAGAACCGTCTGTTACACGAATGTTTTGATCTAACGTATTGTAGTCATACGATACTTTATTTGTGTATCCACCTTGCGTAATTGTTTGTTCTTTTAGTTTTTCTGTCTTACTGTTTGCTTTGTCGTGGTATGCCCAATCAATTTTTCCGCCTCGACTATCTGTTGCACTTGTAACGCGGTCTGCCTTGTCGTATGTTTTTGTACGTTCTACGCCGTTGACATGGTCTTTTACTTTCGTAACTTGTCCATTTTGATCACGTTCGAATGTAAATGAATCTTTTCCGTTGCGCTTTTCACCAACGACGCGATCTGCTGTATCATATACAGATTCTAAAATAGAGCCGTTTGGCATTGTTGTTTTAATCTTGTTTGCATTTTCATCGTACATATTTTCAATACGACGGTTTAACGCATCGATATACACCGTGTTTTTATTATCTGCATCATATTCATATTTGTGTGTCTGTGTTTTCCCACCAAACATGACAGATTTCTCTGTTGTATTTCCATTATGATCATAACGATAATTTACAGAGGTACCATTTTTCAAAGTAACCTTCATTAATAGATTATCTTTATTGTAATCATATAGTTTGGTATTTCCTTTTTCATCTGTCTCGCTCTTTTTATTTCCTGATGTATCATATGTGAAGGTGTTTTTCTGTCCTTCTTCATCATACGCAGCAACAACATTTCCATCGTTGTCGTACTCGTTTTTAATAAGAGCGTTTCCTTCTAGTAAACGAATATCATCAAACCATACTTTCCCTTTATTATTGTTTCTAAATAATAGGTACACCTGAATATGTTTAATTGGTTTGTTAGCTGGAATTACAACCGCACTACGATTCCAATCATTTGTACCGCTTGGGAATTTTACTTGATAATTTTCACCACTGCCATCTTGATAATGTACATCCGCCCAAATCGCATAGTCTCGAGAAAGTTTATCTGGCGCATCATTTTCTACATTTTCAGATTTAGACATTCCTGTTAGCGTTAATGTTTCTGCCTTTTTCTGATTCAATATAACTCTTTTACTATAGCCAACATCTGACCCTCCATATTGGCTACGCTCTAATACAATAGATGAATGTCCCGTAAAGCCCTCTTGCTGAGAAACATCTTTCGGATCACAACTTGTTCCATCTCCTCGAATCCAACCTGGCATACAGCCATTTCCCGCCATATTTTCTAAACTACTATTTTCAATTGGGTTAAAGCTAGAAGAAACTTCACCTTTTTCTAGTTGAATCTTATCAAACCAGACAGAACCACTCGTAGCAGAACCGCCATTTTCTACTTGTAAATAGATTTGTACTTTTCTCGTTTGTTCTGTTGTTTTAAAAGTAACTTGACGGTTAACCCAATCCCTCGTTCCTTGAACTTTATTGTGACGAGTATCATGCCATCCACCATCTACACCAGCACCGTTTTCATTTAATAACTGTACATTGAAGAAACCAGCACCATTGGCTAAATCCGTTTTCATCATACCACTTAACGTATACGTTGTATTTGGTTCTAACGTTACTTCTTGAATTGCAGCAATATAGCCCCAATCATTATTCGTTGCTTTTGTTGAAATTTTAAGTGATGATTCTCCGCCCAGACCACCTGGTGCCGGTGTTGCATCTTTTGTAATAGATCCGGAATTATTCACATTTACTGGTACCCATTTTTCCGTACCGTTCATTTCAAAGCTTGGATTTTGAATCAGGTTTTCTCCTGTTCCCAGCTCTCTAGTTGTTGCAATTGGATTTCCAAACTGATTATACTGCATGAAAGATGATGTATTTGCTGCTTGGTCTGTTTCAGATACTTCTGTATTTGCAGCCTTATAAGCAACTGTTGTTTCACGATTTTCGTTATCTGTCGCTTTTATAAGCCCGTTGTCTTTATTGTACTCAAACTTTTCTGTTCCCATTTCATCAGTAACAGAAGTTACATTCCCATTACCATCATAGGTCGCTGTTTCTGTTTGATTTTTAGGAGTTGTTGTTTTTACTAGGTTATTTGCATTATATTCATACGTTGTTGTTAAATTTAGACGCCCAGAATCTTCAACTGTTTTGACTGGGTTTCCAGCATCGTTATACGTATAAACAGTTTTACGCCCTTTAGGATTCGTTAACGTAACTTCTTTCGCATCTGTATTATATGCTAATGTCGTAGCTTTTCCTAATGGATCCGTTACTTTTACTAATCTATTATTCTCGTATGCATATGATGTTTTATATGGTTTGGTATCTGTATGTTGCGGATCATAAATAGATGTTAGTAATCCATTATCATATCCGTATTTATATACTTTTCCTTCTGGTGTTGTAGAAGAAACGAGTAAATCTCCATCGTAATTAAATGTAATTGTTTTGCTATCTGGGCCGATTACTCTTGCTGCTTTTTTATTATTTCCATCATATTGTACGACTAACTCTTTACCAGAAGCATTCTTTACTTTTGATAAACGTGATTCCCCATCATACTCATATGTCGTCGTATTTCCATATTTATCTTTTGTATACTCGATACGCCCTTGTGCATCTCCAGATTTATAGAAAGTAACCGTTTGGTCTTTATCTTTTATTTCATATCCGCCTGATACTTGTTTAATTTCTAAATATATACCTGTAGGAGCTTGATACGTATTATCTCCCGTTCTAGTAAAAGTAATATTTGCGCCATCGGCAGAAATTAATAGTAGGTTTCCATTTCCTTCAGCCAAAATTCTTTCTTCTAATCCACTAGACCACCCTGTACCAAATAGACCTACTTTTTTACTTTGGCTATTATACGTTCTTTCCACTGATACATCCGGTCCGCGCCCTGATAACGTAATATCTTTTTCACTCATGATAAAGTTACCATTTGTAGCATTCACTGTGCCATTTAGTACCGGAACTGATGCCCAGTAATCAAACATCCCTATAAACCCAAAGTCTTGAGCAAATTTAGGTACAAACTCATGCGAAATTTCACTTTCAGCATGTCCGGCTTTACTATACGCTGTTACACGGAACCAATAATTTTTAAAGCCAGCATAAATTCCGCCAGAATTTTTATACACAGGTGATGGATCAACTGCTAATTCTGCACCTTTTTTATCATGATGAAGTAAATATTGGCCGTAACTACTCAGCCACCTTTCGGTGTCTTTTTTAAATTTTACTAGTTTCATATGCCTCCCATTTGTAAATACTGAGTATATCAAACAGGGGAGGTGAATCTTATGGTCGATCGAAAAATTATTTTAGATACATATAAAAAAGGACCTGAAGCTGTTATTTCTTTATTTGAAGAAACATTTTCTAAGTTAGAAAAACGTATACAAGAACTAGAAAATGCTTCAAAAAAAAACTCCAAAAATAGTCATAAGCCACCTTCTACAGATGGTTTGGGTAAGCCCGTTACAAAAAGTTTGCGCAAACCGTCTCATCGTCAAACGGGTGGCCAGTTGGGCCACAAGGGACATACTCTTGGTTTGACAGCGACTCCAGATCATACGATTACACATTCTCCTACATATTGTACTTGTTGTCATACTTCCTTGAACCACGAGCCTGTAAAAGGGTATCGCATTCGCCAAGTGTATGACTTACCACCTATTCAGATCGAAGTGACAGAACATAAAGTAGAACAGAAAGAATGCCCACATTGCCATTCTATCCAAGAAGCCCAATTTCCTTCGACAGTATCTCGTCCTGTTCAATATGGTCCAAATATAAAAAGACTGATTCCCTATTTAACGCATTATCAATGCATTTCTTTGAAGCGAACAAAAGAATTCTTTCAGGATTGTTTTGGACATTCTATAAGCGAAGGAACCCTGGTAAATCATACACAGGCTTTCGCTTCTCAATTGCAGCCATTCATAAAAGAAGTAAAGGAAAAGATTCTGCAGTCTCCTGTTGTCCATTTTGATGAAACTGGTATGCGTGTAGAAAACAAAACACAATGGTTACATACTGCCAGTACACCGGAGGTGACATTGCAACATATTCATCAAAAACGTGGAAAAGAAGCAATGGATGCTGGAGAAATCTTGCCATCTTTTTCTGGAATTGCGATGCATGATGGTTGGAAATCGTATGATGCGTATACAGATTGTCGTCACGTTTTATGTAATGCCCATCTCTTACGAGATTTACAAGGAATTATAGATAGTACTGGAGAACAATGGGCACAACAGATGCAGAAATTTCTAACGCAAGCGTTGACGATGAAAAAGCAATCCGAAGGTACCATGCCAAAAGCGACGCAAAAGAATCTGTTTATTATGTATCAATCCATATTGAAAGAACAACAGATTCTTTCCACGAAACAAAAGAAGAAAGGAAAGCAGACGCCTTCTCAAAATTTATGGAATCGCTTCGTCAAGTATTCTGACAGAATTCTAGGGTTTTTAGAACATCCAGCCATTCCATTTGATAACAATCAAGCAGAACGGGATATTCGGATGACGAAAGTAAAACAGAAAGTGTCTGGGACTTTCCGAAGTAAGAAAGGCGCAGAATCTTTTTGTCAGATACGAAGCTTTATGAGTACCATGAAAAAACAAAAACAATCGGTCTTACAAGCGATAAACCAAGTCATAGAAACTAGAACGGTTCCTTGGAATAACACGACTTCATAAGAGAATTTCTCTATTTGGCATAGATTCTTTCTCTGATTGGAGTATTTTCTTTTCATGTTTTCGAATCGGAAACATGTATTTGGCCTGTTTTTTTATTTGAAGAAGCTGAGTAGTTACTATTGGCCTTTTGCAATTTCATCTTTCGTTGGCCAAATTTTCTCATTTTGCGTTGTCCAATTTGTTTTATTTCCTACATCGAACGCTTCGTAATCTTTTCCGTTATAAATCCAAACTTTATAGCCTGCAGCCGCCGGAACTGCATCCC
Organism: Bacillus sp. CPT56D-587-MTF; assembly: GCF_058792335.1. NCBI lineage: Bacteria > Bacillati > Bacillota > Bacilli > Caryophanales > Bacillaceae > Bacillus > Bacillus sp. CPT56D-587-MTF. Next base: position 844,150 of record NZ_JBYTEF010000001.1, on the reverse strand, counting down.
ACTTTAATGTGACATATCCTGTTTCCTTATCTGTCGCATTAATGTAGGCCGATCCGTCTGGCTTTTTCACTTGTTCTAATGGAATAAATGGAACTATTTCATCTGAAAGTGGACTATCCCCAAACGGATACTCTGCTACAATACGAATCCAGTAGCTACTTCTTCCGCTATAATCCCCGTACGGACCTCCTGACTCGTAAGCATTTTTATATATTTGTCCTGGGTTAGTAGGCGCTTCTGCACCTTTCCCGTCATCATGTATCCAGTAACGCCCTTGTGCAATTTCTTCTGGCGTCGGGAATATCTTTTTATCTTTCGTCGTCCAGCTTGTCACATTCCCAACAGGAATATATTCATAGTCATATCCATTAAAAATGGCAACTTTATAACCTGTTGCTCCTGGAACTGCGTCCCATTGTACATTGAAGTGACCAGAACCACTCCCACTGCCATTTGAGTAAGCTTGTACTCTTGGCTTATTTGGTTTTGCGTAGGAATATTTCACTTCCAAGAATGGTGCATTCGTTCCATTTTCAGCTGCAATGAATTTCTTCCAATGGTTTTGACCATTACCATTTGCATGTAGCTTAAAGCCATTGTTTTGTCTCGCGCCTTCTACCCATGCTTTTACTGTGTTAGTTACATTAAACTTCGCCAATTGTCCTCTTGTTACATCAGCATGTGCAATATTATTTGAACCAGGTTTATTATTCCAATTTAAACTACCTTCATTCCAGGCACTCGTTACTTCATCTAACCAAACACCATTTGGTTGATTCGCATAATAATGCCAAATGGTATGTACATTGAATGTTGCACTTTCAATATTTGCACCTTTAAAACTCGAAACGTCTGGTTTAATAAATGCAAAGTTTGTCCCAGATGACCCATCATAATATCCTACTTTTAACGTATAAGCATTTTGACCAGCATCCCAAAGCTTTCCTCCTGAATAATTGACAGTTGGATACGCACTTGAAGCATATGCATTATCAAAATCCTTCAACTGAACCGAAGGATCTACATATACCGGATATTTTCGCTCTGGTGCTTGTAACCACTGCGGGTCTGCGGTAACAGTTAATGTATATGTTTTTTCAGCTGTCTTCTCAATATTGTAGCGAACCGCATCTGACGTTACAGCCTCACCTGATTGTTGATCCACATTGGAATCATTCATATATGGTTTCGGCAATGTGAATACTTTTTCTTTTTTCTCATCTTGGAAGTCGATTGAACCATCTTCCTGTAAGCTAGGTGTTAAATCTGTTTCTAATGCAAATGTAAAAATGTGGTGTCCTGTATACTCACGTAATACAAAATCTTCTTTTACATTTTCATTGAATGTCGTACTCTTTAAATCAATATTTGGGAAGACCCCTTTATACCATACTGTATTATTTTCATGTGTTGCAGTGACTGGTGATGGCTTCATTTCACCTTTTTCACCATTTGCACTTATTAGTTTATACTGAATCGTATGATCTTTTACTTTAAATTGAACGTACTTTCCATCTTGTGTCGCTTTCTCAAACTCTGGTTCTAATGTTGTATTTTCCGTTACAATTTTTTCATTTGGTGCTTCTACTAATTTTGGTGAAACCTCTTCTAGCTTTCCATCTTTCTCTGCATGAATCGGTTCCGTATATACCCTCTTTGTAAAAGTACCATCATTGTTATCAAAAACCTTTTCGGTTTCCGTTCTTTCTTCTACAATCTCAGTCGGACTCGCCTGTGCTTTAGCCTTATCCTTCTTTAATTGATCTGGATGTAGAGCTGGTAATTCCTGCTCCTCTTTCTTTTCCACTTCTGGACTTTGTTCTGAATTTGGTGACGGTGTAAACGGTGGTGCCGTTTCTGCCAATCCATTCAGTGGTATAGAAGTAACAATTAGTGCAACTACGATAAGTTGGATTAATTGCCTATACCATTTTTTCTTAACTGGCCTCTTTTCCATACATTCACCCCTAATTCGCATCGGTTTTATTCTTACAATTAACAATTTAAAGAATTTTCCGAGGGGGTTCAACATAAAAATGACAATATTGTGACATTTTTTCTAAAAATGTATATTTTCCGACAATTTACCATTTTATATTCATTTTTCCTTATAAATACAGTAAAATATTTGTAGATTAAACGTTTTATTACACTTTATTTACTTTTTATCTACTTTATAATAAAAAAGAACTATCTCTTCTCTTAAAAATTCAGAGAAAGAATAGTTCTTTTTTCATTTACTTTATTTCTTAAAGTAAGTCCAGCCTTCTTCTTGGTAAACCTTTTCTTCTTTCATCAACTTACCAAGTGCGCGCTTAAATGCAGCTTTACTCATGTTGAAACGTTCTTTAATATCTTCTGGATGGCTCTTATCCCAAAACGGCATTGCTCCGCCTCGTTCTTCCATATATGCATAAATTACTGCAGCATCATCTTCCATTCCTTCTTCTTTACGAGGAAGAAGTGAAATGTTAATTGTACCGTCATCTTTTACATCAATAATACGTCCCGTTACACGCTGACCGATGCGAACTTGCTCTTTTCTTTCTGTATGATGTAAAAATGCACGGAAATGCTCATCTGTTAATACGAACGAACCAACTTGAAGTGAACGATACACACGTCCGTTTACGTTTTTATTACGCATAGATGGTGTCGCATCTACAACGATTTCTTGCATATCACTATCTCTTGCTGGAAGAGCAATTAAACGATCACGATTCGTTAATTTTAACGTACAATATAATTCGTCGCCTACTTCTGGCCATACTGGCATATAAATCGGGAACTCATCAGCTGGAATTAGTATATCTTTTGGCACACCAATATCAACAAACACACCTAAACTAGGAATAACTTCTACAACCTTTACCCAGTTCCAATCATAAGTTGTAATAATTGGCTCCTTCATTGTTGCTGAAATACGATTTTGGTGATCAAGGTATAAGAATACGTCAATCGTATCGCCTTCTTCAATTTCTCCAGCTACTTCGTTTTTATGTAGGAAAATTTCTTCTTCTTCATTCCCAACCATATATCCAATTTCCGTTTCGCGTAAAACAGTTACCTGTTCAATCGATCCTATTTGCAAATACATATTTTTTAATTCCCTTCTATATATATAAAATTATCTTTTTTATCATTCCAAACAAAAGTTAATTATAACATGATTTTTCCTGTATTTGTCCAACTGCCCAAAATTCACTATAATAAAATGAGGTTACATGAATATAAGTACGAAAACACTTAAGTCTAGACTCGTTTTCAGCTATACTTTAGTATGTACAGTACATAACAAGATTAGAAATTTATTTGGAGGTGCTAAATATGGCAAAAGATAGTTCTTTTGACATCGTTTCGAAAGTAGAATTACCTGAAGTAACAAACGCAATTAATATCGCATTAAAAGAAATACAAAACCGATATGACTTTAAAGGAAGTAAAAGTGATATTAAATTAGAAAAAGAAGTACTTGTTTTAACTTCTGATGACGAGTTTAAATTAGAGCAAGTAAAAGACGTTCTTATCTCTAAACTTGTAAAACGTAACGTTCCAATTAAGAACTTAGATTACGGAAAAGTTGAAGCTGCAACTGGCAACACTGTTCGCCAACGCGCAACACTTCAACAAGGTATCGATAAAGATAACGCTAAAAAAATTAACAACATCATTAAAGAAATGAAATTAAAAGTAAAAACACAAGTACAAGATGATCAAGTACGTGTTACAGCGAAAAGCCGTGATGACTTACAAGCAGTAATCGCAGCTGTTCGTAGCGCTGATTTACCAATCGACGTACAGTTCATTAACTACCGCTAAAAAGAAAACTCCTCTTAATTAGAGGAGTTTTTTCAGGCTGTGGAGAAAGTCTTCTCCACAGCCTGTTTTTGTGTCTGAACCTCTTTTTATGTGTCAACACTGATAAAAAAGAGGAAAAGGAGAGATTTTTTATGATGGGTGCTTTAAAAAATCATCGTGATGAGCGTGTATCTGTTTCTGTAGAAGAGTTGGTTCCACAAGATCATTTCCTTCGTGCAATTGAAGCGACAATTAGTTTTGATTTTATTGAAGAGAAGTTACGCCCTTATTACTGTGAAAACAATGGACGCCCGTCCATTCATCCTATTGTTTTATTTAAGATGATGTTTATTGGATATTTTTACGGTATTCGTTCTGAGCGTCAATTGGAAAAGGAAATTAAAACGAATATTGCCTACCGTTGGTTTTTAGGGTTTTCTCTATCGGATACTATTCCGGATCACTCTACAATCAGTTGGAATCGTCGTACTCGTTTTATTCATACAAATATTTTCGAAGAAATTTTTGATGAGATTGTGAGACAAGCGACGGAGCACCGGATGGTAGGAGGACGTGCACTGATGACAGATTCTACACATATTAAGGCCAATGCCAATAAAAATAAATTTGTACATAAATATAAAAAAGAAAAAGCAAAGTTTTATATAGACGAGCTAGAAGCTGCGGTAATCGAAGATCGTGAGGTACATGGAAAAAAGAATTAAAACCTAGAAAGGAAAGTGATACCCCTACCAAAAAAACTCGTATAAGTACAACGGATCCAGATAGTGGATTTTTAATGAGAGATGGAAAACCAAATGGTTTTCATTTCTTGGATCATCGTACGACTGATGCGAAGTACAATATTATTACAGATACCTATGTAACGGCTGGAAATATGGCAGATTCCGAGCCGTATTTAGCACGCCTCCAAGCTCAGATTGATAAATTCGACTTCAAAGTAGAAGCTGTTGCCCTTGATGCTGGCTATTTTACAGGATATATCTGTAAGAAACTATCAGAACGGAATATATTTATGGTGATGGGGTATCGCCGATTTGGAAAACGGAATAAAGAAGTACCGAAAAGCCAATTTAAATATGTAGAAGAAATGAATGTTTTCGCTTGTCCGATGGGATGTATTCTAGAATATGTAACAACTGATCGTGAAGGATACCGTCAATACAAATCGAATCCAGAAGACTGCGCTGTTTGTCCGTTACGTGAGGTGTGCTTTTCAAAGAAACAAAAACAAAAAGTTATCACTCATCATGTGTGGGAGAAATATAAGGATATTGCTAGAAAAAACAAGCTAACAGCTACAGGGAAAAGGTTGTATAAAGTACGCTGTTCCACTATAGAGCGAAGCTTTGCAGACGCCAAAGAACTACATGGCTACCGCTATGCCCGGTTTCGAGGGCTGAAGTCTGTCCAAATGCAAGCTTATCTCACCGCAGCTTGTCAAAACATGAAAAAAATAGCCCTCCACCTGACCAAAAAGGGTCAGGTGGAGGGCTATTTTTTAAAATTCTATTATTTTATGTTGTTTTTATTCGCTAAAATCAAAAAAGATTCCAGAGTGTCGGGAACCCTAAAGGGTTTCCCAACACTCTGAGAAAACTCCTCTTAATTAGAGGAGTTTTTTGTTTTGTAGAGACAATATTCCGAGAACAAACCATAGAAAAATGGTATATGCGGTGAAAATCACTAAGTGAACAGAGTCTAACCATACGAATACTTTACAAGTGAGCGCATGATTAAACTAGGCCTTATTGTAGAATTTGTTTTATACATGTATTTAGCAGACCTTATTGAAAATAAGAAAAATATACCTTAAGACATTTCCCCTTCAATTTGAATTACTTTTCTTAATAACCACATCCTGGGCCAAAGTCATCTTAAAAATCGCTGTAACTCATAATTCCTCTCCCCGCCAAAACGTAACAATTTATGAGTATAAGAATATTTCCCAACCTTTAATGTAATGTAAAATTAGTAAGGATCTCAAAAATGTTAATTAAAAAAGAGTTAGAAGTGGTTTTTTGAAGAAATTAATATTATGGTTTTTATTAGCCACATTCTCCCTAAATACTGTAGGATGTTCTAATAATACGAATACACTAACGGATAAATCTAACTGTATCAACAAAGCTTGGTACAAGAAAAATATGTCATGTAATCATTTAAAAAACATTAAATAGTTAATGATAAAGATCTAAAGAAAAGACACCCCAAAGTACCTTCCTCCGACTTGAACCAATAATATTCGGATGGATTTAAAAAGAAGCATACATCTTTAATAAAGATGCAGGCTTCAAAATAAAAAAGTACGCTAAAGCGCTAAGTAAACTCTTATTCAAAAATTTATATTAAGCACTAATATTTTAGAAGCAAGTTTATAAGTATAAAACCTACAGAGATTTCCCCTGTAGGTTTTATTATATTTCAAGTGATTTCCAAATGAATTATGAGTGACTTTTTTCAGTTTGGTTTTCAAAATATTTTTCTTTAACCATTTTTATCAGATTTTCTTTTTCTGTTAGTTCAAATATAAATAATGCTTTTTTCATGTTATTTGCAACATCTTCTTCATTAGGTTGTTTAAGTTTCAATAAATTCCAAGCTTTTCCATAGTATAATTCACCTAGTAAATATAAAGTATTTAGATTAATAGCTAGTTTGATACCCATATCATTGTATTTTACTGCCTCTTCATGTTGATTTGCATGACCTAAAATTTTTGCTAAATTAAAAATAATTTTCAATTTAATTTCTTTATCTCTAGGAAAATCTAACTTATTAAAATTAGTTAAACACCTTCTTAATATATTAATACTTTTTTCATATTCTTTATTTTCCCCATGGAATATAGCAATTGTCTGCATAATATCTATTTCTCTTTCTGATAAAAAATCAGAATTAGTTACAGTTAATTTTAATGCATTATTTAAAAAATCTAAAGCAGTTTTTATTGATTTATCCACCATAAATATAGCAATCGCTTCATGCCATATTAAAAATTGTTTATCTTCTGTTGATTGGAAGTTATTTTCGTTTTTCTCTTTTTTCACTATTTCATAAAGTTCTTTGTATTGTTTTTGCTTTAAGCAATCTTTTATTACGCATTTTACATTTTCTACATATTTTAATTTTTTGTTTTGAGTTAATGCAAATATATTATTTGGGTCAATACCAAGTCTTTCTGATAATTGATATAACAATATACTAGATGGATAAATCACACCTTTTTCTATTTTGCTAATTTGACTTTGCGAACATATTCCATGACATAATTCGGATTGTGATATATTTTTTTAATTCTAAGCTCTTTAATGGTAATACCCAAATCGTAAAACTCCATTTTCCCACCTACTATTTAGCACTGTATTAGTATAAGAGTATTCTCTAACTTTTAATGTAATGTAAAATTAATATAGTTGCAATTATTGATTGCTTCAAAGCTTCTTCCCTATCGGTGCTAACACAAAAAACAGGTTAGGAAGAAAATCCTCTTCCTAACCTAGCCCTCCTCTCACTAGGGACGTTTTCATTCTCACGTCGTTTCTCTTAAGAAATTTCATATCAACAGAATAACACTATTGCCCCGCCGAACAAACTTACAAATACAATAAGAAGACATGAACATAGAGCGAGTAATTTCTCATCTCATCTACGCTTCCTTTTAACTGCAATTAGAAACGCAATAAATAATACATTCACACCAACGATTAAGGAGATAAATAACCAATTCACACCTGTTTCTCCGTTAACTTTATACACGTTTGATTCTTCACGTTTTAAAACGAGATAAAACTTTCCGTTTTCCTCTCTTATAATTTCATCCTGTAACAATCCTCTTAACTCTTGTTTTTCACCAATTGCACTTGCAGGTAAGGAGACTTTTTGTGTTTCTTTCGTATTATTAATTGCTACTAAAGTTACTTCATCTTTATATTTTCGTTTTAGTATGCTCATCCCGCTCTTATCATACAGAAGCTCAAACGTACCGCGTCGTAAAGACGGTCTCGCCTGCCTAATTTCACCTAGTTTTGTTATGTGCTGCATAAATTTTTCGTCTGACTTAAAATCCATTAATCGTCTATTATCGGGTACACTTCCTCCATCTAATGCAATTTCCGTTCCGTAATAAAAATTCGGAATCCCAGGTGATGTTAACAAATAAGTAAGCGCCAGTTTTAAACGTGATGGCGGATAATACATATTTTCTTTTGCAATACGCGCATATCTTTTTGTTTCTTGATCATCTAAAAACGTAACAAATTCCCCTTCTTTTTTACTCACATCGTATAACGATTTCACCGATACATCCGCTTCGGAAAACGATTCTACGATTTTTTCGTTGTATTCGCTATCCTCCTTTGTCATAATACGAAAATCTTTCTTTATCACTTGCATATCTTTTTGCGCGTTATCCCAAAAGGAACGCGGCTTTTTTTCACTATGTATAACATAACTTCCGTCTAAATCAACTTCTTTTATCCACCATTTCATTGCGTCAATTACCTGTCGTTCGTTTTCTCCAAGCGGAAATTGAAATACAACTTTCATTCCTTTTGCATGAGCTTCTTTTACAAGTTCTTTCACATCATTGTCTGTCCCGAAATGTTCATTTACCTTTTTAAAATTTCGCACGTCTAATCCATCGTACTTTCCACTTTCAAAAAGCGGCGAAAGCATAACGGTAGTAAAACCCATTTCTTTTATGTAATCCAACCTTTTTATAATTCCTCTTATATCCCCGCCTTGATACCCTTCTAAATTACCAACTTCTAATTGTTTGTCATTTTTCGGTTCTCCATTATTGAAGCGATCAATCATAATGGAGTATATAACTTCATCTTTCCACTCTCTTTTTTCGTCTGCAAAAGTATGTATTGGTACAAACAAAACAAAAGCTAAGCAAAAACAAATGAATAGTTTCCTAGTCCGTATTTTTCCCACACGCATCCCCCAAGTTTTTAATTGTAAGAATATTATACCAATTATCCGAGAGAAACGCATATGTCGATTTCAATCCTCACAAAATAATCTATGTTATATTTTCTAACATCATGTATATATTTTTCTGAATTTTTAGTTGATTTTTAGTTCTTTTTCGAATATGATATGAAACATAACAAAACGATGTTATTTTTTCTAACATTATAGGAGGAGAGCTCATGAATATGGGAGATACAGTTTTTATGTTTGTGACGACAGTAATGGTCATGTTGATGACACCAGGATTGGCACTTTTTTATGGAGGTATGGTTCGCAGCAAAAATGTACTCAGTACAACGATGCATAGTTATAGTGCAATGGCTATCGTTTCGATTCAATGGATTGTTATCGGCTATTCTTTATCATTCGGACCAGATTGGCACGGGCTTATCGGTACACTTGATTGGTTCGGTCTAAACGGAGTTACCTACGCACCAAATCCAGACTACTCATCTACTATTCCTCACAATTTATTCATGATGTTTCAACTCATGTTCGCCATTTTAACTCCAGGTTTAATTTCAGGTGCATTTGCTGAAAGAATGCGATTTTCTGCCTTTCTTATTTTTATCCTTTTATGGACAACGATTGTTTACAATCCTGTCGCTCATTGGGTATGGGGCGTCGGCGGGTGGCTAAGGGAACTTGGTGCACTAGACTTCGCTGGCGGAAACGTCGTTCACATCACTTCCGGAGTTGCTGGTCTTGTATTAGCTATTTTCCTCGGAAAACGAAAAAACATAAATGGTTCTTCTCCTCACCATTTGCCATTTACAATGTTAGGCGCAGGCTTATTATGGTTTGGCTGGTTCGGTTTTAACGTCGGCAGCGCATTATCCTTAAACGACGTAGCTTTAACTGCATTTATTAATACAAATATAGCCGCTGCTGCCTCAGCATTAACTTGGATGCTTTCAGAGTGGTTCTTCCAATCAAAACCGACTGCGATGGGAGCTGCTTGTGGCGCCGTTTCCGGTCTAGTCGCTATTACACCAGCTTGCGGGTTCGTTACACCTTTCTCAGCTCTTCTTATCGGAGCAATTGGCGGCGTATTATGCTTCGGAGCGGTCTTTTTCTTAAAAACAAAATTCGGATACGACGATACACTCGATGCATTCGGATGTCACGGCATCGGTGGAACTTGGGGCGGTATTGCGACAGGATTATTTGCAACTACTGCCGTAAACGGCGATGGCGCTAACGGATTATTTTACGGAAACGCCTCGCTGCTGTTGAAACAACTTGTAGCGATCGGCGCAACATATGCGTTCACAATTATAATGACGTATGCCATTATTAAAGCAATCAACTTCTTCCTCCCTGTCCGGGTAGATGAGCACGAGGAACATATGGGACTTGATATTTCGATGCATGGGGAGAAAGCTTATGAGTATACTGAGCGAGTGAACTAAAAAAGAGATGCAATCTATTAGTAATAGATTGCATCTCAGAGTGTTGGGAAACCCTTTAGGGTTCCCAACACTCTGGAATCTTTTTTGATTTTAGCGAATAAAAACAACATAAAATAATAGAATTTTAAAAAATAGCCCTCCACCTGACCCTTTTTGGTCAGGTGGAGGGCTATTTTTTTCATGTTTTGACAAGCTGCGGTGAGATAAGCTTGCATTTGGACAGACTTCAGCCCTCGAAACCGGGCATAGCGGTAGCCATGTAGTTCTTTGGCGTCTGCAAAGCTTCGCTCTATAGTGGAACAGCGTACTTTATACAACCTTTTCCCTGTAGCTGTTAGCTTGTTTTTTCTAGCAATATCCTTATATTTCTCCCACACATGATGAGTGATAACTTTTTGTTTTTGTTTCTTTGAAAAGCACACCTCACGTAACGGACAAACAGCGCAGTCTTCTGGATTCGATTTGTATTGACGGTATCCTTCACGATCAGTTGTTACATATTCTAGAATACATCCCATCGGACAAGCGAAAACATTCATTTCTTCTACATATTTAAATTGGCTTTTCGGTACTTCTTTATTCCGTTTTCCAAATCGGCGATACCCCATCACCATAAATATATTCCGTTCTGATAGTTTCTTACAGATATATCCTGTAAAATAGCCAGCATCAAGGGCAACAGCTTCTACTTTGAAGTCGAATTTATCAATCTGAGCTTGGAGGCGTGCTAAATACGGCTCGGAATCTGCCATATTTCCAGCCGTTACATAGGTATCTGTAATAATATTGTACTTCGCATCAGTCGTACGATGATCCAAGAAATGAAAACCATTTGGTTTTCCATCTCTCATTAAAAATCCACTATCTGGATCCGTTGTACTTATACGAGTTTTTTTGGTAGGGGTATCACTTTCCTTTCTAGGTTTTAATTCTTTTTTCCATGTACCTCACGATCTTCGATTACCGCAGCTTCTAGCTCGTCTATATAAAACTTTGCTTTTTCTTTTTTATATTTATGTACAAATTTATTTTTATTGGCATTGGCCTTAATATGTGTAGAATCTGTCATCAGTGCACGTCCTCCTACCATCCGGTGCTCCGTCGCTTGTCTCACAATCTCATCAAAAATTTCTTCGAAAATATTTGTATGAATAAAACGAGTACGACGATTCCAACTGATTGTAGAGTGATCCGGAATAGTATCCGATAGAGAAAACCCTAAAAACCAACGGTAGGCAATATTCGTTTTAATTTCCTTTTCCAATTGACGCTCAGAACGAATACCGTAAAAATATCCAATAAACATCATCTTAAATAAAACAATAGGATGAATGGACGGGCGTCCATTGTTTTCACAGTAATAAGGGCGTAACTTCTCTTCAATAAAATCAAAACTAATTGTCGCTTCAATTGCACGAAGGAAATGATCTTGTGGAACCAACTCTTCTACAGAAACAGATACACGCTCATCACGATGATTTTTTAAAGCACCCATCATAAAAAATCTCTCCTTTTCCTCTTTTTTATCAGTGTTGACACATAAAAAGAGGTTCAGACACAAAAACAGGCTGTGGAGAAGACTTTCTCCACAGCCTGAGATGCAATCTATTAGTAATAGATTGCATCTCTTTTTTGCGCACCGGGCAACATACCCCACCTAGTATAACCGGAAATATATTAACGGTTTTTTGGATATATCAACGATTTTTCAAATATATCGATTGTTCCTTTCAATATATCAACGTTTCGACACAAGATATCGATTTACCAACAAATTCCGACATAACGAAACTGAAGAATACCCGCGTGTAACTTTACACATAAAAAAGACGACCGAAACCCAGTCGTCTTTTCCGATTTATTTCGGAGCATTTCCTACATATTGCGTAATATCAACATTTAATGCCTGCGCTAAACGCATACCGTATTCTTGATCTGCACGGAAGAAGTTACAAACAGCTAGTAATTTCGTGCGTTCATTTACGTCTTTCAAGTCATTTGTTAAGTTTGCAATTAAGTTATCTTGCTCTTCTTTAGAGAATGAACGGTAACGCTCACCTGCTTGTTTAAAGTCATTTGGTTTCTCAATTTTTTCACGAGATACATAGCCTTCTACTTTCATAGTTGAATCGCGGTAAGCTGGGTCTTCAACTGGATTTTCAGCATGACGGCTCGGTTCGTAGTTGATTGTAGATGGGTTTTGATTCACTTGCATCGCACCATCACGTTGTTGATTATGAACAGCTGCGTATGGGCAGTTTACAGGAATTTGTAAGTAATTTGCACCAAGACGATAACGCTGTGTATCTGGGTAAGAGAATAAACGACCTTGTAATAATTTATCTTCCGATGGCTCAATACCATTTACAGTGGCACTTGGAGAGAACGCTACTTGTTCTACTTCTGCAAAGAAGTTTTTCGGATTACGATTTAACGTCATTGTCCCTACTTCAATTAACGGGAAGCGATCTTCTGGCCATACTTTCGTTGGATCTAGTGGATCAAAGTCTAAAGAATCCATTTCATCTAATTGCATAACTTGTACGTGTAAATCCCATTTCGGGTGATTTCCTTTTTCGATCGCGTCGAACAAGTCACGAGTAGCATGATTGAAGTCTTTCCCTTGTACCTCTTGCACTTCTTTCGCATTTAAGTTACGTACACCTTGCTGTGGTTTCCAGTGGTATTTAATATAAACAATTTTACCTTCTTCATTAATCCATTTAAATGAATGGACACCGAAACCTTCCATTTCACGATAACTTGCTGGTGTACCGTAATCAGAAAATACCCATGTCATCATATGTGTAGATTCTGGACTTAACGTCATGAAATCCCAGTAACGATCTGGCGTTTGAATATTCGTATCAGGTGCTGGTTTTAAAGAATGTACCATATCAGGGAATTTAATTGCATCACGAATGAAGAAAACTGGTAAATGATTACCTACGATATCGTAGTTTCCTTCTTCTGTATAAAATTTAACAGCGAACCCACGTGGGTCACGTGCTGTTTCAGGAGAACCTTGACCATGAATAACCGTTGAAAAACGAACAAATACAGGTGTTTCAGTTCCTTCATTTTGTAAAAATGCAGCTTTCGTATATTGCTTCATACTATTTTTCGTTACGAATACACCGTGAGCACCTGCACCACGCGCATGCACAACACGCTCCGGAATACGTTCACGATCAAAGTGTGCAAGTTTTTCTACTAAATGATAGTCTTCTAATAATACTGGTCCACGACGACCAGCTGTACGAGAATTTTGGTTGTCTCCAACTGGAGCACCTTGGTTTGTTGTTAAGCGATTATTTGGATTCATCTAGGGGGATCCTCCTCTTTCTTTCATAGTAATTATTATTTATTTAAAATTATTATAAACTAATTATTATTCAAAACTAGATCTTTGTCAACTATTTCCTTCACTTTTTTGGAAACAATTTCAGCCAAACAGTCGATAAATGCAGATTGCGCATTCGGCATATTTGGTCTAAAATATTTGGCATTTAATTCATCCGTTACAACTTTACATTCATAATCGTTGTCATATAAAACTTCTAAATGCTCCGCTACAAAACCAACTGGGCAATATATGAAAGATTCGTACCCATGCTCTTCATATAAATCTTTCGTTAAATCTTGCACATCTGGACCAATCCACGGATCTGGAGTATTCCCAGCACTTTGCCAACCGATTGTATAGTTTTGAATATTTGCAGCTTCTGCAATTAAATCTGCCGTATGCTTTAGTTGTTCTACATATGGGTCTCCTGCTGCAATAATTTTTTCTGGCAAACTATGCGCTGAAAAAATTACGACTGCTTTCTCTTTATCATCAATTTCTGTAAACGTTTCTTTTATTTGGTCTGCCCAATACGAAATAAACTTCGGTTCATCATACCATTGTTCAATTGATTCAATAACAGGACCACCGATTTCTTTTGAAAGACGAATAGCACGGTCATTATACGCTTTAATGCTAAATGTAGAATAATGCGGCGCTAATACGATACTAATCGTTTGCTCAATCCCATCACGCTTCATTTCTTCTACAGCATCTTCTATAAACGGAGCAGTATGTTTTAAACCTAAGTAACAAGTAAATTCATACTCTGTAAATATATTATTCATTGAATCTGTTAATTTATGCGCCTGTTCTTTCGTAATTTTTGCAAGCGGCGAAATTCCACCAATCGCTTTATAGCGCCCAATTAAATCTTCAAGCGCTTCTTCTGATGGCTTACGCCCGTGACGGATATGTGTATAATACGCCTCTACATCGTCTAATGATTCTGGTGTTCCATACGCCATTACGAGTAAACCTATTTTTTTCTTTTTCATCTATATAACACCTCAATTTTATAAATGAGAATCTTTTTCAAAAACATTTGTTTCCAATTATAACAACTAATAATAAATACGTAAAGATAATTATTCTAAATAAGGATTTTTTCTAATATGATTCTGAATTTTATATGACAATTTATTTAATAAAAAGCGACTTACTTATAAAGTAAGTCGCTTTTCCAGGCTGTGGAGAAAGTCTTCTCCACAGCCTGTTTTTGTGTCTGAACCTCTTTTTATGTGTCAACACTGATAAAAAAGAGGAAAAGGAGAGATTTTTTATGATGGGTGCTTTAAAAAATCATCGTGATGAGCGTGTATCTGTTTCTGTAGAAGAGTTGGTTCCACAAGATCATTTCCTTCGTGCAATTGAAGCGACAATTAGTTTTGATTTTATTGAAGAGAAGTTACGCCCTTATTACTGTGAAAACAATGGACGCCCGTCCATTCATCCTATTGTTTTATTTAAGATGATGTTTATTGGATATTTTTACGGTATTCGTTCTGAGCGTCAATTGGAAAAGGAAATTAAAACGAATATTGCCTACCGTTGGTTTTTAGGGTTTTCTCTATCGGATACTATTCCGGATCACTCTACAATCAGTTGGAATCGTCGTACTCGTTTTATTCATACAAATATTTTCGAAGAAATTTTTGATGAGATTGTGAGACAAGCGACGGAGCACCGGATGGTAGGAGGACGTGCACTGATGACAGATTCTACACATATTAAGGCCAATGCCAATAAAAATAAATTTGTACATAAATATAAAAAAGAAAAAGCAAAGTTTTATATAGACGAGCTAGAAGCTGCGGTAATCGAAGATCGTGAGGTACATGGAAAAAAGAATTAAAACCTAGAAAGGAAAGTGATACCCCTACCAAAAAAACTCGTATAAGTACAACGGATCCAGATAGTGGATTTTTAATGAGAGATGGAAAACCAAATGGTTTTCATTTCTTGGATCATCGTACGACTGATGCGAAGTACAATATTATTACAGATACCTATGTAACGGCTGGAAATATGGCAGATTCCGAGCCGTATTTAGCACGCCTCCAAGCTCAGATTGATAAATTCGACTTCAAAGTAGAAGCTGTTGCCCTTGATGCTGGCTATTTTACAGGATATATCTGTAAGAAACTATCAGAACGGAATATATTTATGGTGATGGGGTATCGCCGATTTGGAAAACGGAATAAAGAAGTACCGAAAAGCCAATTTAAATATGTAGAAGAAATGAATGTTTTCGCTTGTCCGATGGGATGTATTCTAGAATATGTAACAACTGATCGTGAAGGATACCGTCAATACAAATCGAATCCAGAAGACTGCGCTGTTTGTCCGTTACGTGAGGTGTGCTTTTCAAAGAAACAAAAACAAAAAGTTATCACTCATCATGTGTGGGAGAAATATAAGGATATTGCTAGAAAAAACAAGCTAACAGCTACAGGGAAAAGGTTGTATAAAGTACGCTGTTCCACTATAGAGCGAAGCTTTGCAGACGCCAAAGAACTACATGGCTACCGCTATGCCCGGTTTCGAGGGCTGAAGTCTGTCCAAATGCAAGCTTATCTCACCGCAGCTTGTCAAAACATGAAAAAAATAGCCCTCCACCTGACCAAAAAGGGTCAGGTGGAGGGCTATTTTTTAAAATTCTATTATTTTATGTTGTTTTTATTCGCTAAAATCAAAAAAGATTCCAGAGTGTTGGGAACCCTAAAGGGTTTCCCAACACTCTGAAAAAGCGACTTACTTATAAAGTAAGTCGCTTTTCTCCTATTCTTTAATATTTACCCCATATTCTTTAAACCAAACGTGAATTTGTGCTAAATGAGCTAAAAGCTGTGGCCCAGTCATCAATTGACCAAACCATGGTGTTTGAAATGCACTGCCGCCAGACTGAATTAATCCGCTCAACTGCTCTTTATCAAACAGTTCGTGTAAAATTGAACCTTTATCCGTTAATAGATTTTGAAGCCATACTGTTACTGCTTTTGTATAGTGCGGATTGTGCGTTTTCGGATAAGGACTCTTCTTTCTATATAAGATGTCATGTGGAAGTACACCTTCTAACGCTTTACGTAATAGACCTTTTTCGCGGTTTTTATACATTTTCATTTCCCAAGGAATATTCCACGCATATTCGACAAGACGATGATCTGCAAATGGAACACGTACTTCTAAGCTCGCTCCCATACTCATGCGGTCTTTTCTGTCTAATAATGTTGTCATAAACCATATCATATTTAAATAAAATAATTGGCGTCTTTTTGCTTCTAGCGGACTTTCCCCCTCTAAAATAGGAACTTCTTGAATCGACTCTTCATAGCGCCTTTGTACATATTGTTGTAAATTTAATTTATTTCTCCATTCTTTTTTTAGAAGTTGTTCACGTGCCTCTGTAGAACGCATCCACGGAAATGCACTCGATTGTAAATCATCTTCTCTATAAAACCACGGATATCCACCAAATATTTCATCTGCACATTCTCCAGATAAGCCAACGACAAAATCTTGTTTAATTTCTCGGCAAAACCATAATAATGACGAATCGATATCTGCCATACCAGGCAAATCACGAACGAGTACTGCTTCAGTTAAATACTCTGCTAATTTTTCATTCGAAATGACGCAGCGATGATGGGTTGTTTGAAATGTCTCAGTCATTAAATTAATAAACGGAGCATCTGAATTTGGCTGGAATGCATTCGCTTTAAAGTATTTGTCATTATCTTCGTAATCAATAGAATACGTGTGTAATTGCCCTTTTCCCGATCTCTCATATTCTTTCGCTGCAATAGCTGTAATAGCGCTCGAATCTACACCACCCGATAAAAAAGTACATAGTGGTACATCAGAAACAAGCTGTCTTGTAATAGCATCTTGTAATAAAAAGCGCGTTTTCTCTACTGTTTCTTCAAAAGAGTCTTCATGTTTTTTACTTTCTACATTCCAATATCTCCATATACACAAACCGTTCTTTGAAAATGTCATCGCATGACCTGGACGCAATTCTTTTATACCAGCATAAATACCGTGGCCAGGCGTTCTTGACGGTCCGAGCCCGAATATTTCTGATAATCCTTCTAACGTTACTTCCGCCTTCACATCTGGATGCGACAATATCGCTTTTAACTCCGAACCAAATAGTAAGCGTCCGCTATCATATTTATAAAAAAGTGGCTTTACACCTAATCGATCTCTCGCAATAAATACTTGTTCTTTCTGTTCGTCCCATACTGCAAACGCATATATACCGTTTAAATGATCGACACATTCTTCTTTCCATTCAATATAAGAAGCTAATAATACTTCTGTATCAGAATGACCTTTGAACGTATATCCTCTTCTTAATAATTCCTTTCGAATGTCTTCTGTGTTATAAAGTTCACCGTTATAGCAAATGGCGTAATTCGTTTCATCTTTTAAACAAGTCATCGGCTGTTTACCGCCCTCAGGATCCACAACGATTAACCGCTTATGCCCAAATGCGACATTTCCTTTAATCCAAACTTTATTATCATCCGGCCCCCGTTTCGCTAACGTCTCAGCCATCTTCGTAACGACATCTCTTTCTCCTTCTAATGAGCGTTTATAATCCACCCATCCTGTAATCCCGCACATATAAATCATCCTTCCATCTTATTTCTTTTCTCGAACGTGCAGTAATCCCCACCCTGTGAGTGTGGATCAAAAAAATGAAAAACTTGACGATAACCTACTATCCACATATGGAATAGCATTTTCACTCAGTAAAACGTGTTTTATTGTATGCCCACCTATGTCTATATGTGTCTAGTTATAAAGAATGCACGAACTGTCTATAACAGGAATAACTACTTTTCATAAAGGAGAAATCGTGTATGATACAACGTAAACATATTTTATATAATCAGCCCCGTGCTCATACAGTCGGTAATGTAGAATATATAAACAATGAGTGGGTATTCTTTGATGATGAAAATGATGAAGCGTTTTTATTAGAAGATATTGCCGAAGATGGGTTTGAAATTTTGTATAATAACAATTGGCTACCAGCCCGTTTCTATGAACAAGATGTATTACAAATCGCCAACGAGCAACACCATTTGCAAAATGGTGAAATGATACGTATTCGAAAAAAGTTACTTCTTAGCTATAATGAATGGCTGGAGGAATTACCTGACTCTGTCTTCACATTATTAACCGAATCATTGCAATCACTTCACTACTCTTTATATGATTGCATGTATTGTCATAATTATTTATCTTTCTTACCGCAAGAGGAGTCACGCGAAGGAGTAAATATTCTTTTGTTTGATAACGAAGAAATGATCTGTACACTGCAGCACCATTTCGTCCGTCACACTACGTCAAATAAAAATATGTTCCGTTTTACGAAAGTAAATGGAGAAGAGTTGCATATCGATGCGACATAAAGTGAAACTTTAATCAGCGGGGGAGCCCACTGATTATTAGCCTTCACCAATCTGATGTTTACGGGATAAAGTAAAAAACCACCTTATAATCTCCCAAGTCTTTGAGATTATAAGGTGGCTTTATTTTTTATTAGAATACTTTCCAGCCAATCGGTAATTTCAGCCCAAGGTAAAATACTGCTACTAGCGCAACAATAAATAAGCCCCAAACCGCCCCTGTTGGTTTGTTTTTGCTCATTTTCACAAGAACCATTTCCATTCCACCGATAACTAAAATACCAGCTAACATTTTTAAGCCATACCACATGTGCATGCTACCTGTTGCTGTCTTCACAATACTCATGTACAACATGAAGCCTGTCACAATAATAATGATATACATTAGGCGAAGCCCCATATGTACACCTTTCCCTTTTCTTCCTGCTGAATAAAGTGAATACGCAACGAAGAATAAAATTAAACCTAACGCCCATGCTGTAATATGCATATGTACCATCGTATCCCTTACCTCCTCTTTTCACACTTTTTCACTCTATATGATAACATGTTCATTTATTTTCAGGAAATGTTTCGCTTTTTTACATTTAAATGCTATAATATTTAGAGTATTTACAAACTTCTTGTAATAACAAAAGGGGGAACAATCATGATTCAAACTAAGGATATTATCGAACTTACAGACACATACGGAGCAAATAACTATCACCCACTTCCAATCGTTATTTCTAAAGCAGAAGGTGTTTGGGTAGAAGATCCTGAAGGAAACCGCTATATGGACTTATTAAGTGCATATTCTGCAGTAAACCAAGGTCATCGTCACCCGAAAATTATTAACGCTTTAATTGACCAAGCTAATCGTGTTACGTTAACTTCTCGTGCTTTCCATAGCGATCAATTAGGTCCTTGGTACGAAAAAGTTGCGAAACTAACTAATAAAGAAATGGTACTTCCAATGAATACAGGTGCTGAAGCTGTTGAAACTGCAATTAAAACAGTTCGTCGCTGGGCTTATGATGTGAAGAAAGTGGAAGCAAACCGTGCTGAAATCATCGTTTGTGAAGATAACTTCCACGGACGTACAATGGGTTCTGTTTCTATGTCTTCAAATGAAGAGTACAAGCGTGGATTCGGTCCAATGCTTCCTGGCATCGTTGTAATTCCTTACGGTGATTTAGAAGCATTAAAAGCCGCAATTACACCAAACACAGCAGCATTCATTTTAGAGCCAATTCAAGGTGAAGCAGGAATTAATATCCCACCAACTGGTTACTTAAAAGAAGCTTTTGAAGTATGTAAAAAAGAAAACGTTTTATTTGTAGCAGATGAAATCCAAACTGGCTTAGGCCGTACTGGTAAAGTATTTGCTTGTGACTGGGACAATGTAACTCCTGACATGTACATACTTGGTAAAGCACTTGGCGGCGGTGTGTTCCCAATCTCTTGCGTAGCAGCAAACCGCGACATTTTAGGTGTATTTGAGCCAGGTTCTCACGGTTCTACATTCGGTGGTAATCCACTTGCATGTGCTGTTTCTATCGCGGCTCTTGAAGTGTTAGAAGAAGAAAAATTAACAGAGCGTTCTCTTCAATTAGGTGAAAAATTAGTTGGGCAATTAAAAGAGATTGATAACCCAATGATCACTGAAGTTCGTGGTAAAGGTTTATTCATCGGTATCGAATTAAACGAGCCAGCTCGTCCTTACTGTGAACAACTAAAAGCAGCTGGTCTATTATGTAAAGAAACACACGAAAATGTAATTCGTATCGCACCACCTCTAGTAATCTCTGAAGAAGATTTAGAGTGGGCATTCCAAAAAATTAAAGCTGTATTATCGTAATGATAGAGAGGTTGTCCGACATGTTGGGACAACCTCTTTCTTTTTATATTCATTTATATTAAGATGAAATTGTAATTTTCTGTATTTTAAAATCGTAAAGGAGGTGCGACATGCTATTAAGATATGGTAAACATATTAACTATTTAGCTACAGCTTTTATTTTAGTTACATTCTTTGGTTTCCTACTTTCCACAACATGGCTTCATTACTCAACTCCTACTACACTCACACTACTGAAAGCATCATTTTGGACTGCTGTTATTCTTACTATCATTGGTTTTGGACGAGAAAAAAGCACACTTACGGTTATACTATTTGGCATTTGTACACTTGCATTCATTGGTCTTTACACTTTTGCCGTTATCGATTACCTCTATAACCCAAGGCCATAAAAAAAGAGCTATCTTTTAACAAGATAGCTCTTTTCTTTATTTCACTACATTTCGTAAAGTACCAATTCCTTCTACTGTAATGACCACTTCATCACCAGCATGTAAAAACTTCGGTGGTGTAAAACCTTTTCCGACACCAGCCGGCGTTCCTGTTGCGATAATATCACCTGGTTCTAAAGTCATTCCTTTACTTATCGTTGAAATAATTTCTTCTATTGAAAAAATCATTTTATTTGTGTTAGAAGTTTGCCTTACTTCTCCATTTACTACCGTTTCAATGTGTAATGCATTCGGCGCATTAACCACCGATTTATGAATTAAATACGGTCCCATCGGACAAAATGTATCGAAGCTTTTCCCAAGGAAAAACTGTTTATGTTTTCTTTGAATGTCTCGAGCTGTTACATCATTGATAATCGTATAACCAAAAACATGCTCAAGCGCTTTTTCTTTTTTTATTTGCTTCCCTCGCTTACCAATAATGATAGCTAATTCTCCTTCATAATCTAGTTCGTCCGTTGCATGAGGGTGACCATTAATTTGCTCATTTATGCCAATAACTGTTGTTGGGGCTTTCGTAAAGATCATTATATTTTCTGGAATAGACTCTACTCCGCCCATTTCTACCGCATGCTCACGATAGTTTTTTCCAACGCACAAAATATTCTTTCTTGGCCTTGGAATCGGCGCTAATATTTTCACCTCTGTTAACGGATAATACGCCGCTTCCCCGTTCTCTTTTGCCCAATTTACAATTTCACATACTTTCTCAAAGCATTCAGTCCCTCTTTCAATACACTCTAACATTGTAATAGGGATTGTAACCTTTTCCCCTTTTTGTCTTTGCGCTTCTCTTAAGTGTAATACCTTTTCTTCTTCTTCATCTACAATACCTACAAATACCTTTTCTTCTTTCTTCGCCGTTACAAAACGCAATATTTCCACTCTCCATCCTAAAACTCATACCCTTTAATTGTATTCGCATCCGCAAGAAAAAAACCTTCTCATGCACGCTAATTTTTACAATATTCTTCTCATCCCCTATTCGTTACCCCTTTATCATTTGGCATAAAATGTAGAAATTTTACTTTTTTTAGCGAATGCATTTCTTTTTTATGAAGTTTTTGTATAATATGTACTACATATATACTAAAAATTTCATTTAGAGATGGAGCCGATTTCAATGTTTGAGCAAGCGATTGAAAAAAAACGTGAAAAAATGATTTATTTTGCTGAACGCTATGGAATGACTTCTCAAAAAACAGTGGATTGTAGCCAAGAACTGGACAGGCTCTTAAATGTAATTTGTCATGTACATACGGATTTACACCCTAATCAAACGTTCAAAACACACACGCAATAATGCGTGTGTTTCTTTTATTTCAAAAAAATACACATTTTATTGGAAACGCCCATACAATAGTAGAAAAGAAAATTTTAAAAACGAAGGGTGTTTTGTATGCCAGCTATGGTCGGACATATTCGTATCGTCAATATTGGATCAAGTGGTATTTTTCATATTGGAGATGTATTTGCGATTAGGCCTATTAGTTACTCACGTGCTTTCGCCGGGGCCGGCTCTTTCAACGTTGGAGATAATGTTTCTGTCTACAATTATCAAAGTGCAACGACTGTCAACGATTCAGATGTAATCGATCAAGCGATAATTGGCTCAACTTAAAGGAGGCAATTGCATTGAATTTTTATGTAAACCAAAGTATCATCATCAACAGTATTAAAATTGATAGCATTACAACCTCTTCTGTGTTCCAAATTGGTACTGCCGGAAGTATTAAAGCCCTATCTAAATTTTCAAATACGGGCGGATTTACGGAACCGCTTCGCCCATTACAGGCAAAAGGACAAATTATTTCTATCAAACCATCAACTAGTTCTTCTTAAGACATCCTTGTCATAAATATATAGCAGGAATATTTTTACCCTCCCTATTGAAAAGGAGGTTTCACAAATGAATCAAGATATATATACTTACTTACACCAACTTCAACAAGCTCTTCAAACACAACAAGCAGCCATCCTAAATTTAGAAGATCAAGTGCGCCAACTCCAAGAAGAGCTTAACGAATTAAAAAATCGCCCCTCCTCTTCTGTAGGAAAAGTGGAATACAAATTCGATCAATTAAAAGTCGAAAATTTAAATGGTACTTTAAATATTGGTTTAAACCCATTTTCAGCAAAAGGACAACAAATTGAAGATTTTCAAGTGGATACAGAAACATTGAAGGTAAACCCTGAAACCGAAACAAACCCAGACTTTTATCAAGGTATCCTCCAAGAAATGCATCGATACTTAGATGAAGAAGCATATAATCGTATTCTCCATTTTGAACAAGAAGAGAGAACACCGCTTGATGAAATGTATCGACAAATGATGGTGGATGACATAAAAAAACAGATGGAGCATCGACTCCCTTATTATTTATCACAAGCGCAATCATATGAAGGTATTTCAACAGATCCAGATTATTTACGAGATATCATTATTCAGGCAATGAAACAAGATATTGACAAAGCCTTTCTCTCCTTTATTCAGCACATACCGGGAAATTTCCGAAAGGAGTAAGTATGTATGAACCTTAACGTTGTAAACCGTGAGTTAAAAGTCGGACAGATTAAAATGAACGGTGTATCGTCGTCCGCACTCTTTTTAATTGGAGATGCAAATCTCCTCATTCTATCTTCTATTCTCGATACACCATTTGAAACAGTTACAGAGGGTCCATTTGTACCATTAGTAACAGATGTCCCTCCTACTCCAGGTTAAGGAGACTGAAAAATTATGTTGCATCATGTGTCCATTGTCCAAAATGTTTCTATTATTTCTTTAGGGATTACTGCCGTATTTCAAGTTGGAGATGCAAACCAAATGGAATTAAAAAGTAGAGCTATTGCCGTCCACCGTGAAATTCCTTTTTATATACGGGGAGAAGGTCGCTTTGATGCTTTTGAAATCTTTACAGATGAACACATTACAATTCCAAAACGAACGACAGATGTAAAATTAAATATTGTAAATGAATGCCCTTTTATTGAAGTGAATAACGTTGAATTGCGGACACTTTTAAATTCTGGTTGCTTTCAAATTGGAAATGTTGATTATGGTTTTAATAACTCTCGTATTATACAAATCCGCCAATATATTACGGATGAACCTTCCGCACAATAATTCATATAGTAATTAAAAAGCTTAGTAAAGTAGGTGGATGGTATGCCTTCAGTTGTAGGAAATCTCGTCGTGCAAAACAGTAACGGCTCTTTCAACTTAGGAGATTTTTATAACGTATCTCCGAAAGAAAACACGAAAGCCTATAACGGATCTGGAGCTTCCAATGTTGGGTTTGTCGTGAATACGTTTAACGGTGTTAGTGCAACGAATACATTTGATTCTGATGTGGCAGATCAAGATCAGATTGGAACAGCGTAAAAAAAGTAGGAGATATTCTCCTACTTTTTTCTTTTATGTAATTCAAAATTATTAAAATGAAATTTTAATAAGCAAGAGCTTCACTGTCCACAAATAGTGGTATAAACACGTAAGTAGTGAAGAGGCACTATTTCATTTTATTTAAATGATAACCCACTCTCCTCCAAAGCCTTCCTAAGCTTCGGCAAAGACGCAGGTCCCATACCATGCAGTTTTAAAATTTCTTTTTCACTATATTTTGAGAGTTCTTCTACAGTTTGAATTCCACGGTGCTCTAATGCCCTTCTTGCTGGCGCTGAAAGAAGAGAGAGAAAACCTTCTTTTGGTTTTCTCTCTTTCTCACAGACTGGGCAAGTTGGACAATCGCTACTTTTATAGTACTCGTGTCCCTGTTCACAAGTTCTTAACGTTTTTTCCGTTACCATTTTCAAGCCCCTCTATTCTTCAATATTTACAACGTGATTCCCATCAAAGAAGTATAAACATTTCTCTTTTACAGGATGTTGTAAGCTTTTCTCCAGTGCTTTTGCATATAACGAAAGCTGCACTTTATATCGATCTTCTAAAATTGGTTTCGCTTGTTCGAATCCGCCTGGGAATTTCCCTTCAATCGTATCTGTTTTAAAGTCGATTAACGTAATGCCATCTTCCTCTTCAATCATGCAGTCGATAACCCCTTGGACAAGAATCGTTTCTTCACTCTTCCCTTGCCAATCTTGATATGCTTCTTCTGCTGCAAGCATCATCGTAAATGGTACTTCACGCTCAACACTTTTCGCCGCTAATACCCTTTTACCTAAGTCACTGTCAAAGAATGAAATTACTTTTTCAATCGCTATTTCTTCCGCCTGCTCGAATGTTAATAATTCCTTATTTACCATTCCAGCAATTTGCTCTTGAAGAACTTCAACCGTAATCGGCTTCTTCAAATCAACATGCTGCATAACGGCATGGACTGCTGTTCCGCGCTCTGCGTACGTTAACCCTTTTTTCTCCATAAAGCGCGGGCGTGTTTTAATTGGTGCACGTAGTTTTTTAATAAAGGCGTTATCGCTACCTTCTTCAGATTGATAATTTCTCTTTATTTCTGTAACAGATTGCTTCGCACGATGAGATGTCGCATCCTCATATCCGTACTTCCACATTAATCTGTCGTACACTTCTTCTTTCCGTTCACTTTGCAGGGGAACAGCCTTTTTCTCACGAAGTGCTTCTAACAATTCTTGTTTCTCTTCTTGAACTGGCTCTGGTGCAAGTAGTGTGTTACCGTCCACAACTTCTACTTTCCAGCTAGTGTCATATCCGTAAATTTCATCTGGAATACTTCCTTGTCCTAATTCAAGAAGCATTTCACTATCACGGTGTCTATATAATGAAGGTGCAATCCAGTCTAAATAACAAGACGCTCCGGCACGTATGTGATCTGGTAATAACCATTCACTATGTTCCCTCACATCAAGCCATTTTTCCATTTCCTTATTTGCATCCTTAACTGTTCCGATTAAAATTAACTTCTCTTTCGCACGCGTCAATGCTACGTATAGTACGCGCATTTCTTCCGCAATTAATTCCATTTTCATTTTACGCTTAATCGCAAGCTGTGATAATGTTGTATATTTAATTCGTTTACGCGGATCGATAAATTGCGAACCGAAACCGAAATCTTTATGCAATAAGAAACGTTTCATTAAGTCTTGTGTATTAAAACGACGACCGAGTCCAGCTACAAATACGACCGGGAACTCTAGCCCTTTACTTTTATGAATCGTCATAATGCGAACAACGTCTTCTTGTTCACCTAGGGCTCTCGCCGTACCCATATCATCACCGCGTTCTAAAATACGTTCAATAAAACGTAAGAAGCGGAATAACCCTCTAAATGATGTTGCTTCATATTGTCTTGCACGGTCATATAGTACGCGTAAGTTTGCTTGTCTTTGCTTTCCTGCTGGTAAACCGCCAACGAAGTCGTAATAACCTGTCTCACCGTACACTTTCCAAATTAAATCAGAAAGGGATTGTTGACGGGCAAATTCACGCCATCCTTGCAGTAAGTTATAAAACCACTCTAATTTATCATGAAGTTCTTGCTCCTCTTCAAGCGGTGCCCCTTTTAAGAATGAGCTCATTACTTCATAAAACGAGCCTTTCTTTCCATGAGCACGAAGCGTTGCAAGTTCTTCATCGCTCAATCCAACGATTGGGGAACGAAGTACAGCGGCAAGCGGAATATCTTGCATCGGATTATCAATAACGCGGAATACGTTCATCATAATATTTACTTCCGTCGCTTCAAAATAACCAGTCGCGAGGTCAGCGTATACTGGAATTCCTTGTAATTTTAACTCTTCCATAATTTGCGGGGCCCACGGCATGGAGCGAAGTAAAATAACGAAATCGCGATATTGCACCGGACGCATACTATCATTTTTACGGTCATACACTTCATAACCGGAATCAACCATCGCTTTAATGCGCTGCGCCATAAGGCGAGCTTCAAGCTGTGCTTTTTCGACTTCTGCACCTTCTTCACCGTCTATTACTTCTTCCGTTTGCTGAATACATAATAATTCTGCTGCTACATCTTCACCTTCTGGATAGGTAGCACCTAGCTTTAGTTCAGCGTCAGCATCGTAGTCAATTTCCCCAACTTCTTCGCCCATAATTTGTTTAAAAATAAAGTTCGTACCTGCTAGTACTTCATGACGACTACGGAAGTTTTTCGCTAAGTCAATCTTCATTCCGCCGCCCAATCCTTCTTGTGTGAAACGTTTATACTTTCCTAGGAATAAGCCTGGCTCGGCTAGTCGGAAACGATAAATCGACTGCTTTACGTCACCAACCATGAACAAGTTTCCTTCACTCTCAGAATCTTTCGTTACGAATTTAATAATGGATTCCTGTACAAAGTTCGTGTCTTGATATTCATCGACTAATACTTCAGCAAATTTATTACGATATTGGAGCGCCACTGCTGACGGATTCATTTCACCATTTTCACTTTGTTCACTTAAAATTTGTAAACAGAAATGCTCTAAATCTGTGAAATCGACCATTCCTTTATCTCGCTTCATCGCTTGGAAACGCTCTGTAAATACTTTTACAAGTTGAACAAGCTTTTCTAATACTGGGTGCATATCTTGAAAATCTCGTAAGAAACTTTCAGGTTTGCGGCTAAATAACTCTTCTTGTAATTTCTTCACTTCATCTTTCGCTTTATTACGAAGAGAGTCTACTTGTTTTACAACATCTTCATTGTAATCACTTTTCTTAATACGCTTTAACGTTTGCCACGATACGTTTTGCATCGCTTCATACAAACTTGTCCACGACTCACGAGCAGCTGATGATAGCGTTCCAAGTAAAGCTACATCTGCTTGCAGGGTTTCAATGCGAGGCGCTGGACCGTCAGGAAGCATTGCGAGTTCAGTTGCCTTACGAATATGCTGTTCCGCTGTTTCAAGCTGGAATTTCACATCTTCTAATAAATAAGAAGCATATACTAAATCCTCAATTGTCTTTCCTTCTACGTCATATGCTTCTACTAATTTATCAAGCCATTTTTCCGGATTTGGATGCGCTCTTGATTCTGTATGAAGCGCTAAAATCATACGTTGTAAGTCATCATCACTACGGTCACTCGTATAACGATCAACGAGTTCAAAGAATATCGTATTATCTTCGATGCCATACTCTTCTTCTAATATGTCATCTAGCACTTCTTCTTTTAACAATTCATTTTCTGTTTGATTCGCAATACGGAAACGAGGATCAACATCAAGCATGTAGTAATATCCTCTAATTACTTGTAAACAGAATGAGTGAATTGTTGAAATGGAAGCTTTATTTAATAGGCTCAGCTGCTTTCTTACGTGTTGAGAGCCTGGTTCATCAATTAATACCTTTTCTAACGCTTCTCCGATTCGGTTTTTCATCTCTTGTGCTGCTGCATTCGTAAATGTTACAACGAGCAGGCGGTCGACATCGACTGGGTTCTCTTCATTAATAATCTTTTTAATAATACGTTCAACTAATACTGCTGTTTTACCTGATCCAGCTGCAGCCGCAACTAAAATATCACGTCCGTTAGCTACAACAGCTTTCCACTGGTCATCTGTCCATTGACTACCTTCTGGTTTTTTAGGCCAATTTTCTATCATTCTCCGCCAACCTCCTCTCTTATTTTCTCCATCGCTTCGCTATCTTTCATATCTTTTAACGATCGGAACTGATTATCTTCCAGTGACTCATCAAATTGACAAACAGATTTGAAGTTACAGAACGTACATGCTGCTTTATTCCCCATTTTATAAGGAGCAATATCGATAACACCTTCTGTAATATCTTTTCCGATATTTTCAAACGTATGGTGTACATATTTTTGCAGTACGTTAAACTCTTGCTCACTTGCAATACTTGAACGCGCACTAAAGCTACCGTCTTTTTTCAGGCCAGCAGAAATAATATCTGAGCTTCCTGTTGAAAGTTTGTTATCCATTAAACGAACAACGTCAGCATCTCCTAATACGAGTCCTTTCATTTTAAATTTCTTTAAAATTTCTTTTTCAATTTCAGCTTCCGTTGCGTCACCTTTCATCTCAACGATTGGGTTATGAATATGGAAATACAATACACCAGCTGGTGATGCTGCTTGGCCTTTTTTCATCCACGTCTGTGCATTCGAAGTAACAACATCTAAATACGTTAACATTTGAAGTGCTAATCCGTAATACACTTCCGTTAAATCTAACGCTTTTGAACTTGATTTATAATCAATAATACGTAAGAACGTCCCGTTTTCATCTTCTGCCTTATCAACACGGTCAATACGGCCGACTACTTCCATCTTTACACCATTTGGTAATGAGAATTCCATCGGCGGAAGTGACCCTGTACCTCCCATACCGAACGGCACCTCTAAATCAACTGGTACGAATCCGCTTGACTTCGCATGTTCACGAAGAATGATTGACGTACGGAAAATGATTTGTTGTAGTTTTTGTTTTAAATAGAAATGACGGTTTGAACTTAATAAAATTTGTCGTTGTAATAACGGCGCAATTTCTTCTATTACTAAAACAGAAAGATGCTCACACTCTTTTATGGATAAATCCGCCCAAGTGCGGTTTTCACGCAATAACTTGTCCGCAATTTTCTTTAATGCCGCATGGAATAATTCGCCGATGTCTGGCGCATCAAGCTTGAAAATATCACGCTCTCTAAGCGATAAACCGTGCTGCGCAAAATGAGCGTATGCACAACGATTAAATAGTTCCATACGAGAGACGCTTCCTTTAATTATATCTCCGTATAAATCTCTACTTACTGCTGTACTTAGTTTCTTCGCACGATTTCGATAGAATAAACTTGATAAGACGCGGCTACTTTTTTGTTTCCATTCATCTGAAGTTACGTAGAAATTATATACGTCCCACCAAAAGTCTAAATTCCCTTCAAATCCGTATCGCTTCCACGTTTGTAGTTGCTGCATAACGTAAGATAACGTTACTTCTGGCGTTGCTACATATGAAATTTGTTCTGAACGTGATAAATCATTTACGTCATTCGTAATAAATGAATCTTTCACATTAGGGAACATTCTTTTTATTTTCTTAATAAAGCTAGACGCAAGTAACGTCTTTCCTTCTTCATCTGCAAGCGGGCATGAAATGTATAACTTCTCAGATGCTCTTGTTACCATTTGATACATAACGAACTGTTCTTCTAACAAAGTTTGTCTCGTCGTTGGCGCTAATTCAATCCCTGCCGCACCAAGAACTTCTCTTTCCTCATCAGAAAGCATACCTTCATCCATAGGTGCTGCTGGAATGACACCCTCATTTACACCTATAATAAACGTTGCTCTCACATCAGATAATCTGGAGTGATCAATATTAGCAATTAACACTTGGTCTAATGACGGCGGAATGTTAGCAAATTGAAGTGCCTCAAGACCAGTCGACATAACGTCAGTAAACATAGAAAGAGACATTTTCTCTTCCCCAAGCATCTCTACAAATGTATCAAGAAGGCTCATTACTTCTTCCCATACTTGTTCATGATCTGTCGCAAATAAGAAATCTCCACTTTCTTCTGCACGTATACGTAATTCTTCTAGTTTTTTCGGAACATCCAGTTCTTCTAAAAACAAGTAAACTGCTTCACACATTTGCATAACTGTTCCTGCACGCTTTAACCTTTTTTGCATGCGAATAACAGGTGTTCTTACAACGTCACGTAGCCTATTTATTTTCTCTTCCATTTCACGTTCACTGTCTGTAATCATCCCGTTCGTATCATCAAGAGAACGATAACGGCGATACATCCATGGATCTTCAGCAGTCCATCTCTTTCCTTGTATACCGTACGCTAAACAGTAATTTTCAAATTCATCCATTTCTTCACGCATCGCTTCTTTTCTTACGTCTAA
Source organism: Bacillus sp. CPT56D-587-MTF (assembly GCF_058792335.1). Taxonomy (NCBI): domain Bacteria; kingdom Bacillati; phylum Bacillota; class Bacilli; order Caryophanales; family Bacillaceae; genus Bacillus; species Bacillus sp. CPT56D-587-MTF. The sequence continues at coordinate 813,066 of NZ_JBYTEF010000001.1, read as the reverse complement.
TGGATATAACAGCTCTGTTTTCACGCAGCGGAACACCGCATCATAACGCCAATTCCCACTAATAATCTCGAGTGCAGAACGAATACATTCTACTAATGGGTGATGTGACATCGGGCGCTTTTCATCGATGAAGTGCGGGATATTATAATCTGTAAATAACGTTCGCATCACATCGTAATAACTTTCCCCATTACGAAGAAGCACTGCAATATCCCGGTAACGATATTTTTCGTCGGCAACAAGTTTACGAATTTCACGAGCAACACCTTCTACCTCCGCTCGTAAATTCGCAGCTGTACTAATCGTTACACTCGCTTCACCGTTAAATTTTTCATTCGGACGCGCTTCATAATGAGCTTCTAAATGCGCTAATGCCGGAGAATGAAAACGCGGCTGTTCCATAAGTGGAATTGTTTTTTCAATTTCTATTTTCTCTTCACGCGCTACTTGTTTTATTTTTTCATACGTTAACGTCGTTTCATAAAATAAATCGAGTTCATTTACTGGCTGCGCTAACGTTTTTTCATCTATCGTTAACGTGATCGTAACTCTCGCTCCGCAAATCATAAGCTGTCTTACAATCTCTAACTCTTGCGGGGAGAATGAATGAAATCCGTCTATATAAATTTCCGCACCATTTACATATTCAGACTGCGGAAGCTTTTCCACTAGCAATTGCAGGTAGTCTTCTGAATCTAAATATTTTCCAATTAAAGCACGTTCAAAATCATCGTATAACAGCTGTAAATCATACACTTTATTCGCTAGTAACTTTTGTTCGGCACTGCTACTATGCGCATCTAATTGTTGCCACATTTCATATACGTTAGATGGCGTTACATTGTAACGTTTAAACTCTGCAATCATACTACCAAGATGTTCAAAGAAACCGTTTTGCTCCGCTGCTTTTTGGAACACCGATAATCCATCTTTACGAGACTCTACAATTTTACGGAGTAACATATGTACACCAGCTTCATCAATATGAAGACGACTCGCTCCGCCAACTTCTTGCAGTACCTTCCACGCTAATCGTGAAAAACTAAAAACTTGTGCCCGAATAGAACCTCTTACATCCTCACTTCCAATTAACGCCTGCTGCGTCTGGAATGTCATCTGTTCTGGCACAAGATATAATATTGTTTTCCCTCTCGGGCGTTGTTTTAACTCTTCTTGCACTTCGCGTAAACAAAGTGTACTTTTTCCACTTCCCGCTCTACCAATCACAAATCGAAGTGACATGTAACCCCACCTTTCACTTACATAACGAACGTTAGTTTGCTACTATAATTGTATTATAGGACACGAAAAAAGACAAACTGAGTTGTTTGCCTTTTTCTATACTTCTATCTATTATATCAACCTTTTGAAAAATTCGTTTGCACCTCTTGAATTGGCCAATATCGCAAATCAACTTTACCGACGACTGTATCAGCTTTTACAAAGCCAAAGTGTCTACTATCCCAGCTCCCGAGCCGGTTATCACCTACTACAAAAATAAACCCAGGTGGCACCAGTTTTTCTTTCGTTAACTCTTCTAATGTAAAGTCGCCTGTTAGTTGCCTTCCGTTTATCTCTTTCTTATACTTCTCTAAATACGGCTCATCAATAAATTGACCGTTTATATATAACTTATCCTGCTTATATTCAATATGATCTCCAGGTAAACCGATAATCCGCTTTACATAGTCCTCTTTTTTATTCGCATGAAATACCACAACGTCAAATCTGTTCAAGTCCCCAACTTGATAACTCACCTTATTTACAACTAGCATATTGCCATCTTGCAATGTCGGCATCATTGACTTCCCCTCTACAACATACGTTGAAAAGAAAAACGTTCGAAAAAATACAGCTAATAATACACCAATTAAAATTGTTCGTATCCACTCCATGCCTTCTTTTTTCAAAGTTTTCTTCATCTGCTTCTCCCCTTATCCTTTAATACTGAAGCTTTCCTTTACAAAGAAGACTATTCTTAATGTAGTTCTAACTTTACTTCGATTTTCTTACCGACATACCATAAAATAAAAATACCAATCGCTACAATAACTGATTTCACCGGATTATGAATAAATGACATTAAATCATGACCGATATACGTTAAAATAAAAATCATCACAAGTTTTCCGAATGCTAACGCTAGACCAAACTGTTTTACACTAATTCGGGATAAACCAGCGACAACATTTATGAGCGCTGACGGTGTAAACGGAAAACAAAATATAACAAAAATCGGTGCGAATCCTTTCCTTTCAATCCACCCCATTGCTTTTCGTACTCTCTCATGCTTATTTACAAACGAAAAGAAACGACTGCGACCAAAATGGCGGATGATGAAAAAGACAAGTAATGCACCCATTACTGATCCAAGCCATGAATAAAGAAAACCGAGCCAAAAGCCAAATGCAACAGCATTCGCCAGTACAAATACGATAAGCGGTAATGCTGGAATCAACGCCTCTATCATCGGTAAACCAATACCAAGAAGTGGTCCGAACGCTTTATAACTCTCAACAATATGATCCATATTTTCTGGTGAAAAATACTCTTTGATTGTCTGAAAATCCATTCTACACTTTACCCCTTTACTCTAAATACTATCCCTACTGTATCATTGCTTATATGAAAGAGGAAATGGTAGATACGACATATGGAGATGTATTTATTAAAGTTTCCATATCTTTCATAAGAATTCCTTCATTATTTAGCTATGATAATCTATCAATATTCGACAGGACGTGTCATTCGTTTTGTTATTTAGATTGTTTTTTTGATTTTTTCAGTAAATGAAATTACAATGGTGATTTTCTAAATATAACAATTACAACTCGGTTTTTCTAATATATCGCCTTACCTACAAAGACTGATAAAGTGAAACTTTAATCAGTGGGGATTTTGTTGATCCCCCGCTTAACTTCTTTGCTTTCGCTGAATTTTGAGGCGGGGGTCTTACTACCCACAAATAACAGGATAAACAAAAAAGAATGGGGATTCCCCCATCCTTTCACACTTCGCCTTCCTTCACAAAATACACACTCTCATAAGCGGGTCTTAATGTTGATTCCTCTTTTTTATCAACCTCTTTAAAACAAGGACTCCCTTGTTTTTTCCTACGATCTTCATATTCAGTACGTAATTTTGCTGTACGATTTTGTTGATTTTCAAAACTAGTTTTTGATATTTCTAATTTCACAGCAAAGCCATTTATAAATCTAATAATAAGATTTCCATCTTTTAATTCTTTATTACTTTCAATATAAAAATGAGACAACCAAGCGCACTCTTTTCTAGAGTAAGAATAGGTAGGGAAAAAATAAAGTTGATCTGCTGGACTAATCGCAATCGGTGCTTTATGTGTAATATGAGTTAACTCTTTCGTTCCTTCTTTTCTGCCTAAGAAACTAGAGCCATGCTTGCGGCAACTTCTTTCTATAATATCTAGAGGTTTTTGAAATACGAAAAAAGAATCATTCATTTCAACGACTCGCGTAACAATTTTCTTTTCACTTAGAACGACAGGAAGTAAGGCCATCGTATTTTTCGTTACAACATAATTTTCGACATAGCGTTCCACTTTACTTTCCATACTCCATTATCTCCTTTTTTCCATTTATATTAGCAGCTGCATATATAATTTTAGCATCTATGAAAAGGAAATAGCTTACAAGTTCCGCTTTTTTACAATTTTTTATCATTTATCAAACATTTGTTAAATAAAAAAATCACGATATAGTAATGATTTAATTTTAAAGTTATAAAAACAGCATTTATACTACCTATAAATATTTATTATCCCTTCCTATTTTCACATCATGAAAACAATTAACTTTGCTATAATTAAAATGTAAATCCAATATATGGAGGGCCACTATGGAGGAAAAAGAGATCCAACCATCGATTCAAATGAAAAATAGTAGCGTCATTATCGTGAAAAACTCAGCTAGTATTATATTCGGTTTATTTTTCATTCTGCTATTCTTTGCTAAACCGTTTCGTAAATCAAAATGTCCAGAATGTAAAAAACGTGAGAAGAAAAAATCAGGACAAGAACAATAAAAGGCCTTCCTTTATGGAATGCCTTTTTACATTTGTAGTATCATTTTATTTATTCTTCTCCCTAAAAAACAACTATATTTTCTCCCAAGGTTCTCTACATCTTTTTTGATTTGTAATATGGTCCTTATATAAAACATGAGAAAGAGTATTGGTACTTGTTACCCGCTTTTAATTTTTATTAAACACTTCAAATTTGTACATCTTTATCCATCACTAACAATTCGTTAATTAGTTAACTTTGTAATATAAGTTTTGTATATAATGTCATTCAAAAACACAATATATATAAGTAGCTATTTATAATTACATTGCTTTTTATCGAATTCCAAAAAGGAGCTGTATACTATGGACAAAGAAAATCTATTAAGCCAGCAGGTTAATAGCATCCCCTCAGATGCTCTGAATACCCCTAGTAAGGAACAAGAACAACTGTTAGAAACATCATCTCAAAACGTACAAAATTCCAACAACAATGCTAACAAAAAAGATGTTACTCAAGGTCTATCTGGAAAAGATTCCCCTATTTCAATAGAGAATACAAATTTATAGTTATTTACTATCATACGCAGCAAATACTCTTGCTGAACTAATTCTTCTACAGAAACTAATACGCATTCCAGATAATTTTTCACCCGTTGTAACATAGAAAAAGAGATTTAGATATAAAAACAGGCTCTGAAAAAACTTTCCCCACAACAAAAAAAGGATGGCATTAGCCATCCTTTTTTCCATCATCAACTATAAAATTATAGTTTGATTACGTTTTTAGCTTGAGGTCCACGGTTACCTTCTTCGATTTCGAAGCTAACTTTTTGGCCTTCTTCTAGAGATTTGAAACCTTCAGTTTCGATTGCAGAGAAGTGTACGAATACGTCGTTTTCGCCTGGAACTTCGATGAAACCGAAGCCTTTTTCGTTGTTAAACCATTTTACTTGTCCTGTTACTGCCATGATTATTTCCTCCTAAGAAAATACAAATTTTTAATTTTTTAGTCTTCCTGTCTAAAAAAAGAATCCACACATTATCAAATACGAAACATAAACTAGTTCTCACATACTTTTTCTCGTTCGTTTCCAGCACTTGATAACATATGGATTGCTTAATTTAACTATTCAACTGACATCATCATAGCACATTAAAATAAAATGTACAATCTTTTTCGAAAATAGAATTTCTAATTTTTAGTATTTCTTATAAAATATAATTATCTCTATTCTAAATAAGGAGGAGTTTATGACCAATAAAATTCCTAGAAAAACATTAAAAAGAATTGAAGAGGATATTGAAAATAATAATCTTGGAAAAGCAAGGGATAGATTGCATGGCCTCATCTTTACATACCCAAATGAATTACATCTTCGAAAACAACTCGGAGATATTTATTATACATTACAATATCCAGAAATGGCTGGACGTTACTGGTATCTAGAGGAGCATAAAGTGAAACTTTAATCAGTGGGGGTTTTGTTCATTCCCCACTGATTATTAGTTGAACCAATCGGGCTTTTACGGGCAGTTGATCCCTCACCTAACTTCTTCGCTTTCGCTAAATTTTGAGGTGGGGGTCTTACTGCCCACAAATAGCGGGATAAAACAGACATTATGCATGAATCATGTTTATTATTTGAAAAATCAATGGGAAATAGTCCTCATCATATTGCACGTGCTTTAAAGTTTAAAGGCGATTCTAACCATATAAAAGGTTTGTATAAAGATCAACCTTTATCTTCAGTGCAGAAGAAAGTAGCAGAGGAGTTAATTTATGAGTATAAAGAAACATGGCAAGATAAGCTAGTTCCTTTTTGCTGTCTAGCATTGCTTGCTTCCCTTCTCTTTTCTGCCGTTGTTGGTCTATTTACTATTTGGAATTGGATTTTTTAATCACAGGGGGAATTTTCACATGTCAAACTACGCTAAAGAAGAAAGGCTAACAGGGGGAAACGTCTCAAGCGTATATCGTTCTGAAAATACTGTTCGGCGAGAGTTAAAGCCAGGCAATGAAAAGATTCATAAGTTATTGCAACATTTAGAAAACAAAGGATTTCATTATGCTCCAAAGTTTTTAGGTGTAGATGAAAAGGATAGAGAGATTTTATCCTTTATTGAAGGAGAAGCTGGCAATTATCCTTTAAAAGAATATATGCGATCTAATAATGTATTAAAAGAAATAGCAAAGATGCTCCGCCTTTACCATGATGCTGTAAGTGATTTTCTGTTATTAGATGATTGGAAACCGATGGATCACACGCCAAATAACATTGAGGTTTTATGTCACAATGATTTTGCCATATATAACATTATTTTTAATAATGAGAAGCCAGTAGGGATTATTGATTTCGATGTTGCTGCTCCTGGTCCAAGACTATGGGATATCGCTTATACACTTTATACTTGTGTGCCTTTAAGTAGAGTGTATTATACAGAATCCGGTGAAGCTGTTCATTATGACTCATCGCAACATGCAGATCGCATTAAAGAGAGAATGAATTTGTTCGTTCAGTCCTATGATAAAAATATGGATGAAGATTACTTAGGAATGGTGTTGCTTCGATTAGAAGGATTATGTACATATATGAAACGAAAAGCGCAAGAAGGCGACTTGAATTTCCAAAGAATGATTGATGAAGGACATCTAGAGCATTATGAGAAAGATATGAAGTTTATTCGTAATCATAGGGCTGAGTGGAGTTGATTTAGTAATAAAGAAAAGGAAGTATCGTTTTTTGCCGACAACTCAATCTCTCTTTTCGAATCGTTTAGAAAATAACAAGGGGCACCCTTCAAAAAGGTGCCCTTCCTTTTATTTCGTAAACTGTGCTTCTTCCGTAGATCCTTTTAACGCTGTCGTTGATGAAGTTCCGCCTGTAATCACTTGTGCTACTTCATCAAAGTAACCTGTTCCTACTTCGCGTTGATGACGTGTTGCAGAGTAGCCATGTTTTTCAGCTGCGAATTCTGCTTGTTGTAGTTCAGAGTATGCTGCCATGCCGCGCTCTTTATAGCCACGTGCTAGTTCAAACATACCGTAATTTAATGAATGGAATCCAGCAAGTGTTACGAATTGGAACTTGTAACCGTAAGATGCGATTTCCTTTTGGAAGCTTGCAATTGTTTTTTCATCTAGTTTTTGTTTCCAGTTGAATGAAGGTGAGCAGTTATATGCAAGTAGCTTCCCTGGATGCTCCTTATGAATTGCGTCCGCAAATCGTTTTGCATCTTCTAAATTTGGTTCTGACGTTTCACACCAAACGAGGTCTGCGTACGGTGCATACGCTAAACCGCGCGCAATTGCTTGATCAAGACCTGCATTCGTACGGTAAAACCCTTCTGGTGTTCTTTCTCCTGTAATAAATGCTTTATCAACAGGATCGATATCGCTCGTAATTAAATCAGCTGCATCCGCATCTGTTCTTGCAACGATAATTGTCGGCACTCCCATTACATCTGCTGCAAGGCGTGCAGAAATTAAATTGCGTACTGCTGTTTGCGTTGGTAGTAGTACTTTTCCACCTAAATGGCCACATTTTTTCTCTGAAGATAATTGATCTTCAAAATGCACACCTGATGCACCTGCTTCAATCATACCTTTCATCAGTTCGAATACATTTAATTGACCACCAAATCCAGCTTCTGCATCTGCTACAATCGGTACGAAATAGTCTGTATCATCGCTTCCTTCCATATGCTGAATTTGATCCGCACGTTGAAGCGTTTGATTAATTCGTTTTACTACAGCAGGTACGCTGTTCGCTGGATATAAACTTTGGTCTGGATACATATGTCCAGAAAGGTTTGCATCAGCTGCTACTTGCCAACCACTTAAGTAAATCGCTTTTAACCCAGCTTTTACTTGTTGCATCGCTTGGTTTCCTGTTAATGCGCCAAGTGCGTTAATATAGTCTTCTGTATGAAGCGATGTCCAAAGCTTCTCAGCACCGCGACGCGCTAACGTATGTTCAATATCAATTGACCCGCGCAGGCGAATTACATCTTCTGCCGAATATGGACGTGTGATCCCTTTCCAACGCTCATCTAATTCCCAGCTTTCTTGTAACTTCTCGATTCTTTCGTTTTTCATTTGTTCCATCCCCTCGTATATTAATATTTAAGCCCTATCTCAGGCTTAGTTTTTCTCTCTAATAAGAGTCCTGTAATAAAGAAAATACTTGGACGTCTCAAGATATTTCTAGATAATGGTCTTAGGATCATTTGGGACAATTCTGCATTCCCCTGTGGATTTACCACACGAAAAGAGTGTTTCTCAGTGAACGCGCGGGGCTCCCTACTCGCAGGCTGAGCAGCCTGACCCTCGAACCTAGATGTTAGTAGCTCTAGGGCGGCTTTCGATTCAGGACTAGCTCTTATACACGAGGTTGTTGGTCGGCGTACACACTAGAGATATCTCGAGACGTCCAAGCAATGATTCTAAATCGAAAGGAGGTCTCTTACGTGAGATTATTTGTTGGTCTAGATGTAAGTTCGTTTGATATGAAAGTTTGTTTTTTAAATGGTGAAGGAGAAAGATTAGATTCTTTTTCAGTTAGTAATGACTTACCAGGTGCACAGGTTCTGAAAGAACGATTATTACAGTGTACAATCAATCAAGAGGTTGAAACTTTAAAAATCGGCTTAGAATCTACATCTGTTTATAGTTTTCATCCATCTATGTTTCTCCACCATGATGAAGACTTAAAAAGATTTGGAACAAAGGTATTTCTTCTAAATCCAAAACAAGTCGCCAACTTCAAGAAAAGTTATTCAGACATGAATAAGACTGACGAAATTGATGCCTTTGTCATCGCTGATTACCTACGGTTTGGACGGAATCAAATGTCCATCGTGAAAGAGCGTCAATACGTGGCATTACAGCAATTAACAAGATCTCGTTATCAACTCGTTAGAATGTTGACAAAGGAGAAGCAACATTTTCTACAACATCTAAGTTATAAATGTAATACGTTCTCACAAGAAGTCGATTCTTCTATATTTGGTAACGCCATGATGGAATTGTTTCTTGAAAAATTCAGTCTAGAAGAGCTAGCTGATATGCCTTTAGAGGAACTCGCTGAGTTCCTACAGGAAAAGAGTAAAAACCGATTTGGTGACCCGAAATGTGTAGCATCAACCATTCAAAAGGCTGTTCGCACATCGTATCGTTTAGATAAGGTGGTAGAAGACTCAATCGATATTCTTTTAGGAACGTCAATTGAAATCATTCGTACCTATCAAAGACAAATTAAAGAACTAGAAAAATCTATTAAGCGGATCATGGCTGGATTAACGCAAACATTAGAATCCATTCCTGGAATTGGACCTATATATGCCGCTGGTATTATCGCTGAAATTGGCCAAATCGAAAGATTTGACGATGAAACCAAAATCGCCAAATATGCCGAGTTATATTGGCGTACATATCAATCTGGTCGGTTCACCGCTGAAAACACTTCATTATCTCGTAATGGGAATCATTACTTGCGGTATTACTTAGTTGAAGCCGCCAACTCTGTAAGGAAGCATGTATTGGAATACCAAGAATATTACGCAAAAAAGTATAATGAAGTACCAAAACATCAACACAAACGTGCACTCGTTCTAACCGCAAGAAAATTTGTGCGATTGGTGGATGCGCTACTACGTAATCACCAACTCTTTACGCCTGAAAGGTGTGTGAACGTGTGACATAAAACTTGTCATCGCTACCTTTTAAGTAATTCCAGTATTTTACATGAATTACTGGTCTAGTTTCGTGATGTCTTTTTTAAGCAATTTGTCCTTTGATAACTTCAAAAGGTATTATTTTTCAGTTGACATACTACCGCAGGTCTTTTCATTTTTTATAAAATTTCATAACCCGGTAATGTTAAAAATGGTACGAATTCATCATTTCGAACGAGATCTGTAAACAACGTTGTCGCCTCTTGGAATCTCCCTTTCTTAAAGGCTTCCTTACCAATCTCTCTTTCTATTTTTGCTAATTCTTCTTCTTTTAGCTCTTCCATTAATTCAAGCGTAATATTACGACCATCATTTAGTTTTCCACCTTCATGACGAATCCATTGCCATACTTGTGCTCTTGAAATTTCAGCTGTTGCCGCATCTTCCATTAAGTTATAAATGGGTGCTGCTCCCCGTCCGCTTAACCAAGATGCAATATATTGAATACCTACGCTAATATTCATGCGAAGGCCCTCTTCTGTAATCGTTCCTACCGGTACCTCTAGTAAATCGTTTTCTGTTACACATATTTCTTCACGTTTTCTAAAAATTTGATTTGGTGTTTTCATAATGTGATTAAACACTTCCATTGCAACCGGTACAAGTCCAGGGTGGGCAACCCAAGTCCCGTCATGACCGTCTAAAGCTTCGCGTTCCTTATCAGCACGCACTTTTTCAAAAGCTGCTTCATTTGCTTCTGGATTATTTTTAATCGGAATTTGTGCCGCCATTCCTCCAATTGCTGGTGCATTACGGCGGTGACATGTTTGAATTACTTTCAAAGAATACGAACGCATAAATGGCGCTGTCATCGTGACTTGTGCTCTATCTGGTAGTAAGAATTTATTATGATTACGGAAACTCTTTAAAAAGCTAAAAATATAATCCCATCTTCCGCAATTTAAGCCAGCAGAATGATCTTTTAGCTCATATAAAATTTCATCCATTTCAAACGAAGCGTGAATCGTTTCCAGTAACACAGTTGCTTTAATCGTTCCGTTTGGAATGCCGATATATTTTTGAGCAAATACGAATACATCATTCCATAATCTCGCTTCTAAATAACTTTCCATTTTCGGTAAGTAAAAGTATGGGCCGCTCCCTTTTGCTAAAAGAGCTTTCGCATTATGGAAAAAATACAAGCCGAAATCTACTAAACTACCCGACATATTTTTCCCATCAACTTGCATATGCTTTTCCTCTAAATGCCATCCTCTTGGACGTACAATGAGTACAGCTGTTTTCTCATTTAATCTATATTCTTTCCCTTTATCATTTTCATGTGAAATCGTTCCCTTTACTGCATCTCGTAAATTGATTTGCCCTTCAACTGCGTTTTCCCAAGTTGGTGCATTCGAATCTTCAAAATCCGCCATAAAAAGATGCGCTCCTGAATTTAAAGCGTTAATGACCATCTTTCTATCTACCGGTCCAGTAATCTCTACGCGGCGATCCTCTAAGTCTTTTGGCAGCTTGGCAATTGTCCAATCCGCTTCACGTATGTGTTTTGTTTCTTCTAGAAACTTCGGAAACTCCCCTGCATCAATTCTCTTTTGTTTTTCTACACGTTTTTGTAAAAGTTCTATGCGGCGCTCATTAAAATTCTCATGTAGTTCCTTCAAAAAACTAAGCACCTCAGGTGTCAATATTTCGTTGTACGCTGGTAACATTTCTCCAACGAGTGTAACCCGTGAAGTTTGCGTCGACATATTAGCATCCCCTTCTTAAACTGTTTTATAACAGATTTGATTTCATGTTTTATATTATATAACAAATCTTCAGAAAAGGAAGTTTTTTTTGAAAATTCATTTCATTTTTTTTTCAAAACGCCATTCTTTCGCGCTTTATTTCATACAAAAAAGGCCGCTGTTATACAACAACGACCTTTTTGTATTATTTTTAAATTTCACTTTGACTAGTTAAACTTTATTACTGCCCTTGTTCCATATCATGCAATATTGCTCTATGTAAAAACTGTGCGTATTGTTCTCTCGTTACCTTCATAGACGGACCGAATTTACCTTCTCCGATTCCCATTGTAATACCATTTGTTTGTACTGCACTAATTGCATTCGTTGCCCATGAATTTGTTGAAACATCATTAAAGTTATGAGATCCCTTTGCCTGTAAGTCAAAAGCATTCGTAAGAACTTGTGCCATTTCCGCACGCGTTAACGTCGCCTTCGGTCTAAAGTTTCCATTCTCGTCTCCCTGGAAAATTCCCATTTCCGTTAAAGCCAATATCTCCTCGATAAAGCTTGTTGAATTTTCATCAATATCTCCATATGGGTTTTCATATTCATCTTGTTCTTCCATATCAAACACACGGTAAATTAAAGCTGCAACTTGCTCACGTGTTACATTATCCCCAAAACCGAATATTCCATCGCCATATCCTAAAATAATTTCTTGTTCCGCTAATTCATGAATTGCCTCATATGCCCAATGCCCTTGTGGTACATCTTTAAATACAATTGTATTTGTTTTTTGCAACGGTGCACTTTCCGCTTTTACACTGTTACTCTCTGCTGAGAATAACACCCCACCCATAATTGTTAATGCTGTAGCTGTTTTTAATAATTTTTTGCTCATCAAATTATCTCCCCAATATGTATATGTTTTTTTAAAAATATACAGAATAAATGGTATAGTGACAATATATTTTTCGACACATTTCGTGACGGTTTTGTGAATCATATTAAACATCATGTCTTTTTCATCGGGTTGATTATAAAGCTTGTGTATAACCATAAAAATACATAAATACGAATAATAATTCTTTTTTAAACAAACAAAAAAGCACAAATATTTCTATTTGTGCTTTCATATTTCACTCTACTTCCAATCCTCTTTCAAATGATAATTAATAATCGCATTATTAATAAACTGAGCATATTGTTCTCTAGGTACAGGGCGATTTAATTCATACATGTCATTCCCAGTTCCTCTCACAACATTATTAGATTGTAACGCACTAATTGCATCTTCTGCCCAGTGGCCTTTTGGAATATCTTTAAATGTATGTTTTTGTTTCGTTTCAAAATGAAATGCTCGTTTTAAAATGACAGCCATTTCCGCTCTAGAGATTGGTGCTTTCGGCCTAAAATTCCCTTGGCCATCCCCTGAAAAAACACCACGTTTTGTTAACGCCAAAATTTCCTTTTTAAAAGTTGTTGTACTATCAGAAACATCTTTATATGGATTCGCTACTGGCCCTTCTTCTTTTATCTCAAGTGTTCTGTAAATAGTCCCAGCTACTTGTTCACGTGTTATAAGATCGCCAACACCATACTTCCCGTTTCCATACCCTAATATAATTTTATGATATGCTAAGTCCATAATAGCATCATATGCCCAAAATCCGTATGGAACATCTTCAAACACAATCATTTGTGGATACTCTTCCGCTTTTACAGGCGTCACATTCGTCCCTGCAAATATACCTCCTGCCATTGTCGCAATCATCATTACACCCAATATTTTTTTCTTCATTGTCCTCTCTCCCTATTTCATTCAAATAAAATGAACTTCATTGTTTCAGGAGTATTATTTTTTGGTGAATGTAAGATAAAATGTAAATCTTCTAGAAGAAATATTTCCACTACCTTTCTGCTTTATACTCCCTTCTTTCTTTTTCAAAAAGGAAGTTGTCACATCTAAGGTGTTATATACTAAAACATTCTACAATCTCTTTATAAACTCCTTTTCACTTTATAACTTCCCTTTATTGGCACCTAAAGGAGATACCTAGTGGAGGCTACTATATTCATGGTTTATATTTCAGGGGTAGCATTTTTCGCTGAATTTTGAGGTGGGGGTCTTACTGCCCAGCAAATAACGAGATAAAAAAATCATCCTTTTTTCTTAAAAGAGGATGATTTTTTATCTTTATTAACACTCAAATATGCTACTACTTTTGAAGAGTAAATTGGGCAACTATTTGTTTTAGTTTTCCTGCTGCGTTATGCATATGTTCAATTGAAATCGAAATCTCTTGAACAGATTTTTCTTGCTGTTGAATAGACTCTTTTACCCTATCAGTTCGGTCAGATGATCTTTGAGAAATTTGAGCCATGTCTTCTGCAGAAGCCGAGATTTCCTCACTACTCGCTGCAATTTCATCTGTAGACATAGATACCGTTTGAATTTGCTCAGATACTTGTTGTACTTTTTCTGTAATTGTTCCAAATACTTTTTCTGTATGCATTACTACTTGTGTACCTGCCTGTACCTCATTATCTACTTTCCCCATCATATGTACTGTATGGTTCGTTGTTCCCATAACTTGAGTAATAAGATTCTCAATTTGTTTTGCAGAATCACTAGATTGTTCTGCTAATTTCCGCACTTCATCTGCCACAATTGCAAATCCTCTACCACTTTCACCAGCACGTGCAGCCTCAATTGCGGCGTTTAATGCTAATAAGTTAATCTGGGAGGTAATACCTTGCATAACATCAATGATTTTAACAATTTCTTCTGATTGTTCTTTCATAGTCTCTACTTGTTTCACACCGCTATGTACCGAATTTTGGATTGTATCCATCTGTTGAATCATTTGTTTCATTAATTTGTTACCACTCTCTGCATCTAATGCTGATTGAGCAGATAATTCATTTACAGAGGATGATGTATTGACTATACTCTGCATTCCTTGTGTCAACTCTTCCATCGCACCCGCAGTTTGTTCCATTGCTTGCATTTGACTCTCTGCACCATTTGCGACTTCTTCAATATCCATAGTGATTTTTTTGGCTGCACTACTAGATACTTCTGACGCAGATGCTACTCCGTCTGCATATTGGAATAGAAGCTGAATATTATTCTCTACTTCTTGCATATTTGTTCTTAGCCCTGCAATCATCTCATTAAAATTACTTACTAATACACCTAATTCATCCTTAGCAGTATAATCACCATGTACAGTTAAATCTCCTTCTTTCGCTCTTTCCATCATACGACTAACCGTTTGTAAAGGAGCAACTATAAGCTTGCTAATAATATAACTTACTATACATATAACGATTGTAGTAACTACTACAAGAATGATAAAGGTAATAACGGAACGATCAATCATTTTTTGAGAATCTTTAAATACTTGGTCAGCTAAATTTGAAACATACGATTCTAGATCCACTGCATAACCAGCTAACTCTATTCCCTTCGGTTTTAATTCCTTCTGAAATTCATTTACCATTTGTGGCTCGTTTGTTGCCTTCGCCTTTTCAAATAATTTCTTATATGTATCTTTATAACTTGGCAAAGATTTCTTCATCTTCTGAAACAGTTCATCCTCTTGCTTACTTAAATTAAAACCATCATCATATTCTTTTAATAAAGAATCATATTTTTTAAGATCCTTTTCAATATTATCAATTATTCCCTCTTTATTTGCCACTTCATTTTGTGATGCCGTAATTAACTCTAATAAGTTATATTCTAGTGAATTTTGTGTGCGAAGCATTCCTTCTAATAAAATTGCAGAATATTGATAATCATCTACTACAACCTCTGTATCGTGCTTAATCTTATTAATAGAATGAATTGCTACACTGCTTATAATTACCATACCTAAAACTGCTAATGAAATAAGCGCTAATAATTTATATTTCACTTTTAAATTTTGTAAAAAATACATTTTTTCACCTTTATTCCTTTATATATAGATTTTTAGAATTTTATAGCTTATTATTTACAAAATCGCAATAAAAAGCAATGATAAATATTCCCAATATGAAACTTATATTTCTATAAAAAAAAGTAGCATAATAGCTACTCCTTTTTTCTTTGTTTCTCATATTGTTCAAACGCATGAATTCTTTCAAAAATTGGTGGATGCGTGTATAAGAAAAACTTCACTAACGCAGGCGGATTTACTTGGCTTAAACTTGTTTTTGATAAATATTGAAAAGTTTTCACACCAGATTTTCCGTCCTTCGTCATATTTAAAGCATATTGATCTGCCGCTCTTTCTTCTATACGTGAAACATAGTTTGTTGCTGGTTGTACTGCAAATGAGAGTATAGAAGAAATTAAGAAAAATAAAGGTAAAATGGAGAAACATGCCACTTTTGAAATTTGCAATGTATCTCCCCATTTGCGAATACACATATTTATAATACGACTAATTAAAAACATACCTATAAACGATAGCAATACATAACTTGCAACGCCAAAATATATATGCTTCATAACATAATGCCCCATTTCATGGGCCATGATAAATAAAATCTCTTTATCTTTTAACTGCTTAAGCGTTGTATCCCACATTACAATACGGGCGTTAGGGCCAATTCCTGTTACGTAAGCATTTAATGCATTCGTTTTTTCTGACATATTTACTTCATATACGTGTTTAGCAGGAATGTCCGCTTTGTCTGCTATCGCTAAAATTTTCGTTTCTAATTCTTTATTTTTCAGCGTCGAGAAGTCGTTATAAAGCGGATCAATAACGACAGGCTGTATGAATGTTAAAAAGATTGTAAATGGAACAGAGAGTGCCCATCCTGCGAGCCACCATCTCTTCGGAAATTTACGGATAAGCCATAATAGAACGGTAACTACAATTAACATAGTCGCATAACTTTCCCAAAAACCGATAACATGATCTTTTATCCAGCTTTGTGTACTTTGCGTTGAAATGCCGTAATCAACGGACACTTTCCGGCCAATCCATTGCATCGGTAAGGCAAGCACTGTTGTCAGTAATGATAAATAAAAGAAATAAATCGCAACTTGCAAAACACTTATTTTAGTCGTTTCCTTCGACCATTTCTCAAACTTTCTTGAAATACCTAGCACAAGTACAAATAATAAAATAATCCATTCAAGAGGCGTCGCTAAAAAGTATAGTAAATTTTTCACGCGCGAATAATCTTGGCTTAGCGTAAGCTCTCTAGCACTCATAAACGTTTCTGGATCTGCACTCGTTCCCTTATACATGTCCGGAATAAGTTCATGATTCCATCCAAATAAATACCAATATATAAGTAACGCAAATCCAACGTACAAAAAAAGCGACCAACCGATAACCTTCCTCACGCTATTCCCTCCTCTATGCTGCCTGTCTATTATTATTGTAAGTTCATACACGCTAAATTAGAACAAGCTTATTATGTGAATTGCTCGAAATCCTTTTATTTACAAAAAAAACTCTTCTACATAAGAAGAGTTTTGCCTATCTTTAAACACTTTCTTCGGTTCACAATCCGGAATAAGGATCGCACTTGCAAACCAACACGTACCCTACTTGCTTTTTAGATAACATAAAGAGCCTCTTTAAGGAAGTACATCTATTAATAAACTAAAATCTTGTAAAGAGAAAGAACTATATTTCATAATCCCCTGTACAGCTAAAAGTAAAACAAGACCGATCACACACATATAATTAACGCTTTCTTCATTCTTTTTTTCAGTAACGACTCCACCACTTATACATAAAATCCCTAGCAAATGAAGCGCTAAATACATGAAAAAATAAGCTTCCTCCCAGCGCAAAATAACATTCACCGTCGTTATTAACACTAGACTAAGTAAAATCAAATAAAAAAACTTATTTGATGATATCGTTTCATTCATATAATTTTATACATCCCTTTCAAATTTCGAATTAATGATGTTTCAAAGCTATAAAGTAAATGATTGTTTTTATACCATAAAACAAAAGGAAAGCCACCATTACTTTCTCGAATACTTTATGAATCCACATATACTTCTCTTCATTCTTTCTGAAGATGCGCTTCATCATTTCTTCTACAATTAGACCAAATATTAGTAAAACCCCGAACACAATCAGAAGAGAAATAATATTTTCTTTTAAATGAGTACTAGAAAATAAGTACTACTCTGGAAACACAATCGTATCTACTACAGGTTGAAGCCGATTACAAAATGTTTTATCACACATATCTGTAATAGACGTAACATCTATAATGTCTTTTAATATTTTTTCAACCGTCTTCTTCATCTCATTTACTCCCGACTATATCTGAAAAGCTCTTTTCCTGCTCTGCATATATAACTGGCACTTCTTTACTCCAATATTTACGATTAACAAATAAAAAGATAAGTACTAAGTTTAATCCTGTTATAAAAATAATAAGTCCAGGAAAGAATGTCGTATAATTTGAGAAATCGGCAAAACTCATAATTTTTTCTCTACTTATTAGAAAAGACGCACCTATTACAAATGCATTGTTTAACATATGTATTGCAATTGGCATGAGTAAACTTTTCGTACGAATATATACGATTGACAATACGATGCTGAATATGGCTGCACCGAGGAAATCAACATGTAACAACGCAAACAATATTGCTACAACGATGGTCGCTATGCTCGTTCCCCATTTTGTTGCAAAACGTTGAAGTAAAAATCCGCGAAAAACAAATTCCCCAATAATTGGTGCGATGAATACGACCCTAATGACTTGAGATACATATCCTCCAGTACTATCTACAATTGGTTCATGCAGGGCGTTCATAATAAAGTCCGGTGTAATCCATGCAAAACTATACATATACAAAATAAGATACCCGTAACTAAACATGCATAACATAACCGTAATGTATAAAACTTGTACCAAGTTAAATGTTTCATTTTTATTAACAAATAATGAAAATGAAATGTGGTGCTTTCTATACTCATAAGAAATCCATACCATCGGAAGGATATAGAATATAAGGATATTTATAAAAGAAGAATTTTGTATATGAAATATACTTGTTAGCAAATCGCCACTACTTCTCGCTATTAAAATTAATAGTGCAAATACAATTAAAAAATATCTAGCTCGCATCACTTGAAACGGGTTCACACTCATCTCCTCCCCTATGTTACTTTTATCATATCATTTGATTCTTAATTTTTTGCGAAAGAAAACCTTAAAATTTCCTTAAAAATTCCATAAGTTACAAAATGATGATATGATATTCGAGAAAATTAGGAGGGATGTTTATGTACCAAGCAAATATTTTACTCGTTGATGATGAAACAGCAATTTTACAATTACTAACTACCATTCTTGAAAAAGAAGGCTTTTCTCATATTACAACTGCAACATCAGCTGAAATGGCTTTATCTCTAACTAAGCAAAACAATTACGATTTAATTATTTTAGATGTAATGCTTCCTGGACAATCTGGTTTTGATATTTGTCCAATCATTCGCCAACAAACAGATTGTCCAATTTTCTTCCTATCAGCAAAAGCATCTGATTTAGATAAAATATCCGGATTTTCATACGGTGCAGATGATTATATTACGAAACCATTTAATCCATTAGAAGTAGTAGCACGCATGAAAGCACAGCTTCGGAGACATATGAAACAAACCGTACCACACGAACAAAAATCACACTCGATTTCATTTGGAAGATTTGAAATTGATCAGCACTCTGCAGAACTAACAGTAGATGGGCACATTGTCGAATGCTCCGCTCAACTCTTTCAACTACTACTCTTCTTTTGCGAGAATCCGAACTACGTATTTTCGAAAGAGGAAATATACGAAAAAGTTTGGGGAGCACCTGCCTATAATGGCGATGACAACACTGTTATGGTCCACATTCGAAAACTACGTGAAAAAATTGAACATGATCCAAGTAAACCAGAATATATAAAAACCGTTCGCGGGCTTGGTTATAAGTTCGTTACAAAGTAGGGTGACGATATGAATTTTAATAAACGACTTATTATTCAATTTATCATGCAACACGTTTTTGTTTTAGTTACATTACTTATCGCTGTAGTTGCTGCTTTTACTTATTTAATTTTTCTTCTTACTAGTACTTTATACGAACCTAACATTCCAGATTCTGATAGTTTTACAATTTCAAGATACATCTCTTCAGAAGATGGGCATATTTCGTTACAATCTGAAGTGCAAGATTTAATAAAGGAGCAAAATGATTGGCTCCAAGTTGTAGATGAAAACGGAAAAATCCTCTACCACTTTAATACACCAAATGATGTTCCGAATGCTTATACGAAGACATCTTTAGTCGCATATATACAACATCATATCGAAAGTAATTATAAATTTACATATTGGGAAATTGAATTAGAAGAAAAGAAAGTACTTGTTATTTATGGTGGTATGTTAAAAAGCAATGCGTTACTGACAGCAATTCAAAAGGATCACTCCTCTTTAACGATGGATTCGTTCACATTAACAGATCAAGAAAAACAGTTACTGTCTAAAGAAAAAGCAGCACTTCAAATATTTAATCAAAATGGCGAAGAGTTTTTTGCCTATCCAGCTGGAAAGAAAAAAACATTTTCAGCAATACAAATCGCCCTTAATGAAAAAGAACCGTGGAATCATAAAGAAAATACGTCTAGCTTTTACGATGCAAATAGTGGCAACCTTCTCGTTGTAACTGCAAAAAATGAGCACTACTATCCAGGTGACGAAATTGAAGATGTATTTACTAAGAAGTTTCTCATCGGATGTGGATTAATCCTTCTTATCGTATTTGTTTATTTAGTCATTCTTTCTATTTGGTACGGTAATAAATTCGGGAAACCGTTATTACATGCGATGCGCTGGCTTAAAAATATCGCTGGTGGAAAGTATGAAGAACCTATTAGTAAAAAAGGAAAACCCGTCAGGTTCCGGCGATCTGGTAAAGAAAAATGGTCATTCCGTTTGTTTAGAGATGTAACAAGTTCACTAGAACACCTTTCTATTACACTCAAAAAAAATGATGCGATGAGGCAAGTCCTCCAGCAAACACGAGAAGAATGGATTACCGGTCTAACACACGACTTAAAAACACCACTTAGCTCTATATATGGCTACGCATTATTACTCGAATCGAATCAATATAACTGGACTGATCGTGATATTCAGCAATTTGGTAGTGTTATGAAAGAGAAATCTCAATATATGACAACATTAATTGATGATTTAAGCTTAACGTATCAATTAAAAAATAACAGCCTTCCTGCCCAACACGTAAACGTTGAAATCAATCAGTTCGTTCAAAAAGTGTTATTGCAATTTATTAACAATCCAACACTCCAAAATCAAAATATTGAATTCGTACCGAGCTCAAATAAAATTCAATATTTCATTGAAGAAAAATGGTTCCAGCGTATTATCGAAAACTTACTCGTAAATGCTGTAAAACATAATAATGAAACAACTACTGTCATCGTAAAACTATCACAAAACGCTAATTCCTTTACACTCTCCATTTCAGATGATGGAAAAGGAATGGATGAAAAAACGAAAGAACTTCTATTTGAACGATATTACCGCGGAACAAACACAGAAGAAAGCAACATCGGAACTGGACTTGGCCTAGCCATTACAAAACAGCTCGTTCATGCTCATAACGGAACAATTTCCGTTGATAGTGCACTCGGAAAAGGAACGACGATTATTCTTGTATTTCCGTTTCGTTCGTAGGAAAGACGCTATGTGGCGTCTTTTTTCTTTTCTGGGATGATTTTACAGTAATTGAAATTATGTGGATCTTTTTTTTGAGGTGTTTTATCGGTATATGAAATTATATCGGCGCAACTCGAATTATATCAGCGATTTTCTAGATATATCGACTTACCGACAAAAACCGACAATACTAACATGCTTCCCTACTATACAAAGTAAAAATAAAACTATTAACAAATACATTTCTAAACTGTTATACTATAAATAGAAGTATAAACTAACTAAGTTTTGCATAAAATGAAGTAGACGAGGTGCTTCCAACACCCCGTCACTGCAACTAATTACCGCAAGGTGGAAGGTTGCAACTAAAGCTTATTTGCGCTTAGAAGACTTCCCACGCTTCGCAGGCAGACGGGTGGTCTTCTTTTTGCGCTTTTTTGCCGTTAATTTCTTAAATCCAAAAACTATACCTTCTCTAGCTATAGTTTTTGTAATTTCCTACAAAATTTGCAAAAGAAATTCCATACGATTACACCTCCTTTCTTCACAAAATGAAGAAAGGGCATAACCTTCCACCCGCAATATTTAATTGCTATTTTATTTTACCATTTTCATATGTATTACAGATAAAACAATACAAATTTAACAATCCACTTATAAAAAAAGCGAACCATCTCCCAATGATTCGCTCTTACCCTATTATTTTTTCTTCACCGGTATCCAAAGCTCTACTTGTGCAAACTCACTCTTATCTTCGTGGCAACGCTCATCGTATAATTCAAACTCTGTAACGCCGCAATGTTCATAGCCTGAATGCGGAAACCATTCTGAGAATACTGCATTCCAAGTTTGGTGGATAGACGATACCATTTCTTCATGAGGAACTTTCGGCGTTGTAAATACTGCATATGTTGCTGCCGGGAAAGTACGCTTTGCAATTTCATTTGGTACATTTTCAAAGTCTGTAACTTCCATTCCGATAATATAAGTGAAGTCTCCTGTTTCTAAATTAAAATCAGTACATAATCCAAGCTCTACCCATTGGCTCGTATCTTTACGATTCGGAATCGTCGTTCCAAGATCTTTTTGTAAATATTCTTGCCAAAATGCTGGAATGTCTTGATGGTTTTTCCCTTCTTTACTTGTCGTCTTCAGTTCATAACCCGCCACTAAAAATTCTGGTTTATTTACAATACGATATTCCATTTGTATGCCTCCTAAATACGGATTTAATTTTCTTTGCTTTACATTTACTCTGTAATACATCGGTGTTTCGATTTCTTGTTTTCGATATTCACTCGGTGTCATTTGAAATAATTTTTTAAAGGCTCTCGTGAACGTTTCGTGAGATTGAAAGCCATGTTCAAACGCGATATCAATAACTTTTTCATCCGTATGAGAAAGTTGATAAGCTGCCCGGGCTAACCTCCTCTTTCGAACATACTCCATTACCGTATCACCTACTAACGCCTGAAATACACGATGAAAATGAGACTCAGAAAAACCTGCAACCCGCGCTAAATTACGCAGCGTTTGTTTTTCCATTACATCTTCCTCAATATAATCAATTGACCTTTGAATTTGTGTTTCATAGCTTTCCATCTCTGTTCACCCGCCTTATATGTATTATGATAAAAGAGAACGTAATCCAATTCTTGACGTTTTTTACTATAATTCCATAAAAAATTGTAACTTTTTTATATGTATTTCGTTGTTATGTATGAAGGGAGGGAAATGTAGTGAAACGTAAACAATCATTAGAAGAAATTTACTCAGAGCATATGCAAGATTTATTTCGCTATCTTCTCTCCCTAACCGGAGATTCCCACTATGCGGAAGATCTCATGCAAGAAACATTTTACCGAATGCTCGTCCATATTGACTATTATAAAGGAGAAGAAATTAGGCCGTGGTTATTTACAATTGCCTACAATGCCTTTATCGATTGGTATCGAAAAGAAAAAAAGTATAAAACAACTACAGTGGAAGAATTCCATTTACCAAACGTGCCAAGTACAGAACATGAATATTTCGTAAAACATGAGATTGCTAGTTGGTTAGACAGTTTATACGCTCTTCCGCTCGAAAGACGAAATGTCCTACTACTACGAGATTACTATGGATTCTCCTATAAGGAAATAGCAGAAATGACTGGTCTCTCATTAGCGAAAGTGAAAATTGAATTACACAGGGGACGGAAAGACACGAAAAGCATAAAGGAGTGATACGGATGGGTTGTACAGAATTTAAAAAACTATGGAAGAAGTATGAAAATGGAACGCTCACGCATGATGAACAAGAACTGTTAGAAAGTCATATTGAGTCATGTGAAGAGTGTGAAGCTTACTTAGATGAGCTGTTAACAAAAACAGAACCAATTAAGAAAAAGTTACCTCCAAAAAATCTTAAAATTCCTTTTTGGAGAATTAAGTGGAAACATCGTTTACAAACGTTTGGTTTTATATTATCAATTTGCATCGTTATCTATATAATCGGCGGGGTATTATCAGCCTTTTATTTTCAAGCTAATAATGATAAAAGTCTAGAAGAAATTAGAGAGGTTCCTTCGCTTGCACTTGAAGCAACGATCCCAAATAGCCGTGTTATGGGAGGCGGAACAAGTGTAGAAGCTTTTTTCCGTACGAATAGCCAATTTGATTTAGTACGAACCGTCGGTAAAAAAGAAATGCCCCTCGGTACAATAGAAACAAAAAGCTTCTTATCATCTGTAGATGTTACGAAGCGAACTTGGATGAATCCGTTCTATCAACCAAAACTCTTCTTTGTTCATCCAAAAACAGAGCAGGGTGATTATTTAAAGGATTCATCAAAAAAAGTATGGGATACACTTGCAAAAGTACATGATGGAACCGTTGCAGAAGTAGCAATTTCTTTTGATAAAGCTTACACTTTAAAAGAATTAGAACCGCTTTTATATAGTACATTCGAGGCACAAGAACTCCCTCCAACTCCTGTATGGTACGCTTTAGATACAGGACAAGAAAGAAAAAATGTAGATGACTATATCCTACATGGCGGAGAAGCTATAGGGTTTCCAGAACATGTAAGATTCCTCGCTAATGAAACTGACGGACAGAAAACGCAAGAAGACAAAGTAACCGAAATGATGCGCATCCTTTCTATCCATAAAAAAACGGTAAGCAAAATATCAGCGCTTTCTGAGAAAGAACTAAACTTAGATAAACGTTATCAATATGTAAAGGACAACGGTGTAAAAGTATACGGAATTGTTATTACTGGCCCATCGAAAGAGTTATTAAAATTACAAAACTCCCCGCACGTACGTTATGCGACTCTTGGAGATATTGAGATTTGGAATTGGTTTGATCATTAATAAAAAAGAAGTAGCGCTCTAAAAACGATGCGCTACTTCTTTTTTAATTCGAAATCACTTTCACATACATCCCTCTCACCGCTTTTTCATAAGCAATATCACTCATCTGTCTTATGTTTTCTGACACAACAGATGCTGGAATAACTTCACCTTCACGAAGTAACGGAGGATCAATAAGACGGACTTTATTTTTCTGATACAAATCGTAATCGTCTCTATCTTCTTTTACTTTTACATTGGGATGAACTTTTCTTAATAAAGCATGGACTTCTGAATCATTACATTGCTGCAATTTCGAAATAAGCTCATCATCTTCAAGAAGGAAATCATCTGCATGAATAACCTTTTTATGAAGAGCTAACTTTAACGTTTTCACTAACATATCATTTCCGTAAATATTCATTGGTTTCATAAAGAAATCGATTACTTCTTTGTAATACGTTTCTGTAAACCACTCTGCCATTTCGATACTTTGAAGGACCATTTTCCCCTCTACTGCGATAATATCCTCTAAAAATCTATGAACCTCTTCTAAAGAAATATATCCGTATGTATACATATCTCGTAACGTATAATCCACTCGATCTGCACATAATTCGGGCGCTGACCTTTCCAGTAATGTCCACTTCGAATCATCTAATAAAATATCTTCATAGTTATAACCATGCTTCGCAAGGATCGCTGGAATTTCTGAGTTTTTCACAACAGAACTAAATATCTCTTCATGATAACTTTCATCTTCATTATCAAAAACGTAATCAATCACGTGGGAAAAGGCAGTATGCGATACGTCATGCAGTAAACTAGCGATCTGTTCTTCTACTGAACCACCTAGTTTTTTAACTAATAACATAACACCAACTGAATGATCAAAGCGCGTTACATTCCATTTCTCGTTCACTAAGTAACTTGCGCCATTTTGATGAATTCCCTTTAGTCTTTGCATAGACTTACTTGAAATTAATTCTTCTACTACTTGATCCACTTCAAATTCTCCGTATAGTACATCTGATATGATCACTTACAATCCCCCCCTTTATTTTAATCGAGTCTTATAATCGTATCTCTTTTATGAAATTAGCACCAACATAAATATTTATTGTTATTTGTTTTTATTGAAAAAAATAGAGAGCAATCAGCTCTCTATTTCATAACCCCTATTCAAACGTAACTTCTACCTGCACAATCTCCGACCTACTACCAAGTCTAAGCGGGGGTCCCCAAAATCCAAATCCAGAAGAAACAATTGCGTGGAACGCGCCTTTTTGTGCGTATCCCCAGTCTAGCTCGTACATTCTTCTCGTTACAATATGATTGGGCGCCATTTGTCCGCGGTGCGTATGACCGGATAATAATAAATCTACACCTGCCGCTGCTGCTTGTTTCAACTCAAATGGCTGGTGATCCATTGCGATAACAGGCATCGATTTATCTACCGTACTCATTAATTGTTTAAAGCTTTGACGATCTCGCTCTGTTTTATCTCTTCTTCCAACGAGATAAAAGTCATCTTCAATTGTAATTACTTCATCTAAAAGAATACGAATATCAATCTTATCCATCTCTTGTAAAAACTCTGGAACTGCTCTGCCGTAGTATTCATGGTTTCCTAAAACGCCATATACGCCTAATGGAGCTTTCATTTGTTTCATGATCGATCCCATATTCTTTTGAATGAACACACCTGGATGATCATCGATAATATCACCTGGCAGTAAAATAATATCAGGTTCCATCTCATTTACATGACGAACAAGTCTTTTTAAATGTGAAACGCCAGACAGTTTACCGAAATGCATATCAGAAGCCATCGCAATGCGTAAACTTTTACGCCCCTCTACCTTTTTCGGTATGTGCACCTCGTACTTTCTTACTACCGGACTATACGCATTAAATACTCCGTACGCAAAGATAAAGATAAATGCAGCTATCACAGCCGCTCCTGTCCAAATAATTGCCTCTTCTTTCTCTACTGAAAACTGTAAAAGAAAGACCATAATATTAGCTAATGGCAACAACATAAGTGCATATTGTATGACCGCAAACCAAATCGAACCTATCGTTCGCAGAAATGGCAGAAACTTAAACACTTGCACGAGAATGTACGCATATGAAATAAATGCGACTATGAAAGCATAATATCCCCAAGATTCCCAGCCAAATACCGCATGAAGCCAAACCCATCCGTTCCAGCCGATGTAAAACATAAGTAGTGTGTATATAATTAATATCGTAAATATATTGAGATAACGAAGATTCTTCACAGCCAGCCTCCTTATTGATTTCTTTTATTATAACTTGTTATGCACTTATAACGTAAATATTAAGCACTTCGCTCATCATAGTAAAAACCTATAGTTGTTAGACTTGTATCTAACAACTATAGGCACCATTTATATCAACATTGTTTTTACAAATGCTCTTTATAAAAACTTGTTAATTTTTCAACTGCAATTCTTACTGGTTCTGGTTGGTCGTATAAATCGTAATGACTCGCACCTTCCACAACAAGTAAATCTTTTTTCTCTGAAGCTGCTTTCTCATACAGCTCATGACCATCTTTATAAGAACCGAATGCGCCTTGCTTGCTACCGACAATAATTTGCAGCGGCTGCGTTAATAACGTATCTGCTAAATGGAACGCATCAAAACCAATTACCGATCCCATGCTCGTAAAGTTTAGCTTATTTGGAGAGTTAACACTTTGCCCTCGTGGCGTTGTGTAATACTCAACTGCTTCTACAATATCTATATCGGTCATACCCGCTGCTACTAACTCTTCCTGATTTTTAGGAATCCAATTTGTAATCAGTTCCTCTGCTCCGCGTGCTTCAGCAGTACGTTGTTTACCAATCGCCTCTAACACCCCAATTGGATCAGCTTCACGATTTAATCGGCCAATATTTGCACCAACAACTGTGCCAACTGCTTTAATGCGGCGCTCTGTCATTGCGGCATTTACCGCATAACCACCGCCCGCACAAACGCCTAACACACCGATACGTTCTTCATCTATATAAGAAAGAGTAGTCAAATAATCTACCGCTGAGCGAATATCTTCAACGCGCGCAGCTGGTTCTTCCATATATCTCGGTGCACCTTCACTTTCACCTTGATACGATGCATCAAACGCAAGCGTTACATAGCCTTGTTCTGCTAACTTCTCTGCATATAATCCTGCCGTTTGATCTTTACAGCTACTACCTGGATGCACACAAACAATCGCTGCATTTTGTTTCTTTCCCTCAGCACCTACAGGAATATTTAAAATACCTGCAACTTGTAATCCTCTTGCATAAAAACGGACATTTCTTTTCGTAACTGCCATATATAAAACCACCCTTATCTTATTATTAATTTTACACTTGTGAGAGTTATTACTCACATGTATATTTATAATAAAATGAGTAGAACCTTGTTTCAATGACCACATTTACGCATTTGGGTGATAATACACACATAAAGAAATATGTGTATCAACAACGGAGGAACACGATATGGAGAAAATCGATAGAAGAATTATAAAATCACAAAACGCCATTCAATCGGCATTTATAGAAATGTTAATTACAGATGGATTTGATGAAATTACAGTTAAAAACATTACCGAAAAAGCAAATATCGGAAGAAAAACGTTTTACTTACACTATCTAGATAAGTACAATTTATTAGATAAAATTGTGGACGATCATTTAGACCAATTAAAAGAAATATGCTACGAGAAGCAAAACAAAGAATTTATAGAAGGAACAATCATATGGTTTGAATACTTCAAAGAACACAAACCATTTTTTGCGGCACTATTTAGAAGTAACAGCACCTTATCATTTCAAAAAAAATTACTAACTTTCATCATGGGTGAAATAGAGAAAAAATTAAATACAGACACATCAGTAAATAAAAACATCGATAAACATATCGTCTTAAAATTTTTAGGAACAGCTGTAATGGGCATTTTAGAGTCTTACGTGTTGGATGAAATTGATAGTGATGTTGCGTTTGTTGCGACGCAAGTTGGAGAATTGATTAGGAGGAATATATAAAATGAAACTTTAATCAGTGGGGATTTATTCATCCCCCACCTAACTTCTTTGCTTTCGCTGCATTTTGAGGTGGGGGTCTTACTGCCCAGCAAATAGCGGGATAAAATAAAATCACATCAATTTCCTTAATAAGGATTGATAAAATGCTATTATCGTTATCCTTCAAAACTCATCTATGCAATTATGCATAACCATCCATTCCGTTTTATTTTCATGTTACGATATAAATGTAATACGACATATATCGACAAAGATAAAAGGAAGTGATTGTATGAAACGTTCTAAAACATACTTAAAATATTTAGCATTATCCGCTGTTTTTGCTAGTAGCGCTGTAACTCTTTCAACACCTGCTGCTTATGCTCAAACAACATCGCAAGTTGTAACAGATATCGGGCAAAATGCAAAAACACATACGAGCTATAATACATTTAATAATGACCAAGCTGATAATATGACAATGTCTTTAAAGGTAACTTTTATCGATGACCCAAGCGCTGATAAACAGATTGCCGTTATTAATACAACTGGTAGTTTTCTAAAAGCAAATCCTACTATAAGTGATGCACCTATTGATAACTACCCAATCTCTGGCGCTAGTGCAACATTACGTTATCCTTCACAATATGATGTTGCATTTAACCTTCAAGATAACAGCGCTCGTTTCTTTAACGTAGCACCTACAAATGCTGTAGAAGAAACGACTGTAACATCTAGCGTATCTTATCAACTTGGTGGCTCTGTTAAAGCTTCTGTAACGCCTAATGGCCCTAGCGGTGAAGCTGGTGCAACTGGTCAAGTCACTTGGTCTGACTCTGTAAGCTATAAACAAACTAGTTATAAAACGAATTTAATTGACCAAACAAACAAAAACGTAAAGTGGAACGTATTCTTTAACGGATATAACAATCAAAACTGGGGTATTTATACACGTGACTCCTATCATTCTTTATATGGAAACCAACTTTTCATGTACTCTCGCACATACCTATATGAATCTGATGCAAAAGGTAATTTAATACCGATGGATCAACTTCCAGCGCTAACAAATAGCGGTTTCTCTCCTGGTATGATCGCTGTTGTTATCTCTGAAAAAAATACAGATCAATCTAACTTACAAGTCGCTTATACAAAACACGCCGACGATTACCAACTTCGTCCAGGCTACACATTCGGAACTGCAAACTGGGTTGGAAACAACGTAAAAGACGTTGATCAAAAAACATTTAATAAATTATTTACACTAGATTGGAAGAATAAAAAGTTAGTAGAGAAAAAATAAGTAAAAAAAACGAAGGGACTATTTAGACTCTTCGTTTTTTACTTATTCATAATAAGATCCCGCGAGTAATACCGTCGCTATGAAATTCCATGATATATTTTTAGGCATCTCTTCACCTTTATTTTGAAAAGCATCCATTAAAATATCAATGCTTTCATCACTTATAATCAATTTATCCCCTTTTATTTCCTCTTTATAAAAAGACATATTTTCTCTCCTTTACTCTCTTATACATATCCCTTGAAGACTCTCTTTTTCTTTCTATCACACTAAACCACGCACCACTTCTTCTAATAATAAATTCAACCATTCATCCAATTTGTTTTAAAACACTCTAATACACTCAGCTTTCTTTCCATAGTACTATCTCGACATTATACTCATTCTTTAGAAAAGAAAAAGCACTTCTCATTGCTTCATCTACTACAATAAGGCTAGAATAAATTAATCCTCTTTGAGCATCGTCATATCCAATGAAATGTAATACTTCTTTTGTATATAACATGAAATCTTCTAATTCTAATTGCACACCAAAGTCCCAATTTTCATGTGCATACCATACAATAATCTTCTTAGACAATAAACTAGTTAATTCACGTTCAAATTCTTTTATTTCATTGATAACTTGTTCAGCATTTAATTCACTCATAACTTTGATAGGATTCGGTGTTTCATCAATTAAAAAGTTTACTAATGAAGCAATTTTCTTCCCGCTAATAATCTGAAATTCTTTTATAGACGGACATAACATTAAAAACTTTTCTCTAGTAGCCTTTTCCTCTACCTTTTCTCTTAACATTGCAATTTTCTTTAGACGTTCATTCACATTTATCACCTCTAAATTAAAAATATTTATATTCACATTTTTTTTATCTAAATCAATAATAAAAGGTCGATTCTGATTGTCTTTTACTAGCAAAATTACATTTTGTTATAATCCAAACTCATTTTTTTAAATTGATAGGCTTCAACAATAGACTTAAGACTTATTAATTCTTTACATACAATATC
Source organism: Bacillus sp. CPT56D-587-MTF (assembly GCF_058792335.1). Taxonomy (NCBI): domain Bacteria; kingdom Bacillati; phylum Bacillota; class Bacilli; order Caryophanales; family Bacillaceae; genus Bacillus; species Bacillus sp. CPT56D-587-MTF. Next base: position 782,206 of record NZ_JBYTEF010000001.1, on the reverse strand, counting down.
TTTCATATATATCAAAAACCTCTCGTTTATTCTAAACATAAAAAATAAGCATCAAACTTCCTTAATATTAATAAGTTTGATGCTTACTCACAATTATTATTTAAAATATTTTTATCAAACCGTAGATAAACGATGTGGATCACAGAAAGTTTCTGTATCAATCTCTTTTTCCAGCCAAAGGTCAAAGAGCGCACTAATATCTCCATCTCCTTGTTCCATCATATACTCTTTTTCTGCTTGATGAATAGGTAATAACCAAAATAAATCAAGCTCCTTTTCTTCAAAAAACTCCATTAGCTCTGGAGACTCTCCTGCCTCAATAACTGCCGGGCTTACTAAAAGCACATTCATTGAAAAATCAGATTCAGCATCCGCATTAGAAATTGTATCCCCATAATCAAACGAGGTCTCATCTATAAATGGATAATGTGCTAATCCAGCAAGCAAATCAATCATTTCCTCATTTTGATTTGCATTTAACCAAATTAATTCTCCTTTAGCACCATTGGTCATATATTCAGCTGACATCCCTAATGTCACATATGTCCATACTGGCCTATCTTCATTTTTCGGGAATTCTAAAACGTATAGCATTCCTTTTTTTAGAGCGGTATTATCTAATTCTACTCTTTTAGCTCCTCTTTCACCCCAGGTATATTCAAGAATCTGACTAGGCTCTCCAAAATGTTCATAGTATTTTTTCTGAATGTCACTTAATTTATTTTTTCGAAAAAAATTCATTTATGCTCTACAACCCTCTTTCTACTATACAACCTTGTTATTAAAGATAGATTTCTTCTTTCCAACTACTGGATTTAGATTGAACTACTATTAGATTTTCACTTTCCCATTTTAATGTACCCAAAAATCTTGCATACACCATTTCATTTCCTACCTCTTCCACCAATAATTGATCTCGAATCTTTAATCCCTTTTCATCATACACTTCACATCGTAGCTGGAAACCTTTAACACGATGAATTCCTTTTAATATCGCTATCTTCTTACGGCTTGGGCTTTTCTTAGGTGTCTTCCCAACTAAAAATATTCCTTCATAGTTTTGCTTCACAATTTCATCTAAAGATTCCTCTATATACCCTTTAACAACAGATGATGAAAGAGTAGAGTTTTCTTCAAGTCCAAGGACAACATATTGGCGTACTAATTTGCAAAACTCTTTGTATTTCTCTTCAACTGAATTTAATGCTAAAAAGTCCATAAAATCATATGGAACATATATACGAATTTCACCCAAAGCTCTATTCACTTCATATGAAATATCAGTGTTTTCGTTAGCTAAACAAAAGACAGTTACTTTTTCAATCTCTCTTAATCCCATCTCAAACTCGCTAACTTTCTTTGAGAAAATTAGCTCGAAAATTCTAATTTCATGTACAAGCAAATAATGTTTTTTAGGACGTTTTTTTTTCCAATCGTAAAACTTTACTTCAAGCAATATAATTCACTCCTTTAAATTTATCACCATGGCATCAGGGACCTATGATACCTTTTATTAATTTATTAAACTGTACTCCTTATTCATTTTACCTTATCTATATTTTTCATATGCTCTACTCACAACGCATGCGGTGACATAACAGCCATAAATACATCACTTCTCTCACCTGGTGCCATATACATTCCTTCTGCATCTAAATATTCAATGGAAAAGGCTGCTAGCTCATACGCCATTTCTTGATCGCATTCAAAAAGTGGATTTATAAAAACCTCACTTCCTGTAATCTTTTGTAAATCTTTCAAACAGTTAGACTTACTTCTTGTATAATCAGCCACATTCTCATTAGCCCAAGACCACATCCAACTGTTACGCTTTCCAGACCAAGACCCTATAAAAACAACACTAAATTCAAGTAATACTTGACCATTTTTTTTAAACTGTAATATACATTGATCTTGATCATACCAATACTCATCAAAGTTATAGATATTATAATCCGAAATGAATTTTTGCTGTTTACTTTCTAATTTGTCATAACACATAACAAGATAATTCTCGAATTGTTCATCCGTCATTGCCAATTATCACACGCTTCCTTCCGTCAAGATTTCCGCTACAAACAATATACCTTATATCTTACTCTCTCAAAACCTATATAAAGTGAAACTTTAATTAGTCCTTACCAATCGGGCTTTTACCGGTATCCCCCCGCCCACATATCATATACGTTTCTATCACTAAGATATCTTAATATATACAAAGAAAGAAGAACTTATATAAGCCCTTCTTTCCATAAATAGTTTCTTTACTCCGTCTAATTTATTTTATCACGATAAATAAATTCAATATTACACAAATGCACCCCAACCATCTGTATATCCACCAAACTCTTCACCCGGTTTATTCAATTCCTTTTGCATCTCTACGATATCCTCATAAATTAAGAACATTTCTTTAGAACAAGTACATGTCCAATCTTCAAATTCTTCATTAAAATCTAATTCACAATTTAAGTCCAATGCTTGTAATCTACCAATTACTTTTTCTCCATTACCTTGATCAGGAATTGCAATAAAGAAATCTACTATGTGTTTTTTATTAAAATCTATCCCTTGCTTGTATAACATATTTAACACTTGTCCATCTTCATCTTTTGGGAATTTCATTATTTCTCCCCTTTTCTACAGCATATAATAAACCTTCATTTGGAACAAAAAATATTTCATTACTTAAAGTCCTCTTTATCCGTTACTTTTAAGTTTTTTCCATTCCTTATACCTAGTATCGATCACTTCTTTTAATTTAAAGTAATTTCCCCAAGTATCTTGCACTTGATATAATGTATCACACTCTAAAAATACATCATCATAATCATCTAAATATAAACCTTTTTCAAAATCAAAATAATCTATTGCAAATTGATTCCCTTCATCATTTAACATGTCATCGCTTAAAACCCCATCCCAGAACATATAAACCTGAGTTCCAATCATTTTTCTAAGTTTAAATTTATTAATTTCCTCTTCGGTCTCTTCTAAGAATTCATCACTAAATAAATGATTATCAATAATCCAACCTAAGAACATTCCAGTATGTACAAATGCTTGCTCCATCGGTAACTCTTGTGGGAAATCTCCTTCATAATGATATTTAGCTTTATCGTAAACTATTGTTTCGAACAAAATTCTCACTCCTATTTCACATAATATAATTGAGCTCAAATATATTATAATAAAAAGCATCTATCTAGTATTTTATAATAATACTTCTTAATCATTTAACTTATAAAAATAAATTATTCTTTGACACTCCCAATAAAGAGGCAAGCTAACTAAAATCAATGGATTAGTCGCTATCAAAAGCGCGGTCTATCGCTGACGCACAAGATTACCGTGTGTTATCACCACTCTCAGGCACTATCAAACCGAATAAAATTCAATATAGACTTTTCCGCATTACACAATCTGTAAATAAAATCCCCCATAAGTTACATTCAAGGTTTTGTATATAATCATAAAAACTTTGAATGATTCCTTATAGAGGATGCTAATATTTATAATTAATAAAAAACAGAGTCTAATGTTTTTCTAGAAAGGCTAACTAAATATCAACAATTAAACCTACTATAATCATTACAATAAATAACTAAATTCACCTATCTTAAATTCATATTAAAAAGAAAGTTTTCAAATAACTCCAATTGAAATTTATCCCGCGTCTTTAAATACTCTTTCTTCTTTTCAATGATTTGCTCTAACATCTCTTCTTTATTTAATAATAAAGCTAATCCAATAGCATTTTGCGCTCGATATCCCTCAAATGTTGTACCTAGTAATGCAGCTTCGTCATCATCTCTTACACATAAATCAAATACATTTTCTATATCTACATACTTATCAATATATGGAATGAAATATTGTTTGATCTCTTTTAATATATCTATGGTAACAGGCAAAATATCGGTTTTCTTTTCAACACACCATCTTTTTTGCTCCCTATGGACTAAATTCCCTAACTCAACCCCAATCGTATAGGTTTCCTTTTTCTCTTTAATTGTTAAACCTTCATCCCATTGATTTTTCATATTCTCTAATTCGTCAAACCGAATTCCCACATCCACCGTCACATGAAAATCTTCTGGATGATCGATAAAAGCTAAATGCATACTAATTTTTCCTTTATCAAATTTTTTCACAAAACTTTGTTGTGTAATCCTAGTCTTATAACCGTCTTCTTTTAACTCTTCACCTAGATCTTGCAGTAGCTTTAATTTTAATTCTTTTTTGTTCATATGATTCCTTCCGTTCTCTATTTTGATTTATCCCACGAGGATTAGATACATGTCCTATCCTATATATAAAGAAAAAAGAGCCTATATTCGCTCTTCCTTCATACAAACATTTAATAAATGCATCTTTCTAACCACTAACTTTTCTGATGATATATTAATAGCCTCTAAAAGCAAACTGAATATACATGTATGTACCAACACCATAAACAACAAAAGCAACTATAGTAATTAGCCAATTTTCACGAGTTTTTTTTACATACTTCGAGCATGCCCAAAAAAGAAGTAAAATAATTAATTGAATTGCAGTCACTTTTGAGACAGCAATTATAGTAGTTTCTGTAACATATAATATCCACACTCCTAGAGACATACGTATGATTAGAATAATAAACAAAAACCTATTCTTACTAATACTTTCTTTAATATCAAACAGATAATTTTCTTGAAAAAAAACGACCAATGTTAATATAAGACTTAAACTCAAAACTATAATAAACTCTAAAAATTCTAGAAACGCTATCCACATCAACAATTCCCTCTTTCTTTTCCTATAGCATAAGGTTCATTGTAAATTTTTAATGCAGCTATTCTATTTTTACTAGAAAGATTCAACAATCGTTTTGCATTCACATCATACTAATATGTAACATTACCATGCATCTTAAACTACCATTAATTTGTTATCAAGATTATATCGAATTGTTTATAAAATACATATAGAAAAAAGTAGAGCCAACACTAGCTCTTCTGCATCAATACGAAGTATCCCCGCTCATGGAGATACTAATTACTTATATACGTCTCTCCAAAACTCGATGGATTTCCTTTCAAATTTCACTAACGCTTTTATAATTCATCTTCTACATAAAATACTACATTTTGAAAACTGCTTTTAAATTTCTCTATGCTATAGTCGTCATCACTGGCAAACATTAAAATTGATGTATCAAAAAAACCAAACTCCATTAATGATCCTGGCAACGTTAAATTGTACTCATCTTTCCAATACTCTCTGTTTTCTGTAATAATTGGAGTGTCTGGAATACTTTCAAGGAGTTTTTCATTTCCTTTCTCCACAGCAATCACCACTCCAAATATAAGTAAAACTTTATACTCTTTCAAAAAGCTATAAAGATTTTCACCTGAAATATAAAATTTTTCTTGCTCAAATATGGTATCCATCACTTCCGCTCCGCCTTTAAATACGTGCGGCACCATATCTGCAAATATCCAATCATACTTGCTCATATCCTCAAACATAAATGAGAGCATTTCGTTTATATATTCTGAATCATCAGCTACATACAATCTCATAGTATCACCATTTCTTTCCTAGAGAGTACCATACAGTATGTTCTTCTTTTCCTTTTTCCAGTTAAAATAATGTTTTATGAGGAACTACAGGGTGTTCCTTAGTATTTTCGTACTACATAATATTCACCTGTAAAATGTCCCACTATATCAATTCTTTGATATTAAAAACTTGTAAAATATCTTGCTCTAACTTTATTGCATTAAAGTCCGACGTAGCCTTTTCCCCTAACAGTATAATAGATTGAATAATATTTTCAATTATCAATATTTTCTTCGTAGCATAATCTGCAGATAAAACTGTCTCATAGTCAATCCTTAATCGAAAGTCTGCTACTTTACTCTTCTTTTTAAAAAGCTTTCTTTCTTTAAAGAAACCCGCAGCTTCATATTCCGGAGTTATGTTAACTACTATAGGGATTATAGCTATTTCTTCTACTTCGCTACCATAATTATTACTATTTAATTTTTCAAGGTCACTACCGATTTCTGAAATTATATTTATAAATTCCTCAGCAATGTCACCTTCTAATTCACCACTCAAAAAAAACCTCATAATCACTCATCCTTTTCAATTATTACTTTTATTTAGCGGGGGACGCTTTCTATCTGTTTCATATAATGGATTGATGGTGCCACTCTTTCTCCTACCTTATATATCTTTTTATAGGAATATACTTTTAAATTTTACGTAGAATATATCTTTCAGGCGGGCCGCTCCCCTGCTCAGCTTGAAAATATAATAATTTACTCGGTATGCATGAAATTAAACAAGGTAAACCACACCAAATAACTTTTTCTATTGCACATTCTAATCCCATAAAACTCCCATCAATTTCACTAATAAGGGACATTACGTAACAAGAATCCTTTGCTCCATATTTTTTGGGATAGATTCAAAATACATAGAATTTAAGATAGTGTCATGGTTATGCGCCAAACGCCCTAATGCCTTCACTCTTTTTTTAGGTGAAGTTAGTTCAAAAATAATTCTATCCTGGATTTTAAAAAAAAAAACTCCTAACTATGAGTTCTTCATATTCTTTATCCATGTATCTTTTATCCTCCTATATTCTTAAAGTTACCTTTTCTGAAAAATATAAGTGGTGCGACATATATCTATTAATTAACTTTGGACATCTCCAGTATCTCCTTGCGCTAAAAAAATCATTTAATTACCTCTTATTATTTTCATGTTGCATAAATATCGAAATTATTACTAGCAATCGTTAAAAGCGCACCATCATATTGAATAAATGCACACGCCGATGATGGAACTAATTCGATTTGTGGTACAACACATTCTCCCATTAAACACTTCATCAATTTACTTTGATTTATTTCCTCTAGTTTAATACCAACGCTATTTCCTAAACTGATAATAGCAAAAGTATTTTCTATACTTACACCATAAAAATACTTGATTATATATGATACTTCTGTCCTTGGTATAGAATCAAAAACAAAGAAAATGTTCCTTCTTCCCGAATCAAAAACTGTGTAGGAAATGTTTTTAGACTCTATTTCTTCTTTCACATTTTTTTCCTCAGATTTATCTACATGTACAATAAACTGATTAATCCTCTCTTGAACAAGTAAACTTAAATTATCAACATTACGATTATAATCATCAAATAAATCTGTTTCATAAATATCAGTTATATTACTAACACGGTATATATTTGCATCTTCAATACGTTGAACCTTTTCGAATGTAAACTCCATAGTACACCTTCTTTTCTCTCAAAGTTATATTTATCCCTATTCCATCCTACTATTCTCATTTAATAATATTAAGTTTATCTATTCCTATTTGTTTTTATAAATCAATAATAATCTAATTCTCCTCACAGAGAATCCGCTTTTCACCTTATAATACGCTACTTGTAGAGTATGCATACCATTCCCTTTTCCATATCTGTTTCGTATAACGGATTAATGTTGTCTCCATTTAAATCAAAATTCCGAATTATAGGCATTTAAATCCCTAGCTTCTTTAAAGTAATTTCTAAATTTATCATCAATATTTATATCGTTACTTAATAACAACATCAAACTGGAATCCCAACAAACAATTTCAAGTTTTGCTTGAGGGTGCTGAATATTTGGACTTGGTACCCAGAGCCCTTCGTTTCCATTTGCATAGGGCTCTACAAGCAAATTATTAATATCAATGTTTATAGACTTATCAAACGCAGATAGTACGCCCCAAATAAATTGAGGATTATATTTCTTTACGAGATTTGAAAGATTTTCACCTGCTATCCAAACTATTGGATACGACATTTTAGGATAATCTCGGATAAGTTTCTCTTCCTGATGTGCGACAATCTCCATGTCTGTTATAAGCCAATTAAACTCTTTTTCCCTACCTTCAAATGAGTCAAAAACGGAAGCTAAAACTGTATGTTTAGATCCATGTAAAATGAAGTTCATCCAATCCCTCCAATTAGTAACAATCGATAAGTTAGCCTTCTTGAACTTATTATGTGTAGATAATTAAACAAATACCAATGAATACTGTTACTATACACAATATAATAGTTGTTGCAGTATCTAGCAAAATACTTACGGCTAGGAAAATTATTGATTTAAGGGCAAAAGAAGGTCCTTTTTCTTTCCATTGCCGATAGATTTGTATCATTGCATAAATTAATGGAATCATACCACCTATAATCAGAATAATCCCTATTATTTTCTCCATGTTTCCTCTCCTTTTAAAGATTCGAATCAATAAATATACTATATAATCATACGCCCTCAGAATATATCCTTATATTTTTGGAGTTATTCTACACATGCAAAACTCTCTAATCATAGCTACGCTCGTATTAAGCGCATTGTTAAAAATTATATAATCTTTCATTCTGTAATTAACGGAACTTTCCATCTGCTAAAAACGTTGCCATACAGCTTAACATTTTCTAAGGTATTAAATTTCCTAAGATATCAATTAGCTCTTCTAATGCTCTTCCCAAATCGTTTATATTGTCTCGTTCATCAAAACCTTTTTCCATTAATTCATCTACTATAATATCTCTCAATTTATTTATTTTTTCAGTTTCTATCATACTTAAGTCTTCATAAACATTTAACCATAGTAAATGTTTATTTTGTGATTCTAATGTCTGTTTCAATAAAATCTGCATCTCTTTATTTAATTTAAACAACCTTATCTTCTCCTTTCCCAGTTTTAACAGCATTTAAAATCACCTTAGATGATACTCCTACAGCTTTATTACTACCTCTTACTATAGCAGCCTTTATTGCTTGTTTACCTGCACTTTTCAGCACACTTTGCATCGCTTTTCGATTTCCAACTTTTACTTGGGACGCCTTTACCTTACATTTTGTTTTAGATTGTTTCCACCCTTTAGATGCTCCCGTTATAAACGATCCCAATTTACTAACAAAATTCCCTCCACCCATAAAATTAAAACTATAGCTCTCTGCCCAACCCTTTATTCCCGCTTTTACTCCCCTAGAGTTTGCATAAAGCTGTTCTGTCATCATAAACCCACAATTGTGTCGTCCCCCAAGGACGATATGCACAATGCCCATCCGGATCCACCGATAAGAACACACCATGGTCTGGATTATAGTACCTCGCAATCAATTAATACATGCCAATTTCTTTATCATACATGTATCCCGCATATCCAAATGGATTGTCTGCTGCTATTCCTTTTGCGTCGCCCTTTAGGACATTTCCCCAAGCATCATATTCACAGTTTGCTACCACTTGTCCATTTTGATCTGTTATCGCTACTACATCGCCACGTGCACCGTATTGGTAGAATAATAAGACTAATTTATATCTTATATAAACAAAGACGAAGCCTTCCAAGAGACTCCGCCTTTTCAATGTACAATGAACTTCAACAATTACTAGCTATTATCTAAACATTGTTCTGTTTATGCTTTTTTCAAAACTTACCACCGAACTTATTCTATTACTTGTGTTTCCCAGCCATCATAACTAGTACATGTTCCACTATATAAAACCGCTAACTCAGCCATATGTTTTGTTTCTTCCCAAACATTTTCTTTTGTTGGTATACAATTTTTCCCCACTATAAATACATAGTAACGTAACCCATCTTCTGAAAGTTGTTCAGATGGTTCATAAATATCATAACCTTTTTCATGTAGCACATCTGCAATTTTCTCTGCAATCTCTATTGTATCTACTAAAAAGTAATGTTCTAGGTAATGTACCTTTGTTAAATTAGATCCCGCGTTCTTCAAAGCAGTTAGCGTTGCTATGTCCTGTTTTTCTCGTTCCTGTTTTTCATGAATTGTTTCTAACATTATAAATCTCCTTCAGACCAATTTATAGTGTATTTCTTCGACAAACCCATGTTTCTTTTCTAATTTGTCTTTTGCCTGTTAAATATTTCACTTTATATATTTTCATTTAGTTACAAAATTCATTTGATTTTATTTCTAAATTCTTCTTGCACTTTTTTAAATTTCTGCTCATATTTTCTTATTTTTTCTACATCTTTCTTCGAATTAAGGCAAGGTCTTTTTCTACCAGTCATCATTATATCTTTTCCTTCTGTGGACTCCATGCGTACATACGGTTTAAAAAATTCACATTCTGTATTTTGTAATACCACCGATAATTTAGCGTATTCTTCCATAGGGAATTGGTTAGATATATTCAATTTCTTAAGCCTTTTCAAATTCATTAATGGCTCTAAAGAATGATCTTGAACTTTAATATTCATTAAAGTTAGCTCATTTAATCGTACTAAGTCACCAATTGGCTCCAACGTTTTTACATTAAGTGCTTTTGTTATCCCGCCGCCTAAATAAAGACCTCCTAAGTTTCCTCCATCTTTTATTGGTGTTAAATCTTCTAATTTCGAGAAGTCTTCTATTAATAGATAAGTAAGATTTTTATTATAACTAAAATTCCACAAATCAGTATTTTTAGTATTCCAACACAAATATACTTCCCTAAGATTAGACATCATCTGTAGAATCGATAAATTTTCTACTCTCATTTTATAAACATATAGTAATTCAGGATTAACATGCGTCATAATATTATCAAATTGCTCCTGATTCACTGCAAAAACCCATAATTCCTTAATTTTCAACTTACCTAAAAGTTCTATATTCTTTGTTTCACCATCAACAGATAACTTTTGTACATCAGTATTAACTCCAACTAAATCTCTAGTAACCTTAGGTTGTTTACCTAATGGAAACATATAATCTCCTCCAAATACTAGTTAGTTTAAAAGTGACAATAATTCAACATCAATGAAAATAAATCGTAACTACTCAGCTTCTTCAAATAAAAAAACAGGCCAAATACATGTTTCCGATTCGAAAACATGAAAAGAAAATACTCCAATCAGAGAAAGAATCTATGCCAAATAGAGAAATTCTCTTATGAAGTCGTGTTATTCCAAGGAACCGTTCTAGTTTCTATGACTTGGTTTATCGCTTGTAAGACCGATTGTTTTTGTTTTTTCATGGTACTCATAAAGCTTCGTATCTGACAAAAAGATTCTGCGCCTTTCTTACTTCGGAAAGTCCCAGACACTTTCTGTTTTACTTTCGTCATCCGAATATCCCGTTCTGCTTGATTGTTATCAAATGGAATGGCTGGATGTTCTAAAAACCCTAGAATTCTGTCAGAATACTTGACGAAGCGATTCCATAAATTTTGAGAAGGCGTCTGCTTTCCTTTCTTCTTTTGTTTCGTGGAAAGAATCTGTTGTTCTTTCAATATGGATTGATACATAATAAACAGATTCTTTTGCGTCGCTTTTGGCATGGTACCTTCGGATTGCTTTTTCATCGTCAACGCTTGCGTTAGAAATTTCTGCATCTGTTGTGCCCATTGTTCTCCAGTACTATCTATAATTCCTTGTAAATCTCGTAAGAGATGGGCATTACATAAAACGTGACGACAATCTGTATACGCATCATACGATTTCCAACCATCATGCATCGCAATTCCAGAAAAAGATGGCAAGATTTCTCCAGCATCCATTGCTTCTTTTCCACGTTTTTGATGAATATGTTGCAATGTCACCTCCGGTGTACTGGCAGTATGTAACCATTGTGTTTTGTTTTCTACACGCATACCAGTTTCATCAAAATGGACAACAGGAGACTGCAGAATCTTTTCCTTTACTTCTTTTATGAATGGCTGCAATTGAGAAGCGAAAGCCTGTGTATGATTTACCAGGGTTCCTTCGCTTATAGAATGTCCAAAACAATCCTGAAAGAATTCTTTTGTTCGCTTCAAAGAAATGCATTGATAATGCGTTAAATAGGGAATCAGTCTTTTTATATTTGGACCATATTGAACAGGACGAGATACTGTCGAAGGAAATTGGGCTTCTTGGATAGAATGGCAATGTGGGCATTCTTTCTGTTCTACTTTATGTTCTGTCACTTCGATCTGAATAGGTGGTAAGTCATACACTTGGCGAATGCGATACCCTTTTACAGGCTCGTGGTTCAAGGAAGTATGACAACAAGTACAATATGTAGGAGAATGTGTAATCGTATGATCTGGAGTCGCTGTCAAACCAAGAGTATGTCCCTTGTGGCCCAACTGGCCACCCGTTTGACGATGAGACGGTTTGCGCAAACTTTTTGTAACGGGCTTACCCAAACCATCTGTAGAAGGTGGCTTATGACTATTTTTGGAGTTTTTTTTTGAAGCATTTTCTAGTTCTTGTATACGTTTTTCTAACTTAGAAAATGTTTCTTCAAATAAAGAAATAACAGCTTCAGGTCCTTTTTTATATGTATCTAAAATAATTTTTCGATCGACCATAAGATTCACCTCCCCTGTTTGATATACTCAGTATTTACAAATGGGAGGCATATGAAACTAGTAAAATTTAAAAAAGACACCGAAAGGTGGCTGAGTAGTTACAATAAATCATTTTGCCCCACTCTATTAAAAATGAAATGTTCACTTACTTCCACTTTTTATATTTTGTACGACTTTGCTGCATATAAGATTTATATTTTTTATTCTTTTTACCTATGGGTCTAATTCTATTTCTTAACTCTTTTTGGCCACCATATTTTAGATAGAATCGGTGTTCCATCCCTCTGGCCTCAGAATAACTTAAATTGCGCCTTACACGTGTAAATTTCAAGTCAGGATGTACTGCTCTATGCGCTATTTTCCTAGCAGCTGGACTAATCGTTCTCCCAACGTACTCCACTTTACCTGCACTATTTTTCAAAACATAAACAGTATGTTTTGCAGCTTTAATCCTTGAGCCGCCAACAAACCCAATAGCGCCTGCCGCTACTACCCCTTTCCAATTCTTACCTGATTTATACGCTCCATATCCATCATAAAGCGCAAAACCAGCATTAACAACTAACCAAGCAGCATGCCCATCTGGATCCGTCATCATCGCCGGATTATTATCCGCATACGTATACCCATTCATCGTAACCGGATCATCCTCATCGTCCGGATCAGGATCCACCGATAAGAACACACCATGCTCTAGATTATAATAATGCGCAATTAGATAATACATGCCAATTTCTTTATCATACATGTATCCCGCATATCCAAATGGATTCTCTGCGGCGATACCTTTTGTATCACTCTTTACTACATTACCCCATGCATCATATTCATACGTTGCTACAACTTCTCTATTTTGATCTGTCATCGCAACGACATCACCACGTGGGTTGTAGTGGTAGTATAGCGTTTGTCCTTTTGCTTTCATCGCTAGGCGCGCGCCACTTGTTGAGTATACATATTGACGAAGGACATTTCCACTACCATCCGTCTCATATAACGGATTAATACTATCTCCATCATAGAAATAACGTGTTACTTGACCATTTACACTCTTTTCAATACGACGACTATCATTATCATATTTATAAGTCGCAAATGCATTGCTTTCGCCTTGTTTTGTGATAGCTACAAGTTGGTCATCTTCGTTCCATGTATACTTGTACTTCCCGTCAGATGTACGATTTCCATTCGCATCATACGTTAACGATTCGTTTCCGAATTTCACAAGCTGATTTCCGTCATTAAATGTTGCTGCTATAGATTTTGTTTCTTTTCCATTCTCTACAACTTTCACACTTGTACGGTTTCCAAAACCATCATATGTGTATGATTTAGTTGTTCCGTTTGGTAGTGCTTCATTTAATAATTGGTTAATCGGGTCATATACAAAGTTTGTCTATCATGATTCTTTTTGCATCACTTTTTAATAAGATTATCCCACACACCATATATGTTTTTACCACTAAGCTACCTTAATATATACAAAGAAAGAAGAGCTTATATAAGCTCTTCTTTCTCAGGCTGTGGAGAAAGTCTTCTCCACAGCCTGTTTTTGTGTCTGAACCTCTTTTTATGTGTCAACACTGATAAAAAAGAGGAAAAGGAGAGATTTTTTATGATGGGTGCTTTAAAAAATCATCGTGATGAGCGTGTATCTGTTTCTGTAGAAGAGTTGGTTCCACAAGATCATTTCCTTCGTGCAATTGAAGCGACAATTAGTTTTGATTTTATTGAAGAGAAGTTACGCCCTTATTACTGTGAAAACAATGGACGCCCGTCCATTCATCCTATTGTTTTATTTAAGATGATGTTTATTGGATATTTTTACGGTATTCGTTCTGAGCGTCAATTGGAAAAGGAAATTAAAACGAATATTGCCTACCGTTGGTTTTTAGGGTTTTCTCTATCGGATACTATTCCGGATCACTCTACAATCAGTTGGAATCGTCGTACTCGTTTTATTCATACAAATATTTTCGAAGAAATTTTTGATGAGATTGTGAGACAAGCGACGGAGCACCGGATGGTAGGAGGACGTGCACTGATGACAGATTCTACACATATTAAGGCCAATGCCAATAAAAATAAATTTGTACATAAATATAAAAAAGAAAAAGCAAAGTTTTATATAGACGAGCTAGAAGCTGCGGTAATCGAAGATCGTGAGGTACATGGAAAAAAGAATTAAAACCTAGAAAGGAAAGTGATACCCCTACCAAAAAAACTCGTATAAGTACAACGGATCCAGATAGTGGATTTTTAATGAGAGATGGAAAACCAAATGGTTTTCATTTCTTGGATCATCGTACGACTGATGCGAAGTACAATATTATTACAGATACCTATGTAACGGCTGGAAATATGGCAGATTCCGAGCCGTATTTAGCACGCCTCCAAGCTCAGATTGATAAATTCGACTTCAAAGTAGAAGCTGTTGCCCTTGATGCTGGCTATTTTACAGGATATATCTGTAAGAAACTATCAGAACGGAATATATTTATGGTGATGGGGTATCGCCGATTTGGAAAACGGAATAAAGAAGTACCGAAAAGCCAATTTAAATATGTAGAAGAAATGAATGTTTTCGCTTGTCCGATGGGATGTATTCTAGAATATGTAACAACTGATCGTGAAGGATACCGTCAATACAAATCGAATCCAGAAGACTGCGCTGTTTGTCCGTTACGTGAGGTGTGCTTTTCAAAGAAACAAAAACAAAAAGTTATCACTCATCATGTGTGGGAGAAATATAAGGATATTGCTAGAAAAAACAAGCTAACAGCTACAGGGAAAAGGTTGTATAAAGTACGCTGTTCCACTATAGAGCGAAGCTTTGCAGACGCCAAAGAACTACATGGCTACCGCTATGCCCGGTTTCGAGGGCTGAAGTCTGTCCAAATGCAAGCTTATCTCACCGCAGCTTGTCAAAACATGAAAAAAATAGCCCTCCACCTGACCAAAAAGGGTCAGGTGGAGGGCTATTTTTTAAAATTCTATTATTTTATGTTGTTTTTATTCGCTAAAATCAAAAAAGATTCCAGAGTGTTGGGAACCCTAAAGGGTTTCCCAACACTCTGAGAAAGAAGAGCTTATATAAGCTCTTCTTTCTAAAAATAGTTCTCAAAAAGACATGAATCTTTTTCTATCCCTTCAAAACATCTGGATAATCACTTGATTTCCCATTAAAAAGGTTCAATCCAATGAGCTCCTTCGTTCGCTGTTCTAACAGTAAAAATTCTTCTTCCTTCTTATCATTTAAAACTGTTAGTAGTCCTTCGTTTAGCGGAAAAGAATTAGACCATGGAAGAGATTGAAGCTTATCCTTCCCTATAAAATCAGCAAATGATTTCCCAAAATAATTATATTCAAATATTCCGGGTATTCTATTCTTTATTGTTCCTGTTATATGTTGTCTATCTACCATTTTTTGTAACTACTCAGCCACCTTTCGGTGTCTTTTTTAAATTTTACTAGTTTCATATGCCTCCCATTTGTAAATACTGAGTATATCAAACAGGGGAGGTGAATCTTATGGTCGATCGAAAAATTATTTTAGATACATATAAAAAAGGACCTGAAGCTGTTATTTCTTTATTTGAAGAAACATTTTCTAAGTTAGAAAAACGTATACAAGAACTAGAAAATGCTTCAAAAAAAAACTCCAAAAATAGTCATAAGCCACCTTCTACAGATGGTTTGGGTAAGCCCGTTACAAAAAGTTTGCGCAAACCGTCTCATCGTCAAACGGGTGGCCAGTTGGGCCACAAGGGACATACTCTTGGTTTGACAGCGACTCCAGATCATACGATTACACATTCTCCTACATATTGTACTTGTTGTCATACTTCCTTGAACCACGAGCCTGTAAAAGGGTATCGCATTCGCCAAGTGTATGACTTACCACCTATTCAGATCGAAGTGACAGAACATAAAGTAGAACAGAAAGAATGCCCACATTGCCATTCTATCCAAGAAGCCCAATTTCCTTCGACAGTATCTCGTCCTGTTCAATATGGTCCAAATATAAAAAGACTGATTCCCTATTTAACGCATTATCAATGCATTTCTTTGAAGCGAACAAAAGAATTCTTTCAGGATTGTTTTGGACATTCTATAAGCGAAGGAACCCTGGTAAATCATACACAGGCTTTCGCTTCTCAATTGCAGCCATTCATAAAAGAAGTAAAGGAAAAGATTCTGCAGTCTCCTGTTGTCCATTTTGATGAAACTGGTATGCGTGTAGAAAACAAAACACAATGGTTACATACTGCCAGTACACCGGAGGTGACATTGCAACATATTCATCAAAAACGTGGAAAAGAAGCAATGGATGCTGGAGAAATCTTGCCATCTTTTTCTGGAATTGCGATGCATGATGGTTGGAAATCGTATGATGCGTATACAGATTGTCGTCACGTTTTATGTAATGCCCATCTCTTACGAGATTTACAAGGAATTATAGATAGTACTGGAGAACAATGGGCACAACAGATGCAGAAATTTCTAACGCAAGCGTTGACGATGAAAAAGCAATCCGAAGGTACCATGCCAAAAGCGACGCAAAAGAATCTGTTTATTATGTATCAATCCATATTGAAAGAACAACAGATTCTTTCCACGAAACAAAAGAAGAAAGGAAAGCAGACGCCTTCTCAAAATTTATGGAATCGCTTCGTCAAGTATTCTGACAGAATTCTAGCGTTTTTAGAACATCCAGCCATTCCATTTGATAACAATCAAGCAGAACGGGATATTCGGATGACGAAAGTAAAACAGAAAGTGTCTGGGACTTTCCGAAGTAAGAAAGGCGCAGAATCTTTTTGTCAGATACGAAGCTTTATGAGTACCATGAAAAAACAAAAACAATCGGTCTTACAAGCGATAAACCAAGTCATAGAAACTAGAACGGTTCCTTGGAATAACACGACTTCATAAGAGAATTTCTCTATTTGGCATAGATTCTTTCTCTGATTGGAGTATTTTCTTTTCATGTTTTCGAATCGGAAACATGTATTTGGCCTGTTTTTTTATTTGAAGAAGCTGAGTAGTTACTTTTTTTGTTTGATCTGTTGTCTTAAAGGTTACTTGGCGATTCGTCCAATCTTTCTCGCCCTCTATCCTATTATGACGTGTATCAAACCAGTTATTCCCACTTCCAAGAGGGGTTCCATCTTCTTTTAATAACTGAACATTAAAAAATGCACCAGCGTGAGTTAATGATGTTTTCATCATCCCACTTAATGTGTATGTTGTATTTGGTTCTACTACCACATCTTGAATCGCACTATGGTATCCCCAACCAGCGTTTTGCGCCTTTACTATCATTTGTAAAGATGAAGATCCACCCAATCCACCTGGCGCGAATATTGCATCTTTTTTCAATGATCCATGACTATTAGTCTTCTCTTCATTCCATCTCTCAGTGTTATTCATTTCAAAGCTTGGATTTTGAATCAGGTTTTCTCCTGTTCCCAGCTCTCTAGTTGTTGCAATTGGATTTCCAAACTGATCATACTGCATGAAAGATGATGTATTTGCTGCTTGGTCAGTTTCAGACACTTCTGTATTTGCTGCTTTATAAGCAACTGTTGTTTCACGATTTTCATTATCTGTCGCTTTTATAAGCCCGTTGTCTTTATTGTACTCAAACTTTTCTGTTCCCATTTCATCAGTAACAGAAGTTACATTCCCATTACCATCATAGGTCGCTGTTTCTGTTTGATTTTTCGGGGTAGTTGTTTTTACTAGGTTATTTGCATTATATTCATATGTTGTTGTTAAATTTAGACGTCCAGAATCTTCAACTGTTTTGACTGGGTTTCCAGCATCATTATACGTATAAACAGTTTTACGCCCTTTAGGATTCGTTAACGTAACTTCTTTCGCATCTGTATTATATGTTAATGTCGTAGCTTTCCCTAATGGGTCCGTTACTTTTACTAACCTATTATTCTCGTATGCATATGATGTTTTATATGGTTTTGCATCTGTATGTTGCGGATCATAAATAGATGTTAATAATCCATTATCATATCCGTATTTATATACTTTTCCTTCTGGAGTTGTAGAAGAAACAAGTAAATCTCCATCATATTTAAATGTAATCGTCTTGCTATCTGGACCGATTACTTTTGCTGCTTTTTTATTATTTCCATCATATTGTACAACTAACTCTTTACCAGAAGCGTTCTTTATTTTTGATAAACGGAATTCATCATCATATTCATAAGTTGTCGTATTTCCGTATTTATCTTTTACATACCCGATTCCTCTTAAATCTGTATGATGATAGAAAGTAACTGTTTGATCTTTATCTTTTACTTCATAACCACCTGATACTTTCTTAATTTCTAAATATACACCAGTTGGTGCTTGGTACGTATTTTCACCAGTTTTAGTAAAGGTAATATCTGCACCATTTGCAGTATGTAGCAGTAAGTTCCCCTCTGCATCTGGCCAAATTTTTTCTTCTAAACTACTGTACCACCCTTTACCAAACAAACCTATATGCCCTAATTGACTATTATAAGTTCTGACTAAGGATGCATCTGGGCCACGACCAGATAAAGTCATATCCGTTTCTTTCATTAAGAAGTTCCCATTAAATGCATTTACTTGTCCGTTTAAAACTGGAATAGATGCCCAGTAATCAAACATTCCCATAAATCCAAAGTCTTGGGAGAATTTAGGTACAAATTCATGCGAAATTTCACTTTCAGCATGTCCGGCTTTACTATACGCTGTTACACGGAACCAATAATTTTTAAAGCCAGCATAAATTCCGCCAGAATTTTTATACACAGGTGATGGATCAACTGCTAATTCTGCACCTTTTTTATCATGATGAAGTAAATATTGGCCTTTTGCAATTTCATCTTTCGTTGGCCAAATTTTCTCATTTTGCGTTGTCCAATTTGTTTTATTTCCTACATCGAACGCTTCGTAATCTTTTCCGTTATAAATCCAAACTTTATAGCCTGCAGCCGCTGGAACTGCATCCCACTTTAATGTGACATATCCTGTTTCTTTATCTGTCGCATTAATGTAGGCCGATCCATCTGGCTTTTTCACTTGTTCTAATGGAATAAATGGAACTATTTCATCTGAAAGTGGACTATCCCCAAACGGATACTCTGCTACAATACGAATCCAGTAGCTACTTCTTCCGCTATAATCCCCGTACGGACCTCCTGACTCGTAAGCATTTTTATATATTTGTCCTGGGTTAGTAGGCGCTTCTGCACCTTTTCCGTCATCATGTATCCAGTAACGCCCTTGTGCAATTTCTTCTGGCGTCGGGAATATTTTTTTATCTTTCGTCGTCCAGCTTGTCACATTCCCAACAGGAATATATTCATAATCATATCCATTAAAAATGGCAACTTTATAACCTGTTGCTCCTGGAACTGCGTCCCATTGTACATTGAAGTGACCAGAACCACTCCCACTGCCATTTGAGTAAGCTTGTACTCTTGGCTTATTCGGTTTTGCGTAGGAATATTTCACTTCCAAGAATGGTGCATTCGTTCCATTTTCAGCTGCAATGAATTTCTTCCAATGGTTTTGACCATTACCATTTGCATGTAGCTTAAAGCCATTGTTTGTTCTCGCGCCTTCTACCCATGCTTTCACTGTATTCGTTACATTGAACTGGGCCCATTTTCCGCGGCCCACATCAGCGTGTGCAATGTTGTTAGAACCTGGTTTGTTATTCCAGTTTACACTTCCAACATTCCATCCACTTGTTACTTCATCTAACCAAACACCATTTGGTTGATTCGCATAATAATGCCAAACTGCATAGGCATGGAATGTTGCACTTTCAATCTTTGCACCCTTTAAGTTTGAAACATCTGGTTTAATAAATGAAAAATTAGTTCCAGATGCTCCATCATAATATCCAACTTTTAACGTATAAGCATTTTGACCTGAATCCCAAAGTTTTCCCCCTGAATAATTGACAGTTGGATACGCACTTGAAGCGTAAGCATTTTCAAAATTATCCAATTCAATTGAAGGATCTACATATACCGGATATTTTCGCTCTGGTGCTTGTAACCACTGCGGATCTGCAGTAACAGTTAATGTATATGTTTTCTCATCTTTCTTCTCAATATTGTAGCGAACTGCATCTGACGTTACAGCCTCACCTGATTGCTGGTCCACATTGGAATCATTCATATATGGTTTCGGCAATGTGAATACTTTTTCTTTTTTCTCATCTTGGAAGTCGATTGAACCATCTTCCTGTAAGCTAGGTGTTAAATCTGTTTCTAATGCAAATGTAAAAATGTGGTGTCCTGTATACTCACGTAATACAAAATCTTCTTTTACATTTTCATTGAATGTCGTACTCTTTAAATCAATATTTGGGAAGACCCCTTTATACCATACTGTATTATTTTCATGTGTTGCAGTGACTGGTGATGGCTTCATTTCACCTTTTTCACCATTTGCACTTATTAGTTTATACTGAATCGTATGATCTTTTACTTTAAATTGAACGTACTTTCCATCTTGTGTCGCTTTCTCAAACTCTGGTTCTAATGTTGTATTTTCCGTTACAATTTTTTCATTTGGTGCTTCTACTAATTTTGGTGAAACCTCTTCTAGCTTTCCATCTTTCTCTGCATGAATCGGTTCCGTATATACCCTCTTTGTAAAAGTACCATCATTGTTATCAAAAACCTTTTCGGTTTCCGTTCTTTCTTCTACAATCTCAGTCGGACTCGCCTGTGCTTTAGCCTTATCCTTCTTTAATTGATCTGGATGTGGAGCTGGTAATTCCTGCTCCTCTTTCTTTTCCACTTCTGGACTTTGTTCTGAATTTGGAGATGGTGTAAACGGCGGTGCCGTTTCTGCCAACCCATTCAGTGGTATAGAAGTAACAATTAATGCAACTACGATAAGTTGTATTAAATACTGATACCACTTCCTTTGTTTCTTACCTTCCATAAACTCACCTCACTGAAATATTTTTAACATATATAATGTTACATATCATAATTTATATAAACCAAAGAGTAAAGTAAATACAGTTTTAAAGTTTTGAAGATTTTGTGCACAAAATACGACAATTTAATAACAATTTTTAAAATTTCATTTCAGATAATTAATTCTGTTATATAATTTAAGATTACAATAATTACATCTATTATTATTTACTAACGACAGAATATGAACATGATTCAACTAAACTTTTACATTCACTTTTGTTCTAGCATTCCAATGAAGCTAATACATTGAGTTTCATTGGAATAGCGTAAATGTGGGTCTTCTAATTGTAATAACTGTGTTTAAGAAAGTAAGAAGAATCTCTTCATTACTACTCGTACCAAATAGTTGTGTGAACACGCTCCGCTATTATATATGCAAACTTCCGACTACATTTCATATGAGAAAAGTTATTACGATAAACAAAGAAAAGGTCTCCTAAAATATCTTTTAGGAGACCTTTTCTTATTAATAGATTTTGTAATTTAAGAGTGAACACTCTTAAATTACAAAATCCTCCGGAATAAACACTTTCACTTCTTTCGGCTGTACGTATACGAAATCACCCGCTTGAATGTTCAGCTGCTTGAACTGTTCTTTCGTAATTTCTGCTTCTAAATATTCATCTGTTCCGTCTCGTTTTAATTCTACATATACGATATTTCCGACTGCGTGAGAATAAGATACTTTTGCCGGGATTGCATCTATGCTTTGTTTCGTACGAGAGATTGATAAGTCATGCGGCCTTACGTAGGCTATTCCGTCTACGTTGGAAACGTGCTTATGCTCTGGTGCTTCTAGTTCGACCGATCCTACATTTAGCTTTCCTTTATGAACGCGGCCGTGAAATAAATTTACATTTCC
Organism: Bacillus sp. CPT56D-587-MTF; assembly: GCF_058792335.1. Taxonomy (NCBI): domain Bacteria; kingdom Bacillati; phylum Bacillota; class Bacilli; order Caryophanales; family Bacillaceae; genus Bacillus; species Bacillus sp. CPT56D-587-MTF. Next base: position 759,979 of record NZ_JBYTEF010000001.1, on the reverse strand, counting down.
TAAAAAGTCATATACAAACGGACTTGCTGGGTTTTCATATACTTCTTCCGGTGTTCCCATTTGTTCAATGCAGCCTTCATTCATTACAACGATGCGGTCTGCAACGTCTAACGCCTCTTCTTGATCATGTGTTACGAATACGCTCGTAATTTGAAATTCGTCATGTAATTTTCGGAGCCATCTGCGTAATTCTTTTCTCACCTTCGCATCGAGTGCACCGAACGGTTCATCGAGTAATAAAATTTTCGGTTCGACTGCAAGTGCCCGGGCTAGTGCAATACGTTGACGTTGTCCACCAGATAATTGCGCTGGATAGCGTTTAGCAAAGCCATCCATTTTTACGAGCTTTAATAATTCTGTTACCTTTTCTTCTATCGCTTCTGCTGACGGTCTTAAGCTTTTCTTTCTTACTTTTAAACCGAAAGCGACATTCTCAAATACATTCATATGTTTAAAGAGCGCATAGTGCTGAAAGACGAAACCGACTTGCCTGTTTTTCACGTGAATGTCTGTTAAATCTTCTCCATCAAATGAAATAGAGCCTCCATCCGCTTCTTCTAATCCTGCAATAATGCGTAATAACGTCGTTTTCCCAGAACCTGATGGGCCTAATAAGGCAACAAGTTCGCCTTTTGGAATATCCAAATGAATGTCTGCTAGTGCTTGAAATGTACCATATTGCTTTGATACACCTTGAATTTGAATACTCACCGTAATCCCCCTCTTATTGTCGTTTTTCCATTCGCCATTCAATCCAGTTTTTTATAACGAGTGTAAACACTGCAATTAATGACATTAACGTCGCTACTGCAAATGCTGCTGAAAATTGATATTCATTGTACAAAATTTCAATATGGAGCGGCATCGTGTTCGTAATGCCACGCACGTGACCTGATACGACAGAAACGGCTCCAAACTCACCGATAGCACGGGCATTACATAGAATCATGCCGTATAAAAGACCCCATTTTATATTTGGAAGCGTAACGCGCCAAAACATTTTCCAGCCACTTGCGCCAAGTGATAAAGCTGCCTCTTCTTCACTTTTCCCTTGCGCCTGCATAATCGGAATTAATTCACGTGCAACGAACGGGAAGGTTACAAAGATTGTTGCGATAATAATGCCTGGTACAGAGAAAATGAGTTTCACTCCATGTTCAAGTAGCCATTCGCCAAGAGCACCCCTCGGTGTGAAAAGTAAAACGAATACTAATCCTGCGATAACTGGTGACACAGCAAACGGCAGTTCAATAAGAGAGAGTAATACTTGTTTTCCTTTAAACTGAAACTTTGTAATAAGCCATGCCGCTGCGATTCCGAATACCGTATTCAGCGGTACAACGATTAACGCAACGAGAAGCGTTAACCTAATTGCTGAAAATGCTTCTTGATCAGTGATAGCGGCAAAGTATACATCCATCCCTCTTTCAAAGGCTTTTAGAAAAATAGTTATGAGTGGCAGTAATAGAAAGAGAGATAAAAATAAAACTGTAATCGTAATTAATATGCCTGGTACAAGCTTAGATTCTTTTTTAGCTGATACGCTTTTTACTATTTTCTTTTCTAATACTGTTGGTTCCATTTTCTCTCCCCCTATTCACTTTTTAGTTCATGCCTTCTACTCCAGCTTTGAATCATATTAATAAGAAGAAGGAAAAGGAGAGAAATAATAAGCATCACGGTCGCTACAGCTGTTGCCCCCGCGTACTCATATTGTTCTAGTTTCGTCATAATCATCAGTGGTGCAATTTCTGTTTTCATCGGCATATTACCTGCGATGAAAACGACAGATCCGTATTCTCCTAATGCTCTTGCAAATGCGAGTGAAAAACCGGCAAGAAGAGCGGGAAAGATCTCTGGTAAAATGATTTTCACAAATATTTGCAAGCGGGATGCACCTAAACTCGAAGCCGCCTCTTCTACTTCTTTATCAATATTTTGCAGCACTGGTTGCACCATTCGAACGACAAATGGTAAACCGATAAAAGTAAGCGCAACGATAATTCCGAGTGGTGTAAAAGCTACTTTTATATGAAACAGACTAAATATTTTCCCAATCCATCCATTTTCTGCATAAAGCGTTGTAAGTGTAATACCAGCTACAGCTGTCGGAAGTGCAAACGGTAAATCAATAAGTCCATCTAATAGTCGTTTCCCTGGAAATTTGTAGCGTACGAGCACCCAAGCTATTAATAAACCGAAAATGGCATTTACAATAGCAGCTGCAAATGAAGTTGTAAAACTAACTTGATAGGAATGCAACACACGCTCGTTCGTTATAACCCCAGCGAACTTCTTCCAACCTAACTGTGAAGTTTGAATAAATACGATAGAAAGTGGTATAAGTACGAATAAGCTCATGTACAACATTGTAAATCCAAGCGATAATCCAAACCCTGGTAAAATACGTTTCTTCCTCATCCTCTTTCACCTCATCCCCCTTTAGCAGTACGCATTATTTTTGATAAATTTTATCGAACACGCCGCCGTCATTAAAGTGTTTCTCTTGTGCTTTTTTCCAGCCACCAAATAGTTCATCTACCGTAAATAATTGAACTTTCGGAAATTGGGATGTATATTTTTCTGCTACTTTTTCATTACGCGGACGATAAAAGTTTTTTGCCGCAATTTCCTGTCCTTTTTCTGAGTACAAATATTCAAGATACCCTTCTGCTACTTTTTTCGTTCCTTTTTTATCAACGACTTTATCTACAACCGCTACTGGTGGTTCTGCAAGTACACTAATAGAAGGAGTTACAATTTCAAATTTATCTTTTCCAAGCTCTTTTTGGGATAATAGCGCTTCATTTTCCCATGCGATTAATACGTCACCAATTCCTTTTTCAACAAATGTTGTCGTTGCTCCGCGCGCTCCTGAATCTAATACTTCTACGTTTTTATAAATTTGGCTAACAAACTCTTTCGCCTTATCTTCACTATTATTATATTTTTTCAGTGCGTATCCCCACGCCGCTAAATAGTTCCAACGTGCCCCGCCTGATGTTTTTGGGTTTGGTGTAATGACAGACACACCTTTTTTCGTTAAATCATCCCAGTCTTTAATACCTTTCGGGTTTCCTTTTCGAACAAGAAATACAATCGTTGACGTGTATGGAGTGGAATTATTCGCAAGTCGCTTCTGCCAATCTTCTGCCAATCTTCTGCTAATTGTTTTTTCTTACTAATCGCATCAATATCATAAGCAAGTGCTAGTGTAACAACGTCTGCTTCTAAGCCATCAATAACAGAGCGCGCTTGACTTCCAGATCCCCCGTGTGATTGTTTTACATTTACTGTTTGCCCATGCTTCTCTTTCCAATACTTCGCAAAATCTTTATTGAAATCTTGATATAACTCCCTCGTTGGATCATAAGAAACATTTAAAAGCTCAACTGTTTTTTTATCTCCACTTCCTTCAGAATTACTAGTGGATGTTGCCGAACCACACCCTGATAAAAGTACAACTGCTGATAATAAAACACCTGTACTTTTCATAAACGCTGTCTTACCCCACTTTTTCATCGTTAAGCCCCCTTAGTTTATACAATAGAAAAAGGCACACAATATATTCACAAATGTGAACATTGTGCGCCTTCAGTTTATCTGATTAGCTTCTAATGTATTGTATTCGATTTCTTTTCATTTTAATTCTGTAATTCATATGTGTCAACTTGGAATTTGAATTTTCTTGCTAAACTAAAATATTGGCATACTTCGAGCCCAATGATTTTTCAAATCAGCAAATTCTTTTGGTAACTTACTATTTTCATTCCATTCTAATTTATATGTATTTACTAACACCGTAGCCATTGATTCACAGTCCACTACTCCATTTTGATTAAAATTACCGTTCTTATCATTTTCAGAGTTCATCCATAATTTCACAAATAAGATATTGCACTCGCCGTAAGCGTTAATCCCTTCTGTTCTATGTATATCTCCTCCTTGTTGGTCATATGAAGCTTTAAATATATGGCACCACAGCTTAATCAATGCACAAAAAAATGAGGCAACCACCTTCAAAGATGGTTGCCTCATTTTTACACTTGCATCGCTTTCTCTCTCAATGCTCTTCTTAACAACTTACCCGTCGTATTCTTCGGTAATTCTATTAAAAACTCAATGCTTTTCGGCACTTTATATTTCGCTAAATGTAACGTACAGTAATGCATTAGTTCTTCTTCTGTTACGTTCGTTTGTTTCAGAACGACGTAAGCTCGCACTGCTTCTCCTAAGTTTTCATCAGGAACACCGATTACAACAACTTCCGCTACTGATTCGTGCGTATATAATACTTCTTCTACTTCACGAGGGTATACGTTATAACCGCCAACTAAGACGATATCTTTTTTACGATCCACGATATAGAAGTAACCTTCTTCATCCATTTTCGCCAAGTCACCTGTATATAGCCAGCCGTCTTTCAATGTCGCAGCTGTATCTTCTGGTGCATTATAGTATCCTTTCATAACGTTAGGTCCGCGAACGATTAATTCACCGACTGCGCCGACAGGTACTTCTTCCCCAAGTTCATTTACAATTTTATTTTCTACATGCCAAATATTTGTGCCAATCGACCCTGGTTTACGAGGACGATCTAGCGGATTGAAACAAGTAACTGGTGAGGCTTCTGATAAACCGTATCCTTCTGAAACAATAACGTTAAAACGTTTTTCAAAGTTTTGTAGAAGAGCAACAGGCATCGATGCGCCACCGGAAATACAAAGACGAAGCGTCTTCACATCTTCTGCGCTTGCTTCTTCAAATAAATATAAATAATTGTACATCGTCGGTACGCCAGCAAAGATCGTTGGTTCGTACGTACGACAAATACGGAATACTTCTTTCGGACTAAATTTCGGTAACATTAAAATCGTTGCCCCGTTCACAATCGGTGCATTTACCGCAACTGTTAAACAGAATACATGGAACATAGGCAGTGCCGCAACAACGCGGTCATCAGCCGTATATTGTAAATACGAAGCCACATCGCTCGCATTACTATATAAATTTTTATGTGTTAACATAGCGCCTTTCGGTTTTCCAGTTGTGCCCGAAGTGTATAGGATAACCGCTACATCTTCTTCATCTAGTTCAGGACCTTCGTAAGTTGTATCTCCAGTCCCCACAAAACTAGTAAACGTTTTCATTTTTTCGGTTTCTGTATGGTTAAAATCTGATGAGGTTTCGCATATGATGATGTTTTCTAATGAAGGAAGTCTTGTTGTAAGAGATTGTATAACAGGTAGAAGGACGTCGAGTACGATGATTGTTTTTACATCTCCATTTTGTAAAATATAATGCATTTCGTCTGCTGTATAAATTGGATTAACTGGAATAACAGTTGCTCCGGCTTTCATTGTTCCGTATAAACCGACCAAAAAATGTGGTGAGTTCCCAACAACTAATGCGACATTGTCCCCTTTTCCAATGCCCATTTCTGCTAAATTGCCAGAAAACCTTGTGACCATTTTGTTTAATTGGTCATATGAGACCGACTGATCCATAAATATATAAGCCGGTTTATCCCCCTTCTTTTTTGCCGTTTCAGCCAAAGATTGAACGAGATTCACAAAAACCCCACCTTTATAAAATTTAGAATATTTAAAAATTCTAAATTAATTATATTAAAAGAAAATTAAAGTGGCAAGTGATATTCTATTAACTGCATATAGACAGACCACCTACTCTTAGTTTACTTTGGAAAAATAAGGGGATTTTATTTGTAAGTAATTTATGAAACTAGACCAGAAATCATTTTAGGATAATATGCATTCATCTTTTCTCTAAGTTTATTAAGTTCCTCTTTATTTAACGTCGTATGCTCGCCGTGCAAGTTAAGAGCGTCCGCTCCATCTTCATGAAAATACACCGTAACATATAATGTCGGTAACCCTGTATTGTCTTCATCTATTGAAAAAACGACATCTGGTGTCTTATTAACAGTGCTGAATGTTTCATTTCTTTTCCACTTCTTATTTTGAAACATGTCTTGTATTTCCTGTATCTTTCGTCTGTTATCTGTATGCGTAAAATATATAACATTATCCTCAGCCGGTTTTCCGATAGACAAAATTGTACGACTTGAGGGCAATCCACTGTTACACGCTGTCATTCCGATGACGAAGCTGAGCAATAATATAACGTACATTACTCTTTTCATTTCGATTCGCCTCCTTTTCATATATATATTCCTTTATAAGAGGCAGATGTCCTGTAAGTATACATTTTGTGGTAAATGGAATTATATCGACAAAACTACAAAAAGAAAGAGGCTGCCTTTATGGCAGCCTCCCTCATTTTTAGAAGAATAAATGTAAGAAATCTTCTGTTGTAATGTTACCGAAGTAGCGTGCGATATCTACGCCTTCTAAAGCTGCAGTGAATGCATCTTTATCGAACTGAACGCCTGTTAGACGCTCTTCGATATCATGAACATCTAGTGAACCGAAGAAGTCGCCGTAAATTTTACATTCTGTTACTGTTCCTTTTTTCACTTCAAGACGAACATCAACTTGTCCAACTGGGAAGCGGTGTGAATGTTGTAAGTTGAACTTCGGTGATTTTCCGTAGTTCCAATCCCAATTTTGGTAACGTTCTTCAGAAAGTTTGTGGATCTCTTTCCAATCATTTTCTGTTAATTCATACGTTGGGATTTCTGTTTCTCCTTCGAAAATTGTTTCTAGAAGAAGTTGTCTAAACTCCTCTGTCGTCATTTCTTCGTTTAGGAACTCTGTAATGTTCGCAACGCGGCTACGGATTGACTTAATTCCTTTTGATTGAATCTTATCCATTTTTACTTTTAACGCTGATACGACGTGATCGATTTCAGAGTCAAATAGTAACGTACCGTGGCTGAACATACGACCTTTCGTTGCGAACTGTGCGTTACCTGAAATTTTTCTACCTTCAGCTAAAATGTCGTTACGACCACTTAGTTCTGCATTTACGCCTAATTTACTAAGCGCTTTCGTTACAGGCTCTGTGAATTTTTTGAAGTTGCTGAAACTGTCTCCATCATCTTTCGTAATAAAGCTGAAGTTTAAGTTTCCTAAATCATGATATACTGCGCCTCCGCCTGATAGACGACGAACGACATGAATACCTTTTTCTTTTACGTAATCTGCATTAATTTCTTCTACTGTGTTTTGGTTTTTACCAATGATAATCGAAGGCTCATTAATGTAAAACAGTAAATATGTTTCGTTAATATCTAAATTCTTCACACAATATTCTTCAATCGCTAAGTTTATTCTAGGGTCTGTAATTCCTTTATTATCAATAAATAACATCGTATCACCTCATGAGTTCCATACGTAGCCACTATGCGCTAGCGTAATATGGCCACTGAAAATTTGTTTTGCTTCTGTTACTAAATCAGATGGGTTGCCTGTATGCGGTAAGTGCGTTAATAAAAGTTCTTTTACATTCGCATCTTTTGCAATACTTGCTACTTCTGTACTATTCATATGCCCTGCTTTTGCAGCCTCTTGATGTGCATACATATTACACTCACAAATGAAAAGATCAGCATCTTTCGTGAATGGAATAAACTCAGGAATATAACTGGAATCAGCGCTGTATACTACGATATCACTACCTGCTGTAATGCGCATCGCAAAGCATGTAACAGGATGAACAGTTTTTAAGAATGAAATCGAGAACGGTCCAATTTGAAGTGTTTCTTCTGGATTGTACGCGATTCCTTTCGTATGCGGTTCATGTGTTAAAGAATGGAAACCATTCTCATCAAACGTATGACCGTATATTGGTAGTTCTGGTAGTTGCCTTGTTGTCGCGCTCGTAATTAATCTCGCATATTGCAATACCCCAATATCTGCAACATGATCGTGATGATAGTGCGATAGTACAACTGCATCTATATCAGACGGTGTTATATATTTTTGAAGCTGTGCTAGTACACCACTACCACAGTCTACAAGTAAACGAAAACCATCGTGTTCAAACAAATACCCCGACGTTGCTTCTCCCGCTTCTGGAAAGCCGCCCCAAAAGCCGACAACAGTCATTTTCATATGTATCCATCCTTTCTAAAACCGAGTAGGAATGCAGTTTTTCTCCGTACTTGAGAAAGTTTTTTACTTACATCCTACATTGTTAACTATAATCCATTTCCTAAACTTTTTCATTAATTTTCAATTTTGTTATAAAACAGTTGTTGACTTTTATTTTTTGTACTAATACAATGATAGTAAGAAATGGAAATGGAGGGATTGACATGATCGATCAACCAATGGAGTTTTTCAGAAATTTACCGACGAAAACTTGTGCGCACTGTGGGAAAGAAATTGATGAGCAACACGAAGCATACCATAACAAATGTGACGATTGCGTTCACGAAGAATAGTAGTTTGTGAACATAAAAAAAACTAGCAGACATAGTCTACTAGGCTAATAACATCTTATCCTTCATCGTTGAACCTTTCACCAAGAGCTCCAGTTCAAACTCATACAATTCTTTTTTTCGATAATTTTTCGTATGGATTTTATCCATCATCAGGTCGACAACTTTTCGGGCCATTTCATCAATTGGCTGTTCAATAGTCGTAATACCTGGTTCTGTAATCTGCGATAATATTTGATTATCAAAACCGATAACAGCGAGATCATCTGGAATGCTCCAGTTATGGCGTTTCGCCTCTGAGATAATTCCAGCTGCTACCTCATCGCCTCCTGCCAAAATCGCGGTAGGATTTTTTTTGTCCTTTAATACTTCATGGAATATTCGTTTTCCATCCTCCCAAGAGAAAGCGTTTTCAATAAAGTCAATCGCTTCTACTTGGCGGCTCTTCTCAGTTATTGCACGTAAAAAGCCCATTTTTCGCTGCTGGCTAACGACTTTGGTTTCGTTACCACGGCAAAAAATAAGATTACGATATCCTTGATCTAACACATGCTTCGCAGCTATGTATGCTCCTTGCGCATGATCAAACTTCACTGTTGGAATATTTGCTTCCTCAATATATTCATTACACAACACGATTGGACCATGCTGTAAGTATGGCTCTACATCTTCCCACGGATTTTCTAGTGAACATAGAATAATCCCATCTACTTGCTTCGTAGATAATAATTGTAAATACTCCATCTCTTTTTCCGGTAAATATCTTGTTTGACAAATAATCAGTTTATATTTATGTTCAGAAGCAGCAATCTCGATTGCTTCGATAAATCTACTGAAGAAAGGATTTGTAATCCTTGGAACGAGCACCGCAATTGTTTCTGTTTTTTGTTTACGAAGCCTTCTCGCCGCAGAATTAGGAACGAAGCCTAAATGCTTCATTGCTAATTGAACCCTTTTTTTCTTCTCATCTGAAACATATGGATGATTATTAATCACCCTAGAAACCGTTGTCCTTGATAACCCCGCTAATTTCGCCACGTCCTCTATAGTCGACACGAAATTCTCCCCCTTTGCATGAAAACGTTTTCTTAAATTGATTATATAGTATATTATTGGAAACTGCAATATCGGTTGTTATGATTTTACTATATTAATATTATACATAGGTAAAAGTCTGTTAATGCATGGGCAATATACTGCTTTTAGAAATTTACGTTATGTACATTCCTTTTCTTAATACCATATATCCTTTATTCAATATAAAACCCCATCAATACGTCATCTCCATATGATCCATCTTCATACTTTATTTGCTTTCGTTGTCTGCCTTCTTCTACAAAGCCCATACGTTTGTACACTTTAATTGCCCGATCATTAACAGAAACTACACCTAAACAAATTTTCTCTAAACCTTTCTGCCCTTTCGCCCAACTAATAAGAAATTCAATTAATTTCGTGCCGATGCCTTGATTACAATACGCCTCTTTAATCCCCATTCCCATTGTGCCTGCGTGTTGTAACCGTTCTAGTTCATATCGGTTGAAAATTAAAAAGCCAACTACCTTCCCATCTACTTCATACACGATATAAAGATTACCTTTCTCATTACTTTTCCGTATCTTTTCTCTTTCTGCATTCATATCATTCGGTAACTTCTTTGGGGATACTATGAAAAATTTTGTAGTAGTTTCCGATAATATAATTTCTTTTCTAATATTCATAATTGCTTCTGCATCAGTCTCTTTTACTAACCGTATCATTGAATCACCTCGTACTTTTTCTTTTTAAAAATAATATTACAACTATAAAACGGCCAATATGCAATATTACATATTGAGAATCTTTTTACTCTTGATACAATATTCATATATCAAAATAAAAGGAATGTATACAATGAATCCAATCTTAACAGCTGCAAAACAACTATTACATAAAGAAGAAAAAATTTTATCTACTTTAAAATGTTCACTTACTGGCTATATGATTACGCATAAAGTCCCGTATCCTGGCATGTTACTTGCTACTAATCAAAGACTTCTCTTTTTTAGCCAATATAAAAACACATTCATTGCCGAATTTGATTATGAAAAAATTCTATCCATAGAAACGAAGAGAAGAATCTTTGACAAAAAAATAATATTTTACTATGAAGATGAACATATAACGCTTGGATACATTACAAGTTCGAATGTTGAAGCGTTCATAGACTTACTACAAAGAAACAGCAAGACTAGCACAGGCTTATAATCAGCGGGGATCCCCTCGCTGATTCATTATTTTAACTCCTCCCACTTCGTCCAAACTTCTCTCCCGTTTATACAGTACATATTATCCTCTCTATTCATAAACCCCTGTACAATAAATTCACGTCTAATTGTACAAAAATCATCATGATATTGTTTTATAAATGTATTAATTTCTTTTTCTGTATATTGATTTTCAGCATTTAACTTGCTAATTAAATGCTCTAACAATACTAGTTTTTTCTTCTTTTGACATGGAATCGATTTTAAACGATCCTCTTTATCGAAAAAGTTACGAATTGTCGTATCCCGGAATTTCATTTCACTTTCAGTCATTTTGTTATCCTCCATCACTTTTTTTCTTTATCTTTTCACTTAAAATATCAATAAAGTAATATCCGCCCATTAACACATAATAGAACGTAAGTATTCCAAATGCATCTTTCATACTTGTATATACTTCTTTATCAAACAATATAGGTGAAAGGGCATAAACAAGAAAGATTATTAGCGGATTTACGATAAAATAATAAGTAAGATTGCCTTTCATCATATCAACTCCTCTACCCTATGTTTCTCTGTAAATTGTTGTAATTCCTTTTCTTTCGTTTCTATAGCTTTTAGAAAGATTTATAGATGAACTAAGGAAAAGATGCCCTCTATTAAAATAAAAAAGCACCAAAAAGGTGCTTTTTTCTAAGCTTCAATCGATTGATTTTCCGCAATATTTCTAAATTGTCGTTTGTGCATCCAAGTTAAGGATGCAATTGTTCCAAGTGATAATACAACAATGAAAATCATGAGCACCCCTACGTTTTGCCACATGAAGTCAAAGTCTCCGCTTGATACGACTGCTTTCAGTCCTGATACAGAATATGTCATCGGTAACCAAGCATTGAATGGTTGTAAAAACTTCGGAATCAACTCTAACGGGAATGTTCCAGCACTTGTTGTAAGCTGCATAATTAATGTGATGATGGCGATAAAACGGCCTGCATCACCGAATGCTGTTACTAAACATTGAATTAATGCGATAAATGCTAAACTTGTAATGATACTAAAGAGTATGAAGTATGGAATGCTTTGTACTTCTACACCCAATCCGAACAGTAATATAACATCTGCTACTATCGCTTGAATAATACCAACTGATAGTAGTACGCCGAACTTACTAATAAACCAACTAAACCCTGATTTCGGAACGCCGACTGTATCACGTAATGGATATACGATTGATAATAGTAATGCCCCAACGAATAAACCGAGTGATAAGAAGTACGGCGTAAATCCAGTTCCGTAGTTTGGAACTTCCGCCATTTTCTCCGTCTTCACTTTTACAGGACTTGCAAACATATCATACGTTTTATCCGTCCCTTTTACTTCACCAGTTTTTTCTGCTCCTTCGCCAAGTTTCTCTGCAAGTTCACCTGAACCATCGTTTACTTTCACTAGTCCATCAGTTACTTTTCCTGATCCGTCTGCTAGTTTATTTACTCCGTCGATTAGCTGGGTTGAGCCGGTTGACATTTTATTTAGGCCACCATTTAGAGTACCTAAGCCAGTTGTTACTTGATTAGATCCATCTGCTAATTGATTTACGCCACCTGCCATTTGGTTTGCTCCTACAGATAATGTTCCTAAACCATCTGTTACTTGGCTTGAACCATCTGCTAATTGATTTACGCCACCTGCCATTTGGTTTGCTCCTGCAGATAATGTTCCTAAACCACCTGTTACTTGGCTTGAGCCATCTGCTAATTTCGTTACACCTACAGATAATGTCCCTAAACCGCCTGTTACTTGACCAGACCCATCTGCTAATTTGGATACTCCTACAGATAATGTTCCTAAACCGCCTGTTACTTGACCAGACCCATCTGCTAATTGATTTACTCCTGCAGATAATTGACCTAATCCTGCTGTCACTTTTCCAGAGCCACTTTGTAATTGCGTTACTCCATCAATTAATTGAACTGATCCATCTTTTAATTTATCGGCACCTATTTTTGCATTATCTAATCCCTCACCAAATCCATGAAACTTACTAACAAATTCATTTTGTGCGCTCGTTAGTTTCTCAATACCACCTGCTAGAGTTTTTATCCCTGCTGGATTTGGTAAGTTTTTTTGCAACCCATTTGTTGTTTGATGTATTTCGCCCTTTAATTGTTTTACTTCTTCATTTAGTTTATTTGTTCCACCTGCTACTCCGGCAGCCTTTTGCTGAACTGTCGCTGTACTTTTTACAGCACTTGTTATGAACGGTTGTAACTGCTCTTGATATTCTTTTGGTAAACTTTCAATTTGCTTTTGTAAATTCGCTACCTCTTGTGCTGCATTTTTTGCATCTCCTGCTGTTGATTGTGTAAGTTCATTTAACTGATTTACATTCGCCCCAGCTCCATCTATTTTTTCATTTACTGTATTCAATATAGAAGGAACTTTCGACTGCATTTCCTCTAAGCCTGCAGCAGACTTTTGTACGTTACTATTTAACTCTTGCAATCCCTTTTGGATCGCTTGAGAACCTTCCTCTAATTGGCTTTGCCCTTCAACGAGTTTTCCCATACCATTTGATAGGTCCGTTGTTCCTGTTTTTAATTCACCGGATTTACTTACTAATTTGTTCAAGCCACCGGTCACTTTCTCAGATCCATCACGCAACTCACCCGTTTTACTATTTAACGTATTTAAACCGTCTGTTACTTTGCCCGATCCGTCTACTAATTTCCCTATACCTGCATTGCTATTTAATGCATGTAAACCATCTGTTACTTTACCTGATCCATCTACTAGTTTCCCAATACCTACATTGCTATTTAATGCATGTAAACCATCTGTTACTTTGCCTGACCCATCTACTAATTTCCCTATACCTATCTGCATTTCACCTGTTTTGCTATTTAGTGTATTTAAACCATTTGTTACTTTGCCTGACCCATCTACTAATTTCCCTATACCTACCTGCATTTCACCTGTTTTACTATTTAGCACATTTAAACCGTTTGTTACTTTGCCTGACCCATCTACTAATTTATTAGATCCATCCGCTAATTTCTGAACTCCATCCTTCATCTCCCCAGACTTCCCTTGAAGTGTATGAAGGCCATCCGTCACTTTACTTGAACCATCATGCAATTCACTTGATCCGTCGTGTAGTTTACTTGCCCCTTCTGATCCATCTGCTAATCCTTTTGAGACGTCTTTAATAGAATCGAACATTTTCTCTGCATATGTTTTCGTTAACGTACTTGATACTTCAGTTTTAATCTTTTCAATGGCTGTTCCTCCAATTTGTGAAGATAAGAAGTTTAAACTTTCGTTTGGAATGTACTCTAAGTTTAATGGCTTTGGATTGTCTTTTAGTAACGTTGTAGCGTTACTTGAGAAGTCATCTGGAATGCGCACTAACATGTAATACTTTCTACCTTCCATTCCTTTCTTCGCTTCTTTTTCACTTACGAACTCCCATTTAAAACTTTTATTATCTTTTAAATTATCAACGAGCCCTTTTCCGACCTCAATTGGTTTCCCATCAAATACTGCGCCTTTATCTAAATTGACTACTGCAACTGGTAAGTCATCTAACTGTTTATACGGATCCCAAAAGGCCCACAAAAACATCCCTGCATATAAAATCGGTACGAATAAGACCGCAATAATTGGAATTAATATTTTTTTACTTTTTATAATTTCCGTGAACTCTTTCCGAAGTAACTGATTCCCTTTCATAATTTCTCCCCCTTTTTATAAAATGACCAAAATGTCCATATAGTCATTTTTACCCAAACAAAAAGGCTATACTTGTTCATACATATGCCTTATCCCTGAATTTATTACTATGCAACTTTTTCTTATTATGATTATAATTTTTCTATATCCCCCCTTAACTTAAATATATGACTGCATTGTTTATTTGGTCATTTTTTATAAAATTAAAAGGATTATCTTAGTTTGACAATCCTTTTAATAAATAAAGTTCAAATAACTCTGCAATTTTTTCTTTTTCTAGCGGTTCGTGATTTTTTTCCCAATCAAAAATAAGCGATACATATAGACGCAGCATAATAAATGCTGTAATTTCTGGATCACATTTGCTAATTTCACCTTTTTCAATCGCAATCTTTAAATACGATTGAATAACAGAAACGATTTCCACATCAACTTGTTGCATAACTTCTTGTACTTCTTTCGTTCCCATATCGCGCTCTTCTTGAATTAATTTAATCATGAGCTGATGTTCTTTTCTAAATTCCAAGATGCTATATAATGCTCTATGTACATTTTCAAAAAATGAAACATCTGAACGAATTGCACTTTCTGCAACTTGCTTCATTTCTGTAATTAAATTAGAAATAATTTCACCAAATAGCTCTTCTTTATTTTTGAAAAAAGTATAAATCGTTCCTTTTCCTACATTCGCTAACTTCGCTACTTGATCCATCGTTGTTGCTTTATAACCGAACGCTGAAAAAGACTTTGTTGCAGCTTCAATAATAGAACGTTTTCGATCTATCGCCACATTGTCACCTCCAAAAATGACCAATTGGATAATATAGTCAATCAGTACATCTTTGATATTACCACACGCTTACATTCTATACAAGTTCTCTTTTTATTATTTCCAGTATAAAAAAATTCCAGTCAGTGTATATCATACTGTCCATAGTTTATCAGAAGAAAAGAGAAAAGGAAAAGGTGTTCTTGAGATATACATCTTAAGAACACCTTTTTATTATTTCACCATAGAAAGCATAACCTTCTCTAACTCTTCTTTATTTACATTCTTATCAAATACTGCTTCTCCTTGCTTCTCTAAACTATGATTAATAATGACAATTTGATATGCACTATCTTTCCCTTTTGCTGGAACAATCATCTTCATACCTTGTAAATTACTATCCGAGTGATGAGTAGCGTAGAATATTTGATTCCCTTCTAGTTCGTACTTTTCTATATTTTCAGGCACTATAAACTGGTGGCTAAATGGGTCTTTGCTTTCCCCAAAAACTTACGATTGAGAAATTGTATAATTTCCTTTTCCGTTCGCATATTCTAATTCAATAGTGAATTCCGGCTTTATCTTAAGATAATAATTCACTCTTTCGTCTTTTTGGGTATATCCTTTAATTGTATAAGTTGGCCTCTTGATTTTGAAATCAACATGTTGCTGCACTTCTTCAACTGTATATGTTAAATACTTCCCTACCTTATCCTCATAAGGAGTTGTTTTATTACGAATTTCTTTTAATTTTTCACGATTTTCTGTACTTAAGCGCTCTTCTTTCACCTCTTTTATATCCCCTTGGAAATTTTCGGGTAAGTTTAATCTAACTAATCCTTTTTTCTCGATCTGTAATACCTCTTTATATAACTGCACATAATTCTCAAACTCTTCCTTTGTCAAAGCTTTTTCAGCATGATATAAAAAGGCTGTTCGGTTTTCATATTGCCAGTTTGACATTCCCCACTCTTTTCTCGCCTTTTCCTCTGTACCAAATAATGTATCTACAGCATTTTGGAAAGCATCCTTTGACTGCTCTACTTTATCCTCTTGCTTTTCTTTTCCTTCCGTTGCACGTGCATTGAATAAAGAAAGGGATGCAATAGCAACTATAGCAATAACTCCAAGTAAAGAAAGACGATACGATTTCTTTTGGAATTTTTTAATCATAACGATTCTCCTTTTTAGTGTTCGTTTATTTCTACTTAAATTTGCTAGGCTTGGTACTTGATAGGAATAGTGTTGTAGAAGGGTAATAATTGTATGTCCGTATGCAATTTGTTCCTCTTTATCTATAAAAGTAAGTGCATATGCATCACAGGCTAATTCTTGATCTTCTCGCATACAAAAATAGGCGTACCAAAGAATCGGATTGAACCAATTTAATAGGATTAAACTGTACATAATCCAATTTACAGCTACATCGTTTCTCTTAATATGAGCTAACTCATGGTAAAAGACATATTGTAATTGTTGCTCATTTAATACTTTCATATGTTTTTTTGATAGTAATACTTTCGGACGAAAGAAACTAAACACAGTTGGGCTCGCAATCTTTCCCGCTAGACGTAACGAAACCGCCTTCTTCATTTTCATAGATTGCTTACAGCGATTAAACACTGTAATGGCCTGTTCATCCGTAATATCCGGTTGTTTCTTTATGTAAGAATATAAACGTCTATTTGTAAGAAACGTGATGACCGCTAATATGATTAACCCAGCTAGCCACACATACAAAGCAAGTTTGTATAAAGAAAATGTAGTCTGTTTTTCCGAACTGACTTTTACTTCCGGTTCGCTAGTTTTTGTCACCATTTTAGAATTTGATTCCAATTCCACTTTACGGTCGCTTTCTATGTTTACTATATTCTCAGTAGCCGGCATATTTTTTGGAATAACTTCCGATACGCTAGAACTATAAGAAAGTAATGAGTAAATGCTATAAGAGCTATCTGGCGACCACGGTAAAAGGAGTCTTATCATTAATACGATCCACAGCATATATTGCCACCGGGGGGTTAATTTATTTCTAAATAGAACTTTTATACATAAAATAAATCCGACTAATATGCTAGCCATAAGTGACGTTTCTATAAGCCAATCAAAAAAATGAGGAAGGTATACATTTATAAGCGTGTTTATCATTTTTATCGATCCTTCCTCTTATTCTCCTCTGTCTTCTCATCTAAAATGCGTTTTAATTCATTAATATCTTCTGAAGATAATTTCTCCTCTTTTAAGAAATTAACAAGTAATGGCTTAAACGCTGCACCGCAAAAACGTTTTAGTAAAGATTTCGTTTCCACTTGCAAATAATTATCTTGTGATACTAACGGATAATAAGCGTACATACGCCCTTTATCTTGATGGTAAGAAACGGCTTCCTTTTGTACTAATCGATTAATTAATGTGCGGATTGTTTTCGGTTTCCAGTCCATTGCATCTTCCAGTTCTTCTATAATTTCATTCGCTGTTTGCGGAGAACTCGACCAAAGTACTTTCATAATTTCTAATTCCGCTTCAGATATTTTAGGTAATTGATTTGTCATCGTATGTTTCACTCCTAAGTATTACATTTGTAATCTATAATTAAGATTACAAATGTAATACTTAATTGTCAACCATATTTTAGAAAAATTAATTTCAGCTAAACCTTACTTCACAACAACAAAATTCCTCTTTTTCAAATAATCAAATAAAAAAACAAGAAAATCTTTACAATTAATAGTAATATAGAAAATAGACAAGTTTATCAAAATAGTGGAGGCTTTTTCAGTCATGATGCGTGCGCTTCGTTTAAATATAAAGCAAGCTTTTTGTAATCGTGTTTCTTTAATTATTATGTTTAGTGGATTTGTTCTTATTTGTATTTATCATTATTATTATGTAATTCGTTATTTAGGAGACGCTGCGAATGGACCTATATCGACGGATATTAAATGGATTGGATTTCGTGGAAATGAAATGGATGTTTATTTATTATTAATGCCAGTTATTGCAAGTCTTCCCTTTAGTACAAGTTATAACTCGGATAAGTCCGATGGTTTTAAACCGTTTGTCAGTAAAGAAATTTCTTTATTTTCTTATTCAGTAACGAAATATATCGTTACATTTTTTTGCGGCGGACTTCTTTATACATTTCCATTCATCTTATCGTTATTATTTTGCAAATTAACCATTCCAGACGGAGTACCAACGGCTGGTTCAGGCATTATAAATGATAACGGGATGTTCGCAAACTTATATGAAACTTCTCCCATCACTTACATTGCTGTATATATCGGAATTAATTTTTTATTTGCAGGTTTGATGGCTCTTTTAGGACTTGCTGCATCTGCATGGTCCCAAAAAGACTATATGGCGCTTCTATTTCCATTTGCAACTACCTCTATTCCTTACGTCCTGCTAAATACGGTACTCCCTACAATAGGCGGAGCACCTATTCATTTATATGATCCAAGGCAGCCGCTGCATGGCATGTCACCATATATTTTGACAATACAATGTGACTTCTTCCTCTTCGTTAGCTTAATCATGTATATACAAGGAGTAAAACGTGATAGAAAAAAATATAGAAGAAGGTTGCAAAAAAGAGAGCGGTGTAGAAAGGCGTTTCAAGTATAATAAAACCCTAATTTCCTTACTATATTGGAAATTAGGGTTTTATTTACTATTCACTTACGGTGTACCTGCCAATCCCCATAAAATAACAACCGCTACAAAATAAATCGCTTTAATCGCTATTACTAAACATAATGAAACAATTGCATATTTACTTAATTCTCTTCTTGCACCTATTAAAGTGAAAATAACCGCCAAACTAAATGTTATATAAGAAGCTGCTGTATGTATTAAGTTATACGTAATATCTAGATTGCTTGTAAGTCCTGTTATATCAGCTACAAACTGAAGCATGATGATCGTACTAAAAAAAATTGCAAACTGATTCATTACCTTTCCATTTATTTGTAACTGCATTGTTGTCCTCCTTATTAAAAACTAAATATTCAATCAATTTTATCATTAGATTACAAAAAAAGGAATCATCTCTTTATACTATTCTATAACGATGCAAACAAAGAACGCTTAGTCACCTAAGCGTTCCTTTCTTTAAGAAGCTTTCTTCAAATCAATTTGAGCAAGTACTGGGTCATGGTCGCTTACACGTCCGTGCTCTTTCATTATATTTGAGTTTAAGTGCACTGGATCTACAATTGTGTGTGGTGCGATATTATTTGTTACTAAAATATGATCTAACACTTGTGCATTTCCTTCGTGAATGTACGTGTAAC
The DNA here is from genome assembly GCF_058792335.1 of Bacillus sp. CPT56D-587-MTF. Taxonomy (NCBI): domain Bacteria; kingdom Bacillati; phylum Bacillota; class Bacilli; order Caryophanales; family Bacillaceae; genus Bacillus; species Bacillus sp. CPT56D-587-MTF. Next base: position 740,575 of record NZ_JBYTEF010000001.1, on the reverse strand, counting down.
GATTCTCTTTTGGCACTGTGTTTAACATATCTTTTAAGATTGTTCCCTCTAGTGTTTTTAGTGGTTTAGAGAATTCGAAATCGTTCATATCACCTAACACGACAACTGGTGCATTCGTATTCTTTTTCTGAATTCCTTGCACGAAATGATTTACTTCTTGTGCTAACTGAATTCGTTTGTCTTCACTTTTTAATACGAGCGGCTGCACTTTTCCAAATGGCGTTGCATCTCCTAGTTTTGAGTTTAAGTGATTTGCAACGACAACAATGTTTTGTCCTTGGAACGTAAATTCTGCCGCTAACGGTTTACGTGTACTTTCAAATAATGGATTTTCGTCTCCAATACGAACAACATTTTTATCAAGTAACTTTGGTACCGGCGCTAATTTCACGCGTGATGGATTATAGAAGAAGCCGACGCGAATATTCGCTCCTGGTGCTCCTCCGTCTTGATTATTGTTTGGAGCGATTTCTACATACTCATACTTCGGTCCACGAATTTCTAGAACTGCATCAATGATACGTTTTGCGCTTAATGACGCATCTGTTGTACCGTCATTAATTGATCCGTTATTATCTTGCATTTCCTCTACACCGATAATATCTGGCATTTTTAAGTTGTATTTAATAGAATACGCTAACGCTTTTACCTTTTCATCTGTTGTTTCTTTTTTATTCGCTGAGAAGTTTTCAATGTTATATGTAGCAACCGTTAACTTATCAAGACGAGGCTGAATATTTGCGCCTACTTGCTTAAATCCACCATCCACTACAGCTGGCAGTTCTGTTATTGGCGAAATACGGAAAGAACCGTAATCATATCCTACTACCCCTGTTATATCTCCAGTGAAAGTATCTCCTACTTTTGCTACATAATCACGAGGTACTTTTACAGAAAGGCGCTCTGGGTTTAATTGATTTTCATCTAATAGAGGTGTGCCATATTGTGTTACTATTTTATCTCCACCATTTTTTACTGTTACATATAAATTTCCGTTTTTCTGAGGTGTAATAATTTTTGGTGTTGGCATCGTAACACGCATACCTTCTATACTTTCATAAAAGTCGATTGCATCTTCATTTGGATCAAATAAACTAAATGCATCATTATCAATAATCTGGTCTGGGATTTTCACACCGTTTTCCCCAAGTACAATCGGTGCCGGCAAAGATTGATCTTTTGCGATTACAGCAACGCGACTCGCCTTAATTTCTGTCGTCGTTAAGTCTGTTTCAAATCGCTCTGCATATCCTGGTCCAACATATTCTTCTACTACTCCATCAACTTGAATAAGATCTCCTACTGCTACATTCGCATCTTTTTTATATACGTACATACCTTCTGAAGTAGCTGGATCATTATCTGGCTGATTGTCTTCTATATAAAAACCGTTTTTATCAAGCGCTGTGACAACGCCTTCCACATTGTTTACTTTCTTCCCGTTGTAAGGAGACATATGTGATTTTCCTTGAATGTCATGAATACGAACCTGTTCATTATTTACGATAATAAATGAAAATGTCGAAATTGCTGAAGAAGTAAGTCCTTCTTTTTCTGCGATTGCTTTCACTACACTATTTTCATTCACTATAATCTGTCCATTATAACGAACACTTTTATTAGTAGGATTAGAGCCATCTAACGTATAGTAAATTGTTGCACCTTCTGTATTCGTCGTTAATGTTACCGCTGTTCCTTTAGCAACTTCTCCGCTGTTCGGTGAAGCTACTACATCGCTAACACGGTTTTGTCCTTCACCTTGAAACTTATAAGCTGTTACTGATTTTAGACCTGGGTTACTAAAATATAATTCAAGAGTCCCAGTCAAACTAACTTTCTTCCCGATATTTTCAGGGTGATCTTTTACATTCACTGCCGTTCTCACATCACCTTTTGGCAACTGAACGGGCATGATTTTGTCTGGATTCGTTTCGTTTGGCGAATCTGCAATTGCTACGTTTGTATCATCAAACTTAGCTGGATCCTTCGTATATTTAGAAGAACTTTGCGTATATCCGACAATATATCCTTCCACAATCCCCTTCGTTTTCCCTTGCTGCTTAAATACTTGAATTGCTTTTTCTACTGACATAGAAGCAGTTTCTTCTGCTTGCGCTAAAGTTCCAGTAAATGAAAGCAATAGCAAGAATGATAAAAAGACGCTTAACAATTTCTTCACAGCCATTTTCCTCTCCCTATTTCATATTTTCTCAGCATTTCTATCATAACAAATGATTCGTTATATAGAACTATTTTTCGACAAATTTTACAAAAGATTCATTTAATTTACAAGCTTTCAAACTATAATACAAAATAATAATTTTACACCTTCTACAAATGCACTCTATAATGTTAGAGAGAGAAAACAGAAAATATCGACATTTGATTGGCATGTAAAATGGATTCATTTGAATAGGAGTGATTGGATGGAAGTGCAAACAGAAACATACCGCGCAGCTATGAATGGAACATTAGAACGTCATTTTTCAGATATGATTGCTGTTATACCAACTAGAATTACAATTGAGCAGTTAAAACAACGGCTAGAAAATATCGCTACTAAAGTTGATGAGTTAAAAATTGTTTATAGTGATGAGACAAGCCTTATTGTTGAGTTACATATGGATGAAACAATCATACCGTATGAACTGCATATTGATGAGGCGAATGACCCAGAAGAATATAAAATGTACAATAGACAAGATTCTACAATTGTAGATCGTAATTTTGAAGATGCGGCTTTCGGTACTGAAATTTTCACTCGTACGCTATTTGTAGGCGATGTACTCGACTGCTTTTTCCAGCAAATACAATTTTTATGGAACCTCGCCCCAGATTTGTTATTTGTAATCGATTCAAGTGCAGCAATGAAAGTGATATCTAGAAACTATATTGAATATCACGTTGAAAATGAATTATTACCTGACATTCCTGACTTATACGTTATTCATTCCGTTTATGAAGACGATAAAGAAGGCGAGCCTACGCAATATTGGTTTCATACACACGGCCTTTTAAGAGCGGGCGTAACTGAAATAGAGTTAATTATTCCAAATCGCATTTCTTCCTACTACGGCATTGGCGATCTCTTTCAAACATTTGCTAATAATGCCGTTGAGAATGGACAAGTCCCTATGAATGAGCCTATCGTTATCGCGCATAGTCAGCAAGGTTCTATACATACAGTCGCTGTTCCGTGGGAGAAAGGATTATCTTATATAGGGCATAAAACGAGTATGGACCAATTATCTTCAATCGAGGATGAAGAAGTGAAATTACAGCCAATAGATGCACAAAATACATTCTTAGGCGGAATGGATGCCCGAGATGAATACCATCAATCTCCATCCGTTCTCTTATTCAAATTTAATACTTCAGAAGAATATATTGAAAGTTTTTTCAAAGAACACGAGGAAGCTACAGGGCTCATGTTCTATAAAACAAATAGTGAAACCGATCGTATGGCTTATAATGCGAAAAATACTTTCGGGTATTTCAGCAACATTTTTCAAATTGAAAAATCCAATGAAGAGTTTCGTTTTCTCGCTAAGTTTGGTGTTTCCTATGAAGAGGGTAAAAGCGAACATATGTGGTTTGAAATGCAACATATTACAGAAGACCTGATTCAAGGAATACTCATCAATGAACCATATTTTATAGAAGATATGAGTGAAGGAAATAGTTATCATTTAGATTTTGATAACTTAACAGATTGGGTTATTTATGCAGGAGATGCTGTTATAAAGCCAAATAACTTATATATGTTTATTGGCGAATAAGTATTTTATATAATAAACGAAACGCCTTCAATATGATTGAAGGCGTTTCTTATAATTTATTGTGCGATTAATTCAGCATCTATTACTTTCTCCAAATGAGATAATACACGCTTTGCAGCTTCCTCACCTTGATTCATACAGTCTGGAAGTCCAGCACCAGCATAGGAGCTACCTGCCAAGTATATACCTGGCAACTCTTTCTCCATAAATGTTGTGAGCTTTTTCATTCGCTCGTTATGACCTACTGTATATTGAGGCATCGCTTCTTTCCAGCGACTTACGATTGTAAACTCTGGATCCTCTGTAATATCCATCGTCTTCCTTAAATCTTCTAGTACGAGCTGAACGAGTTCTTCTTCAGTTTGTTCTACAACCGCTTCATCACCAGCACGTCCAACGTAACAGCGAAGGAGTGTTTTTCCTTCTGGCGTTGTATGTGGCCATTTTTTATGCGTCCACGTACATGCTGTAATGGTGTAATCGCTATTTCGTGATACGACAAATCCTGTACCATTAATATCGCGCTGGATTGCAGACTTTTGGAAAGCAAGTGCCACATTCGCAACGGATGTGGCTGGAATATTACGGAAGAAACGAAACTGCTTGTACTGAGCAAACATGGACGGCAATACTTTATGCGAAGTTGCCACTACGATGGCGTCCGCTTCTATTTCTTTTCCGTTACTAAGAGTAATCGTATAACCATCACCCTGTTTCGCAACTTTTTCAATGCGAGTTCCCTTTATTATCGTACCTTCATGCATCTTTGCTTCGAGAGATTTTACGATAGATTCTAAACCTGTTTTCACTGTTTGGAACATTCCCTTTTTCGGTTCAGCTTTCTCTTCTTTCGGAGCGAGCGTACGCATACCGAGTGAAATACTGCGATGTTTCTGCTCAATTTGATACATTTGCGGGAATGTTGACATTAAGCTCATTTCATCAATATCCCCTGCATAAATACCCGATAGTAACGGCTCTATTAAGTTTTCAACCACTTCGTTTCCAAGACGATGTCTGAAAAATTGTCCGAGTGATTGGTCAGATACTGGCTTTGACCTCGGCATTAATAGATCAAAGCCAGCTCTTAGTTTACCAATTGGGGAGAACAGCCCGGAAAATAGAAACGGCGTAATTTGCGTTGGAATTCCCATCATTGATCCATTCGGCATTTTATGTAACCGATTGTTTACAAGGATAAATGATTGACCGGCTTGATTATTTACAAGTTCATCGCCAAGACCTAATTCTTTCACTAATCTAGCTGCACTTTCTTTTCGTGCTAAGAAAGAATCTGGTCCGCGCTCAATTGTAAATCCATCTTTTCGAACGGTTTGAATTTTTCCGCCAAGTTTACCCGATGCTTCTATAAGTAATGTATCAATCGGCAAGTTTTTTTCATGAATATTTTTTTGTAAGTTATACATTGCTGTTAATCCAGTGATGCCTCCGCCGATGATCACAACCTTTTTCCTCAAGCAGGCTCCCCCTTTCTTCTTACAGTACAGATTCTTTTTTCTTTAATACAACATCTGTTAAACAATCAATAAATGCGTCCGATGCATTTGGCATTTCTGGACGATAATATTCCGCGCCAATTTCATCCGTTACAACTTTACACTCAAAGTCGTTGTCATATAAAACTTCTAAATGTTCCGCAACAAATCCAACTGGTGCATATACGAATGAAGTATAACCGTGCTTTTCATTTAGTTCTCTCGTTAAATCTTGTACATCTGGACCAATCCAAGGATCTGGTGTGTTTCCTGCACTTTGCCAGCCTACTGCATAGTTTGCTACTTCAGCTCCGCGCGCGATATAGTCCGCTGTTTCATTTAATTGATCTGGATATGGATCGCCCATTGCAATAATTTTCTCTGGTAAGCTATGTGCAGATACGATTAATACTGCTTTTTCACGCTCTGCATCTGACATACCGTTATATATACCTTTCACTGCATCGACCCAGTACTGGATGAATTTCGGCTCTTTATACCAGCTATCAATGCCATGAATTGTTAAGTTTCCAAGTTTCTCAGCTTCTTCTTGTGCTCGTCCAACGTACGATTTCACGCTAAACGTAGAATAGTGAGGTGCAAGAACAAGCGCGATTGCATCTTGTATTCCGTCGTTATGCATATCTTTCACTGCATCTTCAATAAACGGTTCAATATGTTTTAAGCCAAGATACATATGGTACTCTACTTCATCTTGTACTTCATTTAAACGCTTCTCTAACTTCTTAGCTTGCTCTAATGTAATAGTAGCTAAAGGAGAAATACCACCAATTGCACGGTAACGCTCTGTTAAATCTTCCAGCATTTCAGGACTTGGCTTTCTTCCTCTGCGAATATGTGTATAGTAACGTTCAATATCTTCTTCTTTATATGGCGTTCCGTATGCCATTACAAGCAAACCAATTTTCTTTTTCATACAGCAATGCTCCTTTACTTCGCTAACTGCCCTTTAGAGTATTCATGAATAAATGTAGTTAAACGTTTTAATGTATCTGGATTTACTTCTGGGAATACACCGTGACCTAAGTTAAAGATATAACCCGGCTGTTTCATCCCTTGATCTAAAATACTTTTTACATGTTCTTCAATAACAGACCATGGTGCAAGTAAGAATGAAGGGTCCATATTACCTTGTACCGCCTTATGAACGCCCCGTGCACGTGCTTCTTCAATCGGTAAGCGCCAATCTAAGCCGACTACATCAAGCGGTAAGTCGTGCCACTCATTCACTAAGTGTGCAGCTCCTACGCCGTGCATAATCATTGGAACACCCATCTTACGAACTTCTGCAAAAATACGCTCCATTGCTGGTTTAATAAATACGCGATAATCCGCTACATTTACTGTTCCAACCCAAGAATCGAAAATTTGAACTGCTTTTGCTCCTGCGTTAATTTGCGCTTTTAAATATGTAATAACCATATCTGCTAGTTTATCCATTAAAGCGAACCAAGCTTTCGGCTCTGCATACATGAACGCTTTCGTATTATGGTAGTTACGAGATGGACCGCCTTCAATCATATAGCTCGCTAATGTAAATGGAGCTCCTGAAAAACCGATTAACGGTACGTCTAACATTTCTGTCGTTAATAAACGAATTGTATCTAGTATGTACGGTACGTCATCTTCTGGATTGATTTCCCCTAGTTTTTCTACGTCTTGTAAAGAACGGATTGGGTTATCGATAACTGGGCCAATACCTGATTTAATTTCTACATCCACACCAATTGCAGGTAGTGGTGACATAATATCTTTATAAAGAATTGCTGCGTCTACGTTATACTGATCAACCGGCAATTTTGTAACGTAAGCACATAACTCTGGATTGTGTGTAATTTCAAATAAAGAATACTTTTCTTTAATCTTTCTATATTCCGGCTGTGAACGACCTGCTTGACGCATATACCATGCTGGTACATAATCAGTACGTTCCCCCCTACATGCTTTTAAAAATGTCTCATTTATAGTTCTTACCAAGACCCTTGCTCCCTTCCTTACCAATGCTTCGAATACGTTCGATATTTATCTTTTTTTACTATACAGCTTGTAAAAACAAAATGCATAATATTATGTACGTTGTTCATTAAATTGACACAAACATTCTTAAAAACGCTTACTATTTTCACAACATTCTTATTATAACACAGAGAAAAACTATGGTTTAGCTACTTTTGACTTTTCTCCTTCACGATTCGTTTGTGTATTATATGGTACAACGTAAAAGCTCGGTTTTGAAAATATGTTAACGAACTTTTCCTCATATTCCCCAGCACCATTTACAGTGCTAACATGCGTATGAATTCCGTTCTCCACTCTATAGATTCGGTACATAATTCTGTTATCTGGAAGTGGCGTCCAGCTTAATTTTGCTTTAAATAAACCGAAAGGGCTAAATGATAATTTCATTTTTACATCTTCAATTTTGCGCAGCCGAATCGGAGCGCCGATTGTTTCCACACCTTCAGGCTTCATAAACTTCTCTTTATGTTCTACATTAGCCTTCGTTAAAATTTTCTTAAACAATTTTGTCGCAGATGCACTTTCTCCTTGCAACTGATGCTCCTTATCCGTACGGTCATAACCAATCCAAACAGCGCCTACTAAGTTCGGTGTATAACCAACGAACCACATATCTCTTGCTCCCTTATCGTCATTTGGCAATGAAGTTGTACCCGTTTTTCCAGCTAACGCACCGTTATATACACCCACTCTTGCTGTCCCTTCCTTCACAACTCCTTCTAGCATTTTCGTCATATACCATGCTGTCTGCTTCGAGAAGATTTTTGTCTCTACTTTTGGAGATTCCCCAATGACTGCACCGTGTCTGTTTAATACTTTATCAATAACGTGCGGCTCGATAATATTTCCATTTGCTAAAAATGAACGGTACATTTTTACAAGATCAAATGTTGAAACGCCATTTTTCAATCCGCCAAGCGCTGTACTTAAACCAGCATCTGCAATATGAACATTTCCTTTTTCTAAATATTGCTTTCCTTCTTCTACCCCTAACTCATTTAATAAAGAAACTGCCGGTACATTTGCCGACTCTAAAATCGCATCATACATCGTCATTTCTTTTGAATACTCATGATTATAATTTCGAGGTTCATACTCTTCAAAAGAATTTCTTTCATTCGTTAATAAAGAATACGGATTATACTTTTTCGTTTCTAGTGCTGGTGCATAAACGATAAGTGGTTTTAAAACAGATCCAGGCTGCCTTTTGGCAAAAACACGATTAAATCCTCTCGGGACGTACTTTCTTCCCCCAATCGCCGCTTTAATCCCTCCCGTACGATTATCCATTAATAAGAAAGCACCTTGCGCCCCCTCTTCTTTCCCAGGGAAATTCCTTGCATCTTGAAACTGGTTATATGCTACCTTTTGAATCTTTTCATCCATAGGTACGACAAACGTATATCCTCCGCGAAGTACTTCTTGATGAGACAATCCGTATAAACGAGCGGCTTCATCTATGACCATATCAATATACGGCATATATGCAAGCTCATTCTCATCTAAATTTTTATATAGAGCAATTGTCTTCCCTTGATAACGAACGCTTTCTTCTGCAGTCAAATAGCCTTGTTTATGCATAAGCGACAACACTAGATCACGGCGTTCCTTACTCTTCTCTGCAGAATAGTACGGTGAATATCCGTTTGGTGACTTCGGAAGGCCTGCAAGCATTGCCCCTTCCTCTACTGTTAAATCCTCAACATTTTTATTAAAATACAACTTTGCTGCCGCTTGAATACCGTAAGCCCCATGACCAAAATAAATATGATTCATATACATTTCAAGAATTTGTTGCTTCGTATATTTTTGCTCTAATTGAAGAGAAATTGCGACTTCCTTCAATTTGCGCGTAAATGTTTTTTCACGAGTTAAAAAGACGTTTTTAGCGAGTTGCTGCGTAATGGTACTACCGCCCTCTACCTTCTCTCTAGCTAACGTATCTTTATAAAGAGCACGGAATATAGACGGATAATCAATCCCTTGATGCTCATAAAAACGAGAATCTTCCACCGCAACAAACGCCTGCTGCACATACTTCGGAATTTGCTCGATCGGTACGAGCTCTCTATTTTCTACGTATAATTTCGTAATTTCTTTCCCTTTCTGGTCAACGATACGTGATGAAGAGTGGAAAACGAGCTGCTTTTCATCCATCATATAGCCACCAGCTAACACGATAAGTTTATAGATTACAATCGCTACTACGAACGTTGCGACGCCGCCTAATAAAGTCCACTTTACTTTCTTCATACATCGTCCTTCTTTCCAAATGATGGTACATTTATTATTTGAAAAAGAAGTATCTTTATGTATATAATCTTCGAAGTTTTTTAAGAGAGTTGATATAATAGAAACAAACTATTAAGGGGGCATTAAAATGAAGGCTATTATTTCATACGAAACACCTCTAGAACAAGCACATTTCACTGCAAAAAATGATGAAAAAAATATGTTTTATAAAGAAAATACAGAAGAATCTGTAGAAGGTTCACTTCAGTATGACGTACTAGATGCTGTCGGTGAATTTAAAGGACAACCTGGCTATATCGTTTGTAACAACATTTCTGTCACAGACGAAGGTCGCCCAGTATTTGAAAACCGCTTTAAAAACCGCGCAGGCCTTATTGAAAACGAACCAGGATTCCAAGCAATCCGTGTTCTACGTCCATTAAGTAACGATACATACGTCATCTTAACGATGTGGGAAACAGAGCAAAACTTTAAAGACTGGACAGAATCACGTTCATTCGAAAACGCTCATAAAAAACGTCCCACGCAAGCAGAAGGACAAGCTCCAGCGCATCCACATGCGGAACAGCAAAAGAGTATTTTCTCTCGTCCATCTTTTGTGACTACTTTTGATGTGTTAGTTTAATTAAAACATAATACAACACTAACAGTACGTGAAATTATATTAACGATTTTCCGAATATATCTATCATATCTTTGAATATATCAACGATTTTCCGAATATATCTATCACATCTTGAAATATATCAACGATTTTCCGAATATATCTATCATATCTTGAAATATATCAACGATTCGACTAAAGATATCAATTTAATAACAAAAAGGAAACACCATTACACACCGGTGTTTCCTTTTTCTTTGTACCAATTATATATACGAAGTGAATCTTTTTTTCTCATATGCTTTACTTCATAACCGCGCCCAGCTACCGCTACAAGAGTTGTACATAATTCATCTTTTCTTTGAAAATACGATTGATTATAACCTACTGCTTGAACATGTCTTCTTCGCATTATTCCTGTATATTTCGAAAAATTACGATATACAACCTTTAGTTGATTTTCTCTTAATTCATAACCGCCACTTTTATATCTAGCATACGCAAGTAACGAAAACACGATAAATAACGGTAAAATAACAAACAACGCAATATATTGTTTAAAATATATACTCACGCTGGCAATTAGAACTGTGAGTATGATACTTATTAACCAGCCCATAATGAAATAACGACGCAACGCTGTTTTTGGTAAGTGAACGATCTCCGCTTCGATTTCATATGGTAACTCTAAATATGTGATCAGGTGCTGTACATCTTTTTTCTTCATAAATGGATGCAACATTACTTCGTTACTTGCTGCTCCAATACTTTGAATTGCTTCCACTTCAACAGCACAATAGCCAAACGGCTGGCGAAGCATACCTTCTTTTACAGTAATCGCTTGAATGCGGTGCAATTTTAAGACAAACTCTTTCTTTTCAAATAATCCTTGAACGATACGAATCTCTTCCCCTTTTCGCTCAATTTTAAAGTTTGCATATTTCAACACATATCCAGCCGTGGAAATAATCCACGAAATTGCCATTAAAATTAATGCAATTACAATTAGTTTATAAACACCGTTTCCCATCACATACGCTTCTACTTTACTTGTGAATCCTTCAGGAAGAACAAAATCAAACTTTGTGTAAAGAAGTACTAGCCCAGAGAACACTAGTCCGAACCGACCAGATGTAATCGCTGCGGCTAAAACCTCTTTCGCTGTTAACTGATAAACCGTCTTGCTTTCTTCCTCTTCTATTTCTTCTTTTACAGTAGTTTCTTTCTTATGTAATAAAGAAATTAAATGTTTTGCCTCGTCTTCTTTAATACCAGCCAACATCACTTCTGGTTCATTACCACCACCGGCTACTTCTATATTTAACTTCATAAGTCCGAGCATTTGATAAATGATGTTAGAAGACGTACTAATATTTTGTACACGCTCTTTATTTAAATAGCTTTCCTTCTTTACAAAAACACCGTGCTTTATATGTAAAATATTATTCTCAATCCAGTACACTTTAAAATACCATTTAATTGCTGAAAAAATAGCCATGATGAATAAAACAACCAGAAGAAAAAGATAAAATAAATACCAAGGTTCCACTTGTTCATCAGGTTTAAATAAAACAAGAATAATAAGTGGCAACAAACTCGCAATCCTAATACCTAACAATATCGTAATCGGATGTTGCCTCTTATACATCCTTATCACTCACTTTCGCAAGTTCTCCAATTTGTCTTTTCAGCTGTTCTGCTTCTTCTTTCGTTAAACCTGGAATACTATGAGAAGTTGCGGCTGTTGAAATATGTAATTCTGCTAAATTATACTTTCTCATGATCGGCCCTTGCTCAATCGTTACGTGCTGCACACGGATCATCGGAATAAGTACGCGTTTTACAACAAACATTCCCTTTTGAATCTCAATCTCTTCTTCATTTAATCTGTAACTATAATAGCGTTGACGTAAATTTGGAAACACAAAATAATCAAGGGGAATAAATGTAATAGCTCCTGTTACTAATAGTCCGAACAACCAGCCCCACCAGTTAAAGTTAATCATAAAAAAGAAATACGCAATTACGACTGTTAGTATAACTACCGCCCCAATTAAAGCGTGCATCCTCCACACTTTCAGCATATTAGAATGAATCTCCCTTTCTAACGGCTGCATCTCATCACTCCAATTCTATGAATTTATTACTTATATATTATCAAAAAATAAGGTTTTATATACATTTTTGTAAATTTATAGTCAAATAAAAATAGTTGAATCAAAAGCATATTAAAGAAACACATACCTCAGTTTTGAAAATTATGTATTATAAATATGAATTATATTGAACTAAAATAAACCTTACATGATTCATGCAAGGTTTATCGTTTTATACACAATATATTTCATTATTGTTGAGATATACTAGCATCGCTTTCAATTTGCTTTTCTTTTTGGCTTAGCTTTTTATCTTTAGATTTTTTTAATGTTAAAGTCATGCCAATAAAAATAAAAAGAATTCCTGTTATTTGCATTAAAGTTGGACGGAATCCAGTAAGTACAGTATCTAATAATATTGCCACTGCCGGATCTAAAAAAACTAATATTGAGATGGTTTTTGTAGATAAATAGCGTAAACTATCAAAAAACAGATAATATACTATCCCTGTGTGAATAAAACCAGTAGCTATAATATATGTCCAATTACTTTGAGTGAGGCCACTAAAAGCATCTAAATCTATAAATGGTATTAAAAGAAATATCCCCAAGAATGTTTGTAAAAATGTCATTGCATACGCACTCATTTTGTTAATCCCTTTACCAAATAAAGTTGTAAATGCATAAAAGAGAGCTGCAAGAAATCCCCATATCATACCTGAAGACATTAATGAGCCGACAGAGAAGCTTCCATCAATACCAGCAATTAATAAAGCTCCTGCAAAACACACAATTATTGAAATGATAGATATGAATGTTAATTTTTCTTTAAAGACGATACTTCCAATTAACAGTACAATTACTGGTGCAAGATGATAAACTGAGATAGCAATGGTAACTGACATATTTTCAAAGGCTTTAAATAAGAAAACCCAATTAAATACTAAGAAAAAACCACATATTAAAACTTGAATAACTTCTTTTCGTTCCCATTTATCTTGTTTATATTGCCCTGTAAGCAACCAGCATACACTTAAAAATATTGTCGCAAAAATACACCTTACAAACACTAATTCAAACGAAGGTAAGTTTGTTTGAACAGAAAAAAATCCAACTGATCCAAAGATAACCATTGATGCTATCATCTTTAAGGCCGGTACCGTTTTCTCTTGCTTAAAACTCTTTTGAAGCAAATTAATCCCCCTCCAATAAAAACTCGGTTTATAGTGAGAAAAACACCAGCCTAAAAAAAGGACAGGTGCTTTTCCTCAAAAACACTCAATTGTAATCATTACTATTATCTAAAATATAATCTGGTGAATCAACATACTTTATATACCTTGAATAAGATCTAGCACGGCATTCACTGTACGCATCATCTTCCAAATTATAATAATCTAACTGTGCTTGTGTTAATAAACGATGATTCTCTTCCTCTTGTAAAAAGATTTCATTTGAGATTTCAAGGAATCCTTTAGATTCAAATTCATGTACCTTTTCTTCTATGCTAAACCCATTCATTTTACTAAGAACAAACGTCATTATAAAAACCTCCACACTATTGTATTTTTCTATCTCACCCTATGTTAGAAATGCAATAAGTAACCGAGATTCTTGCTTAATAAAATTTAAAATTATGATATTCAATTAATACACCAAATGAAATATATGTAATTCATTAAAATTATTTATTAAGCAATATTATATATCCTTTTGGTTATTTTTTTAATTATCTGAAGATTTATCAACATTAGTCTTAATATTCGAAATTAAAGAAATGGATTTTTCAGAAAGATAAAACTGCGCGTATTGCAATTATTTATGTATATAACTTTTTTAAAAATTATATTTTAAATATAGCTAGGGTGTGTCTAAAAACTGTTGTTCATTGTGTTAATCGAAAAATGGCAGCGATATACACAAAGGCTAAAAAAGAAGATGCCAGCTTATCATACCGTGTTGCGATTCTACGGAAATGCTTGATTTTATTGAAAAAACACTCCACTAAATGGCGTTCTTTATATAAATACCAATCCACATTCCAAGGAGCTTTCGCATTTGATCTGGGTGGAATGGTATAGGTTGCTTCATGATTGGTAATATAGTTACGAATCGTATGAGAACCATAGGCTTTGTCACCAAGAATATTGCTGCCCTTAATTGGTATTTCATCCAAAAGCTCGCAAACTGGAGTGCTATCAAAAATATTTCCGCCAGTCAAATGAAATAAAATGGGGTTGCCTAAACCATCAACAATTGTATGGATTTTGGTAGTTTTTCCACCGCGACTCATGCCAATATGCTGATGAAACTCATGATTTATGGCCTTTTTTTTGCACCAGCACTATGTTGATGCGCTTTGATACTGGTTGAATCTATGCTGAGATTTTCAAAATCCGGTTCAGCATTTAATTCTTGAAAAATGGTCAGTAGGACACCTTCATCACGCCATTTGCAGAAGCGAGCATACACGGTTTTCCATAAGCCGTAATGGTCCGGCAAATCACGCCAGGGAGCGCCGCTCCTAGCTATCCATAAAATAGCATTGAACATTTCACGATTACTTCTTTTAGGCGGACGACCAGTAGAATACGGTGGGAAAAAGTCTTTGATTTGTTCCCATTGTTCATTTGTAAGTTCGTAGCGGCGTGGCGTCATAGAAAATACCTCTCTCTAAATGGTTTGAGGTAATCCTACCATAGAAATAGTTTTTAGACACACCCTAGTTTTTTATAATTTTTTTGATATAATTACATACGGGAAAAGGGAAGAATTTTGTCTTCCCTTGTGTTTTTATTTGCATCTAGTACTTTTGCTAGATGCTTTTTTTTATGCTAAAAAAGGTATCCTCAAATACTTTGAGGATACCTTTTCACCTTTATTATCTCTGCTGTTTTCTACCTAATACGAGTAACCCAAAACTCATCATTACAAGAAGTGCTCCCATATATGGTTCCACAGGCATTTTCTGCCCTGTCTTCGGTAATTCTTTTTCAGGTTTCTCTGGATTCGGTGTCCCTGGCTTTTCTGGATCTGGTGTTCCAGGTTTTTCTGGATCTGGTGTTCCAGGTTTTTCTGGATTCGGTGTTCCAGGTTTTTCTGGATCTGGTGTTCCAGATTTTTCTGGATCTGGTGTTCCAGGCTTTTCTGGATCTGGTGTTTCTGGACCTGGTGGTGCTAAATGATTCAATTTGTTTAATACTTCTAATTGAACTGCATTTATCATTCCATTTGTAATTTCAAATGGAATTGGATTAGTTAATTTTTCATATCCCTTTGGTGCTTCTACTTCTACTAGTGTGTAGTTACCTACAGATAGATCTGTGATTTTTGCCTTTCCATCTTTATCTGTTGTTACTTTCACTACTACTTTTCCCTTTTCATCATGAACTTCAAACACAGCTCCTGATAAGACTTCCTTGCTTTCAGCGGCCATTTTTGTAATCTCCACTGAACCTTTGTCTAACTGTTCGTTCTCTACTTTCAATGATAAGACTTTTGTCATACCTTTTGTAATTTCGAATGATACTGGTTCCGTTAACTTTTTGTAACCTGGTAAGCTCTTCGTCTCTACTAATTTGTATTTTCCTACTGATAGATCTGAAACGTTTGCTTTTCCTTCTTTATCCGTCGTTACTTTCGCAACTACTTTGCCTTTTGAGTCACGTACTTCAAATACAACATTTTCTAATGGTGCTTTACTGTCTTTATCTATTTTTGTGATTTCTACATTCCCCGTATCTACCATTTCATTTTCTACAGTGAACGCTAAAGATTTTGTCATACCTTTTGTAATTTCAAATGGTACAGGCTTTTCTAATTTTTTGTAGCCTGGTAAACTCTCTACTTCTACTAGCTTGTACTTTCCTACTGATAAATCTGAAACTGTTGCTTTTCCAGCTTTATCTGTCGTTACTTTCGTTACTACCTTGCCTTTGTCGTCTTGTACTTCAAAGACTACACCTGCTAACGGTGCCTTATTATCTTTATCTATTTTTGTAATTTCTACTGAACCTTTGTCTAACTGTTCATTCTCTACTTTTAATGATAAGACTTCTGTCATACCCTTTTTAATTTCGAATGATACTGGCTCTGTTAGCTTTTTGTAGCCTGGTAAGCTTTCTACTTCTACTAGTTTGTAATTCCCTACAGATAGATCTGAAATTTTCGCTTTTCCTTCTTTATCTGTTTTTACTTTCGTTACTACTTTGCCTTTGTCGTCTTGTACTTCGAAGACTACGCCTTCTAATACTTTTTGACTATCTTTATCTACTTTTGTAATTTCTACTGAGCCTTTATCTACTAATTCATTCTCTACTTTTAGTGATAAAACTTCTGTCATACCTTTTTTGATTTCGAATGATACTGGTTTCGCTAGTTTTTTATATCCTGGTAAGCTTTCTACCTCTACTAGCTTATATTTTCCTACTGGTAAATCTGAAATTGTTGCTTTTCCTTCTTTATCTGTTGTTACTTTTGTTACTACTTTGCCTTTTTCATCTTGCACTTCGAATGTTACGCCCGCTAATACTGCGCCACTTTCTTTGTCTACTTTTGTAATTTCTACTGAACCTTTATCTAACAGTTCGTTCTCTACTTTCAATGATAAAACTTTCGTCATACCTTTTGTAATTTCGAATGATACTGGTTCCGTTAACTTTTTGTAACCTGGTAAGCTCTTCGTCTCTACTAATTTGTACTTTCCTACAGATAAGTCTGAGATTTTTGCTTTACCATTTTTATCTGTTTGTACTTCTGTTACTACTTTTCCTTTGTCGTCTTGTACTTCGAAGACTACGCCTTCTAATACTTTTTGACTATCTTTATCTACTTTTGTGATTTCTACTGAACCTTTGTCTAACTGTTCATTCTCTACTTTTAATGATAAGACTTCTGTCATACCCTTTTTAATTTCGAATGATACTGGCTCTGTTAGCTTTTTGTAGCCTGGTAAGCTTTCTTTCTCTACTAATTTGTACTTTCCTACAGATAAGTCTGAGATTTTTGCTTTACCATTTTTATCTGTTTTTACTTCTGTTACTACTTTGCCTTTGTCGTCTTGTACTTCGAAGACTACGCCTTCTAATACTTTTTGACTATCTTTATCTACTTTTGTAATTTCTACTGAGCCTTTATCTACTAGTTCATTCTCTACTTTTAGTGATAAGACTTCTGTCATACCTTTTTTGATTTCGAATGATACTGGTTTCGCTAGTTTTTTATATCCTGGTAAGCTTTCTACCTCTACTAGCTTATATTTTCCTACTGGTAAATCTGAAATTGTTGCTTGTCCTTCTTTATCTGTCGTTACTTTTGTTACTATTTTGCCTTTTTCATCTTGCACTTCGAATGTTACGCCCGCTAATACTGCGCCACTTTCTTTGTCCACTTTTGTAATCTCTACTGAACCTTTATCTAACTGTTCGTTCTCTACTTTCAATGATAAAACTTTCGTCATACCTTTTTTGATCTCGAATGATACTGGTTCTGTTAATTGTTTGTAGCCTGGTAAGCTTTCTTTCTCTACTAATTTGTACTTTCCTACAGATAAGTCTGAGATTTTTGCTTTACCATTTTTATCTGTTTGTACTTCTGTTACTACTTTGCCTTGCTCATCTTGTACTTCGAAGACTACGCCTTCTAATACTTTTTGACTATCTTTATCTACTTTTGTTACTTCCACATTTCCCTTGTCTAACATTTCGTTTTCTACTGTTAAAGCAAGAGATTTTGTCATACCTTTTTCAATTTGGAAAGTAATCGGATCTACTAATTGTTTATATCCTTTTGGTGCCTTTACTTCTACTAACTTGTATGTGCCGACTGATAAATTAGTAACTTGTGCTTGTCCTTTTTTATCTGTCGTTATTTTAGCGACTACTTGTCCTGCTTCATCTTGAATCTCAAATACTGCATCAGCTAAAGCATCTTTATTTTCTTTATCTACTTTTGTAATTTCTACATTTCCTGTATCCACTAATTCATTTTCTACAGTCAATTGTAATGCTGTTACTCTACCCTTTTCAATTTCGAATCAAATTGGCTTTTCTAGTGGTTTGTATCCTGCCGGTGTTTCTACTTCTACCAACTCATACTTTCCAATAGATAAATCTGAAACGTTTGCTTTTCCTTCTTTATCCGTTTTTACTTTCGCAACTACTTTTCCTTTTGAATCACGTACTTCAAATACAACATTTTCTAATGGAGCTTTACTATCTTTATCTATTTTTGTTATCTCTACATTCCCTGTATCCACCATTTCATTTTCTACTTTTAATGATAGAACCTCAGTCATGCCTTTTTTAATTTCAAATGATACTGGTTTTTCTAACTTTTTATAACCAGGTAAACTTTCTACCTCTACTAATTCATACTTTCCTACAGGTAAATCTGAAACATTTGCTTTTCCTTCTTTATCTGTCGTTACTTTCGTAACTTCCTTACCCTTTTCATCTTGTACGATGAATGTTACTCCCGCTAACGGTGCTTTATTATCTTTATCTATCTTTGTTATCTCTATATTTCCCGTATCTACCATTTCATTTTCTATTTTTAATGATAAGATCTCGGTCATACCTTTTGTAATTTCAAACGATACTGGCTCTGTTAATTTCTTATAGCCTGGTAAACTTTCTTTCTCTACTAATTTGTACTTTCCTACTGATAGATCTGAGATTTTTGCTTTACCATCTTTATCTGTTTTTACTTCCTTTACTACTGTTCCAGCTTCATCTTGCACTTCAAAGACTACGCCTTTTAATGCTTTTTTGCTGTCTTTATCTATTTTTGTAATTTCTACTGAACCTTTATCTAACTGTTCATTTTCTACTTTCAACGATAGGACTGTTGTCATACCTTTTGTAATTTCGAATGATACTGAATCTGTTAGCTTTTTGTAGCCTGGTAAACTTTTCGTCTCTACTAATTTGTACTTCCCTACTGATAAATCAGAGATTTTTGCTTTACCATCTTTATCTGTTTTTACTTCTGTTACTACTTTGCCTTGCTCATCTTGCACTTCGAAGACTACGCCTTCTAGTACTTTTTGGCTATCTTTATCTATTTTTGTAATTTCTACTGAGCCTTTGTCTAACTGCTCATTTTCTACTTTTATTGCTAAAGCTTTTGTCATACCTTTTTTTATTTCAAATGGTACTGGTTCTGTTAGCTTTTTATAACCTGGTAAGCTTTTTGTCTCTACTAATTTGTACTTTCCTACTGATAGATCTGAAACGTTTGCTTTTCCATCTTTATCTGTTACTACTTTTCTTACTACTTCATCTTTCTCATCTTGGACTTCAAATTCGACACCCGCTAATACTGCTCCGTTTTCTTTGTCCACTTTTGTAATTTCTATATTACCTTTGTCTACCATTGCATTTTCCACTTGTATTGGGAATATGCCGTCCCCTGTTACATTTACTTCGAACTCTGCTTCTTTTAATTGGTAGCCTTCAGGCGCTTTCGTTTCTTTTAAAATATATTTCCCTGGTGCTAACGGTTTAGAGATTGCCTTACCATCTTTATCTGTAACAATATGTTCGACTACTATACCGTCTTTTACTATATCAAACTCTGCATTTGCTAATGGTTTTTCACCATTTTCCGAATCAATTTTCTTTACTTCAATTTGACCCTTTTGCATAGTATTTTTAATTTCAATTGTTTTTGTTTCTCCAGCTTGAAGTGTAACCTCTACTGGTTCTTTTAATTTTTGATATCCTTCTGGTGCTACTGTTTCATAAACTTTATACGTTCCAGGAGCTAAAGTTTGAGGTACTGAAAAACCTTTTTCGTCCGTTTTTAGTTTTGCAACAACTTCATTTGCACTATTTCGAACTTCAAATTCGGCACCTTTTAACCCTTTGTTCAGATCCTCAGAATCTATTTTATGAATCGATACTGTACCGTCTTTTGGAGCTTCAGGCGGCGTAATAGTTACTTCTTTTGATGTTAATGTTTTATCATCAAAATGTAATTCCGCTTTATTAGGAATCTTCTTATCTACGTAAGAAGATAAGTCTGCATTATTTTTAATTTTCGCCTTGATACTAAGATTGATTCTCTGGTCTTCATATGACTTATAGTCAAAATTCTCACCAAACGTAAATGTTACTTCACTTCTTTGCTTATCTATCTTTAACGTCCCTTTAGAAGTAATATCTTGGCCATTTTGATCATACACTTTTGCCTCTAATACTTCTAAAACATCTTCTAAATCATCACGAATTACCATTGATGTGTATTTAGGAGGATCGTTTGGTATATGTGTACCAACTTGGTATTGAATCACTTGATCCATTTGTGTTAGCTGCTCATTCTCTACAAGCTTGCCATTCTCATCAACTATATTTTTTTCAATACTAGGTGGATTATCGTCACCTGAACCGGTTCCTCCCCCACCACTTACGAATACTTGTCCTACTTTTTCTTCAGTTTTAATATTTTTACCTTCTAATTTCACAGTATTTTTATGAGGCTTTGCAGAAGGATTAGTAATCTTTGTTTTATATCTTAAAATATAACCTTTTGAACTGTCTGGAAACTCAATTGTAAATCCAGCCTTTGTTGCATTAATTTTAATGTTAGATAAATCTGCTGGCTTAATATTTGTTGGTGCATAACCATCTTCAAATACAGCCTCTTCTAATACTACGCTGTCTGTAATTAACTCATGCCCAGGTCCTAATGTATCTGTTAATTTAAGATCTTGCATTTCTGTTCCAGTTGCATTTACATATACAAGCCAATCAGCAATCGAAGGATCTTCTTGATTATAAGAACCCCATTTCAATAGATTATCTGTATTGGGCTGTGGCTTCGGTCTCTCTGTCGTATTACTTACATTTACTTCTTTATTGACGATTTGACCATCAACGTTAAATTCTAATGGAATTTCTTTAACACCATCATATGCTTCTAGACCAAAGTAGAATTCTACGAATAAAGAACCTTTAATGTTATTCTTTCCTTCTACGTAATCCCCCATAGTACACGTTAATAGACCCTTTTTCATCTCACATGTACCAACTGTTTTTCCTTCAGCATCTTTTAAAGGAAAACTCATATTCATAAGGTCTTTTCGAAACTCTTTTGGCATATCAATTGTGAATTGATCTCCACTTTTTATTTTTTCTTTAGCTGACCACTTCACTTCTACTTTCATACCATCTGAGGCTTGATACGGTTCAGATGTCGTGCCATCAGTACGGGAAATATTAATTTCGTCCACTGGACTTTTCATCACAGCAGCTTGAATAACTGGAGCCCACACATTCAGCACTGAAAATAATACTAGAAAAACTAATGAAACCATTGAAATATGTCTTTTAGTACTTTTCATTTGCATAGTTCCCTCCTATTTTTTATATTTATATAACAAAAAAAGACCGTCCGGTTGCATCAAAAATGTGCAACCAGACGATCTTAGTAACCAATATGTATTACCGTAGACTCTAAGCTTTGCGGCCTATCCTTTCGAATAGTGTGCTAAAAATATCTTTTATTCTTTTTTTGTTTCATTTTCCTCTTAAACCAAATATTACTATACCGTCTGGACGGTTATAATTCAATACTCTATAAAATTGTTCTATTTTTCTAATAAAAAAAATAATTCACCACTACATTAAAGAAGCAACGGTGAATTATTTTCACATTATATAGTTCGTATATTCTATTTATATGAATTTCTAATAAGAGCTTGAATCACTTTTTCTCTTAACTCGGGGCTTAGTCTTCCAACCCCTAAATATTCCGAATACCATAATCCATCTGCTGCTAATCTAATAATTGTTGCACAAACTGCATCTATCTCATCGTTTTCTATATTCTTTTGCAGTTGCTGAAATGATTGTTGTAATGGCTCAAGTAATTCAGGTTTTAACATGAATGCTGCCATCATACTACTAGATAACTCTTCTGTTCTTCTCTCATTATTTAATCTTTCCTCTACAAAAGAGCGAACCCATCTCCCTTTCTTCTCTGCGTCTTCCGCAACTTTATTGTAAATGGCCCCTTCATAATCCTCTACCCCTCTGACTATCATACCTTCTATTAAAGCTTCTTTATTTGAAAAGTGATACAATAATCCACCTTTACTTACACCCGCCTCTTTTGCCACTGCTTCTAAGGTTAATTTAGCAACCCCTTTACATTGCACAATTTGAGAAGCGGCCGCCAAAATCTTTTGCCGCGTTATGCTTATACTCATTCCTTTTTAAAACCCCATTTCTACTAAATTTATATAAATACGAATCTTATTTTTAATATTGTTGATTACTACTAAGTATTTTCTTTATACAACAAAAGCTTCATTACCTTTGAATTTTTAGTTACTTATTCTATTAAAAATTTCCATATCATTCAATATGATAACATTAAACACACAAAGCTGACTATACATCTATACTTTTGTATTTATTGAAAATATATCCATTAATAAAATTTACCAATTTAGTCCTTCTTATTACCTTATAAGACGGCAGTAATTCTTTCAGCACTAAATAAAAAATGTTATTACTCCCATTGAATTGAGTAATAACATTTCACTTAACAAATTCGCTGCCAACTAGCATCCTTCACATCTTCACTAGTCGGTTTTCTAACTAATCCAATAAAACATTCCTCGCAAGCACCAAATACAATAAAATTTTTCTGTGCTTGTCTTAACGAGACTTCATTTGCACCGCCTTCAAAGTCAGGATTGTTAAACTGTACCTCATCATCTTCCCAGTAACATATATTACAAATTTCATATGTACCTGGTGGTTCTTCTTCTATTGTTCTATACCCGCAGCACGGACATGTATATTTCATTCTGTTACTCCATTATTCATTTCTTTTTTCTCCCATATATTCCGGCCCATAAAGAATGTCACAGCACAAATCATAGTTATCCCCATGAAAAATGTATTAGAATCTTCATATGTAGTTGGAATGCCTACCGTTACGAAAACAATACTAAAAGCTAAAAGTAGATATAATAATAAAGATATAATATAGCTGAGTTTAAATCGTAAAATGATACCTCTAAACAATAGCTCACCAAGTAGACAGCCACCTAAAATAATAGGTACTCCGAAATACAATGTAAGGACTCCCATTTGCGCAGTAGATTGAATTATCTTTCCAATTATGTTCGGCGAAACCAGCTCACTATTGTTTCCCATCCTATCATATAAATCAAGTGCTGTTGCTGAAATAAAGAAACTTAATATAGAAAATGAATACGGTATTAAAAATTTGCTCACTCTCATTCACCTCGCTTTTTTCTTTACATATATTATTCATTATTTTCGCATAAAAAAATAGCCCGTCTTCCGCGAAAGACGAGCCGTTCCACTTAATTCTCACTTAACTTCTTCTTATACCAATCCTGCATTCTCTCCGCATCTTCTACTCTCGTATGCTCTATTTTGTAACTAGATGATGCACTCGAAAACTTATACGTACATAAATCCGCACGGCGCTGGAAATATGATTATGTCTTCTCCATTGATTGGACGTGTCTTCTTCTAATAAGTCCTGTATATTTTCCGACGCTACGATAGACAAGTGTAATTTGTTCTCCGTTAACACTGTAACCATTTGTTTTAAATGTTGCGTATCCAAGTGTAAAGATAAGGATTGCGAGCGGTAATAATGCCCACATGATGTAATACTTTTCAAAGTATATGCTTATTCCAGTAAGCGGGATTGCGAGCATAGCGAAAAAGATGAAACTATCAATGAGATAACGGCGCAATGCTGCTTTTGGTAACGAAGTAATATTTGCATTCAGTTCGTATGGTAATTGTAAATGCGTGAGTAACTGTTGCACTCGATCTTTTCGAATGATAGGATGCAGTGTAACTTTTTCTTTTTCGTCATCCGTTCCCTTACTTTGAATGACTTCTACTTGCACAGCACAATAACCGAACGGTTGGCGTAAAATACCTTCTTTTATCGTAATCCCTTGAATACGGTGCAATTTTAGTACGAGTTCTTTTTTCTCCAGTAATCCTTGCGAAATACGGACTTCGTCATTTCTTCGATTCACTGTAAAATCTCCATGTTTTAGCGCATAACCAATTGTCGATATAATCCACGAAAGGACGAGCAAAATAGCTATCATCAAAATCCAGCCATATATATCATGTTCCATTACATACGACTTTACGCTATTCTCTATCCATTTCGGAATGTACTCATCTACTTGGTGATACACAAAAAAGATTAATGAGAATAACAATCCAAATTGACCAGATGTAACAGAGGCTATTAAAATCTCTTTCCACGTTAATTTGTATTCTCTCGCTTGTTTTTCCTCTGTAATAATTTCTTTTACTTCTACTTCTTCTAATGTTTTTTCTACTTTCAATTCTGAAGCCGACTCATTTAACATTGCGATAAGCTCTGTCGCTTCTTCTACCGTAATTCCAGCTAAGCTAACTTCTGCTTCATCGCCTCCGCCAGCTGTTTCAATCTGAATTTTTTTCAAACCGAGCATTTGATATAGTACGTTAGAACTTGTATTAATCGTTTGAACACGTTCTTTATTTAAGTAGCTCTCCTTTTTCACAAAGAGACCTTGTTTCACATGTAATACGTTATTTTCAACCCAGTATGTTGTGTAATACCATTTTTCAAACGCTGAAAAGACGGTGAGTAAACCGAATGCAGCGGGAATTAAATACCAAAACGGGAACTTTCCGTTTAAGCTAAACATGAAAATAATGAGTGGTATAAAGTCTGTTATTTTTAACTCTAATAACATCGTGATTGGATGCTGCCTTTTATACATCCTCATCACTCACTTTCGCTAATTCTGCGATTTTCGTTTTCAACATTTCAGCTTCATACATCGTTAAACCTGGGATGCTATGAGAAGTTGCTGCTGTTGAAATGTGTAATTCTGCTAATCCGTATTTTCTCATAATTGGCCCTTGTTCAATCGTTACGTGCTGTACACGAATCATCGGCACTAATACGCGCTTAACAACGAAAAGGCCATGCTGAATTTCAAGTTCTTCTTCATTTAGTTGGTAGCTGTAATAACGTTGACGTAGTTTCGGAAACGTAAAGTAATCAAACGGTGTATATACGATTGTTAATCCGATGAGCACATAGAAAATCCAAGCCCACCAATTAAACTTAATCATAAAGAAAAGATATGCAAAAATGACTATAATACTGATTCCTAGCTCAATTAAAGAACGCGCTTTCCACACCTTGACCATGTCAGGGTGAATTTCATTTTTCAATGAATCCATGTAACCACTCCAAATCTAGTAATCTAATATATGAATACTCTTAATCTACATTTTACATAACTTTACAGAAAATTGAAATTTAATCTTCTTTCTTCTCAGGAATAAAATATCCGAACCAAAGTAGCCAAATGAAACCGATTAACTTCATCCAATTTCCATCCGCTTGAAAAGCTTCAATCATACCTGGTATTTTATAAACCCCAATAAATCCAAGAAAACCGAGCCACCAGTTTTTTTGCATTTTCATTTTTACTCCTCCTTCATTACGTTTTTCACATTTCGAATCCAAATTTCTTTATACTTTAACTGGAATCCCATGAGCATATAGTTGCTCATATTATCGATCACAAGCGCTAGCGTATGAGCATTTTCTTCCGTTTCATGTTGTGACACAACGCCCAGTCTCGCGCCTTTCTTCAATAAATCGTGGAAACCATGCAAAAAATCCTCTTGTATTTCAAATAAACGTTTCTGATACTTTTCATTTCGTGATGCAGTTACGATAAATTCATTGATAACGCGTAGTATTCCTTCTTGCCCTTCATACTCAGAGAGCATATGTAAACCATCTGCGATTAGCTTTTCTGCAAAGTTTTCTTTCGTATACCGCTCTTCATTAAAGTACTTTGTAAAATGATAATCAGAAAAAATCTCTTCAAATAAAAAATCAACTAACGCTTCTTTAGAAGAAAAATGATAGTAAATAGCCGGTTTTGAAATACCTACCTCTTTCGCAATCATGGAAAGACTCATCTTCTCAATGCCGTGTTCTGCCATAAGTTTAAATGATGCCTCTACAATGTTCTGCGATGTTTGTAAATTCTTCGTCATACTGTACCTCACTTATTTTTACTTACCGTTCGGTAAGTAAATTATAAAACAAAACGAAATGATTTTCAATTTAGTTAGCACTACAGAAGGTATTTATTGGAAAATACAGAAAGTTATAAAGTAAAAGCAACATATAACAATAAGGAGGATATCATATGAGACTTGGTGGTAATGGCGGTAGTGGTGGTAATGGCGGCGGTGAAGCGGGACAAGCTGGTAAGAGCGGATTTTCATTAATCATTGTACTTTTTATCGTATTGATTATAGTTGGAATTAGCTATATCGGACTTAGCTTCTAAGAAAAGGCGTCCTACATTACATATGTAGGACGCCTTGTTTTTAATCCCTATTCAGCAATCGCATACGATAGCAATTCATCGTCACTTCTCCAAGCCTTTGCAGTAATTGATAGTTCGCATATGCGCCGACTGGGGCACCGATTACTGGTACGAGCTGAAGCATTTTCGCTAAATCAATATAGTCTCGGTACTCTGTTTGGAACTTTTCCCAGTCCATATGATTTTCTTTTTCTGTATCCCACGTTTCGATTGCTTTCCATATTTCTTTTCTGTGATCATCACTTGAAAAGGCAAGTTGGAAAACGTGAAGGATAAAAAGACGCTCTTCTTGTTTACTCGTATCAAATCCGTACAATGTCGCTGCATCGAATAAAAATTTAATTTTAATTGTAAGTAAAAGCGGAAAGTCAGCAAGACCGAGGAGAATACCACCAGCTCCAGTCCCTGCTCCTTCTGCCGCTGCTATTTTTTTGTACTCATCCATTTTTTTTACGAACTTCATCGTCACGTCTTTGCAGTGACCATGTCGTCTCTTTTAGCTTCGGCTTTATAAAGTTTGACCCGGCGCTAATCGTTTGCACCATCATACGAATCGTCTCTGTTAGTACCTTTTGTACTTTCGCCGGAATGAGCTGTTGCACCTTCGTCTGCACTTTTTTGGAGAACCGTGTCATCATAGAAGAATCTTTCATGAATGTAGCTTTCCACTGCTCCAATTCTTTTATAACCTTCTCTTCGTATGTAATCATAGGTTCATTCCTTTCAATTTAAACGCTCAATGCGCTTCGCCCCGTATTGGTAAACGAAACCGATACTAAATAATATGCTTACGATAAGTAAAATTCCTGTCATCATGAAATCTTTCGTTGCTAGTGCAAATATAATTGTAAATATAACGCTACCTGTAATAAGAATTGCATTTAATAAAGTAAGAAAATCTTTCTTCTTCTCTTCTCCGCCTACTGGGTACAAATCAAGCCAAATTTTCATGCGGTGATGTTTCCATAAAGTTAATAGCTGATAACCGATTAAGTATAGGAAGATAAGGCTTACGATAAATCGTCCATATAAAAATGGAATGAAGTAAAGAATAACTCCGCCTAGAGCGAGCAGGCGCACATATAATCCAAAATAGTTACCTGATCTTAAAAATGTTCTCGTATATAAGTATAAATATGTACGCTTTTCGCCGATTATCGAAAGAATGAAATCCAGCCATTTTCGGCGAGATACTCTTTCTTTTAATGCTGGTACATCAACGAACATATTCGCGATGCGGTACAGCAGCATCATCTTCTTACCTTCTTCGGAAATTAAATACTCCCAGTTTAGTGGCTTTCCTTTGACCATTTGATGCATGATAGCAAGGTATAACACCATGAGAAGGACGATTCCACCAATGAAAAGAACTGAAGTACGTTCTACAAGGAAATATACAAATAAACCGTTTAGGATAAAACGAATAAACCAATCAGCCCTTTGTATATTTTGACCTGTTAAAAATGACTTTTCCCACGCTACAAATAAATTCCACGCTTTTACAATGACAAATGCGAGTACGATCCATATGTAGCCAGCTCCTGTTTGCTTCATTTGTTGGAAGTATAACGGAGCAAGCGCGGCTGCTACGATTGCGATTATGTATAACTGAATCATAAATGTAAAAAGAAATGCCTTTGTGAAGTAAGGTTTTAACTTTTCTTCAACTGGCAGTAAGTAAACGAGATCCGCTTCTTTTAATAATGTTTGAATGGATCCAGCCGTTAACACGAGTCCAATTAATACTGCCATTACGAGCGCAGTTGGAAACGAAGTTGTTAACGTTTGTAACCATTGCTGGTAATAATACGCTCCCGCACCGATGATGAACACGAAAATAAATTTCAAATGATCATTAAATACGTATTTACTATATGTACGAACTTCTTTTAGAAAGTGACGAAATCGTTCTTTCCATAACGCTGTGCTATTCATAATCTTCTTCCTTTGTTAGCGCGATGTAAATATCATCTAACGTTGCACCTGGCATATTAAACTGTGATTGCAGTTCAGATAGCGTTCCCTTCGCTCTTACTTCACCTTGATGCAAAATAATGAACGAATCACAATAACGCTCTGCCGTCGCTAAAATATGTGTGCTCATTAAAATACCGGCACCACTCTTTTTCATTTGGTCCATCATTTGAAGAAGGGATTGAATCGCTAACGGATCTAATCCAACGAAAGGTTCATCTACTATGTAAAGAGATGGCTCCACTAAAAATGCGCTCATAATCATTACTTTTTGTTTCATCCCTTTTGAGAAATGAGATGGAAACCATTTTAAACGATTTTTCATACGAAACTCTTGTAGTAGTTGTCCTACACGTTCTTCATATTGTTTTTCATCCACGCCATACGCCATAGCTGTTAATTTCAAATGCTCTTCTAACGTTAATTCATCATATAATACCGGCGTTTCCGGAATAAATGAAAAGCTAGAACGGTACGCTGTCATATCATCACGAATTGTTTTCCCATTAATTGTGACAGTTCCTTTTTTCGGTTCCATTAAACCGATAATATGTTTAATCGTCGTACTTTTACCAGCTCCATTTAAACCGATTAAGCCGACAAGTTCGCCTTTATTAACAGAGAACGAAACGTCTTTTAATACAGGTCGTTTCGTATATCCTCCTGTAACATTTTCTACACGCAATAACTCGCTCATACGACACCACTTTCTTCATTAGTATTCATTCTATATTCATCTTACCAAAAATTATGCTGTACTACATAGTATCCATGTACTCAAAAAAAATTTTTAAATTTATTAGCATATAATTTCCCGAAAGCGGACATCATAATTATTGAAAAAGGAACACATTGAAAAAGCAACCACCAATTGATGAGTACAACAACATAGTGAAGTCATCATGAAATGGGGTGTCCAAGTTGGACAATGAAATTTACACATAACCAGATCATTTGTTTCATTTTCGAAACGGGGTGTCTCTGAAAGAGCATATACTGTTTTAAAAAATAAACAATTTCATTTTAAAAAAGATTGCAATTCATTTCACTTGAAAATGGGGTGTCTACGGCAGAAACTTTAGCCGATTTACCGTGCATTTCTTAAATAAATGAGGTGTCTGCGAAACGTAAATTACGATAATGCTTTTTCAATCCCTCTTCAGAAAACAGGAAGCTGAGTCAGCTTCCTGTTTTTCGTGTTTGTTCTCTTATGTAATTATGGTAAAATACGGCTAAGGATATTTGAAAGGATGAGATCAATGAATCATACAGCAGACAATTGTATTTTTTGTAAAATCATTGACGGGCAAATCCCTTGCTCAAAAGTATACGAAGATGAACATGTGCTTGCATTTTTAGATATTAGTCAAGTAACAAAAGGACATACTCTTGTTATTCCGAAAGTTCACAAACAAGACATTTTTGCGTTAACGCCAGAAATCGCATCACATATTTTTTCTGTCGTTCCAAAAATCGCAAATGCGATTAAAACAGAGTTTAATCCAGTTGGCTTTAACCTACTTAACAATAACGGTGAAAAAGCTGGACAAACTGTGTTCCACTTCCACCTTCATTTAATTCCACGCTACGGTGAAAAAGATGGTTTCGGTGCTGTTTGGAAATCACACCAAAATGAATACACTATGGAAAATTTACAAAACATCGCAAGTACAATTGCAAATAGTGTGAAATAATGACACTATAAGAAGGCGTAATACATAACAAGCCACTTCCCTGAAGTCATCAAATTCCGCATGGCTTGTTTCTTCACCTAAAATGCTCAGGGATGATTGTTTGTGCATAGCACATATAAGAAAGATATGCATATTTTTTCACATCATGAATACGAACAAAAAATAAGGAGGTCTCCTTTTATGTCAAAAGCTAAATCCTTTATTACAGGTGTTATTTGCGGCGGAGCAGTTGCTGGACTAGCCGTTCTTTTCTCAACTCCTTCTTCTGGTAAAGACATGCGCGGCAAGTTAAAAGAAAAAGGAAATGATATTAAAAAGACTTTAGCTGATATTACAGCTGATACGAAATTATTAAAACGTCAAATCGTTGAAACTGCTTCAGAAGGTAAAGAAGTGTTCCAAGAATTAAAAGACGATATGCACGATACACTTTCTAACTGGAAGCAAGATATTTCTCAAAACAAGCGCCATATTGAGAAAGAAATTTTGGACATCCAAAAGTCAATTGAGAAACTGCAAGAAGCTGTTCCAGAAAAAGCGTAAACAAATTCCTGCTTAGTTTTTTGCATATAACAAATATTTTTTATATAAATTGACCTTGACACGGCATATCGTATAGATATGCCGTGTTTTTATGCATTTACAATATATGTTATCAATTAACATGTAAGGACAACGCATGTATTCACGACTCATAAAACGCTTCCATAGTTATGCATGATTTGTATAGAATGTCATTTTGTTAAAAAATTTTCACAATTCTTACAAAAAGACTTTATTAATTTTTATTTTACTGGCATAATAGATAGTAATGAAAAAGAATGTTAAAGTGGGTGAGTAAATGAAAAGTGGAGAAAAAGATTACTCGGTAAAAGAAGCGATGATTTTCAGCCAACGCATTGCTCAATTATCGAAAGCGTTATGGAAATGTGTAGAGAAAGATTGGCAGCAGTGGATTAAACCTTACGATTTAAATATTAATGAACATCATATTTTAACAATCGCTTATCATTTAAAAGGGGCTTCTATTTCTGAGATTGCTAAGTTTGGAGTTATGCACGTATCAACGGCATTTAACTTCTCTAAAAAGCTAGAAGAACGCGGCTATCTTGTATTCTCAAAAAAGGAAGATGATAAACGAAATACGTACATTGAAATTACAGACAAAGGGGAAGAATTACTACTTCGCTTAATGGAGGAGTATGATCCTGAAAATAATTCAGTGTTTAATGGGGCTCTTGCACTTCGTAATTTTTATGGGAAGTTCCCAGAAAATATCGAACTGATTGCAATCCTGCGTAATATTTACGGACAAGACTTTATCGATATTTTTGAGAAATCATTAGAAGATATTGAAGAGAACTTTACAGAATCCGATCAAAAGTTAGTTAAGAAATAATCTATTTATTTTTTCGCAATCATGCTTAAGAATTCATTCATAAGCGGCTTAAATAAACCTTGTTTTGCTAGCGCTTCCGCAGTTTCGTGTACTTCGAGCTGATGTGGAAGCGCTTTTTCAAATTGATCTAACAGCGCATCGAACAAAAGAAGCCCTTCTGCTTTCTCCACTACATATTGCTCGTTCAGTTTTTCACAAAGATTTAGTATACGTTCAATATCTTTTTTACGAGCTTTTTTCTTTATGATCAAAGAATAAAATGGACACTTCTCTTCATCAATCATTTTAAATAGTAGGTCTACATAGTATTCAGCTTGTTCTAATCTTCTAACAACGTCCATTTTCTCCCTCACTTTCTAACACAAAGTCTTCTATTTCTGAATTTTGTAACACGAACAAAATATCGTGTGATACAATATATGTATATGTATTTTAGCCAAAAGGAGGTCTCGCCTCATGACACTTATAACAGTTGTTTTTGTCGCATTTGCACTTCTTGTTATATTTTACACGAATTTCATGACACATACACTGTGTGAACGAAAACAAATAGCTGCGAGCCGCCAGCCCGGTGTCTTTCGGGTTATTAATGTATGTATAACAATTTTATTAATTTCTAGTTATATAGAAATTATATTTCATGGAAAGTGAGGAAGGAAAGCCCCTTCCTCACTTTTTTCCTCTATAAGCAAATTATACCTACAATAACCAATAAAATAAACAGTACAAGTAATAAAATAAGTTGAGAATTCATCCCCATCCCCTCCTCTATTCTGTATATGCGGCATACGCCCAATATGGCACACTTTCAAAATCTGACACGTGCTGGTTAATTTTTCTTTATCAATATGAAAACGGTTCGAAATATGATATATTAAATTTTGTACATATTGCTTATACTATAGAACAAAACATTCATCAAAACTTTATCCTCAGCCTCGGTAAGCCCTGTTAAGCGCGCTTTACCAATATAAAAAAGCAAAAGTATCAGTGAGACTTAATCGGGCTCTTATGAATCAAAATTCATTGGTGTAGGATAAATTAAAAATACATAATAGTAGGAGTGTTTATCGAATGAAGAAAGCTATGCTTGCCTTAGCCGCAACAAGTGTAATCGCATTATCAGCATGTGGAACATCATCATCAGACAAAATTGTTACATCTAAAGCTGGTGACATTACAAAAGAAGAATTTTACAATCAAATGAAGACACAAGCTGGTAAACAAGTACTAAACAACATGGTTATGGAAAAAGTACTTATTAAAAACTACAAAGTAGACGACAAAGAAGTAGATAAAAAGTTCGATCAAACGAAAAAACAAGTTGGTGATCAATTCGATACACTGTTAAAACAACAAGGTCTGAAAGAAGAAACATTTAAAAATATGTTACGTGCTCAATTAGCTCAAGAAAAAGCAATTGAAAAAACAATCACTGATAAAGAATTAAAAGACAACTACAAGCCTGAAATTAAAGCAAGCCACATTCTTGTAAAAGATGAAGCTACTGCGAAAAAGGTAAAAGAAGAACTTGGACAAGGTAAATCTTTCGAAGAGTTAGCGAAACAATACTCTGAAGATACTGGCTCAAAAGAAAAAGGTGGAGACTTAGGATTCTTCGGACCTGGTAAAATGGTTAGAGAATTCGAAGATGCTGCTTATAAACTGAAAAAAGATGAAGTAAGTGAGCCTGTAAAATCACAATTCGGTTACCACATCATTAAAGTTACAGACATTAAAGAGCCAGAAAAATCATTCGAACAATCTAAAGCTGACATCAAAAAAGAACTTGTTGCGAAGAAAGTGCAAGATGGCGCATTCATGAACGATCTTATGATGAAAGAAATCAAAAAAGCTGACGTAAAAGTTGACGATAAAGATTTAAAAGATCTTTTCGAAGAGAAAAAAGCTGACGATAAAAAAGAAGAAAAGAAATAATGAAGTAAAAAAAAGCTTGAGCTTCGGCCCGAGCTTTTTTATGTATCCTCTTCGTTAATGAAAGTTTATTTTTTCATTCGTTTAACTAAAACCATCTTTTATGCATTTCACTTAAAAACATTTCTGTAATTTTAAATCCAGAATTTTCTCCTATAATAGAGTCAATCCCGCAATGCGGACAAACTGCTGTGTTATCATCATCCCACCACTCTGTAATTTTTTCTGGATGAAAAATTTCTAAACAATAGAAACAACCACATATAACATCCTTTTCTAAGTGCTTTCTATTACGAGAACAAAAACGATGCGCTTCCTCAAAATATTTTTGCATCAGTATCCCCCTATTCCTGATTTTCTTCTTTGCTTTACTTACATTCTCCTCAATAAAATTGCAATTCTTCCTTAAAGAAAAACACAAAAAAACCTTGATCCACGCCACGCAGAACCAAGGTTTATCTTATTATCATTGATTAAATTCAAAAACTATGTTAAATTAGTACAGAAACACGTTTTCTAAAACGAAAGGAACGTATTTATCCGTATATTAATTGTACACCAAAACACATCTTCAGTCAACCTCTATTTTTCACTTTTAAAGGAGTGCTTACCGTATGAACAAAAAACTTGATTTAGAGCAAAAAAGATTGGATACCGTAATCGAGACAATTACGGAGCAAATTGATAAACTGGAGAACGAAACTGGCAGACGCCGGGCAGAAGTAATCAATATTCGTAAACACTTTTGGGATGATGTGAAAGTGAACACGGATACTTTTGATGATTATCTTGAAACAGTTATCAACTTAAGACAACAAGCTCAGTCACTAGCTGTCACACAAATTACTCATAAGCACACCTTTAATCGACTTGCCGCACTAAAACGCATGCATAAAGCACCTTATTTTGGACGAATTGATTTCAAAGAAGAAGGAGAATCTGCTGCGGATCAAATTTATATCGGTGTTGCTACACTTACTGATGCTAGCGGAGAAAACTTTCTTATATATGACTGGCGCGCACCCATTTCGAGTGTATACTACGATTATCCACCAGGACCGGCTGAATACAGTACACCAGAAGGCGTAATTCACGGCAATGTGGAGAAAAAATTACAATACATTATTCAAAATGGCGAGATTGATTCTATGTTCGATACGAGCCTTACAATTGGCGATGAAATCTTGCAACAAGCGCTCGGAAAAGGTACGAACAAACATATGCAAAGTATCGTCGCTACAATTCAGCGTGAACAAAATGAAATTATTCGTCACGATGAAGGCCGACTCCTTATCGTGCAAGGAGCTGCTGGTAGTGGTAAAACGTCAGCTGCCCTGCAGCGAATCGCCTACTTACTATATAAATATCGCGAATGGCTAAAAGCGGATCAAATTATTCTCTTCTCCCCTAACTCTATGTTCAATAGCTACGTTTCTAACGTACTACCTGAACTCGGTGAAGAAAATATGCAGCAAGTGACATTCCAAGAATATTTAAATCATAGACTGAGTAAGTCATTTGACGTTGAAGACCCTTATGAGCAATTAGAATATATGCTAACTGAAACAAATAGCCCTACCTATAAAACGAGAAATGCGAGCATCCGATTTAAAGCATCCACTCAATTTTTCGAGATGATTAGAGCGTACAGACAATCTCTTGAATCTTCAGGTATGCTATTTAGAGGAATGAAATTTAGAGGAAAACTGATTGCCTCAGCTAAAGAAATTACAGAGCAATTTTATAATACTGACTCCTCCCTCCGCTTCCATAGTCGAATTGAGAAGTTAACGGATTGGCTAAATAAGCAAATAGATGCACTTGAAAAAGCAGAACTGAAAAAACCTTGGGTAGAAGAGGAAATTGAATTACTTAGTAAAGATGAATACCAAAAAGCTTATAAATATTTACAGAAAAAAGGCGAGTTTGACGACAACTCCTTTCAAGACTTTGAGAAAGAAACAAGAGTACTTGGGCGTATGATTGTCCGTAAAAAAATGAAGCCGCTTCGTAAAGGCGTTCAAACATTGCGTTTCATCAATTTCACAGGCATATATAAACAGCTCTTCACAGATGCATCATGGGTTCCTGGGGAAAAACCGAAAGAGTGGGATGACATTTGCTCATTAACAGTAAACATGCTTGATGAAGGAAAGCTATATTACGAGGATGCGACTCCATTTTTACTTTTAAAAGAATTAATTGAAGGCTTCCAAACGAACAGATCGATTAAACACGTACTCGTAGATGAAGCGCAAGATTACTCTCCGTTCCAGTTCGAGTTTTTAAAACGTCTCTTCCCTGCTGCAAGAATGACGGTACTCGGAGACTTTAACCAAGCGATATTTGCCCATGCGAGTGAAACGGTGAATTTCGATACACTTACGAATTTATACGGGCCAGACGAAACAAACGGCATTAACTTAACTCGTAGCTATCGCTCAACAAAACCGATTATTGAATTTACACGTGCTCTCGTACCGGAAGGGAAGAACATTCACGCCTTTGAACGTGACGGCGCGAAACCTACAGTGACGAAAGTAGCTAATCACAACGAACTACACGAACATATTACTGCTAAAGTTGCTGAATTACAAAAACAACAGCACAATACGATCGCAATTATATGTAAATCTGCGGCTGAAAGCGCCGCTGCTTACGAAGCACTTAATCATATCGAGAATATTAAACTCGTGAAGAGTAACTCAACCGAGTATGAGCAAGGCGTCGTCGTGATCCCTGCTTATTTAGCGAAGGGTATTGAATTTGATGCTGTTATTATTTACGATGCTTCTAAAGATGTGTACAGCGATGAGAGCGTTCGTAGATTGTTCTACACTGCTTGTACGCGCGCAATGCACGAATTACAACTTTATAGCGTTGGCGAAGTTAGTCCTTTTATACTTGGGGCTGATTCGGATAGTTTTGAGCTTATAACGAAAACACCTTGATAATCATCAAGGTGTTTTTCTCATTCTAAAAGGAATATCTTTACGTCGATATACACTTAATGGAAGGTGTTTTTTGATAGTTTATTTATGATAGGAGTATTTTTGTTTATTGCAAAAATCGTTGTATGGATGCTAAATAAGTTTGCTGGAGCAAGTATTACAATTGTAGCAGATGCGCCATATGTAATGAATCTTTTGCCCCTTGTATTCATGATTATAGGTGGTATAGGTTCCGATAAGTTGAAGAAAATATATAAATAGAGGAAAGATTTGAAAGAAATCCCCAACACTGGCTGTTCTTTTCACTTAAATTGTGTACTATAAAGGATAGGATGACATAAAGAAGGGGACATTTAGAATGGAATTTCATGAACAGAAGATTTTGCCGGCAGTGAGGCAAATTAAAGATTTGGAAAAGCTATTACATAGTTCGTATGAATATATCGTTATTTTAGATATTCATGTCGGTCAATTGAAGAGTGTTATATCACTTGCGAAGCAATATTGTAAAAAGGTGTTTTTACATGTGGATTTAATTCATGGTTTGCAGAGTGATGGGCATGCGACGGAATATTTATGTCAGGAGTTTAGACCGTACGGGTTACTTTCAACAAAAGCGAGCGTTATTATGAAGGCGAAGCAAAAAGGTGTTGTGGCAATACAACGCATCTTTTTAATCGATTCGAGTGCGATGGAGAAGAGCTGCAATCTTTTAGATAAGACGAAACCGGATTATATTGAGGTACTTCCTGGAGCATTAACGGATGTTATCGCTGAAGTGAAAGAGCGTACTGGTGTACCGATTTTAGCAGGTGGTTTTATTCGTACTGTAGAAGATGTGGAAAGAGCATTAAATGCTGGTGCGACAGCAATTACGACATCAAAACGTGAACTATGGAAACATTACCAAAAAAAGTGACGAAAATGTGAAAAAATTCTGTTGACACCGCTTACATAAGAGGTTAACATTATAGACAAGTTAATAAACGTGACGGAGAAAAGTAGAGATCCACATTTCATTGTTTCTATATAAATTTATATAGAAGCGTGCAAGCTGTGGGTCTTTTTCTTTTGACAAAAACGAATGGCCATTCATTTTACCTCTATCACATTTGGAAGCGTTTAAATTGATTGTGGAGGGATACTATGTCAGCATTTTTAGGAGAGTTAATAGGGACTGCGTTGTTAATCGTACTTGGTGGCGGCGTTTGTGCTGGTGTAAGTTTAAAGAAATCGTTTGCGAAAGATTCAGGCTGGATTGTTATTACAATGGGCTGGGGCTTAGCAGTAGCGGTTGCAGCGTATGCGGTTGGATCAATTAGTGGGGCACATTTGAATCCAGCTTTAACGATAGGATTAGCATTTAAGGGAGCGTTCCCATGGAGTGACGTACCAGGTTATATCGTAGCACAAATGATTGGGGCAATTATTGGTGCAGTTATCGTATATTTACATTACTTACCACACTGGAAAGAAACAGAAGATCCAGGAACAAAGTTAGGTGTATTTGCAACAGGTCCAGCAATTCCGAACACATTTGCAAACCTTTTAAGTGAAATGATTGGAACATTCGTTTTAGTATTTGGTATATTAGCAATTGGTGCAAATAAATTTGCAGATGGATTAAATCCATTTATCGTAGGTTTCTTAATTGTAAGTATTGGTTTATCATTAGGTGGGACAACAGGATACGCAATTAACCCAGCGCGTGATTTAGGTCCGCGTATCGCACACTTCTTCCTTCCGATTGCAGGAAAAGGCGGTTCAAACTGGAAGTATGCATGGATTCCAGTAGTTGGTCCAATTTTAGGTGGATCACTTGCAGGTTTATTCCATCAAGTTGTATTTGAAGGAAAACAAAATTCAGCACTTATTTATGTGATTATCGCAACTGTGATTGTACTAGCAATCTCTTATATGACAAGTAAAAAAAGCGGAAGCAATACAAATAGTAGAAAAGTAGCATAAGGGGGAAACCGATATGAAAAAATATATTCTTTCATTAGACCAAGGAACAACAAGCTCACGCGCAATTCTTTTCAATAAAAAAGGTGAAATTGTTCATTCAGCTCAAAAAGAGTTTACACAACATTTTCCAAAGCCAGGCTGGGTAGAGCATAATGCACAAGAAATTTGGGGATCTATTTTAGCAGTTATCGCAACTTGCTTAAGCGAAGCGGATGTAAAACCAGAACAAATCGCTGGTATCGGTATTACGAACCAACGTGAAACAACGGTTGTATGGGATAAAACAACTAGTAAACCAATTTACAACGCAATCGTATGGCAATCTCGCCAAACAGCTGAAATTTGTGATGAGTTAAAAGAAAAAGGTTATAGCGAAATGGTTCGCGAAAAAACAGGTCTTTTAATTGATGCATACTTCTCTGGTACGAAAGTAAAATGGATTTTAGATAACGTTGAAGGTGCAAGAGAAAAAGCAGAAAACGGCGATCTATTATTCGGAACAATTGATTCGTGGCTTGTATGGAAACTATCTGGTGGTAAAGCACACGTAACAGATTACTCAAACGCATCACGTACGTTAATGTTTAACATTCACGACTTACAGTGGGATGATGAGCTTCTAGAAATGTTAACAGTACCAAAGAGCATGCTTCCAGAAGTGCGTCCATCATCTGAAATTTACGGAGAAACAATTGATTATCACTTCTTCGGCCAAAATGTACCGATTGCAGGTGTAGCTGGTGACCAACAAGCAGCATTATTTGGACAAGCTTGTTTCGGTGAAGGTATGGCGAAAAATACTTACGGAACTGGTTGTTTCATGTTAATGAACACTGGTGAAAAAGCAGTAGCTTCTGAGCACGGTCTATTAACAACAATTGCATGGGGAATAGATGGTAAAGTAAACTACGCATTAGAAGGAAGTATTTTCGTAGCGGGTTCTGCAATTCAATGGTTACGTGACGGAATGCGCATGTTTAAAGATGCAAGTGAGAGTGAAGTGTATGCGAGTCGCGTTGAATCAACTGACGGTGTATACGTTGTACCAGCATTCGTTGGACTAGGAACACCTTATTGGGATAGTGAAGTACGCGGCGCTATGTTTGGTGTAACGCGCGGTACGACGAAAGAGCATTTCATTCGTGCAACGCTAGAATCTTTAGCTTACCAAACGAAAGACGTATTATGCGCAATGGAAGCAGATTCAGGTATTGAGCTGAAAACATTACGCGTTGATGGCGGAGCAGTTAAAAATAACTTCTTAATGAAGTTCCAAAGTGATATTTTAGATGTTCCTGTAGAGCGTCCAGTAATCAACGAAACAACGGCTCTAGGTGCAGCATACTTAGCTGGTCTTGCGGTTGGATATTGGAAAAACCAAGATGAAATTAAAGAACAGTGGCATATGGACAAACGCTTTGAACCAACGATGGAAGCGAAAACAAGCGAAGAGCTATATGCTGGATGGAAAAAAGCAATTGAAGCAACAAAAGCTTTCAAATAATCATAAACAGTGTTATAATGGTGACAAGTTAATAATTCGGTAGGAGATTTGGAGAGACCACAACGCGCTATAGAGGCGAAATCTATAGCGGAGTTTGTGGTCTCTTTTTTCGTTATCAAAGGGAGGAATTACCATGAAATTTTCAAGTAAACAACGTAAAGACGTATTAAACGGAGTAAATAAACAAGAGTTAGATGTGATCGTAATTGGTGGAGGTATTACTGGTTCTGGTATTGCATTAGATGGAGCAACACGCGGGTTATCAACAATTGTGTTTGAAATGCAGGACTTTGCAGCAGGTACATCAAGTCGTTCAACGAAGCTTGTACACGGTGGTCTACGTTATTTAAAACAACTTGAAGTGAAAATGGTAGCAGAGGTGGGGAAAGAGCGTGCGATCGTATATGAGAACGGTCCCCATGTAACAACACCAGAGTGGATGTTACTTCCGTTCCATACAGGCGGTACGTTCGGATCATTTAGTACATCAATTGGTCTTCGTGTATACGACTTCTTAGCAGGTGTAAAACGAAGCGAGCGCAGAAAGATGTTTAACCGTGAAGAAACGCTAAACAAAGAGCCTCTTGTAAAAAAAGAAGGATTAAAAGGCGGCGGTTACTACGTAGAATATCGTACAGACGATGCGCGTCTTACAATTGAAGTAATGAAAGAAGCAATTGAGCATGGTGCGAAAGCTGTTAACTACGCAAAAGTAGACAGTTTCTTATATAAAGATGGAAAAGTATGCGGTGTACGTGTAATGGATTTACTAGACGGTGAAGTGTACGAAGTTTACGGTAAGAAAATTGTAAACGCAGCTGGCCCTTGGGTAGATACACTTCGTGAAAAAGATAACTCGAAAAAAGGAAAAGTACTTCAGTTATCAAAAGGTGTTCACTTAGTAATTGATCAAAAACGTTTCCCATTAGGTCAAGCGATTTACTTCGATACACCAGATAAACGTATGGTGTTCGCGATTCCACGCGGCGGAAAAACATATGTAGGTACAACAGATACGTTCTATGATAAAGACGCAGCTGTACCACAAATGACAACAGAAGATCGCACGTATATTATTAATGCGATTAACTACATGTTCCCAAGCGTGAAAATTACAGAGAAAGACATCGAATCAAGCTGGGCTGGTGTACGTCCGTTAATTTACGAAGAAGGTAAGAGTGCATCTGAAATTTCTCGTAAAGACGAAATTTGGACTTCTGAATCTGGTTTAATTACAATCGCAGGTGGTAAATTAACTGGATACCGCAAAATGGCTGAAATGGTAGTAGACTACGTAACGAACTTACTACAAAAAGAAGGTCATAGCGCATATCCGAAGAGCGACACGAAACATATGCCAATCTCTGGTGGACATGTAGATGGTTCACACGGATTCCCAGCATTCGTTGCGAAAAAAGCTGGCGAAGGTACGAAATATGGTTTAACAACAGCACAAGCAGAAGAATTCGCGAAATTCTACGGCTCTAACGTTGACGTACTATTTGATTTAGCGAAAAAACATAAAGACGAAGCGAAAGAATACAACATGCCACTAGATGTTCTAATCCCGCTTGTATACGCAATGGATTACGAAATGACAGCAAAACCAGTTGACTTCTTCGTACGCCGTAGAGGCGCTGTATTCTTCAATATCCACTGGGTATACGAGTGGAAAGAAGCAGTAATCAACTACATGGCTGCGAAACTAGGCTGGAGCAAAGAAGAACAAATGAAATATACAGCTGAACTAGAAAAAGCATTAACAGACGCTGTAATTCCTGTAGATCAACAAGAACAGGCAGCTGCGTTAGCATAAAATAGAGAACCACCTGAAGGGGAGCCTTTAGGTGGTTTTTTTGGGGGTTATTTTTCTAACTATGTTGTATAACGACATATGTTGTTATACTATGTATATAAGGTGGTGGTATTGTTGGACAAAGAAATCTTGAAGGGAAGTATAGATATTTTATTACTTTCTATCATTGCAAAACGTGATACATACGGATACGAAATAGCTCAAAGTTTAAAGGATGCAAGTGAAGATTTGTATAGTATGGGACAGGGAACTTTGTATCCTGCTTTAAAGAGATTAGAGAAAAAGGAGTTTCTTGAATCTTATTGGAATGAATCTGAGAATGGGATGAAAAGGAAATTCTATACTATTACAGATAAAGGGAAAAAAGAATTGCAGAAGAAAGTGCGCTATTTGTTCAATATGTTCAAACAACCGATAAAATTGATTCGCCTCTTCAATTAATTGAGTATCCTCACATCTAAATCCCAATCGAAGAAAAAAAGAATGCTCCTTCATGATTCTAGACCAAAAACGAATTTCATTTAATGAACGTTCAACAAACATTACAGACGTAACACCTGTATCAGGATGTAATGAAGTTTCATCCCTATGCATTGTTAATCCCCCCAGTAAAATCCCCGCTAGTTCCATTCTTATGAAGAAAAATATATATAAATGCCATCAATAAAAGTTTATGATGACTCTCTTATACATGTAAAATTAAACTAATATAACCTTAGCTTGATGAACATATACTGCTCCCCCAGAAGAAAAAAAGCTACCACCTAGCCAAAAATCTCTACTAAGTGGTAACCTTTCAAAATTTCTATTAAAGCAATACAGAATCCTTATCACTATCCTGATTACGTTTCTCACGTTCTTCTTCTAAACGCTTCATATATACTTCGCCTTCTTTTTCAATAAACTCATTATCCATATCTTGCTCTTTTTTCGAAGTATATAAAACCATGTAGCCACTTAGTACAATCCCAACAATTACAAGATAAACCCACCATGGTAAAGTTTCCAAATCACTTCATTCCTTTCCTTAGACAAGCCTTATTAGTTTCACTTTATGAGGAAAGAAGTGGATTTATGCTTAAAATTTTTATTGTGGATGCTTCGCGAAAAATGCTTGTACATATTCCATAAACTCAGTTGGTTCCTGACGAAACGGTGCGTGGTATCCTTTTTCAATAATATGAAACGTACTATTCGCAAATAGCCCATGATACAGTTCACCATTTTTCCAAGAAACACTTTTATCATGTCGTCCCCATATAATTAAAGTCGGCACCTTAATTTTATCAGCTTCCATCGCAATGCGGCGCTCTCTCATTTTCGTAAGCTGATCATAATGCTCTTTATCCTCACGACTATTTTTCACTTCATTTTTATTATACTTCGCAATCTCAGTTACAGTTTGTAAGTCCGTCGATAGCGGTGGTACTTCATAACTTTCTTTTTGCTGGAAAGACTCTATCCCTGTAGAATCCGCCAAGATGAGATGCGTCACTGCATCCGGATATAAATACGCTAAATTAAGGGACATCTCTCCGCCCATTGAATGGCCGAGCACCGCAAACTGATCGTATCCGAGCTTCTTCATTAACTTATAATATAAATTCACTTGCGCAGGAAACGAATACTGAAAATCAACTGGCTTAGAAGAACGCCCAAACCCTAAAATATCAACCGCAATAATCGTATGGTCTCGCACTAGTTCCGGATAAATATCACTAAACCCATCAGAAGAACCACCAAACCCATGCAACATGAGTAACGGGGGTTTTCCCTCACCAATTTGCTTAAAATAAATCGTCTGCCCGTCAATTTGCGCCATACTCTCTTTCGTATTCAGCTTCATCATAACAGTATCTTTCACTTCGCCAACCTTCGCAATCGGCTTCTCAACGAAGTTACAAACAATTAACAAAACGAGCACAATACCGCTAATCATATAAAACTTAAACCTTTTCAAAGTTCCCGTCTCCTTTCTC
This sequence comes from Bacillus sp. CPT56D-587-MTF, assembly GCF_058792335.1. NCBI lineage: Bacteria > Bacillati > Bacillota > Bacilli > Caryophanales > Bacillaceae > Bacillus > Bacillus sp. CPT56D-587-MTF. The sequence goes on along the minus strand of NZ_JBYTEF010000001.1, from coordinate 696,668 downwards.
TTGTTGCTATTTAAAGTTTTTACATTTTTTAGTTATTTTATGTTCTCTTTTTAATTGTAACTGATTCAGTTACAATAATACTAAAAAAATATAACTCATTTCTATTACTAATGGTTATTCCGTAACTATTATAGTTACGTATTTAAAGTAAGTCAATTCTTTTCTCTACATGGCCTAATAACAAAGAAAAGGACCTCGTTGTGAGATCCCTTTCTTTGTTATTATTTAATTTAAAAATGATCAGCGTGTGAGTCTTGTTTGCTAATACCGCCACCGTCACCTCTATTATCTGCTGGTGCTCCTCCTGTCTCTCCTATATTTAAGGCTTGATTTGTAAATGAACTATTAGCTCCAATTGATAACACACCTACTAACGCAATCCCTAACATTCCAAAGTGAATCTTTTTCATTATTTTAGCGCTCCTTTTTTTAACAATTTTTTTTGAGCTTTATGACTCATGTAAAAATAATGACTAGCTTTATCGTGATTCTCTTCCTTATAAAACCTTAAGGCCAACATTTCAGCGTATTCCTGTATACACTCCCATAGCTCTTCTTTTTCAAAATAAGTAATACCTTCTAAAACTACTTGCTCTAAACTTAATGTAGGTGATTTTTCATTCACGCTTTTCAAAATCATAAAACGATATTGAAACTCTTCCTTATTTAATTCTTTACAAATATCCAAACCTTTTTCAACCAGATCTGCTGCCAATTGATATTGCCCTAATTTATAACATTCACGCGCTTCAACAAATAGCGCTTTAAAAAATTTCGGCTGTTTTTTGTAACTTCGGATGCATGGCGAACTGCAAGTTCCGATAAATCTTGACTAGCATACAAAAAGGCTAAATTATGACGCACCATTAAAATATATTTTTCATAATTTACCTTTTGGAAAATATCCATAGCAGCATTAAAGCTTTCTTCCGCGAGTTCGTAATTTTTCAAATCTACACAACACAGACCAAAAGCATTTTCACATAGCGCTATATTTATTTCGCAACCTATATGTTTTTTAAACTCTTCTTTCGCTTTTCTCAAATAATCAATTGCATTGACTTGTTGATATGTCTGATAGTAAAAATTACCTATACGATAATCAAATTCTGCATTTTCTAAAGAGTGCGAAACATATTTCATTAGTTCATTTGCTTTTTCATAATTTTCCTTTGCATCGCCATATCTAGACATTGAAGTGCAATATATCCCTTTAAAGAAATGATAATAATATGCTAAAAACCCTTCAGTTGGAATTTCAAAAGATTCTATTCTCTCAAAACTATTTTCTTTTATATTCAACCAATCCGTCAGCATTTTATATCTAAAATCTAATAAAGTAAAATACAAAGATAACTCCTGATCCACATCCAACCCACTAATCTTACTTTCAATCTCCTCTTTCATTTCTGTGGCCTTCTCTATGTTTTGCTGCAACATTACACGATACCAATCATCTAAAGAATGTTTCATTTGCTCCCGCGTTACTACATCTGCTCCCATACACTCGCATCCCCTTTTCTCCAAAATTACAAAATTAGGATTTTTATACAATTATCAAAATTGTATATTACCACTCCTTTTCTATGTATTGAAAAATAATTATCAGAAAATTAAATATTTCAATTAATTATACCAAAGTTTTCCTTTTTAATAACTTGAGAAACAATTGTCAGAAAACTTACTAGAATAAATAAAAAAGCAAGCAGTTCCAGCACTCCGCTAAAACTACTTGCTCTATTTTTACTCTTTAATAAATTCCTTCGTGCTTCTTACTGTATCAATTGGACGAACTAATTTTTCAATTTCTTCACGTTTTGGCTCTAGGAATGGAGGTAAAGATAATTTTTCGCCAAGTGTTTCGTATGGCTCATCTCCCATAAATCCTGGGCCATCTGTTGCAAATTCAAATAAAATTTGTGGTGCAACTCTTGCATATAATGATTCAAAGAAATGACGGTCTACATAACCAGATGAAGGAAGTCCAACGCTACTGATTCTCTCAATCCATTCTTCTAATACAGCGCGATCTTCTACGCGGAATGCAGCATGGTGAACCGTACCAAAACCTTGTCGTGCTTCTGGAAGAACCGTATTATGTTCTACAATGACAGATGCACCGTTTCCACCTTCGTTCACTTCAAATAAATAGAATTCTCCTTCTTGCGCAACCTCTTTAAATAATAAAACTTTTTCTAACACTTCTTTGAAGAAACTAAAGTTTGCAATACGGATGAATACAGGCCCTAAACCAGTAATTGCATATTCTAATGGAACTGGTCCGTTTTGCCATGGTGTACCTGATTCGATTCCTTTATCAAGTTCATCTGAGATTAATTGATAGTGTTGATCATCAAAGTCAACGAAAGAAAGAGTTTTCTTACCAAATTGCTCTTTAATTCCTGTATGTTCTACTTCAAGACGGTCAAAACGTTTCACCCAATACTCTAATGCTGCATCGGTCGGAACGCGAAATGAAGTTTTTGAAATTTCATTCGTACCGTGTACTCCTTTTGGAATACCTGGGAAGTCAAAGAATGTCATATCTGTTCCTGCACTACCTTTATCATCTGCAAAGAATAAATGATACGTTTGAATGTCATCTTGGTTTACTGTTTTTTTAACTAAACGCATTCCTAAAACATGAGTGAAAAACTCATAGTTTTTTTCTGCACTACTTGTAATCGCTGTAACGTGGTGAATTCCTTTTAATTGGTTCATTTTATATTCCTCCAATGGGTTTCATTTATATGTTAAAGTTATATATTTTCTTCTATTACTTCTCTTCAATCGGTGCTAAATTCGCTTCAATTTCTGCACGCTGACCTTCTAAGAATGGTGGTAAATCAAGTTTTTCTCCTAAATGTTCCACATCTCCATCAACTGTAAATCCTGGTCCATCTGTCGCAATTTCAAATAGGATTCCGTTTGATTCGCGGAAATATAAGCTTTTAAAATAGAAACGGTCGATGATTCCTGAAGAATGGAAGCCTCTTTGTTTCACCTGTTCTTCCCAATAAGCAAGCTCTGCATCGTTTTTCACGCGAATTGCTAAATGGTGAATGCTCCCTCGGCCCGGCTTTTCAGTAGGACCATCTAAATATTTCACAACGATTTCTCCAAAAACCTCTCCTTTAATGGACTGGAAAATTGCTTCTTGATCATTTCGGCTAACCTCTGTATAACCAAACATGTCTGTAAGTGTACTCGCCATTTTATCAAGTCTACGAACTGTCATTTCCACAGAACCCATTCCTTGAATTTGATGCTTTGCAGGAACTTCTGATTTCTCCCAAGTTTCCCAGTGCTCTACTTTTTCTCCGTTTGAAACGAGTAGTACTAAGCGAAGACCTTCAGCATCCTCAAATTGCAAAGCAGGACGATTTGCATATGTTGTTATTTCACTATGTTTCACATCAAATTTCTCAAATCGTTCTTTCCAGTAATGTAAGCTTTCCTCTGAAGGAACGAGTAATCCAATTCGAGTAATCGCATTCGTACCGCGATATGTTCTTCCTACTAATGGAATTTCAAAAAATGATAATTCCGTGCCTGGACTTCCTGTTTTATCTCCATAAAATAAGTGGTACATTGACGGATCATCTTGGTTTACTGTCATTTTCACACGACGTAAGCCAAGCACGTTTTTATAAAATTGATTATTTTCATTTGCATTTTTCGTAACCATTGAAATGTGATGATGCCCTTTAATTTCATACATTGGTTATTCCTCCGTTTCGTTTTACTAGTCAAGTGATGGTTAAAAAATAATATACTTTTAAGCTTTTCAATTTATTCTCATTATGTTTTTGTAAATTCATCTTAGTTTTTACTGTATAAGTTACTTTGTTTTTTAATCGAAAACAACTGAGTGTATGTTTTTCATATGACTCAATCGCTTTCGTTACTATCACTTTACACCTCAAGTGATTAAAAAGCAAGTGATTTATCTCAAATTCGAGATATTTTTTGTATCATATTATTTACTTCCTATAAAAACAGCCTCACTAAGCATATTAAAACTTAATGAGGCCACTTTATTCACACTTTTAATTATGGAACGACGGCTTATAGAACGAACGATTTTAATCTAGTTCCAGATAATAAACGATAAAAAGATTAAAACGTTTAAACAGCAAGCTTTACGTTTCGTTCACATTTTTTCTTTATTGATAAAAACCGTTAGAAAAAGAAAAATTTGTGGGCGAAATGTGGGCAAAAATAATAAATACGACAAAAGAGCACAGCGTGTATATACAGTGCTACCAACACTGTATATACCGTCCACCTGATTAGGCCAGGTAAACACTTGCTATACTCTCATGACATATTGTACATCATGTAGGGTTTCTTAAGCAACGTTTGCCAAATTGGTGACGTTGCTTTTTTGTTCATCAAAGGAGCCGTTATAATGAAAAACCGTATTGATGTTATAGCACGTGAAGAGTCATTTCGTAACTTATCACCATTTATAGAATTAGAAGAACTAAACAAAACTGTACGTGCATACAGAGACACTATCCGTATGTCTATTAAGCGTACAGATGTAAAATCTAAACTCATTACATTACTTGAAATTTTAAAGCGCTATAGCTGCAAATATGTAGGTGTTAGTTTCCTGTGCAAAAACAGAATAGCTGAAAAAATGGAAGTTTCATATAAAACTGTACAACGTTTAATGAAGAAACTTGTGAATCTAGAGATGATTAAACAGGTGGCAATGAAACGTAAAAAAGATATGCTTCAAACTTCTAACGCTATTATTATTCAACCTATTGTGGAAGAAGTGGCCAACAAGACACAAGGTGAACGTCCTACAAAGTGTCCTGCCATTAAAACAAAACCTGTTTCCTTAAAACAAAATATAAAAAATATAAACAAACGTAATAGTAATGAGAATAGCAATATTTCAGAAGAAAACATTAAAGACGCTAATTTCGTAGCACATTGGGTGCCAGAACGTTTTATTTCTTTAGTCAACTCTTTTTACAGTGAATCTAAAACAATTCAAGAACTGTGGAAGGTCGTAAGACAGTGTAATAAAGTTACAAACTTCTCTACAGGTGATAAAGCATTTACTAAAGACCAGGAACTTACTATTGGCTTAAAAGCTATTAAAGAGTTTGTTATGAAAATTAAATCTGGAGTAAAAATGAAGAAGGGTAAATTCGCTTATTTCAATGGAATTGTAAATAACTTAATGGATAAGTTTTATTTTGATCATACTTTCATGACAATTTAACATTAAATCTAACTCCGTATAACCAGATATTGTAACCTTCTAATGCGAACAAGCATACATTGCACTATCTACAAAAAAGGAAGTGATTACAATTAAAAGACTTATTGCCATAACACTATCACTGGGGTTATCAATTTTTTCATTTGGCTCTTCTCTACATGTTCAAGCTGCTACTAAGTCATCTGTCAAAGATTCCATCATGCATTCACTTGAGCGAAATACTAATTTTAAACAAAACGAAGTTCTTGTAAAGTTCAAAGATTTTAATAACCTCGAAAACTTAAAACAACTACAAAATCATTTTTCATTTGAGGTGCAAAATACTTTTCCGCTAACTCAAATACAATTAATCAAATTTCATACAGACATTAACATGAAAGAACTTATACAAACACTAAATAAATCACCTAATATTGAATATGCTGAACCTAATTATATCGTATCTCCTGCAGCCAGTTCTAATGATGGTTATTATAACTCTTTGTGGGGATTAAAAAATATTGGTCAAAATATCCAAGGTAGTGTGGGGTCACCTAATATCGACATTAATGTAGAAGAGGCTTGGACTAAAACAGAAGGATCCTCAAATATAACTATCGGTATTATCGACACAGGGATTGATATTAATCACCCTGATTTAAAAAATAACATTTGGAAAAATCCAGATGAGATACCTGGTGATGGCATTGATAATGACAATAATGGTTATATTGATGATATCTACGGCTGGGATTTTGTAAATAACAATAATAGTGTATATGACGGAACAGGAGATTCCCATGGTACACATGTCGCTGGGACAATCGCAGCTGTAAAAAATAATACCATTGGTGTTGCGGGTGTCGCACCACAAGTCAAAGTAATGTCACTGAAATTTTTAGGTACCAATGGTGGGACTATTTCAAATGCTATTAAAGCCATTGAATATGCTAAAAATAAGGGTGTTAAAATCACCAATAACTCCTGGGGAGGTGGCGGATTTAGTCAAACCCTCTACGATGCCATTCAACAATCCAACTCACTCTTCATTGCAGCTTCAGGAAATAATGGAACCAACGCAGATCAAACACCTATGTACCCTGCCGCATACAGCCTTTCCAACATTCTCTCTGTCGCTTCCATTACCAACAAAGGCTCTTTATCTTCTTTTTCAAATTACGGAAAAACTTCCGTAGATGTGACAGCACCAGGCACTGATATCTTAAGCACACTTCCAAATAACTCCTATGGATTTTATTCTGGAACTTCCATGGCAACTCCTCATGTGTCTGGTGTAGCAGCATTGATTCAATCTGCCTACCCTTCCTATAGCCCTACCGAAATTAAAAACAAAATAATGAATAATACCTCGCCTCTTTCAACATTAACGAATAAAGTCTTAACAGGCGGTTTAATTAATGCTGGAAAAGCTCTTCAAACATACCAACCTATCTCTTATGAATCCGAGCCTAATAATGATATTGCCAGTGCAAACTCTCTACCTTTCAATAGGTCTCTTAATGGTTCTTTAAATCAAAATGATGCACAGGACATATTTAAAATAGATGTTCCTTCAAAAATGGATCTTTCAATTTCTGTACAAAACAAAAACAACATTGGATTAAGTTGGATTCTTGTTCATGCTTCTTCTCCCTCCGTATATGTATCCTATCCATCTACTAGTAATAACAATATCCTTGCAAGTACCTACACCGCTGAAAAAGGAACGTATTATCTCATTATTTATAATTATGATTCTCGACCTGGACAATATGAAACTCTAATCAAATAAACTTTTCTAAATTATGACAAAAACATCAAAAAATATAGATGAAACTGACTTCTGGATGTAATCAGAGAAACGCTTACAATTTCCTCCTTAAATTGGTATATTTACTTAATTTACAGGGCGATTGTATAAAGGTTGTTGAATCTATATGTTAGAGACTTCCATTTATTGAACAAAATGATTAATCCTATATTAAAGACATTATCTAAAATATCTTAAAAAATACCATGTTGGAAATGTATACCCTACCAGAAGAGGTTTTTACAAAAAATTATTTTTACCTTTAAAAAAATACAAAATGCCCATTTTGCATTTTAATACGCATGGTATAATTGCTTAGAAGATGTTGTTTATCCTATATGTGTACGCAATATGTATTAGATGACAACAAAACTTCCTACCAGCTCTAGCTAAGGAACACACACTCGAAAGGGTGTTGTTCCAAATTGGACCTTTAGCTCAGTTGGTTAGAGTAGGCGGCTCATAACCGTCCGGTCGTAGGTTCAAGTCCTACAAGGTCCATCTAATAAAAAGCACCTATCACATTCAAATCTGTACTAGGTGCTTTTTCTATCCCTACTTGCCAAAAAGCCTCCAGAATTGAGGCACAAAAAAACATCCCAGTTCACCCACCTTAGATTGCTTTCTGGCATATTACACCGTTTCACTACATAGACTCATATTACATGAGGAAACATCAACATTTCTTCATCCCGAAGAGCATCCTCCACTCAATCCGAGATGCTCTTTTCTGTATATTCCTCTATACCTCCATGCTATTCAGACATTCATCTTTTTTAATGCTTATTTTCCTCACTAATTTTTGTTATTTTTCCTACCGCTTCGCTATTTGAACGGAAATACTATATACTTCTTTTCTGAAAATCGATATACTCCAATGTATAAGCATCTATATCGGAGGGACTAGGTTGTTATATAAATTATGCTTGATCACATTACTATTCATACTAGGATTCACTTTGATTGTCGTTAGCTACTTTATACGCTCTTCCTTACTATTCGGGCTAGGTCTAGGAATTATCTTTAGTGTGCTCATCATGTGGTTGCCTGATATCCTTCTGTGGATGATTAAAGGAGGGTTCCCTCAAGAAGACATTCTTTTAGAAAAAAGCAAGGTGTTTACTATCCTTGCTTTTTCTTTTCCTACTGTCCCACGTACACAAACGCTTCATTTGAATGTTTTTCCTTTATGGTTATTTAAACCGAAATATAAGCATAAATTTACGCTAATTTTTATTTTTAATAAATTATCACACCAAAGATTTGGTCACATATACTAAAAGTGATTCAGCATCGCTTCACATAGATGGTTCTATCACACAACAGTGTACTCCTGTCAAGAATCCGCTGTTTTTTTATTTTTCATGTTCATATTACTTCCACGTGTTACATATAATACCATGGCAAATCAATTTAGATATATATTTCTTTGTAATGTAAAAAAGAGCATTCCTCACACTCGCCAGGGGAATGTTCTTTTTAGTTTACTTCACATACACATAAGCTTCACTTGTTACTTCTTATTTTGCATATAATCCAACATGATAACAAATAAGAATTATAAGGAATATTGAACTTGTAAGGAGTGTTTTTTTTAAGAATTTTTCTCTGTTAAATATTGCGAATATCGCAGTACAACATAATGTTACACCCATAATTCCTAATAAAATATGTGAATTAAATTTGAGGTCAACTCCTGATACATATAATTGAAAAGAACATATTGCTATAAGCAAACAAATTAATGCCATTATACCAAATATTTTATTCATATACTCACCCCTGAAAAATTAATTACTATAAAAATAGCTGAGCTTTAAGAATCACTGATATAGGTTGATTGATATCCCAACATGCATTCAAATATACAGTCTATCACATTCTTGCAAATAAAATATACCATAAAAAGTCTTTTACTAAAGGACTTTTTATGAGGTTTTCTTCTAAAATTTCTATGATAAAATCTCAATTGTCAGTTACCTATATATGGCAACACAAAAAATAACAATTAAATACGAGGGGAATTTTAAATGAATACAACAAACAGAAAAATAGCTAGTTCAGCTATGGCTTTAGGCTTATTAACAACTTCACTTCCAACATTATCATTGGCAGAAGAAAAGAATTCTATATCTTCTAACAAGCCTACCCAACTCATTCAAACTCAGCAACCTAACTTAAAAGTTTTAAAGGATGACACGAATGAAAAAATAGTAGAAGCAAGTGATAATCGTATAGTTTCTACTTCTACATATGATAAAAAAAATAAAACATTAAATATCGTAACTAAAAATTTAGCTGATAATACTATATCTACTAAAACTGTTAATTTACAACATGCTAATTCCCTTTTAAATATTAGAAAAAAACGTGAAAGTTGGGGCATTGAAGTTTTAGATCACGCTTCTTCTTTAGATGGTAAGTTTGAATATACTTATTACAATAAAAACGTATGGTTACTTCGAGTTCCTGGAGAAAATGCTAAAAATCCTGTTGAAAATAGTGATAATAAAGCTGATTTAAATGGTTTTAGAAATTCAGTAAATAATTTGATGACTCATGAAATTGCTTTTCTTTCTAAAGTTTCAGGAGATGTAGCTATAGCTTGTATAGCTTTATTATCGACTCCAACTCCTTGGACAGTAGTTTCTGGAGCAGCAGCTACTATAGGACTTGCAGCATGGGCAGTTCCAGATTTATATAAAGTATTTCAAGAAGCTGATAATTGTAGATACCACTTTAATAGAATATAAAGCAGCTTATTTGTTTAATTACAAGGAAAAAAAGTAAACATAGTTCGAAAAGAAGGTCCTCCCTATCCATGAGTAGACCTTCTTTTCATTTATTTAGCATATACATGGGCTTCACATTTGCTGTTACATAATATGTTTTACCTTTCCAATTTCACATATCTACCTGAAACCGACTGATCGGTACCAACGTTATACCATCCATCTTGATATCCCCACGATTGATACTGTTCTCCTTGGTACACATTTTTTACAATGCCATAATTAGTTCCTGGACCTTTACGAACACGTAATACATCTGCTGTAACAGTAACTATTCCTACACCATTATTGACTGATTGCGAACTTATTGATGTGCTCTCTCCAGTATAACGAATGTAAGATGAATCATTATAAATCCACTGATCCCCACCAAGATTTAACCATCCATTTGATTGTCCCCATACTTCGTAGGACTCACCTTTACCTAATTGACGAATAATCCCGTATCCAGTGCCTGGGCCTTTACGAAGGTTAATGCCATTGCCCTCAATATACGCAATACCTGTCCCGTTAGTTGATGACGTTGAAATAAGCGTAGGATTTTCTTTGCCTTCTCCATTGTATGCATTTTGGACTCTTTCAATAAAGTTATTCCAACGTCCTTCTGCCAACATACGATGAGGACAGTACTTCCCACTCCACGATTGATGTGTACGGACTTTATTAATTGGAACATTGTACTGTTTCATTAGTTGAGCTACAACGATAGCTGCATTGTGTTCCGCTTTATAATATCTATCTCCACCGCTTAAAGAGTAGCAAATTTCAACCCCAATAGATTTACGATTACCATTCCCGTTACCGTCGCCAGTATGCCAGGCGTTACGCTCTAAAGGAATTCCTTGTACAGCCTCCTTATCATCTACCGCGATATGAAACGATACTTGATTATCATTGCGAATCATATAAGAGACTTCATTTTCTGCTGTAGCGTCGTTGTACGTATTGTGGACTGTAATGAATTCTGGATTCATTGTATACGGACACTTTGTACCATATTTACTTGAGTCAACTAATTTTTTTCTAATTTCCATTATTGGACATCTCCCTTTTTCTCTTCTTGTTTTTGTTTTCCCCCCAAAACTTCAACTGCATTTGTTAATGCTGAAGGTAAGGGGATTCCCATACGACCAGCGTTTTCTAAAAGTGAAAGTAACTCATTACCCATGAAGAAGAAAATAGTCGCTTCACGAATTGCACTGTTACTTCCCAGTGCTGAATCTAGTTGAGCGGCCGCTCCGACCAAAAGAAAAAGCACCACCTTTTTGGCGATGCCTTTGAAACCAACTTTACTTTTTAATTCTCCGTTATATCCTGCTGCAATCATGCCAGTTAAATAATCAATAACTGCCATCGTCAATAAGATTTTCAATGTTGCATCCCATCCTCCCAAAAAATACCCACAGAAGCCACCAAAAGTGGCAATAAAAGTTTTTAATAATACATCAATACGACCCATCTTTTCCTCTCCTTTTTTAGATAATAAAAATAGACCAACTTATGGCTGCTCTGGTTTCTCGTCTATTAATTTTCGAACTAAATCTTTTAATGTGGATACTTCATTTATAAGCATTGAAACTTGCTCTTTTAATTGTTTATTTTCTTCCTTTACTTCTTTCAATTCAATATGCATCTTTTGAGTGGCTGCGATATGAATTGCCAAAGTTCCATATATATTAACAGCCTTACCATCTTCTGATTTGAATATTTCATCGGTCTCTTCTGCTATAAAACCATAATTCGCTACAATATCTTTTGTTGTGAACGGCTCTTCTCCTTCTTCTTTTCCTTCTCTCATCTTATACAACTTTTCTGCTTCCGTTTTTAAGTTGTAACTCCTTGGTTGCAAAGCCATAATTTTTTCTACAGGATCAAACGGCAAATCCCTAATATTAGCTTTAATATTCTTAGTTGATTTATTGTAAAAGTTCCCATTAACAGTTAGACTTCGGCATTCCAAATCCCTAAATTCAGTACCGTTATAATTCTTAACTTGAAGAGAATTTTGATATCCCGAAACATGAGATGCTCTCACTCGTATATATGCTAGTCTTATATCAGCATTAGCATTATCATCATCAATTAAGACACTATTCTGATCAGATGGTTTATTTCTATTTCTAAAATAAAACTTACCTGCATTATTATCGTAAAAATGTTCCTCATTAGAAGCTAGCCAAATTTGAGAATGAGCCATAACATTAAAACTTTTTGTTGCTTCCATGTTAATATTAGTACCGCCATTATCCCATGTAGTTTCCAACCTCATTGTTCTCTTAGCTCTTAATAACAGAAAATCATCGCTTCTTACGTTAATTAATCCCTTAGAATCTATGAGAACATGTCCACCCGCACTCAACTCTAACCTACCACCACTATCTCTAAAGAACCCTACAGTAGCATTTGTTTTAAACATATTATTACTAATTTCATTAACCATACCAATTGTTCCCCAAGCATTTGCAAAATCTGTTTTATTCGGCGTCACTTGTGTAATTGCTATAGAACCTACAGTATCTGTTGAATCTTTCCCCAAAAATAAAGAAGGCTGAACCCCACCATCATTACGCGTATAAAATCCCCAATAACTTCTTACAAGTCCATCCTCTTTTAATCGAACATTAGATTTCATTATCTCTACCCATCTAGGGTCATTCGATTGCCGGGAAGTCCTAATATTCATCCCTTCCAAAACATCCCCTTTAAGATGTTCGGCTGTAACGTATCCTACAAGGTTGATTTTATTAGCCTGGACTTGAATTTGTTCTGCAGTTTGATTGATAGATGAGATAATATTGCCCTTTTTGACTGTAGAATTAATTTCATTACTCATTACAGATAACTGAGAAGTATGCGAATCCACTAAAGCCTTACTTCCAAATTGACCGTTTGCTTCTGTTTTCGTATAAACATCATTTTTCTCAGCCTTTAAGTCAATACGATTAGATTGCTGATTGATAGTTGTTTCCATTTTAGAAACTTTACTATCAAAATCAGAAGTAGCCACTTTCTTTCCGATTTCGCCTACAAGTTGGTCATAGTTAGCATAGTCTTTCGGATTCTCCATGAAACTAGAAGGTGTAATACCTTGTTGTAGTTGCGGTTGCGATACCCACAGTCTACCGTTTTTTCTAATAACTACCATGAAACGTATCATAGTAACACCTGATGCAGGAGCCGGCATAGTTACATTAATAAATTTCCATGATCCATTAGTCAGTAACGGTACAAGTTGTACAACTTTATTCGTAACCCAAGTAGAACCATTGTAAAATTCAATCATTACAAATGCTGTATTATCTATGGTAGCAACTGCATCTGTGTAGAACCATGCAGATAACACATAATCACCGGAGTTAGGAGATACAGGTAATGATTGATAGAACGCTGCATTTCTGTCTACTGTCTGCCCGGACGATTCTAATTTAACGGAATTCATACCGTCATGGTTTCTCGCTGTTTCTGGTACAGCTGTAAAGTTACTGCCGTTTGGACCGAAACTCCATTTAGAAATACTCGGTTTTCTACTCGTTACAACTCCTGTAGTAGAGTTTATTACTCGGTCTTCAAATGCAGCATTAAATAGTAAGTTCGTACTTCCTACTCTACCCACATACTCTTGCATTTGAGTATCTGTTACTTTGGATTTGATTTGATTATTCAACTGTGTGATATCACTCGTGTTTTGTTGAATAATTTCCCCTTGTTTGCCCTGTGTTTGCGATAGAGTTGTAATGGTTTGTGCATTAGAATCTGTTGCTTGTTTAACTTGATTCAAGGTAGTTTGCATTGTACCTTGATCTTTTTGAACAGTTGATACAGTAGTTTTCACACCATCCACACTTTTTTCAATTTCGGTTGTTTTCTTGGTGAATTCATCGGTTGTTACTTGATCTTCTGCCGCTGGTCTATATTCAGTTGCTTTATTTCCAATTTCAATTTGCCATTCTTTAAGTTCAACCATACCTTTTACATTTCGAATTAAACTATTTAGATAACCAGTTTTAACTGCTTTATTTTTTATTGTAACAACAGCAGAATAACGAACCCAACCTTGAGAGATAGCAACTTTGTCTTCTATACGAATAGGTAGCCAAACTTGCTCATTATCTTCATATGTCACTGATAATTCCATACCCATCCAAGGGCTAGGTGTTCCCTTCGAAAAAGCTTGCGTTCTAGCCGTAATAGAAAGAGCAACTTCTTGACCTCTAATCATTTCGAAAGTATCAGGAGCAAATTTAAAAGATTTTAAATCAGTATTTGAAATGGTCGTTCCAGTGTCAGATTTAAGTGTGCCACTTGTACTTAACAGAAGGTTACGTCCACTAAATTTCATATCATCAAACTTTTTCTCCACACTACTCAACTTCTCGGTGACTTTTCCTGCTTCTTCTTTAATTTCAGTTGTTGTTTTCTTAAGCTCACTTGTTGTTCGTTGTACATCAGAAATCGTCTGTTTCGTACCTTCCACAGTCGATTCAACCGTATTTAATTTATTACTAATTTCAGTATCTTTTTTAGTTAACGATTCAATAGAAGTTTTAAATCCATCTGCGGTTTGCTCTGATTTCGTCAGACGTTCTGTAAGCTTTCCTTGTTCGCTGTGTATGCTAGAAACAGAGGTATTAATCCCTTTAATAGTCGTCTCAATTTCTACTGTCTTTTTAGTAAAATCAGTTGTCGTAACTTGGTCTTCGGGAGCAGGCGACCACCCCATTGGAACGTTACCTTTGTATAAAGCGACCCAATTTGTTGTAACTTTACCTAAACGGTTTCCACCAGTAGGCGATAAATAACTTGCAACCGTATATTTCCCAGTCCACGTAGGGGTGAACAATGTGTATCCTGTGGAATCAGTTAATGTTTTTATCGTAAAGTTTTTACTGACATACTTCCAAGTAGGTTCATAGATGTAAATAACTAGGTATTTCCCATCATCTAGTGTTTGTTGGTCTACTCGACCATTTCCCATTAAGATATATGTTTCACCTGCAACTAAATCAATAGTTGTAATTCTTAATCCGAAACCGTAATCACTTGATGTTTGTTTGATTGCGCTGTTTGGAACTAGGTTACGTATACTGATTTCCGTATTTTCAACAGCGGTTTCTAGTTCGCTTAACTTTTGTTTTGTGCCACTTGCTGTTGTTTCAATTTCATTTGTTTTGTTTTGTAGTTTAGTTAAATCGTCGTTTGTTTTCGTTAGCTCTGACTTCTCCGCTTTCTGTCTAAGAGCTTCATTCGTTTGATCCATAGATGTATTAATATCTTGGAACTTTTTAACGTTACCATTCTTATCAGTTTCATAGATTTGTTTACCAATAAATCCATTGTTAATTTCCTCTTTTGTAAACACTCCAGATTTATCAGCTTTATCTTTTAACTGTGTATTAATCCATGTTTGATCCACTTTTCCATTAACTTGCTTTTGAACATCCACTATTTGTCCAGCTATTTCTTGCGCTTTACCTTCCACACTTTGAACCTTTTGATTCAATTCTGTTTTAGCTGTTTCAATATCTTCCTTAACCTCTTTAATACTTTGCTTTAATGGTCCTGTATCTGGAGTAACCCTTTGCCATTGACCACCTTTCCAAAGTTTCTGCACCTTATTTTCAGGATCAGAACTATCTATCCACAAAGTTTTTCCATCACGTAAATTCTCAGTAGGAGCCGTTGGTTGTTCGATAATATCAACCATGTTTTGCTCCATATATTTCTGTGTTGTTTCTGCCAAATCTTTTGCTGTTTGACTTTCTTTTTGAGCTTGATCAGCTTTATCTTTAGCATCAATGATGTCTTTGTTTTGTTCTTTTACTTTATTATTTAATTGGTCAAATAACTCCTGTGGAACCTTGTCATACAATGAACTTAGTATCTTTTGATACAATCTTCGCAACTCATCATTTTGATCAACGATTTCACGATAATCACCAAACACATAGTTATCTTGTGTAGGATCTTTAAAAGATTCATCACCAGCAATAGCTCGCGCTTCAAGATATAACTTAGGTGTAAACCCTTCATCTATAATTCGGATTGTATCTCCTTCATTGATTTCTTCATGTGATAAACCAGGTACTCTTGCTATATTTTGTGCATCGACTCCGTAAGAAACAGAAGCATTCACAATCTTACTCATTTCCGTTTTCATTAGAATCAAAAGTCTCTCTGGAAACATATTTTGGTCGTCTGTTTGGGGAGTATAGAAAGCGAATTTGTGTTTTCCGTTCTCATTCCAACGCTGGTAAGCTGCATCATCCACAAGATAAGGAATACCCTTATTTATGGATGAGATTGTAATAAATTCTCCATTTTCTTTTTTTACAAAACCTAATAAGGCTGTACAAATGTTTTGAGAGTTCTCAATACGCTTAATTCCTATTAAATCTTTACCAAAGGTTACTTCTTTTCTTGTATCTCGTCCTCGTCTCTTAACCATATCCACGTAACGACCAACAATTTTAGAACCAACAACTTCAGCACGATATTGAATTTCTAATTCAAATGAAGCGGCAATTTTCTTAAGTAAATCCAATGGATCGGTAAATTCTTCAATTACCATTGAATGTGCTCCGTCATGTTCCGCTTTACCTATTTTCCACTTCATCCCTTTAAGGGCTATTTCCATACATTGTTTCAATGTTTTACTTTCTATTTTTTGTGGCTCAATAATTCCTGCTTTAGCAAGCTGAATCCATTCACCAGATGCATAAACCATTAATGATCTATCTTTAGAATCCTTTTCCGTTTCTGTAATGACGTAAGGAACGATTCTACCACCGCGTACTTCTTTTAGTACTAAATTTTGTTGTACAAGTGTTGCTGCATGATCTGTATTTTCAAATACCCTAAACTCTAGAGTATCGATATTATTTTTGATTTCCCAATGTCGTTTGTCATCCCAATAGTCTTTAGGTTGTACAGCTGAGACGATTTGATTTGTTTTAAAATCAACAACATGTAAGTCTCCACTTGGTGCACTCATCTAAATCGCTCCCTATACGTCAATTTTGCTATTCCTACATTTGCTGGACGTATTATAACTTCATTTTTCCCACGCTTTATAACAGGAAATGAACTGAATATATCTTTTAGTGCAATCGCATTTGTTCCATTGATTGTTACTAATGATCTTTCTGTGTCTATTTGAATTTTATCTCCTATATCAAAAATATAAGGTGTTACATCTTTATCAAAATGATTAATCTTGTAAAACTTAACATCTTCAATAAATGCGACTTCCATCGCATCATTATTTCCGTATTTAGTAACTGCTACAGCAATTTTTTTGGGCTTCATACTTGTGTATTTAGATGTATTGCTTATGTCTATCCAATAATCTAATTCAGTATCGTTATCAATCTCTGTATTCGTTCTATATTTAGATGCTTTAGCAAACCACTTGTTTCCCTCACGCTTCATTGACAAATGACCTCTAAAGTCATTGAACGATCCTTCACGAATACCACCTGTAGATTCGATAATTCTATAGTTATCTTTATTGACTTCGGATTCCATCCAACCTACACCAACTCTAGCGTTAATATTTTGCATAGTATTGTAGTAATCTGTTAAATCCAGCATAGTCATAACTTCATCATTGTCTCCTAGAAGGAATACAGCTACAGAACCCATCTGACCAACTCTATTAGAACGTAGTGTGAATTGACAATCCAAAATAAAATCAGTAGCATCTTGAGGGATTGCTCTAGTCATTACAGGTCCATGCCATGCGGTACCATTACCATAATCTTCAGCATAGAATGCGTAACCTTGCCATACTTTAAAACTACCTGCGGGCTGAATATAACCGATTTTTTGAGTATACGGTGTCCATTTAGTTAAGTCAGTCATTTCATCCCATAAAATACGTTCCTCTCTAGATACCACAACCGTCTGTACTGAAACTGGATAACCTAGCCTAAAGTATTCGTCACCATTCCATACATCAAGAAAAGGACTCTTTGCCCCTACAGTTATATCAATAATTGGATTAGACTCTACAGATCCTTTGTTAATAAAGTTAGACTTTAAATCACTGTTCTCAATAGCAAGAGTTTTACTTTGTACAGGACCTAATTTGTATGGCATTGGACAAATGAACTTAAGTGTACCTATTCCAAGTGTTACAAACTCATCTGGATCAAAACTTTCATCCACAACTGCTAAATATGTTCTATTGGGTTCTACATCAAAAATAAGCTCTACTGGTTGATCTGTTATTAACCAACTTGCAATTTCTTCTTTTAACATTTCCAAATCCGAATTATCAGGAACTATGATCCCTACAGGAATTGATAAAACACGCATTTCTGTTTGTGTATTTAATAATCTTGCCCCTGGATATCCTGGAGTACTTAGGAAATTCCGTTTCAATGGTGCCCAAGTTGGTCTTTTCCAACCTTTTGCAATTTGGATATAATTTTTACGTTCATTGTTAAATTTGAAAGAGCTCATTTTGACACCTCATTTCTTTATAAAATAAAAGAAACCCAAACCTAAAAGTCTGAGTTTCTTTTTGCTTCTCTATCTTGATACTCGGTTGTATATCGATAAGTACCCCGTGCAACTTCTCTTCCTTCTAAAATTACAGGCACTTCAATTGCTAGTCCACCACCTGGGACTGCAAATTCACCATTTACACCTTGACCTTGGTATAATCCGTTGGCTTGTAGTCCTATATTGCCAACATTAACTGTTGGTACTGCTGCTTCACTCATTGCTTGAGATGCACGGTTTATTATTCCAATTGAATTTTCCATACCAATCGCAAGACCAGCTCCAATATGCTTACCAACTTGGTCTCTCATTAATCTTGATGGACTGTGAATGTCAAAGAATCCAGTAAAACCATCTAGAATACTACTCCCAATAGATTTTACTTTATCTATAACCTTTCCAGCCATGCTGCCAAGACCATCAATTAAACCACTTATAATATTTTTACCAATTTTAAAGAGGTCAATTTTCCTTAATGTATCTACGATTTTAGGTACAATGTCTGTTACTATTGTAGATCCTAGTTGTCCAACCATACTTACGATACCTTTTATTAATGCCCAAATTAATTGAACACCAGCTTCAAGTATTTTAGGTAAATTCTTAATTAATTCTCCTGCCAAAGTGACAATAAGCTTTAGTGCTGCTGCTATTAATTGTGGTAACACTTGTACAATACCCACAATTAACATAAGTAAAATTTTGATACCAGCTTCAAGTATCTTTGGCAAGTTAGCGATTAATGTGGATGCTATTTTAACAATTAAATCTAAGGCTGCATTGATAAGTTGCGGTAAAACTTTTACAACCCCATCGATAATAGCCATTAGAATTTTTATACCGGATTCAATTATTTTAGGTAAATTTGCTAGTAATGTATCTGCTATTTTCGTTATAAGGTTTATTGCTAAATCTATTAATTGCGGTAGCATTTTAATGATTCCATCTATTAAGCTAATTAAAACCTTAACACCAGCTTCAATAATCTTTGGTAGATTTGATGTAATTGCTTCAATCAAAGTTGTAATGACAGTAATAATTGCTAAAGCGATCATAGGTAAAGCTTGTGTAATACCTGTGATTAACGAAACTAATAAATTTATTCCTATTTCAATTAACTGAGGTAAAAATGACATGATCCCATTAATAATGGTCTCAATAATCGTTACAGCTATTGGAATTAATTGTGGAATCATCTGCATAATCCCATTAATTAAAGTCATGATCAATTGAAGCCCTGTCTCTATAAGCGTAGGTAATACCTGTACAATTCCGGAAATTAAGGTTTGAATAATTTGGATTCCCGTTTGAACAATCATAGGAAGATAAGTAGCAATTATTTGCGAAATTGTATTAATGATTCCAACAATGGCTTCAAGGATTATTGGAGCCGCTACAACCAAGCCATTCACAAGACTTGAAATCATTTGAGATCCAGCTTCAAGAAATTGTGGTAGTGCTGTCGTTACAAAATTAGCTATATTGGTAAAAATATTTGTTATGGTTTCAAGAATAATTCCGGAGTTTGCATTCAAATACTCTGCTATAGCTGGCAAATAACGAGATACCGAGATGAGAACACCAGGAAGCCCACCAATAATCGCCCCTGCTATAGAAGGACCAATTGTCTTAAAAATCTCTCCTAATTGGCTAAAATCTCCTGAAAATACTGCTTTTATAGCATCAAAAAGATGTAGACACGCTTCACGTATTTTAACAACAGCTAAGCCAATTTTCTCCGCTGCGGCTTGAAAACTCTCAGGTAGATAACCTACCCATTGATTCATATGATCCCCTTCAGCCGCTGTGGTAAATAGATACTTACCTAAAGCGATAAGAATCCCAATAAAGTTCTGTATACCAGTAATCACACCAGATAGACTATTATTGAAACCGTCATTTGCCTGCCATAAATGTTTCATCCACACGACTACTCCTGCTATAGCTGCGGTGGCGGCTATAAATCCTCCTACCACTAATGCAACTGGACCAGCAACAGCCCCAATACTTACACCTACTATTCCAGCTATACTGGATAAGGTGACAAATACCGGGGCTAGAGCCATGCAAGATCCAATTAATATTCCTAATGCAACAGCAATCGTTGTTAATGCTGCGGCTAATGCTGGATGCGCTGAAACCCAACTTGCAAAAGCTCCAATAATGTTAGCTACTACACCCAAAAGTGGTTCGAGTGCCATTTTTAAATCACCCATTGCCTTTTGGAACTTTATCGCTGGGCTTGCATCCATTTTTTTGATAGTTTCATTTAAGTTCTTTTGGTTCTTATCAAAATCTATAACTTTCTCAGAAGCACCAATTAATGTATTAGTGATATTCTGACCTTGATCTTCGTACATTGTCATTTTGTTATCGTAAAGGCTTTTTATCCTCTACTTCTTACAGTTCATTTCCTGTAAGATCGGCATACGTTTTCACTTATAAAGTGTCGCGGTCTCTTGGAAGGATTATATCTTTTCACCTTCTATGCTCTGCCCCTGACTATACTTCGTATAGCCTTCGGTTCAAATTAGGATTCGCACCCTCTTTGCTTCATACCGCGATTTTATTTCGGCACAATTTATCATCTACCGAAAATTTGAGCACCTATTAAATTTTTCTGCGTTGCATCTTCAACACCATCTAGAGCCTTTGCAATTTCCGTCATGGCTTGAGAACCGCCCCTACCGCCTTCAGCAACTGCTTTACCCCACTTTTGCATTTGCTCAGTAGAAATTTTTGTTCCTTTAAGTAAATCTTGAAGCGCCTTTGGAACTTCGTTTCCGAATTCAGCCGCTCTAATTCGTCCTTCTTTCAATCCGTCTAAGAGATTATCGATCATTTATATTCAGCGTGATTCGCAACGTCACGCCCGTTCTCTTATGAACTGCTATACGTCACCGTATAGATTAGACTATATCTTCAACTACTTGAGTTGCTCCCCGTTTCGAGTGTCATTTGCTTACACCCTACGTCTTTCGACTAGTCGTTGCACGTTCCTTAATTAAAAGGCTTCGCTCAGTATTGTCTCATTTGAGAGTTTCACTGAATTAAAGGAGTTTTTCAGTGTATGTCGCCATACAAGGGAACTATAATCTAATTCCATGTTCCTATTTCAACGCCAGCTTCCATAATCGCTTGAACTTCCCTTGCGTTGTATCCAGCTCGTGTCAGCTGTCCGCCATATTCAGCGATAATATCTAATTGTTCAGAAGGAAATCCCATTTTTAACAAGGCATTTGTTAAAGCTAAAGCACTATCATTTGTTATCCCTAATTCGTTACCAATTTCATTAGTTTCTTGAATTAATTCGGTAAAATCAATACCAGCATATGAAGTTGCGATTGCTGATGCACCCTTTACAACAGCTGCATTCGCTTCATCACTTACAGTCTTATTCAAAGCCCACTGTCTACGTGTTCCTTCAAGAGCTTCTTCCACATCTACACCATAGGCTTCAACACCACGAACAGCTTGTTCAACTGATTTCTTAGATGATGCTGGGACTTCAAAAGTTACATCAATTTTCGTTTTTAATTTCGAAGTATCAAGCGCTTTTTCAATTACACCTGAAATACCACCAGCCGCCATCGCTCCACCTAACATATTTTCTAAACCGATATCTAACTCTTTGAAGCTTTTACCTGCTCTTTCAGCTTCTCGTGAAAGGTCCCTTAAATCATTTCGAACTTGTTGTATTGAATTACCATCATCAACAGAACGAAGCGCACGTTGTAACTTTTCAATATCAGCTTCTGCTCCCAATGCCTCACGACCAATAAGACCAATCGCTTGATCTAACTGTCTACTGGTAGCCGTACCACTTTTAATTGCATTCACAAGACGATTTCCTAACGCTCCTGCAAAATCATCAACACTTTTACCTGTAGCTCTAAATAATGTTTCTAATTGCCTTGTTGAACTTGCTACGCTGTCTTGTTCAGCCTTCATATTTCCAAGCTTATTTTTCAGACCATTAAGTGACCCTTCTGTAAATTCAATTTCACGCCTAAACGCACGATATTGTTCCTCAGAAATCTTTCCATTTTGAAACTGAGCTTGCACTTGTTGTTCTGCTGCTTTCAATTTATCTAGCTTTTGGGTTGTATTTTCAATTGCTTGTGTAAGTAATTGTTGCTTTTGAGCCAACGCTTCGACATTACCAGGGTTGAATTTTAAAAGACGCTCAACATCTTTTAATTCTTTGGTTAAATCATTACTTCGTTTATTTACATCTTTTAAAGCATTTTGTAACGGCTCTGTATTCCCGCCAATTTCTATCGTAATTCCTTTAATTTTTCCTGCCATTTTCTCACCTCTCATCCATCACCTCATTATAAATCCTATAAAAAAAAGCACCTCAATAATAAAAGCGCTCTCTTCTAGTACAACTTGTACTGCATGTACTTATTATTAAAAAATTACCCTAAAAACTTAATCTAACATTATGTATTATTTAGCCCCTCTTTCAACCGCTAAGCATATATGTTTAACTTTCCCGGTTATACATTCATGTCTAAAACTTAGCGGCTGAAAGAAGAGCAAAAGCTCTTCCGAATTACAATGGATGCCCGTAAATCTGCTTATACATATATTGTAAAAGTGGTTTCCGCCATCATTTACCTAATTTAAAATACCATACAATCCTATATTCAACTATCTATTTTTTGTCCTTTATTACAGAACACTTTTCTCTCCTCACTACAAGCCCTGCATGTTAAAATACATATACCCTAATTAAATTTCTGCGAGGACGTAAAAACTCACTTGTCCTCCTACTCACTTCCAGAGCTACATGACTTGTCTTATACAGACCATGTAGCTCTCTTTTTTATAGCAAGCTATAGACTTATCTTGCACATTAGCATTGTGTGAGAACATACGAAAAAACTATAATTCTCCAATAACTTCATCCCTATTTTTTCTTTTCCTCTTTACATATAAAAATAACGATTACATTCCTATCACCATTATCTAAACTTCATAATATAATACTATGGATATAAATTACTTTCAAAGGATGAATAACTATGAAATTCAAAAAATTGCTCTTAACTGTCTTATGTTTCTCATTATTCCTAATTATACCCTCGATTAGTGTGAGCGCTCAAAAAGGACAACCTATCATTTCTGGTAAAAATACAACGAATCCCTCTGTCTCTACCTCTCCTTTCTTTCCATCCACCCTTCCGGGTTTCCTAAAACTGCACACACCATCACCGGCGAATCTTCCTCAACAACTTATCATCGTCCAAACTTCCGGCAACTATAATCAACAAGAAGCCACCAATATGATACAGCGTATTAGCAACATTGATAGCAAAACTCTATATGCTCTTTACCATAAAAATATTCGTATTAAACTCATTAACTTTCCAATCACTTATTTACCCGAATATTCTTATTTAAGAGGACAAATCCCTAGAGGCTGGGAAGGTACAGGCTATACCTGGGACTCTGTTCCAGGTATTGGCGGGAATCCTGTTGTTGCTCGTATAGGATATAGTAATTACGGTAATATGCATACTTCAATCAATCTTGAATTACACGAAACAGCTCACGCTATTGATCGTTATGTATTCCAAAACATTAGCTATTCACAAGAATTCTTAAGAATTCATAGTCGTGAATATAATTCCTTTTCCAACAGTTCCTATTACTACTATCCAGAGGAATATTTTGCTGAAGCCTATGCCTACTATTACTTGAATAGTTCTACCCATGAAACTTTAAAAACACGCGCTCCTTATACCTACGAGTTCATACAAAAACTACCTCTTCGTTTATAATTGTATCCATGCACATGTATTAGCGATACAACTCTTTTCCAAGTCATTCCTCCCACATCAAAGATTCCCTGTTTACTCTAAATAAAGAAATCAGATGACTGAGTAACATTCTTTTTGTAAACATAATTACTACACGAATTAGTATTTTTCTATATACAAAATAAAGAGCATCTTTCAAGATGCTCTTTCCATTCAACGGCTACATTCAATCTCGCACCATCGAAAACTGGTTTCGGATTTTAGATACCGTCATTATGAACCGTTTAGAATTTTAATACCAACATCGTGAGTTGTGTTTTCCGACACTTCCCACCATACAAATATAACACATTACTTCCAAAATAACCGACACATTTTCTGCCAAAAAGCGGCCACAACTATGCCATTGTTTTTCATAGTTCAAATTTTTCCACTGTATCTGTTACTTCTACTGGTACACCAAATATACTTTTTTTCATTTCTGTCATTTTCTTTTTAATAATCCAATGTGGATAATTCAATTCTTCTAAAATATTTCTAAAATAAGTTGGGTTCAACTTTAACATATCAGGATTTCTCCCCGTATTCCTTTTATATTTAATGATTACTTCTAATAGTTCTTCATTTAACATGAATCACAATTACCTCCCCTTACAGTTTATATTTATGTATATACACCATTCGATTTCTCGATACCTGCAGTTACCCATATCTTATATTGTGTGTAACTGACCCTTTCACCAAATCCCTTGGTATCATTGATTTCATTCTACTTTTTCTTTTGGGTTACACAGTACAAAATTTCTGAGTAACTGTATAGATTTAAATAGAAAAAAGCAATGATTAGATTTTAAACCTAGTCATCACTTTATCCATTGCATCTTAGTTTGCACCTATGTAACGTAGTGTAGACAAGTGATTGAATAGCTACATGAGAATGCCATGTTTTTCGTTTGCATGTCAATGTGATACTTGGACGTCTTTCTTAACGTATAGGATCCTATTTCATCTAATCCCAATTCTGCTGCCTTTTCACTTAGTATCTTATATGCCTTACTACGGCCGATTAGACGATCCCCCCTACTTACTTTTTAATAGAAACTATCATCTTCTCTGTTTTCATTGAAATATCGAAGCTCTCTCTTTAGCATCGCTGTAATCTGTATACGTTTCTGCATACCGGTCTTCATTTCACACATTGAGATATGATTACCTTTTAAATCTCCAACCTTTAGTTTTAAAATATCACTTATACGTAAACCCGTATTAATTCCCATTACAAACAAAATATAGTTACATGCATTCTTTTTCTTTAAATATTCTTTGATTTGTTGTATTTGCTCTGGATTACGTATAAACTGGACAAAATTCATAAGTCATCCCCCGCGTATTGCTTCTCTGTCTCATAAACTTCTAATCTAAGAGCAAAAGCAAGCTTATAGAAAGCTTTCGCTTTCATACGTCGATACGTACGCTCACTCATGCCAATTTCGTTATACACCATATAATCGCATACATCTTCATCTTCTAAATATCGTTTAACTATAATGTCCCTCTGATTGTTTCCAACTGAACTGTTTCCGAATCGACTTAATGCTTGTTCAACTCGAAATGCCATTTTTTCTAACCATTCTTCACGTTTTCTTTGTTGAATATTAGAAATCGCTACATCCTCTAACTGCTTGCCAACTGTATGTGTAGGACCATGCTCTCTCCTTTCATAAGAAGGAGTGACTTTCATTTCCTTACGCATCATTCCAAACTGCTTATATATACGTACACTTTCCAAAATACCTTCTAATTTCTCTTGTGTTGCTGCTCTATCGATTTTTGGTAAAAAAGATAATTGTATAGTCACGTAAGACCACTCCCTTTTATTTTTAAATTACTTTTGTCTGATTGCTCCACGTCTTCGTTCATAACAAGGTCTATACATCCCCATTAAACTCTCCATTTCACAAGTGCTAAAATTCTCTTTTGTTTAGTTTGTTTTTCCCATTCACGTCATTGACCTCTTAGTTCTTGAATTTTTTCCATCCCACTTACAAAAGAAAGAGGACACCATTTCTTAAAGCAGCTTGATTGCTGTTCTAAAAATCGGTGTCCTCTAGTTTTCGAGCCGGACTATATTCATTTCATGATGCTAGGCTATGTAAAAAGGTTTTACCAAGCTTTATCTAGTCTAACTTTCTCTTCCTTTTGTATAGCCTTTATACGACGAGCAATTGCTTTTTTTAATTGCTTTTTCTTCAAACTAGCCAAATTTTCCACCCTTCTCTTTAAATACCCTTAACAGCTATTTTGGATCGTTTTAATTAATTTAATACTATTCATTCAAAAATATAATATGTGAATTGTATCTATTCATTAATGCTTACACAAGGATTATTTTTAAACTCTCTTATATCCAATGAATAAAATTCAATATTTCGTTAATAATAGACATAGGCTCCATTTGTCACGAATCAACCTTACACTTAGCATCATTTTTTAATATAGGAGCCGAGCAGTTAGTTCATTGAGCTAGCTGCTTTATCATTTACAAAGTGCAAAATAGCGTTTTTGTTTAATTTCTCCCTTTTATCACATAAGTTTTAAATGTATCACCGTTACGGTTAAAAGATACAATATTTATACCATGATAATCTCTGTGCCACTGGAAAATTGGGTCTAATCCTCTATAGCCGATTTTACGCATTAATGAAATTTTATTATTAGCTAAATACTTAAAGTTCTTGTGATCCACTGTAAACATTCGGCTATTTCTTGTATGTCTCATTCTCTCCATCCACCCAAAAATAACGTTTTTATAAAAACTTTTCACCTTTTAATCAGACAAGCATATCTTATTGTGTAGGGCACTCCACAGTCCATACGTTCAAACCTTTTAGTCTAAGAGCACACTTATATGTGTGCTCTTTTTTTATTTACTTTCAAATAAAAATTTTATCTAAATTCATTCACTAACCTTATACTTTGACATACAATAATAGTGCCTTTCTGTATAATGTGAGTTCGTCACTTTCGTTATAATTAGGTATAAGGAGCGCTCTTTTAGCATTTAAATGCACTAATAAAGACCCTATATAAAACTGCACATACGTTAAAAAACATACATATACTAATCTGAATAGTCGTTACAGTACATTCACCTTCAGAGCGCTTTTCTCAAAAGGCTTTCTGTAATGTTCAAATAAAAATTTTATTAAAACTTTTCACCTTTTAACTGGACAAGCATATATTATTGTATGGAGGCATCCACTCATAGAAATCTACCTTTCTTGTTCAAGAGCACATATATTGTGCTCTTTTTTGTACCTAAATAAGGATTTTGTTAAAAATTAATTTCTTGCAATGTTTGCATTAGCCAAAAAAACAGCTTCTTCAAGTTTTGTTAAAGCTAATGATTTTTCACGACTATTCGGGTATGATCCATCTATCAAATTTGCGAATTGCAAAGCTTCATTTCTAATATCTACAAACTTCTCTGTTTGTCCCTCTTTCGGTGGATGATAAGTAAAAATTTTTTAAATTTGTTCTTTCATGATTTTTTAGCTCCTTTTCCAAAATTAAAATTCCTACTTACCTTTATTCTTTGATGACAGGCTCCATAATTCCAAGTAAGGCATACTATATTAAAAATTTACTCGTAAAAATCTGATTACGATCTTTTAGATTTCTACATCTCATAAGACATTCATCTACCGTACTAAGGGTGCATATAACATGCGCCTTTTATTTGTTGTTAAATAAGAATTTTGTTTAATTTCCATGAACCGTTTTATCCCATTTACATATAGTAACATCATCCAAGTGAATACCTAGATTGCTCTGGACCAGCCTCCTGGTGTTCCTTGTGTTCCTGTTACAAAAGAATCCGTTTAGCATCAGCGGGTTCTTTTATTTTTCTGTATAAAATCACTCTTTTATTGTGTTTTTAATTTACAGTACTGCTCTCAAAAAACATTCATATATATGTATTGAATGCAATTTGAGATCCCTCATATATCAAATATTTTTAAGAACTGACTCACCAACACAATTCAGTTTATCTTTACAAATGCATTAAAAATAAAATAGATACACAAAAAGGAGTTTGATTCTTTGTGAATGATCAACATAATAAGAACTCAAAAATTCACAAACCGTGTCCTTGCTCTTGTCCATCTCCCACAGCTAACAGTTTAAACGTTGTTCAGACTACTCCAACAATCGTTTCTGTAAATTCTGCAATTCCACTAGATACCGTGGTACATTCTAATGGCACGGCAATCTCATTCACACCACCAACAACTGTTTTGCTAGAAGGCGGAAGAACCTATTTAGCAATCTATGAAGTGCAAGTAATGATTCAACCCGGAGGCAATTTCGCAGGTATCACTATGTATCTTAATAATAATGCCCTAATTGGCTCAGGCACTTCTTTAGGATACACTGCAGGATATACCTCTGTATCAGCACCCGCCATTTTTACTACACCTTCAGGTATAACAAGTACACTGACTGTTCATGTAGGACCTTATTCTGATTCATTAAATACTTGGGGGTTAACTCTTGCTGTTGTAGCATTAACCTAATAAAACCTTATTCTCTCTATATTAATTTTTCTTTGTATTCTTGTTGGAATCTTTTTAACTCGTCTCTTAGAACTTTGATATAACTACATATAAAAAGAAAATTACTTGAATTGATAGAACTAGTGAATTAGCTAGAACAATTGCTGATTCATCTTTTTTTGTATAAAATTCAAATTGGGTTAATAACCACCAACAAGACGATTAAAGTTTTCTTGATTTTTTTCTTTATACGCTCTCACAACGTCATCCCATGTAAAACCTGCAAATTCAATAATTTTATAGAATGAATCCATCATCATTATTAAAGGTCTTTTTGCACCAATAGAGTCCTTGTATTCGGCTTTTCCAATAAGATGATTTACGTTCTTGTCCATATGGAAGAACGCTTTATTAAAACCGTTTATTTTAGTTTCTGTAATATAAATTGTTCGAAGCAGATTTTTGATTTTAAAGTCCATAGCAACCGACAACCAAAAATGTAAAATATCAACCATTTCTTCTAAAAATGTATCGTTAGGTTGCTCAAATTTTGTGGACCACATTTTAAAAGAATTTGTTGCATTCCAAGCTTCATTCACTTCATTTTTTAGCGCATAAACCTTGTTATACAGCATGTCATAGCGAACATAATTTTCTTTATGTTTTGCTATGATATCCTTATCTAAAACCCTTTGCATTTGGAATAGTTCCGTTAAATCAATAAATCGATTTTTCATGTAATTTCTCTCCTACTCTTGAAACTTATTTATTTGAACGCTTTCTTTTGTTAACCTTATCTACCAATCTGAAGACAATCATAACCACCAATACACATAATATTGAAACTACAAATCCCATGATTTAACCAGCCATATCTTCAGCAAAGAATAGAATTTCTAAATTTTCTATCGCAACCTCATATATTTGATGCGAGTTCATGATTTGTACAGTCGCTCTATCGGCTATTACGTGTAAAACACGAGATGTATACACATCATCAGTTACCACATCACCAGAACGATACTCATTCGGCCTCCGTCCCTTTTGAGCAAATACACGTCTTAAACTTTCTTTGTTGATCTCTTCTACTGTTGCGTATCTACATTTATTTGCATGATTGTAGCCCCAATCACCATGTATCGCTCCTTCACATCCCCATGTTCCCCATAACTCTACTTTGTTGTTAAATGTATCTTTAATCACTCGTTTCACTTGTGCAATAACTTTGTTATCCTTCAATTCGCATATAACCCATTGACCAGCAGTTACTTTCTTTTCATCAATCTGTAAATTCATTTTCTATCTCTCCTCTAATTAAAGATTTATGAATCCAAACTAATCAGCTATATAAGTTAACTTCCTGCGCTGCATCATTTCTTCTCTTGATGGAATAACCAACTTTGACCAAAGTGAAGCTTCTTTTGCCTTCTTTCCACATTCTGATCGTGTTAACACTGGAGTTGTTATGACTTCTTCTACAGTCCACTTCAAACGTTTAACTCTGTCACGTGCCGTACTATAACTAATACCATTTAATTCAGCTTGTTCCGCTTGTCCATCAGTTAACACTTTGTTTTTACATTTTGAATTGGCTTGTTCCGCCAATTTTAATGCTTGATACTTATCTATAGGTGGCTTACTGATTGCATCAATCTCCAACCTTTTTTTATTCTTGCTGTATAAGTTGAATGAGAGATACCATTTTTCAAAGCTATTTCTTTAATGTTTTTCCATCTATTTGCGTTATATCTTGATGGTTTTGTCATTGCAATTTCTTTGTCCCATCCCAAATTTCTAATCCTACGTGTCAGTAATTCATTACTAATTCCATTCTTTGCAGCCGCCTCATATTCTTCTGGAGTTATATAATAATCATATGGATTCTGCATGAGTATCTTCTCCTATTCAATTGTTAGTTAAGTTCTTGAATTTCTTTTAACGATCTATTCGAAACTTCAATACTACGAATCTTAAAACTATAATTCTTACGATATTTTTCACGAGTTTTTAACGCCGCTTCTTCTTTCGTTTCAGCTTCACAAAATTCTAATTTAAATCCTGATTCTGTAACAATATCCACCATGTATGTATCTATGAGTGGCTCGTAAATAAAATCATGATCTATTGTGATTTGTTCAGTCATTTGATTCACCTTCTATCGGTGAAAGCGTAATAATCATTTGTTGATCTAACACATTCCCTATCACAGCATTCATCCATAGGGTAGGATTCATTTTTCTCATTAAAAATTCGATGATTGTAATTAACTCTTCGGTAGATAAGAAAACAAATTCGCCTAAAGGTTCTTGATTGAACTTGCCTCCTCGTTTTTCAATCGTTAGAGCTACTTCGTTGTCAATCATGTATCTTTTTGCAGTTACTAAATCGAATTGACGGACTTTCTCGCGGCCGAATCCTGTTATTAATTCCTTTAGTACGTCATGAATGACACGAAAATCTAACACTTTTACTTTCTGTTCAAGCTGCTCTCTACACCGCTTGCATAAAGTCCTTTCCAAACCAGAAATATATATTTTACTCATATCAGACTCAGGAAAAGGATTTTCGCATTTATAACACTCTTCTCCAATTACATCTTCAAATGGATTTAACATGTAAATCGCTCCTATGATTTATATTTGTTTAGCACTTCTTGCAATCTCTCACGCTCTTCATCAATAGATTGCGAGTTTTGCTTTTCAATTTCTTTTTTAGTTGGCTCAACATCTTCACGTAACCAATCTGGAACAATTTCTTTTCTATTTGAACGACCTGGTCCCGAACTATTCAATCGCTTGTTCTTACTCATTTCAAAGCGTCTATCTAATGCAGCAACATCATCTAGTGTTTTTACTTTTTGTTTTTCCCAGCTTTTCAAAATAGCCTTAATATAATTCCATTTTGGTTTATTTTCATCAATGGCTTTGTGAGCAGCATGTTTAATTAATTCGCTACCAAATGAATCACAAAACTCTCCTAATTCCGTAATGGCAATTTCACTTAATGGAATGCCTTCATTTTTTAAAAAGTTATAACTGACCTTAAATTCTTCATCGACTAATACATGTGATTTCGATTCTTTATTATCATCATGATAATAATTAGTATTTTGTATATTATTAGTACTTAGTAAAGAATTAGTATTTAGTAGTCGGCATTTTTCCATAGGGTGGTTCGTCCACTCGGTGGTTTCACCATCATGTGGTTCATCCATAGGGTGGCTTTTCCACTCAGTGGTTTCACCACTAGGTGGTTTATCCACCCTATGGTTTTTGGTATCTATGGTTGGTAACTCATAAACAATGGTTTCCCAATGTGAAATTTTCCCTGTTTCTGAATTTTGGATTGGATATCTCTTCAAATACCCTGCCTTTTTCAACTCTTTTAGGGTACTTGTTGTTGTTTTCTCGCTATCCTTGGCATGTTGACTTAATTCAGTAGCATGAAATGTCCAATCATCCGGTAAAGAAAGCATGTAAGCCAATAACCCCTTTGCCCTCCAACTTAAATTTTCATCGCGCAAAGGCGTATTGTGTATAACCGAATAATTTGTATCCTTTTTCACTCGAAAAATACCCATATTTCCTACCTCTCCTATTTCCAAAACATCAATTAATTGTTATAATACGTATTATTATTTTTTCTTTAGGACCCGTTGCAGCGGGTTCTTCTCTTATGCATTCTTGCGAATTCTTTCAACTACTTCTTTTCTGCCACCAACCTTTTCAAGACGATCTGCTACACGAAAAACCTCTGCTCTTTCTGCTTCACAATCACTTTTCTGTTTCTTAAAAAACATAGCTGATAACTGCTTTGATATCTCTAAATCTCTTATACTTTGCTTCTGATAAGCGTTATGCAATTCAAGATACAAAGTTTTATTCCTTTCCTTATTTGCCTGGTTCATTTGTTTATATAACAGATGCAGATTTTGTATACACTCTCTACGCTCCTCTTCTAATTCCAAAGCCTTTTCTAGATGTTCCGAAAGAACTCGGCTTTCTATTCCCATTATCTAAAGCCTCCCTTTCTAAGCGATCACTTTCATCAAACTTTTGTTCAATGAAAGTACCACCTTTATAAACTCCATACGCAAGTATCACAATCCCTAATCCAAAGATACAGACATTCGTTGTACTTTCTACCGTTGTAATATCCATTAGGCTAAAACAAACACCTTTTTAGACTCAATTTCTTGCGCCAACGCTTCGTTTAAATACTCTTTAATGTTATTCATCGCTTCTAACTTCCAAGCCCCACCATCAGCTTCAAACAAACCACAACGTGCACCTTCACGCATTCTGAACACAAACTTACTTTCTGGTTGTTCCACTTCAACAAATGTTCTATGCGGGCTTAATTGCACTGGATTAGGTACTTTTGCATTCCCTCTACTCGCAACTCCTGTTTTCACTGTTACAGCTTGCGATACACCATCATCTCCAATTTCCTTAACATCATTTTCTACAACCGTACCTACTACCTGTAAAACAATGTCTCGATGATTGTTTTGTACAAAACCTGATTGCAATGCAATATTAAATTCTTCTCTGTCATAAAAGCTTCCAAAATTAAAACGTGGAATGGATGCTTGTGCTTCGATATAAGTACTTCTAGCCTTATCTCCATTAACCGCAGTAAAGCATCTTACCGTTGTTGGGTTTACAATATGAATCATTACAGCTTCTGTTGTGTCAAATTCTGATTTCACGTAACCTACTAAACCAGATAAACTACGAACAGTAATCTCTGCTGGTGTCGGTTCTTGCACAAGATGTAATCTTTGTGTTGAATAAGTTTGTTCCCCGATTTTATGTGTTTCAATCGTTCCAATCTCTAATACCTTTTCAATTGCTTCTCTTGTCATAGTCATTTTTATTTCCCCTTTTCTTAATTAGATTTACTTTTCATATAATCGATTACTACTGTTTGTTTATCAGCACCCTGATTTTGTTCCTTTTCTTCTACTTCTTCTACAGGTTGTCCAACATCTGTTTTCACATCACCCTGTAGATCCATATAAAACTGTCCCTGGATCCCGGAAGCTAACTCTTGACCAACTAAATTTCCGTTTTGATCCATATCTAATAGAATCTTAGACTCTACCGCTTCTGTTGGCGCTAGTTTCGAAGTGGCTTGAACTTGACAATTCCACACATCACGCTTTTTATCACCAGCAAACGAAAGGGTTAAAACAATCTTTCTTGCTTTTTTAGGATCAGTATTTAAATCTGCCATATTTTCCATTACGCGCTCAAACTCTTGATGAAATCTTTCAGCAAGTGCTCCATCAGCAAATGTATTTAAATCAATCATGACTTCCATTATTTCTCTCACCTAATCCTTCCTTCTTAAAATTCAACATCTACTTGAATATCAATGTTCATAGGTATTTCTTGCGTTACACGAATTGATTTTGGACTTACACCTTTTTGAATCAACTTTTTAACTTCTTCTTTTGCAGCTTCTTTTGTGTGAAACTCACTGATACCTGGAAAACCTGCGAAATTACTAGTAATCACTAAAATCTTTTGTTGCATGCTTGCTCCTCCTACTGAACTTCCACCATATTTATTTGTGTATTTGTAGCTGTAATTTCTTCTTCTAAAATGATTGGAAGTGAATATTCTTCATTAATGATTTGAATCGCTCTATCTAAATGATGACGTTTAATAGCTTTATAACTACTAATCCCAAACTCTCTATGTAATTGACTATAAATATCGCTATATACTTTTTTTCTAAGGCTAACATCCCGATAAGCATTAGATTCCTTACCACCTAATAGAAGAACACCTAATTTTCTTACAACCTTTGATACCTCATCACATTCGATAGCATATAAAGGGGCGTTTTCTCGTAAATCCTTCACATCGGATTTAATCTCCTGAATTTCCTGGGTATGTCCTTCTAAAGCTTGAAACGTTAACTTTAAAACTCCCATTGGATCTGTAGGTATTTTTTGTTGATTTTGTATATGTTGCTTCATTCGTTTAAACTCTTCAATAAACTTGATTTTCATTTGAACAGCTTCTTTTGTGTTATAACTCATTACAACTAATGTAAAAGCTTCTTCTGTCAGATCGATTTTAGGATAACGACGCCCTCTATTTTCATAAGTTCGCTCCTTAAAATTTAGGAGTGAAAATTCATAACCTGCATACTCCATTTGAGTTCTGATATCAGCCATAACATTGTCATGACGTTTATTGAATACTTCCGCAATCTTCAAGCTATCTGTAACAACTTTTCCGTTGTTTTCAAATACTAGTGCTTGTTCGTTTGCTACTGTTAATTGATTCATGTTACTTCCCCCCTCTACAAACTCGGAATAATTTTAGTTTTATTTATATTACGATGTACCAAATGCAATTCATGATTTACTTTTTTAAAAATCAACCAATTATCAGGATTTAGATTGTATAATTTAATATGCATTTTTTCTTTTTTTGCCGGCTTTTTA
Organism: Bacillus sp. CPT56D-587-MTF; assembly: GCF_058792335.1. Classification (NCBI taxonomy): domain Bacteria; kingdom Bacillati; phylum Bacillota; class Bacilli; order Caryophanales; family Bacillaceae; genus Bacillus; species Bacillus sp. CPT56D-587-MTF. The sequence goes on along the minus strand of NZ_JBYTEF010000001.1, from coordinate 661,553 downwards.
CCATTTTTCATTAATACTAACCTCCTTATAATTCATCAAAATACTTATTAAGAAATTCTTTCATTTCCTTCGCTTTAAATAACCAACGATTATTTTTTTGTTTAGCAAAGATCTGTACTCTAGGATCACAAACAACATATTCCATTAACCAGTCATAACTTCTACTTGTTTCATATTGAAGTCTTTTCATATCCCACCAAGTACCAATTCCCATATCAGCTAAACGTTCATTAACTTGACGAGAAACTTCTTTTTGCAAGTAGTTATCATCGATAATGACTTGCACTGTTGCCGTCATTACTAGATCTCCTCACTTTCCAATATTCGATTTATTTTTTCTTTCACTTTTTTACCTTCTCTTTTACCGTGTAAAATATCAGAGAGATATGGACCAGAAACGTTAAGCATCTTTGCTAATTCTCCTTGCTTCATCCCATTAACAAATAGCCACATTTTCACTTTCTTACCAAACCTTTTATCCATATCCACACCTCCTTCTATACATTCAGCTAATTTTTTAGCTTTCTATTGACTATTTCTATCCGATTAGATAAAATTAAGGCATAGCTAAATAAACCAAATTAAATTACCTTTTAAACGTTGAGGGACGTGCTATAGAGGTTTAATTTGTAATGGTTTTGCGGCTAAATAATTAGCTTATGAACATAGTTTAATATCCAAACGGATAAAAGTCAATAATTTTCTATCCATTCAGATAATAAATGTTCTTAGCTTTATTAAGGGTGGCTCAAATGTCTACATTCAACATAATTAAAAGTCTTGCGGATAAAAAAGGAATATCGTTATCTGATTTAGCAAAACAACTAAACATGGGGGAAAATTCTCTATATAAGTGGAAGACACAAAAACCTGCTGTTGATAAGCTGCAATTGGTAGCAGATTATTTTGAGGTAAGTGTTGATTACCTACTAGGTAGAACTAACAAAGGGTACTGGGAACTTACAGAGAAAGATGAAAAAGATATACAAAAAAAGTTAGAAGAGTTAATAGAAGATATGAGTAAAGCTGATGCTCTTGCTTTTTCTAAAGACTCTGAACCTATGTCAGAGGAAACTAAACAATTATTAATTGTCTCATTAGAAAACTCTCTTAGATTAGGAAAACAAATGGCTAAAAAGAAATTTACACCAAAAAAATACAGAAACGAAGAGTGATTGGAGTGGATCTAGTTGGTTTCAAAACAACAAATCAATTTAAAAATAGACGAACTACTTAGACGATATAACACCAGAGATCCTTTCCTTATCGCTGAAGCAAAAGGTATAGTCATTATCACAGAAGCCTTAGGGGATATTTACGGATACTACCACAAAGTGTCTCGTATCCCTTTTATACATATTAACGAACGACTTTCATATCAAAATCAAATCTTCACTTGTTTTCATGAATTAGGTCATGCTTTATTTCATCCAGATGAAAATACACCTAAATTATCCAAGGTGTCTCTTTGTTCTGAAATTCGTATAGAAGCTGAAGCAAACTATTTTGCAACGAGATTTCTTATCGATGGAAGTCATCATGATTACTACATACAAACAAAGCAAGAATTATTACAGCATTATGGAATCCCTAAACAAATGGATAGATTTATTTAAAATCTATTATATATTTTTACACAAAAACAGAACAAACATTCTCATTATATATAGAATGGAGTGATTAAAATGGCTAGTTTTAGAAAACGTAATGATAAGTGGGAATATCGGATCAGGTATAAAGAAATGGGGAAATACAAAGAAACCTCCAAAGGTGGATTTAAAACAAAAAAAGAAGCTCAATTAGCTGCTGCTAAAATAGAAGAAAAATTAGTAAATGGGAGCAATATACAGGACGGTAAAATAACTTTTAATGAATACCTTTACGAATGGTTAAATGTCTTCAAAAAAGGAAATGTAGCTCCAAGAACTTACATGGTCTACGAAAAAAACATTAGACTTCACATCTTACCTGTGTTTGGAGAATTAAAGTTAAAAGATTTAACAAGAATTAAATATCAAAAATTTATAAATAACCTATTAGAAAAGTACAGTAAAAAAACGGTAGAAACAATTAATGTCACAATGCACCATGCGTTAGATACAGCTGTTAACGAACTTGGGATTTTAGAAAAAAACCCAACTACAAAAATTAAATTAAGAACAACTCGTGTTTCCTCAAAAAATGATGATATAAAATGCTACGATATAGATGAACTACACCAATTCTTAACTTACATCCTTAATGAGAAAGGAGGCTTTAAATACTTTTCTTTATTCATGTTTCTATCTCGCACAGGTCTCCGCATTGGTGAATGCTTAGCCCTTCAATGGGAAGATATTGATTTTGAAGAACAAAAATTATTCATCAACAAAACATTAATCACTACCAAGAGAAATGAAAAAATCTTATTCGGCCCACCTAAAAATAGAAGTAGTAAACGAACTATCTCTTTAGATTCTTCTACCATATCTCATTTAAGAAAAATGAAAATGGAGCAAAATAAAAACACTTTGAAGAACGGTAAATATTATAAAGAGTATAATTTTGTATTTACACATGAAGATAATTCTTGTATGCTACACCCAGCAACCCTAAAATTCTTACAGCAAGCTTGTAAGAAAGGAAATTTAAAGTACATTACCTTACACGGATTTAGACATACACATGCCGTTCACTTATTACAAAGTGGGGCAAACCTTAAATATGTTTCAGAACGTTTAGGGCATTCCTCTATAGACATGACTGCAAATGTGTATCTTCATATAACAAAATCTATAGAGGAAACTGCCGTAAACCAATATGACGAGTTTTTAAAATCTCGTGGGCAAATTGTGGGCAAGTAACTTTAACAATACGCTAAATTCACTTGTCACGATAGGTTTCAAACTTAGGTTTATAGAACGAACGATTATCAAGCGCAAAGACACGCTCTGTATATTCGCCTGGTTTTGTGCGTCCTAATGCGCGGTCCATCATGTTCATTTTTGCATCTAAGTTATCGATGTAATGCAGAATTTCTGCTTCTTTTACTAATGGTGGTTTTGGACTACCCCATTCTGCTTTTCCGTGGTGAGAAAGGACGATGTGTTGAAGAATTAATACTTCTTCTGCATCGATTTGCAATTCGTCTGCCGCTTTACCAATTTCGTTCACCATAATAGAAATGTGACCTAGTAAATTTCCTTCTAACGTATACGTTGTAGAAATTGGGCCAGATAATTCGATTACTTTACCAAGGTCATGTAAAATAACGCCTGCATACAGTAAGTCTTTATCTAACGATGGGTATAGATTTGAGATAGCTTTCGCTAAATCAAGCATCGATACGACGTGATAAGCTAGTCCAGATACGAACTCGTGATGGTTCTTTGTCGCTGCTGGATAGTCTAAAAATTCGTTTTGATGCTTATTTAATAAATGTCTTGTTAGACGTTGAATGTTCGGGTTTCTCATTTCAAATATGTATTGCGTAATTTTCTCAACCATATCTTCTTTTTTCACTGGTGCTTTTTCTACGAAGTCTGAGATGTCTGTTACTTCATTTTCATTCGCAACACGGATTTGTTTCACACGTAATTGAATACGTCCTTTGTAGTTTAAAATATCTCCAGCTACTTTCACGATTGTTTCCGCTACATATTGTTTCTCAACTTCTGGTGATACGTCCCACAATTTTGCTTCAATATCTCCACTTGGATCTTGTAAGATTACTGTTAAAAATGGCTTTCCATTGCTTGCGATACCTTTTGTCGCTGTTTTAATTAACAAGAAAATATCGACTTGTTCACCAACTTCATACTCTGCAATTTTCTTTTTCATTCGAATTCCTCCACCAAATCAGTTACTTTTAGTATAGCACACTACAACTCATTTTCTTTACGCATATGTGTTAATTTTATAATCTGTTTTTCTGTAAAATAAGCGAGTAAATGCGCATGACATGTAAAGAATATGACTTGTCTATCCTTTGCAATTTCCTTTATAAGTTCAATCGTTCGATTCGTCCTTACCGCATCAAAGTGCACGAAACTATCATCAATAATAAATGGGTAATCATGCTCAAATGTTTTTGCTAGTGCAAATCTCAGCGATAAATATAACTGCTCCGCTGTCGCTTGGCTTAGTTCATGACTGTAAAAACGCATACCATCGTTACGCTCTACAATAAACGGCTCTGACTCTGACGGTGAAAAGATTTTACTATATCGTCCGCCTGTTAAATAGACGAAATACTCTTCTGACTTTTGTAAAATACGAGGAAGATGTACTTCATGATAATATTGCTTCGTTTTCGTTAACACCGTTTTTGCGGCCGCATAAGCAGCCCACTTCTTCACTTGTTCACGCACTTGCGCTTTTTTCATTTCCCATTCATGCATTAAATCGCCGTACGTACTACCTTCTTCTAAATTCGCAATTTCCATACGATGTTTCGCAATACGCTCTGTCAGTTCTTTCTCTTGTGCCAGACAGTTTTGCACGACTGTTAGTTCTTGCTTTAATTTTCCGTCATAACCGTCAGCTTCGTAATGTTCAGCTAATGATAAACTCGTTAAACGCTGTTCTAACAGATCAATTTGCGGTAATAAACGCCCCACTTGTTTCTCTGCATCTTCACGTTTTTCCGCTAGTTTACCCGCTTCTAAAAACATCTCTTCATCTGTAGACGCTGCAATATGCCATAAACCATCTCGTTCTATTAGTAATTGCTTTAATTGTTCTTGCATAAACTCATATTCTTCTTGCCATTCCGCCAGTTTTTCTTTTAACTGCTTACAATTTTGGCGCTTCTCTTTCTCATTTTGCATACGGCTTTGTGCCTCGTGTAGCTTACTATACTCCGCACTACCGATAACAGTTTCTAGTTTATGTTCAAATTGCGAAATCATTTCATATAATGAAGATTTTCGCGTGCCTTGTTTCTCTAATTCACGATATAATTGCTGCATTTTTTCAATACGCTCAAACGCCGACAATATGTGTGCATACGTATAAAATTCAGGAAACATATAGCGCGCTTTATATGCATCGACTTGTTCTCCCGCCTGGAACGTTTCTCTCTCCCATTCCTCATACGATGAAACGACTTTATCATACGCTCGTTCCAACTGCTGTAACTTATAAGACTCGCGCTCAAATAATTTACGTATCTCTTCATCTTTTTCTAACTGATAGCGAACAGACATCGCTTCTTCACTTTGTCTCCCGCCGGCACTTTGCTGAAGTGTAAGGAGCTCTTCTTGTAATCCACTTGACGGATCTTTATATAAAATGAGGGCAAGAACAATCCCTACAAAAATAATGACACTAATAAATAAGAGCGGGCGATTGTCTATAAATAAGCTCGTGAATAAAACGACTGTGTTAATAAGAAGTAACAGAAGACAAACTCTTTGCCACTGCTTTTTCTTTTGCTTAGCTACTCCTGCTTTTTCCTCATACTTGCGCTTCATTCTCTCTGCGCCCATACCGATAAACGCCGCATCTTGGAACGCTTTCTCTTTCTCAACTAACTCATTTCTCTCTTCATCCACTAACATTTGTTTCTTAATCTGTCTTATATTTTCTTCTTGTTCTTCTAATTGCTCTTGCGCTACTTTAAAACGATCATCGAGCTGTGCTTTTTGCGTTTCTAATTCGCGCGCCTTTTGCACTGTTTGCGTAATTAACTCTTTCGTTGCCAAACTCATATCAAATGAAAGAACTGTTTCCTTTTCAAAAGTAGTACCAATTTGTTGTTCTAGTTCTGCGATTTCTTCTTTTATATTCGTAATATTCCCGCTCATATCACGCATTTCTTGGCGTGCATTTTCGTAAGACATATGCTGCATACGAAGTTCTTCTACATAACTTTCTTTTTGTAAAAACTCTTCATCTATTTGAATCGAGGCAATTTCCGATTGCACTGTCTCAATTTTCTTGTGGAGCGAATCAACTTGTAATTGAAGCGGCTCCATCTTCGCCTTCATTGCTTCATAACGCGCCATTCCGTTTACCGGAAACTGCCCGCTCTCGTTCTCTAACACTTTCTCATGCGCATGTTTTTCAATAACGAGTGGCTCAAGCGCTGCTAATATTTCATAATCTTGCTTTCGCTTTTCTGCACTCTCTTTCTCCACGCGAACAGAAGCAAGCTTCTCTTCACTTTCTTTTAACTGCTCTACTTGTTTTTCATACGTGCCAATTTTTCCTTGCCACTCTTTCATCTTCTCTTCAAGTTTCTTCATCTCTTGCAGTGACACGTTAATTTCTGGTTTACGCCCGCTCGGCTTAAAGCGCTGATCCATTTCTTTTTCTAGCTTTTTATCTAACTGCAATAGCGCATCACTTCCGACTGCACTTGCCGAAAATAAATAATTGCCAATATCCGCTTCGCCTAGCTGATGAATATTTTGAAGACCATGCATATCAAATGAAAAGACAGATTCAAATAAACTTTCATTCATCCCGCTTAATATATCGTTTAAAATTTCTTCTCCGCCCGTTTTCCCGTCTTCAAAATAAACGGTCACCTCGCCAGCTGCCGTCTTTGGCAATCGCTCAATTTTCAAACGACCGTACTGCTCTGTTTGCACAGTCATCGCGCCGCCATACTTCCCGCCTTCTTTCGGCTCATAACGGCGCTGTCCTCTCGTCGGAAAACCGAATAAAATACTTTTCATAAATGAGCGAATTGTCGATTTCCCCGCTTCATTTTCACCGTATAACACCATCAGCAATGAAAGATCCATTTCCACATTTTCTAATTTTCCGTACCCATAAATATGGAGTTTTTCAATTCTCATTTTTTATCCCTCTCTTGCTGGAATAATTGCTCTAAAATAATATTTTCTGCTTCCTTTTGAATCTCTTTCTTCTCTTCTTCTGTAAAAGATTCAATACTATTACGCGCTACAGGAGATGTCCAAATGGTGCGCAATACGCCGTCCATATTGCTAAAAGCTTCTAACTCCTTTAGCACACTACCGACGAAATGATTTTCCGCTTTCAAACGTTCGATTTCCGCAAAAGAAACCGTCTCATTTTTCCACTTCATCGCATATACAAAATCTTTTCGCTCTTCGCCAGATGCTAAAATGTGAAAAATCTCTTCCACGCGCTTTTCGTCACGCAAATAAGGTGAAAGTGGACCTTGTCCTGTGAATACGACAATTAATAGCGTACCTTCCTCTTCTCTTCGGCATTCATTCATCGCAGTAGATAGGCTCGTCATAAGTTCATCAACAGTTTCAAGTCTATCAATACAAACTTCGATTTCATCCCATACAACATCTGCCGTATGGAAAAATGAACACTGCGTTCCTTGTTTCGTAAGTTCAATAAGGTACGCACCCTTCTCGCCTGTTTCCTTACGATGACGACCTTGTATGTTCCCTGGATAAATCATATACGGCTCTTCTGATAAAATTTCACGTTTATGTATATGGCCAAGAGCCCAATAATCAAACTGTTTTTCTTTCAACTCACGAATTTGAAACGGTGCATAGCGATTATGCTCTGCATCTCCTTCCACACTTCCGTGAAGCATGCCAATATGAAAAGGCGCATCACTCATTTTCGTATACTGCGCTGTCATATTATCCGTTACCGCTTGCTGCAAATAACTAAAACCATAAATAGAAGCTAATAGCTCACCATTTTTATAAAATGATTTCTCTTCTACATAAGGCTCAGTAAATACATGAACATTTTCCGGAAACTCAATTGCTGCCCAGCTTCCCCCTAAATGATCATGGTTACCGTGAATAATAAAAACAGGGATATCGTACTGCGAAAGTCTCTTCATTTGCTCACGCACAAACACTTGCGCCCTCAAACTTCTCGTCTCCGCATCATACAAATCCCCAGCTAGTAATACGAAATCAACGCGCTCTTGAATCGCTTTATCAACAATACGCTCAAATGATTCAAACGTACTTTGCTTCATTCTCTCCCAAACAGACTGCCCAACATTCATCTCCATCCCTTTAAACGGACTATCCAAATGTAAATCAGCCGCATGTATAAACTTTACTTGTTTCACAAATAACGATCCTTTCTATCTTTCAAAAGTTTCATTTTATTAAAATTAAAATTGCTGAAAACTAATACTCATCGAGAATAAAAATATTCTCGATGAGTAAAGTTTCATTCTATTTTACCACGCAATGTCATATATTTCTTTGCATATTGTAGCGTTTTATGTCAAAATAATTATAAGATTCTGATTTTAATTATTGGAGGGAATTTTCATGGGAGTATACGTTCTAACAGTCTTTGAAAAAGATGGTTCAAAAGCATTAGACGAATCATTCGAGGCGGCAACTGAAAAAGAAGCAAAAGCAAAAGGTGAATCTATCTTACAAGAAAAAGGATTGTATGAAAAAACACATCGCTGTACATCTACTGCAGGTAAGCTCGTTTTATTCCAGCGCTAAAAAAAAGAAGCGTCATCCGCTTCTTTTTCACTCTACTATATCTTCGTCACACCACGTAAACACCACATCTAGAATGCGATTACCGATACGTACGCGTTTATTCCATTTTCCTGTTTGGATCTGATGTTGCAATTCAGCTTTCATCTTTTCCGTCCAGTCGTGAATCGTTTCACTACCGTCGTACGGATATACGCTCGGAAACTCTTTCTGCAGTAGATGCAAGCTCTCTGCATCAAAATGAAAATGGAAGAAGTAGTTTGCTGTAAGCGATGGTTCTTGCAATCGTAAAAAATGATCATCAATTTGCTTTCTATTTCTATAGAAAGTAAAGATATTCACTTTACCGCTAGTAATTTGGTCAATTTGAATTTCGTGCTTCTCTATAATCACGTCTTGTCCACCTCGTTGTATACTATCTTTAGTATATATGTCTTTTGCAACAAAGTTAACCATTTTCGCGCGAAATTCATTTCCTTCATTATAATTCCTGTACCTCCATATGCAATCAGGATAAATAAAAACAAAGTTGAAGGGGAGCGATCACATGTATTTCGGAAGCAAAGGTTGGTATGTAAAAGAACTTAAAAAATTAGGTATCCGTACTTATGAAGGTAAAAAACTAGAATCTTATCGTACGCATGTGTTGTCTAGTTTACTTGAGAGAATGAAGAGAGCTTCGGCTTAATAGAATAGCAAGAAGTAAACCTGAATATTGGTAAATGATAAAAAACACCTCCTAAATTCGCATACTAAGTATGCAAATTAAATGGAGGTGTTTTTATTAGTCTCACTTTTTCAGGGGCGCTTCAGTTTTCATAAAATATTTTTTGTTTCCGCTGAAACGGATACGTTTTAATCTCAGCTGTATCTAAATCTTCATTGAATAAATGAATGGCTATAATTTGTCTACAATCGTAAGTATGGTAATAATATGTTCCAGACTCCATACACATTGCACTTGTATAGATCGTATTATCTAATATACCGTCTTCTGTTATTACTGCCCCCTTAGGAACCTCACAATTCGATAAAATATGAAAAATAGCCGATATCCCCTCTTCTTCGTTCTCTATACCTTGAATGTTTTGTTTGCCATACGCTGCCCGTACAAATCTTGATGGCGGTGTGAAATCTCCAGGAAGTCCCATTGATCCTGAACCTTGGCCAAAAGCACTTAATGGTACATCGCCCCACTCCGTTGGCGCAAATGGCTGCGATTTAAGACCAATATATTGTCTTAAATTTTGTAAATGCCAACTAAACTCCGGACTATTAGTCATTACTCCTATTGGATTGTCATACACTTTTATTCCATCAGCTGTCGGCTCAAGTACAATACATTCTCCCGATTTATCTGCTAAAATCCAATGTAGCGGTGGAGTAACCCCTAAAATTGGTAATGGCACATCTATAAAGGCAATGCTATCAATAGATTTTCTTAATTCTTCAACAGAATTGAACTGCGTGAGGCTCCAAGTCACAAAATCAAATGGTGCTACATTCGTTTTATTGCTATCTACATGACTACTATAAGTAGCGAATCCTGGGAAATAGAGAGTTGCACATGTCATACCAGCTTCATTTACTCCGTCTGCCATCATGACCCTTCCTCCAAAATTAATTCCCATTCCGACAACAGCCTTTTTCGTTCGGATTGTTTCACCAGTTATATTGTTCCACTGATAACGCCGAGGAATGATTATTACTTCCTGATTCATATCTAATGTGAAATCCATTGTTCTCGCAAAAAGATGTTGGAAATTTTTAGTTTGTAACGTCAAACTAGTACACATGAAGAAATCCCCCCCATTTCATAGTTATATACATATTTTATAAAATTCCGATAAATACGTAAATTAAAATCTATTTTACTTACCATTGTACAAACCCTATTTATCATTAACAAAATAACCAACCAAACCAAAAATGCTATAATAAACTCAATCAAACTAAGGGGGAACATCTATCTTGCGTGGAAAACACATTCAATTTCATAAGTTTGGCAATCCAAAAGACGTATTACAAGTTGAATATAAAAATATAGAACCACTGAAAGATAATGAAGTTTTCGTCCGTATGCTAGTTAGACCGATTAATCCATCTGACTTAATTCCAATAACCGGAGCGTACGCTCATAGAATTCCGTTACCTAACATACCTGGTTATGAAGGTGTTGGTATTGTAGAAGATGTAGGAGCTTTTGTTTCTAGAGAGCTTATCGGTAAACGTGTGTTACCGTTACGCGGGGAAGGTACTTGGCAAGAATATGTGAAAACATCAGCTGACTTTGTAGTTCCTATTCCTGATTCCATCGATGATTTCACAGCGGCACAAATGTATATTAATCCTCTTACGGCGTGGGTTACATGTACAGAAACGCTAAACTTACAACGTAATGATGTTTTATTAGTGAATGCTTGTGGATCCGCAATTGGTCATCTTTTTGCGCAGTTATCACAAATTTTAAACTTCCGACTCATTGCTGTTACAAGAAATAATAAGCATACAGAAGAGTTACTGCGCCTTGGTGCTACATATGTAATTGATACTTCCACTGCCCCGCTTTATGAAACCGTTATGACATTAACAAACGGGATCGGCGCGGATGCTGCGATTGATTCTATCGGGGGACCGGATGGAAATGAATTAGCTTTCTCCTTACGTCCAAACGGGCACTTTTTAACGATCGGGCTTCTATCAGGTGTACAAGTTAACTGGGCAGAGATTGTCACGAAAGCAAAAGTGCACGCGAACATATTTCATTTACGACATTGGAATAAAGAAGTGTCACCATATAAATGGCAAGAGACGTTTCGTCATTTAATTCACTTAGTAGAAAATAAGCAATTACGTTTTATGAAAGTACATTCTACATATGACTTAGCGGATGTGAAAACGGCGGTTGATGTTGTGCAATCTGCGGAGAAAACGAAAGGGAAAGTTTTTTTAACGAATTATTAAATTGAGTACATTCAACTATCAATCCATTTAGTAGCATAGAATTTTAAGTAGCTTATGTAATTTAATTAAAAAAGCGAAAGGAGATTCTAACATGTGGTTACTCACGGCAATTGCGCCTGTTTTAATAGTCGGGGGAATTGTAGTATATGTGATTGGTAGCCTTAAACATAAATATAACAACGGTAACTTAGGTAAGAAAAAATCAAAAAACGCTCAAATTTTATTAGACAGTTTAATACCTATGGGAATGCTTGTTGGCTGTATAATCGGTTTAATTTTCGGCATGTTTTTCCCAGATTATTCACTTCTTGCAGTGAGTTTAGGATCTGGAATCGGCTATTTATTGGGGTTTTTCGCCTATGAAATTTATAGCAAGACAGGAAACAACCTCTCATAATCCAAAAAGAATAAGCGGAACAGTACATAGTAGTCATATAAAATATGTACTGTCCTTTATTTTTGTATCAACACTATCACCTTACCTTTCGCCTACTATACACCTCTTTTATTGATTTTTCTCTCCTCCCCTTTTTGCATATCCGTTTTTTTATTTTCATTGGATCTATATCCAAAGTAAAGTAGCGCACATGTAATAATAGAACCTACAATGTATCCTAAAAAACATCCTAACCAAAACATAGTGTAACCGCCTCCATTCATAATAAATTTTATGTAATATAACTCTTTACATACTCCATCGTTTATTTCTATTAACTATACACTTTCTAAAATTATTCATACCACTCATTCTCTTCGTACCTCAAATAGCAATTTTATTATTTGTCATAAAATTAACACCTTCTTTAAATACAAAAACTTCCATTTACTTGCTTTTTCTTAAGAAATAATATACTACATTTGAAATAAGCGAGCTAGTACATCGGCCCTTCTCTATTTTAACTTTAGTCATGAACAAAAGAAAAATAAAAAACCCCCTCAAAGCATAAACTTCAAGGGGTGAGCCTGTTTTTTATTTACTTATATACGTACAGCTGTACCACTTACAGCAACCATTAACATTCCATCACGAACTACTTCGTAATCTACGTCAACACCAACGATAGCGTTCGCACCTTTTTGTTTTGCAAGTTCTTTCATTTCGTCCATTGCGATATCACGAGCTTCTTTTAGCTTACTTTCATAAGAACCAGCACGACCACCGACAACATCACGAACAGAAGCGAATAAATCGCGGACAATATTTGCACCCATAATAGCTTCACCATTTACAATATCGATATACTCAATAATTTCTTTACCTTGAATTCCAGACGTTGTTGTTACAATCATGACTGACACTCTCCTAATAAGTTGTAGTTTTAATTAGCTTTCTTATGTCTTTATTATGACACGGAACAAACAACTAATCTATTGAATTACCTTACAGGAATGTGACAGTTTTGTAAGAATGAAACGCGCATTATGTTTCATTTTAATAAAGCGCTTTAAAATTAGGATACATAAACGACTCTTTATTTTCTTTCCAGTCCTTTTCTACTTCTTTGAAAGTTGGTCGCCCTAATTCTTTGTTATTTTCATGTTTACGAAACCACTTCTTCACATACTGGTCTCCATTTTTATTTTGAACTGTACAAAGGAAACTATTACTGCTATCCTTTAATATTTTTACAATCACGAAAAGACACCTCTTCCCTTTTAAATAGCATGATAGAACTTGATCTTTTACTATAAGCCCTTCCTCTCTTATAGTCATACGACTCCTCGGCCGCGCCAAATTTGTAAGATCAAAAAACGATATTTACTTTGTTTACATTTTATTTAAAGAAATCAGAGTTATAAGCATGATGCTTATCAAAGATTTTATAGATTTCTAACTTATTATCTAATTTTGCATCTACTAAAATTAATATATTTCCATCGTAAATATATTCTTCATACTTTTTAGCATGTTCTTCTGGAATTCCTAATCCTATAAATGCTCCTATTAAACTTCCAGCTCCTCCAATAGCTGCTGCGATCGGTCCCGCTGCTACGATTGGACCCATTCCAGAAACGGCAAGTATACCAAGACCTGTTAATAAACCACCGAGTCCGCCTGCTACTCCTCCAGCTACAAGCCCTGTCGCTGAAAAGATATCTGCTTTATGTGCAGTTTCGCTATTCACTTTTTCACCCGATTTTTCTTCCAGATGTTCAATTTCCTTTTGATCTTTCGCAATAGCTGAAATGTTATCTGCTGAGTATCCTTTTTCATTTAATTCATTAATAACGAGTGCCGCATCATCAATTGTTCTAAAAACACCTACTATTTTTCTATCTATATTCATAACTATTAACCTCCTAAAGTTTTATATAATGTATCTTTATTTTTCTTCATTTCTGTATACACTAATCTTCTTATTAACATAACCATTTACGAAAAAAGCGAATAGTAAAAGCACTACAAGTGAACTACTTAACAAGTAAATTAAATCAAATGTAATATTAATCATCATTTCATTCATGTATACCAGGCTCCTTTTTATTTAAAGTAAAAGTATATTTTGATAGACTAATCTACTAAACATAGACATCTTACAATTCATCTTCAGTTAATCTCTTTGTAGTATATGTATACCCTTCCTAACCTTTTCTAAACGTAAAAAACTATAAGTAACTACTCAGCCACCTTTCGGTGTCTTTTTTAAATTTTACTAGGGTGTGTCTAAAAACTGTTGTTCATTGTGTTAATCGAAAAATGGCAGCGATATACACAAAGGCTAAAAAAGAAGATGCCAGCTTATCATACCGTGTTGCGATTCTACGGAAATGCTTGATTTTATTGAAAAAACACTCCACTAAATGGCGTTCTTTATATAAATACCAATCCACATTCCAAGGAGCTTTCGCATTTGATCTGGGTGGAATGGTATAGGTTGCTTCATGATTGGTAATATAGTTACGAATCGTATGAGAACCATAGGCTTTGTCACCAAGAATATTGCTGCCCTTAATTGGTATTTCATCCAAAAGCTCGCAAACTGGAGTGCTATCAAAAATATTTCCGCCAGTCAAATGAAATAAAATGGGGTTGCCTAAACCATCAACAATTGTATGGATTTTGGTAGTTTTTCCACCGCGACTCATGCCAATATGCTGATGAAACTCATGATTTATGGCCTTTTTTTTGCACCAGCACTATGTTGATGCGCTTTGATACTGGTTGAATCTATGCTGAGATTTTCAAAATCCGGTTCAGCATTTAATTCTTGAAAAATGGTCAGTAGGACACCTTCATCACGCCATTTGCAGAAGCGAGCATACACGGTTTTCCATAAGCCGTAATGGTCCGGCAAATCACGCCAGGGAGCGCCGCTCCTAGCTATCCATAAAATAGCATTGAACATTTCACGATTACTTCTTTTAGGCGGACGACCAGTAGAATACGGTGGGAAAAAGTCTTTGATTTGTTCCCATTGTTCATTTGTAAGTTCGTAGCGGCGTGGCGTCATAGAAAATACCTCTCTCTAAATGGTTTGAGGTAATCCTACCATAGAAATAGTTTTTAGACACACCCTAGTTTCATATGCCTCCCATTTGTAAATACTGAGTATATCAAACAGGGGAGGTGAATCTTATGGTCGATCGAAAAATTATTTTAGATACATATAAAAAAGGACCTGAAGCTGTTATTTCTTTATTTGAAGAAACATTTTCTAAGTTAGAAAAACGTATACAAGAACTAGAAAATGCTTCAAAAAAAAACTCCAAAAATAGTCATAAGCCACCTTCTACAGATGGTTTGGGTAAGCCCGTTACAAAAAGTTTGCGCAAACCGTCTCATCGTCAAACGGGTGGCCAGTTGGGCCACAAGGGACATACTCTTGGTTTGACAGCGACTCCAGATCATACGATTACACATTCTCCTACATATTGTACTTGTTGTCATACTTCCTTGAACCACGAGCCTGTAAAAGGGTATCGCATTCGCCAAGTGTATGACTTACCACCTATTCAGATCGAAGTGACAGAACATAAAGTAGAACAGAAAGAATGCCCACATTGCCATTCTATCCAAGAAGCCCAATTTCCTTCGACAGTATCTCGTCCTGTTCAATATGGTCCAAATATAAAAAGACTGATTCCCTATTTAACGCATTATCAATGCATTTCTTTGAAGCGAACAAAAGAATTCTTTCAGGATTGTTTTGGACATTCTATAAGCGAAGGAACCCTGGTAAATCATACACAGGCTTTCGCTTCTCAATTGCAGCCATTCATAAAAGAAGTAAAGGAAAAGATTCTGCAGTCTCCTGTTGTCCATTTTGATGAAACTGGTATGCGTGTAGAAAACAAAACACAATGGTTACATACTGCCAGTACACCGGAGGTGACATTGCAACATATTCATCAAAAACGTGGAAAAGAAGCAATGGATGCTGGAGAAATCTTGCCATCTTTTTCTGGAATTGCGATGCATGATGGTTGGAAATCGTATGATGCGTATACAGATTGTCGTCACGTTTTATGTAATGCCCATCTCTTACGAGATTTACAAGGAATTATAGATAGTACTGGAGAACAATGGGCACAACAGATGCAGAAATTTCTAACGCAAGCGTTGACGATGAAAAAGCAATCCGAAGGTACCATGCCAAAAGCGACGCAAAAGAATCTGTTTATTATGTATCAATCCATATTGAAAGAACAACAGATTCTTTCCACGAAACAAAAGAAGAAAGGAAAGCAGACGCCTTCTCAAAATTTATGGAATCGCTTCGTCAAGTATTCTGACAGAATTCTAGGGTTTTTAGAACATCCAGCCATTCCATTTGATAACAATCAAGCAGAACGGGATATTCGGATGACGAAAGTAAAACAGAAAGTGTCTGGGACTTTCCGAAGTAAGAAAGGCGCAGAATCTTTTTGTCAGATACGAAGCTTTATGAGTACCATGAAAAAACAAAAACAATCGGTCTTACAAGCGATAAACCAAGTCATAGAAACTAGAACGGTTCCTTGGAATAACACGACTTCATAAGAGAATTTCTCTATTTGGCATAGATTCTTTCTCTGATTGGAGTATTTTCTTTTCATGTTTTCGAATCGGAAACATGTATTTGGCCTGTTTTTTTATTTGAAGAAGCTGAGTAGTTACATTAGATATTTTATTTTTCATTTATTCGCTTTTAAAGAATGATATAGACTCTCCTATTTTGCCTTTGAATTCCTTCTAAGAATAAAGTGCAACTTTATTCTGCCCTCATCAATCGAGGTCTTACTCCCCGACAAATAGCGGGATAAATCTATTTTGAAAAGGACCCGCTCCATTCATTCGTAAAAGCATAAAGTAAATGGAATCCGTTAAAACACATGAGTGACCCCTTGGTTTTCCCTTCCTATTAAAAGGAGGAACTGTTATGGGCTTTGGTGGTAGTTGTGGTGGCTGTGGCTTCGCTGGAGGATTTGCTTTATTAGTTGTATTGTTCATTTTATTAATCATCGTTGGAGCTGCTTGCTTCTGCTAAAAACTATCGAAAGGACACTCACGTGAGTGTCCTTTCTTCATGAAAAAGCCCCATGCAATGTGCAGAGGCCATGCTTATCAACTTAAGAATTCAGAATTACCCCAAAACGAGAAAATGAGCTTTTTTATTATAAGTTAGCACAAAATTTCGTTCTGGAGGTACGATAAAATTTTAGCTTGATGACAATGGGACTGAACCCCTAATACTTTATTTTAATAATGACTCTTTTCATGAAACAAAACTCAGTTATCAGTCTAAACCATTTTTTAGATCTAACAATAGCAAGTGTGCTTCTTTACCTTTCAGATAGTCTCTATTATTCTAATTTCTTCATTTCCTTCAGCCGTTCTATATCCTTTTCTGAAGCATTTTGTATTTTATACAGTTCATAGCTACCCTTTATCTCATCTATCACTACAAATTCAACTTCATTCCGAACATAGCTTTTGGTTTTCCCCTTTTTATAACCAATAACATTATCTAATATAGTTTTTCCACTATCTTTTTTATATAAATTATAGCTAACAGGTGGACGGCCAATTACATACTTATTATCAGAAAATCCGACTATATCATCCCTCCCTAATCCTGTCGAAACACTCAAGACAAAAATAATCTGAAATATAGAATAAACAACAATACTGCATAAGAAAAAAAATAAGATTGATTTAAAAAATAACTTTAAAAGTATCTTGCCCAAAAAACATTCCCTCCCATTTCATCTCGGGATAGCAAGAACAAAACGGGAATTTTGTGCGCTAAGGAACCGAAATTTTTAGATTGTTGAACTCAATCCCCCATTAGTTCCATAAGAAAAAGAGTTACCGCAGTAACCCTATTTTTTATAATACACGTCATTGGGAGAAGCAATAGATGAATAAATTCAATCTATGAAATTTCCCACAATCTTTTAACCTCCACCAATTCCTGTCCATTGAATTCCATCCTATATATATCTGGTTTTGATGTCTGTAGTAAAAAATTCAAGTCATACTTACTGTCATAATACCCCATCATCAAAGTCATTATAGCTCCATGAGTGCCTAAGACTACTTTCTGTCCTCGATAGGTGTTTAATAATTCTTTTAAGACTTTTATAGCACGTTTCTGACAGTCGACATTAGACTCTCCCCCCATTAAAGCAAAGTCGGGGGCTAAGAATGACTTTTTTATCAAAGGGAATAATTCTTTATCCGAAATTCGTTCCTCTTCAGCAATAAAAATCCTCTCTTTTAAGTCCTCAAATACTAAAACTTCTTGTCCTATTTGCTTTGCTAACTGCTGAACAGTTAGAATTGAACGATTGTATGGACTTGAGATAACAACGTCGATTCCCTCACCTTGTAATGCATCCGTTATTCGTTGAACATCTAATTTTCCTTTTTCAGTTAATCCTCTTGTTTTTTCTTTTCCAAACTTTGGTGAATCCCCGTGTCTCACCATATATATGAAAGTTTTCATAATTACCTCCATTTTTTCAGTTTTCTGTATAATCACCAACTTATATTAGCATATATATCCAATACAGTCTCCCAAAAAATAACAGAAAACTACAAATTCGAAACAGACCATTATCGTAATGTAAAACAGGAGCGATTAGAGTGCCAACTATATAGAAATATAATCACTATTTACCTATGTTCCTCTACAATGTTTAAAATGCGCCAAATTCTAAAAAAAACTAATTGAATATAAAGCGATAGGTATGATACAAGATCATCCATTTCTCTTATATCAAGTCATACAAAAAGGACTCCTAGAGATTACAAATCTGCTGATTCGCTTGTTATACCTTCTACAGAACAACGGGCGGAAATCTCATCGATATGAGAAGAAGACTGTCTTAGATATCATGGGTGTTATCTATGAAAATAGTGGATTGAGAAAGCAAAAGAAAGCTGCATAAGTAAAAAAATGAAACCCGCTAGGGTCTATTTCGTATGCTTATTTTTAATGAAAACACATATTTTAAGAATTTCTTCGTTTATGTAAATGCAAGTTTATTTTATTTTTAAGCTTAATTTGATGGTTATGTGCGCAGAGATTCAATTGTAACTAATACTTTAATGATGTAGTATTACATTCGCCCCCAAAATGAACTTCGATACTATAAAAAATATAAAGTGTTCATTTAGGTACGGACTTAAAATCTTAGCTGGATAGCAATAACAGGAGATCCTATTCCAGACAAACTAATAAACATCTCAATAATTGCTATTGCAGCAAAGTAAAACAAACTGGACAACCTAGATTTCAAACTGTAAGATTAGATGTTAGTGAAATCGGGCAGCAAAGCATATATAGAAAATAGGTGTTAATGTTGAAAATCAATAAAAAATTTGAACCATTAATTTTTAATATCTTTATGATTTTAGGCATATCTAGCATTATCTCTTTCGTCATGGTTTCAATGAATGTTGGATATACAGCTTTATTTCTCAAATCATGGATAAAAACATGGGGAATTGCTTTCATACTTGCATTTTTAGCTTCTAAATTATTACCCTTTGTAGTTAAAAAGATAATGAAAATCTTCACTTTTGTTGAGAATGATGCTTAAGAATAAAGTGATGTACTGCGTAGGTTCATTCCAATTAAAAGAGTTTATTATCACAAAAACTTAACCTAGTAAAATGTTTCAAATCGAAGGAAGACACCTTAAAGGTTGTCTTTTCTTTATAAGTAAAAAAAGCCCGCCTATTTCCGTAGGCGGGCTTTACCTTTATTACACAATATGAAAGTATACTCTCTTTTTCACTGAAATTTTATGTAATTATACATATTCATGAAAATAGCAGAATTAAAATATGCCAAAATAAAAAATGAGCTAAACCCCCTAAATAGCTATATAGAGATGAAGTTGTTATGACAACATATTTTCCACTTTCAACTTAGTTATCATTAGAATGTTTTTCTAAAAAATCAAGGATCCTAGCATTAACTTCGTTAGAGAACTCACCATTGATTGCGTGAGATGCATTTTTCCAATTAACTATATCAATATCTTTAACGTATTTTTTTCCAGTTTCAACTGCTTTTACCGAATTGTGCATTGTACTTTTTTCAGCTATAAGTGCAAGCACTGGAATATCAATATTTTTTAAGTCTTCTTTACTAAATAAATCAGGCGCTGGCGTTTTCAGTTTATAGTTACGCATACCCGACTCGATTAACTTAGCGATAGGCTCATCGTCACTTGCTTCTGCTCCTCCAGAAACATAGCTTAACATCTTTTCTCTTAAAAACTTAGGGACAATAGGAACAGAAGCTGGAATAGATGCCAGAATCATTTTTATGGATATTTGCGCAAATACAAAGACTGGATCTAATAAACTAGCCGTAGCAATATGCTCAGGATTATATCTGGCCAAGTTCATTGTTGTCCACCCTCCAATGGAGACACCTACGATATGCACTCTTTCTAAACCTAATCCTTCAATTACTTCATTTAACCATTCTGCTTGTTGTTTTTGATTTTCAATCACCTTCGTTTGCACACTCATCCCAGGTTCACCTAGTAAATCTATCGTATAAACAGGCCTTTTTTCTCTTAGACCTTCTAAATTAGGTACCCACATTGGAGTAGATGCACCACGTCCAGGGAGTAAGAGTATTGGTTCCTTATGTTTGTTTTCCTCTTTAGTAAAATAATAAGCACGAATTGTGCCATATTTCGTTTTTATATTTTTCGTATCGTTAGGTTTTGGAAGGAGTGCCATTGATTCATCGTAGGCAATTTGAAAGTCTTCCTTTCCTTTTTCAGATGTAAAGTGACCAACCTTATTATCATGTCTCTTCATTTGAATGCCTCCTTTCTACAAATATATGGATGAACTTTATCTATATATTCATGGTAATTATCCATTGAATTTTTATCTTCTTTAAGGCAAGACTCTCATTTAGAAAAAAGAAAATCGTACGTTTAGATACAATTTGGCAACAAACTAACTGTTTTTTGTACATTAATAGACAACTACTGCAAGAATTATAGTTTTTATGTTTTCATTTATCTTTTTAATCAGATGAATGCTTTTTTAGTACATAATAAAGTGAAACTTTAATCAGTGGGGGGTTCATCGACCACTGATTATTAGCTCACACCAATCGGGCTTTTACGGTCAGCCCGCCCCCCACCTAACTTCTTTGCTTCCGCTGAATTTTGAGGTGGGGGTCTTACTACCCGTTAATGCGAGATAAAAAATATAAAAAAATATCCAGAAAAACTGTCACAAAATCCGTTTTTCTGGTTTCTCTATAATACAGGTATCAAATTGAAAGTGAGGTTTAAACGAACATGTTAACCATAGAAAATGAAGAAAGTCATGCTTCTAATATGACCTTTGAAGATTTATTTAAGCAGTACTATGCTTATGCTGTGAAACAGATTATATGGATTGTTAAAGATCAATCTATCGCTGAAGAGTTAGCACAAGAAGTATTTTTACAATTATATCGTAGCGATTGGAAAGGAATTAAAAATATACCTGGATGGTTGATTAAATCTTCTACTTATGTAGCTTATAACCATTTTCGATTTGAAAAAAGGCAGCAAGCGAAGATTGATAAGGAAATACAATACCATGAAGTACAAAATGTATCATCATTAGACGATGATTGGATAAGAAAAGAAGAAATTACAAAGGTCCAAACGACACTAAATAAAATGAATGATCGAGAACGAACCCTTTTACTAATGAAATTCTCTGGTTTTCAATATAAAGAAATTGCAGAAGTACTTCAAATTGAAATATCTTCTATAGGAACATTATTAGTCCGAGCCAAAATGAAATTCCGCAAGATTTATAAACAAATAGAGGAGGCATAACAAATGAAATGTTATGATATCGGGTTTATTCAAACATATATTGATGGAGAACTTTCTCATGATATAAGAAAGGAATTTACAAAGCACCTAGATACATGTGAAGCATGCCAAGATTTATTAGTAGAAATTAGTAAATTAAATCAATGGGAAAACGTAATGCTAGATGAAGAATCTGCAAATTCACCACAAGAAATCAAAATTGATATAGAACAAGCATGGAAAACATTTGAAAGTCGTTCCAAGTTAGACAACGTTTCTAATATAAATTACAAAAAACAACAAAAGAAAGGCATCTTTACAAACATGAGTAAAAAATCAAAATGTTTCATTTATAC
This sequence comes from Bacillus sp. CPT56D-587-MTF, assembly GCF_058792335.1. Classification (NCBI taxonomy): domain Bacteria; kingdom Bacillati; phylum Bacillota; class Bacilli; order Caryophanales; family Bacillaceae; genus Bacillus; species Bacillus sp. CPT56D-587-MTF. The sequence goes on along the minus strand of NZ_JBYTEF010000001.1, from coordinate 639,547 downwards.
AGCAGTAGCTGCAGCTGCACTTTTCACAACAGCAATGATTCCACAAGTACAAGTGGCGGCTACAAATGTCGCTTCATATTTTTCTGATGCAATTACAAATGATAAAGTTGTAAATGAAGGAATAAAAGATGAAAATGGTATCACACAAGATATGATGAAGAATGGTAAATATATTCCTATTGATGAAAAAATTACAGATCAAGGTATTACTGTACATCTCAAAGAATTATTTATCGCAGATTCACGTATATCAGTTCATTATAGAATGGAAAAAGCTGACGGAAGTTTAGTACCATTTGAATTTGATACATCAGGATTAGATCTCCAAAGTGATGGTATAATTAATGGACAACAAGAGGAAAACCCTGAGATTAAACATGATGGGAGACTATCATTTATCCATGATGCAGATGATCGTCTTCCTTTTGAACTTGTGGCAGCAGGTCAAAAGTTAGATAAAATAGGCATCCGTGATAATGATAGACCCGAAGGTGTTGCTACATTTGTTATAACTAATGAAGAAAAAGACGTTTTTAAACAGCCTCTTACTTTAGACGTAAATATAACTAGAATTGGAAAAGTAAATGGATCTTGGAAAGCTCAAATTCCAATTGATACTTCACATTTGAAAAATAATACGAATTAACATGAAAAAAAGAATAGAACAATATGTATCTAATTCTCAGTTTATATGTTTTCTTGTTTTCGTTACATTTATTTCGTATATAGTTTTTACTCTATCTTTTATTTATGATTTAAGACCATTATAAGAAAAAGCCCTCTAAAAAAGTAGGAAAATAAATAACCGGTTTCTTAACGTATAAGGAATCGGTTATTTTGTATTTAAAATGCGTCTAAACGTACAAATTTCTTTTTATAAAAAAGAATAGACACCCTAAGGTGCCTTCCTCCGACTTGAACCATCTTAATTTTAATAATATGTATTGGACTCCCGTCCAACTATTATTTTACCACGTTAAGTTGTTTTGTTTATTGAGAAATACAATGTTTTATTTATGCTAATCTTCTGTATTAGTTCATTTTGTAGTCCGTGCAGCGGTTAACAAGAAAATAATAGCATTGATGACACCTAAAAGTCCCTGCTTAATCCACATAGATAATGCAGCATTTGTGCCAATGGCTAGAAAAATAAGCATTACTGTGTATCTATTGAATCTCAGTATAGACAACCTCCCGATGGGACTATATTTAAGGAAATTTCATTATTTTTTTGTTCCGTAAAACATTGTACTTCCTAGTGAAGAGAAATTCAGTTTTACTTCTATAACTCGCCCTGTTTCCACTCTTTATTATGGATATCTAATCCTTCTTGACCAAAGAAATGGAGAATAAATTCTTTTTCATCACTATCAATTTTTTTAGCTAGTTTAGATCCCTCCATACTTTGCTTTTTTCCTGAACTTAAATAATGAATTTCTTCAAAGTCTTTAACTACAGATTCGAACTCTCCATCATACCATTTGTTCAGAATAGATTCATATTTTGGTCTTTCATCATTATTAATAACATTTAAGTTGTTTTTTAAGTATTGAATGTTTTCTTTCGTCATTTGAAATCGCCCTACATCACGGGTACCGGAAACATGAAGATTATTCCCATTGAATGTGAGTTTTTGTAAAGACATATGTATCATCATATCATTTATAGTTTGCTCGTTTTGGATTTCACCAATCGACTGTGCCGCTTTAGAGAGCTCATCTTCACTTACTACATAACTATCTTTTTGCTGCTTTTGAATGGTTTGAACTTTCGGTTTTTCCTGAACCTTTTCTTCTTGTTTAGGTTTTGATTCAGTTGTAGTCTTCTCATTTGAGCTACAAGCAGCCATTCCCATAAGCAATGTACCGCATGTTAAAGCCATTAGTAACTTTCGGTTCATTTTTTTCCGCCTATCTGCATTAGTTATTTTAAACAGTTTTTTAATGTAAGATTTCTCATCTCATAGTAGCAAAGAATGTATCTATATATTGTCATGTTTTGTCGAAGAATAATAAAAAAGCAACCTAGATCCCATAGGATCTAGGTTGCTTTTAATACGTAAACGTAATCGTCACTAAAGAATACCCTTCTTTCGCATTGTAAGGCTCCGCTTTATAAGAAACTCGATTTGCCCCTTGCGGATAATCGATTTCACCAATTGCCTTTTTCACATCTTGCAGTGCACCATTCATTGATTGCTTGTATAGCACTTCAATTTTCTCTGGTTTTGCACTATAGCGTTGCTGCATTTTATTTTTTAATTCGGTATAGTTATTTGCGATATATTCATTTCCTAAATAGTTTAACTTTGTATCTTTTAATATTTGTTGATATGCAGGCGTTTTCGTACTACCTGCCGCAATTTTGTTTGTCAGTGTACTATAATAATTCGTTGTAGCTTGCGGGTAGTCTCCGCGGTTCCACTCATGATTTCTTGCGATTTGTTCATCTGATAAATTGAAATACGAATACGTTACGCGGCCCTGCTCATCTGGAACCGGATCATCAAATGTTGTATCAAGATGATACCATTTGTTTTCGATTTTCACTAAATTCCAAGCATGAGGTTGTCCGTCCCCAGTTCCTGTCACGAAATGATTTTCAATTTCTGCTTCTTTTAATAATTGATACGTTAATAGTGCGTAACCTTGGCAAACCGCAGAACGATTTACAAGTGCTTCATATGCTGTGTAAGCTTTATAAGACGTATCATAAGAAACATGTTTTACTACGTAATCATGAATCGCCTTCACTTTTTCGTGATCATCCATTCCAACTTGAGTAATAGAAGAAACGATTGCTTTCGCTTGTTTCATGACATATTCCGTCTGTTCTTTCGTTTCACGATATGTAATCTTAAGCGTAAATGTATAATTTCCAGGTGATCCAGAAAGTCCATATGAAACATTCGATCTATTATTATTTGTATACTCATTTTTACTTGCAACTTCTTTATATGCGTTAAAAAGTGTATTCATCACTTCGTTTGTATTATTGTTTTTCGTTTTATATGGAAGTGTAATATTTGTCTCGTATGTATTAATACGCTTTTGTACTTCCTCTTTAAACGCTGTTAATAATGCAGCATCTCCTGTATCTTTCACATCGGCATTTTTATATTTTAAAGTTTTATATAAAAACTGCGCATACTGTTCACGTGTTACTGTGCCATACGGTTCAAAATTCCCGTTCCCTGTGCCATCCGCGATTCCATTTGACTGCACTGCACTAATTGCGTTTTCTGCCCAAAATGGATTTGGAACATCCTTAAAGGTATGTTTTTGTTTTGCCGCAAGATGGAAAGCATTTGTAAGAATTTGTGCCATTTCCGCACGACTCACAGAAGCTTTCGGTCTAAATTGGCCATTTTCATCACCTTTAAAAACTCCTAAATTCGTTAAAGTTAATACCTCTTCTGGAAACATTGTAGAACTTTGATTAATATCACCGTAAGGATTTTTAAACGTAGAACCATCCTTTAATACGTAACGAGTTCCATCATTACTAAACGAACCGCCTTGTTTATTCGGTACTAACACTCGATAAATTAAAGCCGCAACTTGCTCCCTTGTCGCAACATCTCCAAAACCAAATATCCCATTCCCATAACCGGAAATAATATTCTTACTGGCTAAATCTTTAATCGCAGGATATGACCAATGTGATGTCGGCACATCAGAAAAAATACCCACTTCAGCAGCTTTCACATCGCTGCCATTTGTATATAACAACGCACCACCAATCAGTGATAATGATGTAATTGATTTTAATAGTTTTGTATACATAATGTCTTCTCCCAATACGTTCTCTATTTTTGTTGGTTTATGTCGAAAAATCTAAAAATATGACAAAATATATTATACAATTAAAAGTTTTTGAGGGATATATTGAATTTTAAAATATGCAAAAATTCATATTGTTATAAGGATTCATAGTGATATTATGTTATTTTACTTGCGAATATATAAATAAAAAAACGCTCATCTGAGCGTTTCATCTATATACTTATTAGTTACTTTTTCTTCACTTAGAACTCTTTTTCGGTAATCATCCTTCGATCTAACAACTCTTTATACTTCAATATTTCTTCAGCCCCACGGCTCTCCATGCGTATATTGTATAACACTTGTTGTATTGACCTTTGATTGGTCCGTTGAAACATTTACTCCATTTAGAGATAATTCTATTGAATTTTTCACTACTAATCACAAAAATATCTTATAATTTTTATATAACAAATTAATGTATTAGGGGTAGATAAAATGCCAGTTACACTCGAACTTATTCTTTTCATTCTTATAGCAATTAGTGCTGTTGGCTATTTAATAAAAGAATTTCAAAAAACTAGGAAACGAACACTTGGAATTTCACTAGAATTTCTAGTTCTTTTCTGGTCAATATGGAGAATATCAACTATCATAATCTAATTTATAAAACATGAATTCCTTCGAATGAAGTGAAACTCTAATCAGCGGGGTTATAGGATAAATTTACCAGTATTTTTACCACAACATCCATGTTAAAATCCCTTGTGAGTACGACATAACTCGACCTTATGAAGCTCCGCAGCTTTTATCGCGGAGCTTTTTTTATTTAAAGTAACTATTTTGTTCACTTTTTTGATACATTTACGAAACATTCATATGTTACGTTATATAAGTCCTTTTTTAAATCTTATTCATTCTAGCAAAAAGTCCTAGTCCCCCTAGGGCTTTTTGCATTCAAACAATGAGTTGTATTTTTTCTCAATAACCGAAACTACTTAAGGTGGTAAAATAATAATTGGACTGGCATCCAATACCATATTACAATGGAGCAAATCGCAAGAAGGCACCTTAGGGTGTCTTTTTTATAGAGAATCGGTTTAAAAACTACAAATAAAAGAACCTCAATAAATGAGGTTCAAAAAATCTACTATTTTAAATTACCTTCGTAAAAAGCAACTCCATTTTGAACATGTTTTAAGTACCACGTAATCGTCCCGCTACAAACATTTTCATTAAAACTATTAGCATATACTCCATTTGAGTAATAAAGAGTTCTTTTGAATTTACCATTAGAATACTCATAAGGAATTGAGCATGTGGCTTGCTTCGGAGAGCTCACAGCTTTTTGTGTATCAGCTGAAGCTGCACCAATTCCTCCTGTTAATGCAATACCTGTTGCTAACGCTCCTACTACTAATTTCTTGAACATAATAAATCCCCCTTTAATAGTTTTTATAGATTACAACTTAAATGTATCACTTTTGTAATTTATGTAAATATCTTGAATATGTAGAAATATTTATTTAATTATTAGTAATATTAGGATTTTATTTTATCAAATGGAAAATAGAGGAATTAGAGAAGCATGTGAAAATACAGATAGGTTTATATTAAACGAATGTGGTCCAAGTCGGCGTAAGGCACCTTAGGGTGTCTTTTTTGTACATAAAAAAATCTCACCATCTTATAGAAACGATAAGCCCTTTAAAACAATAATTGCAACTATATTAATTTTACATTACATTAAGGTTAGAGAATGTTCTTATATTAATAAAGTGCTAAATAGTAGGTGGCAAAATGGAATTTAACGATTTGGGTATTACCATTAAAGAACTTAGAATTAAAAAAAATATATCACAATCCGAATTATGTCATGGAATATGTTCACAAAGTCAAATTAGCAAGATTGAAAAAGGTATGATTTATCCATCTAGTATATTGTTATATCAATTATCAGAAAGACTTGGTATTGATCCGAATAACATATTTGCACTAACTCAAAACAAAAGATTAAAATATGTAGAAAACGTAAAATACGTAATAAAAGATTGCTTAAAGCAAAAACAATATAAAGAACTTTATGAAATAGTAAAAAAAGAGAAAAACTTAAATAATTTTCAAACAAAAGATGAGAAACAATTTCTAATGTGGCATGAAGCAATTGCTATATTTATGGTGGATAAATCAATAAAAACTGCTTTAGATTTTTTAAATAATGCATTAAAACTGACTTTAACTAATTCTGATTTTTTATCAGAAAGAGAAATAGATATTATGCAAACAATGGCTATATTTTATGCAGAAAATAAAGAATATGAAAAAAGTATTAATATATTCAAAAGATGTTTAACTAATTTTAATAAATTAGATTTTCCTAGAGATAAAGAAATTAAATTAAAACTCATGTTAAATTTAGCAAAATGTTTCGACTTCACATATCAACATGAAGAGGCAATAAAGTATATTGATAAGGGTATCAAATTAGCAATTAATCTAAATACTTTATACTTACTAGGTGAACTATTCTATTTAAAAGGTCAGTGTTTATTAAAAATGAAACAACATAATGTAGAAGATGTTATTTATAACTGGAAAAAAGCATTATTTATATTTGAACTAACAGAAAAAGAATATTATACAAAAATGCTACCAGATGAACTTATTGAATTACAAAATAAAAAACACTCATAATTTCGTAAAAACTACTTACAAATCCTACAGAAAAAATTCTTATAGCTTTTAAACTTAGATCGATAATATTAAAATTAATTTAAGTCGGCGAAAGGCACCTTTTGGTGTCTTTTCTTTATTTTTACAAGGACCTGCTCAATTAATTTTTAAAAACATAATAGGGAATATTGTTTTTATTTATCTCATTTTCAGTCATGCTATATAAAATTCGTTAATAAATCCACCTCAAATACTAGTTCCTTTTATAAGCCGTTTGTTTTGATGTAGATGACATTATTCTCAATACAATAGAATGAATTATGGGAACATATTTAGCAATATATATCAAAAAACATATTAAAAAAACCCTTCACCTTAAGGTAGAAGGGATCTTTTAATTTCTATTTCAAACTACCTAAAATTTCTGTAAAGATAACCCCAAGCATATGTGCACCTGCATCTGGATATCCTAAACTTCTTTCACCAACTACCGCTCCTCTGCCGAATGATCTTTCAACGATAGATTATATGCCTTGAAGTGCTGTTTGCAACATTTCAATTCAGATATACGACAGTAAAGAATACATTATCACAGTGTCAGCAAGCAAAAGTGTATTCTGCATTTCTGAAAACAGTAGATGGCAGATTATGACCTACTGAATCTGCTAAGAAAGAATATACAAGAACATCCTTAACATCCTCTCTATTTCCACTAATGATGACATCAAGGAAATCTTCTACTTGGAATTCTGGAGTAAACAACACAATCTTAGTTGTTCTATTTGGTTCTAAAGAAACAAAAGTACGAGAGATTTCAACTAATTCATTTTGAGTTGGGAAAAAGGTGTTTCGACTTCTCTTAACAGTTACCGTTACATTACTAGTATGACAGCGTGAATCATTGTTTAACATAATGTTGAGAGCAGTTGGAATAATCCCATTTTCAGAAACTGGAACTCGAAACACTCCAGTAGATTTATGAGCCATATAATCACATCCTTCCAAAATAAAATATATTTACAATATATTAAATGCAAAAAACGTTCATTTTGATATGGACAAATTACATGATTAATATATCTATAATAACCCTCGGTATTACTAAGCCAATGTTTTAAAAGATTAACAAATATCGCGAGAACCAATCGAATGTATATTAAAAGTAAAAAGAATAAGTTGTCTAAAAGACCCCCTATTTTGAGCCAATAATGAGACATTATGTTAATCTTATATGTATAGTTGCACAAAATTGAGAAACTTAAGGAGACAGATAAATTTTATGAGAAAATTATCTATATTACTTACTTTCATTCTAGTATTAGTCAGTGTTACGGCTGCTTGCACACAAGATAAAACAGATAGTGCCGTTGAAAATGGTCCAATAGAAGAACCAACCGCAAAAAATGAAAATGAAGAATTAATAAATTTTGAAGAAAAAGAAGATATGAGCCGCTTGGAACAAGGTATTTTATTAGTTGGTGAGAGTGTTAAGGGAGGCTATTACTTGACCGCTGTTCAAAGTGCCTATTTAAATGCTAGCAACGATTCCGTAGTTGTTAATGTCTCTGTAAAAAATGTACGAGGTCAAACGATTGGACTATCAGAATTAAAATATAACTTAAAAGATGAAAAAGACGGAAAGATCTATAAAGGAAAGGTGCTTGATCAAAACCCTTCTGATATACAAGTTAAACCAAATGAAACGGTAGAATTGAAAATAGCTTTTGAAGTACCACGTACCGCAGATGAATATATGTTTTATATTGAAAGCTCTTTAGACCCTCTACAAACATACTGGAAAATTGATAAGCTGCAATCACAAACAAACTAAGTCTAAAATAAGCAAAAAACAATGAAAAATTTAATATAGATACAAATGAATACTATATAAACGTAAGACCATCGATTTAATGAATCGTTGGTCTTTTTCAAAAAATGCCCCATTAAAAACTAAGAGATAAAAAAGAACTAATCTCGAGAAGAGATTAGCTCAATATATCCAAAGCTATTATGGTACATAGTTTTATGAGCAAACGTTATATAATGTTGTATGGGATACATAACCTGTCATCCCTTTATATGTAACTTTTAACCACTGTTTAGAATTACTGTAATGACCTTGAACATATTCACCAGTTACCCATGTTCCAGTAATTTTCGTACCATCATTAAATGTATGTAAGACAGGTGAATCGACAGTATAACCACTGCGCATCTTTGCACCATATACACCTACCGTACCTCCCTTTGCACAAGCTGCTACTACATTTTGATTTTCAGTAGCATTCGTAGCCGCGAAAGCAGAGCCGTTAAATGTAAATAAAGTAAATATAAAAGCTGTTAGTACTGTACAAATAGATAAACGACGTAACAAAATAAATTCCCCCTTTTTTTATAATTTACTTCTTCACAAATGATTATCTTAAATATTCTAACTATTTTCAATATATTAATGTTGAGAAATATTAGTTGTATTTTTGAAATAAGATTTTATCAAAAATAGTAACAAACTCATATTTTACTGAGAAAGAACCGAAAGAAGTCTTCTACATATCAACTATATAAAAATCCCTCCACCTTAAGGCAGAGGGACTTTCCAATTACTATTTCAAACTACCTGCAATCTCCGTAAAGATAACCCCAAGTGCATGTGCACCTGCATCTGGATATCCTAAGCTTCTTTCGCCAACTGTACCAGCGCGGCCCATGCGAGCTACGATTTCTTTCGTGTACTCTGCTCCTTTGACCGCTGCTTCTGCTCCTTTTTCAAAGGCAGTTTTTACGTCTACTTCGTTTGAGGCGCTATCTAACCAAGAGTCTACACATGGAGCAAGTGCGTCAACAAGTGTTTTGTCACCAACTACTGCTCCTCTGCCGAATGATCTTTCACCGATCGATTGTATGCCTTGCAATGCTGCTTGCAGCATTTCAGCGAATTCTTTCACTGTTAACTCACGTTTTTCGCCCGCAGCTTTACTAGCAGCGCGGAATGCACCGCCCCAAATTGGACCAGATGCGCCGCCGCAATGTTCCATAATAATCATCGAACAGCCATCAAGGAATGATCCGATCGTTACGTTTTCTTGTTCTACAATAGAGTGCCACTCACGTTTTAATTGCTTAAATCCTTTTGCCACACTCATTCCGAAGTCGCCATCACCAGCATGCGTATCTAGCTCACAGAACGGTACTTCATTTTTAATAATAATATCGCTCATTTTATCAACGAGATAAATCATGTTGTTTAATGTAATAACATTATCTTTAATAACAGCGTGCTCTTCCGCAGTTTCTAGTTCAAATGAAACTTCCTTCTCTTCTGTCTCTTCAAGTACATTTACGTACTCTACACTTTCAACTGGACCGTCTACTTTAAACGCTGGTGTATTACATTCTTTTGATAGTAATGTTTTTAGCTCTTCATCTAACTTCATTACCGTTAAAGACATACCAGCCATATCAATACTTGTCATATAGTTACCGACGAATACTCTATTAATTTTAATGTTTCTTGCAGCTAGTTCTCTCGTAACTGCGTTGTTAAATAAGTAAAGTTCTTGCAGTGGTGTTCCGCCAAAACCGTTAACTAGAATTGCGATTTCCTCGCCATCTTTTACTCCTAAATCTTTTACAAGGTCATTTGTCATACGGTTCGCTAGTTCATCTGCTGACAGCATTTTTTCACGCTTAATTCCTGGTTCGCCGTGAATACCTACACCGTATTCCATTTCATCTTCCGCAAGTGTGAAAGTAGGTGATCCACTCGCTGGAACTGTACAAGACGTTAATGCTAAACCGATTGTGCGCACGTTAGCCGCTGCTTTTTCTGCTACAGCTTTCACCGCTCCTAAATCCATACCTGCTTCCGCTGCTGCGCCGGCAATTTTATGAACTAAAATAACGCCCGCAACGCCGCGGCGTCCTACTGTGTACAGGCTATCTTCTACCGCAATATCATCGTCCACCTTTACGTAGTCGACTTCAATTCCATCTTCCGTCGCTAAATGCGCACCGTTTTTGAAATTCATAATATCGCCGCTATAATTTTTAATAATTAATAACGTACCTTTTTTACTAGCTGTCTCTTTAATCGCTTGGTATACCTGAATTTGTGAAGGTGACGCAAACACATCTCCGCACACTGCCGCATCTAACATTCCTTTTCCGACTAATCCTGCATGTGCCGGCTCGTGACCACTACCGCCTCCACTAATTAACGTTACTTTATTTTCGTTCATTTCTTTCTTCTTAATCACTTTATATTTTTTCAAAAGCTCAAGCTCTGGATGAGCCATAACCATTCCGTTGCACATTTCCATTACTAATGTTTCTGGTTTGTTTATAATCTTTTTCATTGTAGTTCTCCCTCAATTCCTTTAATATATTGTGATATATTTGAAATCTTCTTCTTACTAACCATGTTAAAATGAAAGCGTTTTATAGTAAACGGACAAAATGGACAATCTGTCTAAAGACACCGCTCTCATTTATAGATAGGATTTTCATATTAATAACATTCTAGGGATGATTCAGATGACCTCTTCTATAATTTCTAAAAAGATAATCGCGAACTCATTGAAGTATTTAATGGAAACAGAGTCGTTTCATAAAATATCAGTGAGCGATATTATGTTACACTGTCAAATGCGTAGGCAAACTTTTTATTATCATTTTAAAGATAAATTTGAACTATTAAGCTGGATTTATAGAGAAGAAACGAAGGAAAACATTATCGACTTTCTCGATTATGAAACGTGGGAAAACATTTTCGATTTATTATTTGATTACTTTTATGAAAATCAAAAATTTTACCGAAATGCTTTTAAAGTCATTGAGCAAAACTCGTTTAATCACTATTTATTTGAGCATACGAAAAACTTATATATGAAGATTATCGATGAACTATCTGTGAGCTGCGGATTCAGCCTTTCTGATGAGACAAAAAATACGATTGCCTCCTTTTATAGTCACGGCTTCGTTGGAACAATAAAAGATTGGATTGAAAGTAAGTGCGAAGTAGATCCTTCCATTATGTCTTCTCTTATGAAAAATATGATAAACAATCAATTACTACTATTACTGGAGCAATCAGCAAAGTAATTAAAGGGTGGCAAAAGCAATGAAAAAGATTATGAATGATGTACAAAATATCGTTCAAGATATGCTGCACGGCTTTTATTTTGAACATAACGACAAAGTAAATTACGATGAAACGAATAACATCATTTATGTAAAAGATATCGAAAAAATGAAGCAAGACGTCGCTATTATAAGTGGCGGTGGTAGCGGACATGAACCTGCTGATATTGGCTATGTAGGAAAAGGTATGCTTACAGCGGCAGTAAACGGAAGCATCTTCACTCCGCCTACAGTGGAACAAATTGCGGCGGCAACTCGCCTTATGCCAAAAGATAAAAGTATACTATTCATTATTAAAAACTTTAAAGATGACGTTGAGAACTTTCTTGCGGCAAAGCAGATCGCTAAAGAAGAAGGAAGAGAAATTGACCACATCATCGTAAATGACGACGTTTCAATTGAAGATGATGCTTCTTTTAATAAAAGAAGACGCGGCGTCGCTGGTACTGTTTTCATTCAAAAAATACTTGGTGCGGCCGCTCTTGAAGGCCATTCTCTAGAAGAACTAACAACACTTGGCCGCTCTATCACTAAAAACTTACACACATTAGGAGTTGCTCTTTCCCCTGTCAACGATCCAGTAAAAGGAAAAGCTTCATTCACATTAAATGACGATGAAGTGTTTTATGGCGTAGGCATTCACGGAGAAAAAGGTTACCGTAAAGAAGCACTATCCTCTTCTGAAATATTAGCGATCGAACTAATGAACAAACTAAAAAGCATTTATCGCTGGAGAAAAGGAGACAACTTCGCTATCCTCATTAATGGACTCGGCGCAACTCCATTAATGGAACAATACATTTTCGCAAACGACATTCGCCGTTTGTGTGAACTTGAAGGATTGCAAGTGACATTCGTAAAGGTTGGTACACTGTTAACTTCTTTAGATATGAAGGGTGTTTCGCTTAGTTTGCTTAAGGTAGAGGATTTTGATTGGGTGAAGTGGTTGAAGGCGGATGTTAGAGTGGGTAATTGGTAAGTAAAAATTATGATGATAAAAGCCTTTAACTATAACAAGTTAAAGGCTTTTTGCAAATTGAAATATCGTACGGGCATTAACAAGAAATTCGTAATTGCCTCACTGAATGATGACAGGTCTTCCAAATAAAGCTGGATGATAAATTAACATCGCTCCTACAAATGAACATACTAAACAAAAAATAGCCTCGTATTTTATAACTAGAGAAGAGCTGGTATCAAGCTTTTCCCCCTCTCTTTTAAATATCATTTTTAAAGCTCTATATAATAAATACCCAATAATCGCCCCGAGGGTGTTCGTAAATAAATCATCAATATCTGTAATTCTATTATTTAACAATTGATTTAACTCAATTGCCAATGAAAAAAAGAATCCTGCACATACCGTGTTTTTTATTTTTCTAAAATACGGCCAAATCATCGGTAATAAAAAACCGAGCGGCATAAACAGTACGATGTTCAAAAGATACGTAGTACTACCTGCCGTATCAAATAGAGTCAAGTTGATTTGATTTACACGAATCCACGTTTCGTATCTACTTATATCCCATACAGTCGCGATTTGCGTCACCTTATACACAAGCGAAAGGTAAAATAGAAAAACATACACCCATAGAAAATGCCGAATAGATATATTGTTTTTCACTTTAAAATAACATCCAATTTGAAATACAATACAAAACATAATTGTAAAAAAATACGTATACAAATAACTCATCAAAACTTCTGTATGCATGTGGAATCCCCTAACTTTACATTTTCATCTATTATTTAGAACATAGTTTAAGAACCAGTACTTTGTTCATATATTTAATCTTTTACTTTGTCTTCGAATATAGGGAATATATTAAAAATATAAAATCCCCACTTCTTCATTTTCAGTCTCCTCCTTGATGTAACTTGTTTATAGGATAGGAAAAACTTTTAAAATAAAAAGTGGGGGAAATATAAAATTTTTCTTAAATTTTATGTTAGATTTTATTATTACTCTAATTACTAATCCGCTATTCGTTGTTAGGCAACAGTATGCTTAAACTTAGGTTTCACTTTATCCCTTCTCATCCCTCATACTGTAATACCCTAAATTAATAATAACCAAGAAATACCCACCCATAATTCCAGCAGCGAATGTCCACATGAATTCATGGTGTTCAATTTCATACATAATAATCGCGCCGAGTATTGCGGCTGCGAACCGATTTATCATTCCAAGCATCGGTGCTTTTGCTTTTTTTACAATGCTATCTCCGAACTTTTCAATACGCCTTCCTAAAATCCAGGCGCAGTACATACTCACCAAAAGGCCAATGCTTATCCCTACGAACTTTGCTGAAAAAGGTGTCACAAGCCATCCCAATAACATTATGCCTAGCAAACAATACATTTGTATGTTGAATGATCTTAATGCCATACGAATCATGTTATTCTCCTTTATCTTTCTCATTGTAATCCCGTATCATCAATCCAATCTTCCAGGCTTCAAGCTTTCAGCTATATCTTTTTTAAAATGAGGGAATTTGATTTTGCTTACCATTAAATAAGCGAGTACGCATGTACCAAACGCCACGGAAACTGGATTCTTTAAAAAACATAAAATGAGGAGACACATTGCCGCAAATGGAATCGGCATGCCGATAAAGGTTGGGAGTTTGCTTTGCTTTGTGTTAAATCTTGCAAGCCGAAGCATGCCGCAAATACTGTAAGCAAGCGCGCATATCATCCCGATAGACTGCAAATCTTTTAACGAGGCACTATATGCCAGAATAGACGGTGCCACACCAAAAGTAACTAAATCCGCAAATGAGTCCAACTCTCCACCAATTTCCGAAACAGAATCAAGTTTCCGAGCGACCATACCATCTAAAAAGTCAAACAACATACCTGTAATAATAAAAACTGCTCCCAAATAAATATCGTGAACGAAAACAGCGTAAATAGCTAAAAGCCCACATACAAAATTTGCTATCGTAATCATATTTGGTATGAAACTCATAATACACTTCTCCTCCTTTCTACTAATTGCTTCATCTACGTTCTTACTCATTACAATCAAGATCTTTCTGTTTTTCTTCCAATATGACTTTATTTATTTTCGTTAACGTATCTGTCATTTGCTCTAGGGCGTTTATATCGATTTTAGAAAAATATTTCTCAATTAATACATCATCTAACTCCGACAACCGCTCTATATACTTACTACCGTTTGGACCAAGTGTAAGAAAATACTCCCGTTTATTATTAGGGTTTACTTGTTTTGAAATCATCTTCTGTTTCTCCAATTTAGATAAAACTTGGCTAACGGCACTTTTTGATATATTAAAAGTAGTCGCAATGTGATTTGCTGTCGTGTTTTCATTTAAATTAATATGAAATAGCATGCTCTCTTGCTGTCCTGTAAGACCGAATTCATCTTTTAACTCCTGGAATAGTAAAATGTAGAATTCATTATAAGCTCGGTTCATTTCATTAATTACTTCTTTATACGTTCTAGTCATAGCGTTATTCCTCCATGCTTTTATTTCGTTTTGTTTAATAGTTAAGTTTACTTAACTTAACTATATTATACCGTTATGTTCGTGTAAAGGGAAATATAACTCTACACTTTACTCACAATGATACAAAAAAGAAGACACTCTTCTAAAACAAGTTAAGTCCCTTCTTCCTCACCGCTTCCTTCATCCAAATACCCGATTAATCGTTCTGAATAATCAAAAAGAAAATCAATTAAATTCCATATAGACCCATTACTGGTTAAAATGTTATAATGGAATTACCCTACATAGTTACTCATAGCCAGACTGAGGAACTAGCGTCTTATTAAGTAATGCGCATAACTAAAATAAAAAAGACACTTTACGGTGTCTTTTTTATTTATATTCCTAGGAATCATCTCTTTTATAAACAGACTCTATCAAACAGTAAAGGAGACAAACAGATGGAACATCCTGTTGCAAGAGAATTACGTTTTATACGGGTATGTCTTATCATTTTGATTATTGTCATTGCATTCTGGGATCGTGAGAAAACTGTGGAAATTACTGATCACGGTAGCGACCCTATCTTAAACACCAGCAATATGACCCAAGTTGGTGAGAATACATTTGCATACAAAGATGAATCGAATCAAATTAAAATATTTAAGTTTAATCCAGATACAAATGAAATAAAATTAATAAAAGAGTTTTATGCTAACGAATATTAATTACATGAATTAAATAATTCAAATCTGTAGAAGACACTTTAAAGTGTCTTTTCTTTATGAACTACAAAGTATGAGGACCCAAGCCATTAGCTACAATTACGACTAAGGCTTTTACTATATAAAAAATAAAACATAGTAAGAATAGAATACTCAATTAAATTATTTTTCCCTTCACAAACTACATCCAAAAAGTTGGATAACTTCTTTTACTACTCATATTATTAATGAATAAAGCAATAACTACAATAACAACGGAGCCAATTAAAACTGGTGTTACTAAATAACTCCAACTATTTGCCCCTAAAATTACGATAATCGGATCGGCGCCTGCCGGAGGGTGCGTCGTTCTCGTTAACATCATAACGGCTATTGCCATCCCCACCGCTAAAGCAATTGTCCAATATTCATTCCCAAACAAATGATATATTGATAGACCAATGAAAGTTGAAATCAAATGTCCTCCAATAATATTACGCGGCTGAGATAATGGCGCATTCCAAACTCCAAACGCTAATACACAACTCGCACCAAATGGAGCCATTAATAATTCTGTAGAGGTTATGCTCGTTAAATATGTTAAGGTAAGAATTGTTAAAAATCCCCCTAGTAGTCCCGTTAAAGAGTCCTTTACATTTACTTGTAATGGGCTTCTTCCTTTCCCTTTCATTTTTGTAAAATATCGTACACTTATTGGTTGAGGATCTTTCTGCTTAGTTGCTGTTATATTATCCATCGTTCTCCTCCTTTATTTACCAACAATTATAACCCGACATAACTAACCTGTAAATATTAATTTAAGGGGTTAGTTTTAAAATAAAAAAAAAGAATCAACTGTTATAAGTTGATTCTCCAGGCTGTGGAGAAAGTCTTCTCCACAGCCTGTTTTTGTGTCTGAACCTCTTTTTATGTGTCAACACTGATAAAAAAGAGGAAAAGGAGAGATTTTTTATGATGGGTGCTTTAAAAAATCATCGTGATGAGCGTGTATCTGTTTCTGTAGAAGAGTTGGTTCCACAAGATCATTTCCTTCGTGCAATTGAAGCGACAATTAGTTTTGATTTTATTGAAGAGAAGTTACGCCCTTATTACTGTGAAAACAATGGACGCCCGTCCATTCATCCTATTGTTTTATTTAAGATGATGTTTATTGGATATTTTTACGGTATTCGTTCTGAGCGTCAATTGGAAAAGGAAATTAAAACGAATATTGCCTACCGTTGGTTTTTAGGGTTTTCTCTATCGGATACTATTCCGGATCACTCTACAATCAGTTGGAATCGTCGTACTCGTTTTATTCATACAAATATTTTCGAAGAAATTTTTGATGAGATTGTGAGACAAGCGACGGAGCACCGGATGGTAGGAGGACGTGCACTGATGACAGATTCTACACATATTAAGGCCAATGCCAATAAAAATAAATTTGTACATAAATATAAAAAAGAAAAAGCAAAGTTTTATATAGACGAGCTAGAAGCTGCGGTAATCGAAGATCGTGAGGTACATGGAAAAAAGAATTAAAACCTAGAAAGGAAAGTGATACCCCTACCAAAAAAACTCGTATAAGTACAACGGATCCAGATAGTGGATTTTTAATGAGAGATGGAAAACCAAATGGTTTTCATTTCTTGGATCATCGTACGACTGATGCGAAGTACAATATTATTACAGATACCTATGTAACGGCTGGAAATATGGCAGATTCCGAGCCGTATTTAGCACGCCTCCAAGCTCAGATTGATAAATTCGACTTCAAAGTAGAAGCTGTTGCCCTTGATGCTGGCTATTTTACAGGATATATCTGTAAGAAACTATCAGAACGGAATATATTTATGGTGATGGGGTATCGCCGATTTGGAAAACGGAATAAAGAAGTACCGAAAAGCCAATTTAAATATGTAGAAGAAATGAATGTTTTCGCTTGTCCGATGGGATGTATTCTAGAATATGTAACAACTGATCGTGAAGGATACCGTCAATACAAATCGAATCCAGAAGACTGCGCTGTTTGTCCGTTACGTGAGGTGTGCTTTTCAAAGAAACAAAAACAAAAAGTTATCACTCATCATGTGTGGGAGAAATATAAGGATATTGCTAGAAAAAACAAGCTAACAGCTACAGGGAAAAGGTTGTATAAAGTACGCTGTTCCACTATAGAGCGAAGCTTTGCAGACGCCAAAGAACTACATGGCTACCGCTATGCCCGGTTTCGAGGGCTGAAGTCTGTCCAAATGCAAGCTTATCTCACCGCAGCTTGTCAAAACATGAAAAAAATAGCCCTCCACCTGACCAAAAAGGGTCAGGTGGAGGGCTATTTTTTAAAATTCTATTATTTTATGTTGTTTTTATTCGCTAAAATCAAAAAAGATTCCAGAGTGTTGGGAACCCTAAAGGGTTTCCCAACACTCTGAAGAATCAACTGTTATAAGTTGATTCTCTAAACTTCCTCAAATTTTCGATCCTGAAATTTTGCTACCTTTTTCCGGTTCCCACATATTTTCATAGAACACCATTTTCGTTTTCCACTCTTATCTATAAATAATAAAACACAGTCAGGATTTGAACACCTTTTAAGGGAAATAAGCTTATTTTCTGCTATTAACGTTAAAGCGTCAAATGCAATTAACGATGCGAGTACATCCTCGATTTCTCCAACTGGGATAGATACTAGCTGCTGTTCAATGATTTTATATGTAAATGGTGCCTTCTCAATTTGTTTTTCTAAATACGTAATAAAATCATTAGAAATTTCTTGCTGATCAGCAATTGCCTCAAACTGTTTTCTCAATACTTCTCTTACCTCTAATATGCTAGATGTAACTTGATCCATTCGCTTCTGAATTCCTATAAGTGTTTTTTCATTCCAAAAAGGAAGATTAACCTTTATTACATGTAGCCATTCTAATACATCTTCATCTGTTATTAATAAATCATAACGTTGTCCACGCCTAACTAACTCTGTATTTACTAAATCTAATGAGAGATTTCCCGATATAAGCGGGAATTGTTTTGTTTCCTGCATGTACTCATCACCTTCTCTTTAAATAATCATATTCCAAATTAATACAGAAGTACAACTTTTTTATAAACTACAAAGTATGAAGATTAAGGCCTTTAGCCATAATTACGACTAAAGGCTTTTGGTATGTAAGTAAATGAAAAAGGAGCTAATTTTATGGAACATAATAAAAATGGAGTGCTTGCTTTAATTGTTTTATTTTTAGGATTAGTGTTTTTTGTTAGTGGAATGGTTTATCATTTATGGGGCTCATTTTAATTTCAACTTTTAGACAGATAAATAATTCGAATCAGAGAAACGCACAAATCTTTCCCTTTTCCTTCCAAAATCAATATAATAAGATATAAAATGTAATACATATAAAGACAAATATATATAGCACTCATTAAAAGTGCTTCTATTTTGGAAGGAAGAAACAAACGATGAACAAAAAGTTATTAGCATCATTATTATGTAGCACATTCTTGTTTGGAGTATCAGCTTGCAGTTCACATGATACGCCTGCGAAAAATGAGCAGGCGACTTCTAAAAAAACAGAGAATGACAAACTTAGCAGCAAGGATCCGCAAAAAGAACTTCCTACCAATGTAGATTCCTCTGATGTATACATGTCAATGAGATCTGCCGAGTCATTAGATGTTCTAGGGACTGGAGAAGTTAAAGCACAAGGTGTCTTTAAAGTATTAGACATCGCCGTTTATAATCGTAAAGAAGAACCCATTACACTAGATATTAACAACTTTAAATTAATTGATGGATTTGGAAGAGAATATCACATTTCCAATGAATATCAGTCAGTACTTAAAGCTGCAAATATCTCCACATTCAAATTTAATATTGTTAATCCTAATGAAAGTTCGGAAGGAAACATTGTATTTGATGTACCGAAAAACACGCAAGGATTAACTTTAAAAATTAATAATGATAAGTTAGATAAAGAACTCCAATTAAAAGTGGAATAGGCCAATAAATGCGTCTCCCTTAACATTCTCTACTGACATAAAAAAGTACAGTCTTTTCTACAGCAGACTGTACTTTTTTATTTATCATTTCACATAACATTCCCTAATTTTTTTGACTAGATGCTCTCCAATCACGAAAAGATGTTGGGCGTCCAGAAAAAGCTCTTTGCTTTGTAACAGATGGTTTTTCTTCAGGAGTCATTGTTTTTTCTTTAAGAGTCGCTGGTTTTTCTTTAAGCGTCACTGATTTTTCTTCAAGAATAGTCACAGTTGTTTGCATTTTCTCTAACTGTTCTTTCAACAATTGTTGTTCAATCTTTAAATCCGTAAGTAAACGTAAAATCATCTCAGAATTAGCCATAAGATCCTCCTTCCCCCAATACACAGAATAAAATACAATATGTAGAAGACAAAATTCCGGTGACAAAAATAAGATCGTCAACTCTTTTTAACTTCCAAAATCCTTTTATTTTTTTAAGGACCTGCTCCATTCACCCTTAAAAACATAAATTAAATTAAATCCATTAATAAATGGTCTTTATGGAAGGAGGAGTTAATATGGGCTATGGAGGTAGTTGTGGTGGAGGCTGTGGTTTCGGCGGCGGATTTGCCTTACTTGTTGTGCTCTTCATCTTATTAATCATCGTTGGCGCTAGCTGTTGGGGCGGCGGATTCGGCTGCTAAGGAGAGGCACTCTTGAGAGTGTCTTTTTTTGATATGTGGCTCGTATACATATTGTTCAAATCTATATATTTTTTAAAAATATATATTTAAAGCATATTTCTCAATGAATAAAACAATTTAACATGGTAAAATAATAGTTGGATGGGAGTCCAATATATTATTAAAATTAAGATGGTTCAAGTCGAAGGAAGGCACCTTAGGGTGTCTTTTCTTTATGACTTCTATCATCAACAAAGGGTGATACGTTTAGACTTCACAGTTGTTGAAGTTTTAGACTTCTCCCTTAGTGTACCCATATTATTAGAACATCCTGTAATCTGTAGACAAAATGTAGCTAATAAAAACAATATTAATAATTTCTTCAATAAATCCTCCTACATGCATAAAACACCATATGTTACAAAACAAACATAACATCAACCCTTTATAAAAACAATATAATCCTCGGTCCTTAAGCTATCTCTTAACATAGGAGTACCGCCACAAATTCATTTTTAAAATATCCCCTACTTAAGGAATTTGTAAGTATCAAGTAAGAAAAACGAGAGCTTTGTTTCGTATAATCAAAATATAAAGTGAAGGAAGAAAGATTATTTCTGGGATTAATATGCATGTGACAAGAGAAGAAAGCTACGTTTTTTTAGAATAATAATATGAGTATGTCCAAGTTTTGGAGATTGCTTGCAAATATTTTGAAGTTTTCGCACCAGAATTCTAATTACCATACCTGTTTTGTACCATCACATATTGGAGGTTAAAACATGAATAAAAAAAAGAAAATACAAAGATCAGTACTTACCTTTACCCTACTCTTTTCTTTAGGCGTTTCATCTTTCCCGCTTACAACAACTATTCACGCAGATACACGCGAAGAACAATCTGCTGAAAAGAAACTAGTCTCTTTAACGGAGCGTACATCATTATTTTTTGAATATCTCCAGCAAGGTAAGTATACAGAGGCACTACAGTTGACGTCTACTGCTTTTCAATCCAAGTTTACAGCAACCACATTACAAAACTGGTGGACACAAAGTGGCTGGAGCGGGATAAAAAGCATGGGAACCCCCGTGATAAAAGAACGAAACTTGGTCCATCAGACGGTAGAAATTCCAGCAGCTACCGAAGGAACTACCATATCGCTACTCCTTAAATTCACACCTGGCGGGAAAGTAGATGAAATTGGAGAAAGGCCACCCGAAGAATCTTATACCATCCCACATCCTAGCTATGATCAACCTGACTCCTATCAAGAACGTGAAATCATCATTGGAAATTCTACCTATCCGTTACCAGCGACATTAACAGTTCCGAAGCATCAGCGTGGTGAAAAGGTACCCGTCGTTGTTCTTGTGCATGGTGCTGGCATCCATGATCGCGATGCTACCTATTTGGGAACAAAAATCTTACGAGACCTTGCGGTGGGCCTTTCATCCAACGGAATTGCAGTGTTGCGCTATGAAAAACGTACCTTAGAACATGCATTAAAGATGAGTGCAGAACCTGTTACATTAGACCGTGATACTACAGATGATGCCATATATGCAGCAAAGTCAGCAGCGCAGCAGGAAGGCATTGATCCAAATAATATTTTCATTCTCGGACATAGCCAAGGAGCTGGCACAATGCCGCGTATACTGAGCAAAGCGCCTTCCTCACTTGTTCGAGGAAGTATCTTACTCGCACCACCTGCACGCCCTTTGACTGACATTGCCATTGATCAGTATGAATACCTTGGGGCATCAAAGGAAGAAATCGATGAACTAAAAAGACAGGCTGCTTTTATTCAGGACCCTACTTTCAATCCTGACCATCCTCCAGCTGGCTACAATTTTGGGTCACCTCATTTTATGTATGATGTTTCTAGGTGGCGTCCAGTTGAAGAGGCAAAATCACGAAAAGAGCCTTTACTCATTCTGCAAGGAGCACGTGATTATCAAGTAACAGTAAAAAATGAATATACAAAATGGCAAGAAGGGCTTGCAAACCGCAGGAATGTTCAGTTCAAAAAATACCCGAAATTGAATCATTTCTTCACGGAGGGTGACGGGGAATTAAGTCTTCCTAGTGAATACGAAATCCCTGCTAACGTTCCCGAATACGTCATCCAGGACATTATTACATGGGTTAACGAGACAAAAAAATAAGAAAACATCAAAAGCCTTCATGCAATCATTATTGCGTGAAGGCTTTTTGAAACTGGTGATTTAGACATATCTATTATAATTATATTTTTCTACGCACTACATAAAAAGCTAAGGCCCCCATCATAACAGGTGCTACGAAATAAAAGAAATGTGAAAAAGAAAAAGTAAAAAGAAAAAGAAATGGTATAAGTGTATAGATAACTGCTAGTCCTATAAATAAAGGAATTCCAAATTGAAACTCTCGACATCGTTTAATTTTCCTATATAAAACTTCCCCAATTAGACAAGCTATAAGAGCTGGTATACTACCATAAGTGACGATAGTTTTTATGAATCCATGTAAAACGTCCGGGTGAATAAAGCTAGGATTAAAAATATATGAAATTAAGAACCATCCAAAAATAAAAGCAAACAGACTTGCAGCATAACTAACTACAAATTTTATCAAAGTAAGCAACGTAATCATCCTCACAATTCCCTAATATTATCTTCATTTTATCATTTTCTCTTAAAAAGATTCCAAAAGGGTATACTTGCCCTTCAGCTTTCTTTTTTAACGCTTGTTCAAGACGTATTTTTTGATGTTATTTTGTATAAAAAACTTTTGGGAGCAACCTGTTCGAAAAATTGATAAAGAATAAGCGATTGAAGGATGAAAACAGAAGACTACAAGGAAAACTGTATGAACAAATATAATGAAACAAGGCTCTTACTTTGTAGTGGTATCCACGATGGAAAGGCACAGAAAATCTACTACAGAAGTTGTGATACCTCTAGGATTAACAAATTCTTTAAATTTCTGTGTACTACGTACAAGCCCTCTACTTTTGGCATGTGCCTCTAATTCAGCTCGAACTTGTATTGTATCCGGAGCCATTCTTTCTAAAGCATACGCAGAATATTTACGATCATTAATTTCGAGTTTTTAAAACTCATTTATTGTAACTGTAAAATGTGGTTTGAATTTTACTTCGATTTTTTTCTTTTCTTCTGTACCTAGAATGTATAGTGAATCATTACGAGTATATATTTCTTTCACTGATTCCATCTTGGTTTCTATGATACGTTTGTCTTCGTATAGCATTATTAATTCAACTGTTGCATCATAATAGAACATATTCATAACCAGTTCAAATCCAAGTTTATCAATTTTACTATATCGATACGCACCTGCACCTGGAATATAGTAATCTTCTGGTTCGCTTTCGAAAATTTCTAGTAACTCATACTTATCATGTTTAATATCCAATATTCCTCAACCTTTTTTTCATAGATTACTTACTATGCTATTCATTCTATTCTTTTTTCTTTGCGGGAACAACTGTGATAACATCACCTTTATCATTTATAACTACGTAGCCTTCGTCTCTAACGTATTTCCAAGTACCAGGAGTGTCTCCTGGTTTGCGAGTGCCTGTTTTTATAATATCTTCAACTACATTTGGAGTCATTCCCCGAGGATCAACTTTTTTAATTCTTCCATGTATTTATCTGATCCGAATGCATACCCTTTTCTTTCAGCTCGCTCACGTGCTCGTTTTGTAAGCTCCGCTCGAACTTGAACGGTATCAGGTACCATTCTTTCAAGTGCATGTTCAGAGTACTTACGTCCATCAATGACGCCGCCAACATTCCGAAAAAATCACGCTAAGCAAAAAATATAATAAGCTGTCAATATAGACAGCCCTTTACATAATTATCGTTATTGGAATCAAAATAAGCTTACACATCCAAACTGTTGATAATAGCTAATATTTGATGATCTGTCCATTTGCCATTAATCCTTATATTTTCTTTCGCTATACCTTCTTTTTTAAACCCCACTTTTTCTAATACACGAATAGATGCTATATTATCAAGCATCGCTCCTGCTTCAATTCTATGTAGCTTTAATTCCCTAAAAGCAAAATCTACAACAAGTTGAAGAGCCTCTGTTGTATAGCCCTTTGTATTATGCTCCTTATCCAAAGTAAAACCCGTATAACAACTTTGGAGGTCTCCCCTAACAATTTGAGTTAATGAAATGTCTCCGATAAGTTTATCATTTTCTCTTAAAAAGATTCCAAAAGGATATACTTGCCCTTCAGCTGTCTTTTTTAACGCTTGTTCAAGACGTATTTTTTGATGTTCTTCTGTATAAAAAACTTCTGGGAGCAATGGACAAACTCGCTGAAAAAATTCGCGATTTCTAATATGTAAGTTAGCTAACTCGTTAGCATCATCAGTTTTATAAAGCCGAATATAAATGTGCTTCCCTACTAGTTTCATAACATCCCTCCAACCTTTTTATATGTCTAATGAGGAAAAAGTATACCGTATACTATATACAGTTGGATAATATCAGGAAGCATTTTGCACGAAAGAAAAGACACTCTATATGAGTGTCTTTTCCACAGAGTGTTGGGAAACCCTTTAGGGTTCCCAACACTCTGGAATCTTTTTTGATTTTAGCGAATAAAAACAACATAAAATAATAGAATTTTAAAAAATAGCCCTCCACCTGACCCTTTTTGGTCAGGTGGAGGGCTATTTTTTTCATGTTTTGACAAGCTGCGGTGAGATAAGCTTGCATTTGGACAGACTTCAGCCCTCGAAACCGGGCATAGCGGTAGCCATGTAGTTCTTTGGCGTCTGCAAAGCTTCGCTCTATAGTGGAACAGCGTACTTTATACAACCTTTTCCCTGTAGCTGTTAGCTTGTTTTTTCTAGCAATATCCTTATATTTCTCCCACACATGATGAGTGATAACTTTTTGTTTTTGTTTCTTTGAAAAGCACACCTCACGTAACGGACAAACAGCGCAGTCTTCTGGATTCGATTTGTATTGACGGTATCCTTCACGATCAGTTGTTACATATTCTAGAATACATCCCATCGGACAAGCGAAAACATTCATTTCTTCTACATATTTAAATTGGCTTTTCGGTACTTCTTTATTCCGTTTTCCAAATCGGCGATACCCCATCACCATAAATATATTCCGTTCTGATAGTTTCTTACAGATATATCCTGTAAAATAGCCAGCATCAAGGGCAACAGCTTCTACTTTGAAGTCGAATTTATCAATCTGAGCTTGGAGGCGTGCTAAATACGGCTCGGAATCTGCCATATTTCCAGCCGTTACATAGGTATCTGTAATAATATTGTACTTCGCATCAGTCGTACGATGATCCAAGAAATGAAAACCATTTGGTTTTCCATCTCTCATTAAAAATCCACTATCTGGATCCGTTGTACTTATACGAGTTTTTTTGGTAGGGGTATCACTTTCCTTTCTAGGTTTTAATTCTTTTTTCCATGTACCTCACGATCTTCGATTACCGCAGCTTCTAGCTCGTCTATATAAAACTTTGCTTTTTCTTTTTTATATTTATGTACAAATTTATTTTTATTGGCATTGGCCTTAATATGTGTAGAATCTGTCATCAGTGCACGTCCTCCTACCATCCGGTGCTCCGTCGCTTGTCTCACAATCTCATCAAAAATTTCTTCGAAAATATTTGTATGAATAAAACGAGTACGACGATTCCAACTGATTGTAGAGTGATCCGGAATAGTATCCGATAGAGAAAACCCTAAAAACCAACGGTAGGCAATATTCGTTTTAATTTCCTTTTCCAATTGACGCTCAGAACGAATACCGTAAAAATATCCAATAAACATCATCTTAAATAAAACAATAGGATGAATGGACGGGCGTCCATTGTTTTCACAGTAATAAGGGCGTAACTTCTCTTCAATAAAATCAAAACTAATTGTCGCTTCAATTGCACGAAGGAAATGATCTTGTGGAACCAACTCTTCTACAGAAACAGATACACGCTCATCACGATGATTTTTTAAAGCACCCATCATAAAAAATCTCTCCTTTTCCTCTTTTTTATCAGTGTTGACACATAAAAAGAGGTTCAGACACAAAAACAGGCTGTGGAGAAGACTTTCTCCACAGCCTGAAGAAAAGACACTCTATATGAGTGTCTTTTCCAATAGTTTTTAGCAGAAGCAAGAAGCTCCAACGATGATTAATAAAATGAATAACACAACTAATAAAGCAAAGCCTCCCGAGAAGCCACAACCGCCACAACTACCACCATAACCCATAATAGTTCCTCCTTTAGATAAGAGGGGAAAACTAAGGTTCACTCATGTATTTTAATGGATTCGTTTCATCTTATGTTTTTCCGCATTGATTGAGCAGGTCCTTTCGAAAACTATTCACATATTAACTATATTTTTAAAAATGAATAATTTAACTATATCAATAAACAGATTAATTAATATAATGTATTAATTCTAAAAGAAGGGAGGAATAGCCATGCAAGTAGTTTGTTTTAAAATAGTGAGTGGTCAGTATTTCTTGTTTGTAGAAGGTATTCAAATTCCTGTACCAATTCCAGCAGTTGCTGCAGCTTTATTAATTGGTTTAGGAGTAATTCCACTTTGTTCTTAATGTAAGGAATTCGGATCATTCCTATCTTTCCATTGGAAAAGCCTCAAGTATATGAATACTTGAGGCTTTCTTTATATCAAAGAAAAAACACCTTACAGCGCTTGAAGATCTCCTGATTTAAATAATGCGGCCGTTACATCATCACCGAAAGTATTGAAACAGAATACTTGCTCGTCTACCTTATCCATTACTGTAGCTTCACCTATCTTGCCACCTTGAAGTTTAATAAAATAGTTATGTTCTTCTAAAATTTTACTAAAATCTCTATTTGCCCATCTTTCAGTAATTGCTAATAGCTCTTCTTTATTCTTGAAATTGTTTCCGTTTAGAATGTTTCTTACTTTCTCTGCATTCTTTTTGGACATAGGGGTTGCTCCCTTTCCTTCACACGCTTTTACTTTTTGATGAGTCATGCTATGTATAGCTGAAATCACTTCTTCTTCAGTAGAAGTTACTGTAATGTGAAGTTGTGCATTTGAACCTTTCACTTCTGCTTCATTCGATAGTATGTCTTCTTTATTAACCTCTGCAAAAACATGGTCCTCACTCTTAAGCGGGACTTCAGCAAACTGTAACATTCCATAAGTCATACCAGTTGCAAGTACTACTCCCCCTATAATAGATGCTAGCCAATACGTTAGCTTCTTGTCCATCTTCATTTCCCCTGTCTTCGTTTAAATATATTAACTAAGAATACAATATTTAATTCCTTTTTATTGAAGAGGCTCTAATTTTTACTATAAAAAACGTATAAATCTTTTAATTAAAATATAATAAATTTATAATAATTGCTATACCTATTCTCATAACAGAATCTATATACGATGTCACTAAATCATCTGGTGAACTATTAGTTATTAGTACGGCTTTGCATCGTTATTCTCAAAAAGGATAATTATTGTACATACCAATTCTTATGTATGAAGACACCCAAAACAAGTGTTACAAAAAAATATAAAAAAGACATCTTTTCTAGGGAAAGATGTCTTTTTTATATAAACCTTAATGTTCGTTCTGTAGAACCCTCGCTGCCTTTACTCCTTCTTTCTCTTCTTTTAAGAATAACGATACGATAAATGCAACAATAATAAAGATTAACCCAAGTGCAAATGCACCTTGGAACCCTGATGTTAAACCGTTTAACTTCTCTACTGGATCCAGTGGATTTGCGGAGCTTTCCATATACTTAGTTGTTCCTGAAGACATTTTCGAAATAAAGATAGCTGTACCAATTGCACCAGCTACTTGTTGCAACGTACTAAATAGTGCTGTTCCGTGCGGATATAAATCTGGTGTTAATTGATTTAAACCGTATGTTTGTGCTGTCATGACAAACATGAGTCCAACCATTAATACGCTATGCATAATAATAATTTGTACCATTGATGTATCAGGAGTAATGTCTTTAAATAAGAACATTGCAACCCCTACTAACACAATGCCGGGAACGATAATAACTTTCGGACTAAATTTATCAAATAGTTTACCTGCGATTGGTCCCATTATGGCGCTAATAACACTTCCCGGAAGCATGATAATTCCTGATTTAAAAGCTGTAACGAGTAAAACGGTTTGCAAGAACATCGGTAATAAAGTCATCGTTGAAAATAACGACATCATCACAATGACAATTAATCCAACTGATAATGTAAACATCGGAACTTTAAATGCTCGTAATTCTAAAATTGGATTCTCAATTTTCAATTGTCGAACGGCAAAAATACATAATGAGATAAGCCCAACAATTAAAGTGCCATATACTTTCGCATCGGACCATCCTAAATCACCTGATGCACTAAAGCTATACACAAATCCGCCAAATCCTAATGTCGATAAAAGGATAGATGGGTAATCTACTTTTGGCCTTGTTAACTCTGAAACATTTTGAATGTACTTCATCCCAATCATAATGGAAATGATCACGATAGGAATAACAATATAGAATAACCAGCGCCAATTTAATGAATCCACAATTACTCCAGATAATGTAGGGCCAATTGCCGGAGCTGCCATCATCACGAGTGCGATTAATCCCATTGTCGCACCACGTTTTTCAGGTGGACAAATGATTAAAATCGTATTCATTAATAACGGTGTAATTAACCCCGTCGCTACAGCTTGGACGATACGGCCAATTAATAAAACGGAAAATGTCGGTGCGAATCCCGCAATTAATGTACCGACTAAAAACGTTACCATAGCGATCAAAAACATTTGTCTCGTTGTGAGCCATTGCTGAAGTAATGCTGTAATTGGAACTAAAACCCCAACTACTAACATGTATGCTGTAGAAAGCCATTGAATCGTTGAAGCCGTTACGTCAAATTCTTTCATTAATACCGTTAACGCATTTCCAAGTAATGTTTCATTTAATAATGCAACCATTGCACCTAAAAGTAATGCAATTAAAATGGGGGTATGTTTCAAATTAGAAGTATCAACTTTGCCACTTGCAGGGCTCTTAGTTGTCATATTCATTTACAGATTCTCCTCCTGTTTCTTACTTAAAAAACTTTAAATACACCAGAACATATGTAATATAATATACATATGTAGATTAAAAAGGGAGAATCAATTTTCAGCTACTGTATATTTAATCTACAAAAAAGGAGAATTGTAGATGAATGATAATGAAAAACAACTTGATTTACGTATTAGACGTACACATAAATTACTGTGGGATTCCTTATTTGAATTAATGACGCAATCAAAACAGAAATATAGTACGATCACGATTAACCAAATATGTGACCGCGCTATGGTACACCGAACAACCTTTTATAAACACTTTGAAGATAAAGATGCTTTATTAACATTTGGATTTAAACGATACGGTAAGATGATTGCTGAAATACCGGTTTCAGATCGATTAAGTAAACCATTTCAAGTAATGGAACAATTCCTACATCATGAAGAACTCGGTAAAATATTAGAAACGCAAATGTCTGATGAACAATTCATTACCCGTACACATTATTTAAGTCACGAAACGAGAAAACAAGAAATAGAAGCATTAAATCAACTTTGCAAAAATCATACGATACCAAATGATTTAATCATTGAGTTTTATTCAGGGGCAATCACCTCATTAAGCACATGGTGGTTTAAAAATAAAAAAAGCGTTTCTGCTCCTGAAATGGATAGGTACCTCCACCAACTCATTAATCGGGATATTTTTCAGTTTGAAGAGGAATAAGACTACATCTTTTCAATCATGCAATAAAGTGAAACTTTAATCAGCCCTCACCAATCGGACTTTTACGGACAGCCCGACCCCCACCTAACTTCTTTGCTTCCACTGAATTTTGAGGTGGGGGTCTTACTGCCCGTTAAAGCGGGATCAAATTGACCACAAAATAGGAATATGATATATTTTCCGTAGAATACTATATAAGTGTAACAGCGAATAAATTGGCATATAATAAAAGGAAGAGATGCGCTAACATCTCTTCCTTAACTGCTACCGTATAGGGTGGTGGTTATTATATGTTATTATTTTTTACGAAACCCACCCTTTTGCTTCCTACGGCGCGGAGTGGGTTTTTTGTTGTCTTTACCCAGAAGTTGCTTCCGCAAAAAATACGCTGAAACTTCGCGCACAGTCGCTTTTACAAATTCTTTTACAAGGTCAAACAAAAACTCCATATTATCACCCCCTTTCCTTCCAAATGGAAAGAAGGGATAACCACCCACCCTCACAATATGCAGTTGACTTTATTTTATCAAATGATTGTAAAGATATTATGTAAATAAAACAAATGAAATTTCATATGGAAAAATATGAGTTTATATTTTTTTCATTCTCTTCACTTAGATTTTCTTTTTAGATGCTATCTTCAAATAAGGTAGCATCTAAAAAATGTTAAAAGGAATTTTTTCCTGGTATCTTCTTATATTCTATGTAGGCATCTTTGACCTTTTCTACGTTCTTTAATTACTTACTGAATATAGTCATACAGATTTTTCGCTAACAATAAACAAGTTACTGTAATGAAAAGAGCACGAACATACCCGCTTCCTTTTTTTATAGCAAATTTGGAGCCAACAATCCCTCCAGCAATTTGAGCAATCCCCATGATAAAACCATATGCATAGTTGACTTGCCCTACATACATAAACATTAACAATGCACCAACATTACTTCCTAAATTAAGAAGCTTCGCATTACCTGCTGCTTTTAAAAAGTCATACCCAATAAATAAAAGAGAAAACATTAAAAATGAACCTGTTCCAGGACCTAGAAATCCATCATAAAAACCAATAGCAAAAACAAAGAAAGTAAAAATAATGACGTGTCGACCCGACAATTTTTTATGAGTGGAAATACTTCCCCAATCCTTCTTGAATATCGTATAAATAGCGACCACACCAAGCATAATCAGCATCAACGGCTTCAGTACTTCTGGATTCATTAAATGAACGGTCCATGCCCCTATTATGGAACCTATGAAAGTGAGCGGAACTAATTTAAACGCCGATTTCAAATCAAGATTACCAGAACGATAAAACACAATATTACTAGTTGCACTTCCCATTGTCGATGCTAGTTTATTCGTAGCTACTGCACTTGCTGGATTCAGTCCTGTAAATAATAAAGCTGGTAAAGCAATGAGTCCACCACCGCCTACAACTGAATCAATAAATGCAGCTACAAATCCAAAAACAATCAAAATAATTAATATAGATGGGTCTAAATACAAATCCATACTAGTAGCCTCCCCTTTAGTCACTATTGTAATAGTAACTACCAATTTGCTAAATGTAAAGAGTTATTGTAACGTTGAAATATAACAGCAAGCATCGGAGGACGAAAAAGTGGACTACATAGTACAACAGCTTAAAAAAATTGGTTTTAATGAATATGAAGCTAAATCTTATGTATCTCTTGTGAAACAGGGGCCTGTCACAGCCTATCAAGTGAGTAAGGATTCGGGTGTCCCAAGAGCGCGAATTTATGAGATTTTAGGTAACCTTGTAGAAAAAGGAATTGTCATGAAAGAAGAAATAAATGACACCACTCGCTATTCACCTCTACCTGTTGAAATCTTTTTACAGAAGGCGCAATCAGAATGGCAGTCTACATATGAAGGAATAAGTGATTCATTAAAAACACTAGAAACTTCCGAGGAAAAAACAGATAATCGAGTGATTACTTTAAAAGACAATCAAACAATCATTAGCTATTGTCAGGCATTAATAAAAAAAGCAGAACGACGTATTGTCATTTCAATGTGGGATGAGATGTATGAAGCGTTAAAAGAAGATCTATCTGAAGTAGCTGATAAAGTTACAATACAAGGTATTACCCTACATGTTGAAAATCCCATTAAAAATCTAGAAGCCCATCGCATAACACCTTATACAGAAACCTTGTCTACAGAACATTGGTTTATTGTATCGATAGATTCTAAAGAGATGATTTATGGACCATCACTTGAAGAGCGTAATATTGCTTTTTATACAGATGACCCCGTTCATATATACTTATTAGAGGATTATGTATGGCATGATGTGTTAGTAAATCGACTTGTCCGACGTAGCCAAGATGACTTGCAGCAATGGATTACTGCAGAGAGAAAGTCTTTCTTTATGGGGAAATGAGGAACATATTCAAGAGCAAATAAAAAATTTTGCGTATTAAACCTAACAACTTCTCCGTACAAAAATAGCCGACTATTATATAGTAAATATTCGGCTATTTTTGTATAAATTTATACAGACGCTGCCATTACCCCAGCGATTAATGAGATAAACGCTTCTCCCACTCTTTTACCTTTTCAATTGTTACATCTAATTTTTTAGCTATTTCTTCTACACTCATTCCTTTAAAGAGCATTCCAGCTGCCGAAAGTGCTTTATCAATTTCTTCTTGCTTCTCTTGCTCATATAAACGACCTACTTTTGTCATCCGTAACCACTCCTTTACCTTTTTATATGCCTTCTTCTATTTTATCATCCAATCTCCACAAACCGCCCAAACTCCTTCAAAAACCTCAGCTTAAAACTCCCCACAGGCCCATTCCGGTGCTTCGCCACATGAATCTCCGTCATCTCTTTCTGCACCGTTTCCTTATCATAATAATCCTCTCGATACATAAGCATAATGACATCCGCATCTTGCTCAATTTGTCCCGTCTCTCTTAAATCAGATAAAAGAGGTCGCTTATCTTGACGTGCTTCTACAGAACGAGATAATTGCGACAACGCCACTACACAAACATTTAATTCACGTGCTAATACCTTAAGTTTACGAGAAATTTCACTAATCTCTTGAAATCGATTGCCCTTATGCTTCGGATCACCCGTAATAAGCTGCAAGTAATCTACAATAATTAAAATCTTTTTATCACCGTGCTTCCTCTTTAACTTACGAGTTTGCATCCAAATATCTTGTACCGTAACGCCTGCATTATCGTAAATCTCAAATGGCAACTCACCAATCTCCGCAAACGCCTTACTTACCTTCTCCCAATCTTCCATCGCAAAACGATGCTTCGGATTTTTCAGCCTACCTCCTGACACTTCACCTATGCAAGAAGCCATCCTTTTTAACAATTGCTTACTACTCATCTCTAACGAAAACAATCCAATCGCCGCTCCAGACTTCGCCGCATGCAATCCAACATTTAGCGCAAACGCAGTCTTCCCCATAGAAGGGCGCGCACCAAGAACGACAAAATCACCTTCCTGCAATCCGCACGTCATCTTATTTAACGATGTATAACCAGTCTCAATACCAGTAATCTCTTTCACATCTTGATGAAGCTCCTCATACAAACCAACTAACGCATCCTTCAAATCAAACTCACATACAGAGTCTTTCTCCTCTAACTCACAAAGTGCCGTAATCGTCTCACCGATAACTTTCTCACTCTTCTCCGCAATAAGACGCTCTCCCATCTTGTGCCCGAGAACACCAGCCTGATACATTTTCCACGCACCTCGAACAAGCCCCTCATAATATGAGAAGTTGCTAGTAGTAGGCACACCATCCATTAACCCTATAAAATACTCCATTCCCCCGATCCCCTTCAAAAAATTCGGATCCACTCTAGAAGTGAACGTCACAAGGTCAATCGGTTGCCCCTCTCCTTCCATCTTTCTCATTAACTGAAATATAGACTTATGCACCGGCATCGAAAAATACTGCTCCGTCAAACGGCACTCCTTAATAAGCTCTCCATCAAGTAGTAGAGAACCTAACACCGTCTTTTCCGCCTCCACATTTTGAATACTCATGGCCGCCACCCGCGCTCCGCTAAAAAGCGCTGCAACTCTTCCTCAGATGGCGCATTCTTCTCCCACTCCTCACCAAAAACTCCTCCGTCTCCCCCGTACTAACAGACGACTCCTTCTTCCGAAACTTAGCCGTATCTGCCTCAACCTCACACACTTTCGTAAACCCTTTCCCGTGCCAGCCTCTCAAAATGCCCTTCACATAAGCAACCGTCCGCTTATTATTCTCAAACGCAATTTGAAGCGCCTTCAACACAAGCTCCTCTGACAAATCTTCCATCCACGCACTCAGTTCCTCCACCGCAAAAGGAGACAAACTACCGAAATGTTGCTCATAAAAAGAAAACACACGACTTCCCGTTTCTTCCTCTATAACCTCTTCTTCCTCTGCCTCCTCGCAAACCGGCTCAACATCATCCACAGCCAAATCATCAGGCATACCAAAATGTGCTAAAAGCATCGGAACATTCAGCTCCTCCTCCGCACACTTCTGGAGAAACATATGTACAAACTCCTTATTCTTCACACTCTTCAGCTCACGAAGCACACACTTCTCCACATTCGTATTCGTCACCGGATTATAACGAAGCCAATTTAAAACGAATAACTCCCGCGTATCCGCATCATAAAGAATCTTTCCATAATCAACAAAGCGCTGCACAAGCTTATCAACAGTCTCCCGATTATAACCCGTCTCCATCTCAGCTAATCGCTTCGGAAAAGGAAAAATCCCGCACTGCGTCGTCTTCGAACAAGTTAACAAATACACATAAAAATACCGCTCCTCCGGCGTCAAATCCAAAACAAAATCATCCTGCCAAAAATTCACCTGCACATTACGATAGACCGCCATCAAAGTTCCTCCCGTCCCCATTCAAAATGTAAAAGCCCCTTTGTAATATATATAGGCGGGAGGGCCGGGTTTTTGGCGTGTTATTTCAAAATTTTTTTTGACTACTACTACGGTGTTTGTAGTTGTTTTTGTTTTGTTATGTTTTTTCTTAGTGATTTATTACTTGGTAGGGGCTTGTAAGGGGCTTATGAGGGGCTAGTTATAATTAAATCCAATTTATTTTTTAATTTTCCATTCTAAAAAGAGGATATTCCAATAATAGGAAGAATATATAAATTATATTAATATATTTTCAAAAGAATAGGAGATGCATTATGACAACTTGGTTAGAAGACATTGTAACAGCTTTTAATAATTTAGATGGTGTCAGCCATTATGAAGAACTTTATGAAGAAGTAAAAAGAATTAGAACTGAACCATTACCAAACTCCTGGAGAAGCATTATAAGAAATACTATCGAAACACATTCATCCCATTCTAAAATCTTTAATGAAAAAAAAGATTTATTTTACTCAGTAAATGGATTAGGAGAAGGTACTTGGGCACTTCGAAATGAAGAAGGCTTAATTGAAGCTACCGATATTACAACTCCACCTGAAAAAATTAAAACTGAAGTATATAGAATTCTAAGAGATACAAGTTTAACCCGCGATTTAAAAAGATTACATAATCACACATGTCAAATCTGTGGTGAAAGACTTGAATTATCTACAGATAAACATTACTCTGAAGCTCATCATATTAAGCCATTAGGTAGTCCTCATAATGGTCCAGATATAAGTGAAAACATTATTGTTTTGTGCCCTAATCATCATGCTCTATGTGATTACGGAGCAATCCCATTAAATTATTCGATGTTAAAAAACGTTAAGGTTCATAACATATCTAAAGAGTTTATCGACTATCACAATAATGAAATATTTAACAAGACAAACAAATAACCAACTTTCTACTAAACATAAAAGAAGGTTCTACATCCAGAACCTTCTTTCTATTAAACAAGTACTATTTTCACTCAAATAAAAATTCACATTTTTTCCCTAAACAAAATTATTATACAAGTTTTATCTATTATCATTAAAAATCTCTGGCTTATCCCATATAAAATTTTTAATAAATCACAAAGAACAAAAGAGTCCGATTTACGTAGACTTCCTCTAATTAAAAAGAAATAATTCTCAATTAAACTTAAGTTACGCATATGTATTATATTATTTTAATCGTGGAATCCCAGATGATGAATGGTGCAGAGTAAGCCCTAATGGTAATATGATATACTTCCCTCATTTTAAAGAGCTGCATTGGACTAACAAAATACATTTTGAACATCATACAGATACATTTTTCCAAAAAGCTTTTACCACCCTTGATATACTAGGGCATCTATTATTTAACTATTTTGATTTAGAACAAGAAAAGTATAGAGATGGTAGATTAAAAGACATAACATTTAATACTGCTCTTCGTAGTTTAAAGAATCAAGGAAAAGATATAAAACTAAATAGAAGGCTCTGTAAGGTTAAATATAAGAATAGTTTTCAACAAGCTTCTCGAATTAGAAATAACATTATTCATAATAAGCCTCCTTACAGGATTTATAATTACGATGAAACCCATGATGGGATAATTACCTCAAGGATTCATTATATGCCCTCAAAAGAATTAAAAGAAAATATGTATAGTCTCTTAAAATCCATAAAAGAAATTACTCTAATTATTATTAAATATATAGAAAAAATATATCCAAAGAAATAATCAATAGCTAGTTAGCTTAGGTAACTAGCTTCTTAAATTAATTTGCAATTATCTTTAATTTCCCCTCCTTGATACTCATATGTATCAAGAAAGAATGTAACAACTGTTTTTTTCCAATTTATATTACAAAATATATTTACACACTTTATTAAGTAGCTGTCGTATTATCGTTAGGGCATTAATTATTTTTCATTTATACAATTATTGTTTATGATTAATGCTATGGTTATCCTTCTTTAATTTACATTTTAAATAGATCCTAAACCTTTTAATCTTTATTAGTATTGTCTCTTGGCTATCTTAGTTTTAATTTTAATATAGATAATAATAATCTTTTTAGTTAATATTACAGTAAGCATTATAAATGAAATGGTGTTTTTTTCCGATAGATGTAAAGAATAAACAGATGACTTACAATATAAGAGATACAAATTATTAAATAATTAAGCAGGTGATTTTAATGGATAAATACTCCAAAAATCCAAAAGAAACTATAGAAGAATCCATCGATGAATTTTATGGATTTGAATATGAGGAATACGAATTGGATGAGCATGAAGAAGATTATGAACATCCTTTTGATGCTGATAAAATTAGGATAGATCAACAAATGCTATCACTTAAATATTTAACAGAATTAATGAATGAAAAACAAATTATCCTTAATCCAGGGTTTCAAAGGAATAGGGTTTGGACTGAAAGAAAACGAAAATCTTTACTCATAGAATCTTTGATGTTAAGAATCCCAATCCCAGCCTTTTATTTTTATGAAAATGAGGATTCTAAATTTATTGTAATCGATGGATTACAACGATTATCTACAATAAATGATTTTATCAATGATAAATTTAAACTATTTGGATTAGAATATCTTGAAAATTACTGTGGAGGTAAAACCTTTTCAGAATTAGATATAAAGTATCAACAAAGGATTTTTAGGACGCAACTAGCCGTTAATATTCTAGATGCTAGATCACCTTCTAATGTTGTATTTGACATATTTAGAAGAGTAAATACTGGAGGAGTTAGCCTAAAACCACAAGAGATTAGAAATGCTATTTCAAAGAATAGTACAAGAGACTTATTAAAAACCCTTTATAAAAGTGATGAATTTCAAATCGCCACAAGAAATCGAATTAAAGACGATAGAATGGATGGACAAGAATTTATATTACGTTTCTTTGCATTCTATAAATCCTATAATCACAAAAATCGCCAATTAAATTATACATCAGGGAATATTGCAGTTTTTTTAGATAATGCCTTACTTGACCTTAATGAAGCTAAGAACGATGAATTGGCTGTATTTAAAGAAGATTTTAAAAGAGCAATGAATATTTCAAATATACTTTTTAGAGAATATACCTTTAGGAAATGTTATATTAATGAAAATAATCGTATCTATAGTAATATGGACATTATTAATAAGGCTTTATATACATCTTGGGCAGTAATTTTATCAAACCCAAAATTTATTAACTTTGATTTTACAAAACTAGGAACTGAAGTTTTGCAAAGGTTAGCACAAGAATTAACAGCAGATATACCTTATGATTCTTACTTAACACAGGGAACAAATAGTACAAAATCGGTCCAATATAGTTTTCATAAGGCAAATATGATACTGTCGGAGGTAATGGGATTTGATTTCTAAACTTAATATCGAAAATTACAAATGTTGGGTACAAAAAGAGATAGATTTTAGTCCCCTTACAATATTAGCCGGGGGAAATGCAGTTGGAAAATCCAGTGTTGTTCAAAGTCTTCTTCTTATGAAAAAAGCTTATGAAAATGTACATAGTGGAGAAATCTTATCAAGTGATGTCAACGGAATAAATCTAGGACTTCCTAAAGACATTATTTCAAAAGATAAATCTTTTGAAAAAATCATTCTAAAAAGCACCTTTAATAATAGTACCAGTAATGAAGTTGGGCTAACTATTGGTAATGAAATTATAAATCCACTATCTTTAATAATAGAAAACCAAGAAGATTTATTAAAAGAAAAAAATGATCCCTTCAAACATTTCCAATATCTAAATGCAGAAAGGGTTGGGCCTAGAATTACTTCAGATATTAGTAGTAATTCAGTTTTAAATGTAGGAAATAAGGGTGAATATACAAATCATATTATTAATAAGGCTGATTTACTGAAACATGAAATACATGATTCTATGCGTGCAAGCAAGCTTGCTAAGTTTTCCGCAAACTGTGAAGGTTGGTTAGATATAATAATTCCTGGAACACAGCTAAATGTCTCTTTACATGAAGAATTAAATAAAGTCACCATAAAATTTAAAAATACAAAAACATCATCCGATGAGTATGTTCCTACAGCTACAGGATTTGGATTGACCTATGTCTTACCTATTATTGTGTCAGGATTATTATTCTCTTCATATAAAGACTCTTTCTTAATAATTGAGAACCCAGAGGCTCACCTCCATCCATATGGACAGTCAAAAATAGGACAATTTTTGGCCATGCTTTCTACTTGCGGAGTACAAGTTATCGTCGAAACTCATAGTGAGCATGTAATAAATGGTGCACGCTTGCAATTAACAAAGATGAAAAAAACTGACAGAATGATAGTTAACTTTTTTAATTTAATTGATAATAAAATTGATATAGAAAAGATTAAAATTACCCCCTACGGAGAATTAGAGAAATGGCCAAAAGGCTTCTTTGATCAGAATAAAACTGATCTTAGAGAACTATTAGGATTACGCCTATGACAAAAATATCTTTCTATATCTCTTCATTAATAGACGATAATTCTTCAGTTATCGAATTTGAAAAGAAGATTGTTGAATTCATTGATTTACTTAACGGTATTACCCAAAACGATGATCAAATAATTATACCTAATCAGTTTTATGAGAGCATAATTGACGATAATATCACCTTAGATGAATATTTATTTTCTCCAAAGTATGCTAGCGATTTTAGAGATTTACTTTTTGAAAATATAAGAGAATACAAATCTGATGATATCAATTATCACAACTTATACGTTCTATTAGATGAAAAAGATAACACAAGTTACAAGGCTTTAGTTGGAATGCATGATAATAAATATATTAATGAAGACCGTTTATACATTAACAGTAAAAACAGAATTCTTTTTCCACACCGATTCTATTTAGGTCAATTAAAATCACTTAACTGCTTCAAACAAGATTTTCAAGGCTGTTTTCCAAATTTGTTTTTTCACGATAGGGTTAAACATACTTTAAATGCATTTAACAATATTATTCAACATTCAGATGAATTGATTAGACATTTATCAGTGCTTAATGATTCGGCAAAGAATATATATATAACCATTGGTAGCGCTTCTGATGAAATATATGAAAGATTAAAGAGTGAATTCAATATAATTGCATCTGG
The DNA here is from genome assembly GCF_058792335.1 of Bacillus sp. CPT56D-587-MTF. Classification (NCBI taxonomy): domain Bacteria; kingdom Bacillati; phylum Bacillota; class Bacilli; order Caryophanales; family Bacillaceae; genus Bacillus; species Bacillus sp. CPT56D-587-MTF. The sequence goes on along the minus strand of NZ_JBYTEF010000001.1, from coordinate 599,298 downwards.
AAGAGGCTCAAATGAAGGGCTAGATAAATTCCAATGTCAATTTCATACTATAGATAATAAAATCGAAAGTATAAGATGTAATCCTCATACTAAACTTTATAATGCTCATTCTGATTTTAGAATATACTTTAATTGGGGACGAGAGAGTATTGAAAACGGAAAAATATTAGTTGGTCATATAGGAAATCATTGGAAAGACTAAGTTCCACTTCAAAAACCCAAAATAATAGCACTCCTTGATGTACCAAAATTCAAGCCAGTTAGACTATGATTTACCGTCTTCGTCTAACTGGCTTACTTTATTTATAACTTATTTTCTCTTATTAAATACTTTCACCGTATCATAAACTAATACTACCGTAGTTATACCTAATCGCCTTTTGATTAAACACCTAACTCTGACATTTAAATTAACTAATCTTACTCCAATAAATTGTCGGCTTATTTTGCTTCACATTTAATAGTATTCAGCGTAAATATTCGAACTCTCTTAGTACAAACCTTTCTTTAGACTCACAGAAAACTAGTTAAAAGCCGGTCAACATTCTAGTCAATAAATTTCATTTTTCTACGTTACAGGATCTGCATAAAAAATGTACAATACCCTATAAACCCTTGATACAACTATCTTTTCACTCGATATCCCCGAAACGTGAAATATGTGTTTCTTATCTTGACAGGGTGGATATCATCATTTAAAAATACACACTTTGAAGTGACCCCTAAAAATTAGACACGGTTATTTCATTAGGCAGCTTGATAAAAATGAGTCCGGTATTGTACCGGGCTCATTTTTAATTTTGCCTTAATCCGTTTCGTATTATAACAATCTATATATTTTTCTAATTCTATTTTAAAGTGCTCTACATTTTCAAATTCTTTTATGTAGAGGAACTCCGACTTCATAACCCCAAAGAAATTCTCTATGACTGCGTTGTCGTAACAGTTACCTTTTCGAGACATACTCTGGACAATCGCTCTTGATTCAAGTGTACGGACGTATTGTCTCATTTGATAGTGCCACCCTTGATCCGAATGCATCAGTAGTTGATGGTTTTCAGGTAAACGTTCTAATGCCTTCTCTAACATCTCTGAAACAAGTGAATACGTCGGTCTAGAACCAATTGTATAGGTAATAATTTCACCATTATACAGATCTAATACAGGTGATACATACAGTTTTTCTCCAAACAATTTAAACTCTGTGATGTCCGTTACCCATTTTTGATTCGGGGCATCTGTGCAGAAATTACGCTCTAAAATATCAGGTGCAATTTTACCGACTTTTCCTTTATAGGATTTATATTTCTTCATACGCACAACACACTTTAATCCAAGCTCTTTCATAATGCGCTGAATCTTCTTGTGATTCACTTTCTGACCGCGATTCATTAATTCATCACGAATGCGACGGTAGCCATAACGACCTTCATTTTCCTCATAAATCGCTTTAATTTCAGCTTTCAAATCGGCATCTTGATCCGGACGATTCATTTTTTTTACTAAATCATAATACGTACTCCGCAGAATGCCCGCTAGCTCCACGAGTGCCTTCACCGAATATTTATGCCTTAACTCATAGACTACTTGTGCTTTGTCTTGTTTTGTGATTTTTCCTTGTTTTGAACTAAGGCATTCAACTTTTTTAAGTACTCATTTTCCATTTCAAGCTGTTGAATACGTGCTTCAAGTGCCTCAACTGACCCTTCAGCTAAAGGTTGTTTTAATTGTTTATTTGAATCTTTTTTCATGGATGGACGCCCCTTTTTCTTAGATTGAAGGGCATCAATTCCTTGTGTTTCGAACTGTTTTTTCCAAACAGAAACCGTTGAAGGGGCAGGAATGCTAAAGATAGCTGCCGTCTCAAATAAGGACATACCGTTTTCAATCATAGAGTTTAGTACGTCTAGTTTAAATTGTTGTGTGTAATTTGTACACCGTTTTAGAAAAGCTTCCACACCATTCTGTTTATATTGGTTTACCCAATTCAAAATGATTGTGCTACTTATACTAATTGCTTTACCGATTTCTCGATAACTTTCATTCCCGTTCAAATAACGTAGAACGATTTGTATTTTTTCATCAGCTGTAAATTTAGCCATAGAAAAACTGCACCTCCAATTGTTAGACTGTGTCTAACAATCGGGGTGCAGTTCACTCTTATACTCTTCTTCTCCTACCTAACACTATATTTTATCCGACTAATCTTTATTTAATATATTTAATAATTGTATCTATAATTTAATAGCATCAACTATTGAACATCCATCATTTCCAACAATTTCTCTACTTCTCCCAAAACTCCCATCGTTCCAAGAATATCAATTCTCCCTTTTCCATTCGCCACTCTATAATCCCTCACCACAGCAACAGTCATATATTGCCCATTTTCAATCATAGGCTTTTCCTTCAAAATAAATTTATTCATTTCTAGCTATTTAATGAAATTTAACATTCATTATCTCTTATGCAGATTAATCATATCCCCTAATATAAAAGATAATTTCATTCAAGGTTACATATTTCCTTTTTCCTGCTCATAAAAATTAATAACGGACAATAAAGGAGGAATACAAATGTTCTATACAATCTTACTTGAACATTTAATAAGTAAAAAGATATCTTTTAAAATTGTAACTGACCGAATAACTATTCCAAATACAACACTATACGCCTATGAATTAGGTGATAAATTACTTCATCTTTATTGTGAAAATGGAATTGAAATAAGTTTTCCAAATGATAATTTCAAGTATTTAGAGAATGATACGATTATTACGAAAGCAATTGATGAAAAAAGTTTACTTAATTGCTTTCAAGATCTTTCAGATAGCAAATTTAACATATACTTTATGGATAAAAAAGATGAGTATATGTTTGGGTTTTACGGCATTGAGGGCCATCTATTATCTTAAAATAAAAAAGTTATACTCTTTTTATGAAATACATACTAGATCTAACAATTATTGTCATCTTTCTAAGATTATTATATTTAAGAGCCTAAATTCTTTTTAATATCAAAATTAACACAAAAAATCCAAAAAGACATTGTACCTAATAAATTTGAAGAGATAGTTTAACTACCTCTTCAAATTACAACAATTATGCCACTTAAATAAACCAACAAATACTACTAATAATATTTATTCTATTTTTTCTTCCCCATTAACTCATTAAAATTTCTTCCATCCCCTGATTTCCACGCTGTAGTTCCTGTCACTCTACTTCCACCAATAACTCCTGCTGCTTCACTAGGTGTGTCAAACAGTGTATCTTGTACAAATTCGTAACAATCCTCTTTTCGTTCCACTATCCCTTCTGCTATTAATCTTTCTCTAATTTTATAATTCCCTTCTTGCATTCCTTTTTTTACATTTAGAACCATTTGAGAACCTTTTCGAACTAAAATTGTATGTTTATTTCTTTTTTCCTCTGCCTTACCTTTGTACAAACCTATGGCCTTAATATCATAAGAAGTAAAATAAAGTATAGTATCTATAGGAATCTCTTTTTCAATTTTTTGTTGATAGCCAAATAATACTCCTTCAGTGAATCCTTCTTCAATTTCTAAATCTTCTTCCTCTACATCCACCATTGAAACCTCATTATATTCCATAAATCCTTTTAAAATCCCCTCAAAATCCTCACCAAATAATTGACTAAATGTAAATTCAACTTCTTCCTTTTCAAGTTCATTTATATGGTTTGTATATTTAAAAATATAATCCTCATTAGACGAATCTTCATGCTTGTATATTTCATTCCACAAATAAAATAATACTTTTTCTACAAAACTTTTGGTATGGATTACTGCACTATTCCCGGCTGGCATAATAAAACGATTTCCTAACTGTTTATCTTCACTTTCTGTAATAGAATAAATTTTGGCGTTTATCTTCCTTAGAAAGTCTTCCCACGAATAATATTCTTCCATAACTTTAATATAAAAATTTGCTGCATCTTGATAATTAATCCCTTGATATCGCCAAGACCATCTTCTAATAAATGCAGAATCCACTGGAAATACAGATTGATCCGATGTATTCATTGTAGCAAAGATATAAAAATTACTTGGGAACGCTAACTTTAAATGTTCCTCATCTTCCTCTGATAACAACCGTTCTTTTATGAACTCACTCATTTCTAAAGGAACATTAATACTATACTGTGATTCACCCGTCATTGAATTTCTATCTAACAACTGAAAAAAATCACCAAAAATGGCACTGCAATTCCCTCGGTTAATTTCATCAATTACTAAAATAACCGGGTCACCCTTTATACATGCTTCTACATAGGAACGCAACAATATTCCAGGTATGAATTTATAATTCAGTCGTTCTTCTTTATTTTCTAATCTTTCCATAATAGGTCGATAGGTTCCTACAAAATCACTATAATCATATTCTGGATGAAATACAGTTCGGAATACATTATCTTCCGGTATACCAAATTGCTCCATTATTTGCTTAATAGTATAGGACTTTCCTGTTCCTGGTGGTCCATAAAATATTATTTGATGTGATAGATTCGGTAACATAAAAAACACCTCTTATCTTTATTTGAAAACAATGGAATTTATTAAAATATTACTATTGGACTTAACACATTCTTTTACTAAATTTGAATCTTCCTTGTTTTTTTCTAACACTAAAACTGCCCTATCTTCTCCTATAAAAAACACCTTCCCCCAAAATATGTAGTAATTACTCTTTATAAAATTTTTGAGGGTTTCTTCCTGCAATATAAACATGTCATACACATGATTATAATAATCAGCAATTCTTGTTCTTACTATTTTTCTAAACAATGATTGATATTGTTGTTTTATTTTTTGAGTTTTAATCGTATATGCTTTCATCAAAAATAACAGATTTATCTTAAAGTAAAAAACATGAAAAGTATCTCTATCGAAAAAAACATTTTCAAATTGTTTTGTTATTAATGGTTGGTTAAAAGGAACTATCGGTATTTCCGGGATTTTTTTATATTCTTCATGATTTATATCTCCAAATACAAAAAAGTTAGGTATCGCATCATACCCCCTAGAAAAATCTTCACGCAGGAGAATATTATGTTTATCAAAATAACCGCGATTTTTTTCGAATTCCTGAATGATATTTCTTGAGTATGTAAATTGTTTAAATATAGAGTTTGTATGTACAATTTCCCCTTTATAATATTTCGAATCTCCAATAAAGAAGATTTTACTTCCTGTGACAAAAGATTTCCCGCTAAAAATATGATCAATAATTTTCCCATCCTTTTGTACTTTTAAAACTGCTAGATGCTCTTTATCCGATAAAATCTCATTGACCATATCTTCAAATAACAAATTAAAATTGAAAACTACTATATATCCAACACTATCTTTTTTCGCACTAATAGATTCATATTGATAATATGCATTTAATAATTTAACCAGCTGTTTCATATCATCCCTAATATAAAGGCTCCGTATACTCTTTAAAATCTTTGGAAGTTTCCTTTCAAATTTTATAAATTCTCTTAATGGCATAATTGGTAAGTGACTATCTAAAGATATATTTATATTATAAGTGCACTTTATCTTATTTAAGAGTGAATAAAATACCATTAAAACAATATCATTCTGACTAAGTCTTGAATTCGAGTATTTGAAATGAAAATAATGTACATTTTCATCATACATAACTGGCATATTCTTTTTTATTGTTTTATTCCAATGAATTTTATTTGTCTTCTTTTTATCAATACCCTTTTCCTTAATATACAGGTGTTGATTTTGTTTATGAAACTTGATTACAGAAAAGATTGTTTCGATCATGGACAATTTCCGATCTTCCATATTTGATAAAATAGATAACTCATTTGGATGCTCATTTGGATGCTCATTTTGATTTTCCCGTTGATATTTCATTAAAGTTTGAAAAAGAAGTATTGTAAAATCATGAACAAAGGCTATTTTTTCTTTATTCCCTTTTAGCACATTTCTATAGTTCTGTTGCGCAAACTTCTCTACATCTATATCATTAAACAATTTGCCATCTTTCTCAAATAATTTGGGTAAAACTATATAAATTTCTTGTGCACCATTTGTATAAAAACCTACACATTGCAGTACTGCATGATGCTCATCCACATCTTTTATAAATTTTGACTGAAACAATTCATACAATAATTCTTTCTCATATCTATACTGTTCAACAAATATTCTCAAACTTTACACCTCTATGTTCCACTCTTAGCATCCTCTATCGAGATTAGCATAATTTTATTTTCCCTACTTAAATTTCAAATTCTCACTTTTGGTAATCTAATATAAAATTATTATTCCTCTAAAACCTTTTAATGTAAATATCATTGTTAAAATTTAACTCAAAATACAAATAACCTTCTGTTTATCCACTTTGTGCAGTTATTCTTTACAAGAAAAAAAGTATAGTGAACTCATTCACTATACTCCTTCCCTCATTTATTAAAATAAACTCAACTGCACAATACTATCCATCTTCTCTTCTTCTTTGTTAATCTCTAAAATCCTTTGACCCATTCGCTCCACCAAATCAACCACTAAGGCATTTCCCATACAAAAGTATCTGTTTCTTTGTGGCATTCCAGTATTCGTCCAGTCCATTGGGAAACCATTTAACAACTCACATTCAACTGGCATTAAATATCTTAGCCTTTTTGTATAAGGGTCTTCAATAACATGCGAACTTCTATTACATGTTCCTTCACTTGTTAACATTGTACGCCCAGGCTTATCTAAATCATCAGGGAAAGCCATTCCTCCCTCAGAGTAGAAATATTTATGACCTGTCGCCTTTGATACTCTTTCTTCTTTTTTAGGACCTTTAAGATACTTAAGTTCCTCAAATTCCGTTCTGCCCTTTTTGTTAACCTTATCCATTTTCAAATAATATGATTCATCTGCAGGACCAAATTTATCATATACTTTTTGAACAACTTCACCTAAAGTCTCTGGATTTTCAGTTACCGGAACTACTTCTTCAGTATAAACTTGCCCATCCATCATTACGCCAGAATTATAGTATTCAGCTTTAAATGTATCAGAAACCTCAATAATATCGACCGGCAACTCAAATTGCCCTCTTTTTTTGTTTTCCTCAGGCGCTTCATGCACTTTAAAAATCGGAGCGAAAAATCCATTTTTACACAATATCTCTAACGGCTTCATTTTACTTTGAACAGATGTGAAATGAGATTCTTTTAAGTATGCAAAAATAAATACTCTTCGTCTTCTTTGTGAATTCCCATAATCCGCAGCGTTAATGACTCTCCATTCCACTACATAACCTGCATCTCTAAAGCTAGCCAGCATAATAGAAAAATCACGACCTCTTTGTTTTGCTGGTGACTTCAATAATCTATCTACATTCTCTAACAAAACAAATCTTGGCTTGCGAGAATTAACTATGTTCATTATCTCCCAAAAAAGAACACCTTTTTTCCCTTGTATTCCTTTTTCATTTGATAAAGTACGTGCTACAGAATAGTCTTGGCAAGGAAAGCCTCCTACTAATAAATCATGCTCAGGTATTTCCGGCCAAGCTTCAGCTATATCTCTATTTACATGTATTCCTTTATTTTCAAAGCGAGTTGCATAACAATTAAATGCATGTTGTGCTTTAGTTGAGGGTTCCCACTGGTTTCCCCAAAGAACTTCAAAGTTTTCGTTTGCTTCTAGTCCTAATCTAAAACCTCCTACTCCCGCGAAAAGTTCTACTACTTTCACCATAAATACACGAACATCCTTTCGGTATTTTATTTATCTATGCTTCATTATAATAAAAAGTGAGGAAAAGATCAACTATAACATTTCAAGAACCGTACTTTTTTGTATTTCCTTGTTTGGCTTGTACCAATTAAGAAGACTGTTCGCACTTTATCAATATTATAAAGGACATAACTCATATTGAATAAATTCAATATGACTGTTATCTAATAATATAAACTGTCTTTTCCCTCTTATAAATTTTTACTTATATAAATTTGAAACAGCTTTTTATTATAGCATAACTTTAATATGTATTGTTTAAAATCATCAACGCAGCACTGGATACAGAAAGGAGATTATTATGGACTACACTACAATAGAAGAACTAATGAAAAAAGCACATGAAGCTGAAGGAAAAACATTTGGTGAAATCGATACAACTGACCGACTTGCAAATGCAAAGTCAAAAGGTGGACTAGGACAAGTAATCGAGGAAAGCTTTTTTGGATATGAAATAAATTCAAACGCAGAAGCTGACTTTAAACACCTTGGTATTGAACTCAAAGTAACTCCATTTAAACAAAATAAAAACGGTTCATTATCAGCCAAAGAACGGCTAGTCTTAAATATTATCAACTATATGGAAGAAGTTCATACACACTTTGAGACATCAAGCTTCTGGAAGAAAAACGAAAAGCTACTACTAATGTTCTACGAATGGGTACCTGGCGTAGACCGTAAAGATTTTCATATTACAAAAAGTCGTCTGTTCACCTATCCTGAAGCTGATTTAGAAATAATTAAGCAAGACTGGGAAACCATCGTAAATAAAATTCGTGCCGGAAAAGCACATGAATTATCTGAAGGTGATACAAACTATTTAGGAGCTTGCACAAAAGGCTCCAATAAAAATTCACTTCGTTCACAACCGTATTCTGAAATTCAAGCCATGCAAAGAGCTTTTTCATTAAAGCCTTCTTATATGACAGCACTAGTTCGTAGATATCACCTAAACGAAGAACTAGTAAGTTTTACAACAACAAATGAACTAAAAGAAAAATCTTTAGAAGAAATCCTTTACTCAAAATTTGAGAATTACATAGGCTTAACCGATCAAGAAATCGCTCAAGAATTATCTATCGAGTACAAACCTACAACCAAGAGCTTTGTTCCATTACTTGTAAGCTCTCTACTTGGTATTAAAGGAACTCGACTCGACAAAATTGAAGAATTTACAAAAGCTAATATAGAATTTAAAACAATTCGTTTAGAGCCCAACGGAAAGCCAGAACAAAGCATGTCATTTGAAACAATTGATTTTCATCAATGGACAAATGACTCATGGGAAGAAAGCGAAATTCGAGAACGCTTCTATCAAACCAAGTTTCTGTTTGTAATTTTCGAATTTAACCAAACAAAAAAAGAAAATCCAAACCGTAAACTCTACTTTAAAGGCATTAAACTTTGGAACATGCCTGTCCCTACAATAGAAAAAGAAATACGTGAACTATGGGAAGAAGTTAATAAGGTTATAAATGAAGGTATTCAAATTGAATATAAAAAACGTGGAGATAAAGTCGTCGAAGCGAATAACCTACCAAAAATAAATTTCAATGGCGTTGCGCATATTAGACCAAAAGCTCGCAACGGTGCCGATAAAGTAGCTTTACCTGATGGCCAATATATTACAAAGCAGTGTTATTGGTTGAATAATTCTTATATTGCTCAAATTATTAACAAGATGGATAAATAACTATTCATTCCTAATCTTTTTCATTAATAAAAATGGATTATAGCTAGATGATATATAACTTATCCAGCTATAATCCATTTCATATACGCAAATCATTAAAATTATCTATGCCTTCATTATCATTGAAAATACTTCTGATAATCCTCTTCATTTTTAAATTCAATCGGCCCAACATCCATTCGGAATTTTCCATTCTCGTACAATAATGGTGAAGCCTCTGAATGGTCTTTTGAGTAACTTTCTACATGTGAAATTTTCATCTCATTTGAATTGGTGAAATCAATATGAGCAATGCAGACCCAATAAGCGTGGTCATTTATTTCTAATAATGGTGCTGTTACAACGCTTCCCATATGATTATCAACAACAGCTTTAGCCTTCATAGAATAGAAACTACCTATTCCATTTCCGACAGCACTATATGCAGCAAATAAAACATATTTTAAAGCTTCTGGTCGGTAAATACGAATTGTTTCTTTTCCTGGTTCTTGCGAATCACCGTCCAATACAATATACGGCGATACTTTAGACGAACCTAGATTTTTATAATAAACTTTTCCTATCTCTCCATTCGTTGTTACGTAAAAACAATATAAGTCTAAATCTTTATTTGTTTCCCACTCTAAAGTAGCTGTTACCATTTTAGATTTTTGTATATTTATAGATTGTTTTTTCTTCAATTCAACCTTCACTGCATTAATAGCTTTTTGTACTGGAGGCTTAGTAGGAACTATTTTCTTCTCTACAGGAGGAGTAAATTGTTTTTCATCTTCTGCGATTTCTATTCCAAAATTTGTACACAATGCAGCTAACTCACCAAAATAGCCAGCTCCAATAGGATTGAACTTCCATCCTCCTCCATGTCGATATAGCTCTCCAACAATAATGGCACTTTCATCTGTAAATGGATATGTAATAGGAAAATGAATAATTTCTAAACCTGATTGTGCGTTACTTATTTTCAATTGAATATGGGAAACATCTCGTAACGCCTGTTTCTTCTCTTCCGCATTATGAATTGTAATCGAAAAGACAATCTTTTGTACCTCATCTTTTATATGAGTAAAATCTATCGAAAATCTTTGTTTACTTCCATTTGTTTCATTTTGATTCAATTGAACAGATCGACAACTAGAATAAGGTTGTCCATAGAAAACGAAATCTTCTTCCTTAGTAATTTTCCCATTAAACCCTACTAAAAAAGCTGATGCATCTACATCCATATTCATCGGGGCATTCCAAGTTAAATCTACCAGTAAACCTCTAATCTCCGGATGATTATTAGTGACGTCTATCTTTTGTCCCCTTACTAAAGTATGTATCATCATAATTCCCCCGTCCTATACCTTTAATGTTCTATCATTCAGTCCAATTATACTCCCCTTTAGATTTTCCTTTCTATCTTAAATATGAAACCATAATAATGAATTATCATTATAAAAAGAAAAATCTATATAAAAACTTATTGAATCAACTAATCTCTATTTAAAATTCTAAATAAATATACTAAGAATGATGTCAATATTTCATGAGTACAGGTGGCTAAAATTACTTATCAACTCTAGCTCCACCAACCATCCCCCCATACCACCTACTACTCTCCTCCAAAAACCCCCTACTCTCCCCACTATCCTTATAATAAGAATTCCAACCTCGCTCCCTCAAAACCCCCTTCCAACTATCACTCTCCACCATCCTCTTAATCACACCATCCCAATAAGCAACCTCTTCCTCCGTCATATCCTTCGGGCCCATAATGCCTTTCCAGTGCTGGAATATGACGTCGATTCCTTGTTCTTTCCATGTTGGGATTTGTGGTAGTCGGTCTATCCGTTTTGGTGCGGATACGGCTAGTATTTTTATTTTGCCGGCTTTGTATTGTTTTTCGGCTTCGGATAGGGTCATGGTTGCGGCGCCTATTTGTTTGTTCGTTAGGGCGTTTATGATTTTTTCTTTGCTTACTTGTACGAAGGATAGGTGATCGTCATTTCCTAGGCCTGGGGCAACGCCGATTTTGAAGTTTTTCTTGTCTTGTTTTAGTTGTTTCATTAGTTCGTTTGCGTTATCTATGGTGCTGTCTTTTGATACGACAACGACTTCCCAGTCCGATGCGAGTGTTGCGAGCGGGGTGAAGTCTTTATATGTTAGTTTACTGTGGCCTAGTAGGTTGTTCGTTATGAGTAAGCTTGAGTTAATCGCCAGTATATGACCGCCTTTTTGTTTCGTATATTTCCATCCGACATCACCGCTACCACCTACTTTGTTTGTGACTGTGATTGGTTTTGTGAAGATTTTTTCTTCTGTTAGCGTTTTTTGCATCGCTCGCGCTGTTAAGTCCCAGCCTGCGCCTTGAACGTTTGGCGCAACGATTTCTACTTTGTCGATGTTCACTTTATTCGTATGGGATGTTTCCGAGGAACAACCAGCTATTACTCCTGTCATGATCCATATACATAGTAATAACCTTTTTTTCATAGTCCTCGTCCTATTCGGTACTTTCGTTCTGGTCGTCCGATAATGCCGTATGTGTACTCTACTGTGCATTCGTTTGTCGCTACTAAGTATTCTAAATATCTTCTTGCGGTTGTTCTGGAGGCCCCCATTTGTTCTCCCATTTCTTCTATTGTAATGCCCTCGTCGAATCCTTTTATAATTCCTTTCACTTTTTGCAATGTTAACGGATCAACACCAGTCGGTAAGTTTTTTATGTCTTGTGTTTGCGAAGTCCCGAAGAAGTTATCGATGAGTGCTTGATTTACTTCATTGTTACTATGTAATAGTTGCTTCTTTCTTTTATAGTCTTCAATTGTGCGAACAAATTTTTCTAACGTGACCGGTTTTATAAGATAGTTGCTTACGCCATTTCGAATTGCTTTTTCTAGCATATAGTTTTCATTCGCCGCCGTTACCATAATGACGTCAACGCTTGGAAAGTCAGCATGAATTTTTGGCAATAAGTCTGTTCCAATTCCATCTGGTAAGTAATTATCTAATAGAAGCAAATCGATTTCTTCCCTTTGTAGTAGTTCCATCGTTTCTTTTGCGTTTAATGCTTTTCCGATCACTTTTACATCCTTTATTTTTAATAAAAACTCTTCCTGAACTTGCGCGACGCGGAAATCATCTTCTGCAATTGCAACCTTCAACATATACCCATCCCCCTGTTTGTTATGTACTTTCTCTCAATGTTTTCGGAAGGTAAATTGTAAAAATCGCTCCCCCATTTTTCTCGTTTTGAATTTCAATTGTTCCCCCTAGTAGATCTACCATTTCTTTCACGTTTGCTAGTCCGTAACCACGATCAGTTCCTTTCGTTGAAAACCCTTTTTGAAAAATGGTGCTTATTTTTTCTGCCGGTATTCCTATCCCGCTATCTATCACTTCAAACACAATATCGCGTCCAATATCCGTAACAAAGAAGGAAACTCTCTTTTCCTCTCGTTCATTCACCGCATCAAATGCATTATCAATTATGTTTCCAAGAATCGTAATAAGATGCGAAACTTTTATATGGCCCGGTAACGGATGAAGTGCGCTATCTCCTTCAATATGAAAATCAATTTTCTTTTCAGATGCTGTTCCGATTTTACCTAATAAAATAGCTTGTACTTTCGCATCATGAATTTGATGGAATAAGATATGGTTTTGGCTTTGATGAATGTTAGATTCTTGCTGAATGAATTCAATTGCTTCTTTATAATGCCCTAACTGAAGTAATCCTGATAAGACGAAGAGCTTATTTGTAAATTCATGTGTTTGAGCGCGTAAGTCCTCAGAATACTTTCTTACCTCAGATATCGTATTCACTAAGTTTTGCAGTTCTGTTTTATCTCTAAAACTACATACAACACCTACCGTACTGTTATTTTCGAGTATCGGCGTCATGTTTAAAATAAACACTTTATCTTGAAACGCGATTTCTTGATCAGTTTCTAGCACTCTTTCCATATTAAAATTCGGTAAAACTTTTGAAATGTGTTGCTGCATATAATCATCATTTACATGAAGCATTTCTTCTGCTGAGGTGTTCATCATCGTAATAAAAGCATTTTGATCAATGGCGATGATCCCTTCTTTTATAGATAGTAGTATCGCGCTTCGTTCCCGGTATAGCGCTGCGATTTCATTCGGCTCTAAGCCGAGTGTATCTTTACGAATACTACGTGCTAAAAGAATGCCACCAACAATTCCAGCTAGTAATACAGCTAAGGAAAAGAGGATAATTTCTTTCGTTCTGCTTAATATGTTAGATTCGATACCTTTTATTAAAAACTCTACTGTCACAACACCTACTACTTGATCATAGTCTCCGTTATGAACAATAATGGGAGCTTTCGCCATTAAAGCCGGACCACTTTCACCATTTCCTTCAAGCGTATAGTATCCGCCAAAAGTGAGTGCTTCATAGTTATATGGATTGTTACTCTTTATGCCAATTAAATCCGAATTAGAATGGGAATACATAACCCCAAAGCGATCTTCTATAATGACGTAATCTGCACCAGCTTGCTCACGAACTTGTTCCGCAATGGATTGGATCGTACTTTTATGCTCATTATTTTGAAAAGCTTCTTTTATAGCTGGCATAAAAGATAGAGATTTAGCTGTTTGCAGTGCTAGCTGCTCCACTTGGCGCTTCGTATCAACGGACTGAATGTAAACAAATATTCCCGTTAATAGGAGAACGACAAATAAAATTAACGCGATAATTAAGCTTACTATTTTCGTTTGTAATGACACTTTGCGTGATTTTTTCATGCTTCATATCCTTTGATAAAATATTCAAAACTATCAATCTCCTTTTTCTATTATTATGACAAAACTGAAAATGAAGCAACTATAAAAACTCTCCATGTACATAAAGTACAAAAAGAATAAAATTGTCATAATATTGAGATTTTATTTAAAGGACAGTACAATTCAACTACAATGAACACGCTTTCATAATTATCATTTTATTTATAAGCAAGAGGAGGAATTAGTATGGCTCAAGTAAAATCTAATCGAGTCGCCGGCAATATTTTCAAAGGTTCTGTCGGTAATTTAATTGAATGGTACGACTGGTACGTTTACTCTGCTTTCGCCGTTTATTTTTCAGCAGAGTTCTTTCCTAAAGGAGATCCAACGAGTCAGTTACTGAACACAGCAGCTATTTTCGCAGTTGGATTTTTAATGCGCCCTATCGGAAGTTTATTAATGGGACGTTATGCGGATCGGCACGGACGCCGGGCAGCATTAACGCTTTCGATTACGGTTATGGCGGGTGGTTCTTTAATTATCGCCTGTACACCTAGTTACGAAAGCATTGGGATTATGGCACCAATTATTTTAGTTCTTGCCCGTTTACTACAAGGATTATCACTCGGCGGAGAGTATGGAACTTCCGCAACGTATTTATCTGAAATGGCTAGTAGTGGACGCCGTGGTTTTTATTCAAGTTTCCAATATGTAACCCTCGTTGCTGGACAAATGGTTGCGTTAGGTGTTCAAATTGTTCTTCAGCAATTACTAAGCGAACCAGATATGAAAGCTTGGGGATGGCGTATTCCATTCATTATTGGAGCGATGGGCGCAGTAGCTGTATTATGGCTTCGCCGCACGATGGATGAGTCGGAGCAGTTCTCAAACATAAAATCACAAAAACGCGAAAGCGCAGGAACCATTCGCGCTCTTATGAAACACCCGAAAGCAGTATTAACAGTAGTCGGCCTAACATTAGGAGGCACTGTTGCATTTTATACGTACACAACATATTTACAAAAGTTCATGGTAAACACAGTCGGCCTTCCGAAAGAAGTTGTAAGCTGGATTAACTTTGTCGCACTACTTATATTCGTCGTACTTCAGCCAATTGCAGGGCTATTATCCGATAAAATTGGACGCCGCCCATTATTAATGGCATTCGGTATTCTCGGAACATTACTAACAGCACCGATCTTCTTCTTCATGGAAAAAACGACAGAACCAATCGTAGCATTTTTACTCATGATGGTCGGTCTCATTATCGTTACTGGTTACACATCAATTAATGCAATTGTAAAAGCAGAACTCTTCCCAACTGAAATTCGCGCACTCGGCGTAGGTTTACCATATGCACTAACAGTCGCGATATTCGGCGGAACAGCTGAGTTCATCGCATTATGGCTAAAAAGTATCGGAATGGAATCACTCTTCTACTTCTACGTAGCTGGATGTATCGCGATCAGCTTTATTACGTATTGGCGTATGGATGAGTCATCGAAAACTTCGCAGATTGAGGCAGAGCTTGGTGGTGGGGATACACTAGCTAATAATAAGTCTAGTTAAAATTATGTATTCTATGTTCTTCGTTTATCTGAACTCGATTTGTTTTATCTAAGGAGGCATAATTCATTAAGATATAATTTAAAAACCTTCGGATATTGGTTCTATGAACAAAAGATGTGGCGATGTTGCAAGAAATCCTTAATCATCATACACCACAAATTACACTTAAATACATTGGTATTAATAAAGAAGAAAAGGATAATATCCTTAATACATTTCTCCTTTAATTTCTTTTAAAATATATATCAACCTATTAAAAAACAAATAAAAGAAGACTAAAAAGCAAATATTAGTCTTCTTTTTTAATTAAAATATTAAAACAAAAAACTTTAATACAAATTCAAACCCATAAATAAAATTTAATTACTTTTCTTACATTATTCTTTTAACATACTTAAAAACTCACTAAAATTATCTGCAACTTCACTAGTTACCGGATTCAACTCTTCTGACTCTTCATGATACCATACCACAACAGATGGTATTTCTTTTTCTCTAAAATCTAAACAAAGAAAATCACCTGCGAATAAAACAGCAAACGGAATAACATTTATCCCTGTTAAATCTTCATCATCCGTTAGACGAGTGTCAATATCAGATAATACAACCTCTATATCATACCAACCATTTTCATCATCATCTTCTGAGTCCTCCAACAAACATAAGAAACGTTCAATTAAAAGTTCGTTTTTTCCATGTGAAAAAACATTAGTAATTGGAATAGAGCCATTATATTTTTTCAAAAAATCTATAAAATCAGTTGGTAATTTTATCTCACAATATTCCTCAAATGATTCAATTAATTCATCATTTGGTGATTGAAGTTCACTACCATTTTTAATCTTCATTTTAATTCCTCCATTTCTTTACCTACCTTTAGATCTATAAGACCAATGCCCTTCACTCCGTCCACCTGGTATTCTATCATCTAACCATTTAAATTGTTGTTCGTCACTTGCCAACCACATTTCCTCTGGTAACTCATCCGATTTAATAATTAAACCAGCTTTCTTAAAATCAGGATATTGTGTACCTAATTTCATAGGAACATCAGGTATTAAACCTTTCTCAATAGCAACCTGCTTAATAATAGCTTTTTGGGGAGCTGTTAATTTTTCTCCATTGCCACGGACTATTAGAATTTACTACTGCAGCCTTCTATTCTAATTCAAAATTGAGATATTTTCCCTCTACAGCATCGTCTAAAATCTATATATATTCATCCACTTCATATAAATTTTCTATGCAATCAGATACAATAGCAATCTCTCCCTGTAGACGAATTCTTAATCCACTAAATGGAGCACACCAAAATTCATGTGAACTATCTCTCCACCCATCATCATATCTAAATACCTTTAGATTCTTTTGCAATGACTATTGCTGATAATTATCTAGGAAAAAAGTCTTTAAAACCTGAGATAATGAGAGAAATATGAAATAATAGATAGAGCTGACTTCTACAAGAAGTCAGCTCTATCTATTATTTCAATTCTTTATTTTTTCCTTTTTTAAATTCTTTTTGTTTATCTAGCCAAATATGAATTAAATCTACTAATTCAATCGTTTCTATCTCACAAAAATCTTCCTTACCATCTTCAGCCAAATTGTCTAGGACAGTAGTTGTATCTTTCCGAATTTCTAAACCGCAAATGTTTCCATTTACTACTACGTAATTTTCTTTCCCATTTAAAACACTATGTATTTCTTCTAAAATCCAATCTCCAAACGTAGAAACTTCAACGCCTAAAAAAGTCTCAATAAGTTTAATTTCTTGAGAAAGCCTCATAACTAGTTTTCCATTGGTAAGTACTTCAAATCTATATGGGTATTTCATTACTATTGTACTCCTTTATACTAAAGATAAAATTTATTCGGATGGGAAAGCAGAGATAATTTTCCCATTCCCATCTATATACATGCTAATCCTTATCCCCTCTGAACCTATTCCAGAATATGTGTTACCAAATTCATACGTTCTATTAAATCTCTAAGTTCATAAGAAGCAAATAAATGATTAAAAGATTGTAACCCCTACTATAAGAAATACTATTATTACTAAAGGAAGAATGATAATCATAAAGGATATTATTATTGTTAATAATGCTTTCCATGCTGAAAATTGGTGTGCTTCTCCTAAACATTTTAAGGAAATAATGATTGTCCAAATTGCAATAACTATATCAATTATGGCAAAAATAATAAACAAAATCGTTAAAGTTATGCTACTATCCATTTTCGGTGTCTCACTCGTAAAGTTTTCTATCCCAAACAAGAAAAATGAAGGCAACCAAACTAATATAAGAGAATAAACGTAAGGGATATAAGAATAGGCAACTGCGTAACGTGTTTTTTCAAAGGTACCTTGTCCACCAAGTTTTTTTGCTACCCAATTAAATAACGCTGGTAGCAAAAAATAATAAATTAAGAAAGCAACGAAGGTACCGAATATAACCATTGAGATTATTGAAACTGGACTACTTATTGAATCCCCCACATTTTTAAAAGATGCTCGATCTAAAGTCTGTACGAATGAGCCTAATAAAATGAGTAAAAACACATTCTTAGGTTTGGATATAAAAATTTCTTTCATTGTATCACGTGGTTTTGTCCAAATGGAGAACCAAGGATTAAGTGCACGTTTAAATTGATTTTCTGGAGTTTCCATATAAAAAACATTCCCCTTTCTTAAAACATATTAAATATAAATCCCTAATTATCCCAGTTATCTATATAGAAATATTAAAGCATAAATAGTCGATTATTTAAATGTAAATATTCAATCATTTAATTTCATCTGAAACTTAGGGGGAGTGCTCCTTAACAATTCCCTCCATATTGCCTTGCATTTTTAACTATGGGCTGAGTAGTTACTTTCATTTTTGAGTACCTCGCATTCTTTAATACATTGTATAAACAGTTATAATTTTATCATTTTATACATCTTTTATTGCTATAAGTCTCGTAAATGGCTTCCATAAGAAGAATGCGATTATATACTTGAAATGCAACAAATCCTCTTTAAAAGCCTATACGTATTTTCCCTCCATCTTCTATATGCTTCCGTAAATAATAATACTTATGGAGTTCTATAATCATATAAAACAAAACAAACGAAAACACTGTGCATGCAGACATAAATACAATTGCCCCCATCTGTTGTGTTGCAATGCTAAGAATTATATTAGCAATTAACTGCCCCGATCCCGCTGCAATAGCTGCTACTTTTACACCACCAGTTCCTTTCGATGATTTTGATTTTTTTCTTGGTTCCTGAAGTTTTTCAATATGATTTTTATAAAAATAATACAAAGCAAAACCATACAAACCAAATGAAAGAATAAAATAGATGGGAGTTTGTAATTGTAACACTTCATAAGCATATTTTTGAGTTATAACCAATAATCCGACTGAACATATGGCGCCATATACTCCTCGAAATAGAGTGTATTGTAACTGTCGTTTCCGAGGATTGATAGCAATCCATATCGCCCACAAATTTAAAAAAACAACTGGAGGAGTTACTATATATACATAGAGTAATCGAAAAGGATTCGCAAACGCAGGCAAAAGAACAAACACGTCTGCCCCCAAAAGGACAAGGACAATTACTTGGAGCTTTATTCCATCTACAGGATAAAGAGCCATATAATGTGCAAAAGCGTTCTTATTAAAATCCATATTTTTTTTCATGTTAATTAAACCACCCCACTACTGTTCCAATCAGCAAAAGTTTCATAACTATTCATTCTCTCCCCCTAAATTTATCCATAATATTATGAGCAACTATATTCCATAGTAAAGAAAGTACGGTAACAAAAAGTACAGCTAAAGAAAAATAAATCCTATCCTTCCATATATCATATACAATCATGCCTAGTATAATCATTATTAACGCACCAACACATATAACTATTTTTGAAAATTTTCGCATTCTATTATCTCGCTTCCTTCTCAAACTTAAATGAAACTCCTGCGGAATCTATAACTATACCCACCTATTACAATCTCACCTTTGACACTTCTATCATAATCATCTAATACAGGTATATAATCACGTATCTTAATTTTAGTAATTTCCGCTTCATATGTTTGCAATACTATCAACGTTTCAAACGTCCTTTATACATTCCTTATTTAACCCAAAAATATTAAAATATGAATATTATAAAAATTAACTATCTACTTCCCATCAAAATTATGGTCATCCTATTAAACCTGGGGTTACCCCTTCTACCTTTGCCCATTCAAACGAGCACTCAACTAACATTTGATTCTTACACTTAATTTTTAATAAACCCTCTTCTTCTATCGTATTTATTTCAAAATAATCAATTATATTTTCTGTCCCTAAACCTTTTATTGTTAAATTATGAATAGTAAAGAAAGATATCTCTACATAAATTACATCCCACTTATTCCATCGCTTTGGCTTGTTTTCAACATTTTCCTTTGTCATCAATTGAATAACTAAAGTCGGACCATCTCTTTTAAGACGCACCTCTAATAACTCTGATTCTTTCAACTTTGGTATTTTCCCAAAAATACTAATTAACGCTTGTGGATTTAAAAATTTAAATTGATCAATCATTTTTATACTCCCTATTCATTATTTCTCTTCTCAAAATAATAATGATCCTCCATACCATCTACCTGTCCTGTTCTTGTATTGTATTCAGGTCTTACATTATGATGCGGTGGATGATCTCCAACTCCACCTTCTCCAAACTTATGACCCTCTGAATGATCTTGATTGACCTTTTACTTCATATGTAAATTCTCGAGTCATAATAGGCTGTTTATTATCATTTAATATCCTTTTACCATTACTATCTGTTAATGGTACCATTTTTTGACTAGTCGGGTGTTGAAATCTAGATATATTTAATTGCCTTTTAATTTCTTTTAAACTAGCTCCCCTAGATTCATGAGAATTTTCCCCCTCAATCTTCTTAACTTTGAGATAATATTAAAAAGACTTATGCGTAATTTACATAAGTCTTACTTTTGTTACTCATAATTAATTATTATTTGTCTTCGCAATCACATAAGCTAGAAAACATTTCTTAAAATAATGAACCAATAATGCACCACTCTAAAAAAGAGAATTGATATCTATTAAATATAATAGTCAGGATTTTCATCCATTTTAATTAAAAATTCTTCTAAAGAATCCGCTATTTTCTCATCTTCAGAGTAAGTAGGACATTGACCTAATTCATTTTCCTCTTTAAGTTAAAAAGTTAAGTTCTGTTACTTCAAAAAACACTAATGAATCATCATCTAGGTTTGGATTATATTCATAAATATCTTGCCTTAAACGGAAATCTGCAACTGAAATTGGGTCCATAAATCTGTTGAAAAACGTTCTTGTATCAGACTTTAAAAAACCACAACCTATTTCTTGATAAAAGCGTTTCAGTTCTTTTGGAAGTTCCATTTGTAATAAGCTTTCTGCCTCATCTATCTCATCTTGATATATAGGATAGAAAATAGGTTTTTGTTTAGAACGGACACTTCTGTCTGCTACAACATATTCTTTTAAAAAATTAAACATAATTTTTAATACCCCCCCTATTAAAGAAGGGTTATTTTTAACGCTTCCTCAAGCATTGTATTAAAATCATTATATGTGTTCATTACCGTACCTGATGGTTTATCAAGTTCTAAATAAGTACCGTCTGATAAGCTCTTACAAAACCACGCAATATTTGAATCGCCAAAGAAAAGATACTCTTTTTGAAATTCATTTTCATACCAAATCTTATTCGTGTCTATAAAGCCGCAAATATGTTCATCTTTTTTTGTTTCTAGTAAAGAAGAATCAACTCCGTAAAGTACCAGTCCATCAAAGTCTAAACCATTTACATTTTTAAGAAACTCTTCGTATTCCCTCGGTAAATCAACATTAAATTTCTCTTTTACATGTTCTCTTAATCTTTGAACTTCAGTATCCGTTGCGGGTGTATTCAGCTTATAATTAACACTTTTCAATATATCTCCAATTTCCAAAATCATATTTTTCCACATATAAATTTCACCATTGCTTCAGCTTGAATCAGTTCAAAAATTTCTTTTTCATTTCCCTCATAATTGTTTAACATTCTTAGAATTTTTAAATCCTTTACATCCATGTCACTAACTCCTATCAATTATTTTAGGACTTTCTTTTACATGTTTGCTTCTGAATCCCATACCTCGATAAATTCAAAACCTTTTAAATCACTTTCTAACACTGTATTTCTAAATTCATCTGATACAAAAACGGAAGGAATATGTAATATTTCATTTAAGTAAACTTTAAATATTGTTTGGTTCTTAACCATATTAGGTAAGAATGCGTATTTTTTGAAATCTATTACTAAGCCAGAACGTAGTTTCTTTAGTATAGCTTTCTCATAGTTAATAGCATCTAGTGCATTTAAAACGTTAATTATATAATACACTTCTCCCGTCACATCATGAATTAGGGGAAGAAATTCTACATTATCACCAAGTATAGACTCTAAAAATTTTTTAGCTTTCCCACTAACCATTGGCGTACCAACTTCTCCCCAAAAATGAGGCAAATCACTTTGATTTCCTTCTTCTACACATTTAATACGTATTTCTCCCCATGAATCAGATGCTTTTACTGCCGAGTCAATTTTCCCTTCAAAATACTTTTTAGAATCTTCTTCTAAGTTCAATAGTTGAAAGGATTCATAGTCATCAAATGAACTCTTTAATTCCCAAATCTTCATTTTTACTCTCCTTTGTTATTTTTCTATCCTTCCTTTATCTAAATGTAATTCTATATTCATGATGTTGCTTCTCTCTTTTCCATAGTCTTTACTGACTATAGGAGAACCGCGATTATATACTTAATATTCAATACAGACTCTTTAAAAGGTTTCCTGTGTTCTACCTCAACCTTCAAATAAAGAATATATGTATGATTAAAACTAATTATATTTTTTTACCTTTAAAGGAATAGATATAAAATACAAATCTATAGCATAAATAGTAATCAAAATACCTTTACCTTCATCAGCAAACTTTGATTGATGAAACTTTTCTGAAACTTTTCTTTTTCCCCATTTTTTAGGAAACCATTGAAATCCTGAAAACATATAATTAATCTACCTTTTCATTAAAATTTCGCGAGTTTATTTCTTAACTCTAGCTCTTCAACTGTTTCAAAACCTTTAAAAAATAAACTATCGATTTAATTATGATTAAAAAATACATTGTATTCTTTAGATGCCTTTTTCAATCCAAAAACTATTTTTCTTTTTTCCATGATATTCGAAATTCCCCACCATGTTCTTCCGTTTTAATTTTAACCTTATATGTATCATCCTTAGGCACTTTAATATTTTTTTCGCCTTCGCCACTATTAAACTCTAGTATTGTATTATCATTTGAATCCACAACATAAGCAATTATAGTTCCTTGTTTAGTTTTATCATCAAAAGAAAAAATCCAATTCTCACCTTTTTTAACTTTCCTATCTTGAGTTGCAGATCCAGTAAATTTTCTATAATCTCCAGATATACTACCTGATACACTATCTGAAGAACCATGAACTTTACCACCCACAATAGTTCCCTCTCTTGTAAAACAACCACTAAGAATTACTACACACAAAACAAATAAAATTGTATTTTCAAAAATTTTCACTATCATTACCCCTTCTACTCCCAATAAAATTTTCACCATTAAACTTATAAAAATAACTATAATAAAAAATTATATCCATTAAGATATATATTTTTATTATAGTTATAAATTCTGAATTATTATTTCGAATCTTCACGCAACTTAATTTCATCCTCATTTATGTAACCAGTAAAAATAACTTCTGATATGTATTCATGGTTAAAAAACATATTATATTCAGTTGAAACATTTCCAATAGGATAATAACAAGCCACATAATCCCAAGTTTCCTTAGTTTTTGAATCTTCCTGTTTTCTACCATATATCATCAAAGGTTGCTCCCATGTTTTAAATTTCACAACCGAACCTATTGGAAGTAGTTCTAACTCTAAATTTTGTACCATCTTAGTTTCCCCTTCTTAAAATAGCCTTTTTTATAAGGAAATAAGTGATAGAAAACAACAAACAAGTACCAATTGTACCAAAAATTGCAATACAAGCTAATATAATCATAAAATATTTAAATTGTTTCACTTTTTTATTCATACTACTTATCTCCTTTATTCCTTAACATTAACTTCTAAACCAAATCCCCATAAACCTCCATCAGGACCAAATGGTGCATGGAATTTGAATCCATTTTTTCCAGCTTCAAAAGATCCCCCGAGTATTCCAAGCGATGCTGATCCCCCAGTTTGTAACTTTTTATCCATAAATGGAATAGGAATTTTTATAGCACTCTCATATTTTACCAGAGTAGCTTCAGCTCCAAAAACAATATCCTCTTGTTCTATTCCAGCTTGAGCTACTGTAAAACTAACCATTTGGTAATAGTTTCATTGATACTTTTACCCCCTAAATATTAAATGAATTTTTCGAATTATAAATCTACTGTTTTTTCTTATTGTCTATACGTTTATAGATATACTCTACTGTAAAGTATGCAATAACATTGCAAATTAGCAGCAAACCTATAAGTAAAAGTTTATCTTCTAACCGTATAGTAGAAGAAGCCCAATTAACAACATAAACATAATACATACAGTAAAATTCAGAATTCTATTTATTGTACGCATACCTTAATTACTCCAGTCTTATATTAATCCCGTTTTTTTGTAAATTTATCATAAAATTTCTCTTGCGCCCACCGTCCGAATTTTAAAAAACATATTAAACCTGCTCCCAAAATGATGAGAACGATAGTTCCTAATAATTTTTCCCACCAATTGTTGAATGGAGTAATCATTAACCCTATAATAGATACGGATATTACGACATAAACTAAAATATATAATGGTTTATACGATGGTGTTTTCATATCATTTTTTCTCCTCATGTTTTTCAAATTTAAAACTACTTCCCACAGTAACCCCCTCTAAAACAGGAACTGTTATACCAGTTTCTTTTCCAACGCTACCTTTCAAACCTATTGCGCCCAATCCCAAATCACCTTTAATTTTCAGGTCTGTATCTCCAATAATTGGAAACAAATCTGGAAAATGTAGCATACTTACTTCTACTTCATACTTAAGTGTAGAAGCTTCCGATGCTGCTTTTAAGGAGTAATCGTCAATACCTGCTATAACTTCTAATGAGCAAAATATATATTGGTTAATTTCACCAAACACATTGTAATATATTATTCCGAACTTTTAAACACTTTATCTTTCTATTGAATATTCTACTTTTACTTGCTTTACAAGATTTTATGCAAAAAAGACCACCAAAAGGCAGTCTCAAAACTCAATCCTATTCACCATCCCTCACTCCACCGCTTTCTCATACAAATACTTCGCAGCGATAATATCTACTACTGCCAAACCAACTGATTTGAAAATAGTAATCTCTTCATCATTTTCGCGTCAGTTTTTCCACCGCTTAAGATTTGTTCAAGTTCGGCGTGGAGATTACTAGTTTTATCGGAATTTGAAGATCATCTGTTTCTAGATCATATTCAATTAAGCAATCCTACAAATGTCTCTTCTTCCTCATCTATAAAACCTACAAATATAATTTCTTCGATATCCTCATGATTAAATACAAATGTATACTCAGGATTAATGTATCCTTCTGGATAAAAACAGCCAATATAATCATACATCACAGGTTCTTTAACCATAAGTTTTTGTTTTCTTCCATAAATCACAATTTTCTTCGTCCCACCTTTTAATAGAACAATAGAACCATTTGGTAAAAACTTTTCGTAACTACTCAGCCACCTTTCGGTGTCTTTTTTAAATTTTACTAGTTTCATATGCCTCCCATTTGTAAATACTGAGTATATCAAACAGGGGAGGTGAATCTTATGGTCGATCGAAAAATTATTTTAGATACATATAAAAAAGGACCTGAAGCTGTTATTTCTTTATTTGAAGAAACATTTTCTAAGTTAGAAAAACGTATACAAGAACTAGAAAATGCTTCAAAAAAAAACTCCAAAAATAGTCATAAGCCACCTTCTACAGATGGTTTGGGTAAGCCCGTTACAAAAAGTTTGCGCAAACCGTCTCATCGTCAAACGGGTGGCCAGTTGGGCCACAAGGGACATACTCTTGGTTTGACAGCGACTCCAGATCATACGATTACACATTCTCCTACATATTGTACTTGTTGTCATACTTCCTTGAACCACGAGCCTGTAAAAGGGTATCGCATTCGCCAAGTGTATGACTTACCACCTATTCAGATCGAAGTGACAGAACATAAAGTAGAACAGAAAGAATGCCCACATTGCCATTCTATCCAAGAAGCCCAATTTCCTTCGACAGTATCTCGTCCTGTTCAATATGGTCCAAATATAAAAAGACTGATTCCCTATTTAACGCATTATCAATGCATTTCTTTGAAGCGAACAAAAGAATTCTTTCAGGATTGTTTTGGACATTCTATAAGCGAAGGAACCCTGGTAAATCATACACAGGCTTTCGCTTCTCAATTGCAGCCATTCATAAAAGAAGTAAAGGAAAAGATTCTGCAGTCTCCTGTTGTCCATTTTGATGAAACTGGTATGCGTGTAGAAAACAAAACACAATGGTTACATACTGCCAGTACACCGGAGGTGACATTGCAACATATTCATCAAAAACGTGGAAAAGAAGCAATGGATGCTGGAGAAATCTTGCCATCTTTTTCTGGAATTGCGATGCATGATGGTTGGAAATCGTATGATGCGTATACAGATTGTCGTCACGTTTTATGTAATGCCCATCTCTTACGAGATTTACAAGGAATTATAGATAGTACTGGAGAACAATGGGCACAACAGATGCAGAAATTTCTAACGCAAGCGTTGACGATGAAAAAGCAATCCGAAGGTACCATGCCAAAAGCGACGCAAAAGAATCTGTTTATTATGTATCAATCCATATTGAAAGAACAACAGATTCTTTCCACGAAACAAAAGAAGAAAGGAAAGCAGACGCCTTCTCAAAATTTATGGAATCGCTTCGTCAAGTATTCTGACAGAATTCTAGCGTTTTTAGAACATCCAGCCATTCCATTTGATAACAATCAAGCAGAACGGGATATTCGGATGACGAAAGTAAAACAGAAAGTGTCTGGGACTTTCCGAAGTAAGAAAGGCGCAGAATCTTTTTGTCAGATACGAAGCTTTATGAGTACCATGAAAAAACAAAAACAATCGGTCTTACAAGCGATAAACCAAGTCATAGAAACTAGAACGGTTCCTTGGAATAACACGACTTCATAAGAGAATTTCTCTATTTGGCATAGATTCTTTCTCTGATTGGAGTATTTTCTTTTCATGTTTTCGAATCGGAAACATGTATTTGGCCTGTTTTTTTATTTGAAGAAGCTGAGTAGTTACAACTTTTCTTTAGAAAATGGCATAACTCCCCATCCTTCCTTTATCTAAATGTAATTCTATATTCATGATGTTGCTTCTCCCTTTTCTTTTCCGTAGTCTTTACTGACTATAAGAGAACTGCGATTATATACTTAATATTCAATACAGACTCTTTAAAAGGTTTCATGTGTTCTACCCCCATCTTCTATATGCTTCCTTAAATAATAGTACCTATGGAGTTCCATAATGAAATGAAACAAAATAAACGAAAGCATGGAGTATACACACATTAATACAATTGCTACCATCTTTTGTGTTGCAAAACCAAGACTGATATTAGCAACGAGTTGACCCAATCCTATAAACGCCACTACTCCGAAACCAGAGTTTTTTTTCGATGATTTTGATTTTTTGATTGGTTCCTGAAGTTTTTTAATATGATTTTTATAATAATAATTCAAAGCAAAAATATACAAACCAACCGAAAAAATAAAATAGATGGGAGTTTGTAATCCTAACATTCCATATGCAAACTTTTGGGTTATAACTAATAATCCTACTGAACATACGATGCCAAATACCCCACGAAATAGAGTGTATTGTAATTGCCGCTTCCTAGGATTTATAACAATCCATATTGCCCATACATTTAAAAAAGCAACTGGTGGAACTATTATGTACATATATATCGGTTGAACAGGATTCGCAAAAGCAGGTAAAAGCACAAATATATCTGCTATCCCAATCACAAGAGTAATTATAGTCGATCTTATATCATTTACAGCATAAAGAGCCATATAATATTCAAAAACTTTTTTATTAAAATCTGTATTTTTTTTCATGTTAATTAAACCACCCTGCTACTGTTGACCAAGTTTTTTTCGCGCTCGTTTTCACCATATCCTTAATACTATCATCTTCACCATCACCATCTAAATCAGCATCCCATTTTACACCTTCTTTGAAATATTATTCCCTTCTCGAAAAGAAGATCAATCCATTAATAAGATCTAGGCTTATCGAAAATTGCAAAAAGCCGGAGATTTTGCCAGTGTAGAATCTATTGGGACCCACACCATGCGCAAAACCTTCGGCTATTGGTTCTATAAACAAACAAAAGATGTTGCTATGTTGCAAGAAATACTTAATCACAGTACACCGCAAATCACATTGACTTATATCGGAATCAATAAAGAAGAGAAAGATAATGTACTAAATACATTTTGTATTTAATTCAATTGTAATAAAAAACTATATTTCCAACAATTTCTCACGTAATATCAATTCATTTTCAGTCATGTAACCTCTGTGTAATTCTTCTACAATCTTATCGCAATTAAAGCATAATACTTTTTCATCACCTAAATAACCAACTGGATAAGGAACACCTACATAGTCAAAATCACGTTTATCTGCTGAAATAACCATTCTTCCGATAATCATAATGATTGGTTCTACACCTTCTAGTTTAACAACTGAGCCAATAGGTAATAGTTTCATTTATTTGCTCTCCTTTTTCTTTTTATATCTGAATATAAATTCTAAAATAATTATAAAAGCAAATCCAATAGATAATTGAATGACTGTAAAAAGGATTTTTTCTTTTGAAGAAGCTTCAGGTAAATTCCATATTACTACAAGGGGAATAAGTACCCCAACAATGGTAAGAATCCTTAACAATTTATTCATATTTTGAATTCCCCTATCACATAGGTAATATCATTTCTTGTTAAATTTACTGTGTACCAGTTCAAAAAATTTATTTGCACCAAGTGAAATTGCACCAATAATAAGAACCCCAATAATAAAATAAATCTTTTTAAATAAACTGTAAGGAGATAAAATAGCAACTACAAGAAGTATTATAATTGCAACGAATGTGACTAATTTTCCAACTTTAAATGCTTGCATATCAGCTTTCCTCTTTCTTTGGTTTTTCAAATTTGATAAATCCTCCAAGGCCAAACTCTTCCCCGAAGTATCCCCCGGTTTCAGCTCCAAGCTTTACTTTATAACCGAATGTACCTAATCCTAATTCCCCTTTTGCTATTACATCATGGTCTCCTATAAATGGAACGAAATCTGGGATATGAAAAAGATTTAACTCTGCTTCATATTTGTTAGCAGTAAGTTCCGATGCAATTTTTAATGTATATTGATCCACACCTGTTGTAAAGTTTGCTTCGCCAAACTTTTGAGTAATGGTTAACTCTTGCGGAGTAAACCTAATAGGTCCAATGGGCCCAATAAAAGTAGTAATTGGAACCTTTATTTTTTTTATTTTAAAGGAGTTTTCTAAAGCAGATCCCTCTATTTTTGCTCCAATAATATTTCCAGCCATTAAATCATCTTTAGCAGCATCAAAAGAAAAAGGCACATTTACATCTATTTTTCCAGATAAAGCTTTCATGTTCCACTCGCTGTTATTACCAAGAGGCTCCTTACCATCAATCACAGAACCTTCTAAAACTCCTCCAACACGATCTCCATCTTTCCATTCTGCTTTACCTGTAAAATATTTAATGTTATCCTTATCATCTTTTTTAGTTCCTGCCTGTGCTATTTTATCAGCTTCATGAGTTCTCTTTTCTGTAATTTTTTGAATAGATGTTGTCCATCCCATGTTCAATACTTGCGTACTAAATGTACCGCTGACAACACTAAATCCCTTCCCACTTTGAACTTCCGCAAGACCTGCAGCAATACTAGTTGCTAATTGAAGTGCTGTACTATAATTATTACTAGAGTTCTGATTGAATTGATACAAATGATCCAGCTTTTCTTGCAGTTTTTGCCTCATAACAATAAAAAGATTTACCATGGCATCCATACCCGGCATTGGCATAGCCTGATTGACAGCTTCCATACTTGTTTTCATTCGGTCAATTTCCCGAATTTGTTCTAATATCTCTTGTTCAATTACATCTGTGGAAGCGACTTGTGATTGAAATTGACTTGGAAAAGCATCATTCTGACGGATTAATTCTTCACACAAATAAATGATTCCTTGTGCCAAAGGGGTTCTGGTGCAACAATAGTGGAATGTGAAAAAAGAATAGAAGATTCCTAACGGAATGGAACTTTATGCTGTTAAACCAAAGAGTTCATTGATAAGATATATCTGCTTTTGGACAGACTTCTCCCCTTGGAGAGTTTGTCCTTTTTTGATCATATGCATAGCTTCTATTCCAGTAATCATTTTTATAGCTGTAGGGAATGATTTCAATCCTAGCATATTCCGAATCCGTTTTTTGATAAACCGATGATCTTGCTCAATGATATTGTTTAAGTATTTTTTTACACGAAGTGGTATACCGTGTGGTATACACTTTTCTTCCTTTAGTTCACGTACTGCAACAGGATAGGCTTTATCGCCATCAGCAGTTATCGAACGAGGTTTTGTGGCATGAACAGAAGCCAAGGCTTTCTTTAGAAAACGTTTGGCAGCCTTCGCATCTCTTTTACGACTTAAATAAAAATCAATCGTGTTTCCTTCAGAATCAATCGCGCGATATAAGTACATTTTCTCTCCTTTGATTTTGATGTATGTTTCATCCACACGCCAAGAATCATTGGTTGGTTTCAAATGTTTTCGAATACGCTCATTTAATTCTGGTCCATATTGATGCACCCATCGCATAATTGTTGTATGTACTAAGAATAATCCTCTTTCCTCCATCATTTCCACTAAATCACGAAGACTTAAGTTGTACCGCAGGTACCAACGTACGGTTAATACAATGATATCAGGCTGATACTGTTTCCATTTGAATATATTTTCTTTTTCCATACTGATCACACACCTTTTTTTAGTAATAGCACCAGTATTGCCAAGTTTGAAAGAGCATTTTCAAATCATTTCGCTTTTTTGCACCAGAACCATAAATTCTGGTTCTATTGTTTGGAATCGTTCTAGGGTACCATTTGTGTGGATTTTAAAAATTTTCATTTGCGCACCAAAATGTTCTCTACCAAAGTGCTGTGCTAAGTAAAATGTATCACCAGTTATTAAATTCCCAATCTTCCAATCTGGTTGATATGTACTTTCCTCTGAATTTTGTAAATCCACAATGGTTTTAAATCCCCAATCATCATTAAGTGGATCTGAGTAAGCTGCAGCTGCTTGTGAGGTAGGCTTACTCATTTCTATTGCAGTAAAACCGCTAAAAGTTAACACCCCAATTAATGCTAATTTTCCTAACTTCATTATTGTTTCCCCCCTATTAATTTTTGTAATTTTTAAAACCAGAAATCATACACACATAATAATATAATTCACTGTATAATATTTCAAATATTTTCTAAAAAAAGTTATAAATACAAAAGAAAGACACCAAAAGGGGCCTTTCTCCGACTTGAACCACTTTAATTTTAATAATATGTATTGGACTCCCATCCGAATATTGTTTTAACGTATTTATCCATATTTTGTTTGCGAAAAAATGAAAAGCATAATATCTTATTACTGCTTGTTCATAGCTTTTATCTGTTATAAACATATTCAGTAGTCATGAAGTCATTAGGGAAGTCGTTGATCACTTTCTTCATAACGTTTAGTTCTTCCTGAGATTTGAGTTCAATACCATTTATATAATCAAATACCTTAGATGGTTCATCTGCTACGTAATTCTGTGTCATGTAATCATCTTGGAAGTCTTTCTTTGTTTTTTCTTTAACGGCATTCATAGCATTTATAAAAAAATTGTACCGTGTAGAATTATTTCACTGTACCAAATATTTGAATTTACTAAACAGTTAGAATGAATACGATTATTTATATAATTGAAAATAAAATTGTTAAACAAATGTTGAGAAATAACAAATTTCAATTTCCATTATATTCTATACTTGCTATTATTTAATGTAAGACTATTCAGAAAAGGAAGGGATTATATGCGTGTTCCAGTGAAGGGGAATGAACAGATTTCAAAATTATTTAATGACTGGTATCAAGCTATACTACAACATCAAAATGTACAAGCAACAAACTTAAAACAAGAAGTTGAAGATAAGCTTTCCAGTATAAAAGAAGATAAAAATTTATTATTATACTATTCATTATTAGACTTTAGATATAAAGTACTAACCGATGGACTTAACATTACAAAAGATAGCTTTAATGAAATTAACTCCTTTGATATACCTGATAGTAGTTTTTTATCCTATTATTATCACTTCTTCAAAGCTATTCACAGCACAATTCTTGCAGACTATAATGAAGCAAAAGAATATTTTGAGAAGGCGAAAAAACTTTTAATGTACGCAATGAATGAAGTAGAAGAAGCTGAATTTAATTACCGTTTAGCTTCATTTTATTATCAAATCTATAAACCGCTTTTAGCTATTGATTACATACGAATAGCTAAAGATATTTTCTCTAAACACACAGGCTATAAAATTAATGTAGCATTATGTGACAATGTTTTTGGATTAGCTTGTATAGATTTAAGGCAATTTGAACAAGCCGAAGAAAGTTTTAACACTGCCATAGATATTCTAAAAAGTAAAAATGAAAGAACATTGTTACTACGTGTTAGAAATAACATCGGACTATTATATGCAAATCAAAATCTATCCTCTTTAGCAATTCGTCACTTATCAGAGGTTACAGAAAATATACCAAATCACTTTAAAGCCCTATATTTACAAGCAGATGAAAATTTAAAATTAGGCGAAACGGCAGTAGCATCTCAACTCATCGAAAAGGGCTTAAACATTTGCAATGAATTAGCAAATAAAGAATATCAATATCGCTTTAAAATCTTAGAAAAATTGAACAACACGTCTAACACTACAGAATTAGAAGCTGTTGTATTAGCAGGAGTTTCATACTTTAAAAAAGAAGAGTTATGGGATTGCATTGAAGAATATGCAGAACGATTAGCGAATAAATTTTATGCAGAGGAACATCATGTGAAGGCTAGTAAATATTTTTATATGAGTAATGAAGCAAAGAAAAAACTATTAGCTAAAGGGGCGTTAAAGTAATGAAAAAGTTTGGATTAACAATAGCAGGTTTAACGTTAGCTGGAATTATGACTTTTGGTATAAGTAACAACTTAGAATTTTCGGCATTAAACAAAGGTGACACACCTGCACCACAAAGACCTGATTTAGCATTTAGTAATGGGCATATCGGTACTTCTCCAGAATATACACATGGAGAAGGGTGGTCTTCATCTTACACACACGGGGAGCCTTTGGGTATAGCTGATGGTGATACTGGTGCACCTACTTACGATCATGGAAGACCGCCTACACCACAAGCTTAATTGTTCCGCAAAGAAAGTCATACTACTTGTATGGCTTTTTCTTTATTTTAGTTACTTAAGCTCTACATTTTTATCTGATTTGCTTTTGCTAGTGTAGAAGAGGGAAAAGGTATAGAAGCATAAAGTGAAACTTTGCCCTCACCAATTGGGCTTTTACGGGCAGCCCGCCCCCACCTAATTTCTTTGCTTTCGCTGAATTTTGAGGTGGGGATCTTACTGCCCGTTAATGCGGGATAAAAGAAAACCGCCTGAAATGATATGTACTTGAATAGTAGTACATAAAAAATACAAATAACAATAAATTAAATATCGTTAAAACAAAAAGGAGATGTCCCAGGCATGGTACTAGGACATCTCCTTTACTTATCTAAATTCTACAAAGCACTATCAATTAAACAATTATTAAATATATCTTCTATCTAAAACATCGTATTATCATTAGCTGCTTCACTTGGAATCTCTTGAATTACATCCCAGTGTTCGACAATCTTTCCATCCTTGATACGAAATATATCCACTATAGCAACTCCCTTATCT
This sequence comes from Bacillus sp. CPT56D-587-MTF, assembly GCF_058792335.1. Taxonomy (NCBI): domain Bacteria; kingdom Bacillati; phylum Bacillota; class Bacilli; order Caryophanales; family Bacillaceae; genus Bacillus; species Bacillus sp. CPT56D-587-MTF. The sequence continues at coordinate 565,264 of NZ_JBYTEF010000001.1, read as the reverse complement.
TGAGAATTAGTACGAGAATGTACATGAAGAGCAACTGTATCCCCTTCAGCTACTACACGTTTAATCTCTGCAGAGGAATTAGGATTTTTAACAAAATCCTCCTTAAAGAAATCCATGAAGGCTTTTCGTCCATCAGCAACAAAAGGATTATGTTGCTTATAATCTTCGCTAACATATTTAGGGATAATATCGATATTATGTTTGTTAAAAACTTCATTATAGAAATCAACTACCATCTTTTTATTCTTTTCATTTTCTTTTACTTCTTTTGATGCAGAAGCGACATTTTCGCTCTTAATTGAGTTCCCTTTGTTATTACCAGCGGAAGCTTGATATACCAAAGTCGAAACTACTCCTAAAATAAATACAGAAATAATTGTTATGATTAAACTTTTCTCTAATTTCATATATACCTACCTCTTCTACTTAAATAAGTTTTCTTCTATAAAAAGCTTGAAGAAGGAGAAACCTTCCCCAAAATGTAATGTCAGGGGTAATGTTAGAAATTTCATTTATCCTAACCTCCCCCTATACAAGGCATATTAAAAACGATTCATTCTAACTTAATACCTCATTAACAGTTGCACTGTCCACAATTTGAATAAACTTCTTAACCTTATCGTTCTCATCAAACTTATAAAGGTGACAAAAATCTGCTATGAACGATTTCCCTGTAGCTTTATATGTCCCACTATATTTTCCATACACGATAACAGTATTGTTATTAAAAGCATAAATTTCATCTTTAGCGCTATAGTCATCCCATTCTGTGCCAAGACGTTCATGTACGTTTTTCACTACTTCATCTGGACCTATATAAGTACCTGCATATGGAAACCCAGCAGCTTCTGTCCAAGATACATTTTCACTTAAATATGTTTTGAACGCATCCAATTTCCCTTCGCCAGTTAACACATACGTTTCATGTAATAGTTTTTGATATTTATTCATATCATTAACCCCAAGGCATTTCTTTTGTTACAACTTTTGCACTTAATTCTAATACACCTTTATTTGCATAGTCTGGATATGCTGCTTCAAGTTTTGCCACAAAATCTTTTGAAGTTCCACTTTCCTCAGAAGCTTGAACCGCCGTTCTTAGATAATCCATTGTCGCAGTAAGTGCTTGATTATTTAGAGATTTTTCGATTGATCCATGGCTTGGTACAATTATGTCAGCATGTAATGCTTGTAATACTTTCAAGTTCTCAATCCATGCCTCCATAGCCGCTTTTGAGCTAGTATCCGCTAAGAATACATGTATTTCGTTAAATACATCGATACCACCAATTAATACTTTTAGTTCTTTATTAAATAGGCTAGTTCTGTAATGATCTAAGCCTACTAGTTCAAATGTTAACCCCTGAAAATCAATCACTTTTTCTTTAAATACTTGAGGTAATACCACGTTACTTGGTGCATTTTCTCCAAGGGCGTCTTTCCAAACTTTTAATTTCCCTAAGACAGAATGAACGATATGTTCAACAGTAGACTCTGTTGCATACGCTATAGCTTCTGGGTAAACGGCTTTAATGCTCTCTAATCCAAAGTAGTAGTCTGGATCCCCATGAATAATAAAGATTTTATCTAAAGATAAGTTATTTTTTTTCAGATACTCAACAATTTCTTTCGAATCAGACTGAGTAAATTTTGAGTTTATTAAAAATGCATGTCCTGCTTTCTCAACTAATGTTGCTGTGACCATAAAGCTTTTTTCGTCCGAACTAAACACCGTTAATTTCACATCTTTTTGATTTGTATCGATTGTTGTAAACATAGTATGTTATTCTCCTTTTGTTAAAGTTATTAACTAATTATCATATTTTTATCTTGTTCCGATAAAGTGAAACTTTAATCAGTGGGGGTTTTGTTCATCCCCCACTGATTATTAGCCCACACCAATCGGACTTTTACGGACAGTTGATCCCCCACCTAACTTCTTTGCTTCCACTGAATTTTGAGGTGGGGGTCTTACTGCCCGTTAAAGCGGGATAAAATCTCCCACTCCCATTTATCTGAAAGTGTAATAGTACTGGCGAATATTCCGGAGATAAATGTCAGGTGGCTTAAGATAACATGTTTGCTACTATATCCTAAATTTTCTTAATATAAATTTTTAAAACGCGCTTCAATTTTATCCGGCGTCATTACGCCACCACCAATAGGAATAATTTGATTATCCTTTTGTAAAAGTAAGGAAGGATAGCTATTAACACCAAGCTGTCGAACTTTATTGAAATCATTTTGGACATCTATTATTGTTTCTTGAGCGTTTAAACGTTCTAATACTTGTTCAGGGTCCAAACCATGCTCGATTGCAATTTTGCGATATGTTTCTGGATCACTCAGACTTTGGCCCTCATAATAAAACGCTTTTTGCATAGCCGAAGTGAATTCTAATAAACGGTCTGGCGCTAATGAGCGTAAAGCTGAAAAACCAATTGCAGCATCTTTCGAATTCATTTTAAAAGTCCCTTCCTCCACCAATTTTTGATAGGAAGGACCAAATTCAGCACCTGTAAGTTGATTAATTCTTTTATTTCCTTCTTCTATATATGAAAAGTTTTTCATTGGTAAATTATCTAAAAATAACCCTCCACATAAAACCGTTAATGGCACTTCAGTGTGGTTTTTGTAAAATCCTTTAATACTTTCTGAAAAACCATAGCACCATCCACAATATGCATCCCATACGTAAATAAGGTTATCTTGTTTCGTCTCCATTTAAATCTCCTACCTTTTTTTATTATCCAGCTCAACTAAATTTTTGGTTTATATAAGTACATCTTTTTATACCTTGTTCTTTTTTAGATACCTTACTATATTTCCCCAAAACTAATATTTCCAAAGAAAGATCCACCAAGGTTTTTTACAAAAGATAACATTGCACCTTATTGCCCCGTAACAGAAAATACTAAAGCTTAGAATATGCATTGATTTGAATGTGTTAGTAACTTTCTACATCGGGTGGCAACGTATGGACCACCATCCTTAATTAAATATATAAATCATATTTTTAGCAGATATTAGTTGTAACTAAATTGATTACATCTTTATGTAACTATTTTAGTTACAACTAATATAGAAGTCAATTCTTTTTTTCGAAAACATTAAATTTCTACATTAATCTACAACCAATCCCACTCTTTAAAAAAATATATCAACGATTATTCGATTATATCGATCGTAACTCCGAATATATCAACGTTTCGACACAACATATCGATTTACCGACAAATTTCGAGCGCGTTATCTCCTAAACTAACAACCAATCCCACACCCCAACGCAAAAGAAAAAAGCACCAGGTCCCCCTAGTGCTCTCCCTCTAAAACAAATGACAAGCCACTTCATGCCCTTTCGCAATCTCAACCATCTTCGGTACTTCCTGTGCGCATTTTTCAGTGGCGAATTTGCAGCGCGTTCTAAATTTGCAGCCGGATGGTGAGTTGAGTGGGCTTGGTACTTCTCCCTCTAGGATGATTCTTTCTTTGCCAGTGTTTGTTGGATCTAGTTCTGGCATAGATGAGAGTAGTGCTTGTGTGTATGGATGTGCCGGTTTTGTGTATAAGTCTTCGCTGTCGGCAATTTCTACTATGTTTCCTAAGTACATGACTCCGATGCGGTCTGATATGTGCCTTACCATCGATAGGTCATGTGCGATGAATAAGTATGTGACTCCTGCTTCTTCTTGAATGTCTTGCAGCATGTTTACGACTTGCGCTTGGACTGAGACATCTAGTGCTGAGATTGGTTCGTCACATAGGATAAAGTCTGGTTTTACAGATAGTGCGCGCGCGATGCTAATGCGCTGGCGCTGGCCCCCGCTAAATTCGTGCGGGTAGCGATATAAATGTTCTTCTTTTAAGCCTACCTTTTTGAGCAGGTCTAATATGATTTCTTTTTGTTCTTCTTTTTCATAAGATCCATGAATGTTCATTGGCTCACTAATAATTTGGAATACGTTCATTGCCGGGTTTAATGATGCGTATGGATCTTGGAAAATGATTTGCATTCTTTTTCGATATTCTTTTAGTTCACTTTCCTTTAAACTTGCGATATCTTTTCCGTCAAATAAAACGTTACCTGAAGTGACATCGTGTAAGCGAATGATACTTCTTCCTGTCGTTGATTTTCCGCAGCCAGATTCTCCTACTAACCCGAATGTTTCACCCTTTTTAATAGTGAAGCTTAAGTCATCGACTGCTTTTAATTGCTCTGTTTTTCTACCGAATAGTCCTTTTTTAATAGGAAAATACTTTTTTAAGTTCCGAACTTCAATTAAGTTTTCTTCATGCATGGGAATCACCTACCGCCCTATCATTTAACCAGCACATGGAACGCCTTCCGTCTCCAATTTCAAAATATGGCGGACGTTCTTTTTCACAAATGTCCATCGCATGCGGGCAACGCTCTGCGAATGGGCAACCTTGTGGCGGGTTTAATAAGTTTGGCGTTACACCTTGAATAGGAGCGAGTCTTTCTTTTACGCCGTTCGCTATTTTTGGCAAAGAGTTTAATAGCCCTTTCGTATATGGATGATTCGGCGATTGGAAAATATCAAGTACAGGTCCTTCTTCCATAATAAGCCCGCCGTACATAACGATAACGCGCGTACAGTTTTGCGCGACGATTCCTAAGTCATGCGTAATAAGAAGTAACGCCATATTCGTTTCGTTCTTTAAGTTTTTCATTAAATCTAGTATTTGTGCTTGTATCGTTACATCAAGTGCAGTCGTCGGCTCGTCCGCAATAAGAAGGTCAGGGTTGCAAGACATCGCCATTGCGATCATAACTCGCTGCTTCATACCACCGCTTAGTTCATGCGGATATTGTTTTACCCTTTCTTCTGGCGACGAAAGGCCGACTTGTTTTAACAAGTTAATCGCGATTTGCTCTGCTTCTTTCTTTTTCACTTTTTGATGACGTATAATTACTTCCATCATTTGTTTCCCAATTTTCACGACCGGATTCAGCGCTGACATTGGGTCTTGAGAGATAAGTGAAATTTGATTTCCTCTAATAGAACGTAATTCTTTTTCAGATTTAGAAAGTATGTTTTCATTATGAAAAAGGATTTCCCCTTCTTTCACTTTTCCTGGTGACATAACGAGAGACATAACAGACTTCGCCATTACACTCTTTCCGCTTCCAGATTCCCCAACGATACCGACTACTTCTCCTTTATTTAAGCGAAATGTAACGCCGCGAACCGCTTCAACTTCGCCACTTTCTATGAAAAAAGAAGTCTTTAAATTTTTCACTTCTAGTAGTTTTTCAGACACGCTTCTCACTCCTTTCACTTAACACTTTAGTTTTCATGTCCGGCTCCTTTTGGTGCGAAAGCTTTCTTCAATGCTTCACCAATTACGTTAAAACTAAGTACCGTTAAAAGGATAAGAAATCCTGGGAAGAGCGTTAAATACCAAGCTTCACCAATATATCCTTGCGCATTGTTTAGCATGCTGCCCCAAGAAGAATCTGGTTCTCTAATGCCTAAACCTAGGAAACTAAGTGATGATTCCATTAAAATTGATGTCGCAATCGTTAATGTCGCGGCGATAATAATGGTTGATAAAATGTTAGGAATGATATGTCTTACAATAATCATAAGTGACTTTTGTCCTGATACTTTTGCGTATAAAACGTACTCACGCTCTTTTACAGATAACGTTTCTGCCCTTACAATACGGGCGGTGTCCATCCATGTTAGTAATCCGATAATAAGAACTAGCGTCGTAATTCCTGGTTTTAAATACGCATTTAATAGTAGCATTAAAAAGAATGATGGAATTGACATAAGCACTTCAACAACTCGCATTAAAAAGTTGTCTAACTTTCCGCCAAAATACCCGCTAATTGTTCCAACTGCAGTACCGATTGTAATAGAAACAACCATCGCAAGGAAACCGACCGCAAGCGAAACTCGTCCGCCATATAACGCTCTCGTTAAGTAATCCCTTCCGTAATCATCCGTTCCGAAAGGATGACTCATACTCGGTTCTTGTAAGCGATCTGGAATCGACATTTTGCTAGGATCGTACGGCGATACGAATGCGAAAATTGATGCGACCGTTAAAACCGCAAGTATAATAACTCCCATTGCAACAAACTTATTTTTCGTAAAGCTATGTTTTATCGTTTGAAATCTCCTATTATTCATTCCAAATCACCCCCTCATTCGAATGCGCGGATCTACTACGCCATATAAAATATCAGCAATTAAGTTACCGAGAATTAACATGAATGATGATAGTAATGTAATTGCCATGATAATCGGATAATCAAATCTAAAAATAGCATTTACCCCCAGTGAACCAAGACCCGGCCATGAAAATACTGTTTCCGTAATGAACGCTCCGCCTACTAAACTTGGAATCGATAATCCGAAAATTGTAATGATCGGTATTAATACATTTCGAAGTACGTGATTAAATAACACTGTTTTCTTTGAAGCACCATACGCATATTGAATTTGTACATATTCTTCTTCTAATTGCTGAATCGTACTTGAACGAATATATCTCATATAAACAGATACGTTTTGGAACGCAAGCACCATGCAAGGTAAAATGCCGTGTTGCACAATATCCCAGACAGAGTCTTTACCTACGGTGCGCATACCCATACTCGGAAGTAGGTTCAATTTTAAAGAGAATAAGTAGACTAATAGTAGTGCAAACCAGAAAACCGGCATAGAAATACCAACGTATGAAATAAAGTTTACAATGCGGTCAAAGAATGAATTCTTTTTCACACCTGTAAATAGTCCAAGTGGTATTGCGATTACGAATGAGACGAGTAAAGATGATCCCATTAACCCAATTGTTGCAGGTAATCTTTCTGTGATAAGTTCCAAAACAGGACGATGATTTTGAAGTGAGTAACCAAAATTTCCTGTTAAAATGTTTTTTAACCATAAAAAATACTGCACGTAAATTGGTTGATCTAGTCCTAAACTTTTGCGAATACGCTCCACATCAATTGGACTCATGTTTGGCGTTACAAAGTTTCGAACGGGATCCCCCGGCGCTAGCTTTATTAATAGAAAAGAAATAATAGAAATAACAAATAAAAGCGGAATTGCATTTAAAAGCCTCTTCGCAATTACTTTATACACAAACTTCCCCCCTCAAGCTAAAGAAGCTGATTTCCACCAGCTTCTTTATTGTTTCTTATTTCACTTCATAAATCTTAGATAGATCTTCAAACATTGTGACAGGAATTGCTTTCGCTTCTTTTAATCCATCAAACTTTTTATCTACTGCAATAACTGCTTTCGGATACGCGATTGGTAGATAAGGTACGTCTTCTCTAGCTGTCTCTTGAATTTTATGGTATAGCTCTGCGCGTTTTGTTTTATCTGTTTCAACTGCAGCTTCTTCCCATAACTTATCGAAATCAGCGTTTTTATATCGTGCATAATTGTATTCAGCATTACTTAAGAATAAGCTCTTATATGAATCTGGCTCAGGTCCCATTATGTAACCACCAAATGTAATGTCATATTCTTTATTCTCTTTATCTAAGCCTTTTTCACTTGCTGCACTAGCATCTAATGCATTTAGTTCAACTTCTAAGCCAACTTCTTTTAATTTTTGTTGTGTATAAAGCGCTAAGCTTTCCATAATTTTATTATTCGTTACATACATCACACGTACTTTTTCTTTATCTTTCACGCCAGCTTTTGCTAATAAATCTTTCGCTTCTTTTTTATCATACTTATAGTCTTTAATATCTTTCGCATAATACATAGCGTCTGGCGTTAAGATTGAATTTGCTGGTTCTGCAAATTCACCTGAAACGAATGCTGAGTTAATCATTTCTTTCTTATCTAACGCATGTGCAATTGCTTGGCGCACTTCTTTTTTCTTCATAAGCTCCGTATTCATGTTATAAGATAAGTAGAATAATCTACCTTCAGGGAATGTCACCATTGAGAAGTTCCCAGTGCTATCTAATTTCTTAAAGTCTTGTGGCTCAATCATCTTCATGTTGATTTGACCATTTTGCAGTGAAACATTTGCTGTATTACGGTCTTTTACAACGCGGTATACGATAGAGTCTAATTTAGCTTTCCCACCTACATAATCATCAAATCGATCTAATGCAACGTACTCATCTGATTTATACTCTTTAAACTTAAACGGTCCTGAACCTACAGGCTGTAAGTTTTTCTTACTCTTCGCTAAATCTGCTTCCCCTTCAAATACATGTTTCGGAATTGGGAAGAAATCATTCATCACACCTTCGAAAGATGCGCTTACTTGTGGTAAAACGAATTGAGTTGTTAACTCATCTACCTTTTTCACCTCAAGCGGCTTTCCTTTAAAAATAAAGTTTTCACGACTTGAGCTATTTTGCTTCTCATCCAAAATAGATTGGAATGTAAATGCTATATCGTCTGATGTAATTTTCTTACCATCATGCCATTTCAAATTATCTTTTAATTTCAATGTCCACGTTAATTGATCTTCTGAAGGCGTAAAGCTCTCAGCAAGAACAAACTTTTTCTTACCGTTTTCCATATGATATAGCGGCGCATATAAAGCTTGCTGCACAGTTAATGACACACGATCATTCGCATAAAGCGGATTCATCGTATCTGGATTATCGCTAACACCAATCGTTAACGTTCCTCCATCTTTCGGAGTCCCTGATTTACTAGTGCCCGCTTGCTTCGAATCTTTTTCCCCTGAACAAGCAGCTAATGCAATAAATAATAGTAGGACAAATGGTAATACAAACAACTTCTTCTTCATATTTCGACCCCTCTCGACTATTTACACCTATAAGAAAACTCGGAATTAATACCGAGTTTTCTTATAGGTTTTAAATTACCACTACCCGTATGTATTGTCAAACTTTTTCGCAAAGGTAGAAAGTTTGTAATCTATTAATGCATTCTTGCGATAAACTATATTTATGCGGAGGAGAAAATAAAAAGACCACGAATAAGTAGCCTCATAAAATGAGGTAAAAAACTATCAACTTACAGAAAATCCCTCTAAAATGATTGTTTTATATGATCGAAAATGTAGAATGGGATTAAAGACAAAAAACACATTTAGGAGGTTATCATGACATTTGATGAATTGAAAAAAAGACCACCAAAAGGCAGTCTCAAAACTCAATCTTATTCCCTACCCCTTGCTCCAACGCTCTCTCATACAAATACTTCGCAACGATAATATCTACTACCGCCAAACCAACTGATTTGAAAATAGTAATCTCTTCATCATTTTCGCGCCCAGCTTTTTCTCCGCTTATAATTTGACCAAGTTCAGCGTGAATGGCGTTTGCTTTGAATAGACCTTCTTTTATCGGAACTTGAAGGTCTCCTGTTTCGTCTAGTGCTGCTTCTTTTGATTCGACTACTACTTTGTTTGCTTTAGCTATGGCATGTGAGGGTAGTTCTTGCATGCTCGGTCTGAATGAGCCGACGGCGTTTACGTGGACGCCTTTTTGCAAGATTTCTGAGAAGACTGGTGTGGTTGCGTTCGTAGTTGTGACGATGATGTCTGCTTCACGTACTGCTTCATTTGGATCCTTGTAAACGTAAGCAGGTTTACCAAATTTCTCTTGTATATATTGCGCAAATGCATACGCTTTTTCTTCTGTGCGATTGTATAAGATGACTTTTTCGATATCTCTAACCGCAAATATTGCTTCGGCAATTCCTTTCGCTTGTTCACCCGTGCCGATAATGCATAAAGTTTTTGCGTTATGACGAGCTAAATATTTTGTCGCTACTCCTGATAAGGCGCCCGTTCGGATCATCGTTAAGTACGATCCTTCTAGAAGTGCGAGCGGTTCTCCCGTTTGAAAGTCTGATAGCATCACAATCCCATTGATCGTTTTCTTTCCTATCTGTTTATTTTGCGGGGCTACCGTTACTATTTTTACTCCAAGTGCCTCAAGTCCTTCCGCTACTGAAGGCATAATTAATGCCGTATTTTGCTCGTTCGCAAATGGTAATGAGCCTCTTATTGGTGTAATCGTTCTTTCTGCGGAAAATTCTTTTAAAGCAAGCGCCGCGTATTCAATAACTTCATTCATATTTACTAAGTTTCTTTGTTCGTTCGCGCTTATGACAAGCATATCTTTCCACCCCCTCCTCTTATCCTAACAAAAATCCTCGATTCAAATCATCTCTCGGATCTACAACGAACTGATGAAATCCTGTAATAAAGGCATTCCCCGTTACTTTCGGAACGACAGCTTCATATGTATCTACTGCGGTTACGGATAATACTTCTCCCTGGAATTTCCCATCAGTAATGCATTCATGGATGAATACTTCTCCTTTTTGCAAGGTAGCTTTTTCAAAAAGAGTTGCGATTCTCGCTGAAGTTCCTGTACCGCAAGGAGAACGGTCTACTTGCCCATCAGCAAAAATCGTTACATTTCGTAGCGTAGCACCTTTGTCTTTCGGTTCATCTGAAAAGATAACGCCGTATATTCCTTTCAATCCTTCTTCAAGTGGATGTTTCACTTCCATTTTGCTCTCTATATAATGTTTAATTTTACCGCCCCACATTTGAATAGCAGATAAATCTTTGAAATCAACTTTCAAACCAAATTCTTTACAGTCTACAACAGCGTAAAATGCTCCTCCAAACGCGATATCTACTTGAAATTCATAGTTATCTATTTTAATAGGAACGTCTTTTTTGTATACAAATGAAGGAACATTTTCAAATGATACAGATTCTACTTCACTCCCGTTATATTTTGCATACGCAATAACTTCTCCGGCTGGGCTATCAATAATGAACTTTTGTTTTTCACCCTTTACTTCCAACATGCCTGTTTCAATTCCAACTGTAATAACAGCGATAATGCCATGACCACACATCGTACTCCATCCTTCATTGTGCATAAATAAAACACCAAAATCAGCGTGGGCACTTGCTGGCGGTGTAATGATACAACCGTACATTCCGTGATGCCCTCTCGGTTCATACATCAGAATTTCACGAAGGTAATCCAAATGTTCCATGCAGTAGGCGCGTCTTTCCAGCTGCGTTTCTCCTTTTATTTCTGGCACTCCGCCCGTAATAATTCGAAGCGGCTCCCCAGCTACGTGTGCATCAATCGTTGTATATATTTTACTAACCTTCATTTCGATCTCTCCCCTATACGTTGATACTCTTTTCATTGCAAATATCATGCCAACGCATAGGGTATAAATTTGTATGCATTTTTAGAAAAACATACACTACTGTCTATTTTTTTATACACTGTCCAGAGTCTATGTTATGGGGGCCCCCTTGATACAACCAGTCTTATTATTTTCAATGTAAAGTTACTTCGCTCCCCAACATATACTGTTCAAAAGCAAAAAGGAAGTGATCCAATGTACTACGGAACAAAGGGCTGGTACGTAGCTGAACTAAAAAAATTAGGCGTACGCTATCATGAAGGACGAAAATTAGAAAGTTACCGCGGACACGTATTACGCAATTTATTAATCGCACAACAAGAGAAATTAAAAGAACAGTAATAGATTCTCCTATCACAATATCAACTTATCGCCGCCTACAAACTGCCAATCAATCACACATCAAACTACACTAAAAAGGTCACCCAAACGGGTGACCTTCCTTTCTTATTCACAAACAAGAATTTGTCTAGTAAATGATCCTTTTCTGGTAATACAGCGATCTGTAATTTCAAACCCTGCTTCATGGATCATGTCGTCCATTGTCTCCATCGTTACAACGACTACCTTTTTAGCGATGCGGCGCGCACTTGAAAGAATGGAGAGCTGGTCTTCTGGTGTGGCATGCGTAAATAGGTCGTACGGCATATCGATAATGGCAACGTCGTAGTTCTCAGTAATTTCCTCGATTGGTCCTTTTGTTACTGTTCCTTCAAATCCGAAATGTGCGATGTTTTTTCTTGTTCCAAGAACTACAAGTGGATTTATATCTCTACCAACGATATTAATCCCCATAGAAAGTGCTTCTACTACTACTGTTCCAATACCGCAGCACGGGTCAATTGCTCGTACTCCTTCTGGATTTGGTACAGCGATATTTGCAACTGATCTCGCAACACGTGTGCTAAGAGATGTCGAATAACTATGCGGTTTTTTTATGTGATGATACCAAACTGGTTCGCTTTCTACATAGTGCCCGAAGTACCAGCGTCCTCCAAGAGGAACAATCCCGAATACACGCTCTGGATTACGAACATCCGCTTCTCCTTCAATATGCATGCCAAGGTCTCGTTCAATAAGACGTCTTTCTCCATATTCAATTTTATTCTCCCCAACGAGGTCATTGATTTTAACGAAGATAACTTTAAATGTCGCTCCCGCCAAATCAATTTGTTCCACTTGTTTTAAAATGCTTTCTAAGTCGTCCCCTTCATACATAACCTCAACGCGCTCTTTCATAAACGCACTTCTACTCGGGTCAATCTTGACATCACTTTTTAAAATATTAACGTGGGACTCCATTCCAAAGAACGAGCGCATTTCCAAGTAACATAAAGCACGCTCCTCCTCACGAAATGCATACGTATATATACAGGCAGGTGTTTTACTATGATTATTCAATCTATTATCATCCTCTATCGTTTAAAATTGTTATGATTACAATTACTCAAATACTTTTCTTTTGTATATAAAATTAAATGATATCATATGCCGGAAATAAAGAGAAACGTTAATAAATAAAAGAGACTGCCAATGGCAATCTCTTATTATTTATTAACGGAAAGAAGACACGTTGTTACCCATTTCTTCATAGTAATCTAAAATGCCTTGATAAATCGCTTCCGCTGCACGTTGTCTCCATTCTTCAGTAGCTAGTTTTTCACCTTCACCTTTAGCATCGATGAAACCTAGTTCAGCTAAAATAGCAGGCATTGTATTGTATTTCACTACATAGAAGTTTTCTGTCTTTACACCTCTATCATTTGATTGAAGTGCTTGTACTAAACGTTTTTGTACTTTTTCTGCTAGTACACGGCTTTCTTCTGAGTTTGGATTTGTTGCCGATCTGTAGTAGAACGTTTCTGTTCCTTCTACTTGTTCATTAAACCCGTTTGCATGAATACTTACGGAAATATCACCTTTATTTTCTTGTGCAAATTCTACACGTTTTTTCAAAGATTCACCAGGAGTATTTCCCGGACGCGTATCATCATTACGTGTTAATAAAACAGTAAATGGTGTCTTTTGTTCAAATAGTTTTTGTACACGTAAAGATGTATCTAATACAATAGCACTTTCATCCATTTTCACACCAGAATGCCCTGGATCAACTCCACCATGACCTGGATCAATGATAATCGCTTTTCCTTCTAAGAAATTCCCTTGCTTCACTGGATTTAATTGATTTTTATTAACCCATTGGAAACCAGCGCCCATGCGGATACGAATCCAGCTGCCGTTCTCTTCAATAACAGTTACTTGCTGTGCGTTATGTGTTCCCATTACTTTTGACGAAGAAGAAGCTTCTGCATAAGTAGTGAATCCTTCATTAATAACTTCTGTTTTCTCTACTAAAGGTGTCCATTTATCACCGTTACTTGTTGCAATTTTGATCCATCCATCTCGTTCTTCTTTAATTTCTACCGTTTGTGGATTATGCTGATTCGCACTAATCCCAGAACTTAATGATGGTGCGTGATATGTAATGAATTTTCTATCTATGTACATTTTCTTTGTTTCTACTGGACGATCACTATTCTTGCTAAATTTATCTGTTTGCGCAGTAAGCTGAGCTGCTTGTTCACGCGTAATAGAATCATTCGGTTTCCAGCCATTCTCTGTACCTAAAGAAAGTTTTAATTCTACTAAAATATTAACTTCTTCTTTACCCCAATGATTCTCTAAATCAGCGAATTTTGTAGGAACTGGTCCTGTTACTTTGCTTTTCAGATTATATGCTCTTACAAGCATAGCTGCCATTTCAGCACGAGTTACTTTTCCTTCAGGATCAAATACTCCTGGTTCTCGCCCTTTAATAATATTCTCTTTTTCCATGGCTGCAATAAATGAAGCTGCCCAACTATTTTTTGCATCATTATAAGACGGCTTTGCATTTGGATCTACTTTAGCACCAATTGCTGTTGCGATAATCTTTGCTGCCTGGGCACGTGTTAAATTTCCGTATGGCATAAAGTTACCATCTGGCATACCGTTAATTACATTTCTCTCTACTAAATAATAAATTGCGTCTTTCGACCACGCACTATCTGAAACATCAGGAAATTTCTTCGTTTCTGCTAAACTACTAATTGGATGTGCTAGTAAATTTGCTGCTAATAAACCTGCGGCTATTGCTTTGTACTTCATGAAAAATAAATCTCCTCTCAAAACTTCATATTCATACATTTTTTTAATCAAGCTAACTAAAAAATATTAACTATTAATTAATTCCTTTCATAGTGTATAACATTATATATCTATAGTAAATACGTTTCCGGCCTTATAACAAAAATCGCATATATATAACTTATAATGAATGTATATAAAAAAACTTTAATCAGCCCTCACCAATCGGGCTTTTACGGGCAGCCCGGTCCCCATCTAACTTTTTTGCTTTCGCTGAATTTTGAGGTAGGGGTCTTACTACTCGGCAAATAGCGGGATAAAAAAGCGATTAGAACATGTCTCCTAATCGCTTCGCCAAATAAAAAGCTGATTAAAAATAATATCTTTAATCAGCTCTCTATTATCTATGAAATTATTCTTCAATTAAATTAGACATTACATATGCATACACTAATGCTTCTGTATGCGCAATAGAACTTTCATGTGTACGTTCAAATGCGTGAGAAGAATCAATACCCGCTCCAATTAAAGCATGTTTCACATCAAATCCCGCGCGAATCGCAGCTGATGCATCAGATCCGTAGTATGGATAAATATCTACTTTATATTCAATATGATTCGTTTTCGCAAGCTCTACTAAATGTTTACGCAGTGCGTAATGATACGGGCCGCTAGAGTCTTTTGCACAAATAGATACTGTATATTCATCAGATGCTTGTCCATCACCTAACGCTCCCATATCAACTGCTAAGTATTCAACAGTTTCTTCAGGAATGTTAGAATTACCACCGTATCCAATCTCTTCATTATTAGAAATTAAGAAATGCGTCGTATATGGTAATGTTACGTTTTCATCTTGTAATCTTTTAATTAATTTTAATAAAATCGCAACACTTACTTTGTCATCTAAATGACGGGATTTTATGTATCCACTCTCTGTAATTTGAACACGCGGATCAAATGAAACGAAGTCTCCTACTTCAATTCCTAATTCGCGTACTTCATCAGCTGAAAATACGCGCTCATCAATACGAACTTCAATATTTTTCTCATCGCGTTTTGCTTCACCTGCATCTTTATATACATGTACAGATGTTTGATGCATTAAAATCGTTCCTGTATATGTCTTGCCACTTGCTGTTTCAATTTCGCAATATTCCCCTTCTACAGAGTTCCAGCGAAATCCACCAATCATAGAAAGACTCAGGCGACCATCAGGCTTAATTTCTTTCACCATCGCACCTAACGTATCAACGTGTGCCGTTAATAAGCGGTGTTGCGCATCATTCTTCCCTTTTACCGTTAAAATAAGAGCTCCCTTATTATTACGTTTCGTTTCTACGTTCCACTCACTGACATAGTTTTCAATGAAATTAATAATTTTTGCTGTATTTCCAGACGGACTCGGAATAGAGACAAGCTCCTTAATCAGTTCCATCGTTTCTTTCGCATGATGTGCCATTGTCGTTTCCTCCTCATTTTCTCTACTATTCAGTATACAAAATTCACCAGAAAACCTCTACTTATATAGTTTAATTTTCTAAATTGTAGTAAAATTCTTTTTAGTATACAAAAGGAGTCCTGAAATATGAATATATCAAAAAAATATATACACATTGCACTCATTTGGTTTTTAGCATCATTATTTTGTTTACAAATCTCTTATGCCATTCATACTACTTCTTCTATTACAATCGGCTGGATATTAACAGCTATCTTCTTCATTATTAGCTTCATTGCAACAAAAAAGCATAGCGTTACTCATTAACGCTATGCTTTTCCTATAAAACTATTCTTCTGAAACGTCTAATAAATAAATCCCTCTTTCAAATCCACCGCGCTCTATCTCTTTTTGCTTACGAAGGCGTTCCACATCTTCAATCGATGCACCTTCTGCACGTGCTAATGAAATGATAACCTCTAGCGCATCTGCAAGAGAATCTAGTGCATGTTCGCGTTCTTTCATAGAAGCAAATTCACGAATTTCTTCCGTTCCAATTTTCGCTAAAGCTTGTATGTAGGCTTGACCTGTTAATTTTTGTGCTGTATATGTTTTTCCAGACATTAAAATCTTCTCTGGAACACGATCTCTTACTAACTTGTTATATGCTGACATCATTCATCCTCCTATATTTAATAACATCCGAGCTCTGCTTTATAGAAAAACCATTTTTTCTTCACGCATGCACTTAACATATCAATTCCTGATCCATGTGCTCTTACATGTGGAAAGAAATAGTGCTCTAAGTCTTCGTCCTTACCATATAGAGTTTGATACTCATCTGGAATCGCTTCTTTTTTCACATCTTTTTCTTTCGTCACCCCGTCAGAAAATGCAACACTTGGATGTCCCTCAAAAAATAACGCAGTCCGAACTGCCAAAGATGGTGTACTATGCAAAGCAGAATATGTAAGCAAAATAATAGTGATAACACCGATCATTTTCTTCATGTATTACTCCTAAAAAAAAGTGCTAACACAATTATACTAAAATGTGTTAGCACTTTCTCCCCTTTATCCCGAATTAACGAGCTAATAATCAGTGAGGAATGGACAAACTTTATTCCCCTTTAAATGCTGGTAAACGTTTCTCTAAAAACGCAGCAATACCTTCTTTATGATCCGCTGTTTGTCTCATTGCATATTGACCACGCTTTTCTAATTGCAATGTTTGCTCTAAATTAGAACGATTTACTTCACATAAAATTTGCTTCGTTTGAATCATTGCTTTAATCGGCTTTTGTGACCATTCATTAATCTTCTGCTTCACAGCCGTTTGGAAATCTTCGCCGATTACTTCATCAATTAAGCCGATATCAAGCGCTTCTGTCGCTGATAATTTCTTACCTTCCCAAATAATTTGCTTCGTCATATTTTCACCGACACGCTTTTGAAGGAAGAAATGACCGCCTCCATCTGGAATTAAAGCGATTCCAATAAAGTTCATTGCAATAACAGATGATATATCCGCCATTACATAATCAGCTGTTAACGCAATACTTAATCCAAGACCTGCAGTTGGTCCATGAATTGCACTAATAACAAGCTTTGGCATCGTATATAATGTCACGACAACTTCAGAAATGGTATTCATAATACCATCAAACTTACTTTCATCATTACTTGAAAGCATCGATTTAATATCCCCACCCGCAGAAAAACCACGGCCGTTCCCGCATAACACAACGATATGCGCAGAACTTTCCGCTACTTCTTTCAACTTTTGTAATAACTCTTTTAAGGTCGGCTCATCCAACGCATTTAACACCTCTGGGCGATTGACCATAACCGTTGCAACGTGGCCTTCATATTTCACAACGACAGATTCTGTTTTACTTGTTATTTCCATTATATACCCCTCTTTTCTCCATAAAGATTATACTTATATAATTATAGAAAACCACTGAAAAATCCTTCTTTTTTCTCAATTTTCTGTCTAATAATCTCGCAATTTGTACATATACCGTATAAAACATACAATTCCGTTGAAAAATATAGAAATTAAAGTCGGTTTATCCATGCTTTTCATCTATTTACCATTACAATGAAATGGTGTATTCTTAAGTTTGATAAAAAAACAAATATTGAAATTCATTCGCCTTACTATGTAAAAAAGGCTTTATACCCATCTTTTGGGTGTTGTAATAAAGGAATGAAGAACTGGAGGAACATATGGTTAATAAGTTGAAACAAACGGATAACTACTTCCCACATTTCCTATTGCTATTCATTGTGTTTCAACCAATTTTAGATTTATTAACATCTTTTTCAATCTATATACTACACATGAGCGCAACAGTTGGAGTTGTAGTCCGTTTCGCCTTTATGCTTCTTGCATTAGGATACCTACTTCTTCATCACAAACAACAAGATGCGAAAAAGTACATCCTCTATTTATGTTTACTCGGAATCGCACTCGCAATCGGTCTTGTAAATAATATGATGGTTAAATCTCCAATTTCATTTGGAGAAGAAGTTAAATTTATCTTAAAGAGCGTATATCCAATTGTGCTACTGTTTGGATATATTATCGCCTTTAAAGAGCTAAAAAATAAAGAGTATGTATTTCATAAAATCATTACATATTTCTTATATGCAACTTTAATTTTAAGCATCACAATGATTGTCGCAATGCAAACTGGAACGGATTTCCCAAGCTATCCTCACTCAAAAATCGGTTCAAGAGGTTGGTTCTTCGCTGGAAATGATTTAAGTTCTCTTTTCGCCATTATGTTCCCAATCATTGTCTTATATTCGATTCATAAAACAACTTCTTTCTCAAAAATATATTACTGGATTCCAACAATACTTGCGATGTATGCAAGTATTATGGTCGGAACGAAAGTCGGATATGGCGCAATTGTTATTACATTAGGCGTAGCACTTTTCTTCTCATTCATTGAATATATGATAAATCGTAAAAAAGAAGGAAAAGGATTCACACATATTGTAAATACCGTTGTTGCCGCTGTTATACTAGGAGGTTTAATTGCTCTTACACCACATACTCCTATCGCAAAAAATATGGGCATTCACATGCAAATATACGAATACAAAAAATCAGTACAAGAAGAGAAAGATCGAAAAGAAGGAAAAGTAATTAAAGAAGATCCAGAAGATGCAAAAAAACATGCAAAAGGTGAACTTACAGATTCTGAAGTAAAAAGTTTAATTTACAGCGATCGCGACAAATTCTTAAAAACATACAAACAGTACTATAAAGACGCACCGCTTTCACAAAAACTATTCGGAATGGGTTACGCTGGTAACTACACAGATAAAATTAAATTAATTGAAATGGACTTCCATGACCTATTTTTCGCATTTGGAATTGTCGGTTTCCTTATTTACTTAATACCACTTCTATACTTTGGTATTACATTATTCATCCGCATGATCACAAACTTTAAGAAAATCATGACCGTAAAGTATATGCTATTAGCGAGCACACTCATTCTATCACTTGGCATTGGCTTTATGTCTGGCCACGTATTAACAGCGCCAGCCGTTAGCATTTTCTTCGTTGTTATACTCGCTTATATCATTGTTGATTTTGAAATTGAATAGAAAGAAGGTGCTACGAAATATTAGTAGCACCTTCTTTTTTATTTAATTAATGTTTTACGTATTCTAAGCTTTCTTTTGCAATATACGCTTCTGTTACAGTAGGATTATCTGAAATAACTTTAACCCACGCTTTTCCATTTATTATTTCTTCACCAGTAACTGTGACAACTACATTTGTATTTAAACGATACAGTCGCTCATTTGATATACTAGGATTCTTTTTCACTTCCACGTTATTCATCACACGTGCAAGTTTGTACTTGTTGTATTCTTTTTTACCTAAATAAGAATCAAAACGGTTCATATGCCCCGCTACTTTTTTACCCCAGTTCGCATCAGATGCATATTTCGCATTTAAACCAGCAGCTTTATCACCTGTATATGTTGCTGTATAACGCCAATGTCCTGGATTTAAATATCCTTCATTCATGTATAATTTTGCTGCGTGTTCAATACAATCTTCTTTTGAATTAAATGCTTCCCCGTTACCATATGGGCTATCGTCTGTTGCTTTTAAACCAAATAAATTATTTTTGTCTTTTGCAAGAGCGCTTGTTCCATAATAACTTTCATGAATTGCTAATGAATATAAGAATAATGCATTTACATTATACTTGCTTTCTACTTCTTTAAATTTCTTTCCTAAACCAATTAATGGAGAGTCTGGCTTAATCGATTTCACATAACTATCTAGTTGTTCAGCTGTATAATCTGTTTTCGAACGTAATGATAAATAATTGAAATATTGATAGAAAGTTTCGTCTCCGAATGTCTTTCCATCTACACTATACATTTGCTGTCCTTGCTTCATGAAAGAAGGTGCCACACCATATCTAAATTCTGTATATCCAGGTGAACTTGTATTATATGTATAATATTTATGGTATAAATATCCATCTGATTTCACATAATAAGACGACTGTTTCATTTCATTTGTAGGAATTAAAGTGATTTCATTCTTCTTCACATAACCTGTCAAACCAGAAAGTTGAACTTTCACACGCTCTTCGCCAACTTCTAACACTTTCAATTCTGTTCCATACTGAATATACGTATATACTGTTGCTAAATTCTCATCATAAATATTAATGATGTTTTGCCCAGTTATTCTTTTCGCACTTGCAAAACCATCTTTAATCCATAAAAATTCGTTCTCGTATTTTACCGCATTCATACCTTTATTTTGAGCAGCGGTAACCGCTTCTTTATACGTATTATAGCGCTCTACTTCTTGCTCTGTTCCGTTTTCTCTTACATTTGTCACGACATATTTCTTAGTTTCTACAGGATTGCTATTTCCGTTTTTTTCAATCGTCTGAAGCATGCGATCCAACATAGCTGAAGCCATCCCTCTTGTAGCTGATAAATGTGGTCTAAATGTATTATCTTCTGGATACCCTTTAATAATTTGAGTAGCACCATAACTTGCACATGCTCTTTATAGTTAATACTATCGTAACTACTCAGCTTCTTCAAATAAAAAAACAGGCCAAATACATGTTTCCGATTCGAAAACATGAAAAGAAAATACTCCAATCAGAGAAAGAATCTATGCCAAATAGAGAAATTCTCTTATGAAGTCGTGTTATTCCAAGGAACCGTTCTAGTTTCTATGACTTGGTTTATCGCTTGTAAGACCGATTGTTTTTGTTTTTTCATGGTACTCATAAAGCTTCGTATCTGACAAAAAGATTCTGCGCCTTTCTTACTTCGGAAAGTCCCAGACACTTTCTGTTTTACTTTCGTCATCCGAATATCCCGTTCTGCTTGATTGTTATCAAATGGAATGGCTGGATGTTCTAAAAACCCTAGAATTCTGTCAGAATACTTGACGAAGCGATTCCATAAATTTTGAGAAGGCGTCTGCTTTCCTTTCTTCTTTTGTTTCGTGGAAAGAATCTGTTGTTCTTTCAATATGGATTGATACATAATAAACAGATTCTTTTGCGTCGCTTTTGGCATGGTACCTTCGGATTGCTTTTTCATCGTCAACGCTTGCGTTAGAAATTTCTGCATCTGTTGTGCCCATTGTTCTCCAGTACTATCTATAATTCCTTGTAAATCTCGTAAGAGATGGGCATTACATAAAACGTGACGACAATCTGTATACGCATCATACGATTTCCAACCATCATGCATCGCAATTCCAGAAAAAGATGGCAAGATTTCTCCAGCATCCATTGCTTCTTTTCCACGTTTTTGATGAATATGTTGCAATGTCACCTCCGGTGTACTGGCAGTATGTAACCATTGTGTTTTGTTTTCTACACGCATACCAGTTTCATCAAAATGGACAACAGGAGACTGCAGAATCTTTTCCTTTACTTCTTTTATGAATGGCTGCAATTGAGAAGCGAAAGCCTGTGTATGATTTACCAGGGTTCCTTCGCTTATAGAATGTCCAAAACAATCCTGAAAGAATTCTTTTGTTCGCTTCAAAGAAATGCATTGATAATGCGTTAAATAGGGAATCAGTCTTTTTATATTTGGACCATATTGAACAGGACGAGATACTGTCGAAGGAAATTGGGCTTCTTGGATAGAATGGCAATGTGGGCATTCTTTCTGTTCTACTTTATGTTCTGTCACTTCGATCTGAATAGGTGGTAAGTCATACACTTGGCGAATGCGATACCCTTTTACAGGCTCGTGGTTCAAGGAAGTATGACAACAAGTACAATATGTAGGAGAATGTGTAATCGTATGATCTGGAGTCGCTGTCAAACCAAGAGTATGTCCCTTGTGGCCCAACTGGCCACCCGTTTGACGATGAGACGGTTTGCGCAAACTTTTTGTAACGGGCTTACCCAAACCATCTGTAGAAGGTGGCTTATGACTATTTTTGGAGTTTTTTTTTGAAGCATTTTCTAGTTCTTGTATACGTTTTTCTAACTTAGAAAATGTTTCTTCAAATAAAGAAATAACAGCTTCAGGTCCTTTTTTATATGTATCTAAAATAATTTTTCGATCGACCATAAGATTCACCTCCCCTGTTTGATATACTCAGTATTTACAAATGGGAGGCATATGAAACTAGTAAAATTTAAAAAAGACACCGAAAGGTGGCTGAGTAGTTACATACTATCTTTATCAGTAAAGGTAAGCGGACTTACAGCTACTTTAATATTTTTATAGTCTAACGCTCGCTTTACCATTATCGACATTTCTTCACGTGTAATCACATCATTTGGTGAGAACGTCTCGTTCGTACGACCATTAATAATTTTCGCTCCATATGCTCTACTTACACCATCATATAAACCGTAAGTCTTCGGCACATCCTCGAAATTCGAATCAGCTTTCGGTAAATTTAAAGCCCTCGCTATGAATGTAGCAAACTCTGCTCTTGTTACTAATTTATCAGGCGCATATACATTGTCCCCATACCCCATTAAAACTCCTTTAGTAATAAGTGAGCGCATATTCGTCTCAAACATATGTCCTGTAATATCATCATTTGCCGCATAACTTGAAATAGGAGTTAAAAGTAATGATCCCGTTAATGCCACTGCTGTTATACCTTTTGAAAAAGTCTTCAAGGTTATCCTCCTCGTAATCTACGAATTTATTATCACAAATTTGATTATATAATAATCACAATCATTTTAGCATAATAAATAGGAATTAAAATAAAACGTTTTTTAATTTGAATTTTCATTACATTCAAAACAAAATAAAAGACACTTTACTTTTTTAATAAAGTGCCTTTTTCCATATGATCAATGAGTTTCTTTGTTGCCTGTTTGCCTTGCAACCGAAGCTCATCTATTGTCAATTGTAACTCTTGCTGCACAGTTCCTTGTTGCATTAATTGCTTTTTCGCAATTTCATATAAATATTCAGCACTCCATTCGCCATCCACACTTCCTATAACTGGCTGATTCACTTGACTTAAAAACGAATCAATTTTCGGATCATATGAAATCCCGACCATTGGAGTTTTGGCTACAGCAGAAAAAACTAGTGCATGAAGACGCATACCAATTAGTAATGAACATTGTGATAAAATGAATATTTTCTCATCGATATCCATTTTATATGGAAGCATATACGTCTCTTCTCCCATTAAGTCTACTACTTCACGCGAAGCTTTTTGATCAAATGGCTCATGCATTGGAACAAATAGAATTTGGTATCCTTCTTGCTTTAATTTTTTTAATGCCGCAGCTAATTTTTTTATATAATCTTCTTTTGCATTCCAATAACGCACACTAACCGCGATTACTTTTCCATGTATCGAATGCTTTTGCAACCAATCCGATTGTTTTGTCCGTTTCCATGTTAAAACAGGGTCTGGAACAATTTCAATATCGTTTTTTATGCCAAGTTCTTTTAAATATAAAAACGAATCCTCATCTCGAACTGATACATAGGAAGCTTTTGACAAGTTCCATTTTACTAATAGACGATTATATCCTTTTGTAATTGGACCTATTCCTTGTGAATAAATATAATACGGCTTTTTTAATAATCGAGCGAGTCCCATAATACCCGTATAATATAGAATACTCTTCGTACTTGTCTGATCTTGAAGAAGGCTCCCGCCACCGCTAATAACTCCATCACTGTTTTTGATTGCATGATAAACAGCTTTTATATCCCAGCGATCTACCGATTCTACACCATACATTTCCTTTGTATATTTAGAATCATTTGATAGTACTACTAGTTCTATATCCGGGTTCTCTTTACTTAACGATTCAATAATTGATTGTAGAATCGCCTCGTCTCCAACATTATAAAAACCATAATATCCTGATAAGACTAAACGCACCCTAAATCTCCTCCAAAACTAGGTAACCGTTTATTTCATCTAACATAAACTAGTACCCATTCCTTACCTAAACACTTGATACCCTACATAGTTTCCTCTTTATCAGTTCATATGAATTATAATAAAAAATTAAATTTCTATATTTATCTTTTCAAAAATGGTATTTTGTTTATTGATATCCATTTTAATTTCAAAGCACATACACCATACAAAATGGTTGTAATACTTAATGCTATACCACTGAATAATAACGTCATAATTCTTGAAGATGTAATATTTATCACATTACATAGTTCATACAATCCTAGTCCCAAAATACATGCTATTGCTAGCACACCAAAAAAGCTTTTTAAATGAATAGAATAGGCAATATAGCTTCGAATATACAAATGATTTACAATACAAACCAATACATAAGTAATGAATGTACTATACGCCGCTCCATCTATGCCAAACTTCTGCACGAACATTATGTTTAACACGACTTTCACACAACTCGCAGCAATAACAATCCATGCAGCTTGTGCAGAACGGTTAATGCCCTGTAAAACACCTATTGATAATACCATAACCGCAGTAAAATACGAACTGCCAATCATAACTGTTAACATACTACTGCCTTTTACATCTGTGAACAATCCGACATTTAACGGTACTGTTAATGCCATCAACCATATTGTTAACGGTGCTGTCAAAACATGCGCTAGTCGATTTGTATTTTGAATTGTTATTTTCGCCAAATTTATATCTCTTTTGGCCAATGCGGAAGTTAAGAGTGGTATTAACGGAAATACAATTGCGCTTGCAAAAATAACAATTATTTGCGTGAATGCAAAACCGCGACTGTATATTCCAAATTGTTCTTGAATTTCTGTTGATGATCCTTGTAATACATGCGGTATTGTAAGCGAGTCTACTAAATTTAAAAGTGGCATTGATAAAGCTCCAATAGCGATTGGGATCGATACCCGCAATATCTTTTTGCCGTTTTCTCTTAAATCTCGGAGCGAATAGGAATTGCTTTTATTGTAGTATGGACTTCTATTATATTTTATACGCAAATATATAAGCGAACTAATGACTCCAAGAAAAGAGCCAACCATCGCACCACTAGTAATAACAGTATTACTCTTATCCCATGATACTAGTATGTAAGCAATTATTAACATAAAAAACACACGTACAAATTGCTCAATGACCTGTGATACCCCTGTTGGTTTCATATCACCGAAACCTTGAAAATACCCTCTATACACCGCCATGTATGGCGCAATGAGTAACGCTAATGAAGTAATAAGCAACGGCATTCTAGTTTCTTGTCCACCAAGCATATTTGCAATTTCAATAGAAAATAATACAATGACTAAACAGCCGAAAACGCCAAATGCTATCCCAATAATTGACGCTGATTTAAATAATTTTGCAATTTCCTTTTGCTTATTTTTTTCGTTCAACTCTGCAATTAGTTTCGAAATTGCAAGTGGAACTCCGGCTACCGATAATGTAAGAGCAATCATATATACAGGAAAAACAAGGCGGAAAATACCGAGCACTTCATCTCCTGCAATATTTTGTAATGGAATTTGAAAAAAACTACCCAGCAATTTCGACAAAAAAGTTGTAATGGTTAAAATTGCTGCTCCTTTTACAAATGTTTTATTCATATTTTTTCTCTTTTCTTTTATACATATACTCTCAAACATATTGTTTTAAACGATAGGAATTCACTTTATCCCATTGGTTATCATAACAAATTTATTATAGGTTGAATACTTGGTTTTTTTTTCAAAATAGAAAAGAGAACCCATTTAAGCCTGTCTCTTCACAATATTTTTTCTAATTCCTTCCATTATATACGTACACACTATAACCTTTTCTGTTACTCAAAAGAGCCCTTCCTCCCTATCACTGCGATACATGTTACTAAAAACATTATAAAAATATCCCACAACTCTACATTATAATTTATGTAAGATTGTGAGATATTCTAATTACCATCTAAACACTTAAGATTTTCAATTGCTCTTTCTGTTCATCGCTTGCCATTACTGCGATTGTTTTTTCAATACTCGGATGTACTTGCTCAAGCTTTACACTTGCTCCTACTTTATTTAATTGCTCAACAAAATTTAATAAGGCCATAGCTCCTGATACATCCATATAACGCACATCTTTCATACGTAAAATAACCGGTGACTTCACATCTTGTAAAGTAGAGAAAATACGATCTACTGATAGAAAAGAGAGCGGTCCTTGAATTGTGTACGTTTCTTCTTTTTCTTTTACGATAGAAGTTTTGCGTTCTTTACATTTCACCATATATATGATGAACGAAAGAATAATACCGAATGCAACAGCAATCATTAAATCGAACTTCACCGTTACAATCATCGTTACGAGCATAACAACGACATCACCTTTAGGAGCGACATGCATCTTTTTCATGCTTTCCCAATCGAACATTCCAATACCAGTTAAAATTAAAATACCTGATAATACGGCAAGTGGAATATATTGTACGACCGAACCAAGACCCATAATAAAAACAAATAAGATAACACTATGCATACATGCCGAAAGTGCCGTTTTACCGCCACTTCTTATATTTACGATAGACCTTACAGTCGCACCTGCACCTGCTAATCCGCCAAACAATCCGCTCATCATATTACCGATACCTTGTCCGACCAGTTCTTTATTACTTTTATGACGTGTACCTGTCACATTATCCATTACGACCGATGTTAACAACGAGTCAATCGATCCTAATAAAGCAATACTAAGCGCTGGCAAAATAAGTGCTATTCCTGTTCCACTTAAAGATGGAATATGAAGCGTAGGCATCGCTTCTGGAATGGTTCCAATCTTTTCAATTACTTTATTTAGTGAAAGATTTCCGATAATCGGTAACTTTACTGTAAGTCCTTCGAGTAAGGAAGAAAATAAAGGTAGCAAAGCTGTCACACCGACTAGTGCTACTAAACTAGACGGAATCGCCTTAATCCATTTACCAGAAACAATCATTACAATAATCGTTAACACAACAAGTAAAAAACTATTTTGTACGTGCTTTATTTCGCCTAAAATAATGATTAATGCAATACCATTCATAAATCCCGAAACGACAGGATACGGAATATATCGAACGTAAGAACCGAGCTTACATACACCGAATAAAATTTGAAATAACCCTGCCATCATAAAGGCAATAAAACTTGCCTCTAACCCGTGCGTCGCAATAACTCCTGTTGCAATAACGGTAATTGGTCCCGTTGGTCCTGTTACTTGCCCAGGTGTCCCGCCAAATAACGCTGCGAATAAACCTGCTAAAATCGCACCATACAATCCAACAAACGCTCCCTCAGACGTTCCTGTCGCGGCAATACCAAATGCAATCGCAAGTGGTAACGCAACAATCGCAACAGTAAATCCTGCTAAACATTCCTTTGCTATTTTTTGAAACATAAAAAAACCACCTTTGTATAAAGTCCATGTTCCATTGTACACCTAAAAAGATACATTCGTTAGCTCACTTTTTACATTCTCGTGACGTAAACGTATTCAACGAAAAGTTTCCCCCTTATCTTTGGAAACAATTGCAACTATGCTATAATGAACAAATTAAATCTTTTACTATATACTTGGAGGCACTATGCTAACTTTTGAAGAAAAATTATCGATTATTGAATCTTTCCCAGAACTAGAAAGAAAGAACGTATCATTAAAACGTGTAAACTTCCACTTTGAAGAAAGTCGTTTAGATAAAAAGAACGTTGTATTTCATTTACACCCAAATGGAAATGGATTTGTATATGCAAGCGGTATTAAAGGTTATAAAACAGATGATAAAGGCATGGTTAACATCCGTGAGTTTTCAGCAGAGGAGTTACGTTCAGTAATTGAGAAATCAATTGACCTTCTATCACAAGAAGAAGTAGTAGCACCTGTAGAACCTGCGAAAGAAGAAGAATGGCAGAACGAAGATGGTCATATTCTTACTCTTATTTCAGAGGATGACATGTGGAACGTGTACGCTGGTGTAAACTTAGACGGTACATTCAACTCTTATCCAGAAGCTGCGGAATACCTTGATGAAGAAGGCTTTTCACGCAAATAAAAATAGAAACCTATTTCATTCAAAGACTTTTATAGTAATCAAAGAAGACACTTAAGGTGTCTTTTTTTGTTATATAAACTCCTTTCTCACACTATCTCTATTAATTTTCATAAAATGATTCAGAGGAGGTTTATATGAATACAACTGCTAAATTAATAAATTGGAAAGAACATGGCGATATGATTATTCTAGAATGTGAATTAAATGGAAAACGCTTCGAGATATCAACATATAAACAACGAATATATAATGCACACCTTTTATCAGCTGACGTTTATATTCGTTTAGACTCATCTGATAATATAATTGGAATAAATATTTATAAAAAGTAAGAAAAGCCCCCTATTCCATAGGCGGGCTTTATCTTTATTACACAACATCAGAGTATACTCTCTTTTTTCATACAGTTTATGTAATTATACATATTCATCAAAAAATACACTAAATGAATATTACATGTAGTAAAATATAACTTGTGGGCACGTTCTATAAAGCAGATTCTTTTAAAAGGCGTAACATATCAATTATTATAGGGGATGTGGCGTCACTTCGATATTGATCTCAAATCTCTTGTCTTTTGTGAACTAACAATCTAGTGTATATAGACGATTCTGCTTTATAGTGTGTGTTTACACTCATAACAAAGGGGTAATGGTAATACGGATAGATTCCGATTCGTATGAAATGAAATGGTTCAAGTCGGAGAAAGGCACCTTAGGGTGTCTTTTCTTTTTGTATTACATCCACTTTGTGTTTCCACCTTATTTCAAATGCGCTAATTAACCTTCACCAAGAAAAAATGAGAATTAACAAAGATATTGTTTCTTCTGTTTAATACAGAAAAATGCAGGATACCCCATAGATATGGGGCATCCTGCATTTTCTATTTTTTCGCACCTTTCAACGACTCCCTCAGTACAAACTTCTGCAACTTCCCGCTCGCATTACGAGGGAGTTCATCTACAAATAAATAATAACGCGGACGTTTATAATCTGCTAGTTCATCACTTTCTTTGCAATACGTTTCTAAATCAGCTTCTGTTATTGTTTCATCTTTCTTCACAATAACTGCCACAACACGCTCTCCCCATAATTCATCTGGCTCACCAAGTACCGCCACATCTAATATACCTGGATGACTATGAAGGAAATCTTCAATTTCACGAGGATAAATATTTACGCCACCGCTAATTACCATATCATCAACGCGATCAGCAACGAATAAATAACCGTCTTTATCAAAATAGCCTAGATCACCAGAATGATACCATCCTTTATACATCGATTTTTTATTCGCTTCTTCACGATTATGATAGCCAGCCATCATAGTTGGGCCGCGTAAAATAATTTCTCCCACTTCATAAGGAGGTAATACATCATCTGGTTCTGCCGGTGCATCCTCGTTCGGTTTCACAATACGAACTTCATGGCTAAAACATGGCGTGCCTGCTGAACCAGCTTTCGTAATTTGATCCTCCTCTACGAGAAATGCAACAACTGGCCCCATTTCTGTCATTCCGTATATTTGAACAAGATCAATATAAAGACGTTCTTTACATTCCTTCACTAACGCCGGTGCCATTGCTGCCCCGCCATATATACCGATTTTCATTGACGTTAAATCATACTGAGCTAAATCTTTTTGCAACAACATATTCCACATCGTCGGCGCTGCAAAGAACGTCGTAATCTTTTCTTCTTGAATCGTATGTAATACTGTTTCTGTATCAAAATGATGCAAAATAACATTCTTTCCGCCAACTTGAATGCGTGGTATGATTCCGGCATTTAATTCACCACAGTGATATAAAGGTGCAACAACAAGCCCAACGCTATCTCTATTATATTTTAGGAAATACGTACAAATCATACTATGCTCAGCCATTTCACGATGGCGATGTAACACGCCTTTCGGATGACCTGTCGTACCGCTCGTATACAGCATAGAACAATAATCCATTTCATCAATTTCGATATTTACTTTCTCAGAAGATGCTTCATTCACTTTTTCATGGTAGGAACTTGCATAGGAAGGTTTATCGTTTTCTATAGACCAAAAAGATGTATTTGGAAAATCTCTTTCAATTATAGCAACAGTTGACTCAACTGCTTTTTCAAAGACAACGACTTTCGAGGATGCGTCCTGAAGAATATAAGATACTTCTTTTGCTTTTAAGCGGAAATTAATCGGGTTAAAGATCGCTCCAATTTTCGCACAGGCTAAGTAAACGTTTACAAATTCATGGCAATTATATAAGTAAACAGATACCGTATCTCCCTTTCTTACCCCTTCTTCTAATAGAGCGTGCGCTGTTTTATTTATTTGTTCATCCCACTGTTTATACGTCCAGCGAATATTTTTTTCAGGTTCCACTAACGCCTCTTTATTTGGATACTTACCAACTGATAAATCAAAAATTCTCCCTATCGTCATATACATGCCAACAATTTCCCCCTTTTCTCTTTCATAAATCTATCATTTCGTCCATAAGTAGACATTGTCCTTTAATGATTTGACTAATTTTTCTGATTATTATCGACATAGTTTTACATACGGTGCCGCTAGATGGTAAATGTATCGGCGATTTTCCGGATATATCGGCCGTAACTTGAAATATATCAGCGATTTTCAAAATATATCAACCACAACTCAATTTATATCAGCGATTTTTCGAATATATCGACTTACCGACAAAAACTGATAAGATATAATCGGACCGCCCGTTACTGCAGGATAAAAAAGAGGTTGTTCCGACTCGGAACAACCTCTTTCTTCTTATGCAAATAGCTCTTCTAAAATTTTCAGTTTATCTTCTGTATATTTCACAAAGCCATCATTATATGATTTTGGATCTTTCGGATTCGCAAAGTGCGTAATTGCTCCCGTCTTCGGGTGAACAAATTTACTTGATGCACCACAACCAAGTCCGATAATTGATTGTACTTCTTCCATAATGACAATGTTGTAAATACTTTCTTGCGTCGGCATTGCATAACCAACGTTCTCTAAGTTACCTAAAATATTCTTTTGACGATATAGGTAATATGGTACGTAATTATGCTTTTGCGTCCACTCTTCTGCTTCATGCATCATCGCTGTAATTTCTTCGCGACCTGCTACTTTATATTTACGTTTGTTTTGCGTCATTTCAGAAGCACGTTTAAATGATAACGTATGAACTGTTAATGATTCTGGCATTAACTTTTCTGTTTCATCTAACGTATGCTTGAAGATATCTAACCCTTCACCAGGAAGACCAATAATTAAGTCCATATTAATATTGTTCATTCCCATTTCACGAGCTAAATGGTATTTCTCAATTGTTTCTTCTACAGTATGATGACGTCCAATTGCTTTTAGTGTCTCTTGATGGTATGACTGCGGATTAATACTAATACGGTCAATATTCCATTTATTTAACACTTCTAGCTTTGCTGGCGTAATTGTATCTGGGCGACCTGCCTCAACTGTTACTTCACGCACATTTTTCACATCTGGGAACGCTTCATACATTTCTTCATACAGCATATCCATCTCTTCTGCTGTAATACTTGTAGGTGTACCGCCGCCGTAATAAATCGTCGTAACTTTTACACCTTTTTCTTTTAAAAACTTACCAATTTCACGAACTTCATAATGTAAACCACCTAAGAACGAATCAACAGATCCTTGGCGTCCATTAATTGCATAAGCCGGGAATGTACAATATGCACATTTCGTTGGGCAGAACGGAATACCGATATAAATACTTACTTCTTCTTTCAAACGGTATAAATCCGGAACAACTGCTAATTGGCAATCAACAATGCGCTGAAGAAGTTCAATTTTCTCTTCATGAATTAAATAACTTTCACGAAGTTCTTGATGCGCTTCTTCTTTTGACATACCATTTTGAAGCATTTTGTGAAGAAGTTTCGTCGGACGTACTCCCGTTAAAATACCCCAGCTTTGTTCAATACCAGTTAACTGTTGAAGAACAGAAAGATATACATAAGAAACAACGTGTTTCACTTGCTTCATACGCTCTTTTTCATCTGTGAAAGCAGATAAATCTTTTGCGAATGTTTCTTCATACACATTTCCAGTCGCAACATCTGTTAAACGAGCAGATGCTTTCACATTCTCTTCAATGTGTATATCAACGATAAGATTTGCTTCCTCTTGTTCAAATCCAATCGTACTCTCTTCAAAAAATAAGCCGCCAATATTTTGTAGCGGACGTAAAAAACGATCATCTTGTAACGTTTTAATTGAAATTAACAACATTATCACCTTTTCATTTGCAAACTCTCTTTAGTTTACTTGAAGGGCGTTTGCAGGTCAATACAGAAGGTTTTACCTGTTTCTCTTACATTTTTTCAAATAATTCTTTTTATGAATATTGCTCATGTATATAGACATCATGATTTTCTCTTGTTAAAATCGATACATAGTGAAAATACAATATAAAAAGGAGGACTGTTAACACTAGATTCCACAATCTAATGTGTTAAAAACAAATATGAAAAAGAAATTTTATAGTGTATTAACTCTCTCTCTTGCATTACAAACTGTTCTTGCACCTACTTATTCATTTGCAGAGAGTGCTGAAAAATCCGCCGAAGTATATACGGAGGATCAAGTTTTTAAAAGTATTAAGGAGCATGTTAATGAGCATAGTACTCATGAAGAAGATATCGAGGTTACTGGCCAATTCCTACTATACACTTCAAAAAAACATTCATTATATACCGCGAATGATTTAAAAAACAAATCGAATATCGAGATTACAGAACAAGTCGTAACGGCGACAAAGAAAAAAGGAAATGCTTACTACATAACGACGCCAACTGGCGCTGGATGGATAGATAACAATGATAATAGCTTAGAAGTTCAAGAGATTCATAAACTATCTAACCAAAAATTAATCGTAAAAGAAGAAGCTTCCATACATGCACTTCCGTTCCAATCGTTTAAAGAAGAAGGGAAACTAGAGCCACAAGTCATTACTCCTACTGAACAAGCTGGAAATTGGTTTAAAGTCCAAATAAACGAAACAGCAAAATGGATTTATGCACCTTCTGCTACATTTGAAGGTACAAAAGCTTCATTATTAAAAAACAGTCGTACTGCTAAAAATAGTTTATTGAGATCGCCAGAAGCTCTACAAACAAACAATATTTATGGCGTTACATTTAAAGAAATGATTGTCCCAAAAGGAAATGACGATATTCGCCCTGGCTACCCAATGGTGCCTAAATATATTACGATTCACGAAACGGCTAATACAGCGAAAGGTGCTAATGCTCTAAATCATGCAAAATTCTTAGATAATCAAGCACGCGGAACAGCTGATCGTGCCGCATCTTGGCATTTCACAGTAGATGATAAAGAAATTTATCAACATCTTCCAGTAAATGAAGTTGGATGGCATGCTGGAAATAAAACTGGAAACTATGAATCTATCGGAATTGAAATTGCCGTTAATCAAGATGGAAACTATGAAAAAGCGGTAGAAAATGCCCGTAAATTGGCAGCTTATTTAATGAACGACTTAAATATTTCTCTAGATAAGGTCCAAAAACACCAATTTTGGTCAGGAAAAAACTGCCCTGCGTTTATGATTCAACGCGGACAATGGGATGCTTTCTTAAAAGGAACTGAAACATACTATAAAGAAAATCAAAAAAATCCAGTAACTGATGACATTACAGGTGGCTGGTATGAACAAGACATTCGTCAATTAGCAGCTAGAGGCATTATGCAAGGAGAAGGAAACGGCAAGTACTTCCCAGAACGTCTTGTAACGCGTGCTGAATTTGCTACATTAATTACTCGTGCTTTACAATTACCAAGTGGAAATGCTAATTTCACAGACTTAGAACAAGTACACCCATCTTTAAGAGACGGTATTAATCGTGCAGCAAGCGCAGGCATAATCCGCGGACGTGGTGATAATACATTTGATCCAAATACTACAATTACACGCGAAGAAGCTGTTATTATGATCGATCGTTCTCTAAAACACGCTGGTATTTTTGCAAAACAAGTTGAACTACCATTCGTAGACCAAAACTTAATTTACGCTAAAGAAGAAGTACAAAGAGTGTATGGATATGGAATTGTAAAAGGTAATGAATTGAATCAATTCGTACCAAAAGGACCATCACAACGTGCTCACGCAGCTGCATTTATAAACAGAATGCTTAGCGTAATTGAAGCTTAACATATTTATCATTCCATATAGATATTTTCATTTTATCTGTATTCACTTAAAAGGCATCAGAGATTATATATCTCTGATGCCTTTTATACATCCGTTAACTATTTTTAGCCATGAATCTTAAACGTATTCCTAGTAACAGAAGCATAAAACCGATGAATGGAACGTAATTTTCATATCATGTCCTTTTTCTGGTACATTAAGATTTTTTGTTCCTTCACTTGTTTTTTTATGAGCCATTAACCTTCCACCTAACTTCCTCACATGTGCCGAATTTTGAGATGGGGTCTTATCGCCAATAAAGACGGGACAAAATTAATCTAAAGAACATTTCATGTGATGTGAATTTTCCGGAAACATCCCCCACTTTACATTAGTCTTCTAAGGGACCCAAGTAAATTGTATCTGTTTCATACATAGTTAAAACGTTTCCATTCCTTTTAGTAAGCTCAACAAAAAAACGTAGCCAAAAAGCTACGTTTTTCTTTCATCGTTTCGGTGTATTTTTATGATTCTTCAAAAACGGAAGCGGGAACTGCTTACGGAAATGCTCTTTAATCATGTACTCTACACCGTTTTCACTATTTGAACGTGTAATCCAATCGGCTGCTTGCTTTAATTCTACAGGCGAGTTCCCCATCGCTACCCCAAGTCCCACGTTTTCAATAACCTCTAAATCTTCCATACTATCTCCAATCGCAACCATTTCATTTAGCGAAATATTTAAATGCTCTCCAAGCAATTGTAACCCGCGTAACTTTGATACATTTTGCGGTAAAATTTCTATTCGTTTTGAATCACATTCAACATACTCTACATCTTGGAATGCTTTTCTTAATGTATTTAGCCCGCGTTCTTTTTCACCTTTAGTTTGGAAAAGAACATCAATTTTTGGCGCCGCTACCGGATGGTCACGAAGCGCGTCACCTAACGAATCTACAAATTGAACTGGATAAAATAACGGATCTGCGCTTGATAATACAGTGCGCGCAATTAAGTTTGGTGTATTTCTCTCACGATTTCCTATCGAAAACCGTTCATGAGAAATACGTACGTTACAATCAAAGTGCTCTAACACTTGCACAATGTTAAAAGTCTTCTCTTCAGACAATCTTCTTTGAACGTACGGCTTATCTAACGTTGCTGAAACGAAAGCACCACCATGTGTCACTAATATAGAATCTAATTTTAACGCCTTTGCTACTTTATGAGCGGATTGAAAATTACGACTCGTAAATAACGTAACGTATACATCTTTTCTTTTCACAAATTCAATTGTTTCTCTTAATCCTTTTGCAATTTTTCCATTGTTGTATAGTAGTGTCCCATCTATATTAAGAGCTAGTAAGCGATAAATCATGTCGCACTCCCCCTCTTCGCTGTTGTACTCTATCCATAGTTTATGAAATAAATGTAGCAAATAGAACGAGTTAGAATTACTACTGAAAATTTGGTTTACTATATACATATACACTTAGCAAAGGAGATAGTACAATGCAGGCACCTCCTTCTTTTTATGAAGGCGATACGTTAGAAGTCGCAAAAAAATTACTCGGGCAAAAACTTGTTCATATTGTAGACGGAATAAAGCGAAGCGGAATCATTATAGAAGTAGAAGCATATAAAGGCCCAGATGATAAGGCCGCACATAGTTATGGAGGCAGACGGACAGATCGCACAGAAGTTATGTTTGGTGCACCAGGGCATGCTTACGTATATTTAATTTACGGTATGTATCATTGCTTTAACGTTATTACAGCGCCAGTGGGCACCCCACAAGGTGTTCTCATTCGAGCTCTTGAGCTGGTAGATGGAATAGAAGAAATAAAACTAGCGCGCTACAATAAGACCGAAATTACAAAAGCGCAGTACAAAAATTTAACGAACGGTCCTGGCAAACTATGCCGTGCACTTGGCATCACTTTAAAAGAACGCGGTGTATCGTTACAAAGTGATACGTTACATATTGAATTAGTTCCAAAAGAAGAACACATATCATCACAATATAAAATAACAGCAGGACCTCGTATTAATATCGACTATGCAGAAGAAGCTGTACACTATCCGTGGCGTTTTTATTATGAGGGACATCCGTTTGTTTCAAAAAAATAAGCGATATCAACAATTTTTCAAATATATCTATCGTAACTTACAATATATCAACGATTTTTCGAATATATCTATCGTAACTTACAATATATCAACGATTTTTCAAATATATCTATCGTAACTTACAATATATCAACGATTTTTCAAATATATCTATCATAACTTACAATATATCAACGGTTCGACAAGAAATATCGATTTATCGACAAATAATAACATTACGAATAAAAGAAGACTGTTCCAAAATGGAACAGTCTCTCCCTTTTTACTCCGCACCTTCCGCAGTCGCAATATTATCCTCTAAATTTTCTCTTGATAATTCAGCCGCCATAAAATCAGCTGTTTCTGGAAGTGCTAAATGCATATGAGCTTTTTGACAAATTTGGATGGTACAGTTTTCTATAACATAGTCGAAAACATGTCCGCCCCCGCTTCTTTCATCATCAATGTAATGTAAGTGGAATCCAGCTACCCCAATACCTTGCGCATAATCTGGTGTCCAAAATCCAGCAAGCGTACCTTCTGTATTTTCAAATGAAAAGATTGGTTGTGATTTCGTCACTTCAACGAGCGGTGTATACGGTTTTTCTTGTCTTGGAACAGTTCTCGTCCTTACTTCACGAAACGTACCGTCCATTCGAATACCGTAAAACAAGTTTTTACTTGGCATTAATTCATGTAATAACGCTTCAACTTCTTCACGATTCATCGGACGCTCTACCGTATAACTCATTTCTTTTTCAAAAAACGTTACAGTCGCAAATGGCGTTGTTTCTTCTGGCTCTACTTTTTCCGCTGAACCGTCTGAACGTAAATGATAAAATTCATTATCAAATGCAATCATTTCACCATCTAATTGATCAAATGTGCCGATGCCGAAATCACCATGTTTTTTCAAATCTTCAAAGCTAATTACACCATCATATATACCATCTAATAGCGCAAGCATTGTAGATGTTTGATATACTTCATTACTCGTTTTCGTTTTTTTCGCATCAATATCAATTAATTGCGCAACAGTCATCTCAAATCTGCCTCCATTAGTTTAATTGGTTTGGTAATAATTTTTCGCTTAATTTAATGTTGTCACGATAGTCAATTGGAATATCAATAATGACAGGACCATCTGCTGCTAGCGCGGATTTTAACACACCTTCTAATTCATCAGGCGTGTTAACACGAAGACCTAACGCCCCGAAACTTTCCGCATATTTCACAAGATCAACATCGCCAAACTCTGTAGCTGATGTTCTGCCGTATTTCATCATTTGTTGGAATGCAACCATATCATATGTGCCGTCTCTCCAAACAAGATGGACGATTGGAGAATTTAAACGTACCGCCGTTTCTAACTCCATCGCAGAAAATAAGAAACCACCGTCACCTGATACGGAAACTACTTTTTTACCTGGTTCTACTAAAGTAGCTGCGATTGCCCAAGGAAGTGCAACACCTAGCGTTTGCATACCGTTACTAAATAATAATCTACGTGGTTCATAAGAACGGAAACATCTCGCCATCCAAATAGAATGGGAACCGATGTCACATGTAACGGTTGTATCGTCACTAATTAAAGAACGAAGTGTACGAATCACTTGAAGTGGATGCGTAACACCTTCTGAAGGACGATTTGGAACTTCTGCTTGTTCTGATAATTTTGCGCGTAATCGTTCTAATACCGCTTCTGATTTCGTACTTAATACAAGTTTCGGTAATTTCTCCGCGATGCTATTTACCGTTAAGGCAATATCACCAATTAATTCACGCTCTGGTTGGTAATCATGGTCGATATCTGCTTGATGGTCGTCAAGATGAATAATCGTTCTGTCGCCAAGTTTATTCCAGAACTTTGGATCATACTCGATTGGATCATAACCGATAGAAATCACAAGGTCTGCTTCTTCTAGTAAAATATCACCTGGTTGGTTACGGAATAATCCAACGCGGCCGAAGAAATGATCTTCTAACTCACGTGAAATCGCACCAGCTGCTTGATATGTTTCAACGACAGGAAGTTCTGTATCCGCAATTAATTTACGAACAGCTTTCGTCACTTCATTTGTGCTCGCTCTCATACCGAGTAAAATAACTGGTAATTTCGCTGCTTTTATTTTTTCTACTACATATGTAATATCATTTGTGGGAGCGATTCCAAGCTGTGGCTTAGAAAGCGCACCAATAGACTCTACAGTTGTTTCCGCAGTCATAACGTCTTGCGGAAGACTTACTAAAGTAGCTCCCGGATTTGTGGAAGTCGCACTTCGAAATGCATTACTAAGTGCTTCTGGCACATTATCAGGATGCTCTACTTCTACGCTATATTTTGTGATTGGTTCGAATAGTGCAGCATTATCATTCCACACCAGATAATAGATGATAAAAAAATTAAAACATTTATATAATAAGCTCCGAGTTTCACCTACATTTTTTCTTTATTGATACAAAACGATATAAAAAGAAAAATATGTGGGCGAATTGTGGGCACAAACAGCAAATATAACAAAAGAGCACAGCGTGTATATAAAGTGCGTCAACACTGTATATACCGTCCACCTGAAATGCCCAGGTAAACACTTGCCATACTCTCTTGAATTATTGTACATCATGTAGGGTTTCTTTAGCAACGTTTACCAAATGATTGGTGACGTTGCTTTTTTGTTTCCAAAAAGGGAGACATAGAATATGAGAAAGAAACACATAGATGTAATAGCAACGAAAGAAGCCTTTCACAATCTTTCTACGTTTAAAAAAGTGGAAGAACTAAATAAAACTGTACGTACATACAGAGACACGATCCGTATGTCTATTAAGCGTACCGATGTACAAATTAGACTCATTACATTACTTGAAATTTTAAAGCGCCACAGTTGTAAATATGTAGGCGTTAGTTTTCTATGCAAAAATTCACTTGCTGACATGATGAACGTTTCTTATAAAACGGTGCAACGCTTAATGAAGAAACTTGTACATTTAGGCATGATTAAACAAGT
Organism: Bacillus sp. CPT56D-587-MTF; assembly: GCF_058792335.1. Classification (NCBI taxonomy): domain Bacteria; kingdom Bacillati; phylum Bacillota; class Bacilli; order Caryophanales; family Bacillaceae; genus Bacillus; species Bacillus sp. CPT56D-587-MTF. The sequence continues at coordinate 525,716 of NZ_JBYTEF010000001.1, read as the reverse complement.
TGCGATGAAACGCACAAAAGATATGCTGCAAACTTCCAATGCGATTATCATTCAACCCATTGTAGACGAACTGTCCGGCAAGGTGGATACAAAAAGCCCTACAAAGTGTCCTACCAATAAAACAAAATCTATTTCTTTAAAACAAAAGAGTAAAGATATACGTAAAGGGGACGTTTCACAATCCTTTCAACATGATATAGATTTCATCAATTACCGTGTACCACAATCTATGCGCGGAAAACTAGGACATGCTTTCGATTCAAACATGATTAATGAGTCTTTTCAAAATGCGAGAAACATTGCGAAGAAGGCTGCCAAGAAATGTAGTTTACTAGCGGATACAGATATCTTCCACAACCTTCTTGCAAATGCTTCAACTATCTTGTTCTCTAAAACGCATGAATTCGAGCATAACGGTACATTGATGAGAAATCCGATTGGCTACTTTACACGCACATTTAAAAGAATGGTCTATAACTATATCGATAGCTTTAGAGAGAAGCATATTCTCGAAAATCGTAAGACAACTGTATGCACTGGTGGCGGAATATTTTATAATTGGCTAGAGGTTGATGGCTCAAAAACACCTCCCACAAGTACAATAGACAACTCTCTTATTCCAGGTGTATATGACAAAATATCTAGTGCAGAAGCGGGTGAAATGGGGTTGTATTAAATGCGGTTGTTTTTGGTTTGCCTATTTCAATAGCATCATGAATAATTTGATGGACAAATACTACTTTGACTATTGTTTCATACTAGCATAAATATTCCTTAAGCTAACACATCTTCATGTAGTAGTATTCTGGAACCTTTTGAAATGTACAAGCATAACTTACAGTATCTATCAAAAAGGAAGTGATGACAATTAAAAAACTTATTGCCATAACACTATCACTGGGATTATCATTTTTTTCATTTGGCCCCTCTCTACATGTTCAAGCTGCTACTAAACCCTCTGTCAAAGATTCCATCATGCAATCACTTGAGCAAAATACTAACTTTACGCCAAACGAAGTTCTTGTCAAATTCAAAAAATTTGATACTCCCGAAAACTTAAAACAACTACAAAATCAATTTTCATTTGAGGTACAACATACTTTTCCATTAACTCAAATACAATTAATCAAATTTCATACAGACGTTAACATGAAAGAACTTATACAAACACTAAACCAATCACCTAATATTGAATATGCTGAACCTAATTATATCGTATCTCCTGCATCCAGTTCTAATGATAGTTATTATAACTCTTTGTGGGGATTAAAAAATATTGGTCAAAATATCCAAGGAAGCGTGGGGTCACCTAATATCGACATTAATGTAGAAGAAGCTTGGACTAAAACAGAAGGATACCCAAATATAACTATCGGTATTATTGACACAGGAATTGATATCAATCATCCTGATTTAAAAAATAATATTTGGAAAAATCCAGATGAAATACCTGGCGATGGCATTGATAATGACAATAATGGTTATATTGATGACATCTACGGCTGGGATTTTGTAAATAATAATAGTAGTGTGTACGACGGAACAGAAGATTCTCATGGTACACATGTTGCTGGTACAATCGCAGCTGCAAAAAATACTATTGGTGTTGTGGGTGTCGCACCACAAGTTAAAGTAATGTCACTGAAATTCTTAGGTACCAATGGTGGGACTATTTCAAATGCTATTAGAGCCGTTGAGTATGCTAAAAATAAAGGTGTTACAATCACCAACAACTCTTGGGGAGGCGGCGGATATAGTCAAGCCCTCTACGATGCCATTCAACAATCCAACTCTCTCTTTATTGCTGCTGCTGGAAATAATGGAAACAATGCAGATCAAACTCCTATGTACCCTGCCGCGTACAACCTTTCCAACATTCTCTCTGTCGCTTCCATTACCAACAAAGGTTCTTTATCTTCCTTTTCAAATTATGGGGAAACTTCTGTAGATGTGGCAGCACCAGGAACAAATATATTAAGTACACTTCCAAATAACTCCTACGGGTTTTATTCTGGAACTTCCATGGCAACTCCTCATGCGTCTGGTGTAGCAGCGCTAATCCAATCTGCATACCCTTCTTTTAGTCCTACCGAAATTAAAAACAAAATGATGCATACTACTTCGCCCCTCTCAACACTAACAAATAAAGTCGTAGCAGGCGGTTTAATTAATGCCGGGAAAGCCCTTCAAGCATACCAATCTATCCTCTACGAAACCGAACCTAATAATGACATTGCCAGTGCAAATACTCTACCTTTCAATACGACACTTAAGGGTTCCTTAAGTCAAAACGATGCACAAGACGTATTTAAATTAGATGTTCCTTCAAAAAAAGACCTTTCAATTTCTGTACAAAACAAAAATATCATTGGGTTAAGTTGGGTTCTTGTTCGTGCCTCTGCTCCTTCTGTATATATATCCTACCCCACTACTATGAATGAAAATACCCTTACGAGCACTTACACCGCTGAACAAGGAACCTATTATCTGATTATTTATAATTACGATGCTCAATCTGGATATTATGAAGCTCTAATCAACTAAACACTTCCAAACTACCACAAACATATCAAAGCAAATATAAATGAAAATGACTTCTGAATACGATTGAAAAAAACTTACAATCCTCTCTTAAAATTGGTATGATTTACTTATTAAAGGATGGGAGATTTTTGAGTTTAAATATGTATCTAGGAGAAATGATTAATATTGTTTCAAGAGACACTTCAGAATTAAAAAATGGATTTACACCACATCCCTTAAATAACAATCTATTAATCAAACATGTAAAAAAATCAGATTTAGATGCTGCATACAATGTTACATTATTCGCTAAATACAAAGGACACGCTTTCGGAGTATTAACTGCAAGCAACTCAAATGTAGTTATTGCTACAAATAATCCACAGGGAGGGCATCAACTAATTATATCTGTACCAGGTCGTGGGGAATTCCAAATGAAAGTAAATAAAACAGAGGTAAAATTAATTGAAAAAGTAGAACCAATCCGGGGATTTACACTAGATAAAGAGAATTAATCCTAACAATAACAACGTATCCTCTCAAAATCACAAGATTTTTGGGACATGTAAACGTAAAAAGCCGTCTCCCCACTGAAGGAAACGCTCTTTGCATCAGAATAAAATGCTTTCATAATCAAAATTCGTAACTACTCAGCCACCTTGTGGTGCCTTTTTTAATTTTACTAGTTTCATATACCTCCTATTTGTAAATACTGAGTATATCAAATAGGGAGGTGAATACTATGGTCGATCGAAAAATCATTTTAGCTACATATAAAAAAGGACCTGAAGCTGTTATTTCTTTATTTGAAGAAACATTTTCTAAGTTAGAAAAACGGATACAAGAACTAGAAAATGCTTCAAAAAAAAACTCTACAAATAGTCATAAACCACCTTCTACAGATGGTTTGCATAAGCCTGTTACAAAAAGTTTACGCAAATCGTCTCATCGTCAAACTGGTGGCCAGTTGGGCCACAAAGGGCATACGCTTGGTTTAACAGCGACTCCAGACCATACAATTACGTATTCTCCTACATATTGTACTTGTTGCCATACTTCTTTGGACAATGAGCTTGTAAAAGGATACCGCATTCACAAAGTGTATGATTTACCACCTATTCAAATAGAAGTAACAGAACATCGAGTAGAACAGAAAGAATGCCCACATTGCCATGCCATCGAAGAAGCTACGTTTCCTTCTATCGCCTCTCGTCCTGTCCAATATGGGCCAAATATAAAAAGACTGGTTCCTTATTTAACACATTATCAGTGTCTTTCCTTGAAACGCACAAAAGAATTCTTTCAAGATTGTTTTGGACATTCGATTAGCGAAGGAACTTTGATCAATCATACAAACAGTTTTTCGGCTCAATTGCAGCCCTTTCTCCAAGAAGTAAAAGAAAAAATTCTTCAATCTCCTGTTGTCCATTTTGATGAAACCGGTATGCGAGTAGAAGATAAAACACAATGGTTACATACTGCCAGTACACCGGAGGTGACATTGCAACATATTCATCAAAAACGCGGAAAAGAAGCAATGGATGCGGGAGAAATTTTACCTTCTTTTTCTGGAATTGCGATGCATGATGGTTGGAAATCGTATGATGTGTATACAGATTGTCGTCATGTATTATGTAATGCCCATCTCTTACGAGATTTGCAAGGAATTATAGATAGTACGGGACAAAAATGGGCTCAACAGATGCAGAAATTTCTAACGCAGGCGTTAACGCTGAAAAAGCAATACAAAGGAAGCCTGCCAAAAGCGGAACAACAGAATCTGTTTACCGTCTATCAATCCATATTGAAAGAACAACCAGTTCTTTCTGCGGAAGTAAAAAAGAAAGGAAAGCAGACGCCTGCCCAAAATTTATGGAATCGCTTCGTCAAATATGCTGACAGAATTCTAGCATTTTTAGAACATCCAGACATTCCATTTGATAACAATCAAGCGGAACGAGATATTCGAATGACGAAAGTAAAACAGAAAGTGTCTGGGACTTTCCGAAGTAAGAAAGGCGCAGAATCTTTTTGTCAGATACGGAGCTTTATGAGTACCATGAAAAAAACAAAAACAATCTGTCTTACAAGCGATAGGACAAGTTATAGAAACCGGAACGGTTCCCTGGAATATTACGACTTCATAAGAGAATTTCTCTATTTTATATAGATTCTTTCTCTTATTGGAGTATTTCTTTTTCATGTTTTCGAACTGAAAACATGTATTTGGCATGCCTTTTTCCCTAATTAAGCTGAGTAGTTACCAAAATTCTTTAATTTTAATTGCCAAATATGGTTTAAAAGCCACTTCAAACATTTTCTTTTCACCTGCACACTGAATATACAAAGTATCCTGACGCGTATATAGCTGTTGCACAGATTTCATATTTACTTGAAATAGACTATTTTCATAACATCAGTCTGTTGAAGATTTCTTGACAGGAAAAATTATGAGGTGTTTTTGTTTTAAAGAAAGAATAGAGTGTTATTTATGTTTATTCCACCAAAACAAAAAGAATATTCTGTTTTTTGTTGAAAAATAATTAATCCATCGTTTCTTTTATTAGAATTATGTTAACATTTAACTAACAATTAACAATACGTGGATGAGGAGGATATTATGAACGTATCATTGACAGGGAATAAACAGATTACCAAATTGCTAAATGATTGGTATGTAGAAATTCGTGCAAGACGTATAGAAAACGCCCATCATTTAAAAGAAGCAATTACATCTAAAATCTGTGACATTCAAGAAGATCAAAATTTATTACTTTTTTATTTGCTCCTTGACTTCCGTTATAAATATATTCTTGATAACGTAGGAGTATCAAAGGATAGCTTCGATAAAATTGAGGTATTGGGAATACCTACAGATAAATATTTAACTTACTATTACCATTTCTTCAAAGGGATTCACGCTTCTACAATTGGAGATTACAATGTTGCTAAAATAAACTATGAAAAAGCAGAAACACTATTATCTTATATTCCAGACAAGCTAGAACAAGCAGAGTTTTATTATAAAATTGGCGCATTCCATTACGATATTTATCAAGGTCTTTTATCTATTAAAAAAGTTACAACCGCCAAAGAGTTATTCTCTCAGCACACAGGATATGAAATTAACATCGCTTTCTGTAACAATCTTTTAGGATTAGCCTGTACACACCTAAAGGAATGGGAGTTAGCAGAGGAATACTTTGCTAATGCCATGAATACTTTTCAAAAAATAAACGCGGAAAAATTTATCCTTATGGTTCGACAAAACTTAGGGTTATTGTACGCAACTCAAAACCTTTCTCCTTTAGCAATCCGCTACTTGTCTGAAGTTAATCTAAAAATGCCTAACAACCATAAAGCTATGTTCATTCAGGCAAGAGAACACTTCAAATTAGGAGAAAATACGGAGGCAGCTGAATTCATTAATAAGGGTATAGAAATCAGTAAAAAATTAAATCACGATGAATACAGATACAGATTTAATATTTTAAAAGAAATGAACAAAAAAGCCCCTGCTATTTCACTTGAGAAAGCTGTATTAGCAGGAATGGATTACTTTAAAAGAGAATCACTCTGGGAATATGTTCAAGAATATACAGAAGTAGTAGCTATAAAATATCATAATGAAGGAAATTCTGAACAAGCAAGTAAGTATTTCTATTTAAGTTTCGAAGCAAAAAATGAAGTGTTCAAAAAGGAGGCTTTAAAATGAGGAAACTATTGAGTATCATGGGAATGGTAACAGTTTTATCCTTCACGCTAGGGATTACTCCGCAACAATCAAATAATCATCAAGCAGAGAATATTATTATTCAACAAATGGCGGACGGAAATCATGGTGGTTGATATCCGATAAGATAGCATTAAACATAACTACTCAGCTTAGTTAGACATAAAATATACTAATCACCTATAAGGAAAACATTAACAAATCTCTTCCCCCACAGAGCATCTTCTATTCATTCCGAAGATGCTCTTTATTTCTGAAAGAACATATAAGCCACACAACATATTCCTTATGGTCTTCTGCGAATTTCTCTAAGATCTTTCGTCACACTCACAAAAAAAGAAACTTTGCCCACCATTTTTAAGCGATCTCTCACAGTTCTCACAAAGCCTACAGTAATGCGAGCGATTAAATAGAAAGTATTTTAAAATTAAGAAAGCCATCGATATATCGACGGCTTTCTATATGGAATATTATAACAACAACATAAGTGACTGAGTGATCCACCATGCAGCCGTTTCGTTACCAACTACTTTCAGAACTCCTCCATACACTGCATCTTCTAATGCACCAGTATAATGCTCTACGTATTGTGCAATTGTATAAAGAGCAGCTTGTCTACCAAGCCTTTCTTTCACAGGACCTGGAAGTTCATCCCATAATTTTGTGATTGCTTTGGCAGCCCAACTTAATTTTCCACGTGTTTCAAAACTACTATCATCCTTGTTAGCTGCAGCATCTAAAAACACTTGTTTTTCTTCAGGTGTCAAATTAAAGTACGCAGCTATTCCATCTATTTTTTCAAGATCAGAAGGGCTAATAGATTGTGATGAAAAATTATTTAAGAATGATACATTATGGTTTGAGTTTTTCTCGAGAATGTTTTGACTGAAATTAGTTGTATATACAAGAGATACCGTTTCTGGTACTTGCACATTTTTACCAACTTCTTCAGCGGCTGCTTTTGTACTGATTAAACCAGTAGATAGTAATGAAACTGTTAGTGCGCTTGCAATAAATTGTTTACCTTTCAAAATAAATTCCTCCTAAAATTAAAATATAATATCTTTTTATAAAATTATCGATTTATATGCAATCCCGACTTTTAAAATTTACCATATATTTCTTCTGAATTCAATGAATTTTTGAGAAAAATATAAAATAAAGAATTATCTAACTTTAATACTTTGCTACATCAACAGAATTTTATAAAAGAGTCTACTTTAATAGTTATTGACAACTTAGTACACAGATGATATTTTTTCGTTGTAACTTTAGATTTAGATATAACCAATAACCTTAAAAGCAAAGAAGGGAGCAAAGAACTAAAAAATTATGATATCAAATATAAACACTAGCGTAGTTAATTAAGTAAGTTTAAAGGGGGAGAATTTGTGATATTATCGAAAACAAAATTAGGTATTAAGAAATTAAAACTATTTATTATACTTGCAGTATTTTTCTTTTGTGTAGCACCTATCAAAATTGTAGGATTTGCTGAAGAGGAAAAATACTATACAATTCTTTTAAAAAATAATAATGATTATAATAATGCATTGCAATTATTAAAGGAAAAAAACATTGAAGTTACTTACTCTATTGAGGAATTAGGTATATTACAAGTGCAGACGGATAAAGAAAAATTAAAAACACTTGAAAATAGTACCTTGATAGATACATACAATCCTTCACTGCGAACCTCTGGTCCAAAAATGAATATAGGTGAAGTTGTTCCAATGAATTTTCAAAGTTCTTTGTGGGATGCACAGTGGGATATGCATGGAACTACCAATAATGGGGAAAGTTATAAAATTTATTCAGGTGATAAAAACGTAACTGTGGGAATTATAGATTCAGGTTTAGATATAGAGCATCCAGATTTAAAAAATAATATTATTGAAGGCTCTAAAAATTTGGTTCCAAAAAACGGATTTCGCGGGAAAGAGCGTGATGAATCTGGTGATCCACATGAATTAACAGACAAACTAGGACATGGGACTCATGTTGCAGGTCAAGTTGCTGCCAATGGAAAAGTAAAAGGGGTTGCACCGAATGTTGGGATAAAATCATATAGAGTTTTTGGGGAACGTACAGCTGAATCTCTGTGGATTGTTAAAGGAATTATTGAAGCTGCAAAAGATGATGTTGATGTGATTAATATCAGTTTAGGAGATTACTTAATTGATGGGGTAGCTTTTCTTGAACAACAAGGCTCTAAAACAAATGTAGCTGAAATACAAGCTTTTAAAGATGCTATAGCATTCGCAGAACAGCAGGGCAGTATTGTAGTTGCAGCTGCTGGTAATAATTCATTAGATGTAAATAACAAAGATATGATGTACAAATATTTACAGAAAAAGTTACGAAATGATGGAATAAAATTAGAAGGGGCAGTATTAGATGTCCCAGCATCGTTACCTAGTGTTGTGACGGCTTCTTCTGTAGGACCTTCAAATGAACTTTCTTTATTTTCTAATTTTGGAGAAGGTTTTATTGACGTTGCAGCTTCAGGAGGAGATAATAGATTACTTGAAAAGTATGGTTTTGATATTTGGAATGAACAGCAGATGTATGAAAAGGAAAAAATAATTAGTACTGGCCCAAATCAAGATTACTTTTATGACTCTGGAAATTCAACTGCGGCCCCAAAAATATCAGGTGCGTTAGCTTTAATAGTCGGACAATGGGGATTAAAAGATAAACCTAATCAAGCTGTGGAATGTCTCTATAAACATGGGGTAGATTATATTCCAAATAGGACAAATTCATTTGGGAACGGTATCCTTAATGTGTATAAAGTGGTTAGCCACTAGATTAAATCTATTTAATCTAAAAAAGTTACCAACAAAATAGACAGGGTATTTTTAGTATTCCGAAGAATGAACATCTTTTTCTAGGAGTGTATGGCATGCGCTCCTTTCATGAGCAATTCCATCAGCCCTACATAGTATCAGATATGCAATTCCGCATTGTTTTCATTTGTTTTTTGAAAAAGAGTCCGAAGTGAACAAACTGCAATCCAATTGTTAGACAAAGTACAACAGTTGGATTGCAGTTCAAAAAGAGTGACTTTTTTAGGAGGATTTCTCAGGTATATTAGAATAAATGATTATGATCATACTAATTATATAATGTAAAGTGATAATCCAAAAATCTCTCGTAAAAAAAGCTACTACAATATGCAATGATAGGTTCGTTAAAGCGAAAAGCAAATATAAAGTAAAATCTTTTTTATCCAAAACCTTTCTGTTCATAAACAGGTAAATACACCCTATTGGTGGTAGAATAAAGCACAGAAAAAAAACAAATGCTCTTCTTAGAGACCAAGGGTATGCAAGGGGTTTTTCCATAAAATCCTCCTTTTAAGTAGTATAGTCTAATGGAATAATTCCTATTTTATCATGAAAAGTGTAATATGAGTAGATGCAAATTACGGAGAATTCATTATAGTATGACACTTCGGTATTTTCCCTCTAGAAAATCGTCTCAAAAGGAACCTTCACACTCCGAAGGTGTTATTTATTTTTGGCAATACACTGAAAAATCCACCTCAAAAATGAAGCAGATTCTTCAGTATGCACTAAATATAGATTAAGGAACATATTTAAAATATAATACATTTACAATTTTCAGTCAACAACAAATGTTACCCCTCAAACCTCACATACTCACCAGACACCCATTGATTACCGCCAACATTGTACCAACCATTTCGAATCCCCCAAGATTGATATCGTTCCCCTTGGTACACTTTTTTCACAATTTCATAATTTACTTTTCAAATAAAACCTTACTAAAAGGTATACTGTAAAACAAAATAATATAAAACTTAAAGTGACTGTAAACAAATTAGCCCATTCATTATGTTCTACATATACAAAAATACTCACTATAATAAGGAATACCGATATTGCATTTAAAACTTTTAATGTAACTACTCAGCTTCTTCAAATAAAAAAACAGGCCAAATACATGTTTCCGATTCGAAAACATGAAAAGAAAATACTCCAATCAGAGAAAGAATCTATGCCAAATAGAGAAATTCTCTTATGAAGTCGTGTTATTCCAAGGAACCGTTCTAGTTTCTATGACTTGGTTTATCGCTTGTAAGACCGATTATTTTTGTTTTTTCATGGTACTCATAAAGCTTCGTATCTGACAAAAAGATTCTGCGCCTTTCTTACTTCGGAAAGTCCCAGACACTTTCTGTTTTACTTTCGTCATCCGAATATCCCGTTCTGCTTGATTGTTATCAAATGGAATGGCTGGATGTTCTAAAAACGCTAGAATTCTGTCAGAATACTTGACGAAGCGATTCCATAAATTTTGAGAAGGCGTCTGCTTTCCTTTCTTCTTTTGTTTCGTGGAAAGAATCTGTTGTTCTTTCAATATGGATTGATACATAATAAACAGATTCTTTTGCGTCGCTTTTGGCATGGTACCTTCGGATTGCTTTTTCATCGTCAACGCTTGCGTTAGAAATTTCTGCATCTGTTGTGCCCATTGTTCTCCAGTACTATCTATAATTCCTTGTAAATCTCGTAAGAGATGGGCATTACATAAAACGTGACGACAATCTGTATACGCATCATACGATTTCCAACCATCATGCATCGCAATTCCAGAAAAAGATGGCAAGATTTCTCCAGCATCCATTGCTTCTTTTCCACGTTTTTGATGAATATGTTGCAATGTCACCTCCGGTGTACTGGCAGTATGTAACCATTGTGTTTTGTTTTCTACACGCATACCAGTTTCATCAAAATGGACAACAGGAGACTGCAGAATCTTTTCCTTTACTTCTTTTATGAATGGCTGCAATTGAGAAGCGAAAGCCTGTGTATGATTTACCAGGGTTCCTTCGCTTATAGAATGTCCAAAACAATCCTGAAAGAATTCTTTTGTTCGCTTCAAAGAAATGCATTGATAATGCGTTAAATAGGGAATCAGTCTTTTTATATTTGGACCATATTGAACAGGACGAGATACTGTCGAAGGAAATTGGGCTTCTTGGATAGAATGGCAATGTGGGCATTCTTTCTGTTCTACTTTATGTTCTGTCACTTCGATCTGAATAGGTGGTAAGTCATACACTTGGCGAATGCGATACCCTTTTACAGGCTCGTGGTTCAAGGAAGTATGACAACAAGTACAATATGTAGGAGAATGTGTAATCGTATGATCTGGAGTCGCTGTCAAACCAAGAGTATGTCCCTTGTGGCCCAACTGGCCACCCGTTTGACGATGAGACGGTTTGCGCAAACTTTTTGTAACGGGCTTACCCAAACCATCTGTAGAAGGTGGCTTATGACTATTTTTGGAGTTTTTTTTTGAAGCATTTTCTAGTTCTTGTATACGTTTTTCTAACTTAGAAAATGTTTCTTCAAATAAAGAAATAACAGCTTCAGGTCCTTTTTTATATGTATCTAAAATAATTTTTCGATCGACCATAAGATTCACCTCCCCTGTTTGATATACTCAGTATTTACAAATGGGAGGCATATGAAACTAGTAAAATTTAAAAAAGACACCGAAAGGTGGCTGAGTAGTTACCTTTTAATTGTTTTGGTATTAAAAACTTTATTTCATTATGCAAGAAATACAACATCATGAATCGAATAAAGAAAGTAAATGAACACACTAATGAAATTGAAGCCATAATAAAAGAGAATATATCTTCTCTTTCAACAGCCATAATGCTAATAAAATTTAATCCAAGAGAAATTAAAAAATATACTAGATTAGTGGTACTACGATTCATTTCAGGAACAAACATTAAAAGATATAACGCCATCAAAAAACATACTATATAAAATCCAACCGGAATGATAAAATGATAAAATAATTGTTTGCTATAAGGTGTATATTTTATCTCATATTCTTTTATTTGTCCGTCCCTATTTAATATGATTTTTTTTGCTTGTTCAATTGAATGATACGCTACAACTGTAAAATGTTGAGATGGTGATTCGCCATCTATTTTTTCTATAATATCTCCTATTTGGAAATCTCTTTTTCCCGCCCAACTATATTTTGATAAGTCATTTATAACATATTGGTTAGATTCATATTTTACAGATATACCTATCTCAGGATATTCTTTTATTAAATTAGCTAGATAATCACTAACTATAAGGGAAAATAATAGAATCAACAACTGCCACTTAGATTTCCACATTCTCGCTATCATTGCATAACTCCTTTTGCAAACACAACCATATACATTGCCCCCCCTAGGTATTATTAAAGGGAAATTTTTTTACTTTTCATTCTCAATAAAAATAGAATTATTTACCTTATACTTTCAACATTAAAAATAACTCCGCATTTTTTTCAAAGGTAAATAAATTATATATTGCCCTACCTAGGTATTCTTTTAAAATTTTTTGATTTTCATTCCTCAATAAAGATAGAATTATTCACCTTATACTTTCAACATTAAAAATAACTCCGCATTTTTTTCAAAGGTAAATAAAATATACATTGCCCTACCTAGATATTCTTAAAAGGAAAGTTTTTTGATTTTCATTCCTCAATAAAGATAGAATTATTTATCTTACACTCAAAAAATTAAAAATAGCTCTATATTTTTCAAAAGTAAATAGATTGCATACACTTCTAAAAAAATAGAACCCCCCATAAAAATATATACTCACCATCATGAGATTAGGAAAAGATTATAACACAAAGTTTAAAAAAATATAAGCTACTTTCTCACCCTCTATAATATATTAATATAATATTACTTTCGTACTATCTGGGTGATGTGTTAAATAAAATTCATTATTCTTCTTATAAATCTCAATACCTTTTGTAAGTATCTTTACATTATTTATAAAAATAGTTGAATCATTTACCCAAATATTTTCAACCAATTGCGATCCTTGATAAAAGAAGTCATTTTCTATCATCATATGAAGTACATGTTTCGCTAATATTTCCGTTTTAAAACTATTCAAATCTATAAGGGTCTCCATCTATTCTAACCTCTTCCATTTATCTCTATTAATTGTCTCATTAGTAAATACATTATATGTAAAAAACACGATTGTTTCACCGAAATACTAATGCGCTCTTACGAAATAGATAGGCGATTACCGAAAGAGAATTCCCTCGATACACTTTTTATGCATTTAACTTTCCCGACTACTTTACTCTTTTATTGATCTTCAAATACGATGCACCGCAATATAAATACGCGCAAAAGAAAGCATAAAATACTTCCTCTCGTATATATAGTTACATTCTGAGTTCCATAAGCACCAAAAAGACGCCCCCATAGGGGCGTCTTCCACTATTACGCTTGTTGTTGCGCGCTATATAATTCTTCAAGTGGCTTCATGATAATTTTGTTAACGTCACCGATTACAACGTTTAGGCGTTGCTCAGTTTCCATTAATTTTGTAATTTTAGCATCTTGTTGAATGCGAGCTACAACTTCTTGTGCTTGTTGGTTGTCTTCTTCAGTGATTTCTTGGCCTTGCATCATTTTCTGTTGTAGGCTAAGTTGCATTGTACGGAACTCATCGAATAAGTTCTTTGAAGCTGTGTCAGCTTGAACTGCTGCGTAGCTCTCTTTTAAAGTTTTGAAGTCTTCGTTTTCAGCGATTGCTTTTTGTAATTCATATGCAACATCATGAATGTTCTTTGTCATTTTATTTTTCCTCCTTTAGAAGGCTAGCGCTTTTCACTCGCACTGCCTTTTACGTGCATTTACATACGCACCTCTTCTTACCATATCAAACTATGCAAGAGATGTGAAGAAATTTCACTTTTATTTCTATGTACTCACCTTATTATCTAAGAAACAATAGTAACAATCCTTGTACGAGCCCGATCATTCCGCCTAATAACGCTCCTAAATACGTAATCATTTTCAATTCGTTTTTCGTAATAGACAGAACTAAGTCTTCTAATCTTTCTGTTGAGAATGTAGACACTTCTTGCTGGACAATTTCCGCAAGGTGTAGATTATTTAGTATACTCTCTACATTTTCTGTTCCCCACTTTAAGCCTTTCGCTACTGCACTTGGAACCACTTTTTCAATAATTGTTTCTCGAACTGGTTCACATACTTGCTGAACAGATTGATTTAAAAACTTACTCACTGTTTCCTCTACTTTAACTGCTGACAGCACGGAGCTTACAATCATTTCTTTCTCTACAAATGCTTCTAATTCTTTTACATCTCTTCCTTTTAACTTTTCCCACTCTTTTTGCAGTACGTCAGTTAAAAGCTGCTTTGTAGCATCTTGCCCTAAAAACTTAATAACTTCTGGCTGCACACGATCCACAACACTTACATTTCCTAAAAACATTCCGACTAAGTTAAGTAGCGTTCCGCGAGAAGCAAAGAAATCATCAATCATTTTTGAAAGACGTGCTTTCCCTTCTTCACTTTCAAAAAAGCTAATTCCTCGCTCTAAAATAAACGCAGAGACATTCGGAATCGCATTCTCTACTTTTTCATTTACAGAATGAGGTAAAGCCTGTTCCCATGTATATGTATAATACTCTGCTAAAAATGCATGAATTTTTTCTGTAATAACATGTTCGATTTTTCGAGTCGCTTCTTCTTCTACATGCGCTACATTCCATTTTTCTAACATATGTCGCAGTGATTGTTCATTCGTAATTACTTTATCCACTTCCACTTGCGCCCAGTGAATTAAACCTTTTTGAAACTCTTCATTTGTTAGCTTTTTTCCAATTCCTTCTGGTGTTAACAAATGTTCTACAACCATTTTTCCTAATTGAACAGCAAGTTCATCACGACGCTTCGGAATTAACCCTGGTGTAAATGGAACTTGAAACTTTCCGATATAAATAGGACGATGAGGACGAAATAACATTTTTATCGCTAAATGATTCGTGTATCCCCCAATAATTGCTCCGAGTCCTGTCGTCGTTAACATATTTAACCATATATTCATTACAATCAACCTTTCACTTCTCCAAAACTATAGCATATCATCATACGGACAAAAGTATAATGGTATAAAAACGTATTTGCAATATATAGCTTCGCCTATTATGCAAATAGTAGTAAAGGAGTGATTTCGTTGGTTCTCGGCCTTTTAACTTCTAAACTTCATTATGAGCAAACGTATTACACCGAAATCGCTAAACGCGCTCGGCTTTATCATAATGTCGTTGCCCAGTTTACGCCATTTTGTATTGATTCTAAAACAGACCTTGTTTCTGGTCTTATTTACGATACAGATACAGGAAAATGGAAAGAGCAAACATTCCCTATTCCTTCTTATATATATGATCGTTATTCTTTTCACGAGGAAACAGACTTTGAAAAAGCAAAATCAATTATTCACTCTTTGCACAACCGTCCTTCCACTACCTTTTTAAATAACACACTTATTAACTTAAGTGAACTACATGATTTATTTCTCACTAATAAAAAACTGTCTCCTTATATACCCAAATTTGAAGTGGCAACGATACAAAACATTTTCAAACTGTTGTTAAAATCTAAAGATATTATTATACGCCCCACTAATATACATTCTAAAGATAACTTATATCGAGTCGCTTACAAAAATAAAACGTTTCATATCGATACAGTAAATGAAAAATACCATACTTCTCTTTCAATCAAGCGGACAGATGAATTTATATCTTGGTGTAAATCTAACATACGTTCATCACGCTACATAGTGCATACCATGCTACAACCACCAAATCAATTAACATACCCACTCCACATTCGAACTATTTTGCAAAAAAACAAAGAACAAACTTGGAATGTTATAGGTCAATTTATACAAAAAAGTTCATTTCCTAATCAACTTTTACCCTCAGCAACAGACGATGATTCATTGCATTCATTTTCAAAAATTAAATACGTACTATCTAGTACAGGTGTGCAACTATTGCAAGACGCTTTACACGACATTATAAATGAAGTATTCCAAACACTAGATCAGTCTTATTCTTCATTATTCGAACTAGAACTTTCCACAATTATGGATCAAAAAGGCGCAATTTGGCTTATGTATGTCAACACGATTCCTCCTTACGAACAATACATTCGTCATAGTGATTCATTAGCTGAAAAGATATTTCACGGACCACTTAAATTCAGTCGCTTTACACCATAATGAAAGGAGGTAAACCTATTTTGAAAGAGCATATATATACATTAAATATTTCAGATGACCATCCAAATAGCATTACTTTACCTTACGTTTTTTCTATTACACCGCCTATTACATCTCTCTCCTTCGGCATACGTCATATTGCAAGTGAAGAGGTGAAAATTCATTATTCCTTTACTCGCGAAATTATTATCGGAAAGCATATTGCCGAAAAACTTTTACTGCCTCAATCAACTACTATTCATGCATTTACACAAAACCAAACAATTATTTTCGGACCATTAATCGGCATTTTTACAACTGGCTTTAATGATGATTCTTCTAACCCTTTAGGAAATCGTTCAATTGCTCTGAGTGAGTTGTTAACACCACCATTCTCATTACGACCGTTCGTATTCGTCTTTGGGGTTCAACATATACACTGGGAAGAAGAAACGATTGAAGGATATTTCTTTCAAGAGAAACAATGGATAAAGAAAAAAGTCCCTTTACCAAATGTCATTTACGATCGCTTACCGAATCGGCAAGCGGAAAATTATAAACCAATCGTCAGGGCAAAAAGAAAATTAGAACAAGACTACTGCATTCCATGGTTTAACCCAGGTTTTTTCAATAAATGGGAAGTTCATCAACTTCTTACGAAAGACGAATCAATTAAACCCTTATTACCAAATACAGAAGCATTTCAGCATTTTGAACAAGTAGAACGGTTTCTTGGCACGTATAAATCAGTGTACATGAAACCAATACACGGGAGCTTTGGTAGAAATATTCATCAAATATTTTATTCTCAAACAGAGAATTGCTACTACTGTCGTTATCGCGAAAATGAAGAAAATAAACTGAGAAAGTATCAATCATTAGAAACGCTTCTAAACCACGTATTAAAAGGACATGATTTAAAAAAGTTTATCGTACAGCAAGGTATTTCGTTACTTCGCTTCGATGGGCAACCTGTTGATTTCCGCATTCATACAAATAAAAACCATTTCGGTAATTGGATAGTTAGTGCAATCGTCGCCAAAATCGCCGGCAAAGGCAGTTTAACAACGCACGTAAATAGTGGCGGTGATACAAAATTATTACAAGAGCTTTTTCCAGATTCAACGAAACAAGTTCAAATTGAAAATAAATTAAAACATACTGCCTTACAAATAAGTTACGCGCTCGATGAACAAGTAACTGGAAATATTGGAGAAATCGGTTTTGATATCGGTTTAGACACAAAGGAAAATCCGTGGCTCTTTGAAGCCAACTCTAAACCTGGGCGAACTGTATTCCAAGATAAAAAATTAAAAGAGCAAAGTGAACTGACGCGCCAGTTATTTTACGAATATGCCGTCTACTTAACTGAACATTCTTTACGTGATACAAAAGAAAAAATGTCTCAAATAAAATCAGGGGCTTCATCAAACACCGAACATATACCTTCTCCTATGATTCACTCACAAATACAAAAACAAAAACTTCCACCTAGATAATAAGGTGGAAGTTTTCTATTTACACAAGTTTTACTACAACCTCAGTTTCCACGTTACATACTCTGCAATAAAAAATATGATTGCAATATTCATTTGAATTATTATGCGTTAAACCATCTACTGCACTTAATAATTCTTGATCCATATAGGCACTATAATCGTCTATGTAATCTACAGACTTCCCATAATCTTGGAGTATACTTTGGCAATTTTGACAAGAATATGTTTGTGATTCTAATGCGTTACAAAGCGGGCAAATCCCCATCATGATTCCTCCATACGTTATCGTTTATAAGCCTCTCTTTTTTAGAGTGAAGAGAGCAACCTATCCAGACATAGGAGCGCCCACTCCATCCCTACTTAAAAATAGAACTATGAAGTTGCTACCGATTTCATTTTTATTTCAATAAATCATAAATAAGAAGCTAATAATTAGCCTACAAGTAGCAGGCTACAATGAAAAAATTATATTTAATATCCCCCTTAGTTTGGCCTGTTTTCTTAAAAATACAACGATTACTCTTATTTCATAATTTACGAAATCAATACGTTTTTTTGACAAAATTTACAAATTATTATTTTGTATATCTTTCTAGGTAACATCCATACTATGAGTACAAACTTAATTACCGATGGATTAGCGCCAACCGGGGCGATAATCTGGTTCAACTCCAGCTAGTCCAACCAAAAAAACTTTTATAACTCTAAGGAGGATATATTCCTATGGCAAACCAAAATTCTTCAAATCAATTAGTAGTACCAGGTGCAACAGCTGCAATCGATCAAATGAAGTACGAAATCGCTCAAGAATTTGGTGTACAATTAGGAGCAGATTCTACGGCTCGCGCTAACGGTTCAGTTGGTGGAGAAATCACAAAACGTCTAGTTGCAATGGCTGAGCAAAGCCTTGGCGGATTCCACAAATAAATATATATGGCAAAAAGGTCTCAAGGCATATGCCTTGAGACCTTCCTTAATTTATTGCAACATTTGTAAAAACTTCTTCGTGCGTTCTTCTTTTGGATTTGTAAATACTTCTTCTGGTGTACCTTGTTCGACAACGACACCACCATCCATGAAAATAACACGGTTCGCAATTTGATGTGCAAAACGCATTTCGTGCGTTACAATAACCATCGTCATGCCCTCTTTAGCAAGTTCTTTCATTACTTTCAGAACTTCTTGAACGAGTTCAGGATCAAGCGCTGACGTCGGCTCATCAAATAGTAACACTTCCGGCTCCATCGCAAGTGCGCGCGCAAT
The DNA here is from genome assembly GCF_058792335.1 of Bacillus sp. CPT56D-587-MTF. Classification (NCBI taxonomy): domain Bacteria; kingdom Bacillati; phylum Bacillota; class Bacilli; order Caryophanales; family Bacillaceae; genus Bacillus; species Bacillus sp. CPT56D-587-MTF. The sequence goes on along the minus strand of NZ_JBYTEF010000001.1, from coordinate 506,607 downwards.
TCCAACGCGCTGTTGTTGTCCGCCTGATAATTGGAACGGATATAAATCCACTTTATCTGCTAAACCAACTTTTTCAAGGAAATAGTTTGCTTTTTTCTTCGCTTCTTCTTTCCCCATCTTTTTCACTGTAACGAGCCCTTCCATTACATTTTGAAGTGCTGTTAAATGCGGGAATAAATTATGGTGCTGGAATACCATACCTGTTTGCGTACGAAGATTAACAATATCTTTCTTCGTTACTTTTTGAGAGAAGTTAAGCTCTTTATTACCGATACGAATATTACCAGCGTTTGGCGTTTCTAATACATTGAGACAACGTAAGAATGTCGTTTTACCAGATCCAGACGGCCCAATAATAACAACAACCTCGCCCTTCTCAACTGTTAAATCTATATGCTTTAGTACGGTATTATCTCCGAAACTTTTTTGTAAGTGCTGAATTGAAATCATAAAAACAAAAACTCCTTTTGTAAAAGGATTATTTTAATGTATAGCGTTCTGAACGCTTTTCTAACATCTGTTGTACGATTGATAATAAGAAACAAATAACCCAGTAAATAAGACCTGCTTCAAAATAAACAATTAAAAACTCGTAGTTCATCGCCGCAATTTCCTGCGCTTTTCGGAACATTTCTGTTACTAAAATTAACGATGCTAATGAAGTATCCTTCACTAAGCTAATAAATGTATTTGAAAGCGGCGGGATTGATACGCGCGTTGCTTGTGGTAAAATAACACGTTTTAATGCTTGTGGATATGTCATCCCAATTGTATAAGCTGCTTCCCACTGCCCTTTCGGAATGGAAAGGATAGAAGCACGAATAATTTCAGATGCATATGCACCGACATTTAATGAAAATCCAACAACTGCTGCTGTATATGGCTCAACTTCAATATTAAGAGTTGGAAGACCATAGAAAATAATAAATAACTGTACAAGAAGTGGCGTTCCGCGAATGATAGATACATAGATACGAGCAATCCATTGTAAAATACGACTACCTGAAATACGTGCGAGCGCTGTTAACGTCGCAAGTATAAGACCGATAATAAATGTAATAAGCGTTAATGGAATTGTTGTAAAAACAGCTTCCTTCAGCATAGGCATGAAGGAAGTCTGCATAATATCTATCCAAGTAGACAATCGATCTGAAACTAATGCACTACTTAGATACATTTTCACCGAACCATTTTTTCGTTATTTTGTCATACGTACCGTCTTTTTTCATATCTTCTAACGCTTTATCTACTTCTTGTACAAGCTTATCGCTACCTTTACGGAATAAGAATCCACTTTCTGAAGCTTCTTTTTCTGTATCTACAATTTTAATTTTTGCATCTTTTTTCGTTTCTAAATAATTTAATACTGATAACTTATCATTAATTGTAAAATCAACGCGTCCTGAAGCTAATAATTCTGCCGCTTGGCTAAATCCTTCTACACCTTCGATTTCTGCACCGTTTTTCTTAGCAATATCTGCATAGTTACTCGTTAAAGATTGTGCTCCTTTTAACCCTTTTACATCAGCAAATGTAGCAGGCTTATCTTTATCTTTTGCGATAACTAATGCCGCTGAAGATGAAATGTATGGTTTAGAGAAATCGTATTTCTTTTGACGATCTTCACGAATACCAACTTCGTTTGCAACCATATCGAAACGTTTTGCATCTAGGCCAGCAAGTAAGCTATCCCATTGTGTTTCTTTAAATACAGGTTTTACACCTAAACGTTTTGCAACTTCTTCTGCTAATTCAACATCGAATCCAGTTAATTTATTGCTTGAATCGTGGAACGTAAATGGTGGATATGTACCTTCTGTACCAATTACAAGTTCACCGCTTTGTTTAATCTTTTGTAACGCGTCTTGACTAGCTGTATCTTTTTTCTCTTCTTTACCGCAGCCGGCTACAATCCCGATCGCTAATGTAGTTACTGCAAGCACTGAAAATAATTTCTTCATGATAGTAATCCTCCAAGTATTCTGATAGGAATTTAAAAACTATATTGATTGTATGCAATCTTGAACAATTTTTCAATGAAAATGTTCTTATTTAGTTTATCCTTTTTCTTCATAATCAAACAAAAGGGAAAAATAACGCTACATACAAAAAATAAGTAACATTTTTTAATATAGCATTTATGGAGAAAAAGGTAAAACAATACTTCTTATTTAACTGTCATAATTCGCTAAAGAGTCGACATGTTCATCAATAAAAAAAAACTTGTGAAAATCACAAGTTCTCCTCCATGCATATTAAGCACTCTGATTGCCTTCCATTTGCGTTTTATACATATCGTAATAACGCCCCCGCTTTTTCATGAGTTCATCATGAGAGCCTTTTTCTAAAATGGTTCCTCTATCGAGCACAATAATTTGATCTGCGCTTTTAATCGTTGAAAGGCGGTGAGCGATAATAAATGTCGTTCTTCCTTTTTTTACAACTTCTAGTGCTTGTTGAATCATCGCCTCTGTTTCTGTATCAATACTAGACGTTGCTTCATCTAAAATTAAGATAGCTGGATCAAAAGCAAGCGCCCTAGCAAATGAAATAAGCTGACGTTCTCCAGTGGAAAGCGTACTTCCCTTTTCTGTAATTTCTTCATTTATATTATTCGCAAATCTTTCAGCACCAACATCATGCAATGCTTTTATGATACGCTCTTTTGAAATTTTTTCATTTTCTAAGCTTACATTGGAAGCGACCGTCCCGCTAAAAAGAAACGGGTCTTGCAGTACGATTCCCATATGTTCACGGGTTGCTTGTTTCGGCATCTCTTTTACATCGTGACCATCAATCGTAAGCTTTCCTTTTTCAAACTCATAAAATTGAAAGAGTACATTCATGATAGAACTTTTTCCTGATCCAGTATGACCGACAAGTGCCACTGTCTCGCCTTGTTTCGCTTCAAAAGAAATATTTTTTAACACTTCATCTTTTCCATTATAAGAAAATGATACATTATCAAATTTTACATTTCCTTTTAAACGAGGCATACGTTCTTCTTCTACCGGTTCCCCTTTTTCCTCTAACAATTCAAAGACACGTTCTGATGCAACGCGCGCTTGCTCTAAGTTTGCAAGCTGGTTCACCATATTCGTAATTGGCGAGAATAATCGTGTTAAATAATCGACGAACGCATACAGTACCCCAAGTGAAATAATACCTGTAGCACTTAATGACGCACCGCCGAAATACCAAATTACTCCTGTGAAAGCGATATTTCTTAATACGGCTACTAAGTTATGCGAAGTTGCTGCATTTAAATTTAAAATTTTATTTTGATACTTAAAATAATCGCCATTTAATTCTTCAAATTCTTTTTTCGTTTCACGCTCTTGACGAAACGCTTGAATAATTGGCATCCCTTGAATGGATTCATTCACTGTTCCGTTAATATCAGATAAGCGAGAGCGCATTTTATGATTGTATACAGACGCATATTTTCTATAAAGAATCGCCCAAACAATTAAAATTGGGATAATTAATAAACATAATGAAGCGAGCTTCACATCTAATAAAAATAACGCAGCGAATATCCCAATAATATAGATGATACTAGAAACGAATGTTGCCAGCACCGTTACATATAAATCACGAATGGCCTCTGTATCATTCGTCACACGCGAAACAATTTTCCCCGCCGGTAAATGATCAAAGTACCGAATTGGCAACGTTTGAATATGAGAAAAAACATCTTCCCTCATAATTTGAATAATTTTGTTCGCTGCCTTCTGCAAGAAGAACTGCTTTCCGTATGCAAATAATGACACGACTACTAATAAAGCGAAATAGCCACCACCAAGTAATAATAGACGGTTTATTTCTGGTTTATAAAATGCAAACACTTCTTCTTTCGTTAATGCTTTCGCTTTATACACTTGCACCGCCTTACCATTTTGAACGGTAATCATATCCCCTTTTACAGTCCGTGACCCTTCCGCATTTACTTTATTCGGTACAAAATAATATTGAAAACCGACTTGCATTACGCGTACTTCTTTTCCTTTTTTCTCGCCTTGTTCAAAGCGATCACTTCGCTTATAAAAAGCCCCATTATACGAAACAGCATCTTCACTCTGTTCTGTTTCATACCAAGGTTTCTCTATCCCGACGATATGATCGTCAATCATCGTTTTAGCGACGAAAGGACCAGCAAGCTCTGCGATGACGAAAATAAATAACATTAACATCGCAGCAAAAATCGTCCCCTTCACTTTCATCGCGTATTGAAACAACCGTTTTGAAACGCTCATATTTTCACCCCACTATCCGCACTTTCACTTTCACCTTGTTGTCTTTCAAACTGCTCAGCATACCAGCCTCCCTTTTGGATAAGCTGATCATGCGTACCTTCTTCTATAACTGCGCCTTCATCCATAACGAGAATCCAATCCGCATGTTGCACTGCAGATAAACGGTGCGTCGTAATAATCGTCGTCTTTCCGCTTCTTTCCGTTCTTATATTTTCAATGATCGCTGCTTCCGTACGAGCATCTACAGCTGATAAAGAATCATCCAAAATTAAAATTTCTGGATTTTGAATAACAGCTCGTGCAATCGAGATCCTTTGTTTTTGCCCTCCTGATAAAGAAACACCTTTCTCTCCAACGAGCGTTTCTAACCCTTCTGGTAAAAACTCTAAATCCTTTTTAAACGCAGCAATTTCAATTGCTTTCTCTAGTTCTTCTTCAGTCGCTTCCCTATTTCCGAATAAAATATTTTCTCGCGCTGTTTTTGAGAACAAAATATGCTCCTGCGGTACATAACCAATCCAGCCGAGTACATTTTCATTCGTCATTTTATCTAAAGTCACATCAGAAACTGCAATATCTCCATCTCCAAGCGGATATTGGCGAAGAAGCTGACGTACAAGCGTCGTTTTCCCGCTTCCTGTTTTTCCGACAACCCCTAGCGTTTCTCCTTGCTTTAATGTGAAAGAAACCTTTTTTAAATTTTCTTCAGTTGATGAAGGATATGAGAAAGACACATCATCAAACTGAATATAATCCGGCTCTTGCACAAGCTTTGGATGTTTCGGATTCTTTACATCTGGCTCATACGCTAACGTTTCATTCACACGGTCAAGCGAAGCATTTCCTCTTTGCATAACATTAATTAATTCCCCAATTGCAAACATCGGCCAAATCATCATCCCTAAATACACGTTAAAAGAAACGAGTTCACCAAGCGTCACCTTTGACTGGAACACAAGGTATGCACCGTACACTAAGCCGATTAAATAACTAAGACCGACAAGCATTTTCACAGTTGGTTGGAATAATGCATCAATCTTTGCTACCTTCATATTTTTTTCGTAGACGTCATCTCCTAAATGATGAAATCTTTCCTCGTCTGCATTCTCTTGTACGTATGCACGAATAACGCGCACACCAGCGATTGATTCAAGCACTTTATCGTTCATATCACCAAACGCATCTTGTGCAACTGTAAATCTTTCATGCAATTTCTTTCCATATATATTCATCGCATACGCCATAATTGGAAGCGGAATAAGCGCTGCAAATGTAAGCTCCCAACTAATTGTAAACCCCATCATAAAGACAATCGTAAGCATATATAAACTAGAATCCACAAGCGTTAATATACCAAAACCAGCTGTCATAGCGATTGCTTTCAAATCATTTGTCGCTCTCGCCATTAAATCACCAGTACGATTTTTTTGATAAAAAGTCGGCGTCATCTTAAGTAAATGCCCCATAAATTTAGAGCGCATCGTTTTCTCAAGTACGAATGCACCGCCAAACAATTGATGTTGCCATACGAAAGTAAGGCCATATCCAACGATCGTAACCCCTATTAAAATAAGAATAGACTGTATAATAGCTTCGTTCGATAACGTTCCTGTTTTTATGTTATCTATCGTAACCCCTAACACTTTCGGGGGAATCACTTCAACTATATTCACAATTAAAAGAGCTCCAATGGCAATACTATATCTCTTCCAGTGCTCCCTAAAAAACCATTTTAGCTTTAGTAATACTGATAACAATGTAACCTCTCCCTTCTCGTTCTCGTTTACCTCTCATTTCTTTATCCACTATCCAGACCTATCACATTTACATTTCGTAACCCATACAATCTCATCACATTTTTCCACCTTCCAAAGTTTTTTATCGGAACTAAACAAGGGAAAATAAACAAAAAAAAGCATACCGCCGCTTGACGATATGCACAGGAATGCATAAAAAGCGTACGTTACGATATACGCAACGTACGCTTCTTATAAGACAAAGATGCCCTATATATCCGTACGGGTTGCGTAATGATATGAATGTTTTCTGCCATTTAACAGAGCTAAGCCCATTACATTTACGATTACAATCATTACGCACACCCCTTTCATTTATTTTCCATTTATAATCTTACAACTTTATTGAGTATTCTGTCAATTATTTTTTCACACTTTAAATAAAAATATATGATACACCATTTTGAAATAAGGGAATGTTCTGTAAGAAAGGGCATACAAAATAAAAAAAGAATAAGAAATCGTTTTCACAAACATTTCATTTGAAAAATGTTATCAAACCCCCTACAATCACCTTATACTCACTCTTACAAGTTGCTATTTTAGGAGGACTAATCATGACAACTAGCAATACGTACAAATTTTATTTAAACGGAGAATGGAGAGAAAGCTCTTCAGGAGAAACAATCGAAATTCCATCTCCATACTTACACGAAGTAATTGGACAAGTACAAGCAATTACTCGCGGAGAAGTAGATGAAGCAATTGCATCTGCAAAAGAAGCTCAAAAATCATGGGCTGAAGCTTCCCTACAAGATCGCGCAAAATACTTATATAAATGGGCTGATGAGCTCGTAAATATGCAGGATGAAATTGCCGATATCATTATGAAAGAAGTCGGTAAAGGATATAAAGATGCGAAGAAAGAAGTTGTTCGTACAGCTGACTTCATTCGTTACACGATCGAAGAAGCTTTACATATGCACGGAGAAAGCATGATGGGCGATAGCTTCCCGGGCGGTACAAAATCTAAGCTTGCGATTATCCAACGCGCACCACTTGGTGTTGTATTAGCAATCGCACCATTTAACTACCCAGTAAACTTATCTGCTGCAAAACTTGCACCAGCATTAATTATGGGTAACGCTGTTATTTTCAAACCAGCAACTCAAGGTGCAATTAGTGGTATTAAAATGGTTGAAGCACTTCATAAAGCTGGCCTTCCAAAAGGTCTTGTAAACGTAGCTACAGGACGCGGTTCTGTAATTGGTGACTACTTAGTAGAGCACGAAGGCATCAATATGGTATCGTTCACAGGTGGTACAAACACAGGTAAACATTTAGCGAAAAAGGCTTCAATGATTCCACTTGTATTAGAACTTGGTGGTAAAGATCCTGGTATCGTTCGTGAAGATGCTGACTTACAAGATGCTGCAAACCATATCGTAAGCGGTGCATTCTCTTACTCTGGTCAACGTTGTACAGCTATTAAACGTGTACTTGTACACGAAAACGTAGCGGACGAGCTTGTTAGCTTATTAAAAGCGCAAGTAGCTGAACTATCAGTTGGATCTCCAGAACAAGACAGCACAATCGTTCCATTAATCGACGACAAGTCTGCTGACTTCGTTCAAGGTTTAGTTGACGACGCTGTAGAAAAAGGTGCTACAATCGTTATCGGTAACAAACGTGAGCGTAACTTAATTTACCCAACATTAATCGATCACGTAACAGAAGAGATGAAAGTTGCTTGGGAAGAGCCATTCGGCCCAATCCTTCCAATCATCCGTGTTTCTTCAGATGAACAAGCAATTGAAATTGCTAACAAATCAGAGTTCGGTCTGCAAGCAAGTGTCTTCACTAAAGACATTAACAAAGCATTTGCAATTGCTAACAAAATCGAAACTGGTTCTGTTCAAATTAACGGACGCACAGAGCGCGGCCCTGACCACTTCCCATTCATCGGTGTAAAAGGTTCAGGTATGGGCGCACAAGGTATTCGTAAGAGCCTTGAGTCTATGACACGTGAAAAAGTAACTGTATTAAACTTAGTTTAATCTTATAAAAAGAAGCTGATCTATAAATAGATCAGCTTCTTTTCAGAGTGTTGGGAAACCCTTTAGGGTTCCCAACACTCTGGAATCTTTTTTGATTTTAGCGAATAAAAACAACATAAAATAATAGAATTTTAAAAAATAGCCCTCCACCTGACCCTTTTTGGTCAGGTGGAGGGCTATTTTTTTCATGTTTTGACAAGCTGCGGTGAGATAAGCTTGCATTTGGACAGACTTCAGCCCTCGAAACCGGGCATAGCGGTAGCCATGTAGTTCTTTGGCGTCTGCAAAGCTTCGCTCTATAGTGGAACAGCGTACTTTATACAACCTTTTCCCTGTAGCTGTTAGCTTGTTTTTTCTAGCAATATCCTTATATTTCTCCCACACATGATGAGTGATAACTTTTTGTTTTTGTTTCTTTGAAAAGCACACCTCACGTAACGGACAAACAGCGCAGTCTTCTGGATTCGATTTGTATTGACGGTATCCTTCACGATCAGTTGTTACATATTCTAGAATACATCCCATCGGACAAGCGAAAACATTCATTTCTTCTACATATTTAAATTGGCTTTTCGGTACTTCTTTATTCCGTTTTCCAAATCGGCGATACCCCATCACCATAAATATATTCCGTTCTGATAGTTTCTTACAGATATATCCTGTAAAATAGCCAGCATCAAGGGCAACAGCTTCTACTTTGAAGTCGAATTTATCAATCTGAGCTTGGAGGCGTGCTAAATACGGCTCGGAATCTGCCATATTTCCAGCCGTTACATAGGTATCTGTAATAATATTGTACTTCGCATCAGTCGTACGATGATCCAAGAAATGAAAACCATTTGGTTTTCCATCTCTCATTAAAAATCCACTATCTGGATCCGTTGTACTTATACGAGTTTTTTTGGTAGGGGTATCACTTTCCTTTCTAGGTTTTAATTCTTTTTTCCATGTACCTCACGATCTTCGATTACCGCAGCTTCTAGCTCGTCTATATAAAACTTTGCTTTTTCTTTTTTATATTTATGTACAAATTTATTTTTATTGGCATTGGCCTTAATATGTGTAGAATCTGTCATCAGTGCACGTCCTCCTACCATCCGGTGCTCCGTCGCTTGTCTCACAATCTCATCAAAAATTTCTTCGAAAATATTTGTATGAATAAAACGAGTACGACGATTCCAACTGATTGTAGAGTGATCCGGAATAGTATCCGATAGAGAAAACCCTAAAAACCAACGGTAGGCAATATTCGTTTTAATTTCCTTTTCCAATTGACGCTCAGAACGAATACCGTAAAAATATCCAATAAACATCATCTTAAATAAAACAATAGGATGAATGGACGGGCGTCCATTGTTTTCACAGTAATAAGGGCGTAACTTCTCTTCAATAAAATCAAAACTAATTGTCGCTTCAATTGCACGAAGGAAATGATCTTGTGGAACCAACTCTTCTACAGAAACAGATACACGCTCATCACGATGATTTTTTAAAGCACCCATCATAAAAAATCTCTCCTTTTCCTCTTTTTTATCAGTGTTGACACATAAAAAGAGGTTCAGACACAAAAACAGGCTGTGGAGAAGACTTTCTCCACAGCCTGAAAAGAAGCTGATCTATAAATAGATCAGCTTCTTTTCTATATAAATACTTCCAAAAATGGAGTATTTCATTCTACTTCCGATTTGGTTTTCCAAATCGAACTAAAACATGCCATAATAATTTTAATTCCTGAAGCACTTCTTCATAAGTTCCACGATCACTCCAAGATAATGGATTGCGTTTCAAATCCACTACAGCAGAGCCAATTATATTTGCATCGATACAATGATTCCGTGCAATGCGTCTTGCTAAAGATGGCATTTTTGAACCTCTAAAATCCATCGGAACTTCGTCTACCGCAAGTACAAAACCGATGTGCCAATACAAATCAATCGCATACTTCAGGCAAATTTCTTCTAAAACTCTTCCTACATCCGTACCCTTAAATGAAGGATCTGCAACAAGCGCTTCCACGTCTTCTTTTAGAGAAATCTCTCCATGAATCTGCGCTTCAATATAATGATTAAGATTACGGGCTGGCTCTTTGCTTACTACATCTATAAACGGCCTTTTCAGATTAGCCAGTAAATGATTAATTAATATTGTTGGCGTCAAATTTCCTTCACCAATTGCAAAATCTCTTACGAATGTCTCTTCCAAAAGAGCAGCTACAATCATATCAAACTCCTCATAAGTCCCCTTTTCTTTCGGATCTTGATGTGAATCTAAATATGTATATGTAGAACGCGAAGAAACTTTTGGAGATAAGAGAAAATAACAGGAACCAAAACGCGGAGCCGGCCCATCTGGATGTAACATTAAATTTAGCGCTCCGTATTTTGGACGTTGATCATTCGTTACGCCTTCTAATTGATATGCCCCTCCAAATATTCTCTTTTCCCAAAGGTCACGTTCACCACCAGGATAAGCAGATACGCTTCCATTAGATAGCAATGTTTCAAACTGACTTTTATATACTCCTTGCTCAAATAATGCTTCAGCAACACTTTTCTTACTCGAATCTAGTCTGTCTGGATGAAAGTGTAAAGCAATCCTTGCGTGAGATTTTAAATTAGCGACAGCCTCTTCAAATATTTCATCTGTAATATTAGACATTTTAAGTATATGATTAATCGTTGCGTTAGCCTCACGTTTTTCGTTCTCTGCATATTTTGAAATATACTCCAAAGCAAATAATTGAGATCTTGATAATTCCATAATCAAACCTCTCCTTTAATTAAAATGACCTTAATGATTTCAATTAAAAGCTTATTCTTTCCTTCTTATGAAACGAACCTAATTTATTTAAAAACGTAATTTACTAAATCTTAATTATGCATACACGCATTTTTCATAGGCAAATGTACACATTCTACAGAAATTTGATACCCTAGCCATCGCTCAGCAATATGTTCAAATGATAAAACAGATCCCGTTGTAAAAAAACGATGCTTCGGATTCAGATTGTCAGACAAAATTCCTTTGTGCTGTAAAATGGTGCTTAACTCTATCGCCGTTTCTTCTGCAGAACTAATAATCGTTATATCTTCTCCTAGTTCCTTTTTTATATAGGACTCTAAAAGTGGATAATGCGTACATCCAAGAATTAACGTATCTATATCTTCTTTCGTTAATGGAAGTAAAGCTTGTTTCACTTGCTGCGTGACATATGCTGTATCTTCTAATTGATTTTCTACAACTGTGGCTAAAGTCGGGCAAGCATAGCTATGCACTTCCAAATATGTATCCAGCTCGTGTAATGCTTTTTCATACATATTAGATTTTATCGTACCTACAGTTCCAATTACCCCGATTTCCCCTTTCTTTGTTACTTTAATTGCCGCTCTTGCTCCTGGATGTATAACGCCAATAACTGGAATGGAAAGTGCTTCTTGCAGCTCAGTCAATGCAGCAGCTGCAGCAGTATTACATGCTACGACTAGCGCTTTTAATGGAAACTGTTTGAGGAACTCAACCATTTCAAATACGAAAGATTGCACCTCCTCTACACTTCTTGGTCCATACGGGCAACGCTTATTATCACCAATATAATAAATGCTTTCTTTAGGCAATTGTCTTATAATTTCGCTCGCAACTGTTAATCCCCCAACTCCCGAATCTAGCACACCTATTACTGAATGTTTATGACATACAGACATTTACTTCATCCCCTTTTCAATCATCTAGCGCTAATAATATGTATTATATTACGAAAATTCAAATATCACATAACAACCCCTCTTACTTTTAATCACAAACTCTTCTCTATAATCTGATTATTACTATATCCATTGACGTATAAAAATTCATTTGTTACTCTTAAAGACGTTAATTTAATATTTAAATCCTCATTCGTATCTCGGTGAGGTAGAGGTTGCAATCATTAAGAGTATCATTTCAGGAGATGTAGTGGCATTGATGACGGAATGAGAAAGGAATGGTTGCCGAAGTAAGTCGTGTCCACCATGCACGCTTGCTGGGTCTGCATTTAATAAGTGCAGAACTGTCACAAACGTTTCGTTTGTGGAGAGCTATCGAGAGGTATGTCGTGGGTTTCTTATAAGATAGAAAGCATGTAGCGGCAAATTACGTGCTTTTTTTGTTTTGTTTGGGACTTCTCTTCCTGACTCAGGAAGACATACATATCTCCTCGCTTGACTTGGTTATACTAACTTTGGAGGTATTTTCTATGCAACAAAAAAAATGGGGCTTTTGGGTACTAACAGCTTTCGTTGTCGGTAACATGGTTGGCGCTGGTATTTTCATGGTGCCAAGTACGTTGGCACAAACAGCAAGCCCACTCGGTGTCACTTTAGCTTGGTTAACTACAGGGTTTGGTGTTTTAATGCTAGCTCTTGTTTTCGGTAATTTAGCAATTCGTCGTCCTGATTTAACGACAGGGCCACAAAGTCATGCATATGCTTTATTCTCAACACCAAAAAAGAAAAAAATGGCTGGCTTCAGTATGGTATGGGGATATTGGGTTGCAAACTGGGCAAGTAACGTTGCCATCATTACATCATTTGCGGGATATTTATCACTCTTCTTCCCAATTATGAAAGATACGCGACTACTATTTTCAATCGGCTCGTTTAACGTAGAAGTCGGAAAACTAATTACATTTACGATTTGTTCCATCTTACTTTGGGGAACTCATATTATATTAACAAACGGTGTAAGCGGAGCTGGAAAACTAAACTTCTTAGCAACAACAACGAAAGTAACTGGATTCCTTTTATTCATCGTCGTTACGTTATTTGCATTCGAAGCTTCTAAATTTGGACAATGGTATACACCGATGATTGATAAATCAGGGGCATCACACGGTCTTCTTTCACAAGTGAATTTAGCTGCTCTTACAACACTTTGGGCGTTTATCGGAATTGAATCAGCTGTTCTTTTATCAAACCGTGCTGTTTCTCCCAAAACGGTAAAACGCGCAACAGTTGCGGGATTACTTATTACAGTTGCCATCTACTTAGGAATCACAATTTTAACAATGGGTGTACTTCACGTTGATAAATTACAAGCTTCTGAACGTCCATTAGCAGATGCACTAAACGCTGCAATGGGTCACGGCGGCGGGAAACTGATGGCATTACTTGCTCTTACTTCCCTGTTCGGTTCTATCTTAGGCTGGATTTTATTAAGCTCAGAAGTACCTTATCAAGCAGCAAAAGAAGGTTTCTTCCCTTCCTTCTTCACAAAAACAAATAAAAAAGGAAGTCCAATTTACTCATTACGATTAACAAACATTATGTCGCAAGTATTCCTATTCTCAACATTATCAGGAACCATTGCGGAAGCTTATACATTCGTTATTACCGTATCGACACTAGCCTACCTCATTCCATATCTCGTTTCACCAATCTTCCAGTTAAAACTAGTCGCAACTGGTGAAACATATAAAAATGAAATGCGGGCAAGAATTACAGATGGCATAGTCGCAGTTATCGCACTTTGCTACGCACTATGGGTTATTAAAACGGGCGCATCCGATATAAAAACGTTCCTTCTCGGAATTGGTTTATTCGTAATCGGATTTGCTTTCTATCCATTAATGAATCGTGATCAGAAAAAAAATAACGAAAAGAAAAACGGGCAAGTTGCATAACGCAATTTGCTCGTTTTTTCTTTTGTAAAACATATATAATAGAACAAAGAGGTGAAAAACATGTCAATCGAATCGCTATGGAGCTGTCGCTTCCAACAACATATTCAAAATATCATTACATACTTTGCACGTATGATTAACGGTTTACTATATAGCTTTATCTTTATTTCATGCGTTGGTGCATATTATTATGCTCAGTTTCTAAAAGCATCTCCTTCTAAAGGAATATCTTTAATAATTATAACGATTGTACTTACATTCATTATAACGAGATGCCCTATCCGTACATTTATTCAAAAACCTGATGCTGTCTATTTACTAGCACTAGAAGAGAAATTAACATCTTATTTTAAAAAATCTCTTCTATACAATTACATCATGCAGCTTTTCCCATTATTATTTACGTTCCTTATTCTCGTTCCACTTGCTATGCAATCATTGCAATTAACTGTACCTTTTTTATGTACAATCTTTATCGTGTTAATGATTACGAAAGCCTGGAACATGTACATACATTGGATGTGGCGTGATAGTCACGAAAAAAATATATGGCTAATCATTCGTATTACTTGTAACGCCCTAATCATTTACATGCTGTTTTATTCCGCAAATGTTCTCATATTGGGCGGACTACTCTTACTACTTGCTTTCCTACTTCTATATACGAAAAAACAGCCTACAAAACGAATACCGTGGGATTACATAATCGAGCAAGAAGAAAAAATGAACGTTCGTTTTTATCAATTTGCTAGCATTTTCACAGATGTTCCGCAACTGAATAAACAAGTAAATAAAAGAAAATGGCTTACAAATTGGATTGAACCTTTATTACATAAAAAACGAGCAACTTTCTTCTATTTACATACATTAGCATTTTTACGTGGAAATGATTATTTCGGTATATATATTCGCTTAGGATTGATCGGTGCTTTCGCCTTATATTTCATACCAAATATATACGTAAAAGGCTCTATCACTTACATCGTTCTATATATGATCTCTATGCAGCTCCGTTCACTATGGAAATATTTTTCGGGAAATATTATTGTGGCATTATATCCAATCCATACTGAAGAAAGGATGAAGCAATTTCTTCACTTAATCTTTATATTGCTAAGTATTCAACTCATTGTATTTTCGAGTGTTATACTCATTGCTACAGGTCAATTTTTACATATCCTTATCATTATGATTGTCGGGTTACTCTGGATCAAATTTATTATTGTACCAAAAACGAAGCAAAGAATTTCCGCATTTTAACGAAAAGAATTATCTTAAAAGCCAAGGAGAAAATAAACTTTCTCCTTGGCCTTTTTATTTTTCTTCCTCAAACAAGAATCACCAGCACAACCAATGTATTATGATTTTTACATACAAAAATCATAATACATGTTTACGTCCTAATAAAAAGGGTATCTATTAAATTAACAAAGTAAAGGAGGGGCCTATATTGTGAATAAAAAAATGGAGCAATTGAAGCACCATGTTACGGATAATCAACGCAAACATGCTTTAACAACAAACCAAGGAGTAAAAATAGCCGAGGATGAATTTTCTTTAAAGATGGGCTTAAGAGGCCCAACCTTAATGGAGGATTTCCACTTTCGCGAGAAAATGACCCACTTTGATCATGAACGAATTCCTGAAAGGATTGTTCATGCACGCGGAGTTGGCGCTCATGGTTATTTTCAGCTTTATGAATCGTTAGAAGCATATACGAAAGCAGATTTTCTTACTAATCCTTCAAAGAAAACACCTGTATTTGTACGGTTCTCAACCGTTCAAGGTTCTAAAGGATCCAACGACACAGTAAGAGATGTACGCGGATTCGCCACAAAATTTTATACAGATGAAGGAAACTATGATTTAGTGGGTAATAATATGCCCGTATTCTTTATCCAAGATGCTATTAAATTTCCTGATTTTGTCCATGCAGTTAAACCAGAACCACATAATGATATTCCTCAAGGAGCTAGCGCTCATGATACCTTTTGGGACTTTGTTGCGCATAATCCTGAGTCCACTCATATGGTCATGTGGCAAATGAGCGACCGAGCTATTCCGCGTAGTTTACGAATGATAGAAGGTTTTGGAGTTCACACATTTCGACTCATTAACACAGCAGGAAAAGCCCATTTCGTAAAGTTTCACTGGAAACCTACCCTTGGGGTTCATTCATTAGTATGGGATGAAGCTCAAAGGATTGCTGGGAAAAATCCTGATTTTCATCGTCAAGATTTATACGAAGCAATTGAAAAAGGGGATTATCCTGAATGGGAGCTTGGATTACAGTTAATTCCAGAAGAAGATGAACATAAATTTGATTTTGATATTTTAGATCCAACGAAATTATGGCCAGAAGAAGAAGTTCCCGTAAAATTAGTTGGTAAAATGACATTGAACAAAAATGTTGATAACTTCTTTGCTGAAACAGAGCAGGTAGCTTTTCACCCTGGTCATGTCGTACCAGGTATTGATTTTTCAAATGACCCTCTTCTGCAAGGAAGATTATTCTCCTATACAGATACACAATTATCTCGTTTAGGGGGCCCTAATTTCCATCAAATCCCTATCAATCAACCCGTATGTCCTTTTCATAATAATCAACGTGATGGTATGCATCAAATGCAGATTCATCGCGGTCAAACAAGCTATCATCCTAACGGATTAAATAACAATCAACCTGCAACCGTCCAAGCCGAACAAGGAGGATATGAACATTATCAAGAAAAGATTGATGGGCATAAAATTAGAGGTCGTAGTAAAAGCTTTCTTAACTTTTATTCTCAGGCTAAACTTTTCTACAATAGTATGAGCCCTATTGAAAAGCAGCACCTAAAAGAAGCTTTTTGCTTTGAAGTTGGGAAGTGTAAATCAGACATGGTGAAGGCAAATGTAATTGCTCTCCTAAACCACGTCGATCGTCAATTAGCACAAGAAGTCGCTAACATTGTTGGAGCTCCTTTACCTAAAGAAAATCACGAAGTAAATTCAGATGCAAAATCACCTGCACTAAGTATGTCCAATACTATTTTTAAATCTGATTCTAAAAATGTCGCAATTCTATTAAATGGTGACCCAAGCGTCTCCCTTCTGTCCGAATGGATTCAAGCTTTTGCACAGCACCGAATGAACTATAGCATCATAGATAATAAAATTTATCATTTCAATGATTCCATTAAAGTAACTGATACTTATACAACAACAGACTCTTCGCTTTTTGATGCAGTATTAGTGTTTAGTAGTGAGTCTGTCATTCACCCCCCTGTTTTAGAATTTACAGAAACTACTTTTAAACATTTTAAACCGATAGCTCATGTCCTTAGTAATCCTCATGCTTTGGACAATAGTAAAATTAAATTAGATGGAGCAGGAGTTTATAACTTAACAAACACTTCAATTGAATCATTTATAGAAGGTATTGCCCAAGGAAGATTCTGGAACCGATAATATAATATAAGGAGCGGATTAGAATGAGTAAAAAAATTGCTATTTTAATAACGGATTATTTCGAGGACACAGAATACACAGAGCCAGTAGGAGCTTTTAAACAAAAGGGATATGAATTAACAACTATTGAAATGGAAAAAGGGAAAACGGTACACGGTAAACAAGGAAAAAGTGAAGTCGTAATTGATAAAAGTATTGACGATGTTTCTCCAGAAAACTTTGATGCCCTCTTCATACCAGGCGGGTTCTCCCCAGATATACTTCGTGCAGATGAACGTTTTGTTCGCTTTAGTAAAGCATTTATGGATGCGGACAAACCCGTTTTCGCTATTTGTCACGGACCTCAGCTACTCATCACTGCACAAACACTTGAAGGACGTGATGTAACTGGATATAAATCTATTGAAGTCGATTTAAAAAATGCCGGCGGGAACTTTCATGACAAAGAGGTTGTCGTATGTCAAAATCAGCTAGTAACAAGTAGACAGCCAGAGGACATCCCAGCGTTTATTGAAGAATCGTTGCGTATATTAGGATAACTAACCTCCTTTTATTTACATGAAAATAGTTAATCAGTGAGGTTTTATTCATCCCCCACTGATTAATTAGCCCCCACCAACTGGTCGTTTACAGGCAATCCGACCACCACAAATAGCAAGATAAATAAAAAGAGGGGAATCCAAAAGTTCAGTTTTAATAATCTTTTGGATTCCCCCTTTTTCTCGCCCAAAAATTCCTTATCACTTTTCATAGGCAGTTCTCATATAGTGAAAATGACTATATAATTCCTATCCATAAGTTAAATAATGATTTCGCACATATATAAATACAAAAGATGGGAGCCTTATTTATGAATAACAATCCACCTTCAACGCCCCCAAATCCAACGGAAACGAATAATAATGAAGTGAGCTTACAAACGTTACGCGTTATTGGGCTAATTGTACTGATTAGTGGCTACATATTAGTAACGCTTTCTGAAGTAGGCACATTAAAAAATCTTTTGCTACAGCCTAGTACTACTCCAAATTTAGCTGAAGTTGATCCGTTCTAAAAATTATATAAAAAGCGAATCCCAGTATAACTGGTTCGCTTTTTATATAGTTTCATCCAATTTGAGAAACATTTCTCTCATCCTCATACTTCTCTTTCCCTATCGCTTTCATAAATAGTAAAATACTGCTCATACCAACGATAAAGTACAGAGCACTCATGCCCCAAGAGGCAATAAATGAACCTAGCATAACACCTAATGCCCCGTTCATTTTTGCCACTTGAAAGACCATTCCGTTAATCGCCATATAAGAACCTCTTGCCTCATTTGGCACCATATCTGCCATAATAGATTGACGCACTGGCACATACATCATCTCACCTACCGTTTGGAAAAGCCCTGCAATTAATAAAATCCATAAGCTATTGCTCGTTCCGAGTATTGTAAATCCAATTGTATAAATGAATAAACCTACATATAAGATTTTCAAATCGTTGAAGCTTTTCAGCATTTTAATAAGAAGTGCTGAACATAACACAACTAAAATTGTATTCTCTGCAGAAATCCAGCTCAGCATGCGAATCCCTGTTAAATCAAACGTAATACCATTCCCGAATAAAAAGTGCACCGTTTCAAATTCCTTCTGCAAGCGAACACCTAAATAATTATTAATTTGAAACTCTAAAGACAATGTACATATACTCGCTGCACAAAAAATTAAAAATGCTTTATCTTTCATCACGACTTTATAACTATCTGCCATACCTTTTAATACATTTTTCTTCTCTACTGTTTTTCTCACTACATACACTTCTTCCATATATACAGTCATCACATATAAAGTAATAATTGCAACAAGCGTTAATACGATAAACAATTGCAATCTATAGTTTTCAAATAGTAACCCACCAAATATTGCTCCAATCGCAATGGATAAATTAATAGCCCAATAATTAATGCTATACATTACTTTTCGATTTTCAGGTGTACTCACATCAATTAAAATCGCCTCTGTCGCAGGATTCATAAGTCCAGATCCTAAACTATTCACTAGCATAAAGATAAATGTTAACCACGGTGAATCTACATAATCCGAATTCGCAACTCCCATACAAGCAATAGAAATGACTTGTATACTTTGACCGATAATCATAACCTTTTTACGCCCAAGCCGATCCCCAACATATCCACCGTATAAACCAATTACTAATGAAGCTATGACATTAATGAGTAGTAAAGCACCAGCAATCGCACTACCTAACTTTATTGAAAAATAAATCGCCATAAATGGAAAAATCATCGTGGACACAGTACGTGTTAAAAACGAAGTTATAATTCTAATTTTTATATTTCGATGCATACTCCAAAATCCCATTGTTTCCTCCTCCTTATGCTTACTTATTTTACTTTGAAAAAAAGGAAGAAAAAGGTTAGAATATTCTAAAGAGTTTCCCCTTTTATAGATAGAAGGAAGTGTATATATGAAAATTATGGACTATTACATTAGACTAAGACTACATGCACAAGATCAAAAACATATACAAAATAGCTTACAAGAATTAGCGGATGTTTTATATTGCAGTACGAAAAACGTAAAGATTTTATTAAAGAAAATGAGCGAGGAACAATTAATTAGCTGGACTCCAGGGCGAGGCCGCGGAAATAAAACGGAAATTCTATTTATACATAATTTCGTAGAAGCGATTGAATCCTATACAGATGAACTGTTAGCGCAAGAAAAATTAAAGGATGTTTTTCTTCTTTTAAAAGAACCTCTACCCCTTGCACTTCAAAAAAAGATAGAAAATAAACTACATCATCATTTTGGATACGAACCTTCAAATGATATGTACGACGTATTAAAGATTCCTATATCGAGAAAGATATTCCCATTAGATCCGGCTTTTGTGGCTGTAACTACAGAGAGCCATCTTACGAGTCAAATTTTTGATACGTTAGTCGTCTATAACGATGTTACTGAAAAAATGGAGCCTCACATTGCGCATACGTGGGAATTAAGTGAAGATGGACTTACGTGGACCTTTTATTTACGAAAAGATATATATTTTCATAACGAAACAATTTTAACTTCTAAAGATGTACAATTTTCATTTGAAAGACTAAAACAAGTTCAATCCCCTTTCGAATGGTTAACAGAAGAAATTATTCAAATTGAAACACCATCACCACTGCAAATTCGATTCCATTTAGCAAAACCAAATTTATTTTTCTTACACTATGTAAGTTCCATGCAGCTCGCAATTTTACCGCGTGATACGAGTATTCAAAATCATCATTATATAGGTACTGGACCTTTCAAACTTGCTCATTACTCTGAAGATAATATCGTACTCGAAGCGTTCACCCATTATTTTAAAGAGCGCGCGTTATTAGACCGTATTGAATTTTGGGGTATTCCTGACCATGTGCAAATAGATGCTGATTATGAACTACCAAACGAAGAGGAAAATGAAAGGCATGATATACAAATAGAAGAAATAGGTTGTATTTATGCTAGCTTCAACTTTAAAAAACCTGGTCCTCATCACGACATTTACTTTCGAAAAGCTTGGAGAGAACTATATGATGTTGAAATGATACTTCGTAACATAGAGGGTAGACGGACAATTGCTGCATCAAGCTTCTTCCCTGATAGAAGCCGCCTTGCAACAAGAAGATCCTACTCTTTAGAAAAGGCAAAAGAGTATTTGAAAAAGAGTACATATAATGGAGAAACGATACATATTTACTTCTTCGCATTTAAAGATAGTGCAAATGATGCATATTTCTTAAAAGAACGATGTGAAAGTTTAGGTATACAAGTAGCGCTTCACCCATTTCCCGTTTCAGATTATATGGATCGCTCTATTGATAAACATGCTGATATTATTTTCATGGGAGAAGTCTTTGCTGCCAATCATGAAATTGCATTCTTAAATGTATTTAAAAATAAAAGTTGCTTCGTAAATCGGTTCATAGACCCGCACTACGAAAAACAAATTAACTGTTTACTAGATACATTTTTACTAGAAGAAAATAAAGAAAAGCGTTATGAACTCATGTATGAGATTGAAGAGTTTTTACAAGCAGAATACATCATTTTATTTAACTATCACGTTTTAAAAAGAAAAACATACCCTTCTTCTTTAAAAAACGTAACAATTGATTCATTCGGTTGGGCAAATTTTGCGAAGTTATGGATACAGCCATCCACGCATTAAAGTGTGAGTTTTTATAAAAGGAGAAGGTACTACATCCTTAGTAGTACCTTCTTCACATACAAATATAAACTATTATTTAATTACTTCATCTAAGTGATCTTTCAAGTTCAATAAATATTGCTCAATATCCGGATTCTTCACCACATCATAACAAGCAAAACTCTTTAACGGACTCATACCGAGAAACTTTTGCACGCGGTGTAAATGACTAAGCGCT
Source organism: Bacillus sp. CPT56D-587-MTF (assembly GCF_058792335.1). Classification (NCBI taxonomy): domain Bacteria; kingdom Bacillati; phylum Bacillota; class Bacilli; order Caryophanales; family Bacillaceae; genus Bacillus; species Bacillus sp. CPT56D-587-MTF. The sequence continues at coordinate 485,020 of NZ_JBYTEF010000001.1, read as the reverse complement.
GATTCTAAACTTTCTCCTTCAAAGAACTTCGTCTTATCTCCAAATGCTTTTTCAGGTGCATTCCAAGTTGTAGAGAACATATACTCTTTCTCTTTTAATAAACCACCTGTTCCATATTCATCTGCACCTTTAAAGAACAAACCGTATTCATATACTTCATCCATATACGTTTTAAATAAGCCCGGTACACTAAACCAATAAATCGGTGTTTGATAAATAACAACATCGGCCCATAAAAACTTATCTTGTTCTTCTTTAATATTGTAACCATCTTGAATCGTTGTTGTTTTCACATGATGATTCTCGCCTAATACAGTAACCATATAATCTACTAACGTTCTATTTAATCGTCCTTCCTTTGTACCGTATTTTTCATGTCCATTTATAATAAATATATTTTTCATTACTTTTCTCTCCCCTATATGATCTATCCTTCGGCTATTAAGCCGAGTTGCTGCTGTAGTGTAAGATTATCTTCTAAATGCCAATCTTCCGTTATCTTTCCGTCTTTCACATGTAAAATATCAATTGCAAAAAAATTAATTTTCTTACCATTATGCGTTCCTGTAAAAGAAAGACGGGCTGTTACTTTATCACCAACAACTAATAAGTCTTCAATCTCACAATGTATATCAGGCACAACTTTACGAAAATTTTGCGCTGCAAACTTTAATCCTTCAATGCCTTGTGGTCGCCCTTTCGGCAATGTATTATCGAAAAATTTTTCAGTAACAGTCTGCGGAATAAGTTCCTCCTTACCTGTATCCCAAAATGCATAAAAACGCTGCGCCGCATGAACCATTTCTGTCGCTTCTTTTTTACTTAGTGAGGGATCAATTGTCATTGCTTTTGGCCTTGGCATTTCTTTTAATAACTGGACTTCAGTTTTTTGTTCCACACCACATGCTACAAGCACAATACAAATAACAAACAAACTAAGGAATCCAAATAACTTTTTTATCCCCATGGAAATCACCACCTCCTCATATAAATCCTTTATGTTTCGTATTGCTATTGTATATGCACTAACTTCATTTATGGAAGTAGTGATATTTTTTTCATATAGTTACCAAAAGTATAGTTTTGTGATACTATAAAGCAAATTCATCCAAAAAAATTTTATGGAGGCTTGTTCCATGAACAATATAGATCCAGTTGAATTAACGAAAGGTTTACCTGGCATACCTTGTCCTATCGCTAAAACGCTTGATGTAATTAGTACAAAATGGACATTTTTAATCATTCGTGATCTTCTTATCGAAGGAACATTACGCTTTAGTGATTTACAAAAATCAATGGATGGGATTAGTCCAAAAACATTATCGCTTCGACTAAAAGAATTAGAATCGCAAGGCATTATAACGAGAAAAGTATATCCAGAAGTTCCGCCTCGTGTAGAGTACACATTAACGGATAAAGGAAAACAATTAGAGGGGATTTTTATTGAATTAAAACGGTTTGGGTTAAGTTTATAAAACAAAAACCCCTTACAGTCGTAAGGGGCTTCATTACTTCGCAAAACTTTCAGCCAACTGTTTCTCTCTCCACATAAATGTAATAGCGAGACCAACTATTAAAACAACTCCTGAAAATGCATATGGATAATGAATATTCATATCAAATAATATTCCGCCCATCGCTGGTCCTGCGATATTTCCTAAACTCGTATAAGTCGAGTTCATTCCAGCAACGAATCCTTGCTCTTTTCCAGCTGCTTTTGATAAAAACGTCGTTAAAGCTGGACGAAGTAAATCAAATGCTAAGAAAATGAAGCAAGTAACGAGAAGTACAATCCAATAATTAAAGACTACAGTTGAGACGAATGCTAATACTGCACCTACAATTAAACATATTTGAATTAATACTTTCTCACCGAACATGTCTACCAATTTGCCAAACATAAATACTTGCACAACTACCCCAAAGATTGAACTGATTGTAATAATTGCTGCAATATCTTTCGGCGAGAAACCAAATTTATGATCTGAGAATAAGCTAAACACAGTTTCATACGCCGATAATCCGAATGCGAGTACAAATACGATAATAAATGCAATTGCATACATTGGATGTAATGATTTCTTTAAATCACCAATAAAACTTGATTCTTTCGTATTAGAAGAAATCTCTGCAAGTTCTTCTTTCGTTAACGGTTCTTTTAAAATAAAGATTGAAATCACACATGCTATAAAAGCAATTGCTGCTGCAACGAAAAACGGCACACGTATACCGTATTCTGCAATAAATCCGCCGATTCCAGGCCCTATAATGAATCCAGTACTAATAGCCGCAGATAAGTATCCCATCGCCTTTGGACGTTCCTGAATAGATGTAATATCCGCAACATATGCCGTAACACCAGGCATAATAAAAGCAGCACTAATTCCGCCTAATACCCTTGCCACATAAAGCATCCACACATCTTTTCCTAATCCAAAAAGAAGCTCTGAAACACCAAAAATAAATAATCCAATGATTATCATTTTCTTCCTACCGTAAAGATCAACCCATCGGCCTGTAATAGGTGAAGTAATGAGCTGTGCCATTGCAAACACTGCAACGAGATATCCCATCGTCTTCCCTGTTAAATGCATATCATTCATAAAGGACGGCATAACCGGAATGATTAATCCAATCCCTAAAAAAGCGATAAATATATTACTCAAAAGAATAACCAATACCATCTTTTGTTCTTTTATCGGTTTCTTCACTTTTTAACACCTCTTCCCATAAGTTCCTCTCAAAAAATAATACCCAAGAAGCTTTTTCTTTATCCTGCTCTTTGCGGGCTAGTAATGAGTGAGGATGCCTCCACTCATTAGAATTTCACTCTATCCTTCTACACATACATAAGTATTAGGTGAATGACTATCATTCAGTTTTCCTCAAAAATGAACCTACCTTTTCAGACAGGTTCATCTTACTACTTCTTTATATGTAGTGCATGTGTTAAAAAATCTAGTACTTCTGCCTTTTGCAAATCCACTTGCTCATCATCTTTATGATCATATAAATAAACTTGTTCCGCTGCTGATTCAACAAGAGCGATAAATAACTTCGCTGTTCGCTCTGCGTGAACCGAATCACGAATTTCACCGGCTTCTTTCGCCTCACTTAAAAATTCGCTTAACCACATATAAAGAGGCTCATACACAGCTTCCCACTCTTTTATATGTTCAGTAGATGCAAGACCTGCATACATTAAAGCTTGTATTTCACGGTATTCCTCTATAAAGTGAAACACCGCATCGATTACTTGTGCCACTTTATTTGAAAAAGGTACATCTTTTTGTACTTTTTCTTTCACTGCAAGTATCATCTTTTCAACCATCACTTCTGCTATTGCAGGCATAACAGATAGCTTAGAAGGAAAATATAAATAGAAAGTTCCTTGCGCAATGCCAGCTAATTTCACGATATCAGAAATCTTCGTTTTTTCGACGCCCTTTTCCTGAAACACTTCAATAGCTGCATAGACAATTTTCTCTTTTTTATTCATCATCTAAACCCTTTCACACGCATATTGAATGACTGTCACTCATTTTATAAGATAATCGATTGTACTGTCAATGATAGTGAACTCTAAGAGGAAATCATTTTTTTATAATAAAATCTCCTAATAAACAATTAGGAGATAAAAATGCAATATATCTTTAAGAAAGTGCCTTTAATCCTGTCACTCCACATACAATAAGAAACACACTAATGATACGCGCTTTACTTTTCGACTCACCAAACAAGAACATGTTTAACAAAACTGCACCTGCTGTTCCGATACCAATCCAAACCGCATATGCGACACTTACTTGTAAAAATAAGAAGGAAGTATACAAAAATGCGAAGGATGTAGCAAACCCACCGATATAAATTGCACCATTGGCTAATGTCTTATCTTTACTGTACATTTTAAGACCTATCACACCGACTATTTCACTAATTGCAGCACAAAATACGAAAAACCAACCCATCTTTAAGCAGCTCCTTCCACAGTTTCTTCTTTATTATCAGCTAGCTTTAAACCGATAACGCCAGCTACAACCATCACGATAAAAAATAACTTCCCTACACTGAAACTTCCACCGAAAAGAAATACATCCATTAAGAAAGTACCTACCGTACCAGCTCCGGCGAAAACAGCATATACAGTCCCTGTTGCAAGATGTTCACACGCTTTAGAAAGGAAGTGAAAATCAACAGCGATAACTCCTAAAATAATAATCCAATGCCACCAAGTATTGGCTGTATTAAAACCAAACACCCAAAAAATTTCAAAGATACATGTTAATATGACATATAACCAAGCTCTATTTTTCATACCTCTCACCTCTTATGACTGACTATCAGTCATTTTTATTTTAAAAAAATATACTCTTTCATCAATACTATATAAAAACAACTATCATCCTCATTTACCATTGTATTTGTTCCATTTCTAAGCTAACTGCATCCTGTCACATAAAAATGACTGAATGTCATTCATATATATTGTACATGAACATTTTAAAAACTGTCAATGCCGAAAGTTTATTTAAAATTTCTTTCATCTGATTTGTATATTTCTTAATAATCTGTCAATACTGCTAGTAACATAATATTTTCTCCACTCCCCCTTGGAGAGATCCCTTGAATGGAGCAGTTAGCTTTTGCTAGCTGCTCTTTTTTATTTGTCCGCACACTTATGATGAAATACTCATAGATCAAATCCATTTTTCATCACATAACAACCATCTATTTATTTTCCAATAAGTTTTTGTATGCACGAATTTTATTCTCAAGCATCTTCTCTGTAACCTCTAAGTTTTCTCTTTGAATCTGAATAGATTTCCTATGATCTTCTAGGAGCTGTAAACGAGCTTCTGTTGTATGCTCCCCTTCTGTATATAATCTAGCGTATTCTCTTATTTTCGCTATTGGCATTTGCGTTTGTTTTAATTTCATTACAAACTGCAACCACTTTATATGTGACTCTTCGTAAAGTCGATTTCCATTTGTATCACGATTTGCAATTAATATATTTTCCTTTTCATAATAACGTAGTGTATGTGTGCTCACGCCTAATAATTTTGCTACCTCGCTAATTGTGTACATACTAAAACTCCCTTCACATGCTTACCCTCATATATTTTATAACCGTATCAAATTTATAAAAAACGTTTGACTTAGAGTATACTCTAACAAATACAATCTAACCATAAATGAATTTGAATTTAGGGGGATTTTATATGAAATACACTGTTATTACTGGCGCAAGTTCCGGAATTGGTTATGCAGCCGCTTTAGCATTTGCATCTCGCGGAAAAAATTTAGTACTTGTAGCTCGAAGACAAGAAGAATTAAACGGATTAAAATTGAAAATTAACGAAATGCATCCTGAGTTGGATGTTGTCATTCGAAAAACTGATTTATCTGTGACTGAAGATGTTTATAAACTTTATGAAAGCCTACAAGCTTTTCAAATTGAAACGTGGATTAACAACGCAGGTTTTGGTAATTTCGCCTCAATTGCTGAACAAAATTTAAATAAAATAGAGACGATGTTGCATGTCAATATAGAAGCACTAACAATACTCTCTTCTCTTTTCGTTCGAGATTATTCAATGATTGATGGAACACAGCTTATTAACGTTTCATCGGGCGGCGGATACACAATTGTTGCTGATGCTGTTACGTATTGCGCTACGAAATTCTATGTAAGTGCATTTACAGAAGGGCTGTCTCACGAACTGAAAGAACAAGGCGCAAAACTGCAAGCAAAAGTTTTAGCTCCTGCTGCAACTGAAACAGAATTTGCGAAGCGTTCATTTGATATTGATGAATTCCAATATGATAATGTTGTACCAAAATTCCACACTGCAAAACAAATGGCACAATTTATGCTCGACCTTTATGATAATGATAAAGTTGTAGGAATTGTCGACGGTTTAACGTATAACTATGAACTTAAAGATCCACTTTATAATTTTGCCGTGAGACAAAAGAATTCAAATTCTTAATAACCTGTCCATTTCTTATGGAAATATATGTTCCCACTATATATGTAAATAATAGTGGGAACTTTTTCTCTATAAATTTTTCATCCAACATACCGCACCATCGCCACTTCATCACAATAATCCACCTTTGGACAATGTCTACAATCAATCCATACTTTCTCTGGCAACGATTCTTTATTTATAAAATCAAATCCACACTTTTGAAAAAATACTGTTTCATATGTTAAGGAAATTACTCTTCTTACATTTATTTTCGTAGCTTCCTCCATTACATGATTTACGAGCATACGCCCTATCCCTTTCCCTGCATATGTATGCGAAACTACTAACGATCGTATTTCTGCAAGATCTTCTCCTAATACATGCAATCCAGCAACTCCAACAATTCTCTCATCTTCTTTCATAACATATAAACATTGCAAATATTGATAAAGAGACAAAAGAGAACGTGGTAAAACAACTCCCTCTTTTGCATAAACCTCAATAAGACTATAAATTTCTTTCACATCACTCGTCACTGCATTACAGATTTTCATATTACATCCCCTTGCCCCTCAATATTAATATTTATAACTTAAAATGAATTTTAATTCATAATTTTATATAATAATACATCTCTCTTTTCTCCTCGTCAATCAATTTATACAAACAAAAAACCAAGCAATCTAATCGATGCTCGGTTCCTCATTTCGTATCGGCAATACCGTCGAATATTTAATTTCACGAAGTGCTAAACTTGTCTGTATCCTTGTAATACCAAGCTTATTCAACTTTCTAATAAACTGCTCTAGTTCTTTACGATCACGATTTGCAACCTTTAATAAATAATCGTACTCTCCTGTTAAACAGTGACATTCTAACACTTCCGGCATCGATTCTAATTCTTTCTCCAACACTTCCAACTTGTCAAATTGATGAATATTCGTACTCATAAAAATAAAACATAATAAATCAAACCCAAGCTTTTCTTGATTTAAAATCGCAACTTGCTTATCGATGAAACCTTCCCCATCCAATCTTTTTATTCTTGCATGCATCGCAGCCGGTGATAAATTAACGCGACGTGCCAGCTCTGCATTACTTACTTGTGACTCCTTCTGCAATATATCTAAAATTTGTACATCCAAATCATCCAACACTTTAATAACAGACGACTCCATTACAATTCCCCCTTTTTTCTTACCGATGATTATTCGAAAAAACACCTTATACCTTACAAAAAACTGAATATCATTCCGTAAATATCATTCGCAACTAAAGATTTTATCGAATTTTCACCATTATACAAAAGAATATATTACATAATAAAGAAAAATGCTAAAATTATTTACAATTCGTATTGATTACAAAAAAGGGGATTTTAGCATGCCTTATTTTTACGTCTTTTTACTATTACTAACGAGCTTATTATGGGGAGGAAATTTTGTCGTTGGAAAATCACTCGTCGATCATGCATCGCCGATGACACTGACAAATTTAAGATGGATGATTGCGATTGTTTGTTTATTACCGATGGTATGGTTTAAAGAAAAGAAAATCCTTCCACCACGTACCGCAATACTTCCTTTAATATTGATGGGAATTTCAGGGGTCGCTCTTTTTAACATCTTTCAATTTTTAGCATTACAAAAAACATCCGCTACGAATGTAGGTCTTATCTCTACATTGAATGCAATTTCAATCGCATTATTTTCAGTATTATTTCTAAAAGAAAAAGTAAATACACTCCAAATCCTATCCATGATTCTTTCATTCTTCGGGGTTATCCTCGTCCTATTAAAAGGTGATTTCTCGCTTTTATTTTCACTACATTTTAATAGCGGCGATTTATGGATGATTGCAGCAGTTTGTATTTGGGGAATCTATTCTGTTTGTAGTAAATGGGCAACAAAAACAACTACACCACTTATGGCAACGTTGTACTCTGGTATTTTCGGCGTTATTTTATTACTACCGTTTAACATAGGTAGCTTCACTGTTTCAAATATAAATACTTCTTTCATCACATCACTTTTATATACTGGGCTTATTTCGACAGTTCTTTGTATGGTATTTTGGAATATTGGCGTACAAAAATTAGGCGCAACTACATCAGGTATTTTTCTAAACTTCAATCCAATTTTCACAGCCATTTTAGCATTCATATTCCTCGGAGAAGAATTAACGTGGATACAAATTTTAGGAACAATTGTCGTTGTAACAGGGTGTTATTTATTTTCTCATTTCAAAACTGTTGCCGTTCAGCCTGTTAGACCTTTAATGCGAAAACATTCTTAATGAAAAAACATCGTCATCTGGGTTGGCGATGTTTTTATTTACTCTTCATTTCTTTTATATACTGTTTTTCCTCTTCTGGCGATAAACGTTCCGTCGCCTTACCAGTATCTCCACCTTGAAGGCCCCATAAAAAGTTATGCTCCTCAACAGTTTGAGAAAAATCTCCTTTTTCCCATCTATTTATAATAGAAAATAACTTCATTTTATATTGAAAACCTGTACTATTTTCAATATCCCTTTTCACATTAGAAATTTCCTTTTTTGTCATCTCTACAAATCCCCATTTTTCAGAGGATTTTACCTTTTGGTGCACCATTTTATGCATAGTAGAAATAATTTCACCTTCACTAATTTGCGGAGCTTCTTCTGCAGCTTTTTTCTCTTTTTCGTTTGCCGCTCGCTCGATTTGAATATTTTCATTTTCTTTTTCCACATATGCAAGCAATTTCTTTCCGCCAACTATAGACGAGAAAATTACTATAATTGTAATGCATATACCTAAGATCCATTTAAAAAGCATTATCTCTTCATCGCTTCCCTAACAATATGACTATCTACATATTGCTTAAACTTCACGATTTTTCCGTTCTCAAGTTGCCATACATGAACAAATTCTGCTTCAAATGATTTTCCTGTTTCTTTATAAACTCCAGAATACATACCTTCAGCAATAATTGCATCTTTTCCGTTTACTTCATGATATGTATTTACCCTTGCTTTATAATCATCCCATTCTGATCCTAAACGGCTAAATACATTTTCCATTATAGCTTCTACGCCTGTATATGTTCCGCCATACGGGAAACCTTCTGCCTCTGTCCATTCCACTTTTTCAGAGAGGGCTTCTGCTAAATGCTTTGCATTCGAAGAAGCTGATCCTTCATACGTGCTTTGAATAATTTCTAAATTTGATTTAGGCATATTACTTCCTCCCGTTTATTTATTTTTACACAAGATGTAACCTATACAGTTACATCTTGTGTAAAAAAATATTTAAATTGTTTCATTCGTAATTCATTAGTTGTAATCATTATAGTTACAATAATTCTTCAAGTCAACAATTTATAAATAAAATTTACTTCGTTTTCATTACTTTCTCTTTTAAGAAACGATCTACATATCCTTCTGCTTTTACTACGAATAAATACGCACCCATTGATAATAATGCAAGATCTAATTCATATCCTGGATTCTTTCCATCTCCTAATAAACCTGCTGCTCCATTTACCTTTACGATAGCTCCAGCTAAAATAAGAGCGAATAACAATCCTACATATCGTACACCTAAACCGATAATTAATAATATACCACCAACTAATTCTACAGTTGCTACGCCGTATGCAAGGCCACCTGGTAAACCGATGCTTGTAAACCATCCTGCTACATTATCGATACCTGATTGAAACTTTGCTAAACCGTGTGCAAAGAACGTAACTCCTAACACGATACGAATAATTAAATTCCCAATATATTGATTCATTTTGAACTCTCCTTTTTGTTTTGTTATGGTGAACTTTTATTTACAAGTCAAAACAATACGGTATTTTATTTCATTCGTCAAATACTTTTTTAAAGAAAACAAAAAACGTAACTACTCAGCCACCTTTCGGTGTCTTTTTTAAATTTTACTAGTTTCATATGCCTCCCATTTGTAAATACTGAGTATATCAAACAGGGGAGGTGAATCTTATGGTCGATCGAAAAATTATTTTAGATACATATAAAAAAGGACCTGAAGCTGTTATTTCTTTATTTGAAGAAACATTTTCTAAGTTAGAAAAACGTATACAAGAACTAGAAAATGCTTCAAAAAAAAACTCCAAAAATAGTCATAAGCCACCTTCTACAGATGGTTTGGGTAAGCCCGTTACAAAAAGTTTGCGCAAACCGTCTCATCGTCAAACGGGTGGCCAGTTGGGCCACAAGGGACATACTCTTGGTTTGACAGCGACTCCAGATCATACGATTACACATTCTCCTACATATTGTACTTGTTGTCATACTTCCTTGAACCACGAGCCTGTAAAAGGGTATCGCATTCGCCAAGTGTATGACTTACCACCTATTCAGATCGAAGTGACAGAACATAAAGTAGAACAGAAAGAATGCCCACATTGCCATTCTATCCAAGAAGCCCAATTTCCTTCGACAGTATCTCGTCCTGTTCAATATGGTCCAAATATAAAAAGACTGATTCCCTATTTAACGCATTATCAATGCATTTCTTTGAAGCGAACAAAAGAATTCTTTCAGGATTGTTTTGGACATTCTATAAGCGAAGGAACCCTGGTAAATCATACACAGGCTTTCGCTTCTCAATTGCAGCCATTCATAAAAGAAGTAAAGGAAAAGATTCTGCAGTCTCCTGTTGTCCATTTTGATGAAACTGGTATGCGTGTAGAAAACAAAACACAATGGTTACATACTGCCAGTACACCGGAGGTGACATTGCAACATATTCATCAAAAACGTGGAAAAGAAGCAATGGATGCTGGAGAAATCTTGCCATCTTTTTCTGGAATTGCGATGCATGATGGTTGGAAATCGTATGATGCGTATACAGATTGTCGTCACGTTTTATGTAATGCCCATCTCTTACGAGATTTACAAGGAATTATAGATAGTACTGGAGAACAATGGGCACAACAGATGCAGAAATTTCTAACGCAAGCGTTGACGATGAAAAAGCAATCCGAAGGTACCATGCCAAAAGCGACGCAAAAGAATCTGTTTATTATGTATCAATCCATATTGAAAGAACAACAGATTCTTTCCACGAAACAAAAGAAGAAAGGAAAGCAGACGCCTTCTCAAAATTTATGGAATCGCTTCGTCAAGTATTCTGACAGAATTCTAGCGTTTTTAGAACATCCAGCCATTCCATTTGATAACAATCAAGCAGAACGGGATATTCGGATGACGAAAGTAAAACAGAAAGTGTCTGGGACTTTCCGAAGTAAGAAAGGCGCAGAATCTTTTTGTCAGATACGAAGCTTTATGAGTACCATGAAAAAACAAAAACAATCGGTCTTACAAGCGATAAACCAAGTCATAGAAACTAGAACGGTTCCTTGGAATAACACGACTTCATAAGAGAATTTCTCTATTTGGCATAGATTCTTTCTCTGATTGGAGTATTTTCTTTTCATGTTTTCGAATCGGAAACATGTATTTGGCCTGTTTTTTTATTTGAAGAAGCTGAGTAGTTACCAAAAAACATTATCCGTTTTACGGATAATGTTTTCAGAGTGTTGGGAAACCCTTTAGGGTTCCCAACACTCTGGAATCTTTTTTGATTTTAGCGAATAAAAACAACATAAAATAATAGAATTTTAAAAAATAGCCCTCCACCTGACCCTTTTTGGTCAGGTGGAGGGCTATTTTTTTCATGTTTTGACAAGCTGCGGTGAGATAAGCTTGCATTTGGACAGACTTCAGCCCTCGAAACCGGGCATAGCGGTAGCCATGTAGTTCTTTGGCGTCTGCAAAGCTTCGCTCTATAGTGGAACAGCGTACTTTATACAACCTTTTCCCTGTAGCTGTTAGCTTGTTTTTTCTAGCAATATCCTTATATTTCTCCCACACATGATGAGTGATAACTTTTTGTTTTTGTTTCTTTGAAAAGCACACCTCACGTAACGGACAAACAGCGCAGTCTTCTGGATTCGATTTGTATTGACGGTATCCTTCACGATCAGTTGTTACATATTCTAGAATACATCCCATCGGACAAGCGAAAACATTCATTTCTTCTACATATTTAAATTGGCTTTTCGGTACTTCTTTATTCCGTTTTCCAAATCGGCGATACCCCATCACCATAAATATATTCCGTTCTGATAGTTTCTTACAGATATATCCTGTAAAATAGCCAGCATCAAGGGCAACAGCTTCTACTTTGAAGTCGAATTTATCAATCTGAGCTTGGAGGCGTGCTAAATACGGCTCGGAATCTGCCATATTTCCAGCCGTTACATAGGTATCTGTAATAATATTGTACTTCGCATCAGTCGTACGATGATCCAAGAAATGAAAACCATTTGGTTTTCCATCTCTCATTAAAAATCCACTATCTGGATCCGTTGTACTTATACGAGTTTTTTTGGTAGGGGTATCACTTTCCTTTCTAGGTTTTAATTCTTTTTTCCATGTACCTCACGATCTTCGATTACCGCAGCTTCTAGCTCGTCTATATAAAACTTTGCTTTTTCTTTTTTATATTTATGTACAAATTTATTTTTATTGGCATTGGCCTTAATATGTGTAGAATCTGTCATCAGTGCACGTCCTCCTACCATCCGGTGCTCCGTCGCTTGTCTCACAATCTCATCAAAAATTTCTTCGAAAATATTTGTATGAATAAAACGAGTACGACGATTCCAACTGATTGTAGAGTGATCCGGAATAGTATCCGATAGAGAAAACCCTAAAAACCAACGGTAGGCAATATTCGTTTTAATTTCCTTTTCCAATTGACGCTCAGAACGAATACCGTAAAAATATCCAATAAACATCATCTTAAATAAAACAATAGGATGAATGGACGGGCGTCCATTGTTTTCACAGTAATAAGGGCGTAACTTCTCTTCAATAAAATCAAAACTAATTGTCGCTTCAATTGCACGAAGGAAATGATCTTGTGGAACCAACTCTTCTACAGAAACAGATACACGCTCATCACGATGATTTTTTAAAGCACCCATCATAAAAAATCTCTCCTTTTCCTCTTTTTTATCAGTGTTGACACATAAAAAGAGGTTCAGACACAAAAACAGGCTGTGGAGAAGACTTTCTCCACAGCCTGAAAACATTATCCGTTTTACGGATAATGTTTTCCTACAAAATAGCGCTAATTCAAGCTTTTATTCTATCGCATAGAAAAAGTTGAAACATTTTTCCAGCGCCAATATAAGGCAGTAAAGAAACGTCCTCTTCCACAACTATTCCAACAACATTCACTTTCTCATCTACAGGTAAATCATGTGTAGCAACTTGCATCTCCCCTGCATATCTACCGTACAATTCATTATCAATTGTAATACTGCCTTTCTTTCTTACAATTGTATGCATCGGCTGTAACACCACTCTATTTCCTTCCCTTGATTCTACAGATCGAATAACATCACGAGCTGGATCTAGTCTATTTGTATGCACTTGCTCCACCACTTTTAATACTTCTTTATCAGTTATAAATGATTTGTAACGCAATGGAATAATCCCTCTACTCGCACTAGCTACTTCTTGCATACTTTCCAAACTTGCGCTTATATCTCCAATCAATACTTTATCAACACCACAATCTTGAACAAGTTCTAAGTACGCTTCAAGCGGGCGCATATTGCGATGTTTTTCTAACGTTGGTAACCCTTCATATAACGGACCTCGTTTTTCCGCATCTCCTGGAATAAATGCCATCATCTTTATTCCGCACTCCTGTAAATATTGATTTTGTTTTTGTAAGAAGGACTTTGCTAGTCCTGTCTCTGGACGTGGGTAAAAATTATGCCATGCTTCTACATTCTCTACTCTTATATGTTCTGCAAGTAATTCTTTCCAAAATGGCTTTGTAATCGTACTCGCATTTAAAGCTACTTTCATCTTATGAGATACGCTTGCAATTTCTTTTGGCGCAATGCCGTAATCCATTCTTAAACCGGTAATGCCCCAGTCCAATAGTTCTTCCACATTTTCATATGTTAGCCCTAAATGGTGTAACGATTTTGGAGAAACATCAACCATTAACTCCATTTCATGTGCAAGAGCTTGTTTCCCTAATATTTGAATTAACTCTTTATACGTATTTGGATCATCTTCTGGAATGTGCAGTGATGTAAAAATAGATGTAAACCCATTTTCCTTCGCTACTTTTAGCCACTCTTCTTGTTTCTCTACTCGTTCTTTTGAAAGATAAATGGAAACTCCGATCATATAAATCTCCCTTTCTATTAATAGAAAAAGAGAAAGGAATCCCTTTCTCTATATGTTTTCTGCCATTTCTTCTTTAAATCCGAAGAAGTACGTAAAGATAAATCCGAAAGCATATGCAATTACTAAACCTAAGAAATAGAGTAAATATTTATTGTCAGCAATTAACGGAATTAAAGATAGCCCTGATACGCCAATTCCAAGAGAAGCTGTTTGCATAACTGCTTGGAATGCACCACCGACAGCCGCTCCTAAACAAGCAGTAATAAACGGTTTCCCAAGTGGTAATGTCACCCCGTATAATAACGGCTCACCAATTCCTAAAAAGCCAACTGGCAATCCACCTTTAATTACATTTCGAAGTCGTTTGTTTTTTGTTTTCACATAAATCGCAATTGCTGCGCCCACTTGGCCAGCACCAGCCATTGCGAGCACTGGTAATAAAGGTGTTACGTGTGTTTGATTAATAAATTCCATATGAATTGGTGTTAAACCGTGATGCAATCCGACCATAACGAGAGGTAAAAATGTTCCCGCAAGTACTGCGCCAGCAAATGCTCCGCCAATATTTAAAATAGCATTAATTCCGCTCGTAATACCATCTGATAAGAAACCTGCTAATGGCTGAATGGCTAACATCGTTACGATACTTACAACTAATACAGTAATGAGTGGTGTCACGATAATATCAACTGCGTTTGGCACTGCTTTTCGAACTTGTCTTTCCACTACAACCATAAGCCATGCTGCAAAAATAACTGCAAATAATCCGCCCCGTCCGGGCACTAATGCTTCACCAAACAATTTTACGTTTGCCATCGCCGGGTTGAAAATTAAAATACCAGCAATTGCCCCAAGAACCGGTGTCCCGCCAAATTCTTTCGCTGTATTCCAGCCGACTAAAATTCCTAAGAATGTAAAGATACCGCCGCCAATGAGTAGTAACATTTGTAACCACGTTGCATTTGGATCAGCACCAGCGTTTTTCGCAAAGTTAGCAACCCCGTTTATAATTCCTGACGCAACAAGTCCTGGAATTAACGGAATGAAAATACTTCCTATTTTTCGTAAAAAGTTTTTCACCGGTGTATTATTTTTCTTCTTAATCTCTGATTTCATCTCTTGCCCAATATCTTCAAGGTGATGATCTGCTACCTCACCAATTCGTAGTCCTGTCAAACCTTCCATTTCAGCTGCCACTTTATTTACTGTTCCCGGACCAACGACAACTTGAAGCGTCTCATCTTCTATAACACCCATAACGCCTTCAACTTTTTTCAAAAGGTTCATATTTACTTTACTTTCATCATGAAGCGTTAAACGTAGTCTCGTCATACAATGAGCAATACTACGAATATTTTTTATTCCTCCAAGTTGCTCCGAAATTTCCTTGGCCATTCTCTCTTCTTTCTTCATAATAGAATCCCCCTCCCTATTATTTTATAGTGCTTTCTTCACAAACCCTTTAGCGTATTTTAGTTTCTCCAGTGCTTCCCCATATTCACACTGCAACAACACCATAACAATTGCAGCTTTTACGTTACGTTCTGCCTTTTCATAATACTCTGCCGCTACTTCATAACTAGCGCCTGTTGCTTCCACAATAATTCGTTTTGACCGTTCTACTAACTTTTCATTTGTGGATTGAACATCTACCATTAAGTTTTTATATACTTTTCCTACACCAATCATCGAAGCTGTTGAAATCATATTCAGCACTAATTTTTGTGCTGTACCAGCTTTTAAACGCGTTGATCCTGTTAATATTTCTGCACCTGTTTCTACTTCCACATTTAAATTTGCATATTTACTTATTTCAGCATTTTTATTACAAGAAATACTCGCTGTACTCGCTCCTACGCTCTGTGCGTATTTCAAGCCGCCAATTACGTAAGGAGTTCTGCCACTGGCAGCAATTCCAATCACTGTATCTTTCTCATTTAATCCAATACTTTTTAAATCTTCTTCTGCTAACTCTTCGCGATCTTCGGCACCTTCCACCGCCTTAGTAAACGCTTTCAATCCACCTGCTATAAATCCTTGCACCATTTTATCATCCGTTCCAAATGTCGGCGGACATTCCACTGCATCTAGGATACCTAAACGACCACTCGTACCAGCACCAATGTAAATTAAGCGTCCCTCTTCTTCAAAAGATTTAATAACAGTCTGTACAACCTTTTCAATTTGTTCTATCTCTTTTTCAACTGCTAACGCAACAGTTCGATCTTCTTCATTCATACTTTGCAACACTTCTTTTATGCTCATTTCATCCAGTTTCATTGTTTTCTCATTACGATGTTCTGTCGATAAATTTTCTAACATATTTCCACCCTCTTTGAAATTATATTTCACACTTTTATTATAACTTTAAGAAACTAAAAATCAATAATCCTTTCTTATTTTATGAAATAAAATTTCACAACATGACATATTTGTGTCAAAGATAATAAAAAAGATGAGTCTCCTCATCTTTTCTTCTACTTTAACTTCCGTAACCGCAACGCTTCTTCTCGCGTCTCCATAAATTGATCCAATACTTTATTACCAATTCGATTGAAAGTAATAACATATAAAGCATCGATCATATTCAATTGTGTCATTCTCGAAGCAATACTCGCAATACGATGATCTTGTTCTACATCTGGCATACAAAGGCGAATATCCGCTTCTTTATATAGGGGTGATGATTGATCTAATTTCGTAATTCCAATAACAGTTGCACCTTGTCTCTTTGCATACTGCGCCATTTCAAGCACATCTCTCGTTCGACCAGATGTTGAAATCGCAACAAATATATCGCCTTCTTTTAAATTCGTCACAAGCGGCAACATCATATGAAAATCAGATAGCATCATCGCTGTAAATCCAAGCCGTGTAAATTTATACGCCCCATCCATCGCTGGCGTAGCTGACCCACCTACGCCGTAAAATATAATTTTGCCCGCATTGACGATACGATCCGCTGCTTTCTCAAGTTCCTTCTTATCTATCGCAGTAACACTCGCCTCAATTGCAGCTTTATTCACATAAGTAACTTTATTAAATAAATCATACGGTCCATCTTCTGTATTCATCACTGAAAAATCGTTAATATTATAATCAGCAATCGTTAATTCACGAACGAGTGCTATCTTAAATGCTTTAAAACTTCCGATTCCAATCGATTTACAAAAGCGAACGACACTCGCTTCACTTGCGCCTGCATTCGTTGACACTTCTTTCGTCGTTAAATTCGGTACAATCTCTGCATTCTCCATTATGTACATGGCAACCTTCTTCTCAGCTGGTGAAAATTGATCCATATTACTTTCAATTTTAAATAGTAATGTTGAAGCTTTCACTATTTAACCTCCACTTCTTACGGTTGCGTTCACTTATTTTCTCTTGCTTCAAGAAGGTAATAACCATCATCGCCAGGAGGATGAAACACATTTACAATGCGATTCCCTTTTTGATAAACAGTTCTTTCCCCCTCTGTCCACTTCTTTTCCCAACCGTTCATCCAAATCGCAACATCAGGTAAAAAAGCAGTATATTTCAGCTTCTGACCGTACTCACCATCTGCTTCTTCCGAAAAAATAGAAACCGGAAAATCTTTCACTTTTGATTCTTTCCATGCAGTAAATGGTATACATACTGCAATAAGTACGATTACACCGATAACCTTCTCCTTCGTAATCTTCACACTTCCCTCTCCTCGTATATTATATTTAAGCTCTATCTCGAGCTTAGATTTGCCACTTATATTAATGAGAGACCAGTAAAAAACACTTGGACGTCTCAAGATATTTCTAGATAATGATCTTAGGATCATTTGGGACAATTCTTCCCTCTCCTGTGGATGTACCACATAAAAAGAGTGTTTCTCAGTGAACGTGCGGGACTCCCTACGCGCAGGCTGAGCAGCCTGACCTTCGAACCTAGATGTTAGTAGCTCTAGGGCGGCTTTCGATTCAGGACAAGCTCTCATACACGAGGTTGTTGGTCGGCGTACACACTAGAGATATCTCGAGACGTCCAAGAAATGATTCTAAATCGAAAGGAGGTCTCTTACGTGAGATTATTTGCTGGTCTAGATGTAAGTTCGTTTGATATAAAAGTTTGTATTCTAAATGGTGAAGGAGAAAAGGTAGACTCCTTTTCAGTCAATAATGATTTACCAGGTGCCACAACGCTCAAAGAGCGATTATTAAAGCACATAGCCAATCAAAAGGTAGAAATCTTTAAAATTGGCTTAGAATCCACATCTGTTTATAGTTTTCATCCATCCATGTTTCTTCACTATGATGAAGACTTACAAAGCTTTGGAGCAAAGGTATTTCTTATGAATCCTAAGCAAATTGCTAACTTCAAGAAAAGCTATTCTGACATGGATAAAACGGACGAGATTGATGCCTTTGTCATCGCTGATTACTTACGCTTTGGCCGAAATCAAATGTCCATCGTAAAAGAGAGTCAGTATGTGGCACTCCAGCAATTAACAAGATCTCGTTATCAACTCGTTAGAATGTTGACAAAAGAAAAACAACATTTTTTACAATACCTAAGTTATAAATGTAATACATTCTCACAAGAAGTGGATTCTTCTATATTTGGTAACGCCATGATGGAATTATTCCTTGAAAAATTCAGTCTAGAAGAATTAGCTGATATGCCTTTAGAGGAACTCGTTGAGTTCCTACAAGTAAAAGGGAAAAATCGATTTGGTGACCCGACATGTATCGCATCAACTATTCAAAAGGCTGTTCGCTCTTCCTATCGTTTGGATAAGGTCGTAGAAGACTCAATCGATGTCCTTCTCGGAACATCAATCGCGGTGATTCGTACCTATCAACAGCAAATCAAAGAAATAGAAAAGTCCATTAAGCGAATCATGGCTGGATTAACGCAAACACTCGAATCTATTCCCGGAATTGGCCCTGTATTCGCCGCCGGTATTATCGCTGAGATTGGTCAAATCGAAAGATTTGATGATGAAACCAAGGTAGCAAAATATGCCGGATTATATTGGCGTACGCACCAGTCTGGTCGATTCACCGCAGAAAACACTTCATTATCCCGTAATGGAAATCATTACTTGCGGTATTACTTAGTTGAAGCCGCCAACTCTGTAAGAAAGCATGTATCTGATTATCAAGAATATTACGTAAAAAAATATAATGAAGTACCAAAACATCAACACAAACGTGCACTCGTTCTAACCGCAAGAAAACTTGTGCGATTGGTGGATGCGCTACTACGCAGTCACCAACTCTTTACGCCAGAAAGGTGCGTGAAAGTGTGACATAAAACTTGTCATCGCTACCTTTCAATCATTTTCCAGTAAATTACATATATTACTGGTTTAGTTTCGTGATGTCTTTTTTAAGCAAATAGGCCTTTGATAACTAAAAGTTCTTTTGTTTTTCAGTTGACATACTACCGCAGGTCTTGTCATATCACATACATAGATTTTACCATAATTACAAACCCTTCATGCTATATGATCATTGCTTTTGGGAATAAAAAAAGAGCTTACCTACATCAGATAAGCCCTTCCTGTCTATACAAAATATTTCTTCAAAAGTGGCGGTGTAATAATCGTCGTCAATATAACAACAATAACAATCGCTGTGAAATTTTCTTTCGCTAATAAATTCGCCGTAAGTCCATTTGCTGCGATGATAAGCGCTACTTCACCACGTGATACCATCCCCGCACCAATACTGATAGAAGATTGGCGATTAAATCCTGTCAGTCTTGCGCCTAAGCCGGATCCGATTAACTTTGTGAAAATCGCAACGAGAGTCATAATAATAATGAACCAAAGCTGACTTCCAATGCCTTGAAATGTAATTTCCATTCCGATACTTACGAAGAATACTGGAACAAATATTGCATAAGCAATCGGTTCAATTTTATGTTCCACTTCATGCTTATACTCTGTTTGAGAAATAGCAATTCCTGCTGCGAATGCTCCAATAATGCCTGCAATTCCCATCATTTCACTGTAATAAGAAAAAGAGAAGCAAATAATAAGAGCTGCACTAATTAACGCTTCTGTTACACGAAGCGGGACAAGCATTTTCATAATCCAAGGAACGACTTTCCAAGCAATAAAAACAATACTTACAAAGAAAATAATTTTCTTTACAATGACCAGTGTTATATTCACATCTTGCGTTCCTAAAAAACTCATTACAAATGCTAATAAAATAACGACAATGACATCATCAAATACGGCAGCACCTAAAATGGTTGTACTTTCTCTCGTATTCATTTTTCCTAGATCACGTAGCGTCTGCACCGTAATACTAACCGATGTTGCGCAAAGTAATAACCCTAAAAAAATGGCATGGGATTGTATTAATCCAAACAGCAATCCTGTTACATAACCACCGATGAAAGGAAAAATAATTCCACCGGCCGCTACTGCAAACGACGATTTCAAATTCCGATTTAACTCTTCTAAATCTGTTTCAAGTCCCGCCATAAACATAAGTAACAAAACACCAATCTCACTCAATTCATCAATCAGTTCAGAACTATTAATAATACCAAGTACAGCCGGACCGATAATAATACCAACAATTAACTTACCAAGTACAGAAGGCTGACCAAGTCTTACACTAATGTCACCAGCTAATTTCGTACAAAGTAAAATGACGACAAGTTCAAAATAAAATAACATAGCATCTGCTCCTACTTTAACTTTAATCAGTGGGTCGTTAACCCCCGTCCATTTCTGCAAGTAGTTTCCCCTATTGATCCGCATTTTATTTGTCATATTTTTATTTGACAAAATATTCTGAATTATATTAAGATTAATCCAGCAATTTTAAAAAACTACATACCATAACTGCACCTCCACTTCCTTACTTACTCTTTTTTAATGGACTCATACTATAGTCGCAGTTATGGAAATGAAAAAACGGGGGGAGAGTCCAAAGTGAAGTCATTATTACGAAAAAAAGCGCTTAGTACTGAATCACCAAAGCAGCTAGCTAGAACATTAACTGCACTCAATTTAACATTTTTAGGAATCGGCGCCGTAATTGGGACAGGGATCTTTGTATTAACAGGTATTGTTGCAGCAAAACATTCTGGTCCTGGTATTATGCTATCATTCCTTATTGCTGCATTTACTTGTGCTTGTGTAGCCTTTTGTTACGCTGAATTTGCTTCTTCTATTCCTGTCTCAGGAAGTGTGTATACTTACGCATACATGACAGTCGGAGAAGTCGTCGCCTTCATCGTCGGATGGTGTTTAATGCTCGAATATTTACTTGCCGTTGCAGCAGTAGCTGTCGGTTGGTCTGGTTATTTGCAATCATTACTACAAGGGTTCAATATACACCTGCCCGCCATAATCGCCTCGGCCCCCGGCGTAGGAAAAGGTGGTCTCATCGATTTACCTGCTGTCTGTATTTTACTTCTTATTACAGGCCTTTTAAGTTTTGGTATACGCGAAAGCGCACGCATTAATAATATTATGGTTCTTATTAAGTTAGCCGTTATTATCGCTTTTATCGTAGCAGGTGCAAAATATGTAAAACCTGAAAACTGGACACCGTTCATCCCATTCGGATACGACGGTATTATTACTGGGGCTGCCACTGTGTTCTTCGCCTTCTTAGGATTTGATGCAATCGCAACAGCTGCAGAAGAAACGAAAAAACCGCAGCGTGACTTACCAATTGGTATTATCGGTTCTCTTCTTATTTGTACTGTTTTATATATGATCGTATCTTTCGTTTTAACAGGTATGGTTCCTTATACGCAATTAGACGTTTCTGATCCAGTTGCATTTGCATTGCATTTCGTTGGTGAGGATACAATTGCAGGACTACTCGCTGTTGGAGCGATGACTGGAATGACAACCGTTCTCTTAGTCGTTATGTATGGACAAGTTCGCGTTTCGTATGCGATGAGCCGTGACGGTTTACTTCCAAAAGCGTTAGCACGTGTAAATAAAAAAGTAAAAATCCCTTTATTAAATACGTGGATTACTGGCGTTGTTGCTGCTTTATTAGCAGGCCTTTTAGACTTACATTTGCTAGCGAATTTAGTAAACATCGGTACGTTAACAGCCTTTACATTCGTTTGCTGCGCAGTACTTATTTTACGAAAAACACACCCTGATTTAAAACGTGGATTCCGTACACCTTTCGTACCTGTATTACCAGTTGTCGCGATTCTTTGCTGCTTATATTTAATGATCAATTTGTCTAAAACAACATGGATTAGCTTTGCAGTTTGGCTTATGGTCGGCTTATGCTTCTATTTCTTCTACTCTAGGAAACATAGTCATTTAGCTATTGAAAAAACAAATGATGAAAAGAAAAAAGCATAACAAAATAGCTCGCCGTTTTAGCGGCGAGCTATCTTTCTGTACTATTATATTTTTTCGTCAACGATTGTAAAATGAAAAATATGCCGATGCAAGCTGTAAACCATGCCCAATTTCCTATTGGCGTTGCGTATTTCACAATTCCAATACCTACAAGCAATAGGAAAATAATCACCTGATATATGAGCTTCCACTTTTGCATATATTCCCTCCTTTACTTCGTTCCCTTCTTTTTATTCTTCCAGGCATTTAAACTATCAAAGAAGAAATTAATAAATAACGTGCCTAAACCCGCTAATAAAAACGTCATTAAAAATAAAACCCATATACTTTTTTCTTTTAAGAAATAATATCCTACAAGGAGCACAACCGCGATCCATACATATTCAAGAATTCTTTTTAGCTTTTTCTGTTCCAAATTATTCGCTCCTTCATTCTATGCTATTTTTAGTATAACAAAAAAGAAGCCTATCATGATAAGCTTCTTTTCTTCTCTCTTATTTGTTTATGCTTTTTTCAACGAGTGAAATCGTATACTCTAATGTACGATTCATTGTTTCTACCTGTGTATCTTTTACTTTTACATCTTTCACTACAGCTTCGGCCACTGTAATTTTTTGACTCAGTGCTTTCACTGAACCGTCCGTTATATTTGCATCTTGCGCTTTTTTCACTACTACTTTTGCAGATTCAATATTGATTTGTAATTTTTCTTTCGGTGTTTTCGGTTGTTCTACTACTTTAGATTGTACAAATGTTACATTAGCTGTTTTTAATTCGTTATATGTTTGAACGATTTGCTCTCCCGTGCTCCCTACATTTTCAAACACTTGTTTTGCATTATTATAGCTTTTCTCTAGTTCTTGAAATGCTTCCTTTGAATATTGACCTGGCTTATCACCAAACTCATACGTACCAGCTAACACTTCTTTCCCTTTTCCAAGCTCTTCATATAACGCGTTCACTTGCTCTAATTTCGTACGGTTAGAAAACTCATTGTACGCTGCTAATACTTCTGAAGAACTTAACGCTTTACTATATAATTTCGCAAGCGCGATTTGTCCATTTAACGGAATGCCACCATTTCCATTGCTATCAGGATCCGCTCCAAGTGCAAATGGTACATTTGGATGATACACTTTCCCTGTAGCTGGTTGGCTATTTACTTTTTTACCATCGACATAAATAGCTACTTCACTTCCGTTATACGTTCCTGTTAAATGATACGTTTTGTTCGCTTCTAATTGAACTCCAACACGTTTATAGCTGCCACCAATGTGAGCCCATAATTCAACATATCCACTTCCTGTAGACTCAAATCCAATTCCGCCGCTCTCTGTATTTTGCAAAATACCTTGTCCACGGATTTGATTCATTGAAAATACCGTTTCTAACGTAAATGTATTTGCTACTTTCTCTTTTTGTGCTGCTGAAAATGGAAGGTATCCAAATGTATTAGATTGTCCGTTTAACTTCATAACATTCTTTTTCAATGCTTTATCATATTCAATAGTCACATTGCCCTTCACATCACCTTTTGTTCCAAATGGTGAATTGTCTTTAAATGTACCATCTGCAAAATTCACATCAAAAACATCAGCCTTTGGCACTTTTACATTCGGATCAATATCATCTTTTTTCGTAGTAATTTCTGCCGTTAACGGCTGCACACTTTCATTACCAAACGAATCAATTGCAACGACTTCAAGTGTATATGTTTTCCCGCCATCTAACCCCGCAAGCGTAAACGTAAGATCTTTCGGCACTGGATCACGATAAAACTCTGAGAATGCTAACAATTTATTTTTTATTTCACCCGTTTGCTTATCTCTAGCCTGCACACGGTAAGAGTGAACAAGGAGGTTGTCCAATGCTTGTGGGAATGTTACTGTTGCCGCATTGTCTGTTACATTTGATACAGCAAGCTTTGCATCCTTAGCAAAGTATGGCTTTTCTTTATCACGATCTTCTACATGTGTAAATGTTTCTTTCTTTGCTGGTAATTTAATTTTCCAAGGCTCGCCTGTCCAAGAATTCGTATGGAAATCACGACGATTAATCGTTACTTCTTTATCATCTACTTCTACTAATAAACCTTGGCTTAACGTACTAGCTCCTGGCGGGATATTCCCTTGTACTTTACCACCTTCAACTTCCATATAACTTACTGAAGATGTACCAACTGATGTAAAGTCTTTTTGATGTATCGATCTCGGATCATCTAATGGATAATGTGAATGACCTGAAAACGTAATAACTTGTGGGTATTCTTTTAATACTGCATTAATTTTTGCGCTATCTTGTGTTCCCCATTCATGACTACCGTATACTGTCTCTTTAATGTGTTGATGTAAAAATACAAAAATCGGTTTTTCTGGATCATCTTTTTGCGCTTTTGCCATTTCTTCTTTTAACCAATTAATTTGCTTGTCCGAATAATAGCCATGAGTTGTTCCATTCTCTGGAGACATAACAAGGAAGTGATAACCTTTTACCACTTTATGATAATAAATTGATTCCATACCTGTTTTTTCTAAGAAACGCTTCTGTGCGCCCTCTACAGATAAACCGTTCCAATAATCATGGTTACCAAGAGAATTCATTCTCACGGCATCTTTATTTGCATTTTCATTATACACTTGCATGAAACGATCATATTGCTGCACTGATCCTGTATCTGTGAAATCACCTACAATAACAAATGCATCTTGCTTTGGTGCTAGTGTATTAAACTGTTCAATCGCTCTTTTCCAGCGAAACGTATCATCTGTTCCACTGTTTTTAATATGCACATCACTTACAACTGGAAAAACTATCTTCTTCTCACTTGATGCCTTTTCTTGATGCCTTTTCTTGATGCCTTTTCTTGATGCCTTTTCTTGCTTTTTCTCTTCCGCCTTGACTGATGTACTCCATGGAAATGATGCGAATGCTAATACAAAAAACATTAATAATCCAATAAGGCCTTTTACTTTTCTTAAAGCATTTCTGTCCACGTGAATCCTCCTCATAATAATTGATTCATTACAAGGGCTATTTTATCTAATACATGTTAATGTCGTTTAAATAACAAATGAACTTTATTAGATTTTTGTAAATATACAGTTAATTAGAAATTAAGTCCAACATTACTCGTACTATTGTATACAACCACCTTTTGTCTAAAAGAGTCTGATCATTCTTTTCCTATGACTATTCACATATAATCTTTTCTATAACACTAATGATAAGTTAAGGTTTAAACCTATTAGACAATCTTAATTTTTAATATTTCCTTCTTTTTTTAACACATCGGCCATGCTTTTACATTTAATAGTAATAAAAGACAACTTAAAAGGAGGGGGTATATTGAAGAATAAAAAAATATCGGCTGTTTCGCTCCTTTATCTATTATTTGTCCAGACCCTTGTCCACCGCCCCCTCCTCCAAATCCAAATTGCGAGCGAGTAACAAATGAATTTGCAGGGAACTTCCTCATAACTAATAACACCATCCCATCTGCCAAAGATGCATCACAATCAATGATACTATGGCAAAGTGATGGGATACTACTTATATCAGGTACTGTCTCGGTTTACAATAGTACTAGCAGCACCGAAGCAATTACAATTCAAATCGTTGGAACAGTAACCAATATTTTCACTGTGTTTCCTGGTAATACAATATCGTACACAGGAAAAGACCTACAGTCGATCAATATTATCAATATAACAAGTAATCCTTCACTATATTTAGAAGGCAAGTACTGTTGCGAATTTACATGTTGCTTATAGAATACCAATTTCATTATTTCCTTAATATAAAAAGCATACCGTTCACGGTATGCTTTTTATGAGATTGGATAACGTACTGTAATACAAAACTCTCCTTGATTAACAGTCGTTCCTGTCGTAGTAATTCGGACAGTGAAAGTACCACTACTTTGTGGTTGTACAGTAATTGTATCAACCACTGTTGCACCTACTAAAAAATCAACTGTAATCGGGTTGGCACCTACATCATACTTCACGTAACCTGAACCATATACTTCTTGCGTGATATTATTTGTATATACAATTTGAGTACCAGCACCTGTAATAGACCAGTCTGTACATACTTGGTCTTGCACAAGTGTTTTATTAGAACAACAAGACAAACTGGAACTTCTCATTCCCATTTCAATCCTCTCCTATTCTGCTATGAAAGTGGATAACGTGTTGTAATACAAAATTCTCCCTGATACGTTCCAGCAGGTGTTGCAGGTAACACAACTTGTATACTATCAAAGCGGCGATACGTAAAAGCAATACTCGTTCCTGGGTTTAATGTTTGTGTATCAATTGTACCCCCAGCAGAATCAAGTACCTCTACAGTAATTGGGCCTGGTCCAACATCATATTTAACAAAGCCAGTACCAATTACGTTTTGGTTAATATTATTTGTATAGAGAACATTATCAATTGCTGTTGCAACTACAGTAGCAGACCACGGACTACACACTTTATCTTGCACATAATTTTTATCTGGACAACAAGTTAATGCTGACCCTGAGCACTCACAAGACATAGTTGTTTCCCCTCTCTCTTTTATATTCCCTATATGTGTATGTCCCTCAGGGTCTTTTGCCTGTACTATTCATCTATTTTCAAAAAATATTCAAATGACTAAATAGATTCCGTTTTATTTCTTTTCTTCATATATTTATAGACAAAGATACTAGCAACGATAAGAATAACGCCTCCTAATATTGGTAGCATATATTGTCCAACAACGTCCGCTGCCTTTTCCCAATGTGGACCTAATTTCATTCCAAAATAAACATACAAAGTCGTTAACGGGAACATTGCTACAAATGTATATATGCTAAATTTCCATATGTTCATTTTCGCCATACCACATGGAACAGAAATAAGCGTTCGAACTCCTGGCACAAAGCGTCCAACAAATGCTACAACCGGTCCATATTTCTCAAAGAAATCATCTGCTTTTTGAATTTGTTCTTCTTTAATGAAGAAGTATTTCCCGTATTTTATTAATAGAGGACGACCACCGTAATAACCGAGTGCATATAACGTTAAAGGTCCTGTCGTTCCGCCGAGGGTTCCGGCTAATACAGCAAGCCAAAAATTCATATCTCCCTCGTACACCCAATAACCAACCATGGGCAAAACTACTTCTGCTGGAATAAATTCAAACGTTAATGCTAACACAACTCCAAAATAAGAAAATTGCTTTAAAAACTCGATTATATCTAAAATAATTTGCTCCATATTTTCTACCCCAACTCCTATCCTACGTTTACGTTATGCTTTTCTTGTAATTGAACTGGCGCCATTTTTACAATTCGGTTCAAAATAAATAATACAATTCCAATATCATCTAAAATACCGATAAACGGTAAGAAGTCTGGAATTAAATCGAGCGGCATCGCAACATAACCAACTAAAAACGCAATAGATAAAATTTTCTTCTTTATTGAAACCTCTTTTGAAGTGAAAAAGTCAAATAGGAATGGAACAAATCGGCGAACATGAAATACAACTCTTAATCTACTAATAAGTTTTTTCATTTTTATATCTCCTCTCTTTGTATACAAAAAGGCCCCTACCAAACATGGTAAGGGTCCTAAAAAAGACAATAAGGGGCCTTTACCATTGCTGGTAAAGGTCTCACTAACAACGAAACGTTGCCAATAAAGCCGAGGGTTTCTCCCTGTAATGACGACTTTACTGTAATAAGTTACTCCCCTTTATATACACAATTTTATACAATCACATTAAAATATTTTGGAGGGCTTGTCAATATATTTTATATCCCACATCCTCCTGCTTAACATTCCGTAAAAACAAAAAACGTATAGGAAATTTCTTACTATCTCATAATATACATAATCATTTTTGAATGAAAGGAGAGGCTTCATTTGCATACCGTATGGAAAGGTGCCCTTTCACTTGGACTATTAAATATAGGAATCAAACTATACAGTGCCGTAGAAGAAAACGATATAAAATTTTTAAGTCTTCATAAAGAATGCTTAACACCTATTAAATATAAAAAATTTGCTCCTGATTGTACGGATGAAGAAATTGATGATAAAGATATTGTAAAAGCCTATGAATACGCACCTCATAAGTACATTATTATGGATGAAAAAGAACTAGCTGAGTTGCAAAAAGCTCACGAACCAAGATCTATTCGTATTATATCTTTTATCCAAAATAACGAAATTGATTCTGTTCTCTACGATCGTTCTTATTTTATAGGCCCTACCTCAGGACATGAAAAATCATATTTATTATTAAAAGAAGCACTTGAACGTACGAATAAACTTGGTCTTATCCATATTTCCATTAGAAAAAAACAACATTTAGCTATTATCCGTAACTTTGAAGATGGGCTTATATTACAAACTATTCACTACCCTAATGAAATTCGCGATATAACAAATACACCTAACTTACCAAGTAACGAAAATTATCCGATTCAAAAACAAGAACTCACAGCAGCAATCAATTTAATCCACCATCTTACAAATCCTTTTGAACAAGAGATGTATACAGATGAGTATAAAGAAGCCCTTACCGAACTAATCGAAAACAAAATTGAACAACAGGAAAAAACCGAAACAATCTCTCCAACTCCAAACATCATCAATATTATGGAGACATTACAGGCAAGTATTGAACAAGCAAAAATAAAAAGAGAAAATAAAGCAGAAAAAGAGGCCAAATAAAATTGACCTCTTTTTTCTTTAAAGCGGATTACATTTTGGCATCTCAAGTCCAGACGATTGTGCTAATTTTAATAAGTAATAACATTCTTCTCTTGCCATATGATCCGCCATTCTAGCAGATAACGCACTTAATATTTCATTCGATAACTCCATCTCTTCGACCTCATGGAGAAAATGCGAAAATAATTTTAACTCAAGTGAAACATCTTTTGTAAACTTCTTTAATGCAGGAAAATGATGAAGCTCTGTCCGTAAATACCCCGTCATTTCAACTGCCTTTAAATAAAATTGTTCAAAGTGCTTCGTAAATTCTTCGCTTTTCTCTTTTAATCTTTTTTCAACAAGATCTAATCCACCAGAAATAGACCCTGCATGGCCAGCCGCATCCGTTAACCAAACGAGATGATAATGTAATTCATGAAAAACAGGCGGAACTTCTCCTTTATTTAAAAATTCTAACACTGTTATATACTCTTCTACTTCGTTTACCATATGATTGATGAAAGTTGGCGTAAAATGAATAGTGATTTTTCCCTCGAGTTGTTTCTGTATAATACTTAATTTAAACGTTCGTATTTCCTTTGCGGCTCGTTCTGCCTCTTTTGAAAACGCAATGAGATTCACATTACGAACTTTATTTAACAGATTCGTAAATGTTTCAACAAAATAAGTGGCCTTTTTTATATCCTCTTTTTCCTTCGGAGCTAATGCATCAAGTAAAAATTGCGAATGATCAGTAAGCACCTTTAGCCAAAATTGATGCTCAAACAATGCACTTTCTTCATAATTCCTCTCCACTAAATCCCCTCCGTTTATTCGTCCTTCTCTATCACTTGAATTTTATATCCATCTGGGTCTTGTACTACAATACTCTTCTCACTTTTGTTTTCTGTATATGCAATTTTATAAAACACTAACCTCTTCTTTAAGTTCTCTATGTTAGAAATTGAAAACATTAGTACATCAACCGAATCCGTAACACTCTTCTCACGCCCACCCAAACTACGATTCATTACAAAACTAACTCTCATTGAATCAGCATCATACCAAACCCCTGTTACATCTAATTGGGGTCTTTCTAAACTAGGCTTGATTCCTAAAATCCCTTCATAAAAATACAAAGTTTCCTTTAAGTTTTTCACTTCCAATACAATGAATTGTTTCACATTCTCCACATTCATTCCCCCCGTACCTATTACTTTTTTATATGTGTCATAAAGGCCTATTATGTCTGAATACAATACGTAGTGATGAAGAATATAGGGAGGTTTATTAATGGATAAATATATGAAATCATATGTGCCATATCATAGTCCTCAAGATCCTTGTCCTCCTATTGGTAAAAAATATTACTCTACCCCTCCTAATTTATATTTAGGTTTTCAACCGCCAAATTTACCACAATTCTCACCGAAAGAAGCACTACAAAAAGGAACCTTATGGCCTATCTTTTATGATTATTACGAAAATCCTTATAAAAAAGGGCGGTGACTACTGACGTGAACCAGCCACTACCAGAAGAGTATTATCGACTTTTAGAGAATCTCCAAGAATTAGACTTTGTATTAGTTGAACTAACCCTTTACTTAGACACCCACCCAGACGATACAGCAGCTATTAACCAATTTAATGATTTTTCCTATAAACGAAGAGTATTAAAACAACAGATGGAAGAAAAATATGGACCGCTTCAACAGTATGGAAATAGCTATTCTAATGCCCCTTGGGAATGGAGCAAAGGTCCTTGGCCATGGCAAATATAAAGGAGAGAAACTATGTGGATTTATGAAAAAAAATTACAATACCCTGTTAAAGTAGGCACTTGTAATCCAGCACTTGCAAAATTATTAATTGAGCAATACGGTGGTGCAGATGGAGAATTAGCTGCTGCACTACGTTACTTAAATCAGCGTTATACAATCCCGGATAAAGTCATTGGCCTCCTTACCGATATTGGTACAGAAGAATTTGCGCATCTTGAAATGATTGCTACAATGGTTTATAAGCTGACAAAAGATGCGACTCCTGAACAGATGAAGGCAGCTGGTCTCGACCCTCATTACGTCGATCATGACAGCGCACTTCATTACCATAACGCAGCTGGTGTTCCATTTACTGCAACCTATATACAAGCTAAAGGTGATCCAATTGCCGACCTATACGAAGATATTGCGGCTGAAGAAAAAGCGCGTGCCACATATCAATGGCTTATCAACCAATCTGACGATCCCGACATAAATGACAGTTTACGCTTTTTACGCGAACGAGAAATTGTCCATTCACAACGTTTCCGAGAAGCGGTTGAAATTTTAAAAGAAGAACGCGATAGAAAAATATATTTTTAATACACGTATCCTAGCGATATGTGTTTTTTTTACGTTAAAAGTTAAATCCTTCCTATTAAACATACAAATAGTATATTTATTCGATTTAATGCATTATTTTTTAATTTTTTCAAAATTCCCTATTGCTTTCTAGTCATCAGACCTTTAAAATAATAACAGTTACTCGACAAATTATTTGAATTTTCGACAAAAATACTCATTAGGAGGATTTTCTTTATATGCGTACAACTTTGAAACCAGCGCAAATACTTTCGATTAGTTTATTACTCTTCGCAGTTTTCTTCGGTGCTGGTAATATGATTTTCCCGCCCCTTCTTGGCCTTTCTTCCGGAGAAAATATGTGGGTTTCCATTACAGGGTTTATTATTACAGACGTCGGTTTATCTTTACTTGCTATCGTTGCTGTTGCCCTTGCTGGTGGTAGTTTTAACACTTTAGCGAGCCGTGTTCATCCAAAATTCGCAGCAGTATTCGCTATCATTATTTATCTTTCAATCGGCCCACTATTTGTTATTCCACGAACTGGATCTGTATCTTATGAAATTGGGATTGCACCACTTTTCCCAGATCAATGGTATTCTATGTTAGTTTTTAGTGCGATTTTCTTTACAGTCGTTTACTTCTTATCATTAAATCCATCCAAGCTAGTAGATCATATTGGTAAAATATTAACGCCAATTTTACTTGTAATTATTGCAATTATGGCAACAAAAGCGATTCTTTCACCAGGAACGTTTGCAGAGCCTATCGGTGACTATAAAGACATCCCGTTTTTCAAAGGATTTCTTGAAGGATTTTTAACGTTAGATGCAATTGGCGCTCTCGTACTATCAACAATTGTTGTAAATGCAATTCGTCAAAACGGTATACAAGAGAAGAAATCTATCGCGAAATATACAATCATTTGCGGAAGTATCGCTGCTCTATTCTTAACAATTGTTTACTTCTTACTCGGTTATATCGGAGCTTCAAACGGAAACTTGGGACAATTCGAGAACGGTGGTCAACTATTAGCAACTGTTATGTACCAATTCTTTGGGACAAGCGGTAATGTTTTATTAAGTATCGCCATTATCTTCGCTTGTTTAACAACAGCAATTGGTGTTGTAAGTGCATTCGCCAACTATTTCGCAACAGTATTAACAAATGTTTCTTACAAAAAGCTCGTACTATACGTTTGTATCTTTAGTTTCGTTATTTCAAACTTAGGATTAAGCTTATTAATTAAAATCACACTACCTGTATTAATTATTTTGTACCCAATTACAATCATTTTAATTTTCGTATCATTTATCGATAAATATACGAAACGTAAACCTTCTGTCTACATCGGAGCAATGATCGCAGCATTCATTATTAGCTGTATTCATGCACTTGATAATGTGGGAATGATACCAAGTTTTATCGCTAATATCGTACACACGATTCCTTTTTATAACTTAGGAATCGGCTGGATCGTTCCAGCAATAATTGGTGGTATAATCGGATACTTTATTCCGCAAACAGAAGCTGAAGGTGAAGTTTCTGCAAAGTAAAAAGAAGCAAGCATGAAATCCATGCTTGCTTCTTTTTCTCTTCACATCGTATGTTTAAACGTAAACAACTCTTCCTTTGACTGTACAGCAGATTGTTCCTCTTCTACAACTTCCTTCTTTATCTCTCCCCCTAATCGAACTTTCAACATCGCCTCTTCTAGACTTTTTACAATCATATTTCCTGAAAAAATGGTAAGCCCGAAAAATGTAATTGGGACGAGAGGAATCCATGGATGCACTGTTAAAGATCTAAAATAGACTCCAATTAGCCCTGACCATTCATGTGTGTAAGATTCTATTTCTTCTATCGGTCCTAAAAACTTAACCGTTCCGCCAAAGAATATTTCTAGTAACCCTAAGTGCAGTAAAATAGTAAGAGTCTGCGTAAACTGCTGAAAAAATACAAGTATAAACGTCATATAAAGGTGCGGGAAAAGATGCTTTATAACAATATGTCTTCTCGATCCACCTAATATGCGTGCGGCATCAACAAATTCCTCCGTTCGCAATTTACGAACTTCCTTCGCAACATACAGTGCAATAACTGGCATTACAAGCATTACAAGTAAGACAACTTGAAACGAAGCCCTTTCAAAAAAGGTTGTTGTTTCCTCCCCGCTTCCAAATGCATTTGCAGATTGAAGAAAAAAGTACGCAATCATAACTGTCGGAATAACTGTAAAACTATCAAAGAAAGCCTCAATTTTTGAAAATCCTCTTTTTATATACGTTCCGAGTACGACACCGAAAAACACACCTATTACCATTCTAAGTGCCGCAATTAAAATAGATATACCAATCGTCCACTTCGCGCCTTCAATAACTAAATGTAAAAGGTCGTATCCTTTCCGATCTGTCCCGAGTAAAAATTGGAATGAAGGTGAAAACGGTGGCACTTGTGGATTTTCATCCGCATCATATTGCAATGTAACTTGTCTAATATGTCCATCATTCCATAACGTATTTCCGATGCTCAAAAGAACTAATAGGAGAAGAAACCCAATGCTTATCCAAAATCTTTTATCACGTTTTATATACGTCCACATATTATAATCTCTCCTTCATCGCAGCCGGAATGAGATAATGAAACAATTTAAATAAAATAAAAATCGGAATATATATAAGAAGCACACTAACGATGAAAACCTCAACTCTAATACCAAAATAAGATTTCAAAAACATAAAAATACCACCCATATTAAAAATCCATTCTATAATATATAAATTAGATAACATAAAAAAGATATTCGTTTTCGCAAAGAATAATGTACTAAGCAACACATTTCGTAAAATATGACGATTTAAAATATGAAAGCGCCCCAGCCCTTTCGCCTTAGCAAATAGTACATAATCTTTTTCTAGTTCATTTTCAAAACGAAGCACGACCATTTTTACAAACATAATCGTAGTCGGGATGCTTAAACAAAGTATCGGCAATCCTCTAATTGACTCGCCTCCAATTGAAGCAATTTGAAAAGGTAAAAAACCTGTTTGTTTAAAAAACCATATAACTAAAATTTGTGATACTAAAATAAGAAGGATATCTGGAATAGATTCTAGGAAGATAAGAAATGATTTAATTCGATGTTGTATACGCGGTGAACTACTCATAATTACATAAACAATACAAAATGCTACAAATAATGAAATAAAAAAAGCAGCTAAAAAAATAATAATCGTTTCTTTATAATGGACGAACAGCTGCGGAAATAAAAATTTACCTTTCACATATTGCAAATTGGAAATATCCATTAAGTTCACAAACACTTCTTTTAAACTCTGTATGTACTTTGATACATCCAGCTTAAATCCATAAAACAATTTCGGCAGAGCCCCTAACATAATAATCCCCAAAATCGAAATAATAAATTGAATTGTCACTTCCATCCCATTCAGAAAAACTTTTTTGACCACATTTTCCCTTCTCTTTCTTTATATTTTACTCTCTAATTTTATTCTTAATTTTCTGAATTGTAAATATTCAAACATAAAAAATCACTAGGTTATGATCCTAGTGATTCTTTATGCGCATGCCTTTCTCTTTTTGCAAACGGCATATACAAAATAAAACACCCAATAAGCGCTGCGAGTTCTAATGAAATAATATAGTAAGGATGCGGTCCTAACATATCGAGTAATGAAGCTGTTTCTGGCTTATGAGCTAAAAACATATAATTACCGCCTGTTTTATAATTCACAAACGAAACAAGCGGAATCAATATGTTTAAAAATATCATCGTACGCTTAATAGATTGCAAGGTCGGTCTATAGCCTTCCACCCAAGTCATAAAGAGTGGTGTCCAAATGAGCAATATATGCGCGCTAAAATATTCAATGAAACGAAAATGCGGAAAAGCATACTGCAAGTTTGGCGTTAAAATAGCTTGTGATGCACCAATAATTCCCGTGAAAAATACAATCTCATATATGCGGTAACTTTTCGTTACGATCATAATCGACGCTAATAATAAACTAATCGTACATAATTCAAACGGTAATGAAGTAGCTAGCTCAAAAATCCCCGCTTTCCACTCCCACATATGAAGCCCAATTTCACTACCTATAAATAAAAATGCAATTGCATATCGAACCGTTATATTCCACTCACTTTGACGTAATACATCTTGGTATTGATACAGAAAAAATATCCCCACCAACATAATAAATAATATAAGGGCATGTTGCCTTGAGTATGGAATAAATGGTTTTAATGGGTGTGCGCTAAAATAAGCTTCCATCTTCCTTCCTCCTTTCCTCCATACAATATTATTGTAAGAAAGAAACGACGAGTCAATTCATTTGCTTACACTAGGACAACCTCTACCTTACATTTACATATTCATACCTTACAAAACTGTAAGGTTATTGTAAGCTAAAACGATTTGTCAGATTCTTTACCTCTTCTATACTTAATGTAGATACTAAAACGAACGAAAAGGTGATAAATAGATGAAGAAGAAAAATAAAGTGTTAATTACTAGTGTAGTAGCAATCGGAATTGCAGCTGGATCATACTTTGCATTTGCTGGTGGCGGTTCAGATGTAGCAATGGCATATAGCGGATATAAAGTAACCGAAAAACAAATCCAAAACGCGCAAAAATTTGGTGGCGAAGTTATTCCAAATGGAATTGAAACTATTTCATTCGATCCAACAAAAGGAACATATGAATTAGCTGTGAAAAAAGGCGATGAAGTGAAAAAAGGTCAGCTTCTATTTAAATACAATGATCCGACTGCGAAACAAGGTGTAACAGAAGCAGAAATGCAAAAGAAAATCGCACAAAAAGAAGTAACGTTGCTCCAAAAACAAATTGATGTAGCGAAACAAAAATTACAAAAAGATAAAAATGCAGGCCTTCCTGCTGAAGCATTAAAAGCATCAGAAGCCGAAGTTGGGCAATTAGAATCACAAATTGAAATGAAAAAGTTTGAAGTTGAAAAAGCTGATGAAATGATTAAAGCAGCAAAAGAGAAAGTAAACAATCTTTCTGTAACAAGTCCTGCTGATGGCGTAATTGATGATATCGTAAAAACTGCTGACGAAAAAACAGGTATGAGCGGAATTACTCTTCGTCACGCTGGTCAATTTAAAGTAAAAGGTCAAATTTCTGAATATGAGCTTGCTAGTATGAAAGTTGGGCAAGAAGTAACTGTTTCATCAAAAACTGTCGCTGGTAAGACTTGGACAGGAAAAGTAACAGAAATCGGTTCTACACCATTAAAGAGCATGGATGAAAATAAAACTGTTTCTAACTATCAATTCACTGTCACATTAGATAATAGTGACGAATTACAAAACGGCTTCCACGTTTACGTAACAAGTAAATCTGGCGAAGCAACTGGTACAATTGTTCCGAAAAGCAGTATCGTGAAAAAAGGTGACAAAAATGTTGTCTTCGTTGTAAAAGACGGTAAGGCGAAAGAACAAGCAGTTACTGTTGAATTCGAGACTGATAGCGAAGCAAAAGTTTCTGGAGTGAAAAAAGGAGAGGAAATTATCTCTAAACCTGAAAAAGACTTAAAAGATGGTATGGAGGTTGTCGCCCAGTGATTAACTTAAAAGGCATCACGAAATCCTTCCAAAATGGTGCAGAGTCCGTTCAAATATTACACGGAATTGACGTAACACTGAACCAAGGAGAATTCACTTCAATTATGGGACCTTCTGGTTCTGGTAAATCAACACTAATGAACATTATCGGTTGCTTAGATAAACCGACGACAGGTACGTACGAACTAGCCGGTCAAAATATTTCAAACATGACTGAAACAGAACTTGCACACGTACGTAATAAAGAGATCGGATTCGTATTCCAAAACTTCATGTTATTACCGAGACTTACAGCGCTTCAAAATGTAGAACTACCTCTTATTTACGCTGGAGTCGATAAAAAAGAAAGACGCGAGCGCTCATTAGCCGCTTTAACAAAAGTCGGTTTAGCTGATCGCGCTACTCACTTACCGAACGAATTATCCGGTGGTCAAAAGCAACGTGTCGCCGTTGCCCGCGCAATCGTAAATAACCCGAAATTCATTTTAGCCGATGAACCGACGGGAGCACTTGATACGAAAACAAGTACACAAATTATGGACCTCTTTTACGAATTAAATAAACAAGGCTCAACAATCATTATGATTACCCATGACCGTGAAATCGGGGAAGCTGCAGCACGTCAAATTGTAATTCGTGACGGAAATATCGTCCAAGATTGGAGAGGTTAATTTTGAATACGAGTGAAAATATACGCATGGCCCTTTCCTCTATCTTTGCTCATAAAATGCGTTCTATCTTAACGATGTTAGGTATTATTATCGGTATTAGTGCCATTATTACTATCATTTCAATGGGTGATGGTACAAACGCAAAGTTTAAAAAAGAATTAGGCCAAGGAAAAGATAACGAAGTAACGATTTACTACAACAATCCTGATTACGGAACAGATAGTGCCAAAATCACACCTGATATGCTAAACCGTCTGCAAACTGTACCAGGCGTTAAAGATGTGTATCCAGACGTAAGTATGAAAGTAAAAGCATCTGCTGGTTCAAAAGATGTAAATCTTGATTTAAAAGGTGGAACAGGCGCCTTTATGACAGATTCGAAAATAAAATTAGTTCACGGTCGTGAATTAAATGACAGTGAACTAAATCAAGCAATCCCTGCTGTTATATTAAATGAAGAAGCTTTCAACAAATTATTTAGTAGTGGTTGGGAATCAAATCAATACACAGATATAAAAGGAAAGCCGTATAAAATAGTTGGTGTATACGAAACGAAAAATGACTTTGGAATGCCTATGCCTGAGGGTTATACATCACTTGAAAATGCGCCTGTCATTTCAGGAGTAAATGAGTATGACTCTGTAAGATTAACAATGACCTCTCCGACAGAACGTAAAAGTGTAGAAAAACAAGCTGTTTCTGTCTTAAACGAAATGAAAGCTCCTAAATTTGAGCACAAATTCGAAGCACAAGATTTAGGTGAATTTACGAAACAACTAGACGAATCAATCGGTATGATGAAAATGGTATTCGGTGGTATTGCCGCTATCTCCTTACTTGTTGGTGGTATCGGTGTAATGAACATCATGCTCGTATCTGTAACAGAACGTACACGTGAGATTGGTATTCGTAAAGCACTTGGTGCAACACGTGGTAAAGTATTAACACAATTCTTAATCGAATCTTGTATATTAACAGGACTTGGTGGTTTCATCGGATTCATGCTCGGTATTTTCTTCGCTTGGATCGTCTCAATCTTTGCTGGATGGCCACTCGTTGTCTCAAAAGAACTTGGACTTCTTGCAGTAGGTATCTCAATGTTAATCGGTATTATATTCGGTTTACTGCCAGCTAACAAAGCTGCCAAACTGGATCCAATTGAATGTTTACGATATGAATAAACAAAAACGTAGGAGTTTACACTCCTGCGTTTTTTATTTATCTACTAAATTGAGTTTCTTCTATTATATATGTTTCACGTTACAACTACCATTCTAATACTCTTCATTATTTATAGGTACTAAGGCTATTATCTAATTCTATTATTGCAAAAATACTATGTAACAGACGAAAATCAAGGCGTAATTTTTTCCATACTTCGACTGATTTTGTAACAATTATATCGATATTTTATTAAATTTCACCTCATTTATATATTTTCACGCCTAAAAAGATTATCGTTTCATAACTAAATTTCCATTCAAACAGTAAAATAAGCTATTTTTGTAACATTTTAGATATCATCAAGAAATATTAATGTAACATTATTAACGTTACGGTAATTGAAATACTACTCATTTTGTGTTTCATATGCCCTAATACGCCAAAAAACAACAAGGAAGCGCTATCAGGATATTTATGGAATTGTTACAGAATATTAATGCCCCGTTACGAAAGCTTTGTAATTTTATGTTTTTCGCAAATAAGAAAATAATGGTTGCTATAATGAGGTCAACGAAAACAAATGCAATGGAGGCTATTATGAAAAAATTTATGGGTATAGCAACAGCAGCGGTTTTTGGTCTTGGGATTTTCACAACATCTGCTAAAGCAGAAACAATCGTAACGACTGACGTACTAAACGTACGAGAAAACCCAACTACTGAATCAAAAGTTGTAGGAAAATTATTAGATGGATATAAAGTAAATGTTTTACATACAGAAAATGGTTGGTCAAAAGTTCAATTGAATAGCGGTAAAGAAGCTTTCATAAGCGCTGACTATACAAAAGACACTTACTACGTAACAGCAAACGTATTAAACGTACGTGCTGGGGCAAACACAGACTCAGAGATTCTTGGTAAGTTGAAAAAAGATGATGTAATTGAAACAACACACCAAGTACAAAATGATTGGATTCAATTTGAATATAACGGAAAAACAGCTTATGTTCATGTTCCTTACTTAACAGGTAAAGCACCAGTTAAAGTTCAACCAGTAGCTAAAGTTGAAAAAACGACTACAGTTCAAGATACAGCTAAAGTTCGTGAAGCTGCTAAAGCTCAGGAAGTAGCTGAAACTCAAGCAAAAGCTAAAGCAGTGGAAGCAACTAAAGCTCGCGAAGCAGCTGAAGCCCAAGCAGAAGTTAAAGCTCAAGAAGCGGCTAAAGCTCGTGAAGCAGCTAAGGCTCAAGAAGCAGCTAAAGCTCAGGCAGATGCTGAAGCTCAAGCAGAAGTTAAAGCTCAAGAGGCAGCTAAAGCTCAAGCAGCGGCTAAGGCTCAAGAAGCAGCTAAAGCTCGTGAAGCAGCTAAAGCTCAAGAGGCAGCTGAAGCTCGTGAAGCAGCTAAGGCTCAAGAAGCAGCTGAAGCTCGTGAAGCGGCTAAGGCTCAAGAAGCGGCTAAAGCTCAAAAACCAGCTACACAACAACCTGTTGCAAAAGAAACTGAAACAAGTGCACCATCATCTTCTCGTGAGTTACGTGTTGTAGCAACAGCTTACACAGCAGATCCACTTGAAAATGGTTATAAAGCAGGCGAC
Organism: Bacillus sp. CPT56D-587-MTF; assembly: GCF_058792335.1. Lineage (NCBI taxonomy): Bacteria > Bacillati > Bacillota > Bacilli > Caryophanales > Bacillaceae > Bacillus > Bacillus sp. CPT56D-587-MTF. The sequence continues at coordinate 444,420 of NZ_JBYTEF010000001.1, read as the reverse complement.
CAAGTAAAATCAGCTTTAGGCCACAACTTAACAGCTAATCCAAACATGAAACTAATTGCAGTTGATCCAAGTGTCATTCCATTAGGTTCAAAAGTATGGGTTGAAGGTTACGGAGTAGCAATTGCTGGTGATACTGGTGGAGCTATTAAAGGAAATAAAATTGATGTTTTAATGCCAGATAAAGGTTCATCAAGTAGCTGGGGACGTAAAACAGTTACAGTTAAAGTATTAAACTAGTTAGTAAAAAAAGAGCCAGTCTCATCGTTGAGACTGGCTCTTTTTTTACTCTATTAAACTACTGAAAAATAACATAGTAAATGAAATTATATCAACGATTTTTCAAATATATCTATCGTAACCTACAATATATCAACGATTTTTCAAATATATCTATCGTAACCTACAATATATCAACGATTTTTCGAATATATCTATCGTAACTTATAATATATCAACGATTCGACAAGAGATATCGATTTACCGACAAATTTTGACGTTAAAAGTACTTTAATATTAAAAAGGCGGTCCAAAATTTGGAACGCCCCCTATCTTCCCTATTCCACACAAGTAAACTGCGTCCAAGCTCCTACATAATCTAGTAAGAATAACTCCTCTTCCGCAATTGTACCGACGATATTTTTCCGTTCATCTATCGGCATTTCTTTCAGAATGATTTGCAGTTCACCTTTATACTTACCAAATGAATTGTTTCCAATTACAACTTGCCCTCTTTCCTGCAGCACACTTTCACGCACTGGGAAGTCATAATCTTTGTACTTTTTACGTACTTCTGTAGAACGTACCATATACTCTGTTATGTCGCCGCGCCTTACGTGTAATTCTTGCAGCGTAGCTCTCTTCTCTACTTCAGTCGCTTCGTCTACAAAGTGCACTTTTAGCTGTAACATGTAGCGATTTAAGTTTCCTAGTTTCTCTAACTCTTCCTCACTCGCATAAGCATTTCCGATAATGACATCATCAATTAACCCTGTTGCCCATAAATGCTTCGCTTGTACTTCAATTGGTAAATTACGATGCTCTTCTAATGTACATAATCCATCGTTAATATCCCATGGACCGATGTTTGCGACATGTGATGTAATAAAGGCTGCACTGCGAATACCATGCTTTTTAAAGCGTTCACTACAGCGAATGAAATAATCGTATGGAAGACCAGTGAATTTTTGCGGATAAAAATTATGGCAACCAATTAAAGCTGATTTATTCGCTTGATGCGAAAGAATATTTTCTAAGTACGCAATATCGTTACTTACATTTAACTCAATTTTTAAACCGTACGGATTATTCGTCATTTTCGCTTCCGTTAATCCGTCAAAACCTACATCTAAACGAATACCGTCTGCGCCTAATTCTGCGAAAAATGATAGATCGCTATAACTAATACCAAGCTGATCAAACACAGCTGGAGCTACATCTAAAATAACTTCCATATTGTTATCTTTTGCGTGATTGATAATCTCTTTAAATTCAGCTACAATTTCTTCTTTCGGACGATTCACAGATAACAAACAAGTAAATATTCTTGAGAAACCGTGTCGTGCCGCTGCGGAAATATAAGCCATATCTTTTTCTTTCGTTGAATGTTCTGGATAAAGTGAAATTCCTAATTTACGCTCCATGCTTTTGCATCTCCTTCACACGTTGTATTAATGCCATGCTCGTAAATCTATATTTTGCAGATAAACACGTTGCACATAAAATTGTCGGTACAATAATTACGTACGGTGATTGCAATCCTAACATTACATATGCACCCATTGAACAACCAATAAATAAAACTGATACTAGTAGTAACACTAATAAAGATTTACTTTGTACCCATTTCGAATAATGGGCAATACACTGTCCGACCACGAATGTAATTAAGATGATAATTGCTCCGAGCATTCTGTTTTCTCCTCTCCTGCTAATTGTTGTTTCTCATACATTTTGAAGAATGGATAGTAAATAACGAATGAGATGACAAAGTTAACAAGTACAAGTACACCAGCCATAATTGTCCAGTCCGTACTAATTACCGCTGCAATTGGTGCTAACATCGTAAATGGCAGTTTCGCCATCATAAGTGGAATCATACCTGAAACAACTGCAAAATATGATACTGTCGTTGTCACTAACGGTGTAATAACGAACGGAATAATTAGAATTGGGTTCATTACAATCGGTGCCCCAAAAATAATTGGTTCGTTAATATTGAATAAACCTGGTACGAATGATAATCTACCTAACTCTTTTAGGAACTTAGATTTAGAGAACATAAACATAATTACTAAAGCTAACGTTGAGCCTGATCCGCCAATCCATACGAACCATTGAATAAATTGCTCTGTAAATAAGTTTGGTAACTGATGTGCATTTCCTGTAGCCGTGAATACTTCCATATTTTCAAGAATTGCTGAATCCCACATCGGACGAATAATTGGTCCTAAAATCGCTGGTCCATGTATACCGAATGACCAGAAAAACACGATTAAGAATACTGTTAATAAACCACCGAATAAATTATTTCCTACTAATACTGATTTTAATGGTGCGATTAAATATGTGATCGTTGTATTCACATCAAATTTCAAACCGTAGCGAATGCCCCAGAATAAAAGAATAACTGCTAATGTTGGAATTAATGCTGCAAACGAATTTGAAACTGCTGGTGGTACACTATCTGGTAATTTAATCGAGATATTATGCTTAATCATAAAATGATAAATTTCTACTGCAATTAATGCTGTAACAATTGCGCCGAATAAAGACGTTGCACTTAATGTTCCTACTGAAATATATCTCCCTGCATCAATAACACCTGGTACAGCTTTCGTAATTTGAATTGGTTCAACTGATGCTAGTAAAAAGGCGAGTACAGATAATAACCCTGCACTTAACTGATTGAGCTGATAAAAGTTCGCGAGCGAAGCCCCTACACCAAACGCTGCGTATAACGCCATTAGTCCTACTGTAAATCGGAATGGAATATCTAAAATATGGCGAAACGGTGCGATCCATTCCATATATGCATCAATTGGTAAATTTAAAAAGATAACAAAAAATGATCCGACGATCGTTAACGGTAATGTAGAAATAACCCCGTTTCGAATTGCTAATAAATGTCGTTGTCCTGCAATCTTTTGCGTTGTTGGCATAATCTTTTGTTCCATAAAACTCATAAACCCATTCATCAATAGCCCTCCTCTTTCTCTCTACTATAAAAGAACGAAATAAACTTTATAACATTATAATGTTTATATTTAAAAAGATATAATTATGCTAAAGCTAATTGTTCTGCTTGCTTAAGCACCTTCAAACCATCACACATGCCATAATCTCGTTGGTCTATAATCGCAACTGGTATATTGTATGAATTTGCAAGAAACTCTACAGCTGGAAATAAATATTTCACCTGTGGGCCAATTAAAACGACATCGGCTTCCTTAATTTCAAGCTTCACTAGTTCTGAATCAACTGCCTTAATTTTATAATTCTTCCCCTGTTTCTTTGCCTCTTCTTGCATTTTTCTTACGACCATACTCGTTGACATACCTGCTGCACAACATAATAAAATGTACATCTTATACGGTCACTTTCTCTTCTACTCGTTTATGAAGAGCAATAAATTCTTCAGCCAGTTCTTTCACTGTAATTGCATTCATTAAATGATCTTGTGCGTGCACCAACAGTAAACTAATTTCTGCATGATTTCCTCTTGCCTCTTCTTGAATTAAATCCGTTTGAATACGATGCGCTGCTGAAATTTCCTCACTAGCAAGTTTCATCTTTTCACCGGCATTCCCGAAATCCCCTTGTCTTGCAAAAGCAATTGCTTCAAGCGCAGCACTTCTCGCATTGCCACCATGTAAAATTAACGCAAATGGAGTTTGCATATCAGCCATTTTAAATTCCCCCAAGCTATATGTTTTCTATATTTCCACCTTATTATGAAAACGCATACAATTAAACATAAAAAACTTCCGTTATGTAACGGAAGTTTTTACAGAGTGTTGGGAAACCCTTTAGGGTTCCCAACACTCTGGAATCTTTTTTGATTTTAGCGAATAAAAACAACATAAAATAATAGAATTTTAAAAAATAGCCCTCCACCTGACCCTTTTTGGTCAGGTGGAGGGCTATTTTTTTCATGTTTTGACAAGCTGCGGTGAGATAAGCTTGCATTTGGACAGACTTCAGCCCTCGAAACCGGGCATAGCGGTAGCCATGTAGTTCTTTGGCGTCTGCAAAGCTTCGCTCTATAGTGGAACAGCGTACTTTATACAACCTTTTCCCTGTAGCTGTTAGCTTGTTTTTTCTAGCAATATCCTTATATTTCTCCCACACATGATGAGTGATAACTTTTTGTTTTTGTTTCTTTGAAAAGCACACCTCACGTAACGGACAAACAGCGCAGTCTTCTGGATTCGATTTGTATTGACGGTATCCTTCACGATCAGTTGTTACATATTCTAGAATACATCCCATCGGACAAGCGAAAACATTCATTTCTTCTACATATTTAAATTGGCTTTTCGGTACTTCTTTATTCCGTTTTCCAAATCGGCGATACCCCATCACCATAAATATATTCCGTTCTGATAGTTTCTTACAGATATATCCTGTAAAATAGCCAGCATCAAGGGCAACAGCTTCTACTTTGAAGTCGAATTTATCAATCTGAGCTTGGAGGCGTGCTAAATACGGCTCGGAATCTGCCATATTTCCAGCCGTTACATAGGTATCTGTAATAATATTGTACTTCGCATCAGTCGTACGATGATCCAAGAAATGAAAACCATTTGGTTTTCCATCTCTCATTAAAAATCCACTATCTGGATCCGTTGTACTTATACGAGTTTTTTTGGTAGGGGTATCACTTTCCTTTCTAGGTTTTAATTCTTTTTTCCATGTACCTCACGATCTTCGATTACCGCAGCTTCTAGCTCGTCTATATAAAACTTTGCTTTTTCTTTTTTATATTTATGTACAAATTTATTTTTATTGGCATTGGCCTTAATATGTGTAGAATCTGTCATCAGTGCACGTCCTCCTACCATCCGGTGCTCCGTCGCTTGTCTCACAATCTCATCAAAAATTTCTTCGAAAATATTTGTATGAATAAAACGAGTACGACGATTCCAACTGATTGTAGAGTGATCCGGAATAGTATCCGATAGAGAAAACCCTAAAAACCAACGGTAGGCAATATTCGTTTTAATTTCCTTTTCCAATTGACGCTCAGAACGAATACCGTAAAAATATCCAATAAACATCATCTTAAATAAAACAATAGGATGAATGGACGGGCGTCCATTGTTTTCACAGTAATAAGGGCGTAACTTCTCTTCAATAAAATCAAAACTAATTGTCGCTTCAATTGCACGAAGGAAATGATCTTGTGGAACCAACTCTTCTACAGAAACAGATACACGCTCATCACGATGATTTTTTAAAGCACCCATCATAAAAAATCTCTCCTTTTCCTCTTTTTTATCAGTGTTGACACATAAAAAGAGGTTCAGACACAAAAACAGGCTGTGGAGAAGACTTTCTCCACAGCCTGAAAAAACTTCCGTTATGTAACGGAAGTTTTTATATACTTTTTCAAAATGATAATAAAATCTCTTGAAAATCTTCAATTACCTCGATCTGAGTAAGTTTCTCTATCGTAGTTTGACTAGACATAATATCATATAAAAAATCATAAAGCCTTTGCAAATCTTCATTATTATTGCGCTTTACACTAAATAAAATAATTACTTGTACTTTTTTATCTCCCCAATCAACAGCCTTTTCAAGTGTGCAAAACATCAAAAAAGTTTCCTCACTTAATAACTGCATCGGATGCGGGATTGCAACTGAATTCCCAACCGCTGTCGGAGACGTATTTTCTCTTTCCATAACAGAAGCATAAAAGTTTTCTGGTACATAGCGTTTCTCAGCAGCTTTCTCACATAAAAACTGAATAACATCCTCTTTCGTAGAAGCACTATAATTTAAAAAGATTAAATCTTCCTTAATATAAGGCTGCACACTAGTATTCACATGCGTAAACAACCGCTGACCAATCGATTTAATCTCTTTATCATCAAATATTGAATTCACTTTTATAACTGGAACAGGCAAGCCACTCGGTATATGAATCGTACTAATAATACAATCTATTTTTTCTTTATAAAGATCTTCTACTTTCAATTGATAATAGCCTGTAATACCTACAATCTCTAATTTATCTCGGAACTGTGATAAAATTTTATATTTTAATAGTTGGGCACTTCCTTGACCAGTCGCACAAACTAATAAGCATCTTTTCTTTTGATTTTGCTCCTGCAAACGGCTCATAGCTCCACCGAAGTGAATTGCAATATAACCAATTTCACTTTCAGGGATCGATTCACCCGTATATTCACCAATGATATCTCCAACGAGAACCGCAATTTCAAAAGCATACGGATAATTCTTTTTCACTTCTGCCAAAAGAGGATTTCTCGTATTTAACTTATACTTCAAACGATTTAATAACGTTTTTAAATGAATACCAAATCCAAATAATAATTCTTCATCATAATAAAAAATAAGATTCCGTTCTTCCGCTACTTTAAAAAGAATATATTGCATAAATGCATATATATCTTTCCCTAATAGCTCTTCTATATTTTCATAGCGATTTCTCGTTGTAACAGCAGTACTTAATAAATGCATCGTCACATATAATACTTCTTCTTCTGGAAATGAAAATTTTAATGCTTTCTCTAAATCTCCTAAAATCTGCTTCGCAATTGTATATTCTTTCTTTATTATAAGTTCTGATTGCTCCGCATGCAGTCCTTTCATATAATGTTGACTTTGACAACGCTTTAATGCGATTGCAATATGAATGACTAAATTATCAATTTCTATATCAGATAAATATATTGTTCCGCCTTCAATATACTTTAATATAATTGAACGAATGAGTGATATATGCGGTAGCGATAAATATGTCTCCGTCTGCTCAAATTGCTCATGAAACGGAGTATGGTCATAACGCGGTAAACCATATTGTGATAAACAAGAACGAATATTAAATTCCTCTCCAACAATACGTATACCATAATACGGTCTCTTCTCAATTTGTAATTTATAGCGACCACATATATCTGTAACATCTTTCATAATTAAATTGACCGTTGATTTGCTCACATACATCTCTTCCGCTAATTCTGAAAGCTTCACATATCCCTCTGTCATTAAAACACGCTGCAGAATGTACGCTATTCTTTCTTCATAAGAAGTTGGGATCTTTTCCGTCTGTTTTTGAAATAGACTCACACAAAAGTCTTCAAATTTCTTCTTTTGTATAATTTCTAATTCGTACCCAGTCCCTCTTTGCGATTCGATTTTCGCTCCATTTTCTTCCAATATATCATTTAATAATTTTATATCCTTTTGAATCGTCTTCGTCGATACATGTAAACGGCCCGCTAAAAAAGCTCGATTTAACATCGATTTCTCTTCTAAAAATTCCTCTAAAATAGAAATTAATCGCTGATGCACCTTTGTCATAGCTCTTCCTCTCGCTCTTTATATTCTCTCTATTTCTTTAATGTAAATCCGAATTTATCCCATGCTTGTAAATAGTCTAGTAAGAAAATCTCTTCTTCTACAATTCGACCAACTACATTTGTTTTTCCTGTATTCACCATATCTTTTAATGCAATTTGTAATTCGCCTTTATACTGACCATATTGTTCATTATCAATTAATAAATCCCCACGCTTAATTTCACGCGTATTATGAGGTTTAAACTCTTCTTTTTTATATTTCACACGACTTTGTGTAGAACGAATCATATATTCAGATACATCTCCGCGATAAAAATGTGGTTCGTTTAATACGATAATTCTTTCTAGTTCTGTCGTTGTATCATATATTTCTATATCAAATGTTTGTTTCTCTTTATTTAATGCACCTAGTGCTTGTAATTCTTCTGACGCATATGCGTTTGCAATAATAACATCATCAATTAATTCCGTCGCGAATAAATGTTTCGCCTGTGTTGTCATCGGTAATTCACGATGCTGCTCTAATGTACATAACCCTTCTGTTACTGGCCAAGGTCCATATGTTGCATCAAATGATGAAATAAAAGCAGCCGTTCTCATACCGTAATCTTTAAATTGTTTCGAGCATTTAATGAAATGATCGTATGATAACCCTGAATAACGATGCGGATAAAAATTATGACAACCAATTAAATTTTCACGATTTGGTCTATGACTCATAATGTTATCTACATACTTCGTACCATTGCTCATATTAATCTCAATTTTCAAACCATACGGATTATAAGTCATAATTGATTCTTCTAATCCTGAAAAACCAACATCTAAACGAATACCGTACGCACCCAATTCATGGAAGAATGATAAATCATTATACGAAATACCTAATTGTTCAAAAACAGATGGACTAATATCCACTAATACTTGGAACCCTAATGCATTCGCATGTGAGATCGTTTCTTTAAATTCTTCAATAATTTTCTCTTTTTCTCCATCCACAGATAATAAACATGTGAACACACGTGTAAACCCATATTTACTTGCTAATGTTAAATACTCCTTATCTTTCTCTACTGTTGAATGTTCTGGATAAATAGAAATACCTAATCGTCTCATATGTACACGCCTCTTTCTTCATCATATTGTAAACCTTTTCAAATATATGTAGTGAAAAAGTATATATCCCCTTCTTGTTCACTACTCCTTTGAATCCGCTTTCTTTAAAGAAAAAACAATTTCTATCATTCTTAACACCTACAAGTCTATACATCTATACTTTACATCTTTTTTTCATAGTTGTGTAGCCTTTACACAAATTTGTCAGTTTTTCACCTTAAAAATTGTTATCCGTTTTCAAGACACCTTCCTTGACTGTTGCATTGGCCAATACATATACTCGAAAGAAAAGAGAAAATTTTATATAGGGGATGAATATATGGGAGAAGCAATACTCGTAAAACGAGAACCGTTATGGACAAAAGAGTTTGTTGCTTTAATTTTTGCAAACTTATGTATGTTTTTAGGGTTTCAAATGTTAATTCCAACCTTACCTGTTTATGTGAAAGAAATTGGTGGCACAAGTTCAAATATCGGATTTGTTGTCGGCATGTTTACCGTTGCGGCACTTTTTGTTAGACCGCTAACTGGGAACGCCTTGCAAAAATTCAATAAAAAAATCATTTTAATGACCGGTACTGCTATTTGTTTACTCGCTATGGGCAGTTACCTTTTCGCCTCAACTATTTTTCTCTTGCTTGCTGTTCGTATTTTGCACGGAGCTGGTTTCGGTATTACAACGACTACATATGGAACTGTCGTTTCTGATTTAATTCCCTCAGCTCGCCGCGGAGAAGGCATGGGATATTTTGGTCTTTCTGGAACACTTGCAATGGCCCTCGGTCCACTTATCGGACTATGGCTTATGCAAACATATAACTTCACAATTCTTTTTTTATGTGCATTATCGTGCACAATTGTTTCATTAATATTAACGAAACTACTTCAAATCCAAAAAACGAAACAGCCTCCACAACAATCATCTAGTACTTTTCTCGATGGATTTATTGGGCGTAAAGCTTTACTTCCTTCATTATTAATATTATGTATTACATTAATGTACGGAGGAATCGGAAGTTTTATCACACTATTTGCTACAGAAGTCGGCATAGCTGATATTAGTCTCTTCTTTTTATGTAACGCACTAGCAATCGCTGTGACTCGTCCATTCTCTGGAAAGCTATATGATGCGAAAGGCCATACATTCGTCATCATTCCGGGAGTTATTATAACGTTTACAGGTATTATTTTATTGTCGTATACGACGACAATTCCGAGCTTAATTATTGCTGCAGCATGTTACGGAAGTGGTTTTGGAGCGATCCAACCTGCACTACAAGCATGGATGATTGACCGCGTAGCACCGCATCGACGCGGCGTAGCAACTGCTACATTCTTCTCCGCATTTGACCTTGGAATCGGCGCTGGAGCGATTATCTTTGGATTTATTGCTCACTTTACAAACTATGCAACTGTATATCGTTACTCCTCTCTATTACTTATTGCTTTTCTCTTCATTTACATTACAAGCATAAGAAAACAAAAGCATGGCGATAAAAACACGGAAAAAGCTGCTGGATAATTCAGTGGCTTTTTTATCATGTTAAAAGAATTGTTTTCCCTCATTTTGCTGTTCTAAAACTACATGCATTTCCCTACATATTTTTTTTAAGTTCATCAAAAAATATACGATGAACTTGCAGACGCTTTCCTTGATATTCGACTGAACAACATTATTCTAAAAAGTGTGATTTCTTTACAAAATTAAGATTTATACAAGATAAAAACCAATGAAATGCAGTTGTTTCTTTAAGGGATTGTAAACTTTTATTCCCTTTGTAAATTTAGTGTAAATTTTACTAGCAAACCGTTTACAGTGACTCAAGGTTCAGTTAATAATTACATCGTACATGAAATTTAAGGAGTGGAATGCGTGGAATATAATGTTCAAGATATGATCTTCCAGTTCATTGGTGGATTAGGTATTTTCTTATTCGGGATTAAATACATGGGCGATGGACTGCAACAAGCAGCTGGAGATCGTCTTCGCGATATTCTAGATCGTTTTACAACAAACCCACTTATGGGTGTACTAGCAGGTATGTTAGTTACTGTATTAATCCAATCCAGTTCAGGAACAACCGCTTTAACAGTCGGACTTGTAAGTGCCGGATTTATGACATTAAGACAAGCAATCGGTGTTATTATGGGTGCAAACATCGGTACGACAGTTACTGCATTTATTATCGGAATTAAAATCGGAGAATATGCTCTCCCAGTTATGGCAGTTGGAGCAATCTTACTATTCTTCTTTAAAAATAAAAAAGTACATTCTGTAGGTCAAGTTGTATTCGGTTTTGGTATGTTATTCTTCGGTTTAGAATTAATGAGCGCAGGTATGAAACCTCTTCGTTCTTTAGAATCATTCCAAGAATTAACAGTGAGCATGAGTGATAATCCAATTTTAGGAATTGTTGTCGGTACAGTCTTTACTTTAATTGTACAAAGTTCAAGTGCAACAATCGGTATTTTACAAGAACTATTCGGTCAAGGTGCAATCGATTTACAAGCAGCTCTTCCTGTATTATTCGGTGATAACATCGGTACAACAATTACAGCTGTATTAGCAGCAATCGGTACTTCAATTGCAGCAAGACGTGCAGCATTAGTTCACGTTATCTTTAATATTATCGGTACAATTATCTTTACAATTTTATTAATACCATTTACAAGTTTAATTCAATATTTCCAAACATCATTAAACTTGAATCCAGAAATGACTATTGCATTTGCACACGGAACATTTAACGTAACAAATACAATCATTCAATTCCCGTTTATTGCAGTGTTAGCATGGATCGTAACAAAAATTATTCGTGGTGAAGATGCAGCGATTGACTTCAAACCACAACATTTAAATCCAATCTTTATTGAACAATCTCCAGCCATCGCTTTAACTGAAGCTCAAAAAGAGATTATCCGTATGGCTGAGTTCTCATTACATGGATTAAAAGAAGCAAATCAATTTTTAAATACACAAGACAAAAAACACGCAAACATGGCTACTCAATTAGAAGGAGCTATTAACAATTTAGATAAAAAAATTACCGAGTATTTAGTTTTACTATCAGAAAAGCCACTTTCACCTACGGATTCTGAAAAACATTCTGTTTTAGCAGGTGTTGTTGGAGATATTGAACGTGTCGGTGATCATGTAGAAAACCTTGTAGAACTTGTAGATTTCCAAATTTCAAACCGTGTTTCACTATCAGATGAAGCATTAGCTGAATTAAACGAAATGCTTGAGTTAACAATTTCAACACTGCAAGACTCAGTTGAAGCTTTAACAAACTTCGATACTGAACTAGCTCAAACTGTTATTGCCAAAGAACGCAAAATCGACCAAATGGAACGTGTTCTTCGTAAACGTCACGTATTACGTCTAAACGAACGCAGCTGTTCAGGTGATGCAAGTATCATCTTCGTCGATATGGTAAGTAACTTAGAGCGCATTGGCGATCACGCTGTAAATATCGCTGACGGTGTTTTAGGTGAACAAGGAAAAATCAATCTAAAACAATCATTATAATAAGAAAGAGACGCTAACTTAAGCGTCTCTTTTTTCATTATATTTTAACAACTGTTCTTCCTTTTAACTTTCCTTGCAATATAAGTGCAAACTTCTTCTCTAATTCTTCTAATGTACATTCTTCTGTATAAGATAGTAACTCTTTATTTCCCCATTCTTTCGCTAAAAGCGTCCAAACATCTCTTCTCACATCTACTGGGCATTGCACGGAATCTATCCCTAAAAGGCTTATACCTCGTAAAATAAACGGATATACCGTTGTTTGTAGTTCCTGGCCTGCCACATTACCGCATGTCGTTACACAACCACCATACTTTACTGTTTTTAAAGCTGTTTCTAGCATATGTCCACCTACAGTATCGATAACTCCCGCGTATATCCCTTTTAACATCGGTCTTCCTGATTCATCATTCAATTCCGCGCGATGAATCACCTTTTTCGCTCCTAGACGTAGTAGCATATCTTCCTCTTCCATTTTTCCTGTCGCTCCTACTACGTTAAACCCTAGCTTACTTAATATACTAACAGCTACACTCCCTACGCCGCCTGTAGCACCCGTTACTAAAACATCTCCCATACTAGGCTTGACTCCTGCTCCAATAAGCTTATATACCGACAAAGCCGCAGTAAAACCTGCTGTCCCATACATCATACTTTCCTTTAATGACATTCCTTCCGGTAAAGGCACGACCCAAGATGATGGCACGCGAATATATTCTCCGAAACCACCAGAGGTATTCATACCTAAGTCATATCCCGTTACAATAACTTGATCTCCTGCTTTAATGGTAGCATCTTCACTACTCACAACCACTCCTGCAGCATCAATTCCTGGCGTATGAGGATATGTTCTCGTAACACCCTTATTACCAGTAGCTGAAAGAGCATCTTTATAATTTAATGAAGAATAATGAACTTGTATGAATACGTCTCCTTCAGGTAAACTACTTACTTCTCTCTCAACAACTTTTCTTACAAACTGATGATTTTCCTTTTCGTTCACAACGATTGCTCGGAATGATGTATGATTCATTATGCTCTCTCCTTTATCCGTAAAGTTCTTCTTTATTATATAGAAAAACTTAGTAAACCTACTCGTTTCTTCTTGGCTATATTTCAACAAATCTTACTTCTCTATCACTTTCTCACAATACATATTTTCATTTCTACTAAAACAACTTATACTTATTCTACATCTCAAAAATATAATATAGAAAATCTGACTTTTTATAAATATATTGAATTTTTACGAAATGTAAATGTTTTGTAATGTTTTTTTTCGCTAAATTTCATTATAATAAGTGGATATGAGTGTCGTATTTCAATCCAAATGAAGGAGTACAGGAAATGGAGCAAAACCCATCTTTGCAAGAAAATACACGCAATAAACCGAAAAAAAATAAGAAAAAAATAAAAATTATTATAAGCGCTATACTATTCGTTTTATTAATAGGCGGCGGTTATACTTGGTTTTTAGTAAATAAAGCATCTTCTGCTGTTCGAAATGCCGCACACGATTTAGCACGCGGTGATAAATCTGATTTACGTGATAAGGCTGTAAAACCTATTACAAACAATGTCTCTGTTTTAATAATGGGTGTTGATGAAAGCGATGTCCGTGGAAAAGAATATGGTGAAGCTATAAGAACAGACGCGCTTTTACTTGCAACATTTAATAAAGATAGCAAAACTGTTAAACTATTAAGTATCCCACGTGACACATATACTTATATTCCAATAGAAAAGAAAAAAGATAAAATTACACACGCTCATGCATTCGGTTCTGCTAAAAACGGAAAAAATGGTGGACCACAAGCAAGCATTGATGCAGTTGAAAAATTAATGAATGTTCCTGTCGATTATTTTGTAAAATTCAACTTTAAATCATTTATAAAAATCGTCGATGACTTGGGCGGTGTTGAAGTTGATGTACCAGTTGAATTTACTGAGCAAGATAGCAATGATAATGCTGAGGCTATTCACCTAGAAAAAGGTGTTCAAAAGCTAAATGGCGAAGAAGCTCTTGCTCTTGCTAGAACAAGACACATCGATAGTGATGCAATGCGTGGACAACGTCAACAACTCGTTATCGAGGCTATTTTAAAGAAACTAACAAGTGTTGGTTCTGTAACAAAAGTTGGCAACATCATTGATGATATTAACGGCCAATTCGTTACAAACTTAACATTTGATGATATGCTGTCATTCTATAAATATGGATCGGATTCGGAAATTGAGAAATTACAAATCCAAGGTGATGATTGCTATATGGCAAAAGGTGACGATACTTGTAGCAAATCTGCTGGTGGTGGTCGAACTTACTACTACAATCCAGATAAAAAAGAATTAGCTAATGTTACAAATGAACTTCGTACTCATCTTGGACTACCTGCATATACAAAGTTTGACTCAGACTCTGATTCGAAAAAGACAAAAGAATCTAAGTCTGAAAATTCAAGTGAACGCGAATCAAGTAACAATGAAGTGAAAAATAAGAACAAAAATAGCAGTGAAGATACAGAAACATCGTCTAACGACAATGAATAGTAAAGAAGCCGTACTCTATGGAGGTAGAGTACGGCTTCTTTTTATTTCTTCAGAATTAAAAATCAGAACTTTCTAACTATCTTTTTTAATATTTTTAAATTATAATAAATAGTAGCAATCTATTCCAATTATCAGGGGGCTCATACATATGAAAGCTGCAGTAAAACATAACATCTCAGATTTTAAAGACTACTTAAAATCCAACGATATATACATGGAAGAAAATATAGATGAAAATGATGGCTCTGTTCATTTTTCAGTAGGATTAGAGACTGAAGCTGGCGCAAAAATTCAACTTATCGCTGCTTTCCAAAACGAACATCCTACGGTGGATATATACTGCTTCAATGTTGCTCACGTACCTGATGCAACATCAACAAATGATATTTTACATGTCATCAATGAATTAAATACATCTTATCGCTTTGCAAAATTCACATTAAACAAGCAAAATGCAATTGATATTTCAACATCTCTTGCATTCTCAGAACCAAACTTTAATCCAGCACTTGTCTTTGAACATACGAGAATGCTATATAAATTAGCGAATGACGAATATAAAAACTTAATGAAAGTTATTTGGGCATAAATAAAAGGATGGGCTGCAAGCAGCCCATCCTTTTATTTCGATATCATATCAATCCACATCTTAATAGCAGTGCCGACAATTAAAATCGATAACATATATTGTAGTACTTTTTGATTTATCCTCTTCCCGACTCGCGCTCCAAGTGGCGCAGCAAATATACTTGCAACCGCAATAATTAGAGCTGGAATGATAACTACTTGTCCAGTAATCACTTTTCCAGTCGTAATCCCTACTGAGGAAATAAACGTAATAGCGATAGATGTCGCTATCGTCATGCGCAATGGTAATTTTAAAATAACTAGCATAATAGGAACTAAAAGAAACGCACCTCCAGCTCCAATAATGCCCGAAACACCTCCTACAATAAACGCTAACACACTTGCTAACCATTTATTATATTTCAATTCATCACCATTATTTCGTTTCGGTACGAACATCATAATAGCAGCAATTGTTGCTAACGCTGCATAAACAACATTGACCGTATGTTCCTCTAATGCATTAGCACCAAAACTACCTATGAAACTTCCTATTAATATACTAGCTCCCATATACACAACGAGCGTTTTATCCATATCATTACTTTTCCGATAAGCCCATGCCCCTGCGAAAGTTGCAAAGAATACTTGCACCGCTGTAATACCACTCACTTCATGTGCAGTATAGCCAGTAAATCCTAGCAATACCGGAATGTATAAGATCATCGGATAATTAATAATCGCACCGCCAATTCCAACCATTCCTGATATAAACGATCCTATAAACCCAATTATAAAAAGTAATACGACTAAACTCACCTTATATCCCCCGCCTTCTAAAAAGAAGGTGATTTAAATGAATAAATTCACATTCCCATCCGAAGCATCTGCTAAATAAGCTCCTACTCCTGCAAACTCTACCCCTTCCATAATCTCTTCCTCTTTTAACCCTAATAAATCTACTGTCATTTGACAAGCGACAAGTTTAATCCCCTGTTCTTTCGCCAAATCAATTAAATCTGGTAACGGCATCGCATTATGTTTTTTCATAATACCTTTAATCATCTTTGGTCCCATACCAGCAAAATTCATTTTAGATAATCCCATCTTATCAGCGCCGCGTGGCATCATCTTTCCAAACATTTTTTCTATGAAAGTTTTCTTTACCTCTACATGTTCATCTTTCCTTAAAGCATTTAATCCCCAGAAAGTATGAAAAATAGTTACCTCTTGATCATACGCCGCTGCACCATTTGCAATAATATAAGCAGCCATCGCTTTATCATAATCTCCGCTAAATAAAACGATTGTTGTTTTCTTCTGTTGTTCCATGTTGTTTTCCCTCCAATTACCTATAGGGGTATTTTTATTTTTATAAAAAATTGTTTCGCCCTATTCTACTTTACCTTCCCACGCTAACATACCACCTACCATATTGATCACTTGAAAACCGTAGCTCTCTAAAAATTGAACAGCTCGTGCACTTCTTCCGCCAGAACGACAAACGATAATATACTCTTTCTTTTTATCCAACTCATGCATACGAAACTCCAATAGTCCTAGTGGAATATTACACGCTTCTGGAATTTTCCCTTCAGCTACTTCTTCTACTTCACGTACGTCTACGATATTTACTGCTTCTTTACGTAACAATTTTTCTTCTAATTCTTTTGCTGTCATTTCTTTCATTTTACATTTCCTCCTCACAAACCATTCATACCGCCTGAAACATTGATAACGTGCTGAAATCCTAATTTTTTTAATACCTTTGCTGCTTGTTTACTTCTCATTCCACTCTGACAAATAACGATTACTTCCCTATTCTTATCTAATTGATTTGTCTTACTAGCCAAGTCATTTAGCGGGATATTTTGAAATCCTTTCATATGATTTCCTCTATATTCACCTACTGTACGGACATCAATAAAATACTTCCCCTTTTTCCCCACTATACTTTTCAATTCTTTGCCATTTATATTTTGCACACCTTTCACTGGTAAAAATCGTGAAATAACAAACCCTGCAGCAAGTACAATAAAAAGCGTACTTAATATTGTGTTCATATAACCAACCTCTCTATATTTACAAAACTATTGCTTCACTACGCCTTCCTAATCCAAAACTTCAGCACATCGCCTTCTTCTTCAAGCTTTACGATGTCATGGCCACATTTATTTGCCCACGCTGGAATATCCTTAACTGACCCTTTATCCGTTACATGTATTTCTAACACTTCTCCAGTTTGCAAAGTATCCATTGCTCTCTTTGTTCTTACAATCGGCATTGGACATGCTAAACCTTTCGCATCTAACACTTGTTTTATATTCATCATCAATTCCTCCATTTTTTATTTATTTCATTATTCGTGCACTGCACAACGATTTGGACCAATCTCCATTTCACGCTCTTTATCCACACTTGGGTGAATTTTACCCATATTGGTTTGACGAATTTCTTCATATGCATTTGGCTGAGGTGGTAAGTTTTCTGTTACAACTTTACGGAACTCTCCCTCATCCTCAATATTTAATCCTGCATTATGCTCAAATAAATCTTTTAATTTTGCGCTAACAATACCACTTTCGTTCATTTCACTTACTTTTGAATAATGAGCCGGTAACACAACTAAATTTTGAGATAGCTCTTTATATCGGCTATACAAAGTATTACGTAAATCACTCACCCAATCTTCAGCCTTACCAGCAAGATCAGGACGCCCAATTGAATCTACAAATAAAATATCGCCTGATAATAAATAAGAATCATTTACAATGAATGACGTACTTCCAATCGTATGCCCTGGTGAGTATAACGCGTCAATTTCAATTTTAGTCCCCCCCACCGTAATAACAGATCCTTCAACGAGCGGTTCGTATGAGAAAACGACTTCCTCCGCATCTTTTGGCGGTAACCAATACGTACCCCCTACTTTTTCCGCTAACTTACGTCCTCCAGAAATATGGTCTGCATGTAAATGTGTATCCATTACATTCGTAATCGTAACAGCATGCTCTTTCGCAAATTCTTCATATGCCTCGGCTGTCCTTACCGCATCAATAACTGCTGCTTCACCGTTTGAAATAACCATATATGATAAACAACCTTTTCCAAGACGGTTAAACTGATACATACTTCCGCCATCTTTTAAATCTCCCACTTTTATAGGCTTTACATATTCACTCCAAGCCTTCATACCACCAGATAAATAATAAATATTTTCTAATCCAGCCTCTGTTAATTGCTCTGCCACAAATATAGAAGACCCTTCTTTTGCACATACTACTAAAACATCTTTATCTTTAGGTAGTTCACTGACAATATGATCTACACCATCTAACAAGTCAAAATAAGGTTTATTAATAGAAGAAACTTGTTTCCCTTCAATTTTCCAATCTTCATAATCCGCCTCATTACGAACATCTAAAATGAATAACTCTCCGAATAAAACTTTCTCTGCAACATCTTTTGCTTGTAATGCTTTAATATCCATCTCATTACCCCCGTAGGTATATTTTTATTTAAAAAATTTTATTTTTCCACATTCCCTTTCCACTCTAACATGCCTGGGATGACATTTTTCACATTTGCATAACCTTTCTCTTTCAACATGTGGCAAGCTACATCACTACGGTTACCAGTTCGACAAATAACATAAATTTGCTTCATCTTATCTAATACTGCGCTGTCTAATTCACCTAATGGCACCGAAATGGCGGATGGAATATGGCCAAAAGCAAATTCCGCTGCTTCGCGAACATCTAATACAATGCTCTCTTCTCCATGAGACAATATAGACTGTAATTCTGCATTCGTAATTGTATGTGGATATTTCACAACTTCATTCACTTCATGCTCGTTTGCTTTCCTAACATAATGCACCAATACATCACCCTCGTGTTTCGTCCCGATATATTGATGTCCTACTTTACTAGCCCAACTTTTTATATCTACCGTAGATCCTTTATCTGTTGCCTTAACTTCAATCACTTGCCCTGGTGCTAATCCTTCTATCGCCTTCTTCGTTTTCACAATAGGCATCGGACAAGCCAAACCTTTACAATCTAAACTCATATCCACTTTTATACTCATAATCGATTCCTCCACAATTTATATACATATACCTATAGGGGTATATTGAACCGTTTTTGAAAATCTGTCAACACTTACGTTTGACAGATTATCGGCTTTTTACAAGTAATTGAACGGCTTCTTTAATTAACTCTTCATTTGAACCATTTCCACTTTCAAACTGTTCACGCAAACATTGCTCTAAATTCGTTCCAACAACGAGTCCAATTGTACGATCAAGTGCAGAACGAGATGCCGTTAACTGTGTAATAACCTCTCGGCAATCTTTTCCTTCTTCCATCATACGAAGCACACCACGAACTTGACCTTCAATACGTTTCAATCTATTTTTCATATCTTGATTATATTCCATCCTATAATCACCTCATTACCATTATGTCACTATTTATAACCTATGACAATATATTATACCCTATAGGGTATTTTGTAAACCTCTATTTTTATTTTTCGCCTTATATGTTCGCAAAACAAAAAGTAAAACCTTAATCTATAGGTTTTCATCTTCCACTAAATCTTGAAATAGAAAATGAAAAATATCAATATACAACACGTTCTGGCAATACTGTCCCATACAATTTAAAACCACCATCTACATTCTTTACCTTATATCCCTTTTCCATTAACATACGCGCTGCAACATACCCTCTCATACCAAGTTGACAAGTGATATATATTTCTTTGTCCATTGGCACTTCATCCAATCTATCACGTAATTCATCTAACGGAATATTAATAGAGCCTTTAATCATTCCTTGTTTTAGTTCATTGGGCTCCCGAACATCTATAAGATATCCACCATTGTCAACAATACGATCTATTTCATGCCATTGTACCGTTTCCACAAAACCATCTACTATATTACTTGCGGCATACCCCACCATGTTTACTGGATCTTTTGCAGAAGAATACGGCGGGGCATATGATAATTCTAAATCTGGTAAATCGATTACAGTTAAATTTGCCTTCATTGCCGTTGCAATAACATCGATACGCTTATCTACTCCATCACGCCCTAAAGCCTGTGCTCCGTAAATTTTTCCGCTATCTTTATTAAAAATTAATTTTATTAGCACTGGCGTAGCATTTGGATAGTATCCTGCATGAGAATTTGCCTGTACATGTACTACCTCATAGGGTATATTTAATCGTTTTAATATTTTCTCATTTACTCCAGTCGAAGCAACTGTTAAATCAAAAACTTTAGCCACAGAAGTTCCCATCGTACCTTTATATAAAGACTCCGTATGGCCATGAATAATATCTGCTAACATACGACCTTGACGATTAGCGGGCCACGCTAAAGGAATCATCGTTTCTGTTTCTGTAACAAAATCTTTCACTTCAATCGCATCACCAATTGCATATACATATGGGTCAGATGTTTGAAATTTCTCATTTACCTTTATCGTTCCTTTAACTCCTAATGATAATCCTGCATCTTTCGCTAAACTACTCTCTGGTTGTACACCAATTGCTAAAATAATCATATCTGTTTTTATAACTGAGCCACTTTTTAAACGTACAACAGTCCCATTCTCTTCTAACGCATCTACACCATCTTCAAAAACAAGCTCAACATTGTGCACCTTCATATGCTCATGTACATATGCCGCCATTTCGTAATCAATTGGTGGCATCACTTGATTTGCCATCTCTACAAGAGTAACCTCAATCCCGCGTTCTCTTAAATTCTCAACCATTTCCACTCCAATAAATCCTCCACCAATAACCGTCGCATGACGTGGTTTCTTCTCATCAATATACGCTTTTATACGATCTGTATCAGGTACATTTCGTAACGTAAACAACGCCTTCGCTTCTTCAATGCCCGGAATAGGTGGAACAATTGGTTTCGCCCCTGGTGAAAGAATCAAAACATCATATTCCTCGTTATATGTTTCATCTGTAGTTACATTCTTTATCGTAATTGTTTTCTCTTCTTTATTAATCTTTACAACTTCACTCAATACACGTATATCTAAATTAAAACGTTTTGACATCCTTTCAACAGTTTGTACTAATAACTTTTGTCTTTCTGTAATGACACCGCCAATATAATATGGCAATCCACAGTTTGCGAACGAAATGTATTCACCGCGTTCAACCATAATAATTTCATCTTCCTCACTTAAACGACGAAGCCTTGCAGCTACTGATGCCCCGCCAGCAACTCCGCCTACTACTATAATTTTTCTAGACATATGTCAAACCTCCATACTATTTATTATTTAATTCCCTCATATATCACACATATAAAACCTATACCTGTACGGGTATATAATAAATTATAAAAAATTTAATTTCAATCAATATGTCTTTCACAAATTTGAAACAAAAAAAGAACTTAGATATTTCCAAGTTCTTTACGAATGAATCAATCCATCGTTCTATTATCATACTTCCTATAATCTCTTTGTAAAACTATACTCCATGTTCCCGCCTAGGGCTGCCGCTGTATCACCAGTTTCTCTAAAATCATGTGTATATATTTTTTCAAATGAACCGAAATCTACTTGCTTATAAAATTCAAAACAAGGGAATCCATCATGCTCCCCTTGAATATCAATACTACCATCCTGTTTCACACATACATTTAATACATAATCCACAGGAGGTGCATATACATTTAATGGATTACTTGCACTCGCACTCATTTTGAATTGCACACCTTCAGAATTCCATGTGATATCAGTGCACACAATATTTTCTGTACTTGCTTTCCCTGTTCTTTTACTCACAGAACCATCTGGACTTGTAATCTTCTCGGTCGTAATACCCGTGTTCGCATATGAAAACACTTCTTCTTTATAGAAATCAACTACTACCTCTTGCTCAACTCTAGAGTGCATCGCATTTACCGCATACGGTGTGAATTCACGTGAATCACCTTCGAATTGAATTACTTTTTCTGTTTCCATATCCTTCTTAGCCTCAGTCCAAGACATTGGAATAAATACACTGGCTCTAATTTTCACGATATTAGTCATAAGAAACACCTCTATAATTTTATTTTAGATGCTGAATGCTTATTAAATAAAACAGACCATAATTTCAATCCTAAAACCAATAGATTTCTCTTTTACTTTTCTATTTCCTTCTAAAAAATAGCGCTATATTTATGTTTAGACTGTCGTTTTAAAGCTATATTCCATCTCTCCAGCTAGTGCTGCTGGGGTATCATCCGTTTTTCTGAAATCATGTGTGTATATCAATTCAAACGAACCAAAATCTACTTGTTTATAAAATTCATAGCAAGGGAAACCATCATGTACACCTTCAATATTCACAGTGCCACTTTCATTAGCACGTATAGTCAAAAAATAATCAGCTGCAGGTGCTGCTGCGTTTAAAGGATTACTTGCACTTGCTCTCATTTCAAATGAAACTTCATCTTCACTCCATACAATATTTGTACATACAATGTTTTCTGTACTTGTTTCTCCCTTTTGATACTCAATTGAGCCATCTGAATTTGTAATCTTCACGGTGACGATACAAGCATCTGCATATGTGAAAATTTCTCTTTTATAAAAATCAATATTCACTTCTTGTTCTAATCTTGAACGCTTTGTGTTCACAGCTTGTGGTGTAAACTCACGTGCATCTCCAGCATATTCAAACACTCTTCCTGTTGCAGGGTCCTTAATAGGTTCCAGCGATGCATACGGTGCAAATACACTCCCTCTAATTTTCACGATATTAACCATGTGAAACCTCCATTGATTCTATATTATATAAATCATTATTTGTTCTACCGACATAATATAGTCAATTTGATTGACTATATTATGTATAGTACAATAGACATTACATATAGTCAACTTAATTGACTACAAGCGCGGAGGTTATATACATGGATCAAACATTTAACGAGTTAGATCTTACATCGCTTTTATCATTATCATTTAGCACATTAATCACTGAGCTACATGACAAATTAAGTGAATTAGGATTTGAAGATATTAGGCCAGCACATGGTTTTATGTTCAAACGCATCCTTCCTAATGGGGCAACTGGTATAGAGCTAGCTGAGTATTTGGGGATTTCCAAACAAGCTGTAAGTAAAATGGTGGATTCTCTTGAGAGTAATGGCTACGTTACACGCAAAACACACCCTACTGATAAAAGAGGTAAAATCATCGTTTTAACCGAACGTGGTTTGTCAGTAATGAAAGTAAAAGAAGAAATAGTAGCTGAAATAGAACAGCGATGGATTGAAAACATAGGTATAGAACGAATGCAAATACTGAAAGAGGATTTAACAACATTCGTTACTAAAGAAAATACAGAGAAATTATCATCAAATATACGACCTGTCTGGTAAACAAAAAACGAATCCATTTTGATTCATCTTCTTCAAAATGGATTCGTTTTCTACAGATGTATTAAAAATCATTAATTTCTTTAAATTTTATTCTACTAAATATATTTTTTACGCGTTATATAATTCCATAACTCTCTTCACAACCAACTCCGCAGTATTCTCCTCCGGTGGTATCAATAAATTCGTAACCGATCCATACACAACAGGGCTTAATTCCACTTCATACCCACCGTATAAGAATTCTTCCTTCGTTGGTAAATAACCAATATATCCATTCGTATATCCACCAAAGAAAGCTAATTCATTTTGAAGATTCTCTTTCACTTCTAATGCCGTTTCCGAAAAAGGTTCCATCGGTAAACCTGAAAACATACCATCATTAACTTGAAATAACTGCACTTCTAAATCAATACTTAACCGCCGAATACCTTGCTCATATTTCTCTAAAACGATAGTAAGCCATTCATCCGTATTCACGCCCCACTGCTTCTCGGCTAATCGAGCCATGCTTCGTATCTCATCAAATTCAGGAATATCCTTCAACTTCATTTGCATCATACTCGAAACTGTCCTTAAATTTACAATTGAGCTATATGTAACTGTTGGCAACATCATTAATACATGTCCACTAAGTAAATAGGCCATTTGTTTTAACGCTTCACTTGAACCGCGGTACTTCGCATTCACATTTCCAGCGGCACCTTGAACGATAATAACAGGGCAGTTCACTATCTGCTCTAAAATCTCTCTCGTCATTCCAGGATAATCCGCTGATAATTCATCACTATCACCTTTTAAAACATTAGGATGCGCAGTACCAAATACTAAAATCCCAGATAACTCCTTCGTTTCAGCATCTCTTATTGCTAACATACCAATTCGCTTATCTACAACACCATCTATATTTGTTCCCATCTTCGCTCTTCCATCACATGTTCTCTCTCTTCGATTTACCCCAATATCACCTGTCGTAACACCCCAGCCAACTTCACATAGCTTCAAGTTGTTATTCGCAGTAATAGCACCATGCACTACATTATTTACTAAAATCGTTTTATACGACTGCACTAGCGGATTATCACCGACTGTCTCTGGACCGGAATGCGTATGAGTATAAACAACCGTTATTCGCTCAAATGGCACATGAAGCCTACTTGCTACTCGCTCACGAATCATATTCGTATCTTCTACTAGCATCCCAATATTATCAATACTTATAAACACAGTCTTCATTTCATCTTTTTCAAATACAAAAACTGTCCCGTAAATACGTTCTTCAACATTATTTATGCCTGTCTCTCTATGATATCCGACAAAATCAATACCTACAGGCGGCGTAATATCAACCTTACATATCCCTACTTTGCTCATTTAAATCACTCCATTTCTCTATGTAACTCCCTTTTTTCAAGAATAGCATATTTAACTTTGTTCCAAATAAAAAGAACGGACACAGTATCCTATGTCCGTTCTTCCCCTCACACATACTTCCGATGCACCATCTTCCCATCATAAGAAAACACAACGCCCTTACTCTCCACAATCGACTCCATATGCACCGTTCTTCCCCATAGCTGATGAAGATATGGTAATACTTTTTCTAAGTATTTTAAATCGAGCTCGATTCCTTCGTAACTATGTTTAATGTATAATTCTCCGTTCTTTAAGTAGTCTCCATCTTCTACCACTAAGTACGGGAACCCACCATTTGTCCGCATATTTACGAGTTGATCACGCACATTCTCCCATTCTTTATCTATTACTTTATATTCTTTTCCTTGGCGCTGGAATAAGTACATATCTTCTCGCATAACAAGATCTTTATTTAAGTAGTTTCTTAGGAACGATACGTCCCATTCAATTTCGCGTACTTCAAACATTTTGTCACGGCCAGATCCTGGTTTTACGCCTCGTCGTTTCATTTCTTCAGTCGGATTATTGTACCGTTCTTCAATATCTTCAAAGATTTTAATACCGAGGTAGTATGGATTAATACTTGTTTTTGATGGCTGTACAACACCTGCATTTAATTTCGCAAATTCAATTGCTTCATCAGAGGTTAAGTCCATTTCACGAAGTATGCGTTGATGCCAGTAGGATGCCCAGCCTTCGTTCATGATTTTCGTTTCAAGCTGTGGCCAAAAATATAACATTTCTTCGCGCATCATCGTTAATATATCACGCTGCCAATCTTCTAACTCACGGCTATATTCTTCAATAAAGAGCAGTAAATCTTTCTCTGGTTGTGGTGGAATTTTCTTCTTTTTACGCACATTAGAACGTTCCTGCTTTTTATTGCGATTATCTAAATTCCATAAATCATCGTATTGCGACACCTTTTTCTTTTCTACTTCTTCATCTTCTAAATCATCAATACTCCATGCGAGCTTCGGACGCATAAGCGACGGATCAATATGCTCTTGAATGGCAAGTACGGCATCTAAAAATGTTTCTACCTCTGCCTTTCCGTACTTATGCTCATACGCTTTCACACGGTCCGCTGTTGCCGCCATACTCTCCACCATGTCTCGCTTCGTATTTGAAAAACGAATATTATTTTTGAAGAAATCACAGTGTGCTAAAACGTGCGCTACAATTAATTTGTTTTGAATTAAAGAGTTCGTATCTAATAAAAAGGCGTAACATGGATCAGAGTTAATAACGAGTTCGTATATTTTACTAAGTCCTAAATCGTATTGTAATTTCATTCTGAAAAATTGTTTTCCAAAACTCCAATGTGAAAACCTTGTCGGCATCCCATATGCACCAAATGTATAAATAATTTCCGCTGGACATATTTCATAACGCATCGGATAAAAATCAAGCCCAAATCCAGTCGCAATTTCCGTAATTTCCGCAATCGCATATTGCAGTGCTTTATCATCACTTGCTCTCATTATTTTCCCTCCTTACACTTTCCCTTAAGAAAGTGTATGATGAAGAACAAGCTTTCATGAAAAATAAACGTAGTTACTTCATTTATTCAATTTAAAGATTTAATATCCCCATCATTCATCACCTATTTATAAATCAGAAGGATATTCAGCTACTTGTCTAATTAATTTATTAGTTTTAGTATTGACATTATATAAAATAAAAACGATTAAATAAGATGATGGTTTATACTACATCGTCCTATTTATTCAATATGTAAATTCTTTACCCTTTTCATACTTTCAAAAATTCTTCAATTAAAATTCTCCTCTTTAGTTTATGAAACAGGTAGCCTACCTCTCTTATTGATTAATCTTTCGTTTCAAATTTGTCATGGATATCACATCCTGATAATGCCATTCAATCAATTTAACTTTATTTCCCTTACATTTTTCTTTTTTTAATGCATCGAGTTTTTGGCGATATAGAAAAGCATCTTCTCCTCCAAAAAATTCAACAGGCTCATAATGTTATTGTCCTTGAAATTCAATAGCAATTTTCAAACTAGAAATATACACATCAAGAGACTATTTATCAAGTCAATCTGCTCTATACTGGAAAATTGCGTCCGGATAATGTTTTACTACGAGTTTAAATAACTCCGCTTCATTCTTCCATTTAACCTTCGCATCTCCACTTAACATGAGTTGTTGATAAATTTCTTCTCGATGTCCTTTATCATCTTGGATACAAATTTGTGTATATCCTTTCCGTCATAAAATCTTACTTTATAATAAATAAAACGATACAGCGGTGGCATTTGCCCATAGTCCTGAAGAATTGTCATCCTTTTACTCCAATCATTTGATAGTATCTTTCATTATATAATCCTCGTTATTTCCATTTAAATTCCTGCATAATATCTAAATACATTTTCTATACTCAATTGTTGTTATCCTGTTTCAAAATATATAAAACCTCACTAAATTGTTCCTAATGTTTATGCTCTGAAGAATGATTTGTATTATTACAATTCATTCTTATAATGTAGTTACTTCTTGCATTATGCTTTAATCTTTTTTGAATTTCTCGACTCCAACTGCTCTGTAATGTTCCTTTGTAATTTAAAGCTTGCTGTATCAAATCCCATTGATCCTCACGCTTTAAGTCATAAAAATTTTTCTCTTTTAAAACCCACTTGAGCTTTTGTAATTTGTCCGTTGTTAAACGATCAATGTGTCTTTGTGGCAGCACCACTTTTTCGTACAATCTATCTTTCAAAAATGAATGTAATTTCAACTTTCGAATCTGTTCTAAATTAATAAAGCTACCACTGTTTTGATAAGCCTTTTCAATAACACTTATTGGAATATCAGGGTGAATGAAATATCTTTTAATATCAGATTTATTGACCCCTAATTTTTTCGAAATTGTATCTATGCTTTTTTCATCATAAACCATTTGACTGATTAATATGTGTTTATCTATCCATTTGGTAACTTGGTGATGGAACATTCTCTGTAACAACTTCAACCTTTGTTCTGTCTCATTAGAATAAGGCTGTACAACGCAATAGACTGTATTATATTGTAGGTTTGCATCATCAATCTCGAGATAAGCTATATATTCTGGAAACCCTGACACAAGCCAATATTTATCCTCAAACTTATCTTTTTCAACTATGATGCTACTACTTAACATACTTCCTTGTTCCAAAGCTCGAACTAGTTTCTTCACAGCACTTTTTGAAACATGTTCAGCATAAATAGGGACGATGCTTTGTATTTTCACCAACTCTAAGCGAATATTACTAAGCTGCATGTTCTCTTCTCCCCTTCTTTTATTTATAAACCATATGAAAAAGGAAGAATGTCTTATAACAAAAAGGTACTGAAGCCTATTAGGACGACAGTACCTTTTTGTTATAAATTCACTTCACAATATTACCCCATTATTTAGTATTACGCATTCAAAACCCTATTAATTATTTTTAAGCCTAGCTAATCTCCGTGATAATTTACACTCTCTAACAACTTCTCTTAATACATCTTCCACATCATTTATACTTTATTTTAAAATAATTAGATTTGGTTCATTTAATTGTTTAAGATCATTTTCTATATCTTCATAACTATTTCCAAAAATATCATGCAAATTAAATACTTCCTTTTAAACCTTTCTTAAAATAAGACATCAGTACTTTAACCTCAATATACTCAGTTGGAACTTGCTATCTTTAATTACAAACTGAATACCTTGTTACCTTACTATTTCTTCAGGAGTAATTAAAACTCATTTCTTTCTAATTGGATCAAAAAAGCATTTTTGTCCATTTCTTATAAATATTTTTGGAATTTCATATTTGTTATACCTTACAGATTAATACATGATTCCTACCCAATTCAATCTTTCTATATTTCAAACATACATATAGAATTTTATGTTAAATCAATCTAACATTTCTTGTTTTTCACAAAAAACCTGTAATATCCTTCGATAATATTGTAATATTTTAATTATATTATAGGAAAATTTTATCATGAAGGGAACGATTTGAATGCCATTACCATTTATTCCATTAGCTGTTGCTGCTGGTGCTGCAGTTGCCACTGCAGTCGCTGGAAAAAAAGGACATGACTCATACAAAAACATGAAAGAAACAAAGAATATTGCTCAATCGATGGATAAGCAATACAAAACTGTATTTAATATATTTGATCAAGTACGTCAAGATACAAATACTCAATTTGAAAAGTATGGAGAATTAAAACTGAATATTCTTAATGGAACAATGAAAGAATTCATTTCAGAATTCAAGAAGTTAAAAAATGTTGATTTTACAGATAAAACAACTATTGATTCTCTAGAAGATGTTTCTGATTCTAAACACTTCATGCAAGAAATAGAAAAACAAGTCATCGCTGCATCTGATCTATTAAAATCTGGCGTTTCTGCAATTGCTGGCGGTGGACTTGCAGCTTTCGGAGCACTCGGAGCAGCAACAACATTTGGTGCCGCTTCAACTGGGACAGCTATTGCTTCTTTAAGCGGAGTAGCAGCGACCAATGCAACGTTAGCATTTTTAGGTGGTGGATCACTGGCTGCTGGTGGATTAGGAATGGCTGGTGACATGGCTGTTCTAGGTGGAATTGCTCTTGCTCCTGCTTTAGCATTAGGAAGTATGATCTTTGCTGCATCCACTAAAAAGAAGCTAGAAGAAATGAAAATAAAAAAAGAAGAAGTTTCAGTAGAAATGCAAAAATTACAAAGTGCCACTTCTATCTTAAAAGAGATAAAATTGTACACTATTAAATTATCAAACTTAACAACTGAAACAACTACACTTTTTGCTGATTATATTGCAACAATGAGTTCTATCATCGATGAAAAGGGTATCGACTATCGTAACTTCTCCGATGATGAACAACTTGCGATCCGTTATACTGCTGAACTTGCAATTATTTTGAAAAAATTATTAGATACACCTGTTATTGATGAAGGTGGCAACCGATCCAAAACCTTGGAAAATATTCTTAAAACCACAGAAAAATCAATTAAACACATGTACTAGGTAATTGCATATGAAGAAAAATCTAGATATTCTCGCAACTCAAATTGTAGCTGAGCAAATTGAGCGCTATGGAAATGCTACTATTGAAACATTTGCTGGAATGGATACACTAACCAAAGTAGCAAAACAATATATGAACTGTTCACCCAATATCACACAAGGACGGCTTTTTGAAATTATTGAAGCAACCAAATTTAATAAAGACGCAGCCTTAAAAGGTGAAAGTTTGCGTGCTTTTACAACAGACTCTTTAGGAGATCCACATGCCGCGGCTGATATCTTAATCAAAGATGGTGATACATTAATTAAAGAAGTACAAGCAAAGTCTGGTGCTAAAGCTGCATCACTAGCAAGAATGGTATCGAGCGAAAAGTATGGGGATATGGATCGTTTAGTTAACAGTGAAAAAGCTGATAAAGTAAAAGAATTAGTTGAGAAACGTGCAAATTCCCAAAGTATTTATGCAAAAGACTACGAACAAGCAGCTCCTCACATAAACGGAAAACTAGAAGCAAACAACATTACAAGTGGTGGCACTACATATGAGGAAGCTTTAAAAGCTACAAATCAACCACAAACATACGCACTAAAAGAAAAAATATATACATTTGCTGAAGGAACATTCTCTTCTATGATGAATGGTGCTTTAGCAGGGGCATGTGTAGGTGGCGGAGTATCACTTGTACAACAAACTGTTGAGATTTGTAAAAGCGAAAAGCAAATAAAAGATGGATTTATACAAGTAGGAAAAGATAGTGGCAAACAAGCTGGAAAAAGCGCTGCTGTTGCAGGCATTGCTCATGGCATTAAATTTATTGGTAAAGATAGTGTGATGATGAAAGGAAACGTAGCAGCAGCTCTTGCTTCTTCAGCTGTTCGACTAACGGAAAGCTCCTACCAACTCATAAAAGGAAAATTATCTATTGAAGAATTTTTAGAAATAGTTGGTGAAAACGCTGTTACTACTTTTTCTGGAATTGTATTCAGCGCAGCAGGAGCAATGCTTCTCGGTCCTGTCGGTGCAGCTGTCGGCGCTACCGTCGCTATGCTAGGAATGAAACAACTTTATGGAGCATTCACTCGTGCTCAACAAGAATTGGAATTAACAATTGAGGAACGAAAAAGAGCTGAAGAATTAAGTAAAGTCCTTATAGATTACATTAAACAAGAAGAAGAACGTATTTGTAACTTTTATCAAGAAACTGGTGCAAAAATAGAACACGTAACTGGATTGGTTAAACAAACGATTCATACAGGTGAAAATATAGAAGCGACTATTCATCAACTTGCCGAAAATTTAAACGTCTCGTTTAAATTTAAAAATCAAGATGAGTTCAATTCATTTATGCTAAGTGAAGAGTCATTCATATTATGATAACTTTTCCTTGTACCCAATGTGGAATCTGTTGTCAAAACATACAAGGTATTGACTCCCTATCTCATTTAAACAGAGGTGATGGCTGTTGTATCCATTATGATATTGACAATCGGTCATGTAAAATTTATGAAGAACGTCCTCTTCTCTGCAATATCGAACTAGCATATGAGGAGCTTTTTAAAAAATCTATATCAAAAAAGGACTTTTATCTCCTAAATGCTAAATCATGTAATGAATTACAGGAAATGCATAACATCTCTTCCATATATAGAACTGATATTAAACAAATTGATGAATAAATACAAACAAGCGCATCCTAATTGAGGAATGTGCTTGTTTGTATTTATTCTCCCTACGCCTATTTAAATTAATTACATATTTATGATTATCATATAAAAGAGTAGCTTCTCTACATAAAAAATATAACAAATAAACCTTTATTCTCAAAAATTATCAACATAGCTAGATTGCTATTTCATAGTCTTCTCAAAAACAAAAAACATCCTTGTTTTTAACAAGGATGCCTCACCTATTTAACCTTCGATAATCTCCATCTTCTCCGTAATCGGAGTACGAGCTTTTCCTTCTGGTGCTTTATCGAAATAGCCGATATGAAGAATTCCAACGATACGTTGGCCTCTTGTTAAACCGATTCCTTCTATAAATAATGGATTGTAGTTTAATCCGCCTGATTTCCAAACGCAACCTAATCCACGTTCCCAAGCAAGAAGTTGGAAGTTTTGCATAAATGCACATGTTGCAGCGTAATCTTCATCACGTTGAATTTGACGTGGATCTTCATTTATATATACAACGATTTGTGCAGGCGTGCTTAAAAAACGATCTGATAAAATTTTACCGCGTTTCGCTCTTTCTTCTTCCGTGAAAGAGTTTAATACCGCATCTACTAATTTCTTGCGGCCTTCTCCGATGTATAGTTTACAATTCCATGGTTCACGGTGCTTATGATTAGGTGCCCATGTTGCATCGTTTAATAGTTCAATTAATAAATCTTTTTCTACTGCTTTGTCTGTAAATGTACGAACAGAGCGTCTTTCTTTAATCACATTAGCGATGGAAGTATATGTAGTCATATTTATCTCTCCCTTATTTTTATCTATATGTATAAGTTTATCATTAGTATTGATATTGATTTTCAATTTCGATTATACCTTAGTTTTTTACTATTAATCAATGTTTTATGTTGGAAAACTTCTAAAAACGTCATTCCATGCTGTGAATAAAAAAACTTAACTTGTTCACAAATATTTCACATTTTATGGAAATGATATGTGTACAGTTTTCTACATTATCCATCTAGGAGGAGTTTACATGTACAAAAAAATCGCGGTAAGTATGACTATGGCAGCATTATTATGCGGAGCAATTATCTTCCCCGCTTCCGCTGCCACCCCAAAAGAAGTAACAATGCATCACCATAAACCAATTTCAGATGAAGAAATACAATCGCTAGAAAAACTCGGCTATAACAAACATGAAATTTGGAAAGCTGCTCATATTGCAAGAATTAGTAATAAAGAAATACAAGATGTTTTAGCTTACTATAAGCAAAATAAATCTTGGGAGAAAACAGCCGAGCATTTCGGTATAGATCCAAGTAAGCTGAAAAAGCATCATATGAATAAAGAAACAAAGCAAGCACTGCTACAACAGTTAGCAACTATGCAAAAATCCACACCGGATCAGCTAAAGCAAAAAATGAAAGAATATAACATCAAATTGCGTCATCTTACTGTGTTAACAATCATCTCTCAAAAAAGCAATACTCCTCTTGATGATGTATTAAAGATGAAAAAAGATGGAATGGACATTAAACAAATTGCCGAAAAATTAAATGTAAAAAGAGAAGATATACGAGCGGAAATGATGAAATTAGTGAAGTCTATTAAAGAACAAAAAACAAATTAAAATGCTAAAAAGGAAGAGGCATTCACCACTCTTCCTTTTCTTTATGAACTTTCAATTTTTAAGTATAAATTCCCGTCTTTCCCAAAAACTAACACAAGTAAATGATATATGTTAGGGGTGAGAAAATGTTCGGTTTATCATCTAAAAAATCAAAAAAGACTAATACAAAAACACTTTGTTCTATTCCAGAATTTATACAAACCATGAAAGAATCAAGCGACTTTGTTTCTCATAACGTACTTGAAAATGAAACATTGTGCTTGTTTTATTATAGATCTGTCGTGGAAGCACTTATTATTAAACAATTCATTTTAACTCCTCTAAAAAAGGAATCGGAACAAATCCAAAACATCTCTGATTTATGTAATATCGTCTCTATTGAAGACATTATTATCTCCCCTTCTATTGATGATATTCGTGAGAAATTATTAGGTGGATATATTTTAATACGCTTAAAAAACAATTCGAATCCTGATCAATATGCTTTAATTCGTGCCGAAAGTACTGTTTTAGGAACACGATTATATAACGATACAGAAAATGAGTATAGCGTAATCGGGCCTAAAATCGGTTTCGTTGAAAACCTTGATACAAATATACACTTATTACGCCGAAATATCGTAACGGAGCAACTCATTTTTAAAGAAGTTACCGTCGGATCTATGTCAAAAACGAAAGTAGCAGTTGCTTATATAGAAGGAGTTACAAATGAACAATTCATCAACACCGCAATTCAACGGCTAGAAGACATTGACTTTGATGTCCCATTTGATTCAACTATGATTGAGCAATTTATTAGTGATAATAGCAATTCACCTTTTCCAGTTCTATTACCTACAGAACGATTAGATCGAGCTGTATTTGCATTAATTAACGGGGAAGTTTTAATTTTAACAGATGGCTCTCCATATGCTTTATCAGGACCAACAACGCTACTGGATTTTTTCATTTCACCAGAAGATTATTATTTACCGTGGATGATTGGATCGTTCTTTCGTATTATTCGTTTTTTCGGAGCTATATTTTCTCTTTTTTCCTCCGCTATTTATACAGCGGCTTTAACATATCATTATCAAATGATTCCAGCTGATTTACTAGGTCCTATTATTTTCTCGAGAGCTAACGTACCTTTCCCTCCCATTCTAGAAGCACTCTTTTTAGAAATTACAATTGAATTGCTTCGTGAAGCTGGAGCGCGTTTACCGACAAAAGTCGGACAAACGATTGGTATTGTTGGGGGGATTGTAATTGGCCAAGCATCCGTGGAGGCAGCTTTGACTAGTACAATTTTATTAATTGCAGTTGCTTTATCCGCTCTTGCATCTTTCACAACACCGACCGTAAAGATGTCTTCTACTATCCGGTTATTACGCTTTCCACTTATTCTTTTAGCCGGTGCATTCGGAGGATTAGGTCTTATTGTCGGATTTGTATTTATTTTAGCTCATTTAATTAAATTAAAATCACTTGGATCACCTTATTTATTACCTTTATATCCATTTCGTGGTTTAGGTACAGCAGAAGGTTTTCTTCGATTACCATTTAGTCAAACAGCTCAAAGACCTTCTTTTCTTAGACCAAAATCAAAATGGCGCTATAATCCAAACAAAGCGAAGCAAAAACGTGATGGTGAGAATGAATGAAAAAATTTTTATTGCACCTTATTATCATTATCTTCTTCATTTTACAAACTGGCTGTACACAAACCTATATAGTGGATACGCAGCGTATCATTCATATCGCTGGATTTGACATCACAAAAAACAAAAGATTCCAAGGAACTATTCTATTCCCAGAGTACACACATGGTGTAAAGTCTAAACCAGAAACGCAATCAACATCTGCCCGTTCACTTGAGACAATCGCTTCACGATTAAATGCAAAATCTCCTCACAATGTCGTTGTAGGTCAAATGCGTGTCGTCCTATTTGGAAAAGCTCTAGGAGAACGCGGAATGGGAGAGATTATTACTAACTTACAACGTGACCCAAATATCGGGCGTGATGTACAACTAGCAATTGTAGATGGATCAGCTGAAGAGCTTTTAAATTACGGAAAAAAAAATGGGTCTTTATATATTGCTGATTTACTCGAACAAAATATAAGAAATGAAAACATTCCACAAACCGAATTAAACATTTTTTTATATAATTATTACTCTTCCGTATGTGATGCCTATGTTCCTTATATTAAAATGGACGATAATCATTCTGTCGCTGTCAAAGGGCTTGCCTTTTTAAAAGGCGATAAAGTCGTCATGTATACGGACAAAAGACATTCTGTTTTAGCAAAATTACTTATTAATCCTACGAAAAATGGACGTTACGAAGCAGCGATAAAAAAGGATAAACATAAAGGTATGGTTGTTATACAAAACTTAGCTGGGGAAAATAAGTATAATATAGATCAAACTGGCGACATACCAAAAGTAAAAATCCATTTAAAATTAAATGGATTAATTAAAAACTCTCCTAATTGGATTGATTTAAGAAAAGAAACAAATATCAACTATATAAAAAAACAAATTGAACGAAATGTTGAAAAAGACTGTGAAGATCTAATAAAACAATTTCAAGAAAAGGAAATTGATCCTTTAGGAATACGAGATGAAATTAGAAGCCATACGAGAAAATGGAATATAACACAAATTCGAAATATGTATAAAAATGTAGCGGTGGATGTAAATTTAGATCTTAATATTGTACAATCTGGAATCGGAGAATAGTGAGGTGAAATAAGCAATGAATACAATGAATAAAACAAAGAC
The DNA here is from genome assembly GCF_058792335.1 of Bacillus sp. CPT56D-587-MTF. Taxonomy (NCBI): domain Bacteria; kingdom Bacillati; phylum Bacillota; class Bacilli; order Caryophanales; family Bacillaceae; genus Bacillus; species Bacillus sp. CPT56D-587-MTF. Next base: position 408,182 of record NZ_JBYTEF010000001.1, on the reverse strand, counting down.
AGTCTCTCCATATTTTGCATTTATTTTATTGCATTCTCTCCAGATTGGTATAGGAATTCTCGGATATCAACGTGTAATTTTAAAAAACGATGGTTATGATGCCTGGATTTCTCTTATTATTGCGGGAATTGCAACTCATATTGTGCTGTTTTGTATGTTAAAAATGCTTGAAAAAGACGGAGATTTAATTAGCATTCATACAACAACCTTTGGAAAATGGGTTGGCTCTATATTTTCTGTAATTTTCACTCTTTATTGCTTATTATTTTGCCTTACGGTTCTTCGTACGTATATGGAAGTGATACAAGTTTGGATTTTCCCTACCATTAAGTTATGGAAACTTACGCTTATGTTTTTATTAGTCACTTACTACATTATAAAAGGTGGCTTCCGTTCTGTGACAGGGATATGTTTTTGGGGTATTGTTCTTCCTATTTTCGTTGTATTCTTTTTAATCTATCCAATGAAATATGCTCATTTTCGTAATATTTTACCTATTTTTACACATTCACCTTTTGACATGCTTATATCTGCAAAACAATCCGCATTGGAATTTCTGGGGTTTGAAACAATTCTTATCTTTTATCCCTTTATTGAAAAAGGAAAATCTTTAAAGCGATGGGCCCATGCTGGAATTGCTTTTAGCACCTTAATTTATGTAGTTTTAGCTATCGTATCTTTTATGTATTACAGCGAGGGACAATTAAACCGTACTATTTGGCCTACTTTAACGATGTTAAAAATAATTAAAGTTCCTTTTATCCAGCGCTTTGAATATATTATTATTTTCGTTTGGTTTTTAATTATTTTACCAAACCTCTGCTTAACCATTTGGTCATCATGTCAAACGATGAAGCGTTCCTTTCATATTTCATTTAAATTTACATTACCGTTTTTTATTTTCATCATATTTTCAGCTTCTCTACTTTTCACAAACCGTGAAAGTATCAACACATTAAATACCGTACTATCTCAAGCGGGTTTATATATTGTATACGCTTATATCCCAATTTTATTTTTGTTTCATTCACTAAGATGGTACTTCAAAAATCGTTCAAAAAAAACTTCTCCCTAGGTGTCCCTTAGTCTGATACAATTTGATTAATACATTTATAAAGGGGACAAGCGAATGAAAAAGTATGTATTTTCTTTACTTGCAGTACTAAGCTTAATTCTTGCTGGATGCGGAAGTACTAGTACAAATGACCAAAAATCTTCTGAATCAAAAAAAGAAGAACATGACCACGCATCGCACACTCAGCAAGCTGACATTCAAGAGAAAACAAAAGGAGTCGACACACTTCCTACCTTCCTAGACAAGCTTGATCCACAAATGAAAGATATCTACACTGTCGCTGGACAAAATGCAGAACTATTAGATTGGATTCCATGCTATTGTGGTTGCGGTGAAAGTGTAGGACATAAAAATAATAAAAACTGCTTTATTCGTGAAATTAAAAAGAATGGTGAAGTTGTTTGGGACTCCCATGCAACGACTTGCGTCAATTGCCTAGAAATCGCAGTTGAATCTGCTTCCATGAAACAAAAAGGAAAATCAACGCTTGAAATTCGTAACTATATCGATAATAAATACAAAGAAGGCTATGGCAAACCAACACCTACGCCAATGCCAAAAGCTTAAAAAACGAGGAAACTCCTCGTTTTTTCTTTTCATTCACTTTTTTTCTTAACAAATTCTTTCAAGTGTATTTCCCCTTACTTATCACACACTATATATAACTCTCGGTAAGGAGGGTACACAGTGCAAACATATAACGACTATGATAAAGCTCTCTATTACACGTATTGCTGTAATTGGGATAAATTACTCGTTCTCATGGTTCAAACGAACGATCAATTATTTTCTAAACGTATTGAGCATTTTTTACACGCTTATCAATACAGTAAAGAACTTCCAGAAGTTGATAAACAATTGCAGCTCCTATTTCAATATATTGACCACGCATCCCAAAAGTCGCATGTAGAAGAAGTAGAACAAATTCAAATGTAAAATATAGCGCTATTCTCTTCCGGAGAATGGCGCTTTTTTAAAATGTTTATATCAATAAAAGTTTCTCCTTATAAAACTTTTATTGATAAACATATTTTTTCTTTCTTTTCCATACTACTTCATACTATAATTTAGTATGTAACTATTATAAGACCAACTATGAAAAGTCAACTGTAAATTAAAGTGAAAATATGGGTATTCAATTTAAAAAGCATAGGAAATAAGCCTTTATCGAAAGGCTGAAAAAATAGAGAGTGGTATATAACTTATTCTATATGTGGTGGAATTTCATATGGTTTATTACTTTTTAAAATGGCATAAATAATGTAACACAATTTCCTAGCTACTGCGCCAATACAAACATAATAATGCTTTCCTTGTGCTTTCTTTTTTTTATAAAACGCTTGTAACACTGGGTCACATCGATAGGCGGATATGGCAGCTTGAAATAAGGCACGTCGTAAGTGTGAAGAGCCACGTTTAGACATGCTACCTTTTGATGCTTCATATTGCCCAGATTGTGAAATGGAAGCATCAATTCCTGCATAGGCAACAAGCTTAGCTGGTTTATCAAAACGATGAATATTACCAATTTCACTTAGAATTGTGGCACCTAAAATGGGGCCAATCCCAGGTATGGTTGTGATAGGGGTGTCCAGTTCAACTAAATACTCTCCCATCTGGTGTTCACAATGCTTAATTTGCTCTTCAATAAATTTGATTTGTTCGAGTAACATTTTTAATTGAAATGAAAAAGCATCTTTACAAAATCTTACACCAAAGGACTGGGACGCGATTTGTAGGAGTTGTTTCGCCTTATTTTCGCCAATTCTTTTCCGACTAGCTTTTTCCATAAGTTCAGTTAGTTGTTCAATTGAGACATTTTCAAAATCGCTGGGAGTGGTATATTCCATTAAAATTTCGGAGGATGTTTTTCCAAAAATATCAGAGAATACCGTATGGTATTCCGGAAATGTTTGATCTAATACCACAATGGCTTTTCGTTTTAAATCACTCACGCTATGTACAAGCGAATATCTGAAACGACTTAGTTGTTTTAATGCCAGCATTGTTTCATCAGCTAAAGCGGTTTCTGTAAATCTTCCAAAGCGAATTACGTCTGCAATTAAGGTTGCATCAATGGAATCTGTTTTACGCTTTCGAATTTCTGTTCCCTTTCTCCAAGCATTGGTTTGAAGAGGATTTAATACAATGACTGAAAACCCTTTTTCTAAAAGAAACGAATAGAGGGCTAGCCAATAGTGTCCGGTTGCCTCCATTCCAATTAATACATCGGTAGGGTTATCCACGTATTGATGTATCCAGGCTAAAAGTTTATTTCCACCATCCGTATGATTTTGAAACGAAATGGGTCTAGTTAGTGCTTTTCCTGTTTGATCAATGATGGAAGCATAGTGTTTAAATTTGGCAATATCAATTCCGACATAGTACATGAGGTTCACTCCTTATTTTATAGCTATAAGATAGTTGTACATCCTCTAATCTAATAAGCGTTACTGCCTTGTTAGAGATACGAAGAATGACCAACGGTCAGCAACATCCAACTCATTCGTAAACTACTTATTAGATAGAGGTACCAGTCTCCAAGACGAATACAACGATTCAGGGAGGTGAACGGCAACACTCTATCTACAAGTAAGAGTATCTTACAATAGTTAAAATACCCTTGGGTTTATAGGTAAATCCCTTTCCTAAAAACCTAACTTAAACATACAAGAGAGGTATAAAATATGGGACGAGAAAAAAAGCAAGAATATGCTTTACTTACCGCATGGGGAGCTTCTTTTATCGCTACACTAGGAAGTCTGTACTTTTCCGAAATCATGAAATTTGAGCCTTGTGTTCTTTGTTGGTATCAACGTATTTTTATGTATCCATTCGTTTTATGGCTTGGTATCGCTGTAGCAAAGAAAGATTATCGCATTGCAAGTTATTCTTTACCAATCGCAACTATTGGTGCTTGTATTTCTTTATATCACTATGCAATTCAAAAAGTCGCAGCATTTTCAGCTGCTGGGGCAGCTTGTGGACGTGTACCATGTACGGGAGAATACATAAACTGGTTCGGTTTTGTGACAATCCCGTTTTTAGCACTTATCGGCTTTATTACAATCGCTGTTTGTAGCTTTATTGTCATCAAAAACAAATAAGGAGATGAAAGAATGAAAAAAATGCTTATATTTGGTGGTATTATTATCGCCTTGTTTGCGGCAATTTTCGCTGTAACACAAATGGAAGAAAAAAACGCTTCAACTAGCCAAAAAATTGATAATGCTACTGGTAGTCAAACAGATGGTCCTGACTACTACACAAATAAAATTTCTCTTTCAGATCTTCAAAAGAACTTAAAAGAGAAAAAAGAAGAAACAGTATACTTTTATCAAACATCTTGCGTTCATTGCCAAAAATTATCTCCTGTCGTAGTGCCAATGGCTAAAGACTTGAACGTTGATATGAAAGTTATGGATATTGAAAAATTAGATGCTCCTTGGGATGAATATAAAATTCAAGGTACACCAACAATCATTCATTTTAAAGATGGCAAAGAAGTGAGTCGTATTAGCGGTGAACAGCCGAAAGACAAATTAAAAGAATGGCTTGAACAAACGAAAAAGTAATTAGAAAAGGAAACTCCTTCTACACATGAAATGGGCGTAAAATCCCACACTAATGTATAAGGAGGGGGTTTTATGCCAGAAGTAAGATGTTCTGTTTCCAACTGTTCTTTTTGGGGACAAGGTAACTTTTGTCAAGCAAGTGCGATCATCGTTCAGCCTGATGCAGATGAAACTGGTCAAACTGAAAATGATTCATATACAGCTGCTGTTTTAACAAACGAGACGCTAGAAAGTTCTGTAGCAACGAGTGTAGAGACTTGTTGTCATACATTTAAGCCTAGATATTAACAATTATTCCACCTCATATACGTGAGGTGGTCTTTTCTTTCCCTCTTCTTGTTTACGTCATCTCTAATTCTCCCTATAATAAAGTTAACATTTTTATGAATACGAAGGTGAAATACTATGGCTAAAACAATTGCAGATATCGCCAAATTGGCTGGAGTTGCAAAAAGCACAGTCTCTCGTTACTTAAACGGCGGATATGTAAGTGATAAAACAAAACTTAAAATCGAAGGTATTATTCAAGAAACAAATTTCTCTCCTAATACATTTGCTCAAAGTTTAAAAGCAAAAACAACAAATTTAATTGGTGTCATCATCCCCCGATTAGACTCCTTCGCTACAATGAAAACACTTATCGGGATCGATAAAACATTACAGGAAAATAACTATCAAATGCTTGTAGCAAATGCAAATCAAACAACCGGAACTGAAATACAAGCAATTGAAAACTTTATAAAACAAAAGGTAGCTGGCATTATTTTATTAACAAAAACATTGACGAATGAACATCAAAAAATTATGGCTAATTCAAACATCCCTATTTTATTCGTCGGGCAAGAATATAAAGATCAATATTGCCTCGTTCACGATGATTATGATGCAGCTTATGAGTTAGGGGCATACGTTTTATCGCAAGGCCATCGACATATTGCCTATTTAGGGATAGAAAAAGATGATATTTCTGTTGGAATAAATCGAAAAAATGGTTTTCAAAAAGCAATTGAAAATTTAGAACCGACTTGCAACGTTTCATATTACGAAACAACTTTCCGCATAGAAGATGCCATGAAACAAGTACAACATATTTTAGATAATAATTGCCCAACTCTTATCGTATGTGCTACAGATAACATCGCTCTTGGCGCAATGAAAGTCATTCACTCCCACTCTCTTTCTGTACCAGGTGATATTTCTGTAACAGGATTCGGTGGATATGATATTTCAGAAATGGTACACCCTAGTTTAACGACAATTGCGTTTGACTATGAGTATGCTGGAAAGCTTGCTGCCACTTCTCTTTCACAGCTTGTTGAAAACAAAACTATACCAAAAATATTACACTCCCGTTATACATTAAAAATCCAAGAAAGCGTTGACAAAATATAAAGGCGCTCTATAATAAAATTAAAACCGGTTCCACATTTTAAAAACAGGATTTTCAACATCATTTCCCTGTTTTTTATTTTAACTTATTGCGGAACCGGTTCTATAAAAGAGAATTTATAGTAAGGGGGAATTTTTATGGATATGAAACAAATTGGTTCTGGTGCAACAATAGTGGAATGTGAAAAAAGAATAGAAGATTCCTAACGGAATGGAACTTTATGCTGTTAAACCAAAGAGTTCATTGATAAGATATATCTGCTTTTGGACAGACTTCTCCCCTTGGAGAGTTTGTCCTTTTTTGATCATATGCATAGCTTCTATTCCAGTAATCATTTTTATAGCTGTAGGGAATGATTTCAATCCTAGCATATTCCGAATCCGTTTTTTGATAAACCGATGATCTTGCTCAATGATATTGTTTAAGTATTTTTTTACACGAAGTGGTATACCGTGTGGTATACACTTTTCTTCCTTTAGTTCACGTACTGCAACAGGATAGGCTTTATCGCCATCAGCAGTTATCGAACGAGGTTTTGTGGCATGAACAGAAGCCAAGGCTTTCTTTAGAAAACGTTTGGCAGCCTTCGCATCTCTTTTACGACTTAAATAAAAATCAATCGTGTTTCCTTCAGAATCAATCGCGCGATATAAGTACATTTTCTCTCCTTTGATTTTGATGTATGTTTCATCCACACGCCAAGAATCATTGGTTGGTTTCAAATGTTTTCGAATACGCTCATTTAATTCTGGTCCATATTGATGCACCCATCGCATAATTGTTGTATGTACTAAGAATAATCCTCTTTCCTCCATCATTTCCACTAAATCACGAAGACTTAAGTTGTACCGCAGGTACCAACGTACGGTTAATACAATGATATCAGGCTGATACTGTTTCCATTTGAATATATTTTCTTTTTCCATACTGATCACACACCTTTTTTTAGTAATAGCACCAGTATTGCCAAGTTTGAAAGAGCATTTTCAAATCATTTCGCTTTTTTGCACCAGAACCCTTCTAGCTCGTCTATATAAAACTTTGCTTTTTCTTTTTTATATTTATGTACAAATTTATTTTTATTGGCATTGGCCTTAATATGTGTAGAATCTGTCATCAGTGCACGTCCTCCTACCATCCGGTGCTCCGTCGCTTGTCTCACAATCTCATCAAAAATTTCTTCGAAAATATTTGTATGAATAAAACGAGTACGACGATTCCAACTGATTGTAGAGTGATCCGGAATAGTATCCGATAGAGAAAACCCTAAAAACCAACGGTAGGCAATATTCGTTTTAATTTCCTTTTCCAATTGACGCTCAGAACGAATACCGTAAAAATATCCAATAAACATCATCTTAAATAAAACAATAGGATGAATGGACGGGCGTCCATTGTTTTCACAGTAATAAGGGCGTAACTTCTCTTCAATAAAATCAAAACTAATTGTCGCTTCAATTGCACGAAGGAAATGATCTTGTGGAACCAACTCTTCTACAGAAACAGATACACGCTCATCACGATGATTTTTTAAAGCACCCATCATAAAAAATCTCTCCTTTTCCTCTTTTTTATCAGTGTTGACACATAAAAAGAGGTTCAGACACAAAAACAGGCTGTGGAGAAGACTTTCTCCACAGCCTGATAAAAGCATACGATTAATCGTATGCTTTTTTTACATTCCTCTCCAAAAATCATGCCTAATAAAAAAGTACAAAATAACGAGAACGGCCGTCCCGCATAGGGTAATGCGCCGATATATACTCTTCTCTCCTTCCCTCGCTTTCACAAACGCCCAAATAAATCCGAAGAATAATATTAAATCAACATATGGAACATAAAAAGAAAAGACGAGAAACGCATATAAATACACGATAAATAAACAGGTCGTTACTAAGAAAACTTTAAACGCAAATTCACTTTTCATAATATAACCGCCCCCTATCTGTACTGTATTATATTCAGCAAAATACAATAGTTGCAGTTAAACTCCAAGTATAAATAAGCTACCGTCTATAATACGGTAGCCATTACGGAACATTGTATTTCCGTTTATATATATTACTTAAAATCGAAGAAGGAATTTGCTCGTAACGAACTTTCTCTCCTGTTTCATCTATAATATACGAATTGTTTCCTATATAATATATTCCATCTTTTCGTTTTGAGTACACTGGATATCTTTCATTTGGCAATACCGTTTTCACTTTCGTTAACTGTCCATTTGGTTCTTGCCAATATATATCCGCACGGTCTACTAGCGTAAGTACTCCAATTTGTTCTTCTTCTATTTTTCGACCATTCCAGCTCACAACGCGATAACCAAGCTTATTCGCTTCATATTCGGGGCTCGTATGAAAACGAGAAATGATTACTTTTGTTTGTAATTGTACTCGGTCATATAACCATTGTATATCCCTGTCATGCATACGAATACAGCCATTTGATTCCCTACTTCCAATCGTCCATTCCCGGTTCGTCCCGTGAATTGCATATTCATTCTTATCTAGTCCAAGCCACCTCGTACCAAGAGGGTTATTCGGTGCACCCCCAGGTATTTTTTTTCGATGGTATTCTTTATTTTTAAATTTAGTTATAATACAAAAATTACCTTCAGGCGTAGGTGTACGATCTCTTCCAGTCGTTACTGGAAATGTTTTTGTGTAATTTCCATTTTCAAAAAAAGACAACTGGTTCGTCGTAAGATTTACTAATATTAAATGATCTGTATTAGCAAAAGCACTAACCGGTAGGATGAAAAATAATAGTATGATGAAACATAACTTTTTCAGCTATATCCCCCCTAGCGCTCCCTATAATAAGTGGAATTAACATTACTTTGCTCTTATAAATGAAAACTATCCATTTACAATAACGCCCCCATTTACATGTATCATTTGCCCAGTAACATAGGATGAATCACCAGATGCTAAATATACGTATGCCGGCGCTAACTCATATGGTTGACCAGGCCGTTGCATCGGAACATTGCTCCCAAACTGAGAGACTTTCTTCTCATCAAAGCTCGATGGAATAAGCGGTGTCCAAATCGGGCCTGGTGCAACACCATTTACCCGAATCCCTTTTTGCACTAACGATTGAGAAAGTGATCTTGTAAAAGCTACGATTGCTCCTTTCGTTGCGGAATAATCAATTAACGTTTCATTTCCTTCATATGCAACGATAGATGCCGTATTTATAATGACATCCCCTTTCTTCAAATGAGAAAGGGCTGCTTTCGTAACGTGAAAATAAGAAAAAATATTAATACGAAATGTTTTTTCTAGCTGTTCTGCTGTAATATACTCTAGCCCTTGCTGCGGATATTGCTGTGCAACGTTATTCACTAAAATATTTAAACTACCTAACTGCCGGGCGGTTTCTTCCACAATATCTTTACAATGCTGTTCATTACTCAAATCCCCCGGCAACAATACACACTTTACACCTTCTTTTTCAACACGTTGTTTCGTCTCATTTGCATCTTCTTCCTCATCTAAATAAGCAATCGCAACATTTGCTCCCTCTTTTGCAAAAGCGATGGAAACTGCTCGTCCAATTCCGCTATCTCCTCCCGTAATTAACACATTCTTCCCTTTTAACTTTTCACTTCCTTTATAGTTTGCATCTTCAAACTGCGGAAGGGGGCTCATTAATGATTCAATACCTGGCTGCTTATTTTGATGTTGCGCAGGCATTGTTATAAAGTTTTTTTGCTGTGGCATAGCTGCTTTCAACTCCTTTTCCTTAGCATGTGCACAATAAAAAGCTGAAATTCACACATCGTTTTACGATTAATATTCGAATTTAAGACACAAAATATGAATTGTTATAAACTTTTTATGCAAAACTATTGCAAAATAGATAAAAAACGAATATTATATATAACTGTTGTGAAAATTATTCGTAAACAGAAAGGATGTTTATATGTTTAACCTTTCAAAACATAAAACTTCTATTAAAACTGAAATTATGGCAGGTATTATTACCTTCTTAACAATGGCATATATCATTGTCGTAAACCCTGTTATCCTTGGAGATGCAGGTGTTCCATTTGAACAAGCATTTACAGCAACAATTATCGCTGCTGTTGTCGGAACATTATTTATGGCAATCTTTACAAACTTACCAATCGCAATCGCGCCAGGTATGGGATTAAATGCTTACTTCTCTTACTCTGTTGTAAAAGCGCATGAAGGCATGACTTTCGCAATTGCATTCTCTGCTGTATTCGTAGCAGGTATGATTTTAATTTTGCTATCATTTACATCTTTCCGTACAAAATTAATGGAAGCAATTCCTGAAAACTTAAAACATGCAATTACTGCTGGTATCGGGCTATTTATCGCCTTTATCGGTTTACGTTTAACAGGTATCGTTACAAAAAATGATGCAAACTTAGTTGGACTTGGTGATCTTCACTCTGCTCCAGTACTACTAGCATTAGCTGGACTTGGAATTACAATTGTCCTTATGTCTTTAAATGTAAATGGCGCACTATTTATCGGGATGCTATTAACTGGTATTATCGCTTTCTTCACGGGACAATTATCATTCTCAAACGGTGTTACATCAATGCCTGGTTTACCAGAAGGAATTATCGTTTCAAATCCAATTACTGCTGTATCTGACGTAATTAACTACGGATTATACGGCGTTGTATTCTCATTCTTCCTTGTTACACTATTCGATACAACAGGTACATTACTTGGCGTTGCACAACAAGGTGGATTTATGAAAGACGGAAAGCTTCCAAAAGCAGGACGAGCTCTTCTATCTGACTCATTCTCAGCAACTATTGGTTCTATGTTCGGAACGACACCATCAACAGCTTACATTGAATCATCTGCTGGTGTTGCAGCTGGTGGTCGTACTGGTTTAACAACTGTTACAGTAGCGGTTCTATTCGCACTAGCAGCATTCTTCGGCCCATTAGTAAGTGCTGTTTCTGGTGTATCAGCTATTACTGCACCCTCATTAATTATCGTTGGTAGTCTTATGATGGGTTCAGTTCGCCACATCGATTGGGACGCATTTGATGAAGCATTCCCAGCATTCTTAGTAATCTTAAGCATGCCACTTACATCAAGTATCGCAACAGGTATCGCACTTGGATTTATTTCATACCCACTTATGAAAGTGGCAAAAGGTAAATTCCGTGCTGTTCACCCACTTGTATATGTATTTGGAATTTTGTTTGCTTATCAATTGATATTCTTACCACATTAAAATCCCTCATAAAGAGGGATTTTTTTATACATAAAAAGTAGAGCATCGAAATTCGATGTTCTATTTTCCTTTTTTAAAAGCAATATAAAAAGACTGCAGAGAACTCCATCTCCACAGCCTAATTATTATTTTTGCAAGAACGCCTGCAAATCTGCAAACTGTCTCTTTGCATCTTCATAGCCTTGCTCATATAGATTTTGTAGTTTTGCTGTATCTTTTTCCATACGATCTACTTGAAGCGGTACTTCTGGACGAATAACAAATAAATTGCCAGCTTGTTCTTCTTTTTCAATATAGTGAAGTGTTTCATTATACACTTCATAACGATTTAGCATCGTGTTCACAAGGTTCGGATATTTTTTATAAGCTTTCGCAGCAATCCACCCAAATCTTGATTTTTTCTTTGCGTAACCATGATTTCTCGTTAAAATTACGACTGATTTTTTAAATCCATCTTCCTGTGCTTTACGAACTGGAATTGGATCAGAAATCCCGCCATCTAACAGTTGCTTGCCACGATAATTTACTACTGGTGCAATGAAAGGCAATGAACTAGACGCTTGTAATAAATTTAGCGCATCATCATTCGTGCCTTCTTTTTCAAAATAAACTGATTGCCCTGTTTCACAATCCGTCGTTCCTACAAGGAAACGTTCCGGGCTATTAAAGTATGTTTCAAAATCAAACGGCACATGCTTTTCTGGGATTTCGTGGAAAATGAAATCCATATCAAATAGCTGACGTTTTCTCCATAAGTTTTTATACGATAAATATTTCGGATGTGATGCATAATCAATATTGACCGTTTTATTTCTATTTCTTTGTCTGGAAAGATACGACGCTGCATGACAAGCACCAGCTGATACACCGATTACATATGGAAAATATAAATCTTGTTCCATAAAGTATTCTAATATCCCGCCCGTGTATACACCACGCATACCGCCGCCTTCTAATACTAACCCCGTATTTTCAAGCATGTTACTCTCTCCTCTATATATATTGACTCTTTAATTATTCACCATGTTAAGTATCTTTTTCTATTATATATGAGTTCTTTCAGAAATTATATTTAAAAGACTTGAGAAAAAGGAGTTTTTTCTTCCAATTATATTTCCAAATGACCGGAGACATCCTTTATAAACCTTTGAATAAAGTCTTGCTCTTCTTTCGTATATCCATCTAAAAGTAACAACCACTTTTCTTCAGCTTGCTTATGCAATTTTTCATGAGCTTTATATATTTCATTCCCACTCTCCGTTAAGCTGAAGAAGATTTCTTTTTGATTATCTAACATTTGCATCTTCTCAACGAATTGTTTTTGAAACAACTTTGTACAAATTTTAGAGATTGCTCCCTTCGTCATGCCCATTTCTGTCGTAATTGCCGTTACATTCATCAAACCATTTTTTCCGATACATTCGATTACATGTAACTCAGATAAAGACATACTACTTACGCCTGTCTCACGAAGAAACTTCTCATTTTGTCGTTTTAAATGTTCTTCTTTTTTATGCAAAAGTGTACGAATGTCCGACAGTATTTCCATTTGCTTCGTTGCATGCTTCAATCCGTTCGCCTCCTAAGTTTCCAAAGAAACAATTTAACTATATACCATTTTAAAACCATTTTTTCATCTTTACAAGTAAGAAAATCATGTTAAAATAAATTTAGTTTCCAAGGAAACTAAATTACAAGGAGGTTAACAAGATGAAAAAATCTAAACTAACTTTCATTTTATATGTTGTCTGTATTAGTGCCTTACTCGGTTCCTTCGCTCAAAATATTTACACACCTATCTTACCGATGATTCAAAATTCTTTTCACACTTCTCTTTATCTTGTAAATGTAACAGTTTCACTTTTCACATTCGTTCTTGCAATTATGCAGCTCGTATATGGACCTTTAATTGATACAAAAGGGAGAAAATCTGTCCTTATCCCTAGTTTAGTCATTAGTACAATTGGTTCAATCGGATGTGCTTTTTCGGCAAACATTTATTTATTTCTCTTTTTTAGAGCTGTTCAAGCTATAGGAATAGCGGCTATACCTGTAGTTTCAGCAACGATTATCGGCGATTTATTTGAAGGAAAAGAACGCGGAGAAGCGATGAGCCTATACCAAATGTTACTTGCCCTCGCACCTGCAATGGCTCCTCTCATAGGTGGTTATCTTGGCAGTATAAATGGTCACTTATCTGTATTTCTCTTTTTATCTACACTTGGCATTATCTTATTAATTATAAACATTTCACTACTCCCAGAAACAAGGCCAAATATAATTAAACAATCTAAAGCACAAAAGAATTACTCTCTTATCTTAAAAAATAAAACTGGATTTTCTATTACTCTTATTGGCTTCATTCAATTTTGTATTTACTTTTGCTTTCTCGTTTTTTTACCGAGTATTTTAACAAATTCATTTCATTTAACTGTAAATAAAATTGGTCTTATGTTTGTACCAATGTCCAACAAAGCAAGCTTTATTTATTACGAGTTTCTTCAATATTATATGTGTCGTTTTATTCTCTTTCACATATAGCATCAATATCCCATTCATTATTATCGTTACATCTTTGTACGGTTTTAGTATGGGACTTTCTATGCCAACTCACACTACTTTATTAACAGAAGAATTCGTACAAGAACGCGCAACAGCTATCGGTATGTACAACTTCATCCGCTATCTTGGTATGGGCACAGGGCCACTTATAGGTGGATTTCTTTTATTTAACCAAAATTACTTTTGGATTTTCTTCCTAGGCGCAATTATGTTTTTACTTGTAATCTTATATACAATGAAAATGCTAAGTTTTCATTCTGTACAAAAAGCAAAATAGAGCCCCCAAAAAGGTCGGCTCTATTTATCCTCTTTGATCCGCAACAATATGAATATCAATATACTTTGTTTGTCTCATAATTTCATTTACAATAGAGCCTTTTCGTATTTCTTCCCACCTTGTTCTAGCCGATTGTCCAAGTAAAATTTGCGTCACCTGTAATCTTTTTGCCACTTCAATAATAACATCTGCTGGCTTTCTTCCCTTTGCTTCTTCTAATACAAAACTTGCATCAAATTGATTCGTTAGCAACTTCCACTCTTCAATCGTCTGCTTTTTTCCAGCTGAAATAGAATCTATATTTTCCCTCTCAACGTTTAATACGTACAATTCAGCGTTTAACCGATCAGCCATGCGCCATCCCCGTCTTATTAATTTCTCCGCTGTTGAACTGTATTGTACACAAACGAGAATTTTTTCTTTCACTCCGATTGGTTCTATCACTGTTTGACTAATCTTTTCGTCCATATCGTCAGCGACTTCACGAAGCGATAATTCCCTAAGTGCTCCTAAATTATTAAGCGTAAAGAAATTTTGTAAGCTTTGCTGAATTTTTTCTTCTTTATATATCTTTCCGTCTATTAACCTCTTCCGAAGTACTTCCGGTGTTGCATCAAGGAGCTGAATTTCATTTGCTTTTTGTAAAATAAAATCTGGAATTCGTTCTCTTACTTTTACATTCGTAATTTGAGCTACAATATCATGAACACTTTCTAAATGTTGAATATTAAAAGCTGATAATACCGATATACCAGCCTCTAACAATTCCTGCACATCCATATAACGTTTTTTATGCTTAGAACCAGGAACATTACTATGCGCAAGTTCATCCACTACGACTACTTGCGGCGCGCGTTTTTTTATTCCTTCCACATCAAGCTCATAAAATACCTTTCCTTTATACTGTATTTCTTTCAAAGGAACTTTTTCTAAATCAGCAATTGCTTCTGCCGTCTCTTTTCTTCCATGCGTTTCAATTAAACCAATTACAATATCAATTCCATCTTTTTTCATTTCCCTTGCATCAAAGAGCATTTTATAACTTTTTCCTACGCCTGGAGCTGCTCCTACATATAACTTTAACTTTCCGCGATTTTGCTGACGAATATATTCTAAATATTCCTCTGGCGTTCGCCTTTGAAACTTCGGTTCATAATCATCTGCATACAAAATAAACACTACCTTTCATTCGAAACAACGCTACCTCAATCCGTTAGATTGAGGTAGCACTGTTACTATTTCATTAATTCCTGTAATGCCAAATTTAGCTTTAAGACGTTTACGCGGGTCTCTCCAAATAAACCAAGCGCAGCACCTTCTGTTTGATCTTTAATCAATTGATTAAGTTTTTCTTTCGGAATATTCGTTAATTTCGATATGCGATCCACCTGCACAGAAGCTGCCTTCGGACTAATATCAGGATCAAGCCCTGAACCTGAATTTGTCACTAAATCAATCGGTACTTCTGTAACTGGAACGCTCGGATTTTGTTTCTTCCACTCTTCAATACTTTTCTCTACTCGTTTCTCTAAATCTGGATTAGATGGTGCATAGTTATTTGAACCAGATGCTTCAGCCTTATATTCAATACTAGAAACACGCCCTTGAAAATAACGTGGATCCGTGAAGTTTTGCCCGATTAATTTAGAACCAATCACTTCATTTTTATCATTATATATTAGACTTCCATCCGCATTATCCTTCATCACGGCTTGTGCAATACCAGTAACAATAAGCGGGTATACAAGTCCGCACAACACTAGAAATGTAAAAGTAATACGGATAATTGGTGATAGTATACTTTGTTTCTTCTCCATCTTTTCCCCCTCTTCCTTATATGAACAAGCCGACAATTATATCAATTACTTTAATTCCAATGAACGGAACGATAACTCCGCCAAGCCCATAAATAAGTAAGTTTCGGCTAAGCAATGCATTAGAACTCATCGGTTTATATGCAATACCTTTCATCGCTAACGGAATGAGTAATGGAATAATAACAGCGTTAAATATTAATGCTGATAAAATCGCTGACAGTGGTGATGTTAATTTCATAATGTTCAATGCCTCCATTTGCGGAATCGCAAGTGTAAACATTGCTGGAATGATTGCAAAATATTTTGCTATATCATTTGCAATACTAAACGTCGTTAAAGCACCTCGCGTCATTAACAATTGCTTACCGATTCCTACAACCTCAATAATTTTCGTTGGATTCGAGTCTAGATCAATCATGTTTGCCGCTTCTTTCGCTGCTGTCGTACCACTGTTCATCGCTAATCCAACGTCCGCCTGTGCTAATGCTGGAGCATCATTTGTACCATCACCTGTCATCGCTACAAGTTTCCCTTTATCTTGCTCTGCTTTAATGACAGCAATTTTATCTTCCGGTTTACACTCGGCAACGAATTCATCTACTCCAGCTTCTTTTGCAATGGTTGCTGCTGTTAACGGATTATCACCTGTACACATAACCGTTTTAATCCCCATTTGGCGTAACTGTTCAAAACGCTCACGCATACCCGGTTTTACTGTATCCTTTAAATAAATTAAACCGTAAATACGATTATCTACTGCAACTACAAGTGGTGTTCCGCCCTCTTTTGAAATTAAGTCTGCTTTTTGATTTACATCTTTCGGAATTGTTCCGCCTTGTGACTCAACCCATTCAATAACGGCACCTACAGCACCTTTTCTCACTTTTGTTCCGTCTTGTAAATCAACACCACTCATTCTCGTTTCTGCTTTAAACGGAACAAACTCACCTTGTTCTGCAAGTTCTCTATTATATGATATAGATTTTCCCTGCACATACTCGATAACAGATCGACCTTCTGGTGTTTCATCTAAAACAGAACTAATAGCGGCCCACTTTCCAACTTGCTCAATCGTTTCATTTCCTACAGGCAATAATGTATGAGCCATTCGGTTCCCAAAAGTAATTGTACCTGTTTTATCTAAAATAATTGTATTAATATCGCCCGCAGCTTCTACTGCTTTCCCTGACATCGCTAGCACGTTAAATTTTGTCACCCGATCCATCCCCGCAATACCAATCGCTGATAGCAAACCACCAATTGTCGTTGGAATTAAACATACTAACAACGCTACAAGTACAGCAGTATCAATTTGAAAACCTAAATAATTTGTAAAAATCGGCAACGTCACAACGACGATTAAGAAAATAAGAGTTAAGCTCGTTAATACTGTATTTAAAGCAATCTCATTCGGCGTTTTTTGACGAGCAGCTCCTTCTACTAAAGAAATCATTTTATCGATAAATGATTCACCAGGATTACTCGTAATGACAATTGTAATTTCATCACTTACGACCATCGTTCCACCTGTTACGGAACAAAAATCACCGCCTGCTTCTTTTATAACAGGAGCTGATTCACCTGTAATTGCAGATTCATCTACAGATGCTAATCCTTTGATTACTTCACCATCACTTGGAATCATTTCTCCTTGTTTTACGATAACAACGTCACCTTTTCTAAGATCAGTTGCTGAAACTTGGACAATGTCTCCATTTTCTTTTACTACATTTGCAAACACATCTTTCTTCGACTGCTTTAAAGAATCGGCTTGCGCTTTACCACGACCTTCTGCTAATGCTTCTGCAAAATTCGCAAATAAAACTGTAAATAATAGAATGAGAGAAACTGTTATATTAAACCATCCTGGTATACTACTAGAACTACTTGGAAGAAAAGATAAAATGAACGTAATGATAAATCCAATTTCCACAACGAACATAATCGGATTCTTTATCATGACTTTCGGATTCAATTTCGCAACGGATTGCTTCATCGCATGTGTTACGATATCACGATCCATCGTTTTCGCTTGTCTAACTTCATCTTCTACAGCATGTATTTGTGACTCATTTAATTGTTTTTCTTTTACTACTACCGGTCTCATCATTTACCCTCCATTACTTCAATGTAAGAAATTCTGCAATTGGACCGAGTACTAACATCGGGAAGAATGTTAATGCACCGACAATTACAATTGTTCCGATGAAGATGCCACCAAATAAACTATTATCTGTACGGAACGTTCCGACTGTTTCTGGCACTACCGTTTTTTCTTTCAATGAAGCTGCCACAGCTAGCATCGTAATTAAACTGAAGTAACGTCCTAAAAACATAACTAAACCAGTCGTAATATTCCAAAACGGTGTATTATCTCCTAATCCTTCAAATCCAGATCCGTTATTCGCAGCTGACGATGTATATTCATATACCACTTGCGTCAAACCGTGGAAACCGGAATGAGAAATAGCATCCGTCCCTAAATTTGTTGAAAGAGCTAATGCCGAAAATCCTAAAATGAGCAATGGATGAAATAAAATCGTGACCGCGATTAATTTCATTTCCTTACCTTCAATCTTTTTACCTAAAAACTCTGGTGTCCGTCCAACCATTAACCCAGATATAAACACCGCGATAATTGCATACATAATAATGTTTACAAAACCTGCTCCAACGCCGCCATACACAGTATTTAACATCATATTTACAAGCGGAACTAAACCGCCAATTGGTGTTAACGTATCATGCATCGTATTAACAGCGCCTGTTTCAGCAGCTGTCGTTACCGTTGCGTATAGTGAAGAAAATACTGTTCCAAATCGTACTTCTTTCCCTTCTGTACTTCCTTGTACATGTTCGATACCCATTCCATTTAATGCCGGGTTCCCGTTTAGTTCAGATGTCGTAATCGTTATAAACCCTAGTAAAAATACCATAAATAGTGACACGAAAAGGATGCGGCCTTGTTTTTTATTTCCGACCATTCGTCCGTACGTAAATGGAAGTGCTGTTGGTAATAACATCATAAGCATCATTTGCAAAATATTACTCATTTGTCCTGGATTTTCGAAAGGATGCGTAGAATTTGCTCCGAAAAATCCACCGCCGTTATTTCCAAGTTCCTTAATGGAAACGAATGATGCAACAGGTCCACGTAAAATACTTTGCTTTGCACCTTCAATCGTTTGTGCTGTAACCGCCCCATCTAACGTTTGTGGTACGCCAAGTGCGACAAAAACTAGTGCCGCAATAAATGCAATAGGAAGAAACACTCTCGTTAACGCTCTCGTAAAATCAACGAAAAAGTTACCAAGTTCTTTTCCAGCAAGTCCTCTTATAAAAGCCATAACGAGCGCTAATGTCGTTGCTGGTGCCGCAAACATTAAAAATGTAATCCCGATTAATTGTGATAAATAGGATAAACCATTTTCACCGCTATAATGCTGTAAATTTGTATCAGCCATAAAACTAATCGCTGTATTAAAAGCGAGCGTAGGCTCCATCCCTTCAATATGTGCTGGATTTAGCGGCAGCACACCTTGTAATCTGAAAATGAAGTATACGACAACGATCATAAATCCATTTAATAAAACTAATGATAATGCGTACTGTTTCCACGTTTGATTGTATGCTTTTACACCCGTAATTTTAAAAATAAGTTTTTCAAAAGGCCCGAATACTTTATCTAACGTTTTGCTACCTTGAAAAGCTTTTTCTAAATAAATCCCCGTTGGCTTTGCTACTAAAATAAACAAGAGCATTGTAATAATGACTGCAACCCAAATCATAATGAATGATTCCCCCTAATTAAAACTTCTCTGGATTTAATAATGCATACACTAAATACACTGTAATTGCTGCGACAATAACCGATAAGACAATCATCATGATTGCTTTCCTTCTTTCACAACTTTATCTGACCAACTTGCAAGACTTGCCATCGATGCAACTAATAAAATAAAAATCCCGACCATTACAACATCTAACATAACTATCCCTCTCTTTTTGTTAAAATTTACCATTTAAATATTAATAAAGAACACTGAGCTCTACTCAGTGTTCAAAAAATGAACAACAAAAAGTAAACCTCCTCTCTAAACGCTTACGAGGTTAGCTGTCGGATTCGGGCCTAAAGAGTAGCCCTACTTTCAAAACTGAAAGATTCACCCCAAGTGACGATGCACAAAATTGGTTCCCCCGCTCCATTTCTGGAACTCAGCGATTTTAGGTTTTTTTGGAAATTTTATGAATGATTTATGAGAGTAAATATACTCCTCTATATTTCACTTGTAAAGGGGTAAATTACTGAAAATAATAATATTTACATTCATTTAAACGCTTATATTGAAGATTATTACTGTTATTTCATCTATTTTCTTTATTTCTCTTTTCTTTTCTTAAAAATGACCTTTTAAATATGAAATAAAAAAAGCGAATGACATGAAGTGCATAGCTTGTTGCACTCAGCATTCGCTCTTTTTTATTCAACCTTTATTCTCCTCGTAAAAATGCACGTAAATTTCTCCCGCGAATATAAACTTGTGTCAATTCTGCATGTAGCTGCTCATACTCGGTAATATCTACCTCTAAATACAAAGCATCTTTTGATGGTAATATAATATACGGCCCTGGAAAAAGGGGATCGATCTGAACCAATTCTTGAACTCGCTCTACCGATACTGCCCAACGATTTGCTATATCTCCAAGTAATAGTACCTTCATCATTTCTTCCCCCGCCCTATTCAAAAAATAAAAAAGAAATATTATCACAATTTGTAAACACGACAAACTTAGCTCCAATTGTTTCATAGAGCCTCGCTGGATATCGTTTATTCCTTGTAACAACAGTAATAGGTGCTTGAAAAGAAAAGCGAATGTGTTCTGTGAAAAAACTAACGATTGGAAGCTCATCCCCTAGTAAAATCACCTTCTTAATACACTCACAAATACTAGTAAAGTCCTGCTCCTTACTGCAGCTATAAGTCCAATCAAACCCACAATTCCTAACTTCAGCCGCTATCTCTTCATTTGCTGTAAAAATAATTAACTCATGTTGAAATGATACTAAATCTCTTAAACTATTTACCTTACTTTCTTCTCCAACACAAATAAG
The DNA here is from genome assembly GCF_058792335.1 of Bacillus sp. CPT56D-587-MTF. Taxonomy (NCBI): domain Bacteria; kingdom Bacillati; phylum Bacillota; class Bacilli; order Caryophanales; family Bacillaceae; genus Bacillus; species Bacillus sp. CPT56D-587-MTF. Next base: position 387,144 of record NZ_JBYTEF010000001.1, on the reverse strand, counting down.
TGTTAGTTCCATGTACCTCATCCTCCTTAGTATAAAAGAAATCAAACATAGATTGATATTCCCCTATACTAATCAGATCGATGAAGTGATGTATCCATCATGGCACCGTCCTCTCTCAAGACGCTTACGAAGTTAGCTGTCGGATTCGGACTTTGAGAGTAGCCCTACTTTCAAACTTGAAAGATTCACCCCTAGTGACACTGCACAAATTGGTTCCTCCGCTCCATATAATTGGACTCAGCGTTTACAAAAAAATGTATTCTGGCTGATATATTACTCCTGTATTTTGAAAAAGTAAACAGAAAAAAAGCCAGTTATAAAACTGGCTTTTCACTTATCTATACACGCGTTCTATTCACTTTATACGCAAAATGATTCGTCGGTCCATGACCACTACCAATATTCAATGGCTCTTCAATTGCTATACTAATAAATCGTTTTGCTTCTTGAACAGCATCTTCAATTGAGTATCCTTTCGCAAGTCCTGCTGTAACCGCTGAAGCAAATGTACACCCACTTCCATGCGTTTGCTTTGAAGGAATTCGCTCGCTTCTAAACTCAATAAATTCTTCTCCATCAAAGAGGAAATCAATTACTTCATTCCCTTGATATTCTGCATGTCCGCCCTTCATAAGCACATATTTAGCACCTAATTTGTGCAATACTTTTGCAGCTTCCTTACTATCTTCAACATTATGAATCTCCACCCCAGTTAACACTTCTGCTTCTGGGACATTCGGTGTTATAACAGTTGCTACTGGTAATAAATATTCTTTTAATGCTTGAACTGCTTCTTGCTGTAATAATGATGCACCGCCTTTTGCAATCATAACGGGATCTAGCACAATATTATTCCAGCCAAACTTTTTAATTTGTTCTGCAACAATTTGAATTATTTCACTACTAAATAACATTCCTAGTTTCACTGCATCTGGTGTTACATCCGTACCAATTGAATTCAGCTGTTCTGTAATACCTTCTAATGGAACAGGATATACCCCTTGAACGCCAAGCGTGTTTTGAGCAGTAATTGCCGTAATAGCCGTCATTCCGTATACACCAAGCTCTTGGAATGTTTTTAAATCTGCCTGAATTCCAGCACCGCCGCCGCTATCAGACCCTGCAATTGTTAAAGCTTTATTCACTTTCATCCCACTCATCCTTTTCTATCCAAAATAGCGATGATAAATTGTTTTTGCTTCGCTTATATCTTTCGTTCCATGTACGAGCACACGGCCATCTTTAAAGGCTACTAACCTCTTGTCTTCAACAGAAAATGATAGTAAATATGGATTTATATTTAAATCATTTACACGACCTTCCAACAACTCTTTATATTGTTCAAAATTCATTTCATCTTTATGAGGTGGTCTAATTTGAACTGTATTTCGCCCGCATAAAACTGCTGTTTTTGATGTGTTTTCTTTATTTAAATACGGATATAATGCATTCTCTCCGCATGAAGGACAATTATGCTGGCGAAGTTTTTGCACATTCATACATGAATACTCATTCTTCCACATATCAAACGATACAAGCCCATCTCGAAGTGATTCGTAATCTTCTACTAACAGTTTAAGAGCTTCTGTTACTTGATGAGAAACGACAAGAGATACAGCAGGTGATATAATACCCGCTGTATCACATGTTGCCCCGCCAAGCGGAATCGACTGTAATAAACATGATAAACATGGTGTTTTACTAGGAAGGATTGTGTAAGAAAGACCGTAACTACCTACACATGCACCGTAAATCCATGGAATAGAATATTTTTGTGATATATCATTTACAATAAAGCGCGTTTCGAAATTATCAGTCGCATCAATAATTACATCAACATTTATAACAAGTTCTTCTAGCTCTTCAGCTGTTACATCTTGAACGAGAGCTTCTATTGTTACATCACTATTAATCTCTTCTAAACGTTTTTTAGCCGCTATAGCTTTTGGAAGATTATTCTTTACGTCGCTCTCTGCATACAATTGTTGTCTTTGTAAATTACTCCAATCTACATAATCACGGTCAACAATTGTTATCTTGCCAACACCTGCTCTTACAAACATCTCTGCATTTGCACTACCTAATGCACCTGCACCGATAATAAGCACATGCTTTTCTCTTATCTTTTGCTGTCCTTCTTCTCCAATTGGAGAAAATAGTTCTTGGCGAGAATATCGATTATTCAACTACGCTCATTCCTTCTAAAGGACTACTTGCAGTTGCACAACGCTTACGTGCAATGCGACCTGCTTCAAATCCTAAACGGCCTGCTTCAATACTTAATTTCATTGCTTGTGCCATTTTAATAGGATCTTTTGCTCCTGATACAGCTGTATTTAATAACACGCCATCTGCTCCTAATTCCATTGCAAATGCCGCATCAGCTGGGCTACCAATACCGGCATCAACGATAACTGGTACTGTCGCTTGTTCAATAATGAAGCTCAAATTTAATGGATTTACAATACCAAGTCCTGATCCGATTGGAGATGCTCCTGGCATAATCGCATGCACGCCAAGCTCTTGTAATTTACGTGCTAATACAACATCATCAGATGTATACGGAAGTACGATAAATCCTTCTTCCAGTAACATTTCAGATGCCTTTAATGTTTCTACCGGATCAGGTAATAACGTTCTATCATCACCAATAACTTCTACCTTTATCATGTCACAAAGCCCAGAAGCTTTTGCTAATTTTGCAATACGAACAGCCTCTTCAGCGTTTTTTGCTCCTGCTGTATTTGGTAATAACGTATATTTTTTCACATCAAGTTTCTCTAATAAATTAGGTTGCTTTGCATCAAAGATATCCATACGACGTACTGCAAACGTTAAAATTTCAGCTTCAGAAACGTCAATTGCCTTTTGCTGTACGTCAAAATCAGGGAATTTACCTGTTCCTAATAAAAGTCTAGAATGAAATGAAAATGGTCCAATGTTTAACATAATCAACCGCCTCCTACGAAAGTTACAATCTCAATTTGGTCTCCATCAAAAACAGATGTATCTGTATGATCATCTTTTTGTAAAATATCTTTATTACGCTCTACTACAACAATTCTGTTATCTAGCTCTAAATGTGTAAGTAGCTCAGCTACTGTTTTTACACTCGCTGGCACTTCAATTTGGTTACCATTAATTTTTAAATTCAAACTTCCATCCCCTTTCTAAACTCTTCTAGAAAGCAATGAATCTAGCAAATGATTCTCTTGCTTTCCTTCTATTAAATCAGCCATATATTGGCCAGAAATAGGACTTAATAAAATACCGTTTCGATAATGGCCCGTGCAAGTATATAAACCTTTTATTTCTTCATGCTCTCCCATATAAGGAGCTTCATGATTCGATTGTGGTCTTAATCCTGCCCACGTGCTTTCCCATTCTGCTTCTTTTAAAGCTGGCAATATTGTATAAGCACGCTCTAATATAGAAGTTATACTTTCTGGCTGCACAGTTTTATTGAACGTATGTGGCTTCATTGTTGCCCCAATTACGTAACGTCCACCGCGCTTTGGAGTAATGTAAAATCTTTCTTGAAAAATAGGTGCTTTTAAAAGTTGTTTTCTACTTCTTACCGCAACCACTTCTCCTTTAACTGGATATGTACCCCAATCGCGGTGAAAATAACTGAGTAACTTCGTGCTCCATGAACCTCCTGCAATAACGACTTTCTCACATGTGACAATACCTTCACTTGTAATAACTCCAGTCACTTTATTATTTTCAATACGGATATCAAATACTTCTGTCTGTTCATATATATCAGCACCGGAAATCGCTGCAGAATGTGCGAATGCTTTCGTAAGCTCTGGTGCAATAACATGACCGTCTTTCGGATAATATACTGCTCCTATAATAGATTCGGATAGATATGGCTCTTTTTCCCGCACATGGTCTCCCGTTAGAAAATAAGAATCTTCACCTGTTTTCTGCTGCCAATCCATAATGTGAAGAATTCTTTCCTTCTCATCTTCATTTTGAGCAATACGATAAATTCCTTTTTCTTCATATCCAATATCAACACCCGTCTTTTCACGTAAAACTGCTGCAAGTTGTGGAAATATAGCTCGGCTTTCTCTAGCAAGTTCAAATAGAGGATCATACGCATCCCATTCTGCCTGAACACCAAGTAAACCAGCAGCTGCTTTTGAAGCTTCCGATGCAATACTTTGCTTCTCCACAATCGCTACTTTATGTCCTCTTTCTGCTAGAAAATGTGCAACTGAACTACCAATTACACCACCACCAATAATCGCTACATCATACTTCTCACACATGTTTTTCCGCCCACTTTCTTATTGATTCCTTATAAGATTTCGCTTTGCTATACGGGTTACTACTACTTACAATTCCAGACATAACTGCTATACCGCTTACACCGTTAGTAAGAACATCCACTGTGTTTTCTGGGGTAATTCCTCCAATTGCTGTAATCGGTATAGATAAACACCTTGCAATGTCTGAAATTTCTTCAAGCCCTCTCGCTGGCACACCTTTTTTACAATCTGTCGGAAATACATGGCCATAAACGAGTGAATCCGCTCCATTTTTAAAAGCTACTATTGCTTCATCTAGCGAATGCACAGAATAACCGACATGCAAATACGAAAACTTTTCTTTCACTGACTTTACATCTGTACTTCGATATCCTAGTTGAACACGAGGAATATTTAATAAAATTGCAATATCAATTCGATCGTTTATGACAATTTTAGAAGCTGGAAAGCCCTCCATTAATAGACTTTCCACACCTTCATATAATTCCTTCGTACTCTTCTCACGCTCACGAATATGCAAATAATCAATCTCACTCTCAATTTGCATCGCTACATTCACTAACTCTTCGAATGGCATATGGCCATTTGAGATTACGTGGAGCTCATTTTTCATATTCATTCGCCTACTTTAAAATATTTTCGAATAATTCATCGGCTGGGACGGTTTCATTCGTCATTCCTTTGTCCTTCAGCCACTTATTTTGTTTCTCCCAAGATTCTTTTGAATCTGATAAGAATGGCTCATCTTTCGTTTCCATCTTCTCTAATAAAATTTTCATACTTTCCTTTTCAACTTCTGGCACAAGTGGGAAGTTTTCTTTTTCTTGATGATTTAATAAAATATTCAATGCTTCATCTGGGTTTTTCTTCATGAAATCATAGCCTTTTTTCGTACCACGTAAGAAAGCTTGCAACGCCTCTTTATCTTTTTTCAACGTTTTATCACCTGTTACAAACACAAGCTCATGATAGTTTGGTACTCCGTAATCAGCTGGATTAAAGTACGCTGGTTCATGGCCTTCATGACGCATAACAGGTACTTCATGGTTAATGTATGCCCCTGTTACCGCATCTACTTTCTTCGTAATTAATGCTGGTACTAAATCAAAGCCAACATCTACTACTTTCACTGTATTAGGATTACCACCAGCTTCTTTTACCATCGTTTTTAAATACATCTCACTTAATGGTGTTCCAGAGTATCCTACTGTTTTTCCTTCTAAATCTTTCGGTGATTGAATGCCCGCTGATTTCAGTGATACAACATGATTTAATGGTGAACGTACGACAGCCCCAATTGATTTCACTGGAATTTGCTCATTCGCTCTCGCCATAACAACATCTGGCTGATAATACAAGCCAACTGTCACCTTCCCTGCTGCTGCTAGCGTTAATGGATCAGTCGGATTAGAAGGGAATTTAATATTTACCTTTACACCTTCTTCTTTAAAGTATCCTTTTTCAATTGCTGCATAGATAAAGCTATGTACCGCATTTGGATACCAATCTAACATGACTGTTATTTCTTTCTCTTTTTTACTTTTGTCTGATGCTGAATTACTCGAACATCCTGCAATTATTGCAATTAATAATGTAAACACAAAGATGCGTTTTAAAAATTTCATGAATGCTTCCTCCAACTAATGAATTTCTTTTCTAATATGGAAATAATTACGACGAAGAAAATAGCTAATAATGATAACAATACAATAGGTGCAAATACGCCAGCTCCATCTAACTGCGTCATCATTCTCTTACTGAAATATCCAAGCCCAGCTTGTGCACCGAGCCATTCTCCAATTGCTGCTCCGATAACACTAAGCGGAACTGCAATTTTTAAAGCTGAGAAAAAATAAGGAAGAGCAGACGGCAACTTTAATTTAAGAAAAATATCTCTTTTTGTTGCTCCATATGTAACTAAGAGCTCCTCCCATTCTTTTTTCGTACTACGCAGTCCATCATACGTATTGACCGCAATTGGGAAAAACGTAATTAAAACTGTGACAACAACCTTACTCCAAATTGTATATCCAAACCATAAAACAAATAGCGGAGCAAGCGCAGTAATTGGAATCGTTTGTGAAGCAACTAATAATGGATAAAATGCTCTTTCCATCCATGTACTCGCATTCATTAACATCGCTAGCCCTACACCTAATACGCTAGAGATAACAACACCTATTAAAACGACGTATAACGTTGCAGGTAAATGAACTGTAAATAATATGTCTTTTAGTTTCCATATCTTCATTACAATCGCAGACGGTGACGGTAAAATGTACATCTCATCTACAATTCTTGCTCCTATTTCCCACACAGCTAGTAAAATACTAGAAAGTGTAATAGCAGGAACTAATTCTTTCAATCGGTTCATCACACAAGTACCTGCCTTTGTAACATACTAAGAAGCTCATCTTTCAGCGCTAATACTTCCGGTTTATATAAATCTTTTCGTGTTCTGTTATGATCAAGCGGTACAGTCCGCTCAGTCAAAGTCGTTATCGGCTGCTGTTCCACTACTAAAACTCTGTTTGAAAGAAATAACGCTTCTTCAACATCATGAGTAATGAATAAAATTGTTTTTTCCCACTCTTGCCATTGTTCAAACAACCATTCTTGCAAAGAGGTCTTCGTTAAAGCATCCAACGCACTAAATGGTTCATCTAACAGCAATATCTCCCCGCCTGTTAATAAAGTTCGAATAAAAGATACACGTTGTCTCATCCCACCAGATAAATCTTTCGGATATTTTTGCTCATACCCTTGCAAACCAAATTTATGTAACAGTTCCTTTGCCTTTACTTCTGCTTCTTTCTTCTGTACACCTTGGCACTCTAGCGGCAGGGCAGCATTCTCAATAATTGTTCTCCACGGCAAAAGCATATCTTTTTGCGGCATATATCCTACAGGATGGTTCTTTGTTTCTGTCAGTTCTATCTGTCCAGTACTTACCTTTTCTAGACCTGTAATAAGGCGAAATAAAGTACTTTTTCCACATCCACTCGGTCCGATAATACTGACAAACTCTTTCTCATATATAGAAGCATTTAATTCATGGATGATTGGTTTCTCATCGTAATGAAAAGAAACATTATGAAACTGTAGTATGTTCTTGCTCCTCAAATCCCCACATCTCCTTACGATAGGACATATCCCAGAATAAATATTCAAATCGACTGGAATATAAGAAGATCTCCTCTAATCTTTCTAGTTCTTTCTCAGACTTTCCAACTGCCATTTCATTTAATAAATCTATTAACCAAATACAAAGATTACCGTATTCTTCCGAACTATATCCTTGAATCCACTCACCAAAAAACTCATGATCTCTTGCTCCAGGAATATCATTTAAACGCTTTCCAATTTCCCAATAGCTCCACATACATGGAAGAAGCGCTGCTATTAATTCCGCAAGTGTGCCATTTTGAGATACAGACATCATGTAATTTGTATAAGCTAAATTTTTAGCAGATGGTTTCGCAGACTCTATCTCCTCTATAGAAATTCCAAGTCTTTTTGCATATTGTTTATGGATTGTCATTTCGCCATTTAATATTCCATCAATTTGTTCAGCGAACTTTCCCATTACTTGTGGATTCGTTGCTTTTACAACACCAATCGCATATAACTTTGCATAATCTAGCAGATATAAATAATCTTGAATAATATAATACTGGAATTTATCTTTTTCTAACGTGCCATCTCCCATACCCACTACAAACGGATGATTATGACTCATCTCCCAAACCGGTTGCACAGTTTCTAATAATCTATCGCAAAATTTCATTTCTCTATCCCCTTTCAATATATGTATCTAAATAAAAAACCACTTCTATATATAAGAAGTGGTTACAGCAAATAAAGTTATACATTTATTCGATGTTCCACTTCCCTTCGCTAGTATTACCTAGATCAGGTGTTGTAAGGGTTAAGGATTATTCCTCTCTCAGCAAGTCAAGCACCCCTAGTGGTTTCAATATGAAATTTTCAAATAAAAAAGCCCCGTTTCTATACGCAAAGAAACGGGGACTCATTGTTAGTGTCCGAATTGCTTCCCTACGCTAGCATAATCTAGATCAGGTAATAAAAAGGATCAAAGGCTTACGGCCTACTCTCAGCTGGCAACACCAGCTCTCCTAGCAAACTATAAAATTATCACTGTCAGTATAACACCCTAATAAGACATCATCAACTTTTTTAATTTTCTTAATTGCCAACATAATATCAAAATTATACAATACATACATTCTATTTTAGAAAATAAAACCCCAATTAATTGTATAAAAAGGAATCATTATCCTCAAAAAATTTATTTTTATATTGATTTCATATTACATTTATGTGAATACCCCCACTATATTATATCTTTATACTATAATAAAATTACAACTATACAACTAGAGGAGGTCTCTATTCCATGAATATGAAAGCTACTGCTTTAACAGCAACTACTGTAGCGATTGCTTCTTTACTTCCTTCTATGGGTGAAACAAATGTACAAAAAGCAAACGCTGAACAATTATCTAATATTAAAACTGGGTATGTCAAAGTCGATCAAGTAGCATTACATACAGAAGATAACGTAAAAAGCACATCAATTGATACAATTCGCTTTAATACAAAAGTGAACATCATTGAAACAACTAATGGTTGGTATAAAGTATCTGTTCATAATAAAGTAGGTTATGTACAAAAAGATGCTATTTTACTAAAAAACAAACTTCAATCTAATGATCAATACATCGTTAATGCTAATGCATTAAACGTTCGCTCTGAACCTAATTTAGAATCTTCCATTTTAGATGTATTACCAAATGGTAAGTTTATTACCGTTCAAGAAGATCAAGGCGAATGGTATAAAATATCACATAATGGCCAAACAGGTTACGTACAAAAAGCATTCATCTCTAATGGTTCACAACCCTTAGTAAAAGGAATCACCGTTCAAAATAATACAAAATATACTGTTGCAACACCTAATCTAAATGTACGTAGCACAGCTAGTACAAGTAGCGCTCTACTCGGTTCATTACAAAACGGTACTCAAGTACAAGTAGTAGAAACTGTAGGTACTTGGTATAAAATTCGTTTTGGCACAGGATACGGATATGTAGCAAAACACTATGTAGTACAAAATCAACCACAAGCTAAAACAGATCAGCCTTCATCAATTCCAGCTGCTTTCAAATTCCCCGCTCAAGGAAGAATTAGCTCAACCTTTGATATACGCTGGGAACAAATGCATTATGGTATAGATATTGCCGCTCCAGGAAACGTCTCTATCCAAGCTGCTGCTGCAGGTAAAGTTGTGAAATCTTATTATTCAGCTAGCTATGGCAATGTTGTTTTCATTGCGCATCAAATCAATGGGAAATTATATACAACTGTTTATGCTCATATGAAGGATCGCACTGTACAAGCTGGTGATCAAGTACAGACTGGACAATTAATAGGTCATATGGGAAACACAGGTCATTCATACGGGCAACATCTTCATTTTGAATTACATAATGGAGAATGGAATTTTGAAAAAACAAATGCAGTAAATCCACTGCCATATTTAGTTAGGTAAATTGTATGCCACGCAATATACCTCTTATAATTGAATACGTAGCCTTTTTAGGTTTAATCTGTTGTTTAATCATTTACAATACAAACATTGTATTTTTATCTATTATTATTGCTTTTGTTGCATTAGAAATTATGATGGAATCATTTCAAGTGCAACTAAAACAAAAAATTGCCCATATTTATAATGCTATTTTTCTTTTGAGTGCTCTCATAACAAATATAATTAGTAATGGCTTTTATTTATCTACTGTATTTCCAGTATTCTTTATGGCTGTTTTATTATTTGTAGCTAGATATATTAATGTCCCTTATAACCAAAAACAAGAACAAGAAGCTTAGAAAGAGGAGACACTGTGTACCAATCTTTCAAAGATGCTCCAATAAAATACATATTGCATTTGTATAAGAAAGCCAATACTTTTTTTGGTATACAAGGAAGTTATACTGCACAACTTCTCCTATATGGAATGTTGTTTCTTGTCTTAATCACTTTCTCCTTGTTTTACTAACAAAAAAGGATCTCACATAAACTGGAGATCCTTTTTAATTTATATTAATTTTTCATATCGAAAATATTGTTTATCCACAAGCATATTTTTCATAAATAAAGCTTAGATTATATTTTTTCTCTAAGCTCATTCGTTGTTCGTCATCGCACCAATAGAAAAGAATATCATGAATCGTTGCGTAACGCTTATTTTTAAGAAATAGCCTAAAAAATGATGGTAAACAATCATGTAATTGTATAAATATATAATTGCGTAGTGTTTCTTCTTTATATTCAATGCCCTTACAAATATACAGTAATTCTTCACAATAATATGCATGCTGTGGAACTTGTATCATTTCGAAAAATGGCACATAAGATAGTAGCTTTCCAATAAAATGACCATATCGATCCATTACTCCTATCGTCATATGCTCCATCATTTCTTTCATCACATATAAATAATCATCTACATGCGTTGTCTTTAATGGGTCTAAGCGATCGGAAATTTGAGATAATACAGCTCTTTGACATGCTAAAACTGCCTGACTAGGTCCATAATATGATAGGAAATCTGTACACTTACGATATTTCCGTAATAAATCATGTGTATACAAATCATATACAAAAGTATTACAATACATTGCTAAACTCATCATATCACTATTTAATTGCTCTTTTGATAATGATTTCGCTCTCTTGCACATATAAAAGAATGTAAATTCCAATACTTCTTTATGAGATAATAAATGTTTACAATCGGTTATACACTTCTCATTAAATTTAACTCTATCCCAAATTTCAATATCCCTATCTGTCAATTCACCTATACGATATTTAATAATTAAATAATTTAAAGCAACTGATTGCGTCAAAAGATCCCATGTTTCATATTCCAATGAAGTATGAACAAACTCAGCTAATCCTTGCGCTATCATAAAATCATTTGCCTCTTCATACCAACCAATCTCTTGGCATAAGCGAAGAATACGCACTAAAGTTGGAATTTCATCTTTATGAAACTGCGGTAATTTCTTTGCTTTATTCATGCCATATACGATAAATGCCGCTAAATTTTCTTCTTTATAAAATTCTTTCTCTTTCCATACTAATATAGTTCGTTCTTTCCCCTCACCTTTTGGGTGACAAGGTACAAGCAAAGAAAATAATTCAGCGAAATTATTTGGTTCTATATATGTATCTGTAACCAAATTCCAATTTGGATCGCCCTGTACAGCCTTCATATAATTCCCCTTCCCTTTTCATCTATGTAGGAAATATTAATTTATTATCGCACCACTAAAAATTAATATTGTTATATTCAAAATCTCTCATAATGCTTATATCTATCAGTATATCATCTTTTCTCTTATTAAAAATTAAGAATAACAAATTTTAAAAAATGTCGAAATTATTAACCACATACTTATTATATAATGTCTCAGATACATCACGCTAACATATTAGTTTAATCCATATATACTAGAATAATGTATCTGAAATTTATATATAATTTAGCTCTTTATGAGTGACCATTAAACTCTCGGTTAATGAAAGTTTCAATTTACTCTGTACGCTCTGAGATTTCGCTCAAGGCAAATCCAGCTTGATCATCTGCTGATTCCCTTATAGCTAAATCTCCTAGTGCTAACATGCCAATAAGTTGACCACTATCAACTACTGGTAATCGTCTAATTTGATGCTGTGCCATTAGCTCTGTAGCTTTTTCAATAGAATCATTTGGAGAAACTGAGATAATATTTGTTGTCATTACATTTGTAATCTTATTAGATCCAGGATGTTTTTCAGCAATCCCTCGAACGACTAAATCACGATCAGTAACAAGCCCAACAACTTGCTCATTTTCAACAACAGGAATTAATCCAATCGATTCTTCCTTCATTTTTACAGCTGCCTCATATACATTGTCTAGCGGTGTACAATGTACAATATGGGTACTCATTAAGTCTCTCACTCGTGTCATTATGATTTCCTCCTTTTTATACATACCATAGCTTTTCCAAAATTCCTTTATTTATTTCTGGAAAGTAACGTAATAAAAAGGATTAACAAAATAAAAAAGAGCCAGCATAATGCTGACTCTTTTTGGTATGACCCGTACGGGATTCGAACCCGTGTTACCGCCGTGAAAGGGCGGTGTCTTAACCACTTGACCAACGGGCCATGGCTCCGCAGGTAGGACTCGAACCTACGACCGATCGGTTAACAGCCGATAGCTCTACCACTGAGCTACTGCGGAATAATATATGGTGGGCCTAAATGGACTCGAACCATCGACCTCACGCTTATCAGGCGTGCGCTCTAACCAGCTGAGCTATAGGCCCATATACTTTACAGGGGCAGTAGGAATCGAACCCACACTGGAGGTTTTGGAGACCTCAGTTCTACCTTTAAACTATGCCCCTAAATGATGCCGGCTAGAGGACTTGAACCCCCAACCTACTGATTACAAGTCAGTTGCTCTACCAATTGAGCTAAGCCGGCATAAAAAAAATGGTGGCTCGGGACGGAATCGAACCGCCGACACGAGGATTTTCAGTCCTCTGCTCTACCGACTGAGCTACCGAGCCAACATAAATGGCGGTCCCGACCGGGGTCGAACCGGCGATCTCCTGCGTGACAGGCAGGCATGTTAACCACTACACCACGGGACCATTTGGTTGCGGGGACAGGATTTGAACCTGCGACCTTCGGGTTATGAGCCCGACGAGCTACCGTGCTGCTCCACCCCGCGACAATATAAAGTTTTAAAAATGGAGGAGGTAGAGGGATTCGAACCCCCGCGCGACTCTCGCCGCCTGTCGGTTTTCAAGACCGATCCCTTCAGCCGAACTTGGGTATACCTCCATGAAGGAAAAAATAAATATTTTATTATTATATGTCTAAGCCATTAAAGAAAAAATGGAGGAGGTAGAGGGATTCGAACCCCCGCGCGATTCTCACCGCCTGTCGGTTTTCAAGACCGATCCCTTCAGCCGAACTTGGGTATACCTCCGAGACATATATTAAATAAAGTGGAGCCTAGCGGGATCGAACCGCTGACCTCCTGCGTGCAAGGCAGGCGCTCTCCCAGCTGAGCTAAGGCCCCATGTTTTTTGGGAATATCGGGAAGACAGGATTTGAACCTGCGACCCCCTGGTCCCAAACCAGGTGCTCTACCAAGCTGAGCCACTTCCCGTTAATAAAAGCGCGCCCGAGAGGAGTCGAACCCCTAACCTCTTGATCCGTAGTCAAACGCTCTATCCAATTGAGCTACGGGCGCATATGGTGCCGAGGGCGGGGGTCGAACCCGCACGGTGGTCACCCACCGCAGGATTTTAAGTCCTGTGCGTCTGCCTGTTCCGCCACCCCGGCATGTCATATTGAAAATTGGAGCGGAAGACGGGATTCGAACCCGCGACCCCAACCTTGGCAAGGTTGTATTCTACCACTGAACTACTTCCGCAAGACATGTATGAGTTATTTTATTAAAAGTGCGGGTGAAGGGAGTCGAACCCCCACGCCAAAGGCGCTAGATCCTAAGTCTAGTGCGTCTGCCAATTCCGCCACACCCGCATATTTCATTAAAATGGTGAGCCATGAAGGACTCGAACCTTCGACCCTCTGATTAAAAGTCAGATGCTCTACCAACTGAGCTAATGGCTCTTAATGGCTGGGCTAGCTGGATTCGAACCAGCGCATGACGGAGTCAAAGTCCGTTGCCTTACCGCTTGGCTATAGCCCATTAATTAAGAATGGTGGAGGGGGGCAGATTCGAACTGCCGAACCCGAAGGAGCGGATTTACAGTCCGCCGCGTTTAGCCACTTCGCTACCCCTCCGACATATATGGTGGAGGATGACGGGATCGAACCGCCGACCCCCTGCTTGTAAGGCAGGTGCTCTCCCAGCTGAGCTAATCCTCCATTTTGCCTGGCAACGTCCTACTCTCACAGGGACAAGGTCCCAACTACCATCGGCGCTAGAGAGCTTAACTTCCGTGTTCGGTATGGGAACGGGTGTGACCTCTCTGCCATCATTACCAGACTGTATTCATTTAAGACAAGAATCATTTTAACTCATTTGACCTCGAAAGTCAACAAGTTTTTTATATTCTTTCAAAACTAAATAACATTTGCTACATATTATATGGTTAAGTCCTCGATCTATTAGTATTCGTCAGCTCCACATGTCACCATGCTTCCACCTCGAACCTATCAACCTGATCATCTTTCAGGGATCTTACTAGCTTACGCTATGGGAAATCTCATCTTGAGGGGGGCTTCATGCTTAGATGCTTTCAGCACT